>NZ_CM174458.1:0-3734886 GCF_057838005.1 Luteimonas sp. KH_071 | reverse complement strand
CATGCGGCGGAATTCGACAAAGCGGGCGCCGCCACGCAGGTGCGCGGCCAGGTCGCCGGGGAAGGGCACGCAGACTATCATGTCGCCACCCGCGCCCCGGCCCCGGGCGGCCTCCGCGGACCCGTTGTATGGCCCGGCTTGACCGGCCCCGCGATAGGCCGCTAGAATTTCCGGTTCTATTCGTCACGTTGCCCGAAGGGCTCGACCATGGCTACCAAGCGCACCTATCAGCCCAGCAACCTCAAGCGCAAGCGCGACCACGGTTTCCGTGCCCGCATGGCGACGGCCGACGGCCGCAAGATCCTCGCGCGTCGCCGCGCGAAGGGCCGCAAGGTCCTCTCGGCCTGAAGCCCTCCGGGTCGGTGAGTCGCGTCTCCGCACTCCCGACCCGTTCTGCAGCGCAGCTACCATGACCGCCGGTGTCCGCTATCCGCGGCACGTGCGTGTGCGCGCGCGTGCGGATTTCGATCGAATCTTCGCCAGCGCGACGCGGACAGCGTCGCCGATGCTGGCCGTACACCTGTTGTCCGAGGAAGGCCCGGCGCGTCTGGGCCTTGCGGTGTCGCGCAAGGTCGACAAGCGCGCCGTCGGTCGCAACCGGATCAAGCGCGTACTGCGCGATGCCTTCCGCCTGATGCAGCCGCAGCTGGCGCCCGGCAGCTACGTCATCGTGGCCCGCCCGGCCGCGGCTCAGGCCGACAATCCGGCACTGCGTGCCGCCTTTCTGACCGTGTTGCGGCGTGCCCGCGCGTTGCCGCCGTCATCTGCGGCCGGCACAATGCCCGCCTCCCCGTTTCCATCCACGCCGGTGACGCCCGGCGCATGAGCTTGCCTGCCTGATGAACCAGATCCGTACTTTCCTCGTCCTCGCCTGGCTGATGGTGGCCGTGTTGTTGTGGATGGAGTGGGGCAAGGAAAAGACCGCAGCCGCGACCCAGCCGCAGACCAGCGCCGCCCAGGCGTCGCCTTCGGTCACGGTGCCGGGCGCCGCCACCGGCAGTGCCGCTGTGCCGACCGCACCCACCGACGCCGCGCCCGTGCCGCCCGCGCCGGGCGCCGGACCGGTCAGCAGCGCCGCGCCTGCCGCGCGTCAGGTCGTCGCCCAGACCGACGTGCTCCGCGCGGTGCTCGACGCCGGCAACGTGGTCGAAGCCGATCTGCTGGCGTATCCGCAGACCCGCGACGATGGCGCGCCGCCGGTGCGGATGTTCGATACTGATCCGCTGCATTACTACGCCGCGCAGACCGGCTGGGTCAGCAGCAGCAATGCCGCGCCGAGCCACGAGGGCCAGTTCGTGCCCGAAGGCACCGCGACGTCGGCGACCCTCTCGCAGGGCGAGAACACCGTCATCGTGCCCTTCGTGTGGACCGGCGCCGACGGCGTGACGATCCGCCGCAGCTTCGTGCTGACCCGTGGCGATTACGCGATCGAAGTCCGCGACGAGATCGTCAACACCGGCACCGCCGCGTGGCAGGGCTTCCCGTACCGCCAGCTGATCCGGACCGCACCTGCGGTCAAGCGCGGCATGACCAATCCCGAGTCCTACAGCCTGACCGGCGCGACCTGGTTCGGCAGCGACATCGGCTACAGCCGCCGCCAGCTCGGTGACTTCGAGAGCGACGGTCCGCTCAATGCGAAGGACAGCCAGATCTGGATCGCGATGGTCCAGCACCACTTCTTCAGTGCGTGGATTCCGCGACCCGACGACACCGGCACGATCTCGATGCAGATCGACCGCAGCACCGGCGCGCCGCGCTATCTGATCCGCGAGTTCGGTGCGCCGATCGCCGTGGCCGCCGGCCAGCAGGCGACGACCACTGCGCGTCTGTGGGTCGGTCCCAAGCAGGTCGACCTGATCCAGGCCCAGGGCGTGCGCGGTCTCGACCGCGTCGTCGACTACAGCCGCTTCTCGATCTTCGCGATGCTCGGCGAAGGCCTGTTCTGGGTGCTGGCCAAGCTGCACGGCCTGATCGGCAACTGGGGCTGGTCGATCATCGGCCTGGTGCTGCTGGTGAAGCTGGCGCTGTATCCGCTGTCGGTCGCGCAGTACAAGTCGATGGCGAAAATGCGCAAGTTCCAGCCGCGCATCGCCCAGCTCAAGGAGCGCTACGGCGACGACAAGCAGAAGTTCCAGCAGGCGATGATGGAGCTCTACAAGAAAGAGAAGATCAACCCGATCGGCGGCTGTCTGCCGGTGCTGCTGCAGATGCCGGTGTTCTTCGCCCTGTACTGGGTGCTGCTCGAGTCGGTGGAGCTGCGCCACACGCCGTGGATGCTGTGGATCCAGGATCTGACCGCGCGCGATCCGTACTTCATCCTGCCGGTGCTCAACATCGCGATCATGTGGGCGACGCAGAAGCTCACGCCGATGGTCGGTATGGATCCGATGCAGCAGAAGATCATGCAGTTCATGCCGCTGGTGTTCGGCGCGATCATGATCTTCTTCCCGTCCGGTCTGGTGCTGTACTGGGTCACCAACGGCGGCCTCGGCCTGCTGCAGCAATGGTGGATGATCCGCCGCTACAGCGAGGCGCCGGCGAAGGCCTGACGGCCGCGCCGAGATCTCCACGAGCCCGCCGCATGGCGGGCTCGTGCGTTGAGGAGCGACATGACCACATCCACCGAGACCATCGCCGCGATCGCCACTGCGCCCGGCGCCGGCGGCGTCGGCATCGTGCGCCTGTCGGGACCGGCCGCGCTGTCGATCGCGCGCACAGTGTGTGGACGGGCCCTGCGCGCGCGCCATGCGCATCACGTGCGCTTCCGCGACGCCGATGGCGCCGTTCTCGACGACGGCCTCGCGCTCGCGTTCCCCGGCCCGGCCAGCTATACCGGCGAGGATGTCGTCGAGTTGCAGGCGCACGGCAGCCCGGTCGTGCTGCAGCAGCTGCTGGCGCGCTGTCGCACACTCGGCGCGCGACTCGCGCGGCCCGGGGAGTTCAGCGAACGCGCGTTCCTCAATGGCCGGCTCGACCTGGCCCAGGCCGAGGCGGTCGCCGATCTGATCGCCGCGGGCGACGAACGCGCCGCACGCGCTGCGCGTCGCGCACTCGATGGCGTGTTCTCCGATCGCTGCGAAGCGCTCTCCGCCGAGCTGCTGCATCTGCGCGTCTATGTCGAAGCGATGATCGATTTCTCAGACGAGCCCATCGACACCCTCGGCGGCGACGAGGTGGCGCGGCGCATCGACGCACTCGCCACGTCGCTGTCGCAACTGCTGGCCGAGGCCGAGCAGGGCCGACGCCTGCGCGACGGTCTGCATGCGGTGATCGTCGGTCCGCCGAACGCCGGCAAGAGTTCCCTGCTCAATGCCCTCGCCGGCGTGGACCGCGCCATCGTGACCGACATCGCCGGCACCACCCGCGATCTGCTGCACGAGACGCTGCGCATCGGCGGCGTCGAACTCACCCTGGTCGATACCGCCGGCCTGCGCAGCGAAGGGGATGCGATCGAACGCGAAGGCATGCGCCGCGCACGCGCCGAACTGCAGCGCGCGGACCTGGCGCTGGTGGTGCTCGATGCACGCGAACCGGATGCGGGTTGGGCCTCGGTGGAAGATGCCATCGTCGACGTCGCCGATCGCATCGTCGTGCACAACAAGACCGACCTGCTCGCAGCGCACGCGTCCGACGCCCACGGGGCATTGCATGTGTCCGCGCGCACCGGCGTCGGCCTCGACGGGTTGCGCGACGCGCTGCAGGCGCGGCTCGGCGCCGACACCCTCGCGGGCGAAGGTGCGTTCACCGCGCGCCAGCGGCACGTCGATGCATTGCGTGAGGCGGCCGGGGCGGTCGACGACGCGCGCGGCACGCTGGCCGCGCAGCATCTGGAACTCGCGGCCGAGTCGTTGCGTGTCGCGCACGACGCGATCGGCGCCATCACCGGACGGATCCTGCCCGACGACCTGCTCGGCCACATCTTCTCGAGCTTCTGCATCGGCAAATAAGGCGCAATCGCAGCGCCGAACGGGCCCTATCGACGGCAAACCGGCCGTCAAGATTCGTGATCGCGTCGACAGCCTGTCATTGCGGTATTGCGACAAGGATTGACAAATCGTCTCGACTGACGCGTTCTACGCACTCTTGCGGACATGCATCCTTGGGGAAAGATGATGGTCTCGAAGATTCCGACGACCCGTCGCGCGTCCCGCGCGCGGCTGGCCGCCGCCGTGGGTCTTGCGTGTGTACTTGCCGCCTGCGGGCGCAGCGACGACGTGGAGGCGCCTGTCGCCGCCGAGCCGGGCGCAGTCACCGCGCAGGCCAGCCAGCAGGCCGCTGCACGTCAGCAGGCCGCCGACGACGCGATTGCCGGGCTCTCGGTCGACGAGCTGCGCAGCGCAGCCGCGGCCGCGTACCAGGAGAGCCGCCTGTACGCACCGGCCGGCGAGAACGCGATGGAGTACTACCTCGCGCTACGCGAAAAGCAGGCAGGTGACGCTGCCGCCTCAAGCGCATTGATCGACCTGCTGCCGATGAGCGTGATCGCCACCGAACAGAGCCGTGACCGGGGCGACTACGCCGAAGCGCGTCGCCTGCTCGGTCTGATCGAACGGGCCGACAGCGCGCATCCCGCGCTCGAGCGCCTGCGTACGAGCATCGCGACCGCCGAAGAACAGGCGGCTGCCCGTGTCGAGCAGCAGGCACTGACTGCGGAACAGGAAGCCCAGCGCGCGCAGACCCTGGAGCGCGAGCGCGCGGCGCAACAGCAGCAGCAGCAGGCTGCCGCCGCGCAGCAACTCGCGCAGCAGCAGACCGCCACCGAACAGGCCGCACGCGAAGAAGCCGCACGCCAGGCGGCTGCCCGCGAGGAGGCCGCCCAACAGCAGCCGGCCCGTCCCGAACCCGCTGCTCCGAACACGCCCGCACCCGCGCCGGCAACACCGGCACAGGCGGCAGCGCCCGCACAATTGCGTCCGCTGAGCACGCCGGCCCCGCGTTATCCCGCCGACGCCCTGCGCGCCGGCACCAGCGGCGAGGTCATGGTCGAGTTCACCGTCGGTGTCGACGGCTCGGTGAGCAATGCCCGCGTGGTCCGGGCCGATCCACCGCGGACCTTCGATCGCGAGGCCCTTGCGGCGGTGCGGCGCTGGCGCTTCGAGCCGGTGCCGGCACCGGTGACGACGCGACGGACGATCGGGTTCTCGCCGACGGCGAATTGAGGCCGCTGAGGTACAAGCGTTTTGCTGCGTGATCCGGCACCGCGAGGCGCGATCAACCGCGGCCGCGGGCGTATCCCGAAGACACTCTGCGGTCACCATCAGCGGTCGCGTGCGTCATGACGTCCGCCTGATGGATTCGAAGGGCGCGTATCTTCGATGCAAACCGTGCATCGCGCGAACGAACTCAGGTCGCCGCCAACCAGTCCCGCATCAAGCGTGATGTGGCATCCGCCCGCTCCAGCGGCGGCAGATGCCCGCACACCTCGAGTTTCCGCAACGTCGACCCTGCGATCCCAGCGTGCATCGCATCGGCCTCGGCCGGCGGCGTGAGTCGATCCGCTTCGCCGACGACGATCAACGTCGGCACCGCGATGCGCGCGAGGAGTGGCGCCGAATCGGGGCGGTCGAGAATCGCCGCCTGCTGTCGCAGATAACCGTCGGCGCCGACTTCAGCCGCCATCGACTGCACGATCTCGCCGATCGGGCCGTCGACGTGCGACGGATGGACCAGGCTCGGCAGCAGCTGCCGGGTCACGCCGACGAAGCGGCCGCGGCCGATCGCATCGATGCCGCGGCGGCGCTGCGCGGCGCGCTCCGGTGAATCGGGACGCGCACTGGTCGCGACGAGTGCGAGTCGGGTCACGCGCCCGGGTGCGCGTCGCAGGATCTCGAAGGCGACGTAGCCGCCCATCGACAGCGCAGCGAGGGCGAAGCGCGGAGGCGCATGCGCGAGCGCGCGTTCGGCCATCGCGCCGACGCTGTCGTCGCGGGTGAGGTCGGCGACGTGCGGCTCGGCGACATCGCCCAGTGCGTCGATCTGCGCCTGCCACAACCGGGCGGTGCACAGCAGCCCCGGCAGCAACAGCAGCGGTGTCTTGCCGGTCACGACGTCAGTCGAATTGCCTCAGGCCTTCAATAGCGTGAACTGTGCGGCCGTGCCGGCTTCGGAATCCGGCGCGATCCACACATCGAACAGGCCCGGCTCGGCCGCGAACGCGCCGCTGCGCGTGGTGAAGGCGAGCTGCTCACGCTGCAGGGTGAACGCCACCGTGGTGTGTTCGCCCGGCGCCAGTGCGACCTTGCGGAAATCCTTGAGCTCGCGGATCGGGCGCACGCGGCTGGCGACGCGGTCGTGGATATAGAGCTGCACGACTTCCTCGCCAAAGCGCGTGCCGTCGTTGCGCAGCGTCACCGACACGGTCAGCGTACCGTCCCAGTCCAGTGTGTCGGACGACAGTTCGACGTCGCCGTAGACGAAACGCGTGTACGACAGGCCGTGGCCGAAGGGATACAGCGCGCTGTGCGGCATCTCGCGCCAGCGACTCTTGAACTCCGACATCGTCGGCAGCTCGGGGCGGCCGGTGCGCTGGCGGTTGTAGTACAGCGGCTGCTGGCCCGAGTCGCGCGGGAAGCTCACCGGCAGGCGCGCGGACGGGTTGTAGTCGCCGAACAGCACGTCGGCGACGGCGGGACCGGTTGCAGTGCCGAGAAACCAGGTCGCGAGGATTGCCTGCGCGTCGCGCACCGCGCCGTGCAGCGCGAGCGCGCGACCGTGACGCAGCAATACGACCACCGGCGTACCGGTCGCGGCCACAGCCTCGGCCAGCGCCTGCTGCGCGGGCGGCACGACGATCTGTGTGCGCGACTGCGCTTCGCCGCTGTAGCCCTGCGGCTCGCCGATCGCGAGCAGCACGACATCGGCAGCGCGCGCGGCCTCGACCGCCGCCTCGATGCCGCCGTCAATCGCATCCTCCATGCCACAGCCGTCTACGACATCGAGTGCGTCGCCGTCTTCGAGCGCGGCGCGCAGGCCGTCTTCCAGATTGACGTGCAGGCGCTTGTCGCCGAACAGCGTCCAGCAGCCTTCGAGGTTGTCGCGGTCGCGGGCGTAAGGGCCGATCAGCGCCAGCTTCTGTCCCGATTTGCGAAGCGGCAGCAGGTCGTCGTCGTTCTTCAGCAGCACGATCGAGCGGCGCGCGGCATCGAGCGCAAGTTCGCCGTGCAGCGCCTGTGGATCGAGCGCGGCCTCGACGTCGGGATCGAGCGAGCGGTACGGGTTGTCGAACAGACCGATCGCCTGCTTGACCGCGAACACGCGGCGCACGCCCTGGTCGATCACGTCCATCGACACCTCGCCGCTGGCGACGAGATCGGGCAGATGCGCGGCGTAAAGACCGCTCTGCATGCTCATGTCGACGCCGGCGGTGAACGAGAGCTTCGTCGCTTCGCGATCGTCGCCGGCGAAGCCGTGTGCAACCAGTTCGAAGTCGGCGGTGTAGTCGGACACCACGAAGCCCTTGAAGCCCCACTCGCCGCGCAGCAGATCGGTCAGCAGGCCGTCGTGGGCCGAGGCCGGCACGCCGTTGATGTCGTTGAAGGCGCTCATGACCGTCAGCGCGCCGGCATCCAGCGCGGCCTTGAACGGCGGCAGATGCACGTCGCGCAGTGTGCCTTCGGACATCTCGACGCTGTTGTAGTCGAGGCCGCCCATGACCGCGCCGTAGCCGACGAAGTGCTTGGGCGTGGCGAGCATCGAATCGTTCGCCGTCAGGTCATTGCCCTGGAAGCCGCGCACGCGCGCCGCCGAGAACGCATTGCCGAGCACCACGTCCTCGCCGGCGGCTTCGGCCACGCGGCCCCAGCGCTGGTCGCGGGCGATGTCGAGCGTCGGCGCGAACGTCCAGTGCAGGCCGCAGGCGGTCGCCTCGATCGCCGCGGCCCGCGCAGTACGCTCCGCGAGTTCGGGTTCAAAGCTCGCGGCCTCGCCCAGCGGAATCGGGAACACGGTGCGCATGCCGTGGATCACGTCGGCGCCCATCAGCAGCGGAATGCCGAGCCGGCTCTCTTCGACTGCGATGCGCTGCGACTCGCGGCCCTGCACCGCGCCGACGCCGTTGAACACCGCGCCCACGCGGCCGGCGCGGATCTGCTCGCGCAGCTCGCCTGCGTTCAACTCGTTCATCTCGGGATTCACGTCGGCCGCGAACGGCCGCAGCATGTCGGCGAAGATGCCGAGCTGGCCGATCTTCTCCTCGAGGGTCATCCGTGCGAGCAGCGCTTCGAGCCGGTCATCCAGGCGCATCAATTGGTCCCGTGTAAACGATTACAGCCGGCGATTATAGGGCGCACGCCGGGAGGCGGGTCCAGTATCGCCGCCCGCGGCGCGCAGGAACAGCCGGGGTCCCGCAGCCTCCTCAGCCGAGGTCGTCTACTTCGGGCGCGGGCGAGGGGCGTCGCGCAGGCATGAAGGGGGACACCGGATCGCTCGCCGGAAAGGTCTCGTCCAGCGCTTCGTCCTGGGTGTCTTCCACATGCTGCCGATCCGCATCGGGGCCGGGTGGTGTCGAGGGGGTCGTGTGCATCCCGACACCCTGGCCCTTGCTGCGTGGCTCAGCGCGTGAACGCCGCCGCCGGTGTCGGAGTCCGGGGTTGACGCCCGTTGCACGGTACCGGTGCAAGCCTCCGAAGCTCATGCGGCCGGCCGCTCCGCGCCGGCGCATCGGAGATCGTCCATGGCACGTCCCATCTGGTCCGGCTCGCTGTCCTTCGGCCTGCTCAACATTCCGGTCTCGCTGATGTCGGGCGAGCGCCGGACCGATCTGAGCTTCCGCATGCTCGACTCGCGCGACAAGAAGCCGATCCGTTTCGAACGCGTCAACGCCGACACCGGCGAGGAAGTGCCGTGGAAGGACATCGTCAAGGCCTTCGAATACGACAAGGGCAGCTACGTCGTCATCGAAAAGGAAGACATCGCCTCGGCCGCGCCCGAATCGCACGAATCCGTCGACGTCGAGGCCTTCATCGATGCAGGCAGTATCGGCACGCGGTTCTATGAAAAGCCCTACATCCTGGTGCCGGGCAAGAAAGCCGAGAAAGGCTATGTGCTGCTGCGCGAGACGCTGAAGAAGACCGGCAAGATCGGCATCGCCCGCGTCGTGATCCGCACCCGCGAATATCTGTGCGCGGTGATGCCCGAGGACGACGCGCTGGTGCTGATGCTGCTGCGTTACCCGCAGGAACTGGTCGATCCGGCCGATTACAAGCTGCCGACCGGCAAGGCGTCGAGTTACCGCATCGCCGACAAGGAATTCCAGATGGCGACGCAGCTGATCGACTCGATGTCGGCCGACTGGGCGCCGGATGCCTACCACGACGAATTCCGCGAACGCCTGTCGGACATCATCAAGAAGCGCATCAAGGCCAAGGGCGTGAAGACGAAGGTCGTCGACGACACGCCGCATCGCGAGGACGCGTCGACCAATGTCGTCGATTTCGTCGCCCTGCTGCAGAAGAGCCTCAAGGACAACAAGCGCACCCCCGCCGGCAGCAGCGACAAGGTGCCGGTGAAAAAGACCACCAGCAAGAAGGCGGCGAAGAAGACGACGAAGAAGGCGGCAAAGTCGCGCACCACCAAGGCGGCGAAGAAGACCACACGCAAGGCCTCGTGACGTGTCGCTGACCGAGTACCGGCGCAAGCGGACGTTCGACGCCACCCGCGAGCCGGAACCGGGCAAACCCGTGCCACGCGGACGCCGGGCGATTTTCGTCGTGCAGCTGCACCACGCCAGCCGGCGGCATTACGACTTCCGCCTGCAGGTCGGCGACGCGCTCAAGAGCTGGGCGGTGCCGAAAGGTCCGAGCTACGACCCGGACGTGAAGCGCATGGCGGTCGAGGTCGAGGACCATCCGCTCGATTACGCCGGCTTCGAGGGCGAGATTCCGAAAGGCCAGTACGGCGGCGGTCACGTCGCGCAGTTCGACACCGGCATGTGGGCCGCCGACGGCGATGCCGAAGCGGGCCTCGCCAAGGGCCATCTGCGGTTCGAGCTGTTCGGCCGCAAGCTCAAGGGCCGCTGGCACCTGGTGCGCTCCGGCAAGCCCGCGAAGCAGCCGCAGTGGCTGCTGTTCAAGGACCGCGATGACTACGCCGGCACCCTGGAAGCGGACGACCTGCTTGCGGACGTGTCTGCGCCGCCGGCCGACGATGCAAAACGTGCGGGTACAGGCAAGGCGCGCAAACGGAAGAAGACCGAAATCGACCTTCCGACCCGGTCCGCCCGCAACTGGGCGGCCGAGGCGCGAAAGCTGCCCGGCGTAAAGCGCGGCCCCGCGCCGACCGGCGCGTTCGTGCCACAGCTTGCGAAGCTCGGCGACACCGCGCCCGGCGGCGAGACCTGGCTGCACGAGCTCAAATGGGATGGCTATCGGCTGCTGGCGACGGTCGCGCGCGGCCAGGTGCAGCTGTGGTCGCGCAATGCACTCGAGTGGACCGGCAAGGTGCCGGAAATCACCGAAGCGGTCTCGCGGCTCGGGCTGAAATCGGCGGCGCTCGACGGCGAGCTGATTGCCGGCCGCGGTAGCCGTGAGGATTTCAACCTGCTGCAGGGCACGCTGTCGGGCGAGCGCCAGGGCGCGCTGGCGCTGGTGCTGTTCGATCTGCTGCACGTGGACGGCGTCGACATCAGCGAGGCCCCGCTGTTCGCGCGCAAGGCGCTGTTGCAGCGCATCCTCGGCGACGCGCCGCCGGCGCATCTGGCCTTCAGCACGCACATCGAAGGCGCTGCGGACACTGCGATCGAGCTCGCATCGGAGTCCGGCTTCGAAGGCATCATTTCCAAGCGTGGCGATCGCGGCTACCGGCCCGGACGCGGCGACGACTGGCGCAAGACCAAGGAACTGGCCAGCGACGAATACGCGGTCGTCGGCTACACACCGCCCAAGGGCAGCCGCAGCGGCTTCGGTGCGCTGCTGCTCGCCCGTCCCGATGCCGAGCACGGCTGGCGCTACGCCGGACGCGTGGGATCTGGTTTCAGCGATGCACTGCTCGACGCACTCACCCCGCACATCGGCCGCGCCGGCCGCAGCGAACCCACCGTGTACGTGCCGCCCAACGACACCGATCTGCGCGCCGCGAAATGGTTCGCGCCGCGCTTCGTCGTCGAAGTGTTCTCGCGCGGCACCGGCGGACACGGCCTGCTGCGCCAGCCTTCGCTCAAGGCGGTGCGCCCCGACAAGTCGGTGGACAATCTGCACGACAGCGATCGCGATGGAGCGAACGACATGGTCACGCGAAGCAATCCCTCCGCAAGGGCCGCGGCGCCGAAGAAGGCGGCAGAACGGTCGACGAAGGCGGTCTCCAAAGCCGCCGCGAAAACCCCTGCGAAGAAGCGTGCGAAGCGCGATCCCGACAGCGAGCGCGTATCGCCCGCCTTGTCCAGCCCGGACAAGGTGCTGTTCCCTGGCGATGCGCTGACCAAGCGCGATGTCGCCGACTACTACGCTGCCGCGACGCCATGGCTGCTGCCCGAAGTCGCCGGGCGACCGCTGTCGGTGATCCGCTGCCCGGGCGGCATCGACGGCCCCTGCTTCTTCCAGAAGCACCACACCGCCGGCATGTCGCTGGTCGAAACCGTGCGCCTCAAGGACGAAGCGGGCGCCAGCGACTATCTGGTCGCCAACGATGCGGCGGCGGTCATGGAGCTGGTGCAGTTCAATGCGCTGGAATTCCACCCCTGGGGCGCGCATGCGGATGCGCCCGACACGGCCGACCGCATCGTGTTCGATCTCGATCCGGGCGAAGGCGTCAGCTGGCCGGAGATCGTCGCCGCCGCGCGCCAGGTGCGTGGCCTGCTGCGGCAACTGGGTCTGGAGTCCTTCGTGCGCACCACCGGCGGCAAGGGCCTGCATGTCGTGGTGCCGTTGCATCCGGGCACGGGCTGGGACGTGGTCAAGCCATTCGCGCACGCGTTCGCGAACGGCATGACCGAGCTCGATCCGCTCAAGTACGTGGCGACTGCGACCAAGAAATTCCGCAAGCAGAAGATCTTCGTCGACTATCTGCGCAACGGCCGCGGCGCGACCGCCGTCGCGTCGTTCTCGCTGCGCGCGCGTGCCGGCGCTCCGGTGTCGATGCCGCTGCGCTGGGAGGATCTGGGCAAGGTGAAGTCCGGCGATGCCTGGACGCTGCGCAACGCGCCAGCCCGGCTCAAGCGCCTCAAGGCGCATCCCTGGGGCGATTTCGCGACGCTGCGGCAGTCGCTCGACGGCATCGTGGACTGAACACGCGGTTGCAGGCAGGCAGGTAGCATGGCGCGCCTTGCCCGTTGATCGCCCGTGGTGCAGGCCATGGACGCACGCCTCCGGATCCACCATGCGCACCGACTACGATCCCTACACGCCGCCGGCGACCGAAGTCCGCGACACGCCGCCGGACGACGTGCGCGCGGCGCCGTTCTATATCGTCGCGCCGACGAAGTTCGTCGTGCTGTACATCACGACGCTGGGTCTCTATCAGCTGTTCTGGTTCTACATCCACTGGTCGCGCTGGCGCGTGGGACGTGGCGAGACGATCTGGCCGGTGCCGCGTGCGCTGTTCGGCCTGTTCTACGTGCATGCATTGGCGCGTCGCATCGAACGCACGCTGGGCGAACGCGGGATCGCACGGCGCTGGTGGCCGATGACGCTGGCCACGGTCTTCGTGGTGATGGAGTTGCTCAACTACGGCAGCGCAATCGCGTGGCCGTGGCTGGTGTTCCACCTGTCGAATGCATGGCTGTGGCTGGAGTGGCTCGGCGTGCTCGTGATTCCGGTCAACTGCGTTTGCCTGCTGCGCATGCAGTTGGCGGCGAATGCCGCGTGCGGCGATCCCGATGGGCGCAGCAATCGCCGCTTCACCATCTACAACATGGCCTGGATCCTGGTGGGCGTCAGCGCGACTGCCTGGACGATCTGGGACGGCGTGCGTACCGGCACGCTCTGATCAACCTCAATGGCGCGCGGCGAGCCGCAAGCCGCGGGGCGTCAGCACGCGCTCGGCGACTTCGAACACGCCCTGCACCGCAAGCGCGAGCAGCGCCGCCGGCACCGCGCCTTCGAGGATCAGCCCGATGTCGTCGAGGCGGATGCCGGTCAGGATCGGCTGGCCGTAACCGCCAGCGCCGATCAGCGCGCCCAGCGTCGCGGTGCCGACGTTGATCACCGCCGCGGTCTTGATACCGGCCAGGATCGTGCGCAGCGCCAGCGGTAGTTCGACGCGCAGCAGGCGCGTGCCGGCCGGCAGGCCGATCGCCGCGGCGGTTTCGCGCAACTCGCGCGGAATGCCGGTCAGACCCGCATGCGTATTGCGCACGATCGGCAACAGGCTGTAGAGGAACAGCGCGGCGATCGCCGGCCCGGCGCCGATGCCGAACAACGGAATCATGAAAACGAACACCGCCAGCGACGGCAGGGTCTGCAGCACGCCGGTCAGCGCGAGCACGCCCTGTCCGAGCCGCGGCCGGCGCGCGGCGAGGATGCCCAGCGGCAACGCGACCACCAGCGCCGCGCCCAGCGAGATGCCGACCAGCGCGAGGTGCTCGCGCGTGCGTTGCCAGATGCGCGCGGCGCGGCCGTCGCTGTCGGGCGCCTCCAGCCCCAACCAGTCGGCGGCGACGGCGGATTCCGCTTCGCGGTCCAGCTTCACGCGCGCGTTGAGCCGCTGCATCGTCGCCGCGTCGATACGGCCTTCGAGACCGTGCAACGCGTCGCGCAGCGCCGGCGCACGCTGCGCCAGATCGCTGCGGTAGAGATAGACCGCCGCGTAGGACGGGAAGTACTGGCGGTCGTCGCGCAGCACGACGAGGTCGTGATACGGGATCTCGGCATCGGTGCCATAGAGATCGGTCGCGTCGATCGCACCGTTGGCGAGTGCGCGGTAGGCGAGGTCATGGTCGAGCCCGTCTGGCGACTGCGGCAGCGCATACGCGTTCCGCAGCCCAGGCCAGCCGTCGGCACGCGACATGAACTCGTTGCTCAGGCCGAGCCGCAGCGTGGGGTGCCCGCGCAGGTCCGACAGGGTGCGGATGCCGAGTTCCGCCGCATGCGCGCGCCGCATGCCCAGCGCGTAAGTGTTGTCGAAACCGAGGGGCGCGGTCATCGCCAGGCCGTCGCGCGCGAGTGCCGCCTGCATCGCCGCAATGTCGGCGCCCGGCATCTGCAGCAGCTCGTCGGCCAGCGTGCCGGTGTACTCGGCGTAGGCGTCGATGCTGCCGTCCTGCAGCGCGCGCCACAGGATGCGGGTGCCGCCGAGCTGGCGCTGGTGGCGCACATCGGCGCCGGCCTCGCGGCCTACCTGCGTGGCGATCTCGCCGAGCAGCACGCCTTCGGTGAAGTTCTTCGAGCCGACGACGACCGGCGCGGCGACAGCGCTGCCGCAGACGAGCATCAGCAACCACGCGCAGGCGCCGCGCACGCCCGGGCTCATGCAGCGTCCTCGACGCTGCGCTGCGCGGTCATGAAGGCGCGCACGAACGGCTCGGCCGGCGCATCGAGCAGGGCGCGCGGCGCGCCCTGCTGGACGATGCGTCCGTCGCGCAACAGCACGATGGTGTCGGCGAACCATGCGGCTTCGGCCACATCGTGCGTCACCAGCACGACGGTCTTGCCGAGCCGTTCGAACAGCGCGCGCATCTCGGCCTGGAGGTCGAAGCGCACGATCGGGTCGAGCGCGCCCAGCGGTTCGTCAAGCAGCAGTACGTCGGGGTCGAGCATCAATGCACGGATCAGCCCGACGCGCTGGCGTTGGCCGCCGGACAGCTCGGCGGGATAGCGTCGCAACGCATCCGCCGGCAGACGACAGAGCGCCGCGAGTTCCGCCGCACGCGCTTCGATGCGCGCCGATGACCAGCCCAGCGTGCGCGGCAACAGACCGACATTGCCGATCGCATCGAGATGCGGAAACAGCCCGCCCTCCTGGATCACGTAGCCGATGCGCCGACGGTGTGCGAGCAGCGCATCTCGGCGCAGCGGCACGCCTTCGAACCGCACCTCGCCTGCATCGGGCCACTCGAGGCCGATCAGCAGCCGCAGCAGCGTCGATTTGCCGGCGCCGCTGGGCCCGATCAGCGCCGTCGTCTCGCCCGGCGCGATGTGCAGATCGATGCCGTCGAGACCGACGGTCGCGCCGAAGCGGCGATGTATCTGGTGGAGATCGAACATGGGGCGACATTAGCGCAGCCCCTGTCGACGCGATCGCGCGCCGAACTGCGTGCTACCGTCGCCGTCCCGCACCGGAGCCGCCCATGTCCCGTCCCGTCCTGACCGTCGCCTGCGCGTTGTTGCTGGTCGCCTGCGGAGGACGCGACAGCGACGCGGCGCTGCAGGCCCAGACCGCGCCGGGTGCGCCGATGCCGCCTGCGGCCGAGGTGGTCAACGAGACGCCCGCCGGACAACGGATCGAGGCCGACGTGCGCGTGCTGGCCGACGATGCGATGGGCGGGCGCGAAACCGGAACCTCCGGGTTCGACAGTGCCGCCGAACACGTCGCGCGCCGCTTCGCCGAGAGCGGGCTGCAGCCTGCGGGCGACGACGGTGACTGGTTCCAGCGCGTGCCGCTGGTGCGCGCGGTGGCGGACCCGGCCGCAGCGACGCTGTCGGTCTCGCGCAACGGGCGCACGATCGCGCTGCGGCCCGGCGACCAGTTCCTGCCGATGCCGGATTTCAACGCGGCCGAAGGCGAGATCACCGCGCCGGCCGTGTTCGTCGGCCAGGCGATCCACGCGCCGGAACTGGGGCACGACGACTTCGCCGGTGTCGAACTGCAGGGACGCATCGCGATCGTGTTCGGGGGCGCGCCGCGTGGGTTCGAACCCAATCCGCAGGCGCATCACGCCAGCCTGCGCACCAAGATCGAAGCCGTGGTCGCGCGCGGCGCGGTCGGTCTGGTGCTGGTCAATACCGTCGACGACGAGGCCGGCATGCCGTGGACGCGCAGCGTGGCGCAGGCGGGCCGACCGGCCATGCGTCTGCGTGACGCCGACGATCGCCCCGTCGATGCGCCGGCGCAGCTGCGTGCGAGCGCACGCGTCGCCGCGACCGCTGCCGACCTCGTCTTTGCAGATGGCCCGCAGACGGCCTCGCAGCTCTTCGACGCCGCGCGCGCCGGCACGCTCAAAGCCTTCGCGCTGCCGGGCACGCTGACGCTGCGCACGCGGACCCGCATCGACACGCTGGAATCGCGCAACGTGCTCGGCGTGCTGCCGGGTCGTGACGCGGCGCGCGCTGGCGAGTCGATCGTGCATACCGCGCACCTCGACCACATCGGCACCGGCACGCCGGTCGACGGTGACGCGATCTACAACGGCGCGCTCGACAATGCGCTGGGCGTCGCGATCCTGATCGAAGCCGCGCGCACGCTGGCCGAAGGCGACGCCGCGCCGGCACGCAGCACACTGTTCGCGGCGCTGACCGCCGAGGAGCAGGGTCTGCTCGGCGCCGAGTGGCTGGCGCGGCATCCGCCGCCCGCGGCCGGCAGGCTCGTCGCCAATCTCAACATCGACATGCCGATCCTGACCGCGCCGACGCGCGACATCGTCGCCATCGGCAGCGAGCACTCGACGCTCGCGGCGGCGATCACGCAGGCAGCGGGCGAAGTCGGCGTCGAGGTGTCGCCGGATCCGTTCCCGGAAGAAGTCGCATTCGTGCGCAGCGACCAGTACGCGTTCGTGCGCGCCGGCATTCCAGCGCTGTATCTCGATGCCGGCGTCGCGCCTGCCAACGACAACCAGGATCCGAAGATCGCGGCGACCTGGTTCCTGCGCAACTGTTACCACCAGCCCTGCGACCAGGTGGATCTGCCGATCCAGTACGGCGACGCCGCGCGCATGGCCCAGGTCGTGGTCGCGCTGACGCGTGTCGTCGGTGACGCCGACGCCACGCCGCGCTGGAACGACGGCGACTTCTTCGGCACGCGTTTCGGCGGGCGTGCCGCGCGCTGACGCGAGGCGACGCTTCAGCCGCCGACAGGCGACGCGCGGGTATCCTCGGCGCCAGTCCAGAACCGGCGTCCATCGCATGCGTCTCCGCACTCCGCTCCGCCACGCGCGTACCGCGCTGCTCGTCGCCGGCCTGCTCGTGCTCGCGGCCTGCGGCCGGGACGACGTGCGTAAGACGCCGCCGGTCGCGGTGCAGCCGACGCCGGCCACGCCGGCCGCACCGCGTCCGCAGCCCGTGCGCATCGGCCTCGCGCTCGGCGGCGGCGCAGCCAAGGGCTTCGCGCACATCGGTGTGATCAAGATGCTCGAGGCCAACGGCTTCAAGGCCGACGTCGTCGCCGGCACCAGCGCCGGCAGCGTGGTCGGCGCGCTCTATGCCAGCGGCATGGATCCCTTCCAGATGCAGGAGCGCGCCGTCGCGCTCGACGAATCGAGCATCCGCGACGTGCGCCTGTTCTCCGGTGGTCTGGTGCAGGGCGTCGCGCTGCAGAACTACGTCAACCAGGAAGTCGGCAACCGCACGCTGGACCGCATGCGTATTCCGTTCGCTGCCGTCGCGACGCGCCTGGAAACCGGGGACCGCATCGTGTTCGTGCGCGGCAACACCGGCCAGGCGGTGCGCGCCTCGAGCAGCGTGCCGGGCGTGTTCGAACCGGTGAAGATCGGCGACCGGCATTACGTCGACGGCGGCGTGGTCAGTCCGGTGCCGGTCGACGCGGCCAAGCAGCTCGGCGCGGACCTCGTGATCGCGGTCGACATTTCCAGCAAGGCCAGCGGCACGATGCCCGGCAGCATGCTCGGCATCGTCAACCAGTCGATCGCGATCATGGGCCAGAACCTCGGCCGCCAGGAACTCGCGCGCGCCGATGTGGTGATCCGCCCGCAGGTCAACGACATCGGCCCGGCGAGCTTCGAGCAGCGCAACGCGGCGATCCTGCAGGGCGAACGCGCAGCGCTGGCGGCGATGCCGCAGATCCGCGCAAAGATCGCCGAACTGGAACGCGCCCGCGTCGCCGCGCGCACGCCAGTGAAGCCAGTGGAGCCCGAACCGGTCGACATCGATTGCGGCGACAGCTGGGTGCGTCGCCTCAATCCGTTCGCGAAGGAACGCGCCTGCTGAGTACCGCGCGAAAAGGCTGAGGCCACGCCTGCGGTTGTCACCGCACCGGCGCACATCAACACCTGACAGCAGAGACGGGCGCGCTCCAAGCTCGCGTCGCATCGCACGCCGATGCGCATCCATGCGCGTGAATGCGCAGATACGTGCATTGGATTCACCGCAAGCGCACACCCGCAGTGGCCACACTGTGCGCGGCACGGACTCCTGCACTCGCCGCACGTCGGCGGTGCCCCGCATCCAACGGAGCGCTTCCACGCAGTGCGTGTGGTGATCCGATCCTCGTTCCGTGCCGATCCGCTATCGGCCACGCAGTACGCGTTGTCGTCCATCCATCGACTCGGTGCGGCCCGGCCGCATCCCTGCGAGGAACGACTCCATGCATCCAAACTCCCTTGCCCGGCAACTCGAGATGAGCCTGGGCACCTATCTGCCATCCGTCCTCGGCGCGGTCCTCGTACTGATCGTCGGCCTGATCGTCGCGCTGTTCGTGCGCGGTCTGATCCGCAGCGGCCTCGGTCGCTTGCGCGTCAACGAACGCGTCAATACACAGACCGCGTCGCAACTCGACATCGTCAAGGTCGCGGCGTCGATCGGCTTCTGGTTCATCATCATCGTGACGCTGGTCGGTGTGTTCAGCGTGCTGCGCTTCGACGGGCTCTACGGACCGTTCTCCGCGCTGGTGACCGAAGTGATGCTGTATCTGCCGCGGATCGTCCTGGCCGGTGCGCTTGCACTGGTGGCGTGGGTGCTGGCGACGGTGCTGCGTGCGGGCATCAACCGGGTGATGGCGGCCGGGCGCTGGGACGAAAAGCTGTCCGAATCGGCGGGCGTGAAGCCGATCTCGGCCGTGCTCGGTGACGTCGTCTACTGGCTGGTGCTGCTGCTGTTCCTGCCGGCGATCGTCGGCGCGCTGCGCATCGAAGGGCTGATGGAACCGCTCACCGGGATGACCGCACAGGTCACCCTGATGCTGCCCAACATCTTCGCCGCCGTCGTGATCGGTCTCGTCGGCTGGCTGGTCGCCAAGGTGTTGCGCGGCCTGGTGACGAATCTGCTGGCTGCGTCGGGCGTCGACCGCTTCAGCAACCGCGAGCACCTGACCGAAGGTGTGAAGCTGTCGCAGCTGGGCGGCACGCTCGCTTTCATCCTGGTGATCGTGCCGACGCTGATCGCCGCGCTGGACGCACTGGCGATCCGGGCGATCTCCGATCCGGCGAGCGACATGCTCGGCCTGTTCCTGTTCGCGATTCCGAACATCCTCGCGGCTGCGCTGATCCTGATCGCTGCGTGGTACCTGGGTCGCTTCGTGTCCGGCCTGCTGACGCGACTGCTGGAGAACCTCGGCTTCGACGGCCTGCCGGCACGTCTGGGTCTGGCACACTTGTTCACGACCGCTGCGCCTGTAACGCCGACGGCCCAGCCGCCGCTGGATGCTGCGCTGGACACGGCCGATCCGGTCGCGGCGGCCGGTACGCCCGAACCGGGCCTGCCGATCGGCACGACGCACACGCCGCCGCAGACGCTCGCGCATCGCGGCACCGGCCTGTCGGCCTTCGTCGGTCGCGTCGCGCTGTTCTTCATCATGCTGTTCGCGACCGTCGAGGCGGCGCACCGTCTCGGGTTCACCGGCGTGCGTGATCTGCTGGCGACCTTCATCGCCTTCGGCGGCGACATCCTGCTGGGCGCGGTGATCCTGGTGGTCGGCTACTGGCTGGCCGATCTGGCGGCGCGTGCAATCCAGCGCGCGAACCCCGACCGCAGCGTCGGCCTGTCGCGGATCGCGCGTGTCGCGATCCTCGGCCTGGTGATCGCGATGGGTCTGCGTGCGATGGGCATCGCCGACGACATCGTCAATCTCGCCTTCGGTCTGGTGCTGGGCGCGGTCGCGGTCGCGACCTCGCTGGCGTTCGGCCTGGGGGGGCGCGAAGCCGCGGGACGTGTCGCGGATCGCTGGGCGAAGAGTTATCTCGAACGCCGTCGGGATGACGAACGTCTGCCGTGATGACGCAGCTGGTCTGATGAAAGAGGAAGGCCCGCCTTGATGGCGGGCCTTTCTTTGTGGAAAGACACGTGTGCCGGTGTCATCCGCTACGCAGATGACGATTGCTATGGGGGCATCTCGTCGCGAATCCGCAGGAAGCGGGCGAAGCGCGGCAGGCCGGTCGAGGTCAGGCCGTTGTAGCGATACGTGACCCAGCTGCCGGGCGGCGGCGGATCGGCGCGCTGCGCGTCGGTGAAGCCGGTGCCGATGCGGAACTGGCGGCCGTCGTGGTGCTCGACCACCAGCGCGCCGAGCATGCCGGTGTACTTGCCCTTGCCGGGCGCGTGGGCGACGACCCGCGCCTCGGCATCGTCATGCGGCTTGAGCTTGAGCAGGGCGTTGCTGCGGCCGACGCCATAACGCGCATCGGCGTGATGCAGCATCAGGCCTTCGCCGCCGGCCGCGACGACCTGCGCGAGGCGTGCATCGAGTGCGGTGCGCGATGTGAGGCGCGTCTGTTCGACCATGCGCAGCTGCGGATGCGCGGTACGGTCCACGAGCGTGCGCATCGCGGCGACGCGCTCGGCGAACGTGCCGGCATGCGCGGGCAGGTCGAACACCATGAAGCGCACCGCATCCCACGCCGCCGGATCGGGCCGGGTACTGCGCGCAATGCCGCTGACGACATCGAAGCGGTTGCGTGCGATCCACAGTTCGCCGTCCATCGGGGTGGACGGCCAGCTCTGCACGAAGTCGGGCGGCGTCGTGATGCGATGGCCGCCACGCGTCCACAGCGCACGGCCGTCCCACCGCGCGCGCACGCCGTCGAGTTTCTCGCTGACGAAGTACGCCGGCACGTCGATCGGCGTGGTGCCGAGATCGCGGGCGAGCATCAGGGCGGGCGGCGACGGTGACGCGATGACCGGTACCGGCACCAAGACGCAAACCAGCAGGCCTAGCAACCACGCCATGGCGTGAGGACGGGCGGGCATTGATGGATTCCGGCGAGCGCGAGGCAGTCCATCGTGCGGCGTCGTCTCTTGTCGCGACGATCCCTTCTCGACGTGACATGACCTCGGTCGGAACCGCAGCGCCACGTCGGATTCCCGATACGCGACCCGTAGGATGGATTGAGCGCAGCGAAACGTACCGCCAGGTCAGGCCGCGCCGCGAAGCGGCATTGGCTTGAACGGCGTCCTGGGCATTTCTGCTGAAACGAACAACTCCGTTGATCTGCGCTGTGAGTTCTTGAACTCGATATTCATCGAATTGGAATCCGCATAATTCTGTAGTTCCAGACGCAACTCCCTCGAATCCCGTACCCAGTACCCGATAGATTCGATGCGTCCATGCGAAGCATCTTCACCAAAGAATGTCTGGCTATAAACGGTTCTGAGGCCCTTGAGTCTCCATGGCGATAGCGGAAATCCGAGAATCTCGCCCTGCAATGGCACATGGAACGACGCGGGCTGCTCAGAGGAGCGCTCCCACTGTTCGGAGCTGCCGCCGTAGGCGTGGTAACACTGCGTGCAGAACGCAGATGCCTCCGTGTGTAGAGGCCAGAAGTCACCATGGGTGCTGCGACTCCATAGCGACAGGTTCAGACTTGCGCGCGTGGTGTCATCCTCGACAGAGCCCGCGTTAACCAGGGCGCCTGCGCAGAGAGGACACCACACTCTAGCTCGTCCCAGAGCAGGGAGCGCCAACGTGAGCGCTGCGATTCCGAACAGGACTTCTCGACGATCCATGCAACCCCCCGTAGACGCCTGACATCGGATTCGATAGAGAAGGATTACTTCGCAGCGGCACCGTTCTTCGTGGACCGCCCCCGTGAGGAAATGCGTAGCAATGACGGGTTTTACTGCGCTCGCCCCTTCGTTCGGGCCATCTCGCCTCAAAAGTCCAGCTTCAGATCCGGATCGATCGCCAGCAGCTGCGCGCGGAAGGTCTGCTGGATGCGCACCAGCGCGTCGCGGCTGTCGGCGTCGAAGCGCAGCACCAGCACCGGCGTGGTGTTCGATGCACGCACCAGACCCCAGCCGTCCGGCCAGTCGGCGCGCACGCCGTCGATCGTCGACAGGCGCGCGCCTTCGAATGCGGACTCGGCCTGCACGCGGGCGACGAAGCTGTGCGGATCGTCGTTGGGCGCGGGCACCTTGATCTCGGGTGTCGACACGCCGTTGGGCAGCGCCTTGAGCACCGCCGACGGATCGTCGTCGAGCGCGAGGATCTCGAGCAGGCGCGCGGCGGCGTAGATGCCGTCGTCGAAGCCGTACCAGCGCTCGGCGAAGAAGAAGTGGCCGCTCATCTCGCCGGCCAGCTCGGCGCCGGTCTCGCGCATCTTGGCCTTGATCAGCGAATGCCCGGTCTTCCACATCAGCGGGCTGCCGCCATGGCGCAGCACGTGGCCCGGCAGGCGACCGGTGCACTTCACGTCGAACACGATCATCGCGCCCGGGTTGCGCTCCAGCACGTCGGCCGCGAACAGCATCAGCAGGCGGTCGGCGAAAATGTTCTCGCCATCCTTCGTGACCACGCCGAGGCGATCGCCGTCGCCGTCGAAGGCGATGCCCAGATCCGCGTCGAAGCGCTGCACCGTGCGCACCAGATCTTCGAGATTCTGCGGCTCGCTCGGGTCGGGATGATGATTGGGGAACGTGCCGTCGATGTCGCAATACAGCGGCACGACTTCGGCGCCGATCGCCTCCAGCACGCGCGGACCGAGTTCGCCGGCCACACCGTTGCCGGCATCGATGACGATCTTCAGTGGACGCGCGATCTGGATGTCGTCGGCGATGCGCCGCACGTAGTCGTCACTGATGTCGCGCTCGGACACCGCGCCCGGCTGCGGCGCCGTGTGCAGGCGGTCGTCGGCCACGCGCGTGTGCAGGTCGGTGATCGCATCGCCCGACAGCGTCTCGCCGCCGACGACGATCTTGAAGCCGTTGTAGTCGGGCGGGTTGTGGCTGCCGGTCACCGAGATGCAGCAGCCGGTCCGCAGGTGATACGCGCCGAAGTAGATCAGCGGCGTCGGCGCCATGCCGATGTCGATGACGTTGCGGCCAGCCTTGCGCAGACCGGCGATGAGCCCGGCGACGAGATCCGGACCCGACAGGCGGCCATCACGACCGACGACGATGTCGGTCAGATCCTGTTCGCGCATCAACGAACCGACGGCCTGGCCGATCAGTTCGGCGACGCCCGCGTCGAGTGTCGTGCCGACCACGCCGCGGATGTCGTACGCGCGGAAGATCGATGGATCCAGCACCACCGAAGACGGCGTCGCCTTCTTCTTCGTCGCTTCGGCGCGCACCGGTACCGGCGGCGGCGCGGCGCCGTCTTCGCCTTCGATGCCGGCCGCCGGCGTGCGTAGCGCCTCGGCGAGCGTCGGCGTGGTGTCCTCGGCCCTTGTGACCGAGCCGACGCCGCGCGGCAGGCGGAACACGACCACCGCCAGCAGCAGGCACAGACCCGCGCCGGCAAGCAGCGGGATCGCCCCCAGTCCGAACAGCGGCGCATCGACGCGCGGCACCGCGGCGGCAATGCGCAGCGGCGTGCCGGGAATCGACTGGGCCATGCGCGCGGCCACGTTGGACAGGCTCTCGTCACCCCGCGACAACAGCGTGTGATTGCCCTGTCGTAGCGCGAGATAGGTCGCGCCGTCCAGCGGCGCGGCGTCGAGCCCGGCGGTCGCGAGTGTCAACGGCAGCTGGGCGAGCGCCACACCCGCCAGGCGCGTATCGACGCGCGCGGGCGCGGCGATCAGCACGCGCGGGGCGCCGTCGATCTGGGCGATGGTGAGCACCGCACGGTCCTCGACCACGGCCGCCTCGAGCGCGGACAGGCGACCGAAGCCGCCGGCCTCGACGCCCGCGTAGGCATCCCTGAGGTCGGCAGGCACGATGGTCGCGGCCTCGAGCTGCGGCCAATCGGCCGCGAGCGCCTTGCCGGCCGCGGCGAGATCGCCTGCGCCCAGCGCGCGCTGCACGGCGGCGTCGGCGAGACGCGTGTCGATGCGCGTGAGTTCGGCGCCGAGCGACTGCTGCGTCGCCGCGACTGCGGCATCGCGCCCCTGTTCGGCGGCGGTGGTGCGCTGTTCCCCGCGCAGCTGTTGCCAGCCGCTCCAGGCGAACCACAGTGTCAGCACCACCAGCAGCACGGCCAGCAATGGCGCGGCCTGGCGCAGCTGCGCCAGCACTGCACCCGCCTGTCGCGGTTCCTTCTCGCTCATCTGCATTCCCCGTCAGCGCACGCCGGAATGGCCGAACCCCCCGGCCCCGCGCGTGGTTTCGACGAAAGTATCCACCACATTCAGGGTCGCCCGCACGACCGGAAGCATGACCAGCTGCGCAATCCGGTCGCCCGGCTCGATCGTGAAGGCGTCCTTGCCGCGGTGCCAGACGCTGATCATCAGCGGCCCCTGGTAGTCGGCATCGATCAGACCGGTGCCGTTGCCGAGCACGATGCCGTGCTTGTGGCCCAGGCCCGAGCGCGGCAACACCATGGCGCACAGGCCGGGGTCGCCGATGTGGATCGACAGCCCCGACGGCACCAGCGACACATCGCCCGGCAGCAACGTCAGCGGTTCGTCGAGCGCGGCGCGCAGGTCGAGGCCGGCGCTGCCGTCGGTGGCATAGGCCGGCAGCGGCCATTGCTGGCCGAAGCGCGCGTCGAGGATGCGGATGTCGAGGATATGGTGGGGGGCGGCAGTACTCATCGCGGATCCTGTGTAAGGCGGGCCGCAACCAGCGCGACCAGACGGTCGGCGATCTCGGCCTTGGAGGCGGGGCCGAGCTGCACGTGGCCCAAGGCGTCGTGCACCAGCAGCGTGTTGTCGTCGCTTTCGAAACCGCTGCCCTTGAGTCCGACGCGGTTGGCGGCGATCAGGTCGACACGCTTGGCGGCCAGCTTGCCGCGCGCGTTGGCGTCGAGGTCGTCGGTCTCGGCGGCAAAGCCGACGACCAGAAGCGGGCGGGGGCTGGCGGCCGCGACGTCGGCGAGGATGTCGCGGGTGCGCACCAGATGCAGGTCGAGGCCGTCTTCGCCGGGGCGCTTCTTGATCTTCGACGGCGCGACCTGCGCCGGGGTGAAGTCCGCGACCGCGGCGGCGCCGATGTAGACGTCGGCCGGCAACGCCGCGAAGACCGCGGCATGCATCTGCGCGGCCGAGCGCACATCGATGCGCTGCACGCCGTCGGGCGTCGGCAGATGCACGGGGCCCGCAACCAGCACCACGTCGGCGCCGGCGCGCTGCGCGGCGGCGGCGATCGCAAAGCCCATCTTGCCGCTGCTGCGGTTGCCGAGAAACCGCACCGGGTCGAGATCTTCGAGCGTCGGGCCGGCGGTGACCAGCACGCGTCGCCCGGTCAGCGAAGCGCTCATGCCGGCAACGCGGCCACGATCGCCTGCGGCTCTGCGAGGCGGCCGGGGCCGGATTCGCCTTCGGCCAGCGGTCCGTCCTCGGGCCCGATCACCTGCACGCCGCGCGCGCGCAGCAGCGCGATGTTCGCCTGCGTCGCCGGATGCAGCCACATGCGGTGGTTCATCGCCGGGCAGACGGTCAGCGGCGCGGACGTCGCGAGACACAACGTGGTCACGAGGTTGTCGGCGAAGCCATTCGCGAGCTTGGCCAGCGTGTTCGCCGTCGCCGGTGCCACCACAACGCGGGTCGCCCAGCGCGCGAGTTCGATGTGGCCCATCGCCGCTTCCGCGCCCGGGTCCCACAACGTCGTGCGCACGGCATTGTGCGAGACCGCCTGGAAGGTCGTCGCGGAGACGAAGTGCTGCGCGCTTTCGGTCATCGCGACGCGGACTTCCGCGCCGGCGTCGCGCAAGCGGCGGACCAGGTCCGCGGCCTTGTAGGCGGCGATGCCGCCGCACACGCACAGCAGGATGCGCTGCCCGTGCAGCGGGGTCGATACGGCGCCCATCGTCGGCGGAGTCCTACCGGAAAACCGGTCGACAGCTTACCCGAAGCGCTGCAGGCCGCCGCTGCCGGCGCGGCGCTGCACGCGGTGCAATGGGGTCCTCGCCGGTGCGGACGCGGCGCGCATCCTTCCCCTGGGACGCGACGCGGCCCACCGGCGTTCTGTCTGGAGCGCGCATGCACATCCACGAATGGCCGGCCGGCGAACGGCCGCGCGAGAAACTGCTGGACCAGGGCGCAGCCGCGTTGTCGGATGCCGAACT
This sequence comes from Luteimonas sp. KH_071, assembly GCF_057838005.1. Lineage (NCBI taxonomy): Bacteria > Pseudomonadati > Pseudomonadota > Gammaproteobacteria > Lysobacterales > Lysobacteraceae > Luteimonas > Luteimonas sp. KH_071. The sequence goes on along the minus strand of NZ_CM174458.1, from coordinate 3,708,687 downwards.
GCTGGCGATCTTCCTCGGCTCCGGCCTGCGTGGGCAGGACGCGGTGGCGACCGCGCGGCAACTGCTGGCCGCGCACGGACCGTTGCGCACGCTGATCGAGCGCGGCGCGGCCGGGCTCGCCGCGCTGCCCGGCCTCGGTCCCGCACGCGCCTGCGCGCTGACGGCGGCGCTCGAGCTCGGCAACCGCGTGCTCGCGGCCGATCTCGCGCGTGGCGAGGCGATGACCGATCCGGCCGCCGCCGGCCGCTACTTCTCGCAGCGTCTGCGCGGCTTCGCCCACGAGGTGTTCGCGGTGCTGTTCCTCGACACCCGCCATCGCGCGCTGGCGTTCGAGGAACTGTTCCGCGGCACGATCGACGGCGCGGAAGTGCATCCACGCGAAGTCGTGCGCCGCGCGCTGGCGCATAACGCAGCGGCGGTGATCGTGGGCCACAACCATCCCAGCGGCAGCCGCGACCCCAGCGCCGCCGATCGCGCGGTGACCGCGCAGCTCAAGCAGGCGCTGTCGCTGGTCGACGTGCGGCTCCTCGACCATTTCGTCGTCGGCGACGGCGCGGCGGTGTCGCTGGCGGCGCGGGGCTGGGTGTGAGCGTCCACCGTGCGCATTGCATTGCAGGCGGGGCGATAGATCTCCCGGGTGCGCAGCGGTTGGCGACCCGCTGCCGCCACCGCACACTGGCGCAATGCCGACACTCGACACCGATTCCAGCGCGCCCTGTCCCTGCGGCCGCCGCCGCACTTACGCCGACTGCTGCAAGCCGCTGCACGACGGCGCGGCCGCGCCCGACGCCGAAGCGCTGATGCGTTCGCGCTACGTCGCCTATGTGCGCCGCGACGCGGACTATCTGAGCGCGAGCTGGCATGCGTCGACGCGACCGGACGATCTCGGCTTCGACGATCTGCCGCCGGTCTGGCTGGGTCTGGAAGTCAAGGCACACGACGTCCTCGATGCCGACCACGCGGAAGTGGCGTTCGCCGCGAAGTACCGCATCGGCGGCGGCAGCGTGGTGCGGATGCGCGAGCGCAGCCGCTTCGTGCGCGAGGCCGGTCGCTGGTTCTACGTGGATGGCGACATCGGCTGAGCGCCCGGTGAAACCGCACGAGGCCTGGGGATGCGTCCGCCATGCCGGCTCGTGCACAGTGGTCGCCCCGCACGCGCAGGTCGCCCGCATGTCCCGTCTTCCGATGCATCGTTTTTCGACACCGGCGCGCCTCGCGTTGTCGGGCCTGCTGCTGTGCGCAGGCGGTGCCGCCGCGCAGGCGCCCGCGTCCCCGGCGCCCACCGCCGCACCCGCCTATGACGCCGCCGCGTTCGCGCGCTGTATCGCCGGCATTCGCGGCGATGCGGCCAAGGCCGGCATTCCGCAAGCCGCGTTCGACACGCTCGCCGATGTCACGCCGGACATGACCGTGCTGCCGCTGCTCGACTCGCAGCCCGAATTCACCACGCCGTTGTGGGATTACCTCGCCGGTCTCGTCGACGACGAGCGGGTGGCCGATGGGCGCGCGCGTCTGGTGGAACATCGCGCGCTGCTCGATCGCGTGGCCGTGCAGTACGGCGTCGACGCCGAAACCGTGGTCGCGATCTGGGGTGTGGAGAGCGACTACGGCCGCATCTCCGGCAAGCGGCCGCTGCGCGTGTCGCTGGCGACACTCGCCTGCAACGGGCGCCGCCAGCCGTTCTTCCGCAGCGAGTTCGTCGCCCTGCTCAAGCTGATGCACGACGGCGACCTGCAGAACCGCGACACCACCGGTTCGTGGGCCGGCGCGTTCGGGCATACGCAGTTCATGCCGAGCACCTATGCGCGTATCGCGGTCGATTTCGACGGCGACGGCCGCCGCGATCTGGTCGACAGCATTCCCGACGCGCTGGCGTCGACGGCGAACTACCTCAAGCGCTCGCGCGCGGGTTGGAAGTCGGGCCAGCCCTGGGGTTACGAGATCAAACTGCCGGCCGGATTCGACACCGCGCAGGCCGGCCGCACCAGTCGCCGGACTGTCGCCGACTGGACCGCGCGCGGCATCACCCGCGTCGACGGAGGCACGTTGCCGGCCGGCAACACGCAGGCGGCGGTCCTCGTGCCGACCGGCGTCAAGGGTCCGGCCTTCATCGTCTTCAGCAACTACGACGCGATCTTTTCCTACAACGCCGCCGAGAGCTACGCGCTGGCGATCGCGACGCTCGCCGACCGCCTGCGCGGTGGCCGCGGCCTGCAGACGCCGTGGCCGACCGACGATCCGGGCCTGTCGCGCGCGCAGCGCCGCGAACTGCAGACCTTGCTGCTCGCGCGCGGCCATGCGATCGGCGAGGTCGACGGCATGATCGGCACCGCGACGCGGCGTGCGATCCAGACCGAACAGCGGCGCATCGGCCTGACGCCCGACGACGGCCGCGCTGGCAAGCGCATTCTCGATGCGTTGAAGGCGAACCGCTGACGGACATCGCGAACGCGGGCGGGCCTGCGGTTGGCGCGACGCCGCCCGCATGGCGCGAACCGTGACCGGTGCCGTGTTTTCGCCGCCAGACCTCGGGTTCGCACCAGATGGCGCAACGGGCGCGCGCGCCTAGAGTCGAGGTGACTCGAACCGTACGACGGAGCACCCCATGAGCGATGGCAGCGACGGCGCAGGCGGCGTCGGCAGTGGCGGGAGCAGCAGTGGCGCGGATGCGGCCGCCTCGGCCAACGATGCACTCGGCGCGGCGGCGGATGCGCTCGGCGGCGCGGTCGACGCGGCTGTCGATGCGTTGAGTTCGGCGATCGGCAACGCGCTCGGCACCGCGACCGATGCGCTCGGACTCGACAACGCGCTCGACGGCCTGGCCAACGCGCTGGGCATCGATGCCCGGGATCTGCAGGGCATCGTCGGCGCGGCGGTCGTGGGCATGCTCACCGGCGGCCTGCCGGGCGCGGTCATGGGCGTGGTCAACGGTCTCGTGGGCGGCAGCGTGACCGAGGCGGCGCGCGGCGCGATCGCCGACAACCTGCCGGCGGGCATGCAGCCGCTGGCCAACCTGGCGCTGGACCAGTTCGCCGGTCGCATTCCGGGCGCGAGCGTGTCGGTGCAGGACGCGCTCGCCGGTCTCGCCAGCGGCGCACTGACCAACGGCCGCGCGCCGGACATCGGCGATATCGGCGCGATCGCCCGCTCGCTGACCGACGTGCAGTCGGCTGCGCGTGGGGTATTCGACGGCGTCACCAGCGGGAACTTCTCCACCGCCGCCGATGCGGCCTCGACGCTCGACCGTGCGCTCGGCGGTCAGCTGGGCCAGGCGCGCGAAATTGCCGGCGGCATCGCCGACACGCTGTCGAGCGGTCGCGGCGCCTACGCCAATGGCGGCCACGGTGATTTCGGCAACGCGGTCGAGCAACTCGCGGTCGATATCACCCGGCTCGTGGCCAGCCGTCGCTGACGTTCGATCGCGAGGTCTGCGCGACTCGCGATCGTCAAACTTCCAGCACGACAGAAACCTCGCACGCGCAATGCGCGCATCGCCCGGCGACTCTGCTTTTCGCAGGCATCCAGGGGTGCACAGGCTCCCAACGCAGAACGCCCGGCACGAAGCCGGGCGTTCTGGTGTCGGACCTGACGGAAGGGATCAGCCGCAGCGGAAGCCGGTAATCTTGCCGCTCGCGTCGAGATCGATATTCAGCCGGTCGGGACGGAAATCCATCGTCGCCATGTCGGTCGGGCCCAGCGCGCGGTGGGACTTGGCGCCGGAATCCTGCACGGCCTTGGCGTAGACCGTCTCGCTGCCCTGGGTGCCGATCAGGCTCTGCACCGCTTCGGTGTCGCAGGGCGTTTCGCCCGGTGCGTCGGCGGGCGGTGCCGCGGCTTCGGGCGTGTCACCGATCTCGGTCCGGGCGGTTTCGGTTTCGATCACGCTACCGGCACCGGTGTCGGCATCGGCTGCGGTCGCGGCGGGCGGTTCTTCTTCGAAGCCCTCTTCGGGTGCGGGCGAGCAGGCCGACAGGGCCAGCAGCGGGACGAGCGCGGCGGCCAGCAGAGGCGGCGGCGCAATGCGGAAGCGACGGATCATCGAGTGCTCCTGGATGGGGGAACCGGCGGCCACTGTAGCCAATCGGCGGGGACATCGGCCACTTGCGGCATCATGACCGGCCGTCCTCGTTCACGGATCCGCCGATGTCCCGATCACCTTGCCTGACGGCCCTCGCCTGCGCGCTGCTGCTCGCCGCGTGTACGCCGTCGACGCCTGCACGGTCCGAGACCGTCGCGTCCGACACGGCGCCCGCGGGCACCGGCATTCCCGGCGGCGGTATCCAGGCCGACAACCTCGCCCGGCATCTGTCGGTGCTGGCCTCGGATGCATTCGAGGGCCGTGCGCCGACCACCGAGGGCGAGCGCAGGACGGTCGACTACATCAGCGCGCAGTTCGCGGAAGCCGGCCTCGAGCCGGGCGGCGACGATGGCAGCTGGACCCAGGCGGTGACGCTGGAGCGCAGCGTCATCGACGGCCCGGTGACCGCGCAGCTGCGCGTCGGCGGCGCCACGCGCGCGCTGGCCAGTGGCGACGACATCGCGGTCGAAACCCTGCGTCCGGGCACGGGTGTCGATCTGTCGGGCACGCCGCTGGTGTTCGCCGGTTACGGCATCACCGCGCCGGAGCTCGACTGGGACGATTACGCCGGGCTCGATGTCGCCGGCAAGGTCGTCGTCGTGCTGATCAACGACCCGGATTTCGAGGCCGCCGAGCCCGGCCGCTTCGGCGGACGCGCGCTGACTTGGTACGGCCGCTGGACCTACAAGTACGAGGAAGCCGCGAAGCGCGGCGCCGCCGGCGTGCTGATCGTGCACGAGACCGAGCCGGCCTCGTATCCCTGGGCGACGGTGCGCAACGGGCGCGCCGGGCCGCAATACGACATCGTGCGCGCCGACGCCGAGACGCATCACCTGCCGATGCGCGGCTGGATCCAGCGCGGCGTCGCCGAGCAGCTGTTCACGGACGCCGGGCTCGATTTCGAGGCCGAGAAGCGTCGCGCGCAGCAGCCCGGTTTCAAGGGCGGCGCGCTGGGCGATGCCACGCTCGATCTCGCATTCCAGGTCAAGCGCGACCGCGTGACCAGCCACAACGTGGTCGGCGTGCTGCCCGGTGCGTCGCGTCCCGACGAGACGGTGATCCTGTCCGGCCACTGGGACAGCTTCGGCGTCGGCGCCCCCGATGACAGCGGCGACGCGATCATCAACGGCGCGGTCGACAACGCCACCGCCATCGCGTCGATGATCGAACTCGCCCGCGTCTTCGCCGCCGGCCCGCGTCCGGCCCGCACGTTGCAGTTCATCGCGCTGACGGCGGAGGAGAACGGCCTGCTCGGCGCGACCTACTACGCGGCCAATCCGCTGCGTCCGCTGGAGACCACGGCCGCGGTGCTCAACATGGAAATGTGGAGCCCGGACGGCGAAACGCGCGACATCTCGTCCTGGGGCAAGGGCCGTGTGTCGCTGGAACGCGATCTCGCGACAGCGGCCGCGGTTGATGGCCGCGGCTGGTCGCCGGATCCGAATCTCGAAGCCGGCCTGTTCTACCGCGCCGACCATTTCGCATTCGCGCAGGCCGGTGTGCCGGCGATCACGATCGGTCCCGGCATGGACCAGCTGGACGGCGGCGTCGCCGGTGGCACCGCCGCACGCGCCGACTACTTCGCCAACCGCTATCACCAGCCGGGCGACGCGTTCGACGACAGCTGGGACATGGCCGGCCCCACCGCGGACACCCGCACCGTCTACCGCCTCGCCGAAGCGCTGGCCAATGGCGAGGGCTGGCCGGCGTGGGACGCGGACAGCGAGTTCAGCGCGCGACGGGTGACGAGTGATGCGGCGCGGGCAGCGCCTGCGCGTTGAGGCGCGGCTCCGGCCTGCCACCGTATTGCAAAGCGCGTTGCTGACAGGCGTAGGCTCCATACCTCTCCCTCCGGGAGAGAGCCTGCCCCGGACTTGATCCGGGGTCGACGCGCGGAGCGCGTCGGGTGAGGGTCGGGACTTTACCCGGCACGCGGGGAAAGCACCCTCATCCGCCCTTCGGGCACCTTCTCCCGGAGGGAGAAGGAAAAATCGGATGCGCTGCGATCCGGTTCCTCAGCCCGCGACCAGCCGCACCCGTGCGAAGTTGCGCTTGCCGACCTGCAGCACGCCCTCGAAGCCCGGCTTGAATTCCAGCCCGGCATCTTCGACCACCGCGCCGTCGACCTTGACCGCGCGCTCCTTCAACTTGCGCCCGGCTTCCGAATTGCTCGGCGTGATGCCGGCCGCGGTCAGCAACGCGCCGATGCGCAGGCCCTCGGCGGGCACGGTCACGTCCTGCAGCGGCAGCAGCGACACGTCGCCCTCGCCGGAAATCGCGACCTGCCAGCCGCGGATCGCGAGTTCGGCCGCGTCGGCGTCGTGGAACCGCGTCGCGAGTTCGCGCGCCAGGCGCAGCTTGACGTCGCGCGGGTTCAGCGTGCCGGCCTCGACCTCGGCCTTCAGTGCCTTTGCCTCGTCGATGCCGATCTCGAAGCTCAGCAGCTCGATCCAGTCCCACATCAGCGCATCGCCGATCTTCATGGTCTTGTTGACCATGTCGATCGCCGGCTCGGTCACGCCGATGTAGTTGCCGAGCGACTTGCCCATCTTGTTCACGCCGTCGAGGCCGACCAGCAGCGGCATCGTCAGCACGATCTGCGGCGCCTGGCCGTGACTCTCCTGCAGGCCGCGGCCCATCAGCAGGTTGAACTTCTGGTCGGTGCCGCCGCATTCGACGTCGGCCTGCAGCGCGACCGAGTCGTAGCCCTGGACCAGCGGATACAGGAATTCGTGGATGGCGATCGGCTGCTGGCCGGCGTAGCGCTTGGCGAAATCGTCGCGCTCGAGCATCCGCGCCACGGTGTGCGAGGACGCCAGGCGGATCATGTCGGCCGCGCCCATCGCGCCGAACCACTCGGAATTGAAGCGGACCTCGGTCTTCGCCTCGTCCAGCACCTTGAACACCTGCGCCTTGTAGGTCTCGGCGTTGGCCAGCACGTCCTCGCGCGACAGCGACTTGCGGGTCGCGCTCTTGCCCGAGGGGTCGCCGATCATCCCGGTGAAGTCGCCGATCAGGAAGATCACCTGATGACCGAGGTCCTGGAACTGGCGCAGCTTGTTCAGCAGCACGGTATGGCCCAGATGCAGATCGGGCGCCGTGGGATCGAAGCCGGCCTTGATCCGCAGCGGGCGGCCGAGCTTCAGGCGCGCCTCCAGGTCGTCGCGCTTGAGGATCTCGTCGGTACCGCGGGCGATCAGGTCGATGGCGGGGGGGTGGGACATCGGGTGGCGTCTCGTTCGTGAAGCGCTTGTGAAGACGCCCGTATTCACGATGTGAACGGGCGACCGGGGTTCGTTAAAGGGTCGTTACGCAACACCGTGAAGCAAAAATCCCAATCCGCTCAGGCATTTGACGCATGGACCTCACGTCTCTATGTTACCCCGCTGACACGCCGTTCACGCCATCCGGACCCGCCTACGATGACGACTCCCGTCCCGCCGCCCCAGGCCGACGCGCACCACCAGCAGGTGCTCCACGACAACCTGCAGGCTGCGGCCCGGAACAGGCAACAGGAACAGACATCGCGCCTGCGGCTGTATCCCGGTCGCTGGACGCGCCGCGACTGGGGCCACGCCAGCCTCTTCGCCACGCTCGGTGTCCTTGTTGTCGCGCTGGTGCCCGGCGTCTCGCAGGCCATGCGCGGCGATGCGCAACCGCAGCACGATCTGGTCACGATGTCGCTGGCGCTGCCGCCGCTGACCGCCAAGCAGCGCACCGCGCAGCAGACCCATGACAACTGGCAGCTGGTGACCGTCGAACGCGGCCAGACGCTGGGGTCGATCTTCTCCGATCTCGATCTGCCGGCCTCGACGATGCACCGCATCCTCGAACTGCCCGACGCCAAGGCCAAGCTGACGCGCATGCGGCCGGGCACCGAGCTGGGCTTCGATGTCGGCCTCGACGGCACGCTGAACAAACTCCGCTACGACCGCAGTGATACCGAACGCGTCGAGCTCAGCCTGGCAGGCGACACCGTCCGCGAAGAAGTCGTCGAGCGACCGGTCGAGATCCGCAACGTCGTCATCAGCGGTGAAGTGGGCCGTTCGCTGTTCCACTCGGCGCGCAAGCTGGGCCTGTCGGGCGCGAACATCAACACGCTGACCGACGAAGTCTTCAAGTACGACATCGACTTCAACACCGACGTCACCCAGACCGACCGTTTCAGCGTCGTCGTCGAGCAGGTCTGGCGCGAAGGCGAACTGATCCGCAGCGGCCCGGTCCAGGCGGCGGTGTTCACCGCCAAGGGCAAGCCCTTCAGCGCGTTCCGTTACGAGCAGGACGGCAAGGCCGAGTACTACAACGCCGAAGGCCGCCCGCTGAAGAAGAGCTTCATCCGCATGCCGATCCAGTACGCGCGCCTGAGCTCGCGTTTCGGCAACCGCCGTCATCCGGTGCTGGGCACCGCGCGCATGCACAAGGGCGTCGACTACGCCGCGCCCACCGGTACGCCGATCATGGCCGCCGGCGACGCACGCGTGCAGTTCCGCGGCGTGCAGGGCGGCTACGGCAACACCGTGGTGCTCGATCACGGCCGCGGCCACACCACGCTGTACGCGCACATGTCGCGCTTCGGCAACATCCGCCAGGGCCAGCGCGTCGCGCAGGGCACGGTGATCGGCTACGTCGGCACCACCGGCCTGTCGACCGGCCCGCATCTGCATTACGAATTCCGCGTCAACGGCGTGCACCGCAATCCGCTGCAGCACACGATGCCCGAGCCCGATCCGCTCAGTGGCGCCGCGCTTGCGCAGTTCCGTCAGCAGACCGGTCCCGCGCTCGCGCGCATACGCGAAGTCGAGAATGTGATCTACGCGCAGGTGCCGGCCAAGCCGGACCCGGACCGGCAGGTCGCGAACGCCGCACGGCCCGGCAACGGCCGCGGCTGATCCGCCTCGAACGCCCGGCTCCGGCCGGGCGTTTCGTTTGCACTCTCCTTTGGTCCGAAGCTGACGCCATGTCCGACCTGTTCCTCGGCCTGATTTCGGGCACCAGTGCCGACGGCATCGACGCGGCCATCGTCCACTTCGATGATCGCGCCGACGGCACGCTGCACGCCGAGCTGCGCTTCGGCGCGACCTATTCCTGGGATGCCGCATTGCGGGCGCGTCTGGTCGCGCTGGGCCAGCAGGCCGCGACGCTGACGCTCGACGATGTCGGCGAACTCGATGTCCTGATCGCCGATGCGTTCGCCGATGCCGCGCTGGCCGCGATCGCCGATGCCGGACTCACTGCGGCCGACATCGCCGCACTCGGTTCGCACGGACAGACCTTGCGTCATCGCCCCTACGGACGCGACGGCGATGGCCGTGCGCCATTCACGCTGCAACTCGGCGACGGCGCGCGTATCGCCGAACGCGCCGGTGTGGCCACGGTCGCCGATTTCCGCCGACGCGATGTCGCCGCCGGCGGCCATGGCGCACCGTTGTTGCCCGCGCTGCATGCGGCGCTGCTGTCGCGCCCTGGCGAAGACCGCGCGGTGCTCAATCTCGGCGGCATCGCCAATCTGACCCTGCTGCCGGGCGATGGCGGCCCGGTCCGCGGCTTCGACACCGGCCCGGCCAATGGGCTGATGGACGCGTGGTGCCTGCGCCATACCAGCGAAGCCTTCGACCGCGATGGTGCCCTGGCTGCGCGCGGTTGCGTCAATCCTGGGCTGCTCGCGCGGCTGCGGGCCGAGCCCTGGTTCGCGGCGCCACCGCCCAAGTCCACCGGCCGCGACCAGTTCCATCTCGACTGGGTCGACGCCGCATTGCAGGGCGGCGAATCCATCGCCGATGTCCAGGCGACGCTGCTCGCGCTCAGCGTCGCGACGATCACCGACGCCCTGCGCGCCACCCAGCCGGGCACCGCGCGGGTGATCGGCTGCGGCGGTGGCGTGCACAACGGCGCGCTGATGCGCGCGCTGGGCGATGCACTACCGGACGCGGCGGTGGAATCGAGCGCCGCGCACGGGCTCGATCCGGATCATGTCGAAGCGATGGGCTTCGCGTGGCTGGCGCGGCAGACCGTGCTCGGGCGCCCCGGCAATCTGCCATCGGTCACCGGCGCGGCGGGGCCGCGCGTGCTCGGGGTCGTGCATCCGGCGTGACGCTGCGCCCCTGCGGGCACGCTGACGCGTCAGCTCGCCGGGCCGTACCGCGAGGCGTCGCGCCCGATCAGCGCGAAGGTGTCGTCTGGAATCTGTTCCAGCGCACCGATCGCCGCGGCCAGCACGCCGTCCTCGGCCGGATCGAAAGTCGAGCGCTCGTCGCCGATGCTCGCCCGCAGGCCCTGCTCGAGCAGGAACCGCAACGTGCGTGCCTGGCCCCAGCCCTGCGTGTCGGCATAGGCATCGATGCGCTCGAGCAGCGCGGGGTCGAGGTCCCTGAGCAGGATTTCGGTCATGGCGCCACATCCCGTGCAGCCGCATCCTGCGGCGAAGCTTCCTTGATAAACCGCCAGAGCCACGCGAGCAAGAGCAGGGTCGGCACGACGGTCAGTGCGCTGACGACGAAGAAGACGCTGTAGGACGTGGCCTGCACCACATAGCCCGACACACCGCCGGCGAACTTGCCGGGCAGGTTGGCCAGCGACACCAGCAGTGCGAACTGGGTGGCAGTGAAGTTGCGATCCGTCAGCGAGGACATGAACGCGATCAGCACCACGCCGGCAAAGCCCTGGAACAGGTTGTCGGCGCTGATCGCGGCATAGAACGCCCAGATCTGGCCCGGATTCTGCGCCATCAGCAAGAACGCCAGATTCGACAGCGCGACGCCGATCGCCGCCACCAGCAGCATGCGACGGAACCCGAACGCAGCGACCGCGATGCCACCGGCGAATGCGCCCGCGATGCCCATCCACACGCCGAACAGCTTGGACACGGTCGCGATGTCGGCCTTCGAATAGCCCGAGTCGAGATAGAACGGCCCCGACATGACTCCGATCACCTGGTCGGGGAACTTGAACAGACCGACGAACAGCAGCAGCGCGAGGCCCAGCGCGACGCCGTTGCCGGTGAAGAAGCTCGAGAACGGTTGCCAGAAGGCGCCGATGAAATCGATCCGCCGCACGACCGTCGATTCCGGCGCTACCGGTTCGCGGCACAGCAGGGTGGTCGCGATCGGCAGCACCATCAGCGACGCCATCGCCAGATAGGCCCAGATCCAGTCGCGGTATTCGGCCAGGTACAGCGCGCCGGCGCCCGCCAGGATCAACCCGAAGCGGTAGCCGAGCGTGTACGTCGCCGCGAGCGCGGCCTGCGCGTTCGCCGGCGCCACTTCGATCCGGTAGGCATCGACGACCGAGTCCTGGGTCGCGCCCGCGAACGAAGCCAGCAGCACCCAGCCGACCAGCGGACCCACGCCCAGATCGGGGCGGGTGAATGCCAGCGCCACCAGCGCGAACATGACGACGACCTGCGAGACCAGCAGCCACGACCGGCGCCGGCCCAGAAACGCGGTCAACGGAAAGGCGTAGCGATCGATCAGCGGCGCCCACAGGAACTTCAGCAGGTAGAAGAAGCTCGCCAGACTGATCAGGCCGATGCTGCCCAGATCCAGTCCCACATCGCGCAGTCGCGTGGACAGGGTCTGAGAGGCGATCAGCAGGAACGGCAGGCCACTGCCGAAGCCGAGGAACAGCATCGTCATTGCCGACGGCGTGGCGAACGCGCGCCGGATGCCGCGCCAGCCCTTGTACGACACCGGCGCCTGCGAGCCGTCGCCTGCCGACGTGCTCACGCGCGGTAGTCCACGACCAGCGGGGCGTGATCGGAGAAGCGCGGCTCGGGATGCACGGTGACCGATCGCACCCGGTCGCGCAGCGACGGGGTGATGAACTGGTAGTCGATCCGCCACCCGACGTTGTTGGCACGCGCGGCGCCGCGGTTGCTCCACCAGGTGTACTCGGCGGCCTCGGGCCGCAGCACGCGCAGCGCGTCGAGCCAGCCGGTTGCGGGCGGCTCGACCAGGCCGTCACCGCTGGCGTCGCCGATCATGCCGTTGAGCCACGCACGCTCGGGCGGCGTGCAGCCGGAATTCTTCTGGTTGCTGGTCCAGTTCTTGATGTCGTGACGCGCGCGCACGATGTTCCAGTCGCCGCACAGCACGTAGTCGCGGCCGCTGGCCAGCCACGCGTCGAGGATGGGTTTGAGCCAGTCCATGACTTCGAACTTGAAGCTCTGGCGCAGATCGCCCGACGAGCCGGACGGGATGTAGAACGACACCACGCTGAGATTGCCGAAACGCGCTTCGATATAGCGGCCTTCGTCATCGAACGGCGCCCAGCCGAGCGCCGTGCGGATCTCGTCGGGTTCGCGCCGGGCGTAGATCGCCACGCCGCTGTAGCCCTTCTTGGTCGACGCATCGCGGAACCAAGCCTTGTAGCCTTCGGGGAGGAAGTCGGCATGCAGGCCGGACTCGCCGGCCAGCTGGTGTTCCTGCGCCTTGGTTTCCTGCATGCACAGCACGTCGGCGTCCTGGGCGACGAACCAGTCGAAGAAGCCTTTTTTCGCGGCAGAGCGCACGCCGTTGGCGTTGAAGCTTACGATTTTCATGCAGACCCGGAGGACGTGTACCGGCGCCAAGCCTACCGGATTCGTGCCGCGCTTCCGGCCCCTGCGGCGCGTATCCTCCGCGCATGTCATCGGGTCTGCTGCCTTGCGTGGTGTTGGCGTCGACCGCACAGGCCGAGGCCGCACGCCGTCTCGCGCTCACCGCGACGCAGACCGTCTACGCCGGCGACATCGCCTTCAGTGTCGACAACGCGATGGCGGCGTCCGACAGCGACGCGATGGTGGTGCTGCTGGGCGACACCGTCATCGGCTTCTATCGTCTCGATTACCCCAGCGCGACCTTCGGCAAGCAGAGCGTCGACCGGCGCACCGCGACGCTGCGGGCGTTCGCGCTGGACGTGGCCTGGCAGGGCCGCGGCCTCGGCCTGCCGACGCTCGCGGCGTGCTGCGCGGATCTGGCCCTGCGACATCCCGAGCGCGTGCTGCTGGCGCTGAACGTGCATGCCGCCAACACCATCGCGCTGCAGCTCTACCGGCGCGCCGGCTTCGTCGACAGCGGCGAGATCATGCGCGGCGGTCGCGGCGGCCCCCAGCACCTGATGCTGCGCGCACTCGGCGTGGGACAATGGGCGCCATGACCGACCATCGCACCCGTTTCCTGCAGCTCGCCCTCGAGGCCGATGCACTGCGCTTCGGCGAGTTCACGCTCAAGTCCGGCCGCGTCAGTCCGTATTTCTTCAACGCCGGACGATTCGATTCCGGCGCCGCCATCGCCACGCTGGCCGGCTGCTATGCCGATGCGCTGGACGCGGCCGGTGTCGAGTTCGACCTGCTGTTCGGCCCGGCCTACAAGGGCATTCCGCTGGCGACCGCGCTGGCCTGCGAATACGCGCGCCGCGGCCGCGACCTGCCGGTCGCGTTCAACCGCAAGGAAGCCAAGGCGCACGGCGAAGGCGGCCTGCTGATCGGCGCGCCTCTGGCCGGACGCCGCGTGCTGATCGTCGACGACGTGATCACCGCCGGCACCGCGATCCGCGAAGCGCTGGGCCAGATCGCCGACGGCGGCGGCACCGTGGCGGGCATCGTCATCGCGCTCGATCGCCAGGAACGCGTGGCCGAAGACAGCCGCGAGTCCGCCGCGCAGCGCGTCGCGCGCGAGCAGGCCGTGCCTGTGGTGGCGATCGCCGGGCTGTCCGACCTGCTTGCATTTGTCGGACAGAGCGCGACACTGGCCGCGGAACGCGACCGTCTGCTCGCCTACCGGGCTCGACATGGCAGCGATACCGCACGTTGATTCAACGCTTGGGGCCGTCAGGGGGACGGACGACATGCACCTTTCGATCCGACTGATGGGCGGCCTGCTGCTGGCCTGCCTGGCCACCGGCGCCCTGGCGCAGAAACCGACGGACGACCGCAAGGTCTACTGCTGGAACGAAGGCGGCCGCCGCGTCTGCGGTGATGCCTTGCCGGCGTCGGCGGTCGATGCCGAACGCACCGAAATCAGCGCCCGCAGCGGCATGGCCACCGCGCACGTGAGCCGCGCGCTGACCGCCGACGAACGCAGCGCGGCCACAGCCGCCGCGCAGCAGGCCAAGCTCGACGCCGAGGCCGCGGCGCTGCGGCAGCGGCAGGAGCTGGCGATGGTCGAGTCCTATGCGACCGAAGCCGATCTGCGCCGCGCCTACGGCGAGCGCATCGTGCTGGTGGACGAAGCGCTCAAGACCTCGCGCATGGGCGTGGACAACCTGCGCAACAGCCTGCTGTCGCTGCTGCGCCAAGCCGGCGAGCGCGAACTGGCGGGCCAGGCCGTCGCCAAGCCACTGGTGGACAGCATCCGCAGCCAGCACACCGACCTGCAGCGGCAGCTGGCGATCCTCGACCAGCAGCTGGTCGAACAGGCCGCGCTCGGCGGCGACCTGCAGGCGGCGCTGACGCGTTACCGCGAGCTCAAACAGACGGCGGCGACCGCTCGCGACTGATCGCGTCACGGCTGCGCGGGTTCGCGTGGGCGTCGACGACCGGTATCCTCGCGGGCTTGCCCCCGCTTCGCGTACATGCCGTGTCCGATCCGATCTCCGCCCTGCTTCTCGGCATCATCGAGGGGCTGACCGAATTCCTGCCGGTCTCCAGCACCGGCCACCTGCTGATCGCACAGCACTGGCTGGGCGCGCGCTCGGACTTCTTCAACATCGTCATCCAGGCCGGCGCGATTCTCGCGACGCTGCTGGTGTTCCGCCAGCGCGTCTGGCAGCTGACGACGGGCCTGGGCAACCGCGAGCACCGCGATTATTCGATGAAGATCGCCGTCGCGTTCCTGGTCACCGCGCTGGTCGGCTTGCCGGTGCGCATGGCCGGCTGGGAACTGCCCGAGACCGTCACCCCGGTCGCCTGGGCGCTGATCATCGGCGGCATCTGGATGCTGGTGGCCGAGTACTTCGCCGAAAAACGCGGCGACAACACGCACGTGACGTGGACGGTGGCGGTCGCGGTCGGTCTGGCCCAGGTGGTGGCCGGCGTGTTCCCCGGCACCTCGCGTTCGGCGACGACGATCTTTCTGGCGATGCTGCTGGGCCTGAGCCGGCGCTCGGCCGCGGCCGAGTTCGCGTTCCTCGTCGGCATCCCGACGATGTTCGCCGCCAGCGCCTACGCGTTCCTGGAGTTGTGGTTCGACCAGGGCCTCGGCGAGGAAGCCTGGGGCGATGTCGCGATCGCGTTCGTCGCGGCGATGGTCACCGGCTTCATCGTCGTGAAGTGGCTGCTCGGCTACATCAAGCGCCACCGCTTCACCGGCTTCGCGATCTATCGCATCGCGCTGGGTGCGGGCCTGCTGCTGTTGATGCCGTCGGGCTTCTGAGTCTTACGGCAGCCGGAAGAACGCGGCCGCCGTTGCGGTTGTGGCGTCTGCGGTGACCGCGACATCCTCGCCGCGATCGCGCGCGAGCGCCTCGACGATGTGCGGCAGGAACGCCGGTTCGTTGCGGCGGTCCTTGGGCAGCGGCTTGAGCGTGCGCGGTAGCAGGTAGGGCGCATCGGTTTCGACCATCAAGCGGTTGGCCGGGATGTTGGGCACCAGCTCGCGCAGATGCTGGCCGCGGCGCTCGTCGCACAGCCAGCCGGTGATGCCGATGTGCCAGTCGCGGTCGAGGCACTCGAACAGTTCGCGCTTGCCGGCCGTGAAGCAGTGCACGACCGCCCGGCCGATCCGGCCTTCGAACTCGCGCATGATCGCGACGAAGTCGTCGTGCGCGTCGCGCTGGTGCAGGAACAGCGGCTTGCCGGTATCGGCAGCGTTCTGCAGCTGCCGCTCGAAGGCCTTGCGCTGCGCCGGACGCGGCGCGAAATCGCGGAAATAATCAAGACCGCACTCGCCGACCGCGACGACTTCCGGATGCGCGAGCACCGCGCGCATTTCTGCATCGCACTCCGCGGTGTACTCGACCGCGTGATGCGGATGCACGCCCGCCGTCGCGTACAGAAAACCCGGATGCGCCTGCGCGAGTTCGAGCGCTTTGGGCGAATGCTCGCGGCTCGCGCCAGTAATCACCATGCGCGTGACACCCGCGTCCCGCGCGCGCTGCAGCACCGCGTCGCGATCGTGGTCGAAGCTGTCGTGGGTGAGATTGGCGCCGATATCGATCAGCTGCATGGCGGAATGCGGGCAACGTGGGGGCGTGCATTGTAGACGGCGGGCTTCGAAGCCCGCCCTGCATGCCCTCGATTCGCCTGTAGAACCCAACCCTCACCCGACGCACTTCGCGCGTCGACCTCTCCCGGAGGGAGAGGTGCAAATACCTAGTTCAACAACTGGCAACTTGCCGGCGTCGTGCTCTCGAACAGCGCGCGCGTGGCCCATTGCGGCTGGTCGATGAAGGGATTGCGGTTGCCCTGGAAGCTGAAGACCACTTCGTTGCGTTCGCGCTCGCGCGCGTCCGGCGGATCGGCCTGGTGCCAGGCCAGCAGCGTCGACAGCAGGCCCATGTAGGCCGGCGATGCCGAGGTCGAGACGATGCGGCTGCGGTCGTCGGTCAGTTCGAGGTCGGGCTCGCCCTGACCGGTCGTCGGGTGCGCGCCGCCTTCGTAGCGGATCGCCATGTACAGCACCGCGCGTGCGATGTCGCCCTTGCGATGGCCCCAGACCTGGAAGCCGTTGGCGTTGGTCCAGTTGGAATTGCCCGGGAACAGGCCGGTGCCGCCGCCGACGCCCTGGTTCGCTTCGGTCGCGCGCTCGCTGCAGTTGGCCGAGGCCGAGCAGTCGACCAGCGGCTTGTTGCCGCGCGCCGCGTTGTGGTCGGTATCGCTGAGATAGAGCATGTGTGCGTCGGTGTGCGGCGCGTTCGGCAGGCCCTTGTCGCCGCTGGTGGACGGGAAGCCGAGCGACTTGGGCCAGGTGTGTTCGCGGTTGTAGGTCAGCCCGCTGCCGGTGCCCGCGCGGCCGCTGCCCTTGGTGTAGCTGCGGTTGCGGTAGACGTCGAGCACCTTGTTGCTGTCGCTGGGATCCTCGTCGGCGATCTCGAGGATCGTCCAGGCGTTCGTCGTGCCAGCGCTGTAGGGATACGCGGTATGGCCGCGGATCGTCGCGTGCAGCGAGCAGCGCAGCTGGCCGGGGCTGCTGGTGTTGACGCGCGCGTAGTAGTCGCCGCTGCCGCCTCCGCCACCGCTGCTGGCGACATTGAACGCGATGACCGCATTGGCGGACGGTGACAGGCCCGCAGCATCGGTCACTGCGTTCGCGTTGACCGTCAGCGTGCAGGCCTCGCCGGCATGCAGCGCAGTGCCGGTGCCGATCGCGAAGCTGCTACCGCTGTTGGCGTGGTCGAGCGTCACCGCGCCGGAGCTCGCGCACTGCAGCGCGAATGCGCCGCTGGCGAGGGTGACCGGCTCGCTGAAGGTCACCGAGAGGTCGCCGGCAGCAGGGAAGTCGGGCGCGCCGCTGGCCGGCGTAGTCGCAGTGATCGACGGCGGCGTCGTGTCACCGCCGCCGCCATTACCACCGAAGGTCTGGCCGGTGTTGCAGGCACCGAAGGTCTGCGTCGATGACGGCGCCCAGTCGAAGTCGGCCGCCGTGCGGCCGTTGCCGGTCAGTTGCAGCGACGTGCCGACGGGCGCGGTCGCGCTTTCCGACACCGGCAGGTTCTGGCTGGTCAGTCCGGCGGCAGGACCGTTGCCGGCGACGATCGTGCCTTCGTAGCTGATGAACTGCACGACGTTGCCGGCGCTATCGACCAGCGCGATGCCGTCGTTGGATCCGTTCTGCAGGCCGTCGCGCGGCCAGGTGACCGTGGCGATCCCGACACTCGCGCCGCAGCTGCGCGTCTGCGCGGCCGGCACCGCGACGTTGCCGTAGGTGGTCGCCGCGTTGGGCGCGTTGCTGCCGTTGTAGAGCCACACGCGGTAGCCCGACAGGTTCTCGCCCGCGGTCGCGACGATCTCCACCGCTTCGCCGGCATCCGCGCCCGCGTTGTCGTAGTGCAGCTCGTTGATGAAGACCTCGGCGAACGCGGCAGGCGCGGTCGCGGACAGGCCGCAGAGCAGCAGGACGTGCGTAAGACGACGAAGACGAGCGCGCATGGCGGATCCGGTGACGGTGAAGCGGCCGAATCTAGTCGCCGGCGATGACCACCGATACCGGGGCAAACCCTTGCATGCATGCATCGACGCCGATGCGTGACGTCGTTAGCCTGTGCGCCGTGACGCATGCCGCCGCTCCCGTCTTTCCCATCACGTCGTTGTTGCCGGAGATCGTCTCCAGCCTCGCCGTGCATCCGCGTCTGGTGCTCGAAGCGCCGCCGGGCGCGGGCAAGACCACGCAGGTGCCACTGGCGCTTCGCGACGCGGATTGGCTGGCCGGGAAGAAGATCGTGATGCTGGAACCGCGACGCGTCGCCGCGCGTTCGGCGGCGACCTTCATGGCGCGCCAGCTCGGCGACGAGATCGGCGGCCTCGTCGGCTATCGCATCCGCTTCGAGCAGCGCGTCAGCGCGCGCACGCGGATCGAGGTCGTCACCGAAGGCATCCTGACTCGAATGCTGCAGGACGATCCGGAACTGCGCGACGTCGGCGCGCTGCTGTTCGACGAATTCCACGAGCGCCATCTCGCCGGCGATCTCGGCCTCGCACTCGCGCGCGACGTGCAGACGGGTCTGCGCGAAGACCTGCGCCTGGTGGTGATGTCGGCGACGCTCGACGGCGCGCGCATCGCGACGTGGCTCGACGCGCCGCGGCTGTCGAGCGCGGGCCGCAGTTTTCCGGTCGAGGTGTCGCATGCGCCGCCGAAGCGGGACGAGGCGCTCGAACACCAGGTGCGCCGCGTACTCGTCGACGCGTTGGCGTCGCAGCCCGGCGATGCGCTGGTGTTCCTGCCTGGCCAGCGCGAGATCGCGCGCTGTCGCTCGCAGCTCGAAGCCGCGTTACCCGGCGACATAGAACTGCTGGCGCTGCATGGCGAACTGCCGGTCGATGCGCAGACGCATGTGCTGCAGCCGTCGACCGATGGCCGTCGCCGCGTGGTGCTGGCGACCAACGTCGCCGAGAGCAGCGTGACGCTGCCGGGCGTGCGTATCGTCGTCGACAGCGGCCAGGCGCGCGAGCCGCGTTTCGATCCCAACAGTGGCTTCTCGCGGCTGGAGATCGTGTCCATCTCGCAGGCCTCGGCCGATCAGCGCGCCGGCCGCGCGGGGCGCGTCGCCTCGGGGGTCGCGCTGCGCCTGTGGCCGGAATCGCAGCGGCTCGAACCGCAGCGGCGGCCGGAGATCGCGCAGGTCGATCTGGCCGCGCTCGCCCTCGAACTCGCCGCCTGGGGCGATCCATCGCTCGCGTTTCCGGACGCGCCGCCGGCCGGTGCGATGGGCGCCGCGCACGATCTGCTGCAACGCCTCGATGCGCTGGATACGCGGGGCGCGATCACCCAGACCGGGCGTCGCATGCTCGCGCTCGGCACCCATCCACGTCTCGCGGCGATGCTGCTGGCCGGCGCGGATGCCGGCGAACGTGCGCTGGCCTGCGATCTGTGTGCGCTGCTGGAAGCGCGCGATCCGCTGCGGCCGCTGCCGGGTGCGCCGCGCTCGGATGGCGTCGCCGCGCGCTGGCAGGCGCTGGCCGCATTCCGCAGTGGACGCACGCCGGCCGATGCGCAGCGCGGCGCACTCGCCGCGATCGATGCGGCCGCGAAACAATGGCGGCGACGTCTGAAACTCGACGCCGCGCCGCCGTCATCCGCACCGGCGCACGTGCTCGGGGATCTCCTCGGCCACGCGTTCCCGGATCGCATCGGCTATCGCCACGCGCGCGACGATGCGCGTTACACACTCAGCAACGGGCGCATGGCGCGCCTGTTCGACGACAGCACGCTGCGCGGTGAGACATGGATCGTCGCCAGCGAGCTGCGCCACGAGGCCAAGGACGCCCTGCTGCTGCGTGGCGCGCCCATCGACGAGGCACGGTTGCGGCGGCAATGGCCGGAGCGTTTCACCGATGCCGACGAGACGCGCTGGGATGCCGAGCGTCGTGCGCTGGTCGGCGAGCGCGTGCGCCGCTTCGACGGCATCGCGCTCGACGCGCGCGCCAATGGCCGCGTCGATCCGGCGCAGGCCGCGCAGGCGCTGAGCGATGCCGTCGGCGCATTGGGCCTCGATGTGCTGCCGTGGCGCGACGCCCTGCGCCAATGGCAGGCGCGCGTGCAGGCGGTCCGCACGTGGATGCCCGAACTCGCCTTCCCGGATCTCTCGGACGCGGCGCTGCTGGCGACACGCGATGCATGGCTGCGCCCCGCGTTCGCCGGCATCACCCGGCTCGATGCACTCGGCGCGGACGCACTGGCCGATGCCCTGCACAACCAGCTGGACTGGTCGCTGCGCCAGCAGCTCGAGCGTCTGGCGCCTGTGCGTATCACCGTGCCGTCGGGCATGGCGCGCGCGATCGACTACGCGGTCGAGGTCGACGGCACGCCAGCGCCGCCGGTGCTCGCGGTCAAGCTGCAGGAACTGTTCGGCTTGGCGAAGACGCCGGCTGTCGCCGATGGCCGCGTCCCGTTGACGATCCATCTGCTGTCGCCCGCCGGTCGCCCGCTGCAGGTCACGCGCGACCTCGCCGGCTTCTGGGAGCGGACGTACCCGGAGGTGCGCAAGGAAATGAAAGGGCGGTATCCGAAACATCCGTGGCCGGAAGACCCCTGGAACGCACCGGCGACCCATCGCGCGAAACCGCGCGGGACCTGAGATCCGTCGATCCGGACCTGTGGCGAGCTGCGCGATCATCGCGGCGGCCAGCCGGAATCTGCGCTCGCGACGCTGGACCCGGTTACGGATCGTGACGAGCGCATGGCCGAACGCCAGCACAACGGCCGTCGCGCTGCGCTGCAGCGATCACGCCAGATAGACAGCCGGTAACGAAGACTCCTCGTCCCACATCGGACATCCGAGGTCCTTCCATGAGCAAGTTCGAAGCGTTGTCCGACAAGGCACTGTCGCTGGTCGGCCAGGCAGGCGATAGCCTGCGTCATGCGATTCCCGATTCCGCCGAGAAGTGGCTGCAGACGGGCGTCGCGCTCGGTGCAGCACGCACCGGCACCAAGCTGGCCGGTGGCTTCCTGCGCCGCAATCCGGCGATTCTGGCGGCGACCGCGATCGGCGCCGGCCTGGTCTGGGTCGCGGCCCGCCAGTACAAGAAGCGCAAGGAAAACGGCGCGGTCGAAGGCAGTTCGCGCCGGATCGAGCCGACGCGTGCGCCGGCCCGCAAGCGCACCACCGCGCGCCGCGGCGCTGCGGCGTCGAGCAGCAACGACTGAGTTCGACAGGACACCCGTGCGCTGGCCATGCGGCCAGGCGCAGGTCGACCGGACGCGGGCGAAGGCCCGCGTTTTTTTATGCGCGCCGTTTCGAGGCGGGACGACGTTCACCCACGGCGGTCCGTGCCGGTGCATCCGGACGTACGGCGTGTCCCGCGCCTTGCGTGACAGGACCACGGGCACTGCGATCAGCCCCGGACATCTTGCGCGCGGCCTGATACCTGTTTGCTGTGCTTTGAATGCGTGCCGCGCGGTGCGCAGCGACGGACTCAGGTCGCGGACGTGTCGTCGCGCGTCGACAGCGGTTCGGCGTCGGCCGGAATCTCCGGCAGCTCGATGACGAACCGCGCGCCGCCGCCTTCGCGGTCCTCGTACCAGAGCTGACCGCCCAGGTCGACGATGATCTGCTTGGCCAGCGACAGGCCCAGACCACTCGAACGGCCGTCGTCCTTGCCGGCATGCGCCAGCCGCTGAAACGGCCGGAACAGCGCATGCTGCTGATCGCGGGCGATACCGGGACCACGGTCTTCGACCAGCAACTGCCAGAACCCCACGCCACCGCCCCGCAGCGAGATGTCGACGTTGCTGTCGGGGGCGTACTTGATCGCGTTGGTGATGAGATTCTCGGCGACCTGGCGCAGCACCAGTCCGTCGATGGCGACCATCGGCGCCGCGTCGGGCGCACGTACCTGCAGCTGCACGCCGCGATCTTCGAATTGCATGCCGTAGCGCGCGATGATCCACTCCAGCACATCCCGCAGACCGGTGGCCTGCATGGCTTCTGCGGCCTTGCGCGAGGTGTCCTGGGTTTCCAGATAACGGCGGATGTAGCCGAGCGCGTCTTCGGCGCTCTCGTGGATCATCTTGTGGTAGCGCGGAATGCGCTCGGGCTTGGTCTCGTTCTTGACCAGCATGTCGCTGGCGAACCAGATGCTCGACAGCGGATTCTTCAGATCGTGGGCGACCAGGTTCACCAGTTCCTGGCGCTCGCGCGCGATGCGCTCGAGGCGGTCGCGGGTCTGCTTGAGGCCGACGTGCGCGTTGACGCGCGCCAGCAGTTCCTCGGGCATGAAAGGCTTGGTCACGTAATCGACCGCGCCGGCGTCGAACGCGCGCAGCAGCAGTTCGCGATCCTGGGCCACGGTGAGGAACACCACCGGCAGGCGCAGCAGGTCCGGGTTCTGCTTGATCTCGGCCAGCAGCGCGAAGCCGTCCATGTTCGGCATCAGCATGTCGAGCAGCAGCAGATCGGGCTGGCGCGATTCGAGCATCGCCAGCGCCTCGGCGCCATCGGGCGCCGTCTGCACTTCGTAGCCGTGACGGCTCAGCAGCGAACTGACGACACGCAGGTTCGCAGGCTGGTCATCGACGACGAGGATGCGACCGCTGGCGTTTGCAGAGTTCGGCATGGGGCTCCGGGGTGGCCCCGAACGGGGAGTGGGCGACACGCGTCGAACGCGCGCTGTCCGCCCGGCACGTTAACAGAAAGCCGGTCGATTGCGGGGCCTGTCCGGACCGTCGACGCCCCTAGATCACCCGCCAGGCGCCGGGCACGAGATCGCCCAGCGACCAGTCGCCGATCGCCACGCGCACCAGCCGCAGCGTGGGCAGGCCCACCGCAGCGGTCATGCGTCGTACCTGACGATTGCGGCCCTCGGCAATGGTCAGTTCCAGCCATGCATCGGGCACGGTCTTGCGGAAGCGCACGGGTGGATCGCGTGGCCACAATGCGGGTGGCGATGCGAGCAGTGTGGCGTGCGCAGGTCGGGTCGGGCCATCGTTGAGCGTCACGCCATCGCGCAGCGCCTGCAGCTGGTCCGGCGTCGGCGCGCCTTCCACCTGCACGCGATAGGTCTTGGCCAGCTTGTGGCGCGGGTCCGTGATGCGGTGCGCCAGAGTGCCGTCATCGGTGAGCAGCAGCAGGCCTTCGCTGTCGTGATCGAGGCGGCCGGCGGCGTAGACATCGGCCGGCAGGCCGAAGCCGGCCAGCGTGGGCCGAGGCGGCGTGCTGCGGTCGGTGAACTGGCAGAGCACGCCGTAGGGCTTGTTGAAGGCGATCAGCATGGCACCTGCACTCCGGGCGGATGCGCCGCGTGCCCCATGTCCCCGGTGTGGGCCGACACCGGTCCATGCGCGACGACGGCACGAGTCGTCGCAGACGACCCGCGCCGACGCCACACCCAGCGCGCATCACCCGTCAACGCAGCTCAGGGCTTTACGAACCGCAGCGTCATCCGGTCGCTTTCGCCGATCGCCCTGTACTTCGCGGCGTCCGCGGCATCGTGGCGGTTCGCCGGCGGCAGCATCCACACGCCATTGGGATGGTCGCGGGTGTCCTTCGGGTTCGCGTTGACCTCGCTGCTGCCGTCGACGCGGAAACCCGCGGCCTGGGCGAGCGCGATGACCTGCGCGGTGCCGACATAACCGCTGCGGTCGTCGGCCGGCACGTCGGCCTTCGCCCGATGTTCGACCACGCCCAGCACGCCGCCCGGGCGCAGCACATCGTAGAAGCCCTTGAACATCGCCTCGGCCTGACCGGATGCACGCCAGTTGTGCACGTTGCGGAACGTCAGCACCACATCGGCGGAGTTCGAGGGGCCGAAGCGCGGTGCCTTCGGGTCGTAACTCACCATGCGTGCGCGGTCGAACTGTGCGGGCGCGGCGTCGAAGCGTGCCTGCAGGCCGTCGCGCTGGCTGGTCTGGTAATCGCGGCCGCGGCCTTCGGCGGCACTCGCCGGATCCACCATCGCGGCGATGTAGCGGCCGTTGTCGCGCAGATACGGCGCCAGCACCTCCGCGTACCACGCGCCGCTGCCGGGCGTGATCTCGATGACGGTCTGCTCCGGACGCACGCCGAAGAACGCCAGCGTTTCGCGTGGATGGCGGTACTGGTCACGCGCGCGGTTCTCGGCGCTGCGCCAGTCGCCGGCGAGGACGGTATCGAGACGGGCGACATTGCTGGCATCGAGATCGGCGGCCGAATCGGCGGGCACCTGCGGTGCACTGGCGCAACCGGCGAGGGCGATCAGGGCGACGGCGCAGAACGACAAGCTGCGTTGCATGGGCGGAACTCCGGACGCGGACGTGGCGCAAAGGGTGCCACAAGCCGTGTGGCGAAGGTCGCCGTCCGTCGCGCCGCGCCTGCGACAGCATGCCGGAACACAGCTTTGCGTGCTTCGTGGTGTCGTGCATGCGGCAGGCCTGCCTATGCTGTGGCGATTGTTTTGCACACAGGAGCGGCACATGTCGGAACGCGAACTCGGGCGCTCGGGCCTCAAGGTCTCGCCACTGGCGTTCGGAGGGAACGTCTTCGGCTGGAGCGCCGACGCGGCGACGACGCATGCGCTGCTCGACGAATGCGTCGCGCTGGGCCTCAATCTCGTCGACACCGCCGATGTCTATTCGGCCTGGGTCGACGGCAATGCGGGCGGCGAATCCGAAACCCTGATCGGCCGGTGGTTGCAGGCGAGTGGCAAGCGCCAGCGCGTGGTCATCGCCACCAAGGTCGGCAAGTGGCCGCAGCGCAAGGGGCTGTCGCCGGCCAACATCCAGGCTGCGTGCGAGGACTCCCTGCGACGCCTGCAGACCGATGTCATCGATCTCTACCAGGCGCACGAGGACGACCCGACGGTGCCGCTGGCAGACACGCTCGGTGCATTCTCGCGTTTGATCGAGCAGGGCAAGGTGCGGGCGATCGGCGCGTCGAACTACACCGCGCCGCGTCTGGCTGAAGCACTGGACGTGTCCAGGCGCCACCACATGCCGCGCTACGAGACGCTGCAGCCCGAGTACAACCTCGTCGACCGTGTCGGCTACGAAGCCGCGCTGGAACCGCTGGTGCGCGAACACGGGCTCGGCGTGATCGGCTACTACTCGCTCGCGAGCGGGTTCCTCAGCGGCAAGTACCGCACAGACGCCGATGCGGCGAAGAGCAGCGCCCGCGGTGCGCAGGTCGTGAAGCAGTACCTCAACGCGCGCGGCAAGCGCGTGCTCGCCGCACTCGACGATGCCGCATGCCGACACGCGGCCACCGTGGCCCAGGTGGCGCTGGCGTGGCTGATCGCACGGCCGGGCGTGACCGCGCCGATCGTCAGCGCGACCAGCATCGCCCAGCTGCGCGAACTGGCTGCGGCACGCACGCTACTGTTGACGAAGTCTGATATCGCCGCGCTCGACGGCGCCAGCGCCGGCTGAGCGACACCAGCGCGCGCAACGGCGTTTGACGGCGCTGCACGCGCGCATGCGCTATGAAGGGTCTCCAATCGAACAGGCCGCCCCCATGAGCGACGCCACCGCCACCCGCATCGTCCTCGCCGCGCGCCCCACGGGCGCCCCCCGACCCGAGGATTTCAGGCTCGAAACCTTCCAGCTGCCGGCGCCGCGCAACGGCCAGGTGCTGCTGCGCAACCGCTGGCTGTCGCTCGATCCCTACATGCGCGGCCGCATGAACGCGGGGCGCTCGTATGCGGCGCCGGTCGAGATCGGCGAGGTCATGGATGGCGGCACGATTTCGGAAGTCGTGGAGTCACTGCACCCGGCCTGGGCGCCGGGCGATCTCGTGCTCGCGCACGCAGGCTGGCAGACGCACGCCGTCGTAGACGGAGAAACCCTGCGACGCAAGCTCGATCCCACCGGCCTGCCCCCGCAGACCGCGCTCGGGGTGCACGGCATGCCCGGGTTCACCGCGTACGCCGGCCTGCACGAAATCGGCAAGCCGCAACATGGCGAAACCGTGGTCGTCGCTGCCGCGAGCGGGCCGGTCGGCGCGACGGTCGGCCAGATCGCGAAACTGCACGGCGCCCGCGCCATCGGCATCGCGGGTGGCCCGGACAAGGTTGCCCATGTCCGCGACGATCTCGGTTTCGACATCGCGCTCGACCACCGCGCCGACGACTTCGCCGAGCAGCTCGCGGCCGCGTGCCCGGACGGTATCGACGTCTACTTCGAGAACGTCGGCGGCAAGGTCTTCGACGCCGTGCTGCCCCTGCTCAATGACTTCGCTCGCGTTCCCGTGTGTGGCCTCGTTGCCCACTACAACGACACCGCACCACCCGCCGGTCCGGATCGCGTGCCGCAACTGATGGGCCTGATCCTGAGCCGGCACCTGACCGTGCGCGGCTTCATCCAGCGCGATTTCATCGCGCTCTACCCCGAGTTCGTGCGGGAGATGGGGCAGTGGTTGCGCGATGGGCGCGTGCGGTATCGGGAGGACGTCGTGGAGGGTCTGGAGAACGCGCCGGAGGCGTTCATCGGGATGCTGGCGGGGAAGAATTTCGGGAAGTTGCTGGTCAACCTGGGCTGATTTTTGCGCCTCGCGCGCTGACGTTCTTCGCCTCTGCGTTTCCGCTTGCGCTCTGCGCTTCGGGCTTTTGATCTCCTTAACGCACCCGCACCCACGCTTACCCGGAGGGCGTCGGCCATGGATGGCCGGCGTTTTCCGACCGAGGCAGGATGCCGAGTCGGAAAATCCAGATGCGCTAAGAGCCGCGGGCTTCGGACGTGTCGGGGAGACGTTTTTCTTTGGTTCCGTTTCTTTTGGCGTTAACCAAAAGAAATGAACTCGGCCGCGTCAGCGGACGAAAGCGGTTGATCTTGCTCCGCGCTGAGGCGGGTCGCTCCGCAATCAAAAGCGAACATCAAAGTCCAACGCTTCCACTCGCCTTGCGGCGAGCGGGTTCATTTCTTTTGCTGGCCCCACGCACGCAGTGCGAACGGCGCAGCCGGCCCCGAAGGGGCGAGCATCGCAGATGCGAGTCAAAGAAACGGAACCAAAGAAAAGGGCCAGCCCCGAGGGAGCAAATCCGGCCAGTCATTCGTTCCGGGATTTCTCGACTCGCCATCCTGGCTCGGTCGAAGAACGCCGCACTTTGCCTGCTTCGCAGTCAAAGACCGGCCCGCGCTCGCAGCGCGGGCGCTCCATCGGCGTGCGAGCCGTGGCTCGCAACTCGCGCCTCGTCGCCCATGTGCGGCGCCCTACGGGTCTGCATGCAGACGCGATGGTGTTCCGGCGAGCAACCGCGAAGAGCGAAGAGCAGAGCAGGCACACCGCCTACGGCGCGTGCCAGAAAAATTACCTGCCGACCGGCACAACTTCTTCCTCGACATCCACCACCGGCGCCACCGCACGCCGCGTCGCCTTCTCCAGTTGCGCGAGCGCGACCTTGCCCGCCGTCCTGGCTTCCATCGCCTGCTGCTGCACCTTGCACAGCGTCTGCATGTGGTCGGCGTCGAAGTTCAGGCGGTCGATCAGGAAGTCCACGAACGCGCGGACCTTCGGCGAGACCAGACGGCCGCCGGGGAAGACGGCATTGAAGTCGACCTCCGGGCCGGTCCAGCCGGCGAGCACACGCTGCACCATGCCGGCTTCGACGAAGGCCTTGGCCATGACGTCGCCGGTCAGCATCAGGCCTTCGCCCTTGATCAGGGCCCAGTTGAGCGCGGCGGGATCGTTGGCGACGAGCTGCGGGTTGACCGGGAAATCGCGCAGCGCGCGACCGTCGGTCAAGGACCAGACGAAGCGGTTGTTCGCGTTGTGGCTCTTGCGCATCACCAGCGTACGGTGGTGCTGCAGGTCGTCGGGGTGCAGCGGTTCGCCGTGCTGCTCGAGATAGGACTGGCTGGCGAACACCTGCGTGCGCAGGCTGCCGAGCTTGCGGGCGACGAGGTTGGAATCGGGCAGGGTGCCGATGCGCAGGGCGAGATCGGCTTCGCCTGCAATCAGGTCGAGCTTCTCATTGCCCATGTGCATGTCGAGCTGGATCTCGGGGTACTGCGCCTGGAAGTCGCCGAGCAGCGGCGCGATCCAGGTGATGCCGATCGAGTACGGCACGGTGAAACGCAGCCAGCCGCGTGGGCCGGACTGCAGCTGGGCGACGGCGCTCTCGGCGTCTTCGAGTCCGCGCGCGATGCGCTGGCAGTGCTCGTGATAGACGCTGCCGGCCTCGGTCAGGCCGAGCCGGCGCGTGGTGCGGTTGAGCAGGCGCGCGCCCAGTCGCTGTTCCAGTTCCTGCACCTTGCGGCTGACGGTGGTCTTGGGCAGTCCCAGCGCGTTGGCGGCCGCGATGAAGCTGCCCTGCTCGACCACCTTGACGAAGATCAGGGTCTCGTTGAGATCGTGTGCCATGTGGAACTCCTGAAGCGGGCGCGCGCACGGTGCGCGAAGGATTGGACCGTGACGGGGATAATTATTCCCTCGAATAGGGACTAATCAAGTCCCCTTTCGAGGCGGATGATCTGCGGCATCCCCCGAGTCGACGCCGCCCATGTCCGCCCCCCGTCCCGCCGCGCCCCCTGTGCCACGCCCCGCGAACGCCCCCGCGCGTCGCCGCGGACCGCATATGGAAATCCCGCCGAATCAATCGTCTAGCGCGCGGATTGCGACCCCCAAGCGGCTCCAGGCCGGTCATGCAGGCTGGGGCTGGCTGTGGTCCTGGCTGCCCGGCAATGCCCGCCGCCGCAGTGCTCCGGCATCGATCGAAGACCGGTTTTCGGGAGACAAAATCCCATGAAAGGGACAATCAAGGCGCCTCTGGTGATTGTAGGCGCCACCGGGATGGTCGGAATGCGCCTGGTTGCGCAGGCCCTGGCTGCCGGACGCCGCACGATCGCGGTCGCCAATGACGCCGATGCGCTCGACCGTCTGCAGGCCCGATACGGCGCCGCGCTGACCACCCTGTCCGCCGATATCCGTAGTGACGGTGACGCCGCCGATCTCGCCGCGCGCCTGCATGCATTGCCTGGCCCGGCGCCGGGCGCGGTGATCGCGGCGATCCGCGGCGCGGCCGGCAGCCGGCGTGTGCTCGATGCACCTGCGGACTTCCTGCGCCGTCGCCTGGACGAAGACCTGCTGCCGCACCTGTCGATCGCGCGCCATCTGCTGCCGCTGCTGGCGACGCAACCGCGCGCCGGCTACGTCCTGATCGGCGGCCCGGGCGCGGACCATCCATGGTCCGGTTACGGCCATCACTCGATCGGCGCGTCCGCGCTGCGGATGCTCGCGCGGGTGCTGCACGAAGAAGCCCGCACCCTCCCGGTGCGCGTGCAGATGCTCGCCGTCGATTCGCCGGTGCGCTGCGATGCCAACGCGGCGACTGCGCGCGCGCAGTGGCCGGATGTCGACGCGATCGCCGACCACGCGCTGCGCCTGGTCGATGGCGCAGCGAACGCCGACGTCGCCCTCGTGCGCTTTCCGATCGGTGCCGCCGTCCGCCCGCCCGGCCTGTCCGACGACCTCGACGTCGGTCCATGCGCGCCCCCCAACCAACACCAGACCGACGCCAGCGCGCTGCTGCGTCGCCTCGCCACTGCCGCCTCCCCCCAGGAATCCCGCTCATGATCCGCACCCACATCACACCGCGCGCGTGGCGCGCCCTCGCTGCGACCGGCCTGGCCGTTGCCGTGGCGCTCGTCGTCGCCGGTTGCGACACCCAGGCCCAGGACCAGACCCAGCCGCCACCGCCGGATGTCGGTGTCGCCGCCGTGCTGTCGGAACAGGTGCAGGACTGGAATGACGCCACCGGCCGCATCGCCGCGATCGAAAGCGTCGAGCTGCGCCCGCGGGTCAGCGGTTACGTGCAGCGCGTGGCCTATGCCGAAGGTGATGAAGTGAAGCAGGGCGACCTGCTGTTCGTCATCGACCCGCGTCCGTATCGCGCGGCGCTGCAGCGGGCGGAAGCCGAGCTGGCCCGCGCCCGCGCCGATGCCCAGCTGGCGACCACGCGTCACACGCGTGCACAGCAACTGATCGATGCCAGCGCGATTTCGCGCGACGATTTCGAAGCCCGCAGCGCCGGCCGCGCCGAAGCCGAAGCTGCGGTCCGCGGCGCCCAGGCGGCGGTGGAGACCGCGCGACTGGATCTGGCATTCACCGAAGTGCGCGCGCCGGTCGCCGGTCGCGCCGGTCGCGCGATGCTGACCACCGGCAACCTCGCCCAGGCCGACGCGTCGATGCTGACCACCGTGGTCTCGCAGGATCCGGTGCACGTCTACTTCGAAACCGACGAGCGCACCTATCTGCGCCACCAGGCGATGTCGCGCGAAGGGACACGCACCAACGCCGACAACGCCGTGCGGGTGGGTCTGGCCGACGAGACCGGTTATCCACACGCCGGCACGGTCGACTTCCTCGACAACCAGATCGATCCGGCCACCGGCACCGTGCGCGCCCGCGCCGTGCTGCCGAATCCGGACCGTCGCTTCACCCCCGGCATGTTCGCCCGCGTGCAGCTGGAAGGCGCGGCCGCGCGCCCGGCCATCCTGATCGACGACAAGGCGGTGATCACCGACCAGGACCGCAAGTACGTCTACATCGTCGGTGAGGACAACACCGCGCAGCGCCGCGACATCGTGCCGGGCCGGATCGTCGAAGGTCTGCGCGTCGTCGAGTCGGGGCTGGCCGCGGGTGATCGCGTGATCGTCAACGGCGTGCAGAAGGTCTTCATGCCGGGCATGCCGGTGGCGCCGAAGGCGGTCGCGATGCGTGGCGGCCAGCCAGTCGAGGCGGTCGCGAAGCGCTGAGCTTCGCCGCGCCTCGTAAACACCCATCGTCATTCCCGCGAAAGCGGGAGGCGCTTTTCAACAGCGTTTCCCGCTGGTCATCCAGGGACTTTGATTCCAACAAGTCCTACGTCCATGGATGACCAGCCATTCGGCTGTTGAAGCACAACTCCCGCCTGCGCGGGGATGACGGGATCGTTTTTCCCGCTTTCTCTGCGGCCCCCGCGCCGCCCACAAGGATTTCCCCGTGGACTTCTCCCGCTTCTTCATCGACCGGCCGATCTTCGCCGCGGTGCTGTCGATCCTGATCTTCGCCGGTGGCCTGATCGCCATCCCGCTGCTGCCGATCGGCGAATACCCGGAGGTCGTGCCGCCGTCGGTGGTCGTGCGCACCGTGTATCCCGGCGCCAACCCGAAGGTGATCGCCGAAACCGTGGCGACGCCGCTCGAGGAAGCCATCAACGGCGTCGAGGACATGATGTACATCAAGTCCGTCGCCGGCTCCGACGGCGTGCTGCAGCTCACCGTGACCTTCAAGCCCGGCACGGATGCCGACGAGGCGGCGGTGCGCGTGCAGAACCGCGTGGCCCAGGCGCAGGCGCGATTGCCGGAGGACGTCCGACGGCAGGGCGTGACGACGCAGAAGCAGTCGCCGGTGTTCCTGATGGTCGTGCATCTGACCTCGGAGGACGGCCGCTACGACTCGCTGTATCTGCGCAATTACATGCGCCTGCACGTCAAGGACGAGATGGCCAAGATCACCGGCGTCGGCGATGCGCAGCTGTTCGGTGGCGGCGATTACGCGATGCGGCTGTGGCTCGATCCCGACAGGATCGCCGCACGCGGCATGACCGCGAGCGACGTGGTGCGCGCGGTCCGCGAGCAGAACGTGCAGGTCTCCGCCGGCCAGCTCGGCGCCGAACCGATGCCTAACGGCAGCGACTTCCTGTTGCCGATCAACGCCAAGGGCCGTCTCGAAAGCGTCGAGGAATTCGGCGACATCGTGCTGAAG
Source organism: Luteimonas sp. KH_071 (assembly GCF_057838005.1). Taxonomy (NCBI): domain Bacteria; kingdom Pseudomonadati; phylum Pseudomonadota; class Gammaproteobacteria; order Lysobacterales; family Lysobacteraceae; genus Luteimonas; species Luteimonas sp. KH_071. The sequence continues at coordinate 3,676,826 of NZ_CM174458.1, read as the reverse complement.
TCCGGCGCCGACGGTGAGCTCGTGCGCCTGGCCGATGTCGCGCGCATCGAACTCGCTGCCGGTGACTACACGCTGCGTGCGCGCCTCGACGGCAAGAACGCGGCCGCGATCGGTATCTTCCAGGCGCCGGGTGCGAACGCACTCGACATCCGCGACGGTGTCGTCGCGAAGATGGACGAGCTGCGCCCGCAGCTGCCGCCGGGCGTCGAGATCCAGTCGATCTACGACACCACGATCTTCGTCCGCGATTCGATCAAGTCGGTCGTCGTCACCCTGCTCGAAGCCACGCTGCTGGTGGTGCTGGTGGTGATCCTGTTCCTGCAGACCTGGCGGGCGTCGATCATCCCGTTGATCGCGGTGCCGGTTTCGATCGTCGGCACGTTCGCGGTGCTGTACCTGCTGGGCTACTCGATCAATACGCTGACCCTGTTCGGTCTTGTTCTGGCGATCGGCATCGTCGTCGACGACGCGATCGTCGTGGTCGAGAACGTCGAGCGACACATCGAGCTCGGCGCGGCGCCGCTCGAGGCCGCGCACCGGGCCATGCGCGAGGTCTCGGGGCCGATCATCGCCATCACCCTGGTGCTGTGCGCGGTGTTCGTGCCGATGGCGTTCCTGACCGGCGTGACCGGGCAGTTCTACAAGCAGTTCGCGGTCACCATCGCGATCGCCACCGCGATCTCCGGCCTCAACTCGCTGACGCTGTCGCCGGCGCTCGCGGCGATCCTGCTGCGCTCGCACGACGCGCCGAAGGATCCCGCCTCACGCCTGATCGACCGGCTGTTCGGCTGGGCGTTCCGGCCCTTCAACCGCTTCTTCAACCGCAGCTCGCAGCGATACGAAGCTGGGGTGTCGCGCGTGCTCGGCCGTCGCGGCGCGGTGTTCCTGGTCTATGCGGTGCTGCTGGTCGGCGCCGGCCTGATGTTCAAGGTGGTGCCCGCGGGCTTCATTCCGGTGCAGGACAAGCTGTACGTGATTGCCGGCGTGAAGATGCCGGAAGGCGCGTCGATCGAGCGCACCGACGCGGTGCTGAAGAAAATGGCCGCACTGGCGAATGAAGTGGATGGCGTCGCCAGCGAGATCGCGTTCCCCGGACTCAACCCGCTGCAGTTCACCAACACGCCCAACAACGGCGTGATCTTCTTTACCCTCGATCCCTTCAGCGAGCGCGCGCGCAGCGCCGAGGAGATCACTGCCGAGCTCAACCAGAAGTTCTCGACGATCCAGGAAGGCTTCACCTTCGCCTTTATGCCGCCGCCGATCCAGGGCCTCGGCAACGGGTCGGGCTGGTCGCTGTTCGTCGAGGACCGCACGCGTCTGGGCTACGGCGAGCTGCAGGCCGCGGTGCAGGCGTTCCAGGGCGCGGCGATGCAGACGCCGGGTCTGGGCTATCCGATCAGCAGCTACCAGGCCAACGTGCCGCAACTCGATGCCGACGTCGATCGCGAGAAGGCCAAGGCGCAGGGCGTGCCGCTGACCGAGCTCTTCGACACCCTGCAGACCTATCTCGGCTCGGCCTATGTCAACGACTTCAACATGTTCGGCCGCACCTGGCAGGTCATCGCCCAGGCCGACGGCCAGTTCCGCGACGAGGTGACCGACATCGCCAACCTGCGCACGCGCAACGAAGCGGGCGAGATGGTGCCGGTGGGTTCGATGGTCAACGTCCGCCAGACCTACGGGCCGGACCCAGTGATCCGCTTCAATGGCTATCCCGCGGCCGATCTGCTGGGCGACGCCGACCCGCGCGTGCTGTCGTCGGGCGAGGCCATGGCCAAGGTCACCGAGCTCGCCGGGCAGGTCCTGCCGGCCGGCATGGGCATCGGCTGGAGCGACCTGAGTTACCAGCAGTCGAACCAGAGCGGCGCGGCCATGGTGGTGTTCCCGCTCGCGGTCCTGCTCGCGTTCCTGGTGCTCGCGGCGTTGTACGAGAGCTGGTCGCTGCCGCTGGCGGTGATCCTGATCGTGCCGATGACGCTGCTGTCCGCCCTGTTCGGCGTGTGGCTGGCCGGCGGTGACAACAACGTGTTCGTGCAGGTGGGCCTGGTCGTGCTGATGGGCCTGGCCTGCAAGAACGCGATTCTGATCGTCGAATTCGCCCGCGAACTGGAGCTGCAGGGCAAGGGCATCGTCGAGGCCGCACTGGAAGCCAGCCGTCTGCGTCTGCGTCCGATCGTCATGACCTCGGTCGCCTTCATCGCCGGCACCGTGCCGCTGGTGCTGTCGACGGGTGCGGGCGCGGAAGTCCGCTCGATCACCGGCGTCACCGTATTCGCCGGCATGTTGGGCGTGACCATCTTCGGCCTGTTCCTGACGCCGGTGTTCTACGTCGCGCTGCGCAAGCTCGCGAACACGCCGCTGGTCTCGCACAAGCCGGTTGCGCCCGCGCACGACGTTCCAGACACGAGTCTGCACGCATGACCGCCGCTGTTGCAGTGCGACTCGAACACGTTCGCCGCTTCAAACCCGACCGCGCCGATGCGCGCGGTCGCACCTCATATCCCCACCCAAGGAGTCACCCATGAGCACCTCGCCCCGCATCGCCCTCGTCACTGGTGCCACCCGCGGCATCGGTCTGGAAACCGTGCGGCAGCTCGCCGAGGCCGGCGTGCACACGCTGCTGGCCGGCCGCAATCGCGACCGGGCCGTCGAAGCTGCATTGAAGCTGCAGGCCGACGGCCTGCCGGTCGAAGCCATCGCCCTCGATGTCACCGACGCCGCGAGCATCGCCGCGGCGGCGAAGACCATCGAAGACCGCCACGGCCGGCTCGATATCCTGGTCAACAACGCCGGCATCGTCGCCGACGATGCGCAGCTCGGCGCCGCCGGGCAGTCGCTCGATACCTGGCGCACGACGTTCGAGACCAACGTGTTCGGGCTGATCGCCACCACCCAGGCGCTGCTGCCGCTGCTGCACGCATCCGAGGCCGGCCGCATCGTCAATGTGTCCAGCCTGCTCGGCTCGATCAGCGAGCACCAGAACCCGGACTCCTTCATCTACGACTTCAAGGGCGTGCCGGCCTACAACGTCTCCAAGAGCGCCGTGAACGCATGGACCGTGCACTTGGCCCACGTGCTCAAGGACGCCGGCATCAAGGTCAACACGATCCATCCGGGCTACGTGCGCACCGACATGAATAAGGCGGGCGATGAACAGAACGGCGAACTCGAGGTCGCCGACGGGGCGCGCACCAGCGTGCGCCTCGCGCTGATCGACGACGACGGCCCGACCGGCGGCTATTTCTATCTCGATCAGGTGCTGCCGTGGTGACGCGCCCGCTGATCACGGTGCTGGCGGCGGCGTTGCTCGCCGCCTGCGCGGTCGGCCCCGACCACGTGCGGCCGTCGATGGTGGTGCCGCAGACGTTCGAAGTCACGGCCGCGCCGGATGCGACTGCGGCGACCGCGGACACAGCGAGCACGAACACCACACCAGCCGTGGCCGACACCGCGTTCTGGCAGGCCTTCGGCGATCCGCAGTTGAACGCACTGGTCGACGACACTCTGCTCGCGAACCACGACCTGCGCATCGCGCTCGCCCGCTATGACCGCGCGAACGCCTTGCTGCGTGGCACACGCTTCGATCAGTTTCCGACGATCGACGCCAGTGGCACGGCCGCGAGTAATCGCGCGAGTGCCGACCAGGCGCCCGGCGTACCCCACGATGCACGCGACACCGACAGCTTCGAGGTCGGGATCGGCGCGAGCTGGGAACTCGATCTGTTCGGCCGCGTGCGTCGCAGCGTCGAGGCCGGACGCGCCGATGTCGCCGCGAGCGCGGACGATCTGCGTGCGTTGCAGGTCGCGATCGTCGGTGAAGTGGCGACGGCGTATCTCGATCTGCGCGGCCTGCAGGAACGCCTGCGCGTGGCGACCGAGAATGCCGGCAACCAGCAGCACACGCTGGCGCTGGTCGAAGCGCGTCGCAACGCCGGCCAAGACAGCGATTTCGACAGCGCGCGCGCCTCGGCGCAGGCCGCCTCGACCGCGTCGCGCATTCCGGTGCTGGAAGCCGAGATCGCCGTCGCGACCCACCGCATCGCCGTGCTGACCGGGCGCACGCCCGAGGCACTGCGCGCGCAGCTGAGTGTCGCGCGTGCATTGCCGGCGGTGCCGCGTGCGATCGATCCCGGTACGCCGGCCGACGTGCTGCGTCTGCGTCCCGACGTGTCCGCGGCCGAACATCGCCTGCACTCGGCAACCGCGCGTATCGGCGTCGCGACCGCCGATCTGTTCCCGCGGCTCACGCTGGGCGGTCTGATCGGCAGCCAGGCCGGCGACATCGACGCGCTGTTCGGCCGCGAAAGCGAGACGCGCCTGGTCGCGCTCGGCATCGACTGGTCGTTCCTGGACATCGGACGCGTGCGCGCACGCATCGCCGCTGCGGACGCGGACGCCTCGATGGAACTCGCGCGCTACCAGCAGACCGTGCTGCGCGCACTCGAGGACACCGGCAATGCCCTGGTGCGCTTCGAGCGCGCGCACCACGCCGACGTCGAACTCGAACGCGCCGCCCGCGACAGCGCCCGCGCCGCCCAGCTCGCCCGCATGCGGTTCGACGCCGGTGCGACCAGCCTGCTGGAAGTCCTCGACGCCGAGCGCACGCAGCTGCAGGCGGAAGACGCCTTCGCGTCCGGACGCACACGGACCGCGACCGATGCGGTGGCGCTGTATCGCGCGTTGTCAGGCGGCTGGCCGCAGACGGTGCCCGGGCAGGTGGCCATGGGCGCAGGCGAACCCCGCCCCTGAGCGGGGCGGCCGCATCTCTCAACCTTTGCGCGATTGCGGCAGGCTTTTGGGCGTCAGTTGCCGCTCCGCGTTCTGCCGGTCCCGCTCCATCTCCTCGGCCGAACGACAGACGCGGGTCGAACGATTCGAGCCGGTCTGTTTTTCCCGCCGGCAGATCTGCCTCGGCTCTTGCGCCGCGGCCGCTGCGTCCACCGCCGGGCGGACTTCGCCCGGGCTGCCCGGATCGGCCTGCAGGAGAGGGGCCGCGATCGACGCAAAACTGACCGTCAACAGGGAAGCTGCAACCGCGATCACTCTGGATGCCTTCATGGCGTCGTCCTTGGTGTTGGCTGACATACAGGGTAGTGCAATGTTCGACCCGGTACCTCCCGCGCAGGCCGGGATCCAGCCCCTTCCACGCGCCGCGCACGCTGTCCCGTCGCGCAGCTCCGGGCGTTGGAGCACGACGCCCCGGCAATTCTTGCTCCGCCCGAGGCAGGGGCCCCAGGAGTGCGCCCGGATGCGACGGATCTGGCCCGGTGCAGGATCGCCGCTCCCGGGACTCGGCCCGGTTCCAGCCCACCGAATCGATCAAAGCGCAGGCACATCCACCTGATGCGCAGGCGCCAGGCCGTGCGTACCGCTCCGCCCCGCGAATTCACGCGAGTGCCGCTCCAGCGCTTCGAAACCCTGCTGCAACCACGTCTGGCCCGTATCACTCGCAAGTTGCTCGCGCAGGCGTTCCGAGATCGCATGTCCATCCTCGCGCGCGGCGGCTGACAGCAGAGCACTCGCGAACGCGGATGTTTCCAGACCCGTATCCCGGACCGGCACGCCGCCATCGACAGGTCCGATCTCGACGCGTTGCCACGCCAGCGCCGCGGCCATCGTCTCGTTGCGCGGCATCGCGTCGCGGCAGTCGAGCCGGCAAAGCGTGGGCGGCGCCAGCAGATCCTGCATCGCGCGCGCACTATTCCGGTCGAAGATCGACGTGCCGTAGATCGCCGAGTGCTGCTCGGAGCGATGAATCACATATCGGTCAGGATCGTCGGGCAGCGCCCGCTTCTCCAGCGGTGGCGGACGGATCAATGCATTGGCGTAGTCGATCGCGAGATTTCCGCTCAGAACGCCCAGCCCATCCCGACGATAGCCGCCGCCGACATCACTGTGCGCGCCTGCGACGCTGACATTGAGAAAGCGACCATCCGCGGTCTGGCCGGGATCCGTGATCAAGGTGCCCTGGAACAGATTGCGGCGCTCGTCCAACGCGGTGATCTGGAAAGCGGACACGACGGATTCCGCGAGCCGCCGATCGCTCTGGCGGGGCGCACCGGTGCCGACCGGGTCAAGCAGCACAGCCGCCTGGACGACCGTGCCGGGCTCACGCAAGGGAGGATTGGGGTAAACGACCTGACCGACGATCAGGCCATCCGCATTGCGTTTGAAGACCGCATCCGTCGGATCTTGGATACCCCGCTCTTCCACCAGCCGGGTAAAGCCGGCCGCCTGCTCCGCGCCGCGGCTGAAGCCGGTGGCGAAGATGCGGATGTCGGCATCCGGGTTCTCGACCAGCCATTTCCGGGCCTGAGTCACGAACTGCAGATACATGTCCTCGATGCGTGCTTGATAGCTGCTTCCGGATGCAGCATCGATCAGCCCGCTGACACCGCCCTGCGTTCCCGGGCCTGCGACGTAACCGGCATGGATCGGGACAAAGCCCAGTCGATCTTCTGCATCGCGTGCATAGCTGCGGAACTGCTCGTCGACCAGGGCGATGTTGGTCAGTTTCTCCGGATCTCGCTTGCTGTTTCCTGTCCCATCGAATGAAGCAACAAACAGACGCTGCTCCAAATTGCGTTCATCCAACAGGACAGGCGCACTGAAGTTGGCCAACGACGTTTCGGCGTTGTCGAAGAGCGACAGCTGATCCCGTGAAACCGGATCAGCGCGCACCCCGTCCGGATGTCGATTTCCGCCCATCTTCCACCTCCATGTGGATCAGATCAGTACGTCCGGCTCCATGCCAGTACGGGTTCGCTCCTGAAATTGCTGTGCGGATTCCCGGGGATACGCGCTTGTTTCAACGAGATGAATGCATTCATGTAGACATTGATCGTCCGATCGTTGATCTCCATGATGACGTCTGGGTTGATCATGGGCGTGCGCTCTGAAGCCTCATGACGTGGCGTGTTATGGACGACCAGCTCGTCCTTGAAGATCTCGCCGATGTCGATTTCCGCTTCGAGCGCAGTCCCGTCCAGGCTTTTCCACCTCACCACAGCCGGCGGCGGAAAGTTTCGGATCATCAGATGGTTTGCAGTCTTCGCTTTGAGTGAATTGGGATGCACATCCTCCAGGCGCGGACGCGGCCCGCTGGTATGCGGCCGATCGGCGTACAGCACTGTGCACTCCTGCACGGCATAAGGCGCGATTCCAAAGTTATGCCGCATGAAGCGCAGCGGCCACTCGCGCACATCGCCCTGCACACTTGCCGCAGAAGGTGACGGAGCCTCGCCCGATGTCGTCGCCATACTCTGGCACCCTGTCGTTGTCAGTGCAGACGCAGCGATCGCAACCGCGAGCGTGCGCTGGGTGAGGCAGCTAGATAAGTACCCGTGCCTGAGGACCATTGCCGTGCTCCTGCGCTGAGTCCATCCAACGCCGTGCGGCGTCGTGCTTCTGACAAGCACCTCTGGACGCGCGTCGGATTGAGGACACAGGATGCCTCAGCTGAGCTTGCCGGGAAATCGGGGATCACCGCGCGATGATGTGGGTAGGCCACGCAGCATTGCAGCACGAAGCGCGTCGTTCATACCTTCAACCGCGCAAGGATAATGCCGTGTTCGAGCCTTGGGGATGTCTGGATGCGCCGAGGTCGCCTTGACCGGTGCGCGGTTGCCGTGGGCACCGGTCCACCTGCGCAAGAACGAAGCAGCATCTGGAATGAGTCGCGCGGCGCGCCATCACGTCCGTGATGGCGCGTTACGTTGTTCCGCGTTTCGGGCATGCACGAAGCTGCTTTAAAGATCCGCAGTCCGACGGCGGCGACAGCTCTGCCTCAGCCGCCCAGCAGCACCCGGTTCATCCGCTGCACGAACGCAGCCGGATCCGGCAGCGGCGCGCCGGCGGCGATCTCGGCCTGTTCGAGCAGCAGCGTCGAAAGATCGGTCGCCTTCGCGTCATCCGCTTCGCTTTCGATCCGCTGCAGCAGCGCGTGCTGCGGGTTGATCTCGAGCGTGGGCTTGCTGTCGGGCACGGCCTGGCCGGCCTCGCGCAGCAGGCGCGCGAGATGCGGGGCCATCTCGTAGTCGGCCAGGGCGAGGCACGACGGCGAGTCCGTCAGACGCGCGGACACGCGCACGTCGCCGACGCGATCGCCGAGCAACGTCTTGATGCGTTCGACCAGCGGTGCGGCAGCGGTCGCGGCTTCGGCCTGCTTCGCCTTGTCCGCCTCGTCGAGCGGCAGCTCGCCCTTGGCGACGTTCTTCATCGACTTGCCGGCGTACTCGTGCAGGCTGCCGAGCATCCATTCGTCGATGCGGTCGAACATCAGCAGCACTTCGATATCCTTCGCGCGGAAGGCTTCGAGCTGCGGGCTGCCGGCGGCGGCCTTGTGACCATCGGCGGTGATGTACCAGATGGTGTCCTGGCCGACCGGCATGCGGCTGACGTAGTCGTCCAGCGACACGGTCTGCGCCGCGCCCTCACCCCTGGTCGATGCGAAGCGAAGCAGCTTGGCGATGCGCTCGCGGTTGCTGGCGTCTTCGACGATGCCTTCTTTCAGCGTATTGCCGAAGGCCTTGTAGAAGGCGGTGAACTTTTCGGGCTCGTCGCGCGCCAGCTTCTCGATCAGGTCGAGCACGCGCTTCACGCAGGCGCCCTTGATGCGGTCGAGCTGGCGGTTGTGCTGCAGCAGTTCGCGGCTGACGTTGAGCGGCAGATCATCGGCATCGACCACGCCGCGCACGAAGCGCAGGTAGTTCGGCAACAGTTCTTCGGCGGCGTCCATGACGAACACGCGCTTGATGTAGAGCTTCAGGCCCTTGCGCTCGTCGCGCCCGCCCATCATCAGGTCGAACGGCGGCTGCGACGGCAGGTACAGCAGCGTGGTGAAGCTCTGGCTGCCTTCGACGCGGTTGTGGGTCCACGCGGCGGCGTCGTTGAAATCGTGGCCGAGCGCCTTGTAGAAGTTCTGGTACTCCTCGTCGCTGATCTCCGACTTCGGCCGGGTCCACAGCGCCGACGCGTCGTTCGCGGTTTCCCATTCGGGCGCGGCATCGGTCTTCGCGTCTTCACCTTCGGCGGCGGACGGCGCGTCCTTGGGCATCCGGATCGGGAACGCGACGTGGTCGGAGTACTTGGTGACCAGCGACCGCAGCTTCCAGCCGTCGAGGAATTCGTCCTCATCATTCTTGAGATGCAGGATCACCGTGGTGCCGCGCTCGGGCAGGGTCACCGCTTCCAGCGAATACTCGCCGCGGCCATCGCTTTCCCACTTCACGCCGGCCTCGGGCGCCGCGCCTGCATGACGCGTCAGCACGGTCACGCGGTCGGCGACGACGAAGGCCGAATAGAAGCCCACGCCGAACTGGCCGATCAGCCGCGCATCGGCCTTCTGCTCGCCGCTCATCGCTTCGAGGAAGCGGCGTGTGCCGGAGCTGGCGATCGTGCCGATGTTGGCGACCACATCGTCGCGGCTCATGCCGATGCCGGTGTCGCGGATCGTCACCGTGCGCGCCGCCTTGTCCCAGCTGACGTCGATGTGCAGCTCGCTCGTTCCGGCCAGCAGGTCGGGATTGGCGATCGACTCGAAGCGCAGCTTGTCGCAGGCGTCGGAGGCGTTGGAGATCAGCTCGCGCAGGAAGATCTCCTTGTGCGAGTACAGCGAGTGCGTGACCAGGTGCAGGACCTGGGCGACTTCGGCTTCGAACTTGCGGGTTTCGGCGGGTGCGGTCATTGCGTGTGGCGTCCGTGTGGCTGTGGTGCGAGCCGGGGATATTGGTGTGGATGGCCGGCTTTCAAGCGTAGGCCGGCGCAGGCGATCCGACGCCATGCGCCGGGCCGGGCTGCCCCGCGGACGACGGGGTATTGCCCGCTGCCGCGCGCGGGGGCTGGCTCCCTCCATGGGGATTGCGTCGTCCAAGCGGGACATCACGCCGGCGCGTGGCGACGCCGTCAGACGTGCGCGATCCATTGCCGCAACAGCGCCTGCACCGCGAGGGCCTGCGTTTCGATGGCGGCACGATCCGCGAACACCAGCAGCGCGCGGTCGGGCGCGGGCCAGCGCAGCAGGCCCTGTGGATCGTCGATGGCGAAGCCGCCGTCAGGCTGGGCGCGTGTCTTGGCGCCCCGATGCAGCACCAGACCGACGCCGGCTTTCAGGCGCAGCTGGGTGGTGGCGAAATACTCGGTGGTGCGCCAGCTGGGCGCATTCCACTTCACCCCCTCCGCGACGGTCGGATCGACGCCGAGCACCAGCGCGCGCAGCCGTTGCATGGCGTCGGCATGCGGATGGTCGAGCGTCGCCATGAAGGCGTCGACGGCGGCGGATGTATCGGCCGGGGTGCTGTGCGGGATGCGGCGCGCGGACATGGCGACCTCCTGGAACGGACGCGTCCCAGTGTGCCGGACGCCCCGTGCCCCCCACGTGGTCGACCTACAGCGGCCAGATCCACAGCAGCATCGGAATCGACACCAGCAGCACCAGCAGCTGCACCGGCAGGCCCAGACGCCAGTAGTCACTGAAGCGGAAACCGCCGGGGCCGAGGATCAGCGTGTTGTTCTGGTGGCCGATAGGCGTGAGGAACGCGCAGGACGCGCCCACCGCGACCGCCATCAGATAGGGGTCTGCGTTGACGCCCAGGGTGCCGGCCGCGCCGATCGCGATCGGGCACATCACGGCCGCAGTGGCGGCGTTGTTCATCAGGTCAGACAGCGTCATGGTCACCACGAGGATCAGGACCAGACCGATCACCGGATGCCCCTGGGCGACGCTTTCGAACAGTACGCGGGCGATGAGATCGGCGGTGCCGGTGGATTCCATGGCGCCGGCCACCGGGATCAGGGCCGCCAGCAGCACCACCACCGGCCAGTCGATCGCGCCGTAGACCTCGCGCGGCGGCACCGTGCGCAGCGCCATCGAGACGACCACGCCCGCCGCGAATGCGACCGCTGCAGGCACCAGCCCGGATGCGGTGGCGATGATGGCGCCGAGCAGGATCAATGCGGCGGTGATCGCCTTGCGCCGGTCGGGAATGCGCAGCGCCCGTTCGGCCAGCGGCACGCCCCCGAACTCGGCAGCGAACGCGGCGATCGCCGCCTGCGTGCCCTGCACCAGCAGCAGATCGCCGTCCTGCAGGCGCTGAGATCTCAACCGCCGCCGCGACCGGTGGCCGGCGCGCGAGATCGCGAGCACGTTGATGCTGTAGCGCGTGCGCAGGTCCAGTTCCGAGGCCGAGCGTCCGGCGAGGCCCGAGCCCGGCAGTACCGCGATTTCCTGCAACACGATGTCGGCATGTGGCGTGCGCGCATCGTCGCTGCGGTCGTCCGGCGCCGTGTCTTCGTCGGGCGCCGCGCCGTCGATCGGTGTCGGCGCGGTGTCGTGCGCATCGGTGTCATTGCTGCCGGCATCCGTCGCGTCGGCGTCGTCCGGCTCCGGCTCCGAAGGCACGTCTTCCTCCAGCTTCGCCCCGAGCCGGGCGAGCACCTCGCTGAGCACGTCGGCGTCGGCCTCGATCACCAGGACGTCGTTGGCGCGCACCACGCGCGACGGATTGGGCGCATGCACGCGCAGCTCCGCCTGGACCATGCCGACCACCTGCGCGTCGTGTTCGTCGAGCAGCGTCTCGATCTCGCGCACGGTCTTGCCCACCGCCCGCGCGCCCTCGGGCACGCGCACCTCGGTCAGATAGGCGCCCGGGTCGAAGCCTTCCACCGCTGCCTCGCGCCGCACCGGCACCAGTTTCCAGCCACCGAGCACGAGCAGCAGCACGCCCGCCACCGCGACCGCTGCGCCGACCGGCGTGTAGTCGAACATCGAGAACGGCGCGCCGCCCAGTTCCTGCCGGAAGCCGGCCACGATGAGATTGGGCGGCGTGCCGATCAGCGTGGTCATGCCGCCCAGGATCGAGCCGAACGCCAGCGGCATCAGCACCTGGCCCGGCGCGAGCGACTGCTTGCGGGCGATCTGCACCGCCACGGGCATTAAGAGTGCCAGCGCGCCGACGTTGTTCATGAAGGCCGACAGCAGCGCGGCCAGCGCGGTCAGCGCGGCGATCGACAGCATCGGCCCGGCCTTGGACGGCAGCACCGCGCGGGTCAGCGCGTCCACCGCGCCCGAGGTCTGCAGCCCCCGGCTGAGCACCAGCACGCAGGCCACCGTGATCACCGCGGGATGCCCGAAACCCGCGAACGCCTGCTCCGCGCCCACCAGCCCCACCGCCACACAGGCCAGCAACGACGCCCCGGCCACCAGGTCGTGCCGCCAGCGGCCCCACAGGAACAGACCGACCGTGCAGGCCAGGATGGCGAGGATCAGGATCTGGTCGGTCTGCATCGCGCGGTTCTGGACGAAATGACGCAGCCTAGAGAGCGGCCGGTGTCGGGCACGTCACAACGCGCGGCGCGCCTGCATCGATGCGGTGCGCGCGATCGGGGACGGCCATGCTCAAGGCGCGTCGATCTCCGCGCGCGTGACAGCGCGATCCTCATCCGGACGCGGTCCCAGCGGCACCGGCGCCATCGTGCGATAGACGCCATCGCGGCGCACCCAGGCGTGATACAGCGCGGCGGCGAGATGCAGCAGGATCACCGCGAGCAGCGCGCGCGCCAGCCACGTGTGCGCGGCGCGCAGCAGGCTGTAGAGCGTGGGATCGTGCGGCGCGATGGCGGGCAGATGCACATCGCCCCACAGCACGACCGGATTGCCGGCCGCCGACACCATCGCCCAGCCGATCAAGGGCATCGCGAACATCAGCGCGTACAGCGCGATGTGCGACGCGTGCGCGGCCGCGCGTTGCCAGCCCGGCAGGTCGCGCGGCAGGTCCGGCACGCGACGGCGCAGGCGATGGATCAACCGCACGATCACCAGCACCAGCAGTGCGATGCCGATCGGCCGGTGCAGCATCAGCAGCGACGGGCGCAGCGTCATCGACGACACCATCGCCACGCCGACGAACAGCATCGCCATGATCAGGACCGCCATGCTCCAGTGCAGCACGCGGGCGAATGCATCGTGGCGATCGGTCGGGGGGTTCATCGGGCGGCCTCCGCAGGCGGCGTGCCATCGACATCGGCGCCGCGTGCGACCTCGCGTTCGCGGCGATCGAAGGACTGCGCGTACACGGCCGCGCGCGCGGCGAGGATCGGATCGTCCGACAGGGCGACGCCGCCCGGCACGATGGTCGGATCGAAATTGAGATCTCGGCACGGGCCGCTCGCCTGGTCCTGCGCTTGCGTCAGCACCACGGTGCCGACGACCACCTGCTCGCGGTCCTCGGGCCAGGGCGTGCTCGGATCGCTGGCGTCGTCGCCCGGGCCGGCGAGCGTGGCGACCATGTCCCAGCGCAGCGGCCCCGCCGCGAGCCGCTCGCGCAGTTCGTCCTGCAGATAGTCACGTTCCGCCGCCTCGCGCTGCGCGGCAGTGATCTCCACGAACGGCGCCTGCGGACGCATCGACCAGCGCACCAGCTGTTCGCCGCGATCACCGGTGAAGCGAAACGCGTGGATGCCGTTGTACTGCGTGTTGGCGAAGCTGTCGGACCAGGGCGCCGACTTCGCCCATGCGGCAAAACGCTGGGCCTCGGGATGCTGCGCGGCGAAGGCCGCCATGCGTTCGGGATCGGGCTTGCCGGTCGCCGGATCCGGCGCCGACGCGCGGGTCTGTTCGAGGAAGGTCTCGATCGACGCCGCGCCGAAGAACGGAAAACTGTTCATCGCCATGCGCCACTCGCTGCCGTCGGCGCCGTTGAGCACCAGCGCCATGCTGCGCACGCGCGCCTGCGCATCCAGGCCGTAGGGCGAGCCGCCGCCGATCGACATCCGGCCGAGCACCGGCGTGCCGGTGTCGGCAAACACACGCGCGCGGCTCAGGGCCGCACCCTCCGGCGTGCCGTCGAAATGGCCGACGACGCAGATGCCCTTGGCATGCGCGCGACGGAAGCCGGGATACGGCGTCGTCGACGTCGCTTCGATGGCGTCGGTCATGCGCGCGGACGTGAGCCGGTCCGGCGTGAGCCAGCCCGCGGTCCAGGCGAAGGCACCGCCGACGGCGGCCACGATCGCCGCGATCGCGACATAGGCACCGGTGCGGCGGCGGGGTGCGGGGACTTGCGACATGGACGTGGCTCGTGGCGGAACGCGCCGAGCGTACGCCAGGGCGCGGTCGGACGGGTGAAGGGCGGCGCGATACGGCCGCGTAGCGCGTTCGCCTACTGCAACTGGATCTGCGCGGCGTCGGTCACACGCACGTGGGTCTGGTAGTAGTACTTGCCCGTCGGCAGGCCGGCCGTGGTGAAGTCGATCCGGACACGTTGTGCTGAGCCCCGCACCAGGATGCGCTTGCGATCGAGCGCGGCCGCCACCGGTTCGCCCAGGCGCAGTGCCAGCTGGTGTGCCGCCGCGGGCGTGAGCACGACCGTCAGATTGCGCTGGTCGCGGTAGTCGAGTTCGGAGTTGAGATAGATCTCACCGCCCTGTTCGCCGGTCGCCTGGACCTGCATCGAGAACACCCCGGATACGCCACGCGGCGCAGCGTCCGCGGCAAGCTGGATCGCCTGGGCGGGTTGCAGCCATCGCGCCTGGTCATTGGAGACGCTGCTCGCGCAACCGGTCGCAAGAAGTGCGGCAAGGAATGCCGCCATGCTTTTTGAAGTCATCTGTCTTCCCTGAAAGTCTGAAAACGTCCCGGCGCCGAATTGAAACAGACCGCACGGACTGGCGCTCCAACCGTGCAGCCCGGCGGACCGCGATGACATCGCGCTCCATGTCATGCGGTTAAGGCTGGTAGCAGGCGCCCGATGGATCGACCTCGATCTGGATCAGTTCGCTGCCGCCGCCGCCCCAGACGTTGCCGCCGGTGAAGATCAGGCAGCCCTCTTCGCGGAACAGCGCCTGCAGGCGCGTTGCATCGTTGCCGAAGTAGAACGGAATCCAGCGCTTGCCCGATTCGTAGGTGTGGAAGCGGTCCGGCGTGCGGTCCAGCAGTTCCTGCACGTCCTGCATGCTCATGCCGATCTCGAGCTGCGCGAACTTGCTGCCCTCGGCCGGCGTACCGACGATCTCGCCGGTGAACGTGCCGTCCTTCGACTGCACTTCCCGCGTCTGTCCTTCGTTGGCCGCGCTCGTCCCCGACGCCGCGACCGCCAGCGCCAGTACGGCGCCCACTCCCCAATTGCGCATTGCAATCCCCTTGCGTGCTGCGTCGCCGGAATGACGACGGCGTGGGGATGCTAGCAGGCAGCGCCCCCCGGGCGAGTAACGTCCATGTGCCGGCACACAACTACTTTCTCGCGTCGACTCTGTCGATCTCTGCAGCAATCTCGAGCAAATTATGTACATCGGCATTCCTGTGTGACGCCGCCGCGGCCATTCGCCTGACCAGCGCGCCGATGCCCGTGCCTCTTGGTTCTTCGGTAAAAGCACAGTGCTCGGAATCCCGCCCCACGTAGTAAGCGACCCCGTCGAGCCCTTCGAAGGCAGACGCACTGGCCGCGTGGGTGACCGCGCGATCGAGCGTTCGGATGACGCGATAGATGTGCATCGGATCGACACGCGTGCGAACGTCTTCTCGTACGTCGCCCTCTAACCAGCGGCGCGTTGGCGGCGCCAGGTTGGTCGCGCCATCGATGCGATAGGACGCGATCGAGTCGGGCCCCAGCGTCACAATATTCGCGTCTTCGAAGGCGTGCAGGATAACGATCTTGAAGTCACCGCTGGCGTGGCCCGCGTCGAGCAATCTGATGTCCGCTCGTGCAAGAACTTGCTGTTCCGTCGGACCGCAAGGCGTCAGCCCTTGCTCGGTGTGAAACCGGAGTACGGATCGCTGGTCGACGACGCGCGCCTGCGTCTCAAAGGACGGCGCAGTAGGCGCCTGTGCGAACCAGAGCATCAAGCCGAGAAAGGCTGCTGCGGTGGATACTTGAATGACGAATGGCGAGACACGCATCCTTGCTTTCCTTCAGTGCGAACTACACCAGACTCTGCGCCGCCCCATTGCTACGCCCGATCTCGCCGATGGCCGTGAGATCGACATCTTCGATGCACGCCAGATTGAACCCGTACTCGTCCGGCGCGCTGCGGCGCTGGTGATGCGTGTAGATGCCGCACACGCTGCAGAACCAGTGTTTCGCGATCTTCGTGTTCCACTGGTACAGGCTGAGCACATCGGCGCCGCGGGTCACGCGCAGGCGGTCCAGCGTCACGCCGGCCATCACCGCGCCCTTGCGGCTGCACAGCGAGCAGTTGCAGCGTCGGATGTTCTCGAAGCCGTCGATCAGATCGACCTCGAATTCCACCGCCTTGCAGTGGCAGCTGCCGATGACCGTCCGCATCGAAGGCCGCCCGGCTGCAGGGGCGTCCGTCATTTTTTCAGACCCGCCACGACTTCCGACACGTTGAGCCCCAGTTCGAGCTGCAGGCGCACGTATTCGCGCTCCTTGCGCGACAGGCTGCGGCCCATTTCGATCCGCACGTCTTCGGCCTGCATGATACGGATGATCCGCGGCATCGCCGAGCCGATCGCGTCCGGGCCGTAGCCGGCCTCGCGCAAGGCAGCGATGAGAAGGGCTTCAAGTTCCATGACGCGTCCGGATCGAATTCGAGATGTGCATTGTGCGCCACGCATTATGGGTCGACACGAACACGGGCCGGCCTTCGACATCGAGGGCGCGCCATGACTTGCGGCCTTTGTGAGTGCCATGCGTGGCACGCAAGGATGGCAACCGATCCCCGACCCGCCATCCGACGCCCATGTCCATCATCACTGGCACTGCGGACACGACCGCCCGCAGATTCCGCATCAGACGCTGGACCGCACTGCCGATCATCGCGGTCTTCCTGTGGCAGGACCACTTCCATCTCGATCTGTTCCGCACCGTCGCCGGCGACTGGAGCGGTGCGGCACGTACAGGGGCATTGGCGCTGCTGGGCTATCTGCCGCACTGCGTCGTTGCATGGGGCCTCGCGGCGCTCCTGACCCGGCCGCGCCATGCCGCCAGTGCGCTCGGCCTCGACGGGCGTCCCCTGCGCGCGATGCTGCTCGGTCTGCTGTTGACCGCACCGATGGCCCTGGGCCTTGCGCTCAAGGCACCGCTGACACTCGATGCCGACACGCCGCATGCGCTCGTGCGCCACGCGCTGCTGCCCGGCTTCGGCGAAGAACTGCTGTATCGCGGTCTGCTGTTCGGCCTGCTGTTCCGCATCGCCGGCTGGGGATTTCTGCCGGCGGCCCTGACCGGCGCGCTGCTGTTCGGTATCGCGCATCTGTCGCAGGGCGGCAGCACGGCCGAGGCGGCCGGCATCTTCGCCATCACCGCGCTGGGGGGCGTGTGGTTCGCGTGGCTCTACGTCGAGTGGGATTTCGACCTGTGGGTGCCGGTGGCGTTCCACGTATTGATGAACGCCTGGTGGGTGGTGCTCCCGGTGGCCGACAACGCGCTTGGGCCACTGTGGACCGTCGGCTTGCGCCTGCTGGTGATTGCGCTTTCGATCGCCGTCACGCTCGCCTGGGCGAAGCGTCGTGGTGGGCGGCGGATCCGCGGGGGTCGATGGTTCTGGATTGCCACGGCGTCCCTCGACAACATCCGCGGGCCGCGTTGAAACGAGAAATGCACAAGTTGCGCAGCTTCAGCGCATCGCAGCCTCGCGCAGCATCACCCGGAATTCGTCCCTCGTGACGACCAGCGCATTGGTGCTGGGCCACAGACCACCCATGGTGACACCGAGAATCCTGCACCGCAGCGATTCGAATGGATCGCGTTTCAAATCCAGTTTGGACGCCGATGCGCCGAATCCGTTCCGATTGTTCTCGGCGTCAAGATCGATGAACGCATAGACGGCGTAGCGATGATGCAGGGGCGCGAGACCGTTGGGCCTGACGCCCCCAGCCGCACGCACCGGGTCCACCAGCGGCTCAGGACCGAACGAGAGGCCGCGGTATGTCCATCCGTCGGCATTACCCTCGACCTCGCATCTCACCTGAATCTGCTTGCCACCACGCTTGAGACGTTCGATCAGCTCGACCTCACTGGAAATGCGGAACTCGAGAACGTCGCGGGGCGCGAGCACGCGGCTGGCTGCATTCGATTCTTTGAACAGAACGTTTCCTGCTATCGCGCGTATCGCAACGTCATCGACTTGAACATGGATGCGCCCCGGGCCGAACGGGAAAGGGTTCGATCGGCCCGGCAGCATGATCAGGAACACGAAGAAAACGCCCACGACCGTCCAGGTGAATGCCAGCCAGTTCGCGATCCGACGCAGACGCGAGGGTCGGAACGGCGGCGTCGGGTATCCGGTCATCGGCGACCTACTTCACGCAGGCACATATGCGGCTGCACTGTGCGGATCGCGGCACGCGGACGGGCGAACCCGACGTCACGAATCCCTGCTCTCCGCATCCACGTCCCGCGCCGCATCCCACCGCAGCAACGCATCGAGCGCCGGGCACAGCGCCTGGCCCCACGCGGTGAGCCGGTATTCCACTTTCGGCGGGACTTCCGGATAGACCCGCCGCGCCACGATGCCGTCGTGTTCGAGCTGGCGCAGTTGCTGGGCCAGCATCTTCGGCGAGATGCCGGGCATCAGACGTTCGAGGTCGGAATAGCGCTGCACCTGGCCGCCGAACAGGTGGAACAGGATCAGCAGCTTCCAGCGGCCGCCGAGGCGCTTGAACACCGTTTCCACGTCGGCTGCCGCGGTCGCGGGCGTATAGGACTTACCCATGGGGAAGTGACTTCCTTTTGCGTGCGTTCTTGCGGGCGCGTGGCGCCGCACCGACATTCCGGGGATCTCCACTGCATCGAGGCAGAGACCCATGCAACTCCCCGACACCATCGCGTCTTTCTTCGCCATCGGCAACGGCGCCGATCCTGCCGGCCTGCGCGACTGCTTCACCGCCGATGCGGTCGTGCAGGACGAGCGCCAGACCCATACCGGCATCGCCGCCATCGAAACCTGGCTTGCCGATGCCCGCGCGGCCTCCGAGTGGCGCGCCGAACCGTTCGGGATCGCCGGTGATGCCGACCATCCGGTCGTGCAGGTGCATCTCACCGGCAGCTTCCCGGGCAGCCCGGTCACGCTGGCGTATCGCTTCGCAATGGTCGACGGCCGGATCGCCGACCTGGAGATCGGCTGATGGCGCTGGATCTCGACCTCGCCGGCAAGCGCGTGCTCGTCACGGGTGGCACGCGCGGCATCGGCGCAGCGACCGTCGCGTTGTTCCGCGCACAGGGCGCGCGCGTGTTGACCACCGCGCGCAACGCGCCGGCCGACGCACCGGATGCCGATGTCATCGTCGCCGATCTGCGCACCGGGGCCGGCTGCGCCCACGTGGCCAATGTCGTGCGCGAGCGCCTGGGCGGTGTGGATGTCCTGGTGCATGTCGTGGGCGGCTCGAGCGCGCCCGGCGGCGGCTACGCCGCGCTGACCGAAGCGGTCTGGCAGGACGAACTGCAGCTCAACCTGATGCCTGCCGTGCGTCTGGACCGTCTGCTGGTGCCAGGGATGCTGGCGCAGGGCGCCGGCGTGGTGATCCACCTGACGTCGATCCAGCACCGCTTGCCGCTGCCCGAATCCACCACCGCCTACGCCGCTGCCAAGGCCGCGCTGTCGACGTACAGCAAGAGCCTGTCCAAGGAACTCGCGCCCGGCGGCGTGCGCGTGGTGCGTGTCGCGCCGGGCTGGGTGGAGACCGAGGCGTCGGTCGCACTGGCCGAACGGCTGGCCGCCGACGCCGGCACCGATTACGCGGGCGGCAAGGCGATCATCATGCAGTCGCTGGGTGGCATTCCGATCGGTCGGCCGTCGACACCCGACGAAGTCGCCCATCTGATCGCCTTCGTGGCATCGCCGCGCGCGGCCACGGTGACCGGCACCGAGTTCGTGATCGATGGCGGCACCGTGCCGACATCCTGAGCCGCCGAACGTCGCTGCGAAGGTGCCGCCGACATCGCTCGCGTCGCACGCCCTGCACTCGCGACGCTCTGCGTGCACCCGCCCCGTTACGGCCCCGGATCGGCAAGCGCATCCGCCGCGACGGCCGGCGCCTTGCGCGTGATCGTCTCCTGCAGACGACCGATCGGGATGCCGAGCAGTCTGACCACGCCCCCGTTGTCGATCGTGCGTCCGTCGGGAGACAGCATCAGTTCCTGATGCATGTACACCGGGCCCTTGACCCGATAGCGCAGCGACAGGCGCGATCCCGAGACCGTCGCCTCGACCGGCCCGGCCGCGTCGCTGAGCGTGGCGGCGTAACGATGGGGCGCGGTCCGCGTCATGACCCAGAACCGCGATTGCGGCGGCTCGCCTGCGAAGGTGATGGTCTGATCCAGACGGAACGTCCCGTCACCCAGTTCGGTGCCGCGGCTGGTGACCTGAAACGCGCGCGGCTCGCGGAAGACGAACTTCAGCGTGCCGAGGCCGGTGCTCTCACCGCCGAATCCAGCGCTCGGCGTGAACTCGACGGGTGTCTGCGCAGCGGCCAGTGAGCACGCCACTGTCGCTGCAGTGAGCAGTGCAACGCGCAGCCATTTCAGTGTGGTCGTCACACGCGAGGCCTGTTCGGAACGGACACGCATTGTGGCGGCAAAGCGCTCGCTGATCGCGGTGGCCTTGGCACTACAAAACCTCTGCGGATGGCGCGATCCATATCGAATGCACTACGCCGCAGATCAGTCGATGACGCGCGACGCGCCCACCGGGACCAGGTGAATCCGGCCGGGTTATCCGGCGGACAACCCTTGGACCTCTGCCGGTGAGAGCACGACCGAGTGCTTGTAGCCCGGATTGACCGCGATTCCGAACAGGGGACGTGTGATCTTCAGCGCCCAATTGAATTCCGTGACCAGGGCGTGTTGGAACGCCGGCTGCTCCTTGATCCACGGCGCGGCCTTGTCCGGGCTCGTAAAGACCGCCAGCACCGGAAACCCCTGAGGACCATTCAACGTCATGGGCTTGAAATCTGCAGGCAGCACGCCGTTCTCCAGCCCTTTATTCAGGGGCACGGCGACGCGCGAGCGCAGCAGCATCGTGATGAGCTCTGGCCGAAGGGCCGGCTCGGAGGTCGCACGAATGATCAGCGCTTCCAACTCGTTTGCGTGCATCTCAACCTCCGCAACACGATGCTCGAAATAAGCCGAGCCGAGAATCGGCATCGGATTGAGTGAATTATTAGGTCCCGAAAATGAACCTGGCACCGTTGTCCACGAACGAGATTAAGTGAACCTGGAACACTTAGTTTTGTGGCCGAAGGGCCGGCTCAGAGGTCGTACGAAGGATCAGCGCTTCCAAAACGTTTGCGTGCATCTTGTCTCCGCGACCTGAGGTCTGAGTTCAACCGCGCAGGAAAGCGGCATCGATTCGAATGGATAAGTGTGCGCCGGAAGTGAGCCTGTTCCCGCTTCCTAGCCGCAAGATCGAGCTCTGGAACCGGTTCGAGCAGCGATTTTCTCAACGCGCAGCCTCAGATAAGTGAACCTGGCACCGTTAGCACGCTGACTGGTGAAGACGACAGTCAACGCGCTCAAAGCCTTGCACCTGCAGTCCGGCTGCAAGCTGCGAATTGACTAGATCACTCAGAAGCCTAGTTGCAGGAACGGTAAGGCGCTGCCACTTTTCGAAGCGAGCTTCATGGTTCGACTTGCAGTGGGCCATCTGTTCCGCCTAACACTTGAATTAAGCCGACTTGCGAAGCAAGTTCGGCTTGAATGAATTGTTAGGCGCACTCGTAGTCAGTCACGCCCTGTTTCTCACCACACGTCACGCACTGCGCCTCGAGATAGAACCAATCGAACAGGTCCTGGATCCGGCCCTGGTTCTCCGCCCCCAGTTCTTCAATAGGCTCAATCTGATAGCTAAAGCCAGCCTGCACCGAGAAACTAGACTCCTTGCCGGCAGTGCAACGGTACTCCGACGGGGCACCTGTGCCGCGGATGCTGCAGCACGGATGACCGAACTCGGCGTCGTATCCGTGGGCTGCTATATCAAACAAGACCTTGGTTTTATCGCACAGGTTGCAGGTGAGGCTGATCGGGGCAGCAAAGAGCTCCTCCTCGACGTGGCCTATAACCTTGAACGAATTGCAGCCGCATGTGCAGGCGACCGCGAAGTAGCCCAACTCATTGAAGACTCCCTCTAGCGGCTCGCGGACAGGGGCGGCGGCAAAGCTAGTCAGGCACCTAGGTGGCGCTGCCCACGCGCGCTCAACAAGTTCGGATGGTGCGTAGCTCATGCTCTTGTGCGCCTAACGCTTGAATTAAGCCGTGCCGCGAAGCGGCATCGGCTTGAATGAATTGTTAGGCGTCACCGGTAACCCCTGACCGAATGGGGACTGGGAAGCCCAGTTTGCTCCTGGCCGATGATCTCTAAGCCCGCAATAGACCCACCTTGCGACCAGACGATCACAGTAACCGTCTCATCACCCAGAGAGGCAAGCGCCTCAGCAAGGTTGTTCCCGACGGTGGCGTCGCCGTCAGGCCCAAACCAGACTGTGGCACAGCCGCATTTGCATGTGGCGGTGACTCGGAGCGCTGGAATAGAGGCGACGACTCCAGGAATAGTCTGGTCACGCGCGCCGACGGCCAACACCCGCTCCAAAAGCTCGGCTTCTTCTTGTGAGATCTGTCGAGACATTCAGTGTGACGCCTAACGCCTGAGTTAAGCCGCGCCGCGAAGCGGCGTCGGCTTGAATGAATTGTTAGGCAGCTGGCCGTGGAAAGCCGGCCACCATGATCTAGTTGCTAGAGTCAGAGCGCACTTGCCACGCAAAGCTGAGGATAACCCCGACAACCCCAATTGGCGTGCAAACCGACCAAGCAACCCAGCCGGGGCCACCCGAAGGAATCAGTGAGAAGGCGACGGCGCAGAGAGCAACAGTGACTGCCATGCCAACGTAAAGGCGCCAAGAGAGAAAGAGCTCTCCGAGTTCCAGCAGATCAAGAAGCGCCATTCACCGTCTCCAGTTGCCTAACGCTGGAATTAAGCCGCGCCACGAAGTGGCGTCGGCTTGAATGAATGGTTAGGCCGCAAGCTCATACGACCCAGTGGCTGATCTTGCTGATTCTCCACGTCTTTCGACTCTTGATGAAGTAGTAGGTGACGCCGGACTCATGACCTGGAGCAGAGTCTGCGTAGAACGTTGCTTCGACATCTCCGAATGGAGGCACCTTGATAGGCATGCTACCCGGGGTGATTTGGAGTGACGACTCTGCGGCTGAGATGGATCGGAGCGGGAGATCTGTTTTAACGAAGTAGCGCTGGTGCACGTTGATCCGGCGCTTTCCCCGGGCTAACTGAAGTATGGCTGCGAGGTCTTCGGCAGTGATGTCCACGTCAATTCGAGGATCGGTGGGCGCAACCGGATCTCCGGCCGCAGGGGGATTTGGCAGAACTGGAATCGTGGCAGCGGCAGCCAAGGCTACGCACGTTGCCAGAATTCCTTTCATCACTTGCGACGTGACTGCCATGCGGCCTAACGACTGAATTAAGCCGACCCGCAAAGCGGGTTCGGCTTGAATGAATTGTTAGGTGCCGGTCTAGTGAACAGCAAGATCAAGCTGTTCGATCTCGAGAGACGCATGATTGGCCGACACCCAGTCTTTGGAGCGCTCCAAGAGATCATAGGCCTCCGGCGCAGAGTCCGGGTGGAGCCTAACCTTGATAGTAGTGTTGCTTGGATGTGGCGGACCCGCCTCAGCCAGGAAATCCGGCGACTGGATGTGGCGCAGATAGCCCTCAATCTTGTCCTGCAGCCGGGTAAGCGACCTATGATCTGCCGCGAGCGGCGACGCGACAACGATGAATAAATCCGCGCCACCCCCAACAAGGATTGTCACTACATCGAGAACGGCGAGCGACGGGATCGGATGCTCCGAGTCGTCGTCAGGGTGCGGAGAAGGCTCATGTTTTGTGATGGCCGCAGACATTCAGCAAGGCACCTAACACCTGAATTAAGCCGACTCGCGAAGCGAGTTCGGCTTGAATGAATTGTTAGGCTGCGCCCTCGTAACGAGCAGCCCCGCTGCCAACTGACAGATGTGGCTGCGCTGCTCGGCTGAGAGTACGCGGAAGGGTATGGGCATAGCACCACTCTCAAGCTCAATTAGGAAGCCCGGACTGTAGGTGTGAACTGCTTTCACCCGGGACCAAGGCACAGAGCCAGGGCCGAGTCTGGTGCGTCTGCTCACACCCAACGCGTCGATAGTGAACTCACACCGGCCGACGCGAGACGACTTGTATACGAACCCAAGTGCTGCAACGCCTTGCATAGCGATGCGCGAAAGATGCCTCTTCACTCCGCTCAGTGTCCGCAACTCGTCATCCGTATCAAAGGCGTGCTGCGTGACGAACTGGAGGTACTCGCCGAGCCGATAGCGAACTGAGAATTCAATGCGCGGAGAGGGGTCCATAGCAGCCTAACGCCTGAATTAAGCCGCGCCGCGAAGCGGCGTCGGCTTGAATGAATTGTTAGGTGGCAACTACGGCAACTGCACGTGCTCCACCCACCGATCTGCAGTAAAGCCAAGGATAAGCCCAAGAAGGGCTGCGAGAGCAAATCCCTCCGTGGGAGGGCTGAACAATGCAGCGATTGCCAAGGCCACCCCTATACCCAGAACGGTCTGCCCTGGTAGAGATAGCGAGCGCTTCTTTCCGGCGGTACCGAAGGCGACGATGCCGCAGTAGACGCCGAACAAGAACACGGCGGCAATGCCTTTAGCGGCACGAGCATCAAGGATCTCAAAGCGGAAGACCGCAAAGAGTGCAAAGATGCTGCCGAAGAAGATTGCCCCAAAGACTTCCCAGCGATTCATCGCCACCTAACACCTGAGTTAAGCCGACCCGCGAAGCAGGGTCGGCTTGAATGAATTGTTAGATGCCATTTACCTTGCCCAATGACCTGCACTGCGTGGCCCCTTGAGGCTCTTGCCAATTTTTGAATTCGGGAACATTTGGCCAGCATACGTGCCAGCAACCACCGCCTGTCTGGCGAGCTTGTCCTGAGGCTAAACAACCAACCAGGCAGTCATTTGCGGGACCGCACTGGGCTGCAAGCTCTTTGACCCAGCATGCCTCCGCAGCGGTTAGCACCACGCCATCAGCGAGTGATCCGGTGCATGTGCCATCTAGTGCGTCAAGAAAGGACATGTCTGGTGGAGGCGGCGGTTCTAAAGGAGCCGGGCGGGGAGAATTTTCGGAGGCAGGACTGCACGCGATGAGAAAGACAAGACTCACACTTGCGGCAATCTTCCACATGGCATCTAACGCCTGAATTAAGCCGCGCCGCGAAGCGGCGTCGGCTTGAATGAATTGTTAGGCATCGCACAGCGGACGCAGCAAAGCCAGAGCTTGTGCATGCTTGTCCGATACGAGGCCCACGCCGGGATGGTAGCGGAATCCAGAATGGTCACGGCTTGCAGCCTCAAGGGCAGGTCTAGCCTCGGCGCGAGCATCGGCGAGGTTCCCTTGGGCAGAGAGGATGATTGCTTTTGTTGCATGAAACACAAAGTGATCCACGGAAAACATGAGGTTCTCAGCGGCTTTGGAAAGTAGGGCCATTGCCTGATCGTAGCGATGAGCTGCGCCCCGTAGGGCTATTTGATATGGCAGCTCCAAGTATGCGCCGGTGCGCAAATTTGGGAACTCCGCCTCGCGATTTAGAGCTGCCTCGTAAGACGTGAATGCATCTTCTAAGCGGCCAAGAGTTATGTAGGCCGCCGCACGATCAACATGAGCTTGAGCATGGTCAAAGTCTTCACCAAGTGCAAAGTACCGATCAAGCAGATCTAAGGCTACCTGCGGATTAGTTTGCGTGAGGGAGTAGGCCTGAATCCGAAGATACTGGCTTTTGCGACGAGCGCGCCGCAGCTTCTCCTCAAAGAGAGATGCGATATCGGCATCCCAGCTCTTGTTCCGGCACCAGCGATCATCTGTCATGCGATGCCTAACGCCTGAATTAAGCCGCGCCGCGAAGCGGCGTCGGCTTGAATGAATTGTTAGGCGCGCGGTTGCGGTTCACCAGCATCCTTAAAGAAGATGCGATCAAACGATTTTCTAGCAGGATTTGTTGCTGTGACCACACATCCAGGCTGTTTTGGTCGAGAGAAGGATCTACTCCCGTCATAGGTAGGCTCAGAGGGCGGCACGTAGATGCCACCAACACCTGACGCAGCACAACTCACATCCCACTTCGTCGACATGGCCAACGCAATGACGATTGCCAGAACTACAGCGGCTATGATCCATTTCACGCAACATCTCCTTTTATCAGTGAACTGTCTGTTGCTTCTGAGTATGCGAGCTAGCCGCGTACGCCGCCTAACACCTGTGTTAAGCCGACCCGCGAAGCGGGTTCGGCTTGAACGAATTGTTAGACCTGCCAGTGATGGCATCTGGCGGGTTCTCGAAGTGGAACTCTATCGGGACCTGGTGGCGGCAAGCATGCGCTCTGGGCGGGTATCTCCACTGGGATACAGCCAAAATAATGGCCCCGGAGTACCCCACCGGCTGAGTGTTACGGTGCCCCACGGGATGCCAGTCCGCACCTCCAATGGTGGGAGACTCCACTTGTCCAGCTGGATCGATAACGAAGAGTACCTGAGCTACTCCAGTGAATTCATTGTGCAACCTGGGCGGTAGCACGGGGACGACCGTAGATAGTGGAATGAGGTCAGATGGGCAACTAGCGATGGACTCACCCATAGAGCACGCGGGCGAGGCACTGACTGCAATGAGAACTAGCAAGTACTCCAGTACTTTCATGGCAGGTCTAACTAGTATTAGACCCCGGATGCGGGGTGTTGCACCGAGTATGCCCCGTCGACGCGTCTCCTGCCACGCAGCAAAATTTCATTCGCATCAGTCGCTTGCGCCGCTCCTGCCCGTAGCCCTGCGAAAGCGAATGCCGCGTTATGCGGCATCCTGATCTCCAGTGCGTTATCAGGTGTTTTCGTCGCATAACGCAGGGATCGATTTACGCGCACAGAAGAAAAGGCGGCCCGGGGGCCGCCTTTCTGGACGCTTCAACTCAGTGCATGCAGGTACGCGCGTTTCACTTCAATCCACGATGCTCCAGCAACGGCTCGACACTCGGGTCCTTGCCGCGGAACTCGCGGTACGCCACCGCCAGATCACGCGAGTGGCCGATCGACAGGATCTTGTCGCGGAAGATCTGGCCGTTCTCGCGGGTCAGGCCGCCGTTTTCGCGGAACCACTGGAACGCGTCGTGGTCGAGGACTTCGGCGCCGAAGTAGGCGTAGTAGCCGGCCGCATAGCCGCCGCCCCAGATGTGGCTGAAGTAGCTGGTGCGGTAGCGCGGCGGCACGGCGGCGAGGTCGACCTTGTACTTCGTGAGCGCCTGCTTCTCGAATGCATCGACGTCCTGCTTGGCTTCGCCCGCGGGCAGGGTGTGCCAGGCGAGGTCGAGCAGGGCGGCCGAGAGGTATTCGGTGGTGGCGTAGCCCTGGTTGAAGGTGCGCGCGGTGACGATCTTGTCGACCAGTTCCTGCGGCATGGCTTCGCCGGTCTGGTAGTGCTTGGCGTAGTTGGCGAAGACCTTGGGGTCGAGCGCCCAGTGCTCGTTGAACTGCGAGGGGAACTCGACGAAGTCGCGCGGGGTGTTCGTGCCGGCGACGGACGGGTACTTGGTGTTCGAGAAGAAGCCGTGCAGCGCGTGGCCGAACTCGTGGAACAGGGTGGTCACGTCGTCGAAGCTCAGCAGCGCGGGCTGGCCGGCGGCGGGCTTGGTGAAGTTCTCGACGTTGTAGACGACGGGAATCGTGCCGGTCAGGCCGTTCTGCTCGACGAAGTTGCCCATCCACGCGCCGCCCTGCTTGCTGTCGCGCTTGAAGGGGTCGAGATAGAACAGAGCGAGCTGCTTGCCGTCGGCATCGAAGATGTCGAACACGCGCACGTCGGGGTGGTAGACGGGAATGTCTTTCCGCTCCTTGGCGGTGATGCCGTAGAGCTGGTTGGCGGCGAAGAACACGCCATCAACGAGCACGCGGTCGAGTTCGAAGTAGGGCTTGATCTGCGACTCGTCGAGATCGAACTCGGCCTTGCGGACCTGCTCGGCGTAGAAGTCCCAATCAGCGGCGCCGGCGGTGAAGCCGCCGTTCTGCGCGTCGACCACGCCCTGGATCTTGGCGAGCTCGGCGCGCGCACGCGCGGTAGCGGCGGGCACGGTGTCGGTGAGCAGCTTGAGCGCGGCTTCCGGGGTCTTCGCCATCTGGTCGGCGATGCTGTAGGCGGCGTAGTTCGGGAAGCCCAGCAGCTGCGCCTGACGCGCGCGGATCTCGGCCAGGCGCTGGATCGTGGCGCGGGTGTCGTTGGCATCACCGCGTTCGGTGCGGCCGGTGGACGCGGCGAGCACGCGCTCACGCAGGGCGCGGTTCTTCAGCGAGGCGAGCACCGGCTGCTGCGTCGTGTTCTGCAGGCTCAGCAGCCACTGGCCGTCCTTGCCGGCGGCCTTGGCGGCATCGGCCGCGGCGGCGATCGCGCCCGCGTCCAGGCCGTCGAGTTCGGCCACGTCGGTGACGAACACGCCGCCGGCATTGTTGGCCGCCAGCAGCTTGTTGCCGAACGCGGTAGACAGCGTGGAGGACTCGGAATTAAGCGTGCGCAGCTCGGCCTTGTCGGCATCGCTGAGCAGGGCGCCGGCGCGGACGAAACCGTCGTGCGTGTGTTCGACGACGGTGGTCTGCTCGGGCGTGAGGCCGAGCGTGGCGCGCTGGTCGTAGATCGTCTTGACGCGTGCGAACAGCGCCGGATCCAGATAGATCGCATCGCTGTGTTCGGCGAGCTTCGGCGCCAGCGCTTCCTCGGCGGCCTGCAGCGTCTCGTTGGTATGGGCGCCGGTGAGCATGAAGAACACGTTGATCGAGCGGGTCAGCAGTTCGCCGCTGCGCTCCATGGCTTCGATGGTGTTCTCGAAGGTCGGCGCGTCGGGGTTGTCGGCGATCGTGCGGATCTCGGCTAGGTGCTGTTTCATGCCTTCTTCGATGGCCGGCTGGTAATCGGCGTCTTTCAGCTTGTCGAAGGGCGGGGCCTGGAACGGCAGCGTGCTGGCGGTGAACAGGGCGTTCTGCGCCGGCGCGGCGGTGGTGGATTCGGTGGCGGGCATCGTGGACTCGGGGGCGGTGCGGTCGCCGCAGGCGGACAGCGCCAGCGCGATCGCGGAAGACAGGAGCAACGTACGCAACATGGGAGGACACTCCGGAAAAACAACGCAGGGATAGCGTCGGTCGCTGTACGCGGCCCGCCAACCGTGCAGCGTGCGCCTGTCGCGCGGGCCGGGGAATAGGCCGTTCGTTGGCCGCTCTCCAATCCCCGGGATCGGCAAAGTCCGGATCAGGTGCCGGTGAACCGGGACTCGGCGCAGGTGGCAGGCGCGATGTCCTGCACGGCGCCGTTGCCGGTGGCGAGCCGGCGCATCGGCGGCACATCCCCGGCCACGCGCGCGTGTGCCTTCGGGAACGACGCCGCGAGACGGGCGGCGGCCTCGCGCTCGGCCGGCGTAGCCGCGGCCTCCAAGCTGGCGCGTTCGCGGGCGATGGCTTCGCGCTGCGGTTGCTGCGGGGCCAGGGCAACGATGTCGGGATGGCTGTCGAGCAACTGGTACCAGGCCAGCGCGCGGGTGAGATCCGGCACCACCACCTGGGCCAGGAAGGGGCGGAAGCGGCCGTCGCCGCCATCCGAATATGCGACCGCGAGGGCGCGCATGGTCTCGATGTCGCCGTGCGCGGCCGCCTGGATGGCGATGGCCTCCGCTTCGCGCCGATAGACCTGCAGCGCTGGAAGTGCATCGAGCAGGTCGCTGCGGCGGAAGGCATTGCCGCTGGCGTAATGCCGCATCGATGGCAGGTGCCCGGCCAGTGCGGCCTGCCGCCAGGTGCGGGCGCGTGCCTCGGCGCTCAGCGTCGGCGCGCCCTCGCAATGCACCACCCCGACGCCGAGCTGCTCGATCTGCGCGCGCTGGGCCTGCTGCGCGGCCGTGAGACGCGCGCGCAGCGGTTCGGGAAATGCGCCGCGCTCGAGCGCGGCGTCCTGGCCGTCGACGAACACCTGCAAGCCGCGATGCCGCTCGCGCAGGCCATCGCAGCGTTCGATCTCGGCGGCCAGCCGGCAGGCCGCACGCGCATCACCGGATGCGGCCCGGCTGCGAAGTTCGTCATGGATCAGGCGCAGTGGCTGGTCGTCGGCCGGCAACGGCTGGTCGGCCAGGCGGCGGGCCTGCGCACTGGCAGAGCGGGCGTCGACATCGGCCGACACTTCGGCGCCGGACCCTGTCGACGGCGCCGCGGTGGACGCGCGCTCGCCGGCGTTGCGCCCCTGCAGCAGCACGACGCCGAGGCCGACCGCGGCTGTAATCGCAAGCGCACCGAACACCGCGGTGCGGACGCGCGGCGTCATACCGTGCCGCGGTTCTTGCCCATGAAGGGCGCGTACCAGGTGCGGATCATCGCCATGTCGGCGTCGGGATCGTCGCTGGGATGGATGATCGGGCCGAAGCCGATGACCTTGTCCGGGTAATGGAAGTACATGGTCAGGATCGGCACGTTGGCGGCCTTGGCGATCTTCCAGAAACCGGACTTCCAGCGCTCGACGCGCTTGCGCGTGCCTTCCGGCGCGAGGCCGTACCAGAAGGCCTCCTTGCCGTGGATCGCGGCGGCGGCCTGTTCGATCACGCGCGAGGCGCGACTGCGGTCGACGGGAATCACGCCCAGCCCGCGCAGCGCCCAGCCGAGCACCGGAATGCGGAACAGCGAATCCTTGCCGAGCACGCGGATGTCGAGGCCCAGCGCCGCCTTGGCGGCGAAGCCCCAGATGCCGTCCCAGTTGGAGGAATGCGGGGCACCGATCAACACCAGACGCGAGACGTCAGGCAGTTCGCCGACGATGCGCCAGCCGCCGAGCCGCAGGATGCTGCGGCCGATCCAGCGCGCAAGACGACTGGGTTTGACGCGCGGCGCGCGCGGTGGAACCGGAATCAGGAACGGATACTTCGAAGTACTCATGCGTCCTCGGCGCAAGGCCAACAATGCGGGTCAATCCCAGTCGCGCGTGGCGCGACCGCGCTTGATGGTACTGCGTTCGCGTTTCGCCCCGAGCCGTCGCTCCTTCGATCCGCGCGTGGGCTTGGTCGCCACGCGGGCCTTGGGCACTTCGTAGCCGAAGGCGACGAAGGCCGCCAGACGCTCGCGCGCGTCTTCGCGGTTGCGGTCCTGGGTGCGGAAGCGCTGCGCGTTGATCACCAGCACGCCGGCCTCGGTGATGCGCCGGTCGCGGCGCGCCAGCAACCGCGTGCGGACGTGTTCGGGCAACGAGGGCGAGCCGGCGATGTCGAAACGCAGTTCCACCGCAGTCGACACCTTGTTGACGTTCTGGCCACCGGGACCGCTCGCGCGCACGAAACGCTCGACGAGCTCGTCTTCGGGAATGGCGGGCGGCGTGGACATCGGCGGCGATTGTAGACGGTGGCCCGGGCCGCGACCGCATAACCCCGTGGTGCGCGGCGCCCGGTGGGCACGGTTTACAGTAGCGGCCACTCACGGACAAATGGAGTTCTCCGATGGCACGTCGTTTCCCACTGGCCGCCCTGCTGGCCCTCGCGTTCTGCGCGCCGGTCGCCCTGGCCGCACCACCGAGCGAAGCCCAGATCGATCGCCTGCTCGAGGTGATGCGGGCCGAGCAGACCGCGACTGCGATGGTCCCGCAGGTCATGGCCTCGCAGCAGCAGATGATCGCCCAGCTCACCCAGGACGCCGATCCCCAGCAGCGCGAAGCCGCGCAGCGGGCCGCCGCGTCGTCGTTGCGCGCGGTGGAGTCGGCGCTGTCGTGGGAGTCGCTGCAGCCGCTGTACCGCAAGATCTACATGGACACGTTCACCGCCGAGGACGCCGAAGCGATGGTGACGTTCTACAGCAGCCCGGCCGGGCAGAACCTGCTCGACAAGATGCCGCTGCTGATGCAGAACACCATGTCGGCGGTGCAGCAGCTGGTGATCCCGATGCTGCAGCAGATGGAGCGGGACATGCGCTCGGAACTTGCGACCGATCCGGCGACGCCGGCGGAGTGAGTCAACCCTGCACCGCGACGCTCACACCGTCGCGGTGCCCGGAAACAGCAACAACGCCTTCGCGAACTCGTCGCCGGGCGGCGTGTCGACCACCAGCCGCGCGCCGGTCTGCGGATGGTCGAACCCCACCCGCTCGGCGTGCAGCAGCATGCGGTGGATACCGAGCATGCGGAAGTTGCGGTTGTGGCGGCCGTCGCCGTGGCTGGTGTCGCCGATCAGGTGATGCGACAGGTGCTTGAGATGCCGGCGGATCTGGCGGAAGCGGCCGGTCATCGGCTCGGCGCGCAGCAATGCGTAACGCGAGGTCGGGAAACCCGATGACGGCACCGCCAGTTCGGTCGTCGCCAGTCGCGTGAACCGGGTGACCGCGGGTTTCTTCACCGGCTTGCCGGGGCCGCCGTCGAGCGGGTGGTCGACGACGACGTCATCCGGCCAGCCACGGCAGATCGCGAGGTAGTGCTTGTCGACGCTGCGCGCCATCCATTGCGTGCCGAGCGCGGACGCCGTGTCGCGATCGAAGGCCACGAGCAGGCCGCCGCTGGTCGCGCGGTCGAGGCGGTGGATCAGGAACAGGGGACGGCCGAACTGTTCGCGCAGGCGATCGGCGAGGAAGTCGTGCTCGTCGCGCGCCAGCGCGCTGTCGTGGACCATCAGGCCCGCCGGCTTGTTGACGACGGCCAGCCAGTCGTCCGCGTAGCGCACCTCGATCATCGTGAATCCACTGACGTGTCGCAGCCGGTCGGCCGCCACTGATCTGCTATTTTCGTCGATCGTCTTCGCCAACGGGGGATCCGCATGCAACGTC
Source organism: Luteimonas sp. KH_071 (assembly GCF_057838005.1). Lineage (NCBI taxonomy): Bacteria > Pseudomonadati > Pseudomonadota > Gammaproteobacteria > Lysobacterales > Lysobacteraceae > Luteimonas > Luteimonas sp. KH_071. The sequence continues at coordinate 3,644,007 of NZ_CM174458.1, read as the reverse complement.
GTCTACGTGCCTGCGTTGTGGTGCTGCTGCTCGGCAGCGCATGGCCGCTCTGGGCCGCGCCGCCGCAGCTCGACGCGCCGGTGCACGAAGCCGAGGGCATCCGCGAATACCGCTTCGACAACGGCCTGGCGCTGGTGCTGTTTCCCGACACGAGCAAGCCGGTGACCACGGTCAACGTGACCTACCGGGTGGGCTCGCGCCACGAGGGCTACGGCGAGACCGGCATGGCGCATCTGCTCGAACACCTGGTGTTCAAGGGCACACCGACGCACACCGACATTCCCGGCGAGATGCGCCGCCGCGGCGTGCGCTTCAACGGCACCACGTGGCTGGACCGCACCAACTACTTCGCCAGCTTCTCCACCGATGCCGACACCCTGGACTGGGTGCTGCGCATGGAAGCCGATCGCATGGTCAACTCGCACATCGCGCGCGCTGATCTCGACAGCGAGATGACCGTCGTCCGCAACGAGATGGAATCGGGCGAGAACAATCCGGTGCGCGCGCTGATGCAGCGGGTGATGGGCGCGGCCTACCAGTGGCACAACTACGGCAACTCGACGATCGGTGCGCGCAGCGATGTGGAGAACGTGCCGATCGACCGGCTGCAGGCGTTCTACCGGACCTGGTACCAGCCCGACAACGCGGTGCTGGTGATCGCCGGCGATTTCGATCCGGCACAGGCGCTGGCCGCGGTGGCCGAGAGCTTCGGCGCGCTGCCCAAGCCGACACGGGCATTGCCCGTCACCTACACGCGTGAGCCCGCACAGGACGGCGAACGTCATGTGGTGGTGCGACGTGTCGGCAGCACGCCCTATATAGCGGCTGGCTATCACATCCCTGCAGGACGCCATCCCGATACGGCCGCTGTAGCTGTTCTCTCGCAGGTTATCGGCGACATACCCAATGGCCGGATGCATCGCGCGCTGGTCGAGTCAGGCCGCGCCTTGAGCACGGGTGTTTCGGCGATGGCCATGGACGAGCCGGGCTATCTCACGCTGACCGCAGAAGTGCCGGAAGGAAGTGATCTCGACACAGTGCAGAGGGAACTGCTGACGCTGGTGGAAGTTGGAACCGCCAAACCATTCACACCAACAGAGGTCGGGGAAGCCAAGAAGCAGATGTTGCTGGGTTATGAACGCGCGATGCGCGACCCCAATGCAATCGGCGTTGCGCTGTCCGAGGCCATCGCGCAAGGTGACTGGCGCCTGCTGCTGCTCAATCGTGATCAGATCGAAGCGGTCACGGCCAATGACGTGACACGTGTCGCAGGCACCTACCTGCGCCGCGACAACCGCACCACCGGCCAGTTCCTGCCGACCGACAAGGTCGAACGCGTGGTGATCACCGAAGCGCCGACCGCCGAAGCCGCACTGGAAGGATTCGTCGCCCGCCCCGCACTCGATGCCGGCGAAGCCTTCGATCCGTCCTACGCCAACATCGACGCGCGCACGAGGCTGGCGACACTGTCGAACGGCGCGAAGCTCGCGGTGCTGGACAAGTCCACGCGCGGTGGTTCGGTGCAACTGCGGATGAGCCTGCGCCTGGGCGATGCGACACGCCTGCAGGATCGCGCGATGGCCGGTTCTGCCACAGCGACGATGCTGATGCGCGGCAGCGGGCAGCTCGACCGTGCGGCGCTGGCGCGGCGGCTTACTGCACTGCGCTCGACGCTGAGCATCGGCGGTACTGCGACCACGGTGACGGTCGCGGCAACCACCGACCGCGACAATGTCGGCGCATTGCTCGATCTCGTCGCCGATGTGCTGCGCACCCCCAAGTTCCCGGAGAGCGAGTTCACCCAGCTGCGCAACCGGCAGCTGGCCGGCATCCGCGACAGTATGACCGAGCCGGGCGCGGTGGCGAACGAGGCCCTGTCGCAGCACTTCAACGTGTTTCCCAAGGGCCATCCGTACTATGCGAAGAGCTTCGACGAACGCATCGCGGACATCGAAGGCCTCCATCTCGACGACGTGCGCGCGTTCCACCGTGATTTCTACGGAATGGGCGAGGGCGCGACGATCGCGGTGGTCGGCGATGTCGATCCGGATGCGGTCCGCACACAACTCGAAGACCTGTTCGGCGACTGGGCGCTGCCGACACCGTTCGTGCGCATCGAAACACCGTACGTCGCGCGTGAGGCGGTGCGCCAGACACTGGTCACGCCCGACAAGGCGAACGCGACGCTGGTCGCGCGGCAGTCCCTGCAGATCAATCAGGACGACGCGGATTACCCGGCGCTGCTGATCGGCAACTACATCCTCGGCGGCTCGGGCATGAAGTCGCGTCTGGGCGACCGCATTCGCCAGCGTGAAGGCCTGAGCTATGGCGTGGGCTCGAATTTCTCGGCCAGCGTATTCGACGATGCGGGTGCGTTCGGCGTGTCGGCGATCGCCGCGCCGGAAAACATGGCGCAGGTGGAAACCGCGATGCGCGAAGAACTGCAGCGCATCCGCAGCGAAGGCATCACCCAGGCCGAGCTCGACGACGCGCTCGAAGGCATGCTGCGCGCCCGCCGCACCTCACGCGCGAACGATCCAGAACTCGTCGGCATGCTCGACAGCAATCTCTACACCGGCCGCGACATGGCGTATTCGGCGGCGTTCGAAGAGAAGTTGCGTGCGCTGACGCCGGAAGCGGTGCGGGCGGCGATGAAGCGGCATCTGCAGCCGGAGGCGTTGTCGGTGTTTATCGGCGGGGATTTCAAGGATTGAGTGGCGTTAGAGCAACGCTGAAAATCGTCATTCCCGCGGAGGCGGGAATCCAGAGGCTCTCGAGCCGTTGAAAACAAAGGCGCTGGATTGACCAGCCATTTGGCTGTTGAAAAGCGCATCCGCCTTCGCGGGAATGACGAACAAGGACAGACCTGGTCACTGTGGCGTCGGAGCCCGTCTCCCAGAAGGAGAGGTGCTGCTTCGCTGCTGCCGATGGATCGGCGCCTGACCGGTCAACGCTGCGTGTTACAGCGCTTCTCTTCTTCAGCCCTTCTTCCTCTGGGAGAAGAGCCTGCCCCGTACTTGATACGGGGTGCCCGAAGGGCGGATGAGGGCGCTTGTGAACGCTTCCTCTATTCCATCCCTCACCCGACGCGCCGTGCGCGTCGACCTCCCCCATAGGAAGAGGTGCTCAAAAGCCAGAGGCCTCAGCCGGCAGGCGTGGGCGTCGACTGAGACGCCATCGCTTCGAGTTCGTCGCACATCTGCTTCTGCTGCGACGGCGTGGCCTGGGTGAACTGGGCGTTGGTCTTTTCGTGCGCGGAGGCGAACTCGCCGTCGAAGGTGCCGACATCGCCCCCCATCTTCGTGAACTCCTGGCGCAGCTGGTCCTTGGCCTGGTTGAGCTGCGCGTCCGACACATTGGGGTCGCACAGCTTCGCGGCGGCGTGCATCGCGCCGGCGATCCCGGCGATCTGGGTCAGCATCGTCGTGGCGGCGTCGCCCGTCAGCGGGGCATCGACCGGTGGTGTGCCCGATTCGATCTGGGCCTGCGCGGCTTCCGATGGCTGGGTCTGCGTGTCCTCGACCGGCTGGGTCTGCGCTGCCTCATCAGTCGCGGGCTGCGGCGCGGGATTGCACGCGGCGAGGCCGAACACCGCGGGCACGAGCAGGCAGGCGAAACGTCGGGTACGGGGAAGCGTCATGCGGCCATCTCCATCAGGGGAGCGGCGAGCCTAGCAAAGGCGTTGCGAAGGCCAGGCGTTCTGCTTCAGGGCGTCTGCGGCGTCTCGCGGCGCGACTGGTAGGCCTGCAGATGCACCCAGGCCGCATCGAGATGCGGCACCGCGTGATCCGCTGCGCGCGCACGTGCGCGCAGGTCGCCGATGATCTGCAGCGCCTCGACATCCTGTCCGGCTTCGAGGTCGCGCAGCATCGAGGCGGTGACCGTTGAGCCGGCCCTGGTCAGCAACGTGCGCGCCTGTTGCGCGGCTTCGACCGGAATCGCATGGCCGTCCGCGGCGGCGACTGCGAGACATTCGTCGTGCAGCGCCGTCAGGAATGCGGTGCCGCCATCGGTCTCGACGATGCGGCCGATGCTGGCGCGCATCAGGCAGGTCGCTGCGGCCAGCGCGGCGAGGAAGGTGAACTTGTTCCAGGCGGCCTGCATGAAGCTGTCGCTGCGCACCGCGTCGAAGCCGGCGGCGTCTGCGCACACCGCCTCCAGCGCACGCGTGCGCGCACTGCCGTTATGCGCCGCATCGCGCTCGCCGAAGGTCATCGAGGGCGGCGACGGCAGGTGCACCACTTCGCCATCCTCGCCCTTCATCGCGCTGATAAAACACAGTCCGCCCAGCACACGCTCCGCGCCGAAGCGCGCATCGAGCGCGGGGTAATGCAGCAGGCCGTTGAGGATCGGCAGCACCGCGGTGTCCGCACCGACGGCCGGCGCGATCGCCTCGATCGAACTGTCGAGGTCGTAGGCCTTGCAGCTCAGCAGCACCAGATCGAACGGCCGGTCCGCAGCAAGCGCAGGCAGCGCGTCGGCGGTGATATGCGCAACCGGGAACTGCGCGTCCCCAAGCCCGCTGCGGATCCGCAGGCCGTCACGCTCGAGCTGCGCCGCGCGTGCGGGACGCACCAGGAAGGTGACGTCGACACCGGCCTGCGCGAGGCGACCGCCGAAGTAACCGCCGGTGCCACCGGCGCCGAGAACGAGGATTCGCATGTCGCGATGGTAGCCGGCGGTGGCGGGTGGCGTCAGGCCCTGCACTGCACGCGGCGCATCAGGCGTAGCCGATCCACACTGCGATCACCAGCGCGATTGACGCGGCCGCCATCAGCTTGAGCATCAGCGGCCAGGCGAAGCGGAACCAGCGGTCGTACGGCACGCCGGCCATGCCGAGGATCGCCATCAGCACGATGTTGGTCGGCAGGATCAGGTTGGCGAAGCCGTCGCCGAACTGGAACGCGAGCACCGCGACCTGGCGTTCGACGCCGGCGACGTCGGCCAGCGGGGTCATGATCGGCATCGTCGCGAACGCCTGGCCGGAGCCGGACGGGATGAAGAAGTTGATCAGCGTCTGCATCAGCAGCATGCCCACGGCCGACAGTTCCGGCCCCAGCCGCGACAGCGGCATCGAAGCCGCATGCACGATGGTGTGCAGCACCTGGCCGTCTTCGAGGATCAATGCGATCGACCGCGCGAAGCCGACCAGCAGCGCGACCACCGCGAGTTCCGCGGCGCCCGCGGCGAAACGCCGCGCGGTCTCGTCCACGCCGAGCCGGCCGATCAGGCCCGCCGCCAGTGCGACCACCAGCCACAGCGCACCGAGTTCGGTGAGATACCAGCCGCGCTGCGAGATGCCGTAGACCATCAGCACGACTGCGGCGACGACGACGACGGCGATCGCCGCGTGGCGGCGGTCGAACGGCGGATGCTCGTTGGCGGCGGCCGGCGCTGCGCTGTCGATACCGACCATCAGGCTTGCGCCCGGATCGGCGGCGACGCGGCGTGCGTAGCGCCACACGTGATGCGCGGCGATCAGCACGAACGGCAGGAACAGCGCGAGCCGGAAGCCGATGCCCGAAGTTGGCGGCAGTTCGGCGATGTCCTGCGCGACCAGCACCGTGTACGGGTTCGTCCAGGCCACGCCGTAGCCCACCACGTAGCCGCCGATCATGATGCCCATCGCGGTCATCGCATCCAGACGCATGGCCAGGCACAGCGCCACCAGGACCGCCGCGAATGGAATGTATTCGGTGGACACGCCGAGCGTGCCGGAGCCGGCGGCGAAGGCGGCCGTGCCGAACAGGATCAGCAGCGCCGGATGCCCGCCCAGCGTGCGCAGCAACCAGCCGAGCAGCGCGTCGATCAGGCCGGTCGCGCGCAGCACCGCAATCGCGCCGCCGACGATCAGCAGGAAGAAGATGATCGCCTGGGCGTCTGCGAGCGCGCGCGGCACCGAGGTGAACAGCGCGGCGGGGCTGAGCCAGACGCGCTCGGCATGCACCGCATACGTGCCGGGCACGACCATCATCCGGCCCGCGTCATCTGCCTCGGTGGTGAAGCTGCCCTGCGGCAGCAGCCACGTCGCGACCAGCGCAGCGATCATGATCAGGAACAGCAGGACGAGCGTATGCGGGATGCGGAAGCGTGTGGTCACTGGCATGGTCGCCGATAGCGAGTGACCGGCCATGCTACCCCACGCGGTTTTTCCGGCGGCGTGTCAGTCCCGTCGCACCAGTTCGACACGGCGATTCTGCGCGCGGCCGTCATCGGTCGTGTTGTCGGCGACGGGTCGGGTGTCGCCGTGACCCACGGATGCCAGGCGATGCCCCGCGATGCCCGCATCCGTGATCGCGGCGACCACGGACGCAGCGCGTGCCTGTGACAGCGTGCGATTGCGAGCGGCGTCGCCGGTGTTGTCGGTATGGCCTTCGACCGACAGCGACAACGTGTCGTCGGCCCGCAACAGCTCGACGATCGCTGCGATCTGCGGCTGGGAGTCGGGCAGGATCTCCGCGCGGTCGGTTGCGAAATGCACCTGCAGCGCGACACGGCCGGCGTCGGCCAGCGCCTGCTGCAACCGGCTGGCCGGCAACAGCGTGGAGGTGACCTCCAGCGGCTGCTGCTGGATCACGATCAGGCCTGCATACCTGCCGCCACGGCAGGTGCGCACCCAGACGTTGCCCTCCGCCCGGCGCAGCACGAACACCTGCTGCACCGAGTGGCCCCAGCATTTGGCCTCGGGATGGTGCTGGGCCATCGCCTCGGTCATCTCTTTACGCAGATCAGCGGGGGTCTGGCCCGACGCGAGTTCCACGCCGCCGGCGGCGAGTACCACGTGCTGCAGGTTGCGCACGACCTCCAGGTCGGAGAACGTCCCGGCGGATGCCTGACGGTCGGCGCGGATACCGGTCGAGTACACGCGTCCTTCCACCCGTTCGAGTCCCGAACCGGTCCAGAACATGGCTTCGCCGAACTCCAGTCGGCGCGTGGTGTTGGCGGTTTCCCGGTACCCCGCGGGCACCGTGAAGAACGGGAACTCGCCCAGCGGATGCTCCGAGACCGGCAATGCCTCGATGTCGAAACCGGCAACGGCCGTCCCGTCGGACGCGTCGGTCTGCGTATCGGGGGCCGGGTGGGTCGCCACGTCGGCATCGACGTCGGGTGACTGCTCGACCACCGCAGCGTCCACGGCGTCGCCGGTATCGGCCGGCGCAACGGCATCCTCGGCCGTGCAACCAGCGATCAGCAGTGCCAGACAGGCGGCAGGTACACAACGCGATCCGAACATCCCACATCTCCTTGCAGTTGGGGGCGCCCGATCCGGTCACCCATGCCACGTCCTGAGCGTGCTCGTGACGTGCGAAACCTCAACAGAATCTCACCCGCTTCACGCACGCGTCCGACGCGCGCTCGCGATCGTCACCTCGACCGCTGCTATGGACGTTTCAGCGGATGGAGCGACTCCACGCTCAACGCACGATTTCACGTCCGCATCGGATCACCGGATCACTGCATGCGTCCTTCTCGTCTCCAGCGGAGAGCGGGATTTCCTGCAGCAATTCGATCGGAGAATCCGCAGCACGACGGGTCAGCAGGAAAAGCCGGTAGTCGTCGAGATGTTCGCTCACAGGCGCGCGCAGTCTCGATGACACCAGGAGATCCTCGACCCCGTCGTGATTGAAATCCCCGCGTGCCAGCCAGGTCCAGTCCTGGCGCCAGCCGTCCTGATCGACGAATGCAATCTGCTTCAGGCGCTCGATACCGGAGGCGTCCGTCGCGGGCGCATCCATCGTGTCGTCGATGGCCTCACCCAGCGTGCCGCCGCTACGGAGGATCTCATCCACTCGCGCGGCCTGCCGTCCCGGTGACATGACGGTCACCAGTTGCGCGGGCAGGGTGCGAAACGTCGGTTCGTCCATTTCGAAATCGGTCACGAACGACGTCTCGGCCGTCAGGCCCTGGCTGATCACGCGGGCCGCGTAGCACTGCCGCCGAACGCCCGCGTACGGCACGCGCTCACGCTGCGTGGGCGGCTGCAGCGCGCGTAGATCGGCCTCGAATAGCTGCGTACAGGTGGTGACCCTCGCTTCGTCCACCAGGTTCGGTTCCGGAGCGCCGCCGAGACGGTGGACATGGAAACCGATCGGATCACCCGCCTCCGAAACCCAGGGCCGCTCCAGCCAATCAGCCCAGTTCTCGACCTCGTCGACGCGTGCACCGTTACTCCGCATACCTTCGAACCAGGCGACATCCTGCACGGTGCGCACTGCGTCGCCCTCTGGAGTAGCGCCAGCGCAGCCCGGGTTGGACAGCACGATCGCCAGTACCACGGTGAGCCGACACCGCACCCCCGGCGTGTGCGAACTGGCCCGCATAGCCTTCCCGTCACTGCCCGTCTGATGCATGGATTCCTTTCCAATGATGTTGAAACAAAGAGCCTCACGCCAGCCGCATGCTGCCAACCCGGGCTTACTGCTGCATTGGGGAAGCCGAGGAGATGCGACGGGTCATTTTCGCCCGCCTGCGCCGTGGGCCGGCTTGGCGGTCGCCGGCCTCGGCTTCATGTCTGACAGGGCGGAGACATCGTCGAGCACGAGCGCCTGCAGGCTGGCCCGGATTCCGGCGCCGCCGGGATCCGGGGTCTGGTCCACTACCAGCGCGTTGAGGAGATGACCGATGCCGCGGACTTCCGACAATGGCGAACCCGCCTGGTCGAAGCCGTACGCGCCACCACCGGCCCACAGGCAGTAGGTGCCTCCCCCCGCCAGTGACTGCTCGACGCAGTCGACGCCGGCCGCGCTTCGCGTCGGCGCGGATGTACCCCCATCTGTGGACGTGGCCCAGCGATTCCAGATGTGCGCAGGCGGCGACGGTTCAGAAGCCGATGCGCCGCTGTCGAGCGTGATCGACGCGTCTTGTGTCGCATCGACATAACGGTGGTAACCGGAACTCACCAGCTCGAACACACAGCGGTCACCGGTTTCGAATGAGCCGCCCGGCGCCCGGAAGCGCTCGTAGCGGTAGGCGATACGGTCCGGCCCCGACCAGACCTGCGCACGCGCCGTGCCCAGCTTGCCGAAGTCTTCTTCGGACAGGCGGCGTCCGCCGAGTCCGGCCTCGTCGCAGAGGGCAACCTTCGCAAGATAGGTCCGCTTGTCAGGATTGCTTCCGGCATCAACGAACTCGAGATGCAGGTCTGCATACGCGGTGCCGATCATCGTCCCAGCGGCCGACCCGGACGGGACGGTATCGATAGATCCGGTATCCACCGGTTCCGCGCAACCCGTCGCTGCAAGGGCCGCGATCAGCGAGCCCAGACCCAGCAGCATCCCCGTACCAGGACGGGCTGGAGTTCCAGCCTGGTTCCAGGCGCGCAGACTCATTCGCCGTTATGCGCAAAGCGCGCCTGATGCGAGGCTCCGGCATCCGTGTGCGTCATACGCGCGCTCCCCGACGTCCATGTTGTGCGGCCTGGAAGCGTGTTGGCCGCACAAAAGGATGTCAAGCGAATCGGGTCAGCTGCGCAATCCGATCCCGCGCTTGAGCAGCCACAGCGCCAGCGCACCGAGGGCGATGACGAAGCCGATCATCAGCGCGAACGACACACCGAGCGACACGTCGCTGACGCCCAGCAGGCCGTAACGGAATGCGTTGACCATGTAGAAGATCGGGTTGGCGTGTGTCGCGGTTTCGGCCCAGCCGGGCAGCAGCGAGACCGAATAGAACACGCCGCCCAGATACGTCAGCGGGGTCAGGATGAAGATCGGCACGATGGCGACGTCGTCGAACTTCTTCGCGTAGACCGCGTTGACGAAGCCGGCCAGGGCGAAGATCGTCGCGCCCAGCAGCACGGTGGCGAAGGTCACCAGCGGATGCGGAATGCGCACGGTGGTGAACAGCATCGCGATGCCGAGCACGATCACGCCGACGGCGAGGCCGCGCGTCACCGCGCCGATCACGTAGCCGCCGAGAATCACCCAGCTCGGCATCGGGCTGACCAGCAGTTCCTCGACATGGCGGCCGAACTTCGCGCCGAAGAAACTCGACGAGATGTTGCCGTAGCTGTTCTGGATCACGCTCATCATCACCAGGCCCGGCACGATGAAATCCATGTAGCGGATGCCGTCCATCTCGCCGACACGCGCGCCGATCAGGCCGCCGAAGATCAGGAAGTACAGCGTCATCGTGATCGCGGGCGGCACGAGGGTCTGGCCCCAGATGCGCAGGATGCGGACGATCTCGCGGCGGGCGATCGTGTACAGCGCGACCCAGTGGCGCTGCGCGGTGCCTTCGACGGCGGCGACGTCGGTGTGGGTGGTCTTCGTACTCATGCCGTCTGCTCCTGTTGCGAGGCGGCATTGGGGCCGGTCATGCGCACGAACAGTTCCTCGAGCCGGTTGGACTTGGTGCGCATCGAACGCACGCGGATGCCGGCGCCGTCGAGCGTGGCGAACACGCGGTTGAGATCCATCGCGCGCGGCATGTCGAGATCCAGCGTGTGGTCGTCGGTCGCGACCAGTTCAGCGCCCTCGATCGGCGGCAGCGTGGCGGGGAGCGTGCCGTCGATGTCGAAGATGAAACCCTCGACGTCGAGCTTGGACAGCAGCACGCGCATCGGACCCTGTTCGACGATGATGCCGCGATCGATGATCGCGAGGTTCCGGCACAGGCTCTCGGCTTCTTCCAGGTAATGCGTGGTCAGGATGATCGTCGTGCCGGCGGCGTTGATCTCCTTCAGCGTCTGCCACATGCCGCGGCGGATCTCGATGTCGACACCGGCGGTGGGCTCGTCGAGGATCAGCAGGCGCGGGCGCGTCATCATCGCGCGGGCGATCATCAGCCGCCGCTTCATGCCGCCCGAGAGCGTGCGCGACATCGTCGTCGCCTTGTCCCACAGCTGTGCGCGCTTGAGTTCCTCTTCGGCCCGTACCATCGCCTCGGCGCGCGGGATGCCGTAGAAGCCCGCGTAGTTGACCAGGATGTCGAGCGGCTTCTCGAACATGTTGAAGTTGATTTCCTGCGGCACCAGACCGATCAGGCGCATCGCCGCGTCACGGTCGGTGTGCAGATCGGTGCCGAACAGGCGCACGTCGCCCGAGGTCTTGTTGACCAGCGAGGAGATGATGCCGATCAGCGTCGACTTGCCGGCGCCGTTGGGGCCGAGCAGGGCGAAGAAATCGCCGGGCGCGACGTCGAGCGAGATGCCCTTGAGGGCCTCGACACCGCCGTCATAGGTCTTGCGCAGATCGCGCACCGAAAGGGCGGCGTCTGCCTGGGGAATCGGGGACATGGTCCATCGCTCGTGCCGCGGATGGCGCGGCGGGGGTCCGTAGTATAGGGACGCCCCGACGGGCCCGGCCGCAACGGCGCGTTGCACGCGTGGGGCGGTGCAGCGGCACAACGCGGTGTTGCGGCCTGTGCACCGGGCGCCCGTCACCGACCCGCTACCATAGGCGCATGGAGCCCTACCGGCCGCAGCCAGCGCCGGACGCTCGCCGAATCACGGACAAATCCCCGCAGTGGCCATCACGCAATTCCCCATCAAGCTCGTCGCGCGGCGCATGGTCGCGCCGACCGTCGCTCACCTGTCCTTCGTCCGCGACGACGGCCAGCCGCTGGACTTCATCCCCGGGCAGTTCATCCAGATCCATTTCGAATACGCCGACGGCACCCCGACCAAGCGTTCGTATTCGCTGGCGACGATCCACGACCACGCGATCGGTCCGGGCGAGGCGATCGACGTGGCGGTGAGTTATGTGCCAGGTGGCGCCGCAACCGCGCTGTTCGAAGGCATGGATCTCGGCAGCACGGTGCAGGCCAGCGGCCCGTTCGGCCGCTTCTGCCTGATGCCGCAGGACACCAACCGCCGCTATCTGCTGGTCGGCACGGGCACCGGGGTCACCCCGTACCGGGCGATGCTGCCGCTGCTGGAAACCGCCATCGCCGAGCGCGGCGTCGAGATCGTGCTGCTGATGGGCGCACGCACACCGGCCGAACTGCTGTACGGCGACGACTTCCGCGCGTTCGCGGAGGCGCACCCGAACTTCCGCTTCGTGCCGTGCTTTTCGCGCGAATTGCCCGACGCGCCGCATGCCGATGTGCGCCACGGCTATGTGCAGCAGTTCCTCGAGGAATTCGCGCCCGGCGAAGGTGACATCGCCTACCTGTGCGGCAATCCGAACATGGTCGACGCGACGTTCGAGGCGCTCAAGGGCTTCGGCCTGCCGGTGCCGCTGATCCGTCGCGAGAAGTACGTCAGCAGCAAGTAGCCGCCTGCAGGCAGTCGCCGTACTCCGGATGCGCAGTGCAGGGTGACCCGGGCGCACGGTCGCCGCAGGGTGAGGCCGGCAACCGGAAGAGGAAGTGGAACCGGGATGGACACCGATACTCGCACTGCACACGACCCCGAGATCGCCGCGCTGATGCCGCCTGCGGCGGACGCGGCGCCGGCGAAACGTGCCTGGTGGCGTCGCCTGCTGCCGGTACTCGGCGGATTCGTCGGTGGTGGCGTGGTCGGTGCGGGCGTCGCGGCCATCGGTCTGCCACTACTCGAAGCGCTGCCGCCATCGACGGGGTTCGCGGTGCTGGCCGGGTTCTTCCTGTCGCTGTGGCCGCACATCGTCGTGCACGAGGCCGGTCATGCGGTGGCGGGACTGTCGCGCGGCATGCACGCGATCGCGTTCGGCGTGGGGCCGCTGCGCTGCGAACGCGGGGGCGACGACCGCTGGCGCTGGCGCAACGGCGGTGGCATCCGGGGGATCGGTGGGTTCGCGGCGCTGTTGCCGCGAGGCAGCCGCGGCCTGTCGCGGGCCGACCAGATGGTGTTCCTGATCGGCGGCCCGCTGGCAAACCTGTTCACCGCGGCGCTGCTCGCTGCGCTGGTCGCGTGGCTGCCGATGCCGGCCTGGCTGACCGGCACGCTGATCGGCGTGGCGCTGGGCGCGGCGACACTGGGACTGGGCAATCTCATTCCGTTGCATGTGCAGGGCTGGCGCTCGGACGGGCGCGGCCTGCTCGACCTGCTGCGGCGTACGCCCGACGCCGCGCTGCAGTTGCAGATCAACCAGCTGATGGCGCTGAGCCTGGCCGGCGTGCGCCCGTGCGACTGGCCGGAGGCCGCACTGCCGGCCGGAGACGCCGTGATCGCCAGCAGCGGCCTGCAGCAGACCGCGCAGATGCTGCGGCTGTCGCGGGCGATCGATCGCCGCGATGCCGAGGCCGCCCGACCCGAGGCTCTGGCGCTGACCGCGACCTTCGCCACCGCGCCCCCGGTCTTCCAGAGCGGCATCGCGGTCATGCTCGCCAGCCATGCCGCATTGCTGGTCGAGGACCGCGCGTTGCTATCGGCCTGGCGCCTGCGTTGCGAGGGCGGACTGATGGATCTGTCGCCGTATCGCGCATGGCTGGATGCGGAGATCGCCCGGCTGGACGGTGACGACGCGGCAGTCGGCATGCACGTCGAGCGCGCGCGCGGCCTGATCGATCGGATTCCCGACGCGGCGAGCCGCCTGGTCTTCGCGGAACGGCTGGCCGTGCTGGCGTAGCGCGCCGCCGCGAGCGCGGGCGCAGGCAAAGCGCGTTGTTCGTCGAGGGCCTACGCGCTCCGACGATTGTCGATCGTGGTGTCAAGGGTGCTTGACAGGTCGTGGATCGATCCACGATGCTCGCTGTCAAGCTCACTTGACACATGGACCCGCCATGTCACGTTCACGCCTCTTCTTCGGTCTTGCCCTGGGATTGATGGGCGCCGCCATCGGTCTGCGGTTCGGCATGCCCCAGGTGTCGCGCTGGGTACCCTTGCTGGTGCTGCTCGCCGGCATGGGCCTCATCGCCGCGGCGGTGCTCACCGCGGAGCGGGACTGCGCGACCGCATTCGGGCCGGCGCAGCGCCGCTACACGCGCGAGCTGCTGATCGGCATGGCGGCCTACGTGGGGCTGCTGATCGTCTCGCTGGTCCTGCTGCGGGAGATCGACGCGCCGGCGCTGCGTGCGGTCATCGCCCTGCTGCCGATCGTGCCGATCGCGCTCGTGCTGCGCGCGATGGTGCGCTTCATCCGCGGTGTCGACGAACTCCAGCAACGCATCGAACTCGAGGCGGTCTGCATCGCGGCCGCGCTGGTGTCCTTCGGTTACATGACCGCCGGCTTCCTGCAGGCCGCGCGGGTCATCGACGTGCCGGCGAGCGCGGCGATGCTGTGGGTGTTCCCGCTGGTGTGCGGCACCTATGGCCTCGCGAAATCCGTCGTCGCGCGGCGGTACGGATGAGGCCGCCGGCATGAGGAGCCGGGTGCGCGAACTGCGCGAGGCCAGCGGTTGGTCACAAGCACAGCTGGGCGAACGTCTGGATGTATCGAGACAGACGATCAACGCGATCGAAACCGGAAAGTACGACCCCAGCCTGCCGCTGGCATTCCGGATCGCACGCGAGTTCGCCGAGCCCATCGAATCCATTTTCCTGTTCGAGGACGTTCCATGAGAGCAATCAGGTTTTCCCTGCTGGCGCTGGCCGCGGGCGCGACGCTCGCCGGCTGCAGCGGCGGTGCGCCCGCGCCCACCGGAGGCGATGACGCGCGACCGGCGCGCATGTTCGGGCAGACCCCGTTCCACGCCTGCACGCTCGACGGCGGCAATGCCGCCACGCGCGTCGAGGCGCAGTGCGCGACCTTCGAGGTGCCGGAGAACCCGGATGCGGCGGATGGCCGCAGGATCGGCCTCAACATCGCCTGGCTGCCTGCGGACGCAAGCGACGGCGGCACCGCCGACCCGGTGTTCTTCCTCGCCGGCGGACCCGGCCAGGCGGCGACCGAACTGGCCGCGCAGATCAACGCCGGCCTGCGCGAGGTGCGCCGCCAGCGCGACATCGTGCTGGTCGACCAGCGCGGCACGGGCGATTCGAACCCGCTCACCTGTAGCGGCGCCGACGGCGAACCCCTCGAGCTGGACACCGTCGCCCTGCCGAGCGACGCCGTGATCGATGACTACGTGTCGCGCTGCCTCGCCGGCCTGGAAGGTCGCGCCGATCCACGCTTCTACACGACCGGCAATGCGATCCGGGATCTCGACGCCGTGCGCGCAGCGCTCGGGGCCGAGCAGATCAATCTGGTCGGCGGGTCCTACGGCACGCGTGTCGCGCAGCAGTACGCGATGGCGTATCCGCAGCACACGCGCAGCATCGTGCTCGACGGCGTCGCGCCCAATGACCTGGTGATCGGGGGCGAGTTCGCGCACACCTTCGAGGACGCCCTGGCGCTGCAGTCGAAGCAGTGTGCGCAGGACGCCAAGTGCCGCGAGCGCTTCCCCACCGACCTGCAGGCGCAGTTGCGCGGTGTGCTGGATACGCTGCGGGCCACGCCCGCCGCGGTGACCTATCGCGATCCGACCACCGGCGCCGAAGCGCAGGGCACGATCACGCCGGACACCGTGACCGGTCTGGCGTTCCTGTTTTCCTACCAGCCGCAGACCGCATCGCTGCTGCCGCTGATGCTCGATGAAGCGGCGCAGGGCCGCTACGGCCCGCTGATGTCGCTCTACCAGCTGATGAACAGCAGTTTCGGCGGCTCGATGACCCGCGGCATGCAGTGGTCGGTGATCTGCGCCGAGGACGCGCGCCAGTATCGCGAGGATGGCCGCGCGGCAGGCACCATTCTCGGGCCGGACGTCGCGCGCATGTTCTTCGGCGCCTGCCGTACCTGGCCGACCGGCACACCACCGGCGAATCACACGGCGGCGCTGCAGTCCGACGTGCCGGCACTGCTGATGTCGGGTGAACTCGATCCGGTCACGCCGCCGGCCTATGCCGAGCGCGTGCTGGCCGGCCTGCCGAACGGCCGGCACCTCGTGTTCAAGGGCCAGAGCCACGGCACGTTCGCGCTGGGCTGCGCGCCCAAGCTGCTCGCGCAGTTCATCGAATCGACCGATGCGAAAGCACTCGACGCCACGTGCCTCGATGCGATGCGTGCGGTGCCGCCGTTCACCAGCTTCAACGGGTGGTCGCCGTGACCGCGCCTCGCCAGTCGACTTCCCTCTTTCTTCCGGAGCTCCGCCGATGATCACGGCCCAGCAACTGCACAAGGCGTTCAAGACGAAGACCGGTACGGTCAAAGCGGTCGACGGCGTCGACTTCACCGCCGAGGACGGCCGCATCACCGGCCTGCTCGGACCCAATGGCGCCGGCAAGACGACGACGCTGCGCATGCTCTACACGCTGATGAAGCCCGACAGCGGCCAGGTCCTGGTCGACGGCATCGACGCGGCACAGGACCCGGCTGCGGTGCGCCGCGTGCTCGGCGTGCTGCCGGACGCGCGTGGCGTCTACAAGCGCCTGACCGCACGCGAGAACATCCGCTACTTTGGCGAGCTGCATGGTCTGTCGAAGGCGGAGATCGTCGAGCGCACGCGCGTGCTCAGCGAACAGCTCGACATGGGCGAGATTCTCGACCGCCAGACCGAGGGTTTCAGCCAGGGCCAGCGCACCAAGACCGCGATCGCGCGCGCGCTGGTGCACGACCCGCGCAACGTGATTCTCGACGAGCCGACCAACGGCCTGGATGTGATGACCACGCGCGCGATGCGCGAATTCCTGTTCAAGCTGCGCGATGACGGCCGCTGCGTGATCTTCTCCAGCCACATCATGCAGGAGGTCGCTGCGCTGTGTGACCGCATCGTCATCGTCGCCAAGGGCCGCGTGGTGGCCGACGGTACCGCCGACGAACTGCGCGAGCGTTTCGGCAAGCCGAACCTGGAAGACGCGTTCGTCAGTGCGATCGGTTCCGAGGAGGGCCTGCTGGCATGAGCAACCTGAAATGGATGTGGTGCGTGGTGCGCAAGGAGCTGCTCGACATCGCGCGCGACCGGCGCACGCTGTTCATGGCGCTGCTGCTCGGCCCGCTGATGTATCCGCTGCTGATGCTGGGCATGAACTTCATGGCCGAGAAGCGCATGAAGACCGAGATGGACCGGGTGCTGGAGGTGCCGGTGATCGGCGCCGAACACGCGCCCAATCTCGTCGCGCATCTGGCGACGCTCGGCATCCAGGCCGTCGACGCACCGGCGGATCTCGAGGCGTCGATCGCCAGCCAGGACATCGACGTGGCGATCGAGATCCCGGCGAGCTTCGCCGAGGACTGGCATGCCGGTCGACCGGCGACGGTCGAGATCATCAGTGACAGCACGCGCCGCAACGCCGAGACGCCGGTGCGCCGCGTGCGCACCGCGATCGCCGCCTACGGTCAGCAGGTCGGCGCGCTGCGCCTGCTCGCCCGCGGCATCGATCCGGCGGTGGTGCAACCTGTCGCGGTCGGCACGCGCGACACGGCGAGCGAGGAAGCCAAGCGCGGCATCATGCTGGCGGTCCTGCTGCCGTACCTGCTGATCCTGTCGAGCTTCATCGGCGGCTCCTATCTGATCCTCGACGCCACTGCGGGCGAGCGCGAACGCCAGTCGCTGGAGCCGTTGCTGGCCACGCCGGCCTCGCGCGGTGCGATCGTCAGCGGCAAGATCGCCGCGGCCTGCATCATCGGTATGTGTTCGCTGCTGCTCACCTTGCTCGCGTTCAAGATCAGCGCACAGATGGGCGGCGGCTCGGCGCGGCTGCTCGATGTCAGTTTCGGTGCGATCGGCAAGATGCTGCTGGTGCTGCTGCCGATGCTGTTCGTCGGCACCTCGCTGCTGACGTTCCTCGCCGCGACCGCCAAGAGCATGAAGGAAGCGCAGAGCCACATCGTCTGGCTGATGCTGCTGCCGATGGTCCCGAGCTTCGTGTTGATGATCAATCCGATCAAGACCGAGCTGTGGCAGTTCGCGGTGCCCTTCCTCGCCCAGAACCAGCTGCTGCTGAAGATCATCCGCGCCGAACCGATCGCACCGGAGGTGTGGGGTGTGTATCTGGGCGCGAGCCTGGCGCTGGCGGCCGCGCTGTGGATGCTGGCGGTGTGGCGCTATGGGCAGGAGAAGCTGGCGGTTGCCGGCTGATCCGCTTCGTCTTTTCGATACATCGAAAGCCCGGCTTCGGCCGGGCTTTCCTGTCTTGGA
Organism: Luteimonas sp. KH_071; assembly: GCF_057838005.1. Classification (NCBI taxonomy): domain Bacteria; kingdom Pseudomonadati; phylum Pseudomonadota; class Gammaproteobacteria; order Lysobacterales; family Lysobacteraceae; genus Luteimonas; species Luteimonas sp. KH_071. Next base: position 3,626,031 of record NZ_CM174458.1, on the reverse strand, counting down.
GCGTCCAAGGCATCGCGACACGCAATTGCACTGTCAGACGGCGCCGCGGAACGCGCGGCCCAGGTAATCGTTACCGCTCCGAATGCCCTGCGTCCTCGTGATCCCGCCGCACGAACAGATCCGGCCGGATCAGTTCGATGAACGCCCGCGCCTGCGGTGACAGCACCTTGCCCTTGCGGACGACCACGCCATAGGTGCGCGGGGGAAACCATTCGGAGACCGATCGCGTCGCCAGTCGTGCGCTGTCGCTGTCGTCGAGGCAGATCGCACTGACGATCGAAATGCCCATCCCCATTGCGACGTACTGCTTGATCACCTCCCAGCCGCCGACTTCCAGGGCCACGGTGTACGGCACGCGGGCCTGCTGGAAGACCTGGTCGACGAGCCGGTAGGTGATCTGGCGTTTGGGCGGGAGGATCAGGCCATAACGGCCGATCTCTTCCAGAGTGAGTGTCTTCGCGCGGGCGAGGGCGTGATCGGGCGGGGTGAGCAGGATGGGATCGAACCGGTAGACCGGCGCGTAGCTGAGGTCGCCGGGCACGTCCACCATCGATCCCACCACGAGATCGACCGCATCGCTGCGCAGCAGGTCGGTCCCGTCGGCGGTGATCGCGTCCTGCAGCGTCAGGCGCACATCCGGATGCTGGCGGCGGAACAGGTCCACGATGCGCGGCAGCAGATAGAGGATCGTCGAGCTGTTCGCCGCGACCGTGAGTTCGCCGGCATCGAGACCACTGATCTCACGCCGGAACGCCGCCGGCAGGCCGTCGAGACCCTCCACCAGCGGGGTCGCCAATGCATAGAGCACTTCACCCTCGCGGGTCGGCACCAGCCGCCGGCCGCTGCGCTCCAGCAACTTGACCCCGAGCTCGCGTTCCAGCGCCTGCAGCTGCAGCGAAATCGCCGGCTGACTGACGTAGAGCGCCTCTGCGGCCCGTGAGACTGAGCCCAATCGCGTGGTCTGACAGAACGCACGCAGCGGTTTGAGCCGGTCGCTCTTGTACGGAAACCTGAGGTCTGACGGGGACTTGGCGGACATCGCAGTCTTCGTATAAGTGCAGCTGATGATAGTCATTGACAGAACTCGGTTGTCAAATATCAGCCGTGGGAGGACGGTCTGCTGCACCGCAATAGCGCTGCTGCACACGAAAGGACCGCTCCCGTGAATGCCGTGATCAAGTCTGTTCCTCCCGCTCAGGATCCGCGTATCACCCTGCCCGCCGGCGCCCCGGCCGACCTGCTGGACGCTGCCGCGCTCGCGTTCCTGGCCGATCTGCACGACCACTTCGACGCCCGGCGGCTGGATCTGCTGGCCGCGCGCTGCAATCGGCAGGCCGCGTTCGATGCCGGCGACCTGCCTGACTTCCGCGCTGAAACCCGGTCGATCCGCGACGCCGAGTGGCGCGTGGCACCGCTGCCGGCTGCGCTGCGCGACCGCCGGGTCGAGATCACCGGGCCTGTCGATCCGAAGATGGTCATCAACGCGTTGAACTCGGGCGCGAACTGCTACATGGCCGACTTCGAGGATTCGACGTCGCCCACATGGGACAACCTGCTGACCGGCCAGCGCGCGCTGCGCGATGCGATCAAAGGCACGCTGAGCTTCACCTCGCCCGCCGGCAAGCGTTATGCGCTCAAGCCGGAGGACCAGCGTGCGGTGCTGATCGTGCGGCCACGCGGCTGGCACCTGGACGAGAAGCACGTGCGCATCGACGGCGCCCCGATGTCGGGCGCGCTGTTCGACGCCGGGCTGTTCGCCTTCCACAACGCGCACGCGCTCGCGGCGAAGGACCGGGGCCCGTATTTCTACATCCCCAAGCTGCAGTCGATGGAAGAGGCGCAGCTGTGGGACGACGTGCTGGCCCACATCGAACGCACGCTCGGCCTGCCGGCCGGCCAGATCCGCGTGACCGTGCTGATCGAGACGTTGCCGGCCGCCTTCGAGATGGACGAGATTCTGTACGCACTGCGGGACCGCATCGCCGGGCTCAACTGCGGCCGTTGGGATTACATTTTTTCCTACCTCAAGACGTTCCGTCGCCACCGCGACCGCGTGCTGCCCGAGCGCGCGCAGGTCACGATGACGCAGCCGTTCCTGAAGGCGTACTCGGAACTGCTGGTGCAGACCTGTCACCGCCGCGGTGTACATGCGATGGGCGGCATGGCGGCGCAGATTCCGATCGCGGGCGACGAGGCGGCGAACGACGCCGCGATGGCGCGCGTGCGCGCCGACAAACTGCGCGAGGTCACCGCCGGTCATGACGGCACCTGGGTCGCGCATCCGGCACTGATTCCGCTGGCGAAGCAGATCTTCGACGAGCGCATGCGCGGCCCGCACCAGCATGCGATGACGCGCGACGACGTGCTGGTCGACCGCGACGATCTGATCGCGCCATCCATCGGCACGATCAGCCGCGCTGGGTTCGACGGCAATGTCGAAGTCTGCGTGCGGTACATCGCCGCCTGGCTCGACGGCAACGGCTGCGTGCCGATCCACCACATGATGGAGGACGCCGCGACGGCCGAGATCGCCCGCGCGCAACTCTGGCAGTGGATCCACTACGCCGACGACGGCCACGCGCCGCTGCATCTCGACGACGGCACCGCGATCGACGAGGCCCTGCTCGACCGCGTGCTGCTGTCGCTGCCGTCCAAGCTCGCCGGCCAGGACATTCCCGGCGCGGTGCGCGTGGCCGAGGCCATCGCGTTGCTCGAAGACCTCACGCATCGCGACACGCTCGAGGACTTTCTGACGCTGCCGGCGTACGCGCGCCTGTGAAGCGCTGTGATTGGTGAATTCGTGATTCGTGATTGGACACATCCAAAGCACGGTCCGACGCCGATCAGCCGCTCTTGCGAATCACGAATCACCAATCACGAATCACTACTCCGAAGGAGTTCCGCCATGACCACCCGCCAGCAACAGATCGACGCCCTGCAACAGGACTGGACCACCAATCCGCGCTGGAATGGCATCCAGCGGCCGTATTCCGCCGCCGACGTCGTGCGCCTGCGCGGCAGCGTGCAGCCCGAGCACACACTCGCGAAACGTGGCGCCGAGAAGCTGTGGAATCTCATCAACGGGGATGCAAAGAAGGGCTACGTCAACGCCTTCGGCGCGATCAGTGCCGGCCAGGCGATGCAACAGGCCAAGGCCGGCCTGGAAGCGGTGTATCTGTCCGGCTGGCAGGTCGCGGCCGACGGCAACAGTTCCGAGACCATGTACCCGGACCAGTCGCTGTATGCCTACGATTCTGTGCCGACGATGGTCCGCCGGATCAACAACACCTTCCAGCGCGCCGACGAGATCCAGTGGAAGAACATTGCCGACGGCAAGCTCGACGAACGCGACGCGATCGACTTCTTCCTGCCGATCGTCGCCGACGGTGAAGCCGGGTTCGGTGGCGTGCTCAACGCCTACGAGCTGATGAAGAACATGCTCGTCGCCGGCGCCTCGGGTGTGCATTTCGAGGACCAGCTGGCCGCGGTCAAGAAGTGCGGCCACATGGGCGGCAAGGTGCTGGTGCCCACGCAGGAAGCCGTGCAGAAACTGGTCGCCGCGCGTCTGGCCGCGGACGTGCTCGGCGTGCCGGCGATCGTGCTCGCGCGGACCGACGCCGAGGCCGCGAACCTGCTGACCTCCGACTTCGACGCCAACGATGCGCCCTTCGTCACCGGCGAGCGCACGGCCGAGGGCTTCTACAAGGTGCGCAACGGTCTGGAGCAGGCGATCAGCCGCGGCGTGGCCTACGCGCCGTATGCGGATCTCGTGTGGTGCGAGACCGGCACGCCGGACATCGGCTTCGCCCGCGAGTTCGCCCAGGCCGTGCACGCCAAGCACCCCGGCAAGCTGCTGAGCTACAACTGCTCGCCGAGCTTCAACTGGAAGAAGAATCTCGACGACCGCCAGATCGCGAGTTTCCAGGACGACCTGGCCGCGCTGGGTTACAGGTTCCAGTTCATCACCCTGGCCGGCATCCACATCAACTGGTTCAACAGCTTCCAGTTCGCCCACGATTACGCCCGCGGCGAAGGCATGAAGCACTACGTCGAACAGGTGCAGGAACGCGAATTTGCCGCGCGCGACAAGGGCTATACCTTCGTCTCGCATCAACAGGAAGTCGGCGCGGGCTACTTCGACGACGTGACCACGGTGATCCAGGGCGGTGCGTCGAGCGTGACCGCGTTGACGGGCTCGACGGAAGAGGCGCAGTTCTACGGAAACAAGGCGGCCTGACGCGCAGGTCCCTCAGGGTTGCGGCGGCTCCTTCCGACTCAGGCGGGAGCCGCTCGTGGTCGCGCACCGATCGGCATATGCTGCGGTCTTCGACGGTCGAGTTGCGTCCAGGTGCCAAGCGACCGGCTCGAATGCTGGTGAGATCGCCTGGTCAGAAAACTGCAGGCGGAACTGGTTGCGTTGTCGATGCGGGCGGAGATCGACTCCAGCGCACTGCACAATGCGCGTGGATCAAGGGCGCGGAATCCAACGTACCAGCGGGTCGGGAACCGCGACGGCCGACGGTCAACCGGCTCCAGAAGTGCTTGATGGCACTCGATCGGGCGGCGTCAAGTGAATACGCATAACCACCATAAACGCTGGTGCATGGAGGCGTATGCGCCGACGCACGGCCCAAACGCCACAATCCGACAACCGAATGAGCGTCCCGATATTCTAGTCTGCGTGACTGGACGACCTTTTCATGCAGGAGCAGGCCATGCGGATATCACGAGCGATTCTTCTTTCGATTGCGTTCACGGGGTTCGGAGCCTCCGGTGTTTCGGTGCTGGCATCCGATACGCCCCAGTCCAACTCCGCCGAAGCGCTCACGACCGACGATGCGTCGGCCCAGGCAAGCCCGGCATCGCAGCGTCAGGCGGAGCGCACGATCTGCACGCGCGAAAAGCCGATCGGCAGCAACCACACGAAGCGTGTATGCCGCAAGGCTTCTGAAGCGGAGGCGTTGCGAAAAGACAGTCGCGATGCGCTGCAGAACGGAACCCGCCCCCAAGGGATGATCCGGCTGGATTGAGTCACCCGGACTGTGTCGCGTGAGTGCAGTGATTCCGGTTCGGCGCACCGTCGCGAGGCAGGCGACCTGCCAACCGGAGGCGTTCGCAGTTGCTCGAGGTCGCGTTCAGACGGATCGCAATCGCTCGAATGCGGGCTGGCAACTTGCCAGCCCGCGAACCTGTTCTACTTGCGCACTTCCTGCGTATGCGACTTCAGCGCGTCCGCAAGGCCCGGCACGCCATCGGCGCCGGTCGGCACGGTGATGCTCGAGCCCTTGAACTCTTCGCCGATCGACTGTGAACGTCCGCCGAGGCAGGTTTCGAGGAAGCCCTCGGCCACTGCGTTGAACGCCTTGTTGTTTTCCGGCCTTGCGAAACCATGGCCTTCGTCGGGGAACAGCACGTAGGTGACCGGGATGTTCTTCGCGGTCATCGCTTCGACGATCTGGTCGCTCTCGGCCTGCTTCACACGCGGGTCGTTGGCGCCCTGGCCGATCAGCAGCGGCCTGGTGATCGCATCGGCGCGGCTCAGCGGCGAACGTTCGGTCAGCCAGGCTTTGCCTTCCTCTGTACGCGGGTCGCCCATGCGCCGGGTCAGCTGCTCGAAGAAGCTCGCCCAGTACGGCGGCACCGTCGACAGCAGCGTGTTGAGGTTGGCCGGGCCGACGATGTCGACGCCGCAGGCGAAGGTCTCCGGCGTGAACGTCAGGCCGACCAGCGTGGCGTAGCCGCCGTAGCTGCCGCCCATGATCGCGACCTTGTCGGACGTGGTGACGCCGCTGTCGACTGCCCACTGCACGGCGTCGATCAGATCGTCGTGCATCTTCCCGGCCCACTCACCGTTGCCGGCGTTGGTGAAGTCCTTGCCGAAGCCGGTCGAGCCGCGGAAATTGACACTCAGCACCGCGTAGCCGCGATTCGCCAGCCACTGGTCCATCGCGCTGTAGCCGTAGCCGTCGCGCGCCCACGGGCCACCGTGTACCAGCAGCACCATCGGCACCGGCGCATCGGCCTTGCCGTCGCTGTCGGCGTCTGCGTGCCTGGGCAGGGTGAGATAGCTGACGAGCGTCAGGCCGTCGCGCGACTTGAGTTCCAGCGGCCACATCGGCACCAGCGGCTTGCCGTCGAGCGCGGGACGGCCGGAGAACAGTTCGGTCAGTGTGCCTTCGGCACCGTTCTCGCCGCGGTCGTAACGGTAGTACTTCACCGGCGACTCGGCGGCGGAGTACGCGACCAGCCAATGGCGATCGTCGAGCGTGCGGCTGTTGATCGAGACCTCGCCCGGACCGATCGCTTCGAGCCTGGCGAGATCGGCCTTGATGCCGTCGTCGAGCGTGGTCCACTCCTCGCGCAGATAGTTCACCGACACCGCCTGCAGCACGCCGGTGCGCGGATCGGTCAGGCTGCCGCCGACGTCCGCGCGCGGATCCTGGTGCACGAGGGTCTTCTCGCCGCTGGTGGTTTCGATCGCATACAGCGCGGCCGTGTTGCGCCCGCGCGAGTCGGACATGTACAGCGTCCTGCCGTCTTCGGTCAGCCCGGCCGGCGCGGTGGTCAGGACATCCTCGAACGGAATGTCGTCCTGGACTTCCCAGGCATCGCCGTTGCGACGCAGGACGTCCATGCCGCCGTCGGGCCGGCTGCGCGACGCGAAGCGCAGGGCATAGTCGGCATCGGCGATGTAGCCGGCGATCTGGTCGGTGTTCTGCTCGACCAGCGTGCGCGCGCCGCTGGCCAGATCGACCTTGTAGAGATCGTGCCATTGCGCATCGCGATCGTTCATGCCGACCAGCAACGTGTCGGGCTGGCGATGGCTCACGCCCACGACCTGCGCGGTGGTCTTCGGAAACGGCGTCAGGTCGCGCGCCTGCGCGCTGTCCACGTCGACCGCGAAGAGATGGAAATCCTCGTCGCCGCCGGTGTCGCGCAGATACAGCAGCGTGCCGGGCCTGTAGGTCCAGAAGTAACTGCGGATGCCGCGCGCGGTGTCCTGGGTGACCGCCTTCGCCGCGCCCGGGTTGTCGGCCGGTGCAACCCAGACATTCATCGTGCCGTCGACCGGTGCGATCCAGCTGAGGTACTGGCCGTCCGGGCTCAACTGCACGCCGGCGCGCTCCGGATTGCCGAACAGCGCCTCGCGCGGAATGAGTTCGACATCGGCGAGCGTCGTCGGCGCAGCAGCGGCGGGCGGCTGCACGGCAGGATCGGCAGGTTCGTTGCGACCGCCACAGGCGGCCAGCGCGACGGCGATGCCGGTCGCGAGCAGGAGTTGGCGCATCGTGACCCCTCAATGTGAATAGTGCAGCGCGACGCTACCGCGGCGGCAGACTCAGGGTGTTGGAAAGCCGTTAAAGCGCCGGGGTGACCAATGACATGGTGTGACTGGACGAGCTCCTACCAGGCGCCTACATTCCAATGACCTAGGGATTCGAGGAACAGGGGAATGAGAAGGATTCTGGCGATTCTGGTGGCCGGTCTTTTGTGCACTGCGGGTGCGGCTGCGGCGACGGCAGACGACCATCCGAATCTGGATGCGAACGCGATCCGTGACCAGCAACGGGACATCCGCGCGGCGGTCGAAGCGGGTCGCGGTGCATACAAGGAGTTGCCCGATGCAAAGAGGCGCGAGCTTCTCGGGAAACAGGATCGTGTGCTGGCGTTGATTGCGGACCGGTCGCGCACGACGGAACTCAACGAGTATCAACGGATCGAGTTGTTCAACAACCTTGAAGCGATCCAAGCCATCGTCAACTCGGCCGAGGACGAGCGCATGATCTGCCGCCGCGAGCGGCCGACCGGGACCAACCGACCGCAGACGATCTGCAAGACAGTTGCGGATCGTCGAGCGGAACGGGACGCGGTCGAGCGCGACACCGGCCGCCGTACAATTCAATGTTCCGAGGCCACGATGGGGCCAGGCGGCTGTCAGAACTGATCAGTGACCGGTGCCTGCGCCGCGATAGCCGAGCGCTTCGGTGAGATGCAGCGTCGCAATCGCTTCGCTGCCGTCGAGATCGGCGATCGTGCGCGAAACACGCAAGATTCGGTGCATCGCGCGTGCGGATAAATGCAAAGCCTCGATCGCGCGTTCGAGTAGCGCCTGGTCTTTCGCCGTCAGCCGACAGTCGCGCGTGGTTGCGCTCTGGTCGAGGCGGGCATTGAGCGTGCCGGCGCGCGCGTGCTGCCGGTCGCGCGCCGAGGCGACGCGCGTGGCAACGTCGGCGCTGGGTTCGCCGCCCGGCGCATCGGGGCGTAGCGCCGAGGGTGGCAGTCGCGGTACGTCGACGTGCAGGTCGATGCGATCAAGCAGGGGGCCCGAGATACGCGCGCGGTAACGGGTGATGGCGTCGCTGCTGCAGCGACATCGGCTGGAAATGTCACCGGCCCAGCCGCACGGACACGGATTCATCGCAGCGACCAGCTGGAAGCGCGCAGGGAATTCACTCTGGCGCGCGGCGCGCGAGATCGTGACGACGCCGGACTCCAGCGGCTCGCGCAGCACCTCCAGCGCATGGCGTTGCCACTCGGGAAGCTCGTCGAGGAACAGCACGCCGTTGTGCGCCAGCGAGATTTCGCCGGGGCGCGGTTCGGCGCCGCCACCGACCAGCGCCACCGCGCTGGCGGTGTGATGAGGATTGCGGAATGGACGCGTGCGCCAGGCAGTCGGGTCCAGGCCGCGCCCACTGACCGATAACACCGCCGCGGTTTCCAGTGCCTCGGCCTCGCTTGCAGGCGGCAGCAGACCGGGCAGACGTGACGCCAGCAATGTCTTGCCGCATCCGGGCGGCCCGACGAGCAAGAGGTGATGTCCACCGGCCGCCGCGATCTCCAGCGCGCGTCTTGCCTGCGCCTGGCCGCGCACATCGCGCAGGTCGATCGTCGGAATCTCGCGCTGCGGTGGCGGTACGGCCTGCGGTAGTGATTTCTGGCCGCCGAGCATCGCGCAGACTTCGAGCAGCGTGCGCGCGGTATGCACGGCGACATCGGAGGCGAGTGCGGCTTCGGCGCCGTTCGCCGCCGGCACCAGCAGCGAACGTCCGGTGCCGGCAACTGCAAGCGCGGCAGGCAGCGCACCATCGATCGCGCGCAGTTCGCCGGTCAGGCCGAGTTCGCCGACGAACTCCCAGTCACGCAGGGCGTCGGCGGGAATCTGACCGCTCGCGGCGAGGATGCCGAGCGCGATCGGCAAGTCGAAACGGCCGCCTCCTTTTGGCAGGTCGGCGGGCGCGAGATTGACGGTGATGCGGCGCGCGGGGAATTCGTATTGCGCGCACTGGATCGCGGCGCGCACCCGGTCCTTGGCTTCACGTACCGCGGCTTCCGGCAATCCGACGATCGACATCGACGGCAGTCCGCCGCCGAGATGCACTTCGACCTTGACCTCGGGGGCGCGGATGCCTGCGCGCGCACGTCCGTGCACGAGCGCAAGTCCCATGGCGTGTCCTCTAGTGGGCGGCGCTGCTCGCGTTGCCGGTCGACGCGGCGCTCGCAGGCGAGGACTGGGCCTCGATCTGGCGCACCTGCGCTTCCAGTGCTTCCAGCTTCTCGCGCGTGCGCAGCAGCACCGCGCGCTGCACTTCGAATTCCTCGCGGGTCACGAGCTCCAGCTTGGTCAGGCCCGACTGCAGCACGGCCTTGAAGTTTTCCTGGATCTCTTCGCGGCTCTCACGCAGGCCCGGCGGCACCAGACTGCTGAGGCGGCGGGCGAGTTCGTCGACGGAGTTCAGATCGATCATCACGGTGTCCTTGATTGCATGGCCAGACTCGCCCGGCAGGTTCATGCATGCCGTCGGCAGCGGCCGTGGGGCGCGGTAGGGGAATCCCGGCGCCGGGAGGGGCGGCACTACAGCATGTGGGTGGGACCGCGACAAGCCGCGGTTGCAGCGATCGTGTGGGGCGTCGTGTGAGCGTGGCGTATCCTGTGCCCGAATCCATACCGGGGAGGCCCATGCGATGAAAATGGTCATGGCCATCATCAAACCGTTCAAGCTCGACGACGTGCGCGAAGCGCTCGCCGATGTCGGCGTCAACGGCATTACAGTCACCGAAGTGAAAGGCTTCGGCCGCCAGAAGGGCCATACCGAGCTCTACCGTGGCGCCGAGTACGTCGTCGATTTCCTGCCGAAGGTGAAGCTCGAAATCGTGGTGACCGACGACATCGTCGACAACGTCGTCGAGTCCATTCTCAAGTCGGCCGGCATGGGCAAGATCGGCGACGGCAAGATCTTCGTCTACGACCTCGAGCGCGCGGTGCGGATCCGCACCGGCGAGCTCGATTCCGACGCGATCTGACGCCACGCGGCGCCGTAACGCACGAGGCCCCGCGATGCGGGGCCTCGTCGTCTCTGCAGCCGACCGCCGAAGCCCGCGCTCAGCCCTCGCCGAGCGCCTTCGCCACGAACGGCGGCAGCGACTGCGCGCCCTTGTGGATGTCGGCGGTGTAGTACAGCGTTTCGAACGGCTTGGCGCGGGCGTCGGCTTCGCGGAAGTCGAAGCCCTGGCCCTTGCGCGCCAGCGTGCAGCTCCACCAGCCGGTCGGGTAGCAGGGCTGCGGGAAGGGCAGGGTCTGGAAGGTGGTGAAACCGGCCTTGCCCATCTCGGCGCGCATGGCCTGGATGAGATCCAGCAGCACCAGCGGCGATTCCGACTGCTGCACGAGAATGCCGTCGTCCTTCAGCGCGCGATGGCAGCTTTCGAAGAACGCCTTGTTGAACAGGCCTTCGGCCGGGCCGACCGGATCGGTCGAATCGACGATCACGATGTCGACGCTGTTTGGGGCGCAGTTCGCCATGTAGGCGATGCCGTCGTCGAACAGGATCTCGGCGCGCGGGTCGCCATTCGATTCGCACAGTTCGGGAAAATACTTCTCCGCCATACGCGTGACCTGCTCGTCGATGTCGCACTGCACGGCCTTCTCGACGCCCGGGTGGCGCAGCACTTCGCGCAGCGTGCCGCAGTCGCCGCCGCCGATGATGACGACGGTCTTCGGCGCGGCGTGGGTGAACAGCGCCGGGTGCGACATCATCTCGTGATAGAGGAAGTTGTCGCGCGTGGTGACCATCATCGCGCCGTCGATCAGCATGACGTTGCCCCAGTCGGTGCTCTCGTAGATCTCGATCTTCTGGAACGGCGACTGCACTTCGTCGAGCTTCTTGTTGACGCGGAAGCCGATCGCCGAGCCGGCGGAGTCGAAGTTTTCGTAGAGCCAGTTCGGGGCGGCCATGCGGGAATTCCGGGCGATTGCGGGGCGCGCATTGTAGCCGAGGCCCCGTGCCCGGCATGACGCGGCCTCGTTGCGCGCGGAGTGCCGCGGCTTCCCCGCGGCGGCCGGTCACCATAGGATTGGCGACGGGGATGCGCCGGGGGGCGCGGCAGGGGATGACAGGGATGATGTCGGAATCGGATCGCCGCGCGCGCGTCGCGCGACTGGAAACGTTCGCGCAGCGCGCGCCCATCGCATATCGGGTGCGGCTGGCGCTGTTGGCTGCGCTGGGGTTCGGTGTACTCGGCGGCGCAGTGCTGCTCGCGCTCGGCGTGTCAGTCGGGCTGGTCGTCGTGCTGCTCGCGATCAGCCCGGTGCTGCTGGCGAAACTGGCGAAGGTCGTGTGGATCCCGATCGCCTTCGGCTGGGTGGTGCTGCGGGCGCTGTGGGTGCGCTTCGAGCCGCCGTCCGGACGCCCGCTGGCACCGGGTGAGGCGCCAGCGCTGGTCGCCGAGGTCGAGCGTCTGCGGCGCGCCGCGAAGGCACCCCGGCTGTCGGGCATCCTGATCGACGACGAACTCAATGCAGCGGCCGCCAGCGTGCCGCGCGCGCTCGGACTGCTCGGCCATCGTCACTATCTGGTGCTGGGCCTGCCGCTGATGCAACTGCTCGACCGGCGCCAGTTCGCCTCGGTGGTGGCGCACGAGTTCGGCCACTTCGGCGGTGGTCACGGACGCTTTTCGGGCTGGATCCACCGCGTGCGGGTGAGCTGGTATCGCGTCCTCGACGGCCTGGCCGGCCGCGGTGCCTGGGCCAGCGGCACGTTCGAACGCTTCTTCCGCTGGTACGCGCCGTACTTCGACGCCTACAGCTTCGTGCTGGCCCGGCAGAACGAATACCAGGCCGATGCGATGGCGGCGCGGCTGACCGGCGCCGATGTTGCCGGCAGTGCGCTGGTCCGGGTCAACATCGGCGCCGCCCGGCTCGAGCACGAGTTCTGGCCGTCGGTGATCGAGGCCAACCGACGCGATGCGCAACCGCCGCGCGGCCTGCAGCGTGACATGGCGGCAGCCCTGCGCAGCCGTCATGCGGACGACGAGGCGCGCGTCGCCGATCGGCTGACCGCGCGCGCCGACGTGCACGACACGCATCCATCGCTCGCGCAACGTCTGCAGGCACTCGGCGTGGTCGCAGGCGATGCGCCGCCGCCGGCGCAAAGTGCGGCGGAGGTGCTGCTCGGCGATCTGTTGCCGGCGCTGGAAGCGGACTTCAGCGACGACTGGCGGCTGCGGGTCGAAGACGGTTGGCGCGAACGGCATCGCGCGCATGCTGCCGACAGCGATCGCCTCGGCGAACTGGAGGGCCAGATCGAACGCACGCCGGCCGAGGTCGTCGAACATGCCGCCCTGGTGGAGCGCCTGCACCCGCACGTGGATGCGGTGCCGCTGTATCGCGACGCGGTGCGCCGGGCGCCGGACGATGCATTCGCACATTACCGGTTGGGCGTGCTGCTGCTCGGGCGCGACAACCGCGCCGGCATCGACCTGTTGCACCGGGCGCGCATGCTCGACCCCGACGCTGGCGACGCGGTCAACGAGGTGCTGGCAGAGTTTCATCACCGGCACGACGAATTCGACGCACTCGACAGCGTGGTCGGCGACCAGCAGGCGCGCGATCGCCGGCGCCGCGATGCAGCGCAGGCGCGCAATGCGCTGTCCGTGCACGACACGCTGCTCCCGCATGGCCTGGACGCCGCCGCGCTGGACGCGGCCCGTGTCTCGCTGGCGAGCACCGGCAAGGTGGGTCGTGCGTGGATCGTGCGCAAGCACATCGATGGCGACCCGGCCGGCCCACCACACTTCCTGGTGCTGGTGAAGTGGCGGGGACTGGTGTTCGGTGAGGACGCGGCGCTGCAGCGCGTGGTCGACGCCCTCGAGCTGCCTGGGAGCTGGGTTGCGTTTACCGCGCCCAACCAGCGGCGTGTGGCGCGGCGTGTCCGCAAGTGTGCGGGTGCGCCCAGCTATCGCCACGGCGAGGCCTGAAGCGGGCGGTGTCACCACAGGTTCGGCTCCCAGCCCCTAGACTATGCGGCCTTCACGCCCGCCCGGAATGCCGCCGATGACCGCCTGGTCCACCGACCTCGCCCGCAAGACCTACTCGATCCCGCACTGGAGCGAGGGGTATTTCGACGTCGACGACGCCGGCCGCATCGTGGTCTCGCCGCGCGGCAAGCACGGCCCGTCGATCGCGTTGCCCGAGGCGGTGGACGCCGCGCGCGCGAACGGCGCACAGCTGCCGATGCTGGTGCGTTTCCCCGACATCCTCGGCGACCGCCTCGCGCGGCTGCAGGAGGCGTTCGCGCAGGCCCAGGCCGAGTGGGACTACCCGGGCGGCTATACGGCCGTCTATCCGATCAAGGTCAACCAGCACCAGGGCGTCGCCGGCACGCTGGCCACGCACCACGGCGACGGCTTCGGTCTGGAAGCGGGTAGCAAGCCGGAACTGATGGCGGTGCTGGCGCTGTCGCGGCCGGGCGGGCTGATCGTCTGCAACGGCTACAAGGACCGCGAGTACATCCGCCTCGCGCTGATCGGCCGCAAGCTCGGCCTGCAGACCTTCATCGTCGTCGAGAAGCCGTCCGAGCTCGCGCTGGTGATGGAAGAAGCCGCCGCGCTCGGCGTCAAGCCGGGCCTCGGCGTGCGCATGCGCCTCGCCTCGCTCGGCGCCGGCAAGTGGCAGAACAGCGGCGGCGACAAGGCCAAGTTCGGCCTCAATCCGCGCCAGCTGCTGGACCTGTGGAAGAAGCTGCGCGACGCCGGCATGGCTGATTGCCTGCAGCTGCTGCATTTCCACATGGGCTCGCAGATCTCCAACGTCCGCGACATTTCCAACGGCATGCGCGAGGCGGTGCGTTACTTCGTCGAGCTGACCAAGCTCGGCGCGACGATCAGCCACGTCGACGTCGGCGGCGGACTCGGCGTCGATTATGAAGGCACACGCTCGCGCAGCTACAACTCGGTCAACTACGGCATCCGCCAGTACGCCGGTTCCATCGTGCAGCCGCTGGCCCAGGCCTGCGCCGAGCATGGCCTCACGCCGCCGCGCATCGTCACCGAATGCGGCCGCGCGATGACCGCGCACCACGCGGTGCTGGTCGCCAATGTGTCCGAAGTCGAACGCGCGCCGGAGGGCCGCGTGCCCGACGTGCACGACGACGAACCGGCCGTGGTCGCGAACCTGCGCGAGCTGCATGCCGAGCTGACCTCGCGTCCGGCCGTCGAGCTGTTCCATGAGGCGCAGCACCACCACGCCGAAGGCCTGGCGCTGTACGCGCTCGGCCAGCTGGACCTGACCCATCGCGCGCGCATCGACGATCTGTTCTATGCGATCGCGCACGCGGTACGCGCGCGGCTGAGCTATGACGAGAAGAGCCACCGGCCGCTGCTCGACGAACTCAACGAGCGCCTGGTCGACAAGTACTTCGTCAACTTCAGCGTGTTCGAATCGATGCCCGACGTGTGGGCGATCGACCAGGTGTTCCCGATCGTGCCGATCGAACGCCTGGACGAGATGCCCGAGCGTCGCGGCGTGATCGCCGATCTGACCTGCGACTCCGACGGCAAGATCGACATCTACGTCGAAAACGAAGACCTCGACACCTCGCTGCCGCTGCATCCGCTGCGCAAGGGCGAGCAGTACCGGCTCGGCTTCTTCATGGTCGGCGCCTACCAGGAAATCCTCGGCGACATCCACAACCTGTTCGGCGACACCGACGCGGTGGAAGTGAAGATCCAGGGCGACGGCATCACGGTCGTGCAGCAGCGCCGCGGTGACACCACCGACGTGATGCTGGACTACGTGGGCTACAAGCTGGCGGACCTGCGCGCGCGCTACACCGCGCTGGTGGACGATGCCGCGCTCGCGGCGGATGAGTCGCAGCGGCTCAAGGACGCGCTGGAAGCCGGGCTCACCGGCTACACGTATCTGGACGACACACCGCTGGAGTGACGCGCCGGGCGGTCAGGGCGCGTCCACGCCATGCAGTTGGCGCGCTTCGCGCAGCGTCACCTGGCCATCCTTGTCGAAGTCGGCCTGCAGCAGCAGGCCGAGCTGCACCTGCTGGTAGTTGTCCAGCGTGATGCGTCCGTCCCTGTCGACGTCGTAAGCAGCGAATGTGGCAGAGATGGCCTTCGATTGGATGTCCGGCGGAAGCTGCGAAGCGCCGGCATCGAGCTGCTGCTTGCGGATTTCCGCATAGCTCAGCAGGCCGTCTCCATCGATGTCGTGCTTGCGGAACACGATTGCCGTCGCGGCGTGGCTTTCGGCAGCCGTGATCACGCCATCCTGGTTCGCGTCCGCGAGTTGGAACATGAACTCGACATGGGCAGCGCCGTGCGGGTTGGCCTGGGCCGGCGTCGCGCCGAGCAGCAACAGCGGCACGAGTGCCGCGATACGGATTCCTTTCATGGGCATGGCGTCCTGCCGTGGGTGTGGCGGACACGTTAGCAATGCGGCTGCGCGCGCAGGGCCGCGTCGTCGCATCGGAATTTTCTGCACGCATCGTCATCCCTACGCGTCCCGGCGACATGCAGCAGCCCGTCGGTGTCGCCAATCGAACGCGATGTTGGGTCTATGCTGCGGCGCTATCGCGGTTCGCCGCGTTCCACGTCGACAGGAGATCCGCCATGCGTCGCTTCGACCCCACCCGTGCCGTTTTGACCCTCGCGCTCGCCGCCGTGCTCGCGGCCTGTGCAGACCCTGCGCCGGCACCGGCCACCGTCGACGCGCCGCCGTCGCCGATGGCGACCGCCGACACCGCGCCTGCCAGCGACAGCGCAGACGTGCACCGATTCAGGATCGGCAGCCTCGACGCCGCGGTGCTGCGCGATGGCGACATCCACGTGCCCAACGACGGCAAGACACTCGCCGTCGGCATCCCCAAGCCCGAGGTCGATGCGGTGCTGACGCAGGCCGGCGAACCCACCGACACCGTGCATCTGGGCGTGCAGGCGCTGCTGGTGCGCAGCGGCGATCGGGTGCTGCTGTTCGACACCGGCGCCGGCGATGCCGACTTCGCCGATGCCGGCCGCCTGCCCGCGTCACTGCGCGCGGCGGGCGTCGAGCCGGCGCAGGTCACCGACATCTTCATCAGCCATGCCCATCCCGACCACGTCGGCGGTCTGACCGATGGCGCCGGCCAGGCCCTGTTCGCCAACGCGACCGTGCACTTGTCGGCGCCGGAATGGCAGGCGGTGCAGGCCGAGCCTGCGAACGCCGCGCTGGTCGCGGCGATCTCGCCGCGCGTCGATGCCTTCGCGCCGGGCGCCGAGGTCGTGCCCGGCGTCACCGCGATTGCGGTCGAAGGCCACACGCCGGGCCACAGTGCCTACGAGATCGGCGACGGCGACGCGCGCCTGCTCTACATCGGCGACGCCGCGCATCACTTCGCGGTGTCGGTGCAGCGCCCGCAGTGGACGATCGCGTTCGATGGCGATGCGCCGGTCGCCGAGGCCAGCCGCGAGGCCTTGCTTGCACGCGCGGCGGACAGCGCGGTGACCATCGCCTCGCCGCATTTCCCGTATCCGGGTCTGGGTCGGATCGTGCGCCGCGAAGGCGGCTTCGTCTGGGCGCCGCTGCAGTAAAACCGGCGGGTGCATCGTCGCGCGGGCGATGCACCCCTGTTGTCTTCAACGCGCTGGCGCGACCACGCCCTGGTGCATGCGGATCAGTTCCGCGCGCGTGACCTTGCCGTCGCCGTCGTGGTCCGCCTTCAGCAGTTCGTCCACGAAGGCCTTCTGAAGTTCGGCAGGCGTGATGCGGCCGTCGCCGTCGGCATCCCAGCGCTGCATCGTGGTCTGTCGCAGCACGACGTGGATGTCAGGCGGAAACCCGGCGCCGCCCGGGCTGCCCTTCGCGATCTGCGGATCGAGTTCCGCGATCCCCAGCACCGCGTCTCGGTTCGTGTCGAGCTTCTGGAAGACCCGGGCAGCTTCCGCACGGGCTTCGGCCTGATCGATCACGCCATCGCGATTGGCGTCCTGCCCAGCGAACATGCGGTCCACCTCCGGGTTGGCCGACGCGGTCGTGGACATGATCAGCAGCGGGACGAGCAGGGCCGTGGTGCAGAGGCTCCGGAACATGACGACTCCTTGTCGGCGGGACGCGCGTGCGTGCGTATCGCGAGTGTAGCGAGGCCACGTGCACGCGCGACCTCACGTTGCCTCAGGCATCGCGGTGGATCTGGAAGCCCGCGAACGACTGGCTCACCGGCATCACTTCGAGCCGGTTGATGTTGAGATGCGGCGGCAGGGTCGCGACCCACCACAGTGTCTCGGCGATGTCGTCGGCGACGATCGGCTGGCTGCCGGCATAGAGCGTGTCGGAGGCGCCCTGGTCACCGCTGGTGCGCACGAGGGTGAACTCGGTTTCGGCCAGGCCCGGTTCAATCGAGGTCACGCGCACGCCGGTGCCGTGCAGGTCGCTGCGCAGGCCCAGCGAGAACTGGGTGACGAAAGCCTTGGTGCCGCCGTAGGTGTTGCCGCCGGGATAGGGATAACTGCCGGCGATCGAGCTGACGTTGAGGATCGCGCCGCGGCGTTCGATCAATGTCGGCAGCAAGGCGTGCGTCAGCGTGACCAGCGCGGTGACGTTGGTGTCGATCATCTGCCGCCACTGCGCGAGGTCCGCGCGCTGCGCTGGCGCGGTGCCGAGGGCGAGGCCGGCGTTGTTGACCAGCGCGTCGACGGCGCGGAAGTCCGCCGGCAGCGCATCGAGCGCAGCGTGCATCGCGGCCTCGTCGCGGATGTCGAACGCGCACGTGTGCAGGCGTTCGCTGCCGTGCACATCGACCAGCGCCTGCAGGCGCTCGGCGCGGCGTCCGGTCGCGATCACGCGCCAGCCGCCGGCGAGAAAACGTGCGACGGCGGCCGCGCCGAAGCCGGAGGTGCCGCCGGTAATGAGGATGGTGCGGGGCATGGCGGACTCTCCTGGACGCAGTGCGCGCCGACATGCGGCGCGGGATCGAAGCGGGATGAGGCGATCTCGACGCACGCGTTGCGCGTCGGACTGCGGCTTACTCGGACGTCTGGTCCGCGCAGCACTTCTTGTACTTCCTGCCGCTGCCGCAGCTGCAGGGATCATTGCGGCCGGGCACGTCGGCGCGCTTGGCCGGCGCCGGTCGACGGTCATGCAGACGCTGCAGGTACATGTCGTAGAGCATGTCCGGCAGGTCATAGGTCAGGTCGAAACGCTCGTCGAGCGTGAGCATCTCCTCGGACGTCATCTCCGCATCCGCCAGCTGCGAGGGATCCACGATCGCCAGGCGCGTGATCACGCCCAGATCGTTGTCGATCGCCGCGTGGTCTTCCATCCACTTCGCCCAGTCGTCTTCGAACTGCGCGGCGCCGCGCAGGAAACCGGCGGCCCAGGCGGCGGCGAACGGGAAGTCTTCCGGAATGCCGTCGAGCGCATCGGCGCCGTCGGCCTTGTCGTCGTCGCCTTCGGATTCGGGCGGCAGACCCAGTAGCGGCATCAGCGCTTCGCGATCGGTCGCCTCGGAAGGATCGTGCCGGATGCGCTGTTCGACTTCGGACGCGAGTCGCGTGATCAGCGCCTCGGCTTCGCGGGTCTGGCGTTCGTCGCGGCGCGGCACCTCGCCCGTGCCCCAGATCGCCGGGAACACCGTCGGCAGTTCGACGTCGACCGGACCGACCGCGAGCGCGGACAGGAACCCGTCGAGCATTTCGAGATTGCCGAGGCCGGTTTCGGGATCGGTGCAGCGGTCGAGCAGCACATCCAGCCGGTCGAGTTCGGAATCGCTGAGGGCGGTCGTGGGCTGGGTGGTCATGCGGGGTCGGCAACGTGCGGGTGGTACAGCTTACCCGGTGGCGTTCCCGCGCCGGCCGCTCACCAGATGCCGGGCAGCAGGCGGCGCGTGGTGCGTGCGTATTCGGGATAGTCGACCGGGAACGCCGCCGAGAGTGCGGCCTCTTCGATGCGGATGCGCCCGCGCAGCGCGAACCACAGCGGCGCGGCGACGACCAGCGGCGCCAGCCAGCTGCCGAGGACGCACAGAAACCCCGCGAACGTCACCAGCAGTCCGGTGTACGAGGGATGGCGCAGCTGCCGGTAGGGACCACCGCGGATCAGCTTGTGGTCGGCGGCGATGGCGACATCGACCGTGAAGTGTTCGGCGAGCACATGGATCGCCCACCAGCGGAACAGCATGCCGGCGAGCATCAGCGTGCAGCCGCCCCACAGCAGGGTGGGCTGCCAGGCCGGCGGAAACCGTCCCGGTGGCCAGATCGACACGAGCATCGCCACGGTCACGCAACCGCCGATCACCAGCACCAGTCGCGCCAGCGTGCCGGCATCGCGCCTGCGGTCGGACGCGCGATGGCGCAACCCGATCCACAGTTCGCTCAGGCACCACAACACGCTCATTGCCGCGAACACGAGGACGCCGGCCATGGGCAGGCTCCGGAAGATGGAGGGACGAGCCTTGCAGGCTCAGTGTGATGTCGGAGTGCCGGGCGTGGGCTTCCCCGGCGGTTTGATCGCGGGTGTTTCGCTTTCGGCCGGTTCGCTCGGCACGCGCCGTCGACCGGTCGTCGACTTGCCGCGCGTTCGCGCCCGACTCGCGCGATGCTTCTGCAGCATGTCCTCGGCCAGCACCACGTCCTCGGACAGGATGCCGGCCGCACGCGCAATCGCGATCCGCGCCGCCGCCCGGTTCTCGTCTGGATTGGCCTGCAGCAACTCGCGGATCGCCTCGCGCACCGACGCCTGCGCGTTGTGCTTCAGCTTCAGATCGCTGCCCTGCTGGAACAGCGCCAGCAGCACGTCGACGACGGGTTTGATCAGTGCGGCTTCGATGGTCATGGCGCCCTTCCTCCCTTGAGCCTCCATTGTCCGCAGGCGGATCGCGTGGGCTGCGATCCGGATGGGACGGGGGGCACGGAATGGGGAGGTGGAGAGGCCTCGTCGCAAAAAGCTGAAGCGTTCTTCTTTGAGCCCCTCTCCCTTTGGGGTGAGGGCTGCACGGCTGCGAGCCATTGGCTCGCGTGCAGACGAACGCCCTCGCGTCAGCGCGAGGGCCGGGGCGCGGAGCGGGGGTTGGGGTGAGGGGTGGACGCTCGCCGTACGCGGAACCCAGGCGCGGGAGCTCTACCCTCACCCGAAGCGCGCTGCGCGTCGACCTCTCCCGGAGGGAGAGGTGCCACGCCGCCTGGGCGGAGGCAGCTTCTAGGCCCTCTCCCTTTGGGGTGAGGGCGGGACTCTCGCGCCCGGTTCTGGAAAAGAGGCTGTGGGGAACACAGATCCCGCGAGCGTCGCCCTCACCCCACCATTTGCGTTGCAAATGGTCCCCCCTCTCCCGGAGGGAGAGGGACGTCGGTGTCTTCCGCCCAAGGCGGAAGACGATTCTTTACTGCGCCTTGATCGCCAGCGCCGGCAGGCCGCCGTTGCCGAGCTTCTGCTTGGCTTCCGCCAGATCGGTCGCGGTGCCGTAGGGGCCCATGCGGACGCGATACACCGTGCGGCCGGCGGCTTCGCCGGATTCCACGCGTGCAGTCAGGCCGAGCAGGGCGATACGGGCCTTCAGGGCTTCGGCGTCGCCCGAGGCGCTGAACGAGCCGGCCTGCAGGATGTAGCGGGCATCGCCGGCGGCGGCAGGCGTGGCGGTGGCTGCAGTGGCTGGCGCTGTGGTCGTCGGCTGCACGGGCGTCGGGCGCTGTTCCGGCAGCGGCTGCGGGCCGGTGGTCGTACCGCCGGCCATGTCGGCGGCGTCGGGATGCTGGGCCTGCAACGTCTGCTGCTGGGCCTCGGCGCGCTGCTGGCGCTCGGCTTCGGCGCGCGTGCTCGCAGCGAGTTCGGCGTCCGTCATCGGGACTTCCTGCTCTGGCAGCATCGTGTAGAAATCGTAGTCGGTGGACCCGCCCTGCGGGTTGGCCGCGGCGCGCGGTCGCTGACCGGCCGGCGTCGGCAGTTCGGGTTCCGCGTCCGCATCCGTGGTGCTGACCGCCGGCTGCGCGTCGGGGTTCGGGCTCGGCCGGAAGAAGCCGTCCTGCGAGTCGGGCTTGAGCAGGCGCGGCACTGCCAGCACGATGCCCAGCGCGAGCACCACGCCGATGATCATCCATGCCCAGCCCGGCAGTCCGCCGGAACTGCCGCCGTTGCGTCGGGCCTGGGTCTTGCCGCGTCGTGCCGCCATTACATCGCCTCCGGGGCCTGCACGCCGAGCAGCGTGAGGCCGTTGCGCAGTACCTGTCGCACTGCAGTGGCCAGCGCCAGACGGGCATCGCGCACGTCGGCGTCGTCGACCAGGAACTGGTGATCGTTGTAGTACGTCTGGAAGCCCTGTGCCAGCTCCAGCAGGTAGGTCGCGATCAGGTGGGGTTCAAGCTGCGCGCCCGCGGCGGCGACGATTTCCGGCCAGCGCGACAGATCGATCAGCACGTCGCGCAACGCGACGTCGGTCATGTCCGGCAACTGCGCCAGACCGTTCTGCAGATCGAACGCCAGACCGGCTTCATCGAGTTTGCGCAGCAGGCCGCAGATGCGCGCGTGCGAGAGCTGCACGTAGTAGACCGGGTTGTCGAGCGACTGGCTGCGCGCCAGATCAATGTCGAACACCAGCTGCGAATCGGGCTTGCGTGCGACCAGGAACCAGCGCGTCGCATCGCGGCCGGCCTCGTCGATCAGATCGCGCAGCGTCAGATAGCTGCCGGCGCGCTTGGAGAGTTTCACTTCCTCGCCGCCGCGCATCACCGTGACCATCTGGTGCAGCACGTATTCCGGCCAGCCCTGCGGAATGCCGGCATCCAATGCCTGCAGGCCGGCGCGCACACGCGCCAGCGAACCGTGGTGGTCGGCGCCGAGCTCGGTGATCGCGCGCGTGTAGCCGCGCTGCCACTTCGACAGGTGATAGGCCACGTCCGGCACGAAATACGTATAGGTGCCGTCGGACTTGCGCATCACGCGGTCCTTGTCGTCGCCGTAGTCCGTGCTGCGCAGCCACAACGCACCGCCTTCCTCGTAGGTGTGGCCGTGGGCAACGAGCTCGCGCACGGTCTCCTCCACCTTGCCGTCGGCGTACAGCGAGGACTCGAGGAAATACACGTCGAAGCCGACGCCGAACGCAGCGAGATCCTCGTTCTGCTCACGGCGCAACCACGCCACGGCGAAGCGGCGGATCGCATCGAGATCGTCGGCATCGTTGACGCCCGCGACGGTGTGGCCGTCGACTTCGACCGTCGCGCCATCGAGATACGCCCGCGCGACATCGCCGATGTAATCGCCGTTGTAGGCGTCGGTCGGCCAGTCGGCATCGCCGGGCTTGCGCCCCTTGGCGCGCGCCTGCGTGGAGCGGGCAAGATTCTCGATCTGCACGCCGGCGTCGTTGTAATAGAACTCGCGCTTGACGTGCCAGCCGTTGGCATCGAGTACGCGCGCGATGCAGTCGCCGATCACCGCCGCGCGGCCGTGGCCGACGTGCAGCGGGCCGGTCGGGTTCGCCGAGACGTATTCCACGCCCGCGGTCTGCGAGGCGCCGCTGTCGTTGCGGCCGAAGGCATCGCCCTGCGTGTGCACGGCGACCAGCTGGTCGCGCCACGCATTCGCGGTCAGGCGGAAGTTGAGAAAGCCCGGGCCGGCGATCTCGACCGACGCGATCGAATCGTTGACCGGCAGCGCGTCGATCAGCGCCTGCGCGATCGCGCGCGGGTTCGACTTCGCCGGCTTGGCCAGCAGCATCGCCGCGTTGGTCGCTGCATCGCCATGGCTGCGGTCCTTCGGGCGCTCGACGGTGAAGGCGGGCGTGGCGAAGTCGGCAGGCAGCGTGCCATCGGCGCGCAGGGCGGCAATGGCCTGCTCGACGAGCGGCTCGATCAGGGCGCGGAGCTGGGATTTCACGGAATTTCGATCGCGGACAAACGGCCCGACATTGTACGCGAGCGGGGTGGGCGGGCCCTGGCGGTCTGCCCTGTCGTTGCTGCGTCCTACGCGGCGCAAGCGATCCTAAGCCCTCCCCCGTCTACGGGGGAGGGTTGGGTGGGGGCAAACGGTCAGATCGCGTGAAAGTCGGCGATTCGATGATCGAATGCTTGGGCCAGTCTGATCTTGCATCCGACGGATCGCCCCTCCCAAGCCGTCCGGCCCGGCGCAGCGCGCCGGTCGTTCGATCGATTCGAGCGGCATGCCGCGCAAGCGGACCGCGCTCACCCCCACACGCGGGCCTGATGCGTGTCGTGTCTCAGCTAAGGGCGAGTTTCCGACGCGGGGCTGCGGCTAAGTGTCTGATAGGCGGGAAAAATCCCCGTCACTCCCGCGAAGGCGGGAGTCCATGGACGTGCGTGCGGACGTTACGACAGTCTTTGGATGACCGGACATACGTCCGTTGAAAAGCCCCGCCTTCGCGGGAATGACGACGCACACGTTTCAGTCGCCAGCTGAGACACGACGACAGTCATCAGGACACGCGGGGAAGGCTTCAAGCCGAAGCGGATCGCTGCGCGTATCCTTTGCGCCCCCGAACGCCGGTCGCCTGCGTGGACGCGCTGTTTCCCGAACTGGTCTGGCTGGTCTGCATCGCCTTCATGGCGGGGTTGGTGGATGCCGCGGTCGGCGGCGGCGGCCTGGTGCAGCTGCCGGGTCTGTTCACCGCGCTGCCGCAGCACACGCCGGCGGCGCTGCTGGGAACCAACAAGTTCAGTGCGTTCTTCGGCACGGCCGCCGCCGGCTGGCGGTATGCCCGCAACGTGCGGTTTCCGTGGGCGCCGGTGCTGTTCGCCGCGGCGACCGCGTTCGTGTTCTCGTTCCTCGGCGCCACCGCGGTGACGCTGCTGCCGCGCGACGCGGTGCGGCCGCTGATCCTCGTGCTGCTGGTCGCGATGCTGGCCTACACGCTGCTGAAGAAGGATTTCGGTGCGCTACACCGGCCGCGCGATGTTGGCCGCCGCGAACTCGGGCTGGCGTTGCTGATGGGCGCGGCGATCGGCTTCTACGACGGCCTGTTCGGCCCCGGCACCGGCAGCTTCCTGATCTTTCTGTTCATCCGCTTTTTCGGACTGGATTTCCTGCGCGCCAGCGCGGCCTCGAAGATCGTCAACATCGCGACCAATCTGGCCGCGCTGTCGTTCTTCGTGCCGTCCGGCCATGTGCTGCTGGCGTTCGCGGTGCCGATGGCGGTGGCCAACGTCGGCGGTGCGTTTGCCGGCACGCGCATTGCGCTGCGCGGCGGCACGCCGGTCATCCGCAAGCTGTTCGTGACCCTGGTGGTCGTGCTGATCGCGAAGATGGGCTGGGACACCTTCGCCGGCGCCTGAGGACGGCCCCGCGACGCCGGGCCGTCCTCAGCGCCGGTCGCTGCCTTCGATGAAACGCAGGAACTCGGCGCGCGTGCGCGCGTCGTCACGGAAGCTGCCGAGCATGCGCGAGGTCACCATGCTCACGCCGCGCTTGTGCACGCCGCGGGTGGTCATGCACTCGTGCGCGCCCTCCACGACCACGCCGACGCCCATCGGTGCCAACGCGCGCTGGATGCAGCCGGCGATCTGGGCCGTCATCTTCTCCTGCACCTGGAAGCGCTTTGCGTAGGCCTCGACTACGCGGGCCAGCTTGCTGATGCCGACCACGCGACCGGCCGGCAGATAGCCGACATGCACCCGACCGATGATCGGGGCCATGTGGTGCTCGCAGTGGCTTTCGTATTCGATGTCGCGCAGCACGATCATCTCGTCGTAGCCGGCGACCTCCTCGAACGTGCGCGCGAGATAGGCATCGGGATCGATCGCATAGCCGCCGAACCATTCGCCGTAGGCATCCGCCACGCGACGCGGTGTGTCGAGCAGGCCTTCGCGGGACGGATCCTCGCCGGCCCAGCGCAGCAGCGTGCGCACCGCCGATTCGGCATCGTCGCGGCTGACGCCGTGGCGGGCGTCGGAATCAGGAGAACGGGTCATGAGGAGGGGCACCGCGGCAAAGAGCGCCATGGTACCGCTTCGCATTCACCGGATCGCCGGCATGCCGCTCAGCCGACCTTGGGGACCGGCGTATCGAGCGCGACATCCACGTCGCTCGCGTCCGCGACATCCTCCGCGGGTTCGAGATCCCAGCCATCTTCGACGGCGCCCTTGGCCTCGATCCAGCCGAGGCGGGACTGGTCGCGTACCTGGTTCCATTCCTGCTCGAGCTCGCGCTCGACGGCCTGGAAGCGGCTGCCGGCGTGACGCTGACGGCTGTCGCGACCGAACCGGTAAGCCGGCGCGTAGTCGTTCCAGTGTCGGCCGGCCGAGTAGTAGGGCGCCTGGGCGAGGCCGGCCTTGAACCGGGTCTCGAGCGCGTCCTGCCCGTCCGCGGTGGCGTCGGCCGGTGTGCGGTTGTCGGAGGGATTGGCGCGGTCGTGCAGGTCATTGGTCATGGCGGGTCCAGCGAGCGCGCCAGCGCCGAGACGGCGCGTGGGAGGGCGGGCTGCGAACGCAACGCTAGAGTCGGTGCTGTCTGATAGCGGTGAAAGATGCCCATTCGCCATGTTCCGCCCCAGCTGCGATTCATCGCGGCGGCGTGCGCCTGTCGAGGCTGGCGAGCACCGCAGCCGTGAACAGGGCCGGGTCGAAGCGCTGGCCGGTGGCGTCTTCGCCCCGGCGCACCAGCACCACACCACGCGAGGGCACCACGATCACGTACTGCCCGCGGTTGCCCATCGCGGCGAACGTGTCTGCAGGCACGCCCGCCGCGCGCTGCATCAGCCACAAGGTCGCGCCATAGCCCAGATCGCCTTCCGGCTGCGGGCCGGATGGCGTCGTCGCCGCGCGCACCCAACCTTCGGGCAGCAGGCGCCGGCCGTCGAACACGCCGTCGTGCTGCAGCAGCAGGCCGAAGCGGGCGAGATCGCGCGCGGTCGACCAGACCTGGCTCGACAGCACGAAGCCGCCGCGCCAGTCGGTCTCGGCCACGGTGCGGGTCATGCCCAGCGGCCAGAACAGGTCGGTGAACGGCCGCGCCAGCGCGCGGGCCTCGTCGCCGGTCGCCGCGCGCAGCGCATGCACGGCCAGCACGCTGTCGTTGTTGGCATAGCGGAACTGCGTGCCGGGCGGATGCGCCAGCGGCCAGCCGGTCGCGGACTCGGCCACGGTGACGCCGCCGAAATACAGCGCATCGGTGCGGTTGCCGGCGGTGTCGCTGTGCAGGCCGCTGGACATGCGCAGCAGCTGGTCGACGGTGATCGCGGCGCGCGGGTCCCCGGGCGCCTGCCACTCGGGCACCGGCGCCGGCTGCGACGGATCGAGTTCACCGGCCGCCTGGGCCACGCCGACCAGCGCGCCGGCGAGACTCTTGGCGACCGACCAGGTGCGCTGCGAGGTGTGCGGGCCGAAGCCGTCGCGGTAGCGCTCGACGACGATGCGTCCGTTCTGCATCACCAGCACGCCGGTGGTCGCATGGCCTTCGCCATAGTTCGGCGTGTCGAAGGCGGCAGCGACAGCTGCTTCGAGCGCGGCCGCATCGCCGCGGGGTGTGGCGCTCGCGTCGCGTTCGCCCAGAGGCCAGGGTTGGTCGTCGAGATCCGGCGCGGCGCTGTCGAAGCGCGGCAAGGCTGCGATCGCATCCACGCCCGCGCCGATCGGCAGCTGCGCGCAACCGAGGTTCGGACGCCACGCGGCGATGCGCGGCGGCAGCGCGTCGTCGAACGCGACCGAGACCGTGCGCGCATCGGCATCGACCGCCGCGTCCAGCGCCAGCACATCGGCCTGGTAATCGGGATAGATGCCGACGAACTCCAGGGCCTGCGCCTGCGCGGGCGTGCGGCCGGCGTTGAACTGCACGCTGCACAGCGTCAGTGCCTTGTAGCCGGCGGCGATCGCGCGCGCATGCGTGGCGCGTTCGCGTTCGGCCGCCGTCTGCGCGGCGGCGGACGTGGTGAGCAACAACAGCGGCAGCAGCAGAGCGAGGCGCATCGGCATTCCGGGCGGCGGGACTGAACGCCAGTGTAGGCGTCGCGCTTTGCCCCGCGACCGGCGACGGGCATCATGTCCGGCCGGACCCACGCACGACACGGAGCAGGACATGACGGACGCCACTGGCACGCGACGCATCAAGCGTTCCAAGACGACAGCCCTGCTGTTGATGGGTACCGCGCCGCTGTTGTTCAGTGCCTGCCAGCGCACTGCGCCGGTCGAAGTGCAGGACGGCCTCTACACCTCGGTCGAAACCTGCGCGCAGGCGGTCGGCGACACTGCGACCTGCCGCATCGCGTTCGAGCAGGCCAAGCTGCAGGCCGCCGACACCGCGCCGCAGTACAGCAGTCGCGCAGCCTGCGAAGCGGAGTTCCCGGCCGAGGAATGCGTCGAGCAGAAGACCTCCACCGGGCATTCCTTCATCGGTCCGCTGATGGCCGGCTTCTTCCTGTCGTCGATGTTGAACAACAACCGCGCGGGCGTGGCCCAGCGGGCGCCGCAGGCCTCACCCGCGTTCCGCGACAACCGCCAGGGCTGGTTGCGTCCGAACGGCGCACCGGGCGCGGGCCGCGCCGGCATGGCGCCGGTGTCGGCAACGCCGGACCGCGCGGTGACCGCGAACCGCGGCGGCTTCGGCCGCTCGGCCAACGGCCGCAGCACCGGCGGCTGAGGTGCGCCGCGTCGCGATCGTCGAACGCGGCGACTGGCAGGCGCAGGCCGCCGAATGCGGCTTCCGGTTCCACACCATCGACGGCGCACGCTATTGGGACGAGCGCGCGTACTACGCGTTCTCGATGGCGCAGATCGAGCACGACCTCGAAGACCCCAGCGTCGACGTGCACCGGATGGCGATGGACCTGGTCGACGAGATCGTCGAAAGCGACACGCTGATGCAGCGCCTCGCGATTCCGGAGGCCTTCCGCGACTGGATCGCCGAGAGCTGGCGCCGCCGCGATCCGCATCTGTACGGCCGCCTGGATTTCGCCTACGACGGCACCGGCCCGGCGAAGTTGTACGAACTCAACTACGACACGCCGACCTCGCTGTTCGAGGCCGCGTTCTTCCAGTGGCAGTGGCTCGAAGACCAGCGCGCCAGCGGCCGTCTGCCGCGCGACGCCGACCAGTTCAATTCGATCCATGAAGCGCTTGTCGACCGTTTCGCCGAACTCGCATCGAGCCTGCCGCCGCCGCTGCTGTTCGCCGCAGTGCGCGGATCGGAGGAAGACCAGGGCACGATCGCCTACCTGCGCGACTGCGCGGCGCAGGCGGGGTTGTACGGCGATGCGATCGCGCTCGAAGACATCGGCCTGTCCGAGGACGGCCGCTACACCGATCTCGACGACGTGGTCATCGGCTCGCTGTTCAAGCTCTATCCGCTGGAAGACCTGTTCAACGACGACTTCGGCCGCGCGCTGCCGAAGTCCGGCCTGCGCCTGATCGAGCCGCCGTGGAAGGCCGTGCTGAGCAACAAGGGCTTGCTGCCTCTGCTGTGGGAGCGGCATCGCGGGCACCCCAACCTGCTCGCGGCCGAGTTCGACACCGGCGGCGATCTGCCTGCCGGCTGGGTGCGCAAACCGCTGCATTCGCGCGAAGGCGCGAACATCGAACTGCACCTCGCCGACGGCCAGCGCCTGCACAGCGACGGCCCGTATACCGGCCCGAGCATCCGCCAGGCCGCCCATCCGCTGCCGGCGTTCGACGGGCATTACCCGATGATCGGCAGCTGGATCGTCGGCGATAACGCGTGTGGCATCGGCATCCGCGAGGACGACTCGCCGATCACGCGCGACAGCGCGCGCTTCGTGCCGCATGCGATCGTCGACGCGGATGCACCGGCGACGTTTTACGCCTGAGGCGGGATAGACGCTCGTTGGCACTGCGTGTCGCTTCAAGCCGACCTTCGCGGTCGAGGAAATGCGCTTTGACCCTTCCCGCTCTGGGGAAGGTGCCCGAAGGGCGGATGAGGGTGCTTTTCAACACTTCCGGGTAGTGCTCCAACCCTCACCCGACGCGCTTCGCGCGCCGACCTCTCCCGGAGGGAGAGGTGCTCAGTGCCCGCGCGCTGACAGATGATGCGAGGCGGATGCACGAGGGTGAGAAGAGTCGCTACCTGCTCGTTCACAAGCCCATTCCGCCGCTCCCGCCCCCACTCCTGCGATCATGTACGCATGACCACGTCTCTCCCGTTCTCCGCGCTCGCGCTGACACCCGCCCTGTTGCAGGGCGTCGATGCCCTCGGCTACACGTCCATGACCCCGATCCAGGCCGAATCGCTGCCGCCGATCCTCGAAGGCCGCGACGTCATCGCCCAGGCGCCGACCGGTAGCGGCAAGACCGCGGCGTTCGGGCTCGGCCTGCTGCAGAAGATCGACACCGGTCTCATCGAGACCCAGGCGCTGGTGCTGTGCCCGACCCGCGAACTCGCCGATCAGGTCGGCAAGCAGCTGCGCAAGCTTGCGCTCGGCATTCCGAACCTGAAGCTGTCGCTGCTGTGCGGCGGTATTCCGCTCGGCCCGCAGCTGGCGTCGTTGACGCATCCGCCGCATGTCGTCGTCGGCACGCCGGGGCGCATCCAGGAACTGGCGAAGAAGAAGGCCCTGCATCTGCGTCACGTGCGCACGCTGGTGCTCGACGAAGCGGACCGCATGCTCGACATGGGCTTCGAGGAGTCGATCCGCGACATCGTCAAACGCGTGCCGCCGACGCGGCAGGGCCTGCTGTTCTCGGCCACGTTTCCCGACGCAATCCGCGATCTCGGCACGGCGATGCTGCAGGAGCCGGTGCAGATCGGCGTCGAGGGCAACGCGCCCGCGCCGAAGATCGAACAGATCTTCCACGAGGTGGAACCGTCGCGTCGCGCGCCGCAACTGGCCGCGCTGCTGTTGCGGCATCGTCCGGAATCGGCGGTGGTGTTCTGCAATACCCGCGCCGACGTCAACGAAGTCGCCGGCTCGCTCGCGCACTACGGCTTCGACGCGCTCGCGCTGCACGGCGACATGGAGCAGCGCGACCGCGACGAAGTGCTGGTGCGTTTCGCCAACCGCAGCTGCAACGTGCTGGTGGCCAGCGACGTCGCCGCGCGCGGGCTCGATGTCGAGGACATCGGCGCGGTGGTGAACTACGAGCTGCCGCACGACGCCGACACTTACGTGCACCGCATCGGCCGCACCGGTCGCGCGGGGCGTTCGGGCCTGGCGCTGAGCCTGGTCACGCCACGCGAGATGCCGCGCACCGCGCTCGTCGAAGCGCAGTTCGGTGCGCCGCTGCGCTGGGAGAAACTGCTGCCGCTCAGCGGCAAGGGCAGCGACGTGCCGGCGGCGCCGATGGTGACCTTGCGTATCGACGCCGGCCGCACCGACAAGCTGCGCCCCGGCGACATCGTCGGCGCGCTGACCGGCGAAGCCGGGCTGCACAAGGATGCGGTGGGCAAGATCGACGTCTTCGCCACGCGCAGCTATGTCGCCATCGCACGCGGTCAGATCGAGCGCGCACTGAAGCACCTGCAGGGCGGCAAGATCAAGGGCCGGCGTTTCCGCGTCGCGCGGATGTAGAGCCGCCCATCGCCGCGCTCCGGCGGTGACGTCGAGCGTGCACGTGAGGCACATTGCCGCCAACGCCGACCCTACGGTCCACGCACTCGTGGGCCGGGGCGGGATGCAGTGTTGTGGGCCGGGTTGCATCGGCCGCGTGCAGGTCTGCGTGGCGGACGCCGCTGGCCTCGATCCGGGGCCGGCGTTCGTCCGCGCTGGAGCATGACACGACATCTTCGACCACCGGCGGTGCGCCGGAGGGGTGCACGACATCGACTTTCATGGGCACGCACGCCGATGCCTCCGACCGCGGTGTCGGCATGCTGCGCATGTCGGCGTTGACCCGCGCGAATCCGGAGCGAGCCGATGTGCGCATGGCGCCGGACGCCGCGCAGGCGATGCCGCAGCGAGCCGCCTGCTGCAGCGCAGAATGCACGCCGCTGCGCCGTACGCTAGCGTCCGGCACGCGACGACAAGGGGGGAACCCGGCCAGCCGGCCCGGTTCCGGTCGCGACAGTCGATGTTCGATGTGCGTCACCGCCAGCGGGCAGCCGCCCCTGGCGCACACAGTCGAAGGGGAAACAGGATGCAGACCCGGTTCCGCAACGCGGCGTGTCGCGCGCTGCCCGTCGCCGTGCTGATGGCGCTGTGCGCGCCCGCCGCGGCCAATACGCTCAACCAGAACGTCTCGTGGACGATCGACCGTCCGGGCACGACCGCAAAATACCGCATGGTCGCCTACGGCGATTCGATCTACGCCGGCTACAACGGCTCGGTCAGCAATGCCGCGCGGTATTCGGCGCCGACGGTCAACGGCGAATACTTGGCCGCGCGCTGGAACGCCGATATCGAGACCATCCGCCGCACCAAGTCCGGCGCCGTCGCGCGCGACGTCTACGAGAACAAGATCGTCGCCGAGCGTTCGTACATGCAGGCGGCGTCCACGCGCGTGGTGACGTTCGAGATGTGCGGCAACGACGGCCTGCAGGCGCGCTCGGCGTTCAAGTCGCAGGGCGGTACCTGCAACTACGCCGGGCTCGAGGCTGCGGTGAATTCGTGCAAGACCTACGTCGCGCAGTCGATGGACTACATCAACGCCAATGCGCACCCCAATACGCGGCTGAAGATCATCTCCAACGTCTACTACCCTGGCTACGCCGCCGACAACGTGCAGAGCTCGTGCCGCGATGCAGGCACCGGGCAGACGGTCAACCTGCGTGACCGGTTCCTGCCGGCCTTGACCCGGATGAACTACTGGATGTGCGAGTACGCGCGGCAGAAGGGCTTTCAGTGCGCCGACAGCTTCGCGCAGTACATGGGCGCCGACTACGACAGCAACGGCGACGGCCGCATCGATGCTGAGGCGCTGCGCTGGGTGCCCGGTGAGAGCGAGGCCAGCTACCTGCAGCGCATCACCGTGGCGCTGCGCGGCACGCTGCGTGACGCGAACACCAAGTTCGTCAGCGCCCAGAGTTCCTACGACTACATCCAGTCCGACGACGTGCATCCGACCTACACCGGCGGCACCGTCAGTGCCGGCCTCTGGGGCGGCACCACCGGCACCGGCGCGGCGCGCTACGGCAGCTTCACCAACGGCCGCAGCCCGATCTGGAACCAGTTCGGCCACGAGCGCATGGGCTGGGCGCTGTCGGTCTACAACCCGGCCACCCCGTGACCGCATCCCAGGAGACCCCCATGGCCGCATCCCGTACCCCGAACCCGCCCGACGCCGATGGCATCCACGTCGTCGAAGCCGCGCGCGGGCGCGCCTCGACCTG
Source organism: Luteimonas sp. KH_071 (assembly GCF_057838005.1). Classification (NCBI taxonomy): domain Bacteria; kingdom Pseudomonadati; phylum Pseudomonadota; class Gammaproteobacteria; order Lysobacterales; family Lysobacteraceae; genus Luteimonas; species Luteimonas sp. KH_071. The sequence continues at coordinate 3,593,561 of NZ_CM174458.1, read as the reverse complement.
GATGCTGGTGGCGACCGCGGTCGCGGTCGTCGGTGGGCTGGCCCTGTGGCGGTTGAGCACGCCGGACGCAGCGGCGGTCGCAGGCGACGTACCGCCGCCTGCACCTGCTCCCATCGAGGCGGGTGGGCGCGCCAGCTATGCCGCCATGGCGATGGCGTCGGTCGGCAAAGCGCGTCCGCTGCCCGGCGACGATCGCAACGACCTCGCCGCCTATTTCCATCCCGGCGATCCCGAGCCGACCGGCGCCGAACTGATCACCGCGCTCAACGACGCCGGCGTGCATACCGGCATCGCCGCGTTCAACCCGCCGGGCACCAGCCCGCCGTTGGAGGGCCTCGCGGTACCGGAGGATTTCGAACTGCCCGAGGGTTACGTGCGCCACCACCAGGCCACCGACGAGGGCGAGGTCATCGAGCCGATCCTGATGTTCGCGCCGGATTTCGCCCTGCTCGACGCCGACGGCCAGCCGGTCGACATGCCCGACAACCGGGTGGTGACCGCCGATCTCGCGCCGCCCGGACTGCCGTTGCGCCAGGTCCGCATTCCGGGGCAGTGACCCCGGAAAATGGGACCACCCGGCGTTGAACCTCGAAGCGCACCACCGCGCCGGCCTGCGCCATGCCGGCGGCATCCTGCTGTCCGCGGCGCTGTTCGCGGGGTACGCGCGCGTGCCCCAGGCCTGGGCGCTGGGCTTCATCGCGCTGGTGCCGTGGCTGTGGGCCCTGGACGGCGGACGCGGGCTGCGCGGCGCGCTGCTGTCGGGCGCGGCGATGGCGGTCGCGTTCGTCGCCGGCGTGCTGGGCTGGTTCGGCCCGGCGATCGCCGCCTACATCGACGTCGGTGCCGTGCCGGCCACGGCCGCGCTGCTCGCACTGGCGCCGCTGCTGCAGCCGCAGCTGATCGCCTACGCCATCGCGCGCCGTCTGGTCGCACGCCGGCACGGGTTCACGCTGCGCGCGCTGGCGTCCGCCGCGGCCTGGGTCGCCTGCGAGGCGGCACTGCCGAAGCTGTTCGGCGACACGCTCGGCCACGGCCTGCACGGCGCGACGCTGCTGCGACAGGGTGCCGATCTCGGTGGCGCCGCGGGCCTCACCGTGATCCTGCTGCTGGTCAACGACGCGATCGTCTGCGCGCTGTCGCGCAGGCAGGGCGGGGTGCGCGCCTGGTCACCGCCGCTGCTCGCCGGCGCGGCGCTGATCGCGGCCCTCGCCGGCTATGGTGCGTTGCGGCTGGCCACGCTGCAGGCGGTGCCCGCACCGGAAGGGCAACCGCTGCGCGTTGCGATGGTGCAGGCGAGCATCACCGACTACGAACGGCTGCGCCGCGAGATCGGTGCCTACGGAGTGGTGCGCCATGTGCTCGACACGCACTACGCGCTGTCGTGGTCGGCGCTGCGCGACCACCAGGCCGATGTGCTGCTGTGGTCGGAGACCGTCTATCCCACCACGTTCGGCCAGCCGCGCAGCGAGGACGGCGCGCTGCTCGATGCCGAGATCCAGGCCTTCGTCGAGACCGCCGGCGTGCCGCTGGTGTTCGGCGCCTACGATCGCGACGGCGCCGGGGAGTACAACGCGGCGATGTTCGTCGAGCCCGGCCGCGGCCTGATCGGTGCCTACCGCAAGACCCATCCCTTTCCCTTCACCGAACACGTGCCGCGCTGGCTCGACGGGCCGCGCCTGCGCGCCTGGCTGCCGTGGACGGGGAGCTGGCAGCCCGGTCACGGCGCGCGCGTGATGCCGCTGCGCAGCCGCGACGGACGCGAGGTCGATGTGGTGCCGTTGATCTGTCTCGACGACGTGCATCCGCAGCTGGCGATCGACGGCGCCCGGCTCGGCGCGCAGGCGATTCTCGGCATGTCCAACGATTCCTGGTTCACCGGACATCCGCTCGGCGCGCGGCTGCACCTCACCGTCGCCGCGTTCCGCAGCATCGAGACGCGCTTGCCGCAGGTGCGGGTGACCACCAACGGCCTGTCGGCGGTCATCGACGACACCGGCACCGTGCAGGCGCAGACGGCGATGGGCGACCAGGCCGTGCTGACCGCATTCGTGCACGCCCAGACACCGCCGCCGACGCTGATGGTGCGCTGGGGCGACTGGGTCGGCCGCGTGGCCCTCGGGCTGTGGCTGGCCTGGGCCGGCGTGGTCGCGGTGCGTGCGGTGTCGCGGCGTCTGCATGTCCGGCGCGAAGCGCCGGCCGTACCGACGGTGTACCTGCTGCCGCCGTGGCGTCGCGGTCTGGTCGTCGCGCTGCGTCTGGTCGCAGGTGCCGGTCTCGCCTGGCTCGCCTTCGACATGCTGCGGCGGACTGGCCTGCAGGTCGTCGCACTGACGCAGTTGCGGGTGTTCGCCATCGCGGTCGTCGTGCCGCTGCTGCTCGCCGGTGCGCTGCTGCAGCGCAGCCGTGCCCAGGCGACGATCGATGGCGCGCAGTTGCGGCTGGACCAGGGGCGCCGGCGCATCGACGTACCGCTGGAGGCGATCTCGGCGTTGCGTGCCTGGCGATGGCCCTGGCCGCTGGCCGGGTTCCGGCTCGAGCTGGCCTCGGGTCGCCGCTGGCCCGACGCGCTGGCCACATCGCGCCCGCGCGTGTTTCTCGATGCGCTGCGCGCCGCCGGCGTCGTGGCGCCCGAGGTCACCGGCCGCGACGCCGCGCTCGTGGTGTTCGCCGACGCGCGCGGTGCGGCGCGGCGTCCGGCGCTCGACCATCCACTGCTCAAGTTCGGCCTGTTTCCGCTGTTGCCGGCCCTGGTCGCGTTCCGCCTCCACCAGATCATCGCGTTCGGCGGGTCCTTCGGCGAATGGCAGACCTACGGCGCCGGGGCCTGGTTCGCGGCGCTGGCGATCTGGTGGGCGGCGTGGTCGCTGGGCCTGATGCTGTTCGCGGCAGCAATGCGGATGGCGATCGAACCGGCGTGCCTGATCGCCGCATGGCGCTGGCCGTCGCACGCCGCGGGGCTGCGTGACCGTCTTGAGCAGGGCGCCCGCTGGCTCTGTTACGCCGGCGTGCCGCTGTGGCTGGCCTGGCGGTTGCTGGCCACCGGCTGACATCCCCGGGCGGACGCATTCGCGACGTGTCGCGCACCGCCCGATGACCGGATCGATGTCTGCCGTTCCCGCGTGCAGTCGCTGAAGACGTCGCCGTCCCCGGCGTTACGCGAGACTGCGTGCATGCGCCTGCTGATCATCACCTACGGCACCGAGGGCGATGCGCGACCGCTCGCCGCGCTCGGCTGCGCCCTGATGCGCGCCGGGCACTCGGTGCATCTGCTCGGCGATGCCGACACGCTGGACAGTGCCCGCGCACTCGGCGTGCCGGCGACCGCACTGGCCGGCGACATCCGCGGCACGCTGTCGCGCATGCGTGCGATGCGGCAGATCGAGCGCGCGCTGATCCGCATCGTCGAGGCGCGCACGCCCGAATGGATGCAGCAGGCGATGGCGCTCGGCGCGGATTGTGATGCGGTGATCGTGTCCGGCCTCACCGCCTTCGTCGGCCTGTCGGTGGCCGAGGCGCTGGGCACGCCGGCGATCGGCGCGATGATGATTCCCATCAGCCCGACCGCCGCGTTCACCTCGCCGCTGTCGCCGCTGCGCCTGCCGCGTGTGCTCAACCGCAGCTCGCATGCGTTCGTGAACCACATGGTCTGGCGCACGTTCCGCGCGACGACGAATCGCGGCCGCGCAATGATCGGCCTGGCGCCGCGCACCGCGCCGTGGACGACGCATCCGGTGCTCTACGGCGTGTCGCCGGCGCTGCTGCCCGACGTCGCCGACTGGCCGGAGGACGCCATCGCCTGCGGTCAGTGGGTGGCACCTTCGGAGGACTGGACGCCACCGGCCGCACTCGTCGAGTGGATCGGATCGGGTCCGCCGCCGATCTATGCCGGCTTCGGCAGCATGAGCGGCTTCGATGCACCGCGCGTGCGCGACGCAGTGCTGCAAGCGGTCGGCGATCGACGCGTGCTGTTCAATCCGGGCTGGAGCGGCATCGACACCAACAGCTTGCCGAAGACCATCCGCGTCATCGGCAGCGTGCCGCACGACTGGCTGCTGCCGCGCTGCGCGCTGGCGATCCACCACGGCGGCTCGGGCACCACGCACTCCGCGTGCCGCGCCGGCATCCCGTCGGTGATCCTGCCATTCGCCGGCGACCAGCCGTTCTGGGCAGGCCGTCTGCGCGCGCTGGGCATCGCCGATCGCGTGCTGTCGGGACGACGTCCGTCGGCGTCCGGCCTGCGCGCGGCGATCGCGTTCGCCGAACGTCCGGAGACGCGCGCACGTGCGGCTGCGCTGGGCGCGGTGATGCAACGGGAAGACGGGTGTGCGACGGCAGTGGCGTGGATCGAGCGGTATATCGATGGACAGAACTGACGAAAGCCGAACGCCGCACGACGGCTGAACACGTGCGCCGCCCCTCTGGTCGACCCGAGGTCCGTGCATCGGGTGCGGTGAACTGAATAAAGCGGCCCACTGCACACAGACCGCAGCAGACGAGCGACAACGCATCGGGTGTCTCGGGCGCCGACTCTTCGAACGGCGCCAACGACGCGCACGGCGTTGCGGTCGAAGCCGCCGCCGAGCACGGCCTGGAGTCACCGCCAACGCATCGAACTAGGCCGTGTCCGCAGCGAAGACCGGCAAGGCAGCTGCCGCGGCGGGTGACATCTGAACCGCCGAAGTCTCGACACACCGTGCGGAAGCGGCGGCTGCCGAAGCAGTCGAATCGGCCGCGGCACTGGCCGAAATCGCGGCGAACAACCCGACGCCTTCGACCGAAGCAATAAGGCGCCGGGCTGTCGGTTTCGCGCTGAAGCCCTGTGCCCTCACTCGACGCGCGTTGCGCGTCGATCTCTCCCGGAAAGAGAAGAGAGATGCGGGGATCGCACGGTTTAGACGACGTCGCGTCAACCCGCCTCGCGAAACCCGCGCACGTGCTCGATCAGTGCGCGCAGTTTCGGCGGCAGGTTGCGGCGGTCGGGGTAGTAGAGGAAGAAACCGGGGAACGGCGGCAGGAAGGCGTCGAGCACCGTCACCAGTTCGCCGCGGGCGATCCACGGCGCGAATGTCTCCTCGATGCCGATCGTCAGGCCGCCGCCGGCTAGTGCGGTGCGCACCATCAGCAGCATGTCGTTGGTCGTGACCTGCGGCTGCACGGCGACGTCGAAATCCTGCCCGTCCTGCACGAACTCCCAGCGATAGGGCGCCACACCCGGCGCGGGCCGCCAGCCGATGCAGCGGTGCGCGACCAGCTCGCGCGGATGCATCGGCGTGCCATGCGCTTCCAGATAGCCGGGCGTCGCCACGACGACCTGGCGCACCGGCCCGGTCAGCGGCACTGCGATCATGTCCTGCTCGATCACCTCGCCCAGCCGCACGCCGGCATCGAAACCTTCGGCGACGATGTCCGATTCGGCGTCGGTCACGGTCACGTCGAGCGTGACCTGCGGATAGGCCTGCGCGAAGCGCGCGACCAGCGGACCGGCGAGGAAGCGTTCGGCGATCGAGGTCACCGCGACGCGCAGCAGGCCGCGCGGCGGCCCGTCGTCGAGCGCGTCCTCGAGCGCGGCACTAATCTGCGCCAGTGGCTGCGCGAGTTGTTGATGCAGCCGGTGCCCGGCCTCGGTCAGCCGTACGCTGCGGGTCGAGCGCGTCACCAGCGCAACGCCCAGCCGGTCTTCCAGCTTGCGCATGCCCTGGCTGACGGCCGAGCGGGTGACGCCGAGGCGATCGGCGGCGGCGCGGAAGTTGTCGCCTTCGGCGACCGCGACGAACACCCGCAACAGGTTGAAGTCGATGTCCATTGGTTAGTCAGTCTAACCACAGCATCCAGCACAGAGGGGATTCTCGCGACACCGGGCGGCTTCTACCGTGTCTGCACCGGGCCAAGCCGCCCATCGCAGGAGTTTTCCCCATGCAGCAGGACCTCGCCAACCGCATCGTGTTGATCACCGGCGCCAGCAGCGGCATCGGCGCCGCGACCGCGCGCGAACTCGCCGCCCGCGGCGCCACCGTCGTGCTCGGCGCGCGCCGTGTCGATCGCCTCGATGCACTGGTCGCGGAGATCACCGGCACCGGCTGCCGCGCCGAAGCGCGCGCGCTGGATGTCGTCTCGGCAGACGACATGCAGGCCTTCGCCGACCACGCGCTGGCCGCGCACGGCCGTATCGACGCCATCGTCAACAACGCCGGCGTCATGCCGCTCTCGCCGTTGTCGGCGCGCAAGCGCGACGAGTGGGACCGGATGATCGACGTCAACATCCGCGGCGTGCTGCACGGCATCGCCGCGGTGCTGCCGGCGATGGAGGCGCAGGGCTTCGGCCACGTCATCAACGTCGCCTCGATCGGCGCGCACCAGGTGTTCCCCACGTCGGCCGTCTATTGCGCCACCAAGTACGCGGTATGGGCGATCTCGGAAGGCCTGCGGCAGGAGACCACCACGCTGCGCGTGACCGTGGTCAGCCCCGGCACCACGACCTCCGAACTCGCCGACACCATTACCCACGCCGGCGCCGCCGAAGGCATGCGTGATTTCCGCCGCATCACGATCGCACCCGAGGCCATCGCACGCGCCATTGCATTCGCGATGACCCAGCCCGCCGATGTCGATGTCAGCGAGCTGATCGTGCGTCCCGTTGCGAGCCCCTACTGATGGCCGCCCGCAGCTTGCCGCAGTGCTGCAGGCTCGCCGGCCTCGCGATTGCGATGGGACTCGCGGTGCCGGTGGTGTCGGCGCATGCCGGTGATGCGCCGACGCAGGCCACGCCACACGACAACGCCGCGCAGATCCGCGCCGCGTTCCAAGCCTGGCGCCTCGGCCAGGGCAGCGTGTTCGACCTGCTCGCCGACGATGTCGTGTGGACCGTCGCCGGCGACAGTCCGGTGTCGGGCACGTACCGCTCGAAGCAGGCGTTCCTCGACGAGGCCGTCGCGCCGATCACCGCGCAACTCGCGACGCCGATCGTCCCGCGGGTGGAGCGCATGATCGCCGACGGCGCCCACGTCGTCGTGCTGTGGCAGGGCACCGCCACCGCGCGCAACGGCGACGCATACCGCAACCACTACGCCTGGCATCTCGAACTCGCTGACGGCCGCATCGTGCGCGCGACCGCCTTCCTCGACACCTGGGTGCTCGCGCAACTGCTCGATGGCGCCTGAAACCGCGCACGGGCTCTGTCCGTGGGCTGATCGATGACCGCAACACGGGCGAAGTGGCAGCTGCCACCTGCAATGCCATCGACCGCATGGTCGCGATGCGGATTCTGACCCCTGACGTTGCCGGGCGCGCGCCGCGGAAGTAAGACGTCAGCGCACGTCGAGCGTGATGTTCGGATGCGCGGCGATGATCTCCAGCACGAGATCGAAGAACGTCGGCCCGCTGCCTGCCTCGAGCGCGTCGATGTCGCGCCGCATGCGCGCCTTGTCGTAGCGGCCCGGCGTGTCGAGCTTGTCCTGCAGCCACGCGCGGGTGGCGTCGACGCCGAGCGCGCGGCGGTTCCGCTCGAAGTCCGTCCAGAGCAGGGTCACCGGCGCGTCGCCATCGAGCGCGCCGTAGCTGCCGTAGAGCATGTCGTCGAGCGCATCCAGACTGTGGCCGAGTGGCCAGTCGACGCCGGTCATGAACACCCGGTTGACCTCGTCATAGAACGACGCGAGATCGCGGATGCGGTGTCCGTCGAGGGTCAGGGTCCGGGACATGGAGGCTCGGGCGGTGGCGGTGCGGGATGCCTGCATCATCGACGTGCACACGTGAGGACTGTGGCCGCCGTCGACCGTGCAGGTGCCGGCATCGCAGCCGCTCAGGCCTCGAGCGCGCGCCCGATGGTCGCGTCTCGGCCGTCCTCCACTGCGCGCGCCAGCGCCGCCACGCCGCGGTGGATGTTGACCTTGACCAGTGATTCGGACTGGCCGGTCAGGCGGCTCGCTTCGACGACGCTGTAGCCCTGCAGCTTGACCAGCCGGATGGCGATCGCTTGCGCCGGCTTGAGCGTCGCCAGCAGCGCATCGAGCAGCAGCGCGCTGTCGATCCCGTCGCGCGGATCGGTGGAGACGAGATCGGGATCGAGCGGTTCGTCCTGGCGGCGCAGGCCGCGCAGGCGGTCGATCCACTTGTAGCGCGCGATCGCCGCGACCCAGGGCCGCACGGGTTCGCCGGCCCGGTAGGTGTGGCGCTTCTCGTGCACGGCGATCAGTGCGTCCTGGGCCGCGTCGTCGACCATCGAGGCCGGCAGGCGATGGCGGTAATAGCTGCGCAGCCACGGGCCGAGCTTAGACAGCAGGCGTGCGTAGGCGCGCGCGTCGCCGGCCTGTGCGGCCACGAGCAGCGTCTCCCAGCTGTCGGCGTCGGCCCCGCCGTCCGCCCGCGTCGTCACCATGCCCGGCCTCCCGCCTGCGCACGCGGAGAGTGTGGCGCATCGATGCGCCACGGACGCGCCGACCGCCGGCCCGGGCGGTCGCAGGCCGGCGACCGGCGTCGCGCGGGTGCCGTCACCCGGCATCGTGGTCGCCGCGCGAGAGCGGCAGCAGTGCGGCGAGCAGGCCTGCGTGCAGCCAGCCCGACAGCATCCCGCCCGCGATGTGGACGGCCTCGTCCTCGCCGTGCGCCGACACGAGTCCGGCGCACAGCGCGCCGTAGGACACGCCGGCCGCGATCTCGCGCAGCGCATCGCCTTCGCCCGGTGTCGCGCGGCGGCAGACCGGCGCGCCGTCCTCGCGCCAGACGACGACCTGCCCCGGCTGCGCGAGCACGTCGGCATCGGGCGGCGCCCCTTCGCCTTCGAGCGCACGCCAGGTGGCGAGGCAGTCGGTGCGGATGTCGACGACCGCGAGCGCGGACACCAGCTGCAGGCGCAGGCCAGCCCAGTCGTCGCCGTCGAAACCGGCCGCCGCGCGCTGGAATGCCGCGGCATCCAGCGGGTGCGCGTCGCCCGCGGAGAAGACGCCGTGCATCGCCCAGTCCAGCGCAGCGATGTCGGCGACATCCGGTTCGTGCGCGAACAGCATGGCCAACAGGTCCGCGAAGCCGTCGCCGACCGCGTCCAGGGTCCAGCTGCCGGGTGGATGCTGGATCAGATAATGCGCGGCCGCGGCGGTGAACGGCCCGTCGCCGACGCAGCGTCGCGTGCGCGCGAACGTGCTGCGCATGGCCTCGAGCTGCGCGCTGCGCGTGTTGTTGCGGTAGACCGCCAGCCCGCGCGCCATGTCCGGGCCCCAGTCCGGCGGCAGCGCCGTGGCCTCGTCGTGCAGGCAGCCCATGAAGGTCGACTGCAGCGCGGCCAGGTTCATGCGGCGGCCTGCTGCGGCGTGGCGACCAGTGCCAGGGCGCGGACGCGGTCGAGTTCGTGTTCCAGGTCCTCGAGCGGCGGGATGTCGCCGTCGCGCTCCAGCATCGTCGCCACCGCACCGGGACATCGGGCGATCACGGAGCGATAGAGGGCCCAGACCGCGTCGCAGACCGCGCGGTCGTGGGTGTCGATGTGCAATTCGCCGGGGGTGTGGCCGGCCAGGTGGATCTGCCGCACCTGCGCCAGCGGCAGGCCGTCGATGTACGCGGCGGGGTCCCAGCCGTGGTTGCAGGCGCTGACGTAGACGTTGTTGACGTCCAGCAGCAGCCCGCAGCCGGTGCGACGCGCCATCTCGGCGATGAACGTCCACTCGGTCATCGTGTCGTCGGGGAACCGGCAATAGCTCGACGGATTCTCGAACAGCATCGTGCGCCCCAGACGGGTCTGGGCGCGGTCGATGTTCGCGCAGACCAGGTCCAGCGTGCGGCGGGTGTAGGGCAGCGGCAGCAGGTCGTGGCTGTTGTGCGCCTGGGTCCGGGTCCAGCACAGGTGGTCGGACAGCCACATCGGTTCGATCCGGTCGGCCAGCCGGCGCAGCCGCGTGAGGTAGGCATCGTCGAGGCCGTGGGCGGACCCGACCGACAGCGAGACGCCGTGCAGCGCGACGGGCCAGTGCTGGCGGACGCGTTCCAGCGTCGCCAGCGCACGGCCGCCGTCGACCATGAAGTTCTCCGAGATCACCTCGACGAAATCCACGCGCGCATCGCCGGCGAGGAAGCGCGGGTAATGTTCGCGGCGCATGCCCAGGCCGAAGGTGTGGGCAGGTGGGATGGGCGGCATGGGCGTACTCCGGATGAAGGCGTACCCGCGTGCCGCTACGGGCACGCGGGGCGCCGGTGGGCAGGTCAGCGCAGGTCGCCGATCGTGCCGTTCTTGGCCAGGCACTCGCCTGCCTTCAGGGCCACGAAGCCGTGGCCGGCGCAGGCGTTCATGCCCTTGCAGCTGTGCTCGGTCGTGGCGCAGTCGGAATTGCCCTTGCAGGCATGGACGCCGTAGCAGTGGATCGCGTCGTCACTGTTGATGGCGCGGCCGGAACTGCCTGCCGGTGCAGGCGCGGCGAAGGCGGCGGCGGACAGGGCCAGCGCGGCGGCGGAGGCGGCGAGGGTGGCGATCGAGCGTTGGGTGATGTGCATGGCAAGCCTCATGGGTCGAAGGAAGTGGACGGAACCGCGGGGCGTCGACCCGCAGGCCGATCGCTAGACAGGAGTTCGCAGCAGCGCGTGCCCCGGTTACAGCGCGACGAATTTTTCTCGGCTGTAACCGGGGCGACGTTTCGTCCGAACTCCGATAGGCCACCGCACATCCGCGGGGCCACCCACCTACGACACTCAGGAGTCATCCCATGGACACCCGTACCCTCGCCCGCATGTCCGGTCTCGCCCTCGCCGCCGGTCTGTTCGCTCAGGCCGTGCCTGCCATCGCCCAGGACGCCGGCGCACGCGAAAAGTGCTACGGCATCGCCAAGGCCGGCCAGAACGACTGCGCCGCCGGCCCCGGCACCAGCTGCGCCGGGTCGTCCACGCGCGACTACCAGGGCAATGCCTGGAAGCTCGTGCCCAAGGGCACCTGCACCACGACCCGCACGCCTGCCGGCACCGGTTCGCTGACGCCCATCGACCGCTGACGGCGCGCCGCCATGACCCGCCCCCTTCCCACCGGCGGCCTCGGCCGCCACCTCTCGGGCTCCGTCGGCGAGGGGCTGGCGCTGCTCGTCGCCCGTCTCGCACTGGCCAGCGTGTTCTGGCGCGCCGGGCGCAGCAAGGTCGTCGACGGCACGTGGCTGCAGATCAGCGACGGCACCCGGTATCTGTTCGAGCACGAGTACGCCGGTGTGCCGCTGCTGCCCCCCGAACTGGCAGCGCAGCTGGCGACCTGGGCCGAGTTCGGCCTGCCGCTGCTGCTGCTGCTCGGTCTGGGCTCGCGCCTTGCGGCGACCGGTCTGCTCGGGATGACCGCCGTGATCCAGGTGTTCGTCTATCCTGACGCCTGGCCCGTCCACCTCGTCTGGGCCGGTCTGGCCCTGGTGCTGATCTCGCGCGGCAGCGGCCTGTTTTCGTTCGACGCCGCGCTGGCACGCATCACGCGCGGCCGCGGCGGCACTGCTGAGGCCGTAACCCGTCCGAGGATGACGTGATGGACCGAGACGACGCCCTGATCGCCCGCCTGTCGGCGGACCTGCGCCCGGTCCGCCCCCAGCGTCCGCGCGCCGGCTGGGGCCTGCTGGCGCTGGCGATGCTGGGCACCGCGGCGCTGGTGCACCTGGGCTTCGGCCTGAAGCCCGGCCTCGCCCTGGCACCGGGCGGCGGCTGGTTCCTGCTGGCCGAGCTGGTCCTGGCGACCATGGGACTGGCCTGTGCGCTGGCGGTCGTGGCGATGGCCTCGCCGTCGCGCACCGCGCGCCCGGCGGCGTTCTGGCTGGTGGCGGCGGCCTCGCTGATGCCGGTCGCGGGCCTGGTCGTGCTGGCTGTCCCGGGCTTCGGCAACGCGGCCGTCCACGGCGAACAGGGCCACTGGGCGTGCGCGGTCTGGGGCTCGGTGAGCAGTCTGCTCACCGCAGCGGTGCTGGTGGCCTGGCTGCGGCGTGGTGCCCCGGCGTCGCCCGCCCGCGCCGGGCTCTATACCGGGCTGGCGTCCGGCGCGCTCGGCAGCGCCATCTACGGACTGTCGTGCCCGATCACCGGCTTCGAGCACTGGGCGATCTGGCATTTCCTGCCAGTCCTCGGCTGCGGCCTCGTCGGGCGTCTGGCGTTGCCGCGCATGCTGCGCTGGTAGCACCCGCGATGCATCGGCCCGGCGACCGGGTCGGTGCGCGACGTGCATGGGGCGCCGCGGGCACGCGCCCCTACGGTGACCGCGGTGCGGCAGTCGGCATCGGCCGGCGTTGCAGTGCCCACATCGCCGCGATCGCCAGCACCGGGCCGGGCAGCAGCACCAGGAACACCCAGCGCCAGCTGCCCAGCGCGCCGGCCAGCAGCGGCACGATCCAGATCGTCGCCACCGTCAGCAGGAACCCCAGGCCCATCTGCAGGGTCAGCGCCGTGCCCACGGTGTGCGGATCGCCGTGCTCGGTGACCAGCGCCGAGAACTGCGCCGAATCGGCGATCACGCTGGCGCCCCAGACCAGGCCCAGCGTCAGCAGCAGCCACAGCGGCGCCAGGTGCGCCCAGCCCGCGGCCACGCAGCACGTGCCCGAGATCAGCAACGCCACCATCGCCGTGCGCGCGCGGCCGAAGCGGTCGGCCAGGCCGCCGGCCAGCACGCAGCCCACCAGCCCGGCCGCGATCGCCGCGAACGCCAGCCACGCCGCGCGCGTCGCATCGCCGGCGACGGCCGCCGCGGTCATCGCGAATGTCGCGAACCAGGCCCACATCGCGTACAGCTCCCACATGTGGCCGAAGTAGCCCAGCGACGCCAGCACCACGCCGCGGTTGCGCACGATCGCGGCGACATCGCGCAGCCGGAACGGCGCGCGCGGGAACGGGTACGGCCCTTCGCGCACGCCCAGCGCGATCACCAGCGCGCCGACCACCGTCGCTGCCGAGGTCCACACGATCACGCCCTGCCAGCGCGCCCCGCCCAGCGCGTTGACCAGGTGCGGCAGTGCCGAGCCCACCGAGATCGCACCGATCAGAACGCCCAGCGCCAGCCCGCGGCCCTGCACGAACCACGTCGCCACGAGCTTCATCGCCGGCGGATACACCAGTGCCAGGCAGGCGCCGGTGGCCATGCGCGCCAGCAGGAGTTGCGCAGGCGATTGCGCGGCGAGCACGAGTGCATTGGCCACGGCCGCGCCCAGAGCCGCGACCACGATCAGCCGCCGCGCCGGCAGCCGGTCGGCCAGGCCCAGCGCCGCCGACCCCAACGCGCCTGCCACGAACCCCAGCTGCACCGCGATCGTCAGCCACGCACCGAAGGAATCACCGAAACCCCAGGCCGCGCGCAGCGGACCGAGCACCGCGCTGGCCGAAAACCACGGCGACATCGCCAGCACCAGCGACAGCGCCATCAGCAGCAGGGTGCGGGTGCGGCCGTTCGGCGCGGCGCTCGCGGCAGTCATGCGGGGGGCGCCTCGGCGCGTCGTCGGTGAACCCATGCGTCATGGTGCCCGGTCGGCGCGCCACCGTGCATCGCGTGCGGCGCGGCGTCGCGTGACGGTGCCGCCGATGACACCGTGCGGTTGCCGTTTCCCTGGCTGTTCGTGGCCGCGCAGGTCTAGCGGGAGGCGAGCTGCGTCGATGCGCACGGATGGTGCGGGATGCAGTCCGCCTGCAACGAAGTCGATGGAACACTCCGCTGCGGCAGCTCGATGTCGATCGGATGCGACGCCTTCGGCGCGAGCCACGCGAGGAGGATGCCGGCGGCGAACATCAGGACCAGGACGCCCACAAGGACGCCCAGCAGAATCCGGATACCCCTGGACGACGCCGCCATGCGCTTCGGGTCGCCGCATTGCGGGCATGCGATCGCCCGGTCGCTGATCTCGCGTCCGCATTCCCTGCATTGCACCAGCGCCATTCGCATGTCCTCTCGATCAATTGGATTGTGGCTGCGCGCCCGGAACGCAGACGCCAGCGCCGACCACCAGCCTAGCGCCTGATGTGAAATGGGATCGCAACCGCACGTTTCTTTCATGCGGCCTTTGCGAACGCCGCCACACACTCGCCGCTCCCTTCACCGGAGTGACCCGCATGGGCCTGTTCTCGAAAATCGCCGACCGCATCTTCGGCCGCAAAGACGCACCCGCCCCGACCTCCGCACCCGCGGCACCGGCCAAGCCTGCTGCGGTGATCTTCACCGGCAGCGAGCACGACCCCAAGGTCTCGCCGCCCGCGCGCAATCCGGCGCCCGTCGCGTCCGCGCCGGCGCAACCGGTCGATGTGGAAGCGGTGCTGACGGGTCTCGCCGCCGAGAAGGGCGGCCCCAGCGACTGGCGCCATTCGATCGTCGATCTGCTGAAGCTGCTCGATCTCGATTCCAACCTCGAGGCCCGCAAGGAACTCGCCGCCGAGCTCGACGTCAACGCCGGCGCCCACGGCAGTGCCGAGCAGAACATCGCCCTGCATCGCGCGGTGATGCGCAAGCTGGCCGAGAACGGCGGCAAGGTGCCGGACGATCTGAAGGACTGAGCCGGTCGGATCGCAGGCGTGTCCCCGGGCCGGCGCCTTGAAAGCGCCGGCCCTTCGCGTTGGGGCCCCTGCGGTGAGCACCTGCACCGCAGTGCGGCCCGGCGACGCACCTGCATGCCGGCTTGACCACCGCGCGCCGGCCGCCGCGTCCTGGCACCCGCGCGCGTTACGATGCCCGTCCCCACGCCGCACCTCCCGATTCCGCATGAAGGCCCGCACCTCCGACGCACTGCAGGCGGCATGAGCCAGGCGTTCCGCCGGCCGGAGGGCCGCGCCCCGTCACGCAATGAACGCTTGCAGCCGTGGTGCGCCGCGCTGGTCAGCGCGGTACTGCACGTGCTGTTCGCGTATCTGCTGCTCACCTCCCAGCCGATCGTCTTCAAGCCGCCGCAGGGGTCTTCGGCCGGCAGCCCGATGGCGGTCGAGTACATCGGCATCACCCCGCCGCAGCCGGTGACCGCGCCAATTCCGAGTCCGCCGCCGCAGACGCCGCCCACCCAGGCCGCGCCCGTGACGTCGCGTGTGGTGACCACACGCGTCGAGGAAGCCGCCGAACCGGTGCCGCCCGACGAGGTCGCGCCGGTCGAAGCCCTCACCGAAGTCCGTCCGCCGCGTCCCGCGCCCCCGGCGCCAGCGACACCGCCGCAACCCGTGCAGTCGCAGGCCGCCGCCAGCCCGCCCGATGCCCAGCGTCGCGCGCGCACCTGGGGCCAGCCGCCCGGCATGCTGCCCGAGGCCACCGCGCCGGTGAACGCCGGCACCGACCGCACCGCCCGCATCGGCCAGGGCCGCGGCCGCGATTCCAGTTCCGACCGGCCCAGCCTCGAAGTCGGCGGCTACCAGGTGGTCTACGACACCACCAGCGAAACCCGCCTGCGCGAATGGCGCGACGAAGGCGTCACCGAACTCTTCATCCCGCTCCCGGGCACCCGCGACTACATGGTGTGCCCGCTCGAAACCGCGATCCGCCGCGAGTCCAGCGATTGCCGGATGCTGGCCCCGGAGGATCCGGAGATGGCCAACATCCGCGATGCGCGCGAAGTCATCGGCTTCCACCGCGTGTACCGCCGCGGCGAAGTGGTCTGGCGCGGGCCGGGGCCGTACCGCTGAGCGACCCGCGGCCGTCTTGATCGCGCATCGACGCCACGGCCGCACACTGCGCGTCCACACCGGAGACGCCGCATGCCGCGCAACGCCCACCCTCTGTTGGCCGTCCTGATCGCCGCGTGTCTGTCCGTGGGCTGCAACCGATCCGGGGACGTCGACACCGGCGCCGCTCCGTCCATGCCGGACGCGCCCAACGCGGCGGCGACCGACGATCCCGCGCTGCGCAGCTACTACGACAGTCTCGTCGCCATGCATGGCCAGGACATCGCCTCCTGCCCGCGGGCCGAGTCACCCGATGCACAGGCCTGCGCCGACAGCGAAGTCGCGGGTGCGCCGGCGCCGCCGCGTCGCGTGCTGCTGGTCCTCGACGCGTCCGGTTCGATGGCCGGACGCCAGGGCGGGCAGACCAAGCTCGCGATCGCGCAGGACGCCCTGCTCGACTTCGCCACGCGGCTCGATAGCGAGGCCCAGGTCGCGCTGCGCGTCTACGGCCATCGCGGCGGCAATCGCGCCCAAGACAAGGCCGAGTCCTGCCGCGCCAGCGAACGCGTGCTGCCGTTCGCGCCGCGTGATCCGATCGCGTTCGAGACGGGCGTGCGTGCATTCCAGCCCAGCGGGTTCACCCCGATCGCCGCCTCGCTGGAAGCCGCCGCGCGCGACTTCGCCGACGGCGGCGCCAATACCGATGGCAACGTGGTCTATCTCGTGTCCGACGGCATCGAGACCTGCGACGGCGATCCCGCTGCGGCCGCACGCGCACTGCAGGCCAGCGACATCGGCGTGGTCGTCAACGTGATCGGCTTCGACGTCGATGCCGACGCCGAACAGCAGCTGCGCGATGTCGCCGAAGCCGGTGGCGGCGACTATCTCGCTGCGAAGAACCGCGCCGATCTCAGTGACGTGTTCAACCGCCGCCTCGCCGCGATCAATGCGCGCTTCGGTTGCCGTGTCGGCACTGCGGCAGAGGCCTTCAACCGCACGGTCGCCACGCATGCCGAGCGTTTCAACTGTCTGGTCGCCAAGGCGACCGATGAATTCAACGCCATCGTCGCCGCCACGACTGCGGACGCGAACGCCGGCCGCGCCACACCGGCACAGCGCAGCTACGCGAACGCTCAGGCCAGCGCCAAGCGCAAGGGCATCGTCGAGCCCGCGCAGCAGGCACGCGACACCGCCGTTTCGCGCGCGCGCATCGCACACAAGGCGAACCTGGAGGCGGCGGTCGAGGATCGCGAAGCCGACGCCCGCGACGCGCCGACGCGCTGAGCCGCGACGCGGCCGGCGCCCGTCAGCTAGGGTCGCCCCGGGTGTTGTGCCTTCGGCCTGCCGGGTACCGTCCACGCTGACATCCCTGTGAATGGATTCAGCATGGTCATCCCCGTCAGCGATACCGGCCGCGTCTACAGCGTCGCGCAGCAGACCGCACCGCCGCCGCCACCGCCGGTGGCGCAGGACTATCGCGCCGGCGACCATCAGCTGAGCAACCAGGTGCGCGGCACCACGCCCGGCGCCGATGACCAGCTGTTCGCGATGATGGCCAATGGCGCCTACGCGCCCGACAGCCCCGAATACCAGCAGGCGCTGCAGGATGCGGGCTGGACCGCGCTCGCGCCGCACGCCGATGGACTCAGCCTGACCGACCAGCACGGCAACCGCATTCCGATCGATCCGGCCTTGCTCAGCGACGACCGTTCCGGCTTCCACGCCGAGATCTACCAGCACGAGGACGGCGGCTACGTGGTCGCCTATCGCGGCTCGGAGCTCGGCGGCAATCCGAGCCAGTACATGGACTGGGTCAACAACGGCCAGCAGGGCCTGGGCATGGATGCGTCCCAGTACAGCAGCGCCATCGAACTCGCCAAGCGCGCCGAACACGTGCTCGGCGACGGCAATGTCGCACTGACCGGGCATTCGCTCGGCGGCGGTCTGGCGTCTGCCGCGTCACTGGCCACCGGCGCATCCGCCGTCACGTTCAACAGCTCGGGCCTCAGCAACGAAACGCTCGAGCGTCTCGGCTTCAGCCCCAATGCGATCCGCGAGAGCGCTGCCGAAGACGGGCAGGTGCGCCGCTATGCGGTCAATGGCGATCCGCTGACCGGCGCGCAGGAAGACGTGCCGCTGCTGCCGATCGTCGGCTCGCCGCCCGATGCCGTGGGCTATGCGTTGCGCATCGATCCGCCGCCGGGCACCAGCTTCGGTGGCCTGCACGGCGGCGGCGGTCCCGACGCGGTGTATGTCGAGGCCTTCGATCACGCCAGCCCCACCGATCCCGCACGCGGCCCCAGCAACGGCGACGTGCTGGGCGGTCTGGTCAACACCGGCATCGATACCGCCGGCGGCACTGTGGCCACCGGCATGGAGGCACTGGGCGACCGGATGCGCAGCGGTCCCGGCGCGACGCCGCAGAGCTGGGTGGTCGGCAGCCTGCTCAACGGCGCCAGCCCGCTGGTCGAGCAGGGCAGCGATCTGATCGGCGACGTGGTCGGCGCCACCACCGGCTTCGCCAGCGATGCGGGCATCGCCGGTCTCGAAGCCTATGGCGATCTGCAGTTCAACACCCTGGCCTCGGGCATCCGTGAAGTCGTCGATCTCGGCGGCGATGTCGCCGGCACGGTCTCCGAACTGAAAGAGGGCGCCGGCGATTTCATGACCGATCTGTCCCAGGGCCGCGGCGTGGCGGCGGGCTACGGTCTGCTGGGTGATCTCGCCGATGCCGGCGTCGGCACCCTGGGCGACATTGCCGACGGCGCCGTCAGCCTGATCGGCGATGGCGCGCAGAACACGGCCAACGCCACCGGCGGCTTCGTGCGCGATCTGGGCCGCATCACCGGCCTCGACACGCCGGCCAATGCCGTCGCGGGTGTCGTCGAAGGCACCGGCAGCGTGATCAGCAACGTCGCCGACGGCGTCGGCACAGCGCTCGACGTGGGCACCGACAAGCTTGGCGACGGCCTCGAAGCGCTTGCCGATATCGCGGGCGATGTGGGCCAGGGCGTGAGCGACTTCGCGGGTGACGTCGCCCAGAGCGCGGCCGACGGTGCGCGTGACCTCGGTCGCGGCATCGCCAACGGGGCGGGTCGTGCGTTCGATGCACTGAACCCCTTCAACTGATGCCGCGTGCCTGACGCAATGCGCCGATCGCATGTGGCGTACCGCATCACCATCTGGCGTACGCACCCGGACACCGCAACGCGCTTAACGCGCGCTGCGGCATGCTGCGCGTCATGACCCGTCGCCCATTTCCGCTTCCGCACCTGGCACTGGCCGCGCTTATGCTGGCCGCTTCCGGTTGCACGCAAGGACACGACTCCATGACCACGGACGCGCGCACATTCGAAAATCCCGCGCAGGCGCAGTTCGTGACCGCGCTGCGCGCCGGCGATGCCGCGCTCGCCCGCGAGCTGTTGGCCTCCGGCGCCAATCCCGATGCCACCGATGCCGACGGCACGCCCGCGCTGAACTGGCTGATCCGCCAGGGCGATCGCGATGCGGTGCGCCTGCTGCTCGATCTCGGCGCCGATCCCGCGCGCGGTGATGCCAAGGGCCGCACCGCGCTGCACGAAGCCGCAATGTCGAAGAATGCAGACTGGATCGACCTGCTACTCGAACACGGCGTGCCGGTCGACGTGCCCAACACCCGCAACGGCCAGACCGCGTTGTTCGAGGCCCTGCGCGCACGCGAGCCCGACAACATCGACCGCCTGCTCGCGGCCGGCGCGCAGGTGGACGTGCGCGATCGCGCCGGCACCACGCCGCTGCACCAGGCCGCGCTCGTCAACGACATTCCGTCGGTGAAACGCTTCATGGAAGCCGGCGCCGATCCGCTTGCGACCGACGACACCGGCGCCACAGTCGCCAGTTATCTCTACGACGGCGATCCGTCCGTGCTGGCTGCGCCCGTGCGGCGCGATTTCGAGTGGATCCGCGAGCGCCTGGGCGCAACGCCGAAACACTGAGGCGCCGACGCACACCGGACCTCGGTCCGATCCCGTCATTCGCAGCCCTCTAGCCGCCGTCGGTTCCGCGCCCTTCGCAGCGCGTCTGGCACGATGCCGCTCCGTTCGCCGACCTGCGTCTGCCATGACCCGATTGCTCACGTGCCTGCTGTTGCTGGTGCTCACCGGCTGCGCCTCGCAGGCGCCGCTGCAGATGCAGCGCAGCCCGGATGACGTGCGCGCGGAAATCCTGCGCAAGCTGCCGGCCGGCCTCGACGACCGCGCCGGCTGGGCGAACGACGTCTATGTCGCACTGACCGCGCAGGACATCGCGCCCACCAGCGAACACCTGTGCGCGGTGCTGGCCGTGACCGAGCAGGAGAGCACCTACACCGCCGACCCCGCGGTGGCCGGCCTGCCGAAGATCGCCCGCGCCGAGATCGATCGCCGCGCCGGTGCGCTGCACGTGCCGGGCTTCCTGCTCAACGCGGCGCTGCGGCTGGAGTCCCCCGACGGACGCACCTACGCGCAGCGCCTGGAACGCGTGCGCACCGAGCGCGAACTGAGCGAACTGTACGAAGACTTCATCGGCATCGTCCCGCTCGGCGGGCGTCTGTTCGCCGGCCTCAACCCGGTGCGCACCGGTGGGCCGATGCAGGTCCGCATCGACTTCGCGGAATCGCACGCCCGCGGCTATCCGTATCCGGTCGAGCGTGGTATCCGCCAGGAAGTGTTCACCCGCCGCGGCGGCCTGTATTTCGGCACCACCCATCTGCTTGGTTACGGGGCGAATTACGACACGCCGCTGTACCGCTTCGCCGATTTCAACGCCGGCTGGTACGCCAGTCGCAACGCCGCCTTCCAGAACGCGGTGACCGAAGCCTCGGGCATCGAACTCGCGCTCGATGGCGATCTGCTGCTGCCGGGCGCGAATCTCGACAACGCCGGCGCCACCGAACGCGCCGTGCGCGCACTCGGCGGCCGCATCGGCATGGACGACGCGCAGATCCGCCGCGCGTTGCAGCAGGGCGCTGAACTCGATTTCGAAGACAGCGCGCTTTACACCCGTGTGTTCGAACTCGCCGATGCAGCCGCGGGCACGCCGCTGCCGCGCGCCGTGCTGCCCGGCATCGTGCTGGAGAGCCCGAAGATCACCCGCACACTGACCACCGCGTGGTTCGCCAACCGTGTGCAGGAACGCTGGGAACGCTGCATGCGGCGGTGAGTCCGACGGGCGCATTCGTGCCGTTGACGGCCGCGATCTTCGCAGCGGTCTGCGCTGGCAAGATCCCCGCGAGCACCTGTGCCCCCACCCGACACGCTGCGCACGTCGACCCCGGATCAGGTCCGGGGCAGGCGCTCTCCCAAAGGGAGAGGTGCTGACGCCAGACGTCGCGCCAAACCTTACGGCAACGCGTCCGCAGGCCGCGCTGCGGCGCCGGTGAACGCACCGTCGGCCACATCACCGGGCTGCCAGCCGCGATCGTTATCGAATCCCGTCACCCACCAGGTGTGCGCGTCGATGCGCAGCGGGCCGCGCACGCGTTCGTGGAAACGCGTGGGCAACATCACGCCGTCGAACGCGCGGTAGCCGGTCATCGTGGTGTCCACGTGCGCGCCCTGCGTGGTGGGGAAACCGTTCAAGGTCAGGTGCACGCGGTACAGCAGGTGCGTCTGCGCATCGAACCACGCGATCACCGTGTCGTTCGCCGCCTCGCCGAAGCCCGGCGCGATCTCCACCCGCACGCGCTGGTAGCGCGCGCCGGCTTCGTCTGCATCGGTCATGCGCGTGACCTGCGTCGCGCGCGCGGACAGGAACGTCGGTCCGAAGTGGAACAGCTCGAACGCGTCGGTGGTCATCGCCGCGGCCTGCAGCGTGTCGGTGTCCGTTGCGCGCACGCCGTCGTAGTACACCTCGATGCCGCCGCGCGTGCGCAGCACCTGCTTGGTGCCTTTCGGCCCCTGGTAGCGGATCGCGTGCATGCCCGTCGACGGCGCATAGCGTGTTTCCGCCGTCACCCGATAGCCCGCGTCGGTGACCACCGGCTGGATGCGCTGGATCAGCGATTCCCAACGCCCGTCGCTCGCGAAATTCAGATCCCCGCTGCGCGTGCGCAGATCGCCGCCATGCGCCTGCACGCTGCGCGCGAGCACGGCAGTGCCGTCGAGTCCGTCGGCGGCCGCATACGGCGCCGATTGGCGCGGAAAGCCCGTCGCGCACCCGGCCAGCCAGAGGCCCGCCACCAGCACCACCACACTCCGGATCACGACGTGCATTGCAGACGCTCCTTCGATCGGTCTGCATGGCTTACGGCGGATGGCGCCGACTGGATCACCAACGGCCACACGCGGCGCACACGGCACAAAGAAAAGGCGGGACCCGCCGGAGCGTGGTCCCGCCTGCCACCGGACAGAGCGGCGGCCAAGTGACGCAAGCGGTCAGGCGTGATCAGCCGCCGGTCTTGTCGCGCACCTTGTCGGCCACCTCGCCGACCTTGCGCTGCGCCTTGCCGACGGTCTTTTCCGCCGCGCCCTCGGCTTCGGTCTTGCGGTCGCCGGTCAGCTTGCCGATGGCTTCCTTGACCGAGCCCTTGACCTGCTTGGTGGTGCCTTCGATACGGTTCTTGTCCATGCGTGTCTCCTGGTGGGGATGGGGGACCCGACGGGCGTCCTGCGTGGCAGCACGCCCCGGTGGACATAGATTGCGTCGTAAGGCGCAGCGCCGACAGTTGCAAATGCACCAGCGGCACTGGTGCATCCGCAGCAGGCCCGCGCGTCGTTCAGCCGCTCTTCTGCGAAGACGAGCCGCTGCCGAAGTAACCGCGCTCGCGCGCCCACACGATCGCCTCGGCGCGGCTGTGCACGTCGATCTTCGAGTACAGCGATGCCACGTGGTTGCGCACCGTGTTGGTGGCCAGGCCGAGGCGCGTGGCGATCTCCTTGTCCGACAGGCCTTCGCACATCAGCCCCAGCGCGTCGCGCTCGCGCGCGGTGAGGTCTGCCAGCGCGACGGCTTCGGCGCCCGGCGCATTGCCGCGGCGCACGTTGGCGAGTTTTTCGATGAGCGTCTGGCTGAACCACGACGCGTCCTGCATCACCGTCTCGATCGCGCCCACCAGTTCCATTTCCGAGCGCTTGCGGTCGGTGATGTCGAGCAGCGCCATCAGATGGCAGGGCTGGCCGTGGATCGTGACCGACTCTGCCGACACCAGGCAGTCGAGCACTTCACCCTGTTTGCGGTGGATGCGGCACTCGGTGCCGTGCAGCGCGCCGGTGTCGCGCAGCGCGTCCTGGATGCGCGCATGCGCACTGGTGTCCTCGAACAGGCCGATCTCGTCCAGCGACTTGCCCAGCAGTTCTTCCGACGCCAGGCCGGTGGCCGTCACGAAGGCCTCGTTGACCTCCATTACGCGCAACGTGTCCGCGCTGCAGACCAGGGTGGGCACCGGCGTCATCTGGAACGCCTTGGCGAAGCGCTCCTCGCTCTGGCGCAGAGCGTCCTCGGCCTTGCGGCGCGGCTCCAGATCCATGAAGGAGAACAGCATGCAGTCCTCTTCGCCCACCTCGATCGGCTGGCCGGCCACGATCACCAGCTTGCTGCCGCCCGCCGGCAGGCTGAGTTCGGCCTGCATCTGCGGAATCGTCACGCCCTCGCCGAGTTTCTCGATCGCGGCCTTGCGCGTCTCGGCCCCCTCGAATACGTCGAGTTCGTATACCGAGCGCCCGATCACGTCGTCGCGCGCATAACCGGTCATCTCCATGAAGCCCTGGTTGACCTTGATGTAGCGCAGGTCGTCGAGCCGGCAGATCACCGCCGGCGCCGGGTTGGCGTTGAAGGTCTTCTCGAAGCGCTGCTCGGCGCTGGCCCACTCGGTGATGTCGGCGATGATCAGCACCAGGCAGTCGGGCTCGCCGCGCGCATCGGTCAGCACGAGGCTGCGCACGCGGTGCACCCAGCAGCGGTCGGGATCGGCCGCCGGGATGACTTCGACGATGACGTCGCTGAAGGTCTCGCCCGCGATCACCCGGTCGATCGGATAGTTGCCCGCCTGCAAGCGGTGGTTGTTGCGGTAGCGCAGCGCGAAGCGCTCGCGGTACGCGGCGACGTCGGCGCCCAGATCCTCGACGGTCTCCACGCCGTGCAGCTGCAGCGCAGATTCGTTCGCCCACACGATGCGCTGGTCGGGCTCCACCAGGATCACGCCTTCGCTCAGGCCGGTGATGATCTGCTGCAACTGCTTGCGGTTGGTCTGCGTGCCCAGGCTGGCGTCGTCGGTCATCGGAAGCGTCTCGTGGCTGTGCGCCGGGCGCGGTCGGGTGGATCGGCCATATTGTGGCCCCGGCCGCGCCAACCGGACAGCAGCGCCAGCGCGGCGTCGTCCGCATGCACTAACGCCGCTGGTGCATATGCACGCAGACACCCGCCCCCCGCATCCGGACACTGCGCGCCACCCGGGCAGTGCGTCCTGCAGTGCCCGCTCCCCACAGACGAGATGGTGAGACCGACATGACTTCCACGATGAATCCCAACGACCCGCTCGCGCCCCGGGTGCAGCCCGGCGAGGCGCGCCCGCCCGGCTACCGCGATGCCCGCGTCGACGCCGCCCGCCCACGGCCTGCGCCCGCCATTTCCTGGGCGGCCGTGTTCTCCGGCTGCGTGCTGTCGCTGGTCGCCTACCTGTTCCTGAGCATCCTCGGCACCGCCGTCGGCGCCAGCGCCGTCGATCCCACCGGCGATGCCAATCCGCTGAGCGGCTTCGGCACCGGCGCCGGCATCTGGCTGGTGATGTCGACCATCATCGCCATCTGCCTCGGCGCGCTGGTCGCGGGCCGCTCGGCCCCGGCCCAGGGCGGCCTGCACGGCGTGCTGAGCTGGTCGGTGACCACGCTGGTCACCACGTTCCTGCTGGCCTCGGCGGCCAGCGGCCTCGTCGGCACCGCGTTCGGCGTGGTCGGCAAGGGCCTGTCGCTGGCCGGGCAGGGCGTCGCCGCGGCATCGCCCGCCATCGCATCGCAGGTCGGCGACGGACTGCGCGACCGCGGTGTGGACCTGGACTGGAACACGCTGCGCGGTGAGTTCGAGACCCTGCTGGCGCAGACCGGCAAGGCCGAGCTGTCGCCCGACGCGATCGAGCAGAAGGCCGAGGCCGTCAGCACTGACGGCGAGCAGAGCGCCCGCCAGGCCCTCGAAGACCCCACCCAGTCCGGTGATGCCCTGGCCGACTGGTTCGAGCGCGCCCGCCGCGAAGGCCGCACCACGCTGGAGGCCGCCGACCGCGACGCGCTGGTCAACATCGTCGTCGCCCGCACCGGCAAGCCCCGCGCCGAAGCCGAGCAGATCGTCGCCCGCTACCAGCAGCAGGCTGAGGCCATGGTCGCGCGCTTCGACGCACTGAAGGCCGAGGCCGAGCAGAAGGCCCGCGAGGCCAGCGACGCCGCCGCCCGCGGCGTGTCCAAGGCGGCCTGGACGGCGGTCGTGCTGCTGATCCTCGGCGCCGCCATCAGCTGGTTCGCCGGCGCCATCGGCTTCCGTCGTCGCATGCTGCACGCGGCGTACTGAGGTTGAATCCAGAGCCGGCAGTCGAGGAATCGGCTGCCGGCTTCTTGCCGTCTGCGATCTGCGGCGCAACCTGATGGAGTCCACTGCCGCGTGCCGTGCACGCCGCGTGCGATCCAGGTAGGGCGATCCTGCAAACGTCCGTCGTCGATCCCGCATCGACGCAATGCGCGTGCGGCGCCGGTGCAAGCCGGCTATCGTGCCGTCCTGATCACGCAGACACCTCATGAAGAAGACCTACGACCCGCCGCTGACCGAGAACTCCAACTCGCCCCTGTTCCGCGTCGACCGGAACATCCGGCTCGCCCATCAGCGCCTGGCGTCCGCGATCGACATGAAGCAGCACCACACCAGCCACAACCTGGCGCAGGAAGTGATCAAGGAAGCGCGCGAGTCGCTGCGCAAGGCGGACCACCAGCGCGAACTCAAGCTCAAGGAACTCGCCCAGGCCGAGGCCGAATTCCAGGCGCGCCGTCCGCGTTGATTCGCGTCGGCGCACAGCGGCTGTGTATCAGGAGGATCTTCGACGCTTCCACGGCCGTGCGCGATGCCGGCACCCCCATGCGCTAGCGGTCGTCGCTTGCATCCCGGTGGTAGCGCGCGGCAAACCGGCCGTTCGACACCGTCATCAGCTCGGGACCGGGGCCATCACCTTGACGCAGGAGCGTGCCCGAGAACGTGCCCTGCACGCCGTCCCTGCCGATCGCCGCCAGCGTCACCGTGAAGCGGGTGCCGAGCGATCCATCCGCCGCATAGACGACACGCCCTGTGTCGCCAGCCATTTCGCCGTGATAGTTCGCACGCAACACGCTGTCACCAGCGGTGTAGGTGCCGGGACGAAGGTTGCCGCCGCCAAGCTGGAAGGCGAAACCCTGCGATCGCAGGTCTTCGCGCTCGCGCGCCCCGACCGAGAGCGTGTCCATGCGTCGCGTGGAGCCGAACGGAAGCGCGGTGATGGACACGGGCAGTACAAGGCCCTGTCCGTCCAGTTCGAGCGTCATGTAGTCCTGGGCGACGACGTCGCCACGGGTGCTGCACGCGGCCAGCAGCACCGTCACGGACAACGCCGCAAGGACGCGGGAGAGGAAGTGTGTCAGCTGCATCGTGTGTGGGCTCCTGTCATCTGGTTGATTCTTCCGTGGCGCACTGCACGGGGGTATCAGCTGCGGCACGTCAGATAGCGATGCTCCGCATCGAGCGCCTGCTGCCAGCCGTTCGGCAGGCGCAGCATCACCAGACCGCCCATGCACGCGACACCGTAACGCTTTGCGTCATCGGTGCCATGCGCCGGCACAGTCAATACGCGGGTCGACGGCTGCGGGCGACCCATGATCCGCGCCACGCTCTGCTTCGTCCGCGCGTCGCTTTGCTCGCACATGTTTCGGAACAGGTGCGCGTAGGGATTGGCGCGCTGATCGCGGGTGATAGCGCTGCAGTCTTGGGGCTGGCTATAGCTGACATCGCCGTAGCGGCCGGACTGCGCGCATACCAGCGTGGGCGCGAGAAGCCCGGTCAGTAAGAACAGATGACGCATTCGACCTCCATGTCAGGCGGGGTCTTTTAAGGCCACGCCGTAAGTGAACCTGCCCCCGATAGTTGCCGATAGTTCGTGGCACCGTTATTCGGGTAAGTGAACCTGGCACCGTTATTCGCCGAGATCAATCAATTCTATAATTGTAACCCTTCGACTTAATCTCCTGATTCAAGAATATTCCTTTGGATGGTGCGCTTTCGAACTGAAGCCACACATCCACTGGTACGTCGGAATAGATATACTTACCCCCTTTCTTGAATAAAACGTGCAGTTCCATCGTAGTTTCGTCATAGCCAATCTGATCGATGTTGGAAGAATCCACAAAAAACATTTCCATGCACTACTCCTTTAGTTGCTTTCGCCAGTTATCGATCGCCTTCTCATAAAGATCAGTCTCGGGGCGAGGATGCATCTTCCATTGCTTAGAAGTGTTCGGGTCGGCGCCCGCTGCTGACGCTGAAGTCAAGCGCACTCGCACCCTGGATGGGACAAACATGGACTCCCCGACCAGCAGAGCTTCGCCTGTTCTAAGTGATGGAAGTAAATCGACCAGTCCGCCCAGGTCGTCGGGGAACGAAGACGCGACCCGGCTGCGGTCGCTTATATTAGTTGTGCGGAGTGCAATCATGGTCCCGCATTGACTTAAAACGGTTGAATCGACTTCACTTGGCCTCTGAGTTATTACCGAAATACCGACTCCATACTTACGACCTTCTTTAGCGACTCTCATAATTATGCGATGGCAGCTGGTTGACTCTCCTTCTGAGAGGAATCTGTGCGCCTCATCAATCATTATCAAAAGAGGCTGCTTCTTGCCAGAGATCGCAGACGATCCTGCCCAAAAAATAGCGTCGTAGACTATCCTGAGAAGAAGGCCAACCACGTCTACTGCAACGTCCGACGGTACTTCAGAAACGTCAACAATGGTCAATGGATTATCGCCGCCGACCCAGGAAGCGACGAGACTGGCTATATCTTTTTTGATCTTTCCGTCTAGGTCGGGCGAGTATCCGTCGGGAGGGTCGAACAAAAAGCCGTAGCGAGCGTCTGTCAGGCGACTCCGCGCCAGATCCAACTGCTTTGAAATGCCTCTTGGAGAAGGATTCTTGAAAGGTTCCCTGCCGCCGGGCGCATGAAGGGGATATGAGTTCGAGATAAGGGCGTTCGGATCTCCAGGAACTTCAACTTCCGTGGGCACGCGCTGGTTTGCTACCGTGCGAAATGTTTGTCTTTCAAAATCGTCGAGATCAAACCAGAGTTTTTTAAGGCTGAAGGGAACTGGACTATCAGCCGTTATCGATTGAGTTGGTGGAGGGGAGGCGAGTGCGTCCGCCGCTGCACGCTTTCGGTCTTGCACCATATCGCGCACAACTGCTTCGTTAGCAGGAGACATGGAGCCAAAAGTTATTGACAAAAGCTCATCAAAAGGCAGGGCCCAGAACGGGACTATGAGGGGGTTCTCCGATTCACTTGGATTGCTACAGAAAATAGAAGACTTAGTAGGAGCTACGCCGGAGTATTCGCCATGTGGATCAATCACTAAGACGCGCGCGGAAGGAAGTTCCGATCCTGATAGCGACTCAAGAATGACTGAGACCAGATTGGACTTTCCCGATCCCGTTGAGCCAACAATTGCTGAGTGACGGCTTACAAACTTATTAAGGTCTAGCGAAGCCTCAATCCCTCCGCTCGAAGCGATCTGACCAATTGACAGTCCGTGAGAAGCGGAAGCTCGTGAATATATTATTTCCAGGTCGCCGCCCGTCACGAAGTGAACTTCGTCGCCGACCGTTGGGTACTGTCCTACACCGCGCTCGAAATGGTCGCTTGTTGACTCGCCAAAGAGCACGACCGTCATCCAGCGGTAACCCGAGAGGCCATCATCCTTTGCGGAATCTTGTTCTAACACGGAGGCTTCTGGAGCCGCGCTTAACGGAACCGCATCAGCGCCGACTTGTGAGCAGACTGCGTAAAGCTGGGTATAACCCAATGGTATTCGGAAAAATCCTCCGATCTGTCCGACTCGGTATGACTCCCCCTCAACTAAGACCAGCGTTGTCGGCAGGTCGCGACGCAGACGCACTCTCACGATACCGCCCGCTACAGACGCTACCTGTCCTACAAAGGTTGGATCAGACGAAGCCATGTCAGTTGGCCCTCGCCAACGATCCGGCGAAAGCAGAGAAAACTGCGAAGTCGCCCAGCAGGAACTTTCCCTCTCCAGAAGGCGGTGAATCATCTTCGGGAAGGCTTAGCTCGAATGCTTGGGAGATCTGCTTGCGACCGCTCATATCCGATAGCCGCCAAGAACCTTGCCTACCTCCTACGTATGCAATGTTCGGACCCAGAACCATAAGGTTGAGATGGCGCGCGGCGCGCTCTGACAAAATCGAGTTTTCCGGAGCGTCAAGATACTGTAATGCAATAACATGGGGGCGTCGGCGAGCTTCTAAGGCATCGAATATGATTGCGTTTATGTGGTCGTCTGAAAAACTATATCCGCAAACCACTAGTATCGCGTCTTCTCTCTCTAGAGCTTTAGTTAACCTATCCAGAAGTGCTGAGTAAGGTTGTTTTCTCGATTCATCATATTTGTGGTGAGACGGCATTATCATCTCGCCTTCATTATTGACTGCGGTACGCACAACGCGGGCCTTTCCACGGACGTTTTCGAGCGACCAGTTGATCGATCCGTGAATCTTCCATAGCCTAGTCCACGCGGCGCCTGGAGCGCTTTCTGGTCTAGTCAGGCTTTCGTGGCAAAAGAACGGCCTATTGCAGCCAACGAACCCATCAAATGAAGTTACTCGATTCGCTTCTAATGCGGTTTCGATGAGCACGTCATAATTTGTTGTAAATATCTCTACTGGGCGAGCTCTTGGCATTTTTGCTAACCATCGGACGAAATCCTCGTGAGGCAGCTTCTTGGGAAAGCTCGTGAGTTCGGGGTTGACTTGGGCAGCGATGGTTGACCTTACTGTTTTCTCTGCAAGAGCAAGTTCAGATGCCGAAAGTCCTGATAGGGTGTCGTTTACCCCAACTGCCTGAACCTTTCTCCGTAGGCAGGAAAGAACGTCTTCAATATTTGTTGGGCGATCTTTCGGTCTTATTTCAAGTTCGATGGAATCATAAGCGGTCCCGAACTTCTTAGGCCCCTCATCAGGGTCAAGCTTACGAATTTCCTTAACGCATATGGCGGTGAGTTCGGCGACATTCGGTATAAGCGACCGGGTAGATGTGGTTGGTTCTTCTTGCGCGGTGCCTTCAACTTCGACGGGAATTCTTACCGAGCACGATGTTCCTGCTCCGAAGAGAAAAACAACATTTGCGTCAGGTTGCGTAAGGTGGTTCCTTAGTGTTTCAAGTATTTTGAGGGGATCATGAGTAGTCATTCGATTCCTTAGCTATATTTATCTAACGTTTCCGAGTTAGTTTTTATCCACACCACTGCGTCTCGCATGGCACTCCATCGTTGTCCCCGTCCATCTTCGTATCCGGACAATTCCGAATGAAGAACGTCGCCTCCTCGCATGAACGCATCTGCGAGCAGTGCTGGCGTCCATCGCAGCTGAAGCTCTGGGGCGGCGTTTGCAACACACCTGTCGATGCGGCGCGTGATGGCGTGGCGGTCGCTGCGATCGGTGTCATCGCCACAGGTTCGGGTGCATGGAAGTGGCGATAAACGCCGTACGCACCGGCGATGAGCAGCAACAAGATCAGAAAGCGCATAGCGGGACCTGCCTGGTCGGTGGCGATGGGAGACGGCAACGACCGCAGACGACACTCATCGCGTGCCGCGGCACGCGGGAAACGTGGTGCAGCCCCAGAAGGTGGTGTTGGCGCGGCGGTTGGTGCGTTCGACCATCGCGCTGCCGCAGCGTGGACAGTCGGGTGTCGCTGCGCTCGCTGGCGTGGCGTTGGCGAAAGCGGGTTCGATCCGGGGCGCGGGCATCGTCGCGGGTGCCGACACAGGTGCGCGGTCTGCGGTCTGCACGTCGCGGATCATCGCCAGCAGTGTGGTGCCGTCGATCAGTTCGATCGGCTTGCCGGCCGCGAAGCGCGCGGCGTCCTGGGTGAATCCGCCGACGGTCGCGATGCGCACCGCATGTGCGCCGTGGTGGGCGAGCAGGCCGTACATCTCGCGCACGACGTTCACCGGCACCTTCTCGCGGCGCCATTGCTTGCATTGCACCAGCGTGCGTTGGCCGCCCTTGTGCAGGATCAGGTCGATGCCGCCGTCGGAGCCACCCAGGCCGGTTTCCTCGACGCTGTAGCCCTGACGACGGAATGCCTCGCCGACAAGACGTTCAAAATCGCGCCAGCCGATGGCGGCGAGGCTGGCGAGGCCGGTGCGCGTGTCGAGCAGGCGGCGGCGTTTGCGTGCGTTGACGAATGCGGCCAGCGCACACAGCGTGCAGGCGGCGAGGAACATCCAGGCGAGCGGGGCGAGCGATGCACTCGCATTCGCAAGTGCGTGCGCAAACGGGCCGTCCTGCCGCGCGAAGAACGCCGGCACGCCGTGCCGGATCACGGCATAGCCGATGCCGCCGACGACCAGTGCGACCGGCCACGGCAATGTGATCAAGTCGTCGAAGAACCCACGACGTCCGCGTCCCATGCGAATCCCCTTTTCCCCTGCGGCCGACCATAGCGCGAAGGGCGAAGCTGTGAAAGCGGTCACATGCGACGCGCGCGCATGCCTGCATTGCGCGTGGTCAATCGAGTGTCATCCCCCAGCCAGCTTCCTTGCGCGCAACGGAACACGGGGTCAGCGACCTAGGGCCAGCCCGGTATCGGACATCGGGTCGTGTGGCGACAGTCGGTCCACGAGATGCCCGCACCCTTCGTCATCCAAGGAGCTGTCCCATGGCCAACGTTCTCGATCCCATCAGCATCGTCAACCAGTTGCGCGACATCGCCGCCGTTGGCGGTCTGCCCGAGCAGGCATCGCCCGACCATTCCGAACTGCTGGACATGGCGAAGGAATTGCACTCGGTGGGCGAGCGCAAGGGCAAGGACGATTACGACAAGCGCCTGACCGCGCTGGCAAACGATTTCCTGCCCGATCTCAGCGTGGAAGACCGCGGCCGCTTCATCGGCGCGATTCTCGAGAACGATACCGGCGCGACGAAATCCGACTCATGGCTGCAGGGCAGCCGTCTGGACAAGCTGGTCGACAACGGCGACATCACCAGCGCGCAGCGTCAGCAGGTGCTTGAGGCGTTTGGCACGGCGTATACGGCCGGCCAGGCGGACAGCGAGAACACGTGGCGCTTCATGGAGATGGACGGCGTCAGCGGTGAAGTGGTGGACAAGGCGAATTCACGACAGACGAGCCTGGGCCTCAGCAGGGTCGAGAACAACAACACCTCGGGCGAGGTGCTGGAACGCTTCCTCAATGGCCTGGGTGAGGGCGATGCGCGCAGCAGCGAGTTCGCCGGCTTCATCGAGAAATTCGCCATCGACCAGCTGCAGGACGGAAAGGTCGGTTCGACGAAGACCGACAGCAACGACCGTGGCGATTATCTGGGCCTGCTGCTCAATGCCGCCGACCACGCCAGTGACAATCACGAGGTGGTGAACAACATCCTGCACGGCGTGGACAACGAGAAGCGCGCCCAGGCGATCCAGGATGTCAGCGAGAACTTCAGCAAGGTCACCACCGAGAACGCCTGGCTCGACCGCGAGGACAGCCAGTTGCCCGACAGCTACAACCGTGACCCGATGGAGATCATCATCCGCGCGGTGGCGAACGATCCGGCCAGCGTCTACGCCGGCGACAGCCGCAGCCATGCGGCCGATCTGGCGGAGCTGATCCTCGACCAGTCGAAGAACAACCCGTGGGGCGACAACGGCTTCTTCGACGACCAGAACATCCCCAAGTCAGGCCGCCAGGAAGCGGTGAACGAACTGGTCTCGAAGAAGGCCGGCGAGATCTTCGAATTCAACGGCCTGGGTGAGTCCGGCATCCACGACGGCAGCAATACCTCCAATGTGGATCGCAACGTGCAGACGATGGCGAACCTCACCCGCCTGACCGGCCTCTCACCGACCAACGAGGCCGCGCCCGACGTGCTGAATTCGTTGACCAAACTGTCCGATGGCTGGGCCAAGGACTACATGGATGCGCGCGAGGCGGGCAACACCGATCGCATGTATCTCTACGAGCACCAGCTGACGCATGCGGTGGCCTCGACCGAGCAGGCCGTGCTCAACGGCTTCGCCGACAAGGCCGAAGACGACGCCGCGCGCCAGGCCGACATGATGAAGATGCTCAACTTCTTCGTCGGCATGGTGCCGTCACCGGGCGGCGTCATGACCGACAACCTCAAGACGGGCCTCACCAAGGTCTTCGGCGAGAACAGCGGCGTGACCCGGGCCTTCGACAGCGCGTCGGAATCGGTGAGCGGCGTGATCGACGACAACAGCGTCAAGGTGTTCAAGGACAAGATGGTCGAGCTGCTGAGCAAGTCGGATCACCAGGACCAGTACCTGGCGACATTCCGCGACAACGCCAACGAGTTCATCGAATCGCAGCTGCTGCGCGGTCTGGATGGCGACGGCACTGCGGGCATCCGCGCCGAGATCGTGAAGGAGGCGTCGCAGTTGTTGAGTGCCTGATCGCAGGCGATGGCTGCATAGCAGGTGGATCCGGAACGCCCGGCATGGCCGGGCGTTTCCGTGCCGTGACCGAGGATCAGAACAGCGCGCCCTGCGTGGGGGTGTCTGATTCGGGCATCGGCGGTGCAGGCGGTTGCGATACGTCACCCGCGCCCAGGCGCCAGCCCAGGCCCGACCAGCGGCTGGCGTGCCTGGCGAGTGCGTCGGTGATGACATCGGCACGCGCGGCGATGTGCAGCGCGCTGCGGGCGCGGGTCATGCCGGTGTAGACAAGCTCGCGCGACAGCACGCGGTTGAAGCGCTCGGGCAACACCAGCCAGACCTCGTCGAACTCCGAACCCTGCGCCTTGTGCACGGTCATTGCGAATGCGCTGTCGTGCGCGGGCAGGGCAGCGGGATGGAAGGGCCGCGGGTGCAGCGGGTCGTCGCCGGGGAACCAGGCCACGAGCGCGCCGTCGTCGTCGCGTAGACAGATGCCGATGTCGCCGTTGAACAGCCGGTGGCGGTAGCTGTTTTCGGTTATCAACAGCAGCCGGCCGTGGAAGTAACCGGGGCCGGCGCCGCGCCGCGTGCTGCCGCCGAGCAGTTCCTCGATGCGCGCATTGAGCCCGCGCGCGCCCTGCGGCCCTTCGCGCACCGCGGTGAGGATGCGCAGGCGGCCGGCGAGCGCCAGTGCTTCTGCCGGATCGGTGGTGTCGGCGAGTGCGGTCCAGTGCGCGAGCAGATGGTCGCGGTGCGCGGCGAGCGGATCGGAATGGCCTTCGTGGAAATGCACGCCGGCGAGATCGCCCGACCGCAGCAGCGCGAGCGCGGTACCCGCATCGCCCTCGCGCACGGCGGTGGCGAGCGGGGCGAGATCGAGGGCGGCACTCTGGCGGTAGCCGCGTTGCAGGTGGATGCGGCGGCCGGGGAAGCTTTCGCCGTCACTCCCGCGCAGGCGGGAGTCCATGGACGTTGCCGGTGCTTTATCCAAAGTCCCTGGATTACCGGACATACGTCCGTTGAGAGCCCAGCCTTCGCGGGAATGACGAGCCAGAGAAGGTGGCGCTGAAGTCGCTGGGCCCCGGCGTGCGCCGGGGCGACGAGCAGAAGCGCCGAGCAATGCCTGCAACGCGTCCGCATCGTCATCGGCGATATCCGTGCCGTCGCCCGCTGCACGCAGGATGCCGCTGAGCACATCGCCGGCTTCGACCGACGGCAGCTGGTCGGGATCGCCCAGCAGCACGAGCCGCGCGCCATCGGCGACGGCGTCGACCAGCTTCGCCATCAGCGGTAGATCGATCATCGAGGCTTCGTCGACGACGACGACATCGAACGGCAACGGATTGTCGGCGTGGTGGCGGAAACGCGGGCTGTCGGGAATCGTGCCAAGCAGGCGGTGCAGCGTGGTGCCGGCGGTGGGCAATGCGTCGAGCAGTGCGGGCTCGACACCGGCCGCTGCCAGCGCCTGCACGGCCTTGCGCACGCTCTCGGCCATGCGCTCGGCGGCGCGGCCGGTGGGCGCGGCGAGCGCGATGCGCGGTGCGGGGCGCCCGGCGTGCAGCGCCTGTGCGGTGAGCAGGGCGAGCAGGCGGGTGATCGTCGTGGTCTTGCCGGTGCCGGGGCCCCCGGTCACGAGAACGAGGTTGTGGCGGAGCGCGACCGCGGCGGCGCGCGCCTGCAGATCGACGCCGGTGCGGGCTTCGGGGAACAGCTGTGCGAACAGCGGCGCCAGCGCATCCGTGTCGCCACCTTCGGTCGCGTGCGCGCCGATCCGGCGCAGCCCGAGTGCGAGGTGCCGTTCGTACTCGCGATAGCGGCGCAGATAGAGCAGGCCGTGTTCGAACACCAGCGGGGTGTCGGCGATGGACTCGGTGTCGCCGTCGGTGGGTTGCGAGATCCACGGCGAGGCCTCGAGATCGGCGCGCCAGACGTCGGGCGACAGCCAGTCGATGTCGGCGTCGACGAGGCGCTGCGGCGCGGCGGGATCGAAACCGGCGTGGCCGTTGGCGACGGCGAGCGATGCGAGTGCGGCGGCGGCGAGCACGGTGTCGGGCGTGGCGGGATCGAGACGCCGCAGCGACTGCGCGAGCGCGTTGTCGAGCGTGCGCAGCGCGCCGGCGTCGCGGAGGCTTTTGAGGAGGTTGGGGGTGCTCATGGAGTTCGGGTTTCCAGCGAGCGTCGGCCCTCACCCCAACCCCTCTCCCAAGGGGAGAGAGGCTCGAATCGTGCGAGCGTGGTGTTGCTTTGAGCCCCTCTCCCTCTGGGAGAGGGGTTGGGGTGAGGGCAGACGCTCGCGATAAACCCGGCTCCTGATGCTACTGCCCTATCCAGACGCAGTCCGAAGAACAGAGCGTCGTCGTCTGCACACCTCACGCCGCCACCCCCACATCCCGCCCTGCAAACAGCGCATCCAGCGCATCCACCAGCTCCGGCGCGAAGCGCCACGCCTGCACGCCCGGCGCATCGTCGCGTGTCGCATCCAGCCCGCGGCAGAACAGATAGCGCACGCCGCCGAAATCACGCGCGTAGTCGTAGCCATCGCCCAGACGGAAGCGCAGCCAGCGATGCAGAGCGACGGTGTAGATCAGCGCCTGCAGGTCGTATTCGCTGTGTGCCATCGCGGCTTCGAGGTGCGCGGGGCCGTAGCCGGGCAGGCGGTTGGTCTTGTAGTCGAGTACGAACCAGCGGCCGTCGTGCACGTAGGTCAGATCGATCAGGCCGGTCATCAGGCCCTCGAGCTGGCGGCGCATGCCGAAGCCGCTGCGCGCAGTCAGCACGCCGTGGCGGTGCAGCAGCGCAAGCAGGGCATCGATTCGGGTCGGCGCGAGGGCGAACTGGAATTCGATTTCCGGGCGGCGCGCGTCCGCAGGCACGTCGGCGAGGCGCACGCCTTCGGGAAGCGTGACGGTCAGGGTCTGGCCGACCAGCGGGGTCAGCACGTCGACCCCGTCGTCGAGATCGGCGTCCGCGTAACCGGCCGCGCGCAGGCGCTCGACGATGACGTCCGCATCGGCGTCGGGCGCGGGCGCATCGGGCGTCCAGCCGGACCACTGCGCGAAGTCGCTGCGTTCGAGCACGTCGTGCAGCACCACGCCGAAACGCGCGCCTGCGAAGCGCGGGTCGTAGACATCGGTCTCTACCGCGGAGTCCGGCGCGGCGTCGGGATCGACAGCAGGCTCGTCCTGGCCACCGGGCGCCGCCTGCGTGGATGCGCTGGATGCGTCGTGGCCGGACTCGGCATTCGCCAGCTGGGTGAAGCTGTAGACCCACCAGTCGCTGAGCAGCGAACGCGTCGCGACGCGCGCGGCCGGCACGGTGTCTTCGGATTCGGGCGGCAGCCAAGGCAGCGATGCGGTCGGCGTCTGCGTGTCGATGCGGATGACATCGCCCAGCGTTTCGGCG
The DNA here is from genome assembly GCF_057838005.1 of Luteimonas sp. KH_071. Lineage (NCBI taxonomy): Bacteria > Pseudomonadati > Pseudomonadota > Gammaproteobacteria > Lysobacterales > Lysobacteraceae > Luteimonas > Luteimonas sp. KH_071. Next base: position 3,556,954 of record NZ_CM174458.1, on the reverse strand, counting down.
AGCGCATCCGGCGTGGCGATCATGTGCGCGATCGCGGCCTTGTCATGGCCGAAGAATTGCCCGCCGGCAATCCACAGCGCATGCCGCGCGCGGGTCAGGCCGACGTAGAGCAGGCGCGCGTCTTCGGCGCGCTGGCCGTCCTGCCAGCGCTGCTTCGCATCATTCCAGCCCGATCGCGCCGGCAGCAATTTCCAGTGCAGGGCGCGGCCGGCGTCGTCGGCGACGGTGACGTGGCGGCCGGCGTCGCGCGGCTTGCCGCCGATGCCGGCGAACGGCAGGAACACCAGCGGATATTCCAGGCCCTTGCTCTTGTGCAGCGTGACCACCTGCACCCGGCGCGCGTCGGACTCCAACCGCAGCAATTGGCTGTCGTCGTCACTGCTGGCGGATGCGATCACGCGCGACAGCCAGTCGACTAGGCCGTGCAGGCCCAGCGCATGCGCCTGGGCTTCCTGCAGCAGTTCGGCCAGCTGCAGGTAATTGGTCAGGCGCCGCTCGCCGTCGAGCAGGCCGAGCAGGCGACCGGCGTGTGCGGCGCAGAGATCGGTGATCAAGGCGAGCGGGCCGCCACGTTGCAGACGATCGCGCCAGCCGAGCGCGGCGAGTTGCCAGGTGCGCAGCGCGTCGCCGTCCTCGTCGAGCGCAGCGACTTGACTTGCGTCCTCGCCGATCAGCACCGTCGACAGCGCCATGCGCAGGCGGCCGTCGTCGGCGCCGTGCAGCAGCGCGAGCAGCAGGGCGTGCACGTCGCGCGCTTCGGCGGTCGCGAACAGGCTCTGCTTGCCGGCGGCGACCGCGGGAATGCCGACCATCGCCAGCGCTGAGCGGATGCGCGTGGCTTCACTGTGCGAGCGCACCAGCACCGCGATGTCGCCGGGCTGCACCGGACGGCCTTCGATCAGCGCGGTGCCGGCGCGCGCGTCGCTGAGCACGCGATGGATCTCGGCGACGCAGGCCTGGGTGGCGAGTTCGCGCGAGCGGCCGGCGCTCCAGGGTTTGATCTTGCCCTTGTGATCGGGCGGCGGATCAGGCGCCTGCCACAGCGTGAGCGCCGGTGCAGGCGCGCCGCCGCGCAGATAGTCGTCATCGCGACGCACGCCGCCGGGTTCGACTTCGCGAAACGCGATGCGGTCGTCGACGAATGGCGGATGGCCTGACGCATTCGCCTGCGCGTACAGCGCCGCAACTGCGCGCAGCACCCCGGGACGCGAACGGAAGTTCAGCGCCAGCGGCGGTGCAAGTTCGGCGGAAGACTGCGCGGCGAGATAGGTTTCGACATCGCCGCCGCGGAAGCCGTAGATCGCCTGCTTGGGATCGCCGATGACGAACAGCGCCGGCGCGCCACTGGCGGTGCCGAACACGCGCTCGAAGATGCGCCACTGGCGCGGATCGGTGTCCTGGAATTCGTCGACCAGCGCGACCTTGTATTGCACCCGCAGCTGGGTGACCAGCGCGTCGGCCTGCGGGCCATCGACGGCATCGGCCACGCGGTCGATCAGATCGTCATAGGTCTGCACGCGCTGCTGCTGCTTGAAGCGGTCGATGCGGGCGCGGGCGTCATCGCGCAGGCGGTGCAGCAGTTCGACGCGGCGCGCGTCCTGCCATTCGGCGATCTCGTCGAGCGCAGCGAGATAGGCGGGGATCGCATCGCACACGGGCGAGTCCGGCGTCGGGCCCTTGGCGGTCTTGTTGGTCTTCTCGATCAACCGGTCGCGACGCAGATTCGCCAGCTTGGCGTGATGGAACGGCACGTCGTGATCGCCGGCCGCGCACCAGGTGCGCAGCTCGGTGAACAGCGCGGTGATCCAGTCGGCCTTGTAGCTGGCGCCGTGCAGGATCTTCGCGTCGACGGCTTCGATCAGCGCCGCACGGAAGTCGTCGCCGTGCGCCTGGAACGCTGCCGCAAGCGCAGCCCCCGCAGCGCGCAGTCGCGGCGCAGGATCGTCGGGCAGCTCAGTAAGTGCTGGACGCAGCACGCGTTCGCGCACCAGCGGCGACAGGTCGCCAGCGAGGGCGAGCGGACCGCCCGACCACAGGCTCAGCAGATCGTCGGCGGCATCGGGCTCGACGCCATGCGAGCGCCACAGGTCGGCGGCGATGGCCTCGCGCAAGGCCGTGTCGCTGGTCATCAGCTCGGGCGCATCGAAACCCTGTCCGGCTTCCAATGCATGCTCGCGCAGCACGCGCGCGCAGAAGCCGTGGATGGTGAAGATCGCCGCGAGATCGATCTCGTCGGCCGCTCCGCGCAGGCGACGCCGCAGCGCGGCGGCTGTTTCCCCGCCGCGCGCGAGATGCTGCGCGAGCACGGCGCTGGTCAGTGCGGCTTCGGGCGAGGCGTCGTCGCCGAGGTCGGCCTCGACCAGCGACTCGGCCATCTTCAGGCGCTTGTGGATGCGGCTGCGCAGTTCCTGCGTGGCGGCCTCGGTGAAGGTGACGGCGAGAATCTCGCCCACGCGCAGGCCGCTTTCGACGACGAGACGCACGACCAGCGTCGCCAGCGTGAACGTCTTGCCGGTGCCGGCCGAGGCCTCGATGGCGCGCACGCCGTCGAGCGGCAGCAGCAGGTAGGGATCGGGGCTGCTCATTCCGATTCCTCCACGTCGAGGTCCGCGGCGATCGCGCGCAGCGCATCCAGATCGGTGCCGCCGTAGACCAGACCCTTCACCACCGCGCCGAAGACCGTCATCGCCTGGTCGACGAACGCGACCTGCGTGGCCTGATCGGTGAACGGATCGCGCCCGCGCAGCGCGAGACGCAGCGCTTCGGTGTTGCCTTCGCCCCAGCTGCGGTCGCTGCCGTGCCACTTCTTCGCGGCGTTCTGCAGACCACGCTCAAGGTTCGGCGCGTTGAACAGCTCCCATCCGCTGTAGGGCGCGAACGGCAGCGGCGCGCGCAGACCCTGGACGCGCAGTGCAATCAGAAGCGCGAGCAGCGCGCGGGCCTCGTGCGGCGCGAGCGTGGCACGTGTGTGCGGACCGGCGCCGGCATCGCCGCCGTCGTGGAACTGCACCAGCGGTGTCTCGAGTCCGGCCGCGCTGGCGAGCAGCCAGTCGAGGCCGTCGCGAATCGCGGAATTGCCATTCGGTGCATCGAAGCGGATGCGCGCGATGCCTTCTGGATAGACGTCAGCCAAGCGCCCGTAAAGGCGTAGACCATCGATGTCGGCTTCGATCCGCGGTGCATCGGCGACCGCATCGCCGCGCCACGCGCGAAAAGCCTCGGCGTAACCGTCGACTTCGCGTCGCACTGCATCCAGCGTGCGCCGCCCCAGCGGCCCGGACGGCAGCAGGCCGCGCGCGCGCAGCAGGGCCTGCGTGGTCGCATCGTCGTCGCCGCGCAGACGCGCCTCGAACACCGCGCGCTGCAGCTGCTGTTTCGCCAGACCACGGCCGGGTGCGAGCAGCGGTTCGACATCACCTTCGAGCGTCTCGACTTCGGCCAGGCGCATGCCCAGCCGCTGACGCAGGAAGGTCTCGGCCGGCGCCTGCAGGAAACGCCGCAGCGCATCGAGCGACAGCGCGTCGTCGGCGTCTTCGGGCGGCGGCGGCAGCGGGGCGCCGTCGAACCACGCCGGCAGCGCAATGCGGCGTTGCGCGGGTTGCGATGCGGCCTGCCACCACTGCTGGCGATACGAGAACCGGCGCGGCTCGTCGCCAGCGCCGAACGCGGCCGGCGCGAATGGCTGCAGCGGGTGATGCACGACGAGGTCGTCCGCCGCGTGCGCATCGGGCGCGTGCTGCGCATCGGCGGCCGCCAGCAGTTCGGTGACCAGCACCGAAGGCTCGCGCACGCTGCCGTCGCGCGGGTCCGCGCCCTGGTAGCTGACGTAGAACACGTCCTGCGCGGCGGCGAACAGCTGCAGGAACAGGAAGCGGTCGTCGTCGCGCGTGCTGCGGTCGCCGATCTGGCGGCGGTCGGTGCCGAGTTCGGCGGTCAGGCGGTTGAGACCGGCCGCCGGATCGCGGCGCGGGAAGTCGCCATCGTCCATGCCCAGCAGGCAGATCACGCGGAACGGCAGCAGGCGCATCGGCACCATGCGGCCGACGCTGACGCCGCCGGTCAGCAGCGGCGCGCGGGTGTCGGCCTCGCCGAGCACCGCAGCGAAATGCGCGCGCACGGCCTCCGACGGCACCGGCGCATCGAAACCGGCGCGCGTGGCATCGGCGGCGAAGGCATCGATCAGGCTGCGCAGGCGGTCGAGCGCGCGCTGGGTGGCGGGCGTCGACGGCGGTTTCGGCAGCAGTGCGTCGAGCAGGCGCAGCAGGCGATCGCGCCAGGCCTCGGGCGGCATCGCCTCGCCGAGCAGGTCGGCATGACGCGCGAGCACGCGCAGCAGGCGGACCAGCGTGTCGAGCGCATCGAGCGCGCTGCCTTCGAGTTCGGGCAATGGTGCGATCAGTTGACCGGACGCGGTCGCGATCGGTGCATCGCTGCCGCTGGCGTGGCCGAGCAGCAGGCGGTCGAGTGCGAAGGCCCAGGTGTAGGCATCGTCGGCCGGCGCATCGAGGCGCGCGCGATGCGCGGCATCGATGCCCCAGCGCGCACCGGCCGCGAACAGCCAGGCATGCAGGCGCGCGAACGCGCCGGCATCGAGCCCGGCGGATTCGGCCAGCGGCGGACTCGCCAGCAGGTCCAGGGTTTCCTCCAGCCCGAAGCGTGCGACCGGCAGCGCGAGCAGGCGCAGGAACACGTCGGCCAGCGGTTCGCCGGCGAGCGGGCTGGCATCGGCCAGCGCATACGGAATGGCCTGATTGAAGCCGGCGTCCTCGCGCCCGCGACCGCCGAACACCGCATCCAGATACGGGATGTAGGGATCGATGTCCGGCGCCAGCACGGCGACGTCGCGCGGCTGCAGCGGCGGATCGAAGCGCGGATCCTCGAACAAGGCGCGCAGCTGGTCGTGCAGCACCTGCAGTTCGCGCAGGCGCGTGTGGCAGGCGTGCACCTGCAGGCTGGGATCGTCACGCCGCAATGCCGGCAGACGCGTGCGCGGATCACTTGCGGTCGGGCTCGGCGGCGGCGAAGGCAGCCGCTGAAACAGATCCGACTGCAGGCGCCGCAGCAGGCTGCCGTGCAGCGCGCCGCCACCCTCGCCGGGATCGGCATCGCTGCGCAGTTCGACATCGGGATGCACGACTTCGTAGCTGCCGAGCACGGCCATGAAATCGCGCCCGGCGTGGCCCCAGGCCTGCAGCAATGGATTCTCGGTGCGCGCGGCCTCGGCGCCGCCGGCGCGCACGCGCTGCAGGTCGCCCCAGTAATCGCGGCTCGGCGAGGGCACGTAGAAATGCAGCGTGCCCACGCGCGCCTGGGTGGCGAGCACGCGCAGCACGTCGGGCGAGACATTGAGCGTGGCGAATGCGAACAGCCGCGGCGGCAGGCCGACCGGCAACGGCGCGTCATGGCCTTCGAAGCGGTCGAGGTATTGCTGGATGCGGCGCGCACGATGCTGGCGACCGCGCGCGATGCGCCGCCACAGGATCGCCTGCGGATCGTCCGCGTCCGCGCCCGCTTCCCAGCGCAGCAACCAGTCGCGGCGCCAGGCCTGGTATTTCTCGAATACCGAGGCGAGTTCGCCGGCCAGCGCCCACGGCCTCAGCGGATCCACGCTGTCGACATGCGCGCGCAACGCCGCCAGCGCGGGCTGGGCGAGGAAGGCCGGATCGGTCAACGCGGCATACAGATGCCAGCGCAGCGCGGCGGCGTCGGGTTCGTCGGTCGGCGGCCCGAGATTGGCCGACAGTGCCTTGCCGACGAACTCGCCGGGCGTCACGAATTCCAGGTTCGCGGCGACGCCGTGTTCGGCGGCCAGCGTCGCCTGCAGCCAGCGCCGCATCGCGACCTGCGGGATCAGCACCACGTCCGGCGCCAGCAGCGACTGCCCCGGCGCCGGCGTGCGCAGCGCGTGCGCCATCAGGCCCGCCAGCACTTCCAATGCATTGGAGTGGTAGAGGCGGAAGTCGGGGACGGCGTCGGGCATCGCCCCATGATGCCGGACACCGGTCGCATCGGCAGCGACGCGCGTGGCCACAAGTGGCTGCGCGGCCCTGCCGCCGGCCTGCGTCAGGTGCCGGCCACGGGCAGCTGCAGGTCGGCCGGGTTGCCGGTGCCATCGAGTGCGTAGCGGGCGTCGGCGTCCAGCACCGCATCACGCGACCACCCGGCCACCGCGGCGGCGGCATCCACCGCATGCGCCCAGGTGCAGCGGTTGGCGAACAGCATGCCGGGCACCGCGAAGGTGCCGCCGCGGCTGATGTAGCCCAGCGCGCGGGTCTTCGCCGGGCCGTCGTCGAGGCGACGTAGCACGCCGAGCATCGGCTCCGGGCGGGTATGGCTGATCAGCACGCGCGGCAGGCCGGGCGGGAACAGCGCGGTCAGCGCGGCGTCGTCGAGCACGAAGTCGGCTTCGATGTCGTCGCGCGGGATGCGCAGCCGGCCCGGCTCGATGATCGCGGTGACGCACGAGGCGTGACCGGCGCGGGCGAGATGCCGATGCGCCTGCATCGCCTCTTCCAGCTGGTAGGCGCCGATGGCGACGAACTGCACGGCGGCCGTGGCCGGATCACCGGCGACATGGCCCGCGCCCTTGGCCATCAGCGCCTGCGCACCGGCGGCGTCGAAGCGGTTCGGCAGCTCGCGCTTGGAGATCACCAGGCAGGCGATCTCGCCGCGTCCGCCGTAGACCGCGCGCAGGGCGGCGACGGCGGTGTTGCCATCGACCGGGAACAGCACGCGCGCGGTGTCGGACATCTCGCCGAGCAGCGCTTCGCCGATCGTCGGGTCCTGGTGCGACTGCTCGTTCTTGGCGTTCTCCCAGGTGTGCGAGGTCACCACCAGCGGCACCGACAGCCAGCCCGGCACCTGCCCCAGCTCCTTCTGGCGGCGGGCGAAGATGATCTCCTGGCGCAGCATGCCGAGCATCTTCACTGCGAAGGCCTCGTAACTGACGATCAGGTTGAGCCCGCCCTTGTTGCCGGTGGCGGCCGCGGCGACGGCTTCCTCGTTGAGCGCGGTGATGACCGCGCCGTGCAGCGATTCGGCCACGCCGGCCTCGGGCACGTTGACCCGATGCTTGAGCCGCAACAGGGTGCCGCCCATCTGGTTGCTGGCCAGCTCGTCGGGATTGCCGACGCGCACGCGCAGGTCGGGGTTGGCGTCGACCAGGGCGATGAACCAGGCGTCGAGTGCGTGCATCGCGCAGCCGCGCGCCTGCGCCGTCTCCCACTGCGGCTCGGGCAGCACCGGCGCATCGGGATGGCGATGGGCGAGCGGATGCTGGCTTTCGCGCACACGCTGCTGCGCGTCATGCGTGCCCAGCACGCGCAGCGCGTCGTCCAGTTCGGCGGGCGGCACGAACAGCGCCTGGGCGCCTTCATTGAAGACAGCACGCACCGCGGCATCGCGGTGGGGATTGCCGCCGAGCGGCAGGTTGTGCGCGGCATTGGTGCCGGCGCCGGGGAAGCCGAAGCCCTTGTCGGTCTCGGCGATGACGTAGGGCAGCGCCGCGGGGTAGCGATGCGCCGGGTCGGCTGCGAAGGCCTCCAGCATCGCATCGGCGGTGAGGACGCCCCAAGCGATCGCGGCGGGATCGCGGCCGTCGACGATCATCGGCGCGAAGCCGTTGTTGCGCACGTCCTCGGCCAGCCAGCCCGCGCCGCCGGCCTGCCCGATCTGGGTGCGCTGCTCGATGCGGCGGCCGTTGAGGATCATCACCGGCACCGCGAAGCCGCAGTCCTCGGCGCGCCACCAGCGCGGCGTCCAGTCCGAGCCGCGCTGTTCTTCGAACGCGCCGTCGCTGAGGAAGGCCACCAGGCGCTCGCCGGGCAGCGGCATGTGCACGTACTGCAGGCCGGCGAAGCCGAGATAGCCGCCTTCGGACACCGCGCCGGCGGTATTCGGGCCGGCGTGGCTGCCGAGCGGCACGGCCGGACGGCCATCGGCGCCGATGGCGTAGGAATAGAAGTCGGTGATCAGCCGCGCCAGGCCGTCCGCGCTGCGGTCGTAGCGCCCCGCCTGCGCCGGCGAGACGTCGCCGGTCAGCGCGTTGGTCGCTTCGATCGCGGCGGCGCAGTGGCCCTGCCCCATCAGCCACGAGCGCGTATGGCCGCTGAGCGCGTTGGCGAGCAGGTAGCCGACGAACGCCGGCACCATGTTGAGCGCGCCGCCGGTGTGGCCTTCGGGCACGGGCTTGAAGTCGTCGGCGTCCAGCGCCCGGCCCTCGAGGTCGATGCGCCGCGCGTAGGTCATGTGCGCGACGACGTTCATCGCCGCACAGGCAAGGCGGTCAGCGGCGGCCAGCAATGCGTAGCCGGTGTCGCGATCGGCGAGCCGGCCGGTGTCGACGAGGGCGCCGAACAGGGCGTCGACGCGGGCTGCGGTTTCGGCGCTGTGGGCGATGGGGCCGTGGCCGGCGCGCCAATGGGCGAGCGGCGCCTGGGTGGACTGGTGCATGGGTATTCTCCTGCTGCCGGGCCGGCGACGCCGCGGAGGCGCTGCATCGTCGTCATGGCGTCGTGTCAGTGCGCGGTGCCAAGCAGCGCCAGGGTCTGGCGCGCGGCGATCCATTCTTCGTTGGTCGGCTCGACGCCGACGACCACCGGGCTGGCGGGCGCCGAGATCACGGCGGCATCGGCGGCATTGGCGTCGGCGTCCAGTGCTACGCCGAGAAAGCCCAGGCCGGCGCAGACGCGCGCGCGGATCTCCGCGCTGTGTTCGCCGATGCCGGCGGTGAACACCAGCAGATCGAGCCCGCCGAGCACCGCGACCAGGGCGCCGACCTCGCGGACGATACGGCGCACGTAGAGCGCGAGTGCGATGCGTGCGCGCTCGCCGGTCTCGCCGGCCTCGGCCTCCAGGGGCAGCAGCACGCGTGGTTCCGACGAGCGGCCGGATACGCCGAGCAGGCCCGAGCGGTGGTAGAGCAGATGCCCCACCTCGGCCAGGCTCAGCTTCTCGATCTCCATCAGGTACAGCACCGCGCCAGGGTCGAGGGCGCCGGTGCGCGTGCCCATCATCAGCCCGTCGAGCGCCGAGAAGCCCATCGTGGTGGCGACGCTTTCGAGGTCCTGCATCGCGCACAGGCTGGCGCCGCTGCCGAGGTGGGCAACGATGCAGCGGCCGCGCGCGACAGCGCCGTGGCGCTCGGGCAACACCTCGGCCATGTAGGCGTAGGACAGGCCGTGGAAGCCGTAGCGGCGCAGACCGCGGGTCCATGCGTCGTAGGGCAGCGGCAGCATCCGCTCGACCTGCGGCAGGGTGTGGTGGAAGGCAGTGTCGAAGCACGCGACCTGCGGCAGCGCCGGTTCGGCCTCGAGCAGCATCTCGATCGCCTCGAGCGCGAAGGGCTGGTGCAGCGGCGCCAGCGGCACGTAGCCCTTGAGGTCGGCGAGCACCGCGGCGTCCATGCGCACCGGCGCTTCGTACCGGCCGCCGCCATGCACCACCCGGTGCGCCACCGCGTGCAGCCGGCGACCGCCCAAGCGCGCCGCAACGCGGTCGAGGATGCGCGACAACGCCGCGTGGTAGGGCTGGTCCGCGTCCAGCGTCACGCGCTCTGGCTCGCGCCCGGTCTCGCCGTAACTCGGCGCGTCGCCACCGATGCCCTGGACCTTGCCGTTCCACACCGGCGCGCGCGGCAGCGGCGTCTGGCCGGCATCGAACAGCGCGAACTTGATGCTCGACGAACCGCAGTTGAGTACCAGCAGCAGATCGCCGCGGCTGGGATACCGGTCGGCAGTGGCGGGCGTGGTCACGGCGGGCTCTCGCGGTAGTGGTGGGCCAGCATCAGCGCGATCGCGCACGAGGCCAGCCGCGATTCCCGCGCATCGGCGCGACTGGTCAGTACCACCGGCACCCGGGCGCCGAGCACGATGCCGGCGCTGGCGGCGTTGCCCATGAAGACCAGCTGCTTGGCCAGCAGGTTGCCGCTTTCGAGGTCCGGCACCACCAGGATGTCGGCCCGGCCGGCGACCTCGGACACGATGCCCTTGCTGCGCGCGGCATCGATCGACACCGCGTTGTCGAGCGCCAGCGGGCCGTCGAGGACGCCGCCGGTGATCTGGCCGCGGTCGGCCATCTTGCACAGCGCGGCGGCGTCGAGCGTGGCCGGCATCGTCGGCGACACCGTTTCCACCGCAGCGAGGATCGCGACCCGCGGCACGGCGATGCCGAGCACGTGGGCGAGGTCGATCGCGTTGCGCACGATGTCGGCCTTCTGCGTCAGGTCCGGCGCGAGGTTGATCGCCGCGTCGGTGACGATGAACGGCCGCGGATAGTGCGGCGTCTGCAGCACGAAGCAGTGGCTGACCCGGCGCTTGGTGCGCAGCCCGGTCGCCGATGCCACCACCGCCGCCATCAGCTCGTCGGTGTGCAGGCTGCCCTTCATCAGCGCCTCGACCTCGCCGGCGCGCGCCAGCGCCACCGCGTGCGCCGCTGCGGCGTGGCTGTGGGCGACGTGTTCAATGGCGACGCCGGTCAGGTCCAGGCCCGCGTCCGCCGCGACGGCCTCGAGCCGCTCGCGTGGCGCCACCAGCACCGGCACGATCAAACCGGCGTCGCGCGCATCGAGCGCGGCCGTCAGGCTGGCCGCGTCGCAAGGATGCACCACCGCGACCCGCACCGGCGGCAGCGCGGCGACATGCGCGAGCAGGCGGCCGAGCCCGTCGTCGCCCCCGGCATCTGTGATTGATGCGGTCATCCGCGCACCACCAGGGTGTCGGCGGTCGAGGTCGCGGCAATGCGTCGGGCGACGCTGCCGATGACGACTTCGTAGGCGGCGCTGCGGCCATGGCTGCCGACGACGACGAGGTCCGGCGCGAACGTCTCGACGTACTGCTGCACCAGGCGCGCGGCATCACCGTGTTCGACGCGCAGTTCGAAACGTCCTGCGTCGGGCACGGCCTCGCGCAGGAACGCCTGGCCCTGGGCGTCGGGCTGCGCGATCGGCGGGTCGATCGTGTCCGCGGCGACACCGAGCATCGGCGGATCGACCGCATGCAGCAGCGTGATCCGCGCCTCCGGGAACAGCGCATGTGCGTGCCGCAACGCGGCGCGCGAGGGCGCGGAAAAGTCGCTGGCCACCAGCAGATGACGATACGGCGCATGGGCGCGCTCGCGCACGACCAGCAACGACGCGCGGTCCCGGCGCAGCAGGCGGTCGACGGTCGATCCCAGCATCGCCGGCCCGAGCAGACCGTTGCGGAGCGTGCCCATCACCACCAGGGTGTCGTCGCGTGCATCGAGCAGCCGGGACAGGCACTCGCCGGGGTGGCCTTCGTCGACATGCGTGTCCCACGGCACGGCCGCATCCTTGAACTGCCGCTGCAGCCACTGTTGCGCATGCATGCGCCGCGTCGGCGGGCGATACCAGTGCGGGCTGCCACGGGACCGCAGCCCGCGGGTGCACGTGTCTGCCGGATCGAGCACGGTGGCGGCGGTCGCGGTCCCGCCGAGTGCACGCGCCAGCAGCCGTGCGCGACCGATGGCGCGATCGCAGCGCGGGTCGAGGTCGGTGGCGACCAGCACGCCGGCGACCTCGTCCGTGCCCGCGCTGTCGACGTCGCGACGGGCGCTCATGCCACGACCTGCGTCGGCGCCGTGGCCGGTGGAGGCACCGGCGTCGCCGCCGTGGCCGGCTTCAATTCGTCGAAGACGCCCAGCCTGCGCAGCACCCGTTTCTCCACCTCCAGTACCAGCAGCATCGCCACGCCCACGAGCACGATGACCACACCCTCCAGCAGCGGCACCGGGCCGCTGCCGAAGACGGTATTCATCCAAGGCACATAGGTGAAGGCCAGCTGCGCGACCACCACGGCCGCCACCGCCCATCGCAGGACCGGCGTGCCGCGCAGGCCGGCCCACGACAGCGAGGCGCCGTGCAGGTAACGCACGCTGAAGAGATAGAAGATCTCCATCACGCAGAACACGTTGACCACCATCGTCCGTGCGGTCGCGATGTCCAGCCCGCGACGCTGCGCCCAGGCGAACATGCCGAACGCACCGGCGGTGAACAGCAACGACACCAGCGCGATCCGCCACAGCATGAACGGCGAGATCAGGGACGCGCTGCGCCGGCGCGGCGGCCGCTGCATCACGCCGGGTTCCGGTGGCTCGAACGCCAGCGCCAGGCCAAGCGTGATGGTGAGCACCATGTTGATCCAGAGGATCTGCGGCGCGGTCATCGGCAGCACCCAGCCGAACACGATCGCCAGCGCCACGGTCAATGCTTCGCCGCCATTGGTCGGCAGCGTCCACGCGACGACCTTGCGGATGTTGTCGTAGACCGCGCGGCCCTCGTGCACGGCGGCCGCGATCGACGCGAAATTGTCGTCGGCGAGCACCATCTCGCTGGCCTCCTTCGCGGCCTCGGTGCCCTTGTGGCCCATCGCGATGCCGATGTCGGCCTGCTTCAGCGCCGGCGCGTCGTTGACCCCGCCGCCGGTCATCGCCACGGTGTGGCCGCGCGACTGCAGCGCGCGCACGATGCGCAGCTTGTGCGCCGGGCTGCTGCGCGCGAACACATGGGCCCGCTCGGCCAGCGCCGGCAGGTCGGCATCGTCGATGTCTTCGAGCGCGCGTCCGGTGACCACCTGCGGATCGTCGGCGAGCCGCAGCTGGCGCGCGATCGCACCGGCGGTCGCGGCATGGTCGCCGGTGATCATCTTCACCGCGATGCCGGCGCTGCGGCAGTCGGCGACCGCGCGGATCGCCTCCTCGCGCGGCGGATCGATGAAGCCGGCGATGCCGGCGAACACCAGATCGCGGACATCCGCGACAGCGAAAGTGTCCGGGACCCGCGGCAGGCGCGCGAACGCGAAGCCGAGCACCCGCTGTCCCTCGGCGCCGGCGGCGTCGACGGCCTGCTGCCAGTGTCCGGCCTGCATCGGCGCGCTGTTGCCGGCGGCATCGAGCTGCATGCTGCTGAGCGCCAGCACCTGTTCCGGTGCGCCCTTGACGCAGACCAGCGCCCCGTCGCCATCGCGATGCAGTGTGGCCATGAAGCGGTAGTCGGCGTCGAACGGCACCTCGTCGAGCCGCGGATGGCGTTCCGCGATCGCGGCCGGATCGAGCCTGGCCTTGCCCGCCAGCGCCAGCAGCGCACCTTCCATCGGGTCGCCGTCGATCCGCCATCCGCCATCCGCCTCATGCAGGCGCGCGTCGTTGCACAGCAGACCAATGCGTGCGACCCCGATCGCCGCGGTGGTCGCACTGCCGCCGCCCGCAGGCATGATCGCGCCGACGGGCGCATAGCCATCGCCATCCACCGACACGTCGCCAGCGGACGTGACCAGCTGGCGCACCACCATCTCGTTGCGGGTCAGGGTGCCGGTCTTGTCGGTGCAGATGACCGTGGTCGCGCCCAGGGTCTCCACCGCCGGCAGGCGCCGCACGATGGCCTGACGCGCGGCCATGCGCCGCACACCGAGTGCCAGGGTGATGGTGATCACCGCCGGCAGGCCTTCGGGCACCAGGCCCACCGCCAGCGCGACCACGATCATCAGCGCATCCAGCCAGGCGTAATCGCGGAATCCGATCGCGAACAGGAACAGCACCGCCGCCAGCACCAGCGCCAGCAGCGTGAACCGGCGCCCGAACTGCGACATCTGCGCCAGCAGTGGCGTGGTCAGGCTGTCGACGCCGCCCAGCAGCGTGCCGATGCGGCCGACCTCGGTGTCGCGACCGGTGGCGACGACCACCGCGCTGGCCTGGCCGGAGGCGACGAGCGTGCCCGAGTACAGCATCGACGCGCGATCGCCGAGGTCGGCCTCGACCGCCACCGGCTCGGCGCGTTTGTCGACCGGCACCGATTCACCGGTCAGCACGGCCTCGTCGACGCGCATGCCGCGACAGCGCAGCACCCGCGCATCCGCCGGCACGCGGTCGCCGGCCTCGAGCAGCAGCACGTCGCCGGGCACCAGCTCGGCCACCGGGATCTCGCTGCGCGCGCCGTCGCGGGAAACGCGCGCGGTCGCGGCGAGCATCGAACGCAGCGCCGCCATCGCCTGCTCCGCGCGCCCTTCCTGCACCAGGCCCACGATCGCGTTGATCGCCACGACCGCTGCGATCACCAGGGCGTCGACGACCTGAGCCAGCGCGAGCGCGATCACCGCGGCCGCCAGCAGGAACAGGATCAATGGATCCTTGAAATGCCGCAGCAGCCGACGCCACAGGGGGACCGTGGGCGCGGCGGGCAGTTCGTTGCGGCCGAGGGATGCGAGCCGGCGACGGGCTTCGTCGCTGCTCAGGCCATCCGCAGTCGCCGACAACGCCTGCAGCACGTCTTCGTGGGGTCGCGCGTGCCAGTCGACCTGCACCTCGCGGTGGTCGTTCGGACGCATGGGGGTCTGCTCCTGTGCAGGCAGACGGCGTGGATGCACTCCAACACGCCATCGCTGCTGTAACGCATGTCCGGGTCTGCAGGAGATCGGCGGCATCGCGCCGATCCGCGGCGGCAGCAGCAGCGGGCCCGGGAGACCACCATGACAGGTCGTCCGGACCGGGTCGACCTGTGCGGGGCAGCCGGTGGACAACGCGCGCTGCGTTCAGTGGGAATGCATTCGCCGGGCCGCTCTCGCGTGCCACGGACGCCTGTACAGCCTGTCGCGCGTCTGCCGCCCCGGCGACGCGCGCGCGGAATGCCGCCGCGGCGCCGCATTGACCGGCGATGGATCGGCGTCGCGGTCGAGGCCTGAAACGCCGGCGGTTCGCCGTCAGCCGGGTTCGACGCTCGGCAACACCAGGCTGGCGACGGTGCCGTGGTCCGGGTCGGACGCGATGTCGAGCTGCCACCCCAGGTGTTCGCTGAGCCGCGCGATCAGCGCCAGGCCGATGCCGGCACTGCGCTCGCCGCCGCGTGCGAGGCGCGCATAGAGCGCGCTGATCTCCTCGGGCGTCATGCCGTGTCCGGGATCGCGGATCACCACGCGTCCGCCGGGTTCGAGACTGATGTGGATGGTGCCGCGGTCGCTGTGCTCGATCGCGTTGCGCAGCAGATTGCCGATCGCGATGCGCACCACGGCCTCGGGCGCGACCAGGGTGGCCGGCGCCAGCACATCGACGACGAGCTGCAGATCCTTGCCGGCCGCGAGCGGTCGATGGTCGTCGACGATCCGCGGCAGCAGGACGTCGAGGTGCAGGCGTTCCGCGCCGGCCAGCGCGCGCGCCGGATCCTTGGCCAGCACCAGCAGCACCGAGATCAGGTGCTCGACTTCCTGCGTGGTGCGCGCGATGCGCGACAGCTGCGCCGCCATCGCGTCGGGCGTGCGCGGGCCGGACAGCGCGATCTGGCTGGCGCTGCGGATCACCGACAGCGGCGTGCGCAGCTCATGGCTGGCGGTGTCGATGAACGCACGTTCGCGATCGACGAACTGCTCGTTGCGGGCGAGGTAATCGTCGAGCGCGCGGGCGATCACCGCCAGTTCCGTACTCGCGCGCGGTGGCAGCGCGATGCGCTGGCCGTGGCGGTCGGGCGACAGCGCACCGATGCGCGCGGCCAGATCGCGCAGGGGGCGTGTCAGCAGCCGCGCGCCGAAGTAGGCGGCCAGGCCGAGCAGCAGCATCACCAGCACCGAGGACGCGAGCACGGGTCGCATCAGCACCCATTCCTGGTCTTCGAAGCCGTCGATGTCGAGCGCCAGCGCCT
Organism: Luteimonas sp. KH_071; assembly: GCF_057838005.1. NCBI lineage: Bacteria > Pseudomonadati > Pseudomonadota > Gammaproteobacteria > Lysobacterales > Lysobacteraceae > Luteimonas > Luteimonas sp. KH_071. Next base: position 3,541,314 of record NZ_CM174458.1, on the reverse strand, counting down.
GCCGCCCGTCGTCGGTGTCGCGGACCAGCACCGCCCACTCGTTGTCGCCGTAGAAGACGCTGTCGTGCAGGCCGGGGGTCAACGGCCGCAACACCTCGGGCACTTCGACACGGGGATCGTCGAGCGGGTGCAGATCGAAGCGGCCGTTGTTGCGCCAGGCGTAGCCGGGGTCCTGGCGCCGCCGCTCGAGGATCTCGGTGAGCTGGGTGTCGAGCAGCGCCTGCCAGACCATCCGTTCCGCGTTCTCATTGACCAGCACGCCATGCGTGAACAGCGCGATGCTCAGCAGCACCGCGTAGCCGACGACGGCGATGGTGATCTGGCGGGCGAGGCTAGTGCGCCGGGACATCGGTATCCGCATCCAGGGCGATGCGGTAACCGACCCGCGGAATGGTGTGGATCAGCTTGACCGGCTGGTCGCCGTCGACGCTGCGGCGCAGTTCGTAGATGTGCGAGCGGAGCATGTCGCCGTCGGGCGGCTCGTCGCCCCACAGCGCGTATTCCAGCTGCTGTCGGCTGACCGCCGAGGGGCTGGCCTGCATCATCACCTGCAGCAGTTTCCGCGACGCGGGGAACAGGTGCAGCAGACGCCCGCCGCGGCGCACTTCCAGCGTCGCCAGGTCGAACGCCAGATCGCCGACTTCCAGATGCCGCGCGGCGCTGCGGCCGCGTGCGCGGGTCATCAGCGCGAGCAGGCGCACCTCGAGTTCGGCGAGGTCGAAGGGCTTGGTGAGGTAGTCGTCGGCGCCGGCGCGGAACCCGGTGAGCTTGTCGGGCAGCTGGTCGCGCGCGGTGAGCATCAGCACCGGCGTGTCGATGCCGTGCTCGCGCAGGGTCTTGAGCACCTGCGGGCCTTCCATCCGCGGCAGCATCCAGTCGAGCACGATCGCATCGAAGGTCTGGGTCACCGCCAGGTGCAGGCCGACCACGCCGTCGGGCGCCGCGTCGAGCTGCGCGCCGCGCGCTTCGAAGTAGGCGAACAGGCTGGCGACCAGCGGCGCGTGGTCCTCGACGATGAGCAGGCGCATGGCGGTCCGTGCAGGGCGATCGCGACCTAGCATGCGCGCGGCGGCGCGCTGCCGCCAGACGAATCCGCGACGCCCGCGCGGACTTAATGCGCCGCGAAGGAATCTCCGACCGCGTTCCGACAGCGCGCCCGCGACGCTGCGGGCCGCGCCGGCGCCCGTCTGCCGGCAGGAGCCTGCGATGTCGATCTCCACCTCCAGCGGGTCTGCACCGACCGGCGTGCCGCGGCTGGTCGCGGCGCTGGGCCATTCGGTGCGTGGCCTGCGGGACACCTGGCGCAGCGAAGCCGCGTTCCGGCAGGAAGCGCTGCTGGCGCTCGTCGTGGTGCCCGCGATCTGGCTGCTGGTGCCCGCTCCGCTGTGGCGCGCGCTGCTGCTGGTGACGCTGGGCCTGGTGTTCGTGGTCGAACTGCTCAACACCGCGGTCGAGGCCGCGATCGACCGCATCGGCGCCGAGCGGCATCCGCTGTCGGGCAAGGCCAAGGACGCGGGCTCGGCCGCGGTGACGGTGAGCCTGCTGCTGCACGCCGCCGTCTGGGCCTGCGTGCCGTGGTGAGCGTGCGCGCCACCGGCTGGCCGGTTGCCCGACGTCTCGATGGCTGGCCTGCAATCACAGCGATGCTGCTTGCGGCGCTCGCGCTGACGGTGCCGCTGCAGGGGCTCGGCGTCGATGCGTGGCTGGCCGACCGGCTCTATGCCTGGGAAGGCGGACGCTGGGCGTGGCGCGAGGCGTGGTGGACGTCGCGTCTGCTGCACGACGGCGGTCGTCTGCTCACCGTGCTGGCGGGCGCGGCGCTGGCCGCGTTGCTGCTGCTCGACCGGCGCCTGCAGGTGCTGTCTGCGCGCTGGCGCAGCGCGGCCGGCTATCTGCTGGCCACCGTGGTGCTGTGCGCGGTGCTGGTCGCCGTGCTCAAGCGCATCACCGGCGTCGACTGTCCCTGGGATCTGCTGCGCTACGGCGGCACGCGCGCATGGGCGCTGCCGTTCGCCGGCGTGGGCGCCTGTTTTCCGGCCGGCCATGCCGGCGCCGGGTATGCCTGGGTCGGCCTGTACTTCGCGCTCGGCCATGCCGCGCCGCGCTGGCGGCGATGGGGCCTGGCGGCCGGTCTGGCGCTGGGCACGGTGTTCGGCGTGGCCCAGCAGCTGCGCGGCGCGCATTTTCTGTCCCACGACGTGTGGGCGCTCGCGGTGTGCGCCAGCGTGGCCACCGGCGTCGCCCGGTACTGGCCGGGCTGGACGGCGCTCAGCGGGCACGCGCAGCGCTGAGCACGCGTCCCGCGCCGGCATCGGCGCGGGTGTCGGGCAGGGTGTGCCAGCCGTGCTCGTAGGCCAGCGTGCCCCACAGCGCATGCATCGTCGCGTCGCGGACCAGACCCGGCGGTGCGGTGGCTTGCGGCTGCAGCGCACCGTCGGCGCGCCGTGCGAACGCGAGCGGCGGTTGCGCCGGCTGCAGCACCACCATCGCGTCGTCGGTCATGTAGGCGAAGTTCTGGTCGTACTGCATCAGTGCGCGGCCGGGGCCCCCGGGACGCGTGAGGTCGGCACCGATCATCGGCGTGGGCTCGTCGATGCCGACCAGCGACAGCAGCGTCGGGCCGAGATCGATCTGGCTGACCAGACGGTCGTCGCGTCGCGGCGCGAGGCCCGGGGCGAGGATCAGCCCGGGGATGTGGAAGTTGTCGACCGGCACCAGCGTGCGGCCGAACGCGCGCGAGTCGTGGTCGGCGACGATCAGGAACACCGTGTCGTCCGCGTAGGGCGACGCGAGTGCCTGGTCCATGAAGCGGCCCAGCGCGTAATCGGCGTACTTGGCGGCGTTGTTGCGCGTGGCCTTCTGTGCATCGTGCAGCCAGATGCGACCGTCGGGAAACTCGAACGGGTCGTGGTTGCTCGAGGTGAAGACGAAGCCGAGAAACGGCGTGCCCGCTGCCTGCAGCCGGGTGAACTCGGCATGCGCGTGATCGAACAGGTCTTCGTCCGACACGCCCCACGAGCCGACGAACGCCGGCGCGGTGTAATCCTTGCGGTCAACGATGCGCGAAAAGCCGTTCGACAGCAGGAAGCCGCGCATGTTGTCGAAGTGGCTCTCGCCGCCGTAGTAGAACGTGGTGTCGTAACCGTGTCGCCCGAGCACGCTGGCCAGGGTGAAGAACTGCCCCTGTGCACGCGGACGCTTGACCGTCGCCTGCGACGGCGTCGGCGTGTAGCCGCTGATCACCGCTTCGATGCCGCGCACCGAGCGCGTGCCGGTCGCATAGAGCCGATCGAACGCCCAGCCCTGCGCGGCGAGGCGGTCGTAGTTCGGCGTCAGCGGCAGGCCGCCGAGGCTGCCGACGAACTGTGCGCCCAGGCTCTCCTCGAGCACGATGACCAGGTTGCGCGGCCGGCCGGTGTAGGCCGGCGCGTGTTCGACCAGTACCGGCGCCGACGCCGACGCCGCGATGGACGTGCCGGTGCGCGCGTGCATGTAGGCGGCGACTGCGGCATCCGGCGTGGCGGTGTCGTAGAGCCGCGCGCCGGGGTCGTCGCGCAGCAGGTCGCGGATCGAAAACGCGACCGAGTAGAACGAGTTCAGCGGCAGCATGTTGACGGTGGCGTCGCTGGAGAACGCGAGCAGCGCCGGATTCATCGGCCGGTGACCGAGCGTGGAGCGGATGCCCATCGCCGACAGCGCCACCACCAGCACTGCGAGACCCACGCGCAGCATCCAGTCGGCGCCGGCATCGCCGGTGCGTGCCAGCCGGCGGCGCAGCGTGCGGTAACCCAGCAGCGCGGCGGTCACGCTCAGCGCCAGCGTCAGCAGGCTGCTCAGCAAGTGGCCCTTGCCCAATGTCGAGGCGATCTCCTGCGGGTACAGCAGGTACTCGACGAATACGCGGTTGGGTCGCAGGCCGTACTCGTGCATGAAGGCGGGCGTGGCCAGTTCCAGCGTCAGCGGCACCACCAGTGCCAGCGTCAGCCAGCCGGCGAACACCACGCGGACCCATCGACGCGTGCGCAGGCCGACGGGCAGCAGCAGGTAGAACGCGGCGGCCACGCCGAGGAACATGCACATCGTCGCCACGTCGACCCGCAGGCCCTGCAGCAGCACAGGGGCCCAGCCGTCCACTGCCTCGACCGCGCCTGCATGCCACAGCGACAGGCCCAGGCGCGAGGCGGACAGCAGCGCCAGACCGGCCACGAACACCAGCAGGAATGGCGCGAGAGCGGACACGGCGCGCGGAACGGAACGGGACATCGTCGGACCTCCTGATGGACGCACACCGGCACGCGCGGCCGGTGATGCCGAACGCAGGCTGGGCGCGGCGATGTCGGAGAACTGTCGGAACGCATGCAGGCCGGTGCCCACGGATTAAGGTTTGGGAAACGGCGTTCCCACGGCTTTCCGACGCGATCAACGCGAGCCTGCGCATGCCGGGACGGTCCGGCATGACACGGGCGCTGTGGCGATGCAGGGACAGGGACGGACACCGGGCGTGCGGCACGTGCCGCGCACACCTGCACGCGAACGCGGTGCCGCTGCGCCGCGAGCCTGGGCGAGCGCACTGGCAGGGCGCGGCGCCCGCGTCGTCGGGACCGGCCACGACCACGTCGCGGTGTCCGACGGCACGCGCGAGATCCGCCAGCGTCTGCGTGCGGCGCTGCTGCGCCCGTGGCCGCCCGAGGGATTGCTCGTCGCGGTGTCAGCCTGGTGCGTCGCCAGCGCCAACACCACGTTCTGGCACGCGTTGCATGTCGCCGGCGCGGCGCCGGCCGTGCAGTTCGCATTCGGCGTGGCGCTGGTGGCGTTGCATGCGTTGCTGTTCGGCCTGTTCGCGTTCGGCCGCGCGCTGAAGCCGGTGCTGTGCGCGCTGCTGGTGGTGACCGCGTTCGCGTCGTTCTTCGCCACGCACTACGCGGTGCTGTTCGACGTGGAGATGATCCACAACGTGCTGCGCACCGATCCCGCCGAAAGCCGGGAACTGCTGTCGGCGGGCCTGCTGCTGCACGTGCTGTTGCAGGGGGTCGCACCGGCCGTGCTGCTGGCGCTGGTGCCGGTGCGGCGGGATGCGATCGGGCGCGCTGCGGTGCGCCGTGTGGTGTTCCTGCTGGCGATGGCGCTGCTGGCCGCGGGCGCGCTCGGCAGTGCGTCGCAGGGCATCTTCTCGCTGGTCCGCGCCGACCATGCACTGCGCTACCGGATCACGCCGGGCAACGTGCTGGTGTCGGCGGTGCGCGCCGCGGGTGAGCGCGACGAAGTGCCGCCGGGCGAACGCCAGCCGGTGGCCACCGATGCGCGCCAGACGACGACACCGGTGATGCGCCGGCCGCGCCTGCTGGTGCTGGTGATCGGCGAAACCGTGCGCGCCGATCACTGGGGCCTCAACGGCTATGCGCGCGACACGACGCCGCAGCTGCGCGCGCGCGGCGTGGTCAATTTCCCCGACGTCGCCGCCTGCGGCAGCAGCACCGAAGTCTCGCTGCCGTGCATGTTCTCCGCGCTCGGCCGCGCGCACTACGACCGCGATGCGATCCGCGCGCAGCAGAGCCTGCTCGACGTCGTCGCCCGCACCGGCGTCACCGTCGACTGGCTGGACAACCAGTCCGGCTGCAAGGGCGTCTGCGCGGGAACCGGCATGGAGACGATGACCGCGGCGATCGATCCGGCCGCCTGCCGCGACGGCCGCTGCCTCGATGCAGTGCTCGTGACCGCGTTGCGCCAGCGCCTGGACACCGCGCAGGGCGACACGCTGCTGGTGCTGCACATGCTCGGCAACCACGGGCCAGCGTATTTCGAGCGCTATCCCGAGACGTTCGCGCGCTACCGGCCCACCTGCACCAGCGCCGATCTGGCGCGCTGCGCGCAGCCGGCGATCGTCAACGCCTACGACAACGCGATCCTCTACACCGACGCCGTGCTCGGTCAGCTGGTCGATCTGCTGGCCGCGCGCAGCGATCGCGACAGCGCGCTGCTGTATGTGTCCGACCACGGCGAATCGCTGGGCGAGTACGGCCTGTTCCTGCACGGCGCGCCGTACGCGATCGCGCCGGCGCAGCAGCTGCAGGTGCCGATGGTGTTGTGGACCGCGGCCGACTCGGCGCGGTCGATGGGTCTCGACTTGGCGTGCGTCCGCAACGGGGCGCGCGCACCGCATGCCCACGACGATCTGTTCCCGACGGTGCTCGGCTTTTTCGACATCGCCACGCGCGCTTACGACCGGACGCACGACCTCGCCGGACAGTGCCGCACCGGCTAGCGACGCGCGACTACCCCCTCGGGCCGGACCGCCCGTCGCGACTTCGCATCGCGCGTGCCCGACAGGGCCAGACTGCAACCGTCGCCGGCGATGCCGGCACCGGAGCGCGACCATGCAGCCCAAGCCACACCTCGACTATCTCGCCCGGGCCAGAAGCTGGTTCGGCGGCAACAGCGCGGAGTTTGATCCGGCCACGCGCGGAATCGTGCAGCTGGCGATCGATCGCCGGGTGACGTCCACCGATCCGGGCAAGCTGCTGGACCGGGCGACGTTCGGCGAAGCGCTCGCCGACCGGGTGGCCGCGTTCGGCGGCTCGTGGACCTTCATCGTGCTGTTTCTCGCCGCGCTCGTCGGCTGGGTGGTGCTCAACACCGGCGCGTTGGGCACCGATGCGCTCGACCCGTTTCCCTACATTTTCCTCAACCTGATGCTGTCGATGGTCGCCGCGCTGCAGGCGCCGGTGATCATGATGAGCCAGAACCGGCAGGCGTCGAAGGACCGGCAGATGGCGGGCTACGACTACGCGGTCAATCTCAAGGCGGAGCTCGAGATTATGGCGCTGCACGAGAAGATGGATGCGATGCGCAGCGACGACATCATGCGGCTGCTTGTCCAGCAGCAGACCCAGCTGGATCTGCTGACACGTCTGGTCGAACGGGCCGGTGACGCGGCGGGTCCGCCCTCGATTCCCTGAGGGCGGACCCGCCGCGCCGGCGTGCGATCAGGCGGGTGCGCCGCCGAACCAGCGGCGTTGCATCCACAGCGCGACGTGCACCAGCAGGATCAGCACCGGCACTTCGACCAGCGGCCCGATGACCGCCGCGAACGCGACCGGTGAAGCGAGACCGAACGCGGCGATGGCCACCGCGATCGCCAGCTCGAAGTTGTTGCCGGCCGCGGTGAACGCGATGGCCGTCGTGCGCGGATAGTCCTTGGCGATCAGCTTGCCCATCCAGAAGCTGATGACGAACTGGATCAGGAAATACAGCGTCAGCGGAATTGCGATGCGCACAACGTCCATCGGAATCCGCACTACGTCCGCACCCTTGAGGCTGAACATCGCGACGATGGTGAACAGCAGCGCGGCCAGCGTGATCGGGCTGATCTTCGGGAGGAAGCGCGTCTCGTACCAGGTCTCGCCCTTCGATTTCACCAGCCAGCGCCGGGTGAGGTAGCCCGCGAGGAACGGGATGCCCAGATACACCAGCACCGCCTGCGCGATGGTCCAGATGCTGACGTCGATGACGCTGCCTTCCAGCCCGAACACCGGCGGCAGCCAGCTCAGGAAGAACCAGGCGTATGCGCTGAAGAACAGGATCTGGAACACCGAGTTGAACGCGACCAGGCCGGCGACGTACTGGTTGTCGCCGCGCGCCAGCTGGTTCCACACCAGCACCATCGCGATGCAACGCGCCAGACCGATCAGGATCAGGCCGGTCATGTATTCCGGATAGTCGCGCAGGAACAGCACCGCCAGTCCGAACATCAGGAACGGCCCGATCAGCCAGTTCTGCACCAGCGACAGCGCGAGCACGCGCTTGTCGCGGAACACGTTCGGCAGTTCCGCATAGCGCACCTTGGCCAGCGGCGGATACATCATCAGGATCAGGCCGATCGCGATCGGGATATTGGTGCTGCCCCAGCTCAGCGCGTTCAATCCGTCCGGCAGGCCGTCGAACAGGGTGCCGAGCGCGATGCCCAGCGCCATCGCTGCGAAGATCCACAGCGTGAGCCAGCGGTCGAGGAAGGACAGGCGCCCCGGCGCGGGCTCAGGTGCGGGCGTGCTCATTCGACGTCGGCGATCGGTTCGAGCAGTGCCTTGACCGCGTCCTTGTCGGCCCAGACCGCGTCGCGGATGTCGAGGAACGCACGCATGCGCTTCTGGATGATCGCGTGCGCCCTGGCGAACGCGGCGCGCTTGTCGGCGTCGCTGCCGGTCACCGCGGCCGGGTCGAACAGGCCCCAGTGCACGCGGACGTAATCCCCATGGACGATCGGGCAGCTCTCGCCGGCGGCGCTGTCGCAGACGGTGACGATCAGGTCCATCGGCACCGAGGTCTCGGCCGAGAACTCGTCCCAGGACTTGCTGCGCAGGTTGTCGGTGGGAAAGCCCTCGCGCTCGAGCTGCGCGATGGCGAACGGGTTCACCTGGCCGGCGGGCTGGCTGCCGGCGCTGTAGGCCTCGTAGCGGCCCACGCCCCAGGCGCGGAGGGTGGCTTCGGCCAGCACGCTGCGGGCGGAGTTGCCGGTGCACAGGAACAGGACGCGTCGGATCATCGGTGTCGGCTCGGTGGGAAAATGACGGGGGTATCAGGAGGCGCAGGTGCCGACGGGCGCGCAGTCGCCCGCGTCGTCGGCACAGCAGTTCTCGGTGAGGTAGCCGACCAGTGCGTTCATCGCGTCGAAATCGGCGCGGTAACAGATGGCCCGGCCGCGCGGTTCGCCGGTGATCAGCCCGGCGGCCGCGAGTTCCTTGAGGTGGAATGACAGCGTGGCGCCCGGCAACGCGAGCGTCGTGGCGATATCGCCGGCCAGCCGGCCACTGCGTCCGGACTGGACCAGCAGGCGGAACACCGCCAGTCGGGTGCCATGTCCCAGTGCGGAAAGCGCTTGGGTCGCGTTCGTATGTTCCATGTTTCCAAAATACTCGAATAATCTGGGCGTCGCAATTCGCTCAGTGACTCCGCGCTATCGGGCGCCGGCGCCAACGTGACGAGATGCCGGCTTGCAGGACAGGCCGCCGCTGCACCTGCGGGATCTCGATCCCGTGCCGCGCGAAGGTGCGGCATGCCGCGGACCGGAGACGCGTCCGCGTTCCCGGTACGCCCATGCGTCACTGGCCGACGACTTCGCCGTCTTCCTTGGTGAACGCGCTGTCGATCGCGGGCAGGATCTCCAGCACGACCTCCGAAGGTCGGCACAGACGGACGCCCATTTCCGTCTCCACGAAAGGACGGTTGATCAGGATGGGGTGCGCGAGCATGGCATCCAGCAAGGCCGCGTCGTCCAGGGCGAGGTCATCCAGCCCGAGCTCGAGATAAGGCGTGCCCTTCTGCCTGATCGCGTCGCGAACGGTCAGTCCGGCGGCTGTGATCAGTGCGGCAAGACGGGTCCGGTCCGGCGGATCTGTCCGGTAGTCGATGATCTGCGGTTCGATCCCGGCGTGGCGGATCAGTGCCAGCGTGTTGCGCGAGGTGCCGCATTCCGGGTTGTGATAGATGACGGCGTTCATGCGCTTTCCTCTTCGCTCAGGTCTGTTTCCACGACGCCGGCGGCCGCGGCGAGTGCCGCCGCCTCGACGGCGCCCTTGCGCTCGCTGTAGCGATCCACGAGGTAGTCGCTGCGTCCACGCACCAGCAGCGTGAACTTGACGAGCTCTTCCATGACGTCGACGACGCGGTCGTAGTAGGGCGAGGGTCGCATCCGTCCGGCGTCATCGAACTCCTGCCAGGCCTTCGCGACCGAAGACTGGTTCGGAATGGTGACCATGCGCATCCAGCGTCCCAGGACGCGCAGGGCGTTGACCACATTGAAGGACTGCGACCCACCACAGACCTGCATGACGGCCAGGGTGCGGCCCTGGGTGGGACGTACGCTGCCGTCTTCGAGCGGCAGCCAGTCGATCTGGTTCTTGAACACCGCCGTCAGCGTGCCGTGGCGTTCCGGGCTCACCCAGACATGACCCTCCGACCAGAGCGAGGCCTGTCGAAGTTCCTGGACCTTGGGATGCGTGGCCGGGACGGAATCGAGCATCGGGAGTGCGTGCGGGTCGAACAGCCGAGTGTCCGCGCCGAGCTGTTCCAGCAGTCTCTGTGCCTCGAGCGCCAGCTTGCGACTGAACGACTGGGGCCTGAGCGAACCGTAGAGAATCAGGATCCGCGGACGATGGGTCAGGGTCGGACATTCCTTCAGCTTCTCGGCCGTCGGCATGTCCAGAGCGCCCGGGATTACGTTGGGTAGGTCCTGCACGTCGCTTGTCCCGCTCATTTGATTCCATTATTCTAGAATTATGGAATATAAGATGCAATGCCTCTTCGAGCGGCGTGTCGGTCCTTGTCTGGAAACGTAATGCGGCGCAGGCCGGCCCGGGATCGACACCCAGGCGCCTCCGAATCTTCTGCGCGCATCCCGCCGGGGCGTGTCGCGTTGCGCCGGTAAATGCGCCTCTCCCTCCCCCGATGCCAGGAATCATGCAGCCATGACCAGCCGACATATCCCGCTCCTGATCCTCGGATCCGGCCCCGCCGGCTGGACCGCGGCCGTCTACGCCGCCCGTGCCAACCTCAAGCCGGTGGTCATCACCGGCATGCAGATGGGCGGCCAGCTGATGACCACCACCGAGGTCGACAACTGGCCGGGCGATGCACACGGGCTGATGGGTCCGGACCTGATGGCGCGCATGCAGGCCCACGCCGAGCGTTTCGATACCGAGACCATTTTCGACCACATCCACACCGCGGATCTGTCGCAGCGGCCGTTCCGCCTCAAGGGCGACAGCGGCGCGTACACCGCCGACGCGATCATCATCGCCACCGGTGCGACCGCGAAGTACCTCGGCCTGCCGTCGGAAGAGGCGTTCAAGGGCCGCGGCGTGTCGGCCTGCGCGACCTGCGACGGATTCTTCTACAAGGACCAGGACGTGGCCGTGGTCGGCGGCGGCAATACCGCGGTCGAGGAAGCGCTGTACCTGTCGAACATCGCCAGGACCGTCTATCTGGTCCATCGCCGCGACACGCTGCGCGCCGAGAAGATCATGCAGGACAAGCTCAACGCGAAGATCCAGGCCGGCAAGGTCGTGCCGGTGTGGCATCACACCGTCGACGAGGTGCTCGGCAACGATGCAGGCGTGACCGGCCTGCGGCTGAAGTCGGTGCAGGACGACAGCACCCGCGAGATCGCGGTGCACGGTTTCTTCGTCGCGATCGGCCACACGCCGAACACCACCCTGTTCGAAGGTCAGCTGGCGATGCACAACGGCTACCTCGAGATCCGCTCGGGCATCGACGGCAACGCGACCTCGACCAATGTGCCGGGCGTGTTCGCCGCCGGCGACGTGACCGACCAGCATTACCGGCAGGCGATCACGTCCGCCGGCTTCGGCTGCATGGCCGCGCTCGACGCCGAACGCTATCTGGATGCCCTGGCAACCCGCGTCGAAGACTGACCGGAACAACGCACGCGCATCCCGCCCGGGGTGCCTGAAGGAGATCCATGGAAAGTGTCGACGTCGTGGTGGTGGGAGGCGGTCAGGCAGGGCTGGCTGCGGGGTATTTCCTGCGCCGCGCCGGTCTCTCCTACGTGATTCTCGATGCCGAACCCTCGCCCGGCGGCGCCTGGCGGCATGCGTGGGAATCCCTGCACCTCTTCTCGCCCGCGGAGTGGAGTTCGATTCCAGGCTGGCCGATGCCGCCGGCTCATGGCCCCTATCCCGACCGGGCGGAGGTCATCGATTACCTCACGCGCTACGAGCAAAAATACACGCTGCCCGTCACCAGACCGGTCTTCGTGGACCGCATCGATCGTTCTGACGAGGGCCTGATCGTCTCGTCGACGGACGGTCGGCGCTGGCGGGGCAGGGCAGTGATCAGCGCGACCGGGACGTGGCGGCGCCCCTATGTGCCGCCGTATGACGGACTGCCGGCGTTTGCGGGCCAGCAGATGCACTCGGGCGAGTACACGGACGCTGCGGCATTCGCCGGCAAGCGGGCCGCGATCATCGGCGGCGGCAATTCGGGCGCACAGATTCTGGCCGAGGTGTCCGAAGTCGCAGAGACGATCTGGATCACCGAGCGAGAACCGGAATTCCTGCCCGACGCGGTGGACGGACGCGTGCTGTTCCAGCGCGCGACCGAGAAATGGAAGGCCCAGCAGGAAGGGCGCGCGCCCGACATCCCGGCCGGCGGCTTCGGCGATATCGTCATGGTGGCGCCGGTGAAGGACGCACGTGCGCGTGGCGTGCTGACGGCGCGAAGGCCTCCCGTCTGCTTCACACCCGAGGGTATGCGATGGGAGGACGGCGTCGAACAGCCGATCGATGCGGTGATCTGGTGCACGGGCTTCCGGCCCGCGCTGTCGCACTTGCGAGCGCTCGGTGTGATCAACGACCAGGGGCTGGTGGCGGTCGATGAGTCAAGGGTGCGTTCGATCGCGGAACCTTCGGTGTGGCTGCTCGGATACGGCGACTGGAACGGTGCCGCCTCCGCCACCCTGGTGGGCGTGACGCGTTATGCACGCGAGGCGGTGAATCAGGCGAGCGCCTTCCTGGGGGCGACAGACGGCTGAGTCCCCGTGCTCGGCGCACGGTCATCGCAGAGACGGGCCGATCGGCCAGGTCGAAATGGCCCGCGCCGATCCACCTGCATCGCACCGATCGCGTTGCCCGTTGGTCGGCGCACTTGCGCCTGTCTGCGTTCGTGACCGGGACACTCCACCCCGCTCCCGGGACAATTTCTGTACTCGCCAGTACACCGGCTGGGTTAAGATTCAGTTTGTCCCCGCCATCCTCTGCGGCTTCGCGCGCTTGCGGCGCGGACATCCCGACACGATCCCCCGAGCCGAATGCCCGACGCCAACGCCCCTGCCGTGCTGCTGCGCGATGTCCGCCTCGACCGTGGCGGACGCACCGTGCTGTCGGGCATCGATCTGTCGGTGCCCCGTGGCAGCGTGACCGCGGTGCTGGGCCCGTCGGGCAGCGGCAAGTCGACGCTGCTCTCCGCGCTGACCGGTGAGCTGGTGCCGGTTGCGGGCACGGTCGAAGTCTTCGGCCAGCCCGTGCCCACCCGCATGCGCGAGCTGCTGGAGCTGCGCAAGGGCATCGGCGTGCTGCTGCAGGGCAACGGCCTGCTGACCGACCTGACCGCAGGCGAGAACATCGCGCTGCCGCTGCGTCTGCACACGAAGTTGCCGAAGCCGGTGATCGCGCGTCTGGTGGCAATGAAGCTGCAGGCCGTGGGTCTGCGCACGGCGGTCGATCTCTATCCACGCGAACTGTCGGGCGGCATGGCGCGCCGCGTCGCGCTGGCCCGCGCGCTGGCGCTGGACCCGCCGCTGATGATCTACGACGAGCCGCTGACCGGGCTGGACCCGATCGCCTCGGGCGTGATCATGAGTCTGATCGCGCGGCTCAATGCCTCGCTCGGCCTGACCAGCATCATCGTCACCCACCACGTCCACGAGACGCTGCCCATCGCCGACCACGCCATCGTGATCGCCAACGGCCGCATCGTCTTCCAGGGCACGCCGGCCGAACTGGAGGCCAGCACCGATCCGCTGGTGCGCCAGTTCCTGCACGGCGAGCCGGACGGCCCCATCGCATTCGACCGCGGCGATCTCGCCCGCACGGAGGCCGCACGATGACCGCTGCGATCCGCTCGCTCGGCCGCGCCGGGCTGTTCTCGCTGTCGGTGCTGCGTGCATCGAAGCCGACCGCCGATTTCTTCTCCGAGCTGGTTCGCGAGATCTACAAGATCGGCGGCCGGTCGCTGCCGATCATCGCCGTCGGCGGCGCCTTCGTCGGCCTGTCGCTCACCCTTCTGGGCTATCGCGCGCTGGAGACCTACGGCGCCAGCAACCAGGTCAGCGTGCTGATCGGCCTGGGCCTGTACCGCGAACTCGCGCCGGTGCTGACCGCGCTGCTGTTCGTCGGCCGCGCCGGCAGTTCGATCGCCGCCGAACTCGGCCTGATGCGCGCCACCGACCAGATCACCGCGCTCGGCCTGATGGCGATCGATCCGGTGGCCAAGGTCGTCGCGCCGCGCTTCTGGGCCGCGGTGATCTGCGTGCCGCTGCTGACCGCGCTGTTCTGCAGCCTCGCGCTGTCGGCCAGCTGGTTCCAGGCGGTACAGGTGCTGGGCATCGACAACGGCATGTTCTGGCAGTCGATGCAGGACGCAGTCGATTTCCGCAGCGACTTCCTGACCGCGTTCATGAAGTCCGCGGTGTTCGGCGGCACGGCCGCGCTGGTCGCCTCGTATGTCGGTTTCCACGCCGAGCCGACGATCGAGGGCACCTCGGTCGCGACGACGCGCGCGGTGGTCAACGCCTCGCTGCTCGTGCTGATGTTCAATTTCGTGATGTCCGCCTTCCTGTTCCGCTGATGTCGGCGGCCTGAACGCTGATTCCTTCTTTCACTGCCGCGTCCGGCGGTCCGCTGCAAAGGTGACACCCATGACAAGCACCCGTGGTCCCCGTCTCGAATTCGCCGTCGGTGCATTCCTGCTGCTCGCGCTCGCGTCGCTGCTGGTACTTGCGATCGCCTCGACCAATGGCCAGTTCGGTTTCAGCCGCGGCGGCACGTACGAGCTCAACGCGCGCTTCAGCAATCTCGGCCAGCTGCGTCCCAACGCGCCGGTCAAGGTCGGTGGCGTGACGATCGGCCGGGTGACCGGCATCGATCTGGATCCGGTGCGTTTCGACTCGATCGTGAAGATGCAGATCGAGGACCGTTTCAACGAAATTCCGGCCGACACCTCGGCGGCGATCCTGACCGGCGGTCTGCTCGGCGAGAGCTACCTCGGCCTGTCGATCGGCGGCGATATCGAAGTGCTGCAGCCGGGCGAGGAAATCGCGTTCACCTCGCCGGCGGTGGATCTGATGCAGATGGTCGGCAAGTACATGTTCGGTGGCGGCGGCGAAGGTGCCGACGCCGCCTCGCCAGCCGCGCCCGAAGCCGGCACCGCGTCGCCCGACGCATCCCCCAGTGACGAAGGAGTTCTTCCATGATCCGCATGCCCCTGATCCGTCGCGCCCTGCCGCTCGCCCTCGCCGCCGCACTGGTGCTGCCCGCCGCCGCGTTCGCGCAGGCGCGCCCGGCTGCCGCGCCCGCCGCCAGCACCGCGCAGGCCGGTTCGCCCAGCCAGCTGGTGCTGGGCAACACCGAGCGCGTGCTCAGGACGCTGGAATCGCGCCGCGCTGAATTCACCCGTGACCGCGGCGCGCTGCAGACCTTCATCGACAGCGAATTCAACACCATGTTCGACCGCGATTACGCGGCGCGGCAGGTGCTGGGTCGCCATGGTCGTGGCGCGTCGGATGCCGACGTCAAGCTGTTCGGCGACGCGCTGGCCGAAAACCTGATGCGCAAGTACGGCTCGTCGCTGCTGGACTTCAACACCCAGCTGCGCGTGCGCATCAAGTCCGAAGCCCCGCTGCCGCGTGGCCTGGGCGTGCGCGTGTCGAGCGAACTGCTGCGCAGCGGCGGCGAGCCGATCCCGGTCGACTACCTGATGCGCCAGAGCGGCGGCACCTGGAAGGTGTTCGACGTGATGGTGGAAGGCGTGTCGTTCGTGCGCACCTTCCGCGAGCAGTTCGACACCCCGCTGCAGCGCAAGTCGATTCCGGAAGTCGCGCGCGAGCTGCGCAGCGGCCAGATCCAGGCGACTGCCGAGTGATGGGCGCGGCCGCGGCCTCGGTCCGACGCGACGGCAATGCGCTGGCGTTCGCCGGTGATGTCGTCGCCGCGTCGGTCCCGTCGCTGTGGCTACTGGCGCAGGCCGGTCGCGCGGGCGCCGCGCGGCTGGACCTGTCCGCCGTCACCACGCTCGACAGCGCAGGTCTCGCCTTGCTGGCCGAACTTGCCGGCGACGGCGCACTGGCGGTCGACGGCACGCCCCCGGGTCTGGCCGAACTCTGCCGCGCCTATCGTTTGACGCCGACATTGGCTTACGTGTCCGCGTGACGCTTCCATCCAATCCGGCCCTCCTCGGGATTCCCACGATGTCGAGCCTCGCCCCGTTCCGTTTCCTGTTGCCGCTGGTTGCATCCCTCGCGCTCGCCGCCTGTGCCGGCACTGGCACACCTCGAGACGGCGTGCCTCCGCCCGTGGCCGATACCGCCGCTGCGCCTGCGATCGACACGGTGCCGACCGTCGAGGCTGCTGACGCAGCCGACGTGCCGACCGCACCCGATACGGGTGAAGTCATCGAAGTCCTGGACGATGCCGCGCGCGTCGCGGGCGATGCCGCGCCTGCCAACGGCACGCCGACCGACGCCGAACTCGACTATGCCGCGCTGTATGGCGAGCCGGTCTACGACCCGATCTACGATCCGACGCTGCCCGAGGCCGCGCAGATGCCGCGCAGCTACGATCCCTGGGAGCCGCTCAACCGCAAGGTGTTCGCGTTCAACAGTGCGATCGACCGCGGCTTCGCCAAGCCGCTGGCGCAGGTCTACGCGAAGGTCGTCCCGCGCCCGGTGCGCCTGGGCGTGACCAATTTCTTCAGCAACCTCGGCCAGCCGGTCAGCGCGCTCAACGCGTTGCTACAGGGCCGTCCCAAGGCCGCGGGACAGTCGCTGGGCCGCTTCGTCGTCAACAGCACGCTGGGCATCGGCGGCATCTTCGACCCGGCGACGGATGCGGAAATTCCAAACCAGAGCGCCGACTTCGGCCAGACGATGGGCGTCTGGGGCTGGCGCGATTCGCGGTATCTCGAACTGCCGCTGTTCGGTCCGCGCACGTTGCGCGACGGGTTCGGCCTGGTCGGTGACGCACCGTTGTCGCCGCTGCGCCAGGTCGGCGACGATCCGTGGCGCTACGGCCTGCAGGGCCTGCAGCTGGTCGACCTGCGCACGCGCCTGTTCGCCGTCGACAGCATGCGCGAGGGCGCGACCGACGAATACGCACTGATCCGCGACGCATGGATGCAGCGCCGCGCCTACCAGATCGAGTCGGTGCGCCGCACCGACCGCGACGACGATGAAGCCGGCCTGCCGGACTATCTCTACGACGACGACGCGATGCCGACCGTGCCGGTCGACGTGATGCCGATCATTCCGCTGTCGCCGTCGAATTGATGATTTGGGTGCGCTGAAGTCTTGAGAGCAAAAGCCCCGCGAACGCGGGGCTTTTGCTTGTAGCCCTCCGTTTTTCACGGGGGAGGGTTGGGAGGGGACGAAGCACCAGCTGTCGGGAAACCCGGTGACACGCGGATGCATCACGCGTTTGGACACTTCCGCCGAACCGAGCGTATACACGCACTGCTGCGAAAAGCGGCCCTCACCCCAACCCCTCTCCCAGAGGGAGAGGGGCTCGTTTCATGCACGGCCAAGCGATCCTGAGCCCATCTCCCCCCGAGAGGGGCGAGTGTCATGCACGCTCATGCGCTTCTAAGCCCCTCTCCCCTCGGGAGAGGGGTTGGGGTGAGGGAGCTTCAAGCATGAAATCCGACGCAGACCAGAGCCCCGAGGCATATAAAAACACCGCAGACAGCGTCCGCAGCAATCAATTCCCCGCCAGCGCCGCCTCTACCGCCGCGCGCACGCGCGGATCATCCGCCGTCACGTCGGGCGCGAACCTGCCCACCACGTGCCCGTGGCGGTCGATCAGGAACTTTTCGAAATTCCACAACACGCCCGGCGCCGGATTCGGTGGCGCAAAGGCGCGCAGTTTCTCGCGCATCGGGCCTTCGCCGGTCGTTTCCGGCTGCGCACTCGTCAGTGCCGTGTAGAGCGGATGGATCGCCTCGCCGGTGACCGCGATCTTCGAGAACAGCGGAAAGCTGACGTCGTAGCTCAGGCTGCAGAACTGCTGGATCTCGTCATCGCTGCCCGGTTCCTGGCCGGCGAAGTCGTTGGCCGGAAAGCCCAGCACTTCCAGGCCGGCATCGCGCTTCTCCCGGTACAGCGCTTCGAGGCCTGCGTACTGCGGCGTCAGTCCGCACTTGGACGCGACATTGACCACCAGCAGCACCTTGCCGGCATAGGCGGCGAGGGTGGTGGTGTCGCCGTCGATGGTCTTGAGCGGGATGTCGGTCAGCGGTGCGGTCATGGCGGTGTGCTCACGAGTCGGAGGAGCACCGATCTTAGCGCCGCACCCAGGTGTCGATGGCGCCCTTCGGACGGATCGAGCGCGGCGAACCGCATTGCATGTGCAGGCCTTGGCGGCGCTATGTCTCCTGCGTGCCCTCGTCGTCCTCGTCGCCCGCCACGTCGTCCAGCGCTTCGCCCAGCAGCGCCTGCGCGTCGGGGCCCGGCAGCGATTCCACGCCGCGCAGGCGCCGCTCGATCGTGCGGGTCTTGCGGCTGGCTTCGCCGAGGCTCTTGCCGACGGTGGTGATCTGCTTCTCGGCCTTTTCGAGGATGCCGGCGAACTTGCCGAACTCGCTCTTCACCGCGCCCAGCACCTGCCAGACTTCGCTGGAGCGCTTCTCGATCGCCAGCGTGCGGAAGCCCATCTGCAGGCTGTTGAGCAACGCGGTGAACGTGGTCGGTCCGGCCAGCACCACGCGATGTTCGCGCTGCAGCAGATCGACCAGTCCGGCGCGGCGGATCACTTCGGCGTACAGGCCTTCGGTCGGCAGGAACATCACCGCGAAATCGGTGGTGTGCGGCGGGCACACGTACTTATCGCTGATCGATTTCGCCTGCACGCGGATCGCGCGTTCCAGCTGCGCGGTCGAAGTCTTGATCGCATCCATGTCGCCGTTCTCCTGCGCATCGATCAGACGCTCGTAATCCTCGCGCGGGAACTTGGCATCGACCGGCAGCCACACCACGGTGTCGTCGCCGCGCCCGGGCAGACGGATCGCGAAATCCACGGCCTCCGCGCTGTCGGGCTTCACCCGCACGCTGCGCGCGTACTGCTCCATGGTGAGCGTCTGCTCGAGGATGTTCTCCAGCTGCACTTCGCCCCAGCCGCCGCGGTCCTTGACGTTGGTCAGCACCCGCTTGAGATCGCCCACGCCGGTCGCCAGCTGCTGCATCTCGCCTAGGCCGCGCTGCACCTGTTCCAGGCGCTCGGACACGATCTTGAACGAGGCATCCAGGCGCGTGTTGAGCGTCGTCTGCAATTTTTCGTCGACGGTCGCGCGCATCTGGTCGAGCTTGCTGGCGTTGTCGGCCTGCAGGCGCTGCAGCTGCTGCTCCAGCGTCGTGCGCATCTCGCCGATGCGCTGTTCGTTGCGCTGGGTGAGTTCGTTGAGGCGTGCACCGAGTGCGTCGGCAAAGCGCTGCTGCTGCTCCGCGCCTTCGGTGCGCGTCTTGCGCGCGTCCTCGGTCAACGCCGCGCGCAGTACGCCGAGGCGTTCGTCGGTGGTGCGGGTGAACGCGTCGAGTCGCGCGTCGGTGCGCGTGGTGAATTCGTCCAGACGCTGGTCGGTGCGTGCGGCGACGGCCTGCAGCTGCGCGCCGAAGGCGTCGATGCGCTGTGCCTGCGAGGCAGCCGATGCATCGAGTTGCTGGCGCAGTTCGCCGCGGCCATCGCGCTGCTCCTCGCGCAGCACGCGCTCCAGTGCGTCGCTGCCCTGGCCGGGCCGGCGCAGCAGCAGGACGACGAGGATGCCGGTCGCAATGGCGACGAGCAGGAGGATCAGGGCGAGCAGGACGAGCGTGGGATTCATCCGGTGATTCTAGCGGGCGCCGTCTCAGCGGCTGCGCCTGCATGCGAAACTCGCAGGCCGGACGGAACACGAGGCGACGACGATGCAGCGCAGCCGGTCGATCGACGAAGCGAAGCGGCGGTTCACCCGGCCGGTGGTGATGGTCGGCCGCTGCCTGTTGCTGATCGGCGCGAGCGTGCTGGTCGCGATCCATCTGTTCGCCACCGACGGCGAGGCGCGCGATCTCGGCCGCATCGTCGGCGGCGCCGTGGTGGTGGTCGGTCTGCTCGTCTACGGCTTCGGCCTGCTGGTTTCGACGAACAATCGCGCGCCCCGCGCACGCCGCTGATCCTCACCCTCTCACCGGAGACGCCGATGTCCGATCTGCCTGCTTTGCCCGCACTCGCGCCGGGCCGCTACCGCCACTACAAGGGGCGCGATTACGACGTCATCGGCGTGGCGCGGCACAGCGAGACGCTGGAACCGGTGGTGGTGTACCGGCCGCTGTACGGCGAAAGCGCGCTGTGGGTGCGGCCGCATGCGATGTTCGTCGGAACCGTCGATGTCGATGGCATCGAGGTGCCGCGCTTCGCGCCGGTCGACCTCTCCACGGAGCGCACCTGAGCAGGCCATGCCGTCGGTCGCATTCCGCGAGGTCGCGGTGACCGTCTACGACGTCGACGCGGCGCTTCGATCGCGACGTGGTTGCACTCGAATTCCTGTTCCGCGCCGGCCCGGGGCTCGCGTTCCTCGATGCGGGCGGTGTGCGCCTGATGCTCAGCGCGCCGCAGGGTGGTGGCGAGGCCGGGCGCAACCCGGTGCTGTAGTCGGCAAGGGCGACATCGTCGCGGCGTCCGACGCATGCGTGACCCGCGGTGCGACTGCAGAACGCCCACTCGTACTCGCCGCACAGAGGCCTGACCACGCGCTGTGGATCGGGTTTCTGCGCGATCCCGACGGCAACCTCGTCGGGTTGACGGAAGAAGTGCGCGGGGATGCGCGAAGACGCGCGCGGAGTGCCCGCCGATGGGTTGCGCTGAGCGATCCTGACCTGCCAGCGCGCCGTGCGCGCTGGCAGGAAGTCGATGTCAGAAGTCCCAGCGCGCCGACAGGGTGACCGGCACGGAGAACCGGCTGCCGGTGTCGTTGATCGACGCCAGGCCGAGACCACCGATCGCGCTGTCGTCGTCCTTGAGATCGGCGATGTAGCGCACGCCGCTGGCCAGGGTGACGCTGAAGCGCTCGCTGACCGGCATGATCACGCCCACATCCAGGCCGCCGGTGGCGATCCATCCCGAGTCGTAGAACGGGGCATCGGCGATGGTGATGCCCGCATCCGGGATCGAGAACGTCGCGCGGATCTCGTCGACGCGGGCGGCGCCGGCGCGCGCGCCGACGAACGGGCGTGCGTAGCCGGGCGTGCCGAAGTAGTAGCGGTAGCCGAGCTCGGCCGACACCGCCTTGTAGTCGCTGAAGGTGCCGAAGACCGGGAGCTCGGTGGCCAGCGCCGGCACGAAGGCCCCGCCCACCTGCACGGTCCCGTCGTCGGCCTCGGTCCGGCGTACCTGTCCGAACAGCTCGGAGCGGTCGTCGAACGCGTAGGCGAATTCCACGCCCACCGTTTGGGCCAGGTCGTAGATGCGGTCGTGCTCGCGCGCGCCGATGCGAAGTTCGGCATTCACGCCGGCCAGTGCCGGATTCAGGGGGCCGAGGTCCGGCACGGCGGCGATCGCGCCGTCATGGACCTCGCCGTTGACCGGCATGTCCACGCCGCCGACCAGCGACATCGAAAAGCGTCCGGCTTCAGGGCCGGCAGCGTGCGCCGTGGTTGCCATGAGAGCCGCGAGAGGTGCAGTGAGCCAGATGCGCATGGGAATCTCCGGAACAGGAAAGGGGATGGCCACACGCCACTCGACATGTGGTTGCCGATTCCTACGCCGCAGTGAGCCGTTCGGATTCCCTGGTGATGCCGTGGCACCGGTCCGGCGTACGCCGATCGCGCGGGCCGCAATCCGAACACCCGATCGTGGTATGCGTCAGGTCCCCATTCACGACATCGGCGGAGACCTCACACGTCAGCGGCCGACGGCCCGCGCATACCTTCCGGCTGCCGCCCGGAGCGAGAGGCTGGAATCCCCGGCTCCGGGCAGTGTGCGCGATGCGCGGGCGCCGTCCGCATCGCGCGTCTGGAATCAGCCCGCGGTCGGCACCGGCGCGTTCGCTGTGATGATCTGCGCGTCGCGCAGATCCGACCACACCGCTGCCGGAATCGCGACCGACATCGATTCGATATTCGCGGCCACCTGTTCGGCATTACGCGAGCCCGGCACGATCGCCGACACCACTTCGGGTGCATTGGCGAACTGCAACGCAACGGTGCGCAGATCGACGCCATGCGCGCGCACGATCTCTTCAGCCTTCGCGCGCTTCTCTTGCGCGTCCGGCGGCACTGGCTGGGAGCCGTAGAGATACCGGTCGCGACCGGCGAGGAAGCCGGCCAGCAGCGGCGAGCCGACGATCACCGAGATACCGCGCGTGGCGAGGTTGGGGAAGGTGTGTTCGAGGGCCTGCGCGTGGTCGAGCAGCGAGTACTGGCAGGCGAGCAGGAAGATGTCGGGATCACTGACCTCGATCGCGCGCATCGCCGGGTCCGGGGTGTTGACGCCCATGCCCCAGGCCTTGATCAGGCCTTCCTCGCGCATCTTCGTCAGTTCCGGAAACGCACCGGTGCGCGCCTGCTCGAAGTATTCGAGCCAGCGCTCGCCCATGTCGCCGTTATCGGGCGACAGATCGTGCACCAGCACGATGTCGAGCGAATCGATACCGAGGCGCTGCAGGCTGTCCTCGACCGAACGGCGCGTGCCCGCGGCGCTGTAGTCGTAGCGGTAGGCGAACGGCGGCGGATCCTTCCAGCTGACCTGCGGCGTTTCCCTGGTGGCGGTCAGCAGGCGACCGACCTTGCTCGAGATGACGTACTCCTCGCGTGGCTTCTGTCCCAGCACGTGGCCGAAGCGACGCTCTGAGCGGCCGAGGCCGTACCAGGGCGAGGTATCGAACAGGCGCATGCCGCCCTCCCACGCCGCTTCCAGCGTGGCCTGTGCGTCGTCTTCGGTGACCACTGCCCAGTTGTTGCCGAGTGGCGCACCGCCGAGACCGACGCGCGCGGTGGGGCGGTATTTGCGGCCGCCCGCGGGATTGGTCGGCAACGGGCTGGGCGCGCGACGGCCCTGCGTCGGCAGGACGTCACCGGGCGTGGTCTGCGCATGGGCGATGAGCGGCGCGGCGGCGAGGCTGGCGGCGCCGAGCGCGGCGGCGGACAGGAAAGTGCGACGTGAATGCATGGGGATCTCCGGCGGCAGGGATTGCGACCATCGCCTCCCGGCCGTGTGGCCGCCCTGCGTCGATGCCCGCGACTGCACACGATGCCAGTCGCGCCGACGAGAGGCCGTGAACCGCCACCGCGTTCGCCCGGCGCAGCCCAGGAACCGCGCATCGCCTGCGTATCATTCGTGCTCGATCGGCGGCGGTGACGACATGGGCTGGATGGGCATTTCCGATCTGCCGACCTTCGTGGTCGCGGTGCTCGTATTCCTCGCGATTCCGGGACCCGGCACGTTCGCGCTGCTGACTGCCACCGCGCGGGGCGGCGTGCGCGGCGGCTACGCGGCGTTCTTCGGCCTGGCGCTCGGCGACCAGGTGCTGCTGTGGCTGGCCGCGGGCGGCGTGGCCGCGCTGCTCGCCGCCAACCCGATGCTGTTCCGTGGCGTGCAATGGATCGGCGCGGCGTATCTCGTATGGATCGGCGTGCAGCTGCTGCGCAGTCGCGGCGACGGCGCGGGCGTGGTGTCGCTGGGCAACCGCCACTGGTTCCGCCAGGGCGTGCTGATCACGCTGCTCAACCCGAAGGCCGTGCTGTTCTACATGGCGTTCTTTCCGCTGTTCATCGATCCCGCGCAGCACCGCGGTTTCGCGACCTTCGCGACGATGTCGGCGCTGATCTGTCTGCTGGGACTGTTGTACTGCTCGCTGCTGATCCTCGCCGGCCATGCGCTGCGTGCGCAGGTGGCACGCGATCCGCGCATCGCGACGTGGCTGCGGCGGAGCGCCGGTGCGTGCCTGGTCGGGTTCGGGGTGCGGCTCGCGTTCAATTGAGCGGTGCGCTTTGCGTCGCGGCATCGATTCGCGATGCGGGTTCGCGCGCGAGCGCGCTCCTGTAGACGCCGGGCGACCACGCAAAAAGCGCCCTCTGTAAAAGCGCGCTCGCGCGCGAATGCACCGGGCGCCGGCGCAGCCTCACCTGCATGCGCATGCGCATGCGCGTTCGCGGCAGACGTGATGTAGCCAAGCACCCGCCCGCGTCGCCGGACGCCTCAACGCAATTCCCGATCGAGCCAGTCGACGACGCGCTGCTGCAGATCGATCTCGTGCGCCTGCTCGTGGAACCAGTGCGGGCCGCGCGGATACGTCACCAGCTCGACCGGCGTGCCGTTGAAGCGCAGCGCGCGATGGAACATCTGCGCCTGCGACAGCGGCACACGCGCATCGGCCTCGCCGTGCAGCAGCAGCACGGGCACCCGCACGTCGGCTGCGAGATGCACCGGCGACTGCGCGTCGTAGATCTTGCGTTCGCGCAGCGGATCGCCAAAGTAGCCGGGCAGATAATCTGGCACGTCGTTGGTCAGCGCGGCACTGGCGAGATCGAGCACGCCGGCGCCGACGATCGCGGTGCGGAAGCGGTCGCTGCGCGCGACCGCCCAAGCGGACAGATAGCCGCCGTAACTCCAGCCGCCGATCGCGATGCGCGTCGGGTCGATGACACCTTCGGCTTCCAGCACGTCGATGCCGTCGAGCACGTCCTGCAGCGGGCCGTCGCCCCAGTCGCCGCGGGCGAGTTCGGCGAAGGCGGTGCCGTGGCCTTCGGAGCCGCGCGGATTCGGCAGCAGTACGGCGTAGCCGCGCGTGGCGAGCAACTGCGCCCACTCGTGCCACGAGCCCTGCCAGCCCGACCACCACGCCCACGCCGGGCCGCCGTGGAGTTGCACCAGCGTCGGCAGCGGTGTCGCGCCGTCCCAGTCAGGCGGCGTGACCAGCAGGCCGCTGATCGCGCGTCCATCGCGCGACGACGCCCATTCGAGTTCGCGCACGCGGCCGAGCGCCCAGTCCGCGACCTGCGGATGGTGATCGCTGCGCTGCGCGAGTCGCGTGCCGTCCCAGATCCAGACATTGCCCGGGCTGTCGTCGCGCAGGCCGAGGTAGACGATGCGTCCACCGGCAGACGCGGTGAAGCTGCGATACGGAATCTGTGGCTGCGCGAGTTCGGTGGCCGCGCCGCTCGACGCATCGAGCCGCAGCAGCGCGCCCCGCATGCCGCGCTGGCCTTGGCCGAGCAGCGTGGCGTCGGTCTGCCAGCGCGCGAGCCACAGCGTGCCGGGCCAGGACTCACCGAGTGCGACCTGTTTGCCGCGCGCGATGTCGTGGACGATCGGCGTCGCGACCATGCCGTGCGCCCCGAGCCGCCCGTAAAGCAGGCGTGTGCCGTCCGGCGACCACTGCAGCGGATGCGCGGACGCGTGCGGCTCCAGCACGTCGCCGATGCGGCCGCTGTCGACGTCCAGCAGCACCACCGCCGAGTCGTACCAGAAATCGTTGAGCGTGGTGCCCGATGAGCGACGCAGTGCGAGCGTGCGGGCGTCGGGCGACCAGGCGAGATCGTGGACCTGCATCCCGGTCGGCGTCAGCACGCGCGCCGCGCCGGTGGAGAGGTCCTGCACCCAGACGCGTGAGAACCGCGTGGGCTGTTCGACGACGACGGCATCGTCCTTGGCCGCGAGCCGCGCCGCGTCTGCGTGCGAAGGCGCATCGGTCGCCAGCCAGGCGATGCGGCGGCCGTCGGCGGACTGATCGAAGGTGGCGACATCGGTCGCGGCGCGGGTCAGCAGGGTGGCCGTATCGCCGCCGGCAGGGACGCGCCAGACCTGGCTCGCGCCGGTTGTCTTTCCGCCCGGCACCGGCCGGTCCGACAGGAACAGCAGCTGCGTGCCGTCGCGCGACCAGCGTGGCTGCCGGTCGCTGGCCTCGGCGGGCAGGGGAATCGCACGCGGCGCAGCCTCGCCGTCGAACGCCACGCGCCACAGCTGCGTGCGGGGCGGTTTGCCGTCCGCGCGCGGCGTGCCGACGGTATAGGCGATCTGGCGGCCATCGGGACTGATCTGCGGGTCGTCGACCGCGAGCAACGCGGCGATGTCCTGCGGCGTCGGCACATGCGTCCGCGTGGCAGGCGCCTGCGCGGAGGCGAGCGGCGCCAGTGACAGCAGGGCGCACGACAGCAGCAGGGGTCGGATCATGCGGAAGCGTCCTGCGTCACGGCGAGATGGGTACGCAGCCAGCCTGCACCGTGGGAAAGCGCGTCGCGGGCGATGTCCGAGATCGACATCGCCTCGATGAAACTGTGCGGCGTGCGGGGATAAGCGAGGGCATCGACCTGGACACCGGCCGCGCGTAGCCGGGTTGTCATCGTCGCGTTCTGTTCGGCGAGCACATCGCGTTCGCCCCACAGCAGCAACGTCGGCGGCAGTTCGTGCAGCGCGGCGTGCGCAGGCACGGCGTAGCCATCGCGGCAAGCGTCGGCGTCGGGTCCGAGATACGCGGTCCAGTAGGCGGCCATCTCGTCGGCGCTGAGCATGTCGTCGGCGGTGCCGAGCGTGCGCACCGAGTCCGCGTCGAGAGCGGTATCGAAGGCGCCGTAGAGCAGCAGCAGCGCTTCGATGCTGTCATGCGCGCCGACATCGCGCAGGCGCAAGGCGGTCGCGAGCGCGAGATTCGCCCCGGCAGAGTCGCCGCCCAGCGAAAGGCGTGTCGCGTCGATGCCGAAGGTGTCGGGCTGTTCGCGCAGCGCCCGGATCGCGGCGATGCACTGCTCCAGCGCAACCGGATACGGATGTTCGGGCGCCAGCGCATAGTCCACGCCGATGACGACGACACCGGCGCGTTCGGCGAGTTCGCGCATCAGCCGGTCATGGGTGTCGACGCTGAAGAGACACCAGCCGCCGCCGTGCAGGTACACCAGTGCCGGCGCCTGTGTGCTCACACCCTGCGGGCGGTGTACGCGCACGTCGAAACCGTTAGCGCCGTGCGCGATCCGGTGCGTCGTGGTGTCAGCCATCACCGGTCCGCCCGCCCGCCACGGGGTGCGTACGATCTCCGCGATCGCGCGCTGTTGCGGCCAGTCGAGATTGCGGCCACCGGCGAGTCGCGCGCCTTCGCTGCAGACCGTGTGCACGAACTCGCGCAGCGCCGGATCCAATGCGTCGAGACTCGCGCTCATGCAGGGCGGTCCGCGTCGAAATCGCGCATCCAGTCGGCGAGCGCGTGTTCGCCGCCGCTGACCAGACCCGCGACCAGTTGCGCGAAATCGTGCGGCGCTTCGTCCTGGCCAAGCTTGAACGTGGCGCGGGTCTCGATGATCCGTCCCCGCAATGCGGTGACGCCCTGCGCGAGCCGCGCGTAGCGCTCGCCCATTTCCGGCAGCGCCCATGCGTTCGGCCGGCCGGCTTCCATCGACGTGACCAGTGCGTCGAGTTCGTCGGCGATGTCGGCCTCGGCCTCGCTGCAGTCGACGTGCAACGTGAACGCGGCGGCGGCGTAGTTCCAGCTTGGCGCCTGGGTGCGATCGTCGAGCCAGCTCGGCGACACGTAGGCATGCGGCCCGATCACCAGCGCATAGGCAACCGGATCACGACGCAGACGCGCGACATGCGGATTGCGGCGCGCGACATGTCCGCGCAGCGCGACCAGACGGCCTTCGGCATTGATCTCGGCGCGCAGCGGCAGCGGCGTGAACGCGGCATCGTCGCCGCCGGCGGAGACCAGCCATGCGAACGGTTGTGCCTGCAGCAGGCGCAGCACGTCGCCGTCGTGGCGGGGGGCGTATCGGGAATCGCGGGCGTGGCCCATCAGCGTGTGTCCTGTGTGGCGGCCACCGAGACCGGCGGCCAACGGTCGCACCAGGGCGCGGCCGATTCCAGTTCGAAAGCGAGTGCGAGCAGTGTGGCTTCGTGTCCGCGATCGGCGGCGAACTGCAGGCCGATCGGCAGGCCGTCGCGGCTATGCGCGAGCGGCAGCGAGATCGCCGGTGTGCCGGCCAGATTCTGCAGCGGCGTGTACGAGATCCATTCGAACATCGCAGGCATCAGCGCATCGAAGTCGCGATCCGGGGCGAGTGTGCCGAGCGTCGGCGGTGGCGTGCGCAGCGTCGGACACAGCAGCACGTCGTGGCGCGCGTGGAAGTTGGCGAACGCCGCAGGCAGGGCCGCAACCGTCGCCCAGGCCTGTTCGAGTTCGGGCACGCCGCAATGTGTCTCGTGCCAACGCGCGAGGCCGCGCGTCCACGGTTCGAGCGCACGTTCGGCGAACGCCGCGCCACCCTGCGCGACTGCGAGTTCCACCGCGTCCGCACCGAGCCGCGACCACAGGGTGTACAGCGCCGCCCACACCGCTTCGCCGGGCAGCGGCCAGGCGACCGGCTCGACATGGTGGCCGAGCGACTCGCATAGACGCGCCGCGGCATCGAGCGCGTCCGCGACCTCGGGATCCGGTGCAAGCCCCGGCAGCGCATCGACGACCAGACCGATCCGCAGACGGCGCGCATCCGGCCCGGTCACCGCCGCGGGCGTATCGGGATGCGCGGCGGCGAAGGCCCACGCGGTGTCGCGCACGCTGCGCGACATCAGGCTGTCGGCGACGATCAGGTCTTCGATCGCATGACGTCCGCGCACCGGCACGCAGGCCCCGCGACCGGGCTTGAGGCCGACGACGCCGCAGGCCGATGCGGGAATCCGGATCGACCCCGCACCATCGCTGCCATGCGCCAGCGGCACGATGCCGGCCGCGAGCGCCGCGCCGGCGCCGCCGCTGGAACCGCCGGGCGAATGCGTCAGCGACCACGGATTGGCGGTGACCGGGCCGAGCAGGGGTTCGGTCGAGCCCATCAGGCCGAACTCGGGCATCGCACTCTTGCCGATCGCAACGAGACCGGCCGCCTCGAAACGCCGGACGAAAAGCGAAGCCTCGTCCGCAGTCGCCAGCGTGCCGGTGCGGCTGCGCGAACCGCCGCGCGTCGGCATGCCGGGCACGCGCAGCGAATCCTTCGGCAGCCACGGCACGCCGGCCAGCGGCGTGGCGGTGTCGAAACCGGCGGCGTCGAGTGCGCGGGCGTGCCGGCGCGCCGCATCGAACGCGGTGTGGCTCAGCGCGCCGAGCACAGGATCGAAATGGCGCGCGCGGAGAATCGCCGCGTCGGTCAGATCCAACGCGCTGACGTCGCCGCGTGCGTGCAGCGCGGCCTGGGCATGGGCGTCCAGCCGGCCGAGCGCGAGCGCATCGGTGAGGCCGGCGGGGGAATCGAACAACGTCATGGGAACAGGGATCTCCGGCCGCAGAGGCGGTCGTGGTCGGGCAGCCGGCACGAGCCGGCGTATCGATCGCGCATCGTCAGTAACGCCAGTGCACGGTCACACCGACCGTGCGCGGCCGCACGATGCCCTGGCCGATGCCGTTGACCTCGGACACGCTGCGGGTAATGCCGCGGGTGTCGCCGAGATTGCTGCCGAACAGGGTCAGGTCGGTGGTGCCGAATGTCATGCGGTAGCGCAGGTCGACGGTGTTGTAGTTGCCCTGCTCGTTGCGCACCGCGCCGGGTACGGCGGAGTTGAGATCGCTGATGCCGCTGCCGATGTACTGGTGGGCCAATGTCAGCGTCGGCGCGAAGCGCGTGTCGAAGCGGTAGCTGAGCACGTTGCTGACTGTCCAGTCGGCCGAGCCCGGCAACTGCGAACCGGCCGGCGCGATGCCGGCGAACAGGATGTCGAGATCCTCGTCGAGGCGTGCCTGCTGCCAGGTCGCGGCCAGCGTCCAGTCGAAGCTCTCGACCGGACGCCATGTCGTCGCCAGTTCGATGCCGCGGCTGTAGGCCTTGCCGCCGTTGCTGGCGTAGTTGAAGAAGTCCGGCGTCTGCAGGCGCAGCTGGATGTCGCTCCAGTCGACGTAGAACAGCGTCGCGTCGACCAGCCAGCGGCCGTCGGCCCAGCTGGTGCGGGTGCCGAGTTCGTAGTTGATCAGGCTGTCGCTGGTGGAGCCGGCGGGAATCGGAAACGCGCTGAGCCCGGGCGTGTTGGGCTCGCCGAAGCGGAAGCCTTCCGAGACCAGCGCGTAGAGCATCAGGTCGGCCGACGGCGTCCAGGTCAGCGAGGCCTTGGGATTGAAGCCGTCCTCGTCGGTGCGCGAGCGGGTGACGATGGGGTCGCCGGGATAGGTCGAGAAGCCGACCTGGGTGGACTGTGCATCGACACTCGTGCGGAAGAAGCGGCCGCCGACCGTGGCCTTCCACTGCTCGTTGAAGTGGAAGGTGCCTTCGCCGAACACCGCGAGTTCGGAACCGTCGAGATGGCTGTAGAACGCGTTGAACGTGGAACCGTCGGGTGCGATCACCGCGCCGCTGCCCGGGCCGAAGAGCGACGAGCGATCGAACGCACCTGCAGCGCCGGCCGCGCCGATGGTCTCGTAGAGATCCTTGTCGGTCTGGAACACCATGCCGCCGATCAGCCATTCCAGGCGCTGGTCGCCCGGCGAGGCCAGGCGTAGTTCCAGGCTGCGGCCGGTGCTTTCGCCGCCCGAGGCGATGAACAGTGGCGTGTCGAGATCGAGGTCGAGATCGGCGTTGTACGCGCCGCGGATCGGGGTGAAATCGAACTGCCAGTCCTGCTGCTTGTGCTGCTGCGAGAGCAGCGCGGTCAGCTTGGCGAAACCCAGATCCTGATCGAGACGCAGGCTGTGCACGGCGACTTTCGTGTCGGTGAATTCGGGAATCGCGGTGTCGCGCTCGAACTCACCCAGCCCGGCGATGCGATAGCCGTTGTCGTCGGCGTCGGTGTCCTGCCAGAGGCTCAGCCAGCTCAGCGTCGTCGCTTCCGACGGCGTCAGCGTCACCGACAGGCGGCCACCTGCGGTGCGGCTGTCGTTGCTGCCTTCGCGGCCCAGGCCGATGTTGTCCAGATAGCCGGGATCGTCGCGGTACTGCCCGACCACGCGCACGGCGAGGATGTCCTCGGCGATCGGCAGGTTGACCATCGCCTTGCCGCCGAAACCGATATCGGCGTTGCGGGTCTGGCTGGCGGTGGCCTCCACGGCTGCGTCGAATCGGGTTGGGTCGGCGACGTTCGCCACGTAATTGATCGCGCCGCCCATCGACGCCGAACCGAACAGCGTGCCCTGCGGGCCGCGCAGCACTTCGACGCGGTTGATGTCGAAGGCGTCGATGTCGGGAATGACGATGCTGAAACCCGGCTCGGTCAGCGGCACTTCGTTGAGGAAGTAGCCGGTCGTCGTCTGCCCCTGCACGTTGCCCGAGCTGGTCGCGATGCCGCGCATGACCACGTGCGAGACGCCCGGCTGGTAACTGTTGAACACCACGCCCGGCGTGCGCTGGATGTAGTCGGCGAGCGACTGCGCGCCGAGATCCTCGAGCTGCTGGCCGGTCACTGCCGAGACCGACCCCGCGATCTCGCGCACCGATTCGTTGCGCTTGCCGGCGGTGACGACAATCGTGTCGAGATCCGTGGTCGAAGTGGGCGAGGCCGACGCGCCGGGCGTGACGTCCTGTGCCAGCGCCGGCGCGGCGATCAGCGGCGTGCACAGGCAGACGAGGCGGATGGCTTGGGCAAGTCGTGCGGTGGTGAGCGGTTGCATGGAGATCCCCGGGTGGCGGTGGCTGTATGCGGACCAGACCGATGCGGTATCGGGGCCTCCTTTCCCGGACCGCAACGCTGACGATCGAGTAATAGAAGACGGGCGCCACCGCGTCCAGCAGAATCCACGGGGCGGGATTTCGTGATAACCAATTGATAATTAATTAAAACTGCAGATCAGACACCGCACATGTCACGGAATCCCGCGTCAAATTACGCAGGATCTGCGCCGTCGCCCCGGAAATTCGATACGTTGTACGCCGGCCGCCACTCGCGGCCGTCACCTGATCCGCCGTGGAGCGCGCCATGTCCCTCCGTTCGCCCGACCGCACCGACCTGAAGATCCTCGATGTGCTGCAGCAGGATGCACGTATCACCAACCACGCGCTGGCTCAGCGGGTCGCGCTGTCGCCCAGCGCCTGCCTCGCCCGGGTGCGCGCGCTGGAGCAGCGCGGCCTGATCCGCAGCTACCGCGCGCACGTCGCCGTCGACCGGATCCGCTCGGCGACCATCGTCATGGCCCAGATCAGTTTCCAGAAGCACGCACTGGAGGAGTTCACCGCATTCGACCGCTGCATCCTGGCGATGCCGGAGATCGTCGAAGCCAGCCGCGTGTCCGGCGCCTACGACTACATGCTGCGGGTGATCGTGCACGACGTGCATCACTGGAAGGACATCGCCCGCTCGCTGCTCAGCGGCGACTACGGCGTGGAGAAGATCGTCTCCCACTTCCTGATGGACGAGGTCAAATCCTTCGCCGGCTATCCGCTGACCGACGAGGAGCCGGCGCGAAGCTGAGCACGGATCAGTACAGCCGGATCGGCAACTCGCGCGTCGCGCTGTTGCCGCTCGCATCGCGCACGATCGCGCGCAGCACGTAATCGCCGACCGGCAGATCCGCGGGGTCCCACAGCATCGCTTCGAGACGGCCATCGCGGACGAGGTTGTTGACCGCATAGCGGAAGCGCGTGCGCGCGGCGCCGTGCACGGTGATGCCGCTGTCGGCGGAATAAGCGACGCGCACTGCCTCGCGATGCGGCGGCATGCGGTCGAAATCGATCGTGAAGCGAGGCATTTCGAAGCCGCGCATCGGCGTGCCGTCGGCGGCCAGCACTTGCCAGCCCAGCGCGTGCAGACCGAGGCGCCGGCGCGGCAGGTTGCCGTCCACCTGGTCCCAGGCTTCGACGATGATCTGCACGCCGCCGCCATCGCGCGGCAGGGTCACGCGGCCGTCTTCGCGTGACGTCATGGGCGCATCGAGGGCATCGAGCAGCGCGAGATCGTCGATACGCGGCGCGATGGTGTCGACGAAATTGCGGAAGCCCAGCGTCACCGCGTTGCGCTGGTAGCCGGACGGGCCGAGGATCAGGTGCACGTGCGCCTGCGCGTTGATCGTGCCGATCGCATCGCCCGCTCGGACATGCGTGCCGCGCGGAATGCGCACGCGCATCGGCCGGCCGTCGTCGCCTGCGATCAACTGGAAACGCGGATCGAGCGCGTCGCCGCGCGGTGTGCGGCCGACGCGCATATGCATGTAGGCCAGGTCGTCGATCGTCAGATGCTCGGCCTGGTCGCCGAAGCCGCTCGCGGCATACGGGCTGGCGACTTTCGCGTCGGCGATCGCCAGTACCGGACTGCCGACATCGCCGCGCACATCGAAGCCGGCGTGCAGATGGCTGCGCGATTCGCCACGGATATTGCCGCGCACCTCGCCGAGCGTACCGACGACTTCGTGCCAGCCGTCCTGCGGCGCGAGTGGCCAGCGGCCGCGCGTGTCCGGCAACGCGGCATCCGGCGCGGGACCGACCGCGACGTTGGCGAGGTTCTGCTTCGCACCGGCGCGGCGCACCTGCGTGATGCGATGCACGCGATACGCCGCGGCATCGGCGACCCACAGGCGGTCGAAGCGATCGAACGCCAGACCGGCCGGACGCGCGAGACGCTGCGCCATGTCGCGACCGGTCAGCACGCGCGCGCGACCGTCGGGTTCGATCTGCAGCACGCGGCCCTGCGCGAGTTCGCCGACGTAGAGGCGGTGCTGCGCATCGATGGCGATGGACACCGGTGAGACGGGTGCCGCGTCGGGTTCGTCGCCGTGCAGGGCCAGCGTCGTCGTCGTGCCGTCGGGTGCTACGCGACGCAGTGCATGGTTGCCGGTGTCGGCGATCCAAAGCGCGCCACTCGCATCGAGTGCGAGTCCGCCCGGCGTATCGAAGCGCGCCTGCGCGCCGTCGCCATCGACGAAACCGGGCTGACCGTCGCCGGCCAGCGTGCGCACCATGCCGGCTTCGATCACGCGGATGCGGTCGTTGAAGCCATCGGCGACGAACACGCGGCCCGTCGCATCGACGGCGACGCCGCTAGGCGCATGGAAGCGCGCCTGCGCGACGGGGCCATCGACGAAGCCGGCATCGCCCGTGCCGGCCAGCGTGGTCACCGTGCCATCGGACGCGATGCGGCGGATCGCGTGGTTGCCGGTGTCGGCGACGTAGAGCGTGCCGGCCGCATCGATGGCGAGACCGGACGGTGTGTGGAAGCGCGCGTCGGCGCCGCGCCCATCCTTGAGACCTTCGAGGCTGCCGGCGAAGGTGTCGACGCGGCCGTCGGGCTGCACGCGGCGGATGCGGTTCGACGCGCCGCCATCGGCGACGAGCGCGGTGCCATCGGGCGCTACGACGATGCCGAACGGATCGTCGAACCGTGCTTCGGACCGGACGCCATCGCGCACGCCGCGGTGGCCGTCACCGGCCACGTGCTCGATACGCGCCGGCAGGCCCGCGGGCGGCGGGCCGAGATCAGGCCGCTCAAGCGTGCGCCAGTTCCAGAAGAAGCTCGCCGCGAGCGCGAACGCCGTCAGCGCGGCGACGCCCCAGATCGCAGCGCGGACGCCGGGACGCAGCTTCCGCGCCATGCAGCAGGATCAATCCACGACGCGGCAGAACACCGCCTTCAGATACCGCGATTCCTGCACGTGCGCCATGAACGGATGATCGGCGCCGGCGCCCGACACCTTGAGGATCTGGATCGTGCGGTTGGCGTAGAACGCCGCGCGCCGCAGCATGTCGAGGAACTGTTCCTCGCTGACCAGTCCCGTGCACGAGAACGTCGCCAGCAGACCGCCCGGCTTGACCACGCCGAGCGCGAGCTTGTTCATGTCGAGGTACTTCTTCAGCGCCGGGATCACCTGCTCGCGGTCGCGGGTCATCTTGGCCGGGTCGAGCACGACGACGTCATACGCGTCACCGGCGTTCGACGCATCGCGCAGCCACGGGAAGATGTCGGCCTGCACGAACCTGATGCGCGCATCGTTGAGCTTGGCGTTGCCCCTGGCGATCTCGATGACGTCTTCGTCGATGTCGATGCCGACGACCTCGCTGGCGCCACGCACCGCCGCATACACGCCGAAACCGCCGGTGTTGCAGCACAGGTCGAGCACCCGCTTGCCTTCCACCTGGCGGCTCAGCCACTCGCGGTTCTCGCGCTGGTCGGCGAAGAAACCGGTCTTGTGCGCGCCGGCCGGATCGGCGCGGAAGCGCACGCCGTACTCGGTGATGATCGACGGGTCGGCCGGCACGCTGCCGCGGTAGTCGAAGCTCTCCTGCTTCTGCACGTGTTCGTCGGCGAAGCTGTGGAAGCGGCAGCCGGGGAACTGTTCGGTCAGCGCTTCGTAGATCCATTCGCGATGGCGGAACATGCCGGCGCTGAAGAACTCGACCACCAGCAGATCGCCGTAACGATCGACGACCAGGCCCGACAGGCCGTCGCCTTCGCTGTGCACGACCCGCCAGGCATCGGACACCTCGTCGAGCTTCAGCACCTCGCGGCGCAGCGACACGGCCTCGGCGATCTTGCGCGAGAACCAGCCCGCATCGACCGGCACGTCGGGATGCGTTTCGAGGATGCGCACGGCGATGCGCGAATGGCCGTTGTAGAAACCGCGGCCGATCCACTCGCCTTCGACGCCGATCACATCGACGATGCTGCCGGGCTTGGGGCGCTGCGCCGGCTTTTCGACCAGGCGCTGGAAGATCCACGGGTGGCTGGAACGCCAGGCGTTCTTCAGGTGTACGGTCGGGTAGGGTGTGTTCATCCCTGCGATTTTACCGCGTGCACTTGCCCGTCACGCGCGGTATCCGCAGAATCCGCACCCGAAGGGGAGTAGCTCCCAGCGTGCAGGCCGTCATTTCGAGCAGCGATGCTCCGGTCGCACGGCAGCCCAGGCGGGCTGTGAGCAAGACCTTCGCCGCAATGGCGAAGGCATGTCCCCGGATTCCGGTTCCCGGTTCCCGACGATGTCCGCGCCTTGCGGACCTCCTCCACATGCTCGGGAATCTCGATGGAAACGATTGGCAATGTCTGGTTATGGGCCGGCTTCGGCGGCCTGGTGGTGATCGCGCTGCTCGTCGACCTGGTGCTGATGCGCCATGGCGGCGCGCACAAGGTCACGTTCAAGGAAGCGCTGTGGTGGAGCCTGGGCTGGGTGGCCCTGGCGCTGATTTTCAACGCCGGCCTGTGGTGGTACCTGCTCGAGACCGCGGGCGCTGCGATCGCCAACCGCGTGGGCCTGGAATTCCTGACCGGCTATCTGGTCGAGAAGTCGCTGGCGGTCGACAACATCTTTGTGTTCCTGCTGTTGTTCACCTTCTTCGGCGTGCCCGAAGAACAGCGCCAGCGCGTGCTGATCATCGGCATCCTGCTGGCGCTGGTACTGCGCGCGATCCTGATCTTCGTCGGCGCTGCGCTGCTGGCCCAGTTCCACTGGCTGCTGTACGTGTTCGGTGCGTTCCTGCTGCTCACCGGCTTCAAGATGTGGTTCGCCGCGGGCAAGGAACCGGATCTGGAGAACAACGTGGTGCTGCGCTGGATGCGCGGGCATCTGCGGCTCACTGACGGCTACCGCGGCGATGCGCTGCGCGTGCGCGAAGGCGGTGCCTGGGCCTACACGCCGCTGTTCGTGGTGCTGGTGCTGATCGGCGTGATCGACGTGATCTTCGCGGTCGACAGCATCCCGGCGATCTTCGCGATCACCACCGATCCCTTCATCGTGCTGACGTCCAACGTGTTCGCGGTGCTGGGCCTGCGCGCGATGTTCTTCATGCTCGCCGGCATGGCCGACCGCTTCCATCTGCTGCCCTACGGTCTGGCGGTGGTGCTGGTCTTCATCGGCGCCAAGATGCTGCTGATCGACGTCTACAAGATTCCGGTGCTGTGGTCGCTGGGCGTGGTGGCGGTGATCCTGGCGGTGACGGTGGCGCTGAGCCTGGCGCGGCCGCCGAAACCCTTGCCTGAAGCCTGATGTGTGGGCCTGCGCCGGTGGACGTACACCGCCGGCGTCAGGCCTGCGCCGGCAGGTCCAACTCGACGTCGTGATCAATCACCCGGTCACGACCGGTGCGCTTGGCCAGGTACAGCCGGCGATCGGCGATGGCCAGCAGTCTGTCGAGATCGGTATCGCGACCCTCGCGCATGTGTGCGATGCCGATCGACAGCGTGACCGGCACTTCGAGGCCGTCGATCCGCAGCGGACGCGCAGCGACGGTGCGGCGCAGGACCTGGGCCCGTCGCGCGGCCTCGCCGGCCGACACGCCCATCAGCAACATGCAGAACTCGTCGCCGCCGAAGCGGCCGGCGATATCGCCCGGCTGCAGGCTCTCATGCATGGCTGCAGCCACCGACACGAGCACGCGATCACCGACGGCGTGCCCATGTCGATCGTTGATCGTCTTGAAGCTGTCGGCGTCGATCATCAGCAGCGCGAGCAGGCCGTCGCCGTCACGTCGTGACAGACGGCGATGGGCCTGTTCGAAAAAGGCGCGCCGGTTGTGGATACCGGTCAACGCATCTTCAGCGGCCAGACCCTCGAGCCAGCGCTGCTGGCGTTCGAGCTGCAGCAGCAGGAACGCGAACGTCGCGAAGACCGGGGCGATCAGGAAATACGCGAGCGCCAGCTGCTGGCCCGGGGTGATTCCAGTGTCGAAGGTCGGACCCGATTGCGGATTCCATCCCTGTTCGGCGAGGCGATAGATGCAGACCAGCGCCGCGCCGGCGAACAGCACCAGCAGCGCGCGTTCGGGGCCGGGCCGGCGTCCGCGGCGACGCAATGGTGCACGCACCGACAGCAGCACGGTCAGCAGTGCGGCCATCCAGAACATCGCGATCCGCGCCTGCGGGGCCTGCCCGGGCACCAGCAGCGCCAGCAGCAGCATCAGGGCCGGCAGATAGACCATCGCCCACGACAGCGGCGTGCGCGCAGGTGTCGCAGGCAGGCTGCGCAGCAGTGCGCGCAGCATGGCGGCGTAGCCGGCGACCAGCAGCGCGCAGGCGATCGCCTGTATCGCGCCCCCGACCACCGTCGCAGGTACCGCGAACAGGGGCCACGCCAGCGTCTGAAGTGCGAGACCGGCCGTCCACTCGCGCAGGCCGGCACGCTCCCGGATCCGATGCTCGCGCAGCACCAGCCACGCCATCGCCGCCAGCGAAACCGCCAGCAACACGAACATCGCCAGCAATGTGACCTGCCAGGCATCCACCGTGGCGCGCACCCGTGTCGAATCCAGCCGGGCACGGTACCCCGCGCAGCGTGTTCGATCCGGAACGGCGGGTGAAACAGCGATCCCCGTCACGCCTGCCTTGCATCGGCGACAACCGACGCCATGCTTGGGGCATGCATCTCGACAGCCCCGACGACGCGCCCGACACCGAGGCCCAGCGCCAGCGCGACAAGCGCCGGCTCTCCAATGCCCTGAAGGCGAGCGTCGTCTTCGTGCTGCTGCTGTGCATCGTGTTCGGCGTGCAGGCAGCGATCGACTGGCGCTTTCTCGCGGTGAAGCCCGGCGAATGGAGCGGTCTGCTCGGCCTGCTGACCGCGCCGCTGCTGCACGGCTCGCCCGAACACCTGATTGCCAACGCCAGCGCGCTGCTGCTGCTCGGCTCGCTGGCGCTGGTGGTCTATCCACGCGCCACGCTGCGCGGCCTGCCGCTGATGTGGCTGGGCTCGGGCCTGGGCGCTTGGCTGATGGGCAATCCCGGCTCGCATCATCTCGGTGCCAGTGGCGTGACCCACGGCCTGATGTTCCTGGTGTTCGTGCTCGGACTGCTGCGGCGTGACCGGCCCTCCATTGCGGCCGGCATGATCGCGTTCCTGTTCTACGGCGGCATGCTGCTGACCGTCCTGCCACAGGAACCGGGTGTGTCCTGGCAGTCGCACATGGGCGGCGCGATCGGCGGCGTGCTGGCCGCGTTCTGGTACCGCTACGCCGACCCGGTCCCGCCGCGCCGTCGCTACAGCTGGGAGATCGAAGAGGAAGACGCCGCCCGCGCCGAACTCGAACGCCGCGACACATACGAGCCGCCCGCGCCGCACGACGTACCGGTGCTGTGGGAACGCCCGACGGAGGAAGAGCCGCGCGGCGTGGTGCTGCGGTTTCCGGATCGGCGCGGTGGGCGTAGCGAGGAAAGCTGATCTCCGAAAGTGCGACCCGCGCTCGCTTGAGCCCTCCCCCGCGTGCGGCGGAGGGCTCAAGCCAAGCCCTCCCCATCCCTGTCGACACCTTCCCCAATGCACTACATTGGTGCAATGGCCGACGAGACGCCCCCGCCGCAACCCTTCGATTCGCTGACCACGCCGCTGGTCTGGGCCGATGCCGACGGGCGTATCCGCACCTGCAACGTGGCCTTCGCGCGCTGGCTCGGGGTGGGGCGCAAACGCCTGATCGACCAGCCGCTGGCCGCGCTGGAAGTGGACGGCGACGTCCTGCGCCTGGCCCTGCGCACGCCCGGCGATCCCGCCGATGGGCCGATGCGCGTGCGCAGGCTGGTGCTGGCCTTCCTCGGCGGCGAGCCCCGCTTCGCCGATGCCTGGCTCTCACGCGAGGCCGATGGCGGGCTGCTGCTCGAAGCGCATCCGGTCGACGAGTTCCCCGGTGCGGATCCGACGCTCGCGATGCCGCTCGCGCTGTCGGCGGCGCTGCGCGGCCTGGCCCACGAACTGCGCAACCCGCTGGCCGGTCTCAAGGGTGCGGCGCAACTGCTGGCCAGGCGCGTCAGCGATGGCGAATCGCGTGAACTGGTCGCCCTGGTCGACACCGAAGTGGCGCGGCTGGGCACGCTGGTCGACCAGCTGCTGTCGCCGCGTGCGCCCACGCCGCATCGCGCGCTCAACATCCACAGCGTGCTGGAACAGGTGCTGCGCCTGGCCGAAGCCGACGCCGGCTGGGCGGTGCGCATGATCCGCGACTACGACCCCAGCCTGCCGGAACTCTCCGGCGATCCCGACCGCCTCACCCAGACGGTCTGGAACCTGGTCCGCAACGCGATCCAGGCCGGCGCCGCGAACATCACCCTGCGCACCCGCGCCGCGCTCGGCGTACGTATCGGCGACGCGGTCCACGCGATGGTGCTGCGGCTCGAAGTCGTCGACGATGGCCGCGGCGTGCCCGAGGACATGGTCGAGCAGATCTTCCTGCCACTGGTGTCGGGGCGTCCCGACGGCAGCGGCCTGGGCCTGGCGATGGCGCAGCAGGTCGCCCGCGAACATCGCGGCGCGCTGGTCTACCGCTCGCGCACCGGGCACACCGTGTTCACCCTGCAGCTCCCGTTCCCGGTCGAGGACGACGCGCCGGAGGCGCCCGCCGCATGAGTATCTCCGCCCCGCGCATCTGGGTCGTTGACGACGACCGCTCCGTCCGGTTCGTGCTGGCCACCGCGCTGAGCGAAGCCGGCTACGACGTGTCCGGTTTCGACAGCGCGCAGGCCGTGCGCGATGCGCTGGCCAAGCGCCCGCCACCGGACATGCTGTTCACCGACGTGCGCATGCCCGGCGATTCGGGCCTGCAACTGCTCGATGGCCTAAAGCAGAAACATCCGCAGCTGCCGGTGGTGGTGATGTCGGCCTATACCGATGTCGCCAGCACCGCAGGCGCGTTTCGCGGCGGCGCGCACGAGTTCCTGTCCAAGCCCTTCGATCTCGACGAGGCGGTCGCCCTGGCGGCGCGCGTGCTCGGTGACCACGACACCGCGCCGGACGATGCCCCGCAGCCGACCGGCGACAGCGACGCGCTGGTCGGCGACACCGCCGAAATGCGCCAGCTGTTCCGCGCGATCGGGCGCCTGGCGCAGGCGCCGGTGTCGGTGCTGGTCACCGGCGAGACCGGCACTGGCAAGGAACTCGTCGCACGCGCGTTGCACCGCGAATCGCCGCGTGCGCGCAAGCCCTTCGTCGCGCTCAACACCGCGGCGATTCCGGCCGACTTGCTGGAGAGCGAACTGTTCGGCCACGAGGCCGGTGCGTTCACCGGCGCGTCGCGGCGCTACATCGGCCGCTTCGAGCAGGCCGACGGCGGCACGCTGTTCCTCGACGAGATCGGCGACATGCCGGCGTCGCTGCAGACGCGTCTGCTGCGCGTGCTGGCCGAGGACGAATTCTTCCGCGTCGGCGGGCGCGAACTGATCCGCGTCGACGTGCGCGTGATCGCGGCGACCCATCAGGATCTCGAGCGCCTCGTCGGCGAGGGCCGCTTCCGCGCCGACCTGCTGCATCGTCTCGATGTCGTGCGCCTGCGGCTGCCGCCGCTGCGCGACCGCCGCGACGATGTCGGCCAGCTCGCCGAACGCTTCCTGCAGGCCGCGGCCGAGAAACTCGACGCGCCACCCAAACGCCTCGGCCGCGCCGCGTTGCAGCGCCTGCGCGAACACGCCTGGCCGGGCAACGTGCGCGAACTGCAGAACCTGTGCTGGCGCCTGGCCGCCCTGGCACCGGCCGATCTGGTCACCCCGCAGGATCTCGACGGTCTGCTGACCGCGCGCGCCGCGCCGGACCCGGGCGATGCCGCGGTCGCCGCGAGCGAG
Source organism: Luteimonas sp. KH_071 (assembly GCF_057838005.1). Classification (NCBI taxonomy): domain Bacteria; kingdom Pseudomonadati; phylum Pseudomonadota; class Gammaproteobacteria; order Lysobacterales; family Lysobacteraceae; genus Luteimonas; species Luteimonas sp. KH_071. Next base: position 3,500,152 of record NZ_CM174458.1, on the reverse strand, counting down.
TGGGACGACGCGCTGCGCGCCTGGGCCGATACACGGCTGCGCGCCGGTGACGACGACATCCACGCGCAGGCCCGCGAACGCCTGGACCGCGCGCTGCTGGAAACCGCGCTGGTGCACACCGGCGGGCGCCGCGCCGAGGCCGCCACCCGGCTGGGCGTCGGCCGCAATACGCTGACCCGCAAACTCGGTGCGCGCCGGCGTCGCAGTTGAATCCCCTTCATCGACGCGCCGTGTGCGCGGACTAGAGTGGCCGCCATGAACCGTATGAACCGACTTCCAATCCTCGCGGCCGCTGCCGCGATCCTGCTCGCCGGCTGCGCCAGCGCCCCCCGTCCCGCTGCGCCTGTTGCGCCGGCCCCCGTCACCGCGATCGCCAGCGCCGGCACCGCGCAGGGCGCGATCGCCAATCTCGCGTCCGCGTCCGGCTCGCTGGTCAGCGGGCGGGTGGTGCTGTCACCCGACGTCGGCGGCGTGCGCGTGCGCGGCGAAGTGGGCGGCCTGGTCCGCAACGGCACCCACAACCTGCGCCTGCACACGCGCGGCGACTGCAGCGCGGTCGATGCGATCAGCGCGGGCCCCGAGTTCGATGCCCAGCAGGGCATCCCGTCGCGGCAACCAGACTCCGGCGAGCGCGGCCGCATCGTGGCCAACGGCAGCGGCGTCGCCACGCTCGACCTGCTGCTGCCCGGTGCGGTGCTGGGCGGCGGCGCTGCGAACGACATCGTCGGCCGTGCGCTGTTGATCCTGGGCGCGACGCCCGGCGCAATCAGCGCGCGCGTGGCCTGCGGCACCGTGCAGGTGCAGTAACGCGACGACGTACTCACGCGGCCCAGACCCGGCCGCGGGGATGCTGGGTGCACGATGTATCGCGCTGACACGCGCCCAGCTACCTCAAGGAGAGTTTTATGCGTACCCACCGATTCCTGCTGCCGATTCCCGCCGCTCTGGCGCTTGCGCTGGCTGCCTGCGGCGGCGCCGACACCGGCAATACCGGCGACAACGCAGCGGTCGAAGCCGATCGCGCCGCTGACACCTCGACCGTCGCGACGCCGGCTGCCTCGCAGACGATGGCCGCGGCAACTGCCATGGCCGAACTGCAGCCGACCGCCGGCAACCAGACTGCCGGCGAACTGCGCTTCGCAGTGGTCAATGGCCGCATCGAAGTCACCGGTACTGTGACCGGCCTGCCGGCTGGCGGTACCCACGGCTTCCACGTCCACGAAACCGGCGACTGCAGCGCGCCGGACGGCAGCAGCGCGGGTGGCCACTTCAATCCGGGCAGCACCGATCACGGCCGCGTCGGCCAGGGCGCCCATCACGCCGGTGACAGCGACAACATCACCGCCGGCACCGACGGCACCGCCCAGGTCAACGGCTGGCTCGAAGGCGCGACCATCGGCGGCGGTGGCGCGGATGACATCGTCGGCAAGGGTGTCATCGTCCACAAGGACGCCGACGACTACGCGACGCAGCCGACCGGCAACGCCGGCGATCGTCTGGCATGCGGTGTGATTGCCGCCCAGTAGGTCTGCCTTTGTGGCGAGCGGTCGGGATTTCGACCGCGCAACTGGCACGCAAAGAGCGTTATGACGGCGCGGACCAATCCGCGCCGTCTTTCGTGTAGGCCCCGTTCGTGTCGACCGCGGGGGAAAAGGCGTGCGACGCACGCCGACAGACCTGCGTTGGCCATGCGGACGTCGTGCGGCAGGCATCGACAGACGCACATCAATGAGCGGCGGACGCAGGCCGAGTTGCGCAGTGGGTTCCCGCAGTGCAACGGCGACGTCTTCATGCGGTCCTCCTGCGATTCCAACAGCGCACGTCGTAGCGGAGTCGGGCACCCGAATCTGCTAGGGGCTCCTACCAGCTCCTGTCACGCGTGCGCCTCCGAATACCAGACGGGTTTTCTGAACCGCGACGGCGGTCTCTTGACAAGAGCGCCGCTGCTGGGATTCGTTCCGGCATAGAGTAGCTGAATGGCCAGCGCCCGGGGCGCGATCGACTCCCCCCGACGAAGCGCGAAATTTTCGCGACGCTGCTTGCCATTTTCCGGGGATCTTCAATGAATCGCACCAACCAGCTTGCACTCGCCGTCGCGAGTGCGATCGGACTGTCGTTGTCGTATGCCGCGCCCGCCGCGGCCGGCGTGATCTGCGAAGTGAGGGACGACGTCGAAATCACGGTCGACGCGGGCAACGAGGCCACCGGCGATAACGCGGTTGCCTGCGGTGCCGGGAACAACGCGTCTGGCCAGGCCAGCACCGCGTTCGGCGTTGACAATATTGCGTCGGACTTCTCGAGCAGCGCATTCGGTGTGGGTAACGAGGCCTCGAACATCCAGAGCAATGCGTTCGGTTACCTGAACGAGGCAAGAGGTCCGGCCAGCAGTGCGTTCGGAAACGTGAACGTTGCCAACGGGTTGCGCAGCTCCGCGTTCGGTTATGGCAACAGCACGACCGGCGACCACGCCAGCGCGTTCGGCCTGTTCAACCGCGCCGAAGGCACCTACAGCAGCGCGTTCGGCAGCTACGGCACGGTGTATGGCATCACCGACCTCTCGGAGGGCCTGCGTGGATCGCGCTACTCGATCGCGATCGGCGGCGGCGACAGCGCGGATACCGGCGCGCGGATCGGCACCAGCGGCGGCGCCGGTGCCGAAGCGGCGATCGCCATCGGGCATTCGACCACGGTTGCGGACGGGGCCGACAATGCGCTCGCAGTCGGCACCGGGGCACAGGCCCTGAACAACCAGTCGGTTGCCTTGGGAACGTACGCGTTCGCACAAGGCGATCGCAGCATCGCGATCGGCTCCGGTGCCACCTCGATCGGGTTCCTCAGTCTTGCAATTGGCGGACAGAACCAGACCAACGCAGATGCCAGCGTGGTCCTGGGCATCAACAGTTCGGTCCTGGAGCCCGAGGACCGCATCATCGGCGCCACGGATTCCAGCGGGTCGATTGCGATCGGTGCAGGCTTCGCGGGTGCCGACATCGGCACGCCGTTTGGCGGCGCACGTTCGGCCATCGCGATAGGCGACGGGGCCCGGGTCTTTTCCGGCGGGCACCGCGCAATCGCCATCGGAGCCGGCGCCAGTAGTTATGCGGGCGGCGTCGCGATCGGTACCGCAGCCCGGGCCGACGAGGGCGCGGTGGCACTGGGCGAGGGCTCGCTGGCCAATCGCGGTACCGCGCTTTCGGTAGGCAACAACCAGGCCGACATCCAGCGCCAGATCATCAACGTCGCTGCGGGTACCGAAGACAACGACGCGGTCAACAAGGCCCAGCTGGACACCGCGCTGGCCGGAGTCGACCAGCCGTACTTCGCTGCCACCGGGGCATTGGATGGCGGTGACGAGGCCGTCGCAAGCGGCGAGAACAGCATCGCTGTCGGCGCCAGCAGTGTGGCCAGTGGAGATTTCAGCTCCGCTGTCGGTACCGGCAGCACCGCATCGGGTCTGAACAGTACTGCGGTGGGTTACCAGAACACGGCATCGGCCGACAGCAGCAGCGCGTTTGGCAGCTGGTCCCAAGTCTCGAGTAACTCATTGTATTCGATCGCGATCGGCGGTGGCGACGACACGGAGACCGGGGCTCAGGTCGGCACCAGCGGCGGCACCGGCGCCGAGGCGGCGATCGCCATAGGGCGCTCCGCCTCGGTCGGAGATGAAGCCCACGATTCGATCGCCATGGGTACAGGGACTACGGTGGCCAACGGCGCCTTTGGCGCCACCGCGGTCGGCAACGGCAGCCTGGTGGGAGGTGTGGAAGGCACGGCGGTGGGACAGTCCAACCGTGCCGGCGAAGCGGGCAGCGCCGTGGGTTACCGCAACATCGCCAGTGGATCGAATGGCTCCGCTTTGGGCTATGCCAACGTCGCCGCAGGTGCCGGCAGCAGCGCGCTGGGCGCCGCCAACATCGCGGAGGGAGACAACAGTACGGCCCTGGGCAGTCATGGTCGGGTCTACGGCCTCACCGACGCGACGACGGACACTGCGGGCTCGCGCGGTTCCATAGCGATCGGCGGCGGCGACACCGGCGCGCAGATCGGGACCAGTGGCGGGACCGGCGCGGAAGGCTCCATTGCGATCGGCCGGTCCGCCACCGTTGCCGACGGTTCCTACAATTCGATTGCGATCGGCAGTGACACTTCGGTCACCGGAGGTGTTGGCGCGACCGCCGTTGGCAACGGATCTTCTGCGAGGGGCAACCAGGCCAGCGCATTCGGCTGGGCGAGCAACGCGTTGGGATCGGACAGCACGGCAGTGGGCCGCGACAGTGAAGTGAGCGTCGACGGATTCGGCGGTAGCGCATTCGGTATTGCCAATCGCACCACTGCTGCGTTCGGGACCACGTTAGGCGCGTACAACACAGCGTCGGGCTCGCGCAGCAGCGCCATGGGCGTGGACAACACTGCCAGCGGCGTGGACTCGCTGGCACTCGGCCGCGGCAACACGGCCAGCGGCGCCCGCAGCGCGGCCATCGGGTTCGGGGCGACGTCCGCCGACGACGACAGCATGGCGTTGGGCAATGGCAGCGTGACCGAACGGGCAAACTCGATTTCGGTGGGCAATGCCACCGTCGGGGGACAGCGCCAGGTCACCAACGTGGCCGCGGGGACCGAGGGGACCGACGCGGTGAACAAGTCGCAGCTGGACACGGCGGTCGCCGATGCCACGGCCGCCGCCAGCGAACCCTATTTCGCCGCGGATGGGGCGCTCGATGGCAGCGACGATGCGGTTGCCAGTGGCGGGAGAAGCGTTGCTGCGGGCGCCTCCAGCGTTGCCAGTGGGAATTCAAGCAGTGCATTTGGTGCGGACACCGTGGCAGGCGGCGATCTCTCCTCCGCGTTCGGTTACGACAATATCGCCAATGGCTATGCGTCCAGCGCAATCGGATCGCGCAACCAGGCGAACGGCTACAGCAGCAGTGCCTTCGGCCGCTCCAACACCGTTGGGCTCCTGACCGAGTATTCGAGTGCCTTCGGCTCCAACAACGACGTCAGCGGCAACTCCGCCACTGCGGTCGGCTTCAACAACCAGGCCGGGGCAGAGCGCGCGTTCGCGGGCGGCGACAGCTCCCGGGCGTTGGGCCAGGCCTCCATCGCCCTCGGTTCGCGAGCCATCGCCAACGGAACGGACGGCATGTCCCTGGGCACCGAGAGCCTCTCCACAGGCAGCGGGATGGCAATCGGGGCCAGCTCCAACGCAGCAGGCGACGGCGCGATCGCCCTCGGCAATGGTGCGTCCGCCTCCAGCGGCTCGGTCGCCTTGGGTAGCGGCAGCATCGCGTTGCGGGCCAATGTCGTGTCGGTCGGTGCGGTAGACGCCGAGCGGCAGATCACCAATCTTGAGGCCGGCACCGAGGCGACTGACGCGGTCAATCTCGCCCAGTTGCAGGCGGTGGGAACGGCGGCCGGAGACGCACAGACGTCGGCTGACACGGCCCTGGCGACGGCAAACGCAGCACAGATCACCGCCACGACTGCCGCCACTGCGGCCGCCACGGCGCAGGGGAGCGCGGCTTCGGCGCAGTCCACTGCCAATACGGCGGTCACCGCCGCGGCCGCCGCTCAGGGAACCGCGAATACCGCGTTGACCGGCGCAACAGCCGCACAGGGAACGGCTGACACCGCGCTGGCCAATGCATCGACCGCACTGTCGGCGGCGGATGCGGCGAGCACCCTTGCCGGGGCGGCCCAGGGGACGGCTGACACCGCATTGGCGAATGCGGCGACCGCGCAGGGGACGGCCGACACCGCACTGGCCACCGCCAACAACGTGGTTGCCGTGGCCAATACCTATGCCGATGCCGGCGACGCGGCCACGCTTTCCTCGGCCAACGCGCGGGCCGACCAGGGCGATGCCATCACGTTGTCGGCAGCAAATGCCCGCGCCGAGCAAGGCGATGCTGCCACGCTGGCTGCAGCCAATGCCCGTGCCGAGCAAGGCGATACCGCCACGCTGGCCACAGCGAATGCCCGTGCCGATCAAGGCGACGCTGCCACGCTGACCGCAGCCAACGCCAGCGCGGTGTCCGGCAATGCGAGCACGCTGGCCTCGGCTGCCGGTTACACCGACACCCGCACCGCGGCGTCAGTGGCCACGGCTGCCAGCTACACCGAGACCCGCAGCACGGCCACGCTGACATCCGCCAATGCCTACACCGACCAGCGGATCCAGTCCCTGAGCCTGGACTTCGGTGGGCTGCGCACCGAAATGAACGACCGTTTCGATACGCAGGACCGGCGCATCAGCAAGAACGGCGCGATGTCCTCGGCGATGATGCAGATGAGCGGCAACGCGGCCGATGCCAAGCCGGGTCGTGGCCGCCTCGCCATGGGCCTGGGCTACCAGCACAGCGAAACCGCCATCTCGATTGGCTATGGCCGACGCCTGGGTGACAACGTCTCGGTCAGTATCGGCGCGGCGTTTGCCGGTGACGAATCCACCGGCGGCGTCGGGTTCGGTATCGATCTCTGACCCATTGGCCCCATGCCATCCCCGGCACCGCACGCGATGCGGCATGCCGGGCGATCCATCAAGCTTCAGCGCAGCTCGGCGCGCGGGTCCTGGCCTGGCGAGCAGTGCACGTAGACCACCGGCACGCCGTGGGCCTGCAGCACGGCGGCGATCTGCCGCTGGCGGGCTTTGAACATCTCAAGCCCGCGGGCGAGCCGTGCCTCGTCGGTCTCGCCGGCCGCCGACCACAGCCGCCAGTCCTCCGGCGACAGCAGCGCCATGCGGACTTCGCCGTCGACATAGCGCAGCAACGGCTCGGGCGACGCGTCCAGCCAAGCCTCGTCGGCGGGCGCCAGCAGCGCGGTTTCCAGCACCGGCCACAGCGGCTCGAGGCCCTGGTTACGGTACTGCATCGCGGTGATCGCCAGCAGATCGTGCAGGGTCAGATAGCGTGCGTGTTCGATACGGGCGTCGAACCCGTCCTGCACGTACAGCGCGGTGTCGGCCTGGGCCATGCCCTGGTCGAACAGCATCGTCTCCAGGTGCGCGGCGACGGCGCGGGTCGCCGCGGCGTCGCCGGTGAACAGATAGGGCAGCACGCGCAGGCCGCCGCCGACGAGCAGAGTGTCGGCCTGGAACGGCAGGGGCACCGCGCCACCGGCATCGGCGCCGAACGCGATGATGCGCGGTCCCGTGCCCTGCTGCGGGGCGCGCGCGCGCAGTTCGTCGAGCCGACGGTGGATCGGCCAGCCGGGGCGCAGCAGTTCGGCGGGATCAAAATGCGCGGCGGCGACACACAGGTCCAGCGCGCGCACCGCGGGCATCAGCGCGCCGAGGTCGCGACCGATGCGCGTCGCCAGCTGGCCGGCGGCGTCCTGCGCCAGGGCCGCGCGGCCGGGGACATCGCCGCCGGCGAGTTCCAGGGCGAGCACGCCGAGCACCTGGGGGGCGGGAACTTGTCGGGAAATGTCGGGATCTGCGGTCATTGGCCGTGCACGTCGTCAGCGATAGACTCATTCACATTATGCCCGTCCCGGCTCCGGGACATTCCCAAGTCACTCATCCCGAGGTCATTCCGATGCTGCTAGGTCGTCCCGTTGCCGTGCTCGGTGGTGTCCGTATTCCGTTCTGCCGCCAGAACACCGCCTACGCAGACGTCGGCAACCTCGGCATGTCGGTGCGTACGCTCGGCGCGCTGGTCGAGAAGTTCGGCCTGCACGGTCAGCAGCTCGGCGAAGTCGCGATGGGCGCGGTGATCAAGCATTCCAGCGACTGGAATCTCGGCCGCGAGGCGGCGCTGTCGTCGGGTCTGTCGGCGCTGACGCCAGGCATCACCCTGCAGCGCGCCTGCGGCACGTCGCTGGATTCGATCATCACGATCGGCAACAAGATCGCCGCGGGCCAGATCGAGTCGGGCATCGGTGGCGGTTCGGACACCACGTCCGATGTGCCGATCGTCTACGGCCGCGCGCTGCGTCATCGTCTGCTCGCGGCGAATGCGGCGAAGACGCCGAAGGACAAGCTGGCCGCGTTCAAGGGGTTCCGCCTGCGCGAGCTCAAGCCGGATTTCCCGGGCGTCGCCGAACCCCGCACCGGCAAGTCGATGGGCGAGCACTGCGAGGACATGGCCAAGGAATGGAACATCGCCCGCGATTCGCAGGACGAACTCGCCGTCGCTTCGCACCACAAACTGGCCGCCGCCTACGAGCGCGGCTTCTTCGACGATCTGGTGGTGAGCTTCCGCGGCGTCTCGCGCGACAACATCCTGCGTCCCGATACCTCGCTGGCGAAACTGGCGACGCTCAAGCCGGCATTCGACAAGGTGTCCGGTCGCGGCACGCTGACCGCCGCGAACTCCACCCCGCTGACCGATGGCGCGTCCGCGTGTCTGTTGGCCAGCGACGAATGGGCGGCGACGCACGGGCATGAAGTGCTGTGCCACATCCGCGACGCGCATGTGTCGGCGGTCGATTTCGTGCACGGCGAAGGCCTGCTGATGGCGCCGACCGTGGCAGTGGCCGAGATGCTCGCGCGCAACAATCTGACGCTGCAGGATTTCGACCTCTACGAGATCCACGAAGCATTCGCCGCGCAGGTGCTGTGCACGCTGCGGGCGTGGGAGAGCGAGGACTACTGCCGCACACGTCTCGGTCTTGACGCGCCGCTCGGCCGCATCGATTCGACCAAGCTCAATCCGGTCGGCTCGTCGCTGGCCGCGGGTCATCCGTTCGCGGCGACCGGCGCGCGCGTCGTCGCCACTGCAGCGAAGCAGTTGAAGGAACGCGGCGGTGGCCGCGCACTGATCTCGATCTGCACCGCCGGTGGCATGGGCGTCGTCGCGATCCTCGAACGCTGATCGCAGGGCGCGTCGTCATGTCCGTGTTCCGCACCCCGGGCCGTCTCGGCCTGCTCGCTGTCGCCGTGTGCGCATTCGCCGCGTGCGGCAAAGAAGACGCGGAGGCTACACCGCCGCCCACCGCGTCCGGTCCGCAGCTGGTCTCGGCACCGCCGCCCCGCGATGCCCTGCCCGATTGCCCGCGCCTGGCGGCGGCACTTGGCGGCATGGTCGACGGACTCGATGTCGTCGACGGGGCCGGCACCCGGCAGGACAGCCCCGAGAGCTACGGCATCAGCTGCGCCTGGCGTTCGCAGGCGGACGGCGCGACGGTCGGCGCGATCGTCATCGTCGACAACGCACCGCTGACCGCACACGACATGCAGCGCGCCGGCATGTATGTCGAGGATCCGCGCGTGAGCGCGCTGGGTGGATTCATCGCGATTCCGGATGCGCTGCTCGACGGCAACGCGCCGCTCGGACCGGTCGGTCCGCAAGTGATCGTCGGACCGGTCACGGTCACGCTGGCCAGCAACGGACGTGGACGCGCGGCGGAGATCACCTTGGATCAGGCGGTCGATGGCGCGGTGGCGGTGCATCGGTCGATGCGTTGAGCCCTGGCGGCGTTCCCCGGAACGCTTCCAGCGTCGCGGGCGACGTCAATGTTCAATGACTGCTCGCCGACGTTCTGTCAGCGCACCGCTTTGACTGGAATCGTTCCGGGCAGTTGAGAAGGCGCGTCAGAGTCAGCTGCTGACGATCTCGCCCTCACCCGACGCGCTTCGCGCGCCGACCCCGGATCGGGTCCGGGGCAGGCGCTCTCCTGGAGGGCGAGGTGTCAGGCGCGCTCGTTCCTGCAGCGATTGCCGGAAAACTTCCTGAATCAGAACCGGTCCGTCGAACGCGGCGGTGCATCGCCGTGCACATACGGCAGGCCCTGCGCGTCGCGCGTCTCGGGTTCGATCAGATCGACGCGCGGCGCCATCGGCGGCGGTGCAAGTGCAATCACCGGTTCGTTGCGCGCAGCGCGCAATGCGTTGGCATAGCACAGCCGTGCATTGCGATCGTCGCCGTCGGCGGCATAGCCGTCGCCCATCTGCACCCAGGCGTCACTGCCTGCGCCCTGGTCGATCGCGCGCTGCAGGTAGTCGCGGGCATTCGGCCAGTCGCGCTGCATGTGGTGCAGGCGGGCGAGGCCGAGCATCACGCCCGGGCTCGACGGATGTGCGTTGAGCCAGCGCTCCATGCGTGACTGGCGGTGCGCAGGGTCGCCGACTTCCAGTGATGCATAGCGCGCGGCGACGCGCTCGTCCCAGTGCGCATCGAGCGAGGTTTCCAGACTCTTGAGCGCGGCATCGTGCCAGCCCAGCGCGACCGCGCGGTCGGCGTAAGCCAGCACCACCGGCGTTTCGGTACGGATGTGCTTGGGCAGCGCTTCCCAGCGCTCGGCGAGCACGTTGGCATCGGCCGCTTCGTGCAGCGAAGCGGCGGCCCAGCGGATCTCGCGCAACTCGAGCTGCGCTTCGGGCAGGGCGTTCTGGCGGCGCAGTGCACCGAGCAGGCCGTAGGCCTCGGCGGCGTGACCCGTCATCGCCCACGCATCGGCGCGCAGCGCCAGACCACGCGGTGGCAGCGGCTGCGCGGCGGGCGTGTCGAGTGCGGTCAATGCGTCGATCGGGCGCTCGTCGAGCAGTGCGAGTTCCGCCAGCGCGATCGCACGCGTGGCCGGATGGCGGTCACCGAACCTGTCGAGATGCGCACGGGCGCCGGCGCCGTCGCCACGCCCGATCGCCGCCTGGGTCGCGGCAATGCGCGCGGCGGGTTCGTAGTGCGGGTTCTCGTCGGCGGACTGCGCCAGCAGCTTCTCGGCGCGGCTGTAATGGCCCTGATGCAGGGCATCGAGGCCCTCGCCAATGCGGCTCTGCGCCTTGGTCTCGCGGTAGCGGCCCCAGCTGCGAAACGGCAGCAGGATCAGCGTGATCACCAGCCAGACCACGACCATCGCGCCGAGCAGCATCGCGATCGCGTTGATGACCGTCGTCGTGTAATCCACGCCGCCACGTCGAACCAGCACATAGCCGGGATCCCCCGACATGAACAGTTGTGCGGCCAGCGCACCGAGGAGGGCGATGACGGTCCAGACCAGCAGGGCACGGAGCAGGGACATGGCGAATTTCCGGATGGCGCGGGGGACAGGGCGCTACGGTGCCAGAGGCTGTCGTGACGGTCCCGTCGCGGGTCCGTCCATCCATTCAGCTGGCCGAACCGTCCGGCAGGGCGGCCGCCAGCAGTGACGCGGGACGCGCATCCTTGGCCTGCTCGATCCGCGTGAAGCCGGCCCCCCGCGCGAGTTCGGCGATTCGCGCGCTCGCGGCCAGCACTCGCGCCTCGCGCAGGCGGGCCTCCGCTTGCGGGGGCAGCGATGCCAGGGTGCGCTGCAGAGCCTCGCCGCTGCTTACCGGCAGCAGCCAGGGCGCCGGCAACGCCATCAAACCTGCGATGCGCGATGGCGAGGGCGGCGTCGGCACGCGCGCATACACATCGCTGCGGCGCAGATCCGCGCCCGCGCTGCGCAGCGTCTGGGCGATTACCCCGCGCCCGCCCGGCGCAGTGACCAGACCGACGCTGCGTCCTTGCAGTGCCGCCAGCTCAGGCAGCGCCAGCAGCCCCTCGCTGTCCATGCGCATGGGTGCACGAACGCCGACGATGCCGGCACGTTCGAGCGCGGCTGCAGTGCCCGCACCGACCGCGAGCCATGACTGCGCGTCTCGCGCAGCCAGAGGCTGCAGCGCAGAGGCGGCCGTGACCGCGGGCGGGCTGGTGAAAATCACGATATCGGCTGCGAGCGCGTGCCGCAGCGTCGCGCGGGTGGCTGTGTCGTCGCGATGCACGATGCGCCACGGCGACAGCGCGAATGTCCGCGCGCCCAGGCGTGCAGCTTCGCGGCGCAGGCCTGAATGTGCACCGGCCGGCCGTAGCGAGATGACGTAGTATCCCGCCAGATGCGGGAAAGCCGGCGCGGCATGCATGCGCCAAGCTTGGTGGCTGCGGTGTTGCGGCGCAAGCCGGACGACCGCACCCCCACAGGATTCCGCATGACGCTCGATGATTCGCTCCGCGCCCTCGAGGCTTATTACGGGTCGATGCCGCCCGTCGCAGCAATGGACGTGTCCGTCGCCGGTTACGACGGCGATTCCCTGCGCCTGCACGCGCCGCTGTCCTCGCACGTCAACGACAAGGGCTCCGCATTCGGCGGCAGTCTGGTCTCGGTAATGACGCTCGCGGCCTGGGGTCTGGTGACCCTGCGCGTGGAACAGGCCGGTCTCGATGCCGAGGTCTACGTGGCCGATTCCACGGTCCGCTATCGCGCGCCGCTGCTTGGCGATCTCGAAGCCGAAGCCACGCTCGACGAGGCCGGCGACTGGTCGACGTTCGCGCGCACGCTGCGTGATCGGGGACGCGCACGTGTCGCGCTCACCGCGCGCATCGCATTGCCCGATGGCGGCACCGCCACCGAAATGCAGGCGCGTTACGTGGCGATCCGGCGGCCGACTGCCGACATCTGATCCCGCGCCGGTGCGGCACGCGTGTCGTGACGCCACCGGATTGCTGAAGACGCACGCCGTGGCACTTGCGTGCGGCACGGTTGACGAGAAGACTCCGCGCTCCTTGTCTGTATCCGCGATCCCCGGGGTCGTCCCATGCGCCATCCGTGTATGAGTTGTGGGGCCTGCTGCAGCCAGTACCGGGTCTCCATGCACTGGATGGACACCGATGCGTCCGGTGGGATCGTGCCGCATGCGCTCACCGAGACGTGCGGTCCGCATCAGGTCGTGATGCGCGGCACCTGGCAATCGAAGCCGCGCTGCGTGGCGCTCGATGCCGAGATCGGCATTTTTTCGCGCTGCACGATCCATGCGGTCCGGCCGCAGGCCTGTCGCGATGTGCAGGCGTCGTGGGAATCCGGCGAGGCCAGTCCGCAGTGTGATCGCGCGCGCGTCGCACACGGCTTGCCGGTGCTGAGTGCGGTGGACTGGCGGCCTGCGATCGACGTGGTGCTGGTCGATGCGATCGCGCCGACGGCATCATCGGGTGGCACGCCAGCTGCACATACGGACGTTCCCGTCGTCTGATTCGCGCATCGGCGCTGCGCGCTCCAGGCGTGCGTTCTTGCAGAAGCGATGGATTCCGCTGCCCGCGCCCCATCCCGCGGACACGCGCGTGGCATCTGCATAGTCTGCAGGCGCACACCGCGAGACCCGCTGGGTCTCAGATCGGATTCGCGTCCAGGAACGTGCGGATCGCGGGCACCAGCACCGCGTGCTTGTCTTCGAGCACGTAATGGCCCGCATCCTCGAACGCCATGACTTCGGCCTGCGGCAATGCCGCGCGGAAGCCGGCGAGGAAGTGGTGGTCGAACACGAAGTCCTTGAGGCCCCAGCCGATGAAGGCGGGCCGGTCCGCGTACCCGGGCAGGCGCTCGCCGGCCGCTTCGAGCAACGGCCACGCGCGGTCCTTCGGGCCGAGCGGGATGTCCTGCATGAAACGCACGGTGCTGATGCGGTTGGCCCAGGTGTCGTAGGGCGCGACATAGGCGCGGCGCACGTCGGCCGGCATGCGCGTCTCGACGCCTTGCCACGAGGCACCTGCAGAGAACGCATTGAAGCCGCGAATGATCCACTCGCCCACCGTGTAGTCGCGGCCGAGCGCGATCTGCCACGGCATCGGCTTGTTGCTCGGCAACGGAAATGCAGCGGTGTTGGTGATCACCAGTCGCTTGACTTGCGGCATATGTTCGAGCGCCCAGCCGAAGCCGATCATGCCGCCCCAGTCGTGCACCGCCAGCGTCACCGGGCCATCGATTCCCAGGTGCGCGAGCAGCGCGCCGATGTCCTCCACGCGCGACGACAGGGTGTAGTCGTAGCGCGGTGACGCGTTGGGCGCATCGTCGGGCTTGTCGGAGAAGCCCATGCCGATGTGGTCGGGCACGATGCAGCGGTAACGGTCGCGCAGGCCCAGAACCAGATGTCGCCAGTAATAGCTCCACGACGGATTGCCGTGCAGCATCAGCACGATCTCACCTTCGCGCGGACCCTCGTCGAGATAATGCATCCGCACGCCAGGCCGCGCTTCGAAATGATGGCCGCTGAATGGGTAGTCAGGAAACTGCACGACGGTACGTACCGGTGGTTGCGATGAATGCGTCGCATTGTAAGCGGCGTACCGGCAGCCGCCAGAAAACGTGAAACGTCGCCTTCACAGTGCTGAAGCGAAACGGCTTATGTGCGGCGAAAGACGGTCGCCAAAAATCCATCGGCGTATGCTGGAAATATGAATACGCAACTACGCAGTCGCGCTCCGGACCCGCAGGATCTGCGTCACGTCCTGCGTGCGGAAACCGCGGATCTGCATGCACGCGTCGATGGCTGTTTCCCCGATGGACTCGGCTCACCGCTCGCCTATGGGCGTTATCTGGTCGGCATGCACCGCTTCGCCGCCGATTTCGAAACCGTGATCGGCGCGGTGCCGCGTGCCTCTTACTGGCTCGCCTGCGATCTGCACGATCTGGCGCTGGCGCCGCTGCCGCCCACGGGTGTGCGCGGGTTCGCCATCGAGCCCGACGAACGCCTGGGCTGGGAATACGTGATGGCCGGCAGCAGCGTGGGCGCGCGTCACCTGGTGCGCGGCGTGCACGCACTCGGTCATCACGAACACGCGGGCGCGCGGTTTCTCGCCAGGCATGCCGGTGGCGACACCTGGCGCAATGTGCTCGATCGCCTGACCGCGCGTTCGACGCATGTCGAACTGCCGCGCGCACATTTGGTGCAGGGCGCCCGTGATGCGTTCCTGCTGGTCCAGTCGTGTTTCCAGCGGAGCTTCGATGCGTTGCCCGCCCCCCGAAAGGAGCCTGTTGCATGAATCCAGCGCTTGAACGCGCACTGCAGGACTGCGCCAACGAACCGATCCACCTGTCGGGCGCGATCCAGCCCCACGGCTACCTCATCAGCTGCCAGCTGCCCGACTGGACCATCCGCCACGTCTCGGCCAACGTCGAAACGCTGACCGGCTCACCGCCGGAGGACATGCTGCGGCATTCGCTGCGCGAGTTCCTGACCGACGATCTGATCCAGTCGATCGCCGAGACGATCGGCTTCGGCGAGCCTGGTGCACCGCCGCAGCGCGCCGCGGTGGGCAACATCGGGCCGATGGCCAACCTGTGCGATCTCAGCGTGCATGTGGCTGACGGGCTGGTGCACATCGAAGTCGAGCCACAGCCGCGCAGTGCTGGCGAACGCTCGCCCACCGTGGTCGCGCAGACGATGATCGCGCGGGTCGCCGGCAGCGACGATATCGACGACTTCAACCAGCGCGTCGCCGAGCAGGTCCGTCTGCTGACCGGCTATGACCGCGTGATGGTCTACCGCTTCCGCCACGACGACTCCGGCGAAGTGGTGGCCGAGTCCCGCGACGCGGCGTTGCCGGCGTACCTGGGCCTGCGCTATCCCCAGTCCGACATCCCGGTGCAGGCGCGCATGCTCTACCTGCGCAACCGCATCCGCGTGATTCCGGATGCGACCTATGTGCCGGTGCCGATCCTGCCGGATCGCGACAGTCACGGCGGACCGCTCGACCTCGCCCAGATGGCGCTGCGCAGCGTATCGCCGGTGCACCTGGAATACCTCGCCAACATGGGCGTGGTGGCGTCGATGTCGATTTCGATCGTGTCGGGCGGACGTCTGTGGGGCCTGATCGCCTGTCATCACCGCACGCCCCGGCGGGTGCCGCCAGGTGTGCGCGCAGCTGCCGACATGTTCGGTCTGTTCGTGTCGATGCGCATCGCATCGCGCGAGCAGCAGGACGCCGTGCTGCTCGAAGATCGTGCGCGCAGCGCCCGCGACACCCTCGCACTGCGTTTGGACAATGCCGCCGATCCGCGGTTTGCGCTGCAGGGCGAGCTGGATCTGCTCAACCGCGCGGTCGAGAGTGACGGTGTCGGCCTCGTGCAGGCGGGGCACTGGTACAGCGCCGGCCGCGCCCCGGACCAGACGCGTCTGCCGGTGCTGCTCGACTGGCTGCGCCGTGCCAGTACCGGCACTGGCGCTGTCAGCACCCAGCGGGCCGCCGACTGGAATCCCAGCAGTCCGGACGATGCCGACGGTATCGCCGGGGTGCTCGCGCTGCCGCTGGATCTGGCGCGTGACGAGTGGCTGTTCTTCTTCCGCTGCGAGCAGGTCGAGGAAGTGCGCTGGGCCGGACGTCCGGACGAGCCGTTCCTCATCGACCACGACGGCAGCAAGATCGGCCCGCGCGCGAGCTTCTCCGCCTGGCACGAAACCGTCCGCGGCAGCGCGGCGCCGTGGAGCGATGCCGACCACCGCGTCGCCGGTCGCCTGCACGTAATGCTGCGCGAGCGCTATCGGCGCGGTGCGCTGCATGCCGAGCTCGGCGACATGCGGGCCCGGCGCGTGCGTCTGGATGTCCGCGAGCAGAAGACGCGCCTGTTGCAGCTCTCGGAACTGCTCGAGGGCCTGGTGCACGTCAGCCCGCAGGAGGCGACGCAGCTGTCGGAGCGGATCAACAAGCTGGAGCGCGATCTGCAGTCGATGATCGGCACGGTGAACGTGGCGAACGCGGACTAGTCGCTGCTTCGCCTGGTTTCCGGATACGAGAAAAGCGCCTTCGGGCGCTTTTCTCGTGAATGCCTGACGCTTCAGCCAGATCATTCATGCCGACAGGATCGACATGAGCTCGGCCGCGCGTCGAAACAACAGAACAAAATCGACATGAAAGGTGTTGAGAAGCTTTTGCGTCCATTCCGGATGCGGCAACACCGTCCAGGATTTCACACGCCGCTGTCCATCAGCCATGAAAAAGGCCGGACAAGCCGGCCTGGTTCAAGGGTCACGGGGCAGTCGCGGTTCTACCACTCCACCTCGGCCATCGTGCAGTTCAGGCCCGAGCCGATGCCCAGCAGCGCGATGCGGTCGCCCTTCTTCAGGCGGCCCAGTTCCTTGAGCTTGCTCAGCACGATCGGCACCGAGGCCGGGCCGATGTTGCCGTGCTCGCCGAAGATGGTGTGGACCTTGGCCGGATCGATGCCGAAGGACTGGATGAAGGCGCCGGTGTGCACCTTGCTCACCTGGTGGATCACGAACTGGTCCAGCTCGTCGACCACCCAGCCCATCGCCTCGCGCGCGGCGACGAAGGTCTTCTGCGCGAGCTTCATGCCTTCCATCAGCAGCATGCGGGTGTCGGTGACCATACGGTCGAGGTTGCCGCGGCACAGGGTGTTCCACTCGGTCGCCGAGCGCGTCACGCCGCCCTTGTAGCGCGGGGCGTCGGGCAGCAGGTCGGCGCGTGCGAGCACCATCGCCGCCGAGCCGCAGCCCAGGGTCAGCGTGGCCAGCTCATTGCGGAAATCGTCTTCGGTCGTCTCCGGGCGCAGCAGACGTTCGATGGTCTTTTCGTAGGCGAGGTTCGCGGTCTCGCCGTCGACGATCAGCGCGTAGTCGATCTCGCCCAGCTCGATCATGCGGCTGGCGACATCCATGCCGTTGACGAACGCGAGGCAGGCATTCGCCAGATCGTAGTTCTGGCAGGTGTCCGGAATCCCGAGGTTGCCGCCGACGATGCTGGCGGTGGACGGCTCGAGGTAATCGCGGCTCACCGAGGTATTCACCAGCAGGCCCAGCTTCCCGACGTCGATGCCGGCATCGTCCAGCGCCTTGCGGCCGGCCATCGTCGCGGCGTCAGAGGCCTGGACCTCGTCGTCCCACAGGCGACGGGCATGGATGCCTGCGATGTCCTTGAGCACGTCGGTCTTGATGCCGAGGCGGTCGATGGTCGGCTTCAGCCTTGCATTGATGTCGTCGCTGGTCACACGGTTCGGCGCATCGACATGGGCGAGGCCGGCGATGGCGACGTTCTTGAAGAGCATGGGCTGGCCGCCGGGTCTGGCAAAGGAGCCGCATAGGGTAACCGCTTCGGCGGGGTGACGCATGACGGGGGGATCACGCAAAACCCGGCGCAGGACGCGTCGCGAGGGGTTTCCCGCCGGTTCCACGCCCTTTGCGGCGCCTGCATGGAACCTGATCGGGCGCCTGCTCAGCCTTCCGGTGCAGCGCCCAGCAGGTCCAGCGTGGTCTGCAGCATCGCGCGCACGCCGACGGCCAGCGCGGCCTCGTCGGGCGCGTACTGCGGCGAGTGGTTGATCGGCATCGTCGCCGGATCCCGGCCCGCGGGCGTGGTGCCGACGAAGAAATACGCGCCGGGCACGACATTGGCGAACTGCGAGAAATCCTCGGCCACGGTCACCAGCGGCATCTCGACAACGTTGCCCGCGCCCACGGCGGCCTGCAGCGACGGCAGCACGCGGCGCGCGAGCTCGGGATCGTTGACCGTGGCCGGCGCGTTGTTGACGACATCGAGCTGCGCGGTCGCGCCGGCGGCGTGTGCGTAGTCGGTGGCGATGCGGTCGAAGCGCGTGATGACGTCCTCGCGCACGGTCTCGTCATAGGTGCGCAGGGTGCCGACCAGGCGCGCATCGTCGGGAATGATGTTGAAGCGCACGCCACTCTGGAACTGGCCGGCGGTCAGCACCACCGGTGCGTTCACCGTGTTGATCTGCCGCGCGAGCATGCTCTGCGTCGCCAGCAGCACCTGCGCGCCGACGGTGATCGGATCGACGCCATCCCAGGGCCGGGACCCATGCGTCTGCTTGCCGGTGATCGTCAGCGACCACTCGTCCGCGCTCGCCAGCGACGGCCCGCTGCGGAAGCCGATCTGTCCGGTCTGCAGGCCCGCCCAGACATGCAGGCCGACAATCGCGTCCGGTTTCGCCTCGTCGAATACGCCTTCGTCGAGCATGCGCCTCGCGCCGAACACCTCGCCCGGCTCCGGCGGGCCTTCCTCGGCCGGCTGGAAAATGAAGACCACTTCGCCGGCAAGCTGCTCGCGCATGCCGGCCAGCGCTTCGGCCACGCCCATCAGGATCGCGACATGCATGTCGTGGCCGCAGGCGTGCATCACGCCGACTTCCTGCCCGCGATAGGTCGCACGCGCGGTCGAGGCGAAGGGCAGGCCGGTCTGTTCGGTGACGGGCAGCGCGTCCATGTCGGCGCGCAGCGCGATGCGCGGCCCTGGCCTGCCGCCCTTGAGCACGGCGACGACGCCGGTCGGGCCGATGCCGGTGCGCGGTTCGAGACCGAGGCTGCGCAGGTGGGTCGCCACCACCTCGGCGGTGCGCGTCTCCTGGTTGCCGAGTTCGGGGTGCTGGTGCAGATCGCGTCGCCAGTCGACGAGCTTCTGCGTCAGTGCAGTGGACACCTCTGGTGCCGCAAAGGCCGGCAGCGCGGCACAGGCAAGGGCGGTCGCCAGAAGCGTGGCAACAGGCAGACGGGGCGCGCGCATCGGCAATGTCTCGGTACAGGGAGACGATCATGCTAGCGCCGTGGGCAAGCAGGGCGCCGCTCCAGCCGCGCCAGGCGCGGACTGTGCAGGGTTCGCTTGCTTAGGTGCGGTTCGCCCACGCAAGGCCGGCCGACACCGCAGGAAAACTATCGTCTGAAACCCGCAGCGGCGACTTTTTCCGCGGTGTCCTTCGCGCACACTGCTTTTCGCAACTCGGGAGGGCCGATGCGCAGCAAACTGTTCGTGCCGGGCGTGCGCCCGGACCTGTTCGGCAAGGCCTGGAACGGTCAGGCCGACGCGGTCTCGTTCGATCTCGAGGACGCCGTCGCCGACGCGCGCAAGGCGGAAGCGCGCGCCAACGTCGCCGCATTCCTGCAGGCGCAGATGCGCGGCGCGGGCGCGCCGTTGGCGATCGTGCGTACCAATGCGCCGGACTCGCCCGAATACGACGGCGACCTCGCCGCCGTACTGCCGGCCGCGCCCGATCTGCTCAATCTGCCCAAGACCAACAGCGCCGACGACGTGCGCGCTGCGGTCGCGCGGATCGAAGCGCAGGAAGCCGCACTCGGCCTCGCGCCGTCGGCCGGTCTGCTGCTCAACATCGAAACCCCGCGCGCGCTGCGCAACGCAGCGGCGATCGCCAGCGCACATCCGCGCGTGGCCGGTCTGCAGCTGGGGCTCGGCGACCTGTTCGAACCCGCGGGTATCCACCGCGTGGCGGCGCACGTGCAGGTGGTGATGCTGCAGGTCGCGCTGGCTGCCGCCGAAGCCGGTGTCTTTGCCTGCGATGGGGCCTGGGGGGATCTCGGCGACGATGTCGGCTTCGAGCGCGAGGCGCAGCTTGCTCGTCAGTTGGGCTTCGTCGGAAAGAGCTGCATCCATCCACGCCAGGTGCCGCTGGCGCATGCGGTCTTTGCGGTCGATGCCGATGAGCTCGCCCGCGCGCATCGCATCGTCGAAGGCGCCGCCGAAGCACGCCGCGAGGGACGCGCGGTCTGCGTCGTCGACGGTCGCATGATCGATGCGCCCTACCTGCAACGTGCCGAACGCGTGCTGGCGCAGGCCGGTCGCGATGCGCGCGGCGGCGGCGCTTCACCGCCATGAGTGTTCGCGCCCTGACCGCCCGCTGCGAGCGCGCGCCCGACATCGGAATCACGCGTATGCCGAATCCGTTACTGCGTCGTCTGCTGCAGACCGCGACGCTGCTGTGCCTGTCGCTGCTCGCGCCACTGGCCGCCCAGGCCGACGGCCTGACCAGTGTCGATGCCCATGCGCTGCCCGCGTTGCCGGAGGCCGCGAACGTGCAGGCACTGCTGGTGCTCGACGACCAGCCCCTGGTGCTCGCCGCGGATCGCGCCTGGGTCCTGGCGCGGGACGGCAGCGCGTGGCGCACGGTGGCGATGCCCGACGCACTTGTTGGAACGCCGATCATGTCGAGCGCCGTCGGCGCTGGCCGTGCATTCCTGATGGTCGGCGCCGACGGACGTCTCGCGCGGCCCGTCGCATTGGCATGGCGTGGCGACGCGCTGGTCGCGCAGCCGCTGGCCGCATTGCCCGAACCCCTGCAGCAGCCGCAGGCTGTGCTGCTGGGCGATACGCTCTACGTGGCCGGGCTCGCCGCCGACGGCAGCGCGCGACTCGTGACGCTCGCCCTGACGGCGTCGTCGACTCCCGCGACCTGGCGCACGATGGACGTGTGGCCGGGTGGCGCCGCGCCAGTCACGCTGGCCGCACAACGCGCGGGCCTGTACCTGACCAGCGCCGACGGTCGTATGCATCGTTGGGTCGCCGACGGCGGCTGGAGCGATCGCGGTCAGCTACCCGGCGCAGTGCAGGCAGGTGTCGCCAGGTCCATTGGCCAGGCGCACATCCTGTATCTCGTGCGCGGCACGCCGGGCGCTGCGGCGGACCTGCGGCTGTTCCACACCATCACCGACGCGTGGGCATCGCTGCCGACAACGCTCGCGGGGAATCCGCGCCTGGCCTCCGGTTGGCGCAACGGCCTCGTGTGGGCTGATGGCGACGGCGCGCAGATGCGTCTGCACAGCGAAACCCTGCGCTCAGGACGGCATCTGTTGCACTGGATCGACTGGCTGGTCATTGCCGTCTATCTGGTCGCGATGCTCGGCATCGGCGGTTACTTCTATCTGCGCGAGCAGAACGGATCGGAAGCCGAGTTCTTCATGGGCGGCCGCAGCATTCCGTTCTGGGCCGCCGGCGTCAGCTTGTATGCGACCAACACCAGCTCGATCAGCTTCATCGCGATTCCCGCCAAGGCCTACGAGACGAACTGGCAATACATGACCAACAACCTGGTCGCGGTGCTGGGCCTGATGTTCGTCGCGGTGTGGATCGTGCCGCTGTTGCGCCGACTCGATCTGATGTCGGTGTTCTCGTATCTGGAAACACGCTTCCACCCTGCGATCCGCATGCTCGCCAGCGCACTCGCGATCCTGATGCAGATCGGCAGCCGCCTCAGCGTGATCCTGTTCCTGCCCGCGCTGGCAATCGCGACGATCACCGGCATCGACGTGACCTGGAGCATTCTCATCATGGGCGTGTTCACCATCATCTACACGGTGATGGGCGGCATGCGCGCCGTGGTCTGGACCGACTTCGTGCAGGTCTTCGTGAAGATGGGCGGCGCGATCTTCGCGATCATCTTCATCGTGCATTCGCTGGGCAGCGATTTCGACGCGGTCCGCGAGGCCGTGGTGCTGGAAGACAAGACCAGGCTGCTCGATTTCAGTTTCGACCTGACCAAGGCCACGGTCTGGGGCTTCATCTTCCTGGTGGTGTTCGACGTGGTGCTGACCTTTCCCAAGGACCAGGTGCTGATGCAGCGCACGCTGTCGACCAAATCGGACAAGGAGGCCGGCCGATCGATCTGGGTGTTCGCCGCGATCATGATTCCCGGCGGCTTCGTGTTCTATTCCATCGGCACAGCGCTCTGGATGTACTACCGGCAGAATCCGGAGCGCCTCGACCCGCTGCTGCCGATCGATGCGACGTTCCCGCTCTTCATCGCGGCCGAGCTGCCGGTCGGCGTGACCGGCCTGATCATCGCCGGCATCTTCGCCGCGGCGATGTCGACCCTGTCGAGCATCATCAACAGCTGCGCCACGCTGCTGTCGGTGGATTTCTACGATCGCCTGGCCAGGGCGCCGACCGAGCGCGGCAGCGTGCGCTTCGCCGAGTGGATGACGGTCGTGGTCGGCGTGATCGGCATCGGCCTGGCGCTGCTGCTGTCGCGCTTCGACATCCACTCGCTGTTCGACGTCTCGATCGAACTGGCCGGGCTGCTGGGCGGCGGCTTCGCCGGCGCGTACACGCTGGGCATGTTCACCCGGCGCGCGAACTCGCAGGGCGTGGCGATCGGCGTGGCATCGGCGATCGTGCTGACCACGCTGGCGTGGTCGTTCAAGCTGGTGCATCCGTACTTCTACCTCGGCATCTCGATCATGTTGTGCATCGTGATCGGTTACCTCGCCAGCCTGCTGTTCCCCGCGCCCTCACGCTCGCTCGAAGGCCTGACGATCCACGACCGCAAGCCGGCGCTCGACACCGCCTGATCGCCGGACCCCTGCCGTCCGGCAGGGGCGCCGCGTCGCGGGCCGGGCTACTGTCGCGCCACGCCCGGTCCACGGCCGTCTGTCGACGGCCCCGCGCGCAGCGCCAGGTCACGCGAAGGAGCGCGTGCCGTCCGCACGGAGACGAATCTTGGACACCCAGTTCCTCTACACCTTCGTCAACGTCGTCGACCGCGGGTCGATGGCCGCCGCGGCCCGTTTCCTCAACATCACGCCGGCCGCGGTTGCGCAACAGATCCGGACCTTGGAACGCGAACTGGGCGTCAGCCTGATCGCACGCGCCGGGCGCACGGTCTGCGTGACCGAGGAGGGCGCGCGCATCCTGCAACGCACGCGTGACCTGCTGCGTGACGTATCCGATCTGCGGAGCGTCGCGAATGATCGCGCGGTCGCAGGCGAGCTGCGGCTCGGCGCATGTCCGACTGCGCTCGCCGGGATGCTGCCCGACGTGCTCGCGCGCATGGTCACCACGCTGCCGCAGATCAACGTCTTCATCAAACCCGGCTATTCGGCCGAGCTCTACACCGAAGTGGAGCAGGGCAATCTCGATGCGGCGATCGTGCTGCAGGCGCCGTTCGCACTGCCCAAGACCTGCAACTGGGAAGTGCTGCGCGAGGAGCCGCTGGTGGTGCTGGCGCCGCAGCACATGGCGCATCGCGACCCCCACGAGCTGCTGTCCAGCGAACCGCTGATCCGTTACGACCGCCACCAGTGGGGCGGCCGTCAGGCTGACGACTACCTGCGCCGCGTCGGCATCACGCCGCGCGAGCGCTTCGAACTCAATGCGCTCAATGCGATCGCCGTGATGGTCGATCGGGGACTCGGCGTATCGCTGGTGCCCGACTGGGCGCAGCCTTGGCCGGCGGGCGTGCGGCTCGCGCGGATCCCCTTGCCGGAACACGCCGAGCCACGTCGCATCGGCATCGTCTGGTCGAATGCCAGCGTGCGCAGTCGCCTGGTGGCGGCGCTGCGCGAGGAGTGCCGTGCAACCGCGCGTCGCCATGTCGACGAAGCCGCGTTGCGCGAGTGATCGATGCTGCATAGCAGCAAACATTTTGTGCGATCGCAGGCAATAAAAACTGTCGTTTGAACATAGGCGCAGGCGGTTCATCCGCGCCGTGTGCGCACCTAACCTTCGCCGCAACGTACCGGAAACGCGCGTGGGGAGGCGTCGTTCCATGCGAACCCGTTCCGCCGCACGCACGCGCCATCGCAGCGCCACGTACACCGGCCGTCCGCACCCCGTCATCGGGGGCCCATGCATTGCCCAGCCTGAAGAGAACACACCATGATCAAGCCGCTTTCCGCTGCGATCGGTTGCATCCTGCTGGCCGCCGCCGGCGCCGGACACGCGCAGCAGGCCGACAGCGACACCGACGACAGTGCCCGTCGTGATGCCAAGACGCTCGACCGCATGGTTGTGACCGGCACGCGCATGGCGACGTCGATCGACAAGATTCCCGGTGCCATCAGTCTCGTGTCGCAGGAGCAGGTTGCGCACACACTAGCGTTGACCGAAGACGCGACCGCCGTGCTGGCACGCACCGTGCCTGGCTACGCCGAATCCTCGCAGGCGATGAGCAACACCGGTGAGACATTGCGCGGTCGCATCGCACTGCGCCTGTTCGACGGCATCCCGCAGGGCTCGCCGCTGCGCGAGGGCGGACGCAACGGCACGTTCACGGACATGGGTCTGGTCGGCCGCATCGAGGTCATCAATGGACCGTCGGCATCGGAAGGCATCGGCGCCGCGGGCGGCATCATCAACTACATCTCCAAGGTGCCGACGGTCGAAGGCCACGAGACCCAGCTGACCACGCGTTACTCCACGCAGTTCGGTACCGACAGCAGGGGCTGGAAGGTCGGCGTCAACCATGCCTACAAGGGCGATGCCTTCGACATGCTGGCCAGCGCGTCGTACATCGATCGCGGTATTTCCTATGACGGCAACGGCCGCCGCATCGGCATGAACACCAGCGGCTCGGTGTCGGATTCCGAAGCGCGCAACCTGTACTTCAAGGGCGGCTGGAACTTCGGCGAAGGCCTCGAACAGCGTCTGCAGTTCAGCTACAGCGACTTCAAGATCGAAGGCAAGGCGAACTACATCCAGGTCGAAGGCTGCCGCCCGGATCCCGTCGAGTGTCCGGAGCCGACCACCAATACCTCGGAGCGCGGTTCGATCGCCGGCGCACTGGCCGAGATCAACGATTTCCGCCAGGCCGCCGTGAACTATAGCCATGGCGATCTGTTCGGCGGCACGTTCAACGCCGACATCTACTGGGCCGACCAGGCGATGCGCTACCTGCCCGAGGACGGCGACGACCGTCAGCTGGTCAAGGTGGACGACAACTTCAACGAAGCAGACCGCATCTACGACCAGTCCGAGATCGTGTCGAAGAAGCGCGGCCTGCGCACCTCGTGGACACGCGGCGACCTGCTCTCGGTCGAAGGCCTGCAGTTGCGCACGGGCGTGGATCTGGTCGAGGACGAAGCCGCGCAGCGGCTCGCGATCACCAACCGCCTGTGGGTGCCGCCGATGCAGTATTCGAGCCTCGCGCCGTATGCCCAGCTGAGCTGGGATGTCGGTCCGGTGACGGTCAGCGGCGGTGTGCGTCACGAGGACGGCAAGCTCGACGTCGACAGCTACACCACCACGCCGTTCCGCAACAGCGTGTTCGTGCAGGGCGGCGGCCTCGAGTACTCCGAGACGATGAAGAACATCGGTGCGATCTGGCGCATCACCGATGAATTCTCGACGTTCGTCAGCTACGGAGAGGGCTTCGGTCTGGCGAACATCGGCATTCCGCTGCGCAACATCAGCGTGCCGAACCAGTCGGTCGACCGCATCGCCGATCTCGATCCGATCATCGTCACCAACCGCGAAGTGGGCTTCAACTGGGCGGGTGCCGATGCGTCCTTCGGTGCGTCCTACTACGACTCGCGCTCGCCGTTCGGCACCTCGCTGTCGATCGATCCGGTCACCAACGACTTCGTGCTGGCGCGTGCGCCGGTGCGCATCAAGGGCCTCGAGGCTAACGGCGAATTCCGCTTCAACGACCAGTGGAAGGTGTCGGGCATCTACTCGCGGATCCGCGGCAAGACCGCGTTCTGGTCGTCGGCGCCCAATGGCGACTACGACGCGGGTGAACTGACGAAGCCGCTCGGCGTGCTCGACGTCAATCCGGACAAGATCGCCGTGTCGGTCACCTGGAACTTCATCCCGACGGCCGACATCACGCTGGGTGCGACCACACTGCTCGATCGCGACCTGTCCGGCAGCGATGTGCGCACGTTCGACAACCGCAGCTTCAGTTACGTCGAGAACACCGAAGGCTATACGCTGTTCGATCTGGGCGTGAATGTCGACACCGGCCGCTACGGCAAGCTGACGGTCGGTATCGAGAATCTGCTCGACAAGCAGTACATCCTCAGCTGGTCGCAGGTGCCGGGCTTCCAGAACTACTGGGCCGGCCGCGGGCGGATGGTGTCGCTGACGCACACGATCACGTTCTGATCCATGCGATCGGCTGAGATGGCCCCGCATCGTGCGGGGCCTGCGTGCGGGATGCGGGAGATGCAGGTGCATGCAGCAGACAGGACGCGACCGTGTCGCGCGAACGGTGACGGACAGCGGCTGCGTGTGCGCCTGCCGGTGATCATGCTGCTTGCCTGTGCGTGGCTGGCGCCGGCGATGTCGACGCATGCCGTCGAGCCGGCCGCGACGGGTACGCCTGCAGCGCGCTGGCAGGCACTCGATGTCTTCATCGACGACGCCGTCGGTACCGGCGGCTACACCGGCATCGTGGCGACCGTGTGGCAGGACCGCCAGCCGCTGCATGTACACACGGCAGGCACACGCGATCTCGCCGGCACCGCTCCGATGACCGACGACGCGATCTTCCGCGTCTACTCGATGACCAAACCGATCGTCTCGGTCGCCGTGCTGATGCTGGTCGAGCGCGGACGCGTCGGGCTCGACGACGACATCGCGATGCATCTGCCGGCATTCGGGCGGCTGCGCGTGCTCGGCGAGACTGGCGAGCTGCGCGCACCGACGCGTGCGCTGACGATCCGCCATCTGCTCACCCATACCTCCGGCATCGCCAACAGCGAGGGCGCGGCATTGCGTCTGCGCGAAGCGGCGGGTCTGGATGATGCCCGGGATCTGGAGGTGTACGTGCAGCGCCTCGCCGCCGTGCCGCTGCAGCACGATCCGGCTACCGCATTCGCCTACGACGGCGCCGCGACGAACGTCCTGTCGCGGCTGGTCGAGGTGGCCGCCGGGGAACCGCTGGAAGCGTTCCTGCGTAGGCAGCTGTTCGTGCCGCTGGGCATGCCCGATACCGGATTCTCGGTGCCCGCGGACCAGCGCGCCCGCGTGGTCGACATCACCACGACCGGTGACGACGGCCACCTGCGGATCGCCGACGGGCCGAGTGCGACGACGCCCGGCGCGGCGCTCAATCCCTACACCAGCGGCGCGGGCGGGCTGTACTCGACCGCGGCGGACTATCTGCGTTTTGCGCGCATGCTGCTCGGGCGCGGCATGCTCGACGGCACGCGGTATCTGCGCGAGGACACCGTCGCGATGATGCTGCGCAACCAGCTCGGCTTTCTGGACGCGCCGCATACGAGCTTCAGTCCATTCGAGGGCTTCGGCTTCGGCGTCTCGGTGCAGCTCGATCCTGCCGCGCGCGGGCGTCTGGGCGCGGCGGGGCAGGCCGGCTGGTCGGGCGCGGCGTCGACGACCTTCATGATCGATCCGACGCGCGACCTCGTCGCGATCCTGCTCGCACAGCATCTGCCGCGCGACGTGCCCGGCGATCCGCCGCGGCTGGCGACGCCGTTCTACAACCTCGTCCAGCAGGGCGCTGCACCATGAGCGCAGGCTGTGTCCTCGTCGCCGGCTCGGCGAATCTCGATTTCGTCGTGCGCGCCGCGCATATCCCCGCACCCGGCGAAACCGTGCTCGGTCGCGGGTTCCAGACCTTCCCCGGCGGCAAGGGCGCCAACCAGGCGGTCGCGGCTGCGCGTGCGGGCGGTGCGGACACGCGGATGCTGCTCGCCCTCGGCGATGACGCACACGCAGCACCGGTCGAAGCCTCGCTGCGCGAGGCAGGTGTCGCACTCGACATCCGCCGGCAGGCCACGCACGCGACCGGTGTTGCCTTCATCTGTCTGTCCGATGGCGCGGAGAACGCGATCACCGTCGCGCCGGGCGCCAACGCGGCACTGGTCGCGGACGATCTGCCCGATCTCGGCGGTGTCGACACCTTGCTGATGCAGCTGGAAACCCCGATCGAAGCGGTCACCGCCTGGGCCACCCGTGCGCGGGACGCCGGCGTGCGCGTGGTGCTCAACGCCGCGCCCGCGCGCGCGTTGCCCGATGCGCTGCTGCGTCAGGTCGATGTGCTGATCGTCAACGAGGGCGAGCTGGCGATGATCGCCCACGAGGCCGACGATCTGATCAGCGCCCTGAAACGCGTGCCGGTGCCGGCCGTCGTCGTCACCCTCGGCGCAGCCGGCTGCATCGCCCGCGAGGGCACGGCTCTGCATCTGCAGCCCGCATTCCCGGTCGCAGCGGTGGACACCACCGCTGCGGGCGATACCTTCTGTGGCGTGCTCGTGGCGGCGCTCGCCCGCGGCGAGGCGCTGGTGGCCGGTCTGCGTGCAGCCTCGGCCGCCTCGGCGCTCGCCTGCACCGCGCTCGGTGCGCAGTCGAGCGTGCCTGCACGCGCCGATGTCGACGCGCTGCTGCGTGGCGATGCCGACAGCGCAGGCCTCGATGCACTCGCCGCGCGGTGTGCGTCGTCGGCCGCCTGATCCGTTCCTCTTCGAGATCTCCCCCATGAGTCCGTCCCCCTACCGCACGCTCGACGAGGACCAGCCCGATGACGGCAGGCCCGTCGACGCCGATTACGGCCCCGCGCCGCGCCGCACCGAATACAAGTTTTCGCACGTCACCACCGGGCGCTATCTGCCCACGCCAGGCAAGGCGCCCGGCTGGCCGTTCGCCGACATCGGCGACTGGATGATCGATGCCAACGACAGCGCACAGGACTGGCTGGCCGAGCTGCGCGACTGGCGTCGCGAGCATCTGGTGCGCATCGGCTACGACGACGCGAACTACCGGCATCCCGACCTGCAGTGGGCGCAGCGCAATTTCGTGCACGCGCAGATGATGGTCGAGGATCGCTACTTCTTCGATCCCGACACCGGCACCTATACCGTCGACCGCTATCTCGACGATCTGGTCACGCGCTTCGGCGGCATCGACTCGGTGCTGATCTGGTACGTGTATCCGAACATCGGCGTCGACGATCGCAACCAGTTCGATCTCGCCCACGACATGCCCGGCGGTCTCGATGGACTGCGCGAAGCCGTGCAGGCTTTCCAGGCGCGCGGCGTGCGTGTGTTCCTGCCGGCCAAGCCTTGGGATCACGGTACGCGCGACCCGGGTGTCAGCCACTGGGAAGGCCTCGCCGAAATCGTCGCAGCGGTCGGCGCGGACGGGATCAACGGCGACACCTTCAACGGCGTGCCGCGCGCGTTCTTCGATGCCTGCCAGCGTCTGGGACGCACCGTGGTGCTGCAGCCCGAGTCGACGATCAGCTCGGAAGAGCAGTTGATCTGGAATGTGCAGAGCTGGGGCAAGAAGGCGCCCGATGGACCGGTGCCGCCGGTGTCGAAGTGGAAGTGGCTCGAGCCGCGGCACATGGTGAACTACGAGAACCGCTGGGGCCGCGACCGCACCCACGATCTGCAGTACTGCTTCTTCAACGGCATCGGCTACAACGCCTGGGAAAACATCTGGGGCATCTGGAACCAGTTCACCCCGCGCGATGCCGAAGTGCTGCGCCGCATCGCCATGATCTATCGCGCCTGCCCCGATCTCGTCGTGTCGATGGACTGGGCGCCGTACCAGACCAGCCTGCAGCGCGGCGTTTTCATCAGCTGCTTCCCCGGTGCCGGCCGCACGCTGTGGACGCTGGTCAATCGCAATGCGTACGCCGTCGATGGCGAGCAGCTCGCGCAGCCGCATGTGGACGGTACGCACTATTACGACGTCTGGAATGGCCGTGCGTTGTCGCCGCGCATCGTCGATGGCCAGGCACTGTTCGAGCTTGCGCTGGAAGCGCGCGGGTTCGGTGCGGTGCTCGCGGTCGATGCCGGCGCGACGGTCGATGGTCTCGACGGCTTTCTCGCAACGATTGCCGCGCAGGCGGTGAAGCCGCTTGGCGCGCACTCGGCGAGCTGGCGCGCACTGCCGCAGACGCTGGTCGACGTGGCACCGACGCCGCCGCAGGCCGATGCCCCCGAAGGCATGGTCACCGTGCCGGCCGGCAGCTTCCTGTTCCAGGTCGGCGGTATCGAGATCGAAGGCTTCAACTGGTCCGGCGTCGACGTGCAGTACCCGTGGGAAGACAGCCCGCGTCGCCATCACCGGCGGCGCATGGATCTGGCGGCGTTCCACATCGATCGTCATCCGGTCACCAACGCGCAGTTCAAGCGGTTCATCGATGCGAGCGGCTATGCACC
This sequence comes from Luteimonas sp. KH_071, assembly GCF_057838005.1. Classification (NCBI taxonomy): domain Bacteria; kingdom Pseudomonadati; phylum Pseudomonadota; class Gammaproteobacteria; order Lysobacterales; family Lysobacteraceae; genus Luteimonas; species Luteimonas sp. KH_071. The sequence continues at coordinate 3,469,821 of NZ_CM174458.1, read as the reverse complement.
GCGCGACGCGCACAACTTCCTGCGGCACTGGGCGAACGGCGCACCACGCGCCGGCTGGGACCGCAAGCCGGTGACCTGGGCGTCGCTGGAAGACGCCCGCGCCTACGCCGCGTGGGCCGGCAAGCGCCTGCCGCGCGAATGGGAATGGCAGCTCGCCGCGCAGGGTCACGACGGCCGCCGCTATCCCTGGGGCGACGACTGGCACGACAGCTGTGCGCCGCGGATCAACCGCGGACGCCGCCTGCAGCCGCCGGCCGATGTCGACGCACATCCGCAGGGCGCATCGCCCTTCGGCGTCGAAGATCTGATCGGCAACGTCTGGCAGTGGACCGACGAATTCGCCGACGACCACACGCGCGCCGCGATCCTGCGCGGCGGCAGCAGCTACCAGCCGCAGACCTCGCACTGGTACTTCCCGCAGGCCTATCGCCTCGACCAGCACGGCAAGTACCTGCTCATGGCGCCGTGCAAGGACCGCTCGGGCACGATCGGTTTCCGGTGCGTGGTGGATGCCGGCGGGGACGCGCGATGAGTGATCAGACGCCGACGTATCCAGGCGATGTGCAGCGCGCACCCGCGCCCTCGCAGGTGCGGCTTCGAGGTCTGCTGGGCGATGCGCTCGATGCCAACCGTCGCGGACGACTGTCGACCTTCGTCACCGGTCCTGACAGTCCGGCCATCGCGATCTTCGATCCCACGCATCGCGCGCACAACGACGAAGGCGACTGGTACGGCGAACACGCCGGCAAGTGGCTCTCGGCGGCGGCGAAGGCGGCGGCGCGCAGTGGCGACCCGGCGCTGGAAGCACATCTGCGCGCGGTGGTGTCGTACCTCAATGCCGTGCAGGACGCCGACGGCTATCTCGGGACCTATGCGCCGGACCGGCGGTTCATGGTGCCGCAGCCGCCGAAGCCCGAAAGCTGGAACGGCGAGCCGGCGCTGCGGACCTGGGACGTCTGGACGCACAGCTATCTGCTGCTCGGCCTGCTGGACGTGCATCGCGCGTTTCCTGACTCCGGCGCGCTCGATGCGGCGCGGCGGATCGGTGGGCTGTGCTGGCGTACGTTCTGCGTCGACGGCATCGACATCACCAGTGTCGGCAACCACCACGGCATGTCGGCGACGGTGCTGCTCGATCCGGTGATGGACCTGTACGCGCTGACGGGTGATGCGGATCTGCTCGCGTTGGCGCATCGCATCGTCGAACAGATGGACGCCAATCCGCGTCTCGCGCTGATCGAACGCGCGCTCGACGGCGCCGATCCGTCGGAGATCGCGACCGGCAAGGCTTACCAGCTGTGCTGGAACCTCGTCGGCCTGGCGAAGCTCGCGCGCGTCAGTGGCGATCCGCGCCATCGCGCGGTGCTCGACGCGCAGTGGCAGGCGATCGCCGACCATCACCTGAGTCTCGGCGGCGGACCTTTCGGCGGCATCGGACACCGGTCGCGCGAAGTGTTCAATCCGGCGTTCGTGTTCGACCCGCAGGCGTACGTGGAAACCTGCTCGATCCTCGCGTGGCTGCAACTCAACCGCGAACTGCTGGCGATCACCGGTGACGCGCGTCACGCCGAGGCGATCGAACGCACCGCCTACAACGATCTGCTCGGCGCGCAAGCGCCCAACGGCGAGGACTGGTGCTACTACTCCTACGACAACGGCCAGCGCATCCACACGAACTACTGGCGCTGCTGCAAATCCAGCGGCGCGATGGCGATCGAGGAGCTGCAGGGCGTGGCCTACGCCGAGCGCGACGACGGCCCGGTGGTGAACCTGCTCGGCCCGGGCGAGGCGACGTTCGACCGCATTGATGCCGGTCGCGTGCGCATCGTGCAGGACACGCGCTATCCATTTGATGGCGCCGTGCAATTCACGCTGGATGTGGAGCGCGAAGCACACCTTGCGCTGCGCATCCGGATTCCGGCTTGGGCGCAGGGCGCCTCACTGTCGATCAATGGCACGCCGCTCGACGTGGCGCTCGTGGCAGGTGAGTACGCCAGCCTCGCGCGCACCTGGCGCAACGGCGACGTGGTGATGCTGGATCTGCCGATGCCGCCGCGTGTGCACCGCCGCAGCTACCGCAACGTCCAGATCTCGCGCGCGCCCGACGGCAGCCCGGTGCGCCAGCAGGTGCTGCATTACGCCTGGATCGCGTTCGGGCGTGGCCCGCTGGCGTATGCGACCGGACTGGTCGACGGCTACAAGACGTCGGAGATCGTGCGTTTGCCCGGCGACGATGCGCAGATCCGTCTGGAGACGCTGCCGCCGCAGGGCGATGACCCGGCCGTTGGCCTGCGCCTGCATCTTGACGATCGTGCGCCGATCGATTTCGCGCCGTACTACGGCCTCGGCGCGCGTGCCGACCGCATCTGGCGGCTGACCTGGCTGGGTCTGGCGCCGACCGGTGACGGCGCGGACAGCGGAGATTGCGGAGCGCTTTGAGATGATGGCCGTGCGCAAGCAAGTTTCTGTGGCGCGAGAACATAGACAGGACGGATGGGTTGCGGTGCCGGGCTTGCGCAGACTGCGCGCGGGCACCGCCGCAGCCACGAAAGGATGTCGGACGACATGACGGGTTCCATTTTCGACAGTGGTCGCAGCGGGCCGCCGGGTCCGCTGAGCGGCGTGCGCGTGCTCGATCTCAGCGCGTACATCGCCGGCCCCTACGGCTGCGCGCTGCTCGCCGATCAAGGCGCCGACGTGATCAAGGTCGAGCCGCCTGACGGCGACAACCTGCGCAACTATCCGTCCACGCTCGCCGACGAAAGCCGCGCCTTCATCGGCGTGAACCGCAGCAAGCGCGGTGTCACCCTAAACCTGAAGAACGACGACGACCGGGCCGTGCTGTATCGCTTGGTGCGCGAGGCCGACGTACTGGTGCACAACTTCCGCCCCGGCGTGCCGGAGCGGCTGGCGATCGATTTCCCCACGTTGTCGGCACTGAATCCGCGGCTGATCTACTGCGCGGTTACCGGCTATGGCGAGACCGGTCCGCTGAAGGACAAGGCCGGCTACGACCAGGTGCTGCAGACCATGACGGGCATGTGCACCTTGCAGGGCAAACGCGGTGGCGCGCCGGAAATCATCTACGGCTCGGTGGTCGACTACTACGCGGCCGCATTGCTCGCCGCCGGCGTCTCCTCGGCGCTGTTCGAGCGCGAGCGCAGCGGCGAAGGCCAGTTCGTCGGCGTGTCGCTGCTGCGCAGCGCGCTGACCATGCAGTCCGCGCGCATGGTCTGGGCCGAGGGCGAGGCGCTCGACATCGGCCGCGACATGCGCTCGGGCGGCGTCACCGGCCTGCATCCCACGCGCGAGGGCTGGCTGTATGTCTCGGCGAACACGCCGCGCTTCTGGCAGGCGCTCTGCGCGCTGACCGGCCTCGACGCGCTGGCCGCCGATCCGCGCTACGACAGCGTGCGCAAGCGCGCCGTGCATGCCGACGAGATCCTGCCGCAGCTGCATGCGGCGCTGGCCACGCGCGACGCGCTGGACTGGGAAGCGCGTTTCGGTGACGCGGTGCCCTGCGCGGCCGCGCGCGCGGTCGAGGACATGTTCGAACACCCGCAGGTGCTGGCCGAGGAGATCGTCGCGACCATCGATCACCCGCGCCTGGGCAGCTATCGCGGCGTCTCGCGGCCGATCCGCTTCGGCCGTACGCCGGGGCCGGCGCCGTTCGCCGCGCCGGGGCTCGGCGAGCACTCCGATACCGTCAGGGTGGCCCTCGACGACGCCGGGCGCGACAATGACGGGCCCGCCTGAAGCGCGGCACGTGTCCCGAACCCTGAGGTGTCCATGTCCGCTGCATCATCCGCGTCCAAACTCGAGCAGCTGCGCGCGCTCTCCGTGGTCGTCGCCGATACCGGTGACGCCGAGGCCATCGCGCGCCTGAAGCCGGTCGACTGCACGACCAACCCGACGCTGGTGCGCAAGGCGCTGGATCTGCCGATCTATGCCGATCTGGTCGATCGCGAGCTCGAGCGTGCCCGGGATCTGGACGGCGACATCGACACCCGTGCACGCCATGTCGTCGATCGCCTGACGGTCGGGGTCGGCCGCAAGCTCGCCGGCCTGGTGCCGGGCCGCGTGTCGACCGAGGTCGACGCCGACCTGTCGTTCGATACCGAGGCCACGATCGCCAAGGCGCGCCAGTTCATCGAGATGTACCAGGACGCCGGCGTGTCGCGCGAGCGCGTGCTGATCAAGATCGCGGCGACCTGGGAAGGCATCCGCGCGGCATGCGAACTGCAGCGCGAGGACATCGACTGCAACCTGACGCTGATCTTCAACCGCACCCAGGCGATCGCCTGCGCCGAAGCCGGCGTGTTCCTGATCTCGCCGTTCGTCGGGCGCATCCTCGACTGGCACGTCGCGCGCGGCGACACGCCGGCGACCATCGACGACGATCCGGGCGTGCGCTTCGTGCGTGACGTCTATGCCGAGTTCAAGCGTCGCGGTTCGCCGACCGTGGTCATGGGCGCCTCGTTCCGTTCGACCGAACAGATTGAAGCCCTGGCCGGTTGCGACCGTCTGACGATCTCGCCGGACCTGCTGGACAAGCTCGCTGCCGAGCATGGCGAGCTGCCGCGCAAGCTGCATGCAGGCGCCCACGCGGGCGAGATCGCGCCGCCGGTCGATGCTGCGCGCTACGCCGCCGATCTCGCCGCCGATCCGATGGCGACCGACAAGTTGCGTGACGGCATCGCCGCGTTCGCCAAGGATCTGGACGCACTGCGGGCGACCATCGCCCAGCGGCTGCAGGCCCGCTGACATGCGCCAGCGTGTGCGCGATGGCGTGCGCGTCGCCGCGTGCGGCGCGCTCCTGTCGCTGCTGGCCGCCTGCGCGCTGCCTGCGCGCGAGGCGTCTGCGCCCGGCGCAGCCGTGGTGGTGCCGGAAAGCCGCCCCGGGGTGACGATCGGGTATCTCGACGCACCCGCGTTCGACAGCCGCGCGCTGTTGCCGGCGCCGCCCGCGCCGGGTTCGGCTGCGCAGGCGCATGACGATGCCATCGCCGCGCGCAGTCTCGCCCTGCACGACACCGCGCGCTGGCGCCAGGCCGCGGTCGATGCCGATCTGACATTCCCCGCCGCCGAGCCTCTGTTCGCCTGCGCGCTCGGCGTCGAGATCAGCGCCGCGCGCACGCCGCATCTCGTGCGTCTGCTGCGCCGCAGTCTCGCGGATGCATCGAACGCCGGGCGCGCGGCCAAGGACCACTGGCAGCGCGGGCGTCCGTTCGTCCGCAACGCCGCGCCGGTGTGCACGCCTGAAGACGTGCCGCGATTGATGACCAGCGCGTCGTATCCGTCCGGCCATGCGGCGATCGGCTGGGCCTGGACGCTCGCCCTGATCGAACTCGCGCCCGAGCGCAGCGATGCGCTGCTGCAACGCGGTCGCGACTTCGGCGAAAGCCGGCTGGTCTGCAACCTGCACTGGTACAGCGACATCGGCGAAGGCGAGCGCGTCGGCGCGGCGACCTATGCGCGGCTGCAGACCTCGGCTGATTTCCGCGGCGATCTTGACGCCGCACGCGACGAGATCGCCGCGCAGCGCGCCGCCGGCGCGACACCGGCCCACTGCGATGCCGAGACCATCGGCCTGCGCCAGTCGCCGATTCCGGCCGCGGACGCACGCGACTGACCGTGTCGAGCGTGGCCGATCCCGATCCGCGGCCGCAGCCGCCCGAACCGCCGCTGCCCAGCGACTGTTGCGACAGTGGCTGCGCGGTCTGCGTGCACGACAGCTACGCCGAGGATCTGCAGTACTACCGCGAACAGCTCGCGGCCTGGCGCGCACGGCATCCGGACGCCGACTGAGCGACGCGCGTCGTCTGCGGTGAACGGTGTTCGGCAGGCGGCCGTGGGCCGCCGCCAGCTGGATCCGGTGCACGTTGCCGATGCAGCGATCGGCGAACGAAATGGCGCACGGCGCGTTGGCGGTGCCGTGCGCATGTATCGCGGTCAGTCGGACGGACGACGCCGTCAGTCGGCCTGGGCCTGCAGCGCCGCCTCGTAGCGCGCGTTCACCGCCTTCCAGTCCACCACGTCCCACCAGGCCTTGGCGTAATCGGCGCGCTTGTTCTGGTACTGCAGGTAGTACGCGTGCTCCCAGACGTCGATACCGAGCACCGGCGTGCCGCGGGTCTCCACGACGTCCATCAGCGGGTTGTCCTGGTTCGGCGTCGAAGTCACCGCGAGGCTGCCGTCGGGCTTGACGATCAGCCACGCCCAGCCCGAGCCGAACTGTCTGGTTGCCGCATCGGTGAAAGCCTTGCGGAAGTCGGCGTCGGAACCGAAATCCTGCGTGATGCGCGCGGCCAGTGCGGCAGACGGCGCGCCGCCCTGGCCCGGTGCGGCCATGACGGTCCAGAACAGGCTGTGGTTGTAATGGCCACCGCCGCTGTTGCGCACCGCGGCGTCGTAGTCGGAGACGTTCGCCATCACGTCCTCGATCGACGTGTTCGCCAGCGCGGGAAATTCGGCGACCTTCGCATTGAGGGTGTCGACGAAGGCCTTGTGGTGGCGGCCGTGGTGGATCTCCATCGTGCGCGCGTCGATCACCGGCGCCAGCGCGTCGGCCGCATAGGGCAGGGCGGGCAGGGTGAACGGCGCGGCGGCGGGTTCGGCGGCCTGCGCGCCCGTGGGCGCGACGGCAACGAGGGCGGCACAGGCGAGGGACAGCAGCGAAGCACGGAGCATGTTCGGACCTCCAGCGGGTGCCGCGGGGATGCGGCAGGTGTCGTGGGCATACGTCGAGCCCGGCTCGAGCGGATGCAGGCGGGCATGCGACCCGGGGCCGCGGCGACCGAGGCTCAGAACGCCGGAATCACCGCGTCCTTGTACGTGGCCTGGATGAAGCTACGGACCTCGTCGCTGGTCAGCGCGGCAATCAGCTTCTGCACGCGCGGGTCGTTCTGCTTGTCGGGGCGGCCGACGAGGAAGTTCACGTACGGCGAATCCCGGCCCTCGATCGCCAGCGCGTCCTTGCCGGGATCGAGGCCGGCGTCGAGCGCGTAGTTGGTGTTGATCAGCGCCAGGTCCACCTGATCGAGCACGCGCGGCAGCATCGCGGCGTCGAGCTCGCGGAACCTGAGGTTCTTCGGATTCGCGGTGATGTCGCGCAGCGTCGCCATCGCGTCGGTCGGATCACGCAGCGTGATCACGCCGCTCTTGTGCAGCAGGATCAAGGCGCGGCTGTTGTTGCTCGGATCGTTGGGAATCACCACGTCGGCCCCGGCCGGCACGGCGTCCAGCGAGTCGAACCGGCGCGAGTACGCGCCGAAGGGTTCGATGTGCACGCCGGCGAGCGTGGTCAGGTCGGTGCCGCGGTCGCGGTTGTAGGCGTCCAGATACGGCTCAGTCTGGAAATAGTTGACGTCGATCTGGCCCTGCGCGACCTGGTCGTTGGGCTGCACGTAGTCGTTGAAGATGCGCACCTGCAGGTCGACGCCCTGTTGGGCGAGCAACGGCTTGACCACTTCTAGGATCTCGGCGTGCGGCACCGCGGTCGCGGCGATCGTCAGGCGTTCGCCGTTCGCGCCGGATCCGCTGCCACCGCAGGCAGCGAGGGCGGACAGCAGCAAGGCGGCGGTGGCGAGACGGGGCAGCAGGGCCATGGCGGATCCGGGTGACGAAGGGCCGACCAGTATCGGGGTCCGCGCGTGGGGATCGAGTACGGAGGTGGAAATCAGTGTGCGGCGGGCGCGGATCACGCTGGGGGTGCGAAACGTTCTCCGTCATTCCGGCGAACGCCGGAATCCAGTGTCTTCAGGCTCTGCAGCAAAACGCACACGTCGCTGGATTCCGGCTTTCGCCGGAATGACGGGATCAGGCGGGGCCCCGAATGAAGGCCTACCGCCGCGAAAACCGCGCCACCAGCCGGTCGCCGACCATCTGCAGGACCTGCACCATCACCAGCAGCGCGACGACGGTGACCACGGCCACATCCGTGCGCGAGCGCAGGTAGCCGTCGCGGTACGCCAGATCGCCGAGGCCGCCCGAACCGATCGCGCCGCCCATCGCGGTGAAGCCGATCAGCGCGATCGTCGTCACCGTGGCGCCGGCAATCAGGCCGGGCAGCGCTTCGGGCAGCAGCACCCGCGTGACCAGCTGGCGCGTGGTCGCGCCCATCGCGAGGCTCGCTTCGACGACGCCGCGGTCGATCTCGCGCAAGGCGGTTTCCACCAGTCGTGCGTAGAACGGCGCCGCGCCGACGACCAGCGGCAGGATCGCGCCGCGCACGCCCAGCGACGTGCCCATGGCTTTGAGCGTGACCGGGATCAGCACGATCATCAGGATGATGAAGGGCACCGAGCGCAGCAGATTCACCACCAGCGACAGGCCCCCATACAGCGCGGGCCGCGCGTGCAGCTGGCGCGGCGCGGTGAGGTAGAGCAGCACGCCGAGCGGCAGGCCGATCAGCAGCGTCAGCGGCAGCGAGCCGGCGAGCATCAGCAGCGTGTCGACCGTGGCCTGGCCGATCTCGACCCACTTGCCGGCATCGACGTTGGGCAGCAACGGTGTGCTCATCGCGGCAGCTCCTGCACGTGCACGCCGGCCGCGGAAAAACTGCGCGCAGCCTCGTCGAAGCGGTCGCCGGTCACCGCCAGCGTCAGCTGGCCGTAGGGCATGCGCTTGATGCGGTCCACGCGGCCCGAGAGGATGGTGTAGTCGATGCCGGTCTCGCGCGCCACGCGGCCCAGCATCGGCTGCCAGGTCGCATCACCGGTGAACGTGAGTTTCAGCAGGCGGCCCTCGACGTGGGCGATGTCGTCGCGTTGCGCCGCCTCGTCCACGTCTTCGGATTCGGCGACGAACCGCCGCGTCGTCGGGTGCTGCGGATGCAGGAACACGTCGGTCACCGGGCCGCTTTCGACGAGATGGCCGGCATCGAGCACGGCGACGCGGTCGCAGGCGCGGCGCACGACATCCATCTCGTGGGTGATCAGCACGATGGTGAGACCCAGCTCGCGGTTGATGCCGTCGAGCAGCTGCAGCACCGAGGCCGTGGTCTGCGGATCGAGTGCGCTCGTGGCCTCGTCGCACAGCAGGATCTTCGGTTCCGTCGCGAGCGCACGCGCCACGCCCACGCGCTGCTTCTGCCCACCGGAGAGCTGCGCGGGATACTTGTCGCGATGCGCCTCCAGGCCCACGCGCACCAGCAATGCCTGCGCGCGTGCATGGGCCTGCGTCTTCGACACGCCGGCCAGGCGCAACGGAAACGCGATGTTGTCGATGACGGTCTTGGCCGACAGCAGATTGAAGTGCTGGAAGATCATGCCCACGCGGCGGCGCAGGGTGCGCAGGCCGGCGCCGTCGAGCGTGTCGAGGCGTTGACCATCGACGGTCAGGCGGCCGCCGCTCGGCGTTTCCAGCCCGTTGATCAGCCGCAGCAGCGTGGATTTGCCCGCGCCGGAATGGCCGACGATGCCGAACACCTCGCCGGCCTCGATCGTGAGATCGAGCGGATGCAGCGCGACGGTCTCGCGCCCGGCGGCGGAATACGACTTGTGGATGCCTTCGAAATGGATCACGGCGGCGTGCGTTCGGGCGGCCGCGCAGCCTAGCAGGGCACCGTGGTGGCGGCGTTGCGCCCGCACGAATGCAGCGTCCCGCTACCGGGCGGCCACCCGCGCGGGCGGCCCCGTACGGCGCGTGGCGGTATCATCGCGGGCCCGGGTCTCCACCGATCGCATAGGACGTACGCACGTGGCCGTGAATCAGGAACAGCTGGACAGGATCAAGTCGGGTCAGGGCTTCATCGCCGCACTCGACCAGAGCGGCGGCAGCACGCCCAAGGCGCTCAAGCTCTACGGCATCGAGGAAACCGAGTACGCGAACGACGCGGAAATGTTTGGCCTCGTCCACGCGATGCGCACGCGCATCGTCACCAGCCCCGCCTTCAGCGGCGAGCGCGTGTTCGGTGCGATCCTGTTCGAGCGCACGCTCGACGATCAGTTCGAAGACCAGGGCGCCGCGGAATACCTGTGGAAGACCAAGGGCGTCGTGCCCTTCCTGAAGATCGACAAGGGTCTGGAAGACGAGGCCAACGGCGTGCAGATGCTCAAGCCGATTCCGGGCCTGTCGGATCTGCTCGCGCGCGCCAAGGCCAAGGGCGTGTTCGGCACCAAGGAACGCTCGGTCATCAAGCAGAACAATGCCGCCGGCATCGCCGCGGTGCTCGACCAGCAGTTCGAACTCGGCCAGCAGGTGCTCGACGCCGGCCTGGTGCCGATCATCGAGCCCGAAGTCGACATCAATGCCGCCGACAAGGCCGACATCGAAACCACGCTGAAGCAGGGCCTGCTCGAGCGCCTCGACAGGGTGGACCCGGCGACGCCGGTGATCCTTAAGCTCACCCTGCCCGAGGTCGACGGCTTCTTCCGCGAACTGGTCGACCACCCGAGCGTGCTGAAGGTCGTCGCCCTGTCGGGGGGCTACGCCCGCGACGACGCGAATGCGCGCCTGGCGAAGAACCCGGGCGTGGTCGCGAGCTTCAGCCGCGCGCTGACCGAAGGCCTGAGCGCGAAGCAGAGCGACGACGACTTCAACGCATCGCTCGACAAGGCGATCGAGTCGATCTATCGCGCGTCGGTCGCCTGAGCGGGCGATCCGGTCGACGTGTAGGCTCGGACGCGGCGCGTGACCGCACGCGCCGCATCCGGCCGCGGGTAGCGGCCGGCGACATCCGCCCTGCCATGGAGTCTCCGATGCGTCGTTCGCCGCTGTGTTGCCTGGCCGCCGCGTGCGCGGCGCTGCTGTTGCCCGGCCTCGTGTCGGCGCAGGTCCGTGGCGACGGCCCCGCGGCCCAGCGCGGGGATGACGGCTGGTCGGTGGGGGTCGCGGTCGCGGCCTCCGACAGCCCGTATGTCGGCGAAGGCACGCGCGTGCAGCCGTTCCCGATTTTCGCCTACGAGGGCGAGCGCGTTTTCCTGCGCGGCATCTCGGGCGGCGTGCATCTGCTCGACACCGGTGGCTTCCAGCTCGACGCACTGGCCTCGGCACGGCTCGACGGCTTCGACATCGAGGATCTCGATGCCGCGGGCCTGGCCGCCAACGGGCTCGACGCGTCGCGGCTCGACGATCGCGACCATGGACTCGACGTCGGCATGGGCGCGGCCTGGACCGGCGGGTTCGGGCGCGTGCGCGTGCATGCGCTCACCGATGTCACCGGCGCCAGCGGCGGCCAGGAAGCCGGCGTCGAATACACCTTCGCGGTGCCCGCGGGCGCGTGGACGCTGCTGCCCAGTGTCGGCGTGAGCTGGCTGTCGGCGGATCTGGCGGATTACTACTACGGCACGCTGCCCACCGAAGAAGCGCGCGGCGTGCCCGCCTACCGGCCCGGTGCCGCCGTGGTGCCGCGTGTCGGGGTCACGGCGCTGCGCGCGTTCGGACCGCGCTGGAGCGGCATTCTCGGCCTGCAGTACAAACACCTGCCCGATGCGCTGGCCGACAGCCCGCTGCTCGAGCGCGATGCGCGCGGCGTGCCGTCGCTGTTCGTGGGACTCAGTACCCGCTTCTGAGCGCTCAGTCGCGCGGCGTGTCGATGTCCGCGTGGCGGGCGACGAAGGCTTCGAACACCGCCAGAGTTTCCGGGCTGACGTGATGTTCGATGCCCTCGGCATCGCGGCGCGCGATGTCGGGCGGTACGCCCAGCGCAACGAGGAAGGATTCGACCGTCTGGTGTCGCGCGCGGCTGGCACGCGCCAGCGTTTCGCCGGCCTCGGTGAGGAATGCGCCGCGGTAGGGCTTCTGCAGCACCAGGCCGTCGCGCACCAGGCGCTGCAGCGTGCGGGCGACCGTCGGCTGGGCGACGCCGAGGCGTTCGGCGATGTCGACCTGGCGCGCGCGGCCGGTGGTGGCGAGCAGGTCGGAAATCAGTTCCACGTAGTCCTCGACCAGTTCGGCGCGTCGCGCCTCGCGCACCTGGCGGAAATTCTCCACGTGCACCTGCGCGTCCGGCAGTCCCGCGTCGCGCGCGGCCTGGGCGGCGATCTGCTTGCGTTTCGACATGGGCGCGGTTCCGGCGGCAACCTGCGTAGTGTCGCCGATCGTGCGGCGACGGTCCGGCAGCGCCGGCGAGGCGTGCATCAGTCCTTGCGCCGGAACACCGCGCGGATCGCCGCGTAGGCGATGCCGATGCCGAGGCCCAGGCCGATCCACTGCAGCAGCGTGATGTCGCTCACGCCGCGTCACCCGAGGCCTGCGGCAGCTGCGCCACCTGCGCGGGACGGCCGCGCGCATCGAGCGCGATCATCACGAAGCGGCCGCGCGTGCACAGCTCGCGCTCGCCGCTGAGCAGGTCTTCGGCGATCAGTTCCACTTCCACCTGCATCGACGTGCGGCCCACCTCGACCACGCGGGCAATCGTCTCGACCAGCTGGCCCTGCCGGATCGGCAGCTTGAAGTCGACCTGCTCCGAACGCGCGGTCACCACCGTGCGCCGCGCATAGCGCGACGCGGCGATGAAGGCCGCCTTGTCCATCCACGCCAGCGCGGTGCCGCCGAACAGCGTGCCCAGATGGTTGGTGTGATCGGGAAACACGATCTCCAGCATGCGGGCTTCGGTCGTCGGCGTATCGGAGACGGGCGTAACGGCCACCACGCCGGACGGGGACGTCATCTCAGGCGTCCGCGGTGGCGAGGTGCAGACCCACGGCCTGCGAAATCTGGCCCGGTGCCTGGAAGCCCGGCAGGCGCGCAGCCTCGGCGCCGTCCTTGAACAGCGATAGTGTCGGCGTCTGGCGCAGGTTCAAGCCGCGGAAGAAGTCTTCGCCGATCGTTTCCATCTTCACCTTCAGCAGCGCGACGCCTTCGGCATCCGCGCTTGCGGCGAACTTCGCCAGCGACATGTCGAGCATCTTGCAGCCCGGACAATCGTCCTTGTAGTAGTCCACCAGCAGGCGCGGATGTGCGGCCAGTGCTGCGGCGTAGTCGTCAGGGGTGGAGGCGTGGAGCGTCTGCATGGGGGGGGTCTCGAGCGGTGTGCCCGCGAGGGCAAGAATGGTGTCGGTCCAGCGTTGGATCGTGGTGGCGTCGCGCTCGCCGTGCGGCATCTGTTCGATCTCCAGCCGCGGGTAGGGCGTGCCGAAGAATGTGGCGATGCGCCGCGCCGCGCCGCAGTAGTTCTCTTCGCCCCACTGCGTTTCGCCGGTGCCGAACACCGCCACCCGCTCCGGCTTGCCGACCGCGTCGACCAGTTCGGCGATGAAGCGCTTCATCTCCGGCGGCGTGCGCCCGGCGTTGATGCTCCAGCTTCCGAGGATGTAGAGATCGTGTTCGGCGCTTTCGGGGCAGGCCTTCGCCAGCGTCTGGATGTCGGCATCGATCCAGGTGACGGCGTGGCCCAGTGCTTCGCACCGCGCATGAATCGCACGCGCGACATCGCGGGTGTTGCCGCTGAGCGATGTGTGGGCGAGGAGGATGCGCATGGAGGCAGGCTTGTTCTGTATCAATACAACTTCAGGTGGCGGAGGTCACTGATCTGAGATCGACTCTGACCCAGGCTTTCCGGAGGAATCCGTCCGTGTCTGGGACTGGTCTATGACTGACAGGAGATAGTCGGTCCAGCCCAAGATTTGCAGTACGCGTTCAGCCGGCATGTTCTCCAGCAGCTTGTGCTGTACCGAATTTCGGATGAATCCAAACGTTCCTAAAAACAATAGTTGGGCCGACTCTTGTTCAGCGGGTACGTTGCTTACAAGCAGCCGAGGAGACTTGGCGTTGAATGCATCACTAACAAGCTGCTTAGCCGATTTTCCATCTTCAGCGCCTAGAACCTTTCTGAGTCTGTTCTCCAAAATTCGTGATGCTTCCGCTACGACCGTGTCGTTACGGTCGGATTGCCCAGACTCTTGGAACTGATTGAAAAGATCTAAGCAGCGAGCCCGCAACTCGTGATCCAAGATCTCGATGGACCTGACCATTACAGGACGCGGGCGTTGGCTAAGCTCCAAGGGAAGTGAGGTTTGCTCAACAGGCGCTTCGCCTAGATCGGAATACGAAGCCAGTAGATCCAGAGTGGACGCTTGCTTAAATACACCAGAGTTCTGAAACATCTCTTCAGCAGCGGAAATTTCGCGATCTACCGCGGAGAGTGTGAAACTTGTGATGGCCTTACGGCTGGCTAACTTGTTCCGTCTTTGCTTGAGGCTCTTAAGGTAAAGAAATGCCAGTGACTTCATGTAGCGCACGAGCCAGTGCGACAGACTTAGAGCGACTGTATCGAACTGGTCACGCCCTTCGATCTTCTCGGAAAACCACTCTCTAATTCGTATGGCGCGTTGCTTCTCGTTATCGATTCCAAGCTCGCGACGCGTGTCATCCGTGACTAATGCGGCGAGTTCCGGGTCGTCTGCAAGCTCCTTCTCTTCATCGCCTAGAAGCGACAAGTAAAGGTCTATCGCACGAATGAGGAACTTCACGGTCTGGACTCGAAACATCACCCAGGCGTATTGATATCCGTCGTTGTTCTCAGAAATGTCCATCCAGCCACCTAGCTAAACCAATGAGACTGGGTGTCGGCAAGTTTGCTCGACGGCTTGTACTACTCAGAGATCGTCGAACCCGTTATCCGAATTCGTCTTCTTGTACGACGCATTGCGCATCTCGAAGAAGTCGGTCTTGGTCTCGGTGAAATTGTCGGCGTAGGCCTTGATCCACGGCATCACGTTGTCGGTGGTGTCGGAGTACAGCTTCTCGATGCCCAGCATGCCGGCCATCTTGTTGGCGCGGTACTTCACGTAGCGGACCATCTCGTCGACGTCGATACCGTCGATGCCGTCGAGCACCTCACTGGTCCAGCGGGTCTCGAGCTGGATCGCGTGTTCGAACGCGTCGTGCACGTACTGGGTGAGCTGGTCGCCCTGCAAGGTCTGGTTCTCGCCGACGATGGCGCGGATCAGTTCGCTGATGAACTTGCTGTGCGCCAGTTCGTCGCGGTTGATGAAGCTGATGATCTTGCCGGTGCCGGTCATCCGGTTCTGGCGGACCAGGTTGTAGAAGTAGGCGAAGCCGGAATAGAAGTTGATGCCTTCGAGGATCGACGACTGCACCAGCGAGCGGATCAGCGTTTCGGCGCTGCGCTCGCGCATGAAATCGTTGTAGGACTCCATGATGGGCTGGTTGCGCGCGATGATCGTGGGATGCGTGCGCGCGAGTTCGAACACGCGGTTCTGATCGGCGAGGCCGGTGATCGAGGCCAGCACGTAGCTGTAGCTCTCGTTGTGGATCACTTCCTGCTGGCCGATGATCGCGGCGTTGGCGTGCGCGGCCGGGTCGGTGATGTATTCGGCGACGTTGTAGATGTAGCGCGTCTGCGGCGAATCCAGCGTGGCCAGCAGGCCGATGATCGAATCGTAGGCATTCTTCTCGCGCGCCGAGAGCTCGCCGTACTGCTTGGCGTCGCTCTTCATGTCGACCTCGTCCGGAATCCAGAAGTTGGTCGTGAGTTCCTTGTAGGCGCGGTAGAACGACGGATACGGAATGTCGTTCCAGTTGAGGATGCCGCTGGTCTGGCCGTTGATGATGCCGGTGGAGCGGTTGGGGTGACGCGGCTCGAGGATCTTGATGCGGTCGAGTGGGGTAGCAGTCGCGGCCATGGATGTCTGTCTCGGAATTCGGTCTTGAGCCCTCTCCTGTAGGAGCGGGTTGGGCAGTTGGGTCGCGCGCGATCTGGAAACGCGCTGGGTCTTTCGACCGTCATTCCCGCGCAGGCGGGAATCCATGGACCTGACTCCAGTAGAACAACGTCCATGGATCCCCGCCTTCGCGGGGATGACGATCAAAAGCGGGGATAACGGTCAAACGCGGCGCGGCGCTCCCTCAGCTCGAACACCACTCGCATTCCGCGATATCGATATCGTTCGAACGCACGTAGTACGTGGTCTTCATGCCGAGATTCCACGCGGTCATGTGCAGGTCGAGCAGGGTGCGGGCGGGGATGGTGCTGGGCACGTAGAAGTTGAAGCTGATCGCCTGGTCGACGTGGCGCTGGCGACGGGCGTTCTGGCGCACCGAGGCGAACTGGTCGACCTTGTAGGCGCCCTTCTCGTAGTACGGCCAGGTTTCCAGCGACAGGCCGGGCGCGGCGACCGGGCGGCGGTAGTCCTTCTTCTCCTCGTAATAGAACGCGGAGTAGATCGGGTCGATCGACGCGGTGGAGCCGGCGATCTGCGCGGTGGACATGTTCGGGGCAACCGCCATCAGCCAGCCGTTGCGCATGCCGTTGACGCCGACCTGCGCGGCCAGATCCATCCACTCGGGCGAGTTGTAGTTGCGGTCGCTGAAGTACGCGCCGGTGTGCCAGTCGCTGCCGGCGAACACCGGGTAGGCGCCCTTTTCCTTCGCGAGTTCCATGCTGGCCTGCACGGTGAGGAAGTTGATGCGCTCGTACAGCGAATCACTGAAGTCCTCGGCCTGCGCGTCGTTCCATTGGATGCCCTTCTGCGCCAGCAGGTGATGCCAGCCGAAGGTGCCCAGGCCGATCGCCCGGTACTTCTGGTTGGTGATCGTGGCCTGCGGCACGGGCAGCATGTTGAGATCGATCACGTTGTCGAGCATGCGCACCTGGATCGGAATCAGGCGCTCGAGCACGTCGGTGATCAGATCGCTCTGGCCGGCCTGCGGCACGATCGCGCGGCCCAGGTTCACCGACGACAGGTTGCAGACGACGAAGTCGCCGGCCTGCTTGGTGGTGACGATCTGATTGCCGGAAATGATCTCCTGCATCATTTTCGTCGGGCTCATGTTCTGCAGGATCTCGGTGCAGAGATTCGACGAGTACACGCGGCCGACGTGCTTGTTCGGGTTCTTCCGGTTCACTTCGTCGCGATAGAACATGAAGGGGTTGCCGGTCTCGAGCTGGCTCACCATCACGCGCTTGAAGATGTCGATCGCCTTGACGGTCTTGCGCGAGATGCGCTCGTCGGCCACGACTTCCTCGTACTTGCGGCGGAAGCTGCCGTTCGGGTCGCCCTTCTTCTCGTCGAAGAAATCCTGCAGGTAGAAGCCCTTGATCCTGTGGACCTCGTGCGGGTCGAACAGGTACCAGTCGCCGCGACGGTCGACGGCTTCCATGAAGATGTCGGGGATGCAGATCGAGGTGAACACGTCGTGCGCGCGCAGGCGCTGGTCGCCGTTGTTGAGGCGCAGATCGAGGAAGTTCTCGATGTCGCGGTGCCAGATGTCGAGGTAGACCGCGACCGCGCCCTTGCGCTGGCCCAGCTGGTCCACCGACACGGCGGTGTTGTTGAGCTGCTTGATCCACGGCACCACGCCGCCGGAGGAATTGGGCACGCCGCGGATCGCCGAACCGCTGGAGCGCACGTAGCCCATGTACGCGCCCACGCCGCCGCCGCCCTTGGAGACGCGGGCGATGTCGGTGTTGGAGTCGTAGATGCCCTGCAGGCTGTCGTCGACGGTGTCGATGAAGCACGACGACAGCTGGCCGCCGACCTTGCCGGCGTTCTGCAGCGTCGGCGTGGCGACAGTCATGTACAGGTTCGACAGCGCCCAGTAGGCCTCGCCGACGAGCTGCATGCGGCGCTCGCGGCCGCCCCTGGTCTCGTTCTGCATCAGGTACAGGGCGATGGTCAGCCAGCGCTCCTGCGGCAGCTCGAACACGGCGCGCGAGGTGTCGGTGGCGAGGTAGCGCGTGGCCAGCAGGTACAGGCCGTTGTAGGCGAACAGCGTGTCGCGCTCGGGCTCGATCATGCGGCCGGCTTCCTGCAGCTCTTCCTTGGAATAGGCGCGCAGGATGTCGTTGGAATAGATGTTGCGGTCGGCCAGCGACTCCTGCAGGCCGACATAGGAGCCGTACTTCTGCTCGGCGTCGTAGAAGCGGTTGCGGCTGGCGCGCTTGTACAGGCGGTGCAGGTAGAGGCGGGCGGCGAAGAATTCCCACTCCGGCGCGGTGACATCGACGCGGGCTTCGGCCTCGCGGATCAGATGGTCGGTGAGGTCGTCGGCGTTGACGGCCTCCTTGCGCTCGACGAAGCCGAACACGCTGCGCTTGTAGTCGGCGATGTCGAGCTGCGGGAACTCGGCATGGGTGCGGTCGATGCTGCGCTCCAGGCGCGCGCGGTCGTACGGAATCCGGCGGTTGCCGGCTTCCTTGGTGATCCAGTTGGAAACGCCGGCATCGGCGTCGAAGACTTCTGCAATTGCGGTGTTCATGGCGGCACTCGGGGGTGGCGGCACCACGTCGTCGGGTTCGACGGCAGGCGGCGCAACGGAAATGGTGGGTGTGGCAGGCGCGGTGACGGTGTCCGGTGTGGCGTTTGCGGCGGCGGCCGGGGTGTCGGTCGCGAGGGTCTCGGGGCTGGTCATGCGTCCTCTCTGTGTCCAGTGCATTCGCGCACACGACCGGCCCACCCGCGTCGGGTCCGGCGGCCTTGGAGATTCCGAGAGTGATCGGGCGGCGTCGCAGGAATCGCGATCGGGCGCACAGCGCCATCGCTCCCACTCCGCAAACCCGCCCCCCACGGGACGTCCGCAGCCGGCACCGCGTGGTGTGCGCCACGCGGCTGTCGGCAGGTCTTCGGACTCATGGGCACGAAGGCGGCGCCTTCTCCTCCCCCGCCGCTTCCCGGATCGCTCCAGTGCTGGTGGCGGGTTCGTTCCCAATTACCGCTGCGGGGCAGTGCCGGAGTGGCGCGAGGCGTCACCGGCTTCCCGTTTTAATCCACAGCCCCTGGGGGCGCGGAACCGACGGACCCAAGATAGTGGGGTGCCCTGGCAGCGTCAACGCTAAATGTAGTGAACAGGCGGCAAGCCGCATCCTGACGGTCATCGGCGTTCGTCAAGCCCCATCGGTGGGCCGGCGGATGCAGATCGGGGTGCGAAGGGCAAGCCCTTCGGGGTGATTTTTCCTGATTCTCCCGCCTCTTGAGGAAGGTGCGCGGCGCGCCTGCCGCGGCTTTCAACGGCCGGACGGCTGGTCTGGCGGGGGCGGATGAGAGCGGCTGTCCCCAGTCCTTTGGCGAAACCATCCATCCGTAGGGGGCGAAGCGCTTGAGGCCCTCCACCCGTAAAGGGCGCAATGCCCCGCGCGCGGGGGAGGGCTCCAAAGCTGTGCGCGGGATGGCGTCCGCATCCGTACTCAAGAAACCCAACGCCGCCACACACCCTGCACAAATTCCGGCGCAATCTGCGTCGAGCGCGGCCGGTCCGGCCGGCACAACAGGAGGTGCCGCATGTGCGTCAACCGCCGCAGCGCATTGGCCGCTGCCACGCTGTCCCTGTCCGCCCTGTTCGCGTCCCCGCTGGTGTCCGCCCAGGAGCCTGCGCCGGGACTCGGTGATCTGCAGGGGCTCGACGACCGCGCCGCGTCCCGCACGCTGGGCGCGCGGGGCTACACCCGGCAATCGGGCTCGGGCGAGTACGGCAGCTGGTGGAACGCGCGCGACCGGCGCTGCGTGATGGTGCGCAGCGATCGCGGGCGCGTGGCCTCGGTGGTGACCGCGCCGGCGCCGGACTGCGGGCAGACGGCCGGCGGGGGCCGCGAGGGCATGAGCGATGGCGCCAAGGCGGCCGTCGCGGCCGCGGCGATCCTCGGCATCGCCGCACTCGCGCACCAGTCGCATCACCACGACGACGGCGATCATCGCGACGACAGTCGCCACGAGGCCGACTACGAGCGCGGCTACCGCGATGCCCTGCACGGCTATCGCGCCGATTCCGACCGCGGCGCCTACAGCGACGGGTACGGTGCCGGCATGCGCGAGCGTTCGGCGCAGGTGCCGTGGCAGTCGGGCAACACGGGTGGCGCCAGCGGGCGTCGGCTGGACGATCTGGTCGGTGCACGGGCGGCCGGCGCGGATACCGAGCTGCGCGCCCGCGGCTTCGTCGATCGCGACGCCCAGCAGCGCGACGGCCGTTCCATCGTGACCTGGTGGAACGCGCGCTCCCGCGAGTGCGTGCACGTGGCCACCGGCAACGGCCGCATCGAATCGATCCGCCCGGTCGACGCGTCCAACTGCCGCTGACGCGGCGCTGCGGTCAGGTCCCTGCGGGCGCAGGCGGCGGCGGATAGACCGTCGCCGCGCCGTGCGCCAGGCCGATGCCGCGCGCGAGCAGGGCGTCGTAGACGCGGGCGACGAGGGCGCTGCGGATCGTGCCGGCGTCCTCGTACTCGTGGGTCCAGGCGCGCACGACGAATTCCATCGCCACCGTGCCCAGGCCGTCGAACAGCACCACCGGCGCCGGTGAGGCCGCCACGCCGGGGGTGGCCGCCGCCACTCCGGCCAGCACGGCTTCGACGTCTTCAGGCGCGCTGCCGTAGGCCACGCCGACGCGCACTTCCAGCCGTCGGCTGCGGTCGCGCAGGGTCCAGTTGACCAGCTGCTGCGAGATCAGCTGGCCGTTGGGCACGATCACGCTGGCGCCGTCGAAGGTGGACACCCGCGTGGCACGCATGCCGATGTCGACGACGCGGCCGGTGGTGCCGCCCACCTCGACCACATCGCCGGGCTGGAACGGCCGCTCGAAGATCAGTACCAGGCCCGAGACGAAGTTGTTGACCACGTTCTGCAGGCCCAGGCCGACGCCGACACCCAGTGCGCCGAGCACGAAGGTCAGCTGGCTGGCCTTGAAGCCGGCCGCCGACAGCGCGCCGACCAGGCCCAGCAGCAGGACCGCGTAGTAGCTCAGCGAGGCGACGCTGTTGGCGACGCCGTGCGGCAGCGACATCCGCGACAGCACTTCGCCGTCGAGCACGAGGCGCACGGTCTTCGCCAGCCAGAACGCGATCACCACCGTCAGCACGAACAGCAGGACATGGCCCAGGCTCAGGCGCAGGTCGCCCAGCGCCCAGCTGTAGCCCAGCAGGGCCGACAGCGACGCGTGCACCGGTGACAGCACGCGGAACCGGTCGAGCGCGTAGACGATCCAGCCGACCACCGCGGCGACCGCCATCAGATTGAGCAGCATCTGCACCGCGGGGCCGGCATGGTCGCGCGCCAGCCGGAAGCGCGACACACCGGGCCGCTTGAGCAGCAGCTGGACCCAGGTCGCCACGACCGTGAACCCCGCGCCGAGCAGCAGTGCGAAGTACAGGCTGTCGATGACGCCGCCGGTCAGGGTTTCGGCCAGCGACACGTTGCCCAGTGCATTGGCGAGCAGCGCCACCGCCAGCAGCGCTGCGCCCACGTGCACCGCCACCCGCAGCGCCTGGCCCAGGCGGCCGGTATGGGCTGCATGGTCATGCCGGCGCGCGCGCCACAGCAGCCAGCCGGCTGCGGCCAGGCCCAGCAGTGCCAGCGCGAAGATGTAGAGGCGGTATCCCGTTGCGCTCGACAGGAACACGAAGCCCAGGCGCAGCAGCAGGAACAGCACGCTGGCGACGTAGGGCGCCGGGCCGAGCAGATGCCGCGACGAGGCCGGCAACAGGCGCAGCACCGGCACCACCGCCGCCAGCAGCGCGATCTGGTGGGTCAGCATCGGCGCGTCGGGCTGGAACGCGAACACGCCGATCACCACCACCAGCAGCCAGCACGAGATCGGACGCGACAGCACGGTCGCTTCGGTACGGCTGACCTGGCCGGTGCGGATCGGCGCGCGGCTGCGCCAGGCCAGCCACAACAGCAGCGGCAGCGAGGCGCTCAGCAGCGTCTGCAGGGCGCGCAGGCCGCTGGCATCGCCCTGTGTGTACTCGGTGGCGAAGCGGGATTCGATTTCCAGACCACTGCGGATCACGTCGCCGGTGTCTGCGGTGGGCGTGACGCTCGCAGCGTTCAACCGCCACAGCGGCGGCGCATCGGCGTGCAGCAGGCGGGCGTCGTAGGCGGCCACCGCATCGGTCACGCGGCTGCGCGCGCTCTCGATACGCGCATCCACCGTGTTGCCGCGCCGGCCCAGCGCGATCAGCCGCGCCAGCGGATCCGACAGCGCGGCTTCGGCCTGCGCCAGGGCGCGGATCACCTCGTCCACGCGCTGGCGCAGTGCAGTCGGTAATTCCTGACCCGCGGCCGCGGTGGCTTCCCATGCCGCGCGGCGCGCGGCCAGTCCGGCCGCATCACCGGCCTGGTGCGTCGTGGTCTGCCGCAGGTCCGCCTGCCACTGCGCGAGCCGGTGGGCCTGGAAGGCCCAGTGGCGCGACAGGCTCTCCAGGCGCGGGATCGGCAGGGTGCGCATCTCGGCGCTGGTGAAGCGCCAGAACGGGTCCTCGACCGAGGCTTCGATCCGCGCCAGGCGCGTGGCATAGGCGGTGACGGGCGTCGCGGCGCCGGCCTCTCCGGTCGTCGCGCGGATGCGTTCGGCGAGGCGCTGGTCGACATCGGCCTGTGCGGGAATGTCGGCGACATCGACGGCCGCTGCCGCGGCCCCAGCCGGCACCTCGGCGGCTGCAGGCCCGGCCGCCTGGGTCGCCGCGGCGGCGCCCGCGAGCAGCGGTGCGCGCGCGGACACCGGCTGCGCCAGCGAGAGGCTCGCCAGCAGCACACATGCGAAGCGGAGGACGACACTCATGACGCACCCGGAAAGCAGCAGGCGGATGTCCACATGCTACCTGCCGACCGGTCGACTGCGCGGCACGCCAGTGGATCGTCGGGCCGCGCGCGCATGGACCGATCGTGCGATCCGCGCGACGCCGCCGATCCTCAGCCGCGGTGTTCGCGCTGCAGGTATTCGGCGCTGCGCATCTCGATCAGCCGCGAGGCAGTGCGTTCAAACGCGCCGGTCAGGCGCTCGCCGCCATACAACGCCGGCGGTTCGGCGGCGGCCGTACAGACGAAGTTGACGTTGCGGTCGTAGAGCTCGTCGATCAGCGTCACGAACCGGCGCGCGGCATCGTCGCGGGTGGCGTCCATGTGCGGGATGCCGCCGAGCAGCACGGTGTGGAATTCGGTCGCGACCTCGATGTAGTCGCTGGCGCCGCGCGGGCCTTCGCACAGCGCGTCGAAATCGAACCAGGCCATGCCCGGCGTGCGCGCCCGCACGCAGATGCGTCGGCCGTCGATCTCGACACCGGCATCGCGGTGGTCGTCGTCGCCGCCGAGTTCGTGCCAGCGCATGTCGAGCCAGCCGTCCGAGTCGGCATCGAGCGGCGTGCGGTACACCGGCGAGCGTGTGAGGGCACGCATGCGGTAATCGGTGTCGCTGCGCAGGTGCACGACCTGGCAATGCCGCTGCAGCAATGCGATCGCCGGCAGGAAGCGCACGCGCTGCAGGCCGTCGCGGTAAAGATCCCTGGGATCGACGTTCGAGCTGGTCACCAGCACGATGCCGTCGGCGAACATGCGGTCGAGCAGGCGCGCGAGCAGCATCGCGTCGCCGATGTCGCTGACGAAGAACTCGTCGAGCACCAGCACGCGCAGGCCGGCATCGCGCCAGCCGCGCACGATCACCGCGAGCGGATCGCGTTCGCCGGCATGCACGCGCAGCGCCGCGTGGACCTCGCGCATGAAGCGGTGGAAATGGGTGCGGCGCTTGCGGCCGAGTTTCGGATCGGGCGTCGCGTGGCGTGCGGGATCCTTCGCCGGCGGAGGCGTCGCGGCGTCGGACGCCGCGGGGCGCATCGACTGCAGGGGCAGGCCGTCGTGGAACAGGTCGATCATGAACGTCTTGCCGCGACCCACGCCGCCCCACAGGTACAGGCCGGCCGGCACATCGGGCGCGTCGCCGCCGCCGAACAGGCGACCGAGCACGCCGCGCCGCGCGGGCGGCTGGATCAGCGCGGTATGCAGCCGGTCGAGTTCGACCAGTGCGGGCTGCTGCGCGGGATCGGCTTGCCAGTCGCCGCGTGCGACGCCGGCGGCATAGCGTGCGGAGGGCGTCGGCAGCGCGCTCATGCGCAGGGCATCCGGGGCGCAAGCACCCGGATCGGCACCACGCGCATCAGCCCGCGGCCCGCGGCAGGTGCGGTTCGGCCCAGTGCCGCACGACGCCGCGCAGATCGATCATGCGGCGATGGAAGAAGTGGCTCGTCTCGGGCATGCGCACCAGTTCGGCCTGCGCGCCGCTGTCGTCGAGCCAGTCGTAGACGGCCTGCGGATCGACGATCTCGTCGGCCTCGCCCTGGATCACCAGCCACGGGCAGGTCGGCAGCACGATCGACTCGAAATCCCAGCGACCGGCCGGCGGTGCGACCGAGATCAGCACATCCGGCTGCAGGGCATCGGCGGCGCGCAGCGACACGTAGGCGCCGAAGCTGAAGCCGGCGAGCCACAGTGCGTGGCCGGGGCGCTCACGGCGCACCCACTCGACCACCGCGGCCAGGTCGTCGAGCTCGCCCACACCGTTGTCGTAGGTGCCGCCGGACGCGCCGGTGCCGCGGAAGTTGAAGCGCACCGCGGCCGCGCCGAGTTCGCGAACCGTGCGCGCGACCATCGTGACGACCTTGTTGTGCATCGTGCCGCCTTCGGTGGGCAGCGGATGGCAGACCACGGCGACGACCGGCAATGCCGCGACGTCGGCGTCGGGCAGGTCGATCGCGGCTTCGAGGTCGCCGGCGGGACCGGGCAGCACCAGCGGCCCGGATTGCGTGGGGAACGTGGGGGACGTCATGCGGGAATGATACCGGGGCGCTTGCGACGGGACTGTTTGAGCCCTCCCCGGCGTGCGGGGGAGGGTTGGGTGGGGGCGAGCCGTTGGAGACGCGAACGCTTCAGCAAGGCTGGCGCGCTGTCGGGATGCAGTGGAGAAATCCGCGCGCCCGTTCCACCCTCGTCCGACGCGCTGCGCGCGTCGACCCCGGATCGGGTCCGGGGCAGGCGCTCTTCCGGAAGAAGAGGTGCCGGTTTCAAGAAGTCGAAACGACGATCGCGCGACGCGGGGTGGGCGACGTCGCGACCGGACGTCGGCGCGATCAGCCGGCCCTGAGCTTCAGCGCCCGCGCAGGCGCAGCCCCACCACCAGCGGGTCGTGATCCGAACTGCGCCACGGGCCGGCCGCCTCGCGCTCGCGCATGTCCGCCGGCTCGTCGGCATTGGTATGCCACTTCGCCGCGCCGGCCACGCGCGCGGCCAGCGCCGGGCTCAGCAGCGCGTGATCCAGGCGCCCGGCCTGACCGTCGAACACGAAGCTGTGCGGCGGCGCGCCGGGACCCGCGGCGAAGGGATCGCGCCAGCCCGCGTCGTAGAACAGGCGCAGCGGATCTTCGCGGGCGTAGGCGTTGAAATCGCCGACCACCGCGACCCGTTCGCCGGCGCCGGTCGGGGCGCGGGCCAGCCAGTCGAGCAGGCGGCGGGCCGATTCGGTGCGTGTCGCGTTCCAGCAGGCCTGGCCATCCCCGCGGTCCGCATCGGCGCCGGCGGCACTGCCGCAGCCCTTGGACTTGAAGTGCACGGCGACGACGCTGAAGTCCGCGCCGTCGGGCCGGCCGTCGCGCACCGGCACGAAGGCCTGGGCCAACGGGACCCGGCTCGAGCGTTCGAAGGGGCCACCGCCGAGCGTGGCCGGCGCGCCCTGCGGACGCACCCGGGTGCTGCGGTAGATCAGGCCGACCCGGATCGCATCGGTGCCCGGTCCCTCGCCGGTGCCGACGAAGCGCCAGTCGCGCGCCGGGCCGGCGGCGTTGAGGGTGTCGACCAGATGGGCGATGCTCGAATCCGGGGTGTAGCCGTCGTTCTCCAGCTCCATCAGCGCGGCCACGTCGACATCGAGCGCGGTGATCGTCGCCACCAGGCCCTCGAGCTGGCGCGCGTAGTCCGCCGGCGTCTCGGCGCCGCGCGCGGTCGGAAAGCCGCCGCCGCGGCCATCGCCGTTGAACAGGTTCTCGAGATTGAACGCGGCGATGCGCACGTCGCCGTCCACCTGCGGCGGGGCCGGTCGCGGCGCGGGCTGCACCTGCACGGGCGTGGTCAGCTGCAGGCGCCAGGCGCCGTGGCGGTGATCGACGATGCCCTCGACGCCGGTCAGCACGCTGCCGCTGCGCAGCGCACGCGCGGTCTCGGGCAGATACCAGGGCGCGCCGTCCGCCGGCGCGTCGTCGCGACCGTCGTCGAGCAGGATGCGGCGCTCGGCGTTGGCGGCCGCGACCATCGCGGCCTGCGCGCCCGGCCAGCCGATCTCGCTCGGCACGTACAGGCGGCCGTCGAAGCTGGCCACCAGGGTGCCGCGCCGTGCGCTTTCGTGCTGGCCGCTGACGGTCAGCGGTGCGTCGATCCGCACCCATTGCCCGGCGAGTCGCGACCAGTCGTCTGGCGCGCCGGCCAGACGCAGCGGCGCCAGCGCAGGTGCCGGGGTGGCGAGCGTGTCGACGTGTGCCGCTTGCAGGGTGGGCAGGCCGTCGACGCTGCGCAGCGTGCCGCGCACGCGGACATGGGCGCCGGCCGGAGGTGCGGCCCCCCCGGCGACGGCCTCCACGAACACCGCGGCGGGCTGGTCACGGCCCGACGTCGCGGACTGCAGGAACCACCCGCCCAGGCCGTCGGCGAACGCACCGGTCACCCGGCCGTCGACGACCACGTCGCGCACCGTGACGGCCGCGCTGGGCGCATTGACGACCGGTGAGGGCGCCGTGACCGGCGTCGCGTCCGGGCCCGGCGCCGTCGTGCGACAGGCAGCGAGCAGGGCGCAGGCGAGCAGGCCAGGCAGCAGGCGGGTGGAGCGGGTCGGCAGGGGCATCGTGCGGGTCTCCATCGGCCTCGACGGCCTGACGCGAAGACGCCGCCCGGATAAGGCGGCGTCTGGGGCGGGCAAGGTACCCGACGAACGTTACTTGAGGTTGTCGACCATCCAGTCGACCGCGGCGTGCATCTGCTCGTCGTTGAGCGCCGGATTGCCGCCGCGCGCGGGCATCACGCCGGCGGCGCCGGTGAAGCCTTCGATCGAATGGCGGTACAGCGTTTCGGTGCCCTGGGCGAGGCGCGCATCCCAGTGCTGGTGGTCGAGCGTCGGTGCGCCACCGGCGCCCGAGGTGTGGCAGCCCGCGCACAGGTTCTGGTAGATCACAGAGCCGTCGAGTGTGCCGCCGTAGGCGACCTGCGCAGCGGCAGCCGCGGCCGCTGCGGCGGTCGCCGCGGCCTGCGACGCGGCACCGGTCGCACCGGCGTAGACCGCGCCGACCGGTGCGATGCGCGCTTCGGTGCGCTTGGCGACATTCGGCGGCACGTCCGTCGGCAGCGAGTTGTGCAGGTACCAGGCCCCCACCATCAGGCCCAGCGTCACGATGGTCAGGAAACCCAACACCATCGAGAAGCGCTTGAGGAACTCGAGATCGTAATTACGCACGAAGCACCTTTGGCGACATGGCCCGCGGCCACAGCTGCGCCCGAGTATACGGGGAGGTTTTCAAGAATGCTGCGTCCGGCCGGAAAGCCGGCAACGGCTTACATTCCCGCGTAGTTCGGCCCGCCACCGCCCTGCGGCGCGACCCAGACGATGTTCTGGGTCGGGTCCTTGATGTCGCAGGTCTTGCAGTGCACGCAGTTCTGCGCGTTGATCCGCAGGAACGGGCCGTCGGGACCGTCGAGGTATTCGTAGACCGCGGCCGGGCAGTAGCGCGCCTCGGGGCCGGCGTAGGTCGCCAGGTTCACGTCGACCGGCACCGACGCATCCTTCAGCGTCAGATGCGCCGGCTGGTCCTCGTCATGATTGGTGCTCGACAGGTACACCGAGCTCAGCCGGTCGAAGGTCAGCGCGCCGTCGGGTTTCGGATAGTCGATCTTCGTGTGCTGCGCGGCGGGTTCCAGGCACGCGTGGTCGGGCCGGTCGCGGTGGATCGTCCACGGCGGCACGCGCATGCCGAGCTTCGGCAGCAGCCACTGTTCGATGCCGGTCATCAGCGTCGCGGTGGTGCGGCCCTTCTTGAACCACTGCTTGAAGTTCTTGGCCTGCGACAGCTCGGCGTGCAGCCAGCTGGCCTCGAACGCGACCGGATATGCGGCCAGTTCGTCGCCGCTGCGGTGTTCGCCGAGCGCGGCGAATGCGGCCTCGGCAGCGAGCATGCCCGTCTTGATCGCGGCGTGGCTGCCCTTGATGCGGCTGGCGTTGAGCGTGCCGGCCTCGCAGCCGACGAAGGCGCCGCCCGGGAACACGAGCTTGGGAATCGACAGCAGCCCGCCGGCGGTGATCGAGCGCGCGCCATAGCCGATGCGCTTGCCGCCTTCGAGATACTTGCGGATCGCCGGATGCGTCTTGAAGCGCTGGAATTCCTCGAACGGGCTCAGCCAGGGATTCTTGTAGTCGAGACCGACGACGAGACCGATCGCCAGCTTGCCGTCCTCGGCGTGATAGACGAACGAGCCACCGTAGGTGTCGTCGTCGAGCGGCCAGCCGGCGGTGTGCACGACCAGGCCGGGCTCGTGTTTCGCCGGATCGATCTGCCACAGCTCCTTGATGCCGAGACCGTAGCTCTGCGGGTCGCGGCCTGCGTCCAGGGCGAACTTCGCGATCAGCTCGCGGCCGAGCTGGCCACGCGAGCCTTCGGCGAAGATCGTGTACTTGGCCAGCAGTTCCATGCCGAGCTGGAATTCGCCGGTCGGCTGTCCGTCCTTGCCGATGCCGAGGTTGCCGGTGGCGACACCGCGCACGTGGCCATCGTCGGCATACAGCACTTCGGCCGCCGCGAAGCCCGGGAAAATCTCCACGCCCAGCGCCTCGGCCTGCGTGGCCAGCCACCGCACCAGCGCGCCGAGGCTGATGATGTAGTTGCCGTGGTTCTTGAAGCAGTCGGGCAGGAAGAAATCAGGCGTCGACTTCTGGCCCGTCTCGTCGAGGAACAGGAATTCGTCGCGGGTGACCGCCTGCTTGAGCGGCGCGCCTTTGTCCTTCCAGTCCGGAATCAGTTCGGTCAGCGCACGCGGGTCGATGATCGCGCCCGACAGGATGTGTGCGCCCGGTTCGGAGCCCTTTTCCAGCACGCACACCGACACCTCGCGCCCCGCTTCGGCCGCCAGCTGCTTGAGCCGGATCGCGGTCGCCAGGCCGCCGGGACCTGCGCCCACGACGACGACGTCGTACTCCATCGATTCGCGTGGGCCGTGGGTGTCGAGCAGTGCCTGGGGAGTGGTCATCGTTGCCTTGGGCGGTGTGCCCGGGTGACGGGAAGTGGAGCCAGCATCGCAGTCCGCGCGCGATGGCCGCGTGGGCCGGGGAGTGTAACGCGGCGTTTCAGCCCTTCATGCGCAGCGCGGCGGTCTCAGCGCGGTCGCGCCGGCAGCGGAAACGGCGTGACCACGGCCTCGCCGGTGGCCGCGTCGCGGATCGCCGACTGGCCTTTCTTCTCGACTTCCTCCACCCGCAGCACGCTCTGCATCGGCAGATGCAGCGTGCGGGTGCCGGCGAACTCGTCGCGCAGCCGTTCTTCCGTCGGATCGACGACGACACCGTCGTGGACATCGAACACCAGTTCGGAGACCTCGACGAAGCCCCACAGCCGCCCGCTCTCGACCTGGCGCGCGTACAGCGCGTAGACCTTGCCGTGATTGAGGAAGGTGACCTTGAAGAGTGTCTTGGGTGTCATGGGGCGATTGTAAGAGCCGTCGTCGGAAATCCGGCATGGGTGATTCGGAGCCGGGCCCACGAGCAGGGCCGCCTACTCCAATCACCCATCACACGTGACCGCGTCTCAATACCCCTTCAGCCGTCGCAGCCGCTGGCCGATCGCATGCCGCGAGATCAGCGCGAACATCACGCCGAACAGGAAGCCGGCCAGATGCGCGGTCCAGGCGACCGCGCCGTAGGCGGGGCCGATGTAGGCGAAGAACACCTGCAACACCGCCCAGATGCCGATCAGCAGCGACGCCGGTGCGCGTACGAATTCGAGGAACAGGCCCAGCGGCACCACGACGCCCAGCCGCGCGCGCGGAAACAGCGCCAGATAGGCGCCGATCAAGGCCGACACCGCGCCACTGGCGCCGATGATCAGCCGGTCGGGTGTGCCGATCGCCAGCACCGCCGACAGGTTCGCCAGCGCGCCGCCGACGATGAAGAGCACGAGCAATCGCCACGCGCCCATCAGCCGTTCGGCCGGCAGGCCGAAGATCAGCAGGAACACCAGGTTGCCGAGCAGGTGCGCCCAGTCCGCGTGCAGGAACAGCGCGGTCATCAGGCGCAGCCACGGACCGGCGTCGCGCCAGTTCGCCAGCGTGCCGTCGGTGCCGACGGGTCCGCCGTAGAGCGCACCCCAGTCGAGCAGCAGCGTGTAGTGCTCGTTCGCCGACCGCGTACTGGCCCACAGGAACGTCAGCCAGAGCAGCCCGCACAGCATCGGCACCGCCCAGCGGAACGGGGTGCGGGCATGGCGGTTGGGGATCGAGACGAACATCGGGCGACCATTGTCGAGGGCCGTCGCAGGGCCGGTAAAGCGCGCCGGGAAGACGCCGCTAATGCCGCATCGCAGCAAGTTTTCCACACGCAATCGTACGGTATAGTGCGCCCCGCTACGCGCGTTCGGGAGGGGAATTCCGACAGGTGGTGGCGGACGGAGGGGGCCCCGTCCACGCCAGGCGAAGCATCACAACAACACCTGTTTGGGAGAGAACGCAACACATGGCTACCACCCCCCGCTACATGCAGAGCACCGTCCTCGCTGTCGGCATCGCCGCCGCGCTGGCGTTCGCAGGCCAGGCCAACGCGGCCGGCTTCCAGCTCAAGGAAAACAGCGTCAAGTCGATGGGCAGCGCCTTCGCCGGCACCGCCGCGAAGACCGGCGACAGCTCGGTCGTCACCAACAATCCGGCGATGATGACCCAGTTCGAAGGCACCACGGTGCAGGTCGACCTGTCCGTCATCGACCTCAACTACGAATTCCAGGGCAGCGGCACCGACGCTCTCGGCCGTCCGCTGACGGGCAGCAATGGCGGCAACGCCGGCGACGTGACCCCGATTCCGGCCATGTCGGTCGTGCGCAAGCTCGACAACGGTGTCGCGCTCGGCGCGATGGTCAGCGCGCCGTTCGGTCTGAAGACCGAGTACGACGCCGGTTGGGTCGGCCGTTACGCCGCGCAGACTTCGGAAGTCGAGATCATCGACCTGACGCTGTCGGGCGCGATCGACATCACCGACCGCTTCTCGGTCGGTCTGGGCGTGATCGCCTCGCGCGCCGACGTCACGCTGTCGAAGGCCGTGGACTTCGGTTCGCTGCTGTTCGCGAACCCGGCCACCCGTGCGCTGCCGTTCGCGCGTCCGCAGGCCGCTGACGGCCTGGCGGTCGTCCAGGGCGACGACAACGGCTTCGGCTACATCCTCGGCGCGAACTTCCGTCCGACCGATGCCGTGTCGATCGGCGTCAGCTACCGCTCCGAGATCGATTACGAGCTGACCGGCACTGCCGACTGGACCGTCCCGGGCAACGTTGAAGCCGTGTTCGGCTCGAGCGCCGCCACGTCGGCGCTGTTCAAGGACGGCACCGTGTTCGCCGAACTGACCACGCCGTCGATCCTCAACATCGGCGCCGCCTGGCAGGTCAACGACGCGCTGATGCTGTCGGCCACCTACGCCGAGACCAACTGGTCGTCGCTGCGCGAAGTGCGCATCCAGTTCGACAACCCGGATCCGGACTCGGTCGAGCCCTTCGAGTGGAAGGACACGTATTTCGCCGCCCTCGGCGCCGAGTACAAGCTCAACGACAGCTGGAAGCTGCGTGGCGGCGTCGCGTACGACGAGACCCCGACCAGCCTCGAGCACCGCACCCCGCGCCTGCCCGATGCGAACCGCATCTTCTATTCGGTGGGTGCGACCTGGATGCTCAGCGACGCGTTCGACGTGAACTTCGCCTACACCCGCATCGAACCGCGCGATCCGAAGATCGACACCACCAGCGGCGGCAGCCGCGTCGCCGGCACCTTCGATGGCAACGCCAACCTGTTCGGCGTGTCGGCGCAGTACCGCTTCTGATCCACGCGACATCGCGACAGGAAAAAGCCCCGCTTCGGCGGGGCTTTTTTTTGTGGATTCTCCGGCGTAATCGGCGAAACACATACAGTCGCGAATCGCACGCAATCGCCCGGCAGGGCCGGGTGGAGCGCAGCGACACCCGCGGCGCGCGATGCCCGCGTCGACGCTAGACGAACCGCTCCAGCACCCATGCCCACGCGGGAAGCGTCACCAGCGACAACAGGATGCCGTAACCGACCAGCGCCGCCGCCAGCCGCGGCGCAAGGCCGGCGGCGATCGCCAGCGCGGCGGCGGTGATCATGCTCGGCATCGCCGACTCCAGCACGTTCGCCTGCAGCATCGTGCCCGACATGCCGAACACGAGCGACAGCGGCAGCGCGATCGCCGGCATCACCAGCAGTTTCAGCACCAGTCCCATCGCCAGCGGGCGGAGCTCGTCGCGCGGCATGCGCAGCTGGATCGACAGGCCGACCGCCAGCATCACCAGCGGCAGCAGCGCACCGGCGAGATTCTCCAGTGCCGATGCGATCCACGCCGGCGGCTCGGCCGGCATCAGCGTCAGCCCGAACACCAGCGCCCAGACCGGCGGAAAGCGCACGATCCGCCGCGCGATGTCGCGCCAGCCCGGCGGCGTGTCGCCGCTGTAGCGCGCGAGGATTGTCAGGCCGAACGTCGACAGCAGCACGAAGGTACCGAACTGGTCGTAGACCACGGCGTAGGCGACCGCATCCTCGCCGAGCAGCGCCGCGATCATCGGATAGCCGATGAAGCTGCTGTTGCACAGCGCCACGCACAGCAGCAGTACCGCGGTCTCGTCGCGCCGGAACCGCAGCCAGCGCGCCAGCGGCAGCACCAGCGCGAGTGTCGCGAGCGCGAGCAGCCACGGCGTCGCCGCGACGCCCAGCAATGTCGCGTCGAAGGTGAGCTTCGGCACGTGCACCAGCACCGCGGCCGGCAGGCACACGTAGAGCACCACGAGGTTGAGCACCTCGGCGGCATTGGCCGGCATCACCCGCAGGCGGGCGAACAGCATGCCCAGCGCGAGCATGGCCAGGATCAGGGCAAAGGCATCGAAGGCCATCGGGGCCGGACGTCACGAGGGGAGCGCGTGATCCTAGCGGACGCGCGTGGCGTTCGCGGCCACGCGGGAAGAACACTGCGTCGGATGCGGCCGGCGCGTGCCGGCCGCATCGCAGACCTTACTCGCCGAGCGTCAGCAGCGAGGCGTTGCCGCCCGAGGCCGTGGTGTTGATGGTCACGGTTTTTTCGGTGGTGAAGCGCGGCAGGTAGTGCGAGCCGCCGGCCTTCGGGCCGGTGCCCGACAGGCGCTGGCCGCCGAAGGGCTGCACGCCGACCACGGCGCCGATCTGGTTGCGGTTGACGTAGACGTTGCCGACCCGCGCGCGCGCGGTGATCCTGTCCACCGTCTCGTCGATACGCGAGTGGATGCCCAGCGTCAGGCCGTAGCCGGTGTTGTTGATCGCGTCGATGACCGCGTCGAGCTGGTCGGACTTCCAGCGGATCACATGCAGCGCCGGGCCGAAGTTCTCGCGCTGCAGCTGCGACAGCGACTGCAGCTCCCAGGCGCGCGGGGCGAAGAAGGTGCCGTGCGCGGTGGCCTCGCCGACCGGCGTGGTCGCGATCAGGCGCGCCTCTTTCGCCATGCGCTCGGCATGCACGTCGAGCATGCGAAGCGCGTCGGCGTCGATCACCGGGCCGACGTCGGTCGACAGCAGCGCCGGATCGCCGACGCTGAGTTCCTGCATCGCGCCGGCCAGCATCTCGAGCACCTTGTCGGCGATGTCGTCCTGCACGAACAGCACGCGCGCGGCCGAGCAGCGCTGGCCCGCCGAGGTGAAGGCCGAACCCAGCGCATCCTTGACCAGCTGCTCGGGCAGCGCCGAAGAATCGGCGATCAGCGCGTTCTGGCCGCCGGTCTCGGCGATCAGCGTGCCGATCGCGCCGTCACGCGCGGCGAGCGCGCGGTTGATCGCCAGCGCGGTCGCGTTGGAGCCGGTGAACACCACGCCGGCCACGCGCGCATCCGAGGTCAGCGCGGCGCCGACGCTGGCGCCATCGCCGGGCACGTACTGCAGCACCGCTTCCGGCACGCCGGCTTCGTGCAGCAGCTTCACCGCGGCATGGCCGACCAGCGTGGTCTGCTCGGCGGCCTTGGCGATCACGGTATTGCCCGCGGCGAGCGCGGCGGCGATCTGGCCGGCGAAGATCGCCAGCGGGAAATTCCACGGGCTGATGCAGACGAACACGCCGCGGCCGGACAGCTGCAGGCTGTTGGATTCGCCGGTCGGGCCGGGCAGCGCCTCGACGATGAACAACCGGCGCGCCTCGCCGGCGTAATACCGCAGGAAATCCACCGCCTCGCGCACTTCGGCGACGCCGTCGGGAATCGTCTTGCCGGCTTCGCGCGTGCACATCGCGATGTACGCGGGCATGCGCGCTTCCAGCAGGTCGGCGGCGTGCTCGAGGATCGCCGCGCGCGAGGCAGCCGGCATCGCATTCCAGTCGGCGTGCGCGTCGGTCGCGTTGCGCAGTGCCTGCTCGACGGTCGCGGTGTCGGCGGCCTGCCACTGGCCCACGCGCACGCGGCGGTCGGCCGGGTTCGTGACCTCGACCGTCTCGCCGCTGCTGGTCGCGCCCGGCACCAGCGGACCGGCGGTCCATGGACCGGCATGGGCCTGGATCTGTTCGGCGAGTGCGGCGAGCTGCGCGTCGTTGGCGAGATTGACGCCCATGGAATTGCTCCTGTCGTGCGACTGGCTGCGGTAGAGGTCGACCGGCAGCGGAATGCGGGGGTGGGGAATGGATTCGAAACCGGACACGACTTCGACCGGATCGCGGATCAGGTCGTCGATCGCGACGTCCTCATCGCTGATCCGGTTGACGAAGCTGGAGTTGGCGCCGTTCTCGAGCAGGCGCCGCACCAGATACGGCAGCAGGTCCTCGTGCGAGCCGACCGGCGCGTAGACGCGGCAGGCCACGTCGAGGCGGTCGGCCGGGATCACCTCGGCGTAGAGATCGTCGCCCATGCCGTGCAGCTTCTGGAACTCGTAGGGCTTGGCGCCGCCCGCGGCCGGCAGCAGCGTCGTCGCCATGCGGTGCACGGCGGCGATGGTGTGCGCGTTGTGGGTCGCGAACATCGGATAGATCGCATCGGTCGCCGACAGCAGGCGGCGCGCGTTGGCGAGATAGCTGACGTCGGTGTTCGGCTTGCGGGTGAACACCGGATAGCCCGGGTGGCCTTCGACCTGGGCGCGCTTGACCTCGCTGTCCCAGTACGCGCCCTTGACCAGACGCACCGGGATCCGGCGGCCATGCGCGCGGGCGAGGGCGGCGATCCAGTCGATGACGAACGGCGCGCGCTTCTGGTAGGCCTGCACGACGATCCCGAATCCGTCCCAGCCGGCCAGCGCGGCATCGGTCCACGCGGCTTCGATGACGTCGAGCGACAGTTCCAGACGGTCGGCTTCCTCGGCGTCGATCGTCAGGCCGATCCGATGACCCTTCGCGCGCTGCGCGAGATCGAGCACCCGCGGCGCCAGTTCGGCCAGCACGCGCTCGCGCTTGGCGTGTTCGTAGCGCGGGTGCAGCGCCGACAGCTTGACCGAGATCGACGGCGCGGTGATCGCGTCCCCGAACGGGCCCGTGCGACCGATCGCGTCGATCGCATCGCGGTAGGCCTTCAGATAGCGGTCGGCATCGGCCTGGGTCAGCGCGGCCTCGCCCAGCATGTCGAACGAGTAGCGGTAGGCGGCGTTGTCGCCCTTGCGCGAGCGCGTCAGCGCCTCGCCGATCGTCCGGCCCATGACGAACTGGTGGCCCATGATCCGCATCGCCTGGCGCACCGCGAGCCGGATCATCGGCTCGCCGACCCGGCCGATCAGGCGCTGGAACGCGTTGTGCACGTTGCGCTTGGTGTCGTCGGCCAGGTCGACCAGGTGGCCGGTCAGCATCAGCCCCCAGGTCGAGGCGTTGACCAGCACCGAGTCCGACTGGCCCATGTGCTTGCGCCAGTTGGCCTCGCCCAGCTTGTCGCGGATCAGCGCATCAGCCGTGTCCTGGTCGGGAATGCGCAGCAGCGCCTCGGCCACGCACATCAGCAGCACGCCTTCCTCGCTGCCGAGGTCGTACTGCTGCATGAAGGCCTCGATCGCGCCCTGGTCCTGCGCGCGGGCGCGGACCCGGCGCACCAGGTCGGCGGCCGTGGCCTGGATCGCGGCGCGGTCGGCGTCGGGCTGGCGGGCCTGCGTCAGCAGCGCATGCACGCGCTCGGTTTCATCGCCGGTCCAGGCGGCGGTGATCGCGTCGCGCTGCGGCTGAAGGGAGGCCGCGGGCGCGGCGGGCGACGGACTGGCGTTCAAGGGGGGACGACCGGCTGGGGCAGAAGCGGAATTCTAGCCTGCCGCCCCGGCTGCCCACTGTGCGCAACCCGCCCGAAGACGCGCGGTGCGTTGACGGGATGGACTGCATGCATCGAGGGGCGGCGCCGCGTCGACGGGTGGGTTGCAGGGGGCTGTCCGCCGTGAGGTGCACCACCGGCGCACGCCCCAAGGGATCGGATTCGCCGGAGAAACGGGAGAACCGCGGGTCATGGGGGTATCCTCGACCGCGTCCGACAGGTTTCTGCCCGCTCCAGCACCAGTCGATCCCCGGCTCGACCCGACGGATCACGAGGTTGTGGCAGCGCGGCTTGCTCCTGTCGAACGCCGACAGCTACCATTCATGCGTTATTCGCAGTACGCCGCCGCTCCTGCGTGTTCGCCCGGTTTCCATCGCCGGGTGAGGACGGACGCGTTCCCGCCAGCACCAAGGCCAGCTCAGGTATGGGGTCCGATGTGAAGCAAGGCGCTTGTTCCAACAGGTACGCGTCCAGACTGTGGATGGGGGGCGCAGCCGCGCTTCTGGCATCGACGAACGTTCTGGCGCAGTCCGCGGATCCCAAACCGTGGCAGCTCAACATGGGCCGGGGCGTCACCACGTCCGCCCAGCATGCCTACGACGCGCACATGCTCGCGCTGTGGGTCTGCGTGGTGATCGGTGTGCTGGTGTTCGGTGCGATGGCGGTGGCGATGTTCCGCTTCCGCAAGTCGCGCGGCGTCACCGCAGCGCAGTTCAGCCACAACACCACGGCCGAGATCATCTGGACCGTCGTCCCGATCGTCATCCTGGTGCTGATGGCGGTGCCCGCCACGCAGAAACTGATCGCGATGTACGACACCCGCGACTCCGAGATGACCGTCAAGGTCACCGGCGTGCAGTGGATGTGGAAGTACGAGTACCTCGGCGAGGACGTCGTGCTGACCAGCCGTCTCGACCGCGAGAGCGACCGCCTGCGCCAGAGCCGCGACACCACGCGCGCCGAGCTCGACGCGCACGGCCACTACCTGCTCGACGTCGACAACCAGCTGGTGCTGCCCACCAATACCAAGATCCGCTTCGTCGTCACCGCCGACGACGTGATCCATTCCTGGTGGGTGCCGGCCTTCGGCTGGAAGCAGGACGCGATCCCCGGCCTGGTCAACGAGGCCTGGACCGAGATCCTCGAGCCGGGCGTCTACCGCGGCCAGTGCGCGGAACTGTGCGGCAAGGACCACGGCTTCATGCCGATCGTCGTGCGCGCCGTGCCGCCGGAGGAATTCCAGACCTGGCTCGCCGCCGAGAAGGCGAAGAACGCGCCGGCCATTCCCGTGCCGGGCGAACCCGGACCTGCCGACGCCGCGCCCGCCGAGGCTGCCGCCTCCGCCGCGCAGTCCCCGTCCGCCCCTGCCGCGCCCGCGGCCGGCTGATCGATCGAGGCACACCGCACATGTCGACGACGCACCCCGCCACCGCTGACGCGCACCACGACGATCACCATGCCCATACGCAAGGTTTCGTCCAGCGCTGGTTCTTCTCCACGAACCACAAGGACATCGGCACGCTGTACCTGCTGTTCTCCTTTTTGATGTTCATCATCGGCGCGGCGATGAGCGTGATCATCCGCACCGAGCTCGCCGTCCCGGGGCTGCAGCACGTCAGCCCGCAGTTCTTCAACCAGATGACCACCATGCACGCGCTGGTGATGATCTTCGGCGGCGTGATGCCGGCCTTCGTGGGCCTCGCCAACTGGATGATCCCGCTGCAGATCGGCGCGCCGGACATGGCGCTGCCGCGCATGAACAACTGGTCGTTCTGGATCCTGCCGTTCGCGTTCACCCTGCTGCTGATGACGCTGTTCCTGCCCGGCGGTGGCCCGGCCGGTGGCTGGACGCTGTACCCGCCGCTGTCGCTGCAGGGCGGCAGCAGCGTGTCGCTGACGATCTTCGCCATCCACATGATGGGCATCAGCTCGATCATGGGCGCGATCAACGTCATCGCGACCATCCTCAACATGCGCGCCCCGGGCGTGGACCTGTTGAAGATGCCGATCTTCTGCTGGACCTGGCTGATCACCGCATTCCTGCTGATCGCGGTGATGCCGGTGCTGGCCGGCGCGGTCACGATGCTGCTGACCGACAAGTTCTTCATGACCTCGTTCTTCAACGCGGCCGGCGGCGGCGACCCGGTGATGTACCAGCACATCTTCTGGTTCTTCGGGCATCCCGAGGTCTACATCATGATCCTGCCGGCATTCGGCGTGGTCTCGGAGATCCTGCCGACGTTCTCGCGCAAGCCGCTGTTCGGCTACCAGGCGATGGTCTACGCGACCGCGTCGATCGCCTTCCTGTCGTTCATCGTGTGGGCGCACCACATGTTCACCGTCGGCATGCCGCTGGGCGGCGAGATCTACTTCATGTTCGCGACGATGCTGATCGCGATTCCGACCGGCGTGAAGGTGTTCAACTGGGTCTCGACGATGTGGCGCGGCTCGATGACGTTCGAATCGCCGATGCTGTGGTCGATCGCGTTCGTGATCCTGTTCACCATCGGCGGCTTCTCCGGCCTGATGCTCGCGATCGTGCCGGCCGACTTCCAGTACCACGACACCTATTTCGTCGTCGCGCACTTCCATTACGTGCTGGTGACCGGCGCGCTGTTCTCGATCATCGCGGCCACCTACTACTGGTGGCCGAAGTGGACGGGGCGGATGTACAGCGAGTTCTGGGCGAAGGTGCATTTCTGGTGGACGATCGTGTTCGTCAACCTGCTGTTCTTCCCGCAGCACTTCCTCGGCCTGGCCGGCATGCCGCGCCGCATCCCCGACTACAACGTCGTGTTCGCGGACTGGAACCTGATCAGCTCGATCGGCGCGTTCGGCATGTTCGTCACGCCCTTCATGATGTTCGCGATCCTGCTGCATTCGAAGCTGCGCGGCGCGCCCGCCGCGGCACGTGCGTGGGAAGGTGCGAAGGGGCTCGAGTGGACAGTGCCGTCGCCGGCGCCGCACCACACCTTCGCCAAGCCGCCGGTGATCAAGCCGGGCGATCTGGCCCACGACGACATCAGCCACTGATGCCGATCGCGATGACCACCCCCGATCCAGATTCCGACCTCGCCGTCCGCCGCCGCCGTGCGCGGCGCACCGCGGTGGTCGTCGCGGCGATCGCGGCGCTGGTCTATATCGGCTTCATCGCGCGCGGGGTGCTGCTGTCGTGAGCGAGGAACTGCGCGCGCCCGAGGCGCGCACCGATACCCGGCCGGCGTCGAAGACCTTCGGAATCGGCAAGCTGGTGGGCGTGTCGATCGTCGCGTTCGCGTTTACGTTTTCGCTGGTGCCGCTGTACCGCATCGCCTGCGAGAAGGTGTTCGGCATCCGCCTGGAAAACAGCGCGGTCGCGGCACCGGCAACGAGTGCGACGCCCGCCGAGCGCTGGGTCACGGTGGAGTTCGACGCAACCGTGAATTCACGGCTGCCGTGGTCGTTCCGCCCCAACGAGACCCGCATGCGGGTGCGCGTGGGCGAGCAGTACGAAACCACGTATTACGCGCACAACGACAGCACCGCACCGGTCGTCGGCAGCGCCACGCCGTCGGTGGCGCCGGCGCGCGCGTCGGGCTTTTTCCAGAAGACCGAATGCTTCTGCTTCACCGCGCAGACGCTGCAGGCGGGCGAAACCCGCGACATGCCGGTGCGCTTCATCATCGATCCGTCGTTGCCCCCCGAGGTCAACACGGTCACGCTGAGCTACACCTTCTTCAAGAACGATGTCCTCACTTCGCGTCTGAGCGCCCATGCGGCGCCGGTACGCGGCACTCCGGGTGTGGCCGCGGCGCCCTGAGCCCGCACCACGCCTTCCGAAAACACCATCGACGATCCGGACACCGCCATGGCCCACGCCAAGCCCGAGCAGGACCCCGACCTTTATTTCGTGCCCCATGACAGCAAGTGGCCGGTGTTCGCGTCGGTCGCGCTGTTCGTCACGATGCTGGGCTTGGCCAGCTGGTTCAACGAAGCCAGCTGGGGCCGCCCGATGTTCTTCGTCGGCATCGCGGTGCTGGCGCTGATCCTGTTCAAGTGGTTCGCCGACGTGGTGCTCGAATCGGTATCGGGCTACTACAACAAGCAGGTCGACCTGTCGTTCCGCATGGGGATGGTGTGGTTCATCTTCTCGGAAATCATGTTCTTCGCCGCGTTCTTCGGTGCGCTGTTCTACGCGCGCACGCTGTCGCTGCCGTGGCTGGGTGGCGAAGGCTCGGGCGCGATGACCAATGCGGTGCTGTGGGACGGCTACAGCGCGGCGTGGCCGTCGGCCGGTCCGGGCGACGTCGGTGGCGCATTCCAGACGATTCCGGCCTGGGGCCTGCCGCTGCTCAATACGCTGATCCTGCTGGCATCGGGCATCACGATCACCATCGCCCATCACGCGCTGCGCGCCGCGCACCGCACCCAGTTGCTGGTGTTCCTGGGCGCGACGATCCTGCTCGCCTGCGTGTTCCTGTTCTTCCAGGCCGAGGAATACGTGCACGCCTACCGTGATCTGAACCTCACGATGGGCTCGGGCATCTACGGCTCGACGTTCTTCATGCTCACCGGCTTCCACGGCGCGCACGTGACGCTCGGCACGATCATGCTGATCGTGATCTGGCTGCGTTGCTACCGCGGCCATTTCAACAAGGAGAACCACTTCGCGTTCGAAGCCGTCGCCTGGTACTGGCATTTCGTGGACGTGGTGTGGCTGATCCTGTTCCTGTTCGTCTACGTCGTCTGACGACGCGTCGACGCCGGGCGGCGCTTCGTCGCCGCCCGCTTCCCACTTCCGGCCTCAGCCGTAGACGCCATGCGGCTTGATCCAGCCCATCCAGATCGCCAGCAGCACCAGCAGGATCAGTCCGACAGACAGACCGATGCGGCGGGTCAACGCCTGGACCGTGCGGTCGGTCGTGCCCTTGTCGGTCATCATGTAATACAGCGCGCTGCCCAGGTTCCACAGGATCAGCAGCACGAAGGCGATGATCAGCAGCAACTTCAGCGAATCGTTCATCACCATCGCAGGCTCCGGGACACGGGGTATGTGCGGCGATTATTGCAGTCTGCGGCGGGTCGCGCGTGAGTCTGCGCCGCACCCGCATCATCGGCTGGGCGCTGGCCGTGCTCACGATCGCAGCGTTCGTCTCACTGGGCCAGTGGCAGCTGTCGCGGATGAGCCAGAAGCAGGCGATGCTCGATGCGGTCGCATCGACGCTCGACGCCCGCACGCCGGTGTCGCTGGCCGCTGCCGGCGATGGCGCACGCGCCCGTGACTACGACTGGAGCGCGGGTCGCGGCCGTTTCGTCGACCGTCCGGCCTTCGTGCTCGACAACCAGATCCAGGCCGGCGTGCCGGGCCTGCGCGTCTACCGGCTGTTCGCGCCGGACGATGCGCCGCCGCTGCTGGTCGATCTGGGCTGGACCGCGCTCGTCGATCGCACGACGCGCCTCCCCGATGCCGCCATCGTCCGCGGCGAAGGCCTGCTCGGTCGCGATCTCGACCTGCGCGGCCTGCTTGCGCCACCGCCGTCGCCCGGCCTCGCGCTCGGCCCGGCGCTGACGCCCGGCGACGCGGTGCTGATGACCCGCATCGACATCGCCGCGATCGCAGCCGAAACAGATCTGCCGGCCTTGCCGCCACGCGTGCTGCGGCTCGATCCGGCACTCGATGTCGGCTATCTCCGCGATCTCGACGTGCTGCCCAACACGCTCACGCCCGACAAGCATCTCGGATACGCCGTGCAGTGGTTCGGACTGGCGCTCGCGGTGCTCACCATCGCCC
Source organism: Luteimonas sp. KH_071 (assembly GCF_057838005.1). Taxonomy (NCBI): domain Bacteria; kingdom Pseudomonadati; phylum Pseudomonadota; class Gammaproteobacteria; order Lysobacterales; family Lysobacteraceae; genus Luteimonas; species Luteimonas sp. KH_071. Next base: position 3,427,867 of record NZ_CM174458.1, on the reverse strand, counting down.
TCGTGCTCACCTTCAGGACCCGCCGCCGATGAATCCGTCTCCCGCGTCGACGCTGCCGCCCGCGCAGCGCAACCGCAACCGGATGTTGCTGGTGCTGATCATCGTGCTGTTCCTCGGTAGCGCCCTGGTCGCCGGCGCGCTGCGCTTCTCGGGCTGGCGCCCTGCCGGCATGCAGAACAAGGGCGAACTGCTCGACCCGCCCGGGGACCTGCGCACGCATCCGCTGCGCCTGATCGATGGCGGTACCTACGACTGGCGCCCTGCCGAGCGGCGCTGGCGCATTCTCGTCGCGCCGCCGCGCGATTGCGCGCAGGCCTGCGTCGATCTGTCGCGGCAGCTTGATCTGGTCTGGCAGCTGTTCGGCCGTAATGCCGATCACGTCGACATCCTCTGGGCGGGTGCGGTGCCCGATGGCGTGGTCCGCAACACGGCCTGGCGTGTCGTCGAAGCTGACCCGGCGCTGCGTGCGACATTAGCGCGCATCGACGGCGGCCCCGGCGAAGCGGACAATGGCGTCCCGGCCTACGTCGTGGATCCGAACGGGTTCGTGATCCTGCGCTACGCCCCCGGTTTCGATCCGGGCGATCTGCGCGCGGACATGGCCAAGCTGCTGAAGCTCAAGTGATGACCCAGACGCCTCCTGCGCGCGCCACGCCCTTCCGCCCGGCCACCCACAAGCATTTCCACCGCATCGCCTGGCTCGCCACCGCACTCACGCTGTGCGTGATCGTGTTCGGTGCCTTCGTGCGCCTGTCCGACGCCGGGCTGAGCTGTCCCGACTGGCCCACGTGCTACGGCCGCGCGGCGTGGCCGCAAGCTGCGTCCGAGGTCGTCGACCACGCGGCGAGCGCGATCCGCGAGTTCGAATGGCACAAGGCCTGGCGCGAGCAGGTGCACCGCCATCTCGCCGCGACGCTGGGTGTGCTGGTCCTCGGTCTCGCGCTGCTGGCCGCGCGTCGCCGCCGTTTCGGCATGCTGCAGATCATCGGCGCGTCGGCGCTGGTGGCGCTCGCGATTCCGCTGTACATGCAGGGTCACGTGATGGCCGCACTCGGCATCGCCGCGCTGGGTGAGGCGATGCTGCTGATCGCCGCGCTGCGCTGGTCGAACGTCGATCTCGCCCGCGCGGCGGCGCTGACACTGGCGGTGGTGATCTTCCAGGCGCTGCTCGGCAAGTGGACGGTCACGATGCTGCTCAAGCCGGTCATCGTCATGGGGCATCTGCTCGGCGGCATGCTGACGTTCTCGCTGCTGCTGTGGATGGCGTGGCGGGCGACGGTGCAGCCGATCGTGCTGGTCGACGCGCCTGCACTGCGACGCTGGACGCTGGGCGCACTCGTCCTGGTCGGCGTGCAGATCGCGCTCGGCGGCTGGGTCAGCGCGAACTACGCCGCGCTCGCGTGCGGCGCAGGTGGCTGGGTCACCGACGCGCATCACTACGTCGATTTCCCCAGGTGCGTCGGCGAGTGGTGGCCGCAGGCCGATTTCCGCGAAGGCTTCGTGCTGTGGCGCGGCGTCGGCGTGGATTACGAAGGCGGCGTGCTCGACGGAGCCGCGCGTGTGGCGATCCAGCTCGCGCACCGGGTCATGGCGATCGCGGTGTTCGCCTATCTGATCGCATTCGCCGCGCGCCTGCTGCGCACGCCCGGCCTGCGCGGATGGGCGGTGGCGCTCGCGCTGCTGACCTGCGCGCAGGTCGCGCTGGGCATTCTCAACGTCAAGCTCGCGTTGCCGCTGTCTGTGGCGGTCATGCACAACGGCGGCGCTGCGTTGCTGCTGTTCGTGCTGGTGTCGCTGCTCGCGCGCCTCAAGCGGCCGGACTGACGTGGCGATCCAGGCACGCGACTACTGGACGCTGACCAAGCCACGCGTGGTGGCGCTGATCGTGTTCACCGCACTGGTCGGCATGTTCCTCGCCGTGCCGGGACTGCCGCCGTGGAAGGAAACGGTGTTCGGCCTGCTCGGCATCTGGCTTGCGGCCGCTTCGGCCGCGGCGATCAACCATCTGATCGACCAGCGCATCGACAAGGTCATGGCGCGCACCGCGCACCGGCCGCTCGCGACCGGCGCGTTGCGTCCGGTGCAGGTGCTGGTGTTCGCGCTGGCACTGGGCGCGCTGTCGATGGCGATTCTGGTGCTGCTGGTCAATGTGTTGACCGCCGCGCTGACCTTCGCTTCGCTGATCGGCTACGCGGTGATCTATACCGGCTGGCTGAAGCGCGCGACGCCGCAGAACATCGTCATCGGCGGCGTGGCCGGCGCAGCCCCGCCGCTGCTGGGCTGGGCCGCGGTGACCAACATGCAGGGCCAATGGGACTGGGCCCATGCGCTGCTGCTGGTGCTGATCATCTTCGTCTGGACGCCGCCGCACTTCTGGGCGCTGGCGATCTTCCGCCGCGAGGACTACGCACGCGCGCTGGTGCCGATGCTGCCGGTCACCCACGGCGTGGCGTACACGCGCTGGCAGATCCTGATCTACACGGTGTTGCTGGTGGTGATCACCTTGCTGCCGGTCGCGATCGGCATGAGCGGCGTGTTCTATCTCGGTGGCGCCGTGGTGCTGGGCTTGGTGTTCCTCTGGTACGCATGGCGTCTGCTGGACCCGCCGGACGAGTTCTTCGCGATGCGGATGTTCAACTATTCCGTCGTGTACCTGATGGCGCTGTTCGCGTTTCTGCTCGTCGACCACTGGCTGCTGCCGTGGTTGCCGGGCGCCGGCGCCGCGGCGGCTGGTGGACTGGATTTCCAGCGCATGGGCTGATGATCGCCGCATTCGCTCCGGCGGGCGCAAGGCCCGCCGGCGCAGTCGGGTCAGGACTTCTTCGCGGCCTTGTCGGCCCGCTTTTCCTTCAGGGTCTTGACCGGCTTTTTCTTGGTTTCTTTCTTCTTGTCGAGGCTCTTGGCCATCGTCGCGCTCCACTGTGATCGTTGGGGCGGCGAGGAACGCAGGTTCCGTGCCGGGTCTGATCCGGCATGCCGCTGCCGGATCACGACGCATCCTACGCCGAGTCGTTCGAGGCGCCCATCGTCGGTGATGTCGATCCGCGCGTTTCGATGCGCGCGTGCGTCGCTGCAGCCGGGGTCTCCGGCATGCAGCGACACGCCGTGATCGATCAGCCGCCCGCGACCACCGTCGAGGTGGGCGTAGCCCGCAGGCAGGCGTCCGGATCGCCGTCGAGACCGGCCGGCATCTCGCAGCCCCGCGGTTCGAAGTCCAGCGTGGCCTGCCAGCCGGCGCGGGTATCCGGGGTCAGAGCAACCTGCACGTCGACATCGCGGATCGTCACGCGCGCGGTCTGCTGCGCGTCGTCGCGCGTGGCCCAGCCATCGAGCGTATGGGCGAGCGCGGGGTCGAGGAGGCGGTTCGCGTCGAGCAGCTCACGGGTCTGCGCCAGCGCATCGGGATGATCGAGTGCACCGCCACCGGGCTGGATGTTCACGCCGACCAGCAGGCCGCCCTGCTGCTTGAACGCGACGCGGTCGGCCGGCACGAGGATCTGCTGTCCATTGGGCAGGCGCAGGGTCACGTCGCGCGTCTGGGTGATTGTGTGCTCGGCAGCCAGGGCACCGTCCGTCTGCGGCCAGGCGAGATCGACCTGTTCGGCGACCGGCGCGGCGAGATCGATATGCAGCGGCTTGGCCAGCGGCGGCGTGGTGTCGATCTTGGCGCAGGCGCCGAGCAGCAGCGCGGCGGAGACAACGAGACCGGCGCCGAGGCGGCCGGACGGGAGGCGGGTGGTTCGGTTCATGGTGACGACCTGTCGGGGAAGGATAAGGACGGGGGCACCGCGCCGGACCGTCTGTGCGGACTCGGCGGACGCGTGGTGCTGGACGGACAGGTCGACCTGACGCAGCTGCGACATCTCGTACCGGTCGATCCCCCTGCAGGGATCAGAACAGCGTGAAGGTTAAGGAATCGTCACCGGCGTGTAAGCGCCATGTGCTTGAAAACGCTTACATTCCGGCGTCAGCGGGCGCGCTGGAGCAGCAGCTCGCGGAGCGCCTGCTTGCCCGCCGCGTCGAGCGTGCCCTCGCGCTGCTGGCCCAGCAGGTCGTCGATACGTTGCTGCAGCACCTGGCGGTCGAGTTGCCCGATCGCGTCGCGCAATTCCTGTTCCCAGGAGGCTTCGTCGCCGGCGAGCGCCTGGGTCGCGAGCTTGCGCAGCGCCGGCGCTTCCTCGCGTTCCTCGAACTGTGACAGCAGCACGCCTGTGGTGATGTCGGGACGCACGCTGCCGATCGCGATCAGCTCGGTCAGCAGTTCGATACCCGGCTGGCGCAGGGCGACGAAAGGGTAGGGTGGCGGCAGATGCGCGGCCAGGCCGGGCTTCTGCAGCAACAGGGCGATGGCGTGCCGTACCACGCTGCGCTTGGGTGGCGGCGCGCCGCGGCCGCCGCGCAGCATGCGGCGCGGTGCGGCCTGCTGGGCCTGCGTCGCCGCGCCACCGATGCCGGTGAGCTCGCTCAGGCGTTGACGCATCAGGTCGGCGAAGGCGCCATCCGGAATCTGCGCGAGCATCGGCTTGGCGCGTTCCGCCAGCCGCGCCTTGCCGTCCAGCGTCGACAGGTTGATGCCATCGCCCAGGGTGTCGAAGAAGAACGTCGACAGCGGGGTCGCCTGCGCCAGGCGCGCCTCGAAACCGGGGGCGCCTTCGCTGCGCACGATGGTGTCGGGATCCTCGCCGTCGGGCAGGAACAGGAAGAACGCCTGGCGGCCGTCGCGCATGCGCGGCAGCACCGATTCCATCGCACGCGTCGCGGCGCGGCGGCCGGCGGCATCGCCGTCGAAGCAGAAGAACACGTCGGGCGCGTTGCGGAACAGCAGTTCGGCGTGATCGGGTGTGGTCGCCGTGCCCAGCGTGGCGACCGCCTGCGGCACGCCGAACTGGAACAGCGACACCACGTCCATGTAGCCCTCCACCACCACCAGCCGCTCGATCTTCTGGTTGGCCTGGCGCACCTGCCACAGGCCGTAGAGTTCGCGGCCCTTGTGGAACAGCGGCGTCTCCGGCGAGTTGAGGTATTTGGGCGAATCCTCGGGCTTGAGCACGCGGCCGCCGAATGCGATCACGCGTCCACGGCGGTCGTGGATCGGGAAGATCACCCGGTCGCGGAACTTGTCGTAGCTGTGGCCGCGGTCGTTCTTCGACAGCAGCCCCACTTTTTCGAGTATCGCGATGCGGCGTGCGTCGTCCTTGCCCAGCGCGTCCTTCAGCGCGGAAAAGCCGTCGGGCGCGTAGCCGATCGCGAACTGGTCACGGATGGTGGCGTCGACGCCGCGGCCGTCGAGATAGGCGCGCGCCGTCTCGTTGCCCGCGAGTTCGCGGACGAAGAAGCGCGACGCGGCATCGAGCGCGTCGTACATCGGCGCGCTGTCGGGCCGCGCCTCGCGCTGCTGGGTGTCGCGCGGAATCTCCATGCCGGCGCGCTTGGCCAGCTCGTCGACCGCATCGAGAAACTCGAGGCGGTCGTAATTCATCAGGAAGCTGATCGCGGTGCCGTGCGCCCCGCAACCGAAGCAGTGATAGAACTGCTTGGTCGGCGACACGGTGAAGCTCGCCGAGCGCTCGTCATGGAACGGGCAGCGCGATGAATACTCCTTGCCTTGCCGCTTCAGCGGCACGCGCGCATTGATCACTTCGACGATGTCGGTGCGCGCCAGCAGGTCGTCGATGAACGCGTCGGGGATACGCGCCATCAGCGGGCCCCGCGCAGGTGTGCACGCGCGACCGCAAGGCGGAGGCGAGGCAGGCGGGACGGGGCGGGAACGACGCGGATCATGCAGACGCTAGGATGCCACGCGCCACGCCCAATGCCGCGCCTGGAACTCAGCTCGCCGGCGGCGGCGTCTTCGCGAGTGCGGCCGCCTGGCGCTCGGCGCGCTTGCGCAGGGCGCGGTCGACCGAACTGCGGCGCACACGCTCGTCGATGACCGCGGTAATGAGCGCGCCGACGAAGAAGATCGTGGCCGCGTAATACATCCAGACCAGCAGGATCACCAGCGTGCCGAACGAGCCGTAGGCGCTGCCGGGTGCGGCGTGCGTCATGTAGATGCCGATGCCCCAGCGTCCGATCACGAAGAGCACCGAGGTCACCACGCCGCCGAACAGGGCCTGGCGCCAGCGGACGCGGCGGTCGGGCAGGTAGTGGTAGAGCACGGCGAACGCGAACGAGTAGAGCACCAGCATCAGCGTGTTGCCGACCAGCGGCAGGATCGACGGCACGTTGGCGAAAATGAACTCGACCGCCGTCGTCATCAGCGTCGATACCAGCACCAGGAAGCCGAGCGCGAACACCACGCCGGCCGAGAACACGCGCTTGCGCAGGAACACCATCAGACCGCCGGGCAGGCGGTCCCCGTCCGTGCGGAAGATCAGGTTCAAGGTCCCCTGCAACTGGGCGAATACCACCGTCGCACCGACGAACAGCAGCAGCGTGCTCCACATGCCGGCCAGCGAGCCGATGTCGGGTTGCTCGGTGGCGTTCTGGATCACGGTGCCGGCGACATCGCGCGCGCCATCGCCGGCCAGCGCGCCGATCTGCGCGAGCAGGGCTTCCTGCGCCGAGGGGTAGAGCGATGCGGTGATCCACAACACCAGCACCAGCATCGGCGCCAGCGAGATCAGCGTGTAGAACGACAGCGACGCGGCCTGGGTCAGCAGGTCGGCATCGACGAAGCGCTTGACCAGTGCGGCAGGCAGGCTCTCCTCGAATCTGGAGACGCCCTTGTCGACGCGGGTGCGCAGACGGCCCCAGCGCGTGTGGCGCACGGGGGCATCGGGGTCCTGGGTGTTCTCTGGTGACGTGCTCATGCGGGGGAATTCGAGAGGGCCGATGTGTGGAACGCATGCGTCCACTGCGGCGTTGCCGTCACCTTATGCACGAGGTCGTATCGGCGCGTGAAGCATCGCGACGCTTCAGCGCTGCGTCTCGGCGAGTGCGCGCAATGCACCGCCTTCGAGTCGCTGCACGGTCCAGCCGTCCTGCGGCTGTGCACCAAGTGCGCGGTAAAAGCCGATCGCCGGTGCGTTCCAGTCGAGCACTGTCCACTCGAAACGCCCGCAATCGCGCGCGATCGCGAGTGCGGCCAAGTGGCGCATCAGCTGCAGACCGATCCCGCGGCCGCGATACGCGGGCCGCACGAACAGGTCCTCCAGGTACAGGCCACGGCGGCCGAGGAAAGTCGAGAACGTATGGAAGAACAGCGCGAAGCCGGCAGGCGCGCCCTCCGCTTCGGCGATCACGACCTCGGCCGCGGGCGCGTCGCCGAACAGGGCGTCGGCGAGCAGCGCCTCATCGGCGACGACGGCACCGGACAGGCGCTCGTAGTCCGCCAGTTCGCAGATCAGCGCGAGTACGAGCGGCACGTCGTCCGGGCGTGCCGGGCGCAGGACGATGCCGGCGTCGGCAGGCGCCATCAGTTCGACAGCGACTGCTTCACCAGGCGCGAGACCACGCCCATGTCGGCCTTGCCGGCCAGCATCGGCTTCAGCACGCCCATCAGCTTGCCGATGTCGGCCGGGCCGGCGGCGCCGGTTTCGGCCTTGGCACTGGCGATCGCGGCCAGGATCTCGTCTTCGCCGAGCTTCTCCGGCAGGTAGCGCTCGATGATGACGATCTCCTCGCGCTCGACCTGGGCCAGGTCCTCGCGATTGGCCGCCTCGTACTGGCTCACCGAATCGCGGCGCTGCTTGACCATCTTCTCGAGCGCGGCCAGCACGGCGGCGTCGTCGAGTTCGATGCGCTCGTCGACTTCGCGCTGCTTGACCGCGGCCAGCATCAGGCGGATCACGCCGAGGGCGTGCTTGTCGCCGCCCTTCATCGCGGCCTTCATGTCTTCGGTGAGTTGCTGCTTCAGGGTCATGTCGGGCTCCGGGTGCAACGGGTGCGGGAGGCGCCGGGACCGGGCCGGCCCACGGCGGAAACGACAAAAAGCCGGCGGCGCAATGCGCTGCCGGCTTTTCGCGTCACTGAACGGTCGAACCGGGGAAACCCCGGCCCGTGCCGATCAATACAGGCGCTGGCGCTTGGTGACGTCGCGCGACACGCGACGCGACTGACGCTTCACTGCAGCAGCAGCCTTGCGCTTGCGTTCCTGGGTCGGCTTCTCGTAAAACTCGCGCTTGCGGGTTTCAGCGAGCACACCGGCCTTCTCGCAGGTGCGCTTGAATCGACGCAGCGCAAACTCGAAGGGCTCGTTTTCGCGGACTTTGACGCTTGGCATGGAATCTCCGGGGATCTGATCGTCCGGTCCTGACGGCCGGCTCGAATCGAATTTCGAATGCGATACCACCGGGCTCAGCCCCGGCGAGCCGCGTATCATAGCCGTCCCCCGCAGCGGTGTGCAAGCCGTGGGGGCGCCGCGCCCGACGCGGCCTTCCGTTCCGCTTCGAAGGCAGTCCCCGATGAAAGTCCTCGGCATCGAAACCTCCTGCGACGAAACCGGCGTGGCCGTCTACGACACCGCGATCGGCGGGGCCGCCGGTCTGCGTGCGCATGCGGTCTACAGCCAGATCGCGCTGCACGCCGAATACGGCGGCGTGGTGCCCGAGCTCGCCAGCCGCGACCACGTGCGCAAACTGCTGCCGCTGGTGCGGCAGACGCTGGACGAGGCGGGCCTGTCGACCGACGACATCGACGGGGTGGCCTACACCGCCGGTCCCGGCTTGGTCGGCGCGCTGCTGGTGGGCGCCGGCGTCGCCCGCGCACTGGCCTGGGGCCTCGACGTGCCCGCGATCGGCGTGCATCACATGGAAGGCCATCTGCTGGCGCCGCTGATGGAAGACGATCCGCCGGCCGCGCCGTTCGTCGCCCTGCTGGTGTCGGGCGGGCATACGCAGCTGGTGGCGGTCGACGCGATCGGCAGCTATCGCCTGCTCGGCGAGACGCTCGACGACGCCGCGGGCGAGGCCTTCGACAAGACCGCGAAGATGATGGGGCTGCCGTATCCCGGCGGCCCGCAGCTGGCAGCGCTGGCGGAGCACGGCGCCCCCGGCGTGTTCAAGTTTCCCCGGCCGATGACCACGCGCCCGGGCCTGGATTTCAGCTTCAGCGGGCTCAAGACCCAGGTGCTGCTGGCCTGGCAGGGCAGCGACCAGACCGACGCAACCAAGGCCGACATCGCGCGTGGGTTCGAGGATGCGGTGGTCGACACGCTGGCGATCAAATGCGCGCGCGCGCTGGATGCGACCGGTTTCGACACGCTGATCGTCGCCGGCGGCGTCGGCGCGAACACGCGACTGCGCGAGAAGCTGCGCGCCGATGCGCAGCGCCGCGGCGGCCGCGTGTGCTTTCCGCGCCCCGCGCTGTGCACCGACAACGGCGCGATGATCGCCTTCGCCGGTGCGCTGCGTCTCGAAGCCGGCCAGCACGGCGATGCCGCCGTGCACGTGGTACCGCGCTGGGACATGGCGTCGCTGCCGCCGCTCACGGCGGCGTGACCAGTCAGGCGACGCCGTCGCATCGCTGCCGCTAAGCTGCGGACTTTCCGCCGCATGCAATCGCCGCCATGGACAAAGTCTTCATCGAAGGCCTCGAGATCGAGGCGCTGATCGGCATCTACGACTGGGAGCGGCGGATCCGCCAGCCGCTGGTGTTCGATGTCGAGATGGCGTTCGACAACCGCGTGCCCGCGGCCAGCGACGACATCAACGACACGCTGAACTACAAGGCTGTCAGCAAGCGGCTGATCGACTATGTCTCCGCCTCCGAATTCGGTCTCGTCGAGACGCTCGCCGAGCGCTGCGCGGCGATCGTGATCGAGGAGTTCAAGGTCGATTGGGTACGATTGAAGCTCAGCAAGCCGGGCGCGGTGCGTGGTGCACGCGCGGTCGGCGTCCATATCGAACGTACGCGCCAGGCCTGATGTTCCGCGGCCTGGCGCAGCGCCTGCGTGGCGCGTGACCAGGAGATTCCCGCCCGATGCAGACCCAGCTCGAACGCCTCCGTGACGTCCTTGAGCCCTATCCCTGGGCCTATACCGTCACGGTGCTGTGCGGGTTGCTGCTGCTGGCGTGGATCGCGAATTTCGTGACAAAGCGCGTCCTGCTGCGGGGACTGCGCAAGTTGTTGATGAAGACCCCGCTTGGCGGCGCCGAACACGATCACGAAGTGCGGCTGCAGGTCATCCCGAGGCTGGCCAACGTGGTCCCCGCGCTCGTGATCGCCTGGGGCATCACCGTGGTCCCGGATCTTCCACCCAGACTGGTGATGCTGGTCGAGCGCTTCTGCCAGGTGTTCGTGGTGTTGACGATCGCGCTGGCGGTCTCCAAAGCGCTCGATGCGGTCAACAGCGGCTACGAGCGCAGACCCGGCGCGCAGAACAAGCCGATCAAGGGCTACTTCCAGGTCGTCAAGATCATCATGTTCGTGCTGGTCGGCATTTCGGTCGTCGCGACGCTGATCGGTGCCGAGTTCCTGCACATCATCACCGGTCTTGGCGCGATGACCGCGGTGCTGATGTTGATCTTCCAGGACACCATCCTGTCGCTGGTCGCCAGCGTGCAGATCAGCAACGACGGCCGGGTGCGCGTGGGCGACTGGATCGAGATGCCCAGCCAGAACGCCGATGGCGACGTCATCGACATCGCCTTGCATACGGTCACCGTGCAGAACTTCGACCGCACCGTGACCACGGTGCCGACCAAGAAGCTGGTCAGCGATGCATTCAAGAACTGGCGCCAGATGTCGGAAGGCGGTGGCCGCCGGATCAAGCGCGCGCTGCACCTCGACCAGCACAGCGTGCGTTTTCTCGAGCCGTCGGAGATCGCGAAATTCCGTCGTTTCACCGTGCTCGACGCCTACCTCGACCGCAAGGACCAGGAACTGGCGGCCTGGAACGCGAAGCTCGCCGAGCGCGGCGCCGAGGCGGTCAACCATCGCCGGGTCACGAATCTCGGTACGTTCCGCGCGTACATCGAGCACTACCTGCGTCACCATCCCGGCATCCATCAGGACTTCACGCTGCTGGTGCGTCAGCTCCAGCCCACCGAGGCGGGTCTGCCGCTGGAGATCTACGCGTTCACCAACGACACCGCGTGGGGTGTCTACGAAGGCATCCAGTCCGACATCTTCGATCACCTGCTGGCGATCCTGCCGGAGTTCGGCCTGCGCGTGTTCCAGGCGCACAGCGATGCGCCGCTTGAGGTCAATCTGCGACGTGTCGACGACACCGATCCTGCATCGGCCGCAGACGGTCCACGTCCGCGCGCCGCGCCGCCTCTGGCTGCCCCCGACGCGGGCTGAACCACGCGCCGTGCCTCGCGCTGACGCGGGGCAATCGGCGATCATGGCGCCCCCACCGGAGCGCGCCATGTCCATCGCCCTGCTCAGCCTCGGCAGCAACGTCGATCCCGAGACCCATCTGCGTGCGGCGATCGCCGCGTTGCGGGCGCGCTTCGACGACGTGGTGGTGTCGCCGGTCTACCGCTTTCCGGCGGTCGGTTATACGGGCCCGGATTTCCTCAATGCGGCCGCGACGCTTCGCACCGATCTCGCGCCCGCCGCATTGAACGACTGGTTGCATGCGCTCGAGGACGCGCAGGGGCGTGATCGCAGCGGTCCGCGCTACAGCGATCGCACGCTGGACATCGACATCGTGCTGTTCGACGACGCGGTGCTGAGCGGCGCCGGCAACCTCCGCATTCCGCGCGACGAACTGCGCCACGCGTTCGTGCTGCGACCCGCGGCGGAGATCGCACCCGGTTGGACACATCCCGTCGACGGGGTGCTGCTCGGGCAGCTGTGGGACGCGCATGCGGATCGCGATACGCCGTTCGAGCGCGTGGAAGGGCTCGACGGCTGATGGACGCGCCTGCGGGCTTGCGCATCCTCGGCACCGGCTGCCATCACCCGGCGCATCGCGTGGCCTCGACGGTGTTCGATGCGCGACTCGGTCTTGCGCCAGGCAGCAGCGAGGCCGCGACCGGCGTGACGATGCGCGGGGTCGCCGGCGATGACGAGACCGCCTCCTGGATGGCGGCGCGCGCCGCCGAGCGCGCGCTGCAGGCGGCCGGCATCGACGGCAACGCGCTCGATGCGATCGTCTCGACCTGCGCGGTGATGGAGCAGCCGATTCCCTGCCAGGCCGCGCTGGTGCAACGCGCGCTGGGACTGGGCGATTCCGGTATTCCCGCCTTCGACCTCAATGCGACCTGCCTCGGGTTTCTGGTCGCGCTGGACCTGATGGCCGCATCCATTGCGACGGCCCGGTATCGACGCGTGCTCGTCGTCGCCAGCGAAGTGCCCTCGCGCGGGCTGCGCGCGGACGATCCGGTGACCGCGCCGCTGTTCGGCGATGGCGCGGCGGCGGTCGTGCTCGGCGCCGCGGCCTCCGGTGAGGATTCGGCCTTGCTGGCCTGGCGCATGGAGACCTTCGCCGAAGGTGCCGACGCCTGCCGCATCCGCGGCGGCGGCACGCGCATCGCGCCGGGCGATCCGCGCAACGACGACCGCGATGCCTACCGTTTCGAAATGGATGGCCCGGCGACGTTCCGCATGGCCGGTCGCCGTCTGCCGCGGCTGCTGACGCGCCTGCTCGAATCGGCCGGTGTCACGCTCGACGCGCTCGACTGCATCGTGCCGCACCAGGCCTCGGGCGGCGGCCTCGACCGCATCGTGCAGGCGCTGCGACTGCCCGAGGCGCGCACGGTGCGCATTCTCGGCGAGCACGGCAACCAGGTCGCCGCCTCGCTGCCGCATGCCTTGCACCACGCGATCGATGCCGGGCGCCTCCAGCGCGGCCATACCTGCCTGCTGCTCGGCACCGGCGCTGGCCTGTCGGTCGGCGGCGCGGTGCTGCGGTACTGACGTGCGCGTCGATCTGACCCTGTTCGATGTCGGCCAGTGCCGCCACTGCGAGCGCGTCACGCTGGCCGGTGGGCGCTGGGGCAACGTGACGTTTCCGTCGATGGTCGCGCTGATCGTGCATCCGACCGAGGGCGCGATGCTCTACGACACCGGCTACGCGCCGCATTTCATGGACGCGACCGCGGGATTCCCCGAGCGCCTGTACCGCTGGGCGACGCCGGTCGAGCTGCCGCAAGCGCAGCGGCTCGAGGTGCAGCTCGCCGCGCACGGCCTGCGACCGGCCGATATCCGCTGGTGCCTGGTCTCGCATTTCCATGCCGACCACATCGCCGGCCTGCGCGACCTGCCGAACGCGGGCTTCTTGTGCATGCGCGAGGATCTGGAGGCCATGCGCGCGATGTCGCGCGTGCGCGGCCTGCGCAACGGCTGGCTGCCGGCTTTGATCCCGACCGATTTCGATGCACGCGTGCGTTATGCGGGCGATGGCGTCGCACGTGCATTGCCGGCGCCCTGGCAAAGCCTGGGCGACGGCGTCGACCTGTTCGGCGACGGCAGCCTGTTCGCGGTCCCGATGCCGGGCCACGCGCCGCGGCAGATGGGGCTGTGCCTGCGCGATGCGCAGGACCGCGCGGTCCTGCTGTGCGCCGACGCCTGCTGGTCGCATCTGACGTTCCGCGAGCGGCGCCTGCCGACCTGGCCGGCACGGCTGGTGACCCACGACTGGGCGGCCTACGTGCGCACCGTCGAGCGCCTGCACACGCTCGCGGTCACTGCCCCCGATGTCGCGATCCTGCCGTCGCATTGCCAGGCCAGTCTCGACACGTATCGCGCGGCGACGCGCGGAGGTCCCGCATGCGCATCCTGGTGACCGGCGCGTCCGGCTTCGTCGGCGGCGCGTTTCTGCGGCGTCATGCCGGGCGCACCGATCTGCAGCTCGTTGGCACCGGGCGCCGCGCAACCGATCTGCCGCATTACATCCGTTGCGATCTCAGCCAGCCCTTCGACCTGCCGGTGCGGCCCGACGTGGTGATCCACGCCGCCGCGCGTTCATCGCCCTGGGGCACGCGCGCCGAGTACATCGCGCAGAACGTCGACGCGACGCGGCACGTCATCGACTTCTGCCGTCGCAACGGCAACCCGCGGCTGGTCTATCTGTCGTCGAGTTCGGTGTTCTATCGCGAGGCGCATCAATACGACCTGTGCGAGGACAGCCCGGTCGGCCCGACGTTCGTCAACACCTATGCCGAAACCAAGTACGCCGGCGAACAGCTGGTACGCGACTATCCCGGCGCGCACGTGATCGTGCGGCCTCGCGCGGTGTTCGGCGTCGGCGACACCGTGCTGTTTCCGCGCATCCTCGAAGCCGCGCGTCGCGGCGCGTTGCCGCTGTTCACCGGACAGGACCGGCCCGTTGTCGGCGACCTGATCCAGATCGACACGCTGTCGGATTACCTGCTGCGCGTCGCGACGATGGACCGCCCGGCCGACAGCTACAACCTGACCAACGCGCAGCCGGTCGACATCCAGGCCCTGCTCCTCGACGTGCTGGCGCGTCTGGATCTGCCAGCGCCGACGCGGCGCGTGCGCATCGGCGCTGCGCTGCGCATGGCGACCGTCGCCGAATGGCTGTGGCGCCGCCTGCGGCTGCGCGGCGAGCCGCCGTTGACGCGCTTCGGTGTCGGTGTGTTCGCGTACTCCAAGACCTTCGATCCCGCGCGGATGCTCGCCGATCTCGGCCCGCCGAGTGTGTCGATCGACACCGGCATCGAGGGTTTCATCGCCTGGCAGCGGGCGCAGTGGGCGGCCTGAGCGTCGCGGCGGTGTTGGCCTGCGCCTATGGCACCTTGCTGGCGTTGCGCGCGGTCTGTGCGTGGCGGGAGATCCGCCTGCAGTCAGCGGTGCCTGCGTCGGATGCCGCATTCGCGATGCACGAGGTCGCGGTACTGCAGCCGATCCTCGGTGGCGACCCGCGGCTGATCGACGTGCTGGGCGCGACGCTCGATGCACTGCCCGATGCACGCTTCCACTGGCTCGTCGACGCTGGCGACATGCACGCCGACTCGGTCATCGCATCGCTGCGCGCCACGCATCCGCACGCTGTCATCGCCGTGCACGTCAATACGCCCGCGCCCGACGGGGTAAACCCCAAGAGCTTCAAGCTCGACCGCGCGCTGGCTGCGGTCGACGCGCCGGTGTGCCTGGTGCTCGACGACGACGCCACGCTGACCGCAGGCGCACTCGCGCGTCTGGTCGCGGCGCTCGAGGCCGCCGATATCGCGACCGCGCTGCCGGGCTATGTCGACGACGGCGAGCGCCTGCCCGGTCGGCTGCTGGCGCAGTTCGTCAACGACAACGCGGCGCTGACCTATCTCGCGCCGCTGGCCTGGGCGCCGCCAGTGTCGATCAACGGCATGTGCTACGCGCTGCGCACCGCACGCCTGCGCGCCTTCGGCGGCTTCGCGCCGCTGTTGCGCGCGCTGGCCGACGACCTGGCGATGGCCGACCAGGTGCGCGCGCACGGCGGCCGCATCGCGCAGACGATTGCCCCTGTGTGCGTGCGCACCAGCATCGACGGCCCTGCGCATTACCTGCGCCAGATGCATCGCTGGATGCTGTTCGCGACGCTGCTGCTGCGGCGCCAGCCACTGCGGATGCGGGTCCTGATCACGCTGCTGCATGGCCTGCCGCCGCTGTTGCTGTGGGCGATGGGCGTGGCCTTGGGCATGCAACCCACGCTTGGGGGTGCGCTCTGGGTCGTCGGCGTGCTCGGGGTCCGTGCAGCTGTGCCCGCATGGTTGCAGCGCAGGCTCGGCGTGTCCGTGCCACAGCGCCCGCTGCTCTCGCTGCTGGCCGAGCTGCTGCAGCCGCTGCATCTGTTGCACGCGAGCTGCGTGCGCACGGTGCGCTGGCGCAACCGGCGTTATCGCGTGCATGCCGACGGTGGCTTCCATGTCGCCTGAAACTGCCGCGCCGATCCGCATCGCGTTCCTGACCGGCCGCAGCGATCGGTCGCGCTGCGGTCTGAGTCCGGAGCAACAGGCGTTTCTCGAGGCGCTGCGTGCACCCGGCCGCGAGCTCGTCGACTGCAATTTTCCGTATGCCGCGCCAGATCACGGACACATCGCTGTCCCGTTGCCGGTGGCGGCGTGGCGCAACCTCGGCGACTACATCGGTGCGCGCCGCCCCGCGTTTGCCCGGCAGCACCGCGCATCGGTGACGGCGACGTTCGAAGGAGCCGACAACGTCGTGCTGCTGGCCGGCAGCTGCGGGCTGGAACTGCTGTCGAACCTGCACCTGGATGACTCGCTACGCGCGCGTCTGCATGTCTTCGCCTACGGCCCGGTCGCGCGACACGCACCGGACGTCGCCCGGCTGCTGTGCGTGCAGGGCCGCAGCGACTGGATCTCGCGCGTCGGCTGGCGCGGGCCGGTGCGCCGCCTCGACGGTGGACACATGGCGTACCTGCGGCAGCCCGAGGTGCAGGCATTGTGCGAAGCGTTCATCGCGGCGACGCCATGCGCATCGACCTGATCGCACCGCCCTACAGCGGCCACCTGCATCCGGTGCTCGCGATGGCCTGCGAACTCACCGCGCGGCACGAGGTGCGGGTGCTGTCGACCCCGTCGGCGATGGCGCAGGTCGCCCGCGCCGGTCTGGTCGGCGTGCCGCTGCTCGATGCGGACGCCGAGCGCGTGCTCGATGCGATCTCCGATCCACGTTACGCGGTGCGCAACCATCCGCTGCGCATGCACCGGCAACTGCGCGCCGCGCTCGACGTCATGGCGCGCTTCGCACAGGCCTTGCGCGAGACGTATGCGGACGCGGCCACGCGACCTGGGCTCGTCATCGCCGACTTCACTGTGCCGGCTGCAGGCGCGGTCGCGCAGTCGCTCGGCATCCGCTGGTGGACCAGCCTGCCGTCGCCAAGCGTGCTCGAAGCGCCGGATGGACCGCCGGCCTATATGGGCGGCCTGTCGCCGGCCACGCATGCGGGCCAGCATCTCCAGCACGCGCTGGCGCGGCTGGCGGTGCGCAGATTCAAGCGCGGCGTGCATCGCGCGTATCGACACCGCATGACCGTGCTGGGCCTGCCGCGGCTGTATCGAGACGACGGCAGCGAAGCGGTGTACTCGCCCGAACGTATTCTCGCGCTCGGCATCGAAGCGCTGGAATTTCCGCGCAGCTGGCCGGCCGCGCTGCGTTTCATCGGGCCGCGGCTGCCGACGCCCGGCAGCGACACGCCGTGGCTGGCAGCGCGCCCGGCGCCGCGCTTCGTCGCAGGCCGCCGCCATGTCCTGGTGACGCTGGGCACACATCTGCGCTGGGCCAAGGACGCGTTCGATATGCGGCTGCGCGCGCTGGCCGCGGCGATGCCGGATGTGGAATTCCACTTCAGCGATGGCGATGCCGCGGCGGCACATCACGCGCACGCCCGCAACTACCAGCGCCTGGCCTACGTCGACTACGCGCGCTGGATCGGTCGCTACGACCTCGTCGTGCATCACGGCGGCGCCGGCATCCTCTACCAGTGTCTGGCGGCGGGGCGTCCGGCGATCGTCTGCCCGCAGGACTACGACCAGTTCGATCACGCCGCGCGGCTGCAGCGTGCCCGCGCCGCGCTGTGGCTGCGCGATCCCGCGGGACTGGAGCCTGCGGTGCGGCGCGCATTCGCGGACCCCGAACTGTTCGACGGGCTGCCCGCACTGCAGGCGGCGGTGTGCGCGACCACCGGTGCGCATCCGCTGGTCACGTTGGTCGCCGACGACACGTCGTGGTAGTGCCCGACCGCCGAAGATGACGTCTGTCACTGGGCAACGCGCCTGCCGGGCGACACCATCGAATCGACGCCTGCGTGCCGGCGTCGCATACACACAGGGGAGACCGATCATGTTCGACAAGCTGTCGCGGAGCTGGGATCTGGTGAAGGCGAGCGCGGCCGTGCTGCGCTCGGACAAGGAACTGATGCTGTTCCCGGTGCTGTCGGGCCTGGCCACGCTGGCAGTGCTCGCGACCTTCGTGCTGCCGCTGTTCGCACTCCGCGTCTTCGAGCACGGCATCGGCCTAGCCGGCCTGCTGCTCGCCTTCGTCTTCTACTTCTGCCAGTACACGGTGATCGTGTTCTTCAACTGCGCGCTGGTCGGCGCGGCGATGATCCGTCTCGACGGGGGCGACCCGACGCTGTCCGACGGTCTGGCGGCGGCGAGGCGTCGACTGCCGGCGATCCTCGGCTATGCGGCGATCGCGGCGACCGTGGGCGTGGTGCTGCAGTCGCTCAAGCACAACGAGAACAACTTCCTGGTGCGCCTGCTCGGCAGCGGGCTCGGCGTCGCGTGGACGCTGGCGACCTTCCTCGTGGTGCCGGTGCTGGTGAGCCGCGACATCGGCCCGATCGACGCCCTCAAGCAGAGCGTGACCCTGCTCAAGCGCACCTGGGGCGAGAACGCGATCGGCAATGTCGGTATCGGCGCGGCCTTCGGTCTGTTGACCACGCTGGTCGCGATGATCGGCGTCGGCCTGACCTTCATCGCGCTGCAGACCTCTGTCCCGCTGGGCATCGGCGTGGGCGTGGTGTGCGTGCTGGGCGTGTTGCTGCTGGGCGTTTACCAGGCGGCGCTGACCGGCATCTATTCGGCCGCGCTGTACCGCTACGCGGTGTCGCACGACGTGCCGGACGGGTTCTCGGGCGCGCAGCTGGCGCATGCGTTCGAGGCGAAGCGCTAGACGCATGCCGCAGCGCATGTAGGCGCGCGCTTGCGCGCGATCGCCGTTGGCTGGAGCGCCTGTCCGCACGCAGGCGCGTGCCTGCAGAAGACGCCCGTGATGCAGAGCGGACGGGCCCTAGAGCGAACGTCCACCGTCGAGCCGCAGCACTTCGCCGGTGGTGAAGCCGCCGCGCAGCAGCCAGGCCACGGCGTCAGCGATCTCGTCCGCGCTGCCGAGCCGGGCCAGCGGGGTCGCTTCGAGGATGCGTGACTGCTGCGCGGCGTTCGCGCCGTCCTCCGGCCACAGGATCGCCCCGGGCGAGACCGCGTTGACCCGCACCTCCGGCGCCAGCGCGACCGCGAGCCCGCGGGTCAGGCCGAGCAGCGCGGCCTTCGACGCCGCATAGGCCACCAGATCCGCGCGCGGGCGTTCGGCGTACAGGTCGCCGATGTTGACGATCGCGCCGCGTGCCGCGCGCAGATGCGGCGCCGCGGCTTGCGCCAGCAGGAATGGTGCCCGTGCATTGGTCGCCATCAGCGCATCGAAGGCGGCGGCATCCGTGTCGTGGAACGCTGTCGGCGCGAACGCCGCCGCATTGTTGACCAGTGCATCGAGCCGGCCGAAGTGCGCGATGGTGCCTTCGATGAGCGTCGGCAACACCGTGGCATCGGCCAGATCGCCCTGCAGCACCCGCGTGCTGCCCGGTCGTTGTGCATCCAGTTCAGCAGCCAGCGCATCGGCGTCGTCGCGCGAGCGATGGCAGTGCAACGCCACCGCGTAACCGTCGGCATGCAGGCGACGCGCGATCGCTGCGCCGATGCGACGGGCAGCGCCGGTGACGAGGACGACGGGAGCGGATGCGGATGCGGACATGCCGGTGCGTGATCGGGCGACGGGACGTCACCTTACGTCACCTGCCGGTCCGCGTTCCGTGCACCTCGCGTCCGCTGTGATCGTCCGGCCCGCATCCTGCGCGCGTGACCCGGATTGGCGCGCCTGGCGGGCGTGTGACGGCAGGCCGTCAGGCGGGCTCGCGTATCCTGATCCGGGTCTGTTCCGGAACTTCTGCATGTCCAGCCAAGCCCACGCCCCGAGTGACGACGCGCTCGCCCACAGCGAGCGCCTGCGCGCCCTGATCCACGCCCAGATCGCCGAAGCGGGCGGGGCGATTCCGTTCTGGAAATTCATGGAGCTGGCGCTGTATGCGCCGGGCCTGGGCTACTACAGCGCGGGTGCGGCAAAGTTCGGCGCTGCAGGCGATTTCGTCACCGCGCCCGAACTCGGGCCATTGTTCGCCGAGTGCATCGCCGAGGCGTTCGCGCCGGTGCTGCGCGAGATCGGTACCGATGCGCAGTTCTTAGAGATCGGCGGCGGCAGCGGCGCGTTCGCCGGCGATGCGCTCTCGCATCTGGCGGCGCTCGAGGCGGTACCGGCGCGCTACGCGATCCTCGAGCCCAGCGCCGATCTGCGCGAACGCCAACGCGACCATCTGCAGCAGCGCCTGCCGGCCGACCTGTTCGCGCGCGTCGAGTGGGTCGACGGCCCGATGCCCGGCGACTGGCAGGGTGTGCTGTTCGCCAACGAGGTCGTCGATGCGCTGCCGACGCCGCGCTTCGTCATCGGCGAGGGCGAGGTGTTCGAGGAATACGTCACCCGCGACGGCGACGGTTTCGGCCGCACCGTGCATCCGGCGGACGCGCTGCTCGGTTCGGCGGTGCGTCACGTGGAGCGCCAGCGCGGTGGGCCGCTGCCGGACGGCTATCGCTCGGAACTGCTGCCGCAGCTGCCGTACTGGGTGCAGGCGGTCGCCGGTGGTCTCACGCGCGGCGCGATGCTGTTCGTCGATTACGGCTACGCGCGGCGCGAGTTCTACCGCGACGATCGCGACGCCGGCACCCTGCGCGCCTTCCATCGCCATCAGGTGACCGGCGACGTGTTCGCGCTGCCGGGCCTGCAGGATCTGACCGCCTCGGTCGATTTCACCGCGCTGGCCGAGGCCGGCACGCATGCCGGCTTCGAATTCGCAGGCTACTGCAACCAGACTTCGCTGCTGCTCGGCAACCGCCTCGAACAGCGCCTGGCCGCGCACGAGGCACTGGCGACGGACGAGGCCGGCCGTTACGCGCTGCGCCAGCAGGCCAAGCGGCTCACGTTGCCCGGCGAGATGGGCGAGGCCTTCCAGGCGATCGGATTCGCGAAGGATGTCGAGTTCGATCACGCCTTTCTGATCGGCGACATGAGCCACCGTCTGTGAGCACGCACGCGTGAGCCGGCGTCCGCGCTTCGGCCGTGCGTTCAAGCCGCTGCGGCGTCCCGTGCTGTGGGGCGGGCTGTGGATCGCGGCGATCGCGGCTGTCGTGGTGCTGTCGCTGGCGCCGTCGGTGCCGATGCCGGACGTCCCGGATGGCGACAAGCTCGGCCATTTCCTCGCCTACTTCACCCTGGCCGCGGCCGCGGTGCAGCTCTACGCGCGCTGGCCGTCGCTGCTGGGCGCGGGCATCGGGCTGGTGCTGCTCGGCATCGGTCTCGAATACGCGCAGGGCGCGTTGACCGGCACGCGGATGCAGGATGCCGCCGATGCATTCGCCAACACGCTCGGCGTGATCGTCGGTCTGTCCACACGGCTCACCCCGTTCCGCGACGTGCTGCTGCAGTTCGACACGCGCGGGCTCGACGGGGTCGGGCGCTGAGCACCGCACCGATTGCCCGATAATCCCCCACTTTCGAACTGGCCCACCGCATGTCCGCTGTCCTGCCTCCCAACGCGTCCGCGCTCGCCGACGATGCCGCACGCGCCGAAGCCCGCCTGGCCTGGGCCCGCGAGGCCAGCGGCGACGCGACGCTGACGCTCGTGCGCGCGTCGATGGATGCGGGCTTCCGCAGCTACTGGCGCGGTGAGGCGAACGGCCTGTCGCGCATCGTCATGGATTCGCCGCCGGCTCTGGAGGATGTGCGCCCGTGGCTGCGCATCCGCGATCTGCTGGAACTGCACGGCGTGCGCGTGCCGCACGTGCGGGCGCGCGAGGTCGAATCGGGTTTCCTGCTGCTCGAGGATCTCGGCAGCGAGACCTGCTTGCAGGCGCTGGCCTCGCTGGATGCCGACGCGCTGATGGAGGCGGCCTTCGAACAGCTGCTGCGTCTGCAGGCGATCGCGCCACCGGACGATCTGCCGGCGTTCGATGCGGCCATGCTGCGCCGCGAACTCGCGCTGTTCGAGGACTGGTTCCTCGGTCGGCATCTGGGCGTGAGCCTGTCGGATGACGAGCGCGCCGGCTGGGAATCGGTGCAGGCGCATCTGGTCGGCACGATGCTCGCGCAGCCGCAGGTGCTGGTGCATCGCGATTACATGCTGCGCAATCTGATGCCGGTCGAAGGCGGTGTCGCGGTGCTGGATTTCCAGGACGCGGTGACCGGTCCGATCGCCTACGACGTGGCCTGCCTGCTGCGCGATGCCTTCCACAGCTGGTCCGAAGCGCAGGCCGACGCCTGGCTGGCGCGTTATCACGCCCGCGCCCAGGCCGCCGGCCTGCCTGTGCCGGTGCACGCGCAGTTCGTGCGCGACGTCGCGCTGACCGGCGTGCAACGGCACCTCAAGGTCATGGGCATCTTCGCGCGCCTGCACCACCGCGACGGCAAGCCGAAGTACCTCGCCGATGCGCCGCGGTTCCTCGCCTATCTCGATGCGGTCGTACCTACCGACCCGGCGCTCGCGCCGCTGGGTACGCTGCTCGACCACCACGTGCGTCCGCGCCTCGCCGCGGGCTGAGCCGAAGGCCGCAGCGCCATGCAGACCGTGATCCCGCAGCTGCGCATGACCGACGCCGATCGCAGCCTCGCGTTCTACGCCGCGCTCGGTTTCACCGTCGACTGGGCGCATCGTTTCGAGGCGGACATGCCGCTGTTCGCGCAACTCACCCGCGACGGGCAGACGTTGTTCCTGACCGCCCATGCCGGCGATTGCGCACCGGGCGGGGCGGTGTATTTCAAGGTGCGCGACGTCGACGCCTGCGCGCGCGCGTTCGCCGCGGCCGGCGTGCCGATCGTGCAGCCGCCCTGGGACACCGACTGGGACACGCGCGAGATGGTGCTCGTCGATCCCGACCACAATCGCCTGCGGTTCGCGCAGCACCCCGACTGATCGCGCCGCGGCGCGAGGAGATTCCGATGGACGACCTGTTTGCTGACGTACCCGTGCCCGTCCACGGCATCCGCACCGGCATCGGCGGCTGGACGTATCCAGAGTGGCGCGACAACTTCTATCCCAAGGGCCTCGTGCAGAAACGCGAGCTCGAATACGCCAGCCGCCGGCTGACCGCGATCGAGATCAACGGCACCTTCTACGGTGCGCAGAAGCCGGCCACCTATGCAAAGTGGGGCAGCGAGACACCGGCGGGCTTCGTGTTCTCGCTGAAGGCGCCGCGTCACATCGTCGGTGCAAGCGCGCTGGCCGGCACTGCAAAACAGATCACCGGATTCGTCGAAGGCGGCATCGCCGAACTCGGCGACCATCTGGGCCCGCTGCTGTGGCAGTTCGCGCCGCAGCGCCGGTTCGATGCGGATGACGTCGAAGCCTTCCTCGACCTGCTGCCCGATACCGTCGACGGGCTGCCGCTGCGCCACGCGGTTGAAGTGCGGCACCCCGCGTTCCAGAGCGCGGCCTGGCTGCGGCTCGCGCGTGCGCGCGGCGTGGCGACGGTGTTCACCGACTCCACCGATTACCCGTCCTTCGCCGACATCACCGGCGATTTCGTCTACGCCCGGCTGATGGCCAGCCGCGCGTCCAGCGCGACCGGCTATCCCGGCCTGCAGCTCGACGCCTGGGCCCGGCGCGCGCTGGACTGGTCGCAGGGCGAGGCGCCTTCGGATCTGCCCTATGCCGGCGCGCGCGATGCGGCGCCGGTCACGCCGCGCGACACCTTCGTGTTCTTCATCTCGGCGGCGAAGGAACGCAACCCCGCCGCGGCGATGGCCCTGCAGGAGCGGCTGGCCGCCGCGAAGCGCTGACCCGCCGCGGCGCGCGGCGCATGCGCGCTCAGGACTGGCCGCGCGCCGCGACGAGCAGGCGCGTCACATCCGCGTGCAGGGCATTGATCGCCGCGCCGTCCGTGCGCGCGCCATGCACGTAGATCGCCAGCAGCAGCGGCGCCCGGTCGGGCGGATACAGCACGGCCACATCGGCCGCCGTGCCCGCGCCGCAGGTCCCGGTCTTGTCGCCCACGCGCCAGTCGCCCGGCACACCGGCGCGGATGCGCGCATCGCCCGTGCGGTTCTCGATCAGCCACGCGGCCAGCACCGCCTGCGAGGGCGGACGCAGTGCGTCGCCGAACAGCAGCCGCTGCAGGCTGTCCACCATCGCGCGCGGGCTGGTGGTGTCGCGCGGGTCGCCCGCAGCCGCTTCGTTGAGTTCGGGTTCCCAGCGGTCCAGCCGCGTGACCGGATCGCCCAGCTCGCGCAGCAGCGCGGTCAGGCCTGGCGGTCCGCCGACCAGCGGCAGCAGCAGGTTGGCGGCCGCGTTGTCGCTCAGCGTGACCGTCGCGCGGCACAGGTCGTCGACCCGCGCATGGCCGTCGGCCACACGCGTTTCCACGTAGGGCGAATACGCGACGAGATCGTCGGCGCCCACGTCGACGCGCTGGTCGAGTCGGACACGACCACGATCGACCGCCTGCAGCACCGCGCCTGCGAGCAGTGCCTTGAACGTGCTGCACATCGGAAAGCGGGCCTCATCGCGCCGTCCGAACCGGCGGCCGGTGCCGGTGTCGAGCAGGGCGATGCCGAGCCGGCCACCGGCGGCGTGTTCCAGCGCAGCCAGCGCGTCGTCGAGTGATGCATCGCCGGTGGCGGCGCGCAGCGGGGATGCGGCGGCGGCCAGCAGCAGGCTGCCGGTGCCGAGCAGAAGATCACGACGTGTGGGCATGGGCGTCGATGTCCTGGGGGGATGACGCAGTCTAAGCAATGCGCGCGATCGGCCCTGCCTGCGCGCGCATTGCAGCCGACACCCCTCAGCGCGGCCCGCGCGCCTGCGCGATCGCCGCGATCCGCGCCTTGCGCAGCGCCTCGCCGACCGCCGGACCGCTGATGCCATCGGCGAGGTCGCGCGCATGGACCGCGCTCGCCGCGGCGTGTGCGCGGCGCAGCAGGTCGCCTTGCGGGTACGCGGCCTCGGCGCTGCCCAGACGCCCGCGCTTGTCGCATTCGCAGACCAGCGCCAGCTGCGCGATGCGTTCGGGCTTGCGGAAGCCGTCGCAGCGGGCGATCAGGTCGTGCAGCGTGTCGTCGCGCAGTTCGGCGATGCGATGCACGTTGAGATGTTCGCGGCAGGCGACGACCGCCAGCTCGCGGCAGGCCGCGGGCACCTTCAGGCGCGTGCACAGCGCATCCAGCGGTTCCAGCCCCGCGTGCTCGTGTCCGACGTGGCGCGGCAGTGCGTCCTTCGGCGTCAGCGCCTTGCCCAGATCGTGGGTCAGCGCGGCGAACCCGATCACCGCATCGCCGGGTGCCAGCCGCGCGGCCATGTCGCTGACCAGTTCCTGATGCACGCCGGTGTCGACTTCGGGATGGAATTCGGCGCGCTGCGGCACGCCGTAGAGCGCGTCGACTTCCGGCAGCACCACGGCGAGCGCGCCGCAGTCGTGCAGCGTGCGCAGGAACGCCGACGGCTGCTTCGAGGCCAGTGCGCGCGCGAGTTCCTGCCACACGCGCTCGGGCGTCAGGGTCTCGAGTTCGCCGGCCTCGACCATGCCGCGCATCAACGCCATGGTCTCGGCTGCGATCGTGAAGCCGAGCGGCGCGAAGCGGGCCATGAAGCGCGCGGCGCGCAAGACGCGCAGCGGATCCTCGGAAAATGCGGCGCCGACGTGACGCAGCACGCGCGCCTCGATGTCGCGCGCGCCGCCGTAGGGATCGACGAGGGTGCCGTCCGGCGCTTCCGCGATCGCGTTGATCGTGAAGTCGCGTCGGCCGAGATCCTGCTCCAGCGTCACCGACGGATCGGCATCGACGACGAAGCCGCGATAGCCGCGGCCGGACTTGCGTTCGGTGCGGGCCAGCGCGTGCTCGGCCTGCGTCCTGGGGTGCAGGAACACCGGAAAATCGCGGCCGATCGCGCGGAAACCCGCGGCTTCCATCGAGGCCTGGGTCTCGCCGACGACGACGTAGTCGCGATCGCCGGGCGTCAGGCCGAGCAGGCGGTCGCGGACCGCGCCGCCGACGAGGTAGATCTTCATGCCGCGATGATGCCATGGCCGTTCAAGTCGACCGCCTATACTGGCGCGCCGCTGCACAGGTCACCCCGTGGCTGCCGCCCGACGCCGTCTCACCCTCGCTGTCCTCGCCCTGACGCTCGCGCCGTGGCCGCTGCTCGCCGCCGTGACCGGCACCGCGCCGTCCGGCGACTCGATGGACGTGATCCTGATGCTGGTCTATCTGGGCGCGGCGATCCTGCTGTCGTTCCTGTGCTCGGTCGCTGAATCGGTCCTGCTGAGCATCACGCCGTCGTTCATCGCCGGCCTCAAGGCCGAACGCCCGGCACTCGCCGCGACGCTGCAGCGCCTGCGTCACGAGAACATCGACCAGTCGCTGGCCGGCATTCTGACGCTCAACACCATCGCGCACACGGCCGGCGCGGTCGGCGCGGGCGCGAAGGCGTCCGACGCCTTCGGCAGCGCCTGGGTCGGCGTGTTCTCGGCCGTGGCGACGCTGCTGATCCTGTTCCTGTCGGAAATCGTGCCCAAGACGCTCGGCGCGCAGTACTGGCGCCGGCTGGCCGCGCCGACGGCGGTCTTCGTGCGCGTGCTGATCGTGGTGCTGTATCCGCTGATCCGCCTGTCCGAGCTATTGACCCGGCTGATCTCGGGTGGACAGCAGGCGCACGTGTTCAATCGCGAGGAGTTCATCGCGATGGCCAGCGTCGGCGAGGAAAGCGGCGGCATCCTGCCGCGCGAATCGCACATCCTGCGCAACCTGTTCCGCATGTCGGAACTGCGCGCGCACGACGTCATGACGCCGCGCACCGTCGTTGCCGCGCTGCGCGACAGCACCCCGGTTTCCCGGGCGCTGCAGGACGCTCGCACGGCGCCGTTCTCGCGGGTGCCGGTCTACACCGACGACATCGACGATGCGACGACGTTCGTGCTGCGTTCGGAGATGCTGCAGGCCGAGGCGCGTGGTGATGGCGACGTCCCGCTGCGCACGCTGGGCCGCGCGATGCGCAGCGTGCCCGAGAGCATGCCGCTGACCGGGCTGCTGGAGTTCCTGCTCGACCGCCGCCAGCAGATCGCGCTGGTGGTCGACGAGTACGGCTCGACCAGCGGCGTGGTGACGATGGAGGACGTCGTCGAGACCCTGCTGGGGCAGGAGATCATCGACGAGAGCGACCGCGTTTCCGACCTGCAGCGCCTCGCACGGCGCCGCTGGGAACAGCGCGCTGCCGCGCACGGGTTGTCCCACCACGACGCAGACGCAAAGACGCCCGCGAAACCGGACTGACGCCGGGTCAGGCGCTCGGGCAGGCGAAACGCTTGTTGCGCTGGGCCTCGGCCCCGCGCATCCGCGGTTCCAGCGGCGCGGCCTGGCCGTACATGCGCCAGTCGTAGAGCACGCTGAAGGCGAGTACGCGCGCGACGTATTCGCGCGTTTCGCGATAGCTGATGGTCTCGATCCAGATGTCCGGATCCATGTCCGGGCGCTGCGCGAGCCAGCGGCCGGTCGGGGTCGGGCCCGCGTTGTACGCCGCGATCGCGACGTAGGGCAGGGTGTACATGTCCTTCTTCTCGCGCAGGTACGCGGTGCCGATGGCGACGTTGGTCGCCGGATCGAACAGGGCGTCGGGGCCGCTCCAGGCCAGGCCCAGGCGTCGCGCAACGGCGGCGCCGGTGGCCGGCATCACCTGCATCAGTCCGCGCGCATCGGCCGGCGAACGCGCATTCGGATTGAACGTGCTCTCGGCGCGGATCTCGGCCGCGACCCAGGCCGGATCGAGTCCGTGGCGCTGCGATTCGCGTTCGATCAGCGCCTGCTGGGTCAGCGGGAATCGCAGCGTGTACAGACGCGTCTCTTCCGGCTGGCGGCCGAGGCCGAACACGCCGCGGTCGTACCAGCCGTTCTCCTGCGCGACCTGCACGGCGATGCGGCGCTGGGTGTCGTCGAAGTTGCGCAGCGCGGCGGTCCATTCGCGCGTCGCCCAGCCGGGGCGGTCGATGCGGTACAGCGCCAGTGCGCGTGTCAGGCCCGGATCGGCGGCGACCTTCGCGCGTGCATCGGTCGACGGCGAGAAATCGAGCGGGCATAGCGCGTACGGCTGGTCGACGCGGTCGGCGGCGAGAAAGCCGTGGAAATCCGGATTCTTCGCCGCAGCGCGGAACAGCGGTTGCGCGGCGCTGCGATCGCCGGTGAGTTCGGTCGTGCGCGCCTGGAACCAGGTCCAGCGTGACTGGCTGCGCTGGCTGTCGCCCATCTTGCGGATCGCGGTCAACGCGGCGGTCCAGTCCTTGCGGGCGAGCGCTTCGCGCACGCGCCATTCGTGCAGACGGTCGTCGTAGGCGCTCTCGGGCACGCGATTGAGCAGGCGCGCCGAATCGGGCAGATAGGATGCCACCGTCCACAGCGCGGCCTGGTACAGCACGCGGCCGTTCTCGGTTTCGCCGAAGCCGAGCGCATCGGCCAGCGCCGGCAGCTGGCGTTCCGCGGCCAGCGGATCGGCCTTGGCGAACTTGGCCAGGCCGTGCGAGGCGACGAGGCGGCTGCGCGCGGTCTTCGGCCACTGCAGCGCGCGCGCATGCGGTGCGGTCATGTAGGCGGCGTAGTCTTCGGCGAGTGCCTGCTGGCCACTCAACAGGCCGCGCGCGATCGTGCGCATCACGCCGACGTCCTGTTCGGCGACCGCGAGATCGAACCGTTCCCAGCGCAGGTCATCGCCGAGACCGCCGCGCGCGGCCAGCGTGGCGAACGGTGCATCGCATTCGTTCGGCAACGAGCTGCCGCTGCTGCGCCACAGCGCCTGCGCGTCACGTGTCCACTGCGCATCGGTGGCGCCGGTGCGGGCACGCGCGTCGAGTTCGATGCAGCGCAGCGTCGCGTTGGTCGTGCCGGGCGCCCAGGCCTCGCGCACCGCGGCCCATTCCTGGCGCTTGGCCAGTGCGCGCAGCCAGCCTTCGCGGAACACCTCGGCGACCGGCTGGCCCTGGTGACGGGTGATGAAGTCACGACCCTGCGTCACCGGCAGCGTGTCCAGATTGCGGCGCAGCGCGGCCAGTTCCAGCCACGCGCCTGCGGGATGCGACTGCATCGCCGGCGCGACCGGCTGGCCGCGTTCGGCTGCCTGCATCGCGACGCGGAATGCCGAATCGTCGAGCGCCTGGGCGAAGACCGCAGCGGGCAGTGCGAACGCAAGTGCGGGCAGCAGGGCGCGCAGTGCGCGGGCGCGCTTCGGACGGGCGGCGGGCAGGGTGTCGCGGCAGGTCTGCGGCATCGGCATGGGCATGTCGAGAGCGGCGGTCGACTATAGCGGAGGCGGGCTGAAGCGCCCTTCGCAGGCGCGCTGCGCCGGAGCCGCGGGCGCCGAGGCTTTAGAATCGTCGTCCCCAAACGCTTCCCGGCCCGCGCACATGATCACTCTCGGCACGCCGCTGTCTCCCTCCGCCACCCGCGTGCTGCTGCTCGGCTCGGGCGAACTGGGCAAGGAAGTGGCGATCGAGCTGCAGCGCTTCGGCGTCGAGGTGATCGCGGCCGACCGCTATGCCGATGCGCCGGCGATGCAGGTCGCGCATCGCAGCCACGTGCTCGACATGCTCGATCCGGCCGCACTGCGCGCGCTGATCGCGCAGGAGCAGCCGCATCTGGTCGTGCCCGAAATCGAGGCGATCCACACCGACACCCTGGTTGCGCTCGAGCAGGAAGGACTCAAGGTCGTGCCGACCGCACGCGCGACGCGCCTGACGATGGATCGCGAAGGCATCCGCCGGCTCGCCGCCGAGACGCTGGGCCTGCCGACGTCGCCGTACCGCTTCGTCGACACGCGCGAGGAATACCGCGCCGCGATCGACGCTGTCGGCCTGCCGTGCGTGGTCAAGCCGGTGATGTCCTCGTCGGGCAAGGGCCAGAGCACGGTGCGCTCCGATGCCGACATCGACGCCGCGTGGGACTACGCGCAGACCGGCGGCCGCGCCGGTGCGGGCCGCTGCATCGTGGAAGGCTTCATCGATTTTGATTACGAGATCACCCTGCTGACCGTGCGCCACGCCGGCGGCACCGCGTTCTGCGCGCCGATCGGCCATGTGCAGATCGCCGGCGACTACCGCGAGAGCTGGCAGCCGCAACCGATGTCACCGGCCGCGCTGCAACGTGCGCGCGACGTGGCGCGTGCGGTGACCGACGATCTCGGCGGCCGCGGCGTGTTCGGCGTCGAACTGTTCGTCAAGGGCGACGACGTCTGGTTCAGCGAAGTCTCGCCGCGTCCGCACGACACCGGTCTGGTGACGCTGGCCTCGCAGGATCTCAGCGAATTCGCGCTGCATGCGCGCGCGATTCTCGGCCTGCCGATTCCGGTCGATGCCGACGACGTCGTGCAGCACGGCATCGCGGCGTCCTGCGCGCTGCTGGCGCAGGGCACCGGCGTGCCGGTGTTCTCGAACATCGATGCCGCGCTGCAGTCGCCCGATAGCGCGCTGCGCCTGTTCGGCAAGCCGCGCGTCGAAGGCCAGCGTCGGGTCGGCGTGACGCTCGCGCGTGGCGCCGATGTGGATGCGGCGCGGGCAACGGCGCGTGAGGCGGCTGCTGCGATTGCGATCGAGTGGACTTGATCGGATTCGTGGCGTTTTATTCACCACTACGACCGAGCGAAGCTCACCGCTTTCCCCCGTATACGGGGGAAGGTTGGGATGGGGGCGAACGGTCTGTGTGCAGAGATGCGTGATTCCCGGAGCGTCATTCCGCTCAAGTCGAACGTTCCATTCGATCTGATGGTTTGGCCCCCACTCAACCCGTCCGGCCCGCCGCCGCGCGCCCGTCGCTCGCTCGATCAGCGCGCCTGTCGCTCGCTCGATCCGCGCGGCAGTACCGCGCAAGAGGATCGCGCTCACCCCGCGCGCGCGGGGAGGGCTTCAGTGCGCTGCGTGCGTCGCACACGGCGTTCCGCTGCACAAGGCGTCTTCGAAAAATGCTGACCTGGTCGATGCTCTGCTTCCCGTTGCTCGGTGCGGTCGCGGGCGTGCTCGCCGGCCTGCTCGGCATCGGCGGCGGGCTGGTGCTGGTGACCGCGCTGGTCTGGTTGCTGCCGCTCTACGGCGTGCCGCAGGACGCGGCGATGCACACCGCGCTCGCAACGGCGCTGGCGAGCATCATCCTGACCGGGCTGTCGTCGGCGCGCGCGCATCACCTGCGACGCAGCGTGTTGTGGCCCACGGTCGCGTGGATGGTGCCGGGCATGATGCTCGGCGGCTGGATCGGCAGCTGGTTGGCGGTGCTGCTCGACGGCGACGTGCTGCGCTATTGCGTCATCGCGTATTGCGGCGTCGTCGGTACGCAGTTGCTGCTGTCGCGCACGCCGCCGGCTGGTGGCGATACGGTGGTGCCGACCGGCGTCGGATTGTCGGGCGCGGGTGTCGGCATCGGCGTGCTGTCGTCGATCGTCGGCATCGGGGGTGGCGGCTTGACCGTGCCGCTGCTGGTGTGGCGGTGCGTGTCGCCGGTGCGCGCGGTCGGCACGTCGTCGGCCTGCGGCGTCTTCATCGCCTTCGCCGCGGCCGCGGGTTACGCGCTGCAGGCGCCGGCGGATGTGCTGCCGGGCGTGTCGTGGGGGTATGTGTATCTGCCGGGCGCGATCGGCATCGCACTCGCCTCGGTGATCGCCGCGCCGTACGGCACGCGGCTGGCGCATGCGATCAGCGGCGCCGCGCTCAAGCGCGTGTTCGCGGTGTTCCTGTACTGCATCGGCGCGAGCCTGCTGTTCCTGTGATTCTTTCCCTTTTTTCGTTGGACCGTCCATGACCACTGCCGCCCCCGCCATTCCCGATTCCATCGCCGCACTGGCGCCGCAGATGACTGCGTGGCGCCATGAGATCCATGCGTGGCCCGAGCTCGGCTTCGAGGAAGAAAGGACCTCGGCGCTGGTCATCCGTGAATTGCGCGCGCTGGGCCTCGACGTGCATACGGGCCTCGGCGGCACGGGCGTGGTCGCGGTGATCGACAGCGGCAAACCAGGCCTGTCGATCGGCCTGCGCGCCGACATGGACGCGCTGCCGATGGACGAGGTCGCCGACGAGCGGGGCGAACTGCCGTATCGCTCGCAGCGGCCGGGCGTGGCGCATACCTGCGGGCACGACGGCCACACGTCCGCACTGCTCGGCACCGCGCGGCACCTGGTCGCGCATCCGCCGGCCAGCGGCCGCGTGGTGCTGATCTTCCAGCCGGCCGAAGAAGGCGGACGCGGCGCGATCCGGATGATCGAAGACGGCCTCTTCGCGCGCTGGCCCTGTGACGAGGTCTACGCCTTCCACAACATGCCGGCGCTGCCGACCGGCGAGGCCAGCGTGCGCAGCGGCGCCACGCTGCAGTCGCTGGCGGTGTTCGAGATCGCGATCGAAGGTGTCGGCGGTCACGCCGCCGCGCCGCATCGCGCGAACGATCCGCTGCAGGTCGCGGCGCGCCTGGCTGTGGACATCGGCGCGATCGTCGGCCGCCACATCGATCCGATGGAAGCGGCGCTGATCAACGTCGGCTCGCTGCAGGCTGGCACCACGCACAACATCATCCCGTCGACGGCCACGCTCAGCGGCACGATCCGTTCGCTGTCGAAGGACGTGCACGACGAACTGCTCAAGCGCCTGCGCGCGTTGTGCGAGGGCCATGCGCAGATGTCCGGCTGCCGCATCGCGCTCGAGATTCCGCATGCCTGCCCGCCGTGCATCAACGCGCCGGAGCAGGCTGCGCTCGCGGCCGATGCGATCGCAGACGTGCTCGGCGCCGAGCACGTGAAGACCGACCTGCGCGCGTATCCGTTTTCCGACGATTTCTCCTACATGCTCGAACAGTGGCCCGGCGCCTACCTGTTCCTCGGCATGGACAGCGCGATGTGCCACCACCCGACGTTCCGTTTCGACGACGGCCTGCTGCCGGTCGCGGCGGCGGTATTCGACCGCATCGTGCGGCGTCGTCTGGGTTGAGCGGCGCAGTCTGATCAATCGGTCACTGAGCACCTCTCCCTCCGGGAGAGAGCCTGCCCCGGACTCGATCCGGGGTCGACGCGCGCAGCGCGTCGGGTGAGGGCGGGGCCTCGTGCTCAACACCCTTAGGAGGCGCCGGAATCCTGTGTCGTGATCTGCACCTCCGAGCGCACTCCCACCGCCCGGCGTAAGCTGTGCGCCGCGCCGCAGGCCCACTACGGCGCGTCGACGTCTTCCGCGAGTGCCCCATGTCCCAGCGCGACTGGGTGGCCCAGGCCATCCGCAAGATCGAAGCCGATTTCAACCGCTCGGCCGACACCCATCTGATTCCGCTGGCGCTGCCGGGTTTTCCCGGCATCGACGTCTATCTCAAGGACGAATCCAGCCATCCGACCGGCAGCCTCAAGCACCGGCTCGCGCGCTCGCTGTTCCTTTATGCGCTGGCCAACGGCTGGTTGCATGCGGGCAGCACGGTGGTCGAGGCGTCGAGCGGTTCGACTGCAGTCTCGGAAGCGTATTTCGCGCGGCTGCTGGGGCTGCCCTTCGTCGCAGTGATGCCGGCGTCGACCTCGCCGGAGAAGATCGCCGCGATCGAATTCCACGGCGGCCGCTGCCATCTGGTGCCCAGCGCCTGCGGCATCGGCGAGGCCTCTATGCAGCTCGCGCGCGAGACCGGCGGTCACTTCATGGACCAGTTCACCTACGCCGAGCGTGCCACCGACTGGCGCGCGAACAACAACATCGCCGAATCGATCTTCAAGCAGATGGCGCAGGAAGCGCATCCGGTCCCGCGCTGGATCGTCTGCAGCGCCGGCACCGGCGGCACCAGCGCGACGATCGGCCGCTACGCGCGCTACCGCGGCTATGACACGCGCGTGCTGTGCGCCGATCCCGAGCATTCCGCGTTCTTCGCCCATTACACGCGCTGCATCGACGGTGACACCTCCGGCGATGCCGATGCCGTTGCGCCCTCGTCGCGCATCGAGGGCATCGGGCGTCCGCGCGCGGAAGCCAGCTTCATTCCCGGCTGCGTCGACGCGATGCTCAAGGTGCCCGACGCGCTGAGCCTCGCGGCGATGCGCTGGACCAATACGCGCCTGGGCCGTCGCGTCGGCGGGTCCACCGGCACCAATGTCATCGGCGTGCTGCATGTCGCCCACGCGATGCGCGCCGCGGGTCGCAGCGGTTCGATCGTCAGCATCCTGTGCGACGGCGGCGAGCGGTACGCGCACAGCTACTACAACCCGGACTGGTACGTGGCGCACGGCTTCGACATGGACGCCGCGGATACGCGGGTGCGCGCAGTGGCCGAGCAGGCGGCGGCGTTGCCGGTCCTCGCGACCGCAGGCGACATCCCGGACTGACCGCCTGCAGTCAAGCTGGGGTTGACCCCAGGTGCGGCCAGGTTAACGATTCGTTACAAGGAAGCGTCGGCGGCACGGGGGCGCCGACAGACCATCCGCACCACTGGAGCTCACACATGACGTCGATCCCCCGCCACCGGCTGGCCGCCGCGGTCCAGCTGTCGTTGCTGCTGGCCCTGCCTGCCGCCGCTTCCGCCCAGACGCCGGACCCGCAGCCCGAGGCGCGTACGCTCGATACGGTCCAGGTCACCGGCTCGCGTATCCGCAAGGCCGAACTGGAAACCGCGGTGCCGGTGCAGGTGCTCACGCGCGAGGACATCGACCGCAGCGGTTTCACCTCGGTCGCCGACATCGTGCAGAACCTCACCGCCAGCGGCGCGGCGCTCAACACCAAGTTCAATTCGAGCGGCAACTTCGGATTCCCGCCCGATGGCGGCGGCGTGGGCGCGGGCGCGGCGACGGTGGATCTGCGGCATCTGGGCGCCAAGCGCGTGCTGGTGCTGGTGGACGGCATCCGCTGGGTCAACGAATCCTCGGCCTCGGGTGTCGGCTCGGCGGTCGATCTCAATACGATCCCGCTCGCGCTGATCGACCGCATCGAAGTGCTGGAAGACGGCGCCTCGTCGATCTACGGCTCCGACGCCATCGCCGGCGTGGTCAACATCATCACCCGGCGCGATGCCGAAGGCGGCACGCTCGACCTGCACTACGGCGAGTACGACGATCTCGGCGGCGCGACCTGGGGCGCGGACCTGGGCTGGGGCGGCAGCAGCGAACGCGCGCAGTGGTTCCTCGGCGCCTCGTACTACAAGCAACGCGAGATCGCCTCGTCGAAGTTCGCCAACGCCAGCGTGCCGGTGCCTGGCACCGGGCTCGCGAACGGCAGCTCGGCGACGCCAGGCGGGCGATTCGTTTTCGCCCCCGTGGACGGCAACAACACGTACGGGGGGCGGTGCCCTCTGGGGACCGACGACAGTGGGGCACCGATTCCGGGCTCGGCCACATGCAACATCACGCTGCCGAACGGGGCGAGCTTTCCGAATGGCACGACGATCGAGGACTACATCCCGTTCACCACGGCTAACCGCTACAACTTCGCGCCGAACAACCTGCTGCTGACGCCGTCGGAGCGCAAGTCGGTGTTCGGCCAGGTGCGCTTCGAGTTCACGCCGCAGGTCTCGGCCTACGCGCGCGTGCTCTACAACGAACGCACCTCGGCCAACCAGGCCGCGCCCGAGCCGATCTTCCTCGGCACCGACGCCGGCGTGTACAACCCGTTCGCCGAAAGCACGCTCACCATCTCCGCGCTCAATCCGTTCAATCCGTTCGGTTTCGACCTCACCACCGAGGGCGACAACCCGAACCTGTTCCTGCTCGCGCGCCGTCCGGTCGAAGGCGGCCCGCGTCGCTACCGGCAGGACGTCGAGACCTGGTACGCGGCCGGCGGCCTCGAAGGCACGTTCGGGGTCGGCGTGCGCACCTGGAACTGGGACGTGAACCTGGTGCGCAGCCAGAGCCGCGCCGAGCAGACCAATACCGGCAGCTACAACATCCGCCGCATCAACGAGGCGCTGGGTGATCCGGCCGCGTGCGCGGCGATCGCCGGCTGCACGCCGCTCGATCTGTTCGGTGGCCCAGGCACGATCACGCCGCAGATGCTCGCTTTCATCCAGCCGGTGGTCCGCGACGAAAGCAGCAACACGCTCACCCTGGCCTCGGCCAACGTCACCGGCGACCTGTTCGAGATGTGGGCCGGCCCGCTGGCGTTCGCGGCGGGCGTCGAGTACCGCAAGTACGAAGGCAGCTACACGCCGGATCCGATCACCGTCGCCGGCGAGTACAACGGCGTGCCCTCGGGCATCACCCGCGGCGACTACGACGTCAACGAGGCCTACGCGGAGTTCAGCGTGCCGTTGATGCGCGACACCGTGTTCGGCGAGACGCTGGACCTCAGCATCGCCGGCCGGTATTCCGACTATTCGACCTTCGGCGGCGAGACCACCGGCAAGGTCGGCCTGCGCTGGCAGCCGGTCGACGAACTGCTGTTCCGGATGAGCTACGCAGAAGGCTTCCGCGCGCCGTCGATCGGCGAGCTCTACGGCACGCTGAGCCGCTTCGACGCGACCCTGGTCGATCCGTGTTCCGGCGCTGCCGTGCTGTCGCCCGCCTGCGCCGCCGACGGCGTGCCGGCCGGCTACGAGCAGACCAATTCGCAGATCTCGGTCGTGACCTCGGGCAATGCGGACCTCGAACCCGAGCGCAGCCGCAGCCTGATGATCGGCTCGGTGTGGAGCCCGTCGTTCGCCGACGAAGTGTGGTGGTCGGACCGCGTCGATCTCGGCGTGACCTTCTATCGCCACCACATCGACGATGCGATCCAGGCGCCCGATGCGCAAGCGATCCTCGAGCGCTGCATCGCCACGCGCGATCCGTTCTCCTGCGCGTCCTACGACCGCAGCGATCGTGGCCAGATCATCCGCTTCGACGACATCCTGGCCAATCTCGGCACCATCAAGACCGACGGCTGGGATTTCACCGCCGGCTGGACGCTGCCCGAGCGCGACTGGGGCCGCCTGCGCTTCGACGCCAAGACCACGTGGGTCACGCGCTACGAACTGGCGAACGAGACCGGCGAACTCGAGCCGCGTCGCCCGGGCATCGAGGTCAACAACAGCGCGATTCCCGAGTGGAGCGGCACCCTGGTCACCGACTGGACCCGCGGTCCCTGGTCTCTGGCGTGGACGGTGCGCTACATCGACAGCCTCGTCGAATCCTGCGGCGGCGCCAACGGCTTCCCGATCTGCGACGACAGCGACAACGATCTCAACGGCCTGGGCTCGACCACCTACCACGACCTGCAGCTGTCCTGGCGCAACACCGCCTGGCTCAAGGGCACGCGTCTGGCGCTGGGCGTCAACAACGTCACCGGCAAGGCACCGCCGGTGTGCCTGAGCTGCAGCCTCAACGGCTACGACGCCTCGACCTACGACCTCCCGGGCCGCTTCATCTACGCGCGGCTGGGTATCGATTTCTGATCGGGTTCGACCGTCGCTGAAACCGGCAGATCTGCGCGAAGCGCCCTGCCGGATTGCGCCATCAAGCCCTCTCCCGGTTCAACGGGGGCGGGCTTTTCTGCAGTCGCAGGATGGGTAGATCGCAGCGAAACCCAACGTCGTCATCGCCGCTGCCTGCATCCGGGAGGGCATGGGATCAAAGCCCCTCTCCCTTTGGGAGAGGAGTTGGGGTGAGGGCAGTAGGTCGCGAGATTCTCCGTTCGCGCATGCCGATTCCGCGCGCTGTGATCGCGAGCGGCAGCACCGCAATGACGGGTTTCGCTGCGCTCTACCCATCCTACGGAACGTGACGAACCCCTAACGCCGCAGCGCCGCCTCGGGCACCTGCAGTTCGGTCGACAGCGCCAGATGGTCCGAGAACGCAGCCGGCAGCGCCTTCATCTCGGCGCACTTGAGATTGCCGGTGACCAGGATGTGGTCGATCGCGCGCTGCGGGCGCCAGCTGGGGAAGGTGTGCACCGCGCAGGCCGGCGGCTGCAGGCCGGTCTGGCGATAGAGCACCGACATCTCCGGCCGGTCCGAGGTGCAGTTGAAGTCGCCCATCAGCACTGCATGCGGGTGATCGGCCAGCACTTCGGCGATGAACGACAGTTGCGACAGTCGCGATTGCGCGCCCAGCGACAGATGCGCGACCGCGACCACCAGACCCTCGTCGCCCTCGCCGAAACGGCTCAGCAGCACGCCGCGGCCTGAAATGCGGCCGGGCAGGGCGTGGTTGACGACTTCGATCGGCTCCAGCCGGCTCAGCAGGCCGTTGGCACTGGACGCGACCGCGCCCACGCGCCGGTTCGGCTGGTGGGTCCAGTACTCGAAGCCGCCGCGTTCGGCGAGGTAGTGCGTCTGGTTGGTGAACCCGGAACGCCAGCTGCCCGGGTCGGCTTCCTGCAGCCCGACGATGTCGTGCGTGCCGGCGAGCGTGGCGATGGCGTCGAGCGCCGTGCGCTTGCCGGCCGGCAGCACGTGGGACCAGCTGCGCGTCGCGTAGTCGCTGTAGCGACGCGTGCTGGAGCCGGCCTGGATGTTCGCGCTCAGCAGTTTGAGCGTGCGCGACGCCTCGGCGGAGGCCTGCATATCGGAATGTTTCACAACGTCGGACGCTTACTGCGCCGCACGCTCCATCGCGACCAGGTGGTCGGTGATGCGCAGGATGTCTTCCAGCGACTTGCCGCCGATCACGCGGTACTTGCCGTTGACGACGATCGTCGGCGTCGCGTTGACACCGCTGCGCACGGCGAACTGGCGGGCGCGGCCGAGGTTGGCGTTGACCGCGAAACTCTGCATGGTGCTGGTGAAGCGGGCCTGGTCGATGCCCAGCGAGCCGTAGAACGCGGCGATCGCGGCGGCGTCGGCGTTCGGGCGCAGCGTCTTCTCGATGTGGATCGCGTTGAACGTGGCGTTGTGGGTACGCGCCAGCGTGCCCATCGTCTCGGAGGCGAAGAACGCGCGCGGGAAGTTGTCGCTGTCGTCGAACACGGCCGGCAGCGCGACGAAGTTCACGTCACCCGGCAGGCGCGCCTTCCACGCATTGACCAGCGGCTCGAACGCGGCGCAGTGGCCACACCAGTAGGCGAACACCTCGGCGACTTCGATCTCGCCCGAGGCGTTGGCGAACGGCTGACCGCCCTGGATCTCGACGTAGTCGGTGCCGGCGACCGGCGCCGGCCCCTGCGGGGCGACGACGGGATTGCTGTTGGCGGCGGGCGCCTCGGCCTGCGGATCGGTCGGCGCGGCAGCATCGCCGACCGGCGCGGCATCGGCGGCGGGCGCTGCAGGCGCGGTCTGGGCCGGCATCGTGGACGCGGCGTCCGGCGCGGCCGCAGGATCCGGCTGCTGGCTGCAGGCCATGAGCAGGACGGGCGCGAGCATCAGGAGCAGGGTGTGGCGGATCTTCATGGTCGGTCTCTCGAAGGAAATCGTTCGATGGGCGGCGGGCGTCAGCGCCGGGCGCTGTCGCGTTCGCGTGCGATCAGCTGGTCGGCAATCACGAGGATGTCCTCCAGCCGCCGACCCATCACCCGGTAACGGCCGTTGATGATGAGCGTGGGCGTGCCTTCCACGCCACTGCGCACTGCGAACGCCCGCGCGGCGTTCAGCTTTTCGTCGGTCGCCGGACTGGCCATCGCTTCGGCGAAGCGCGCCTGCGACCGCGCGCCCTGGGTGGCATAGAACGCGGCGATCGCCTCGATGCTCGCCCCGCTGCGCGGCAGCACGGCGCTTTCGTGCACGGCCGAAAACACCGCGTGATGGCTGCGCGCATCGATGCGCTGGGCCTGGGCGACGAAGAAGCCGCGGGCGAAGTTGTCGCCGGCCGAGAACGCCGCCGGCAGATAGGTGAAGCGCACGTCGCGCGGCGCCTTCGCACGCCAGGTGTCGACCAGCTTCTGGAAGTGGAAGCAGTGCACGCAACCGTAGGAGAAGACTTCGACGACTTCGATCCTGCCGTCGAGCGGCTGCCAGGGCTGGCCGTCGGCGATCACCGCGTAGTCGACACCCTCGACCGGCGCCGTGGTCTGCGCGGCGGCCGGCAGCCACGCGGATACAGCGAGCGCGGCGATCGCGAACAGGTGGCGCCAGGCGCGGGGCAGGGACGGCATCGTCGGGTTACTCCGGAAAGCTGACGCCGTGCCCGCGTCGGCCACTGCGCGCGGAACCGCGGGGACCGCCATCGGCACGGCGTGAAAGATGGAGATGCGGGCTCACGTCGACAAGGTGCCGGACACCGGCACCGGGGATCGCATCACGGCGTCTGGGGCGCCGGTGCCGGCGCGGGTTCCGTGGCGTCGAGCGCTTCATCGGCAGTCGCATCGGTGGCCGGCACGGCCTGGGCTTCGGCCGGCACCGCCGGCGCCGGCATCGACGCGGCCTGGGCCTCGATCGCGGCCAGCATCGTCGGATCGGGGCGCGCATGCAGGCCCTGCATGTAGCTCGACACGGCTTCGATCTCTTCGTCGGTCAGCGTCTTGGCGACCGCGGCCATGACGTTGAACAGATGCTTGTCGGCTTCGCTGGTCTGGCCTTCGCGGTAGGCGTAGAGCCGCCCGGAGCTGTACCAGGCCTGCTGGCCGCCGACATGCGGATACGCCGGGCCCGGATTGCCGCTGCCCGCGGGGCCATGGCACGCCATGCAGGCCGGGATGCCGCGCTCGGTGTCGCCGCTGCGGAACAGCTTCTGGCCGACCTCGAAGAACTTCATGCCCTCGTAGGGGCCGGCTTCGACCACGGCATCGTCGGCAATGCCGGCGCCGCTGGTCTGCTGGGCGAAGTGCGCGCCGAGATCGCGCATGTCCTGCGCGCTGAGCGGCATCGCGAACGGCTGCATGATCGCGTTGACGCGCTCGCCGCTCTTGAACAGCGCCAGCTGGCGGGCCATGTAGCGCTCGCTCTGGCCGGCGATGCGCGGATACAGGCTGGGGTCGGCGTCGGCGTTGCCGTCGAGGCCGTGGCACGCGGCGCAGGCGCCGGCGAGCTGGGCACCCTTGAGCGGATCCCCGTGTGTGGTCTTGGCGAGTTCGGCGACGGCGTTGTCGTCGATGTTCCGTGTTTCCACTGCCGGCGCGTCCGGCAACGGCTGCACGGTGGACTGCGCGAACGCGACTGCGCCCACGGCGATGACGACAAGACCGGCGATACCAATGACGCGAGCGTGGCGCATTGCTGGGCTCCGAGATCCTTGAATGCCGGTCCGACAGGTGCCGGCCGCAAGTCCGTCGGATTATGTTGGCCCGCACCGGGCGGGTCAAACCGCTCGGGCAAGCCGACGCGGGTCGTGCCAAGCTATTGCGATGTCCAATCCCTTCGCACGCGCCAAATACCTGTTGGCCGCCCACACCCCGCAGCAGCTTCCGCCCGACGGCGGATTCGAGGTCGCGTTCGCGGGTCGCTCCAACGCCGGCAAGTCCAGCGCGCTCAACGCGCTGTGCCAGCAGAACGCGCTGGCGCGCGTGTCCAAGACGCCAGGCCGCACCCAGCAGCTGGTGTTCTTCGACTTCCCGCCGCACGACAATCGCTTCCTCGTCGACCTGCCCGGCTACGGCTACGCCAAGGTGCCGCGCGATCTGAAGGCGCACTGGCAGGCGTTCCTGGCGCAGTACTTCCGCGAACGCGAAGCGCTGAAGGGGTTGGTGGTGGTGATGGATATCCGCCATCCGCTGAAGGAATACGACCGCCAGATGATCGCGTTCGCGGTCGAACACGGCATGCCGGCGCACGCGCTGCTGACCAAGGCCGACAAGCTCGGGCGCGGCGCGGCCGGCAACACTCTGCAGGCGGTGCGCAAGGAACTGCTGGCCCTGCACGGCGACAAGGTCAGCGTGCAGACCTTCTCCGGCGAAACCAACATCGGCATCGACGAGGCCCGTGGGGTCATCGCGCGCTGGCTGGAGATCGGGCGACCGGTCGCCAAGCCCTCGTCCTGAGGCGATCGGCGTCGGGCTACATCGCGACGTCGAACAGGCGCCCGATCGCGCTGGTCGCGGCCATTGCCAGCGCGCCCCAGAACGCCACGCGGAGTGCACCGCGCCAGCTGCTCGCGCCTCCTGCGTGCGCGGCGACCGCGCCCGACAGCAGCAGCGCGGCCAGTGTGGCGATCCAGATCACCGCCACGATCCGGGTCGGCGGCGCGGCCAGCGCAGCCAATAGCGGCAGCGCCGCGCCGACGATGAAGGCTGCCGCCGATGCAAGCGCGGCCTGCACCGGGCGGGCGCGCAGGGTGTCGGTGATCCCGAGTTCGTCGCGGGCATGCGCGCGCAACGCGTCGTGCGCGGTCAACTGCGTGGCCACCTCTTGAGCAAGCGCGGGGTCGAGCCCGCGCTGCACCCAGATCGCGGCCAGTTCCTCGTGTTCGAACGCCGGCTGGCTGGCCAGTTCGTCGGCTTCGCGGGCCAGGTCGGCCCGCTCGGTATCCGCCTGCGACTGCACTGAGACATATTCGCCTGCAGCCATCGACATCGCGCCTGCCACGGCGCCGGCGATCCCGGTCATCAGCAGCACCGGCTGGGTCGCGCCGGCAGCGGCCACGCCGACCACCAGGCCGGATACCGACACGATGCCGTCGTTGGCGCCCAGCACGGCGGCGCGCAGCCAGCCCGAGCGCATGGTCCGGTGGTCCTCACGCGGATGCGGCGTCGCGAGGCGATCGGTCATGTCCGTTTCCCCGTCCCGCGGGGGAGCGGTGGTCGAGCGAGTGTAGCCCTGCGCGGTGCCGCGCCACGGAACACAGCGGGCGCGCCGGCGTCGCTTTGGAGGAAGGGGCCAGCCGCTATAGTGCGCGGGCCGGCAAGCCGGCGCTTTCTTCCTTCGCCGCAGCGAGTGTCCGTGTCCAGTCCCAGCCACGTCAGCGAATCCCCCATCACCGACCGCAACACCCTGGTCGAGGTGCTGGCCTCGGGCGAGAAGCCGATCGGCGACTGGCGGATCGGCACCGAGCACGAGAAGTTCGGCTTCCGGCTCGACGATCTGCACGCGCCCACGTTCGAGGGCGACCGCGGCATCGAGGCGCTGCTGCGCGGGTTGACCCGCTTCGGCTGGGAGCCGGTCGACGAAGGCGGCCACACGATCGCCCTGCTCAAGGACGGGGCGTCGGTGACGCTGGAGCCGGCCGGCCAGCTGGAGCTGTCGGGCGCGCCGCTGGAAACCATCCACCAGACCTGCAGCGAAGTCGGCGCCCACCTGTTCGAGGTCAAGAGCGTCGCCGACGAACTGCGCCTGGGGTTCCTGGGCATGGGCTTCCAGCCCAAGTGGCGTCGCGACGAGATGCCGTGGATGCCCAAGGGCCGCTACCGGATCATGCGCGACTACATGCCCAAGGTCGGCGATCTCGGCCTCGACATGATGACCCGCACCTGCACGGTCCAGGTCAACCTCGACTACGCGACCGAAGCCGACATGGTGAAGAAGTTCCGCGTGTCGCTGGCGCTGCAGCCGGTCGCGACCGCGCTGTTCGCCGATTCGCCGTTCACCGAGGGCAAGCCCAACGGATACCTGAGCTACCGCTCGCACATCTGGACCGATACCGACGCCGACCGCACCGGCATGCTCGACTTCGTATTCGAGGACGGCTTCGGCTACGAGCGCTACGTCGACTACCTGCTCGACGTGCCGATGTACTTCTCCTACCGCGACGGCGTCTATCACGACGCCGCCGGCATGAGCTTCCGCGACTTCATGCGCGGCGAACTGCCTGTGCTGCCGGGCCAGTTGCCGAGCTTGCGCGACTGGAACGACCACATGACCACCGCCTTCCCCGAAGTGCGGCTGAAGAAGTATCTGGAAATGCGCGGCGCCGATGGCGGTCCCTGGAACCGGCTGTGCGCACTGCCCGCGTTCTGGACCGGGCTGCTGTACGACGATGCAGCCCTCGATGCCGCCTGGGATCTGGTGCGCGACTTCACGATGGTCGAGCGCAACGCGCTGCGCGACGACGTGCCGCGGCACGCGCTCAAGACTCCGTTCCGCGACGGCACCCTGCGCGACCTGGCGATCGAGGCATTGAAGATCGCGGCCGCCGGGCTGCAGCGCCGCGCCAGGCGCAATTCGAGCGGCCAGGACGAGCGGGTGTTTCTCGATGCGTTGATCGAGATCGTGGAGTCCGGCGAAACACCAGCCGAACGCAAGCTCGCGCTGTATCACGGGCCCTGGCAGGGCGATATCGACCGCGTGTTCCGCGAGTTCGCGTACTGACGCACGG
Source organism: Luteimonas sp. KH_071 (assembly GCF_057838005.1). Taxonomy (NCBI): domain Bacteria; kingdom Pseudomonadati; phylum Pseudomonadota; class Gammaproteobacteria; order Lysobacterales; family Lysobacteraceae; genus Luteimonas; species Luteimonas sp. KH_071. The sequence continues at coordinate 3,384,075 of NZ_CM174458.1, read as the reverse complement.
CTTGCACGACAGTCACGCGGGGCTTGTGTAACGTGGTCGGATGAATGCCCACGACGAACACCCCACTTCCTTGCGCGAAGTCGGCTTTGCGAAGACCGACACCCTGCTCCGCGACGACGTCCGCCGCCTCGGCGCGATGGTCGGCGACATGCTGTCCGAGCAGGTCTCACCTGCCTTGCTCGACCAGGTGGAAGCCGTCCGCCGCGCGGCGATCGCACGGCGTGAAACCGGTGCGCCGGTCGACACGCTGGCCGATGGCCTGGCCGATGTGTCACTCGACGATGCCGACGCGCTGGTGCGCGCATTCGCGGCGTATTTCGGCGCGATCAATCTGGCCGAGCACGTGCACCGCATCCGCCGCCGTCGCGACTACCAGCGCACCGGCGATGCGCCGCAGCCAGGCGGGCTGGAATCGACACTGCACGAATTGAAGGCTGCCGGCGTCGACCTGCCGCAGCTCGAAGCGACGCTCGCGCGCCTGCACATCGAGCCGGTGTTCACCGCACATCCGACAGAAGCCGTGCGGCGGGTACTGCTGGAGAAGGAACGCACGATCGTCGAGCGCCTGATCGCCGACATCGACCGCGAGCGCACGCCGACCGAGCGCCGCGCCGACGATGCGCGCATCGTGCTGGCGCTGACCTCGGCGTGGCAGACCTCCGAATCCCCTGCGCGCAAGCCGACCGTCGCCGACGAGGTCGAGCACGTCGGCTATTACCTGTCGAACGTGCTGTATCGCGTGCTGCCGGTGTTCTACGAGGCGCTCGGGGATGCGATCGAGTCCGTCTATGGCGCGCGCCCGTCGCTGCCGCAGGTGCTGCGGTTCGGCACCTGGGTCGGTGGCGACATGGACGGCAATCCGAACGTCAACGCCGACACCATGCGCGCCGCTCTCGGCGCGCAGCGCAGCCAGGCACTGGCGCAGTACCGCCGCGACCTGCGCGGGCTCGGCAACGTGCTGACCCAGACCCTGGGCCGCGCGACGATCGACGATTCGATCAACGCCCGCGTCGACGACTACAGGCGCCGGCTTCCCGACGCCGACGCGGCGCTCAACCCGCGGCACGCCGACATGCCCTATCGGCGCCTGCTCGACCTGATGCAGCTGCGGTTGCGCCTGACCGATGCCGACCATCGCGCCGGCTACGCCGATGCTGATGCGTTTCTTGCCGACATCGAGCTGATGGAGACGAGCCTGCGCGGCAATCGCGGTGCGCACGCCGGCCTGTTCGCGCTCGATCGCCTGCTGTGGCGCGCGCGCACGTTCGGCTTCCATCTCGCCGCGCTCGACCTGCGCCAGGATTCGGCGGTGCACGACGATGTGCTCGGTCAGATCGACGGCAGCGACTGGGCCGGACTCGATGTCGACGCACGCGTCGAGCGTCTGCACGCGATGCTCGACGCACCGCCGAAAGCCAACGGGGCGCTGTCGCACGACAGCGTCGCCTCGACGCTCGGCGTGTTCGATGCGGTGACCGACCTGCGCCGCAGTCATGGCGCATCGGCGACGGGCCTGTACATCATTTCCATGGCGCGCAGCGCCGCCGATGCGCTCGCGGTACTGGCGCTGGCGCGCATTGCGGGCTGCATCGAAGACGGCCAGGTGCCGCTCGACGTGGCACCGCTGTTCGAGACCGTCGACGACCTGCAGGCCGCGCCGGCGGTGATGCGCGCGTTGTTCGACGACCCGCGTTATCGCGCGCATCTGGCTTCCCGTGGCGAACGCCAGACGGTGATGCTGGGCTATTCCGACAGCGCGAAGGACGGCGGTCTGCTGGCCTCGCGCTGGGCGCTGCAGCGCACCCAGGTCGAACTCACCGCGCTGGCCCGCGATGCGGGTGTGCGCATCGTGTTCTTCCACGGCCGCGGCGGCTCGGTGAGCCGCGGTGGCGGCAAGACCGGACGCGCGATCAATGCCGCCCCGCGCGGCTCCGTCGACGGCAGCCTGCGCGTGACCGAGCAGGGCGAGGTCATCCATCGCAAGTACGGCATCCGCGCGCTGGCGCTGCGCAATCTCGAGCAGTCGACTGCGGCCGTGCTGCAGGCGACGCTGCGTCCACGCGCGCCCGATCCGCGCGAGGACACTTGGCGCGCGATCGCGACGGATCTGGCCGACGTCTCGCGTGCGCATTACCGCGCGCTGGTGCACGAGCGCGCCGATTTCCCCGACTACTTCCGCGCGGCCACGCCGATCGACGTCATCGAGCGCCTGCAGATCGGCTCGCGTCCGTCGCGCCGGCGCGATGGCGGCATCTCCAACCTGCGTGCGATTCCGTGGGTGTTTGCGTGGGCGCAGAACCGTTCCGGGTTGACCGGCTGGTATGGACTCGGCACCGCGCTGCAGCACGGCATCCAGACCTACGGCCAACAGACGATGACCGAGCTGGCGCGCGACTGGCCGTTCTTCAGCGCCGCGCTCGACGACGTGGAAATGCTGCTGGCCAAGACCGATATCGCGATCTTCGAGCGCTACTCGCGTCTCGCCGGCGATGCGCACGACGCGTTCTTTCCCGGCATCCTCGACGAATGTCTGCGCACGCGCGATGCGATCCTGCTGCTGAAGGAACAGGACGTACTGCTGGCCGACGACTATCGCCTGCAGCTGTCGATCCGCCTGCGCAATCCCTATGTCGATCCGATCAGCCTGCTGCAGGTCGAACTGCTGCGTCGCTGGCGCGCGAGCGACCGCGAGGACGAGGCCTTGCTCAGCGCACTGGTCTCCACGGTCAACGGCATCGCGGCGGGCATCCAGAACACCGGCTGAGATCCGCGCGGATGCGGCTACCCGGGCGGCGGCGCCCGGGTCACACTGCGCGCCGTTCCGCCGGAGTCTGACGATGCGATTGATCACCGAACTGGTCCACCCCGCGCTTACCACGCGCGAGGGGCGCGTGCTGCGCCGCCATGCCGCGCGCGCCATCGTGCAGCGCGAGACGTCGATCCTGCTGCTGTACACCGAGCGCTACGACGATTTCAGCTTTCCAGGCGGCGGCATCGCCGACGGCGAAACACCTGTGGCGGCGCTGCATCGCGAACTGTCGGAGGAGACGGGCGCCACGCGTATCCGGATCCTGCGCGAGTACGGCATCGTCGAGGAGTACCGCCCCGACCGCTCCCCGGTCTACGACCTGATGCACATGACGTCCCATTTCTACGACTGTGCGATCGATGCGACGCTCGGCGATGTCCGGATGGAGCCCTACGAGCAGGCCAACGGCATGCGCCCGGTCTGGGTGAACCTGCAGGACGCGATTGCCCACAACCGGGCGGTGCTGCAGCGCGCGGATCCGCGTATGGGCCTGTCGATCCACCGCGAGACGTTCGTGCTCGAGCACGTCGCGGCCAATAGCGGCGCCACGCCCGCGACGCCCGCGTCCGGCTGAAACGGCACGTGGGGTCTGCCGCCGTCGCTGGCAGGCGTGCACACTCGCATCGTCTCCATCTACGGTGTGCGTCATGGCTTCTGACGATCTTGTGCTCTATACCAATCCGATGTCGCGCGGGCGCATCGCGCGCTGGATGCTCGAGGAAACCGGCCAGCCCTACCGCACCGAGGTGCTGGACTATGGCGACGCGATGAAGTCGACGGCGTTCCTGGCGCTCAATCCGATGGGCAAGGTGCCTGCCCTGGTGCATGGCGAGGCGGTGGTGACCGAGGCCGCCGCGATCTGCGCGTATCTGGCCCATGCCTTTCCCGAGGCGGACCTGCTGCCCGACGACGCACCACCGGCGCGCGCCGCATATTACCGTTGGCTGTTCTTCGCCGCGGGACCGGTGGAAGCCGCGGTGACGGCGAAATCGCTGGGCCTGCTGGCGCCGGCAGAGCGCGCGCAGATGGTCGGATATGGCAGCTTCGAGCAGACGGTCGATGCGCTGGAGCGCGCGGTCTCCGATGCGACGCCCTGGCTCACCGGGCCGCGCTTCACCGCGGCCGATGTCTACGTCGGCAGCCAGGTCGCCTGGGGACTGATGTTCAAGTCGCTCCCGGCGCGTCCGGCGTTCGTGGACTATGTCGAGCGGTTGCAGGCACGCCCGGCGTGGCAGCGCGCGAATGCGCTCGATGATGCGGCGATGCCGAAACGGGACTGAGCGTCCGGCGTGAGCGTGCCGTTGTCGCTGTGTGGGCAGCGCGACACCTCGCAGATACCGATGTCGTCTGGCAGAGGGCGCTGCACGGTGCGGGCAGCGCCCTGTCACGACCGCCTGCTCCAGGGCGCGTTATACTCCCCCAGAGTATAGCGCCGGACCCCTGCCATGCCGCATTCGCCCGAGGAAAAAAAGCGTGTCCTGCTGCGCGTGCGCCGCATGCGCGGGCAGCTCGATGCGCTCGAGCGTGCGCTGGAAGCCGGCGCCGAATGCGGTCCCGTGCTGCAACAGCTCGCCGCGTTGCGCGGCGCGGTCAACGGCCTGATGTCCGGCGTGCTCGAAAGCCACCTGCGCGAGGAACTCGGCCAGCCGAGCGACTCGCCCGAACACCGCCGCGCCAGCGTCGACGATGCCGTCGCGCTCGTGCGCACCTATCTCAAGTAACCATCGTTTCCCGGAGTTTCCTATGAAGTCACGTGCCGCCGTCGCGTTCGCCGCTGGCGAACCGCTGAAGATCGTCGAGATCGACGTCGCCCCGCCGCAGAAGGGCGAGGTGCTGGTGAAGATCACCCACACCGGCGTCTGCCATACCGATGCGTTCACGCTGTCTGGCGACGATCCGGAGGGCATCTTCCCGAGCGTGCTGGGCCACGAGGGCGCGGGCATCGTGGTCGAGGTCGGCGAAGGCGTGACCTCGCTCGCGCCCGGCGACCACGTCATCCCGCTGTACACGGCCGAATGCCGCGAGTGCAAGTTCTGCCTGTCGGGCAAGACCAACCTGTGCCAGAAGGTGCGCGCCACCCAGGGCAAGGGCCTGATGCCGGACGGCACCACGCGCTTCTCCTACAACGGCGAGCCGATCTACCACTACATGGGCTGCAGCACGTTCAGCGAATACACGGTGGTCAACGAGATCTCGCTGGCGAAGATCAACCCCGAGGCGAACCCGGAGCAGGTCTGCCTGCTCGGCTGCGGCGTCACCACCGGTATCGGCGCGGTGCACAACACGGCCAAGGTCAAGGCCGGTGACACGGTCGCGGTGTTCGGACTCGGCGGCATCGGCCTCGCGGTGATCCAGGGCGCGGTGCAGGCCGGCGCCAGCCGGATCCTCGCGATCGACACCAATGCCGGCAAGTTCGCACTCGCGACCTCGATGGGCGCGACCGACTGCATCAACCCGAAGGACCATGACAAGCCGATCCAGGAGGTCATCGTCGAGCTGACCGACGGCGGCGTCGACTTCTCGTTCGAGTGCATCGGCAACGTCAACGTGATGCGCGCCGCGCTCGAGTGCTGCCACAAGGGCTGGGGCGAGAGCGTCATCATCGGCGTCGCCGGCGCCGGCCAGGAGATCAGCACGCGTCCGTTCCAGCTGGTCACCGGGCGCGTCTGGCGCGGGTCGGCCTTCGGCGGGGTCAAGGGCCGCACCCAGTTGCCGGGCATGGTGGAGGACGCGATGGCGGGGCGTATCGATCTCGAACCCTTCGTCACCCACACGATGGGGCTGGACGACATCAACGAAGCCTTCGACCTGATGCATGCCGGCAAGTCGATCCGCACCGTGGTGCATTTCTGATGGCCGCCTTCATGGACAAGTCCGCACTCGAAGCCGCCGTCGCGCATCTCGATCTCGAAGAGGACGCACGCGACGCGATCGCGGCCCTCGACGACGGGGATCTGATGCAGATCGACCAGGCGATCCTCTCGGCGCTCGACCGCAGCTGGAAGAAGGCCGGCTTCATCGCCTCCGGCGTGATGATCGCCGCACCCGACGCCTACGAGGATCTGCCGGAAGTGGTCTACGTGCTGCGCATCCGCGCGCTCGCGCAGGCCGGACGCATCGAAGGCAAGGGCGATCCGGAGGTGCTCAAGACCTACGAGATCCGTCTCTCCGACGATCAGCAGGTCCATTGACATGACGCTCGCGCGCATCGAACACCGCACCTGCTTCGGCGGCTGGCAGGACGTCTACGAACACGCATCGACCACGCTCGGCTGCACGATGCGCTTCGCGGTCTACCTGCCGCCGCAGGCCGAGACCGCGAAGCTGCCGGTGCTGTACTGGCTGTCGGGCCTGACCTGCAACGAGCAGAACTTCATCACCAAGGCCGGCGCGCAGCGCTATGCGGCCGAGCACGGCGTGATCCTCGTCGCGCCCGACACCAGCCCGCGCGGCGACGACGTGCCCGATGCCGAGGGCTACGATCTCGGCAAGGGCGCCGGCTTCTACGTCGACGCGACGCAGCAGCCCTGGTCCACGCACTACCGCATGTACGACTACGTCGTGCACGAACTGCCGGCGCTGGTCGAGGCCGAACTGCCTGCGAATGGCGCGCGCGCGATCAGCGGTCATTCGATGGGCGGTCATGGCGCGCTGGTGATCGCGCTGAAGAATCCCGGCCGCTATCGCAGCGTGTCGGCGTTCTCGCCGATCGTCGCGCCCAGCCAGGTGCCGTGGGGCGAAAAGGCCTTCGGCGCATACCTCGGCGACGACTCCGCGGCATGGCGTGCCTTTGATGCGACCGCGCTGGTGGAACACGCGACCGAGCGCCTGCCGCTGCTGATCGACCAAGGCGATGCCGACGAGTTCCTCGATGGCCAGCTCAAGCCGCAGCTGCTGCAGGCGGCGTGCGAGGCGGCCGGCCACCCGATCGAGCTGCGCCTGCAGCCCGGTTACGACCACAGCTACTACTTCATCGCCAGCTTCATCGGCGCGCACATCGCGCATCACGCGAAGGCGCTGCGCGACTGACGGCCCGTCCAGGGATGCGGTGCGGGGTGCGTGTATCGGCCCCGCACGGCGTGCGTGCTAGCGTCGCCCCGACCTGTCCGGGAGATCGACCATGACGCTGCAAAGGATGCTGCTGCTGTGCTGTCTGGCCCTGTCAACGCTGCCCGGACTGGCGGCGACACCGCACTGGGGCGCGGATGCGTCCAGCGCGGTCGACACGCCGCCCGGCCAGTTGAAGCCCGGCGACTGGATCTGGGCGGGCGACGATCCCGCACTGGGGCCGATGGTGATGGTCGTCAGCCTCGACGAGCAGCGCGGTTACGTCTATCGCAACGGCCTGCGGATCGCGGTGACCACGGTCAGCACCGGCAAACCCGGGCATGCGACGCCGACCGGTGTGTTCACCATCCTGCAGAAGGATCGGGACCACCACTCGAGCACGTACAACAACGCCCCGATGCCGTTCCAGGAGCGGCTGACCTGGGACGGCGTCGCCCTGCATGCAGGCGGACTGCCGGGCTATCCGGAATCGCACGGCTGCGTGCACCTGCCGACCGAGTTCGCGCGTCGCCTGTTCGCCGCGACGACTTTGGGCATGACCGTGGTCATCGCCGAGGACGGTCATGCGTCCGCCGACGCCGTGCATCCGGGCCTGCTCGCGCCGGTCGATCCGACCAGCGGCGCTGCGGTCACGGTGCTGCCGCTCGACGATGGCCAGCCCTGGCGCTGGACCGGCGACGCCGCGGCGACCGGCGCGCTGTCGCTGGTGCTCAGCCGCAGCGACCAGCGGCTGATCGCACTCGGCGACGGACGCGAGGTCGGACGCGCGCGTGTCGTCGTGCCGACGCGAGACGCCGCGCGCGGCACCCACGTCTACGTGATGGGGACCGGCACACTGCCGGTGCACGTGGACGGCGTGCCGGACGGGCAGCTGCCGCAGTGGCAGGCGATCGCGGTACCCGGCCGTGAGGCCGACGCCGGCCAGGCGCTCGATCCCGCGCTGCTCGCCGGCGTGCAGGTGCCGCCCGGATTCGTCGAACGCGTGCTGCCGCGGTTGCGCGCGGGCACCGTGCTGGTGGCCACCGATGCGCATGTGCTGCCCGAGACCACCGGTCGCGGCCAGCGCGTGCTCGACGCACTGCCGCCCGAACGATGACCGGCGCCGCTCAGGCCCGCAGACGGAAGTCGGTGTAGGCGAATCGCGCGTCGCGCAGCACGGTCCCGCCCTGCGCGAGGTGCAGCGGCGCGGCGAACATCGGTCCGTCGTAGACGCAGGTATGGAATTCGCCGTGCTCACCGCAGGGATCGATCTGCGGGGGCAATGCCTCGAGCAGCACGCCGTCGAAAATGCAGCCGGCGAACCGTGCATCGAGCTGCGTGGTGTCGACGCAGCACAGCGCGGCGCACAGGCCCTGCGCCTGCATCTCGTGGGCGAGCGCGAGCGTGTCGCGGCCGAACAGCGGAAACACCGCCTCCCAGTCGAGCTTCGCGCACTGCGCCACGCGCCAGGCGCGGATGTCGTCCAGGAACAGATCGCCGAACGCGACCGTGCGCAGCGTGGGCCAGCGCGTGCGCGCCGTGGCCAGTGCTTCGGCAAAGACGGCTTCGTAGATCGTGTTGTCGGCGGCCTGCGGCATCCGCGCCTCGATCACCGGCAGGCCTGCGGCGCGCGCCTGTGCATGCAGCACCTCGACGCGGATGCCCTGCATCGAGATGCGCTCATACCCTTCGGTAATCGTCGTGACGAGGCCGACGACGTCGACATCGTCGCGCTGCCGCAGCACATGCAGTGCCCAGGCCGCGTCCTTGCCGCCGCTCCAGGACAGGAGCACCGGCGTGGGCGCGGTGGCCACGTCAGCCGGCGCGGACGTCGCGCAGCTCCCAGGCGCTGCCGGCCAGCAGCCGCAGACGGTGCTTGAGCACGGTGCTGGAGATCGCGGTGGTCACGACGAGGTCGACGCCGAGGTCGCGGTCTTCGCCGCTGACCTGCGCCGCCGGATCGGTGATGCCGAGCGCCGGATCCACCTCGTCCGGATCCGGCTGCTGGTCGCGCCAGCGGGCGAACAACGTGTCGCCACGCAGCGCGTCCTGCAGCTCGGCGGCGATGCCGGCTGCGCCCTGCGCACGGATGGCATATTCGCCCGAGGCGCGCGCCTGTTCGGGTTCTGGCAATCGGATCAGGTAGCGGGTGCTCATGCGACATCCATTCGGCGACAGGGGAAGGCCGTCAGCCTAGCAACCGGGCGCGTTAGAAATCCGTCATGTGGGGTGCGGGACGAGGTGCGCTCTGCCCGTCCGGGCAGGCGGGCGTCTTCGACACCGGCGTCATCGAAGACGTCGTTCCCGCGCAGGTGGGCATCCAGTGACGTTGCTGTCTGTCTCTACACCGGCGCTCAAACAGCCCCCCGCGCAATGGATGCAGTCCGGCCTGACGGCCGGGAACGTCCATGGATGACCGGCCATACGGTCGCTGGCGAAGCGATTCCCGCCTACGCGGGAATGACGGGCGCCTGCGCGGGAATGACGGGCAAAGGCCGCGACGCCACCGCGTTGTCCGATCCGCAGGACGATCCCGGTCGCGCCAGTCGCGCAGCTGTCCAGCGCTACGCGAACGCGTGCGGCGGCGCCGCGAAGCCGAGCGTCAGCGAACCGGCGCCCACGTTGACCATGCCGGTGAGGCTCATCACCGTCTCGAAGCGTTCGACATGGTGCTCCTCGCAGGCGGCGACCAGCGCGGCATAGCCGGGCAGGGCGCGCATCTGCTCGAGCTCGCCACCGTAGCTCAGGCACAGCGTCGGCGTGAGCAGGCCGGCACGTACGCGTTCGACGGCGAAGGCGAACAGTTTTTCGGCAGCCGGTTCGAAGCCGCGGATCTTGCCGACCGGGCCGGTATCGCCGCGATGGCAGTACAGCACCGGTTTGATGTCGAGCGCGCCGCCGATGAGGGCCGCGAGCAGACTGACGCTGCGGTCGCCGCGATGCTTGATGCGCGCGCGCAGGTAGCCGAGATCGCGCGGCACCATGTACGCGTAACTGCGTTCGGCCAGGAACTCCAAACGGCTGCGGATCTCCGGCGCGCTCGCGCCCGCATCGCGCAGGCGCACCGCCTCGACCGGCAGGATGCCCTGGCCGGCGAACACCTGCTGCGAATCGACGATGCGCAGCGCGAACGGCGTGGTGCGGCCGGCCTGCAGACGGATCGGCTTGTACTCGTTGAGGATCGCGAAGCTGGCGTGGGTGGCGTTGTCGTGGATCTGGCTGCGATTGCGCGTGACCGTCAGGCAGAACACGTGGTCGTAGTCGATGACCAGCTGCTCGAGGAACAGCGCCTTGATCTTGTCGGCGGGAAACGCCGCGGTTTCGGCGGTGTGGCGGCCGGTGACGTGGCTTTCGATGAAATCCAGCGTCGCGCGTTCGTCGCGCAGGTCGACGAATTGGGACTCGCCGATCTTCACCGTGACCGGCAGCAGATGGATGCCGTGAGCGGCCAACCAGTCGGGCGGCAGGTCGCAGGCCGAGTCGACGACGATTCCAATGCGCATGTGTGCTCCCCCTTATCGCGTGGCCGGCGTCCGTCTGTGCCGACGGGTCGCGGATCGGACGCGCGCGGCGCCCGCTCGCACTCTACGCGATCGGTGGCGTGGCCCGCATCTCGGCCCCGTGCGGCGCCGACGGGCAGCTGCGAGAGGCGCTGCATCTACGGCGTGTCGAGCAGGCACCGCAAGCGGTGCCGCTGCACGTACGTGCGGGGTGACACCACGTCGAGGTACCCGACTGCATGCATGGCACGCGCCGTTTGTGACGGTGCCGGTTCCAGTCCGTGTGTGCGCCTCGACCTCCCGGCAACCGGTGTCGCCGGTCTGCGATGCGCTTACTCCACGCCGCCACCGATACCGATCGCCACCATGTAGATGACGAGCGGCAGTACCACGATCGCCACCACGGCACCGAACAGGAACACGCGGCGGCGCCTGGTCATGGGCGGCTTGGGGGTCTTCTCGTTGGAACTCATGGCGGTATCCGGGCAGGGAGGAGCGTCCGATCCTAGGCCTCCACATGTGACGCGAACGGTGTGCCGGCATGCGCCGCGTGGCGTGCAGCCGTGCGGCGCAACGGCAACCGAGCCCGTCAGGCGCCTGCGCGTCGGTTCGCAGCCATGCGCTGGGCACCGAGGAAGGCGCGCATCGAGGCCGGCTTCACCGGCTTGGTCAGCACGCGATAGCCGCGGATGCGCGCGGTCTGCTTGAGCGTGTCGCTGCCGTCGGCGGTGAGCAGCGCGCCGGGGACATCGGGCGAGATGCCGCGCAGCGCATCCAGCGTGTCGAGCCCGTCGAGCCGGTCGTGCAGGTGGTAGTCGACCAGCATCACGTCGGGCGATTCGTCCATGCAGGCGATCGCTTCGTCGATGGTCTTCGCGCACAGCGGCTCCACGCCCCAGCGGCGCAGCAGGGCGCGCATGCCGGCGAGGATGTCGTCGTCGTTGTCGACGCACAGCACGCGCAGGCCCTGCAGGGATTCGTCGTGCAGCGGCGCGGGCGTCGCGGTGGGCGGCAATGTCGCCATGACGCTGCGCGGCACGGTGATCGAGAACATGCTGCCGCGGCCGACGCTGGAGCGCGCGTCGAGCGTGTGGCCCAACAGGCGCGAGATGCGCTGGCAGATCGACAGGCCCAGCCCCAGGCCGCGGCCGTCCCAGTCGAAGTTCTGCTCGTAGCGATGGAACTCGTCGTAGATCTGGCTCATATGGTGCTCGGGAATCCCCGGCCCCGTGTCCCAGACCTGCAGGGCGACCTGGTCGCCGCGGCGGCGCGCCGAGAGCACGATGCGTCCGGTGCGGGTATAGCGCAGCGCGTTGGCGAGGAAGTTCTGCAGCACGCGGCGCAGCAACCGGCGATCGCTGCGCACCGCGATCGGCAGCGCGTGCAGGCGGATGTCGAGCTTGCGTGCCTTGGCCATCGGCGCGTACTGGCCGGCGAGCTGGCGCATCAGTTCGGACACGTCGAGATCGACGATCTCGGGTTTCAGCGCGCCGGCATCGAGGCGCGAGACGTCGAGCAGACCGTCGAGCAGTTCCTCGGCCGCGCGCAGCGAGGTGTCGACGCGCTCGGCGAGATGTTTCTGTTCCGCGCCGTCCTGGGTTTCACGCAGCGCCGAGGTGAACAGGCGCGCGGCGTTGAGCGGCTGCAGCACGTCGTGGCTGACCGCGGTGAGGAAGCGCGAACGCGACTCCTGCGCGGCCTCGGCCTCGCGCGTGCGATCGGCGACGCGCTGCTCCAGCGTCTCGTTGATGTCGCGCAGTTCGCGTTCCACGCGCTTGTAGTCGGTGACATCGCTGTAGCTGGTCGCGTAGCCGCCGCCGGGCAACGGCTGACCGCGCAGCTCGATGACCTGGCCGTTGCCGAGCACGCGCTCGGACACGTGCGGCGAACCGGCGCGCATGTAGGCGATGCGCTTGTCGATCTCGGTATCGATGTCGATCACATCGCGCGGGCCGAGTTCGCCACGTTCGGCGTTGTAGCGGATCAGGTCGGCGACCGGGCGGCCGACGTAGAGCATGTTGTCGGGATAGCCGAACAGCCGCTGGTAGCTGCGGTTCCACGCGACCAGCCGCATCGTGCGGTCGACCACGCTCACGCCATGGTCGATGTTCTCCAGCGTCGACGACAGCACTTCGCGGTTGAAGCGCAACTCCTGGCCGGCCTCGTCGAGCATCGCGACGACCTCGTCGACCTCCATGCCCGAGCCCTTGAGCGCGCTGGTCATCAGCAGGCGCGCCGACGACGCACCCACCGCTGCCGCGAGCTGGCGCTCGGTGAACTGCAGCCAGGTGCGGTCGGCAGGCGCATTGAGCGCGAGCGGCTTGCCTTGCACCTGGGCGTGTTCGTCGAACGCCGCGCGCGCGGTGCGTTCGCCGACGATGCGCCCGGTCAATGTCAGCAGATCGGGAATGCCGACGGTGCCGCTCCAGTCCTCGGACGCGAACGTGCGGCGTTCGGCATAGGGATCGAGGAACGGCGCCGCGCGCAGGCGCTCGTCGAGGGTGGGGCGCCAGCGCGCCGACACCAGCAGCAGCGCGCCGACGTTGAGCAGCAGCGACCAGAACGTGCCGTGGGTCAGCGGATCCCAGCCGGCGAGGCCGAACAGCGCGTGCGGACGCAGCCAGTCGATGCCGAACGGGCCCGCCGTCAGCCATTGCGGATCGAGCCAGCCCGACTGGGTCAACGACGGCAGCAGCAGCGTGTAGGTCCACACGCCGAAGCCGATCAGCAGGCCGACCTCGACACCGCGCCGGCTCGCCCCGCGCCAGTACAGGCCACCGATCAGCGCAGGCGCGAACTGCGCGACCGCGACGAAGGCCATCAGGCCGAACGATGCGAGCGTGGTGTCGGTGCCGCTGACGCTGTAATAACCGTAAGCGATCGCCGCCAGGCAGACGATCGCGATCCGGCGGATCCACAGCACCGTGCGCGCGACGTTGCCGCCGTGACGCTCCGCATAGCCGCGGCGCAGCAGCAGCGGCATCACGAGATCGTTGCTGACCATCGTCGCCAGCGCGACCGAGGACACGATGACCATGCCGGTCGCCGCCGAGAAGCCGCCGATGTAGGCGAACAGCGCCAGCGAATCGGCGTTCATCGCCATCGGCAGCGCCAGCACGAAGCTGTCCGGCGCCACCGGCCCGTCGCGCCCGAACAGCGCGACACCCGCGCTGGCGATCGGCAGCACCATCACGCAGATGATCACCAGGTACCCACCGAACAGCCAGCGCGCACGGCGGATGTCGCGCACGTCGCCGCACTCGACGATCGCCACGTGGAACTGGCGCGGCAGGCAGATCAGGGCCGCGAATGCGAGCAGGCACTGCGCGACGAAACTGCTCGGCGGCGCATCCTTGACCAGCGCCTGCGTCGCCTCGACCAGCTTGAGGTCGTTGCTGTCGAACCACGCGATCGCGAACACGCCCACCGCGACCAGTGCGACCAGCTTGACCAGCGATTCCAGCGCAACCGCCAGCATCATGCCGGGGCGATGCTCGGTGGCGTCGACCTGGCGCGTGCCGAACAGGATCGCGAACAGCGCCATCAGCGCGGCGACGTAGAACGCCGGGTCGCCGAACGGGGTGACCGGATCGTCCGGCCCGCCGAGCACACCGAGACTGATCGCGACCGCCTTGTACTGCAGCGCCAGATACGGCACGGCGGCGACCAGCGCGATCACCGCGACCATCGCCGCCAGCCGCTGCGAGCGGCCGTAGCGCGAGGCGATGAAGTCGGCGATCGACACCGTGTTCTGCGACTGCGCGATCAATGCCAGCCGTTCGAGGATGCGCCAGCCGAACAGCAGCAGCAGTAGCGGCCCGAGATAGATCGGCAGATAGCCCAGCCCCTGCCGCGCGGCGCTGCCGACCGCGCCGTAGAACGTCCACGACGAGCAGTACACCGCCATGCCCAGGCTGTAGACCGCCGTGCGCAGCCAGGGCCGCTCCGGGGACAGCGGGCGCCGGTCGCCGTACCAGGCCACCGCGAACAGCAATGCGGCATAGCCCAGCGACACCAGCAGCAGTACCCAGCCCGGCAGCATGCGGTTCCCTTCGTTGCGGACGCCGGAGTGTAGCGGGTCGCGCGCACGGCACGATCCGACCGCCGCCGGACCGAAGCACGCCTGCCTAGGTCATGGCCGCCATGGTGCGATCCTTGCCTGCGCGCTTGGCCCGGTACATCGCCTGGTCGGCGCGCTTGAGCAGCGATTCGAAGGATTCGGAGGCGCGCCGCAGGGCGACACCAGCGCTGAACGAGACCGCGATCCGGGTCGTTTCGTAGACGAGCGGGCGGTGGGAGAGCACGCTGCGCAGCCGCACCATCGCGGCAACGGCGTGCGGCAGCGTCGTGGCCGGCATCAGGATCACGAACTCCTCGCCCCCGAAGCGCCCGATGACATCGTCGTCGCGCAGGGTCAAGCGCGTGATGTCGACGAAGTGGCGCAGCGCGGCATCCCCGCCGAGATGGCCATGGACCGCGTTGAGGCGACGGAAATCATCAAGGTCGACGAGCGTCATGCACAGCGGCCGGTCCAGGCGCGCGCGCGCGGCCTCGCGTGCGAAGGCCTCGTCGAAGCCCCGGCGGTTCAGGCAGCCGGTCAGTTCGTCCTCGCGGGCGAGTCCGGCGGCGTCGCTGAGTTTCTGCTCCATCTGGGCAAGACGTTGTTCGCTCTCCTCGAGCTCGCGCCGTGCTTCCACCAGGTCATCGCGCGCGCGGAGTGCACGGGCCTGGATGCGCCCGGTGTCCTCGAGCACGGTATCGAGCAGTCCGTTGAGCTCGGCGATGCTGCGCGCCTCGCGGATCCGGCTTGCATGGCCGGCCAGGCGGTCCTGGTACTCGCCTGTCTCCGCGGCCATGCCGTCGAGGTTCTCGACGAAGGTGCCCATCATCGTGCGCAACGCGGTGCGCGACTCTTCGATGCCGCTCTTGAGCAGCGTCTGCCGGTAGAGCATCTGACGCAGCTCGTTGCGCGCATCCTCGATCGCCGAGCGGCTCATCGGCCCTGAAAGCAGCCCGCGGATCTGGCCGATCTGGCCATGCAGCCAGCTCTTCTCGTCCAGCAGTTCGCCGATGTTTTCCAGCAGCAGATCGAACAGGCCGAGCAGCAGCGAGAAGTGCTCTTCGGCATCCTCGGCGTGCTCGTCGATGCGGGTGCACAGGTCGGTCAGCGTCCAGGAGAGCGTGCCGAGGTCCTGGCTTGGCGTCCACTTGCCCAATGCCTCCGCCAGCGCGGTCGCTTCATTGGCCAGCGCAGGTTCCTTGCGCAGCAACGCGACCAGCCCGCTGCCGACGGCATGCTGCAGCAGATCGCGCAGCCGCAGGAGCCGGGCATCGGACGGCGGCGGCGCTTCCAGCTCGACGGTGCGGATGTACTTGTCGATGAGCTGGCGCATGGCGCGCCCATAGGCCGGCCAGTCCTCCGCACGGCGGGCCGACTGCAGGTAGCGGCCGAGCCCACCGAGCTCGTCATGCAGACCGGCCACGCCGTCGGCGAAGGCCGACAGCAGTTGCAAGGGATCGTTCGCGCCGGAGAACAACGCCACCAGCGCCTCGGAATCGATCGCGCCCATGGCGCCGCCGCCCGGCGTGTCACGCACGCGCGCAGTGGCGTCTGGAACGGTCGGTGTGGGCATTGAGTTCCCAGAAGTGGGCGGCGGCGCGGGTGCGCCGCCTGCGCCCGGATGCGGACAATGTCCTATCGGCAGTCTCGCCCATCACTTGAGGCGCGCTCGCCCGCGCGGTGCGTGATTCAGCTGGTCTGCGCCATGACATGCTTTCCATCCGCCGCAGGCCGTGGCCGGCGCCTGACAGTCGCTGGAAAGTCTTGCGGTCCTCGCGCGCGCCGCGCGCAGCCGGAACACCGCACTGCCTTCTCCCCACGATGCGACTGCGCATGCGTGAGCGACACACCGCGGACGGAACGCCATTCCACCATCCTGCGGACGGGGTTGCCCGTGTGCGCTGCATGCGGCGCGGACTCAGTACTTCGGCACGCCGCCGTCCACGCTGTCGCTCCAGGCATCGATGCCGCCGACGACGTTGTAGACCTGCGTGAAACCCTGGTTGCGGAAATGCTCGGCGGCCTGCTGGCTGCGGCCACCGTGGTGGCACAGGAACGCCAGCGGCGTGTCCTTGGGCAGCTGCTGCAGGCGGGTGATCGCGTCGCCGTCGAGGACCTCGAACGGACGCGCGACGCTGGCGGTGGCGCGCTCGTCCGGCGGGCGGACGTCGACGAGGGTCAGCGTGCCGGCCGCGAGGCGGTCGTTGGCATCGGCCGGGCTGATCTCCTGCACGGGCCTGGGCGCGTTCGGGTTGTCGATCACCAGGCCGCGACCGCGGATGTCGTCGGCGAAGTCGATCGTCATCCCCTCGGCGCGGCGGGCGCCGGCGAGGTCGAACTGCACGTCGATGCCGTCGGCCTGGGCGATGATCGCCGACGCGCTGCGCGGCGCGAGCTGCAGACGGGTGCGGAAGTTGCCGTCGATGTCGACCTGCAGCACGTAGTCGCCACCGGCATCGCCGACGGCCTTGGCGATCATCTCGCGCGCGGCCGGGGTGATCGAGATCGACGGCGGCGTGCGGTCGGGCGGGGCGACACCAAACAGGCCGTGCAGCTCACCGCTGCCGACCATCTGCTCGATGATGTCGCTGCCGCCGACGAGTTCGCCGTCGACATAGAGCTGCGGAATCGTCGGCCAGTCGCCATAGACCTTGATGCCTTCGCGGATCTCGCCGTCCTCGAGCACATTGACGGTCGTGTATTCGATGCCCACCGCGTCCAGCGCGGAGATCGCCTTGGCGGAGAAGCCGCATTGCGGGGTCGTCGGCGAGCCCTTCATGAACAACACGGCCCGGTTGCCCTGCAGCAGGGTGTCGATGCGGGTGCGGAGGGCGGGGTCGAGGGACATGGCAGGCATCCGGGGTGCGGGAACGATCCACATGGTACCGCGCGGTCGCTGATGCAAGCCTGATGCTGCGGTGTGTGCGCCCGGAACGCCGCGTTGCGCGCCGACGGCGATGGCATCATGCGCGCCATGTCCGTGCACAGCCCGCCCCGTCGTCCACAGCTGTGGCTGCCGCTGCTGATCGCCTCGCAGGTGCTGATCGCGCTGCTCTGGTGGCAGTTCGGCTGGGCGCTCGGCCTGCCGCTGCTGCTGGCCAGCCATGCGGTGTGCCTGTGGGGCGTGCTGGCGCCGGCGTCGCGGCTCTACGGCCCTGTGCTGACGCGGCTGCCGGGCGACGGCGTGTGGCTGACGATCGACGACGGCCCGTCCGATGACACCCGCGCGTTGCTCGAGCTGCTCGATGCGCACGATGCGAAAGCGACGTTCTTCCTCGTCGGCGAACGCGCGACCGCGCGGCCCGATCTGGTGCACGAGATTGCCGCCCGCGGCCACGGCATCGGCAACCACAGCCAGACCCATCCGCAGGCGATGTTCTGGGCGCTCGGTCCGGCGCGGATGCGGCGGGAGATTCTCGACTGCCAGCGCACATTGACCGGCGTCACCGGGCATGCACCGGTGTGGTTCCGCTCCGTGGTCGGTCATACCAATCCATTCGTGCATGCACCGCTGCATGCAGCAGGACTGGCGCGCGTCGGCTGGACTGCGCGCGGGTTCGATGCGGTGAAGGCGGATGTCGATGACGTGGTCACGCGGATCGACGCCGACCTCGCACCCGGCGCGATCGTCCTGCTGCACGAAGGTGCGAAGCACGGCCGCAATGTCGCGATGGTCGAGGGTGTGCTCGCGCGGATGCGGGCGAAGGGTCTGCGGGCGGTATTGCCTGATCATCTCTGACGATCAGGCGAAGCAGTCTGCAATGCTGGATGGGTTTCGCTGCGCTCTATCCATCCTACGAATACCGCATCGTGCGGATCGAGCCCCTCTCCCTCAGGGGTTGGGCTGCGCGCGCACTGCCGACGGATCGAAGATGGCTGCGTAGGATGGCCAGAGCGCAGCGAAAACCGTCGCGGAGCATTCGCACACGTCATCGCTCAACGCGAAACCCGGCTTACTCCGCGCGCAACCACGCCAGCGTCGCGTCGATATCGTCGGCTTCGAGCAGCAGTTCGGCCACCGCATGCTGTCCGGTCGCCGCGGCGGTCGCGGCCAGGGCGGCGATGCACATCAGCTCGCTCCAGTCGGGCGCCGCGACGAGGCCCGCCAGCAGCGGCAGTCGTGCCAGCGCGGTGACGTAACCGTCGATCAGGTGTTCGGGAATGTCCGCATCGTGCGCCGCGCGCGCCAGTTCGATGCTGGCCGGCAGCACGAAATGGCTCGACGTCGCGCGCTCCGGCGCCTCGGCGAGCAGCGCCACGATGTGCGGCACCGCGGCGAACGAGGCGCTGTACACGGTGCCCTGGTGGCACAGCGCCGACCACAAGGCATTCCAGGGTTCGCTCTGCCAGCCGTCTTCATGCGCGCCGTCGAGCTGGGCCAGCAGCGCCGGAATGCCGCGCGCATCGCCGTAGGCGCATCGCAGCGCGGTCCACGACGGATCGTCGAGCGCCAGCATCGGCGCGTGCGGCAGGCCGTCGCGGGCGGTCACGTGCGGGTGCCGGTGATCAGCCAGTTGTTGAACGGCGTGTCGCCGTAGAGCGGGCGCAGCGTCGTCTGCAGGCCCGCGCCCTCGAGCTGGCCGCGCAGGCCGTCGGCGGTCGGGTAACTCTTCGCGCGTTCCTGCATCCAGCCGGCGAAGTTGGCGAGACGATCGGTGATGCGCGTGGTGCGGCTGCGCGGCGTGTCGTCGGCGAGACCGCTGCGGATCACCAGGCGCGCGCCCGGCACCAGCATCGCGATCACGTTGTCGAGCAGCTCGCGCTGGCGATCGGGCGACAGGTACTGCAGCACGTCGAGAATCGCCACGCTGCCCTGGTGCGCGGGCAGGCCGACGCCGAGATCGAGCACGTCGAGCTGCACGTCGGCCAGGCCCGCGCGTGCGGCGACTTCGCGGCCGCGGCGGATCTTGGCCGCGTCGATGTCGACGCCGGTGAACGGCAATGATTGTCCATCGGCGCGCAGTGCGTGCGCGAGCAGGCCGAGGCCGCAGCCCAGATCGAGCACCGGTGCGGAGGTCGGGCGCAGTGCCTGCAGCACGCCCGGATACAGCGGATCGGTGCGCAGCTTGGTCAGCGTGTAGTAGTAGTCGTAGCGGTTGCCCAGCACGTGTTTCGGCAGGAACGCGCGCGCGATGTTGCGGGCGTCCTCGCGCGGATACGGGGCGGTGGACAGGGGTGTGGTGTCGGAAGTGGTCGCAGTCATGCCCGCGACAATAAGCCGCGCGCGACCGGCAGCGCCAGCTGCATCCATTCGGTATGCAGTGCAGCCGACGGATGCAGGCCGTCGTCGGCGAGCATCTCCGCCTCGCCGCCATGCGCACGACTGACCGCCGCGATATCGACGAACGCGACACCGCGTGCGGCGCAGATCGCCGCGGCCGCGGCGTTGTACGCATCGAGCTCGCGCGCGATCGCGGCCACGTCGCGGCCGGAATGTGCGCCGAACGGGGTCACGCCCCAATCGGGAATCGCGAGTACGAAGACGCGCGCTGCATCGCCGCCGGCGAAGCCGATCGCGCGCTGCAGCAAGGCCTCGAACGCGGGCGTGTACTCCGACACGTCGCGGCTGCGGTACTGGTCGTTGACGCCGATCAGCAGGCTCACCAGATCGAAGGGGCCGACCGGCGCCGCGGCGTCGATCGCCGCGTCGAGTTCGTCGGTCGTCCAGCCGGTGGTCGCGATGATCTCGGGCGCGTCGAGCGCGATGCCTTCGCTGCGCAGGGCATCGGCCAGTTGCACCGGCCAGCGGTCCTCGGCGGAGATACCTTCGCCGATCGTGTAGCTGTCGCCCAGCGCGAGATAGCGGCGCGGCGCGGTCATCCGGCCACGCGCATCTGGCGCTTGGCCAGCGGCACGACCTTGCGGACGTCGGTGATCTGCCTTTCCAGCACGCGATGGATGCGCGCGAAGACCTCGCGCAGCTGCGCGGGTTCGGGCAGCAGGGTCACGCGGAAATGGTTGCGGTAGGGCACGTTGAAGCTGTTGCCCGGCACCACCAGCACGCCTTCGGCTTCCATCAGTTCCAGCGCGAACGCGTGGTCGTCGAAGCCCTGGGTGAATTCTTCCGCGATGCCGGGGAACGCGTACAGCGCACCGGCCGGCGCGACGAGTTGCAGGTAAGGGCTCGAGTCGCAGGCTTCGATCACCGCGCGGCGCGCCTCGTGCAGACGGCCGCCGGGCGCACACAGGGCGCTGATCGTGTCGACGCCGGTCAGGGCGGCCTCGATCGCGAACTGCCCCGGCACGTTCGCGCACAGGCGCAGCGCACCGAGCAGATCCATCGCATTGCGGAAATCGCGGCTGCGCGCCTCGTTGCCCGACAGCACCGCCCAGCCCACGCGCCAGCCGCAGGCGCGGTGCACCTTCGACAGGCCGCCGAAGGACACGCAGGGCACGGGGCCTGCGATCGGCGCGATCGGTTCGAACGGCGCATCGTCGTAGGTGATGCCGTCGTAGATCTCGTCGCACAGCAGCAGCAAATCATGTTTGGCGGCGATCGCCACGATGCGCTCGAGCAGCGCACGCGGATACACCGCGCCGGTCGGGTTGTTCGGATTGATCAGCACGATCGCGCGCGTGCGCGGCGACACCAGCGCTTCGAGTTCGTCGGGATCGGGCAGGAAGCCGTTGCCCGCCTTGCACTGGTAGAACACCGGCCGCCCGTCATTGAGGATCGTCGCCGCCGACCACAGCGGATAGTCGGGCGAGGGCACCAGCACTTCGTCGCCGGGATTGAGCAGCGCACGCAGGGCGATGTCGATCAGCTCGCTGACCCCGTTGCCGACGAACACACGCTCGGCCGAGACGTCCTGCGTGCCGCGCGCGGCATGGAATGCGGCGATCGTCTCGCGCGCAGCCGGCAGGCCCTGCTGATGGGTATAGGGATCGGTGTCGTGGATGCGCTCGGCGATCGCCCGCTGCAGATGATCCGGCGCACGGAACCCGAACGCGCCGGGGTTGCCGATATTGAGCTTGATCAGCGTGCGGCCCTGGCCTTCGAGTTCCCGCGCACGCCGCGCGAGCTCGCCACGGATTTCGTACCGGACTTCGGTCAGGCGTTCACGGGTCTTCAGAGGGGCTGACATCAGCGGCGCTCGGCGCGGGAATGTCGCCCGATGCTAGCGGAAACACCGGGTGAATGCGGCCCGGGCCGATGAGTGGCGCAGATGTCCGGCTCACGCGCGCGGGGCCGGCGCCCGTAGAATCCGCCGCATGACGATCGCCCGACACTGCGCTTGAACCCCGCCGACCCGACCGCCGCCGACCTCGCGCTGCGCGCGATCGGCTGGCCCTTCGACGGCGCCCCCTCGGGCGCCTGGGGCGACGCGATGGCCGAACATCCGCAGGCGCTGCCGATGCGGGTGGTCGAGCAGCACCGCTCCGGGTATCTCGTCGCCAGCGCACCCGGCGAGGCGATCGCGGTCGAATCCCTGCCTGACTGGCTGCGCCGCAGCGGCTACCGCAAGGGCACGATCGCGCCGGAGGACCGCGCCGCAGTCGGTGACTGGGTGCTGGTCGAGGACGGCAAGCGCATCGTCGCGATGCTGCCCCGGCGCAGTGCGATCAAGCGCGCCGCGGCCGGCGAGCATTACAAGCAGCAGCTGATCGCGGCGAACATCGACACCGTGCTGGTGGTCTGCGGGCTGGATGCCGACTTCAATCCGCGCCGCATCGAGCGCTACCTGCTGCTGGTGCAGGGCGGTGGCACGCCGGTGATCGTGCTGACCAAGGCCGACAAGCCCGAGGCCGACATCGCCGCCGCCGTGGCCGCATTGACCGAAATCGCCGGGCTCGGCGTCGCCGTGGTGCCGGTGAACGCGCGTGACCCGGGCAGCGCCGCGGTGCTGCACCGCTGGCTCGGGCCGGGCATGACCGCGGTGCTGGTCGGCAGTTCGGGCGCGGGCAAATCCACGCTGACCAACAGCCTGCTCGGCACCGAGCGCATGAAGACCGCCGCGGTGCGCGAGACCGACGACCGCGGCCGCCACACCACCACGCATCGCGCACTGATTCCACTGCCATCGGGCGCCTGCCTGATCGACACGCCCGGCATGCGCGAACTCAAGCCGACCGGCGAGGAGGATCTGTCGGGCGGCGGATTCGCCGATGTCGAAGCCATCGCCGCGCAATGCCGGTTCCGCGACTGCACGCACGGCGACGAGCCGGGCTGCGCGGTGTGGGAGGCGGTCGACGCGGGCACGCTCGATCCGGGGCGCCTGGGCAGCTATCTGAAACTGCGCGACGAACTCGCCGGCGCGGCGGGTCAGCTCGCGACGCGTATGGCCCAGAAGGTGGAAAGCCGGCCGTCCGGCAAGCCGGCGGCGAAGACGGGCGGGCGTCCGGGGGTGAAACCGGCGAAGCGTGGGTCGGACTGGACGCTGGAGGAGTAGGGGCTCAATCAGGAGCGTCTTGGGGTCTCGCTCTTTTAAACATCGCTGCGACCGTCATCCCTCACCCCAACCCCTCTCCCAGGGGGAGAGGGGCTCAAGAAGCAGGCGCTCGCGTACTCCGAGCCCCTCTCCCTCCGGGAGAGGGGTTGGGGTGAGGGCAGCCGGTCACGGGCAACCCACCGCAAGCCCGCCCGATCCACAGCGCAGTGGCGCGCCGCCCGTCCACCGCTTTGAGTCCCCGCCCCAATCCGCTAGCGTGACCGCACCGCCCGCCGGAGTCGTCGATGCCCGACGCCATCGCCCATCACGCTGCGCTCGATGCGCGCATGGTCGCCGCCGCGCGCGGGCTCCGTGTACTGAGTCTCGCGAGCTGGCCACCCGAGTCGCAGCACCGGTTCCTGTCCGCGTTCGCCGCCGGGCGGCGCGAGATGCCGGAGATCGCGTATCCCGTTCTGGATTTCACCGACACCCGCCGCGCACTCGCTTCCATCGCAAGCGATGCCGATCGCGACCATCCGCTCGGCGTCTACCTCATCGAATCCACCCGCGCCTGGGATGCGACCGCGCAGCTGCTCGAATCGCTCGGCACCGCGGCGGCCAGCGGCCACGCGATCGCGCTCTACGGCCGGCCCGATGCGGCCC
The DNA here is from genome assembly GCF_057838005.1 of Luteimonas sp. KH_071. NCBI lineage: Bacteria > Pseudomonadati > Pseudomonadota > Gammaproteobacteria > Lysobacterales > Lysobacteraceae > Luteimonas > Luteimonas sp. KH_071. Next base: position 3,360,627 of record NZ_CM174458.1, on the reverse strand, counting down.
TGCCCGGCGGCGCGCTGACGACCTGCGATGCCGCGCGGCATTTCATCCACATCGCCGACGAACTCGATCCCGGCCTGCTCGCCGATGTCGAACATCCGACGATCGACGCGCCCACTCTGCAGGCGCAGTTGCAGGGCGATCTGGACGCGTACTTCGGCACGCGCGTGGTCGCGGTCGAGCTCGATCCGGGCATGATCGCCAAGGCCGCGGCCGGCGCGTATCGATTGCGTCTGCGCAGTGACGCGCGCTACTCGATCCACGACCGCGGTCAGCTGCTGCAGCACGAAGCCTTCGTGCATTCGCTGACCGCGCTCAACGGCCGCGAGCAGGCGGTGTTGCCGAGTCTCGCGATGTCCTCGCCGCGGACCACCTGTACGCAGGAGGGGCTGGCCGTGCTCGCCGAACAGATTACCGGCAGCATCGACATCGGCCGGATGAAACGCGTGAGCCTGCGCATCGAAGCGATTGCGCGGGCGCTGGACGGTGCGGATTTTCTGCAGGTCTTCGACTACTTCCACGAGGCAGGACAACCGGCTGCGGAAAGCTTCGCCTCCGCGCAGCGCGTGTTCCGTGGCGTGCCGCTCGGCGGCGGCCATGCGTTCACCAAGGATGCGGTGTATCTGCGCGGGCTGATCGACGTGCACACCTTCTTCCGCCAGGCTCTGGCCGCGCATCGCCTGCCGCTGTGCCGGCACCTGTTCGCCGGCAAGATGACGCTCGACGACGTGCGCCGTCTTGCGCCGCTGTTCGACGACGGCACGCTCGCAGCCCCGCGCTGGTTGCCGCCGTGGATGGAGCGCACCGGCGGGCTCGCCGGGATGCTGGCGTTCTCGCTGTTCGCCAACCGGATCCGGATCGATCAGCTGTAGCCACCGGGCCACGCGTCACATGCAGCCGCGCGCCTGCGCGCGAAATGGCGTTCCCCGTGACGCCCATCGCGCGCAAGCGCGCGCCTGCATGCGCAACCGGATCGCGCAACGCGAAACCCGTCCAGGCGTTTGCCTCACCGTTCGAAACGCGGCGGCATGGCCGTCGAATGCAGCAGCCGCACCGCATCGCCCAGCATCACCGGGTCCGCGCCCGACAGCAGTGCCTGCAGTTGCGGACGATCCGCATCCAGACCGGGTACCAGCCCCACCCACGCATCGCGGCCGGCGTCCTTTGCGGCGTAGAGGCAGCGGTCGGCAAGCGCGATGGTCTGCTGCCAGTCGCCGAGCGTCGGCCATGCCGACGAGAACGGCCAGGGCGCGAACCCGATCGAACAGGTCATGCGCAGGGTGGCGCCATGGGCGAGCGCGATCGGGGTATCGGCGATGGTGCTGCGCATGCGTTCGGCCAGACCGGCCGCAGCGTCGGCGTCGTCGAGGCGCGCGACCAGCATGAATTCTTCGCCGCCCCAGCGCAGCAGCAGGTCGCCGTCGCGGGTCAGCGCCTGCATGCGTCCAGCGAACTGCACCAGCGCTTCGTCGCCGGCCTGATGGCCGTGCCGGTCGTTGATGCGTTTGAAGGCATCGATGTCGAGCATGAAGAAAAACAGCGCGTCCGAGCCGCGCCGGCCCGGTGCACGCACCGCTTCGCGGGCCAGCCATGCCTGAAGTTCGCGGCGGTTGGGCACCTGGGTCAGTGGATCAAGGCGTGTGGCTACATCCAGTTGCGCATTGCTCTGCTGCAGCTGGCGGTTGGCATGTTCCAGCTGCGCGGTACGCTCGGCGACGGTACGGTCGAGCAACTCCGCGCGTTCGCGTGCACGTTGCACGGCGCGCCGCGTGCGGCGCACGTAATAGGCCACCAGCAGCACCGCAATCAGCGCATAGAGCGCGTAGGCCAGCGGATGCCGCCACGGCGGCGGGGGCATCACGATCTTCAGCACGCGCGATTCGCCGAACTGGCCGTCGCGTCCCGCAGCCTGCACTTCCAGCCGGTAGCGGCCCGCCGGCAGATGATTGAGCGAGAACTCGGTGCGCGCCTGGTGCGGATAGATCCAGCCGGTATGCAGGCCGTCGACGCGGTAGCGCAACTGCGCGGCGGCCGGGGCGAGGAAATCGATCGCCGTCATGCCGATCGTGAAGACGCTGTCCTCGTCGTCCAGGTCGATGCCGGTGCTGTAGACGATGTCGGTCTCGGTGCTGCTGCGCGCGTCGCTGTCGGACTGGCGGCTGAGCAACTGCAGGCTGGTCAGCACCGGATGCGCGGGTGCGCTGCGCCGCGGCAGCTGCATCGGCGCGATCACGTCCACGCCCATCGTGCCGCCGAAGTACAGCAGGCCGTCACTGCCGGCAAAGGCCGAGCCGCTGTTGTATTCCTGGTTGCGCAGACCGTCGCGACGGCCGAGGTTCTGCACGATGCCGGTCCCGGGGTCATAGACACTCAGGCCGAGATTGGTGCTCAGCCACAGGCGCCCCCCGGCGTCGGTCAGGATCCGGTAGACGACGTTGTTGGTCAGGCCGTCGCGCTCGGTCAGCACCGACGACATGCCGGTCGCGCGGTCGATACGGTAGAGGCCGGCGGCGAACGCACCGACCCAGATCGCGTCCGCATCGCCGTGGATGGCCCACACCGAACGGTGCATGCCCGCGCCGGATGGCGCGACCTGGGCGAGCACGTCGTCGTGCAGACGCCACAACCCGCGCGAGTTGGTGCCGATCCACAAGCTGCCGTCGCTGTCGCGATACAGCACCGTGATCATGGTGCCGGCCAGCGGCGCGAAGCGCGGGTCGGGGTCGAAACGGCCGTCGAGCAGGCGCTGCACGCCGCTGCGCGTGCCCACCCACAGCATGTCGTCTTCGACCAGCAGTGCATCGATGCGCGCATCGCGCAGGCCGTCGAAGCGCTCGACGCGACCATCGGCGTGCAGCCTGCGCAGTCCGACCTGGGTGCCGATCCACCAGCCGCCGTCGCGCGCCGGTTCGATCGCGCGGACCGACATGTCCACCAGACCCGGCACCGCGCGCCAGGCGGCCCGCGGGTCGTCGCGCATCCGCAGGCCGCTGTCGGTGCCGATCAACATGCGCGCGCCGTCGCGGCGGATCGCGCGGATGCTGTGGCTGTCCCAGTCGGCCATCGCGCCGACGCCGGCGCCGTCGTAGCGGATCACCGAGGCCAGCGGCCGCACGCGGTACAGGCCGGACGTGTAGGTGCCGATCCACCACGCGCCCGTCGCGCCCTGATGGAAACTGGTGATCGCACTGCGCGGCGGATTGTCGAAACGCAGGCGTCGCGGTCGTTCGCTGCCGGGAGCGAGCTGCACCACCGCGCCGTTGCCGTAGCCGGTCAGCACGCGCCCGTCGTCGAGCCGGATCATCGCGGTCGCGTCGGCCGGTGCCACGCCGAGCGTGGCCAATGACCAGTGCCGCTGCACGCGGCCTGCCGTATCCAGCCGGAACAGGCCGGCATCGGCAGCGAGCACCCACAGACCTTCCCGACCGGCCTGCAACGACACGCAACGCCGCGCGGCAGGCAGCGTCGGCAGCAGGACCAGCCTGTCGGCCTCGACCGACCACAGCCTGCACCTCGCATCGAGCGCGATCGGCCGACCGCGCGCCGCCGACCACACCAGCCCGATGATCTCCCCGGTCGCTCCCAGCGTCCGCACGCTGCGGATCTCGGCATCCACATGGTCCACGCCTGCCTCGGTGCCCAGCCACGCACCGCCCGCGGGGTCGAGCAGGATGCGCGCCACGCGGGCGTGCGACAGCCCGTCGGCGACGTCGAGCCGACGCTGCGTCCACGTCGGCAGGTGCACCACTTCCAGGCCCACATCGTTCGTGCCCAGCCACATGCGCGTGCGCGCCGGCTCGAATGCCAGGCTGTCGATACTGCTGCTGACCAGATTCGCGCCACCGACCGGCTGGTCGGGTGCGTTGCGGTAGGCACGGAACCGGTGGCCGTCGAAGCGGTTCAGACCATCCTGGGTGGCCACCCACAAGAAGCCCTGGTCGTCGCCGCTCATCGCCGAGACCGTGAGCTGCGATAGGCCTTCATCGAGGCCGTACATCTCCAGGCTCAAGGGCGGATCGTCGACCGGGTCGGGCACCTGCGCCGAGACCGTGAACGACGCGCACGCCAGCAGGGTCCCGGCCAGCAGGCGCTTCGCCACGCTGCGCGCGCGGTCGAACCTGCCGACGCGGCATGCAGCGACCCACACGGGCTGGCACTCGAGGTGCGCGCTGGCGACGGCTCTGTTGCGCAATTGGTCTTCCCCCTTTGCATAGTGTGCCTGCGAATTCCATGCCAACGTGACCGCGTTTGCATTCCGCCGTCCGTGCCAGACTGCACAGATGGACGCCGCGCCTACCATTCTCGTCGCCGACGATCACCCGTTGCTGCGGGCCGCAGTGCTGCATGCACTGCGCGACAGCCTCGGCCAGATCCGCGTGATCGAAGCTGCGACGGCCTCGGCACTTGCGCCCGCGCTCGACGCGCATCCGGAGATCGAACTCGTCCTGCTCGACCTGACGATGCCCGGTGCACGCGGACTGTCGTCACTGGTCTGGCTGCGCGGCGAACGTCCGGAGTTGCCGGTCGTGGTGATCTCGTCGAACGACCACCCGCGCACCGTGCGCCGTGTGCAGCAGTTCGGCGCGTCGGGGTTCATCTCGAAATCGGCGCCGGCAGACTCCATCGGCCAGGCCGTGGCGAACGTGCTCGACGGCGGCAGCTGGTTCCCGCCGCTGACCGCCGAACGTTCGGAAGAGGATGCGCAACTCGCCGCGCGCCTGGCCCAGCTCACCCCGCAACAGTTCCGCGTGCTGCTGGGCATCGCCGACGGTCTGCTCAACAAGCAGATCGCGCATCAGCTCGGACTGGCGGAGAACACCGTCAAGGTGCACGTGACCGCGATCCTCAAGAAGCTCGAATGCCACAGCCGTACGCAGGCGGCGGTGCTGGTGAAGGCGTTGGAGCGGGAGGACGAGGCGTAGTTTTTTCCAGCCCGCCCCGCACGCGGGGCCGGGCGTATTTCCGCCTCAGTACCCCCGCAGCCGCATCTGCATCATCAGGGCGCGCAGTGCCGGCGGGCGCACTGGCTTGGACAGAAAGCCCTGGCCCGCGTCACGCGCCTGTGCGCGCAGTGCCGGGTCGGATCCGGCGGTGACCAGGATCGCCAGTGGCACCGCGCTCCAGCGGTCGCACAGGGTGTCGAACAGGCCCGGGCCGGGGTGTGCGCCCTCGCGCACGTCGAGCAGCACGATGTCCGGCGCTTCGCCGCGCACGGCGGCGGCGAGCGCGGCGTGCGGGCCGTCCGCGAGCAGGACCTCGCAGTCCCAGCGCTGCAGCAGCTGCCGGGTCGCGGCACACGCCTGCGGGTCGTCGTCGACCACCCAGACGCGACAGCCGCGGAGCGGTGCGTCGTCCTGCGCAGGTGCGTGGGGCGTCACGGTTGCGGCAGATGGGTGTGCGGGCGCGTCCGTCAGCGGTACCGACACCCGGAACACGCTGCCGGCGCCGGGCCGCGAGCGCAGGTCGATGCGATGGCCCAGAAGGCGCGCGATGCGGTCGACGATGGCGAGCCCGAGGCCCGCGCCGCGATCCCCGGTATTGCCGTCATCGAGGCGGCGGAATTCTTCGAAGATCTCGCGCTGGCGGTTCGGTGGAATGCCCGGCCCGGTGTCGTGCACTTCGATCCACAGGCGGTCGCCGTCGCGGCGCACGCCGAGCACGATGCGTCCGCGCGCGGTGTAGCGCACCGCGTTCGACAGGAAGTTCTGCACCAGACGCCGCAGCAGCGTCGCATCGCTGCGCACCCAGGCGCGTGTGGGCACGTGGTCGAAGCGCAGGCCGCGCGCCTGCGCGAGCACGCCGGTCTCGCGCGCCAGGCCTTCGAGCAGCGGCCCCAGCGCGACTTCGCGGATGTCGGTCCGCAGCGTGCCGGTCTCGAGCCGCGAGATGTCGAGCAGGCTGGCGAGAATGCCGTCCTGCGCCGACAGCGCGCCGTCGATGTTGTCGGCGATCCGCCGCGTCTCCTCGTCGCGCAGGCGCGCGCGCAGGCCGGCGGCGAACATGCGCGCGGCATTGAGCGGCTGCAGCAGGTCATGCACCGCGGCGGCGGCGAAGCGACCCTTGTAGCGGTTCGCGGCCTCGGCCTCGGCACGTGCCTGTTCGAGGTCGGCGGTGCGCTCGGCGATGCGCTGTTCCAGCGCGTCGGCCAGCGTGCGCAGTTCGCGCGCGGTGGTCTTGTAGGTCGTGATGTCGGCGTAGCTGGTGACGAAGCCGCCGTCGGGCAGCGGGTTGCCGCGGATCTCCAGCACCGTGCCGTCGGTCTTCTCGCTCTCGCGCATGTGCGGCTTGCCGCTGCGCAGGTGTTCGAGCCGGCGTTCGATCGCCTCTTCCACCGGCCCCGGTCCGAGCAGGCCGCGCCGCGCGTTGTAGCGGAAGATCTCCTCGATCGGCGTGCCCACGCGCACCAGATCCGGCGGGAACCGGAACAGTTCGATGTAGCGCGCGTTCCACGCGACGATGCGCTGGTCCGCATCGATGATCACCACGCCCTGCGGCAGATGGGCCAGCCGCCGGCTCAGGCCGGTGTCGGCTTCCTGCGCCGCGGCCACCAGACCGTCGCGCGCGCTGCGCAGTTCCTCGGCGTGGTGGCGGACCAGCGTTTCCAGTTCGTCGCGGCTGCGCCGGCGCAGCGCCCCCAGGCGCACGCGCTGTTGCAGGAACAGGGTCAGGAACACCAGTGCGGCCCAGGTCGCGCCGGCGATCGTGGCCCACTCGCGACTGGCGGCCGCGACCGGTGCGGTGTCCTGCAGCAGATGCAGGGTCCAGTCGGTATCGGCGACCGGTACACGCTGCCACAGCCACTGGCCCGGCATCGCCGGCATGTCGATGCGCACCACCGCGCCATGCGGATCGGCGCGGCGCTGCACCTGCCCCGCATACGCGCGCAGCTGCTGGCCCTCGTACTGCCGGGTGGCAGCGAGTTCCTGACGCGCTTGCGCATCGAGCGGTGCGAGCACGCGATAGCGCCACGCGGCGCGACTGGCCAGGAACACCACGTCGTGGGCATCGCTGGCCAGCACCAGGTCGCCGTCGTCGGGCCAGGTGCGTTCGATCGCGGCCAGTTCGATCTTGATCACGATCACGCCGACCGCGCGGCCGGCATCGTCGCGCAGCGCTTCGGACAGGAAGTAACCGGGCACGGCGGTGGTCACGCCGATGCCGTAGAAACGGCCGCGACCTTCGCGCAGCGCCTGCTGCACGTAGGGACGGAACGCGTAGTCCTCGCCGACATTGCTGCCGGGATCACGCCAGTTGCTCGCGGCGATCGCGACGCCGCGCGCGTCGATCAGCGTCAGCGTCGAGGCGCGCGTGGTGCGGTTGGCATCTTCGAGGCGGCGGTTGAGGCGCGCCCGGGTGGCGGCGTCGACCGGCGCGGCGACGGATGCGCGCAGGTCGGGATCCAGCGCCAGCACCTGCGGCAGGGCCCGGTAGCGTTCGATGCGCTGGTCGAGCGCCTGGGCCTGCAGGTCGAGCTGCTGCGCGGCCTGCACCGACTGCGCGTCGAGCGCGCGCCGTCCGCCTTCGCGATAGCCGAGCGCCGCGACCAGCACGAGACCACCGCAGGCGATGAGCACGGTGAGCAGAAGACGTCGCAGGCGCGGTCGGGTGCGCATCACGCCAGTGTAGGTGTGTCGTGTGGTTGACGCCGCGTGGAGGCGGCGTCCGCGCGCGATGCGGCATCGCCGCTGCTGCACCGCGCTCGGTGTCGCCGCGACAGCCGGACAGCGCGGCAGCGATCGCGAGCATCACCAGCAGCGTGGTTCAGAATTGCACCTGCGCGCGCAGTTCCACCGCGTCGGGGCGTGTGGTCACGCCGTTGCGGGTGGCATTTGCGTGGACGTAGTTGGCCTGCAGCTTGAAGTGCGAGGTCAGGTACCAGTTCGCGCCGAAGGTCCAGTCGTGCTGGCGGCCGCCGGCCACCGGGCTGTCGTCGAGATCGAGCGTGCTGTAGCGCGCCGCCACTTCCACCGCGCCGTAGCCGTTCGCCGGCTTGGGGTTGGCGACGTTGCCGGCCGAATAGGGGCGGCTTTCGCCGGTCAGCAGCCAGCTGGCCGCGAGATAACCGCCGTCGGCGCTGTAGTCGGGGCGGCCGCCCTCGCGGGCGATGTCGGCGCGCAGCAGCTCGCCCTGCAACGACACCGGCCCCTGGATCCAGATGCCCTCCAGACCCGTGCGGCGGATGTGGTCGACCGGGGCCAGGCTGCCGGAATCGACCAGGCGCACGGGCGTGAGTCCGGCGCCGGGACGCGCACGCAGGCGCGCGGTCGGCGCGAAGTCGACGCCGCGGCCGTCGGTCCAGCCCTGCGGGTGTTCCTGCGACAGCGCCAGGCCCAGGTGCAGCACGTCGCCCGCAGCCTTGCGCGGCGTCCACACGCCACGCGCCGCCCAGGTCTGGCCAGGGTTGTCACCCTGCAGATCCTGGCCGCCGTAGCCGCCCAGCTGGACCAGGCCGCGCGGCCGCTCCAGCGTCCACTCCGCACCGGTACGGCGTCCCTGATAGATCGCCTGGATCGGCGCGGCCAGTTCCATGAACGTGCCGGCACGCGAACTGGTCACGCCTTCCAGACCGACCGGCACCTTGATGTAGCCCACGCGCAGCTTGCCGACATCGGTGCCGAGAAAGTGCTTGCTGTCGAAGCGCACGAAGACGTCCAGCCAGGCCTTGGACTCGAAGTCGAAATAGACCATCGCGTCCCAGACGCCGGCCTTCTTCACCGTGGCGCCGAATTCGCGGCGGCGCATGCCCTCGTCGTCGGCCAGGCGTGGATCGCCGCTGAAATCCACGGTGTCCCAGGCGAAGTTGCCGGTCAGCGCCAGCTCGGTGCCGTCGGACAGCGTGGTCTTGATGGGCCACTGTTCGATGTCGTAGGCCAGGGCGGGCGACGCCGCTGCCCAGAGTGCGAAACAACCGGTGATCAGACGCATGGGGGTGGAATCCTGTGTGGCGCGGCGCGCGGTCATGCCGGCACGGCGAAGGCGTGGACGGCCGGGGCGGGCGCCAGGCGGAAGGTGGCGACGGCGCGGGTGAGCTGCTGGGCCTGGTCGGCGAGGCTGCGCGCCGCGGCGGTGGCTTCCTCCACCAGGGCCGCGTTCTGCTGCGTGGTCTCGTCGAGCTGGATCACCGTCTGGTTCACCTGGTCGATGCCCGAGGACTGCTCCTGCGAGGCCGCGCTGATCTCGGCCATGATTTCCGTCACCCGACCCACCGACGTCAGGACCTGCGACATCGTCGATCCCGCCACGGCGACCTGGCTGGAGCCTTCGCGCACGCGGCTGACCGATTCTCCGATCAGCTGCTTGATCTCGCGCGCGGCGTCGGCCGAGCGCTGGGCCAGCGTACGCACTTCGCTGGCCACGACCGCAAAGCCGCGGCCCTGCTCACCGGCGCGTGCGGCTTCGACCGCCGCGTTGAGCGCAAGGATGTTGGTCTGGAACGCGATGCCGTCGATGACGCCGATGATCGCGCCGATGCGTGCCGACGAGGCATCGATCGAGGCCATCGTCGCGACGACCTCCTCGACCGCGCGGCCGCCCTGGCCGGCGACGTCGGCCGCGCTGCGTGCCAGCTCGTTGGCCTGGCGCGCATGGTCGGCGTTCTGGCGCACGGTGGAGGTCAGCTCCTCCATCGACGCCGCGGTTTCCTCGAGGTTCGCGGCCTGGCTCTCGGTGCGGCGCGACAGGTCGTCGTTGCCGGCGGCGATCTCGCCGGCGGCGCCGTCGATGGAGACCGCCGACTGCTGGATACCGCGCACCACGTCGGCCAGCTGCGACGCGGTGCGGTTGGCATCGTCTGCCAGACGGCCGAACGCGCCCTGGTAGCGCGCATCGACGCGCTGCGACAGATCGCCGTCGGCGATCGCGGCCATGATCCGGCCGACGTCGGTGAGACCGGCATCGGCCTGCTGCATCAGCCGGTTCAACGCTTCCACCATCTCGGCGAACGCGAAGCTGTAGCGGGACTCGTCACCGCGCGCGCCGAAGTCGCCGCGCGCGGCGGCTTCGGCCAGCGTGGCGATCTCGCTGTTGACCGCGCCCATGTTGCGTTTGACGGTGTCCAGCGCCTCGTGCAGCCGCGCACGCTGGCCGGGCAGACGGCGCATGTCGCGGCTCAGGTCGCCCTGGCCGTATTCGTCCATGACCGCCATCGCATCGTTGATGGCGTCGAGGTGCTCGAACACCACCGTGTTGACGCCGCGGGCCAGCGCACCGTAATCGCCGGGGAAATCCTCCGGAATGCGGTGGGTGATGTCCTCGCCCTGTTGCAGGCGGATCATCGTGTTCATCTCGCCATTGAAGCGCTGCAGCTGATCCTGCATCTGACGCATGCTCGCCATCAGCTGGCCGGTCTCGTCGCGCGAGGTGATGGCGATCGGGTTGTCGAAGCGACCCGATGCAATGGTTTCGGCAGCGCGCGTCGCGGCGCGCAGCGGCGTCACGATGGCGCGGCCGATCAGCCATGACAGGCACACCATCGTCAGCATCACCAGGCCGCCGATCAGCGCCATCAACCGGGTGAACGCCATCGCCTGGTGCTGGATATCGTCGGCGTAGACGCCCATGACCACGATCCAGCCCCACTCGTCGAACGCCTGTGCATAGCTGATCTTCTCGAACTGGCCTTCGTTGCCCGGCTTCGGCGCGCTGTAGTACGAGAAGCCGTCGCCCCGTGTCACGGTCTCGAGGATGTCGCGGTAGACGTACTCGCCCGAGTTGCTCTGGTAATCGCTCATGTCGGTCCCGGTCTCGCGACTGGGATGCATGAGGATGCGCATCTGCGGATCGACGATGAAGTAATAGTCGGTCCCGTCGTTGGTGCGGATCGCACCCAGCGCACCCATGGCCAGCGCCTGCGCCTGTTCCGACGTGATCGCGCCGCTGCGGGCCTGGCTGGCGTAGTGATCGGCCACGCTCATCGCGGTTTCGATCTGGATCTGCACGCTTTGTTTGCGCGCGTCCACCAGCTCCAGGTACTGCAGCCGGGCGGCAGAGACCGCGAGGGCCAGGATGCCCAGCGCCAGAACCGCGCACAGCAGGATGAACTTGCGGGCGACCGGAAGATCGGCGAGGCGCCGCTGAAGCGGAGCGAACAGGGACATGGCGACAGAATCGGGTGGACGAGCTCGTGGTATCGGCCGGAACGTCGCGCGCTGAAGCATGGACGGGGTGAACGCGCTGTCGATTCAGCTGCAGGCCGCGCAACGCGCGGCAATTCAGGTCGCGGAACGTCGGCTCGCGTCGCAGTTCACGTCGCGCCGAACTCGCGGCGGCGCATGCCGTTGTCGCTGCCGAGGCGGGCGTCGCCGCTGAAATCGCTGTGATCCCAGGCGAAGTTGCCGGTGAGCGCGACATCCGTGCCGTCGGCGAACGTGAATGCCGGTGGCCAGGCCTGCGCGCCATCGGCGGCGAACGCATGCGGGGTCGCAGTGCAGGTGCACAGCACCCGCAAGGAGGGGAGGATGCAACGCATGGAATCCTTGGGGGAGGCTGCAGCCGGGCGCGGGGGCGACCTGCTGCGGTGTGGGGGCGTCGTCCGCGCGCGTGCGACAGAAGAAGTCTAGGACGGGGATGTGCACACGATCTGCGGGCTAGTCCGAAAGGATTAGGAATAGGGGGGCTAACACCAATGCGCTATCGGCAGCGTCGCCGCAGCCGCGTACAACGCAACGCCTGCATCCGCATTCGCTGGATGCGCACACCCGGTACGCACCCATGCACGCCATCCCGTCCGAGATCCCCGCCGCGCCGCGGCTGCCGTGGTACCGCCAGCTTTACGTGCAGGTGCTGATCGCGATCGCACTCGGCGCACTGCTGGGTCACTTCGAGCCGGCATTCGCCGAACAGCTCAAGCCACTCGGCGATGCCTTCATCAAGCTGGTCAAGATGATCATCGCGCCGGTGATCTTCCTGACCATCGTCACCGGCATCGCCGGCATGACCCAGCTGCGCACGGTCGGCCGCGTGTTCGCCAAGTCGATGGCCTACTTCCTGTTCTTCTCCACGCTGGCGCTGGTGATCGGCATGCTGGTCGCGCACATCGTGCAGCCGGGCGTGGGCATGAACATCGATCCGGCCTCGCTCGACACCGCCGCGGTCGAAGGCTACGTGCAGAAGTCGCACGAGATGACGCTGACCGGCTTTTTGCTCGACATCATTCCCGGCACCCTGGTCGGCGCCTTCGTCGACGGCAACATCCTGCAGGTGCTCTTCATCGCGGTGCTGTTCGGCATCGCGCTGGCGCTGGTGGGCGAGAAGGGCAAGCCGATCCAGGCGTTTCTGGAAACGCTGACCGTGCCGGTGTTCAAGCTGGTGCACATCCTGATGAAGGCCGCACCGATCGGCGCGTTCGGCGCGATCGCCTTCACCATCGGCAAGTACGGTCTGTCGTCGCTGGCGAACCTGGCGTGGCTGGTCGGCACGTTCTACGTCAGCGCCGCGCTGTTCGTACTCGTGATCCTGGGCGCGGTGTCGCGCGCCTGCGGCTTCTCGATCTTCAAGCTGATCCGCTATCTGAAGGCCGAACTGCTGCTGGTGCTGGGCACGTCGTCGTCGGAATCCGCGCTGCCGTCGCTGATGGAGAAGATGGAAAAGGCCGGCTGCCAGAAGTCGGTCGTCGGCCTGGTCGTGCCGACCGGGTATTCGTTCAACCTCGACGGCACCAATCTCTACATGACGCTTGCCGCGCTGTTCATCGCGCAGGCGACGAACACCGAACTCACGCTGTGGCAGCAGATCACCCTGCTGCTGGTCGCGATGCTCAGCTCCAAGGGCGCGGCCGGCGTGACCGGTGCCGGTTTCATCACGCTCGCCGCCACGCTGTCGGTGGTGCCGACGGTGCCGGTCGCGGGCATGGCGCTGATCCTCGGCATCGACCGCTTCATGAGCGAATGCCGCTCGATCACCAACTTCATCGGCAATGCGGTCGCCACCGTCGTCGTCGCGCGCTGGGAAGGCGCGCTCGACCGCGACCAGCTGGCCGCCGCGCTCGATGGCAAGCCGCTGCCGGTCGCCGCCGCGCCCGACCCGGCGGCAGGCCCGGGCGACCGCGGCGTGCTCGCGCTGGACTGAGCGCACGCACGCCGCTTGAAACGATTCACACGCAACGCCCTGGGAGGGGAACCCATGACGACACGACACCACTGGGCCGGCCTGATCGCCGGCCTCCTGCTCGCCTGCACCGGCCTGGCGCATGCCCAGACCGGCACGCAGACGCTCAACCTCTGGCCGGACGGCCACCTGCCGCAGACCGTCAGCGGACCGGAACAGATCGGCAACGAAGGCAGTGCGGTGGGCGCGGTCACCCGCGTGTCGCAGCCGCGCATGGAGATCCACCGCCCGGCGAATCCGAACGGCACCGCGGTGCTGATCCTCGGCGGCGGTGGCTACTTCCGCATCCAGGTCGGCACCGCGGCACGACCGATGGCGCAGTGGCTCGCGTCGATCGGCGTGACCAGCGCGGTGCTGTACTACCGCATGCCGGTCGACGGCTGGCCGGCATCCGCGCCGTTCGCCGACGGCCAGCGGGCGATGCGCCTGCTGCGCGCGAATGCGGCCGAACTGGGCATCGACCCGACGAAGATCGGCGTCATGGGGTCCTCGGCAGGTGCGAACCTCGGCGGCATCCTCGCCACGCGCTTCGACCACGACTTCTATCCCGCGCTCGACGCGAGCGACCGCCTGCCGTCGCGCCCGGACTTCCTGGCGATGCTCTACCCGGTGGTCACGCTGAAGCCGCCCTACGACACCACCCGCAGCCGCCGCGAACTCGCCACGCAGTCCGATGCCGTCGAGGCCTATTCGGTCGAAGGCCACGTGCGCAGCGACATGCCGCCGGTGTTCCTCGCCCACGCCGCTGATGACCGCATCGCCGACGTCAACCACAGTCTGCTGATGTTCCAGGCCGCGCGCGCGCAGAACGTGCCTGCAGAACTGCACATCTTCGATCGCGGCGGCCACAGCTGGGGGCTGGGCCGGCCCGGCACGCAGGTCGCGCAATGGCCGCGCCTGTTCACCACCTGGGCGCGCGCACACGGCTTCATGGCCGCACCGCCGGTCAGCCTGCAGCCGCTGACCGGCCAGACCGCACCGATGCCGCCGCCGGCCGACACCGACGACGCCGATCTCGAAGAAGACGGCGACTGAGCCGTCCACGCCTTGCATCCGCTTTAGGGAGAACACACCGAATGAATCGCACACATACCCGCGCGCTCGCCGCCGGCGCCCTGCTGGGCCTGGCCGCGCTGCCGGCGCTCGCCGCCGATACCGCCACCGAAACCGAACTGCGTGAACTGATCCGCCTGCAGGCCGAACAGATCCAGCAGCAATCCGCGCAGCTGCAGGCGCTCAACCAGCGCCTCGACGCGATGGGCGCACCGGCCGTCGCCACTGCGCCGGCAAGCGCGCCCGCCGATGGCGTGCAGGCGCAGGTCGACGCCGCCGTCGCCGATACCCGCCAGGACGACATGGCGATCCTGCAGGCCCAGGTCGCGCAGCTCGCCGCAAGCGGCGGGGGCGGCGGTGGTGGCGGCAACGTCAGCTGGCGTCGCGGCGGCCCCGAGTTCCGCAGCAGCGATCGCGGCTTCACCTTCAACCCGCGTGGTCGCGTGCTGGTGGACTTCTCGTCCACCCACGGCTCCAGCTTCGACGACCGCAACATCACCGGCACCAACCTGCGCCAGGCGCGTCTGGGCGCGCAGGGCAGCATGGGACCGCTGGGCTACAAGATCGACGCCGAGCTGGCCGACAACACCGTCAGCCTGTCGGATGCCTACCTGAGCTGGGACACGATGCTCGGCAGCATTCCCACCGAGTTCTACGTCGGCAACAAGCTCAAGGACCGCGCCATCGATTCGAGCACCACGCTCACCCGCACGCCCTTCATGGAGCGCAACGCGGTGGCCAGCGTGGGCATGCCGGCCAGCGGCTATTTCGGCCTCGGCGTGCAGATGAAGATGATCGGGCAGAACTGGCACACCACCTTCGGCGTCACCGGCGACGACGTCGGCAACACCGGCACCGAGACCGATTCGCTGACCTATTCCTTCCGCGGCCACGTGAACCCGATCAAGCGCCCGGCCGGCTTCCTGCATGTCGGTGGCTGGTACGTGCACGAGGATTACGGCGTGGACACCAACCGCATCAACCGCACGCCGCGCGTGGCCTCGCGTTTCAACGACAACGTGCGCGTGTCGGCCAGCGCCATCAACGACGTCACCGGCGAGAAGGTCTGGGGCGCCGAGCTCGGCGGCACCTTCCGCAACTTCTGGGCCTTCGCCGAAACCAGCGAGACCACGCTGCGCTCGACCTCGGTCGGCGAAGTCGACCAGAAGGCGCATTCGGCCTACGCCGGCTGGCTGATCACCGGCGAGAAGCCCGGCTTCAGCGCCCGCTCGGGCGTGTGGGGCACCACCCGCGTCGCGCGTCCGGTCACCGAGGGCGGCATCGGTGCCTGGGAGCTGGCCACGCGCTACGACAAGTACGACTTCACCGATGCCGCGCGCGGCGGCGAGGGCGATTCGTGGACGCTGGGCCTGAACTGGTACCTCAACAACTGGTCGCGCGTGATGTTCAACGTCGTGCGCTGGAATACCGACAACCAGGTCGGTACCTACGCGGGCCAGGATTCGGGCCACACCTTCAACATCCGCACCCAGGTCGTGTTCTGACCGGACGGCCCGGTCGGCCGTGCCGACCGGGCCGTATCCAGCGGTCCTGAAGCGGACCACACGCCCCCGTCCAGGGGTTCGCGCGGGGCGGGGTTAGAATCCTGTCCCGCGTCATTTTTTCCAGAGCAGACTCCCCGACGATGTCCAACGACGAATTCCGCCAGGCCGCCCTCGACTATCACCGCGCGTCGCCGCCGGGCAAGATCACCGTCAGCGCGACCAAGCCGATGCTGACCCAGCGCGATCTCGCCCTGGCGTATTCGCCGGGCGTGGCCTACGCCTGCGAGGAAATCGTCCGCGACCCGAACATGGCCAGCGAGCTCACCGCGCGCGGCAATCTGGTCGCGGTGATCTCCAACGGCACCGCGGTGCTGGGCCTGGGCGACATCGGCGCGCTGGCCGGCAAGCCGGTCATGGAAGGCAAGGGCGTGCTGTTCAAGAAGTTCGCCGGCATCGACGTGTTCGACATCGAGGTCGACGAGCGCGATCCCGACAAGCTGGTCGAGATCATCGCCAGCCTCGAGCCGACCTTCGGCGGCATCAACCTCGAGGACATCAAGGCGCCGGAGTGTTTCATCGTCGAGCGCAAGCTGCGCGAGCGGCTGAAGATTCCGGTGTTCCACGACGACCAGCACGGCACCGCGATCATCGTCGGCGCGGCGATCGTCAACGCGCTCGAGATCGCCGGCAAGCGCATCGAGGACGTCAAGTTCGCCACCACCGGCGCGGGCGCCGCGGGCATCGCGTGCCTGGACATGCTGGTCGCGCTGGGCCTCAAGCCCGAGAACATCCTCGCCTTCGACCGCGACGGCGTGATCCACAGCGGCCGCGACAATCTCGACCCGGACAAGGCGCGTTACGCGCGCGATACCCCCGCGCGCACGCTGGCCGACATCGTCGCCGGCGCGGACGTGTTCCTGGGCCTGTCGGCCGGCGGCATCCTCAAGCCGGACATGATCGCCACCATGGCGCCGAATCCGGTGATCCTCGCGCTGGCCAATCCGTATCCGGAAATCATGCCGGAGGAAGCGCGCCGCGTGCGTCCGGACGCGATCATCGCCACCGGCCGCTCCGACTTCCCCAACCAGGTCAACAACGCGGTCTGCTTCCCGTACATCTTCCGCGGCGCGCTCGATGTCGGCGCGACCGGCATCAACGAGGCGATGAAGCTCGCCTGCGTGCATGCGATCGCGCAGCTGGCGAAGGAAGAAGCGAGCGATCTGGGCAGCGCCTACGGCGAGGAGATCCCGAGCTTCGGCCGCGAATACATCATTCCGCGCCCGTTCGACCCGCGCCTGCTGACCATCGTCGCCCCGGCCGTCGCGCAGGCCGCGATGGACTCCGGCGTCGCGCTGCGTCCGATCGACGACATGCGCGCCTATCGCGAAAAGCTCGGCCAGTTCATCCACCGCACCGGCCTGGCGATGAAGCCCGCCTACGATCGCGCACGCGCCGACCGCCAGCGCATCGTCTACGCCGAGGGCGAAGAGGAAGTGGTGCTGCGCGCGGTGCAGACCGTGGTCGACGAAGGACTCGCGTTCCCGATCCTGATCGGCCGTCCCGACGTCATCGACATGCGCATCAAGCGCCTGGGCCTGCGCCTGGTCGCCGGTCGCGATTTCGAACTGACCAACATCAACGACGATCCCCGCTTCAACGAGTACTGGCAGCACTACCACGCGCTGACCGCGCGGCGCGGCGTGACCCCGGATTCGGCGAAGAACCTGCTGCGTTCGCGGCCCACGCTGATCGCCGCGATCATGGTCGACCGCGGCGAAGCCGACGCGATGATCACCGGCATCGTCGGCCGCTTCCACAAGAAGCTCGGCTACGTGCGCAGCGTGCTGGGCCTCGACCCGGGCCTGCAGAGCACGTCGGCGATGACCGGCGTGGTCAACGACCAGGGCCTGTGGTTTTTCGTCGACACCCACGTGCAGCCCGATCCGACCGCCGAGCAGATCGCCGAGAGCACCATCCAGGCCGCGCTCCGCCTGAAGCTGTTCGGCATCGAGCCGAAGATCGCCCTGCTGTCGCATTCCAACTTCGGCAGCCACGACGATCCGAGCGCCCGCAAGATGCGCGAAGTTCGCGAGATCCTCGTGCGTCGCGCGCCGAAGCTGGAGTTCGATGGCGAGATGATGGGCGACACCGCATGGGACGAGTCCCTGCGTCGCCGCATGCTGCCCGACACCACGCTGAGCGGTCGCGCGAACCTGTTCGTGTTCCCGAACATCGACGCCGCCAACATCACCTACAACATGATCCGCGTGATGACCGGCGGCGCCGCGCTCGGCCCGATCCTGATGGGCGTCAACAAGCCGGCCCACATCCTCACCCCGTCCGCCACCCCGCGCCGCGTGATCAACATGACCGCGATCGCCGCGGTGGATGCGCAGATCCGCAAGGCGCAGCTGGCGGAAGCGGAAGGCTGAGACCACGATGACGCGTAGGTTCGCAAGTGCATCGCGCGCTGGATTCGACACGTTCCACTTCGATTGAGGCATCGCCTCTTCGATGGCCCTCACCCCAACCCCTCTCCCGGAGGGAGAGGGGCTAAAGGCAGCACGCTCGCGTAATCGAGCCCCTCTCCCCTTGGGAGAGGGGTTGGGGTGAGGGCAAACGCCCGCAGCCATCCCACCCGCGGCACACACCGCAGCCGCGCGTCACAGAGTCCTCAGGATGGGTAGAGCCGAGCGAAACCCATCGCCTCACCAGCGCCGCGAACACCCAGCGACGCCACACACGTCAAATGCGCAACACGGCGCAACGACCCCCAGGCCGCTTACGCCGTCACCAGTCCCCGCACCACGCCCGGCAGCAATTCCAGCGCGTCCTTGAACACCAGGCCGTCGCCCACCGGCAGTTCCTCACCCGGCACGCCGATCTCCGAGCCCGTCAGAAACACCACCGGGACGCCCGGCAGCATCGCGCGCGACAGGCCCATCGCCTGTGCACCGGAGAAGCCGGGCAGGTTCACATCCGACAGCACCATCTGCGGCCTGAAATCCCGCAGCAGGTCGGTCAATCCCGCCTCGCCATAGGCGCGGCGGCAGTCGACGTCCATGCCCGCATCGCGCAGCGCGAGCTCGGTCAGCTCGGCGTCGTCGCGCGAGTCGTCGACGATCAGCACCCGCAACGGCGCGGCCTCGACCATCACTCTTCGTCGGGCGTTTCGTTGAGCACGGCCCAGAACTTGCCGAGCGTGCGCACCGCTTCGAAGAACTGGTCCACGTCCACCGGCTTGACCACGTAGGCGTTCACGCCCAGGTCCCAGCTGCGCGCCAGATCGCTCTCCTCGCGCGACGACGACAGGATCACCACCGGCATGCGCTTGAGCGTCTCGTGCTCGCGCAACTGCTTGAGCACTTCCAGGCCGTCCATGCGCGGCATCTTGATGTCGAGCAGCAGCACCGCCGGATCGCCCGGTGCGCGGTCGGCGTACTTGCCACGCTGCAGCAGGTAGTCCAGCGCCTCGACGCCGTCTTCCACGTGCACGATGGGATTGGCGAGGTGGGCTTCGCGCAGCGCGTCGATGGCCATCTCGGCGTCGTGCGGGCTGTCCTCGGCGAGGAGGATCGTGCGGATTTCGCTCATGTCAGGGAGTGTCCTGGTGAAGAAGACGGACCCGCATCGGTCATCGACGCAGGCAGGGTGAAGTGGAACGTGGCGCCCTTGCCGGGCTCGGCTTCGGCCCAGATGCGGCCGCCGTGGCGACCCAGCACGCGACGCACGCTGGCCAGGCCCACACCGGTGCCGGGGAACTCGCTGGCCGAGTGCAGGCGCTGGAACACGCCGAACAGCTTGCCCGCGTACTGCATGTCGAAGCCGGCGCCGTTGTCGCGCACGCTGAACTGGTAGCCGCCATCGGCGCCGCGGCGGCAATCGATCTCGATCTGCGCCGGCTCGCTGCCGGTGCTGTACTTGACCGCATTGCCAAGCAGGTTCAACCACACCTGCCGCAGCATGTTCTCGTCGCCGACGATGATCGGCAGTGGCGTGATCGTCCATTCGATGCGATGGCCGGGATGTTCGGCCGCCGCGTTCGAGTCCAGCATCGCGCGGGTGTCGGCCACCAGCGACTGCAGGTCCACGCTCTGCAGGCGCAGCGCACTGCGGCCCAGGCGGGAATACACCAGCAGGTCGTCGATCAGCGCCGACATGCGCCGCGCCGAGCCGCCGATCACGCCGAGGTAATGCGTGGTCTTCTCGTCGACGTCGGCGCCCAGATGCCGGCCCAGCTTGTCGGCGAAGCCGGCGATGTGGCGCAGCGGCGCGCGCAGATCGTGGGAGACCGAGTAACTGAAGGCTTCCAGCTCACGGTTGACGTCCGAAACCTGCTCCACCTTGCCTTCCAGCTGCTGGTTGAGCTCGCGGATCTGGCGCTCGCTGATGGTCTGCGCGGTCACGTCGGACGCGGTCACCAGCACCACGGGATCCTCGCGGTCGGGCAGCGGCATGCGGCGTGCATTGACCAGCATGGTGCGCTCGATGCCGTCCGACGTGCTCTGGCTGATGCGGTGATCCCACAGTTCGCGGTTGCGCGCCAGCACGTCGTGCAAGCGGCGCAGTGTCTCCGCGTGGTCCCACGCGCCTTCGCCCACAGCGGCCAGCTTTTCGCCGCGGATCTCCACATCGTCCGCGCCGTAGAGTTCGGCGAACGCGGCGTTGTGCATCACCACGCGCTGGTCGCGGTCGATCAGCACGATCGGCTCGCGCACGCTGTCGAGCACCAGCGCCGAGCGATTGCTGGCGCGCGCGGCCAGGCCTTCGGCCTGGCGGCGGCCGCTCTGTTCGCGCAGCGCGAAATAACTCGCGCCCAGCAGCAGGGCCAGCTGCACCAGCATCGAGGTCCAGCGGGCGACGTCGGCATTGCGGTCGGCGCGCGCGGCGCGGTCGGCGCGGTCGTCGAGCAGCTGCTGTTCCTCGTCGACGATGCCAGTGATCAGCAGCTGGATCGGGTTGAGCACCACCATGTTGTCGATCTGCTCGTCGGTCGCGGACTCGGCCGCCTCCGTCACCGCGTCGATCCGCGCCAGCCGCTGTTCCAGGTTGCTGCGCAGCGCACCCAGGCGCGCCTGCTGTTCGGGGTTGTCGCGGGTCAGCGCCAGCACCGCATCCACGTTCGGCAGGATGCGCGCGCGGGCTTCTTCGATGCGCTGGCGCAGCACCGGGCTGTCGATGCCGCGGGCGCGGGTCATCGCCGCGGCCTCCAGGCTGCGCGCGTCGGCGGCCACCGTCTGCATCAGCGATTCCACCTCGCGGGTGTGCATCACCTTCTCGGTGGCGACGTCCGATTCGCCGATCGCCGCGCGCATGATCAGGAACGGTCCCACCACGATAGCCACGATCGCCAGGCCCAGCACGGGCAGGCGCCAGCGGCTCAATAACGAGGGTGGAGTCACGGTGTGCGGCATGGGACGGTGCATCTCGCGCGGGCGGAGCGGTCGCGCATGATGCCGCATCCTCCCCTGAACGCGGGATCATCGCCGAGGGCGGCGTTCGTGGCAACGCGGACCGTCCGCTGGCGTCCGGTGTCAGTCGCGTCCCCCTGTTAGAATTCAGGGTCCGAACGACCCCCATGAGACGCGGGCATGTGCGCCGCGCTGGAGCAGAGAATGAACTGGCTGAACGACGTCCTGCAGAACGACCCGGATCCGACCGAAACCCGCGAATGGGTCGAGTCGCTCAAAGCGGTCATCGACGTCGGCGGCCCGGAGCGGGCCCACCAGCTGCTCGAGAACATGGTCGAGCTGACGCGCCGCGCCGGCGCGCATCTGCCGTTCGCGCCGACCACCGAATACGTCAACACCATTCCCACGCATCTCGAGCCGAAGATGCCGGGCAATTCCGAGCTGGAATGGCGCATCCGCTCCATCATCCGCTGGAACGCGATGGCGATGGTGGTGCGCGCGAACCGCAAGCCCGGGGATCTGGGCGGCCACATCGCCAGCTTCGCCTCCAGCGCCACGCTGTATGACGTGGGCTTCAACCACTTCTTCCGCGCGCCGTCGGCCGATCACCCGGGCGACGTCATCGCCACGCAGGGCCACAGCTCGCCTGGCATCTACGCGCGCTCGTTCCTCGAAGGCCGCTTCACGGAAAGCCAGCTCGACCACTTCCGCATGGAAGTCGACGGCCAGGGCATCTCGTCCTATCCGCACCCCTGGCTGATGCCCGATTACTGGCAGGTGCCCACGGTTTCGATGGGCCTCGGCCCGATCGCCGCCATCTACCAGGCGCGCTACTGGAAGTACCTCGAAGCCCGCGGCCTGATGCCCAAGTCCGACCGCAAGGTGTGGTGCTTCATGGGCGACGGCGAGACCGACGAGCCGGAAAGCCTCGGCGCGATCTCGGTCGCCGGCCGCGAAGGCCTCGACAACCTGGTCTTCGTCATCAACTGCAACCTGCAGCGCCTCGACGGCCCGGTGCGCGGCAACGGCAAGATCATCCAGGAACTGGAAGGCGGCTTCCGCGGCGCCGGCTGGAACGTGGTCAAGACCGTCTGGGGCAGCTACTGGGATCCGCTCCTTGCGAAGGACAAGGACGGCATGCTCAAGAAGCTGATGATGGAGACCGTCGACGGCGAGTACCAGAACTGCAAGGCGTTCGGCGGCGCGTACACGCGCGAGAACTTCTTCGGCAAGTACCCAGAAACCGCGAACCTCGTCGCCAACCTCAGCGACGACGACATCTGGCGCCTCAACCGCGGCGGCCATGACCCGCACAAGGTCTTCGCCGCCTACCAGAACGCGATGGACACCAAGGGCCAGCCCACGGTCATCCTCGCCAAGACGGTCAAGGGCTACGGCCTGGGCAGCGCCGGTGAAGCGCTCAACCCCACCCACAACACCAAGAAGCTCGACGACGAAGCCGTGCGCACCTTCCGCGACCGCTTCAAGATTCCGGTCAGCGATGCCGCGCTCAAGGACGGCGAAATCCCGTTCTATCACCCGGGCAAGGATTCCGAGGAAGTGCAGTACATGCTCGAGCGCCGCCAGGCGCTGGGCGGCTTCCTGCCGCAGCGTCGCCGCAAGAGCACCGAAACCCTCAAGGCGCCCGAGCTCAAGGTGTTTGACCGCCTGATGCAGGACACCGGTGAGCGTTCGATCAGCACCACGATGGCGTTCGTGCAGTCGCTGTCCATCATCCTGCGCGACAAGCAGGTGGGCCCGCGCGTGGTGCCGATCGTTGCCGACGAAGCCCGCACCTTCGGCATGGAAGGCCTGTTCCGCCAGCTGGGCATCTACGCCCCGCAGGGCCAGAAGTACAAGCCGGTCGACCGTGACCAGCTGTCGTACTACCGCGAGGACGCGGCCGGCCAGGTGCTGGAAGAAGGCATCACCGAAGCCGGCGCGTTCTCCAGCTGGATGGCCGCGGCGACCAGCTACAGCACCAACGACGTGCCGATGCTGCCGTTCTACATCTACTACTCGATGTTCGGCTTCCAGCGCATCGGCGACTCCGCCTGGCAGGCCGCCGACATGCGCGCCCGCGGCTTCCTGCTCGGCGCCACCGCCGGCCGCACCACGCTCAACGGCGAAGGCCTGCAGCACGAAGACGGCCACAGCCACCTGCTGGCCGGCGCCATCCCGAACTGCCGCGCGTATGACCCCACCTTCGCCGGCGAAGTGGCGGTGATCCTGCACTACGGCATGCAGCGCATGCTCGACCAGCAGGAAGACGAGTTCTTCTATCTCACCCTGATGAACGAGAACTACAGCCACCCGGCGCTGCCCGAAGGCGCGGCCGAAGGCGTCATCAAGGGCATGTACCTGCTCAAGGATGCCGGCAAGGCCAAGAAGGGCGAGCTGCGCGTGCAGCTGCTGGGCTCGGGCACCATCCTGCGCGAAGCCATCGCCGCCGCCGAGCTGCTGGACAAGGACTTCGGCGTCACCGCCGACATCTGGTCCTGCCCCAGCTTCACCGAGCTGCGTCGCGACGGCTGGGATGCCGAGCGCTGGAACCGCTTCAACCCCGAAGCCAAGAGCCCGCGGAAGGCCTACGTCACCACCTTGCTCGAAGGTCGCCAGGGCCCGGTCATCGCCGCAACGGATTACGTGCGCGCGTTCGCCGACCAGATCCGCGCCTTCGTCCCAGCCACGTACACCGTGCTCGGCACCGACGGCTTCGGCCGCTCGGATACGCGTGCCAACCTGCGTCGTCACTTCGAGGTCGATCGCTACTACATCGCCCAGGCCGCGATCGAGGGGCTGATGAAGGACGGGAAGATGACTGGCAAGGATGTGGCCCGGGCGATCAAGCTGTACAAGATCGATCCGGAGAAGGCGAATCCGGTTGGGGTTTGATTCCAGTCGATGGAATTTAAGAAAGGGCGGCCATCTGGCTGCCCTTTTCTTTAGTGAACCTGGCACCGTTCGTTTCCACTGCCCACCTGTGCCGTCACCCGCCTACTACGGTGCCAGCCCCTTGAGCTTGGCGTACATGAAGGCACCCACCAGCAGAATCACGCCCAGCTGCACCGCCTTGGTAATCCAGCGGTTGCGTTCCCGGCGTGTTATGCGCCCGCAGGCTTCGCACTCGGTATCGCGCTTCAGCTGCAGGAAGCCGCAGTGGTCACAGGCAATGGTTCGACGGCGGGGCATAGCCAATAGCCAGAGTTGGGGGAACCCAGAGTGGGTCACGTATGTCTCACGGAGCGAGACAGGAGAACGACAATCTGCTATCAACCCGGCTGAGGATGGGGCTGGGGGAGGCCTAAAATGACGGACGTACCGAGCCAGCAACCGCAGCCAGAGATCGAACACAACGGCGATTTCGTGCGCGTGCGCTTTGCCGGTGGACGCTTCGACTCCCACACCATCCCGTTCGACGTTCTTCCCGACCTTGCGGCCTACCGCGACTTGGTGGTGGAAGTTGCGAAGCATCTATTTCGTGAGCGGAACAGCGACCGGCAACGGGTGCCCAAAGGGTTCGAGGAGTCGTTCCAACTTGGCTTGTCCCAAGTCATTCAAGGCAACAGTGCAACCGCGCTGGCACAGAGGTTAGAGACGCTGGAAGACCAGTCCGCAAATGCTGCGCAGGCTGGTTTCGGCTTTCCTCGCTATGGCGAGTTTGAAGACGCGCGTGACCTGCTTGACCGCGTGATAGCGGCCGCTAACAATGGCCAACCTCTGCCCCAAGAGTTCCCTCGTGAGCTCGTCGGCAAGTTCAACCGCTTTGGGCAAAGCCTCAGAGCGGGGGAGCATGCCGAACTTTCCCATGGGCGTACGGTTCCGGTTCGATACGACAGCGAAACGCGCAAACGCATTGTGCTGTCCGCCAACGCGACTTATGAGAACGCGTTAGATCAGAAGTTCATGCTCACGGGCGGTGATCTTCATTCTCGAATCGTGCATTTGATTGACGAAGACGGCGCTCGTTTCGATTTCACTGTGGACACAGTCGAAGAGTGCGAGAAAGCGATTGCTCGACGCCGCCACCAAGTACGAGTTGTTGGTATAGGTCTGTTCGATCGACATGATCGACTGACAAGGATCATCAAGCTCAAAGAGCTCATCTACACCGATGACGAGCCTCAGCAGCCATTAGAGGAACGCTTGGCTGAAATTGCGAGCACACCCGCAGGCTGGTACTCGGGCGACAATCCCGCGCCGGATACAGGAGCTATTGCCCGAATGCGCGAACTGGTAGCGATGATCACTACCGAAGCGGGTGTGCCCATGCCTTACGTTTACCCACTGCCTGACGGAAGCGTAACGGGTGAGTGGACGCGCGGGGACTGGGAGATCAGCGCAACCGTAACGCTGCCAGACCTTGCCATCGAGCTTCATGCGCTGAACGTAGAGACTGACCAAGAACTCGACGTCGAATTTGCGCAGTTTGACGAGCATATGCTGTCAGCCTTTAGTCATTTCTGGAGTGGAATGGATTCTGATACAGGGGGCCAGTAATGCCAGTTAGAGAAGAACACAAGCTGAGCGATCACGATGAGCTCTTGCTTCGCCAAGTCATCGAGATTTGGATACAAGAAGGTAGGCCGGCGACCCGCGCTTTTCAGCCGAACTCGAATGACGAGGGTCTGCTTTCCTCAGACCGCAACAGCATGGTGACGCCACGCGAGGCGTTCGAGGCTTACCTCGCAGCTGGTCGCAGGTCTGGTGGCGTGTGGGCAATAGCGGTTGGCGAGTACGCGGCAGAAGCAGTCTCTGCGTACTCAGATCCTTTGCCCGACAACTCAGCACACGCGGTCGTTGACTACTCGCCATACACCGAGAAGGAGTGGCGCAAGATGAGCAAGAAGTTCCATGCACATGCAGTGCGACGTGGCTGTCTCTACCCGGCCAACGAGGCCGCATAAGGGGCAGCGGCGCGGCAGGGGTCAGATTCGACTTTTACTTTGGTTGAACAGCAGACCGCCGTGCCCCGCGATCGGGGGCCGGACCCTCGCTATGCAGATAACGGTGCCAGGTCACTTAAGTCGCACCGTCGATCGTCTCAAGATGTTCCGATTCGGCATGGATGCGTTTGATCCACGCCTTGCCCGTGTAGCGGGATCAGATTCACTTAAAGGAATAAGTCTTTGAAGGGACTCACATGCATATATCTTGCCGCGCTTTTAGCGGGTCCGGCTTCTAGCGCTCAGGCGGCGGGCGCTTCAAAAGAGTGGCACGCCGCAATTCTTGAGATCGAAGGGGCGCGCTGCATAGGCGAACTCTGTCTCGGCATGACACTCGGCCAGGCGGAGGAATTGTTCGGCCCCGCAACACAAGGCACTGCCAAAGACTGGGGCCTGGAATGCGTCAGCGCTACGTCACCGAACCGAGAAGCGACGTTCACTGACGACGATCGTAATAATTACGAACTTTCCTTCATCTTATTCCCTGGCAGTGATCCGATTCGCGATAGGTACCGAATCACCTCGATCTCTGTAATGATCGATCATGGTCGAACCATTAAGGAAATCCTGTTTGATGGGTTGGTCAGCCAATGGGGGCTCATGCAGAGCAGTCGCTCACAAACGCCTGGCACTTTCATTTGGTCTAAGACGGACAGGTGGTCAGTGACTGAGTTGCGTCAGATTGATATCGAAGCAAGCGATGCAGCGCAGTTGAAAGCAAGTCTCGAATTTCCTCGCCACGCTGCTTGGGTAAAGGATGGGCATGTTTGCTGACACGGTGGCTAACGGTGCCCGATTAATCGGTGCCAGGTTCCCCTAGGCGGCAATGACGTCCTTGATCAATTCGACAGGGCTAACGGTGCCAGGTTAACTTTATCTCGCGTGACGACAGGAACAGGGTCAGGTCTAAATAATCGGGTTCGACGATTGTTCGGCCACAGGGGCGGTGCCCCTGGCAACAGCGACGCGATGTCGATCTACCCCACCAATGGCATGACCATGGTGTGCCTCAGCAACCGCTGGATAACGGTGCCAGGTTCACTTTTTACTGGCGTCGGCAGGCGACGTGATCTCTCGCCCTTCGTTGATCCTTTTGATCCACGCTTCGCCAACTTTGCTCGCCGTCTTCTCAGCCTCTCGGTGCCAGGCTCACTTTCTCTCGCAAGCGGAGCGCTCGGAGCGCGACTTGCGGCTAGCGAGAATTCAGGCTTAGATAAAAAGTAGGCGCGCGGTGGTTTGCATTGCACAGTGGCTGATACTACGAGATCATCAAATTCCGGAAACCAGGCTGAAAGCACGATTTTCGCCGTTCAAGTTGCAGCGGTTGATGTTGGCGCTTCCTTGGTAGGGGATCAGATTGAGAAGGCGCGGTATCCACAATGAAATTCCGAAAATCCAACCTTCGCGATATGCTTGTTTTTGAAGCTCAGCTACTTGCAGTGATGGCGGTGCTTTGCGTGATTCACGGATTCGCCAATGGTTGGCAGTCAGGCGGAAAATTGTTTATTGGATACTTCGTTGTCGTGCAGTTGGCAACAATTGTAATTTTTAGATCGCTCGTTCGAGACTTGGTCATTAGGTTATTTAGACGAGTGAAATAACGCCGGGATAACGGTGCTATGTTCACTTAAGACGCTTCGTTGGGAATACCCATTGGTTGAAGCCAACCACGTGCTAACGGTGCCAGCTTCACTTATCAGTGCCGTCGGCAGGCGACGGAATCTCTCGGACACCGTTAATCCTTTTGATCCACGCTTCGCCAACCTTGGCCGCCGCCTTCTCAGCCTCTGCGCGCCACAGGCTGATAAAGGCGCACGAAATCATGACGGCGGCAAAGATCGAAATGACCCACTGGCTGAGTCCGCTAATGTGCGCCGCGTAGTACGCGGCGCTGGCGCCACTGAAGGCGAACAGGAAATAACGAATGAGCGGCCAGTGGCTTAGAAGTCCGCGAGTCGTCTGGTTGCGATGTATCGATTACTGCCAGCTGACCGTTTGCGTGTCAGCGTCGTAGCTGAGAAATGTCCAGATATCGGACAGATCACTCAACGCTTGGCTTGCGTGCGGATGTGCAAGCGCTGCGCGAATGACATGTGCGGGAAGATTCGTGCCGTAGAGGTGGCGGATCGTCACTTCCAACCACAAATCGTCGTCAATTCGCTTCGGATCCCATCGCTCCAAGAACTCGTTCCGGCTTTGATTGCGTCTGCCGTGCAGGCCGAACAGGCCGCGCGCGGCGTAGAGCACCAATCCGAACAACACGACAGGAATGAGCAGGCCGGGACCGCCAGCGCCTAGGACGTCCTTGATCAAGTGCATGCGCTCCCTGGGCGATCGCGTGGAAATGAACTAACGGGCCAAGAGCGTCGCACGAAAGCTGATCGGATCGAGACGGCAATGCGTGCCGACCGCGCCCGGCAGCATGAACATGCGCGGCGACTGCCTGAAGTCGAACAGGCGGTAGAGATGGAACTGTTCGGCGTGCGCGTCCGAGAACGCGGCCTCGTTCGGTGAGATGAAGAACGGGGTTTCTGCAAGGTACGCGGTGGTCTTGACCTCGATGAAGCGCTCACGCCCATCCGTTTCGAACGACAGCACATCGTGGCCCAGGCCATCGCCGCGCGTTTGCGAGACGTGTTCGACGCGCTGGGCTAGTGTTCGGGCGCCCAGGCTGTGCAAGCGTCGGGCTTCGTATTCCATGACGAGTTTCTCGCCAGCGAGTCCGAGGGAGCGATTGAGCGCCTCGCGGTGTAGGTAGTCGCGCTTGACCGGCACGACGGTCGACCAGTCCTTTCGTGGCTCGCGGACTTTGCGGCTTGCCCGCGCGGGGACATCGACCACGAACGTGTCGTAGCTGTCGAGCAGCGGCGTCTCCATTGCGCTCTGCACGTTGCGCAATGCCGCTTCATCCAGCACACGGTCGGCTGCGAGTGCGTGGCCGACCGGGATCACAAGATCGCTCTGATAGTTGAAGCGGGGCAGGTAACCGCGCAGCTGTGGCGCGTCGTAGACCTCCATGAGCACCGCACTGATGTTGGCGTGCTTGAACTCGATGGCACCGCGGCTGCGCGCAGGAATGCGCGCTTGTAGGCGGCGGTTGTGTTCCGCCTTGTTGAGCGTCTGACCCAGCTCCTGCGTCCTCAGCATCTGGAAATAGGTGGCGACCGTCGCTTCGATCTCCGTGTCGGTCCAGGGGGCTCCGGTTTCGCCTTCCACGATGTCCAATGCGCGCGCTCCTGCGGGGTCGTACCAGGATAGCGGGGTGCTTCGTCGCATGGCCGCCGAGGATGCACTTCCGAGCTTCCCGCTGCTTCGACGACGCGGCAGAATCGGGTCAACGGGGGAGGGCACATGGACAAGCCGTATTACCTGATCGATTTCGAGAACGTGCAGCCCAAGGCGCTCGACTGCCTCAAGCCGGGCACGTCGTGCATCAAGGTCTTTGTGGGCGCACAGCAGACCAAGGTGATGCTGGATCTGGCGCGTGCACTGCAGCCGTTCGGCACGGACGCGGAGTACATCCAGATCACCGGCAGCGGGCCGGATGCTGTGGATTTCCACATCGCCTATTACATCGGATGCCTGTCCGCGCATGAGCCGAACGCCAGGTTCCGGATCGTCTCGAAGGACACGGGCTTCGATCCATTGGTGCGCCATCTCGTGGCGAAGGGTGTCGACTGCAGACGCATCCCGGAGATCGGTCCCGTCTCGAAACCGGCCAAGGTGGCGACAGGCGTCCAGAAGACGAGCATGGCGAAGGCCGCGCCTGTCGCGCTCGCATCCGCTGCAGCCAAGCCGGCGGTCGCGAAGCCAGCAAAGACAGCGAGCATCAAGATCGTCGTCGAACCAACGGCGACCGCGTCGGCACCCAAAGTGGAAACGCGTACCAGTGCCGCACATGCCAAGTCCGTCCTCGCGCTCCTGGCCAAGTCCACCAAGCCGGGCAAAGTGTCCGGTCTGCGGGCTTCGATCAAATCGTGGCTCGGGCCCGCGCTCGACGAGAAGGCCATCGATGCAGTGCTTCAAAGCCTCAAGGACACGCAGCGCATCGTGATCGAAGGGACAAAAGTGAGATATCCGCCGGGCTGACGATCGCGGTTGGAATCGATCGCAGACGATGGCAAGAGCTGCGGACCGTAAGTGATCGTCAAGTCGCCAGGTCGCGCTCACGTTCTGTGGACCAATTTGCAGACAGAACGCGCCAGCCGCATCGCAGCTGGCGCGTTTTTTCATTGGCGCAACGGTGGGTCTGGATGGATTACGGCGACCGCGGCGTCAGATAGCCGGTCCACGTCTTGCTGGCGATCATCCACTGGCCTTCGACCTTGATCAGCACGACGTAGTCCACGCCGCGCCAGCCGGGGTAGTCCAGGTCCACGCGGACTGCGGCAAGGTCACGGGCCACGTCCACGATTGCGTAGCTGCGCTTGCGCTGGTCTTCGTTGGCGGCGGGTTTGCCGTCGAAGCCTTCGGCGAACTGCGCGCCTGTGCGCTGGGCCAGTGCGGGGCCGCGGTTCTCCGAGGTGCCGATCATGACGCCGTCGCTGCGAAAGACTTCTTTCGCCAGAGCGTTGTCGGCCGTCGTGTACGCACGCATGAAGGTCTGCATGACGCGATCCACGGCGTCGCGGTCGCTGGTCTGGGCCATGGCAGCGGTCGGCAGCAGAAGGAAGAGGGCGGCTGCGAAGGTGGTGGCGCGGAGTGATGTGTGCATGGGGCTGTCCTGATGGTGGTGGGTTGGGTGTGCAGCAGCGCTGCCGCCTGGCGACGGGGCGCCGGTTGGGACTTCAGCGTTGCGCGGTCTCGGCGCGGGGCGATTGCGTGGCAAGCCTGTGCAGTACGTCGACGACGGCTTCGGCCACCGGCGCGGCGGAGGCGTAGTTCTGCCCGGTCACGACGCGGCCATCGACTTCGATGTACGGCGCTGGGCTGTCCACCATGTGGAACGCGCCGCCGCGGGCTTCGACGGTCTGCCGGATCAGGAACGGGAATTCCTTGAAGTACGCGGCGTCCCGGTCTTCGTGATCTTCGGGATAGCCGCTGATGCGCTTGCCAGAGACGAAGTATTGGCCGTTGGCGAGCCGGAGGTGCACGATGCCCGCGGTGCCGTGGCACACGGCCGAGATCACGCCGCCGTTGCGCTCGTACACATGCGTGGCGATACGCTGCAGGACCGGGTGCTCCGGCACGCCGTACATGGCGTTGCTGCCGCCGACGTAATAGACGGCGCGGTAACGCTCGGGATCGATCTGCGAGGGCGTGGCGGTATTGCGCAGGCCACGCATGATGCGGGCGTCTTCGAGGCGGGATGCGACGTCGTCGCTGACGTAGGCATCGAGGATCGGCACATCGCCGCCGTCGGGTGTCACGAAGTCCACGGCATAGCCCGCGGCGTGGAACGTGTCCCAGGCGTGCACGACTTCGCCGAAGCTGATGCTGGCCGGGATGGTCGAACTGCCGTGGACCCTGGCGCTGGCGAGGATGAAGAGGATGCGGGCCTGATCACTGCGCACCGGCGGTGCGAGATCGCCGCGTCCAGCCGTCTGGTCTGCGCGGGCCGACGTCGCGGCCGGAGCGGTCAGTGGGCGGGCGACACTGGCACGTTCGGCGGCGCCATCTGCCGCATGGGCCTTGGGCATGCCGCAATGCCAGGACGACAGGACGAGAAACAGGAGCGCGATGAAAAGGCGGAAGGCAGGCATGCGGCAGGCTCGCAGGAAGGAGCCCGCACGCTATGCGATCGCTTTCGAATCAATGCATTGCAATCTGTTCCAGGAGTGCTGGAATCGATTCTAGGAGTCGACGTGCGCCGCGCGGAACGCCGCCGGGGTGGCACCTTCCTGCTTCTTGAAGGCGCTGTAGAAGGTCGACATCGACTGGAAGCCGGCTTCCTCGGCCACGATCTCCAGCGGCTTCGCGGGCGTCTGCCGCAACAGCGCCTTGGCCTCGATGACGCGCAGCCGCGCCAGATACTGTTTGAACGAGGTCTGGTTGTTGTGGTTCAACAGCTGCGACAGCCGGGTGGCGGGCATCCCCAGCCGACGTGCGAGACGGGGCAGGGTCAGCGCCGGGTCCAGGTGCAGACGCTCGCGCGCCATCAGATCGTCCAGTGCCTGCAGGTGCGCAGTGGCCTCGGACTCGGGAATCCGACGGTCCTGATAGGGCTCGATCGCGGCGTGTCCCGCCCGCAGGCGCAGATAGATCAGCACGCTCGCCGCGAGCACGAAGGTGAAGGACAGCGCGCCGACGATGTAGGACGTGTAGCCGGCGGTGTAATACGCGGTCCAAATGAGCCAGATCCCCACCAGCGCGCCCAGCAGCAGCGTGCCCGACGGCGTGCCCCGAAGCCGCGCGCGATGGCGGTACAGCTGCGTGGTTGCGAGCAGCAGATAACCCAGCCATGCGTAGTTGATGCCCGGCGTGATCACGCCGCGCCACAGCGCGACATGGTCGTCATAAGGGAAGAGCAGGTTCACGGCCGCGACGATGATCAGCAACGCCGCGATGTGCCACCGGTCCGCCGTACCCGGCCCGGGCGCATCGCCCTGGCTCGATCGCACCAGAAAGAACAGGCAGGGCCCGATGAGGAAACACGCGGTCAGCCCGATCTGCAGCACGACGAGCGGAATTTCCGGCCAGACATGGAAGGCCGCCGATTTTCCGGTGCGCACGCTGACCATCAGGATCAGCAAGGCCAGCCAACGCTGCGTGGGCTGGCCCTTCGCCCGCCACCACAGGAACGACGCCACGCCGATCCCGTTGAAGGCGCCGAGCATGGCGAAGAAGAACAAGAAATGTTGGCTCAGCATGATCCGGGCATCGGGAGAGTCGGCGTTCGTCCATGCGAACGGTCAGGAGGATAGTCCGACTTTGATCTGATTCAGCGGGTTGCGCCTGTGTCGCGTTTCGGGGCTTATGGGTGACCGTCGAATACCGGGGGCAGGTTCACTTCTAGACTCCGCGATAGGCCCTTTGCTGATCAATGCGCGTCGAGCCAATCCTCCAGCATCGCTCCGGGCATGGGACGCGCGAAAAGATAGCCCTGGAAGTGATCGCAGCCCATCGAGATCAGCAGGTCGCGCTGGGCGATAGTTTCGACGCCTTCGGCCAGTGCGCTCATGTGCATGACCTGGGAGATTTCGATGATCTTGCCCAGCAGGCGCTGTGCGCTGTCGTGGCCGGCGGCCTCCTGCACGAATTGGCGGTCGATCTTCAGCTTCTGCACCGGCAGTTGGCGCAGCGTGGCCAGGGACGAATAGCCGGTTCCGAAGTCGTCCAGCGCCCAGGTGATGCCCAGCGCCTCGATCGCCCGCATCTTGTCGACGATCGCCGAGGTGTTGGTGGACAACGCGGACTCGGTGAGCTCCAGTTCCAGCAACGCCGGGTCGATGCCCGCCTGTCGGATGACGGCGGTCAAGGATGGTGTGAAGTCCTCGTCCATCAGCTGCATCGGACTGACGTTGACCGCGATGCGGAGATGCCGGGTGTTCGTCCCTTCGGACCATGCCTTGAGCGTCTCGCAGGCCTGGCGCAACACCTCCAGACCGATTTCGTTGATCAGTGTGCTCTCTTCGGCCAACGGGATGAACGCATCCGGTGACAGCAACGTGCCTGACGGGTGCCGCCAGCGCGCCAGCGCTTCCACGCCCGTGACCGTGCCGTCACTCCGCACCTGCGGCTGATAGTGCAGTTCGATCTCGCCGTTGCGCACCGCACGTCCCAGTTCGCGTTCGAGCTGCAGGCGCTTGCCGACGTCCGCCCGATAGATCTTGAAGATGGTGGCCAGCAGCGCGATGGCGAAGATGATGTTGGAGCGTGCCCCCCACTCGCGCACCTCGAGCGGTGGCGAAATCCCCGGCGCCAGTGGATCCAGCGCGCCGGCCGCGAA
The DNA here is from genome assembly GCF_057838005.1 of Luteimonas sp. KH_071. NCBI lineage: Bacteria > Pseudomonadati > Pseudomonadota > Gammaproteobacteria > Lysobacterales > Lysobacteraceae > Luteimonas > Luteimonas sp. KH_071. The sequence goes on along the minus strand of NZ_CM174458.1, from coordinate 3,326,723 downwards.
CGCCGCGAACGCGGCCAGGCAGAGCATGGGGAAGACCAGGGAGCCGTAGCGCTCACGCGCTTCGAAGATGAAGGCCGCGGCGGCCGCCAGCGGAAGCAGGAACATGTGCGCCGATCGTGGCACCCATGCAATCGGCGCGTCGATCAACGCGATGCCGCACACCGCGACCAGGATGCCGTGTGCGACCAGCAGGACCGACTTACCGTCGCCTCGTCTTCTGCGGGCCAGTGCCAGCACGCCGACCACCGCAACGGCGAAGAACAGCCCCGCCAGTTCCGCGCGATCGAAATACCAGTAGCACACCGTCCACGCCAGCCCGAGTGTGATGGATGCCACGCCCGTCAACGTCAGGATGGCGGTGATCTTCTCGCGCCGCGCCGCGCTCTGGAATTTCAGCATTCCATGCCGATCGTGACCGGCGATGTGTTTCATTCTGTGCATGGGTCTTTCAGCGCTGGCGCGACGCCGCTACATCAGTTCGTCCTCCCGTAAGAAGGCTGATTGGGCAAGGTCAATTGGGGGAGGGATGTTCTGGCGCAGCGGATGCGGCTGCGAGGCAGCGCCGACCGTTCCGGATGATGCCGGTTCCGTGTTCATCTTTGGTCCGCAACCTGCGACCGACGTCATCAATTGCGAACGCTGTCACAGCGTTTGGCGCCGATGTACTGCCGCGTGCGCAGCGCATCCCGCTGCATTGCTGCTTATCGCCACCGCCTCGCTGACCCTCACGGTGGACTCCATGGCCGAAGTTCGAAGCCGGCACGCTGGTGCAGAGCGCCGAGCAACCGCCATCGCGCGGCACGCCTGCAGGCGGCGGCGTCACAACGGCCGATGACGAAGTGCGATTCGTCGAAGCACTCCAGGCCGGCAAGCTGATCCCGCTGCCGCTGCTGGAAGAGGCGATCAAGCAGCAGACCAACTGGTAGGCGTATGGCTTCATCGCGGCAGGCCCGCCCGAGTTTCCGCAGTCGGGCCACGGAGGCGGCGCGCCCGGCAACAGTGCCGTCAGAACAGGGGTCCGTCAGAACAGGGGTCGGAGTGCGATTTCGGTCTGCTCCGTTGGCGCCGATGCGCTCGCCCGCACCGTGCTCGAGCGTCCGGGCTTGCCAAGTCCGGACACGCGGACGAGATGGGCTTCTATGGCACGACTAAAGCGGTCAGGACCATCGAGATGAGGCGTTGCAAGTGGAGTCGGAGGGCTTCGATGTCGTCTGGTGTGGGGACATCCAGCACCCGCTGTCTCTAGCGGTCAAGCGTTGAGATATCCACGACATCGGCAGTGCCGGAAGCGCAAGAGCGCTTCGTGGGAAGACATCAAGGACGCGAACAGAAACGTGGCGGAAAAGCCCGGGCGCGATGGCTTTTTCACGGCATGCAGGCTCGGCCGCACGTAGTTTGTCCATCAACTCTTCGAAGTAAAAAGGTGATCGACATGCTGAAGTTTCTGGCCTCGACTGCGGGCGTCATTTTTCTGATCGGCCTGATCGTTGTGATCGGTTTGCTGATGTTGATCTTCTAAACGCAAGGCGCTGCCATCGGTTGATGCTGCGATCAGGAGGGCTCCTCGGCAACGCCGGGAGCCCTTTTTGATGGGACGCGTATTGCTTGCGCCGCGGAGCGTCCGCGCGTGTCGAAGTCGACGTGCGCCGCAGTTGCACGGCGCGGCACGTCAACTTGCGGAGGCGACAACGGCTGCTTCCGGCTTCGTCGGATAGGTCAGCAGCCAGAGCAACACCAGAATGCCGCCCACCGGCACCAGGCTGATCAGTTGCCACCAGGGATTGAGGCCTGCGTCGCGCAGGCGCCGGGTGCAGGCGGCGATCCAGGGCAGCAGCACGATCAGCGATGCGATCTGCAGCGGCAGCGGGCCGGTCGCCTCGGCGAGCAGGCTGGCGAGCGCCAGCACCATCGCCACGGCGAGCGCGAACCACCAGAAGTCCGCGCGTCCGGTGGTGCCCGTGAACGCCAGGCCACGCAGCACCCCGTCGCGCATCGCGGCGATCGCCGGTTGTCCGGGCGTGGGCGCGCCCAGCAGCAAGCGCTCGGCCGGTACTTCGAAGACAGCGGCCAGGGCGCGCAGGGATTCGGTCGAGATCTTCGCCCCGGATTCGAGGCGCTGGATGGTGCGTAGGTTCAGGCCGCTGAGTTCGGCCAGTTGCTCCTGCGACCAGCGCCGGGCAGTCCGCAGCTCACGGAGATAGGTGCTGTTGATGTGCATCGAGTGCCTCCGCGATCGGTCTGGATGCCCGACATCATCCTGCCGCACGGCGGCGCGGCGCGACGACTCGCTGCCGACACGGGTACGCCACGCGGCCGACAGCACCCGTTGATCGCAGTCCCGATGCGGCCCATTGCGCAGTGCAGGCCTGCGGCCCACGGCCGGTCTGCCGCGCCCTGCGCGTTGATGTCCCAAGGAGCGGCGAATGGACGCCAGTTCCGCATTCCAGGGAGAACCCGCATGAAGCACGTCAATCGCGTCACCGCTGGCTTGGCAGTCGGTTGTGCATTACTGGCCGCAGGCTGCGCGAGCACCGGTGGGGGCAGCGCCGCGTCCGCGTTCCAGCCAGGCACGTACCAGAACGGGGAGTCGGTCGCGATCTTCAACGCCAATGGCACCTTCGTCGGCACGACGCCGACCGGCGACGACTGGGTGCGAGGCACCTACAGGGTGACCGGGAACGAGGTCGTCATGCGGGACACGTGGGAGAGCGAGATGCTGCGCCAGCAGATGGGCAAGGACTGCATCGGCATCGCGGGCCGCTACAGCTGGACGCTGGCGGGCGACGTGCTGACGGCGACGGTGATCGACGACCCCTGCGAGGGACGCCGGCAGGGCACCAGTGGTGTGCCGTGGACGCGTATGCGGTAAGCGTCGTGCATGGCGTCACCAAGTCAGAGTGTAGTGGGCGACAAAGCCACACTCGCGCTCCCATGCGCCCACGCAACCGACTCGCGCCATCGCAGCCAGCGTTTCGTCGAGCGTCTCGTCGCTGAGTCCGCCGACATTGACGCTCCAGGCAAGCGCACGGGACCCCATCGCCTTCTGTCGCCGCACCTGCGTCTTCAGCTCGGCGACGACGGCCGGCTTCGTCCGCTTGGGCAGCGTAATGAGGACGAAATCGTGCGCGTTCGCGGATTGAACCAACGCAACTCTCCGGCGTGTGGGCAGCGGCTCGGACAGAAAGTTACGAGCGGGCAGCGGCGTGCGGATGCAGGTGCGATGCACTCCGGAAAATCTGGAAGCAAGCAGGGCGTCGAGGCTGCGGGCGGGCACTGCGTCATGCCACCGGCCTCTTTCAGCTGAACACGCGTCCATGACGGCACACCGCTGCGACAAAGTGTCGCGCGGGCGCACGTCGCGACAGGTCTAAGATGCCACCCGACGGCATGCAGACCGCATGCTGTTGGACCCGTGTCCGGTGTCGCGCATGCGCTTCACGACAGGTGGTGTGCGTCATGACCCCGCAGTAGGCAGATATGTACGACTGGTTCCCCATCGTCTTCATCGTGTTCAAGGTCGTCGTGCTCGGTACTGGCATGTTCTTCGCCATCAAGTGGCATCACGATCAGGCGAAACAGGACGCGCGCGAGAAGCAGGCCGCGCAGGCGAAGCTGGACCGGCACAAGACGCAAGAACCGCAAGCGCAGCAGGACGACACCAGCGGCCCGTAAGCGGGCTGTGCCGGCAATTTTTCATTCGACGGCAGCCACGCTGGGCTTTTGGCACGGCGGATGCGCTGCGATGTCTAGCGCCTGCGGGACGGCTCGCAGCCCACGCCGTCGTTGTCGCGATCGAGATGCGGGCCGTAGCCCGGATCACCACGATGCACGGGCGCGGCGCCGGCGTCCCGGGCTTCGGTGCAGTTGCGGAAGACGCGCTGCGTCGGCTGCATCTGAAAGCCCGTTCGGTCCGGCTGCTGCTGCGGTGCCTGTGGTGCACGCGGTGCCAAGGGCTGGACGGGCGTCGTCGCCGCTGGTCCGCGATGGCAGTGGTAACCCCCGTTCTTCCGGTCGTTGTGACAGCCATGCCGGTCGAGGCCACCGCCGTGGGCGTGCGCAACGCTGGCCGTGAGCGCGCAGAGCACACCAAGCAGAAGGTGGGTAAATCCGGGCATCGTGGATCCGCGCGCAGGAAGTGGCTCGCAGCTTGCGTCATCTGCGCCGCGCGTGCGGCCGAGGCGGGCACGCGCATGTCACCGGTCCGCGTGCTCGCATCGCCAAGGTGCCAGGGTGCATATGCGGCTGCGGCTCGCGCGGCGACGTTCGGAACGCCAGCGAAGATGTCGAGACACCTTGCGCGCATGCAGTCCTCGAGTGGATCCACTGCACCTGGTCTTGCCGGACCGCTCGCTAGACTGCCTGTCGCTGGCTGCGCTGGAGCATCGTGAAAACCGAAGCAGACGTCGACCGTCTCAACGCCGTGGAACGCGCCGGCCTGGCGTTTCTGCGCCGGGGCGCCCGTCGTCGCGACAGTGAGATCCGCGCGTGGCGCGACGAGGACCTGACGCGTATCCGTCGGCTGCAGCTTTGGGCGGTCGGCCTGTGCGGGCTGTCCGGGGCCGTCTCGGCGTCATTGATCGGCGCAGCGGACCTGTGGCTGCGCGATGCGTTCGTCACGGGCGCGGAGCCGTCCCTGTTCGCCCTGGGCAGTGATGCCGCCTATTGGGCGTGGTACGGCGGTATCGCGGTGCTGGCGAGCCTGCTGGAATTGCTGACGATGTACTGGGTGCTGCTGCGCAGCGTTGCGGGCATCGCCGATGCGGCGGGCCTGGCGGTCTCGCGTCGCGATGTCGAAGACGCGCTGGCGACGGGCCTGTCCCGCGCGGCGCTCGATATTCCGAACCCGCGTCGCGCGCTGCACGGTCTCGATCCCTACGCGCGGACTTCGCGTTTGAAGATGCTGGCGTACACCGCGCTGTATCGGGTCAAGGTCGGCGCGACCAGCTTCGTGGTGCGTATCCTCGCCCGGCGCGTGCTGGCGCGCAGCAGCCTGCGCGTGCTGCTGCCCTTCGCCGCGGTGCCCGTATTCGCCGGGTGGAACGCGCTGATCGCGTGGTGGGTGATCCGCGAAGCGCGCGTGCGCGCCGCCGGTCCCCTGGCGGTTCGCGAGGCGGTCGCGGCGCTCGAGCGCGCACAGCTGGACGACGACGGCCGGCGCCTGGCGCTGGATGCGGTTGCGGAACTCGTCGTCGCGGCCGAAGACGCGCATCCGAACTACGACCTGCTGCTCGCCCGTCTGCGCGACGCCGTCGGCATCGAGCCCCGCATTCCCGAGTGGGGCCAGGTGCGCGCCCAGCTCGCCTCGACCGGCACGCGCGTGCAGCACGCCGTGCTTGCGCTGATGACGACGACGACCGCCCTGCGCGGTCGCAGCTGCCGCCGGCAACGGCGCGTGCTCGAGGACGCTTACGCAGCATGCGACCTGCCACCCGGCGACGCGCTGGCTGCAGCGCAGCGGAGTATTGCCGAAGGCCGCTGCGAACCCGAGTCGTGAGGCGTCGCGTTGGATTCGTCAGAAGGGGCGACGGCATCCGGCGCACCCGGGTGACAGCCGCGCAGCCGCGCTCCGGCGTGAAGGGCTCACGCGGGTGCCCGGCTCACCCATCTGTGGATGAGGCCGGCCTGGAAGAACTGCACCGAGGTCTCGAAGCCATCCTCTTCGCGAATCGCGGCCACCTCGCGCGGCGGGAGCACGGCGACATCTCGGCCGCAGGCCTGGCGAATGCGCCGCAATGCCTCGGGCGAGACGTCGGCCATCGACATCATCCTCATCCACGCGGGGAGTAGCACGTCGTAACCGGATGATGCGGTGTCGAAGGCGAGATCGGAACTCGCCAGCAGCCCGACCGGGCGCAGGCGCGCGGCGCCGGTACGCGCTGAGAGCGCGCCCGTGGGGGCAGGCGTCGTCATTGACTTGGGATGTTTCCCTGCCTGGCGGGTCGCAATCAGGCGTCGGCACACGATCCGACTGGGCGCGTGACGTCTACGCGCATACACGCTCGGCGCGCACGTCTGTTATCTACCGGGATCTTGGAACCGGGCCACTGCACCGATTTGCTATCTTCGCGGCGCCTGCCGAGAGGCGTGCGGAGCCGAGGCGATGCGAGCGTGAGCGAAGTCGACCAACCGATGGTGGCGGTCGTCGAGGACGACGACGAGCTGCGCGAGCAGATCCTGCTGCCCTTGCTGCGTGCGTCGGGTTTCAGAGCGACCGGGGTGGCGAGCGCGCTGGCCCTGTATCGCGATCTCGTCGTCAATCGCTACGACCTGGTGCTGCTCGATGTCGGTCTTCCGGACGAGGATGGCGTCGAGATCGCCCGCCATCTGCGCAAGGCGGCGCCGGCAACGGGCCTGGTGATGCTGAGCGGGTACATCTCCGACCGCGATCGCCTGCGTGGACTCGAAGCCGGGGTGGACGCTTACCTCAACAAGCCTGTCGAGTCCGAGACCCTGATCGCCACCCTGCGCAACGTATCCCGACGTGTGGGGGTGGGCGCCGGTGAGGCCACCGGGCGCTGGCGGCTGGATGCAGCGGGCTGGCGCATCCTGCTGCCCGATGGACGCGCGGTCGCGATGTCGTTGCCGGAACAGCAGATCATGCGGCTGCTTGCGGCAGTGCCCGGCACGCCTGTCCGCCGCGACAGATTGATGGCCAGCCTGTCCGACGATCTGCAGGGCTTCGACCCGCACCGGCTGGAAATGCTGGTCTACCGCCTGCGCCGCAAGTGCCAGGACGCGACCGGTATGTGCCTCCCGCTCCAGACGGTGCGCGGCGTGGGTTACGTCCTCGCCTGGTAGCGATTGTGGCCCGCAAGTCGCATCTGACCCGGGGCGCGGGGCGGTCTTCTGTGGCGGCTCGCGGTCCCGATGGACGACGCTCGCCTCTGTAACCCCGTGTCCGCCCGCTGATCGCCGGTCTTCCTCACATGAGGTGAGGTTTCGCAACACACGGTGCGTGATTCTGGGCTGCGCATCACATATAGTGCGCGCCGCACGTCTCATCAGTCCGCGGTATCGGGGGCTGGTGCGGGCGTCCGGGGAGGCGCGTGGTGGGCAACGCGCCGAAGCAGTGATGACAGAGGCGCCACTGGCGCCGGAACGCATGTGCCGTTTTCGACGGCGCAAAGGGGCAGCTACGTGTTCGAAAAATCGCTTTCTGGCCGGGCGCGTCCAACCGCGTCCGCTTTTCTGTTGGCACTGGCCTTCACGCTGATCGCGGGCGTTTCGCATCTGGCGATCGCGCAGTCCTCGACGGTCACCAATGTCGCCACCGTCACTGCACCTGCCGGCCGGAACGATGTCGAGCCAGCCAGCAACACCGACAGTGCCACGGTGGCGATCGGCGCGAGTGGCCCGGACTTCTGCGCAGCGGGGGATGTCTTCAACATCGTCAACAGCGTGGGTATCTACCGGTATCCACCGGGCTCGCCCAGCGACAGTCGTGTTACCAGTCTGGATTTCACGCTCGGCACCAACGTCAACGCGTTGATGGTGGATCCCGGGGCCGGCGGCGAGCGCAACCGCCTGCTGTTCCATGACGGAGGCTCCGGCAGCATCTGGGCCTACGACCCGACCAATCCGACGACTCCGGGCTGGTACCAGACGGGGGCGGTCGTCAGTGCCAATCTGCCGCGCGCGGGCATGACCGCCGGGGGTGTGGGTTACCTGATCACCCAGGCCACACAGGTCGGCGCCGGCGCGACCGCGCAGATGTATCGGCTGGTGCGCAGCAGTGCCTACGGCTACACCGTGGGCGCGCCGACCACGCTGGTCTATGACGTAGCGCCTGGCGATGTGAACTCGGGCGACATCGCGTTCGACGACCAGGGCTTCGGCTGGCTGGTCGCGGGCTCCGACCTCTACAAGGTCGATGTCACGGCCGGGACCGCGACCCGGCAGCAGGCCTTCACGGGTGCCCCGACTGGCAACGTGGTCTATGCCGGCGCGGCTTTCGGCGGCGATGGCCTGCTGTACGTGGTGGACAACAGCTCTGGCGTGTACTACGCGATGAATCTGGGCACGGGCACGATGACGCAGGTCGCGACATCGGTCGCCACCGGTAGCAACAATCGTGGGCGCGATCTGGCGTCCTGCAGCTTTCCCTCGATCACGCCGGCGGAGCTCGAGGTGGCCAAGACCCTGGCCTCGATCACCCGCGATGGCGCAGCCGTTCCCGCGGGCGAACCGGCGGCGCCGGGCGATGTCCTGACCTACGACATCCGGATCGATCACACCGGCGGAACCCAGGCCGCGACCCTGTTTGCCGGCGATATAGTCGAAACCGTGCCCGCGAACACCTCGCGCACTGGAACGACGGACGCCTTCAGCTGTACCGCCGACGTCTGCACCAACACCAGCCCGGTCAACATCGCGGCGGGCCAGAGCGTCACCTTGCAGTTCGTGGTGCAGATCGATGTCGATCTCGCCGATACCGTCAGCCAGATCTCCAACAGCGTCGTCGTCAACGGTACACCGGGCATCGACTGCGCCGTCGGTGGCAACGATTGCACGGAGGACACGCCGGTCGAGGTCGAGCCCGCGCTCACTTCCGCCAAGGCGCTGACGGCGGTCAACGGGGTCCCCGTCACCGTGGCCGCACCCGTCGCCCTCGGCGACGTGCTGACTTATACGGTCACTGCGACGAATACCGGCAACGTCGTGCTGCCGACGGTGACGCTCACCGACGCCCGCATCACGCCGACCACCATCACCTGCGCGCCCCTCGCGGCGGCTGCGGTCTGCACGCTGACGGGCACGTATACCGTGACCGCCGCCGATATCGTTGCGGGCGCCGTGTCGAACACCGCGGTCATCACCACGCCGGACACGCCCGGGCTCTGCCCGGTCGGTGCGACCGACGTGGTCTGCCGCCCGAGCGTCGACGTACCGACCACCGCCCCCGCGCCGTCGCTGACTGTGGTCAAGACCGCCGGCACACCGACCGGCGCCATTGCCGGCAGCACGATCGCGTACACGTTCCTGGTGACCAACACCGGCAACGTGCCGCTCGCCGATCTCGCGATCGACGACGATCGGCTTGATGCCGCGGCAGTCTGTCCGGTCACCACGCTGGCGCCGGCAGCGTCGACCACCTGCTCCGGTACGCACACGATCACCCAGGCCGAAGTCGACGCGGGCGAGGTGCTGAACACTGCGACCGCGACCGGCACGCCGCCGGGCGGTGGCACGACGACCAGTCCGCCGGACGCCGACGACGTGACGCTCGCTGCAACGCCGTCGCTGACCGTCGTCAAGACGGCGGGGACGCCGAGCGGCAACGCGGTCGGCAGCACAATCGGCTACACGTTCCTCGTCACCAATACCGGCAACGTCACGCTGACGGCCATCGCGATCGACGATGCCCAGCTCGATGCCGCCGCCGTCTGCCCGGTCATCACGCTGGCGCCCGCGGCCTCGACGACCTGCACCGGCACGCACACGATCACCCAGGCCGAAGTGGATGCGGGCGAGGTGCTGAACACCGCGACCGCAACCGGCACGCCGCCCGGTGGCGGCACGACGACCAGCCCGCCGGATGATGCCGATGTGGACATAGTGCGCAGCCCCGGGCTCAGCGCCAACAAGGCGCTGAGCGGCAACGCCGATGAGGATGGCAGCGGGACGGTCACCCTCGGCGACACGCTGAGCTACACCGTCACCGCGACCAACACCGGCACGGTGACGCTGGCCGATGTCGACGTGCGCGACGACCGCATCACGCCTGCCCGCATCGTCTGCGCCAGCCTGGCGCCGGGCGCGAGCTGCGTGCTCACCGGCACCTATGTGGTGACGCAGGCCGACGTCAATGCCGGCCAGCTGGTCAACACCGCCACCATCGCCACGGGCGAGCCCGGCGTCTGTCCTGCAGGCAGCACGTCCGCGGCGTGCAGCCCGACCGTCACTGTCGGCATCACGCCCTACGAGATCGCCGCCAACGACGACAGCTTCGGCCCGGTCAACGGGACGGACGGTGATCCGTCGGTCGGCAACGTGCTCGACAACGACACGCTCAATGGCGTGCCGGCGAGCCCGGGCACGGTGACGATCACGCCCGGCACGGTGCCGCCGGGCCTCACGCTCGATCCCATTACAGGTGTCGTCGGCGTCGAGCCCGGCACGCCGGCGGGCAGCTACACGTTCGATTACACGATCTGCGAGACGGCGAATCCGGCCAACTGCGACACCGCGACAGTGACCGTCGTGGTCGAAGCCGCCGAGATCGTGGCCACCGACGACAGCTTCGGCCCGGTCAACGGGACCGACGGCGACCCGTCGGTCGGCAACGTGCTTGATAACGACACGCTCAACGGCGACCCGGCGACGCCGGGCACGGTCACGATCACCACGGGCGCGTTGCCGGATGGCGTCACGGTCGATACGACGACGGGCGTCGTCGGCGTCGGACCGGGCACGCCGGCGGGCAGCTACACGTTCGAGTACACGATCTGCGAGACCTTGAATCCGGCCAACTGCGACACCGCCACGGTGACCATCGTGGTTGAGGCAGCCGAGATCGTCGCCAGCGACGACAGCTTCGGACCCGTCAACGGCGCCGATGGCGATCCCTCGGTCGGCAACCTGCTCGACAACGACACGCTCAACGGTGTGCCGGCGACGCCGGATACGGTGACGATCACGACCGGCGCGCTGCCGCCCGGCGTCACGGTCGATACGACGACGGGTGTCGTCGGCGTCGAGCCGGGCACGCCGGCCGGCAGCTACACCTTCGAATACACGATCTGCGAGACGTTGAACCCCGACAACTGCGATACCGCAACCGTGACGTTGGTGGTCGAGGCCCCGGCGATCGATGCAGTCGACGATGGTGCGACGACCGACCAGAACACGCCGGTCACGATTCCGGTGCTCGACAACGACACTGTCAATGGCGTGCCCGTCGACCCGGATGGCGTCAGCGTCGTCGAAGTGTCGCCGCCTGCCAACGGCCGCATCACGATCAATCCGGACGGCACGATCACCTACACGCCGAACCCCGGCTTCTCGGGCGACGACGTGTTCGAGTATCAGATCTGCGAGATCACCAATCCGGCCAACTGCGCCACCGCGACGGTCACGGTCACGGTGATGCCGAACATCGTCGAAGCGATCGACGATAACGCGGGCACGGTCGAATCCGGCGTGCCCACGCCCGTCCTCGTGGTCGGCAACGACACCAGCACCGGTGCGCCCCTGGATCCCGGCTCGCTGACGATCCTGACGCCGCCCGGCCACGGCGTCGTGGAGTGTGCGAATGGCATCTGCACCTACACGCCCGAGTTCGGCTTCACTGGCGAGGACAGCTTCGTCTACCGCGTCTGCGACACCTCGTACCCGTCGCCGGTCTGCGATACCGCGACCGTGCTCGTCCGCGTTGAAGGCGTGTCGCCGCTGCGCGTGACCAAGACCGCCGCCGTGCGCGAGGTCAAGGTCGGCGATCTGGTGCGCTACACGGTGACGGTCGAGAACATCGGCAACGCCGTGGTCTCCGGCGCCAGTGTGGTCGACACGCCGCCGGTGGGCTTCAGCTACGTCGACGGGTCGCTGGCCGCCAGCGATGGCCGCGCGCTGTCGGTGACGGGCGCGCGCCCGATCCGCATCGCCAGCCTCGATCTCGCGCCGGGCGACAACCTGACGATGAGCTACCTGCTGCGCGTGGGTGCCGGCATCCGCGCCGGCGGTCACGTCAACCAGGTGCAGGCGCAGAGCGCAGGCGGCATCCCGCTCTCCAACGTCGCGACTGCGCAGGTGCAGACCGGGTTCGATCCGCTGCTCGACGACAGCCTGGTGTTCGGCACCGTGTTCGACGATCGCAACGGCGATGGCTGGCAGGCGAGTGCGGCGCTGCGCGATGTGCGCGTGCAGGGTGGCTTCGCGCCGGGTGCCTACATCGCGGGTTCGACGACGATCGATCACGGCGACGGCCCGCAGCCGCTGGCCGACGCCAGCGCGCCGCTGCTGCACGGCGTGGTGTTCGACACGATCGCCGGTCGCCAGTCGGTGGCCGATCCGGTCGAAGCGAACCAGGTCGTGATCCGCCAGCGTCTGCGCAGTGCGGACTTCACCGATGACTTCGTGCTCACCAGCGGCGATGGCGCGACGTTGCGCATGTCGGCCGACGGCAGCACGCGCATCGAGCGCAGCGGTGACGTGGCGAAGGGATTGTCGGCCGCCGAACCGGTGGTGACCCGGCGCGTCTCGCAGGACGGCGAGGGCGTGCTGGTCGAGTACGTGATCGGTAACGCCGGTATCGACGAGCGCGGCATTCCGGGCGTGCGGATCGCGTCGGTGGAAGGCCTGCTGATCGAAACCGATCAATACGGCCGCTATCACCTGGTCGACGTGCCGGGCGGCACCGCCGCACATGGCCGCAACTTCATCCTCAAGGTCGATCCCGCGACGCTGCCACCTGGCACCACGTTCACCACGGCCAATCCGCTGGTGCGTCGCGTGACCGCCGGTCTGCCGGTGCGCTTCGACTTCGGCGTGCGTCTGCCGGTGGTCGAGCTGCAGGCGCCGGGCGAAACCGTCGAGATGACGCTGGGTGAAGTGATGTTCGACCCCGATAGCAGCGCGCTGCGCGCGGACATGCTGCCGGCGATCGAGGCGATGGCGCGCGAGGTCGACCGCCACGGCGGCGGCAGCATCGTCATCACCGGCGAAGGTGGCCAGGAAGCGCTCGCGTTTGCGCGCGCTGCTTCGGTGCGCGACGCGCTGCAGGGCCAGGTCTCGCCCGCGGCCTCGCAAGCGCTGCAGGTCGAACTGCGCACGCGGGTCGAGGATCCGCATGCGCTGGTGGCCGGCGTCGGCAACGGCGACGTACTGCTCGGCACGGTGCTGTTCGAGACCGATCGCGCGACGATCCGGCCCGAATTCGCGGCGCTGCTCGATGCAGTGGCCGCGCGTCTGGACACCCTGGGCGGTGGCGTGGTCGGCATCGTCGGACATACCGACGTGCGCGGCGCGCATGCCTACAACGTCGATCTGGGCCTGCGCCGCGCGCGGGCGGTCTACGACGCACTCGCAGGGCGGTTGAGTCCGCAGGTGCGTGCGAATACACGGGTCGAGGCCACGCGCGATCCGGCTGCGCCGGTTGGGGAGGTGCGCAAGTGATCAGGAACCGGACCATGAAGATGAAATTGCTCGACGCCACCTTGCTCGGCATCCTGGCCGGCATGGCGTCGGCAGCCGCGACAGCGCAGGACGCCGCTGCCACGAACGCCGCGAATGCAGCGCCGACCGGCACCGCGATCGATTGCGACGACTCGGGTTGCCGCGATGGTGACGCGACGCTGTTCCAGCTGCGCACGCGCAGCTTCGACCAGCCGGTGACCACGGGCACGTCCGCGCGCTCGTCGTCGGCCGCGCTGCAGCCCGATCGCCGCGTCAGCGTGGCGCTGGAGCAGCCGGGACGCGCGACCGCGCTCGGTCGTTTCTCGGTGCAGCTGCCGGGTGGCGGCGCCATCTGGGCGACCGAAGATCCCGATCTCGGCCAGCCCGAACTGTCGGTATCCGGCCCGTCGCTGGCGCCGTTCGAAGCCGGTCGCATCACGCGTCCGGTGCGCTTCTACGCGCGCAGCAACTACGTCGACTTCATCGATCGCCTGGAGCTCACGCTGTATCGCGCGAGCGATGCCGACCTGATCGAGCCGATCGCGCAGTTCGACCTGCCGCGCGCGGCTGTCGCCGACGCCGAGTGGGACGGCACGCTGCCTGCCGGCCGCCAGTTCCGTCCCGGCGACGAGCTGGTCTACGTGCTGCGTGCCTACGACGCCGAAGGTCATTTCGACGAGACGTATACACACCGCCTGCAGCTGGTCACGCCGGCCGAGGCCGATCGCGGCGACCAGATGCTGCGCACCGGCACCGAGCGTGCGCTCGGCACCGCGCTGACCACCGACCAGGCGGCCACGCAGTCGCAGATCGATGCCGTTTTCTCCGGCAACGGCCTGCGCCAGCAGAACATTCCGGTGTACGGCTCGCGTGTGCGCATCCAGGGCCGAAATCTGGCCGAAGGCCAGACGCTGCTGATCAACGGCGACAGCTATCCGGTCGATCTGGAACGCAAGTTCGTCGCCGAATACCTGATGCCGGTCGGCCAGCACCGCTTCGACATCGGCCTGCAGAACCGCAATGGCGACACCGCGCAGCACGCGCTGGATGTCGACGTCAGCGGCCGCTACTTCTTCGGCGTCGGCATTGCCGACGTCACCGTGTTCCAGAACAAGGCCATCGGCCCCGGCCGTGAAATGGCACTGGCTGGCCGCGAAGACGACATCCTCAGCGACGGCCGCCTCGCGTTCTACGGCAAGGGCAAGATCGGCGGCAAATACCTGATCACCGCGCAGGCCGACACCCAGAACCGTCCGCTCAGTGATCTCTTCGACGGCTTCACCGCAGCCGATCCGCAGGACATCTTCCGCCGCGTCGATCCGGACCTGTACTACCCGAGCTACGGCGACGATTCCACGACGTATCGCGACGTCGACACCATGGGCCGCTTCTACGTGCGCATGGACTGGGACAAGAACCAGGCGCTGTGGGGCAACTTCTCGACCGGTTTCACCGGCACCGAGTACGGCCAGTACCAGCGTGCGCTCTACGGCGCGGCGCTGGCGTGGCGTTCGCGCGCGGCCAACGTCTGGGGCGACCCGGTCAGCGAGTTGCGTGCGTTCGGATCTGAAGCGCAGACCGCGCCGGGGCACAGCGAGTTCGTCGGCACCGGCGGCAGCCTGTACTACCTGCGCCACACCGACGTGCTGCCGGGTTCGGAGCACGTCGTCGTGGAAACGCGCGATCCGACGACGGGCCGTGTCGAAGCGCGCGCCGTGCTGCTGCGCGGCGCCGACTACGAGATCGACGAACTGCAGGGCCGCATCATCCTGACGCGCCCGCTGATGCCGGTCTCGCGCGACAACGTGCCTACGATCACCCGTGACGCACCGCTCGATGGTTTCGAGCAGCGCCTGATCGTCGATTACGAATGGGTGCCCGCAGGGTTCGATCCCGACGAGATCGCTGCCGGTGTGCGCGCCAAGCAGTGGTTCGGCGATCACGTCGGCCTCGGCGCGACCTGGGTCGACGAGAACCGCGCCGGCGAGGACTACACGCTGATGTCGGCCGACCTGACCTTGCAGGCCGGCAAGGGCACCTACCTCAAGCTCGAGCACAGCCGCACCGAGTCCACCGGCGCGCCGGTGTTCTTCTCCGACAACGGCGGTTTCACCTTCAGCCAGCTCAACCCTGTCGGTCCGCGCGAAGGCGAGTCGAGTGCGGTCGAACTGCGTGCGAACTTCCGCGAGCTCGGCTGGACCGTGCAGGACTGGAGCACGGGAGCATGGTGGCGCCGCGTCGATGCCGGTTTCTCGGTCGCGCGTTTCGACACCGGCGCCGACATCGAGGAATACGGCGCCGAAGTGCTGGGCGAGTTCACGTCCGACATCGGCTTCTACGCGCGTTACAGCCGCGCCGAACGCGGCATCGATGCGCTGGTGCAGGCGCAGGCGACGACCGAGTGGCGCTTCTCCGACGTCACCGCGCTCGCCGCCGAACTGCGCCGTGTGCAGGAAGAGCGCGCTGCGACGGCCGACATCGCCGGCACGCTCGGCGCCTTGCGCTACACGCATCGCTTCGGCACCTCGCTCGACGTCTACGGCGTCGCGCAGCTGACGCTCGACGATGACGGTGGTCGTTACGCGGACAACGATGCGTTCACGCTCGGTGGCCGCTACAACTTCGCCAATCTTTCGACGCTGGGCGGCGAGGTGACGACGGGCGATCGCGGCGACGCGGCGCAGGTCAACGGCGAGTACCGGCTGTCGCCGCAGCACGCACTGTATGGCGCCTACACCTACTCGACCGATACCACCGAGTACGACCCGCTGTTCAACCCGACCCGCCAGAACGGCTGGACGCTCGGCCAGCGCTGGCGCCTGTCGAACCAGGTCAACATCTTCAACGAAAGCCAGTTCCTCAAGACCCGGCAGGAGTCGGGCCTGGCGCACACCTACGGCATGGATTTCTATCCGGGCGTGGGCTGGAACCTCGGCTTCACGCTGTCGGACGGCGAGTTGACCACGCGCGATGGCGGCCAGGTCGATCGACGTGCGATCAGCGTCTCGGGCGGTCGCACCTCCAACATCACCGACTGGCAGAGCAAGATCGAGTGGCGCGAGGACACCGGCGCGGAACGTCGCACGCAGTGGATCACCACCAACCGCGTGCAGCATCGCCTCAACGAAAGCTGGCGGGTCGCTGCGCGCTTCAACTACGCCGACACCCAGGACGATCTCGATCCGCGCGCCAGCGCGAAGTTCATCGAGAGCAACCTCGGCTTCGCGTATCGCCCGTGGGATGGATCGCGCTGGGGCCTGTTCGGCCGCTACACGTATCTGTACGACCTGGCGACGTTGGGCCAGCTGGGTGGTGCGGACTACGACCAGAAGTCCCAGGTGCTGTCGCTCGAAGGCGTGTACCGCATCGACGACCGCTGGGAAGTGGCCGGCAAGCTCGCACGCCGCGAAGGCGAAGCGCGCTACGGCCGCGGCACCGGCGCGTGGTTCGACTCGGCGACGACCTTCGCCGCCAGCCAGCTGCGCTACGAACTGCTGCACAAGTGGCACGCGCTGGCCGAGTACCGCTGGCTCGACGTCGACAACGGCGGCACCCGCCAGGGCTGGATGGCCGGCGTCGACCGTGACATCGGCCGCAACTTCCGCGTGGGCGTGGGCTACAACTTCACCGATTTCAGTGACGACCTCACCGATCTCGACTACGACCATCGCGGGTTCTACATCAACTTCGTCGGCAGCTACTGATCGGGGCCGCGCGCGACTTGCCGCGCTCAACCCCACAGCACGCCGAAAGGAATTCGACATATGACCGACCATCCGCGCCATTCCCTCCGCCGCCGGACGCTGCTGACCGTCGCCACCGCCGCCGTTCTCACCCTGGCCGCCGCCGGAGCGTCCGCGCAGGTAGGCGTGACCGCAGTGCAGCGCAGCTTCATCAATCTGGGTTTCGAATCGCCTTCGCTGGGCACCACCCCCTGCCGGCTCTACATCGGCGAGGAGTACGTCCCCGGCTGGACGACGTCACACACATTGACAGCGCAGGAGAACAGCGGTTGCGTCGGGTTTGACATTCCCGGCTTCACCACTGCGCCGGCCCGGATTCTCGAGATCTGGCGCGGGCCGCGCAACAACAACACCGGCAACGTCGCCGTTCCGGCACGCAGCGGGACCCAGTTCGCCGAGTTGAACGCGGCCCAGTCCTCGCGTATCTCCCAGAACGTCTGCCTCGAACCCAATGACGACATCCGCTGGCGCCTCAGCCATCGCGGCCGCAACAGCGCCAACCAGATGAACTTCCTGATCGGCGAAGCGCTGATCGTGCAGGTGGAGTCGAACAATACGGGCACGGGGGCAGTCGTGCAGATTGGTCAGGGCACGGCACTTCCGCCGAACAACAGCGGCATTGCGAACTGGTTGGACTACGAGGGCCAGTTCAACTACGCGGGAATTCCCGGTGTCACCAACATCGGCTTCGAGGCCGTCGGCGGCACGACGGAGGGCAACTTCCTCGACGACATCCAGGTGTTCCTGAAGCCGTTCATCGAGCTGGCCAGCGGCACCTACCGCACGACCGAAGGTGAATCAGACGGCCTTCCGACGTTGCGCATCGCCGGCACGGTGGATGCGGATATCGATGTAATCATCCGCGTGCTCCCCGGCGGCTCGGCTGTTCTGGGCGCCGACTTCACCACGCCGAGCGGCAGCGACACGTTTACCGTGCGTATCCCGACCGGGACCTACGACGGCATCTCGCTTCCGCTCGGGCTCGCCGCCATCGGCAACAGCCTGTTCGATGGCACACGCACCGTGCAGCTGCAGCTGGAGGTCGACGAGGACACCTATTTCACGCGTTCGACAAGCGTCTGCGGAGATCCGGGTGTGGCCCAGGCCCTCTGGGAAATTCTCGACGACGACGTCGACCTCGCCATCGTCAAGACCGCCTCTGCGGCAAGTGCAGCGCTGGGCGAGACGATTGGATACATCCTGACGGTGACGAGCGATGCCGCTGCACTGGTCGACGCGGACGGCGCGATCGTCCGCGACCCCGCTATCCCCGGACTCGATTGCACGGCCGCCGTGCCGACCTGCAGTGCGAGCAACGGCGCGGCATGCCCGGCGGATGTGTCGATCGGCATTCTGCAGGGCGCCGGTGCGGTGATCCCGACATTGCCACCAAGCGGGCAGATCGAACTGACCTTCGAGTGTGTGGTCACAGCGAGTCCGGGAGTGCCGTGACCTGACGCCTCTTGGGCAGTGCGGCTCGGCGTTGACGCGACATCCCGGCCGAGGGCGCTCGTCGGCGGCAACGCTCTCACGCCTCTTGGCAGGAAACTGCTAAGCGGCGGCCCGGTCCCTCGAAGGCGCTGGCGCCAACGGCAGGCGCATGCGGAAGCGGCTGCCCTTGCCGGGGGCGCTGTCGACGGTCAGCGAACCGCCCGCATCGGCCATCAGGCCAGCGACGACGGCCAGCCCGAGACCCGTGCCCTGTCCAGGGGGGCGGGTCGTGAAGAACGGTTCGAAGATCTGCGTCTTCAGGTGGTCCGGAATGCCGTGCCCGGTATCCACGACGTCGAGCTGCACATGGCCCTCGGGATCGGGTGCGCCGAGCACCAATGAGAAGCGTCCACCATCGGGCATGGCCTGGCCGGCGTTGGCCGTGAGGTTGAGGATCGCGAGTCCGAACTGTGTGCGGTCGAACAGGATCGGCACCGGCGCATTGGGCAACTCGAGGGCGAGCGGAATCTGAGGCCCCAGCGTTTGTCGCAGCATCGGCGCGATCTCGCGCAGCGCTTCCGCCGCGTCGAAGCGTTCGAGTTGGCACGCGTCATTGCGGGCGAAGGTCAGCAACTTGTGGGTGATGGCGGTAGCGCGGCGTACTGCCGTATCGAGCCCGCCCAGCACAGCTTCGATTTCGGCCGGATCGCGGCTGCGGCGTCCGCGTTCGACGTATCCGAGCATCAGCGTCAGCAGATGATTGAAATCATGGGCGACGCCACTGGCCATGCGGCCGACTGCCTCGACCTTCTGTGCGTGCAGCAACTGCGCCTGGGCGCGCTCGCGCGCGGACATCTCCTCTGACAGACGCGCGTTGGCTTCCGCCAGCGACACCGTGTGTCGGGTGGCCTCGGCCAGACTGTTGCGCAGGGCCGACGACGTACGGTCGACGACGATGGTGATCAACAGGAACATCACCGTGCGGACGCCGACATCTGCGAACGTTGCCGAGAGGGGTTCGCCGGTTCGTCCTGCGTCGGTATAGCCACCCGCCACCATGGCGACGACCAGGACGCCGTACATCGCCCACAGCGCGCTGCGGCCGATCATCATGCCGGCGACCAGAAGCCACATCACCTGGATCGGCTGCTCGAAGGTATGCGACGACAACCCCGCCATCGCATACGAGGTAAGCATCATGACCGCCACGACGACCAGCAACTGCCGGATCGCCCACTGAAAGCGTCCTCGACGGATCAACAGCAACGACCAGACGGCGACGGCGCTGATGACCAGGCTGGTTATCAGTGAAGCGGTCTCGCCCGGTTGCCATGGAAGCCCGCTTCCGAAGACCCGGTAAAGCCAGAGCAGAGGCGGAACGGTGCCGAGCAAGCCGAGGACGATCTGCAGCATGGGTGCGTTACGGCGATCGACGGGATCCAGAATCGCAGACGCATCGAGCCATCGGGAGACGAATTGCATGCTGGGCGCCTTGGTGGGATTTCGATCCAGTGGTTCACGGCGTTGGTTGCGCACACAACACAACAGTGGGGCCTGTGCTGGCGCGTTCGCTGCATCAACGATGCATATGCTCGCACCCTGAAAAGATGGCAATAAACCCGTGGCACGGCAAGCGCGATGGTGTGCGACACGGACATGGGGTACGCGCTGGGGTCGCGGAACACATGGTGGCAATCGCGGGAGGGCGCCAGATGCGATGTCATCGCGACCCTCCAACGATGTCCAGGAGCCGTGCTAGGACTCACACCCCGCGCCATCGTTGTCCCGATCCAGATGCGGGCCATAGCCCGGATCACCTCGCCGCACCGGCGTGGCGCCCGCGTCGCGTGCGGCGGTGCAGTTGCGGTAGGCGCTCTGCATCGGTTGCGACTGGATATGAGAGCGAGTCGGCTGCTGCGATGACGGTGTAGTGCGCGGTGCCAACGGCTGCACAGGCGGCGCAGCAGTGGGTCCACGATGGCAGTGATAGCCCCCGTTCTTCCGGTCGTTGTGACAGCCGTGCCGGTCGAGCCCGCCGCCGTGCGCGTGCGCGACGCCGAAGGCCAGTGCGCACAACACACCGGTCAGACGGTATGGAAGTCGGGGCATCGTCGATCCGTATGCGTGAGATGGCCGGCAGCTTGCACCTTCCGCAGCAGACGTGCGGCGCCGGAGGCTGCGTCCGTGCCATCGGCCCACGCGGTCGGACGCGCCGGCGTCTCATCCCATGACCCGGCGGCCGATCATCCTGCGTCCATGGAATGGCAGACCAACCCCTTGCTGCGCGAAGAGATCGGCGTGGCCCATCGGACGCTGCGCTCGATCCCGCTGCTCTACGAATGGCGTGCATGCGCCGGCGTGATGATGCTGATGTGGAAGGGCAAGGCAGTGGGCGCGGTGTATCCGGGCGGGCGGTACTGGTTGAAGTGGCGGCGCAGGGAATACGTCGGCACGGCAGCATCGCCGGCGCAGGCCAGGCGGTTCATGACGCGCTGGGTCGGGGCGCGTCGCCAGGTTGCGCCATTGCTGGACGAGGACCTGCCGCCCAAGGCGCTGGTGCCTCTGGAGACGTTCCTGCGCGAGTACGAGGCCCAGTACGCCTGAGTGCGGGCGCGGTACGCGCGCCGCCGCCCGTTGCGGATTCGCGCAATCCGTGGCCTGGCCCCGTGCGGTGCGCCTGTATCGCCCGGTGAGGTCGGATCCTGTGCGGTCCGGAATGTGCCCGCGGTCACGTCAAACACCACCTGAGGTGGGCCGGATTCCCAGGTCACGGCGCAATCCGTCACGGGCGCTACCACCCGGCGTTTTTCGGGCGTACTGTGCGGAAAGTCGCCCTCGACGCATCCGCCGGATGCGTGTGTGGCGGCATCGGCCAGCGGGGTCGTCCGGTGAAGCTGCAGATGTTCAGGCCTGTCCGGTCACCGGAAATCCAGTCCGATGACGCCGACGCCGGCGCGCGTTTCACGCGCGCGCTGGTCACGCTGACACGTACGGTCTGGAGCCCCGACTGCACGTTCGAAACGGCCATCGCGTCGATCTGCAGGACGGCCGCCGCGGCCTTGCAGATCGAGCGCGTGACTGTCTGGAATTACGACGCCGCTGCGTGCTGCCTGCGGTGTCTGCATGCCTACGATGCGATCACAGACCACAGCACCCCGCCCGACGCGCTGGAAACGCTGCCGCTGGACGAGGACGACTACGTCGCGTCGTTCGACGACGTGCGCACGTTGGAGATGGACGCGTTGCAACGCGATGCGGTGATGGCCCGCTCGCTTGTGGCACTGCGCGACTATCTGCAACGGCATCGCATCCACGGCCTGCTCGATGCTCCGGCCTTCGTCGGCGGCGAACTGCAGGGCGTGATCTGCCACGAGAGCCTGGCCGGTGCGCGTATCTGGTCGCGGGCGGAAACCACCTTCGCCGCGAGCATGGGCGATTACGTGGCGATGGCGTTCGAGATCGCCCGGCGCAGGCGGGCCGAGGCCGAAGTCGAACATCTGCGCCTGCACGACGTGGCGACCGGCCTGCCGAACCGCGACTACATGACCGAGCTGATCCGTCAGCGCTTCCTGGATGGGCCGTCCCGCCGGCAGGAGGTGCTGGCGATCGTCCATCTGCAGGTGGATGTCAGCGGCGCCGCGGCCTGGTCGCACGGGGCGCCCAGCGTGGACACGGTGATGGGTCGCATCGCGCAGGTCCTGCGCCCGGTAATGGGCGGGGACACCGAACTCGCGCGCACGGGCATCGACGGCTTCAGTTTCCTGGTGGCCACCCATCCCGCGAAGCGCACGGTCATCCGCCTGGCGGAAGCCATTCTCGATGTACTCGAGTCGATGGAGTGGCGACACGCGGACGTCGACCCGGGTGCGTGCATCGGCATCGCACTTGCCGAGCAGGCCGGTGCGCAGAACCCGCTGTTGCTGTTGCAGCGCGGTGAGGAAGCCGCCGCGCAGGCGCGTGCCGCGGGGCGATTCGGATACGCCGTCTACGACACCGAACACCACGCATCGCTGCTGGAATCGCTGCGTTTCGAACGCGAACTGCGCGATGGATTCGCCAGCGGCGCGTTCGAAGTGCATTACCAGCCCGAGTACGACGCTGCGACCGGGCAATGGGTCGCGGCGGAAGCCCTGTTGCGTTGGCGCGTGGGCGACACGCTCCGGACGGCGGGGGAATTCATCGGTGTGCTGGAGGCCTCTCGGCTGATGCCGGCAGTCGGCCGTTGGGTCATGCGGCAGGCCTGCCAGGACGCGATGACCTGGCCCGCGGGTCCGGATGGCCAGTCGCCATGCGTCCGGGTGAATGTTTCGGCCCGGCAGTTCGACGAGTCGGATCTGTTGCAGGAGGTGCAGGCCGCGCTGGATGCGTCGGGGCTCGATCCCGCGCGGTTGAGCCTGGAACTCACCGAGACCACGCTGATGCGCGACATCGACCACGCGCTCGACATTCTGCAGCCACTGCGCGAGATGGGCGTCCACGTGGCGATCGACGATTTCGGCACGGGCTACGCATCGCTGGTCTATCTCAAGCGCCTGCCGGTCGATGCGTTGAAGATCGATCGCGGATTCGTCCAGGGCATGCCCGGCAGCGTCGCGGACGTGGCGATCGTGCGGGCAATCGTCGGGCTGGCCGCCGCGTTCGAGATCGAGGTCATCGCCGAGGGCGTGGAAACGCCTGCCCAGGAGGCGGCCTTGATGGACGCCGGGGTGCACCGCATGCAGGGCTGGCGCTACGGCAAGGCGATGCCGAACACGGCACTGCGCAGCGTGCTCGAGACGCAGAGGGGACCGCTGGCGTCGCTGCGGGACTGACGGCCCGGGCCGATGCGTGAGCGCGTGATGTCCAGTGGACCGGGAGCGGAGGGTCACGGAATGCCGAACACGTACGACTGGATACTGGAGATACCGTTCTGGGACACGCTGGCGAGCGGGCTGGAATCCCGGGTGTTCGCGGTGCACGACTTTCTCGTGCGCAGCCAGCGCAGCGGCCCGGACTGGTCCCTGCATTTCAGGCACTGGTGCGAGGTGCGACACAGTTGTGCCGTCGATTCCTACGATGCGCGTTCGATCGGGCGCATCCACGGCGTGGAGATGCTGGTCGTCACCCGGGCCCGGAGACCCACCTCGGTCCACTGAGAGCGCCGCGACCGCAGCGCGTTTCGCCCGCATGCGTGGCGCGCCTGGGTTTTTCCAGGCGCGGCGGCGTCACCGGAGCTGGCGCGGCAGCGGCATCACGTCCGGCGACTCACGCGTCCCGCGGCAGCGCGATCAGGAAGGTGGTGAACCCGTCGGCCGACGACGCGGTGACCTTGCCGCCATGCGCGGCTACGATCTCGCGCACCAGGAATAGGCCCAGACCCAGGCTCATGTGCTCGCCCGTCGACGCGCTTCTGGCGCCGCGTCGCAGAGGATCGAACATCGCGTGCATCGCATCGTCGGAGAGCGGCGCGCCCGCATTGCGCACCGACACCCGCACGTGGTCCACATCGCCTTCGACATCGACCCAGATCTCCTTCCCCGCCTCGCCGTACTTGGCGGCATTGGTCACGAGGTTGTGCAACGCCTCGCGAACGCGCGACGCATCGAACCGGCCCTGGGTGGTGCCCGATGCGCCGAACCGGATCGCGGTCTTCGGCAGCGCCGCGCGCAGGAGTTCGATCTCGTCGACCAGCACGTCGCCCAGATCGCAGAGTTCGCGGTCCAGATCCATGCCGGCGCCGAGCTTGCTCCTGCTGTAGGCCAGCAGATCGTCGAGCAGCTTCGCCATCCGTTCGGCGCCGGCGCGGATGCGCTCGGCATGGCGGACGTATGGCGTGTCGCGCGTCTTCTCCGCCAGCACGTCGGCGGTGAACACCACCGCGGTCAGCGGGCCGCGCAGGTCATGTCCCAGCGCGCCGAGAAAGATCTGCCGCCACGATTCCACTTCGGTCGAATATTCGGCCAGCGACTCGGCCACGGCCTGGTCGATCGCTTCGTTGAATCGCACCATGTCCTGGGTGGAGGCCTGCGACAGACGCGCGTCGGCCGCCCACATGCGCAGCACCGATGCACGCAAGGCCCGGTACTCGGCGACCATCTGGTTCACCCCGAAACCGGCGACCGCGCGCGTACGGCCGTGATAGGTCGCGGCCGATTCGGGGCCGGCCGGGGGCAGGGCGCGGCCTTCGCCCTTGGCCTGCTGCGCATGGCGGCTCTGTGGACTGCGCAGGTCGGCCACGATCGCTTTCAGGATCTGCGGCAGGTGGTTGCGCAGCTCCTTCGCACTCAGTTCCACGCCGGCGGGCGCCTGCGTCTTCGCGAAGGCTTCCGCGTCTTCCAGGATCGCTCCGACGTTGTCCTCGATGAAATCCGCGAGTCGCATGTGATCTCCTGGCGTCCGTGTGGAGGGGGCGGGGATACAGCGGGCCACGACGACATCCGGTCGCAGGTGGCAGGCGCTGCCGGGCCCTGCGGCCGTGAATACGGACCCTTCGAAAATGTTGGCCGGACGGATGTTATTGCGATGTATGTGCACGATTCGCCGATCAGCGACTGCAGCAACACCCGGCCGCAACGCCTGCCGCACTAGGGTGGTGCCCTCTGCGAGCCCGCTCGCGACCGCAGGACCTTTCCATGCCAGAGCCGACCATGACCGCCATCGCCATCCGGGGCGGCACCGGAGATGCCGACGCCCTGCATCCGGTGCAGCTGCCGCGTCCCGTGCCCGGCGATGGTGAAGTGCTGATCCGCGTGCGCGCGGCCGGCGTCAACCGCCCGGACATCGCCCAGCGCGGCGGCAAGTATCCACCGCCGCCCGGTGCGCCTGAGACACTGGGTCTCGAAGTCGCCGGTGAGGTCGTGCACGGCGCCGGACGCTGGAAAGAAGGCGATCGCGTGTGCGCGCTGCTGGGCGGCGGCGGCTATGCGCAGTACGCGTTAGCCGATGCGCGCCATGTGCTGCCGATCCCGGAAGGACTCGACTGGGCGCACGCGGCGGCGCTGCCGGAAACGGTGTTCACCGTCTACGCCAACGTGTTCGAGCACGGCGCTCTGCAGCCGGGCGAATGGCTGCTGGTGCACGGCGCCACGTCCGGCATCGGCGTGGCCGCGATCCAGATGGCCAAGGCCGCCGGCGCGCACGTGCTGGCGAGCAGCCGCGGCGCGGACAAGGCGGCGCGCACGCACGCGCTCGGCGCGGATGTGTCGGTCGATACCTCGACGCTGGATTTCGGCGCGATCGCCAAGGAACACGGCGGCATCGATGTGGCGCTGGACATGGTCGGTGCGCCGACGTTCGACGCCACACTGGATGCGCTGAACCCGAAAGGCCGCATCGTCTACATCGCGACGCTTGGCGGGCCGGTGCTGGAGGTGCCGATCATGAAGCTGATGCAGAAGCAGGCGGTGATCACCGGCTCCACGCTGCGCCCGCGCAGCGCCGACGAAAAGGCACGCCTCGCCGTCGCGGTCGAACGCGTGGTCTGGCCGTGGATCGCCGAAGGCAAGGTCAAGGCGATCATCGACCGCAGGTTTCCGCTGGCCGAGGCCGCAGCCGCGCATGCGTATCTCGAGGGTGGCGCGCACTTCGGCAAAGTGGTGCTGGAAGTCGCATGAGTCCATCGCCTGCGAGCTTTCCCATCGGCTCGATCGATGCCCACTGGATCACGCTCGATGATGACGTGATGGGCGGGCACTCGCGCAGCCGCGTCACGGTGCGCGATGAAGTGCTGACGTTCGCCGGCACGACGTCGCTGGAAGACAACGGCGGCTTCGCGTCGATCCGGGCCCGTGGCGCGTTCGATCTGCGCCACGCGAACGCCATGCGCCTGCGGGCCCGCGGCGACGGGCGTGCGTACCAGCTGCGGATCGCCACTGACGCGCGACATCGTGGCTCGAACGTGTCGTGGCGCGGGGATTTCGCCACCCGCGCAGGCGAATGGATCGAGACGACCGTCGACTTCGCCGCGATGCAGCCGACCTACCGGGGCACCACGCTCAACGGGCCGCCGCTCGATCTGTCGAAGGTCGAGGAGATCGGCCTGCTGATCGGGGACGGCCGCGCCGGCGACTTCGTGCTGGATGTCGACTGGATCAGGCCGCTGGAGGCGGCGCGCGACGCCTGAGGCCATCGGGCACCAGGCGGGCCGGCGCGACGCAGGGTGAGGGAACCGCCGAAGTGAAACGCGCGTGCGCCGCTTCGTCGCGACGCACGCGGCGCGGCTTACCCGGCGGTCGCGATCCGCACGTTGCCCGGCATGCTGTCGGCGTTGAAGCTGATCGCCAGCAGCGCCTCGGCGTACGCCGTGCCGTGGTTGCTGTTGGTGAGCGCCGCGAACACTTCGTCAGGCGTCTGCGCGATGGCCATGGCCTGCTCGGGTGAGAGCGGGTTCGGCGACTGCACGCCACTGTCGAGTGCTTCGAGCACGCCCGGATCCATCTGCGTGCCGACATAGTCGCGCGCGAGGTCACGCAGCTGCATCAGCTCGGCGCTGGTCATCTCCAGCTGCACGTGCTGGTTGCTGTCGGCGAAATCGTTGGCCTGGGAGGGATCGTAGGCACTCTCGATGTAGTTCGCCGAAGCGGGATCGATGTCGGCGTAGACGATGCGCCAGCTGGCGTCGTCGTGGTTGACGGTGCCGTCGGCGTTGAGGCTCGAGGTCACTTCGCTGGTGATGCCATTCGCGGAGGTGTAGGTGTTGGTGTAATCGATGCTGCCGTCGGCCCAGCTGGTCTGGGTGATCGTGCCGTTGGATTCGCTCGACACGCCGACCGACAGTCCGCCCAGCTCGATGCCGGCCGTGCGCGCGTACGCGTGCGAGAACACTTCCGTCGTGCCCGACTGCTGCACGCCGGGCGGTGCCCAGTCCGGAATGGTGCCGCCGCTGATGAAGGCCTGATAGGCCGCCTGGCCTTCGGCGGTCGACAGGTCGAGGCGCGCGATCTGCATCTCGCGCGTCTCCATGCTCAGTTCCGAGCCGAAGCCGATCGCGGCGAGGCCCTGTCGGCCGAGGCCGAAGAACGACGCGTTCTCCACCGTGTCGACCGGGCCGGAATAGATCTCCACGATCGAGCCCTCGCCGCGGGTGACGCCGAAGCCCAGGCCGGACAGTTCGGCGGTGGTACCGCCGATGGTGAAGACCTTGTAGTTGGCCTCGAACGCGCTGCCGACGAGCGTCTGGCCGCGCATCAGCACCGAGGTGCCGGGCGGCATGTTCAGCGGATCGAGCGGATTGGGCAGGCCGTCCAGATTGCCGTCGGCCAGTTGCGCGCCCTGATCGCTGGTCACGGTCGCGTCGTAGCTCAGCTGCGCACCCACGAACTCGCTGTAGGAGCCCGATACCGGCAGTCCCTTCACCACCTGGCGCAGCAGCGGCGAACTGTCGACCAGCTGTCGCGCGGCGTCGGGCAGCTGGCCCAGCCGGTCGGCCCAGCCGTAGACCTGCTGCAGTGTGGTCTTGCCGAGTTCCACGCCTGTGCCGCCCTGCACGGTGACCGACGCCTCGAACTGCTGGGTCTGGGCGAAGTCGACGCCGGTGGTGACGTCGGACAATGAAATTTCGGCGCCCGCTTCGAGCTGGTAGTTGGCCGACGGGCCGAGCAGGTTGGTGCTGCTGGCGCCGGTGCCCTGGGCGAAACTCACCTGGCTGCCCGGGTTGATCGCTGTGGCGAGGATGCTGTCGGGAAACGTGCCCAGCAGATCGCGTCCGGCCTGCAGGGTCTCGGCCGTCGCGTCGGCGGGAATGTCGATGCCCACGGCTGCCAGCGCGTCGCGGATCTGGTCCGGCGTGAACTGCGCGGTGTCGGCGGTGGCATCGCTGCCATCGAGATAGGCGGGAATCGTCGTCGGCGACGCAGTGGCCTCGTCGACGATGCGCTGCAGCTCGGTCGCGTACGGGTTCTGCGCCCAGGCCTGCTGCGCCTGCTGGAACTCCATGTTGGCCGTGGCCGGCGGCAATGCGTCGTAGTCGCTGCGTTGCGGTGCGAGCCGGTCCAGCGCCTGCTGCGCCGCGTCCGCGCGCGTGGCGTTGTAGGTCGCGTTGCGGCTGTCGACGATCGACTGGCGATCTTCCGGCGGCAGGCGCAGCTGACCGAGGTCGGCGTGATTGGGCGTCGGCAGCGCATGCAGTGCGGCGACGGCATCCTGCGCGGTGGTGGCACCGGCGACCGTGGGCGCAGGCAGTGGTGCCGCCTGCGGCGTCGGCGGGACATCCGGCGTCTGCCGGGATTCGAAGCTGGCGCGGATGGACGCCTGGTCTTCGGACGGCAGGCGATGGTAGGTCTGGGCGTTGACGCCGTAGATCGAGCTCATGGAGAGAACCGGGGAAATCGGGGATGTTCCGATAGTGCGCTTTGGTGCGGCGGCCCGGCATTGGGGCAGGCCCTAGGCGCAGGCGCCACGGCACAGGATCCGTTCACACCTGAAACGTGCGCGGCGTCGCCGGACCGGGCGCTGCGAGGCGTCCGCACACCCCGGCTTACCCGGCCGGGGTGGTGCCGGGAAACGGATCAGTACAGGATCCGGACGCAGCGGTGTCCTGCGGCGGTCGATCACGACCGTGGCGCCTCCCGATCCACGTACCACGCCGCATACGGCGAATTTTCGACCAGATGGCGGTTGTAGTCCGGTGCGCCATCGGTCCACCACACCGGTCCGCGTTCGCCGAGTGCGTGCTTGGCGGCGTCGACGTCGCGGCGCGCATCGGCCAGTGCAGCGGCGTCGTCGGATTGCTTCGCGTGTTTCACCGCGCGACGTGCATCCATCAGCGCATCGACGAGGCGCTGGCGTCGTGCGTCCGGCAACGCGGGATTGCTGGTGCGCCACAGACGCCCGCGCACGATCAGGTAGCGCCCGTCGGGTGTCGTGAGTGGCGGCATGCCGTGGTCGCAGCGCGTTGGGGCGATGCGCCGAGTGTAGGCAGCGCGCCGTGTGTGGACGGCATCTGCGCGGCAACGCGCTTCACGGAACGCGAAGGCGTGCGCGACGAGGATCGGTGATCCGGGCCGCCGATGCGCGCGCGGCCGCAATACGACGAGGTCCCCATGCCCCTCACGCGATCCATCGCACTTCGACCCGCAACCATCGCCAGAACCCTGACGATCGCGATGTGCTCCACGGCGTTGCTCGCCGCGTGCACGCCGGCGAACGACGCGGCAGCACCCGCCGCCGGAGGGTCCGCAATCGCGCCGACACCGGCGGCTGCCGATGCGGTCACGCCCGCGCCCGCAGGACCTGCGCCGGTGGTCGCCAGCGACACGATCGGTGGTGACGGCTCCCGGATCGTGCTCGACGCACTGGGCGAAACCGATCTGAACAACGCAAACCTGGCCGGCGAACTCGCCTGCAGCTTTTCGGAAGACGGTCAGTCGCCGTTGCTGTACGCGATGGGTGTCGTCGGCTCGCAGACGCCTGCGCAGGGCATCGTGAAGGTCGCCGGATATGTCGAACCGGTGCGCGCACCCGGCGGCTTCGACGGGATGACGCAGAGCCCGACTTTTACCGGACAGGGGAAGACGATCCGCATCGAGGAAACAGGTGCGGCAATCGGCGGCGGCGAATCGCCGCCGCGTCCGGCGACGCTGACCTATCTGCGCGCCGATGGCGCGAGCCGCACCATCGAGGGTCGCTGGCAGTGCGGACCCTGAGGCCGGCGAGGCTGACGCCGCAGATGTAACGCCGCACCTCAGGGCGGCTCCGGCCGCCCTGCTGGTGTCAGTGCGTGTGACGCAGGCAGAACGCAAGGATCAGCGCGGATGCGTCCGGTCCCTTGGCATCGGTGTGGCTGCCCGACGGATCGCCGCCGCTCCACGCGTGACCGGCGCCGGCAATCACGACGTGTTCAACGCAGATGCGGCCTTCGCCATCGACGAACGCGGTGTGCGTGCAGTCGCGACCGTTGACCTTCGTGGTGTCGGACATTTCGGCGCGCAGCGGTGCAACGCTCGTGTTGCCGGCAGTCGCATCCGCCACGATCGCGCTGCCGTTGTCAGGCCGCACGGTGTGGTCGGCCGTGCCGTGCACGACGATCGTCGGAACCCGCGGCGCCTGGGTCGCGCGCAGCGATTCGGGTCGTTTGCTGCGCCCCTGCATTGCGGCGAATGCGCCGGGCACGTCGGTTGCCGCGGCGAAGGGCAGGCCCGAATGCGCACCGACGGCCGCGAACCTGTCCGGATAGGTGCGGCCGAGAATCACCGCCATTGCCGCGCCGGCGGACAGTCCGGCGACGTAGACACGGCGCGTGTCCACGCGATGCCGGCTGGCGATGTCATCGACGATGCCGGCGAGGATCGCGGGCTCACCTGCGTCACGTGCCTGGTCTTCGCTGCGGAACCAGTTCCAGCATTTCTGACCGTTGTCGCGTGCGGTCTGCGCGGGGTACACCACCAGCACGCCGTGGGCGTCGGCGAGTGCATTCATGCGCGTACCGGCCGCGAAGTCCGCAGGGGTCTGCGTGCAGCCGTGCAGCATCATCATCAGTGGCGCGGCAGCCGCATCGTCCGCATCGAGACCCGGCGGCACGTAGAGCATGTAGCTGCGCGTGCCCGCATGGTGGGTGTAGCTGTGCTCGGTGGTCGCACCGCGCGCGGTGCGCGTCGTCGGTTCCGCGCCATGCAGGCGCGCAGCCGAATTCTCGTTCGGAGCGGCGCGCGCGGTGCCTGCGCCATCGGCAGCCGCCGCCTGGATGGGCGATGCGTCCTGCGATGGGAGCAGACCGGCCTGCTGCAGCGCATCCTGGATGGTCTTCTGCACACCGGTGGCGTTGCCGTCGGCGCGGATGCCCGCGGACGACAGGGCATCCTGGATGGTGGTCTGGATCTGCTGCGCACCCGCGGATCCGCGGCTCAGCATGGATTTCGGGACCAGTGCGGTCATCGCCGGCGCGTGCCGGCGGAGGAGGGAGCTGAAAGATTTCAAGACAGAGGCCAAGCGGAGAGGGGGAGTCCGCGCGTGCAGCGTAGGGGCGGGCGCGTGAGTGCACCGACGCATCACAGCGACAGGCCTGAACCGCTTATGCGGCGTTCCGTAAAGGTTCGGTCGCGGGACGAAGCCGGAAGGCCTCGTCCCGCATTGGGACTGGATCAGGGGGAGACACGGCCTTCGATCGAATCGTCGAGCGTCTTGCCGAGCGCGGCACCGACCACCATCTTCGACGCGGCGACGAAATCACCGTGCTTGTTGTCCCAGTAGTAGCCGCCGGTCGGCTTGACCTGGATCACGGTGATGCGCGGATCGTCCTTGCCCCCGGTGAACCAGGTTCTCATGATCGGGTTCCACAGATCGTCGATGCGCTGGCGGTCCCGGCTGATCGATGCGTGGCCATCGAGCGCGAGAAAGCCCGAGTGCTTCGACGCCTGGAAATACAGGCGCACGCTGGGATCGGCTTCGATCTCGGCGTTCTTGTGGCTGTCGGACGCACTGAGGAACCAGAGCGCGCCCGCGTCGTCGGCTTCCTCGATCGCCATCGGCCGGGTGCCGCCGGTCGCGCTGCCCGTCAGCGGCGTGGTGCAGAAGAAACACGACTCCGCGTCCTTGGTCATGTCGCGGATGCGCGCGACGGCGCTGGCGCCTGCAAGGTCTTCGCGATTGTGTTCGGGCTGGTTGCGGTTGATGGAATCCATGCATCTCTCCGGAGGAATGTGGTGCGACGCCGCCACGCACGGCGCGCCATTGCGTGGCGGACGGACAGTCGTCGTCAGTGCGCGCCGGTACCGGGCGATGTCGAGTCCGCAGGCGATGCCCGATTCGCGTCATCGGACACGTTGGTCACCAGCGTCCGCTCGGAGGTATCGGCGGCATCGTTGTCGAGCGCGGCTGCAGCCGAGGACCGGCGCTGCCAGGCCTGGTACGCGACGTAGCCCAGTGCGCTTGCGGCGGCGATTCTGAAAAGTCCCATGTGAGATGTCCTGTGTGGGTGGGGGGATGGCGGGGCGTTTCACGCAGCTGATCAGCGCTCAAGAGCGGCGGTGCTGCGTGGAATCGGGACGCTGCACCTGTGGCCGTGAATCCGGAGCGATGCGCCGGCATTCATGCGGCGTGCGCTCCGACTTCGACAGGTGCCCTTCATATCGCGCGCGCTCACCGAGGCGGCCCCGTGCCCATCGCGCGGGCTTACAGGAGCTGCTTCCTGGTCACGCACCGCGCAGGCATCGGAGGCGTGCGTGATCGCTGATATTTGCCGGTGGAAACGCCAAGACCCCCGCGAGAGGCATGCGTCTGCATCGGGCCACATCGGGCGCGTTCTGCAGCACCTGCCGCGATTCCTGTCGACGCATCGGGACGGCGCGGTCGCGCACGCGCTGGAACGATGGCTGTAGCGCGACAGCCGTGATCCCTGCCTCGAATCGCCGGAGGTGGGCGTGCGCCGCCAGGTCGCTGTATTGCGCCGCCCCTTCATGTCCGGTTTGCCGCGTCGATGGCCGGATTCCGCCGAAAGATGCGTTTTCAAGGACACTCGCTTCAGTGCACGATTTCCATCGGGCCTCGGACGGACAGTCAGGGCGACAGGCGGCGCGCGTGGCGCGAGCGGCTCAGCGCTTCCAGCGTTGCGCCCCTGAGTCGAACGTGACGATTCCAACAGCAACTTCGAACGTCGGCCAGGAGGGCCAGATGCACGATCTGCAGATCGACGTGCGCCGCAAGCCGGGACATCTCCTGCAGGTCCACGTGTGCGGCGAGGGAAGCTTCGAGAACACCCTGCGGTACTGGGGCGCGATCGCCGAGGCCGTCGAGCTGCGGCCGACACAGGCGCTGTTGCTGCTGGACGAGCTGACCGGCCCGGCATTGACTGCGGACGAGTGGATCCGCCTGGTGAGCGACGTGGGCCCGCGTCTCGGACGCCTGCGGATCGCACACGTGAAACCCCATGGCCTCGACACCATCGAATACTGCGTGCTGTCGGCGATGGGCGCGGGACTGGAAGCGCGTGTGTTCGAGGACGCGCGCATGGCCGGTCTGTGGCTGCATTACGGGTCTATCGACGACGGGTGAGCGGCAGCTTCAGCCGTTGCGTGCGAGGAACGTCTCGACCACCCAGGTGGTGATGCCTTCCTCGCGCAGGCCGGCCGCGGTCGCGACGCGAGCGAGGTCGACGAAAAGCGGGTCGTCGAGGCGCCGCAGTTTCTGTTCGGCCAGTTCGAACAGCTGCGCGCGCAGGGGGCGATCGGCGCGGCAGGCGAGATCGGGGCCGCCGATGCCGCGCGCGAACATCGCCTCGAGGATGTGCAGGCACAGCGCGTTCTTGCGCGGGAAATGGTCGTAGACGGTGCGCCTGGACATCCCGGCCGCCGCGGCGATGCGGTCCATCGTGGTCGCCTCAAACCGGGTCGCGCGAAATTCCGCCACGGCCGCGGGCTCCCGGACCTGCAGTCATGCGGCCACGCCGGCAGCGCGCAGGATCTCGAAGCGCGTGCCTCCGGCGAGGTCGACGCCTGACGGGATGCAGGCGTCGACGCCGGACTGCAGATCACGGCATGGGATTTCGTAGCTGCATCTACGCACTGATGGCGCGCGCGATCACGCGCAGGGCGCAGGGCGGATGTGGAACCAGGCCACACGGTGCGCGTTCGGCGATGACGCGTTCCGTCGCCGCCGGGACCTCGCGATCAACAGGGGGTCAAGGCGCGCCGAAGCCCGGGCTCGAGTGCGAAGTGCTGCGCGGCACGGACGTATCGAGATCCTCGTCGGCGATCAGCGGATCGCCGTGCGGGGCGACACGGGCGCCGTCGTCGGGCAACGACCGCGCGGTCTGGTGCGGCAGGCTGCTCTGCTCGTCGCGGTTGCGCTTCCACGCGCGGTAGGCGAAGTAGCTCATGGCGCCTGCGGCGACGATTCTCAACATCTTCATGAAGGGTCCATCGATTGGGTGGGGACGTCAGGGTGGCGACGGTGTGGTGAGCCGCATGTGACCTGCGGCGCGCGGTCGAGTCGTGCATCCCGACCAGTGCGTCCCGAAGCCGACTGGCGGCTGAAGCGGTTCAGCCGACGTGCCGCAGGGCATCGATCAGGGCGCGCAGTGCCGGGGGCGTTTGCCGACGGCTCGGGTGATAGAGGTGATAGCCGGGAAACGTCGGGCACCAGGCGTCGAGCACCTGCACCAGGCGACCGGCGGCGAGGTCGTCGGCGACCTCGTGTGCCATCACGTAGCCCAGGCCCACACCCGCGCGCACCGCGGCCAGCGTCAACGGCGCTTCATCGACGACGAGGGGCCCCTGGGTGCGCACGTTGTATGCGCGGCCGTCGCGCTCGAATTCCCACGGCAGCAGGCCGCCGGTGCTCTTGAGCCGGTAGCCGATGCAGGCATGGCGGTCGAGATCACCAGGAGAAACCGGCGGCGCATGGCGTTCGAAGTAGGCGGGTGTGCCGACGACGATCGTGCGCAGGTCGGGACCGACGCGCACCGCGATCATGTCGCGGTCGACGTGTTCGCCGAAGCGGATGCCGGCATCGAAGCCTTCGCCGACGAGATCGGTCAGGCCGTTGTCGATGCTCACTTCCACGCGCACGTCGGGATTGGCCAGCAGGAACGCGGGCAGTTTCGGTTCCAGCACCATCTGCGCGGCATAGGCGAACGTCGTGATGCGGACGGTGCCTGATGGCGCATCGCGCCAGTCGCCCAGGGCCAGCAATCCATGCTCGATCTCCGCAAGCGCAGGCGTCAACGAACGCAGCAGGCGTTCGCCGGCCTCGGTCGGCGCGACGCTTCGCGTGGTGCGGGCGAGCAGACGCACGCCGAGCCGGGCTTCGAGGCCGCGCATCGCATGGCTCAGCGCCGACGGCGACATGCCCAGCGTGCCGGCCGCCTTGGTGAAGCTGCGCGCGCGGGCCACGGCCGCGAAGGCCAGCAGATCGTTGAGTTCGCCTCGTTGCATTGCTGCAGTGTGCTCACAGGCCCATGCGGCCGGCAACGGCTAATCCTGCGCGGCCTTCGCCCCTAGCCTGTGCGCAGGTCGCCACCCCCGCGGCGACACGACCGGAGATCCCCATGGACATGACCCATTACCGCAGCCTCGGCCGTTCCGGCCTGCTGGTGAGCCCGCTCGCGCTGGGCGCGATGACCTTCGGGACCGAGCGCTGGGGCACCGATGCCAGCGCATCGCGCGCCGTGTTCGACGCCTATGTCGACGCGGGCGGCAACTTCGTCGACACCGCCGATCTGTACGCGGGCGGACGTAGCGAGGACATGCTGGGGGGCTTCATTGCCGATGCCGGCCTGCGCGAGCGCATCGTGCTGGCGACGAAGTCAGGCTTTCCGCGCGAGCAGGGCAACGCGCACGGCGGCGGCAACGGCGCGAAGAACATCCGCACCGCGCTCGAGGGTTCGCTTTCACGCTTGCGCACCGAGTACATCGACCTGTACTGGATGCACGTCTGGGACCGGCTGACGCCGCCCGAAGAAGTGCTGCAGACGATGGCCGATGCAGTGCGTGCCGGCCGCATCCTGCACTACGGATTCTCGAACACCCCCGCCTGGTACGTCGCGCGCGTCGCGACACTGGCGCAGGCGCATGGTCTGCCGGCGCCCATCGGCCTGCAGTACCAGTACTCGCTGCTCGATCGCGGCGTCGAGCTTGAGATCCTGCCGGCCGGCGATGCGCTGGGTCTGGGCCTGGTGCCGTGGAGTCCGCTCGGTGGCGGCCTGCTGACCGGCAAGTACGGTCGCGACAAGCTCGCCGATGCCGCGCGAGCTTCGCGCCTGCCCGGAGATGCAAGCAACGAGGGCGGCCCACGCAGCGACGGTGACGGTCGCCTCGACGGCGACAATCCTTTCGGCGGCATGCTGTTCACCGCGCGCAATTTCGACATCGTCGACGTGGTGCGCGCGGTGTCTGAAGAACTGGGGCGTTCGATGGCCGAGGTCGCGCTCGCATGGACCGCGCGCCGGCCGGGCGTGTCGTCGGTGCTGGTCGGTGCAAGCCGCGTCGAGCAGTTGCAGCAGAACATCACGGCGCTCGAGATCGAGTTCAACGCGGAGCAGCAGGCGCGACTCGACGCTGCAAGCGTGCCGCCGTCGATCAATCCCTACTTCATTTTCCAGCTGCCGCCACAGATGATCTTCGGCGTTGCGCATGCTGCAGGGTGGGCGGCGCGCTGAGAGCCGGCATCACGATCGATCCGGTGCATCGGCTGCGTTTTGATCGCGCATCGGCGTCATGACACTCCGACGCGGGGGCAGGCGGCCGATGCGCCATTACACTGCCCCGCCTGGTTTCCGGAACGCCGCATGCCGCCTCGCCCGTTGTCCACCACTGGTCGCCTTTTCGCGGCCGCGGCGTTCTTCGAGGCGCTCACCTGGGCAGGCCTGCTGATCGGCATGCTGCTCAAGTACGGCACGCAGACGACCGAACTCGGCGTGTGGTTCTTCGGCCGGCTGCACGGTGTGGCGTTTCTCGTCTACATCGGGGTCAGCCTGTTTGCCTGGATCCGCCTGCGCTGGCCGCTGTGGGCGGTGCTGGTCGCGCTGCTCGCGGCCGTTCCGCCGCTGGTGACGATTCCGGTCGAGATGTGGTTCCGCCGACGCGGCCTGCTGTCGGCCACTCGCGACTGACGTTGCAGCAGCAGGTTCAGCGCTTGACCGCCAGCACGCCGTCGAGCGCGAGTTCGGTCTTCAGGCCCGACTTCTCCAGCCGCCGCGCGACTTCGCGTGGCACATCGCGGCCGCTGGTCAGGCGGTTCGGCGCGCCGGTGTAATGGAACAGCCGGCCGCCGCGGCGCAGCACGCGTGCGAGATGGTCGTAGAAGACCTGCGAATACAGTTCGCCGGCGATGCCGAAGCGCGGCGGGTCATGCAGGACCGCGTCGACACTGGTGTCGGCGATGTCGACGATCGCCTGCGAGATGTCGCCGTGCGCGAGCTGCAGGCGTCCACCGGTCTCGGGCGCATCCGGATCGGGCGACCACGGATTGAGCGTGCGCAGCCACAGCACGTCTTCGTTCTTCTCGAACGAGCGGATCTGCGCGACCCCCGATTCAAGCGCGCATGCGGCGAAGTAGCCGAGCCCGCCGCAGGTATCGAGCACGGTCTTGCCGCGTGGTGCCACCAGCGCGACCTTCTGCCGCGCGTCGTCGACCGGCGAGATGCGCGCCGACACCAGCATCTTGATGCCGTCGATCTCGAACGTCGGCGGACCCCAGTCGGTCGGCACCAGCTTGATCAGCGAGCGGCCGTAGCGTGAGACCGCCGTCCAGTCGTCGCCGTCGATCACATAGAGCGTGCGGTCCTTGAGCTTGCCCGGCCACGGGAACGCATGGCCGCGCCACGACCAGTGGTCGTCGGCGAGCGTCACCGTGTCGACGCTGCGGCCCAGATCGAACGAGCCGGTCCATTCGCCCGCGCCCGTGCGGTGCGCGGCGAGCAGCGCCTCTGCGGTGTCGCGGGTCAGCAGGGGGCCGGTGGCGTGGGGCATCGCGGGTCGTTGCACGGATCGGGCGGGCATCGTAACCGGTCCGCGTCGCGCCTCTGTCCGATCGCCCACGCTTCGACGAGAATCGCGACTCCGGGCGAATCCCGTCCCCTCATCGGAAGTCGTCGCATGCGCGTTGCCGCTTTGAGCCTGGCCGTCTCTGCCGGATTGCTGCTGTCGGGGTGTGGATTCAACGTATCGGGGCGCGGTGATGGCGAGGTTGCTGCGACGACGGACGCAGGCGCGACGGCGCTGTCGATCGATGGCGAGGCGTCAGGCGAAATCACGTCGTCGAGCGGCATCAACTACAGCGACGGCAGCCGCTACCAGCGCTTCTCGCTGCCGCTGGCCGAAGGCCAGGCCGTGTCGCTGTCGCTGGCAGGTGCGCTGCCGGGCACGCTGGCGGTGTTCAACGGCGATCAGCTGATCGCGCGTGGCGACGGTCCCGATCTCGCATTCCGCGCAACGTCGGCGGGCGATTATCTGGTCGCGGTGAGCGGTCGCGGCGCCGAGGCGTTCGGTCCGTTCCGGCTGGGCGCGAAGGCCATCGAGGCCTACGACGGTACGCCGCTGGCAGGCGAGGGCGAGATCGTGGACTGGCTGACGGGCAGCGCCAAGGACTACACCCTGCAGGTCGAGCGCGCCGGCCTGTACACGATGACACTCGCGTCGAGCGCGTTCGATCCGGTGCTCCGCGTGCGCGGCCCCGGCGTCGAAGCGGAGAACGACGACAGTGCCGGCGGCACCGATTCACTGCTGCGTCTGTTTCTGGAGCCAGGCACGTACACGCTGAATGCCGCGGCGCTCGAAGACGACGGTCGCGGCGGTTTCAATCTCGCGGTGCGCTATGCGCCGCTGCCCGGCGGCATGGTCACGCGCGATGGCACGGCGCTGGTCCCGGGCCAGGTCGCACTCGCGCGTGTCGAGGGTGGAAGCGGTCGTCGCTTCACGCTCGACGTGCCGAACGCGGCGCAGGTGACGTTCGACGCGCGCTCCGACGAGTTCGATACCGTGCTGCACGTCGAAGGCCCGGGCGGCACGTTCGAGGACGACGACGGCGGTTCGGGCACGAACGCGCGCCTGTCGACGCAGCTCGCCGCCGGTCGCTACACCGTGCGCGTCGAAAGTCTGGGCGGCGGCTCGGGCATGTTCGAAGTGGAGGCACGCATCGAAGGCATCGATGCGCCGGCTGCGGACGCCGTGACTGCGCCCTGAACCCATCGTTGAAACGCGGCACGCGGCAGCTGCAATCGCATGCCGCGACCTGTGCAAGCGCGTCGGGTTCCTCACCGCCGTAAACACAGCTTGAACAACGCAGCCACGAATTCGTGGTGTGCGCGTGAAGGTTTGTGTGCGCTTCAGGCTCGGAGGTCTCTACTGCGGCCCGCGACGCCCCTTTGGCGTTGCGGAATTTCCCCCGCAGATGCGCGATCGACCCGTCGATCGAGCGCGTCCAAGACCAAGAAAGGAAGGCCCCCGATGAAGAAGCTTCTGATTCCCGCCGCGATTGCGGCCGCGCTGTGCGCACCCACCGCGTTCGCCCAGAGCATGGGCGGCGACACCTACCGTCCCGACCTGCAGGTCGGCGAAGGCAACGCATTCGTCGCCGGCAGCGTTGGCCGCACCGACGGCGGCACGGCCGGTCGTTTCGGCACCGGCGATTTCAACGTGTTCGAAAGCCGCGAGGGCCGCAAGACCGGTTACGGCCTGGTCGGCGGCTACCGCTGGAAGGTCGCGCCGAGCTTCGGCATCGGCGTCGAAGGCGGTTATACAGATCTGGGCAACATCGAGGTCCGCAACGTCAACAACAGTGACGACGTGAACCAGCGTGCCGACCGCAATGCCCTGCGCGGCTGGCAGGTCGGCGGCAACGCGCGCTGGAACGTGGCGCCGGCGTGGTACGTCAGCGGCCGTGGCGGCTTCTTCCGCGCGTCCGACAACAACGTCGACTACTACAACTCCGTCGGTCAGGACCTCGGTCTCGAGAGCGGCGGCAGCGATGGCCGCAACAGCTGGTACGCCGGCGTCGGCACCGGCTGGAATGCCACTGAGAACTTCAGCGTCGGTGTGCACTACGACTACTACCGCGCGAAGTCCGGCGATGTGCGTGATCCGATCTCGGGTGCGCGTTTCGAAGGTCCGAAGCGCTCGA
Source organism: Luteimonas sp. KH_071 (assembly GCF_057838005.1). Lineage (NCBI taxonomy): Bacteria > Pseudomonadati > Pseudomonadota > Gammaproteobacteria > Lysobacterales > Lysobacteraceae > Luteimonas > Luteimonas sp. KH_071. The sequence continues at coordinate 3,286,911 of NZ_CM174458.1, read as the reverse complement.
CCGCGCTGCTCGGTCTGACGGCCGAATACGCGTTCTGATCCAGTCGACACATGCGTAACAAAACGGGCGCCTCAGGGCGCCCGTTTTTTTGTCGGATTCCGTCGGCAAGCAGACGGTCATGATGCGGGTGCTGCACGTGGGAATCGTCATGGCGTTGCGTGTTTCAAGCATCGCCGCGGCAGGAATGCCCTCTCTGTCCACCTCCCCGATGCGCTGGACGCCCCATGTCGCGCGTCGACGGCATGCCCCGCGCCTGTCGGCCTATCGATTGGCGCGGTGCTGGACGCCGCACGGCGTGATCGATCGGTCATGGCAACGTGTGCAGTCGGCTCCACAGGCTTCCGCGCCGGAAGATGACGAGCGGCGCTGACTCCGGGTGCTCGAGTCATGGCGCCCCCCCGGCCCGTTACAGGAACACGCGCCGGCCCGGGCAGGCCGACGCTCGCCGGATTGTCAGCGCGAAAGCGCCTCGAGGATCATGCCGGTGGCAGCCTCGATCAGCAGGTACTGGTCGTCGCTCTGGCGCACCCATCGCTGCCCGTCGCGCGGCGCATGCAGGCGCTGCGCCCGGTAATCGTCGACGTAATAACGGCGATCGAGTTCCGCCAAGGGCAGGCGATCACCGCGGCGCCATGCCTGCTTCTCCCAGCCCGGGGGCGTGCGGTCATGGCCCTGGCGCCCATGCGGAGTCCCGGCATGCGCGGGCGGACCTTTGCCCTGGGCGTGGCGCGGGGGATCGGCGAACGCATGGGTGCTGATAAGCACCATTGCGGACAGGGTGGCTGCAACTGCGATTGGGTAGCGCATGCGTGGAACTCCTGGGGGTGATGCGAAGACACTAGGCCCCGATGCGTGAACGCCAGAGCACGTATCCCGGGCATACCGGTCGAAGCCGTGCGGCGCGGGCATGGCAGCGTGTGCGGCCTTACCGACACGGCGGCTGGCATCATGCGGCGATGCCGCCGCTGACCCTCGATCATCTGCGCCGCCACGCGGTGGCGCGCTCGCTGTTCAAGCCGACCACGCTGATGCGCGCGGTTACGAAGCTGGGCTTCGTGCAGGCCGATCCGATCCGCGCGCCGGCACGTGCGCAGGACCTGACCCTGCATCATCGCGTGGTCGGCTACCGCGCCGGTGATCTCGAGCGACGATATCCGCGGCTGGCACTCGAAGAGGATTTCTTCGTCAATTACGGCTTCCTGCCGCAGGCCACGCAGGCATTGATGCATCCACGCGTCGCGCGCGAACCCTGGACGCCCACGCGTTGGCGACAGGCGCAGGCCGTGCGTGAATTCATCGCCGAACGCGGCGCCGTGCATCCGCGCGATGTCGATGCGCACTTCGCCCACGGCAAGGTGAGGAACTGGTTCGGCGGCTCGTCGAACGCCAGCACCCAACTGCTCGACGGCATGCACTATCGCGGCCTGCTGCGCGTCGCGCGGCGTGACGGTGGCACGCGGGTCTATGCACTGCGTGCGCCGGACGAGGCGGTGCTGGACGCGGACGAGATCGACGGGCGCCTGGATCTCATGCTCGATCTGCTGGTGCGCAAGTACGCGCCGCTGCCTGCCGCCAGCCTGCGCCAGCTGATGTCGTATCTCGGGCGCGGCGTGCCGCAGTGGCATGCCGCGCGCGCGGCGACCCTGGCACGTTCGCGCGCGCGACTGGGCGGCGCGCGTATCGAGGGCGTCGACTGGATCTGGCCGGCAGACGAGTCGCCGCGGAGTCGCCGCTGGCGCCCCGATGCCGAGGTCCGGCTACTGACCCCGTTCGACCCCGTGGTCTGGGACCGGCGTCGCTTCGAACTGCTCTGGGACTGGCGCTATCGCTTCGAGGCCTACACGCCTGCACCCAAGCGCACGCTCGGCTATTACGCGCTGCCGCTGCTGTGGGGTGACCGCGTGATCGGCTGGGGCAACGTGTCGGTCGTCGACGGCGCCGTGGACGCGCGCCTCGGGTACGTCGCCGGCAAGGCGCCGCGCGATGCGGCGTTCCACGATGGACTCGATGCCGAACTCGAGCGCATGCGGGTGTTTCTCGGCCTGTCGTGACGCGTGCGACGCAGCCGCTGCCGCGTCGCACGCATGCACCGCGCTACTGGATCAGATTCACCTGCAGCACCGCGGTGTCGGTCAGCAGGCCGAAGTGGCCGGTGGCGATCGTGTGACTCGCGTTCTCGCCCGGCAGCGTGGAGCTGTGCACGCCGCCCACGGTGCACAGGCCGCCATAGCAGACGATCTGGTCGATCCACGACTTGATCGAATAGGTCTTCATCCCGAGCGGCTTGCCGGCCAGCGACGCCAGCAACGGGCTGTTGACCGACAGGCCCTGTGCGCCACAGGTCGAGGTCGCGATATTCCAGGGATACGTCCCGCAACTCCAGAGGCCGCGGTATGCACCGGCGATACCTACGAAGCTGGCGACATCGTTGGCGAGGCGGTAGTTGACGATCTGCTTCGCCGCAAGTGTCACGCCCATCGAGTGTCCGATGACATCGATCTTGCCGGTGCACGAACGCGCGATCGCCTCGACCAGCGCGTCGAGCACCGGCGTCTCCTCGCTGCCGCTGTGGTCGTTGCATGCCGCGCAGACCTTGCTGCCCCAGTTCGGCCGCAGGATCTCGAAATCCGTCCAGCCGCGGGCGCGCAGTTCCACGTAGGTGTTGTCGAATTGCGCGGGCGTGCCGGCATTGCCGTGCACCAGCACCACGGCATCGCGGCACGCGGCCTGCGCGGCCGAGGCGAACGTGGCAGCCAGCAGGACCAGCAGCAGTCGAAGCAGCCGCGCGGGGCGGCGGCGATCGGCGTATCGGATCATCGGAACATCTCCCTCGGCCCGCGGGCCGCACTCAGGTGGCGCGGCCGACGGCGCCGGTCGCGATCCGGCCGTGTGGGGGAGATGGCCAGTGGCCGGATGTCAGCACGCGCGTCGCAGACGCGGCATTGGACCTTCGGCCAGTCGTGACCGTGTGCGCGTTCGCGGATCAGGGCTTCTCGCCGACCCAGACCTGCATTTCGACCGTCTGCAGCAGGCCGTAGTTGGTCAGGAACGCCACATCCGCCGCGTCGCGTCCGTAGGCGACGACGATGCGGCCGCCGCGGGGCGCCGACTGGGTCGCATCGAAGGTGTACCAGCGGCCGTCGAGATAGGCCTCGAACCAGGCATGCAGGTCCATCGGCTCCAGCCCGTGCAGATACCCGACCACCATGCGCGCGGGAATGCGCAGGCTGCGGCACAGGGTGATGCCGACGTGCGCGTAATCGCGGCACACGCCGGCGCCGTGCGCCATCGTGTCGAAGGCGTCGGTGGTGGCATCGCTGACGCCGTAGCGGTACTCGATGTGGCGGCGGATCCACGCGACGATCGCGCCGACCTGTCCGGCGCGTGGCCCGGCCTCGTCGACGATCTGCTGGGCGCGCTCGAACGCGCGGTCGCTGGGGCAGTAGCGACTGGGCAGCAGGTATTGCAGGGCGTGATCCGGCAGCGTGGCCGGCGCCATCGGCGCGCTCCACGGCGCGACGGCGATGTCGCGTTCGGTCTCCACCTCCAGTTCGGTGCGGATCCGCATGCGCCCGCTATGCACGACAAAGCGCTGGCATAGATTGCCGAACGAATCGACGAACTCGGTCGGCCGCACGTCGGGATCGAAGGCGTAGTGCTCGCTGACCAGCCACTGGGCTTCGCCACTGCGGGGACGCAGCATCGCGACCACGGCACAGTCGACCTCCGCTTCGACGACGAGTTCGCAACCGGCAAGCAGGCGCATCGGGCGTCCTGGAGAGGGAAAGGCGCAGCGTGGGCGCGGCCGCGTGTAGCGGGCGTCGCGGTGGCGGCGTCTGCTTTGCAGGCGTCGTCTGGCGCGTCTCCGTTTGCTGCCCGTCCCATGGACGTTTCGAACCGGATGCAGCTCGATATCGATGCGGTCGCCCGCATTGCCGCCGTTCCGAAGATCCTCGAGGTCGTCACCCGCACGAAACCTGTGGCGCACGCGGTCCCTGTCGGTGGCATCGCGGATTCCGCTCACGACAGGCTGGTCCCGATCGCGCCGCTGACGCCCCACGCCGCGGCGGCACGGACGGCCGAACCGCAGCGTGCGCGGGTGACGGCAGTCCGGAGCGACGTCGCGGTGGAGTGTGATCCGGCGCGTCCCGGTCAGTTGCTGGTGAGCCTTGCGCTGCATGCGCTGCGGCACGTGCCGGCAGACGTGACCGTGTCGATCGGGACGACGATCTCGGATGACAGCCTGGTCCTGGCCGTCGAAGCGCCCGGCCTGGCCCTCGCAGGCGGCGCGCTCGACAGCGTGCGGCGCGCTGGCGGGACGCGGCGGTCCGGCGCACGGGCCGCGCGCAGGTGATTTCTTCATTGCCGGCGAAATCGCCCGTGCGCACGCAGGGCAGAGCACGGTGTCACCCTCGGCCAGCGCCTCCCGGCTGGCGTTCGGGATGCCCCTGGTGGCGTCCGCAGCGCAACCGGAACCGGTGGCGATCGCCAGCGCGGACGGAGCGGCTTCATCCACCGTGGCGCCGGCGCGCGGCAGTTCGCATCGTCGGTGCGCGCGCTGGGCGCGGCAAATTCACGGCCGGGCGACGATGCGGGCGCGAGCGTGGCAGGCCCCGCACCCAGGAGCACCCGCGATGAACCAGCCCGCGCAGCAGCAGGACCTCCCCGGCGTCGAGACGAAGCTCGATCCGCCCGCTGATCACGGCGAAGACAGCTACCGCGGCAGCGGACGACTCGAGGGCAAGGTCGCCATCATCACCGGCGGCGACAGCGGAATCGGCCGGGCCGTCGCACTTGCATACGCGCGCGAAGGTGCGGATGTGCTGGTCAGCTACCTCAACGAAGACGAGGATGCGCGCGAAACGCAGCGCCTGGTGGAAGCGGCTGGAAAACGTTGCACGCTGGTGCCCGGCGACATTGCGGACGCCGCGCACTGCCGCGCGATCGTGCAGCAGACCGTCGATGCATTCGGCCGCATCGACATCCTGGTCAACAACGCCGCCTACCAGATGAGCTACGACTCGCTTGAGGAGATCCCCGACGACAAGTGGGACTACACCTTCCAGGTCAACGTCGGCGCGATGTTCCACCTCTGCAAGGCCGCCGTGCCGCACATGCAGCCGGGTGCCTCGATCATCAACACCAGCTCGATCAACTCCGACAAGCCCAAGGCGACGTTGCTGCCGTATGCGGCGAGCAAGGGTGCGATCGCGAATTTCAGCGCAGGTCTGGCGCAGCTGCTGGCCGACAAGGGCATCCGCGTGAACTCGGTGGCGCCGGGTCCGATCTGGACGCCGCTGATTCCCTCGACGATGCCGCCTGACGAAGTGGCGTCGTTCGGCTCGCAGGTGCCGATGAAGCGCCCGGGCCAGCCCGCCGAATGCGCGCCGATCTTTGTGCTGCTGGCATCCGACGAAGCGAGCTACATGAGCGGCGGGCGTTACGCGGTGACCGGCGGCGCGCCGATCCTGTGATCGAACTGAGCGTTTCGGTAACGAGGGCGTTCGACACTGGGGTTTCTTCACCTCTGCATGGCATCGCCCGGCGCATATCGTTCGCACCCTGCAATCCAGCAGGCCGGAGACAGCCACGTGGACAAGAATCGCAGCGAAGGCATCAAGAACCAGGTCAAGGGCACGGCGAAGGAAGTCGTCGGCAAGGTCACCGGCAACACCTCGAAGGAAGTCGCAGGCAAGGCGCAGAAGACGGCCGGCAAGGTCCAGAGCGCGGTCGGCAAAGCCAACGACGACGCGCGCAAGGGCCGCTGAAGCGGCGGCACATGTCACGGACGGGCGGCTTCGGTCGCCCTTTTCGTGGGTGGCGGCTCGGGGTCACAGCCCGCGCCCTGTTGTCGAGCAGGTGCATGCGAGGCGCATCGGGTGAGGACACCTGCTCCACGCAGACAGTTGCAGCACCGCAGATGCGATCGACGCATCGGACCCATCTCAGGGGGCAGTCATCCGCTCCAGGTCTTCAAGTATCGCGAATGCAGCGTCCCGCGAAGCGCCACACATCTCCCATGCGGGCCGCAGCGACCCACAGAACGCAGGGCGTTCCGGACTTCCGAACAGGCGGCACTGCAGACGCTCGTCGAGCTGCACACACGGCACCCCCGCGGGCTTGCCGTTGGGCATGCCCGGAATCGGCGACGTGATCGAAGGCGCGATGCAGCACGCCGCGCAGCTGTCCCGGCACTCCACTAGGGATCAGCGCGCGCCGCGCACGATCGCAAGGGCCAGCAGCACCAGGCCGGCCGCGTCGAGCAGCGCCAGCGGCACTGCCAGCAGCGCGAAGGTCATCTGGACCTGCATTGCCGACATCGCGGCGTTGATGACATGCATCTGCAGCAGCGGCCAGCCGAGCATGCCCAGCACATTCGTGAGCAGCAGCAGGCCGAAGCCGAGCAGGCCCGCCCGGCGCGATGCCGCCGGCAGCGTGCGGCGCTGCGTCACCAGCACCAGACCGAAGACCAGCGCGATCAGGATCGGCAGCCGCCCCGGCAACTGGCTGGCGATCACCATCAGAAGTTCGCGAAGTTCCATGGACCGGCTCAGTCCGCGTTGACGAGTAGCGCATTGCGCGACTGCAGCGATTCGAACACCGCGGCGGTGTCGGGCCGCACGCCGTGCCATAGCGCGAAACTCTCGGCGGCCTGTTCGACCAGCATGCCGAGGCCGTCGATCGCATCCCGGCACCCATGGGCGCGTGCCCAGGCCAGGAACGGCACGGAGGCTTCTGCGTAGCTCAGGTCGACCGCCGCCGTGCGCATGCCGACGAGCGAGCGCGGCAGCGACAGCATCGCGCCAGCGCGGCCGGCCGAAGTCGCATTGATGATCAGTTCGAATTCGCCCAGTTCGCCGAGCTGCTCGAGATAACGCGGATGCACGCGCCCGGGTTCGCCGAGCGCATCCGCCAGCGCGTCGGTGCGGGTCGCCGTGCGGTTGACCACATAGAGTTCGCTGATGCCGGCATCCAGCAGCGCCGGTGCCACGCCGCGGGCTGCGCCACCCGCGCCGAGTAGCAGGGTGCGCCGGCCGCGCAGATCGAGTCCGTGTCGTTCGGTGAGATCGCGCACCAGGCCTGCGCCATCGGTGTTGTCGCCGTGCCAGGCCTCGCCCTGGCGCACCAGGGTGTTGACCGCGCCTGCGCGCTCGGCCCGCTCGCTGCGCGTCGAGGACAGGGCGTAGGCGTGTTCCTTCAGCGGCAGTGTCACGTTCGCGCCGATGCCGCCTGCCGTAGCGAAAGCCGCCAAGGCGTCGGCGAACGCATCGGGCGCCGCGTCGATGGCGTCGTAGGCGATCGCGATCCCGGTTTGCGCGGCGAACGCGGCGTGGATGCGGGGAGACAGTGAATGCGCGACCGGGTGACCGAACACGACGAGGCGGGCAGGCGACATGAAGATCCCTGGATGCGACACGCCGGGCTGGCGTCGCCGCAGTCTAGCTGCGCCGCGCGACGCCAGCGTCGCAGCACGGCACCTCGGGCGCAGGAATTTGGCGCGGGCATGCCCTGCTGCGTCAGAAAGTCGTATACAACGTCACATGCTGATGGGTGGTCTGGCAGGGGGGCTCGCCCGCCATCGGAGGGAAGGATGTCGATGCAGTCGGCAGTTGGGCGGCATCGTCGTTCCATGTCTGGCAGGTCCATCACGAGGGGATACATCCATGTCACGCATTCGTAAGGTCGGGGTGGCTTCGGCCCTGCTCGGCCTCGCCGTCGTCGCGGTCGCGAGTACCGCACTTCCGTCCCGTGTCCCGGCCATCGGGAACGCGGTCGATTCCGCAAAGGCCAGCGTCGGTTCGCTGTTCGGCGCCAGTGCCCCCGATGCAGCCGTCGCGACCGCTGCCGGCGGGCGCGTCTCCACGCCGGCTGCGCCGGCGCAGTCTTCGGACACGCCCGAGCGCTATATCGTCGTCTTTCAGGAGCCTGCACTCGCCGGCTACAAGGGCGAGATCAGCGGCCTTGCCGCGCCGGCGCGTCGCACCGATGCACGCGGCAAATCGCGCCTCGACGTCAAGAGCGCGAGCGCGCGCAACTACGTCAGCTATCTGCAGGGCCGACAGTCCGACCACGTCGGCGCGATGGCGCTGCGCGTGGGTCGTCCGATCGACGTCGAGTACCGCATGCAGCACGCGCTCAACGGTGTGATGGTCGAACTGACCACCGCCGAGGCGGCGCGCATCGCGCAACTGCCCGACGTGCAACTGGTCGAGGCCTACCGCGAATACGCGCTCGACACCGACACCGGTCCGAGGCTGATCGGTTCCGAAGCGGTCTGGAACGGCACCTGGTCGGGCGCGACGGGGCAGTTCCAGGGCGAGGGCATCGTCTACGGCATCCTCGATTCGGGCATCAATTTCGGCGCGCCGTCGTTCACCGCCGTCGATCCGATCGACGGGTACCAGCATGTCAATCCGCTGGGCGCCGGCAATTATCTGGGCACGTGCCGTACGGGTGAAGTCGATGCGGGTCGTTGCAACGACAAGCTGATCGGCGGCTACAACTTCGTCTGCGGCGCGCCGGGCAATGTCTGCGGCCAGCCGAACATCCGCGAAGAACCCGGCTTCGGCGACACCAACGGTCACGGCAGCCATGTCGCCTCGACCGTCGCCGGCAACCGTCGTGATGCGCTGTTCCGCGGCAATACCCGCCGGATCTCCGGTGTCGCGCCGCGCGGCAACATCATCGCCTACGACATCTGCTACACCAATACCGCGACCGGCCAGGGCCTGTGCCCGAACAATTCGGCAGTGGCCGCGGTCAACCAGGCGATCGCGGACGGCATCGTCGACGTGTTGAACTATTCGGTCGGTGGCGGCGCGCAGCCGTGGACCGAAGCCGTATCGCTGGCGTTTCTCAATGCGACCGACGCGGGCATTTTCGTGGCTTCGTCGGCCGGCAACAGCGGTCCGGGCCCGAACACCATGGGTCACCTGGAGCCATGGGTGTCGTCGACGGCGGCGTCGCAGCACGGTCGCGGTTCGTTCGCGCTCGCCCTCGACGTCACCGGCCCGGGCAACGTGCCCGAACCGCTGCGTCCGGTGCTGGTGGAAGAAGGCACAGGCGGCGTCGCATTCAACGCAACGATTCCCGGCACGACGGCCCTGCGCGTCAGCAGTGGTATCGACGGTGCGAACGACGGGTGTGTGGCGTACCCGGCCAACACGTTCCAGGGCGCGATCGCCGTGGTCCGCCGCGGCACCTGCCCGTTCTCGGACAAAGCGATCAACGCTGCGAACGCAGGCGCAGTCGCGGTCGTCATTGCCAACAACGCCGCCGGCGCCATCATTCCGTCAGCACCCGGTGCAACGGTTCCGGTGTTCGGCATGCCGCAGGCCGATGCCAATCTGCTGCGTGATTTCGTCGCGGCCAACCCCACCGCAACCGCCGGCGTGCAGTACCCGCCGCTGGTGCTGCCGAATGTGGCCGATGCACTGGGCGCCTTCAGCTCGCGCGGTCCGGCGGGCACGTTCGACCTGGTCAAGCCCGACGTCACCGCGCCCGGCGTGAGCGTTCTCGCCGTCATCGCGGGCACCACGATCACCGGCTTCGAGAATGCGGTCGATCTGTACAACGGCACCTCGATGGCATCGCCGCATCAGGCCGGTGCTGCAGGCCTGATCCGTCAGGCGCGTCCGACGTGGTCGGTGCCCGAGATCAAGTCGGCACTGGCGATGACCGCCAAGACCGAAGTGTTCAAGGAAGACCAGGTCACCCTCGGCACCCCGTTCGACAAGGGCAGCGGTCGTATCCAGGTCGATCGTGCGATCAATGCCGGTCTGGTGATGCACGAAACGAAGGCGAACTATCTCGCGGCCGACCCGGCGCTGGGTGGCGACGTCTCCGCACTCAACCAGCCGAGCATGGCGAACCGCAACTGCTACAGCAGCTGCAGCTTCGTCCGGACGTTCCGCAATCCGCACGGCAGTGCATCGAGCTGGCGCATCAGCTTCACCGGCGTCAGCGCGACCGCAACGCCGTCCACGCTGAAGGTGCCGGCCGGTGGATCGGCCTCGGTCCGCATCACCGTCAATACGCGCGGTGTGGCCGCCAACGGCACCTTCAGCTTCGGTGAAATGCGGCTCGAGTCGACGGGTCCGATCCTGGGCGTGCAACGCGTGCCGCTGACGCTGCCGATCGCGATCGCGATCCAGGCGCCGGTGGTCAAGCTGCCCGATTCGATCTCGCTGGCCCTCGCAGCCGGTCGCAGCGGCACGGCGGTCGGTTCGGTGGGCAATACGGGTGGATCGCCGCTGATCTATTCGATCGACAACACCGGCACTGGTGCGGTGTCGCTGGTCGACAACTCCAGCCTGGGTGTAACCAGCGGCTTCCGGAACACGAGCTACACCGATCCGGCCACCGCAGGCTCGCAGGCGCAGTACAGCGCCGACGATTTCGTCGTCGAGCGTCCGCTGCAGCTCACCTCGTTGTCGGCGCCGGGCTTCGTGGTCAGCGGCACCGCCCTGGCCACGGCTGCAACGTCGCTGACCTGGTCGATCTACCCCGACGCCAACGGCGTGCCGGCGGGCAATCCCACCAGCGGGGCCGGCGCGGCGATCTGGAGCTACACCGCAGCGCCGACGGCGCCGGGCGTGAGTGTCGCCGGTACCGCGCTGTCGTTGAACCTGCCGGCAGCCGGTCAGAGCCTCACGCTGCAGCCGGGCCGTTACTGGCTGGTCGCGTCCACGCGTGGCACGTTCGCCAACCGGTTCGCGCAGTACGGTTCGACGTCCGGCAACGGTGGCTTCGCCTCGATCACGGTGGCCACCAACGGCACGGGTGCGTGGGCCGCGAACACGGCTTTCCCGGGCCTGGCGATGACGGTCAAGGGCCTGGTGCCCTGCGGTGCGCCGTGGATTGGCGCAGTGACGCCGGCATCGGGCACCGTGCTCAACGGCGCGACGCAGGCGAACCGTGTGGCCTTGAGTGCGGCGGGCCTCAGTGCGGGCCGCCAGCTCGGTTACCTCTGTGTGGCCAGCAACGATCCGGTCACTCCGAAGGCCGCAACGCCGGTGGTGCTGACCGTCAACTGATCGTCTGCTTCAACCGGTACCAGAACGCCCGGGCTTGCCCGGGCGTTTTCTTTGGCGGGGTGAGCCTCGGCGTCGCGACGCCACGCGACGTGTCGCCACGGTCCACCGGGCGTGTGCCTGTGCGAAAAGCAGAACGCCCGGCGGTGCCGGGCGTCTGCGGTGAACACGACGCCCGCATCGCGGGCCGGGCGCGGTCGCTCAGCCCGAACGGAGCCAGCGCGCCGCATCGAGCGCGAAGTAGGTCAGCACGCCATCCGCGCCGGCTCGCTTGAAGCCGAGCAGGGCCTCGAGCGCGCATCTGCGTTCGTCCAGCCAGCCGTTGGCGGCGGCGGCCTTGAGCATCGCGTACTCGCCGCTGACCTGGTAGGCGAAGACCGGCACCCCGAACTCGTCCTTTGCGCGCCGCACGATGTCCAGATACGGCATGCCCGGCTTGACCATGACCATGTCGGCGCCTTCGTCGAGATCCTGCGCGATCTCGCGCATGGCTTCGTCCGAGTTGCCCGGGTCCATCTGGTAGGTCGACTTGTCGGCCTTGCCGAGCGCGCCGGCCGAGCCCACCGCGTCGCGGAACGGGCCGTAGAACGCGCTGGCGTACTTGGCGGCATAGGCGAGGATGCGCGTGTGCACATGGCCGTCGGCTTCGAGCGCATCGCGGATCGCGCCGATGCGCCCGTCCATCATGTCGCTGGGCGCGACCACGTCCGCGCCGGCGCGCGCATGACTCAGCGCCTGCTGCACGAGGGCATCGACGGTGATGTCGTTGACCACGTAGCCGGTGTCGTCGGTGATCCCGTCCTGGCCATGCGAGGTGTAGGGATCGAGCGCGACGTCGGTGATCACGCCGAGGTCCGGGAAGCGGGACTTCAACGCGCGGATCGCGCGCTGGCACAGGCCGTTGTCATCCCACGCGGCGACCGCGTCGAGCGATTTGGCCTCGGGCGCGGTGACCGGGAACAGCGCAAGCGCGGGAATCCGCAGTTCGCTCGCAGTCTCGGCGACGCGGAGCAGGTCGTCGATCGACAAGCGCTCGACGCCCGGCATCGACGGAATCGCGACGCGGCCGTGCGCCTCGTGCACGAACACCGGGTAGATCAGGTCGTCGGCCGTCAGCGTGGATTCGCGCATCAGCCGGCGCGAGAAGTCGTCGCGGCGCATCCGCCGCATGCGGGTATCGGGTCTGGTCATGGCGCGGATTCTACGCGTGCACCCGGCGTGGGGCCTGCGACGCCTCGCCGCAGACGGGAATGGACCTCGATGTGGGAGCGACCCCTGGTCACGAACGCGGTAGAGCGTCGGCGTCGACCCCATCGGTCAGGCAGCGCCTTTCCCGCGTGTCGCGCGCGAGCGCGCTCGCACATGGAGTGCAACGCGGTTTTCAGCCGATGTCGTGGACGCCGTCGATTTCCAGTGCCAGTTCGCGGCGGCAGATCGCCGCATGCAGGACCACGCGCGGCAGGCGATCACCGAAGCGTGCGTCGAAGGCCTCGGCCACGGTGGTCAGGTCGGCGGCATCGCGCACATAGATCTTCAGCCGTGAACCCGGGCCGAATTCCGCCGGCAGATCCGGGCGGTGCCGGCGCGCGGAGGCGATCAGTGCGTCGAAGTTCACGAACGTCTCGTCGAGCTGGGCCAGCAGTTCGCCCTCGTGCTGCGAGGCGTGGCCGACCACGCTCGCCGTGCCCGAGAGCATCAGTGGCATGGCACTGCCGGCCGGCGGCAGCATCGCGCGGGCGAAGCTCGGCGGCTGCGGACCGTACTGGCGCGGGTACTGGTAGGCGCTGACCTGGCGCGGATTCTCGACCGGAATGCCGGGCAGGCGCGCGGCCAGCCAGTAGACCTGGATGGTGCGCGCATCGTCGCAGCGGCCGATCGCGGTGGCGGCGGGCAGCTGGGAGGTGTCGAACGTGCCGAGCCCGCGCGCGCGGCCCACGCAGAACTGGCGATAGCGTTCGGTATCGCCGTCGCCGTGGGTGATCGCGTCGAGGTAGTTCCAGATCCGCAGCAGATGCGGAAAGTCGCTGCCACCGAGGAATCGGGTCAGCTCGCGATACGCGTGCTCGGCGGCGAGCAGGATGCCGCTGTGGTCGCCCTCGCCGGTATGGCCTTCGGGCTCGTCGACCTCGATAGCGCCGAACATCAGATGGCCGTCCGTGGACCAGGCGATGTCGCCATCGCGGCCATGATCGACCGGGGCCTGGCCCCGCCAGACCTCGAGCGGCGACGCGCCATAGGGCTGCAGCGGCACGCGAAGCCAGCGCGGATCGTCGAGTGCCGGGGCGGCATCGCCGAATCCCAGTACCGCGAGGACATCGGACTGCGCGAGCAGGTCGGCTGGCGCGGTGTCGTCGACGTAATCGACGCGCAGGCGCGGCAGGGGTTCCGGGTGGTGCGGTGCCGGTCGGCTCATGGGTTGCCCTCGTGCAGGGTGTCGCCGCGGAAGGCGGTGGCGGCCTGACGGCGCCGGGTCAGCCAGCCGCGCAGTGCCTGCGGCGCGATCGCGACAGCGTTGATGGCGTAGATCAGCCGGAAAACATAGAGCCGCCAGCGGACGGCTGCGTTGTCGAAGACATCGCCGGCGAGCATCGAGATCACCGCCTGCTCCACCTGCAGGTCGTTGCGCGGCGCGGCGAACAGGCGCTGCATGACCGGGGTATTGAAGCGGTGGATGAACCAGGTGAAGTGGCGCAGGCCGCGCTCGAGTCGCACCTGCATCGCGCGCTGCAACGAGGCCTCGCGCTCGGGCGCGCGCAGCGCCGCATCGACCACCGCCGCGCCCCGGCGCGCGCTGTCCATGGCGAGGAACACGCCGGAGGAGAAGATCGGATCGACGAAGGTATAGGCGTCGCCGACCAGCAGCCAGCCGGGGCCGGACATGCGCGTGGCACCGTAGGAATAGTTGCCGGTTGCGTGCACGGGCGCGATGCGCTCGGCGCCGTCCATGCGTGCCCACACCGCGGGATTGCCCTGCAGCGTGCGCATCAGCAGCGCCTCGTTGTCGAGTCGGCCGCTGTCGGTGTTGCGTTGGCGAAGATATTCGGGGAAGCACACCGCGCCCACGCTCATCACGTCGTCGGGCAGGGGGATCAGCCAGAACCAGCCGTGCGGAAACCGCGCGATGGTGATGTTGCCGGCGTCCACGCCCGGATGTCGGCGCACGCCGCGGAAGTGACTGAACAGTGCGGCCGACTGGTGCGTGCGGCTCTTGCGCTTGGTGCCGAGTTTCGACGACAGGAACGTGTCGCGGCCGCTGGCATCGATGACGTAGCGCGGCCGCAGGCGCAGGCGCGCGCCGTCGGGACCGTCCGCTTCGACGCGCGACGGGCGACCGTCCGCGCCGAAGGCGATGTCGACCACGCGCGTGCGCTCGTGCGTCTCCACGCCATTGGCCTGCGCATGCGCGAACAGCAACTGGTCGAACTGGTCGCGACGGACGTGCACAGCGAAATCCGCCTGCGGCGCGAGCGCGCGGGTGAAATGGAACACGTGGCTGCGCGTCGCGTCGCCGGGCATCGGAAAGTCGGCGCCGGCCTTGTGCACGCCGATCGCGCGGACCTGGTCGAGCACGCCCAGCTCGGCGAGGATCGGCATGTTCATCGGCAGCAGCGATTCGCCGATGTGGAACCGCGGATGGACGTCCTTCTCGAGCAGCACCACCGAATGTCCTGCGCGGGCCAGCAGCGTCGCCGCGGTGCTGCCGGCCGGGCCACCGCCGATCACCACCACGTCGACATCGCGGACGGGCGCTTCTGAACTGGGAGGCACGGGCGCGTGCGGTACAGGTGTCATCCGGCTGAAATGGGCGGCGGGCAGGCGCGCATCATAACGGCAAGCCCCCATCCCGGCCGGGAGTGCTTGCGCGCGCGGTTCCGATGCCGGATCGTGGCACACCTGTCATTCCACGGAAGTCCCGATGTCCGCCCAAACCGAAGCCGAACGCGCGCTCGCCGACCTGCTGGTCGAGAGCCTGAACCTGGAGGACGTGCAGGCGGCCGACATCGATCCCGAGGCGCCGCTGTTCAACGCCGGCCTGGGGCTGGATTCGATCGACGCGCTGGAACTGGCGCTGGCCGTCAGCAAGCGCTACGGCTTCCAGCTGCGTTCGGACAACGACGAGAACCGGCAGATCTTCGCCTCGCTGCGCGCGTTGTCTGCGCACATCGAGCAGCACCGCACCACTTGATCCTGCTGCTGCAACTGCTGCTGGGGCTCGGTTATACGGCCCTGGCGCATCTCGCCAGCCGCTGGCACCACGACGGCCTCGCGCTGGGCGCGCTGGTGCTGCTGATCGCGATGGTGGTGATCGAACCGCTGCTGGCCCGTCGCCCGTGGGCGTATGTCGCCGCGCCGCTGCTGGCCTGGGGCGCGTGGGCGCTGTACGCCGCCGGGCACGCCGCGCTGCCGCTGCTGCTGGTGCCGGTGGTGTTCGTGGTCGCGATCGCCTGGCTGTTCGCACGCACGCTGCGCGCCGGCTCGGTCCCGCTGATCACGCGCATCGTGCTGGGCATCGAAGGCGGCGATGGCCCCGAGGCACTCGAGCCTGATCTGCGCCGCTACACCCGCAATCTGACCGCGGCCTGGGCGGGGGTGCTGCTGCTGATGGCCGGCGCCAACCTGTTGCTCGCACTGATCGCCAGCCCCGCGGGGTTGCTGGAGAGTATGGGTGTGGCGTCGCCGCTGCCGATCACGCAGGAGCAGTGGTCGCTGTGGGCGAACCTGCTCAACTACGGCGTGATCGGCGGGTTCTTCGTCGTCGAATTCGCGTTCCGCAAGCGCCGCTTCCCGGGCCGCTACGCCGGATTTCTGGATTTCCTGCGCAAGCTCGCCGGGCTGGGCCCGATGTTCTGGCGTGATCTGCTGCGCTGACGCGGCATTTGCTGAACGCATCGGGCGCGTTGCGCAGCGGCCACACGGGATATCCTATCCACACATGGAATACCGACAGACCCGTGCCGCACCCGGGGCCGTGGCGTTCGCGGCCTGGTCCGCACGCGCGATCAACGTCCTGGAGTGCCTGTACACCCTGCTATGGACGGCGGGCTGGATCAGCGTGTCGCTGATCCGTCAGGCGCTGACGGGCCGGCGTGATCTCGCGCTGGAGATGGCGCGTACGCACTGGGCGCCGGGCCTGGTCGGGCCGGCCGGTGGGCTGACCGTCGAAGGCGCGGATGCGATCGACTGGAACCGCCCCTACCTGGTGGTGGCCAATCACGAATCCCTGCTCGACATCTGCGTGCTGTTCATGGCCGTGCCGGTGCCGCTGCGCTTTCTGCTGAAAGAGGAAATGCGCCGCGTGCCGTTCCTGTGCGGCTATGCGCGCGCCACCGGCATGCTCTTCATCAGCCGCGAAGACCGGCGCGCCGGGCCGCTGCTGCGGCGCCAGGTCGCCGGACTGCTGGGCTCGGGCCAGTCGCTGTGCCTGTTTCCCGAAGGCACGCGTTCGCGCGATGGCCGCATGGGCGAGTTCAAGTCGGGTTCGTTCCAGGCTGCGATCGACGCGGGCGTCGACGTCCTGCCGATCGCGTTGCACGGCACGGGCCGGGTCCTGCCGCCGACCGGCTTCTTCCGCACCTGCCGGGGTCCGATGCGGGCGACCGTCGGCACCCCGGTCCGCGTCGACGGCCGCACCGGTGCGGCAGGCCGTCAGGCCGTCGCCCGCGAGGCGCAGGACGCCGTGGCTGCGATGCTCGGCAGGCGCTGACGATGGCGCCGCACACCTTCGTCATCGACGCCGCGCATCCCTGCCTGCCGGGGCATTTCCCGGGCCAGCCGCTGGTGCCGGGCGTGGTGATCCTCGATCGCGTGGTCGCTGCGGTCGAGGCCGTGCACGGACCGCAGGGCGCGTTGCGCCTGCCGCAGGTGAAGTTCGTGCAGTCGCTGCTGCCCGGCGAGCAGGCATCGATCGTCCTCGACGCATCCCAGCGCGACGGCGTCTCGCGATGGCGTTTTCGGGTGGAGCGCGACGGCGTGCTGCTCGCCAGCGGCGAACTCGTCGCCGACGGTCCCGCGCTGGCATGAGCGCTGCGTGGAAGGCGCGCCGCGAAGGCGGCGGGCGGCTCGCATTGCGCGCATTGCTGGTCTTCGCTTCGCGTTGCGGCCGCGCACCGGCGCGCGCGCTGCTGTATCCGATCGCGTTGTATTTCATGCTCCGCCGCGGCGCCGAACGTCGCGATTCACGGCAGTATCTGGCGCGCATGTTCGGACGGCCGGCAACGCTGGGCGAGGTGGCGCGACATTTCCGCACCTTCGCGGCGACCATCCTCGACCGGCTGTTCCTGCTCAGCGAGAACACGCGCCGTTTCGACGTGCACCCGCAGGGACTCGATGTCCTGCATCGGCATCTGGACGCCGGTCGCGGCGTGCTGCTGTTCGGCTCGCATCTGGGCAGCTTCGAGGTGTTGCGCGTGCTCGCCAGCCAGCGCCCCGACTACAAGATCCGGGTCGTGCTCGACCGCGCGCACGGCCGGGCGATGACCGAGCTGCTGGAAGCGCTGAATCCCGAAGTCGCCGCGACGGTGATCGATGCCGGCGAGAGCGGCCCGGCGGTCGCGCTGGCGATCCAGGAAGGGCTGGCGCAGGGTGCGATGGTCGCGCTGCTGGTCGATCGCAGCCAGGAGGGCGGCGTGACGATGCCGGTGCCGTTCCTGGGCGCGCCCGCGCCGTTCCCGGTCGCGCCGTGGTTGCTGGCGTCGGTGCTGAAGGTGCCGGTGATGCTGGCGTTCGGCCTGTACCGTGGTGGCAACCGCTACGACCTGGTGTTCGAACCTTTCAGCGAAGGCATCGACCTGCCGCGTCGCGATCGCCAGGCCGGCGTGGCCGCGCTCATCCACCGTTACGCCGCGCGTCTGGAACATCACGCACGCAGTGCCCCCTACAACTGGTTCAACTTCTATGACTTCTGGACAGGTGCCGATGACAAGCGCGACGTCCCTGCGCCCGTGGCCGGCGCTCTGCCTGCTGCTGGCGATGCTGCTCGCACTGCCGACATGGGCGGCGGCGCAGACCGCTGATCCCGCGCCGCGCGCGAACCAGTCGCGCGACCGTGTGCCTGCGCCGGTGATCGCGACCGGCCGCACCGTGGATGCCGACTGGATCCTGCAGCGCCTGACCCAGCACGGCGCCACCGCCACGCCGTTCGTCGAACTGCGCGTCTCCTCGATGCTCAAGCGCCCGCTGCAGCTGTCGGGCGAGTACCGCCGCCCGGACAGCGACACGCTGGTGCGCGAAGTGCGTGTGCCGTACGCGGAGACCACGACCATCCGCGCCGGTGAGGCGACGATCGCCCGCGAAGGCCGCAGCCCGCGTACGTTCTCGCTGTCGCGCGTGCCCGAACTCGCCGCGTTGCAAGGCAGCTTCGGCGCGCTGCTCGCCGGCGACCGCAAGGCGCTGGAATCGGTCTATGCGCTCGAAGCCGACGGTGTGCCGGCGGACTGGACGCTGACCCTGACGCCGCGCGATCCGCGCACCGCCACACGTGTGGCCCGTATCGTGCTGCGCGGTCGCGACGCGGAACTGCGCTGCATCGAGACGCGGCCCAGGCAGGGCGATGCGCAGCCGACCCTGCTCGGCAGCGCCGCTACCGCCGTGGCCACCGTGGACTCGCTCGAAGCCGCGCAGCGGCTTTGCCACGACGTTCCGCGTTGAGCGGTCGCCCCGGATTCCGCGACAGCCTGCTGCAGCGTCCCGGCCTGCGGCTGACGCTGGCGGTCGCGTGGTTGCTCGCGCTGCTCGCGCTGGGCTGGATCGCCGCGGCGAAACTGGAATTCAGCGGCGACCTGCGCCGCTTCCTGCCGGACGCGCGCACGCCCGAACAGCGTCTGCTGATGGAGGAACTCGGCGACGGTCCGGGGTCGCGCCTGCTGATGCTGGCGATCTCCGGCGACACACCCGAAGTGCTCGCCGAACGTTCGCGTGACCTGCACGACGCCCTGGTCGGCGATCCGCGCTTCACTCTGGTCACCAACGGCGGCGAGGCCGGGCTCGATGCGTTTCCGCAGGACCTGCTGCCCTATCGCTATCTGCTGACGTCGACATTCGACGACGCGCCGCTCGATGCCGACACCCTGCGCGATGCGCTCGATGCGCGGCTGCAGGATCTTGGCTCGCCGGCCGCCGGCCTGGTCGAGCCGCTGATTCCGTCCGATCCGACGCTGGAAGTCCTCACGCTCGCCGAAGCCTGGCAGCCCGCAGGCGCGCCTCAGCGGCTGCACGACGTGTGGTTCGACCAAGCCGGCGCGCAGGCGCTGCTGCTGGTCGAAACCCGCGCCGCGGGCTTCGATCCGACCGGCCAGCTCGATGCGGTCGGCACGATCCGCGACACCTTCTCGCAACAGGCGGGCGAGGGCGGTGCGACGCTCGAAGTCGTCGGCCCGGGCGCGTTCTCGGTCGACATCGGCGGGCGTACGCAGGCCGAAGCGCAGCGCATCGGCATGGTCGACACCATCGGCCTGATCCTGCTGCTGCTCGTCGCCTACCGCAGCTGGAAGATGCCGCTGCTCGGCGTGCTGCCGCTCGCGAGTGCGGGCATCGCCGGGCTCACCGCGGTCGCGCTGCTGTTCCCCGGCGGCGTGCACGGCATCACGATCGCATTCGGCTTCACCCTGATCGGTGTCGTGCAGGACTATCCGATCCACTTCTTCAGCCACCAGCGCGCCGGCCTGTCGCCGTGGAAAAACGTGCGCGGGCTGTGGCCGGCGCTGTCGACCGGCGTCGTCGCGACCTGCATCGCCTATGCGACGTTCCTGTTCTCGGGCGTCGACGGTCTGCGCCAGCTCGCGGTGTTCACCATCTTCGCGCTCGGTGTCGCCGCACTGACCACGCGTTACCTGCTGCCGGGTCTGGTCGATCCGTCGCCGCCCGACCTCGCCGATTCGGCGCGCCTGCAGCGGTTGTGGCACCGGATCGAAGCGCTGCCGCGGCCGAAGTGGACGCTGGCGGTGCTGGCGTTCGGCGCCGTCGCCGCGATCGCTTTCAGTCCCGGCGCGTTCTGGCAGAACGATCTGTCGAAGTTGACGCCGGTCGATCCCGAGTCGATGCAGCGCGACACCGAACTGCGCGTCGAGCTCGGCGCGCCCGACGTGCGCTACGTGCTGGTCGCGCAGTCGGCTGACAGCGACGCCGCGCTCGGCGCGACCGCCGCGTTGCGGCCGGCGCTCGATGCGCTGGTCGCCGACGGACAGCTCGACGGCTACGACATGGCGGCGCGCTATCTGCCCGGCGCCGATACGCAGCGTGCGCGTCAGGCCGCGCTGCCCGACAGCGACGCGCTGCGCGCGATGCTCGCCGATGCGTTGACGGACTCTGCGTTCAACGACGACGTGTTCGAACCCTTCGTCGAGGATGTCGCGCGTGCGAAGGCCGCTGCGCCGCTGACCCGCGCCGATCTCGAGGGCTCGCCGCTGGCGACCGCGGTGTCCGGCCTCCTGCTCGAAAGCGAAGGCCGATCGACCGCACTGGTGTCGCTCAGCGGCCTCGACGATCCGGCCGATGTCATCGCGCTCGCGTCGCAGGCGGGTGCGCCCGGCGTCGACGTGCGCCTGCTCGACATGAAGGACGCGTCCGAATCGCTGGTCATCGAATACCGCGGCCGCGTGCTCGCGGCGATGGCGGTTGCGCTGGTGCTGCTGATCGCCACCGTGTGGATCGCGCTGCGCAGTCCGCGCCGGGTCTGGCGCGTGCTGCTGCCGACGTTGCTGACGTTGCTGGTCGTCGTCGCGGTGCTGCGTCTGATGGGCGTCGAACTTACCCTGTTCCATCTCGTCGCGCTGATCCTCGCCGCCGGTCTCGGCCTCGACTACGCATTGTTCTTCGAACATGCCGGCGACAGCCGCCAGGACCAGATCCGCACCCTGCACGCGATCCTCGTCTGCAGCCTGATGACGCTGCTGGTGTTCAGCCTGCTTGCGCTGTCGTCGATCCCGGTGCTGCGCGCGATCGGCAGCACGGTCGCGCTGGGCGTGGTGTCCAACTTCGTGCTGTCGCTGCTGGTCGCGCGCCAACGCGCGGCGATCGACGCGGCACGCGCCGAACCGGAGCCTGTCGTATGAGCCACATCGATCGCGAGACGATCCTGTCGATGATTCCGCACCAGGCTGCGATGTGCCTGTGGGATGCGGTGACCGCGTGGGACGCGGCGCGCGTCACCCTGCGCAGCGCGAGCCATCGAGATCCGGCCAACCCGTTGCGCAGCGACGGCCAGCTGCGCGCGCTGCACCTGTGCGAATACGGCGCGCAGGCGATGGCGGTGCATGGCGGCCTGCGTGGGCAGGAGAGCGGCGCCCCGGTGCGGCCGGGCATGCTGGTCGCCTTGCGCGGCATGCAGTTGCACGTGGGGCGTATCGACGACCTCGACGGCGACCTCGAATGTGTCGCCGAGGTGCTGGTCGAATCCGAAGACAGCCAGCAGTACGCCTTCGGGATCACATGCGACGGCGTGCTGCTCGCCGAAGGGCGCGCCGCGGTGATGCTGGGACCGGCGCGGGACGCCGCCTGAGCCGACGCTGTCTGTCGTGTGCGTGGGGTGGTCCGGAGACCCGCTCCCGGCGTGACCGTCGCGCGTGCCCCGCTACAATCTCCACATGACACATCCCGCATCCAGCACACCCGTACGCCGCGCGCTCGTCACCGGCGGCAGCGGCGACATCGGCGGTGCGATCTGTCGCCGTCTCGCGGCCGACGGCCTGCATGTGATCGTGCACGCCAACGGCAACCTCGCGCGTGCCGAAGCCGTGGTCGCCGACATCGTGGGCAATGGCGGCCATGCCGAGGCGGTGGCGTTCGATGTCGCCGACGGTGCGGTCACGCGCCGCGCGCTCGATGTCCTGCTCGAGGCCGGGCCGATCCAGGTCATCGTCAACAACGCCGGCATCCACGACGACGCGCCGATGGCCGGCATGTCGGAGGCGCAGTGGAAGCGCGTCATCGACGTGTCGCTGCACGGTTTCTTCCACGTCACCCAGCCGCTGCTGCTGCCGATGGCGCGCAAGCGCTGGGGCCGCATCGTCAGCGTGTCGTCGGTGGCCGCGGTGACCGGCAATCGCGGCCAGACCAATTACGCCGCCGCCAAGGCAGCGTTGCACGGCGCGTCGAAGTCGCTGGCCCGCGAAATGGCGAGCCGTGGCATCAGCGTCAACGTGGTCGCGCCCGGCGTGATCTCCGGCAACATGGCCGACGACGCGTTCCCCGACGAGATGATCAAGCAGATCGTCCCGGCCGCGCGCGCGGGCACGCCGGACGAGGTCGCGGCGCTGGTCGCATTCCTGTGCTCGGAGCCTGCGGGCTACATCAACGGCCAGGTCATCGGCATCAACGGCGGCATGGGCTGAGCGGTCGCGGGCTGCGGAACGCCGTCCTTCAGCGGCATGAACCCTGATTCACACCGCCCGCCGCATCATCGTCGTACCCGCCACGAGGATTCTGCGATGCGCGCTTTCCGTCTGCTTCCGTTGTTGCTCGGCATCAGCCTGCTGGCCGGCTGCGCCAGTTCCCATGTGCTGACCGGCACCCCGCGTGCCCCGATCGATCCGGCGCAGGTGCGCATCTATCACGGCCCGCCGCCGGGCCAGTACGAAGAGATCGCGATCCTCAACACCAGCAGCGGCGCGCTGACCTACGGCGAGCAGAACAAGGTCGACTCGGTGCTGCAGAAGCTGCGCAACGAGGCGGCGAAGCTCGGCGCCAACGGCGTGCTGTTCCAGGGGACGGCCGACGGCTACCGCAGCGGCGGCGTCAGTGTGGGCGGCGGCGTGGGCCGCGGCGGCGGCCGCTCGTTCTCGTCGGCCGGTGTCGGCGTCGACATCAGTCCGCAGCAGAAGTACGCCAGTGGCGTCGCGATCTGGGTGGCCAATCCGCCCCCGGCCGATGCACCGCAGACGCCGCCGGTGCTCCCGGGCTCGCCCGAGTAATCCGGCGCGCCCCGCGCTTCAGGGCCGCGACATGCCGCATGAGACGCGCGGCATGTCGCCGGTACCCGCCCCGGGTCACGCCGCGTCGGCGTACCAGGCGGCCGACAGCGATGGCGCCCCGTCGGTGGTGACGCCGGCCAGCAACGCACCCAGACCCATGTCGTCGATGTCGGGATGCGCGGCGCGCGCACGCTGCAGGATCTCCGCGGCCAGCCATTGCATCCGCGCGATGTTGTCGCCGATCCGTACCACCAGCGCGTCGTCGTCGAGCACGTCGGTGAGCGCGCCGTTCATGTCGCGGAACCACTCGATACCCGACTGGTCCAGCATCCGCGCATCGAGCGCGACACCCTCCCGGTTGCGGCGGCCCCAGTCGCGCAGCAGCGCCTGCATCGCCAGGTTCAGGCTGCCGGCGGTCGTGAACACCGGCCGCAAGCGGCCGAGCACGGTCATGCTGGTCAGGCGATCGGCGAAGAACAGCGGCGCCAGCAAGGACCAGTAGTACGTGTAGTCCCAGATCACCTTGACCGGCATGACCTGGGCATCGCCGAACAGCGGGTACTGGTCCTGGTAGAGCGTGAGCGTGTTTTCGTAGAACGAGAAGTACAGCTGCTGGTAGAGCGCGACGTAGGGCCGGTAGTCAATGCCCGCGCGATCCTTGCCGATCATGTCGCAGATGTAGGTGTTGGCGATGGCGATGAAGTCGGTGCCCGGCGAGTAGAACGGATCCAGGAACAGCCCGGCCTCGCCGGTCAGCGCCCAGCGCTCGCGCGAGAACACCTGCTTGCAGCCGTACGAGAAGTGCCGCAGGAACAGGAAGTCCTGCAGGCCGTGTTCGCTGCGGTCGAGCGTCGCGGCGACCTGCGGCTGGTGCGTGCGCAGCCAGTCCATCGCCTTGTCGTGGGTGTTCATCGTCTCGAGCGGATGCATCTTCGCGTCGCAGACGATCCCCAAAGAGTGCGCGCCCGAGGCCAGCGGGATCAGCCAGAACCAGTAGCCCGGCCCGCACATGTGATTGGTCGAACGCCAGCGGTCCGGCGGATCGCAACGCTGCAGCCAGCCGGCATCCTGCGACCAGGCGTTGGGATCGACGATGCCGTCGACACGCCACCACACCGCGTTGGCGTCATGATCGTTGGGCTGGGCGAGGTCGAGCTTGCGCTTGAGCAGGCCGGCGCGTCCGCTGGCATCGACGAGCCAGCGGCTGCGCAGCGTGTGTGTCGCGCCATCGCGCTCGAATGCGACGACGTGATCGCCCGCACCCTCGCCGGCCATCGTGAGCGCTCGCACCACGGCCGCATCCTCGAACTGCACACCCAGCTCGCGTGCGCGCTCGCCGAGGAAATTCTCGAAACGGCCGCGGTCGATCTGCCACGACGGGGCAGGCAGCAACTGGCTGACGCCCAGTTCGGTGCACTGGTCGATGTCGGCACGGCGGTCGGAGAAGAAGAAGCGGAAGCCGAACTTGCGGATCTGCTCGGCTTCCAGATGCGCTTCCAGGCCCAGCACCTTGGCGAGATAGTGGGCGCCGATCTCGACCGTGGATTCGCCGACCTTGTGGGCGGCCTCGCGCACCGGATGCGCGCGGCGCTCGATGACGGTGACCGCGCAATCGGGGTCGCGCTGGCGCAGCTGCAGGGCGAGCGTGAGTCCGGCGAGTCCGCCGCCGAGGATCGCGACGTCGGTGTGCGCTTCGCCGGCGCGTGCGGGGGTGCGGGCCTGGTCGGACATCAGCGTGCGCCTTGCATCGGTTCGGGGGAGAGCATCGCATCCGGCCCGGCGCCGGGATCGAAGATCACCGGGGGATTGGCGCGCGTGGCGCGCCAGGTCTGCAGCAGGTCGCCCCGCGCGAGCACCTGCCGCAGCACGTGCAGGGTGATGAGCTTCAGGTCGCGGTAGAGCCGGAAGTGGCTCTTGCGGAACTGTTCGTCCGAGTCCGCGCAGTGGTAGCGCGTCTCCACCGGAACCGACACCACGCCGCAGCCGAGCTGGCGCGCGGCGCTGATCAGGATCTGCGCCTCGAACACGAAGCCCTCGCCGGGCACGTCGTCGAGCGCGAGCACCGTCGCCGGATACAGCCGCTGCCCGCTCTGCGTGTCGACCATGCGAAAGCCGCAGCCCCAGGCGATGCCCCAGTCGCCGAAATCGTTGCCGATCCGCCGGTACCAGGGCTGCGTGCCGCGCTTCTTCAGCCGGGCGCCGTTGACGATGCAGTGGGGATGGCGGTTGGCGGCTTCGATCATGCGCGGGATGTCGCTGGCGCGGTGCTGACCGTCGCCGTCCATCGTCACCACGGCGGCGAAGCCGCGACGGCGTGCTTCGGCGAAGCCGTCGCGCAGCGCCTGTCCCTTGCCCATGCGCTGCGGATGGCGCAACAGCGTGACCGGCAGTGCGGCGACGATGTCGGATGTCGCATCGTCGGAACCGTCGTCGACGACGATCACGTGTTCGCAGTACGACAGCGCCTCGCCGACGACTTCCTCGATGCGGAGCGCTTCGTTGAGCGCGGGAATCACGACCGCGACGTTGCCGCGATGCAGGTGCGGATGCTCAGCCATGTGACTGCGCCTGCGTTGCGTGCGCGATTTCGATCGCCAGCGAGCGGTGCGGGCCGGCCCGCAGCCGGGCGCGCGCCGTGCCGGTGGCGAGCGCGTCGAAGAGCGGCAGCATCTGCGCCATCGCATTCTGTTCCGCGTGCGTGCAGAGGGGGCCGGGCGATTCGAGATCCGCGCCGTCCTCCAGTGCCGCCGACAGGCGCGGGCCGACGCCGTCACGCACCAGCACCAGCGCCGCACCGAGCAGGCCCTCGCTGCGGGTCACGGTGCCGAGCAATCCAGTCGCTGCGGTGTCGTAGGCCACCAGCAGCACAGCGGGGCTGCCGGTGGCGAGCTGCATCATCGCTTCGAGCAGGCCCTGGGCGAACGTGGCGTCGTGAGCGCTGATCGCGGTCGTCGCCTCGGTGCAGCCGGCGCCGATGGTCCAGTAACCCGCGGCGGCGTTGTGCACGGAGTTGTGGAATTTCGTCGGCGAAATCGCGGTGGGATCGGTGGCCAGCGTGTCGCACATGTAATCGGTGATGCCGAGGTCGCCATGGGTGGAGGCGAACACCGAGGGCAGCGTCTCCGGCGCGATGCCGGCATCGCGGCACGCGGCGAGCGCGACCTCGAGCGCGACGGCGACCGAGCCCGGCGCGCGCCGGCGTTCGTTCGGTGCCAGCAGCTGCGGCGACGGGCGGGACGGCGCGGATTCCGGGCGCGTGCCGTCGCGCGCGAACGCACGTGCCGCGTCCCAGTCCGGCAGACCATCGGTCCAGAAGCCGATGCCGGCGATCGTCGCGGTCAGCGCGCTGGACGTGTTCATGCCGCCACCTTGCCGAACACCAGCGAGCAGTTGTTGCCGCCGAAGCCGAAGGAGTTGTTCATCGCGTAGCGGATGTCGGCCTGCGCATTGTCGAAGCGGATCTGCGGGCCGCACGCGGGATCGCGCACGGCGCTGTCGAGGATGCCCGGCAACAGGCCGTCCTCCAGCGCCAGCAGCGCGAAGACGGATTCGACGATGCCGGCCGCGCCCAGCGTGTGGCCGGTCCAGCCCTTGGTCGAGCTGGCGTGCAGGGTGGCCGGGAACAGCGCATCGACCGCGCGCGCCTCGACCGAATCGTTGGCCGGCGTCGACGTGCCATGCAGGTTGAGATAGCCGACTTCGGCCGCGTCGATGCCGGCGCGGTCGAGCGCGCCGCGCATCGCCAGTCTCGCGCCGAGGCCTTCGGGATGCGGCGCGGACATGTGATGGGAATCGCTGGACTCGCCGTAGCCGCGCAGCTGCAGGCCGGCGTCGCCACTGGCCGCGCGCTCGAGTACCGCGAAGCCACCGGCCTCGCCCAGCGACAGGCCGTCGCGCGTGGCGTCGAAGGGGCGGCAGCGCTCGGTCGAGACCAAGCCCAGCGCGTTGAAGCCGAACAGCACGCTGCCGCACAGCGTGTCGACACCGCCGACCAGGGCCGCGTCCACGAGACCGGCCTCGATCATCCGCGCCGCCTGCGCGAACACCTTCGCGCTCGACGAGCAGGCGGTGGCGACGGTGATGCAGGGACCGCGCAGGCCGGTGGCGTGCTGCAGGAAGTCGCCCAGCGAATGCGGGGTGTGCACGATCGGGCGGGCCAGATCGTCGGGAAAGTGGCGCACGCCATCGGCATCGATCTCGGCGCGCGCATAGCCTTCCTCGCTGGCGCCGATGCTCGAGGTCGACGTGCCGACGACCAGCGCGATGCGATCCGCGCCGTATTTCGCGACCATCGTGTCGAGCGACGTCAGCACGCCGTCCTGCTGCAGCGCCAGCCAGGCGAGCCGGTTGTTGCGGCACTCCCAGCGCGACAGCGCGGATGGCAGCGGCGCCGCTTCCACGTCTTCGACGCGACCGATCCAGGTCGGCAGCGGCGTCGGACCGAAATCGTTGCGGCGCAGGCCACCGCGTCGTTCACGCAGGGCGGCGGCCTGGGCGGCGTTGCCACGCCCGAGCGCGGTGGTCGCGGTGAACGCGCGGATGGCGAGTGCCGGCATCGGCGACAGGGACAGCGGTTCAGGCACGCAATGGATCCGGGGAGACTCAAGAGGCCGAGTATAGCGAGAGCATCGTGAGGCTAGACTTCAGGGCCACCCCCGGTTCCGGACCGTTCGGAAAGCTGCTCCACGATGGCCCGCACCCGCTTGCTGCACCGCCTGAAACGGCTCGCCGACCGCGATGCACTGCATACGCTGGTGGTCGCCGGGGCGGCCTGCGTGCTGAGTGGCGGCCTGGTCTATGTGGGCTATCTGGTGCACGTATTGCGGGTCGCGCGCGACGCGCCCTGCGAACCGGTCGACGGCGAATGCGTTCTGGTGTTCGGCAAGCACTCGCCGCAGGGGCGGCTGGACGCTGATTTCCAGGCCCGCCTCGCGCGCGCCGCGACCCTGTGGACCTCGCATGCGCCCGGCAGCGTGCTGCTGCTCGGTGGCGGTCCGGTAGGCAGGCCTACCGAGGCCGCGCTCGCGCGCGATGCCCTGCACGCACTCGGTGTGCCCGAGGACGCGCCGCTGGTGCTCGAGGATGCGTCGCGCGACACGCTGCAGAACCTGCGCAATGCGCGCAGCCTGCTCGCCGCCGCGGTTGTCGATCCCGACGCGCCCACGCGCCGCGTCACCCTGCTCAGCAGCCGCTACCACCTCGCACGCTGCGCGCTGTTCGCACGTGGACTCGGCCTGCACTGGGAGCTGTGCGCGGCCGAGCCGCAGCTGTCCTGGCGGCCCGGCATGCTGTGGCGCATCGCCGGCGAGGCCGCCTACGTCTGCTGGCTCGACATCGGCGTGCGCTGGGCACGGTTGATCGGCCATCGCGGGCTGATCGAACGGATCAGCTAGGCGATCCTGTCCACGCCGCATGCGCGCGGTGGGCCGCGGCGCTTTCGATCCTCAACGCCATGCCGTGCGCCGTGTAGGCTGGTCCGGTCTTCGGCAGGGAGCGGCAGGACGATGCGGACAGCGGACGTGGCCGGCGCGAAGACGCGCCGCTCGGCATCAGTGGCGGTTGTCGTTGCGCTGGCCTGCGGGCTCGCCACCGCCGGCGCGCAGGCAGCGCGCATCGACGCCAGCTTCGAGGGGCGCTGGCTGCAATTGCGTTTCTCCGAGCCGATGCGGGTCTGGGACAACCCGCGCGATGACGGACTCGTGCGCCTGCGCCCCGGGCTGCCTGCGACCTGCAGCTGGAGCAGTGACCTGCTGATGCAATGCGATTTCGGCGAGGCGCAGCCGACGCCTGCAACGCGCTATCGCATCCAGGTGGGCGCAGGCCTGACGACGCAGCAGGGTGTGGCCGTGGCGCCGCGCATGCTGGAGGCGGAGACGGAGCGGCCCACGCTCTCCGCGTTCGCCATGCGCTGGCGCGAGGGTCTGCCGACGCTCCGCATCACGTCGTCGTTGCCGGCCGCGCGCGAGGCCGTGGCCGCGACCCTGCGCCTGCGTGTCGATGGCAGACCGGTGACCCTGCCGGCCGCGGCGCTGACGCCCGTCTCCATTCCGGGCCGGAACACCACCGCCTCCTTCGATCTCGATGCCGACGCGCTGGGTCTGCCGGCGGGACCGGACCGGATCGTCGAGTTGTCCGTCGCGCCCGGCCTGCGCAGCACCGCCGGTCCACTACCCGGCACCCAGGATGCATCGCTGGTGCGCGTGCTCGCGCGCGAGTCCTTCCGCATTCGCGGCGGCCAGTGCGCGGCGCCGGCGCGGCCGGCCTATGCGCGCAATCGCGATGGCGTGGTCGCCCTGCGCTGCCTGGCCGGCGAACCGGTCGAAATCTGGTTTTCGCGACCGCTTGATCCGGCCGACGAGGCGCAGTGGGCCGCGTCGCTGCCGCAAAGCGCGCGGGTCCTCAGCTGGTCCGACCAGTCCGGCGTGTACGCCGACGATGACCGATCGATCGCGGCGGCACCGGGCCGCTCGGCGCGGATCGTCTTCGAGACGCCCGGTGATGCCGTGACGATCAACGTCGATGCCGGCCTGCGCGCGTCGGGCACATCGACCGCGATCGAACCGGCGCGGATCGATCTGCGTATCGGGCCATTCCGCCCGGGGCTGCACGCGCCCGGGCAACGCCGCCTGATCGCGGACGGCGACCGGCTGCCGGCCATGCTCGCCGAAGCGGTCAACACCGCAGGTGTCGACATCGACGTGACCGGCGTCGGTCGCACGCTGCACACCGGGCGCGCCGTCGCGGCAGCGCCTGCGCTCGCCCAGGCGCAGCCGATCGACTCGGCGGTCACCACGCGCGTGCTGGCAGAAGGCGGCTGGGCGCGCTGGCGTCCGGATGTCGGCGCGAATCCATCGATGCTCGAGTTCGCCGCGCCGGACTTCGATCTGTTCGCGGTCGCCGGGCGTCGCGAGGTGCTGGCTTGGGCGAATGCCTGGGACACGGATGCCCCGGTGACCGGTGCGCAGGTTGAACTGCTGTGGATGGACCGTGCCGACGCGGCGCCGCGCGTGGTCGCCACGGCGAAGACCGGCCGCGATGGTGTCGCCCGGCTGCGCGTGCCCGACACCATCGTCGATGACGTGCAGGGCGAGGCCGGCTTTCCGAGGTGGCTGCTGCGCGCGAGCCAGGGCCGTGGCGATCGCGCGCGTCGGGCGGTGCTGCCGGCGTGGCAGCCGGCCGCGCACACCCTGAGCCTCGGCCGGGCCGCGCCGCTGCAGACCTGGGGCGTGTCGGACCGGCCGATGTACCGCAGCGGCGACACCGTGCGTTACCGGCTGTGGCAGCGCCAGCGCAGCGGAGGCAGATTGCTGCGCATCGAAACGCCGCCAGCGCATGCGCTGCAGCTGTTCGATCGTGACCAGAGACGGACGATCCTGCGCTGGAACGCGACGCCCGATGCCGATGGCGGCATCGAAGGGGAACTCCCGCTGCCGGTGCATCTGACCGATGGCACCTACTGCATCGGCACCGGCGAGCGTTACGCGGTGCGCGGCACGTGTTTCTTCGTCGGCACCCATCGTGCGCAGGATCTCTGGGTCGAGGCGACGGGCGATGCGCCGCGCGTGCTGCGCGACGGGGAACGCTTCGATGTCGACGTGTCGGCCGGCTATTACTCGGGCGGGCCGGCGGCGGGCATCGCCCTGTCGCGGGTGACGGCCACAGTGACGCCGCGGGGCATCGGATCGGCGTATCCGCAGCACGCGGCCTACACCTTCATCGAATCCTTCGCCGGCCATGGCCCGGTGCGGCTGGTCGACGCCGTCGATCCCGCGCCGGTGACCGGACCCGATGGCCGCGCCCGAATCGCCCAGCCGGTGACGATGCGCGCGCCCGAGGCGACGCCGGTTGCGTTCGGCGACCTGCGGGTCATCGCCGAACTGCGCCCAGGCGATCGCGAGGCCACCGCGAGCAATGCGGCGAGTGCGCGCTACAGCCGTTATGCACGCTTCACCGGGCTGCAGGTCGAGCCGCGCGCGTTCGACGCTCGCACACCGGTGACGCTGCAGGGGCTGGTCATCGATGCCGAAGGCGCCGTGGTCGATGCGCCGGTGGAGGTGGTGGTGGAATACCAGCCGCACGATGCCGCGGCGGACGCAGCATCCAACGTGGTCGCGAGCTGCATCGTACCAACGCGCGAAGCGGTGACCTGCGATGTCCCGCGCAAGGCCCCAGGCCGTTACCGCTTCACCGCGCGCAGTGGCGACGCCGCACCGGCCACCCTCGTGCGCCATGTCTGGGACGGCTGGACGGCGCCCGCAACGCGCCAGCGTGCGACGCTCGAACTGCTGGGTCCGGTGGAAACCAACGGAGATCCGGCCCGGTTTGCGCTGACCCAGCCGCATGCGCGCACCCGCGCTCTACTGGTGTTCGTGGCCGGCAACGACACGCTGCTCGCCCATCAGGTCGAGACCCTCGACCGCAGCGTCGCGCAGCTCACCGTGCCGACCGACCGCGACTGGCGTGGCACGCCGGTGCTGCATGCCTTCGTGCGCGACGCGTCGCCGGGTTCGGTCGTGGGCGGCATCCGCGAGGTGCCGACGCTGACGACGCTTCGCGCCGAAGTGCCGATGCCGTCGACGTCCGAAGCGGACGTGGCGGTCACGGTCGCATTCGACGCCCCCCAGGCGGCGCCCGGCGGACGCCACATGGTGCGCCTGCACAACCCCGGCGATCAGCCGCGCGAGGTCACGCTGGCCGTCGTCGACGATGCGCTGCGCGCACTCGCCGGGCCGTTCCTGGCCTATTCGGATCCTGCCGGCAATGCCTGGCTGGGTATGCGGGCGCCCCGCGCGACGCCGGCGACGGCCGGGTTTTCGCTGTGGCAGCGTTCGCCCCCATGGGCAGTGCGTTTGCCGTGGCCGACGACTGCGGACGCCGCTTTGGAACCGCCGGTGCCAGCGTATCCCGAGGCGCCGGTGGTGTTCGATGACCCCAGTCCAATGGATGCGCCCGCGCCGCCGCCAGCCCCCCCCGCGCCGCCGGCTCCTGCCATGGACATCGGCGCCAGTGTCGATCCTGATTACACGAGCCTCGACCAGATCGTGGTGACCGGCAGCCGCCTCGCCGATGCCGTTGCCGACGCCGGCAGCGGCCGGCGCGATCTCGATATCGACGAGACGCGGGGCAGCGACATGGATCGCGCACTGCAGGCAAGCGCGCGCGTCCGCTCGCATTTCGCCGATACGGCGCTGTGGCTGCCGCGCGTGCGGCTCGCGCCAGGGGAAACCCGTGAGGTGGCGCTGACGCTGCCCGACAACCTGACCCGCTGGCGCGCGATCGCATGGAGCAGCGATGCCGATGACGACTTCCAGGTTGCCGAAGCCACGCTGGAAACGGGGCTGCCGATCGAGGTGCGCCTGCAGACGCCGGTGCGCCTGTATCCGGGTGACCGTTCGCGCCTGGCCGCAAACCTGCGCCAGACCGGCGACGCGCCAACGGCGGTGCAGGGCAGCCTGCAAGTCGAAGGTCTAGATCCGCCGGTGCGCGACACGCAGGCGGTCAATCTCGCTTCGCGCGGTCAGGCGAGCATCGCGACCTCCATCGAACCTGTCGCGCCCGGCGCGCTGCAGGTGCTCGCGAGTGCGGAGGCAGACGCCGGTCGCGACGCCGTCGTCTCGACGATCGAGGTCGCGCCGCCAACGATCCGCGGCCGCCGCCTGCAGGCCGGATGGCTCGGCGAGACGCCCGTGTCGCTGGCGCTGCCGCAGTTGCCGGACAGCGCCAGCAACCCACATCTGCACGTCACCCTGCAGCACGGCGTTGCGGGGCTGGTGTCGCGCTGGACCGGGGACATGCGCGACTACCGCCACCGCTGCTGGGAGCAGATCCTCAGCCGCGCCGTTGCGGCCGCGCTCGCAATCGAACGCGGAGACGTCGCCGACTGGCCGGGCGCCGAAGCCGCTGTGCGCGAAGCGCTCGACAACGCCGCAGTGTTCCAGAACGGCGGCGGCGATTTCAGGTTCTTCGCCGACGGTGTCGACGCGACGTACGCCGGTGCGCGGGCGCAGTTCGCGCTGACCGCCTGGACGGTGCGTGCGTTCAATGAACTGCGCGGGCTGGGGTATCCGGTCGATGCTGGCATCGACCAGCGTGCCCGCGATTTCCTGGCGAGCCGCGCACGCGAGCCCTTGCCGGCAGCCGCCGATGCGGTCGCCGCCAATGAACGTGCGTTCGCGCTCGGGGCCTTCCGTGATGCGCCGGCCGCCTCGCTCGACGACAGCTTCGCGCGCTGGGCGCAGCTCGCGATGCCCGCACGCATCGCGCTGACCTCGGGCCTGCGGCACGCGAACCATCCGTCTGCCGACGAGGCGCTCTCGCGCCTGCTGCAGCAGGCGCCGGCGCAAGGGCCGGTACGCACGCTGCGTGCAGCCGGCGATGCGACGCGCTGGATGGGTTCGCCGCTGCGCGAGCAATGCGCGTTGATCGACCTGCTGTATGGCGACACGGCGCATGCGACCGAACGTCGTGCCCTGATCGCCGGCCTCGGCGATCTCTACGCGGGCGGCACGCCGGCGGTGGACACGCAGAGCGGCGCGATGTGTCTGCTGGCCCTGCGCGATGTCGCGCGTCCGGGTAGCGGAACGGTGTCGGCCGCATTGCAGCCCGGCACAGCGGCCGAGCAGACCTTGCGCGTCGCGCCCGGTGACGTGCAGACGGACTGGCAGGGCGCGTTGCCCACTGACGGACGGCTCGCGATCTCCAACCGCTCCTCGGGCGATGCGCCGGCCGGCTATATCGCCGAGATCGCGTTCGACGAGGACGCCCGGCTGGCGCGCGCGTCGGCCATCGGCTTCTCGATCGAGCGCCAATACGCGGTGTTGCGCGATGGCGCATGGACGTCGATCGATGGCGCGAACGTGCGCGAAGGTGATTGGCTGCGCGTCACGCTGACCGTGCGCACGAGCGCGACGCGCTGGTTCGTGGCCGTCACCGATGCGGTGCCGGGCGGTCTGCGGCCGACCGATCTCGCGCTTGGCGCGATCGCGGGACTCGACCTGCAGCAGGTGTCGGACACCGGCAGCGACTGGTTCGCCACGCGCCGCCTCGATCCGCGGTCGCCGCGCTTCTATGCAGAACACCTGCCGGCGGGAACGCACGCAGTGCATTACTTCCTGCGCGCCGGCAACGGTGGCGACTACCTCGCGGCGCCGGCCACCGCCGAACTCATGTACGGCGGCGCCAGCAATGCACGCACGGCGGCCCAGCGGGTGGTCGTGGACGCGGACGCGGGGCCGTGAGCCCCGCGTCGCGCAGCATCAACGGCGCTGCTGCGCCGGGATGAACGTGGTTTCCACCGCTTCGGCCAGTTGGTCGGGCGGCAGCAGGCCCTGGTCGAGCAGGAAGTTGTTGAACGCGCGGCGGTCGAACGTCGCGCCCAGCGCCAGTTCGGTACGCATGCGCAGTTCGAGAATGCGCGTGTAGCCGTAGAAGTAGCTCGTCGCCTGGCCCGGTGCGTTGAAGGTGTAGCGGTCGAGTTCCTGGCGCGCCATTGCGGGCGAGAGCATCACTTCCTCGGTCAGCACGTGGCCGGCGCGTTCGCGGTCGATCATGCCGAGATTGAGCATCGGATCGAGCATCGCGCGCGCGGCGCGCAGCAGGCGGAACTGCAGCGCGATCAGCTGGCCGTCGAGCGGCTCATAGGGCACCAGCTCGGCTTCTGCATACAGCGCCCAGCCTTCGACGTTGACCGAGTTGAACGCGAACATCGAGCGCGCCAGCGACACGCCGCGCTCGACCATCGCGGTGAACTGCAGCTCGTGGCCGGGCCGGCCTTCGTGCGCCGACAGCGTCCAGCGCACGGCGTCGAAGTTGAAATCGTCGTAAGCCGCGTCGTCGCCGGTGCCGCCGGGATTGCCCACCGGCAGCACGAACGTGCCCTGCTGCCCGGTGTTGCCGACCAGGGGCGCCGGGCGGAAATGCGGCGCGGGCTGCGCGGCCGATTCGGCGTCCGAACCCAGGCGCATCTGCATCTCGCGCTGCGGCACGTCGACGATGTCCTCGCGCTCGATGATCGGATCGATCGCGTCGATGACCTCGCGGTAGCTCGCTTCGAGCCTGTCGTTGGGAATCGTGTCGCGCTTGAGCGCGGCGATCACCTCGCGGTAGTCGGTCGCCGCGATGCCCTTGTCCTTCGCGACGAGCGGCGCGAGCTGCTGCATCTGCGCGCGAATTTCCATGAAGGCCAGCTGCGCGCGCTGCATCAGCAGCTGCGGATCGACATCGGTGCCGTACTGCTTGAGGCCGAACGCATAGAGTTCCGGCGGCAGACGCGTGTCTTCGCGCGCCTGCGGCAGCACGGTGGTGCGCGTCCAGTCGGCGTAGGCGGTGATCTCCTTCGCGATCGCGTCGAGTGCCGGCTCGGCGCCCTCGATCCCGTATTCCTCGAAGAGCTTGCGGATGCCGGCGATGTAGGTGTCGGCGCTGTCGAGCGCGCGCTGGACCTCGAGTTTCGTCGGCTGCAGCAATTCGGGATTCGACAGGCGTTCTTCGTAGCGCTGGCGGGCGAGGGTGGTGATCGGTGTGCTGCCGTCGGTGAGGCCGGCGTAACGCTGCAGGCGGGCGAGCGCATGCACGCGGCGCTCGGCCGGCGTCTGTGTCGACAGCAGGCCGTTGATGCCGCCGAAGATCAACTGCGGCGCATCGGTCCAGGGCAGCAGGTAGCGCTCGCCGAGCGTGCTGCCCTCGATGCTCTGGTCGATGCTGGTCAGCAGGATCTGCAGGTCCTGGCGCACGTTGGCATCGCGCTCGAGTTCGAGCTGCGTCTGCAACTGGGCGCGCGCCGCGGTCATCGCGTCGCGATAGCGCCGGGCGTTGTCGGGACCGAAATCCGCGACCTGGTCGTCGTAGCCGGGCACGCCGAAGAAGCCTGCGGATTCGGGCTGGAACGGCGCCTGGGCGTCGATCAGGATCTGCGACAGTTCGTTGCTGCGCGTCACCCAGGCCGGCGACGCGGTCTGTGATGCGGCGACGGCGGTCCTGGCGTCATCGGTGTGGGCGAGTGCCGTGAGCGGCGCGGCGAGGGACAGGGCGATCGCGAGGACAAGCGGTTTCATGGCAGCACCAGCGGCAAGGACGAATGGCGACCGTAGGCGCTCGCGTGCGTGCCGGCAATGGCCGGAGGTCACGGCGCCGGCAATGCGTGGTGTTCGACCGGCGTGTCCGCTTCGGCGATCGTGATGATCTGTTCGGGGTCGTTGTCCCCGGGCACGTACAGCAGCGATTCCCAGGTCCAGGCGCCCAGCCGACGATCGGCACTCGCGACGAGACGTCCCTCGCCGCGTGGTCCCTCGATGCCGATCACCAGGTCTGCCCGGCCTTCGCCGCCGTTGTCGCTCGATGTGCTGATCGATCCCATCGGCATCAATCCGGGTTCGATCGGGGTACCGAGGACCTCCACGAGTTCCGGATGCGCGCGGGCGCGCGCCAGTGCATCGGCGTAGACATCCGAGCGGGTCATCGAGCCGCGGACTGCGAACAGCGCGATCGCGACGAACGCCGCGACCAGCGCAACGAACGTGACCACGGCGACCGGCAACGCCCACTTCCAGTGCCGCTGCCACCAGCCACGTGGTGGCGGCACAGACACGGGGCGCGGCGGCAGCGGTGGCGGGGTCGTGGACATGCGGGTGTTTTCGGCGTGCGCCGTCAGGGCGCCAGACAACGCGCCAGGAACGCCTCGCTGGTGCGGTAGCGATGCAGGGCATCACGTCCGCGCAGGCCATGCTTGGCGCCCGGATAGGTCATCAGTTCGAACGGCGTGCCGGCCTGCTGCAACTGGCTCATCAGCTGCGTGGCGTTGGTGAACAGCACGTTGTCGTCGGCCATGCCGTGGATCAGCAGCAGCGCGTTGGGCTTGATGTTGTCGGCGTGGGTGAACACGCTGGCCTCGCGATAACCGTCGACGTTGGCCTTCGGCAGATTCATGTAGCGCTCGGTGTAGTGCGTGTCGTAGAGCGCCCAGTCGGCGACCGGCGCGCCGGCGATGCCACAGGCGTATGCGTCCGGCGCCTTGGCCAGCAGCATCAGCGTCATGTAGCCGCCGTTGGACCAGCCGTTGACCGCGATACGGTCGCCGTCGACCCACGGCTGCGACTTCAGCCACTCGACGCCGCGCAGCTGGTCCTCGACCTCGACCGTGCCCTGACGCTCGTACAGCGCGCCGACGAAATCGCGGCCGCGACGCGGCGTGCCGCGGTTGTCGAGCGAGAACACCACATAGCCCTGCTGCGCAAGGTACTGGTGGAAGCTCGCATCGGCGCGGCCGGGCCAGGTATCGAGCACGGTCTGCGCGGCGGGGCCGCCGTAGACGAACACGACCACGGGATGCGGCTTGGTCTCGTCGAAATCCGCCGGCTTGATCAGCGAGTAGTGCAGCGGCGTGCGGCCGTCGGCGGCGGTCAGCGTGCCGAATTCGGTTGGCCGGTGCGCGGCGAGGAACGGCGCGTAGGGATGATCGGCGGCGGAAAGATCGTTCTCGACCAGCGTCGCGAGCCGCGTGCCGTCGGCGCGGTGCAGCGCGATCTGCGGCGGCGTGGTCGTGTTCGACCAGCTGTCGACGTAGACCGATGCATTACGCGCGAAGCTCGCGCCATGCATGCCGGGTTCGGTCGACAGCGCGGTGTAGGCGTGCTGGCCGTCGAGGCCGACGCTGTAGATACGCGATTCGGTCGCGCGCGGCAGCGCCTTGCCCTCTTCGAACACCATGCCGGCGCGGAAGTAGGCGAGGCCTGCGCCAGCATCGACGGCCAGCAGTTCATCGACCGGCCACTCGCCCTGCGTGAGCTGGGTCATGCGGCGTCCGTTTTCGGACGCCAGATACAGATGCTGGAAGCCGTCGCGCTCGGACGACCAGACGAAGCGGCCGTCATCGAGGAAGCGCAGGCTGTCGTGCAGCGGCACCCAGGTGCGGCCGCGCTCGGTGACCAGCGTGCGCTGCGCGCCGGTGGCGAGCGTGGTCTCGACGAGTTCGAGTGTCTGCTGGTCGCGCGACTGGCGCTGGAAGGTCAGGCGCTGCGCATCGCGCCAGTGCACGCGGGCGAGATAGATATCGGGGTTGTTGCCCAGGTCGACATCGGTCACCGCGCCGCCCTGCGGCGCGACGACATGCAGGGTCACGCGCACGTTGTCGTCGCCGGCGGCCGGGTAGCGCTGCTCGACGACTTCGGTGCGATCGGGATAGACCTCGTAGCGCTTCTGCACCGGCACCGGCGATTCGTCGATGCGTGCGTAGGCGATCCCGCTGTCGTCGGGCGCCCACCAGTACCCGGTGTGGCGGTTCATTTCCTCGTCGGCCACGAACTCGGCGACGCCATTGCCGATCACCTCGCTGCCGTCATTCGTCAGCTGGCGCTCGGTGCCGCTGGCGAGATCAATGACCCACAGATTGCGCGCGCGCACGAAGCTGACGAAGCCGCCGCGTGGCGAGACCTTGGGATCGGTCGCGAAGCCGCCGCCGTCGGTGAGCTGGCGTACCGCATCGCTGCCGGACTTCGACAGATCGTAGAGATACAGCTCGCCGCCGAGCGGAAACAGGAGCCGCTGCGCGTCCGGCGCCCACTGATAATCGACGATGCCGGATTGCCCGGCAATGCGCTGACGTTCGCGGCGCGCCTTCTCGGCATCGCTGAGCGTTTCCTCGCCCGGCAGCACGACCTTGGAATCGACCAGCATCCGCGTCTGCCAGCTGGCGATGTCGTATTCCCACAGGTCGAGCTGGTTGCGGTTCTCGTCCTTGCCGCGCAGGAATGTCACCCGCGAACCGTCCGGTGCGACCTGCGGCTTCATCAGCGTCGGCCCCGACAGCGGTGCATCGCCGGTGATGGCTTCGAGCGTGAGACCGCCGGCGGCGGGTGGCGTGGCGGCGAGGGCGGAGGAGGTGGCGATCATCAGGGCGGCGGCAGCGAGTACGGAGCGCATGGCGGGTCCAGTGGAGCGAGGCGCCCAGTGTATCGGTTGGGCGCAGGAGGCCCGGCTCAGACCTCAGTCCGCGCAGGCTTCGCGGCGCACCGTGCTGTCGGACCAGCCCCACATGCGATGCACCTGTGGCTGGAACGTGTGCAGCGCATGGCCGCAGGTGCCCGCCGCCGCCGGTGGTGGCAGGCACGCGGCCTGCGCGCCGTCGGCGGCGATGTACCACGCCGCGAGATCGGGTGGCGTTTCGACATGGGCCAGCGTGAGCAGTTCTGCAGCCACGTCGGGGGCCGCGGTGCGTCGCCAGTCGTCGCCGGCCAGTGCATCGCAGCGTGCGATGTCGAGGGTGACGGGGGCAGGGGTCGACGCGCACGCGGTGAGCAGGCAGGCGGCGGTCAGCGTGGTGAACTTTCGCATCCGAGGTCGTCCTTGAGTCCGGGAGACCTCCGATCCTACGCAAGCGCGCGCAGCGGCGCAGACCGCCACGCGCGACGGTCCGTCAGCGAAGCCCCTGCCCGAACAGCAGCTTCTTTTCCGCGTCGCTCATGGTCTTGCCCGCATCGGGATTGACCTCTTTTGCCTTCGCATACGCACGCGCGGTGGCGGGGCGTGCCTGGATCGCGGCATGCCAGCGCTGGACTTCCGGGTAGGGCGTCATGTCGATCGGCGCCTTGTCGTAGACACCGATCCACGGATACGTCGCCATGTCGGCGAT
Organism: Luteimonas sp. KH_071; assembly: GCF_057838005.1. Lineage (NCBI taxonomy): Bacteria > Pseudomonadati > Pseudomonadota > Gammaproteobacteria > Lysobacterales > Lysobacteraceae > Luteimonas > Luteimonas sp. KH_071. The sequence continues at coordinate 3,247,348 of NZ_CM174458.1, read as the reverse complement.
CGAATACGCGTCGCCGGCGATGAAGTCGCGGCCCTTCAGATGTGTGTCGAGCACCTGCAGCAGGCGGTTGGCTTCGTTGGTGTAACGCTCGATCGCGTACGGAATCTTCTCGGGCGCGTAGACGTTGAAGTGGCCGTACTGGCCGGTCATCGGGCCGAGACCGGCCATCTGCCAGAACAGCCATTCCAGCGTCTCGATGCGCACGCGCGGATCGGTCGACAGGAACTGCCCGGACTTCTCCGCCAGATACAGCAGGATCGCGCCGGATTCGAACACGGTCTGTGGTTCGCCGCCGCCAGCCGGGGCGTGGTCGACGATCGCCGGCATCTTGTTGTTCGGGGAGAACGCGAGGTACTCGGGCTTGAACTGGTCGCCCTTGCCGATGTTGACCGGGTGGATCGTGTAGTCGAGCCCGGCTTCTTCGAGAAACAGAGTGACTTTGTGGCCATTGGGGGTGGGCCAGTAGTGCAGGTCGATCATGGGGTGCCGCTCCGCGGGACAGGTGCGTCGAGTCTAGGCGCGCCCTCGTAGGGCGGCGTGGATGCGGGACGCACGCTGCGTTGCGGTGGTGTGGCCTGGGGCGCGGATATGACGACGCCGCCTGAAGCGGCGGCGTCGGTCGGGTGTGCTGCGGGCATCTGCCCGCACCGCAACCCCTCTCCCTGGAGGAGAGGGGTCGAAGCGGCGCTTACTGCGTGTTGCAGTCGAGCCGGTGCGTGGCGTCGGTGCCGATGCGGACCTCGGCCAGACCCAGGGTCAGACCGGCCGGTGCGCGCAATGCGAACGGCGTGCTGACGCGGGTGGCGTCGAGACCGGCAGCGGTCAGGCACTTGAGCGGAATGCCCGCGGTCACCCACTCGCCCTGCGGCAGCGTCGCCAGCCATTCGCGCACCGGCAGTGCGCCCGCGCAGTCGTCGCCGCAGCCAGCGGACAGGGTGATGTCACCGCTGGCGGGGAGGGCGTCGACGCGCAGGGTGATCAGCAGCAGCGAATCGCCGTTGGTCTCGCGGCTCAGATCGGCCGGCGAGTGCGACAGCAGTTCGGCGGTCGCAGTGCCGGTCCAGGTCAGCAGGCGTCCACCTTCCTGGGTCTGGTAATCGACCGCGGCGAGGCTCAACGTGCCGTCCGGTGTGACGACGCGCGGATGCAGCACATCGGCGCCGCGCCCGTCGGCGCCGGTGACCACGAGGCGGATGCCGGGGCCGGGCACGCCCTTGGCGAAATAGCCGGCGTCCTTGCCGTCTTCGGCACTGACGCCGGCGTCTTCCGGCAGGGCGTCGAGGTTGCCGGCATCGGCGTAGGTCAGGCCGTGGCCGAACGCGAACAGCGGGTCGTAGCCCTCCATGCCGACGTTGTTGACGTACTGGTCGGCGCGGCGCGGCCACGAGAAGCTGAGCTTGCCCTTGAAGTCGTGCTGCGGCTGGCCATCGGCGCCGCGCAGCAGCACGTCGGCGATGCCCGCGCCTTCAGAGCCCGGCAGCCAGGCGGCGACGAAGGCGTTGGACGCGTTGATCTCGCGGTTCATCCACAGCGGACGGCCGCTGAGGAACACCGAAATCACCGGAATGCCGTCCGCGCGCAGGCGATTGACGAGTGCCAGGTCGGCATCGTCGCCGGGCTTGTACAGCAGGTTCGGCAGGTCGCCGAGGAATTCGGCATACGGATCCTCGCCGAACACGACGATCGCCACGTCCGGCTTCTGCCGGTACGCGCCGTCGACCGCGAGCTGCGCGCTGCCGCCGGCGGCCGTGACCTGGTTGCGGATGCCGTCCCAGATGGTGTCGCCGTTGGGGTAGTCGGCGCGCTTGGTGCCGGTGCCCTGCCAGTTCAGCGTCCAGCCGCCGGACTGCTTGCCCATGTCGTCGGCGCCGTCGCCAGCCACCAGCACGTTCTGGTTCGCGGCGAGCGGCAGGATGCCGTCCTGGTTCTTCAGCAGCACCAGCGATTCGCGCACGGCGCGGCGTGCGACCTCACGGTGTTCCGGGGCGCCGAGCAGTTCGAACTTGCCGCCGAGCGCGCGTTCCGAGGGACGCGGCGCGTCGAACAGGCCCATGCGGAACTTGACCCGCAGGATGCGACGCACCGCGTCGTCGAGGCGTTCCATAGGAATCTCGCCCGACTGCACGTGCTTGACCGTGCTATCAAACAGGCCGCGCCAGCTGTCGGGCGCCATCGCCATGTCGAGGCCGGCATTGAACGTCGCCGCGCAATCGGTGGTGGTGCAACCCGGCAGCTGGCCGTGGCCGTTCCAGTCGCCGACGATGAAGCCGCCGAAGTTCATGCGGTCCTTGAGCACGTCGGTCAGCAGGGCGCGGTGGCCGTGCATGCGCTCGCCGTGGATGCTGTTGAACGAGGCCATGACCGCCTGGGCGCCGGCGGCGATCGCCGGCGGATAGCCCGCGTTGTGGATGTCGCGCAGCTGCGCCTCGGTGACCTGGGTGTCGCCCTGGTCCTTGCCGCCGACCGTGCCGCCGTCGCCGAGGTAGTGCTTGACCGACACCATCACGTGGTGGTCGTCGAGGAAGTCGGGCGAGCCGGCCTTGCCCTGCATGCCTTCGACGACCGCCGGCGCGAACGCGGCCACCACGTCCGGCGATTCGGAATAGCCTTCGTAGGTGCGGCCCCAGCGATCGTCCTGTGGCACGGCGACGGTCGGCGCGAACGCCCATTCCATGCCGGTGGTGCGGGTTTCGATCGCGGTGACGCGGCCGATCTCGCGCATCAGTTCGGCATTGCGCGTCGCGCCGAGGCCGATGTTGTGCGGGAACAGCGTCGCGCCGACGATGTTGCTCTGGCCGTGCACGGCATCGATGCCGAAGATCACCGGAATCGCCTTACCGCCACCGGCGGTGTCCATCGACGCTTCCCAGAACGCGTCGGACAGCGCCAGCCATTCGGCAGGCGATGCGTCGTAGCGGCCGCCCGGATCGGAGTTGCCGCCGGCCAGGATCGAGCCGAGTCGGTACTTGCGGACGTCCTCGGGCGTGACGTCGGCGATGTCGCCCTGCACGATCTGGCCGACCTTCTCCTCGACGGTCATCGTCGCCATCAGGTCGGTGATGCGCTGCTCGAGCGCAGCGTCCTCGGCCAGCGGCCACGCGGTCTCGGGCCAGTTGGCGGCATCGATCGCGCCGGCGTCGGCCGCGTTCGTTGCCGCAGGTGCGGGCGTGGCGGCAGCGGCAGGTGCGTCGTCGCGCGCGCAGGCGCCGAGGACGCATACGGCGAGCATCGCGGGCAGCAATGCGTGGCGGAAGGATCGGTGTGCGGGGCGATGCGACTGGATCATCGAAGGGCTCCGGATCAGGAGAGTGCGGCCTGGGCCGCGGATGGGACGGGCGCCATGCTGCTCAGCAGCGATGACAGCGTTGTCAGACGTCGGTCAGCATACCGGCGGACGGGCCTGCGCGCTTGCTGCAGAGCGTCATCGACACCGACGGCACCGCAAGTCGTGCATTGTGGGCTCTGGCAGAATGCGCCACCGGGAACAGGATGGCCGGATTGAACACCATGCGTGTGCGGATCGAGGATGTGGCGGAAGCGGCGGGCGTGTCGATGAAGACCGTTTCGCGCGTACTCAACAACGAGCCGAACGTGTCGGAGCGCACACGCGTGGCCGTCGAGGCGGCAGTTGAGAAGCTGCAGTACCGCCCACTGGCATCGGCGCGGCTGCTCGCGGGGCGCCGCTCCTATCTCGTGGCGATGCTCTACGACAATCCGTCGAGCAACTACCTCATGGAAGTCGAGCTCGGTGTGCTCGACGCCTGCCAGTCGCAGCACTACAACCTGATGCTCGCACCGGTGGATTACACCGCCAAGGACATCGTCGCCAAGGTCGAGTCGATGATCGTGCAGTCGCAACTCGATGGTGTCGTGTTGACCCCGCCGATCACCGACGACGCAAAACTGATTGCGCGGCTGGACGAGATGGGCATTCCGTTCGCGAGCGTCTCGGCACAGGAACGCAACCGGCGTATCGGCACCGTGGTCGATGAGCGCAGCGCCGCGCGCGACGTCGTGTTGCATCTGGCCGGCCTCGGCCACCGCCGCATCGCCCACATCAAGGGCCATCCCGCGCATGGCGCCAGCGTCTGGCGTCTGGCCGGCTACCGCGACGGCCTCAAGCAGGCCGGGCTCGAATACGACGCGTCGCTTGTCGTCGCCGGCAAGTTCTTCTACGAGTCCGGCTTCGACGCGACCAACACCCTGCTCGATCTGCCCGATCCGCCCACCGCGGTCTTCGCCGCCAACGACGACATGGCGGCCGGCGCGATCTGCGCGATCTGCGAACGCGGCCTGTCGGTGCCGAAGGACGTGTCGGTCTGCGGGTTCGACGACATGCCGATCGCGCGCCACATCTATCCCTCGCTCACTACGGTCCGCCAGCCCAGCCGCGAGATGGGGCGGCTGGCCGGTCTCGAACTGCTCAAGGCGATCCGTGACCGCAGCGCGGGCGAGACGCTGGAATTGCCGTATGCGCTGCAGGTACGCAAGTCGACGGGACCGGCGCCGGGCTGAGCGCGGCAATCGACGGATGCCCTGCGTCGCTCCGGCTGCGGCCATTGAAACCGGGTCAACAAGGTTCCCGGCAGGTGTGGATTGCGATCGTGCGCGCCCGGAGGGTCAAGCGGGCGCGGCGGGCGCGTAGCTGCGCACGTATTCCATATGTGGCGGCAACTGGCGCAGCGTGCGGTCCACGTCCTGGCGGATGCCGTCGAGGAATCCCTTGAGTTCGGCATCGCCCATCAGGTCCGCGGACCGGTGGTATTCCCTAGGATAGATGCCCTGGCCCATCATCACCTGGATCCACGAGTTCTCCGCGAACAGCTCGGTGGGCACGTGGAACACCCGCCCGGTTTCGCGGAACAGGTCGATGCGGTGCCGCAGCGAATCGGGGATCGGCATCGCCTTGCAGTCACGCCAGTACGGCGTGTCCTGACGGTCGGTGACGTTGAAGTGCAGGATCACGAAGTCGCGCGCATGCTGCAGCTCATCGGCCATGCGCATGTTGTACTGGTCGATGTCCGGCTGGCACAGCGTGCGCGGGAAGGTCTGCATCAGGTGGATGATGCCGCGCTGGATCAGGTGGATCGTGGTGGATTCCAGCGGTTCGATGAAGCTCGCCGACAGGCCCAGCGCCACGCAGTTCTTCTCCCAGCAGCGCATGCGCTGGCCGGGGCGGAAGCGCACCGGGAACGGATCGCGCAGCGGCGCGCCGTCGATGCTCGACAGCAGCGTGTCGCGGGCCTGGTCGTCGTCCATGTAGCGGCTCGAATAGACGATGCCGTTGCCGACGCGATGCTGCAGCGGAATGCGCCACTGCCAGCCCGCGGGACCGGCGATGGAACGCGTGTAGGGCACCGCGTCTCTCACCGTTTCGGTGGGCACCGCGAAGGCGCGGTCGTTGAACAGCCAGTGCGACCAGTCGTCGAATCCGACGCCGAGCGTCTTCTCGATCAGCAGCGCACGAAAGCCCGTGCAGTCGATGAAGAAATCACCTTCGACGCGCGTGCCGTTCTCGAGTTGCAGGGCGGTGATGCAACCGGATTCCGGGTCGGTGGCCACCTCCGAGATCCTGCCCTCGACGCGGCGCGCGCCGTTGGCTTCGCTGAAACGCCGCAGGTAGCGCGCATACAGCGTCGCGTCGAGGTGGTAGGCGTAGTTGAGCTTGCGCTTGGGCAGATGGGCGAAGCGTCCGTCGAGGGCCGCTTTCAGTTCCAGACAGTAGTCGTCGTAGGCGCTGGCCAGGCCACGTTCGCGGCCGCGCATCCAGAAATGCTGGAAGCCGGCCGTCCAGTGGTCGGTGCCGGTCAGGCCGAAGGAGTGGAAGTAGTCCTGGCCGACGTCGCGCCAGCTCTCGAAGTTGATGCCGAGCTTGATCGTGGCCTGGGTCTGCGCCATGAACTCCTGCTCGCCGATGCCGAGCAGACGATGGAAGGTCATCAACGTCGGGATCGTCGCTTCACCGACACCGATGGTGCCGATCTCGTCCGATTCCACCAGCGTGATCTCGAGCACCTTGCCCAGCGTGCGCGACAGGGCGGCCGCGGCCATCCAGCCGGCGGTGCCGCCGCCGGCGATGACGACGCGGCGGATGGGCACTTGGCCCGGGTCGGAAGCTGCAACATGCATTGAAGTTCTCCTAGCGGTCGAGCCGCTTGCGCAGGCGTGCGCGGATGGCGCGCGCGCGCGCCTCGTCGAGCGGGGCCAATGCGCCGCGCGCCGGAGCCGGCACGTGGCCGGCGACGGTGTCCTCGTCGTAGTCGAAGACGTAGTGGCGGAACACGTCGTGCCAGATCGCGCGCTCGGCGTCCGGCAGGTCGCGGATGCTCACGATCGCGTGCATCAACGCGTCCATCGGCGTGGTCGCCCACGCGGGCGCCTGCCGCCACCAGTAGTTCACCAGCACGTTGAACGGCGTCTGCGCTTCCATGTGGTGCCACCACATGCTGGGAATGAACAGCGCGTCCCCTGCTTCGAGATCGGCGCACTGGGCCTGCGCCTGCGCCTGTTCGAAACGCGGAAAGCGCGCATGGTCGACGTCGGCAAAATCGACCAGGCTCACGGCCTGGCCGGCCGGGGTGACGTCGAGCGGGCCGATGTAGAGGTTCTCGAGCTGCTGCGGCGGGAACAACGTCGCGCGCCGCGTGCCCGCGACCACGCAGGCGAGGTTGTCGGGCAGATCCTGGTGCGCGGCGATCCGCGTGCGGTTGCCGATCCAGATGCTGGCCAGCGCATCTCGCCCGCCGAGCGGCAGATCGTTCTCGGCGCGGAAGCCCGGCAGCCAGGTGTCGATGGTGCTCGAGCCGATGTAGATCGCCGGCGGCGCGGGGTCGGGCGCGTACTTGAGCAGCGTCTTCAGCGCGACGCCCAGCGGGACGTTCTCGCGGCGGAAGTTGAAGCCCTGCAGGGTGTCGTCGTAGAAGAAGCGGCCGTCGATCTCCGGCGGGCCGACCGTCGCGACCACCGGCGGGCCATCCACGCGCTCGAAACGCTGCAGATACTGCGCGGCCGCGTCGGACGACGTCCGCGCCGCCTGCACCACAGGCCACTCGGACAGCAGCCCGCGCAGGACCAGCGGGGTCTCCGAGCGCAGCACGGCGTCCGGAATCGCGCGGGGGTCGATCCCCGACAGTTCCGGGATGCGCTTATCGACCTGCAGCGCCGGCACGGTTCACCCGCTCGATCAGGTCGCGGAATCGCACGACCGACGCCAGCATCATGTAGATGGCTTCCAGATGGCCGGCGCGGCCCAGCGCCGCGAACGCCTCGCCGTCGAGTTGGCGCAGGCGGTCCTCGTTGATCGTGTAGTAGCCCGACAGGCGGTTGTCGGACCCGTCGTCGAGCCGGATGTCGAGCACGAAGGGTTCGAGCAGGTCGTACCGCAGCAGCGCGGCCACGAACGGCGCGGTGCCCTGCAGGCCCTGGTGGATGGTGTTGAGCAGCGAGCTCGCATGCTCGACATACGCGCTCGTGCCGCCGTGTGGCAGGAACAGGGCCTCACCGTGCGTGGTGCCGACGCGCGGATGGTCGAGATCGATGTGCATCAGCATTTCGTCGGCGGACCGGCCGATCAGGAACGGCTGGCGTTCGACCGTCAGCGGAATATAGGTCGCGTCCCAGCGCTCGCCGTCGAGGAACAGGTTCTGCCGGTCGGTGAAGCCGAACAGCGCCAGCGGCTGGAACTCGCCGTCGGCCGATTTGCCGAACACGATCGGATAGTGCGCCTGCACGTTGCGGAACTCCGCGGGAAACGTGATCGCCCACATCACGTCGTCGCCGAGCGCCGCACTGCGGCGGGTGTCGACGCGCAGATCCCTGTGGTCGACGTTGTTGAGTTGCACGGTCCTGGACATCAGCTCGCCTAGACGGGGGACAGGCCCCGGGTGTGGATGTGGTCGATCAGTTCGCGGTGGCTGGGCAGCGCCGGAATCATCTTGCGCGCGAGATCGGCGGCCTCGCGGAATGCGGCTTCGGCGCGACCCGCATCGGATGCGCGCCGCGTGGTGGCGCGCGCGTCGGGCCGGAATCCCATGCCGTAGAGAATGTACTGCCAGCTGGCCGAGGGAAACACCTCGTCCACCCGCGGCAGGTCGTAGCGCGACGGCGACTGGTGCCGCCACAGCGCCAGCAGCTCGGCCAGTCGCGCCGGCATGGACGCGGCCTCGCGATGGTCGCGCCAGTACGCGCTGTCGTCGCGATGGGACAGCACGTAGTGCAGCTTGAGGAATTCGACCACGCGTTCCCAGCGATAGGCGAACGTGTCGTTGAAGCGCGTGGCCACGACGTCCATCGTCTCGCGCGTGGCCGGCAGCTGTTCGCTGAGCATCGTCGCAGCCAGTTCGACCAGCACCAGCGAGGACGCCTCCAGCGGCTCGACGAAGCCGCTCGACAGCCCGATCGCCACGCAATTGCGATGCCAGCTGCGCCGCCGGTAGCCGGGTTCGAACGACAATGACTGGCGGGCGATGATCTCGCAGTCCGCGCCGCCGGTCTCACGGATGTAGCGCTGCAGCGTGGCCTCGACGGCGTCGGCATCGGTGTGCGCGCTGGAATACACATGGCCCACACCGCGTCGCGCCGACAGACCGATGTCCCAGATCCAGCCGTTGGCCTGCGCGGTCGACACGGTCTGGCAGGCGATCGGCGTATCGGCATCCGGATAGCGCACCTGCAGCGCCAGCGCGCGGTCGTTGAACAGCACGTCGCCGCAGGGCGCCTTGTCGATGCCGTAATGCTGGCCGATCAGCAGCGCGCGCATGCCGGTGCAGTCGACGAACAGGTCGCCGTCGATCGCGCCATGCGCGCGGGTGCGTAGGGCGGCGATGTCGCCGTTGTCATGGACGTCGATGCCGTCGACATGGTCGGAGACCAGCCGGACACCGAGCCGTTCCGTGCAATGCGCGCGCAGGAACAGGCCGAGCTTCGCCGCGTCCAGGTGATACGCGTAGTTGGCGACCGCGGCGTACTCGGGCGTGCCGAACTGCTTGGGCGCGCGCCCGGCATCGCACAGCGGCGGCTGGAAGCTCACCAGCCGGTCGAAGGGGGTGTCACCGCGGCGCAGCCAGCCGGCGACGAGATCCGCGTCGTGATAGCCCTGCGGCAGCACGAACGGATGGTGGTAATGGTCGTCGGCCGTGTCGCGGGTCCAGCGCACGAACTTCGAGCCCTGCTTGAAGGTCGCATCGCAGGCCCGCACGAACTCAGTTTCCGACACGCCGATGCGGCGCAGCGTGTCGCGCATCGTCGGCCAGGTGCCTTCGCCGACGCCGATGGTCGGCACGTCCGGCGATTCGATCAGGGTCACGCGCAGGCCGGTAGGCGATGCGCCGTCGTGATCGGCGGCCAGCAACGCGGCGGTCAGCCAGCCGGCGGAACCGCCTCCGAGGATGACGACATGACGGACCGGACGACTCAACGCGACAGGCTCGCAGATGCGGCCCGCGCGTGGTCGCAGGCCCTGGAGGAGCGTGGCGCCGCGGCATGAAGCCGCGGCGCCCGGGTGATAACGCTGGTCAGAACGTGTACCTGACGCCGAACATGTAGCGCGGCCCCGTCTGGGTGCCGTACAGCAGCTGGCGTGCGTTGCGTCCGTGCGTGCGCTGGGTCTCGTCGGTCACGTTGATCGCCTCGGCCTGCACCGTGAGGTTGTCGGTGACCTTGTAACCCACGCTGACGTCGAGCTGGCCGTACTCCTCGACATACACCGGGTTGGGACGTTCGCTGTCGAAGCCGCTGGACAGGAACTTGTCGCGCCAGTTGTAGGCCGCACGCGCCTGCCAGGCGCCCTTGTCGTAGAACGCCACCAGATTGGCCGAATCGCTCAGACCCACAAGCGCGAACTGACCGCCGAGGTTGTAGTTGTCGTAGTTCAGATCGGGGCTGTCGACGTAGGTGTAGTTCGCCGCCAGACCGAAACCGCTGTCGCCGAACACGTGCTGCAGGTTGAGTTCCAGGCCATCGAGCTTCGACGAGCCGGTGTTGGCCGGCGTGGTGATCCGGAAGTCCGCGATCGGGTCACCCGGCTGGCCGGTGATCGTGCCGGTCGCGTTGCCGCCCGCATCGTTCGGGCCGCGGACCACACCGGGCTGGCCGTTGAAATTGGTGAAGATGTAATTGCGGATACAGGTCAGGTCGGTCGTCGGACACGCGTTGGCGACCGCCGCATTCCAGTACGCGCCCCCGATCGGCGTCGTCAGGTCGAACGGCGTCGCCTGGATGATCGTCGTGCCGATGTAGTTGTCGATGTTCTTCTGGAAGTAGCCGAACGACAGATAGCTCGCCTCGGCGTAATACCACTCGAGCGACAGGTCGAAGTTGTCGGCCTTGAGCGGCTCGAGGCCCGGATTGCCCTGCTGGCCGGTGCCGCCGTCGATGCGGACCGGTTCGTTGAGCGTCTGTCCGCCCTGGATGTCGCCCCAGCCCGGCCGGCCGATGGTGCGGCTGTAGCTGCTGCGCAGCACCAGGCTGTCGGTCAGCTCGGCGCTGAGGTCGATGCTGGGCAGCCAGTGCGCATAGTCGCCATAGAGGGTGGTGAAGTCTGACCCCTCGCGCTGGATGCCGATCTCGTTGTTGGATTCCCACAGCAGCGCGGTGGCCACCGGCACGAGCGCCGAGGAGGTGACGTCGGTCTTCTCGTAGCGCACGCCCGCCGCGGCATTCAATTGGATGCCGATATCCCAGGTCGAACTGATCTGGAAGTACGCGCTCTTCGACTTCTCGGTGACGCGGCGGTCGGTGTTGTAGGTCGCGGGCGCGAGATACAGCGACTCGTCGCCTGCGAACTGCGCCGCGAGATCGCGCACGGTCTTGAAGTCGAACATGTAGAAGCCGTCGGTGAACGCCGGGTTGCCGCTGCCGGCGAACGCGTCGAAGTAGTCGGCCATGTTGCCGGGGATCCAGATGTTGTCCGGATAGTCCTCGGCGCTGCCTTCCGCGCCGCCCCAGGTGTTGTCGCGCTGCACGTTGCCGTAGGCGGTGCGGTTGTTGGCTTCCGTCGCTGCCACGCCGAAGTCGAGGCGCGAGTAATCGCCGAACTTGAAGTGGCCGCGGGCCTGGACCTGCTCGATCTCGGACTTCATGTAGCTGCGGTGGAACACCGAGCCGGTGACCAGCATGTCGGACGCGCGCGGGCCGGTGTAACCCGGCGGATACTGCACGGTGAGGATCGGGAAATCGCCGCTGAAATCGGCCGTGGTGTTGCCGCGGATGAAGGCGGCCGTGCCGAGCGTGCCACCAGAGCCGTAGGGGCTGTCGGGGCTGGTTTCGGCGGTCGACTTGTGCACGTCGAGCTCGAACCCGAGGTTGTCCGTGGCTTCCCATTCCACGTTGAAGCCGATCGACTTGTTCTCGTTGCGGTTGGCGATGTCCGCGCCGCCCATGGCGAGATCCGCGCCGCGGCATACGCTGTCGGCGTCGCAGGTGAAGGGGAGGATCTCGGAGTAGATCAGCGGCGCGGCCACCGGGCCATCGGTCCACGACGAGCTCGACGGCCCGTAGTTGAACCAGACCGACATGTCGTTGCGCTGCTGCTGAATCTTGTTCTCGGAGTAGGTGTAGTCGAGCGTCGTCGTGATGGTGTCGGTCGGCGCCCACTGCAGCACGACCTGGCCGTTGGTGCGCTGACGCTGCACGCCGGTGACGGCGTAGTTGAGGTTCTGCGGCACCGAATACACGTCGTCCGGACCGGGCCGGTTGACGATGTTCTCCGAGCCGGGCGCGCCGGGCTGCGGGATCGCGCCCCAGTTTTCCTCGTCGCCGCGGAAGCCGCGCCAGCCGCCGGGCACCGACACCTGGTTGTAGCCCAGATCGCGTTCCTGGTAGCTGCCGGTCACCGCGATGCCGAAGCGGCCATCGGCGCTGGTGGTGCTGAAGATGCCGGAGACTTCCGGCGTGACCGAACTGCCCTTGAACTGGTCGGGCAGATTGTCGAGCGAGGTGTCGTAGACGCCCTTGAGGCCGACATTGGCGCGGAAGCCCGGATTGTCGAGCGGACGCGCGGTCTTGATGTTGATCGTGGCGCCGATGCCGCCGGTCGGTGTCTCGGCGCGGCCGCTCTTGTAGACCTCGACAGCCGAGATCGCTTCGGACGCGATGTTGGCAAAGTCGTACGCGCGCGAGTTGGAGACGGTGCTGCCGTCGCCGTTGCTCGATGCGGGCATCTGGCGGCCGTTGAGCAGCACCAGGTTGAAGTCGGGGCCGACGCCGCGCACGGTCACGCGCGAACCCTCGCCGATCGCACTGCGGTCGATCGAGACGCCGGAGATGCGCTGCAGCGACTCGGCCAGGTTGGTATCGGGGAACTTGCCGATGTCCTCGGCAATGATGCCGTCGACAATGCCGCGCGCATCGCGCTTGAGATTCATCGACGATTCGAGACTGCCGCGGATACCGGTCACGGTGACCGCGTCGAGCGTGGTGGCGTCGGGACTGTCGGTCGCCGGTTCTGCGACCTGCGCGGCCAGTGGCGGCGCGAGGACGAGCAGCAGCGCGGACGTGAGAAGCCGCTTCTTAGGCGCGGTGTGCAATCGCTTCATGGATCTCCCCTCCCAAGGATTCGCATGGAATCTAGTTGTGACCGTGCATCCAGGCGGATGCCGGCGGTTTGTCAGCGCGGATTGAATGTCAGGTTGACAGCGTTGTCAACGGAGAAGGGCATGGGATGCAAAAACGGATTGGTAATACAGAAAAACGTGCGGTTCGTGCTGCGGTGCAACAGTCGTCTGCGATGTGTGGATCGCGCCACGTCGCTGGCAGCAGGCCTGCGACTTGCCTGAGCCGCGAGACGGGACCGGCGCCGCCAACGCCGAAGCACATGCTGGCTTCCATATCGCAGTGCCGCACGCCGACATGACCCGACCGGCGGGGCATGCGACGGGCGCGGCGCGCCTCTGCGCGACGACGCCCGGGCATGTCCTGCTTCAGTGCATGGCGCGCGGAGGCGGTGCGGTTGCGCCCGCTGCGACCGCTGCGGCCCCAGTCAGCTGCGATCCCCGCAGCCCGTACCAGATGATGTAGACGTAGCAGACCAGCGGCACGACGAAAGCGTGCTGGATGCCGATGCGGTCGGCCAGTACACCTTGCGCAAGCGGAATCAGCGCGCCGCCGACGATCGCCATGACGAGCAGGCTCGAAGCCTTGCTGGTCAGCGTGCCCAGACGCTCGATCGCGGTGGTGAAGATGGTCGGGAACATGATCGAGTTGAACAGTCCGATCGCCAGCGCACTCCACATCGCGACCTGGCCGGTGGTGCTCATCGTCACGACCAGCAGCACGCAGACCATGCCGGCGGCGAACCCGAGCAGCTTGCGCGCGTCGATGAACGTCATCAGCGCCGCGCCGAGGAAACGGCCCACCATCGCCCCGCCCCAGTAGAACGCCAGGAACTGCGAAGCGCGCGCTTCGGTCAGTCCGCCGATCTCGGGCTCGGCCATGTAGTTGATCAGGAAGCTGCCGATCGCAACCTCCGCGCCCACGTAACAGAAGATGCCCAGCACGCCCCAGCGCAGGTGCGGCGTGCGCAGCGCTTCGAGATAGGTGTGGTGCACGGCCGGGCTGGCCTCGGTGGCGTCACGCAGGCTCGGGATGCGCATGAGCAGCACGAACACCGCCATCAGCAGCAGGCCGCCGGCGAGCAGCAGATACGGCATCTCGACCGACCGCGCCTCGGCGGCCCGGTAGGCGACCTGTTCCGCCGCGCCCATCGCCGCGATCTCGTCGGCGCCGAGGACCGCACCGACCAGGATCAGCGGACCGATCAGCAGCGGAAAGACCGTCGTGCCCAGCGAGTTCAGCGCCTGCGCGAGATTGAGTCGGCTGTGCGAGGTTTCCGGTCGGCCGAGCAGGCTGATGTACGGATTGGCGGCGACCTGCAGCAGTGTGATGCCGCTGGCGAGCACGAACAACGCGGTCAGAAACACCGGATACGAGGGCAGGCGTGCGGCCGGATAGAACAGCGCCGCGCCGATTGCCGCGATCACCAGACCGATGACGATGCCGGCCTTGTAGCCCACCCGTGCGACCACGGCGCCGGCGGGCATCGACATCAGGAAGTACGCGCCGAAGAACGTGAACTGGATCAGCATCGTCTGCGTGTAGTTCATCGAGAACACGGCTTTGAGATGCGGAATCAGCACGTCGTTGAGACTGGTCAGGCCGCCCCAGGTGAAGAAGATCAGGCTGACCACCGCGATGGCGGCGGGATTGGACATGGTGCGGGTCTGCGGATTCATGCGGCACTACCTCGAGCCCGGAAGGGCGATGGACACGGAAGCGCAGTCGTCCTGCATCGAGGCATGGCGACACGCGTGCGACGCGCGCGGGCGGGAACGCCAGGGCGCGTATGGATGAACTGCGGAGCGGGACAGCGAGTGGCCGAGCGCGCGCGCATCGCACTGGATGCGACATGCCGTTGCAGGCAGGGGCAGTGCCGGATCGGAGCGGTCGCTGGCCGCTCCATCAGGCGCGCGAAGCGCGTCGACGACATCCGCGATCCTCCCAAATCTCGGACGCGGACCCGGACGGGCCGCGGTTGCGTTGTACAGAGTGACTGACAACGCTGTCAATCGGGTCCGGGCGAATTGGGTTGCTTCGTGCGGCCGTGCGCTCAGAGTTCCGGCGCGCCGCGCCGCCGGAGACGCAGCGGCGATGCGCATCCTGTCTACCCCGTCGGTCCTCAGCCGTGCCGATCGCCAGACCCCGCGATTGGCAAAGGCACGGCCGGTCGCTACGCTCCGCGCACCTCCACCCGGCCCACGCCCGCCATGTCGATCCAGCCTGCCGCGCCGACGCGCATGAATCCGCTCACCTACGTCATCTTCGGGTCGCGCTGGCTGCAGCTCCCGCTGTATCTGGGCCTGATCGTCGCGCAGTGCGTCTACGTGTTCCTGTTCCTCAAGGAACTGACCCATCTGGTCACCGACGCCAACACCCTGACCGAGCAGGGGATCATGCTGCTGGTGCTGGGCCTGATCGACGTGGTGATGATCTCCAACCTGCTGGTCATGGTGATCGTCGGCGGCTACGAGACCTTCGTGTCGCGACTGGGCCTGCAGAACCACCCGGACCAGCCGGAATGGCTGAGCCACGTCAACGCGAGCGTGCTCAAGGTCAAGCTGGCGATGGCGATCATCGGCATCTCCTCGATCCATCTGCTCAAGACCTTCATCGCCGCCGGCGAGGTGGGCCTGCCGGTCTGCGGCTCGGCCGAGTTCATCACCGCCGCCACCGCGCACGCCCAAGCGCTCGCTGCCGGCCTGACACTGGCCGCGCCGGTCTGCACCAAGGTCACCCAGGCCGGTGTGATGTGGCAGACGATCATCCACGGTGGTTTCATCCTGTCGGCGATCGGCATCGCCTACACCGATCGGCTGATGACCAACAGCACCGCCAAGCGCGAGCACGTCACGCACTGAATCCGCGCTGCGGCTTCCATCTGTGGCAGCATCGAAGCAGGCGGTGACAGGGGACGTCGTGCTGCGATGCGCGATGAAGAGGTCAGCAGGGAGGATCGATCGTACGGCGCGCCTGCGCGTCGTCGTCGCAACCGTGCGCTGCTGATCGGCGGGCTGCTGGTGGCCAGCGTGTGCGCGGCGGCTTCGGTCGTGGCCTGGAACGACCTGCGCGTGCGCCAGGAGGCCGGCGAGCGTTATGTGCGCGACATGTCGGCGGGCCTCGCGCGCAATCTCGAACTGACCCTGGGCAACCTCGATCGGGCCTTCACCGGGATCAGCGCCGATCTGGACGCGATCCAGCAGCGCGGGCTGGACGCAACCGACGTGCGCGTTGACGCGGCGGTGCAGGGCGTGCTGTCGCGACATCCGGATCTGCAGGATCTCGCGCTGGTCGACGTACGGCCTGCTTTCGTGACGCCAGCCGGGTCGGACGGCATGTGGCTGCAGGTTGGCGATCCGCTCCCCGCCAGCGACGGCAAGGGCTGGGTGCTGCCGCTCGCACTGGCCGTGTCCGATGCGCCCGACGGATCGCCGCGCTGGTTGCTGGGCCACCTGCGGGCGGCCCCGCTGCATGCACTGCTGCGCGAACTCGACCTCGGTCGCAGCGGCACTGCCAGCTTCGTGCACCGAAACGGCCGGATCGTCACGCGCTCCGATCCGGACGACCAGTACGTCGGCACTGATGTGGGCCCATCGATGCTGTTCACGCACGGCGTCAATCTGGGCGACGCCGGCTTGTTCGAAGGACGCAGCGATCTCGACGGCACCCGACGCCTGATCGGTTTCCACGTACTGCAGCGTTACCCGCTGATCGCAACCGTGGGCGTGGGGCGTGACGATCTGCTCGCCGGCTGGTGGACCTTTGTCGTCGCGCTCGCGACGGGCGCTGGCCTGTTGTTGCTGGCATGGCTGTTCGGCTTGCGCATGCTGGTGATCGGCGCACGTCGGGAACACGCATTGAACGCCGACATCGCACGGTCGGCAGGTGCCATCACCGACCTCACCGCGCGCATGCGCGATGTCGAAGCGCAGTACCGGTATCTCTACGAACGCCACCCGCTGCCGGCGCTGGTCTACGACCGTGACACGCTGCAGATCCTGGCCGTCAACGACGCCGCCACCGCGGAGTACGGCTATCCGCGCGAGACATTTGTCGAACTTTCCGCTGATGCGCTCGTCGTCGACATGGATGGCGACGACATCCGCCAGGAGGTCGCCCGCGCGCCCCCGCCGCATATCGGCCGGCGCTTCCGCCACCGGCGTCGCGACGGCAGCACGTTCGCGGTCACGGTGTATTCCAGCAGTCTCGATTTCCTTGGCCGGCCCGCGCGTCTGGTGCTGGTGATGGACATCAGCGACCGGGAGCGGGTCGAGGCCGAACGCGAACGCACCGAGGCGCGCTTCCAGATGGTCGCGCGTGCCACCAGCGACGCGATCTGGGACTGGGACATCGCAACCGGCACGCTGTGGTGGAACGAGGGCTTCACGGCGCAGTACGGCTGGGACTGGCGCAGGCACGCGTCCACGATCGATCAGTGGTCGGCGCTGCTGCATCCCGACGACGAGGCGCGCGTTGCCGGGCATCTCGAGGCTGCGATCGAGAGCGGTGCGACGGAGTGGAACGCGCAGTACCGGCTCCGGTGCGCGAATGGTGCATACGCGTCGGTCGAGGACCGGGGTGCCATCCTGCGTGATGCGGACGGCCGCGCCGTGCGCGCGGTCGGCGGTGTGCTCGATGTCACGCGCCGACGTCGCGACGAAGCGGACCTGCGCCTGCTGCGTCGCGCGGTGGAAGCCACCGAGAATGGCATCATCATCACCGACGCGCGTGCAGGCGATCAGCCGATCGTGTACGTGAATCCGGCGTTCTCGCGCATCACCGGATACGCCGCCGAGGACAGCATCGGCCGCAACTGCCGCTTCCTGCAGGGCGATGATCGCGACCAGACGGCGTTAAAGGCGATCCGCGATGCGATCCACCTGGCGCGCGAAGTCCGTGTGCAATTGCGCAACTACCGGTGCGACGGCTCGCCGTTCTGGAACGAGCTGCGCATGGCGCCGGTGCGCGACCAGGACGGCGAACTCACCCATTTCGTCGGCATTCTCAACGACATCACCGAGCGCCGTCGCGCGGAAGAAGCGCTCGCGCACCGTGCGACCCACGATGAACTCACCGGCCTGCCCAACCGCGAACTGGTGATGGAACGCTTGGCGAACGCCGTGGCGCGCGCGGACGCGGACGAGAGCTGCGTCGGCCTGGTGTTCGTCGACCTCGATGATTTCAAGCTCATCAACGACAGCCTCGGCCACGCCACTGGCGATGAAGTGCTGCGCGCCATCGGTCGTCGCCTGCTTGCCGTGCTGCAGCCTGGCGACACCGTGGGCCGGTTCGGCGGGGACGAGTTCGTGCTGGTCATGAATGCTGCGGACCGGGACGCGATCGCACGGGCGATCGAGGGTGTGTTCGAAGCGCTGTCGCAGCCGATGGAGATCGGCG
Source organism: Luteimonas sp. KH_071 (assembly GCF_057838005.1). NCBI lineage: Bacteria > Pseudomonadati > Pseudomonadota > Gammaproteobacteria > Lysobacterales > Lysobacteraceae > Luteimonas > Luteimonas sp. KH_071. The sequence goes on along the minus strand of NZ_CM174458.1, from coordinate 3,229,402 downwards.
CGGCCTCGTTGCAGATCACCCCGAGCATCGGCTACTGCCGCCATCCCGGCGATGGTGACGATCCCGCGATGCTGCTGCGACATGCCGACCAGGCGATGTACCAGGCGAAGCAGCAGGGCCGCAATTGCGTCGTCGCGTATCGCGACGAGTTCGGCGCGCAGGCCAGCGAACGCCTCGCGCTGGTCTCGCAACTGCGCGATGCACTGCAGGCCGGCCAGTTCACGCTCGTATTCCAGCTGCAGTTCGACCAGCAGCGCTGCCCGGTCGGCATGGAAGCGCTGCTGCGGTGGCAGCACCCCGAACGCGGTCTGCTGACGCCGGATGCGTTCATCGCCGTGTGCGAGGACAGCGGGCTGATCGTGCCGATCGGCCGCTGGGTGCTGCGCGAAGCCGCACGCCATCACCAGATCCTCGCTGCGCACGGCTGGGGCCATCTGCGGCTCGCAGTCAACGTGTCGGCCGCGCAATTCCAGCAGGGACTGGTGGACGACGTGCTGTCGGTGATCGACGCCTTCCAGCTGCCGCCCGGGACCCTCGAGCTGGAGCTCACCGAAAGCGTGGTCATGACGAGCCCGGACACCGTCATCCGTGACATGGCGACGCTGCGCGATGCCGGCGTCTGCATCGCGATCGACGACTTCGGCACCGGTTACTCCAGTCTCGCCTACCTCAAGCGGCTGCCGTTGCACCGGGTGAAGCTGGACCGCTCCTTCGTGCAGGATCTCGGCCGCGATCCCGATGACGAGGCGATCTGCGACGCGATCATCCGCATGGCGCAGCGGCTTGGCCTGTGCACGACGGCCGAGGGCGTGGAAACCGACCTGCAATGGAACTGGCTGGCCGCGCACGGCTGCGAGGAACTGCAGGGCTATCTGTTCGCCCGCCCGGCGCCGTTCGACGATGTGCTGGCGCTGCTCGAACGCCCCGGCGGGGTCTGATCCGTCGCAGGGCCGGCGACGGCGACCGCGTAGAATGCGGCGATGGATGTGTCCCACCTTATCGACGGCCTCAACGCCGCCCAGCGTCAGGCCGTGTCCGCGCCCGATGCCCACTACCTCGTCCTCGCCGGCGCCGGCAGCGGCAAGACCCGCGTGCTCACCCACCGGATCGCGTGGCTGAACGAGGTCGTCGGCGTGCCCGCGCACGGCATCTTCGCCGTCACCTTCACCAACAAGGCCGCAGCCGAGATGCGCCACCGCGTCGATGCGCAGCTGCGCAGTGGCGCGCGCGGCATGTGGATCGGCACCTTCCACGGCCTGGCCCACCGGCTGCTGCGCCTGCATTGGCAGGACGCGAAGTTGCCCGAGAGTTTCCAGATCCTCGACAGCGACGACCAGCTGCGTCTGGTCAAGCGCGTGGTGCAGCAGCTCGAACTCGACGATGCGCGGTTCCCGCCGCGGCAGATCGCCTGGTGGATCAACGCGCAGAAGGACGAGGGCCGGCGCCCGCAGCATATCCAGGACGGCGCCGACGAATGGTCGGATGTCATGCGCAAGGCCTACGCGCTGTACCAGGAGCGCTGCGACCGCGCGGGTCTGGTGGATTTCGCGGAGATCCTGCTGCGCGCACACGAGTTGCTGCGTGACACGCCGGCGCTGCTCGCGCATTACCGGCAGCGCTTCGGCCATCTGCTGGTGGACGAATTCCAGGACACCAATGCGATCCAGTACGCCTTCGTACGCGTGCTGGCGGGTGAGACTGGCAAGGTCTTCGTGGTCGGCGACGACGACCAGGCGATCTATGGCTGGCGCGGCGCGCAGGTCGAGAACGTGCAGCGGTTCCTGCGCGACTACCCGGGCGCGGAGACGATCCGGCTCGAGCAGAACTACCGCTCGAGCGCGAACATCCTGGGCGCTGCCAATGCGGTGATCGCACACAACCCCGAGCGCCTCGGCAAGCAGCTGTGGACCGACAGCGGCGAAGGCGACCCGATCGATCTGTACTCGGCCTACAACGAGATCGACGAAGCGCGTTATGTCGTCGAGCGCGCGCTGCACTGGGTTCGCGATGGCGGCTCGCACGGTGACATCGCGATCCTCTACCGCAGCAACGCACAGTCGCGTGCGATGGAAGAACAACTCGTCGCCGAACAGGTGCCGTATCGCGTCTACGGCGGCGTGCGCTTCTTCGAACGTGCCGAGATCAAGGACACATTGGCGTACCTGCGTCTGGTCGCCAACCGCGACGACGATGCGGCGTTCGAACGCGCGGTCAACACGCCGCCGCGCGGCATCGGCGAGCGCACGCTCGATGAAGTGCGCCAGCAGGCGCGCATGCAGGGCATACCGCTGTGGGAATCCGCGTTGCGCTGCGCGCAGGGCAACGTGCTCGCCGGCCGCGCGCGCAATGCGCTGGCGGGCTTCGCGCAGCTGATCGACCAGCTGTCGGCCGAGCTGGCCGAGCTGTCATTGAAGGACAAGATCGACCACGTGCTGGCGCGCTCGAACCTGCGCGTGCATTACGCCAATGAGTCGAAGGGCAGCGCGGATTCGCGCGTCGAGAATCTCGACGAACTGGTGTCGGTGGCCTCGCGTTTCGTGCGCGGCGACGACGAGGAGAGCGCGCAGCTGACCGAGATGGTCGCCTTCCTCGCCTACGCCTCGCTGGAAGCCGGCGAAAGCCAGGCCCAGGCCGGCGAGGACGGCGTGCAGCTGATGACGCTCCACAGCGCCAAGGGGCTCGAGTTCCCGCTGGTCTTCCTGGTCGGTCTGGAAGAAGGCCTGTTCCCGAGCGCGCGCACCGCCGAGGAAAGCGGGCGCTTGGAGGAAGAGCGCCGGCTCGCCTACGTGGGCATCACCCGCGCGCGGCAGAAGCTGGTGCTGACCTACGCCGAAGCGCGGCGCCTGCACGGCCAGGACATGTTCGGCGTGCCGTCGCGCTTCCTGCGCGAAATTCCGCCGGCGCTGCTGCATGAGGTCCGGCCCAGAGCGCAGGCCACGCGCGCGTCGTTCCCGCAGCGCCAGCGCGACCTCGGCCACGCGAGTCTGTCGCCGTCAGTCGGCGTGCGCCTGGGGCAGAACGTGAGCCACGTGAAGTTCGGCACCGGCACCGTGACCGACATCGAGGGCGACGGCGCGCACGCGCGCGTGCAGGTCAATTTTGACGACGCGGGCAGCAAATGGCTGGTGCTGGCCTACGCGAACCTGCAGCCGGCCTGAGAAGGCCGGCATGACTCCACCGGCCGGCGATCAGGCCGACGGCGGGTCCGGGCGCCGCGTGCGCGAGACCGCCTTCACGATGCCCAGGCCCAGCAGGACGACGACACCCACTGCAATCCACTGCGGCGCGAGGCCGGCCAGGTGTGCGCCGTAGGCGAGGCCGCCGATCAATACGAACATGCCCACGAGATAGATAGAGAAGGAAGACATCGACCGCTCCTGACGTGAAAGACGGACGGATGCTAGCGATGCCGTCGTGAGGGCCATCCGCATTCAGCTGAACCGTCGGTATCGCCGATGCATGCGCTCAGTCGCGGAGTTCGAAGCCCGGGTTCTCGTCGAGTCCGCCGTCGCCATCGACCACGATCCAGCGGCTGCCGGTCTTGTCGAACAGCACCGGCACCGGGTCACGGAACAGCGGACGCCGGACGAAGCGGAGCGTCCAGCCGAACTGTTCCAGGGTGGTGATCGCGCTGGCCTGCGCGGGCGTGAGCCCGGCGCGGAGGGCGACGGCGTCCGGATGATCCGGCTTGCGGCGGTCGTTGGGATGCATCGGCTTCTCGAAGACTGGCGACAGCCTGTCCTGTGTCGCACGCAGATCAATCCTACGGGAATGCACTGTGTGGACCAAACAGCGGGCGCGACCATGACCTTCCGGCCACGCCGCCGGCGACGCGGCGGCGTACGCTGGGCGGCCTTCGGCCGTGACCCGGCCGCCTCGACTGGAGATCCCATGGCGTCCGCCGCTTTCACGCCCGTTCCCTCGCGTTCCCGGACACGCATCCGCCTCGCCGCGTCTGTCGGCGGCCTGCTCGCTGTTGTCGTCACGCCCGCCGCCTTCGCCGCCGAAGGCATGTGGACGCTCGACAACCTGCCCAAGGCCGCGCTGCAGTCGCAGTACCAGTTCTCGCCCGACCAGGCTTGGGTGGACCATGCGATGCAGTCCTCTGTACGCCTCGCCGGCGGCTGCTCGGGCTCGTTCGTCTCGCCCGACGGCCTGGTGCTGACCAACGCGCATTGCGTCGTCGGCTGCGTGCAGGGCCTGTCCTCGCCGCAGCGCGATCTGCAGAACGACGGTTTCGTGGCCGATGCCCGCGGCGAGGAGCTGCAGTGCCCGGCCGAGGAACTCAACGTGCTGCGGGAGATCACCGACGTCAGCACGCGCCTCGCCAGCGCCGCCGAAGGCAAGCAGGGCCAGGCCTACGTGGAGGCGCGCAACGCCGAGAAGAGCCGCATCGAATCGGAATGCGTCGGCGACGACGAAGCGAAGACGCGGTGCGACGTCGTCGAGCTCTACAACGGCGGCCAGCAGCACCTCTACCGCTACCACCGCTATTCCGATGTCCGTCTGGTGTTCACGCCCGAATACTCGGTCGGCTTCTTCGGCGGCGATCCCGACAATTTCAATTTCCCGCGCTACAACCTCGACGCCGCCTTGCTGCGCGCCTACGAGGACGGCAAGCCGGCGAACGTCGAACACCACTTCACGCTCAAGCCCGAAGGCGCGGAGGCCGGCGAGCTCGTCATGGTCACCGGACACCCCGGTCGCACCCAGCGCCAGCTCACGGTCGCCCAGCTGGAAACGGTCCGTGACGTCAGCCTGATCAACACGCTGCTGTGGCTGGCCGAGCGTCGCGCGATCCTCGGCCAGTACGGCCGCCTCAACGAGGAAGCCACGCGCCAGGCGCAATCGGATCTCACGTTCACCGACAACAGCTACAAGGTGGTGCGTGGGCAGCTGCAGGCGCTGCTCGATCCGCAGGTGTTCGCCGGCAAGCGTGCCGAGGAAGCGCGTCTGCGCGACGGCGTGGACGCGGCGCCGTGGAACGCCGTGGAAGCGGCCCAGGTCACGGCGCGCCAGCTCGCCGTTCCCTACATGCTGCTCGAGCAGGGACGCGGCTTCGACTCGCGCCTGTTCGGCATCGCCCGCACCCTGGTGCGCGGCGGCGCGGAACGCGCGAAGCCCAACGACGCGCGTCTGCCCGAGTTCCAGGACGCCGGCCAAGGGCGTCTGCGCCAGACGCTGCTGAGTTCGGCACCGGTGTATCCGGAGTTCGAGATCGCCAAGCTGACCTGGTCGCTGACCAAGTTCCGCGAACTGCTGGGCACCGACGATCCGCTGGTGAAGTCCGTCCTCGGCGCGCAGTCGCCGGCGCAGGTTGCCAAGGCCCTGGTCGAGGGCTCGACGCTCGCCGATGTCGCCGAGCGCGAGCGTCTGTGGAACGGTGGCGCCGCGGCGGTAGACGCGTCCGACGATCCCTTCATCCGTCTGGCCCGCGCGGTCGATGCATCGGCGCGCGCGGTCCGTCAGCGGCAGGAGTCGGAAGTGGCGTCGATCGAATCCCGGGCCGCCACGCAGATCGCCAAGGTGCGCTTCGACAAGCTCGGCACCACGGTCTATCCGGATGCGACGTTCACCCTGCGCCTGTCCTACGGCGATGTCGCCGGCTGGGAGGAGAACGGCACGGCGATCGAACCGTTCACGACGATGGGCGGCGTGTTCGCACGCAACACCGGTGCCGAACCGTATGCGTTGCCGAAGCGCTGGCTGGACGCGCAAGGCCGCATCGCACAGGACACGCGCTTCAACTTCGTCAGCACCAACGACATCATCGGCGGCAATTCCGGCAGCCCGGTGATCAACCGCGACGCGCAGGTGATCGGCCTCGCGTTCGACGGCAACATCCATTCGCTGGGCGGCAACTTCTGGTACGACCCGGCGCTCAACCGCACGGTGTCGGTGCACAGCGCGGCAATCATCGAATCGCTGAAGTCGGTCTACGGCGCCGATGCGCTGGTGGGCGAGCTGCTGCAGAAGTAAACGCGTTTCGTGGATGCGTCACACGAACGGCGCCCCGGATTCGGGGCGCCGTTTCTATGTGCCCCCCAATGACTTCTGTGGGGGCGCGCGCGATGTGGCGCTACCGACTGGACCCGATCTCGCGCAAGCGCGCGCCTACGCAGCTGGTCGTGCGTCGTTGATCAATCAACCGTGCCCCCGGATGCTGGACGAGCGCAGCCTGTGGGCGATGACGTGTCGCGCGCAACCAGCCTCGCGACGCTGCGCAGCCAGCCGCCTACGTACGGTGCGGCACCATCACGCTGCCACTCGCGGCGCTGTCGATCGCGGCCTGCATTACGCGCATCACATCCAGTGCCTCATCGATCGTGACGGGCAGCGGCGCGCCGTTGCGGATCGCATCGCGCACGCCGGCATAGAACGCGCGGTAATCGCCGGCAGGCGACGGTGAAGGCGCACCCCGCACCGTGCCGTCTGCCTCCACACGCAGCAGCTGGCCGGGCGCGGGATCCACGCCCCAAGCTGCCGCCCCCGGAATACCGCCCGCCCGCAACGCAGCCTCCTGCGGATCCAGGCCATGCTTGAACCAGCTGCCGCCCGTGCCGTGCACGGTGAACCGGAGACCCGCGCCGGGTACCAGCGCGCCCGCATGCAGGATTACGCGCAGCCGCGCGTAGCGCAGCACCACATGGAAGAAATCATCGACCTCGGCGCCGACGCGCTGGATCGCGATATCGGCCTGCACCGCATCCGGCAGCCCGAACAGTTGCAGGGCCTGGTCGACCAGATGCGGGCCCAGGTCCAGCCACAGCCCGGCGCCTGGGCCCGCGCGTTCACGCCAGCGGTCGGGCACGCTCGGACGGAACCGGTCGAAATGCGAATGGACCTCGGCGATCTCGCCGAGCGTGCCGGCCTCGATCAACGTACGAAGCGCCAGGAAATCCGCATCCCAGCGACGGTTGTGGAACACGCTGAGCAAGCGGCCGCCCGCATGGGCCGCCGCCGCGACGGCCTGGGCTTCGGCCAGATCGATCGCGAACGGCTTGTCGACCACGACGTGGCGCCCGGCCTGCAGCGCCGCGATGGCGAGCGGTGCATGCGTGTCATTGGGCGTGGCGATCACGACCAGATCGATCGCCGGGTCATCGAGCGCGGTCCGCGGATCGGCCAGCACGCGCACATCGGGCAGATCCGCATGGACCTTGCCCGCATCGCTCGACACCACCGTGTGCAGCGTCAGCCCCGGCGTCGCTTTGATCAGCGGCGCATGGAATGCGCGGCCGGCGAGACCGTAGCCGACCAGCGCGACCCGCAAGCCCTCATCCACGGACTTACCAGCTGAACAGCTTGAAGTAGGTCTGCGGCACGTTGTCGCGGTCGCCATCAATGCTGCCGTCGCCGTCGCGGTCGTAGAGGAAATACGCCGGACCGCGCGAGGGCACCACCTGCACCGCGCGCAGCTGGCCGGCGATGCGGTACTCGGTGATCTGGTCGCCGTTGGATTCGGTGCGGGTCACCTGCTCGGCATCGGCGGGGATGCCGTCCGGCATGCCGTTGCCGCCCGTGGTCGCGCAGGCGGACAGGCCCAGCAGGGCGGTGGCGAGCAGGGCGGTGCGGAACCTGTGCATGGTGTTCTCCGGCGCGGGCCAAGGAGTGCCAGTATGCGGTGGCGGGGATCGCGCCGGGGTGACGCGTCTCACGGGCCGCGCGAGGCGCGGCGGTAGAATCGCAGGCATGAAACGCCTCATCCTGATCGACGGGTCCTCGTACCTGTATCGCGCGTTCCACGCGCTGCCGCCGCTGACCAATGCCGACGGTGAACCCACCGGCGCACTGTTCGGCATCGTCAACATGCTGCGTGCGACGCTGAAGGAAGCGCCGGACTTCGCCGCGTTCGTCGTCGATGCGCCCGGCAGGACGTTCCGCGACGATCTCTACGACCAGTACAAGGCCAACCGGCCGCCGATGCCCGACGAACTGCGTGCGCAGGTCGAGCCGATGTGCACGATCGTCGAGGCGCTGGGCTTCCCGATCCTGCGCGTGGCGGGCGTCGAGGCCGACGACGTCATCGGCACGCTGGCGCTGCAGGCGGCCGACGCCGGTATCGAGGTGACGATCTCCACCGGCGACAAGGATTTCGCCCAGCTGGTGCGCCCGCGCGTGACCCTGGTCAACACGATGAGCGGCAGCCGCATGGACAGCGACGACGCCGTGCGCGACAAGTTCGGCGTGCGCGCCGACCAGATCGTCGACCTGCTCGCATTGATGGGCGACAGCGTCGACAACATTCCCGGCGTGCCCAAGTGCGGGCCCAAGACCGCGGCCAAGTGGCTGACCGAATACGAATCGCTCGATGGCGTGATCGCGAACGCCGGCAACATCAAGGGCAAGATCGGCGAGAACCTGCGCGAGGCGCTGCACCAGTTGCCGCTCAGCCGCGAACTCGCGACGATCAAGACCGATGTCGCGCTCGACGGTGGGCCGGAAACGCTGATCCTGCGGCCACGTGCGGTCGATGCCCTGCGCGTGCTGTACGCGCGTTACGGCTTCGGCCAGGCGCTGAAGGATCTCGACGCTGCCGCTGGCGGTGCGGACGCTGCACCGTCAGGTGCCGCCACGGTCACGACTCCTGCAGCGCCGTCGACGCTCGACCCCGCGCTGTCGGTGCCCGGCGAGTACGAGACGGTGACGACGCGCGAGCGCCTGGATGCCTGGGTGGCGCAGCTGCAGGCGGCGGAGGAATTCGCCTTCGACACCGAGACCGACGCACTGGATGCGATGCGCTCGGGCCTGGTTGGCCTGAGTTTCGCGATCGAGCCCGGCCGCGCCTGCTACATCCCGGTCGGCCACGACTATCCGGGCGCCCCCGCGCAGCTCGACCGCGCGCAGGTGCTCGATGCGCTGCGCGGCGTGCTGGAAGATCCTTCGAAGCGCAAGCTCGGCCAGCACGGCAAGTACGACATCCACGTGTTGCGCCGGCATGGTGTCGAGGTGCGCGGCTACGCCGACGACACGCTGCTGGAAAGCTTCGTGCTCGATGCCGGCATCGCCCGCCACGATCTGGACTCGCTGGCCAAACGCCATCTGGGCATGGACACGATCAAGTTCGAGGACGTGGCCGGCAAGGGCGCCAAGCAGATCTCGTTCTCGCAGGTCGCCATCGACGATGCAGCGAAGTACGCGGCGGAAGATGCGGACATCACCCTGCGGTTGCACCGGGTCATGAAGCCGCGGATCGAGGCCGATGCGGGGCTGCTGCGCGTGTACGCCGCCATCGAGATGCCGCTGGTGCCCGTGCTCGCGCGCATCGAGGCCAATGGCGTGCGCGTCGATGCCGACGAACTGCGCCGCCAGAGCGCGGACCTGTCCAAGCGCATGCTCGCCGCGCAGCAGAAAGCGACGGAACTCGCCGGCCGCACTTTCAATCTCGATTCGCCGAAACAGCTGCAGGCATTGCTGTTCGACGAATTGAAGTTGCCGGCGCTCGTCAAGACGCCCAAGGGCCAGCCGAGCACCAACGAGGAAGCGCTGGAGGCGATCGCCGACCAGCACGAGCTGCCGCAGGTGATCCTCGAATACCGTGGCCTCGCGAAGCTGCGCAGTACCTATACCGACAAGCTGCCGGAGATGATCAACGCCGACACCGGTCGCGTGCACACCAGCTACCACCAGGCGGGCGCGGCGACGGGACGGTTGTCATCGAGCGATCCGAACCTGCAGAACATTCCGATCCGCACCGACGACGGCCGCCGCATCCGCCGCGCCTTCGTCGCGCCGCCGGGCCGCAAGCTGATCGCCTGCGATTACTCGCAGATCGAGCTGCGGATCATGGCCCACCTGTCCGAGGATCCGGGCCTGGTGCGCGCTTTCGAATCCGGTGTCGACATCCATCGCGCGACCGCGGCCGAAGTCTTCGGCCGCCCGCTCGACGAGGTCACCGGCAACGAGCGCCGCGCGGCGAAGGCGATCAACTTCGGCCTGATGTACGGCATGAGCGCGTTCGGTCTGGCGCGTAACCTCGGCATCGGTCGCGGGGAGGCGCAGGACTACATTGCGCTGTACTTCTCGCGGTACCCGGGCGTACGCGACTTCATGGACCGCACGCGGCTGCAGGCGCGTGAGGCCGGCTACGTCGAAACCGTGTTCGGCCGGCGGCTGACGCTGGACTTCATCCAGAAGGGCAACCCCTCGCAGCGCGCCGGCGCCGAGCGCGCCGCGATCAATGCGCCGATGCAGGGCACCGCGGCCGACATCATCAAGCGGGCGATGATCACCATCGACGGCTGGATCGCGGATCACGCGGACCGGGCGAAGATGATCCTGCAGGTCCACGATGAACTGGTGTTCGAGGCGGACCTCGAGTTCGTCGACACGCTGCTGGCCGAGGTCGTGAGCCGGATGACCCGCGCCGGCGAACTGCGGGTACCGCTGGTCGTCGACAGCGGCGTCGGCGACAACTGGGACGAGGCGCACTGACACCCGTATTCCGCTGAAAATGTGCCGGTTCTGGCGGCGTCGGTGGTCACGCAGGGAGCGAGTAAATGCGGCCTGAATCCAACAGAAAATTAACCATAATCTTCACGATCCATCCATCCGCGGAATGGTCTTATGTCCCTCGACAGATGCAACGTCTGTCGCCAGATCGCTTCCTCCCCTGGAGTGATCGACCGGAACCACCAGGCGTCTCCCCGCGCCCGGTTCCCTGAGCCCCGTAGGCCCCCCCTGCCTGCGGGGCTTTTTTATGTCCGGGATTTGCCGATCCGCGTGTGTTGCAGGAGCGCGCTTGCGCGCGATGGTGCTTTACCGGTCAGGGCGTTCACGCGCAAGCCCGCTCCTACAGAGGCGTCCAGAATGGCACGGGACACTCGATTTGCAGCCGTGCACCCGTTGCAGGATGTTCGAACGTCAGCAACGCCGCATGCAGCAGCAGCCGTGGCGCGCGTGCTTGCACCTCGGGCGGGGCGTAAAGCGCATCGCCGAGGATCGGATGGCCGAGCGCCTGCAGATGCACGCGTAGCTGGTGCGTACGGCCGGTCTCGGGTATCAGCGCCAGCCGGGCGCACGGCGTGCCATCGGCCGTCTGCGTGCGCGACAGGACCTGCCAGCGGGTCAGAGCGGACTTGCCGCGATCAAGGTCGACCTGTTGTCTCGGCCGGTTGGGCCAGTCCGCCTGCAACGGCAGATCGATCATGCCGGCGTCCGCGTCGGGCCAGCCGTCGACGATGGCGATATACCGCTTGTCGACGCGGCGCCCGGCGAAGGCGTCGCCGAGCGCGCGCTGCATCCTGGGCCCCCGCGCCAGCACGATCACCCCCGAGGTCGGCTGGTCCAGTCGATGCACCACGCGTGCGTCCGGCCAGTGCGCCAGGGCACGGGTCGCGATGCAGTCCTGTTTGTCGGCGCCGCGGCCGGGCACCGACAGCAGGCCGCTGGGCTTGTCGAAGGCAAGCACATGCGCGTCTTCGTGCAGCACGCGCAGGCAGTCCGGCGTGACGTCCGGATGCATGGCATCGTCGGATGCGATCACCGTTTCAGTCCAGCGCGCCCAGGCCAGTTCGCTCAGGCCAGCTCGGCGAGCCAGTCGCGCGGATGCAGGTACGCGGCCAGTCGCGACTCGTCGCTACCTGCCTCCGGGGTGAAGCCGTACTCCCAGCGAACGCGCGGCGGCAGGCTCATCAGGATCGATTCGGCGCGCCCGCCCGATTGCAGGCCGAACAGCGTGCCGCGGTCGTAGACCAGGTTGAATTCGACGTAGCGCCCGCGACGGTACAGCTGGAACTCGCGCTCGCGCTCGCTGCAGGGCGTGTCTTTGCGGCGTTCGACGATCGGCAGGTAGGCATCGAGAAAGCCGTCGCCGACCGCGCGCATATAGGCGAAGTCGGCATCGAAATCGCCGTGCAGATCGTCGAAGAACAGGCCGCCGACGCCGCGCGTCTCGTTGCGGTGCTTGAGGAAGAAATAGTCGTCGCACCATTGCTTGTGGGCGTCGTAGCGCGCCTGCCCGCCGAAGGGTTCGCACAGGTCACGCGCGGTGCGATGCCAGTGCAGCACGTCTTCGTCGACCGGATAGAACGGCGTCAGGTCGAAGCCGCCGCCGAACCACCAGGCCACGGTCTCGCCGTCGCGCATCGCGCGGAAGTGGCGCACGTTGGCATGCGTGGTCGGCAGGTGCGGATTGTGCGGATGGAACACCAGCGACACGCCGCAGGCGCGCCACGAGGCGCCGGCGAGTTCGGGCCGGTTGGCGCTGGCCGACGGCGGCAGGGCGGTTCCGGAGACATCGGAGAAGCCGATGCCGGCCTGCTCGAACACCGCGCCATCGCGCAGCACACGTGTGCGGCCGCCGCCGCCTTCAGGGCGTTGCCACAGGTCCTCGACGAAGTGGGCGCGGCCATCGGCGCCTTCGATTGCATGGCAGATCCGGTCCTGCAGGCCGGTCAGATAGTCGCGGACGGTGTCGAAATCGTTCATGGCCCGCATTGTAGGCGGCGCCCGTGTGGCGACATTGATTCAGGTCAATGCCGCGAGGTGCTCAGGCGTGCGCCTGGCGCCAGATTTCCAGCTTCGCCGCGAGTGCGGCGGCCTTGTGCCGGTAGGTGTCGGGCAGGGCGCCATCGAAGCCGGTCAGCCCGCGGTTGACCCGTCGCAGGCGCGCCGCGGCCTCCACGTGGTCGGCGAAATCGATGCCGACCATCGTGTGCAGGCCCACGCGTGTCGGTCCGAAACGCACGACATCGCGCCAGCTCCAGCGCGTGACCCGGAACAGCGAGCGCAGCTCGATCCCGTCGGCGTCGAGCCGCAGATGGTTCGCGCCCGGCAGCAGCGACACCAGCGCCACCAGCGCGCACAGGCCGAAGAATCCGCCGCACAGCCATGCGATCAGCAGATGGCGCTCGCCGATGACGAGCGCCATCCACACGAATCCGGCCGAAATCGCCAGCAGCGCGAGCATCTTCCACGGCGACGGCCGCAGCAGCTCGACCGCCGGCAACGGGCCGGGCGCGGTCATTTCAGCGTGCGCTCGAACAGCTCGTAGATGCGGCGGTACTGGTCGTACCACGAGGCCGGGTGCTGGTAGGCGTGACGCTCGAGCGGATAGCTCGCCAGTTCCCACTTGTCCTTGCGCAGCTCGATCAGGCGCTGAGCCATCATCACCGAATCCTTGTAGAACACGTTGTCGTCGATCATGCCGTGCGCGATCAGCAGGTTGTCCTGCAGGCGGTCGGCGTATTCCATCGGCGAGGACTTCAGATACGCTTCGGGATCGAGGTCCGCCGTGTTGAGGATGTTGGCGGTGTAGGCGTGGTTGTACTGCGACCAGTCGGTGACCGGGCGCAGCGCGGCGCCGGCCTTGAACACGCCGGGCTCGCGGAACAGCGCCATGAAGGTCATGAAGCCGCCGTAGCTGCCGCCGTAGATGCCGACGCGGTCGCGGTCGGCCTGGTGGTTGTCGACCAGCCAGTCGATGCCGTCGAGGTAGTCCTCGAGCTCCGGGTGCCCCATCTGCCGGTAGATCGCCGTGCGCCAGTCGCGGCCGTAGCCGGCGGACGCGCGGAAGTCGAGATCCAGCACGATGTAGCCCTGCTGCACCAGCATGTTGTGGAACATCTGCTCGCGGAAGTAGTTCGGATAGCGGTCGCTGACGTTCTGCAGGTAGCCGGCGCCGTGCACGAACAGCACGACCGGATACTTGCGGCCCGGCTCATAGTTCTCAGGCGCGTAGAACTTGCCCCAGACCGTGCCGGCGCCGTGCTTGGACGGAATCTGCACGTATTCCGGCTGCAGCCAGTCATGCGCCTTGAACTCGGCGGTGCGGGTGTCGGTGAGCACGCGCACCTCGCCGCCGGCGACATCGGCCACCGCGAGCTGCGGCGGGGTGTAGCTGCTGGAGGTGCGCAGCAGCAGGCGGGTTTCGTCGGGCGACAGCGCGAAGTCCTCGATGCCGCCGGTCTTCGTGAGTTCGCTGACGGTGCCGCCGTTCGCGCTGCAGACCTCGTAGCGGCCCGGCCACTGCTGGTTGCAGAGGAAGAAGAAGCGGCTGCCGTCGCGCGACATCACCGGCGCGGAGACTTCCCACTGGCCCGAGGTCAGCGCGCGCGAGCGGCCGCCGTCGTTGAGATACAGATGCGAGTAGCCGGAGGTCTCCGACAGGAACCACAGCGTGCGGTTGTCGGGCAGCCAGCCGAACTCGTTGAAATCCCAGTTGATCCAGGCGGTGTCGGTCAGGCGGTCGCGGTTCTGCAGCGTGGCGCCGGCCAGATCGACCGTGGCGAGCCAGCGGTCCTTGTTGTCGACCGAGTGGATCGACAGCGCGACATTGCGGCCGTCGGCGCTCCAGCGGATCGCACCGCCGCCACCGCCGCGGCCGTCGAGTTCCAGACGCACCGGACGATTGCCCTTGAGCGCGTCCTTGCCGGCCGCGCGGCGCAGGTCGGCCAGCGGATCGGTGCCGATGCCCGGCAGGGTGTCGGTCTTGAGCTCACGCGCCTGGCCGCTGGCCACGTCCACCAGCCACAGCGTGTGCGGCAGCGGATCGTTGCGGCCGACGCGCGTGCGCACGTCCTCGAATTCCTCGTAGCCCGATTCGGTGACGTAGCGCGGCATCTTGCCGGCCTGTCCCGCATCGCCGCTCTTGGCGGTGGTGGCGACGATCAGCCGGTCGCCGGCCGGCGACAGCGCGCTGCCGGCGATCGTGACGTCCTTGCCCAGGAACACCGGGCCGGGCGCGCGCGTGGCATCGCTGCGGCGCCAGGTCTCGTTCTGCATGCGCAGCCCGTCGCGTCGCTCGCGCTCGACGCGCAGGGTTTCGATCATGCGCAACTGGCGGTCGCGCAGATCATCGTCCTTGGGCGGCTTGGCCGGATCGTCCTCGGCCTTGAGGCTGGCCAGCTGCGTGATGCCGCGCTGGGTGTCCCAGCCGAACCAGTCGTTGCCCGCGCGCCAGACCAGGCCGCCGGCCGTCGACCACTGCGGCTGTGCTTCCTGGGCTTCCGTCCGCGTGACCTGGGTCAGCGCGCCGGTGCGCAGATCGCGCACGAACAGATCGCCGTTGCGCAGGAACGCCATGCGCGTGCCGGTGGCATCGGTGATCGGGTTCTGCGCATCGAGATCGGCGCGCGCGCCATCTTCGACGCGGGCCGACGCACCGCCGGTCAGGGGCTGCTGCCAGGTCTCGCGGACACTGCTGCCTTCGCGCTTGAGCGTGTAGTACGCCGCCTGGCCGTCCCAGCGCCACCACGCGCCCTCGACCGGGGCGCCGATCCAGTCCGGATCGGCCATGATCCGCTCCATCGTCAGCGGCTGCGCCGGCTGTGCCAGAACGGCGGGAGACACGAGGGCACAGGCGAGCACCCAGCTCAGCGGCAGTCGACGCATTCGACGGTTCCATCACGGACAAGGAGGCCGAAGTGTAACGGGCCGTGTCCTCTGGCTTGCTCTGGCGAAGGTCATGGTCCGCGTCATTCCGTCGCGCGACGGCGTGCCGCATCGTGCTTTCACGTCGCCGCCCGCAGACTCACCGTGCGCCATTCCACTGGAGCTCCGCTTGGACGCCCTGCTGCTGTCGCGGATCCAGTTCGGATTCGTGATCTCCTTCCACGTGCTGTTTCCCGCCTTCACGATCGGCCTGTCGAGCTGGCTGGCGTTCCTGGAGTTCCGCTGGCTGCGCACGCGCGATCCGGTGTGGCGCGAGCTGTATTTCTTCTGGATGCGGATCTTCGCCGTGTCGTTCGGCATGGGCGTGGTGTCGGGCATCGTCATGAGTTTCCAGTTCGGCACCAACTGGTCGGCGCTGAGCATCGCGGCCGGCAACATCCTCGGGCCGCTGTTGAGCTACGAGGTGCTGACCGCGTTCTTCCTCGAGGCGAGCTTCCTCGGCGTGATGCTGTTCGGCTGGGGCCGGGTGTCGGAAAAGCTGCACTTCCTGTCCACCTGTCTGGTCGCGGTGGGCACGCTGATCTCCACGTTCTGGATCCTGTCGGCCAACAGTTGGCTGCACACGCCGGCCGGCTATGAACTGATCGACGGCGTGTTCCATCCCGCCGACTGGATGGCGATCATCTTCAACCCCTCGTTCCCGTACCGGCTGGGGCACATGGTGCTGGCGGCGTTCATCACCACATGTTTCGTCATCGGCGGCGTGGCGGCGTGGTATCTGCGCCGCGGCGAGCACGTCGATGCGGCGACGCGGATGCTCAAGCTCTCGGTCGCATTCGCGGCGCTCACCGTGCCCCTGCAGATCGTCGTCGGCGACCTGCATGGCCTGAAGACCGGCGAGATGCAGCCTGTGAAGCTCGCGGCGATGGAAGCGCACTGGCACGAAGGCGAACTGGGTGAGGGCGTGCCGCTGGTGCTGTTCGCGGTGCCGAACGTGGACGCAGAGCGCAATGACTACGAGATCGCGATTCCGCGGCTCGGCAGCGTAATCCTGACCCACAGCTGGGACGGCACGATCGCGCCGTTGACCGCGGTCCCCCGCGATGAACGGCCGCCGGTCGCGCCGGTGTTCTACGCGTTCCGGGTCATGGTCGGTATCGGCATGGCGATGCTGCTGCTGACCGTCGTCTCGCTGTGGGCATGGCGGCGGCGCTGGCTGTTCGAATCGACCTGGCTGCTCAACACCTGGCGGCTGATGGCGCCGAGCGGGTTCATCGCGGTACTGGCGGGCTGGTTCGTCGTCGAGATCGGCCGCCAGCCGTGGGCGGTCCAGGGGCTGCTGCGCACCGCGGATGCGGTCAGCGACATCGATCGCACCAGCGTGATCATCTCGCTGGTCGCATTCGTCATCGCCTATGCGGTGGTGTTCGGCGCCGGCGGCGGCTACATCCTCAAGATGATCCGCAAGGGCCCGCAACCCTTCGACGACGGCCCGGACCACGACGACGGCGAACGCACGCCGATGCGGCCGATCTCCGCGGCCGACGGCCCGGTGGGGGACGACTGATGGAACTCGACCTGCAGACCGTACTACCGGTGATCTGGTTCGGCGTCATCGGCTTCGGTGTGCTGATGTACGTGTTGCTCGACGGCTTCGTGCTGGGCCTGGGCGTGCTGGCGCCGTTCGCCGAGGACGGCGATCAGCTCGACCACATGATGACCACCGCGGCGCCGATCTGGGATGGCAACGAGACCTGGCTGGTGCTCGGTGGCGCCGGGCTGCTGGCCGCGTTCCCGCGCGCTTACGCCATCGTGCTGTCGGCGTTGTATCTGCCGGTGCTGCTGATGCTGATCGCGCTGGTGTTCCGCGGTGTTGCGTTCGAATTCCGCTTCAAGGCGCAGCGCGGCAAGCGCTTCTGGGGCGCGGCCTTCGCGGTGGGCTCGCTGCTGGCGGCGTTCTCTCAGGGTGTGATTCTCGGTGCACTGGTCGAGGGCATGCCGCTCCAGGAAGGCAAGTACGCCGGCGGCGCGCTGGACTGGTTCAGCCCGTTCTCGATGCTGACCGGCGCAGCGGTGGTGGCCGGTTACGCGCTGCTCGGCAGCGGCTGGTTGATCCTCAAGACCGAGGGCCGGCTGCAGCAGCTGGCGCGCAAAGCGACCCGGCCACTGGTGCTGGTGGTCGCTGCGTTCATGGGGCTGGTCAGCGCGTGGCTGCCGTTCCTCGATTCGCAGATCATGGCGCGCTGGTTCGAGGACGGGAATTTCTGGTGGCTGTCGCCGGTGCCGGTGCTGGCCCTGATCAATGCGATCTGGCTGTGGCGCGCGGCGATGCGCGAGGGGCGCGATGCGCGTCCGTTCCTGCTGACGCTGAGTTTCTTCGGGCTCGGATTTCTCGGTCTGGTACTGGGGATGTGGCCGAATATCGTGCCGCCTTCGCTGAGTATCTGGGAGGCTGCGTCGCCACCGTCGTCGCAGGGCTTCGTGCTCGCCGGGCTGGTGGTGCTGTTGCCACTGATCCTCGGTTACACCGCCTGGTCGTACCGTGTGTTCCGCGGCAAGGTGGCCGTCGACGCCGGCTATCACTGAACGCGGTGTCGACGCGCACACCCGATGCATGGCCGCGCGCGATACCCAAGCCGGGGCTTTTGCCGCACAATCGAGCGTGTTTCCGCGGTTCTTCGGCCATGCACGCCTACGTCTACAAAAGCCAGCGCAAGGCGGACACTTATGTGTACCTCGCCGAGCGCGACGCGTTCGACGTCCTGCCCGATCCGGTGCGTGCGCAGCTGGGCGAACTGGTCTTCGTGCTGGACGTGGCGCTGACGCCCGACCGCAAGCTGGCGCGCGAGGATGTCGCGACCGTGCGCGAGAAGCTGCGCTCGCAGAAATTCCATCTGCAGATGCCGCCGCGCCTGGTCCACGATCCACTCACGGAGGACTGGGGCACCGATGCCTGAGTCCGCGCAGCGGCCTTCGTCCGCGTTCGCCCGATCCCTGATCTTCGTGCTCCTGGCCGGCGTCGCGCTGGCAGCGCTGACGCTCGTCGGTGGTCCGCTTGCCGCAGTTGCCGCTGCGCTCGCGCAGCCCGCGTTCGCGCTGGTCATCCGCGGTTGGCACACGCGCACCTTGCCCGCGGGCGCCACGCTGCGGATCGACCTGCTGTCGCTGGCCGTCGCATGGGGCGGCGCCACGGTCGCGACTGCCGTGCTCGTCGTCTGGCCACTGTCCGCGCTGCGGCAGGGTGGTGAACTCGGCGCGGCGCTCGCGTTGAGCATCGCCACCGGTCTCGCAGTCATCGGCTTCTGGCGCACGTGGCCGTTGTGGCATGCGCTCGAGCGCGACGGCGGCGATCTGCGCACGCACTGGCGCGCACTGTCGGAGCGCGAAACGGGCCATTGGCGCGGCGTCGGCGCCGCGCTGTGCGTGGCTGCGATCGTCGCGCTCGTCCTGCTGCCGGCCTGGCTGCCGCCCGGGGGCATCGGCCCGCGTGCCGGGCTGGCGATCATCGCCGTCCTCGGCTCGCTCGGCCTGCATGCCGTGTTGCAACGGCTCACGCCGCCGGCGGCGTTGCCGATCCAGATCGTCGAGATGCAGGGCGATCCCGCGGTCGCATTGTCGGCAGAACCAGTCGATGCCGCGCCCGATGTCGCGCTCTACGCCGCCGCCCGCGCCGGTCGTGTCGACCGCGCGCTGGCCCTGATCGAAGCAGGCGCCGACGTGCGCGTGCTGCCTGCGGGTGATGACCGCGACCAGCGCAGCCTGCCGGTGCTGGCCGCGGTACTGCCCGACTTGCGTCTGCTGCGTGAACTGATCGCACGCGGCGTCGACGTCAACACCGCGCACGCCGGTATGACCCCGCTGCTGGCCGCGACCCGCGACAGCTGGCACGGTCGTCCCGATGCGGTGATGACGCTGCTCGCAAACGGCGCCGATCCGCGGATCACCGACCACGAAGGCAACACGCCGCTGCACTTGGCCGCGCGCAGTTCCGATCCCGGCGTCGCCGCGCTGCTGCGCGATGCCGCCGCCGAACTCGAAGCGCGCAACCACGATGGCCTGACGCCGCTGGGCATGGCCTGCGCGGTCGGCAACTGGCGGCTGGCGAAATTCCTGCTCGAACGTGGCGCCCGCGCCGAGGTCGAGGGCGGCACGCCGGCCTTGCTGGCGGCGGCCGGCGGCGACGAGGACGATGCCGCCGGCGTGCAGTTGCTGCTCAAGCACAAGGCACGCGTCGATGCGCGCGATGCATTGCGTCGCAGCGCTTTGCATGTCGCCGCGTTCCAGGGCCACGACGAGATCCTCGCCGCGCTGCTCGGCGCCGGCGCCGATGTGCGCGGCCGCGACAACGACGGCCGTACGCCGCTGCTCGAAGCCGCGCGCGGCGGTCGCCTGTCCGCGCTCGAAGCGCTGTTGGCCGCGAATGCCGATGTCGCCGCCGTCGATGCCGCGGGCCGCAATGCGGTGATGCTGGCGTGTACCGCGGAACTGCCGTCGGCTGCGCTGTTGCAGCGTCTGCTCGAACTGGGCGTGCCGGCCGACATCGCCGATGCGGATGGCCGCAAGCCGGTCGACCGTGCCGCCGAGACCGGCCGCTGGACCTTGGTGCGCCTGCTCGATCCCGACTATCCGCTGCCGGTCAATCTGGGCATCGGCGACGACGAGGATGGCGCCGCCGCCAGCGACCGCACGCCGGTCCTGCTGTTGCGCGCCAGCCTGCGCGAAGGCCGCTTCGACGATCAGGGCCCGCTGCTGCGCCTGCTCAACGCGCGCGATCTCGGTGGTCTGCTGCTCGATCCCGAGATGCCGCCATCGCTGGACCGTATCGAATGGCTGCTCGCGCAGGGGGCGGATGTCGAAGTCACCGATGATGCCGGCGTGCCGCCGCTGTGCGCGCTGCTGTCGTCAGCGCCGCAACACCTGCCGATCCTGCAGGCGCTGCTGCGGCATGGCGCGTCGCCCGGCGGCGCCGGCACGCTGGCGCGGTATCTCGCGGCCTGCAGCGACGACGATCAGGCCGCGCGGGCGTACGAGACCTTCGCGCTCGATCTGCTGGCCCGCGGCGCCGATCCGTTCGCGCCGTCGCCCGCGGGCGATCCGCCACTGGCCTTGGCCGTGCGGCTGGGCTGGCTGCGGCTGATCGAGCGTCTGGTCGGTCATGGCGTCGATCTTGATGCCCGTGATGCGCGCGGCATGACGGCGTTGCATCTCGCCGCCGCACTCGGACGCGAAGGCGCGCTCAAGGTGCTGGTGCGTCACGGCGCCTCGCCGGCGGCCTGCGCCGCTGATGGCCAGACGCCGCTGGGCGTTGCACTCTCTGCCGGGCGACGCGACCTCGCCGACTGGCTGGACTGGCGGGGCTGGGCGCTGCCGAGACGTGCGCTGGAACCGACCGATCTGCCAGCCGCCGCCAACGCGGGCGACGCGGAGGCCGTGCGCCGTCTGCTCGATCTGGGATTCGCGGTCGACACCGTCGATGCACAGGGCTGCACCGCGCTGCTGCGCGCCGCCGGTGGCGGACATCGCGAGGTCGTCGATCTGTTGCTGGCACGCGAGGCCGACGCAGCGCTCGCTGCGCAGTCCGGCGCGACGCCGCTGTCGGCGGCGGTCAGCATGCGTCACGCCGAAATCGTCGATCGCCTGCTGGCGTCAGGCGTCTCGCTCGACCAGCGCCTGCCGGGCGAAGTCAGCGTGCTGATGCTCGCCGCTGCCCTGGGCCTGCCCGATCTTGCCGCGCGTCTGCTGACCGCTGGCGCCGACATCCACGCGACCGACGCGCAGGGCCTGACCCCGCTGCATTGCGCCGCGCTCTACGGGTTCACCTCGCGCGATCGTCCACGTCTGCTCGCGCTGTTCGACACCCTGCTGCTGGCGGGCGCAGAGGTCGACGCGCCCGCGGCCGGTGGCGTCACGCCGCTGCTGCTGCTGCTCGGTGCACGGGCCGAGCCCGGCACGCCCTGCGACGAGGACGTGGTGCTGGCTGCAATGGAGCACCTGCTCGATGAGGGTGTCTCGCTCGACGCGCAGGATCAGCGCGGCTTCGGCCCGCTGCACCTGTCGGGCCTGCACGGCCAGCTGCGCCTGGCCCGCCGCCTGCTGCGCGCCGGCGCCGATCCTGAGCTGCGCGACACGCTCAACCGCACGCCGCGCGAGATCGCGATCATGCGCGGCTTCATCGACGTCGCCGCGGAATTCGCACCCCCGCAGAGCGGCGACGGCGTGTCGATGGCCAGGTTCCTGCGCGAGCAGCGCTGACGGCACTCGGGTTTACCCCGGCTTGTCCACGCAGGGGGCCGGGAGTAACGTCGGGTCCTCGCTCAAGGATGGATCCGTGATGACACTTCAAAGACTGCTGGGTGTGCTGCTCGCGACGGCGTGTCTCGTACCGTCGCTGACTGCGGCGCAGAGCGCACGCGAAATGCGCCAACAGGTCGAGGGCAGCATGCTGGTGACCGGGCATGTCGACATCGCGCTCGATGGCAGCGTCAGTACCCACACGCTGGATCAACCGGACAAGCTTCCCGACTACGTCGTGCGTCTGATCGAGCGCGCAATGCCTGCGCTGCGCTTCGAACCGGTGCTCGTCGACGGCGCGCCGGTGCTGGCCCGCGCGAAGATGACCATCCGGCTGGTGGCGACGCCCGCGGACGACGGCAACATGAACATCGCGATCAAGAGCGCGAGTTTCGGCGAGGAATATGATCCGGACGACACAGGACGCGTCCGCTCGATCGAGATGAAGCCGCCGCGGTATCCCATGAGCATCGCGCAGATGGGCGGCAAGGGCACTGTCTACCTGCTGGTCAAGGTCGCACGCGATGGCCGTGTGGAAGACGTCGCAGCCGAGCAGACCAACCTGACGGCGCTCGGCACGGCGCGGCAGATGGAGATGATCCGCCGCGGTCTGGAGAAGGCGGCGATCGACAAGGCCAGGGAGTGGACATTCGCGCCACCGACCACGGGAGACGCCGTTTCCAGCGATCACTGGGTCGTCCGTGTGCCGGTCGACTTCTCGCTTTCCGATGGCGCCCGTCTTCCGGAAGGTCCGGCCTACGGACAATGGCTCGGATACGTGCCCGGCGCGCAGACCCGTCCGACTTGGGCGATGCCGGATCCGCCCGGCTTCAGCCCGGACGCGCAGGTCGCCGGCACGCTGCATCAGGGACAGTCCCGCTTCCGCCTGCTCACGCCGTTCGAAGGCTGACCGGGCCGGACCGGAGCCAAAAAAAAGCCCCGCGGAAGCGGGGCTTTTTTCGTGAGCGAGGACCCTATGGATCAGCGCTTCATCGACGAGAAGAACTCGTCGTTGGACTTCGTGCTCTTCATCTTGTCGAGCAGGAATTCCATCGCTGCGATCTCGTCCATCGGGTGGAGCAGCTTGCGGAGAATCCAGATGCGCTGCAGCAGGTCCGGCTCGATGAGGTAGTCCTCGCGGCGGGTGCCCGACTGGTTGACGTTGATCGCCGGGTAGACGCGCTTCTCGGTGATGCGACGGTCCAGGTGCACTTCCGAGTTGCCGGTGCCCTTGAACTCTTCGTAGATCACCTTGTCCATCGCGCTGCCGGTGTCGACGAGGGCAGTGGCGATGATGGTCAGCGAACCGCCTTCCTCGACGTTGCGCGCGGCGCCGAAGAAGCGCTTCGGGCGGTGCATCGCGTTCGCGTCGACACCACCGGTGAGCACCTTGCCCGAGCTCGGCACGACGTTGTTGTAGGCGCGGGCGAGGCGGGTGATCGAGTCGAGCAGGATGACGACATCCTTCTTGTGCTCGACCAGGCGCTTGGCGCGCTCGATGACCATTTCGGCCACCTGCACGTGACGCGCGGCCGGCTCGTCGAACGTCGAGGAAATGACTTCGCCGCGCACGGTGCGCTGCATCTCGGTCACTTCTTCCGGACGCTCGTCGATCAGCAGCACAATCATGTGCACGTCGGGATGGTTGTAGGTAATCGCGCTGGCGATCTGCTGCATCATCATCGTCTTGCCCGCCTTGGGCGGCGAGACGATCAGGGCGCGCTGGCCCTTGCCCTGCGGGGCCATCAGATCGAGGATGCGGCCGGCGATGTCTTCGCTGGACCCGTCACCGCGCTCGAGCTTGAAGCGCTTGCGCGGGAACAGCGGGGTCAGGTTCTCGAACAGCACCTTGCCCTTGCTGGCTTCCGGCGGTTCGCCGTTGATCGTGTCGACGACCGACAGCGCGAAGTAGCGTTCGCCGTCCTTGGGCCAGCGGATACGGCCGAGCAGATGGTCGCCGGTGCGCAGGTTGAAGCGGCGGATCTGGCTGGGCGAGATGTAGACATCGTCCGGGCCGGCGAGGTAGCTCGCCTCGGCCGCGCGCAGGAAGCCGTAGCCGTCGGGCAGGATTTCGAGCACGCCGTCGGCGACGACGCCCTCGCCGTGGCGGGTCAGCACTTTGAGCAGGCCGAAGATCACGTCCTGCTTGCGCGCGCGGGCCACGCCTTCGATCGCGAGCTGGTCGGCGATGTCGAGCAGCTTGTGCGCCGGCATCCGCTTGAGATCGCTCAGCGTGTACTGGGGGAAGCCCTCGGGAATGTTCGGGGGCGGCAGGCGCTGGACGTGGTCGTTGCCGCCGTCCTGCGGCAGGCCGTCGTCGCGGCCACCGCCACGCGGACGATCACGCCGGTTCTTGAACCGGTCGCGACGGTTGTTGCCGCCCTGATCGTTGTTGTTGTTGTTGTTGTTGCCGGGGTTGCCCCGGTTCTGGTTCGGCTGGCCGCCACCGTGCTGGCGCGGCTCGCCGCCCTGCTGGGGGTGGTGCTGGCCGCCATTCGGCTGCCCGTTGTTGCCCTGGTTGCCGCGCTGGGCATCGCCCTGGCCCGACTCGCTGGGTGCACGCTGCGGATCGGACTGCGGTGCAGACGCCTGCGCCGGCGGTGCGCTGGCGGGCGGGGCCTTCGGCGCGGCGCTGTCCTGCGTCGCCAACGGCAACTGGGACTGAGAATCGGGAGACGCGGAGTCGGTGGCTTTCTTGGCCACGCGCGGCTTGCGCACGCGCTTCACGGCGGTGTCGCCCTCGGGCGTGCCGGGATCGGATGTGTTGTCGGACAAGCGGAAAATCCTCGCTCGGTTGCGAGCGCCCGGGACGGGCGGCGGCAGGGAAACGGACAGTCGGGAGTGACGCCAGATGGGTGCGGCGCGCTGAAAACACGCCGGAGCAGCGCAAACCTAGCACTGCATCCGACCGGCGGCAAGCGCTGGCCGCGCGGTCGGTTCAGACGGCAGGGCGCTCTTGAACGGCCTGCCGCAGGATTGAGACGGGCCTCAGAGGGCCTTGTCGATCAGCTGGGCCAGCTGCGGCTTGCCCACGGCACCGATCTGGGTGCCCTGCACCTGGCCATCCTTGAACAGCAGCAGCATCGGGATGGAGCGCACGTGGTACTTCAGCGCCGTGGCCTGGTTCTGGTCGACGTCGATCTTCACGATCTTGGCGCGGCCGGCGTAATCACCCGCCAATTCGTCGAGCGCCGGGGCGATCATCTTGCAGGGACCGCACCAGGGGGCCCAGAAGTCGACCAGCACCGGGACATCGGACTGCAGCACGGTGGAGTCGAAATCGGAATCGCTGGCATGGATGACGGCATCGGTCACGGGGGGGCTCCGGGGGGCTGGGGCGCGCTTCGAAGCAGCGGCGCCGGGATGGATGTAAAATGGGGAATCGCCGCCCGGAATCAAGGTGGCGCTCCTGCGGGACGACCCACGCGTCCTGCGCCCAGGCAGTCTGCCGTCGCGACTGCCTCCCACGCAAGCACGCGGCGCCCTCCAAGTCGGCGACGCCCGGACACCTTCCTACGCATGAGCGACAAGCCTCTTACCGACATCACCTTCTCCTCCTTCGACCTGCATCCGGCGTTGCTTGCCGGGCTGGAGGAGGCCGGGTTCACCCGCTGCACGCCCATCCAGGCGCTGACGTTGCCGCTGGCCCTCAACGGCCGCGACATCGCCGGCCAGGCCCAGACCGGCACCGGCAAGACCCTCGCCTTCCTGGTCACGGTGATCAACCGCCTGCTGTCGAAGCCGGCACTGGCCGACCGCAAGCCGGAGGATCCGCGCGCGCTGATCCTCGCGCCGACCCGCGAACTCGCGATCCAGATCCACAAGGACGCGGTGAAGTTCGGCAGCCAGCTGGGACTGAAGTTCGCCCTGGTCTACGGCGGCGTCGACTACGACAAGCAGCGGCAGATCCTCACCGAGGGTGCTGACGTGATCATCGCGACCCCCGGCCGCCTGATCGACTACGTCAAGCAGCACAAGGTCGTCAGCCTGCACGCCTGCGAGATGTGCGTGCTCGACGAGGCCGACCGGATGTTCGACCTCGGCTTCATCAAGGACATCCGCT
Organism: Luteimonas sp. KH_071; assembly: GCF_057838005.1. Lineage (NCBI taxonomy): Bacteria > Pseudomonadati > Pseudomonadota > Gammaproteobacteria > Lysobacterales > Lysobacteraceae > Luteimonas > Luteimonas sp. KH_071. Next base: position 3,203,715 of record NZ_CM174458.1, on the reverse strand, counting down.
TTTTGCTGCGGCGCATGCCGATCCGCACCGAACGCCAGACGCTGCTGTTCTCGGCGACGCTGAGCCATCGCGTGCTGGAGCTCGCCTACGAGCACATGAACGAGCCGGAGAAGCTGGTCGTCGAAAGCGAGTTCATCACCAACGCCAAGGTCCGGCAGGTGATGTATTTCCCGGCCGACGACGAAAAGCTGCAGCTGCTGCTGGGCCTGCTGTCGCGCAGTGAAGGCGCCCGCACGATGGTGTTCGTCAACACCAAGGCGTTCATCGAGCGGGTGGCGCGTGCGCTCGAGAAGGCCGGCTACCGGGTCGGCGTGCTGTCGGGCGACGTGCCGCAAAAGAAGCGCGAGAGCCTGCTGAAGAAGTTCCAGGCCGGCCAGCTCGAACTGCTGGTGGCCACGGACGTCGCCGCGCGCGGCTTGCACATCGACGGCGTCAGCCATGTCTACAACTACGACCTGCCGTTCGATGCCGAGGACTACGTCCACCGCATCGGCCGCACCGCGCGCCTCGGCGCCGAGGGCGATGCGATCAGCTTCGCCTGCGAGCGCTACGCGCAGAGCCTGCCGGAGATCGAGGCCTACATCGAGCAGAAGATCCCGGTGGAGCCGGTGACGTCCGAGCTGCTGACCGCGCTGCCGCGCAAGCCACGCGAAGGCGTGGAGATCGACGACGAGGACGGCGAGAGCATCAACGAGATCTTCAAGGAAGTGCGCGAAGCACGCGCGGTCGAAGACGCCAAGCGTGGCGGCGGCCGTGGTGCGGGCGTCGGTGCCGGTGGTCGGGGTGCGCCCGGTTCGCGCGGTCCGCGTCCGGCGGGCAGCGGCGAAGCGCGTGGCGAGCGTGGACCGCGCAAGCCGCGTCCGCCGCGTGTCGAAGGCGAAGAAGCGGCAGTCGCGCCGGTCGCTGCTGCGCCGCAGCCGGTGATCGATGCCGCCGGTTCGGTCGCGCAGGCGATGCCGGACGAGTCGCGTCCGCCGCGCAAGCGTCGTCGCCGCCGCGCCGGCAAGAAGATCGAAGGTGCCGAAGGCGCAGCGCCGCAGGCCGCCGAGACGACCGCAGCCGATGCGTCGAAGAAGCCGCAGGGCAACGGTGGCAAGGGTCCGCGCGAAGTGCGTCCCACCCAGCGTCCGGCGCCGGCGTCGAAGTCCGAGCAGGCACCGTCGCTGCTGAGCCGCATCGGTCGCGGGCTGCGTCGCCTGGTATCGGGTGACGACAAGCGCTGATCGCAGCGTCTGGCGTGCGTGGAGAAAAGCCCCGCTTCGGCGGGGCTTTTTCGTAGATGCGTCCGGTGCATTCGTGGAGCGCAGCGAAACCCCATCGTTGGCGCACGATGATGGCGCCGCACGAGCGTCCGCCCTCACCCCAACCCCTCTCCCGAGGGGAGGGGGCTCCGTCAGGCGGCGATGGGAGCCTCGGTCCGCTCGATGCTGCCAGGGCCTTGCTTCGAGTAGTGCTGCAAGCAGTTCGCCCACGAACGGAGGCGACGTCCACGCTGCCCGATCGTCATCCGACACGCGCTTGACCATGACGCTGTTGTCCACATTCCCTGCGATACTGCCGCGCATGAGCGTTCTGCGATTCGACAACGTCAGCAAGCAGTATCCGGGCGGCCATGTGGCGCTGTCGGAGGTGAGTTTCGACGTGGCGGCCGGCGAGATGCTGTTCGTCACCGGCCACTCCGGCGCGGGCAAGAGCACGCTGCTGAAACTCATCCATCTGGCCGAGCGGCCGAGCCGCGGCGCGGTGGTGTTCGGCGAGCGCAATCTGCTCAAGGTGCGCGGCCGCAGGGTTGCGATGCACCGTCGCGACATCGGCGTCGTGTTCCAGGATCACCGCCTGCTGCCCGACCGCACCGTGTTCGACAACATCGCGCTGCCGCTGATCCTGCGCGGCATGCGCCGGCCGGAAATCGGCAAGCGCGTGCGCAGCGTGCTGGAGCGTCTGGCGCTGGGCGCGCGCGAACGTGCGCTGCCCACGCAGCTCTCGGCCGGCGAACAGCAGCGCATCGGCATCGCCCGCGCGATCGTCGGTGAGCCGATGCTGCTGGTCGCCGACGAACCCACCGGCAATCTCGATCCCACGTTGTCGGCCGAAATCATGGCGCTGTTCGCCGAGCTGCCCGAGCGCGGCACCAGTGTGCTGATCGCCAGTCACGACCTCGGTCTGGTCAAGCGCATGAAGAAGCGCACGCTGGTGCTCGACCACGGCACGCTGGCCGACGACATTTCGCCGGAGGACCTCGCCGATGCCTGAGGCGCCCCGCAACCAGCCCGCGCGCAGCGGCAGCTCGCCGGTCGGCACCTGGATCGACCATCACGTCTACAGCGTACTCGCGAGCCTCGGCCGGCTGTTCAAGAAGCCGTGGTCGGCGGCGCTGACGATCGGCGTCATGGCGGTCGCGCTCGCACTGCCGCTCGGCCTGTGGCTGGTGCTCGACAACGTCGGTCGCCTCGGCGGCAGCATCGACGCCTCGCGCGAGATCAGCGTGTTCCTCAAGCAGGACGTCGACGGTCCGCGCGCCGAAGCACTGGCGGGTGAACTGCGCAGCCGCGGCGATGTGGGCAGCGTCGTGCATCGCTCTCCGGACGAAGGTCTGGCGGAACTGCGCGAGCGCGGCGAGTTCGGCGACGCGATCGACGTGCTCGGTGAGAACCCGCTGCCGCACGTGCTGATCGTGACGCCCGGCGGCGACGAGATGCTGCTGGCCGAGTCACTGCGCACGCTGCCCGAATCGGAACTCGTCCAGCACGACGCGCAATGGCGCGAACGGCTCGATGGTTGGCTGCGCTTTGGCGGCCGCGTGGTGTGGGTGCTGGCGGCGCTGCTCGGCATCGGCGCGCTGCTGGTGGTCGGCAACACGGTGCGGCTCGACATCCAGTCGCGCCGCGACGAGCTCGGCGTGCTGCAGCTGCTCGGTGCGACCGACGGCTTCATCCGCCGGCCGTTCCTCTATCTGGGCGCCTGGTATGGGCTGGCCGCCGGCGCGGTCGCGCTCGGTCTGCTCGCACTGGCCGGCCTCGCGCTGCAGCCGCCGCTGGCGGAACTCGCGGCGAGCTACGGCGCGGCGTTCGCCTTGCGCGGCTTCGGCCCGATGGGTGTGCTGGCGGTGCTGGCCGGCGCGACCGCGCTGGGCTGGTGTGGCGGCGGCATCGTCACCGGGCACTTCCTGCGCCAGACGCGACCCACCGACACCTGATCCATGCACGATCTCCGTCATTTGGCCGGCGACGCGCCCCGGGTGATGGTCGTCGACGGCTCGAAGCTGGTGCGCCGGCTGATCGGCGACGTGCTGCGGCAGGCGCTGGCCGATGTCGAGGTGGTGGAATGCACGGGGCTGGCGGACGCGGCGGTCGCGCTCGATGGGGCGCCGGTCGATCTGGTCAGCACCGCGCTGTCACTGCCCGATGGCGACGGCCTGCAGCTCGCCCGACGCGTACGTGAAGCCACCGGCCAGCGCTACGTGCCGGTGATCGTGGTCTCGGGCGATGCACAGGCGCATCTCGAATCGCGCCGCTTCACCGAAGACGTCACCGACCATTTCGACAAGGCCCTCGGACATCGCGCGCTGGCGGAATTCATCCGCGGCTACGTGCAGCCGGCGCCGATTCCCGATGCGCACGTGCTCTATGTCGAGGACAGCCGCACGGTCGCGCTGGCGACCCGGCGCATGCTCGAAGCGCAGCAGATGCGGGTGACCCACGTGCTCAGCGCAGAGGACGCGCTGGCTTATCTGGATGCGTACCGTGACGGCTCGGCTGCCCCCGGCGCCGACCTGCTGTTGACCGACGTGTATCTGAAGGGCGAGCTCAGCGGGCACGACCTGCTGCGCGCGGTGCGCCGCGACTTCGGTTACGGCAAACGGCGCCTGCCGGTGCTGGTGATGACCGGCGACGGCAACCACGACAACCAGGTCGCGCTGCTGCGCGCCGGTGCCAACGATCTCGTCGTCAAGCCGGCCGAGGAGCGCGTGCTGGCGACCAAGGCGCTGTTCCAGTTGCGCCTGTCCGCGATGCAGCCGCACATGCCCCTGTAGGCGCGTGCTTGCGCGCGATGCGGCGTTGCCGATGCAGCCATCGCGCGCACGTGCACTCCCACAACCTCACGCACCGCTGTGCCGCTACGCTGGCAGGCGTGTCCATCCACGGTTGCCCCATGTCCGACATCCGCCTCGAACCTTCCTGGAAAGCCCACGTCGGCGACTGGCTGCGCCGCGACGACATGCAGGCGCTGTCCGCGTTCCTGCGCCAGCGGAAAGCCGCGGGCGCGCGGATCTATCCGCCGGGGCCCGAGATCTTCGCGGCCTTCGATGCCACGCCATTCGACGCGGTGAAAGTGGTCATCCTCGGCCAGGACCCGTATCACGGGCCCGGTCAGGCACATGGCCTGTGTTTCTCGGTGCGTCCGGACCAGCGCGTGCCGCCGTCGCTGGACAACATGTACAAGGAGCTCGAACGCGATCTCGGCCTGCCGCGGCCCGACCACGGCTGGCTGATGCCTTGGGCCAAGCGCGGCGTGCTGCTGCTCAATGCGGTGCTGACGGTCGAGGACGGCAAGGCCGGCGCGCATCAGGGCAAGGGCTGGGAAGGCTTCACCGATCACGTCGTCGACGTGCTCAACCGCGAGCGCGAGGATCTGGTCTTCCTGCTGTGGGGCAGCTACGCCCAGGCCAAGGGCAAGGTCATCGACACCCAGCGCCACTGCGTGCTGCGCACCACACACCCGTCGCCGCTGTCGGCCTATCGCGGCTTCCTCGGCAGCGGGCACTTCTCCAAGACCAACAACTTCCTGCGCAAGCGCGGTATCGCCCAGATCGACTGGTCGCTGCCGATGCGCTCGGCGCTCGACGCATGATCCGCAGCGTCGAGGCCACGCGCTATGTCACGCCGCTGCGCGAAGGCGGCTCGCTGCCGGCGGTCGTGGAAGCCGACGACGATGGCATGTACGTCATGAAGTTCCGCGGCGCGGGGCAGGGACCGAAGGCGCTGGTCGCCGAACTGATCGGCGGCGAATTCGCGCGCCTGCTGGGTCTGCCGATGCCGGAGATCGTGTTCATCGATCTCGATCCGGACCTGGCTGCCACGGAACCGGATTCCGAGATCCAGCACCTGATCCGCGCCAGTGCAGGTTGCAATCTCGCGCTGGACTACCTGCCCGGTGCGATCAACTTCGATCCCGCGGTCGATCCACCCGATGCCGATCTCGCATCGCGGATCGTCTGGTTCGATGCCTTCGTCTGCAATGTCGACCGCACCGCGCGCAATACCAACCTGCTGGTCTGGCACCGCCGCCTGACTCTGATCGATCACGGCGCGGCGCTGTACTTCCACCACGACTGGGACAGCGCCGTGCGCATCGCGACCGCCCCGTTCGCGCGGATCGCCGATCACGTGCTGCTGCCGTTCGCGACTGCCCTCGACGCCGCCGATGCGGCCCTGTCGGCACGCATCACCGAGGCGGACATCCGCCGCATCGTGGCGCTGGTCCCGAATGCATGGCTGACCGGCGAATCGCGATTCGCCGATGCGGACGCGCATCGCGCGGCCTATGTCGAGTTCTTCTGCACGCGCCTGGCGCACCGGTCGGCGTTCGTCGGGGAGGCGCAGCGTGCGCATGCAGCGGGTCTATGACTACGCGGTGATCCGGGTCGTGCCCCGGGTCGAACGCGAGGAGTTCATCAACGTGGGCGTGATCGTGTCCTGCCAGGGCGCGCGCACGCTGGCGGCAGCGGTCGCGCTGGATCCGGCACGGCTGCAGGCGCTCGATCCGCATGCCGATATCGCCACGCTGCAGCGCCATCTCGACGCGATCGTGCGCATCTGCCGCGGCGATGCCGATGGCGGGCCGATCGCCGCGTTGCCCGCGCGCGCGCGGTTTCACTGGCTCACTGCGCGGCGCAGCTCGGTGATCCAGGTCTCGCCGGTGCACACCGGTCGTACCGATGATCCCGACGCGCTGTGCGCCCGCCTGCTGGCGCGCATGGTGCTGCTACCCGGTCCGGTGCGCGGCGCATAAAAAAACCCGGCAGCGTGGGGGCTGCCGGGTCGGCTACGGGCGAGGGAGGGATCGCCCGGAGTTCAGATCGCGGCGCCAGGGCGCCGCAGCGCGTCTCAGCGCTTGGTCGCCTTCGCGGTCGCCTTGACGACCTTCTCGGCTTCGGCGCGGACGTCGGCGGTGGCCGATTCGACGTGCGACTTGGCCAGGCCTGCGATGGCTTCGTTGGTCTTCACCGTGCGGCCCAGGGTTTCCTGGCCGGCACTGACGAGACGCTCGACGTTTTCGCGGGCAACCTGCGCGCCCTTCGGCAACAGGGCCTTGAAGCCATCCATGTCACGCACTTCGATCGCTTCGTTGATGAACGCGAACGTGGCATGGGTGTTGTCGTTGAGCGTCGAGAGGTGAAGACCGAACAGGGTCTCGGCGTTCTCGAGGGTCAGACGGTTGAACTGGGCGGCTGCATCGGCGAACTGGCGCGACGCGGCGGTGAACTGCTCGTTGAACTGGTAGGACATGGCGGTTACCTGCGTGAGCCGGCGATCTGCCGGGTTTGTGCGATGCAGCATATCCCAGCCATGTTGCATTGCAACAAAATCCCGACAGGCGGTCGTTATGCATTCAGTTTCGTATGGGGATCAACGACTTGGAACCGCTTACAGCCCGCGCGCAGACTGTTTCAGGGACCGGTGTAGCGGCAGCCCGAGGTGCAGGTTTCGCGGATCACGATCGCGCTCAGCGCGGGCAACCCGGGCTTGAGTCGCTCCCAGATCCAGATCGCCAGCCGCTCACTGGTCGGGTTTTCGAGACCGGGGACGTCGTTGAGATAGTGATGGTCGAGCTGGGCGTAGAGCGGGGCGAACGCGGCTTTCAGATCGCCGAAGTCCATGATCCAGCCGGTTTCCGGGCCGGGCTCGCCGGACACGTGCACCTCGACCTGGAACGAATGTCCATGCAGACGCGCGCACTTGTGGCCCGGCGGCACGTTCGGCAGCCGGTGTGCGGCCTCGAGGGTGAAAACCTTGAAGATGTCCATGCGCGCATTCTCGGGCGTGGCCGCCCGCGCGGCAATCGTCGTGGTGGTGACATGCGCGGCTGCCACGCTTGCCGGTCTTCGCTTCCGGTCGATCTCCGATGCACCGAACGTCTTTCCTGATCCCGCTGCTGCTCGCCACTGCCACCATGACCCTGCCCGATCGCGTTGCCTCCGCTGCCGCGCCCGTTGCCGACGCGCCGCGCGTGATCGCCCATCGCGGCGCCAGTGCGCGCATGCCCGAGCACACGCTGGCGGCGTATCGCCGCGCGGTCGAGGACGGCGCGGACTTCATCGAGCCCGACCTCGTGATGACCCGCGACGGCGTGCTGGTCGCGCGCCACGAGAACGAGATCGGCGGCACCACCGATGTCGCGTTGCATCCGCAGTTCGCCGACCGCAAGCGCACCCAGCGGATCGACGGCGTCGACATCACCGGCTGGTTCACCGAGGACTTCACGCTCGCCGAGCTGAAAACACTGCGCGCACGCGAGCCGTTGCCGGCGCTGCGCGGGGTCTCGCACGACCGCCAGTTCGCGGTGCCCACGCTGCACGAGATCCTGGCGCTGCTCGACGATCTGGTGCGCGATTCGGGCCGCTCGGTTGGGCTGATTCCCGAGATCAAACACCCGACGCACTTCCGTTCGATTGGTCTGCCGATGGAGCAGGCGGTGGTGGACGCGCTCGCGGAACACGAGGTCGCCACGCGCGTGCCGCTGGTCGTGCAATCGTTCGAGCCCGCCAGCCTGCGTGCGTTGCGGGAGATCGCAGCACCGGCGTTGCCGGATCTGCGCCTGCTGCAACTCATCGGCGATCCACGCACGCGTCCCGCGGATAGCGAAGCCATCGGCGACGAGCTGCGCTACCGCGACATGCTCACCCCGGACGGGCTGCGCGCGATCGCGGACTACGCGTCATTGCTGGGGCCGCACAAGTCGCAGATCGGCGAGTTCGGACGTGGCGGTCGTTTCGAGGCCACGACGCTGGTGGGCGACGCACACGCCGCCGGCCTGCAGGTCATGCCGTACACGTTCCGCCCCGAAAATCCGTATCTGCCGCGAGGGCTGCGCAGTGGACTTGCCAATGCGCGCAACGAGGCCGGTGCGATCGCCGAGATGCGCGCGTTCCTTGATGCGGGCGTGGACGGTCTGTTCGCCGACGATCCCGCGCTCGCACGTCAGGCGGTTGACGCGCGCTGAACCGGCTGCATCCGCGGCCCGCAATGCCGGCGTACGTCCCGTGAACCTCAACACGGGAGCCGCCCATGCCAATGCCCGCTGTCGAAGCCGCGGTCCTTGCGCGTATGCGTTGCGCGACGGCGATCGCATGCCTGCTCGCGGCCCTGCCACTGGCGGCGGCCGAGCGCGAAGAGGCGCGCGCGTTGGCGCGTGACGACGGTCGACTGCTGTATCGGGAAGTGCACTTCCGGGACCGCGACGGCGACGCCGCGAGACGCGTGGTGCTGTACCGGTGTCCGGACGGCGCGGCCTTCGCGCGCAAGATCGTGCGCACCCAGGGTGTGGCCGCGCAGCCGGACTTCGCCTTCCACGATGCCCGCACCGGATACCGGGAGGGCGTGCGCACGCACGATGGCGCGCGCGAGATCTTCGTCCAGCGCGGCGACGCCGCGCCGCGAACGGCGGCACTGCCTGCGGCTGATGACGCGGTGATCGATGCAGGCTTCGATGCCGCCGTGCGTGCGCGCTGGTCCGCGCTGGACGCTGCGCCGCAGCGGCTCTCCTTCTTGCTGCCCGAACGTCTCGCGTTCATGCCGGTGCGTGTGGCAAAGCTCGAGGACGCCGACGGCGTGCGCCGGCTGCAGATGTCGGTGGATCGCTGGTTCGGCTTCGCGGTCGCGCCCATCGAGCTGCAGTACGGACTCGCGGACCGGCGCCTGCGGCAATTTACCGGTCCCGGCACGGTGCGCGATGCCCGCGGCAAGCCGCGCGAGGTCCGTATCGTGTTTCCTGCCCAGCCACCGCGGCGCGTCGCGGCGACCGACGTCGCCGCTGCGCTTGCAGATCCGCTGAACGGCCGATGCGCCACCTGATCTCCGCATCGCCGCGCGCAGGCCGCCGCCTGCCCTCCGCACGACCGCGCTTGCGCGAACGGCGGGCCGCTGTGAGGATGGCGGTCCATCATTTCTCGGGATGCGCGCGCCGGATGCCACAGCACGATGCGATCGCCACAGCGGACGAGCCGGGGCTGGACGCCTGGCTGCGCCAGGTGGCCGACGGCGACCAGCGCGCGTTCGAATCGCTGTACCGGGCCAGCGCCTCGCGTCTGCTCGGGATCTGCATCCGGGTGCTGCACGATCGCAGCGAAGCCGAGGACGCGTTGCAGGATGTCTACGTCCGCATCTGGCGCAAGGCCGCGCAGTTCGATCCCGGACGCGCCGCGGCGGCGACCTGGCTGGCGACGATCGCCCGCAATACCGCGATCGACCGGCTGCGCGCGCGGCCGCAGCACCAGTTCGCCCCGGTCGAACTCATCGAAGCGATGCCCGATGGCGGAGACACGCCGCTGGAATCGAGCGAGCGCGCCGGCGACCGCTCACGCCTGGAGCGCTGTTTCGACACGCTGGAGCCGCGCCGCCGCCGTCTGATCCGCGCCGCCTTCTTCGACGGCTCGACCTATGAGGAACTCGCGCAGCGCGTGGGCTCGCCGCTCGGCTCGGTCAAGAGCTGGATCCGGCGTGGTCTGCTGCAGCTGCGCGCGTGTCTGGAGCCATGAACGTGCGCGACCTCGATTTCGATATCGACGACAACGGCGGTCCCGAGCCGCCGCGGGCGGATCTGCTCGCCGGCGAGTATGTGCTCGGTGTGCTCGATGCACCGGCGCGCGCGTCGGTGCAGGCACGCATCGCCAGCGATCCGGGGTTCGCGCGCCTGGTGGCCGACTGGGATATCCGCCTCTCGCCGTGGTTCGCGGAATTCCCGAGCGCCGACGTGCCCGCGCACGTCTGGCCGCGCATCCGCACCGCGCTTGGCTGGACGCCGGTTGCCGCAACGCCCGAGGGGCTGTGGCACAGCACCGGTTTCTGGCGCGGCGCTGCGGCGCTGGCGGCCGCGGTTGCGATCGTCGCGGTGCTGGCCGGCCGCGTGCCGATGGAAGACGCGCGCGAGCTGCCGGTGGTCGTTGCGCCTGAACCTGCACCTGCACCTGCATCCGTTGCCGAAGCCTTGCCCGTCACCACGCTCGCGCATGAGGACGGTTCGCCGGCGTGGCTCGCCTCGGTCGACGCCGTGCATGGACGGGTGCTGGTGGTGCCGTTGCCAGCCGATGTCGATGCCGAAGGGCGCGTCGCCGAGTTGTGGTTGATTCCCGAGGGCGGTGCGCCCGCGTCGCTCGGCCTGTTGCCGCACGACCGCACACGTGCCGTCGAGGTGCCCGCTGCACTGCAGGCGGCACTGGTGGCGGGCGCCACGCTGGCGGTGTCGCTGGAGCCGCCTGGTGGCTCGCCAAGCAATGCACCCACGGGCCCCGTCGTCGCCAGCGGCGCCTTGCGCATCTGAGCAATATCTATCCGGCGGCGCAGGCCGCCGGACGTCGCGGCGCGACGCGCGTGCGCATAAATGCAGGGGCGAGGCGTGCATCCGTTCCACGCGCCTGCGCGTATTTCCCGTAAGCCACATCCGCAGGAGTCCACCCATGTCGAGCGATCCCGGCCGCAGCGCGACCGGCACCCGCACGTTGCGCGCAAGTCTGGGCCGCTGGTTCGATACCGGCGCGCAGGCGAACGAAGTGCGCGAGGGCGACGACCGGATCGACTGGCTGCGCGCGACACCGTTCGTGGCGATGCATCTCGCCTGCCTGCTGGTGTTCTGGGTCGGCGTGTCGCCGATCGCGGTGATCGTGGCGGTGGCGCTGTATGCGATTCGCATGTTCGCGTTGACCGGTTTCTATCACCGCTACTTTTCCCACCGCACCTTCCGCACCTCGCGTGTGGTGCAGTTCGTGTTCGCCCTGATCGGCGCGTCCTGCGTGCAGCGCGGGCCGCTGTGGTGGGCGGCGCACCATCGCAACCATCACCGGCACACCGAAACCGCGCTCGATCCGCATTCGCCGCGCGTGCACGGGTTCTGGTGGAGCCACATGGGCTGGTTCCTGACACGCGAAGGCTTCCGCACAGACTGGTCGCGCATTCCCGATCTGGCGAAGTTCCCGGAACTGCGCTGGCTCGACCGCTTCGACACGCTGGTGCCGGTGCTGCTCGCGGTCGCCCTGTTCGGGCTGGGCGCGCTACTCGAGCGCGTGGCACCCGGTCTGGGCACCAGTGGCGGTCAGATGCTCGTCTGGGGCTTCTTCATCTCCACCACCGTGCTGTTCCATGCGACGGTGACGATCAACTCGCTGTCGCACCGCTTCGGCAGCCAGCGTTTCGAAACCGGTGACGACAGCCGCAACAACATCTGGCTGGCGCTTCTGACCTTCGGCGAAGGCTGGCACAACAACCATCACTTCTTCCCCGGGACCGTGCGCCAGGGCTTCCGCTGGTGGGAGATCGACCTGACCTGGTACGGGCTCAAGCTCATGTCGTGGGTCGGTCTGGTGCGCGATCTCAAGCCGGTGCCCGCATGGGTGCACGAGAAGGCGCGCGCATGAAGCAGCGCATCGCCGTCGTGGGCTCGGGGATCGCCGGGCTGGCCACCGCGTGGTGGCTGTCGCAGCATCATGCGGTGACGCTGTTCGAAGCCGATACGCGGCTCGGTGGTCATACCCACACGCACGATGTGCAGCTGGCTGGGCGCATGTTTGCGGTCGATACCGGTTTCATCGTGTTCAATCCGCAGCACTACCCGTTGCTGACCGGTCTGTTCGAATCGCTGGGCGTGGCCTCGCAGCCGACCACGATGAGCTTCTCGGTGCACAACGAAGCGGACGGGCTCGAATACAACGCGACCACGCTCGACACCCTGTTCTGCCAGCGGCGCAACCTCGTGTCGCCGCGTTTCTGGGGCATGTTGCGCGATCTGCGACGGTTCTATCGCGAGGCGCCGGCGCTGCTCGAGGGCGATGATGCCGGGCCGACGCTGGGCGAGTACCTGCAGGCCAACCGCTACGGCGCCGCGTTCCGCGATCTGCACCTGGTGCCGATGGCGTCGGCGCTGTGGTCGTCGCCGAGCGCGGGGATCCTCGAATTTCCGGCGCGCTACCTCGTGCAGTTCATGGCCAACCACCACATGCTGCAGCTCAGTGGCCGGCCGGAGTGGCGCGTCGTGCGCGGCGGATCATCGCGCTACATCGATGCGCTGCGCGCGCGCTGGTCGGTGATCGAGCGCGTCGGCTGTCCGGTGGATTCGGTGCGTCGGGATGCGGCAGGTGTGCAGCTCGCCTCCGCCGCCGGCAGCGAGCGTTTCGACCAGGTCGTGCTGGCCTGCCACAGCGACCAGGCACTGGCACTGCTCGACGATGCCGACGCCGCCGAGCGCGACATCCTCGGCGCGATCCGCTACCAGCACAATGAGACCGTGCTGCACACCGACGCGCGCCTGCTGCCGCGCAACCGCAAGGCCTGGGCGGCGTGGAACGCGCATGTGCCGGCCACGCCCGGCGCCGCGTGCACGGTGAGTTACTGCATGCACCAGCTGCAGAATCTCGATACGCCCGAGCCCCTGGTGGTCACGCTCAACCGCAGTGATGCGATCGATCCGGCGAAGGTGATCGCGCGCATGCGGTACGCGCATCCCGTCTACGACGCGGCCATGGTCGCGGCGCAAGGGCGGCGCGAGGAGATCCAGGGCAAACGCAGCACCTGGTACGCCGGTGCGTACTGGGGCTGGGGCTTCCATGAGGACGGCATCCGCAGCGCGGCGCAGGTGGCACGCATGTTCGGTCTGGGGCCGCTGGCTGCGGCCGGTCGCGCGCAGGCGACGCCGATGCCGGTGAGCGCGGTCGCATGAGCGGAGATGGCGATCGCGCAGCGCCGCCCGTACAGCTGCACAGCGCGGTGTACGAAGGCGTGGTGCGCCATCGCCGGTACCATCCAGTGCCGCACGCATTCTCGTATCGCGTCGCGCAGTTGTGGCTGGATCTCGACGAGCTCGATCGCGTATTCGATGGCCGCTGGCTGTGGTCGACCCGACGCCCGGCACTGGCCCGGTTCCGCCGCGCCGATTACCTCGGCCCGACCGACGTGCCGCTCGCCGAAGCCGTACGCATGCGGGTCGAAGTTGCGCTCGGGCGCCGGCCTGAAGGTCCGATCCGGCTGCTCACGCATCTGCGCTACTTCGGATTCGTGTTCAACCCGGTGAGTTTCTACTACTGCTACCGCGTCGACGGCACCACGCTCGACTGCATCGTCGCCGAGATCACCAATACGCCATGGAAGGAGCGCCATGCCTACGTGCTGCCGGCGGCGGATGCCGAGCGGCATGGCCGCGCGCTGCAGTGGGAGTTTCCCAAGGCCTTCCACGTCTCGCCATTCATGGCGATGGACCACCGCTACCGCTGGCGGCTGACACCGCCGGTGGAGGATCTGCACATCCACATGGATGTGCTGCGCGACGACGCGCGCGAATTCGACGCCACGATGACACTGCAGCGGCGACCCTTGGATGCAGGCTCGCTTGCGCGCGTGCTGTGGCGCTATCCCGCGATGACCGTGCAGGTGGTCGCCGCGATCCACTGGCAGGCGCTGCGTCTGTGGCTCAAGCGCAATCCGGTGCATGACCATCCGCGCCTGCCGCGAACCGAACAGGAGCCCTCCCGATGAACCAGATCGCCGCCCATGCGACGCCACGTGCGTTCGGCGCGCTCGAACGCGCGCTGCGCACGCGGCTCGTCGCCCAATTCGCACAGATGCAGGGCGGCGCGTTGCGGCTCGACGATGCACTCGGCAGCGAGACCTTCGGCGATGCGCAACTGCGTGCCGTGAACGTCCGCGTGCATGATCCCGCGTTCTACCGCCTGGTGGCCGCCAACGGTAGCGTCGGCGCAGGCGAGGCCTACATGGAGGGTCACTGGGACTGCGACGATCTCGTCGGCCTGGTGCGCCTGCTGGTGCGCAACCGCGATCTGCTGGACGGCATGGAGACTGGAGTCGCGCGCCTCGGCGGACTGGCGATGCGCGGCTGGAACGCGCTGCGCCGGAACACGCGCGACGGCAGCCGCCGCAACATCGCTGCGCACTACGACCTCGGCAACGATTTCTTCTCGCTGTTTCTCTCGCCGGACCTGATGTACTCGTCCGCGCTGTTCGAACGCGAGGACGACACCCTGGAAATCGCGTCGACGCGCAAGCTGGATCGCATCTGCGAGCGGCTGGCATTGCGGCCGGGCGACCGCGTGGTCGAGATCGGCACCGGCTGGGGCGGCTTCGCGCTGCACGCCGCGCAGCAATACGGCTGCCACGTCACCACGACGACGATCTCGCGCGAGCAGCATGCGCTGGCGAGCGCACGGATCGCCGAGGCCGGTCTGCAGGACCGCGTGACGCTGCTGCTGCAGGACTATCGCGACCTCGAGGGCACCTACGACAAGCTCGTGTCGATCGAGATGATCGAAGCGATCGGCGCGCAGTATCTGGAGACCTACTTCGGCAAGCTTGGCAGCCTGCTCGAGCCCGATGGCGCCGCGCTGGTGCAGGCGATCACGATCGAGGACCACCGCTACGCGCAGGCGCGCGACTCGGTGGACTTCATCAAGCGCTTCATCTTCCCGGGCAGCTTCATTCCGTCGATCAGCGCAATGCTGCAGGCCAAGACCGCGGCGAGCGATCTGCAGCTGCTGCAGCAGGACGACTTCGGCCCGTCGTATGCGCGCACGTTGAAGATCTGGCGCGAACGGTTCCTGGCGCACTTGCCCGAGGTGCGTCGCCAAGGCTTCGACAGACGCTTCGAACGCATGTGGACCTTCTACCTGGCGTATTGCGAAGGCGGCTTCCGCGAGCGCTCGATCGGCGTGTCGCACCTGCTGTTCGGAAAGCCGGGTCACGTCCGGATGGCGGCGGCATGAGTCCGCTCTGGACGCTGCTGCTGGTCTGGGCGCTCGCTGCGATCGCGATGACCGGCGCCTGGCGCTGGCAGAAGGCCCGCGACAACGCCGGCATCGTCGACGTGGTCTGGTCCTTGGGCGTCGGCGGCGCGGCGGTCGTCGTCGCGTTGCTGGGCGATGGCGCGCCGCTGCCGCGGATCCTGCTCGCTGTTCTCGGCGGTCTGTGGGGCCTGCGCCTGGCCGCGCACCTGTGGAAGCGCGTCCGCAGCGAAGACGAGGACGGTCGCTACGCGTACCTGCGCAAGCACTGGCACGGGGACCAGCGGAAGTTCTTCCTGTTCTTCCAGGCCCAGGCGTTGCTGATCGTGCTGTTCGCGGTGCCGTTCCTCGCGGTCACCACCAATCCGGTGTCCTCACTCGGCCTGCTCGCCGCGATCGCGGTCTGGTTGATCAGTGTCGGCGGCGAAGCAGTCGCCGACCGGCAGCTGGCCGACTTCCGCGCCGATCCGGCCAACCGCGGCAAGACCTGCCGGGATGGGCTGTGGCGCTACTCGCGCCATCCGAACTACTTCTTCGAGTGGTTGCACTGGCTGACGTATGTCCTTCTCGCGGCCGGCTCGCCGCTGTGGTGGCTCGCGCTGGCCGGGCCGTTGGTGATGTATCTGTTCCTGCGCTATGTCAGTGGCATTCCCTATACCGAGCAGCAGGCACTGCGGACGCGTGGCGACGACTATCGCGAGTACCAGCGCACCACGCCGATGCTGTTTCCGTGGTTCCCCAAATCCGACTCGAAAGGACCGTCCGCATGAATGCCGTGGCTCGCCCCGAACTCGAACGCGACACTGCTGCGCCCGGCCTGATCGGCATGGCCGAACGTGGCCTTGTGCCTGATGCGGCGTTGCGGCTGGGCATCCGCCGCCTGTGCGCACAGCGCCTGGCCGAGGAAACCGAAGGCAGCATGGAGGCGCAGTCCGCGCGCTTCGGGACACTGCTGCAGTCGCTGCGGACCAGCCCGGTCGCCATCCACACCGATGCGGCCAATACCCAGCACTACGAATTGCCGCCGGAATTCTTCGCGCTGTGCCTCGGGCGTCGTTTCAAGTACAGCAGCTGCTATTACCCGACCGGCAACGAGACGCTCGACGAAGCCGAGGACGCGATGCTGGCACTGTATGGCGCGCGCGCCGAACTTGCCGACGGACAGGACATCCTGGAGCTCGGCTGCGGCTGGGGCTCACTGACGCTGTGGATGGCGGAGCAGTTCCCCGGCGCGCGCATCACCGCGGTGTCGAACTCGCGCCCGCAGCGCGAGCACATCGAAGCGCAGTGCAGGGCGCGCGGGCTGGGCAACGTGCGGGTGATCACTTGCGACGTGAACCAGCTGGCGCTCGACACCGAAGCCTTCGACCGCGTGGTCTCGATCGAGATGTTCGAACACATGCGCAACTACCAGATCCTGATGACGCGCATCGGCACGTGGCTGCGTCCGGGCGGCAAGCTGTTCGTGCACATCTTCGCCCACCGCACGCTGATGTATCCCTACGAGACCGCGGGCGAGGACAACTGGATGGGCCGGCATTTCTTCACCGGTGGTCTGATGCCGGCGGCCGATACGCTGCTCCATTTCCAGCAGGGCGATCTCGGTATCGAACAGCGCTGGCTGCTCGACGGTACGCATTACGAGAAAACCTCCAACCACTGGCTCGCCAACCAGGACCGCAACCGCGATGAGGTGATGCGCGTGCTCGAGCAGGCCTACGGCCGGGACGGTGCAAAACTGTGGTTCCAGCGCTGGCGCATGTTCTGGATGTCTTGCGCCGAGCTGTTCGGATACGAGCGTGGCCAGCAGTGGCTGGTCGCGCATTACCGGTTCTCACGCGCGGGCTGACCGCGACCGACGCCGCACTCACGGCAGGAGGGGTTTCATGGCGACTTCGAACCGGCGGTTTGCCGCTGGCCTGATCTTCGCGGGCATCGCCACCGGCATGCTCGCGGCTTGTGGAGGCGGTAACGTGAAGGAACAGATTCCCCCGGTCGCGCACGTGGACGTGCCCCGTTTCATGGGCGACTGGTACGTCATCGCGCAGATTCCGACGCGACTGGAGCGGGAGGCATTCGACTCGATCGAGACCTACACCCTGCGCGAGGATGGCAAGGTCGACACGACCTTCCGCTATCGCGACGGGGGCTTCGACGAGAAGATCAAGACGATGCACCCGACCGGCACGGTGCGCGAAGGCACCGGCAATGCCATCTGGGGCATGCAGTTCGTCTGGCCGATCAAGGCCGAGTACGTGATCGTCTACGTGGACGACGACTACCAGCAGACCATCGTCGGGCGCAGCAAGCGCGATTACGTCTGGTTGATGGCGCGCACGCCCGCGATTTCCGAATCCGACTATGCGGCGCACATGGAGCGCATCACCGCGCTGGGCTACGACATCTCCAAGATCCGCCGCGTACCCCAGTCGGCGGCCGACCCGGCGCGCGTGCCCGACGCAAGCCGCGTCGAATAACCGGCGCAGACCGCGCGGCGCCCGGCGCTCACGGGCGCCGCGCATAGAATGCGTCATGCAACGACGCACGCGCTTCCGATGGGCCTGGTGGCTGCTGGCCTATGCCAGCCTCGGCCTCGGCATCGTCGGCGTGTTCGTGCCCGGTCTGCCGACGACGGTCTTCGTGCTGATCTCGGCCTGGGCCGCCGCGCGCGGCTCCGATCGCCTGCATCGCTGGCTGCTCGCGCATCCGCAATTCGGTCCATCGATCCGCGACTGGCAGGCGCATGGCGCGGTGAGCCGGCGCGCGAAGTGGCTGGCCACCGGCACGATGACGGTCTGCGCCGCGGTTCTGCTCGCGTTGATGCTGTGGATTCCAGCGCATCGCTGGTGGATGACCGCATTGCCGATCGCGTGCATGGCCGCAGTGGCGGCCTGGCTGTGGCTGCGGCCGGAGCCGCCGGCAGCGTGATGCCTAGGGCGCGCCGGTCTCGGCCTTGAAGCGCTCGAGGTAATCGCGATAGCGCGTGTCGTTGAGGTTGCCCGACAGGCGATACGGCGCGTTGTAGGCGAACTGGAAGTCGTACTGGCCATCGCGCTCGACGACCAGCGTGCTCGTGGTCCAGTCCTGGCCCTTCTGCGCGTGCATGATCCTGCCGATCTGGGCGAAGCCGGCCTTGGCTTCGGGCGACAGGCGGAACGCGACCTTCTCCAGCGGACCGTCGCCCTCGCGCGCGATCGCGAACGAGATGCTGCTGGTGCGCGGCGCGCCGCCGTCTTCGGACAGCGATTCGAAATCGACCACGAGGCGCAGCCAGTCGCGCGCGCCCCATTCGCCGTCGTTCACATCCCGGACGCTCGCCGCGACGGCACGCACGGTGTCGGCATAGGCGGCATTGAGATCATCCATGGCGGGTTCGCATCACTTGTTGGGGAAGGTCTGGTCGATCCAGTCGCCGCCATCCACGCGATATTCCGCAACGAAAGCGTCGGGACGGTTGCTGGTATTGCCCGGATTGTATTGGGGCGATACCCGCATATCCACCTCGTGCCCGTTCCCGGCGAGACGCGCGAGTTCGTTCTCGAACCGCTTGTACTCGCCGTTGTTGAGGTTCGGCAGGCCATCGCCGATCGGCTTCCCGTTGCCCGGCACCACGTTCAGCCGGTTGGTCGGTCCGGCGAGACGGTCGGCGATGATGTGGAAGCCGACGTCGGTCGCGCGGCCTTCGTTGCCGATGTCGCGCTGCAGGCCGGCATCGTTGCGGCCGACCGGTTCCAGATCCACGCGGCCCTCGGCGCGGATCACCCGCGCCTGGTCGTCGGTGGTCCAGCGGTAGTTGCCGAATTCGTAGACGGTGTCGGGACGCGCGGCGTTGGCGGCGAGGTTGAAATCGTCCATCGACTCGAATGCCAGCACCGGACGGCCGCCGACTGTGCGACCGGTCTCGGCGTCGGCGAGTATGTCGCCCAGCTCCGCCTCGTCGGCGCCGCGTGCGGCGGTGGTACGGCCCGCGTCGCCCAGATCATCCGTGCGCCCGGCGACGCGCGCGGCATCGGCAACCGTGTCGGCGGCATCGGCCGCCTTCGCGCCCTTGGCCGCCTTGTCGGCGCCCTTGGTGCCGACCACGGCCAGCACCAGTTCGGTCGCACCGCGGCCGATGGCTTCTCCGTAGTTGCCGGCCTGCCAGTCGGCCTGGATCGGATCGACCACCGCGTCGACCAGCAGCCCCGGATTGCGGGCGAGGGTGGAGACGACTTCGGCGGCGGCTTCCATGCGCTCGCCGCCGCGTGCGGCCGACGGCAGCCAGTCCGGTGCGTCGAGGGTGTCGCCGGTCGCCCGTTCGTACAGGCCGTTGACGCCGTCGACTGCCAGGCCTGCCGGGCTCAGGTCGTAGCTGGCCTTGAGCGCGTTGCCGCCGAGCGTGACCACGCCTTCGCCGGTCTCCCACAGCACTTCGCCGGCGCCCTTGAAGACGCCGCCCACCTGCGAGGCAGCGTTGCCCAGCCCATCGAGAATGCCCATCGTGCGGTCCTGTCGGCGCGGATTGGGCAAAGTCTGGGCGTGGCGGCAGGCCCGGACAATCTGGGGCCGACCCTTGGTGCGCTGTCATCGTGCGGTCATCTGAACCGCAACGCCGGTGATGTCGCCCGTGACGCGGCGGGCTACACTTCCGCCCATGCATACCCGTCTTCTGCCGATCCTCGCCGCCACGCTGTTGTTGTCCGCCTGCGGCAACAAGGCCGATCTCCTGCAGCCGCGCCAGGTGCCGCCGGAAGACCGCGGCCGTTACATCTTCAAGTCGTCGATTCCGACCCAGGAACAGCTCGACGCCGAAGAGGAAGCGGCCTGGGAAGACGACGCCGATGAAGCGGCCACGGACGACGACACGACCGACGACGCGACCGGTACGCCGCCCGCGCAGCCGGTGCCGCTGATCCGCGACGTGCCGCCGGCCACCACCGGAACGCCGTGAGCCTGCGCGACACCCGTTGGCACCGCTGTCGTCCCTGATGTCCGGAACCGTCTCCCCGCTGCGCTTCACCAAGATGCACGGCGCCGGCAACGACTTCGTCGTGCTGGACCTGCGCGGTGACGTGCCGCCGCCCGATGCCGCGCTGTGCCGCGCGCTCGCCGATCGCCACACCGGCGTGGGTTGCGACCAGATCCTCACCGTCGAGACCCCGCGCGCCGCCGGCGTGCTTGCCCGCTATCGCATCTGGAACGCCGACGGCTCGGCCTCGCAGCAGTGCGGCAACGGCGCGCGCTGCGTGGCCGCGTGGCTGGTGCGCGACGGCGTGGGCGGTGATGCCTTCGTGCTGGAAAGCCCGGCTGGTCTGCATGCGGTCACGCGCGAAGGCGCGGGCTATCGCATTGCGATGGGGGTGCCGGAGTTCGTCCCGGGCCGCATTCCGATGGCCGGCGTCGACGCGGCGCAGCCGCTGTACACCCTGCCGGTCGACGGCATCGGCACGCTCGCGTTCGGCGCAGCGTCGATGGGCAATCCGCATGCGGTGATCGAAGTCGACGATGTCGAGTCTGCGGACGTCGAACGGATCGGCCGCGCGCTGCAGGCGTCGCCCTGGTTTCCCGAATCGGTCAACGTCGGGTTCGCCCAGGTGGTGGCGGACGACCGCATCCGCCTGCGCGTGTTCGAGCGCGGCGTCGGCGAAACGCTGGCGTGTGGCAGTGGCGCCTGCGCGGCGGTCGCGGTGCTCGCGCGTCGTGGTCGCACCGGGCGCAGCGTCGCCGTATCGTTGCCCGGCGGCACCCTGCATATCGACTGGCCGGCCGACGACGTCACCTTGTCGATGGCCGGGCCGGCCGCATTCGTTTTCGAAGGGGAATTGTGATGAGCGAGACGACCGAGAAACTCGGCGCACACGAAGTCGCCACCTGGCTGCGTCGTCACCCGGGTTTCCTGCAGCAGTTCCCGGATCTGGCGCTGACCCTGGTGGTGCCGCGCGAGGACGGCCCGGCCGCCTCGCTGGCGAGCTACCAGCTCGAAGTGCTGCGCGACAAGAACCGTGAGCTGTCGAAGCGTCTGCGCGATCTGTTTGCGATCTCGCAGGAAAACGAGCGCCTCGCCGTGCGCACGCACCAGCTCACGCTGGCGTTGATGCGCCAGTCCGACCCGGCGTCCACCGTGCGTGCGCTCGCCGCGACGCTGGCGGAAGACTTCAACGGCGATCTGGTGCGCATCGTGCTGTTCGCGCCGGTGCCGGGTCTGGAGGAAGACTGGTTGCAGGTGGTCGCGCGCGATGACCGACTGCTGCAGCCCTTCGTCGATTGCCTGAAGGACGAAGAGCCGCTGTGCGGCCGCCTGCATCCGGACAAGCAGTCGCTGCTGTACGGCCCGCGCGTCGATGAAGTGCATTCAAGCGCGTTGCTGCCGCTGGCGGGCATCGGCCTGGTCGCAGTGGGTAGCGGCGACGCCAACCGCTTCTATCCCGGCATGGGCACGCTGTTCCTGCGCATGATGGGCGAGGCGTTCGCCACTGCGATGCGACGGTTCGACAGCGCCGCCTGAGCGCACGCGCATGCACGCCGACGTCGACGCGTTCCTCGACCATCTGCAGATCGAACGGCGGATGTCGGTGCACACGCTCGACGCCTACCGGCGCGATCTGACTGCACTGGTCGACTGGACCGGTGCGCAGTCACGTGGCGATCTGCGCGCGCTGCACGGCGAAGACATCCGCGCCTTCGTCGCCGCCGGCCATCGCGGCGGACTGTCGCCCAAGAGCCTGCAGCGTCGATTGTCCGCGTGTCGCAGCTTCTACCAGTGGCTGCTCAAGCACGGCCACATCAGCGCGAATCCCGCCTCGGGCGTGCGTGGTCCCAAGGCGCCGCGCAAGCTGCCGCAGGTGCTCGATGTCGACGAGGCCACGCAACTGGTCGAGGTGCCGGTCGACGCGCCGCTGGGCCTGCGTGACCGGGCGCTGCTGGAACTCTTCTATTCGTCGGGTCTGCGCCTGTCGGAGCTGGTCGGCTTGCGCTGGCGCGATCTGGATTTCGACGGCGGCCTGGTGACCGTGCTCGGCAAGGGCAGCCGCCAGCGCAGCGTGCCGGTCGGCAGCCATGCGTTGCGCGCGTTGACCGAGTGGCGCATCGAAAGTGGCGGCACGTCGGCGACGCCGGTGTTCCCCGGTCGCGGCGGCGCACCGATCTCCGCGCGCGCCGTGCAGCTGCGCCTGCGCCTGCTCGCGCAGCGCCAGGGCCTGTTCAAGCGCGTGCATCCGCATCTGCTGCGGCATTCATTCGCGAGCCACGTGCTCGAGTCGTCCGGCGACCTGCGCGGCGTGCAGGAGCTGCTGGGCCACGCCGACATCGCGACCACGCAGATCTACACCCATCTCGATTTCCAGCATCTGGCCAAGGTCTACGACGCCGCGCATCCGCGGGCGAAACGGAAGACTTGATGAAGGAAGACATTCTCGAGCAGCTTTCGGACGATTGGTTGCAGTCGAAGGGGTACTTCACGCGACACAATCTGAAATTCAAGCCGAAGGCCTCGGCGCCCGGGTTCGAGCTACGCCAGGACTCGGTAGCGAGCGACATCGACGTCGTCGGTTTGCATCCTGCGCTCGAGGGGTGCGATCGAGTCGTCGTCGTGAGTTGCAAGAGTTGGCAGGCCGGCTTTGATCCGAAGGCAAAGCTGTCCCAGATCGAACGCGACATGCGTGTCGGCGGGCGCGAGGCTTGGCGAGGGTTCAGGGAGCTGGTTCAGCCCAAGTGGGCGCAGGCATTCCTGGAGGCGGTCGAGAACGCGACCGGTTCGCGTACCTTCACGTATGTCACAGCTGTGACGCGCTTGAACGGTGATCGCGCTGTGTGGGAATCGTGTGCCGGCTTCCACCGTGCTCTGGAAGGCAATCCGATCCGGATCGTGACTCTGGCGGAAATGGCCGGCGATGTGGCAGGCGCATTGACAACCACGGTGGCGGCGTCAAATTTCGGACGAACGCTGCAGCTCCTCAAGGCGTCTGGGTTTCTGTCCGGCAATACGGCCCGCTGAGCCCTTGCGTCGGGGCACGAAGCCCCCATCCAGTGGATTCGATCCTTGGAGGCCGCATGGACCCCAGCCAGAATCCCAACGTATTCCACGCCACGACGATCGTGTCGATCCGCAAGGGCGGGAAGGTGGTCGTCGCAGGCGACGGCCAGGTCACGCTCGGCCACACCATCATGAAAGGCAACGCGCGCAAGGTGCGTCGCCTGGGCGAGGGCGGCAAGGTGCTCGCCGGATTCGCCGGCGCCGCCGCCGATGCATTCACCCTGTTCGAACTGTTCGAAGGCAAGTTGCAGCAGCACGGCGGCCAGCTGGTGCGCGCCGCGGTGGAGCTGGTCAAGGACTGGCGCACCGATCGCCGCTACGGAAAGCTCGAGGCGCTCCTCGCGGTGGCCGATGCGGAAACCTCGCTGATCATCAGCGGCAACGGCGACATCATCGAACCCGACGACGGCATCATCGCGATCGGTTCCGGCGGCTCCTACGCGCTGTCGGCGGCGCGCGCGCTGCTCGCGCACACCGAACTTGATGCCCGCACCGTCGCCGTCGAGTCGCTCAACATCGCCGGCGACATCTGCATCTACACCAACCGCAACGTGGTGGTCGAAGAGTTGTGATCGAACTGTGGCGGCGCGTGTCGATCCGCCGGGTCGCACGCGCCTGCCGGTCGCGCGCACCCGCCCACGCTTCTACGGACACCCGATTCCCATGACGAATGCCAATTCCTCGACCATGACCCCGCGCGAGATCGTGCAGGAACTCGACCGCCACATCGTCGGCCAGAACGCCGCCAAGCGCGCGGTCGCGATCGCGCTGCGCAACCGCTGGCGCCGCGCGCAGCTCGACGACGATCTGCGCAACGAGGTCATGCCCAAGAACATCCTGATGATCGGCCCGACCGGCGTCGGCAAGACCGAGATCGCGCGCCGTCTGGCGACGCTCGCCAACGCGCCGTTCGTCAAGGTCGAGGCGACGCGCTTCACGGAAGTGGGCTACGTCGGCAAGGACGTCGAGCAGATCATCCGCGACCTCGCCGACACCGCGGTCAAGCTCTACCGCGAGCAGGCCAAGGTGCGCGTGCGCACGCAGGCCGAGGACCGCGCCGAGGACCGCATCCTCGATGCGCTGCTGCCCAGGCGCGAGGCACCGCAGCCGGCGTTCGGTTTCGGCGCGCAGACCGCCACCGTCGACATCGGCGCCGAGCCGTCGAAGGAATCGGAGACGCGGCAGAAGCTGCGTCGCCAGTTGCGCGCCGGCGAGCTCGACGATCGCGAGATCGAACTCGAGCTCAGCGCCGGGCAGGGCATGGACATCATGACCCCGCCGGGCATGGAGGAAATGGGCCAGCAGTTGCGGCAGATGTTCGCCAATCTCGGCGGCGGCAAGACCCACAAGCGCAAGCTCACGATCCGCGCCGCGCGTCCGCAGCTGGTCGAGGAAGAAGCCGGCAAGCTGGTCAACGAAGACGACGTGCGCGAGGCCGCGATCGAAGCCTGCGAGCAGCACGGCATCGTCTTCATCGACGAGATCGACAAGGTCGCCAAGCGCAGCGAGAGCGGCGCGAGCGGCGCCGACGTCAGCCGCGAAGGCGTGCAGCGCGATCTGCTGCCGCTGGTCGAAGGCAGCACGGTCAGCACCAAGTACGGTTCGGTGAAGACCGACCACATCCTCTTCATTGCATCCGGTGCGTTCCACTTGGCCAAGCCCAGCGATCTCATTCCCGAGATGCAGGGCCGCTTCCCGATCCGCGTCGAACTGACCGCGCTGACCAAGGACGATTTCGTCCGCATCCTCACCGAGCCCAAGGCCGCGCTGACCACGCAGTACGTGGAACTGCTCAAGACGGAAGGCGTCGGCCTGACGTTCGCGCCGGATGCGGTGGAGCGGCTTGCCGAGATCGCCGCGCACGTCAACGAGCGCCAGGAGAACATCGGTGCGCGTCGCCTGCACACGGTGCTCGAACGCCTGCTCGATTCGCTGAGCTTCGAAGCCCCCGACAAGGGCGGCACGGTGCTCATCGACCGCGCGTATGTCGACCAGCAGCTGGGCGATCTGGTGCAGGACCAGGACCTGAGCCGCTACATCCTCTGACGCGCGGCGTTCATCACGATCGGACATCGGGCCCGCATCATTGCGGGCCCTTTCGTTGGAAGCACCGCGATGTCGAATGGCGTACGCAAGACACTCGTCCTGGTGGGGCTGCTGGCATCGTTGGCTGCGTGCACACAGCGCGATGCGGCGACGCCGGCATCCTCAGCCGAGCCCGTGACGGCACCGGACACCGACGCGGCGTCTTCCGTAGATGCGTCCGACTTGCAGGCCGTGCCGCCCGGCAGACCCGCCGCGCCGGTCTACCGCACCTTCCGCGATGTCGTGGTGGCCTGCGACAACATCCGCCGGTGCGCCGCGATCGGCGTCAGCGACAGCGCGTCAGGCCTGGTGCTGTCGCTGATCCGCGATGCAGGCGCCGATGGCGCGCAGTCTTTGCTGCTGAGTGCACCGTGGGCGGACGTGGACGCCTCGTCGCTGCGACTCGACGGTGTCGCCGCGTCCGCGATTGCGGCGCTGCCCTGGGAGCGCGATGCAGGCGAGAACGCTGCCTTGCGCATCGAGGATCCCGCGGCGATCGCGCGCTTCATCGATCTGGTCCGCAATGGCACGCGTCTGGGCGACGACCAGGACCGCAGCGTGTCGTTGTCGGGCCTCAATGCGGCGCTGCTCTACATCGACGAACACCAGCAGCGACTCGATACGCCCGGCGCGTGGGCGCGCCGTGGCGAGCGGGATGCCGCGGCTGTTCCTGCGGCGCCGGCGCTGCCGGTCCTGGTGCGACCCGCTTCGGCACCGCCGCCGTTGTCGAACGCCGATGCCGCGCGTCTGACGGGCAGCGTGCGTGCGTCGCAGGCCGCTGCGCTGCGTGCGCACGAATGCAACGAGGCCGGCGGCGATTTCGATGTCTCGCGCGAGGATGCTGCGTACCCCCTCGATGCGGCGCACGCGCTGGTCTTCATCAGCTGCTACAGCGGCGCCTATCAGGGCTCGAGCCTGGTGTTCCGAGCGGCGCGCGACGGCAGCGACGTGACGCGGCTGACCCTGCCGGCGCCGAAGCTCTCCGACGACAGCGTGAACCCCAGCGAGGATTTCGACCTGCTGGTCAGCCCGGGCCTGGACGCCGCCCACGGCACGCTCGCGCAATTCGCGAAGGGCCGCGGCATCGGCGACTGCGGCTTTGAAGCGACGTGGCAGTTCGACGGCCAGGCGTTCCAGCTGTCGCACTACGCCGAGATGCAGACGTGCGGTGGTCTGAGCGCCGATGCGTGGCCGGTGCTGTGGCGCGTGGCCGAGCCTGCCGCCGCGCCTTGAGCCCGTCGGGCGACGTTGCCACAATCGCCCGCCCTGTCCGGTGCGCCGCCCATGTCCGTGTTGCTTCGAATCGTCGCGATCCTGCCTGCAGATCGCCGGTGGTTTCTACGGCCTCGCCAGCACGCTGATCCGGCTGGCCTCCGGCGGCGCGGGTGGCGCCGCGGTGCTGGTGCTGGTGATCGGCCTGCTGCTGTCGACGTTCGCGATGATCGCCGGTGTGCTGCTGCTCGAAGGCGACGCGCTCGGCGAGCGGCTGTCGCGGATCGCGCTCGCCCTGCAGATTCCGGTTATCGCCACGCCCTGGCTGACCTACGCCTGGCACGCCGGCGCTACGGTGCCGCTGCAGTTCCGGTTCGGCCGCAGCGTCGTGGTCGACCTCGACTGGTCGGTGCCATCGGAAGCCTTCCGCCTCGCGCTCGCGGGCCCATCCACTGCGGCGCTGGGCGTGAACCTGCTCGCGCTCGTCCTGTGGCTGGTCCTGCGCCTCTCCCGTCGCTGAGCCGGACCGGAACGTCGGGCCTCGCGTGAAGGGCCAGATTGGCCAATTGGGGTATATTTCCCCATACCCGCCGCAGGAGCGATCGCGATGACGATGTCCCTCAAGCTCGACGCCCTTGATGCGCTGCCGCGCACGCCGGCGTCCGACGTCAAGAAGCTCGGCTGGCGCGGCGTGATGAAGACCATCGCCCGCGGCGGCAAGGTCGTCGTGACGCACCACAACACGCCCGAGGCGGTGATCCTGTCGGCCGAGGAATACGGCGAGATCCTGCAGGCGCTCGACGCCGCGGGTGCGGCCCAGCGCTCTGCCCTCGACACCCTGCGCACACGCTTCGATGCGCGCCTGGCCGCGCTGCAGGCCGGCGACGCCGGCGCGAACCTGCGTGAAGCGATGCGTGGTCCCGCGCGATTGCGCGGCAAGGTCAAGGCCGGCGCGACCTGCTGAGCGTGGCGCGCCCGGTCCTCTACGTGCTGGCCGGCGTCAACGGCGCCGGCAAGAGTTCGGTCGGCGGCCATCTGCTCGAACGCGCCGGCATGGCGTGGTTCAACCCCGACACCTTCGCGCGCGACCTGGCCGCCGCGACCGGCTGTTCGATGCCGGAGGCAAACTCGGAGGCCTGGCAGGAAGGCATGCGCCGGCTCGATGTCGCACTGGCGAGCGGCCACAGTTATGCATTCGAAACCACGCTCGGCGGCAACACCGTGCCGGCGCGCATCGCCGAGGCCGCGCGCACGCACGATGTGCTGATGTGGTTCTGCGGGCTGTCGTCGGCCGAGCAGCACATCGCACGCGTGCAGGCGCGGGTCGCGGTCGGCGGCCACGACATTCCCGAAGCGAATATCCGCGCGCGCTGGACCCGTGCGCGCGAAAACCTGATCGCGCTGATGCCTGTGCTCGCGCAACTGCAGGTCTACGACAACAGCGTGGACGTCGCGCGCGGAGAAGCCGTGCCGGATCCGGTGTTGCTGCTGGAGATGATCGACGGCGCGCTGGTGTTGCCGGGTGCGGATGACCTGACGGCGCTGGCGAAGACGCCGGAGTGGGCGAAGCCGGTGCTGGAAGCGGCGCTGGGTTTTTGACGTCGGCGTAGGTGGACGTACTCCGTTCGCGCCAGGCGTCTTTGCCATGACGGGATGGATCGACGGGCTCAAGCGCTGCGCGCTGAAGGGAACGCATCAGTCGCGCCACGCACTGCCGCCGCCATATCCACGCGCATTTCCACCGTTACATCGGCAGGAACCGCGATCGACGCCACGCCGGCCCGGTCACAACGCGCGCGTCGCACGCGTCTTCTCCAGACATACATGGAAGGAGCGCGCCGATGTTGTACGAATCTGTTTCAGATGCCGGATCCGAAGGCTGGCCGATGCGCCGTCTCGGCGTCTGGCTGTCCGACGCCTGGCGCCTCTTTCGTGACGCGCCGTTCCGGCTCTATGCGCTGGCCGTGCTGCCGATGCTGGTGGAGATCGTCTTGCAGGTCGGTGTGCCCGGAGCCGGCGTCGTGCTGTCGAAGCTGGTGGTGCCGGTGTTCTCGGCATGGGCCTTGCTGATGGCGCACGGGGTGATAGCGCGCAACCGCGCCGATGCGACAGGCGCGCTACGCGCGTTGTGGCGGATCCGCTGGTCGCTGCCCGGGCTGGCCCTGCTGAGCACCGCGGTGTTTGGATTCCAGTGGCTGGTGCTGCTTCTGCTCGCCGGACCTGTTGGCGCGATGGCGTTCATCGCCCCCGATCCGGCGAATCTCACGTCGCTGACCCGACTGGACACGGCGATCAGCATCGCATCCGGTGCGATACCGGCCATCGCATTGCTGTTCTTCGCCGGCAGCCGGATCGTGCTGGACGGCGTGCCGGTGTTCACCGCCATCGGCGAGAACCTGCGGCTGCTGCGGCGCCATCCGGCGCCGCTGCTGGGCTGGATGCTCGCCAACGTCGGCCTGCTGATGGGCCTGGTCTATCAGCCCTGGATCCTGCTGCTGTTGCTGCCGCTGGGCCTGGTCGCCTACGCCGCATGGCGCGACGTGTTCGGCCCGACGGACGCTGCAACCGGCCTCATGCGCGACTGACCCGGCCTCCACGCGGCATTGCCAGGCCGCCCGGGCGGCCTGGCGCATGTCCGTCAGCGCAACAGCAGCACTGGCACCGCGCTGGTCTGC
The DNA here is from genome assembly GCF_057838005.1 of Luteimonas sp. KH_071. Lineage (NCBI taxonomy): Bacteria > Pseudomonadati > Pseudomonadota > Gammaproteobacteria > Lysobacterales > Lysobacteraceae > Luteimonas > Luteimonas sp. KH_071. The sequence goes on along the minus strand of NZ_CM174458.1, from coordinate 3,174,734 downwards.
AGCACCTGGGTGGTGGTGCTGCCGACGATCAGCCTGCGGATGCGCGAGTGCCCGTAGGCGCCCATGACCAGCAGGTCGATCGCCTGGGCGTCGAGGAACGCGGGAATCGCGGATTCCGGTGCGCCTTCGACGGTGTGCGGGTGGACCTGGAATCCCGCGGCGGTGAGCTCGGCGACCGCGGCGGCACGTTCGCTCGCGTGGTCGTCCGCACGGCCGGCCGTCACCAGATGGCAGTCGAGTCCCTGCAACAGCGGACTCGCCGCGACCATCGCCACGCAACGACGCGCGGTGGCACTGCCGTCGAAAGCGATCGCGAAGCGGGCGATCGGCTGCATCGCGCGCGTGGCGACCAGCACCGGGCGATGCACCGCGCGGACCGCCCGTTCCAGATTGCGGCCGAGGTGGCCGCTGGCGCCATCGGCATGGGCGCCGCGACGGCCGAGCACGAACAGGCGCACGTCGCCTTCCAGATCGGTGAGTGCATCCACCAGTGTGCCGTGGCGCAGGCGCGGTTCGGCCTCCAGTCCGGCGCTGTCGCGCAGTTGGGCGCGGATCTGGTCGAGCAGCGCGCGGCCATGGCGCTGCGCCAGCTGGCCGCGCTGTTCGTCGTGGGCAGCCAGCTCGGCCAGCAGCGCTTCCTGGCTGCCCAGCGACAGGCTGCCGCTGAAGTCGGCCGGCGGCGTCGAGGCCGGGTCGCGCTCGATCGCATGCAGCAGATCGAGCGGCACGTCGAGACGCTGCGCGGCCCAGGCGGCGAGATCGGCGACATCGCGTGCGTGAGCGGAGGGGTCGATGGCGGCCAGTACGCGGCCGCCGGCGGGGATCAAGGGTGCGTCAATCATCTGCATCGCTCCTCAGTGGCCGCCCATCAGGCGTTCGGCGTCGGGTTTGTCGTGCACGCCGAGGCGGTCGACGATGGTGGCGCTGGCCTGGTTGAGGCCGACGACGTCCACATGCGTGCCTTCGCGGCGGAACTTCAGCACCACCTTGTCCAGCGCGCCGACCGCGCTGAGGTCCCAGAAGTGCGCGGCGGAGACATCGATGGTCACACGCTCGAGCACTTCGCGGAAATCGAAGGCCGACACGAAACGCTCGGACGAGGCGAAGAACACCTGGCCGGTGACGACGTAGGTGCGCGCCGCGCCGTCGGCGTCGACGGTGGAGCCGATGTGCAGCACGCGACTGACCTTGCGCGCGAAGAACAGCGCCGACAGCAGCACGCCGGTCAGCACGCCCTTGGCGAGGTCGTGCGTGGCGACGGTGACGATCACGGTACCGAGCATCACGATGCTCGACGTGCCCGGATGCGTGCGCAGCTGTTTGATCGAGCTCCAGCTGAAGGTGCCGATCGACACCATGATCATGACTGCGACCAGCGCCGCCATCGGAATCGTCGCGACCCACGGACCGGCGAACACCACCAGCATCAGCAGCACCACGCCGGCGACCAGGCACGACAGGCGCCCGCGGCCGCCGGATTTCACGTTGATCACCGACTGGCCGATCATCGCGCAGCCGGCCATGCCGCCGAGCAGGCCGGACGCGATGTTGGCCACACCCTGACCGGCGCATTCGCGGTTCTTGTTGCTGGGTGTGTCGGTGAGATCGTCGACGATCTGCGCCGTCAGCAGCGACTCCAGCAGGCCGACCACGGTCAGCGTCAGCGAGACCGGCAGGATGATCCACAGCGTGTCCAGGGTCAGCGGCACGTCGGGGAACAGGAACACCGGCAGGCTGTCGGGCAGCGCGCCCTTGTCGCCGACGGTCGGCACCACCAGTCCGAAGTACAGCGCCAGCCCGGTCAGCAGCACGATCGCCACCAGCGGCGCGGGCACCACGAGGTTGCGGGTCCAGCGGAACAGGAGCGCCACGGCGGCGAGGCCGAGCACCGCGACGACGTACAGAAGCCGCGGCTCCATGCTGCCGAAGGTCAGCGCGAAACCGATCACCAGCAACAACAGACCCACGCCGGGGAACGTCAACCGTCCCAGCCACGGCAGGCCGTAGATGATCAAAAGGCCCAGCGCGACCATCGGATACACCAGCGCCGGCACGCCGATGAGTTCGGGGATCTGCGCCATGAAGATCAGGATCGCCAGCGCATTGACGAAGCCGGTGATCACCGAGCGTGAGACGAAGCGCATCAGCACGCCGAGCTTCAGCGCGCCGGCGACGATCTGCAATACGCCGGTCAGCAGCGTGGCGGCCAGCAGGTACTGCAGGCCGTGGTCGCGCACCAGGGTGACCATCACCAGCGCCATCGCGCCGGTGGCGGCCGAGATCATGCCCGGCCGGCCACCGGTGAACGCAATGACGACCGCGATGCAGAACGAGGCGTAGAGGCCGACGCTCGGATCGACGCCGGCGATGATGGAGAACGCGATCGCTTCGGGAATCAGCGCGAGCGCGACGACGAGCCCGGCGAGCAGGTCGCCGCGGATATTGCCGAACCATTCCTGGCGCAGCGTGGGGGAGAAATTCAATGGAATGCCCTGGTAACGCCCGGACACGGGTCCGGGGGGATGAGATCGAAATGCAGCCAGCAGGAGACGGCCGCGTCAGCGGCAGGCGTCGGATGCTATGGCGGCGTGATCGTCATCAAGGCAGGGATTCGGCGCGGCGGGCCGATGCCACGCAGGCATCGTCGAGGCGCGCAGTGTAATCGAAGGCGCCACGCGTCGTCGCGCGGCTGGCGCTCAGTCCTCGCCGATGTCCTCGTTCCAGACGTCCGGATACGCGGCGATGAAACCGCCGAGCAGGTCCACGCATGCCTGGCTCTGCAGGTCGATGACCTCGACGCCAGCCTCACGCAGCCAGTCGATACCGCCCTGGAAGGTCTGCGATTCGCCGACCACCACGGTGCCGATGCCGAACTGGCGCACGAGGCCGCTGCAGTACCAGCACGGCGCGAGCGTCGTGACCATGATCGTGTCGCGATACGAGCGCTGGCGCCCGGCCTTGCGGAAGGCGTCGGTCTCGCCGTGGATCGACGGATCGCTTTCCTGCACGCGGCGGTTGTGGCCGCAGCCGAGCAGGCGCCCGTCCTGGTGATACAGCGCGGCGCCGATCGGGATGCCGCCTTCTGCCAGGCCCTGGCGGGCTTCGGCGATCGCGGTGTCGAGCAGGGCGCGGTAGTCGGGCGTGGCGATCATCGGGCACATCGTCTGCAAATGGCCCATGAGTCTGACCGCAGCAGCGCGCGGGGTCGAGCCGGCATACACGGGCGCGCGCCGGCGGATGAGGGATAATCGGCCCATGAACGACGACTCCAGCAAGACCGGCACCACCCACTTCGGTTTCCGCGACGTCCCCACCGGGGAGAAGCAGAAGCTGGTCGGCGAGGTGTTTTCTTCGGTCGCAGGCAACTACGACCTGATGAACGACCTGATGAGCCTCGGCATTCACCGGGTGTGGAAGCGCTACTTCGCCGCGACCGCGCAGGTGCGCACCGGCGACCGTGTGCTCGATCTGGCCGGTGGCACCGGCGACATCGCCGCGCTGCTGAAATCCCGTGTGGGCGAGTCCGGCGAACTGGTGCTGGGCGACATCAACGCCTCGATGCTGCGCGTCGGCCGCGACCGCATGACCGACCGCGGCAACGTGCGCGGCTTCGAGTATGTGCAGTGCAACGCCGAGACGCTGCCGTTCCCGGACGCCAGCTTCGATCTGGTGACGATCGCCTTCGGTCTGCGCAACGTCACCGACAAGGACGCCGCGCTGCGCGAAATGTTGCGTGTGCTGAAGGTCGGCGGCCAGGCCCGCGTGCTGGAATTCTCGGAAGTGAAGGCGGACTGGTTCAAACCGATCTACGACTTCCATTCCTTCCAGATCATGCCGCGGCTCGGCAAGCTGTTCGCGCGCGACAGCGACAGCTACCAGTACCTGTCGGAATCGATCCGCAAGCATCCACCGCAGGACGCGCTCAAGGGCATGATGGAAGCGGCCGGTTTCGCGCGCTGCAGGTACCGCAATCTCAGCGGCGGCATTGTCGCGATCCACGACGGGTACAAGACCTGAATAGGGCGGTGGGCCATTGACGTGGCGCAGCACACCGGAGGCAGGGCAGGGCGCACGGTAGAATCTTCGGCTTGTCCCCCGCGTGGATTTCCTGATGCGCCCATTCCGTTCCGCCGTCGGCCTGCTGGCACTGGCCGTTCTTGCGCTGACCGCATGCAACCGTGATGCAGCGCCTGCCGCCGAGCCGGCCGCGCCGCCTGCCCAGGCTGCCGCCGTCGATCGTGACGAGCATTCCTATGCCGAGCCCGACAAGGTCGTCACCGAAGACCTGGCGCTCGATATCGCGCTGGACTTCGATGCGAAGACCATCGCCGGTACCGCGACCTACACGCTGCAGTGGAAGGACCCGTCCGCGACGCAGCTGGTGCTCGACACGCGCGACCTGACGATCTCGAAAGTCGAAGGCGAAGCCGCCGGCGGCCAGTGGCAGCCGCTGCAGTACGCGCTGGCGCAGGCCGACGCGACGCTCGGCAGCAAGCTCACCATCGAAACACCCGAGCGCAACGCTAAGGTCCGCGTGACCTACGTGACCTCGCCGGACGCCTCGGGCCTGCAGTGGCTCACGCCGGAGATGACCGAAGGCAAGCAACTGCCCTTCATGTTCAGCCAGTCGCAGCAGATCCATGCGCGTTCGTGGGTGCCGCTGCAGGACACGCCGGCGATCCGCTACACCTACACCGCGCACGTCACCGCGCGTCCGGACGTCATGGTGCTGATGAGCGCCGACAACGATCCGGCCGCCCAGCGTGACGGCGATTACACCTTCAAGATGCCGCAGAAGATTCCGTCGTACCTGATGGCGATCTCGGCCGGCGATCTGGTGTTCCAGGAGATCTCCGGTCGCGCGGGCGTATGGGCCGAGCCGGCGATGATCGATCGCGCGGTGGCGGAATTCGCCGACACCGAGAAGATGATCGCCACCACCGAGCAGCTCTACGGTCCGTATCGCTGGGAGCGTTACGACCTGCTGATCCTGCCGCCGTCGTTCCCCTACGGCGGCATGGAGAACCCGCGGCTGTCGTTCATCACCCCGACCGTCATCGTCGGCGACAAGTCGCTGGTTTCGCTGATCGCGCACGAGCTCGCGCACAGCTGGTCGGGCAATCTGGTGACCTTCTCCAGCGCCAAGCACGGCTGGCTCAACGAGGGCTTCACCAGCTACGTCGAGAACCGCATTGTCGAGTCGCTGTACGGCAAGGAAGTCAGCGACATGGAGTACGTGATCGCGCGTAACTCCCTGCGCGAGAACATTGCGTCCATGCCCGAGGGCACGCAGGCGCTGGCAGTCAAGCCGGACGTCGCACTCGATGCCGACGACGCGCTGAGCGCGGTGTCCTACGACAAGGGGGCGTGGTTCCTGCAGTTCCTCGAGCAGCGCTTCGGCCGCGAGAACTTCGATACCTTCCTGCGCGGCTACTTCGACCACTTCGCGTTCCAGAGCATCACCACCGAGCAGTTCCTCGCGTACGCGAAAGAAAATCTGTTCGACAAGTTCCCCGACACGGTAACCGATGCCGAGATCCAGGAATGGGTCTACGCGCCGGGCATTCCGGGTTCCGCGCCGCAGGTGATGTCGCGCAACTTCGGCATCGTCGATTCCGCGCGTCTGGCGTGGCTGGGCAGCGCGCAGCTGCCGCCGCGCCAGATCACCGACGCGTGGTCGACCCAGGAATGGCTGCACTTCCTCGAAAGCCTGCCGCCGACGTTGACCGTCGAGCAGCTGGCGCAGCTAGATGCGGCGTACACGTTCACCGGCACCGACAACGGCGAGATCGCGATGCGCTGGTATCCGCTGGCGGTACGCAGCGGCTACACGCAGGCGAACGAGGCGCTGGCCGAGTTCACCACGCGCGTCGGCCGTCGCAAGCTGATCATGCCGATCTACACCGCACTGGTGCAGACGGAAGCCGGCCTCGCACTGGCGAAGCAGATCTTCGAAACCGCGCGTCCGGGGTATCACCCGATCACCACCGGTTCGGTGGAGACGCTGATCAACCAGGCCAAGCCAGCGCCCGCACCGGCACCGGCTGAAGTGCCTGCGGCCGATGCGGCCGATGCGGCCGATGCGGCCGCGCCTGCCGATCCGGCGGCGCGGGCGCCCGCCAACTGAGGCGATGCAGGCATCGAGCCATCCGTTCGCGGCCGCCCTCGTGGCGGCCGCGTGCGTTGCGGTCATCGGTGTCGCCGTATTCGCGTGGGTATTGCTGCGCCAGCCGCGACAACTGATCCGCGCCGAGTACGGGCGCCAGCGTCGAAGGCTGCGGCTGAGCGTGCATCGCGCGCGCATCGACGGCCTGCGCTGGTGCTGGACCGAACGCGCGGGTGCCGATACCGTAGCGCCGACACTGGTGATGCTGCACGGCTACACCGGCAGCAAGGAGAACTGGTACCGGCTGGTGCCCGAGCTCGATGCGCGCTATCGCCTGGTCATGCCGGATCTGCCGGGCTGGGGCGACAGCGAACGCATCGCGAATGCCGACCACGGCTTCGTCGCCGAGGCCGCGCACGTCGCCGCGTTCCTGCGGCATCTCGATACCGGCCCGGTCGTGCTGCTGGGGCATTCGATGGGCGGCGGCATCGCCGCACTGGTCGCGGCGAAGTCTCCCGATCTCGTCGCGCGCGTCGGTCTGCTCGATGCGGCCGGCGTGCACTTCGAAGACAACGCCTTCGGTCTTGCGGTGCTCGATGGTCGCAATCCCTTCGGCATCGAAGACACCGCGTCGATGGAGCAGTACCTGTCCGTGCTGTTCCACGAGCGCAGTGCGCGGCCACCTCTGCCATGGCCCGGCGCGATCGCCTTCGTACGCCATCGCCGCAACGAGGCCGCGTTCGAACAGGCCGTGCTCGACCGCATCGGGCGCAGCGACGAACGGTTCGCGCCCGGCGATGCGGCAGGCGACATCCGTCAGCCCGCCGTGCTGGTCTGGGGCGCGCACGATGCGGTGATCGATCCGAGTGCGATGGCCCTGTACGCTCAACGCATGCCGCAGGCGCGTCAGGTCCTGCTCGACCGCAGCGGCCACATGACCCTGATGGAGCAACCGCGCGAGGTCGCCGACGCGGTGCACTGGCTGATCGAACGAGGAACGCCCGCATGACATCCCGACACCTGCTCGCCACCGCGCTGCTCGCCGCGTTGTTGCCGTTGACCGCCTGCCAGGACCGCGAAGCCCAGGCTGCCGCGCAGGCGCAGGCCCAGGCCGCCGCCGCAGAAGAACAGGCGGAAGCTGGCGAGCGCGATTTCGAAGCCGCTGTCGCGATCGAGAACTGGGCGCTGGCGAAGGCGCAGGCCGACGTATTGCTCGCACGCTATCCCGACACCGCCGCCGCGGAGCGCGTGCGCGCGAAGTTCGACGACGTTGCGGCGAAGGGTGACGCGGTGCGCGAGACCGCGCGCACGCAGGCGCTGTGGAGCTACAACACCGCCAACGTCGAAAGCGGCGAACAGCTGTCGGCGGCGATCTACGCGAAAGACACCATCGACGTTGACGGCACCGGCGCGAAGCGCGTGCAGCTGATTTTCCGCGACCACCCGTCCTGGGGACGCAGCAGCTACCTCGTACTGCAGGCCGGCGATTTCGACTGCTATCCCAGCTGCCGCGTCAACGTGCGCGTCGACGACGGGGAACCACGCCGCATGGCCGCCAACCGACCGCAGACCGACGAAGCCATCGCCATGTTCATCGACGACGAGCGCGCGCTGTGGCGTCTGCTCGACGGCGCGAAGACGGTGTCGATCGAGTTCCCGGTGAAAGCGGGTGGTACGCGCACAGCGTTGTTCGAAGTGGCGGGACTGGAGCGGACGAAGCTGCCGAAGTGGAACTGAGGCAGGGGTCCGTTGCGGCCTGCGCGCATCCAGCGCCGGTGATCCAGCGGCTGCGGCATCCGAGGCGCTAGCGCGGACCTGCGCGCTCGATCAGCGACAGTTCGCCTGGGCCAGTGCAAGGCGCTGGCGTGCTGCATTGTCTTCGCGTGTGGCGGCGCGTGCCTGCGCATCGCGTTGCGCGCGCAGGCCGCTCCGGTCGGTGGGATCGGCGGCATCGCCACCGCGCGCCGCGCGCTGGGTGTCGACGGCCGCCGCGCGTCGCTGCGCCGTCGCGACCCGCGCGGTGGCCGTCGGCTCGATCGTGGCGGTGGCCCGTTGCAGGCAACGCGCGCGGGCTGCCGTGTCGGGTGCGGGTTCCGCGGCGCTGCGTGTCCCGCTTGCAGTGGGAATGCGCGGCGCGGGCTCGATCTGGCGCAATGCCTGGCCGGCCACCGGCGGCGGATCCGCCGGATTGCGCAACTGCTGCGCGAACGCGGGCGATGCGGCGACCGCGGTCAGCAGCAACAACGTCAGCACATCGGCGATACGCATGGCAGGCAGGTCCGGAAGCGCAAGGTGCACGTCCGCCCTAGATGCCGTCGCTGCGTCGCGGGGTCAAGGCGGCGCGGGAGAGGGGTTCAGGCGCGGGCCGGCCGCCGGGCGCCATGCGCGGGTTCGCCATCGTGCGGATCGACGCCGGCCACCGGGGCCGGCGGATGTGCCGGCACTTCTGAAGGAATCGCGCCCGGCTCGCGCGGCGCATCGCCGAGCATGCGCGCGCGACGCCAGCCGCCCCAGCGGTAGTAGCCGATGGAGAGCAGCATCGCGAGCAGCGCGCTCGCTGGAAAGCTCCACCAGATCGCATCCACGCCCAGCACCGGCTGCATCAGCGTCGCGAACGGCACGCGCACGCCCCAGAGCGTGACCGCCAGGATCAGCAGCGGCGGCATGACCGCACCGGTGGAGCGCACCACGCCGAACAGCACGAAGGTCACGCCGAAGAACAGGAACGACCAGATCGCGATGCGGTTGAGATGCCGCGCGGTCTCCAGCGCGACACTGGTATCGCCGAGGAACAGCGACAGCGCCGCGCGGTCGAGCAGCAGCAACAGCGCGATCAGTCCGCCGGTCATCAGCACGTTGAAGCCCACGCCGGCGGCGGCGATGCGCGAGACGCGGTCCCAGTGCCCGGCGCCGACGTTCTGCGCCGCCATCGTCGAGCACGCCGCGCCGATCGCCATCGCCGGCATCTGCACATACGTCCACAGCTGCAGCGCGGCGCCGTAGCCCGCGGTGGTGTCGACGCCGTGCGCATTGACCATCGAAATCATCGCGATCATCGCCGCCGACAGCATCACCATCTGCAGGCCCATCGGCAGGCCCTTGGCCAGCAGCGCACGCACGATGGTCCAGTCGGGCCGGTACAGATGACGCTCGGTGCGATGGATCCACAGGCGATGCCGGCGATGCCGCAGCCAGGCGAGCAGGGCGGTCAGGCCGAGCGCGTTCGCGATCAGGCTCGCCAGCGCCGCCCCGGCCATGCCCATCACCGGCAGCGGTCCGACGCCGAGCATCAGCATCGGCACCAGCACGATGTCGAGTGCGACCACCAGCAGCAGGAACAGGAACGGCGTGCGCGCATCTCCGGCGCCGCGCAGGATCGCCGACAGGAACGCGAATGCGTACAGGAACGGCACCGCGAGGAAGATCAGTTTCAGATACGCATCCGCATGCGGCAGCGCTTCGGCCGGCGTGCCCATCCACAGCAGCACGGGGCGCGACAGCGGCAGTCCGACCAGTGCGACCAGCACCGAGGCGGTGAGAAAGAACGTCGCACTGGTGCCGATGACGCGTTTCGCGCCCGGCAGATCGTCACGTCCGATCGCCTGCGCCACCAGGATCGTCGCGGCCATGCCCACGCCGAACACCGCGCCCAGCAGCAGGAACAGGATGTTGTTGGCGTTCGCGATTGCCGCCAGCGCGCCTTCGCCGAGGAAGCGCCCGATCCAGACCGCATTGACCGAGCCGTTCAGCGACTGCATCACGTTGCCACCCAGGATCGGCAACGCGAACGCGAACAGTGTGGGCGCGATCGCCCCGCGGGTCAGATCGCGTGGGCGGGCGGGGGTGTCGGCAGATCGGCGTCGCGGCATGCGCGCATTCAATCGGGAAACGGATCGCGGTGCGGTGAGGATGTGGGTTGGGCATGTTTGGAGCGGAGCGGCAGAGCGGGTGCGCGGGGTTCGAGCACCTCTCCCTTCGGGAGAGGTCGAAGCGCGCAGCGCTTCGGGTGAGGGTGAGGAATCGAACCCGTCGCCAGAAGCGCCCGCTGCCGCACCCGAGCACCCCGTATCAGTACGGGCCGGCTCTTCTCAAGGAGGGTGAGAGATCAGAGCAGGCGCCACGGACGGTTCGTTTCCACCAGGGCTTCCGTGCGTAGGACGCGGGCATCGAAAGCCAAACTGTGACCCATGCACGCTGGGGCATCCCCCATCTGTCGCGCCTGCCCGGACGCCCGGACACTGCAGGGGTCCGGGGGATGTGTGCCCGACCGATCCAGGAGCCCGCCGTGAGCCTCAACGCCGTCTCGTCATCCGACACCAGCAATCGCCTGCAGGACCTGTCGCCCCCGGGCGAGGCCACCCAGTCGTACACCGCGCAGCGCGGCGACACGCTGTCGCAGATCGCCAAGGCCCACGGCGTCAGCCTCGAAGGTCTGCTGGCTGCGAACCCGCAGGTGCTCAATCCCGATGTCATCTATCCCGACCAGTCCATCGCGCTGCCCGCCGGCACCAGGGCGCTCAGTGGCGACGTAGCGCCGGTCAATGCCGCGGCGCCGGCGAATGCGGCGCAGGGCACCTACAGCGGTGGTCCGCTCGATCGCACCCAGCTGGCCCAGCTGTTCCACGAGGCCGGCTTCCGCGGCGAGAACCTGGTGAGCATGGTCGCCATCGCGATGCGCGAATCCAGCGGCGATCCCGCCGCCTTCAACGGCAACCGCGCCACTGGCGACCAGTCCTACGGCCTGACCCAGATCAACATGCTCGGCGGCATGGGTCCCGAGCGCCGCGAAGCCTTCGGCCTCACGTCGAACGACCAGCTGTTCGACCCGCAGACCAATGCGCGCGTCGCATTCGAACTGTCGAACAACGGCACCAACCTTTCGCCGTGGGGTGGCTACAAGGGCCTGGCGAACACCTACAACACCGACGTGTCCGCAGCACGCGCGGCGGTGGCCGACGCACAGGCGCAGGGCCTGCTGGGCACGCCGTTCAACGGCGGCGCGCGCACCGGGGACGCCGTGCCCGTGCAGCAGCGCGCACCGGCCTCGGCCACGCCGACGCTGGAACGCGACGACCGGGGTCCCGCGGTCGTCGATCTGCAGAACCGCCTGGCAGCGGCGGGTTTCAGCCCCGGCACGGCCGACGGCATCTTCGGCGCCCGCACCGAGAGTGCGGTGCGCAGCTACCAGGCCAGCCGTGGCCTCGAGGTCGACGGCATCGTCGGTCCCAATACCTGGGCCCAGCTCAACGGCGCGCCTGCGGTCGATCCGCCGCCGGCAACCGAGCCGGTGGCGCCGGGTGAGGTCGCCCGTGTCACCGATGGTCCGAGCAACGCGCGCATCGCCGGCCTGCATCCCGAACTGCGCGGCCAGGCGGCCGAGTTCGTCAACCGTGTGGAGCAGGAACTGGGCATCACCCTGCGCGTGACGCAGGGCATGCGCACCTACGCCGAGCAGGATGCCTTGTACGCGCAGGGCCGCACCACACCGGGCGACATCGTGACCAATGCCCGCGGTGGACAGAGCAACCACAATTTCGGTACCGCCTTCGACGTCGTCGAAGTGCGCCCGGACGGCAGCATCAACTGGAGTCCCGACTGGGATGCCATCGGCCGCGTCGGCACCGACATGGGGCTGGAGTGGGGTGGCAACTGGACGACCTTCGTCGACCGCCCGCACTTCCAGCTTGATACCGGCCTGAGCACGGCGGATATGCGGAATCGCATCGCGGCCGGCAACGTCGACGCGGACGGGTTCGTCAATCTGCGTTGATGCCGTGGCTGGGATGACAGCAGAACGTCAAGGCGCCGAGAGGCGCCTTGATTGATTGCGGATGCATGCGGCTGAAAGTGTCCCGGCTGAATGCGTGTAAGCAAACTGCCCGTTGGAGTCGGTTCATTCGAAACCGCGAAATGGCCGGGCCCGCGGTTGCACCTAGGGTCGCCCCCTAATGGAGCTGCGTGCAGGCATCGCACTAGGGTTGGCATATCGTCCGCAGGCAGATCCCATCATGACCGACATCGACAAGCTCGCATCCGACATTCTTGACGTCGGCGACCGGTTCCTCCGAACCGACGACTACGAAGCGCGAATGGATCGCTTCGCCGAAGAAATCGAGGGTCTCGACCCTTCGGCTCGCAACCAGCTGTTCGACGAAATTCTGGAACAGGACAGCGGCGCGCTGATGTCGTGGCTCACGGTCGATCGACTCAACGGCATGGTGGGCGAGGGGCGCATTTCGGACCAGGAGCGTGGCGCCATCTTCGATGCATTCGGCGACGCCTATGTCGATGGCGACATCTCGTTCCAGGATGCCATGCAGTTCACCAACGTCTTCGGATCATCGGCCGTCGGGCCGCTGGGTCTGACGCCCGACCCTGGCGCCATCGATTCGCTGGTCGGCACGTTGACCGGCAGCAACAGCCCGTACGCCTCGGAGTTCATCGAAAAATTCTCAGGCGAACTCTTGCGCGAGCGTGTGCTGACCGATCCGCCGTCGTTGTTGCCCGGCGAGCAGGGTCCCTATGCCGGCATTCTCCTCAACGCACTCGACCAGGCTGGCGGAAGCAGTGCCGTCAACTCGGTGCTGGGCACGCTCTCCGGCGATCAGCAAACCGCACTGCGCGATGCGCTGTCCGCCGATGGGCGCAGCTTCGAAAATCCAATGCTCGAGGGGGCGAATGTTCGCGACCCGATGGCGATCTACGTCGAAACCGTATCCCGTCACGGCAGCAGCGCCGAAGCACTCGATCTGGTGCGCTTCGTCAACGAACACTCGTCCGGGAACATCATCGAGAACCAGTACTACGACGGCGACAACAAGCCGCTTGATGCACGTGCCGAAGCCCTCGGAGAGCTTTTTGTCACGCACGGTGACGCAATCCTGACCGACCTGACGGTCGCCAATCCCACGCAAACGAGCGGCTCCGCCAATGATCGCCAGACCGTGATTGGGGACAACCTCGCCGCGCTGTCCAATCTCGTACGGATCACCGGTCTGAACCCCGAGAACTCGCGCTCGGCGCAGGTGATGGATCTGCTGGGTGACTTCACTGCCGAGAATATTCGTGTCGGCAATGCAGCCGAGAACACCGATTCCAATGGTGATGGCGTTGTCGACGGCGCCGACATCGAGGCGATCGACGCTGGCAATGGACGCGCCGCGATGATCGGCGCGGTGATGCAGGATGCAGTGAGCAGTGGTTATGTGGATCTGCGCGCCGAGATTGCCGCGCGTGATGCATTCATGGGCTTCATTCTCGACACCGCCATCTCAGCGATCCCCGTGGGCGGTGACCTCGCCGCCGGCGCGATCTCCGATCACCTCAAGGGAGCGTTGGGCGGTCTGAGCGACAGCGTGCGTGACCAGATCACGGAGTCGCTCTCTGCAATCCCGAAGGACCTGCTGACCAACGCGCAGGGCCAGCTGACCGATCAGGCCAAGGCAGCGATCATCGAGGCGTTGCCGGAGGATTTCCAGTATCTGGAGGGAATCAAGGACGAGTCCAACACGTTCATCCTGGACACCATTCTCGAAGCCAGTAACCGTGATTATCAGATCAGCGAGTCAGTGGGCGAGTACCGTAGCTATATCGATGGGTCACGCGGTGGCTGATTCGTGAGCATTGAAATACGTTGATCACGCAGGGCGCGAAAGCGCCCTGCGTTGTCTCAGCCGCTCACGAGTGGAAGTAGCCCCTCGAATCTTCATCGGCAGTATCGTGAGATCACTGTTGGCGTTCACGGAAATGCTCAGGTTCTCAGTAGCCTCAACGGCCCGTGACCCCTCCTGCAGTACAAAGTTTGCGATATGTCCGTGCGGCTCACCATTAGCGATCGAATTGGAGCACGGGTTTTGGCTGGCAAAGCTACGACGCGCGAAGACACGCCAGTTGCTAGATTTTCTTCAGCTGCTTCCCTTACGACGCCGGCCGCCGCACGTACACTTCTATGCAGGGCTGATCGGCTGAAGAGCAGGCAGCGGCAAAGAGCGCCAAATGATCAGTGGCCGAAAATATGTCATGAGGCCTGACACATGAATTGAGCCGCGTCGCGAAGCTGCGTCAACTTGAATGAAGTGTTAGGCCGTGGGCCGGTGAATGTCACGGCAATGGACCTAAGCGCGATAGCCATGATTTCTTGCCGCCGAACGCCGCGAAGAGCGAGTTGCCGCCAAGCAGGATCAAGGCAAAGCCTCCACCAAGACGCCAAGCAAGTGTCAGATGATCTTGGACAAGCGCAATGATGCCGGCGCCAAGCAGAACAACGCCGAGTCCCGCTGAGAAGATGCGGCCAACCTTGTTCATCGAATTACCATGACTGTTCGATACGACCCGAGCGGCCTAACGCCTGAATTAAGCCGACCCACGAAGCGGGTTCGGCTTGAATGAATTGTTAGGTGTGCGCCACTTGGACGACACATCCCCAACCGTCATATTCCAGCCCGAACAATTCACAAACGCAGGCCATGAACCCAGATACAGACTGGATGGTGTGCTGCTCGATGGACATGTGAACGACGACAAGAACACTGGGCGAATCCTCTAGGTCCTGCGCGGTTGCGACCCCGTACTGGTAGTCGTTAATAAAGCTAGCCACGGTAGTAGCCTTTTCGGCGGATGCCGCCCTCAGAAGGAATTCGACGTCGCGCGGGACAGCAAAGCGATCTCCTTGCCCGTCCAGCTTGCGAAGCAAGTCGGTGTCCGAGACGGCTGTTGCTATGAGTGAGTCAATTGCCATATGCATGACACCAAGTGGATAGCGCGTAGCCAATGTCATGGCTGGACAGGCTCATCAGGAATGGAATCAAGAGTGCGATCAGTTAGGGCACGATACGCTTGAAAGAGCGCTGCGAACGGTGGCTCCTGACCCGCAAAGTATCCAATTTGATCCACTGAGCCGTCCTTAGCATTCCGCGTGATCCAAGATGGATGTGCAGGATGCCCCAACTTAGTGAAGGCAAAGTGCATCACTCGGTCGGGACTATGCAGGACCTCAAGATGCTCGTCACGGAACTGACGCAGCGATGCTCCGTAAGCGTCAATGACCGTGCGGCGATACCACTCCCATTGAGCCTCAGTGATTTGAGCCTCAGGAAACGGCTAGAATATCGGTTTCTCGCCACCGTGGGCCGCAACCGAAGCAAATAGAAGAATGACGCTTATGAGGAGCTTGGTCATGGCACCTAACGCTTGAGTTAAGCCGTGCCGCGAAGCGGCATCGGCTTGAATGAATTGTTAGGCCTCACCGGCCTGCACTGGAATGCGAACCTCGCTGTAGCGCATGCGAGAAAGGTCGCCTCGTGACTCTAGCCGAATTTGAGCCACCAGCGAAGCAACGCGTTGAGCATAGAAGACGTCAGGTATGCCAGGAACCCGTCCAGGCAGGGTGCCCATGACGGTACCAACGACAAAAGCAACCTTCCGCCAATTACGATCCGCAGCTTGCATTACGGCCTCGTCGATTGCTTGAACTTGCTCCGGCAGAAGAGCTGCGATCAGCTTGAGTGCTTCGGCGTCCGGCGTTGGATCAGCGAACTCATGATTTTCTGAAGTTGCCATGACGATCCTTGTGAGGCCTAACGCCCGAATTAAGCCGCGCCGCGAAGCGGCGTCGGCTTGAATGAATTGTTAGGCAGCTGCCCGTGGAAAGCCGGCCACCATGGCCTATTTGCTAGAGTCAGAGCGCACTTGCCACGCAAAGCTGAGGATAACCCCGGCAACCCCAATTGGCGTGCAAACCGACCAAGCAACCCAGCCGGGGGCATCCGAAGGAATCAGTAAGAAGGCGACGGCGCAGAGAGCAACAGTGACTGCCATGCCAACGTAAAGGCGCCAAGAGAGAAAGAGCTCTCCGAGTTCCAGCAGATCAAGAAGCGCCATTCACCGTCTCCAGCTGCCTAACGCCTGAGTTAAGCCGCCCCGGAACGAGCAAGCTGTGAGGCGAGGATGCCACAGCAACCAGACCTTTGAACGAAGCCTGCGGAACGGGGTCGGCTTGAACGAATTGTTAGGCGCCCGAGCCGCAAGAGGGCGACAGGGCAGCAGATGCAACGCGCCCCCACTGGCCGAAAGCCGAGGCGTACGGGCGCGCACCTGGTGGAGTCCGCGTTGCCGAAGCGACGAACAGTTGGAGGCGTGAGCGCCAACGCTCCATAGCGCTTGCGCCTGCGGAGTGTTGCCGAAGGAAAGCCGACGAACTCCGTGCGCCGCCTCGAGCCGAGGCCACCAGCAATGAGCGGCCGAATTTGCTCGACAAGCGACGCACCAGAGGCCTGATGAGCTTTGCGAGTGCAACGTGTGAGGCAGCTGCAACGGAACAGCTCTTGAGCGCCTAACACCTGAATTAAGCCGACTTGCGAAGCAAGTCGGCTTGAATGAATTGTTAGGCCGCACTACGTGGCAGCCTGACTGCGATTACAACATCAAGTGCTAGAGATACTGCTGTAAAGAGAACTGCGCCTGCAAGGAACGTATTTGTCAGTATCAATGAGTCGCTGGATAGCAAGAAGCGAAGAAAAGCGCCTGGAGCCCCGATGGCGCATAGTATTGCAAGAGATCCCGATGCCACTGCGGAGAAGCGCACCAAAGGCCGCCTGTCCTCCAAGCCGAACTTGATCGCGAAGATATTGATCGCAGTTGCGATGGTGAATATGAGTAAAGCTGCTAGGACTCTCAAGGAACTCTCACTTGCGGCCTAACACCAGAATTAAGCCGTGCCGCGAAGCGGCATCGGCTTGAATGAATTGTTAGACCGCGAACCTGATACTTATGCATCCGGCGGCGACCAGCGTTGCTAAGAGTGCAGCACCAGAAAATAGAATAAGCGACCCCCACTTGGTTGCGCGATAGATTGGCTCGCCCTTCTTTACGCGCTCCCACTCCGCCTTGAGAACGACTTGAGTGTCGAAAAGTAACGACTCGACTGCTTTTGTGTGCGCACCAACATCTTTGTCGTCTATCCCCTCAAAGCGAACCGTTCTTCTGAGCTTGCTGATTAACTCTTGGTGCTCTTCTGGGTTGAGGCGGAGCTCGATGCGAGCCTGCATGAGTTCAATTTTTAAGAACTCTTGCTTTAGTGATCTTATGAACTCATCCGTATCAACGCCAGATTTGGCGGACATTGGCGTGGAGCTGGTGATGTGGTGGTAGAGGCTCGCCAGTTCGGCGACGTCGTTCCGAAGGCCTTCGATCCACGCCTGCCGGAATTCCGATGTCTTGTTCTCCTTGGTGAACACACTGGCAATGAAAGCAATTGCCCCAGCGATGCAAGCTGCAGCAATAGAGCCAATGATTGGTATGAGTTCGCGGCTAATTTCCATAGCGGTCTAACACCCGAATTAAGCCGACCCGCGAAGCGGGTTCGGCTTGAATGAATTGTTAGGCGCCACCCGACTGCTCATGCTTAAGTTTGAGATCCTCACGCATCTTGTGCCATTGCTGCTCGCCATTCTTGTTCATTCCGGAGTGCCGGCGTTGAAGCGCCACCCCCAGATTCCAAGCGTCGTCAGCCTGCTTTAGTAGAGCAGCTTCAGCTAGATCCAGCCCTCTTTTTTCATCGACAATTGAGTCGAGCTGATCGAGGATAATCTCCCGGTACTTGTGTGGCTTAGACCAAAACGTAGTGTTCGCACTTAGGGTCTCCACAAAGTACTCAGACTGCAGTTTAACGGTCTCCTTGCGTTGGTCCGAGACAAGCTTAAGGAGACCGGCGATTGAGTTCCTCCGTGCATCACGGCGAGCAAGAAAAGCAATGTATCCGACAACAACCGCGATCATTATCTGAGCAATCTTTGTAGCTATTTCGAGGCTATCCATATCAGCTCCGTGGCGGCTAACACCTGAATTAAGCCGACCCGCGAAGCGGGTTCGGCTTGAATGAACTGTTAGGCGGCAACCTACCGCGGCCGGGGCCGGAAGGAAAGCCAAAGGCCAAGGCCCAACATCACCATCCAAACAGCCAGGTACAGCAATGACTCCCCGGTGGTTGGTGGAGTGCCAAATGGGTCCGAGTCGTTGGCATGTTGGGTTCCGCGCGGATCTAGCAGCGCGAGAACTGAAACTACACAGCCCGCGAACGCGAACATTGAAAGAAGTGCGCCTGAGAATTTTGCGAGGAGTCTCATTGACGGCTAACACCTAAGTTAAGCCGAGACGCGTAGTGGAGCGAAGCACATGGCAAGCTTTTCCTGCCATGTGCTTTGCGTAACGAAGCGGCTTCGGCTTGAACGCATTGTTAGGCCGCTACCGGGGAAGATGCTGCTCAATCATGTCAGCGTATTGATGCATGCCGCGCTTGCGGAGCTCTTGAACAAAAACTGGCCATGGCGGGATGTTGCTCATGTAAGGCTCCGGACCGACCGACATGCCGCCACCCGGGCCTACAGAAAGTCCGCCGCCTGGGCCAACGGACAACCCGCCGCCTGGCCCTACCGAAAGGCCACCGCCTGGTCCGACAGAGAGTCCGCCACCCGGACCTACGGAGAGCCCGCCGCCCGGGCCAACCGACATGCCTCCACCGGGCCCTACTGAAAGCCCGCCTCCGGGGCCAACAGATGCGCCACCTCCCGGCCCAACTGACATGCCACCACCTGGCCCAACAGAACGTCCGCCGCCAGGTCCGTAATTTTGGTTTCTGTTCCACATGTGTCACCTCGCACAGGGATGCTTTAGCGGCCTAACGCCTGAGTTAAGCCGACCCGCGAAGCGGGTTCGGCTTGAATGAATTGTTAGGCGTCATGGCCGGCGATCTCGGACAGCCAATGAACACCCCCAGGATCTGCCAAGGCAAAGTGCCCCAGGGCGGGACTGTGGGTAATAGTGCCGTTGAAAAGTAGGGCATCCGGCCCGCCGGCAGGGCCAATGTCTTCTTGGACGAAAGTAAAGCGCGTACCCATCGCTAAGTCCGGAGTAAGGCCCAAGGCAAGTAGGTCATCAAGCGTGCCTTGCACCAAGGCGAACGAGCGCTCCGCTAGATGGGCGTTACCGTCGAAGTAAAGTTGCGGGTGCGCGGTTTTGATCTTCATGACGCCTAACACCTGAATTAAGCCGCGCCGCGAAGCGGCGTCGGCTTGAATGAATTGTTAGGCCTGGGCCTGCCACCACTCGGGCGGGTACTCGCCGGCCGCGACCATAAGCTGCGCTTCCGAGCCTACCAGCTCGAAGTACTGGTGGGCAGGCGCGCCATGTGCCACGGCGCGGAGCTGTTCGGCAACTCGCGCGACCTCAGATGGCGTGACAAGCCAGCTTAGATGAACGTCGCGTGGCATCGGCGCTTTGGTTAGCCGGAGCTGCGCTCCGCCTATGCGATAGCCCTGTAATTGCAGCACCAGAGACTGGTGTTCGGAGGCAACAAAGGACTCAAGGGCTCTTGCTAAGCCTTCGATCTCTGCGGGCTGGCCCGCAACCAGCAGGGTGTTCCCGCCTTTGAATTCTTCGAAGTAGCCAAGATCTAGCTGCACGGGCCTAACGCCTGAATTAAGCCGCGCCGCGAAGCGGCGTCGGCTTGAATGAATTGTTAGGCCTCATACGTGGTGTCCGGCACCAGGCCCGCGAGGAACGCCGCGAAGGACGGGGCAATTTGCACGTCTTCATCGCACTCAGCGTCTATCCACGCAACCGATGGAGAGTCTCCAGCCCGATAGTCGAGCGTGATCCAGTAGTGACCGTCACCAGAAAGCAGAACTTGCTTGGGTGGAAGCCCCCACTCTTGCGTCATGTACGCGGTGCTCAATAGATTCTGGGCAGTCCCATGCTCTGGATCAGTGACGATTCCACACAGATCGTGCAGCGGGACATGGTCCTTGGCCCAGCTTGTAGGCTGGCCCATCGGGTGTGCAAATCCCGCTGTGTATCCACCGTTCTGACGTTGAAGTAGCGCAAGGAACTCGGTGGGTAGCCGCACCTCCAAGCTTGACTCGGCGACGGCGACCATCTCATCTGTGAGCGGTGGATGATTGTAGTAGTTCTCTGCCCAGAAGCTTGCGAGATCAATTGGCATGAGGCCTAACACCTCAGTTAAGCCGACTTGCGTAGTGGAGGCTTTGGCGCGGCAAGCTTTTCCTGCCGCGCCAAAGCCGTAACGAAGCAAGTTCGGCTTGAACGGATTGTTAGGTTGTGAGCCATGAACCGGCCACAATCCAACACGAGAATATGGCAAACGCCAGTGCAGGCGCTAGCGAGAGCCTTACGGGCCGAGGGAGTTGGCGAAGGAAGACCAATGCGATAGCTGCAAGGAGGCTGCTGCCGATAACAGCCACAATGATCTCTGGGGCGAATAGGAAGCTGGGCGCCCCGCGGTCCCGCACCCAGCCGACGAGAAGAATGATAGCCAAGAGCCCAACAAACCCAGATGTAACAACTGCAAGGAAACCGCCGAGGCGGCTGGATGAGATCTCTTGAGTCGCCCCTGGTCTATCCATCACAACCTAACGCCTGAATTAAGCCGAACCGCGAAGCGGTTTCGGCTTGAATGAATTGTTAGCTGCCTAGCACTGATGCCACCGCCACCCGCTTCACAGAAGCAGGGGGATTGGGGCGAGCCACAACATGACAGTCGCCAGGCAACGCATAAAAATCATCGCTCCAAGGGCGGGCGCCGAGACGCTCCAATAGTGCTTGCATGGATGATTCGTTAAGCCTCTTCCCCTTTTGCGGGGAAGAATAGAGCGAGATATCTTCCTCCGGTAGTGGAGCACCAACCTCTACAAACGCCCAGCGCCCGTCGTTCCTCGCTGTTTGCACTGACCGATTCGCTATGCCGCCACGTGACATGCTTCTGAAGGTGAAGCCCGCGCCCGGTTGGAAGGTTGTGGCGTCATCGTGGGCCGACCAATGCAAAGTTGTGAGGCCGTGATTCGCTGTCAGGCAGTGGCACAGCGCGTCGTAGCCGTCACAAAGGGCGCTATTTACCCAGAGGATTGACCACTTTGAGTGGGTAGGCACTACAACAAGCATGGTTGGAACGGTCGAGAGCTCCGGCGCCAAGGCAAACACACCGTCTAGGTCGGTGCAGGCCACTGTCGTGCACCGTAGCTCTTCGCCCTCTACGATCCGTGAGAGTTCGACTTCGATCGCGGCGGCGACGTGGTCAGATGAGCCTTCGATCAGGTCGAGCGACTGAGCCAAAGGCCACCATTTTTCTACCGTCGGCGAGCGAGAAAATTCCATTGGCAGCTAACGCTTGAATTAAGCCGTGCCGCGAAGCGGCATCGGCTTGAATGAATTGTTGGGCCGCGGGCAGTCAGTCCGAAGCCGGTTGGCCTGACGATACGACAAGGCCGCCGAGCGCGGGGCTTTGCCGATAGCGGTTCTAGAAATCCGGTGCATCCATGCCTCCGTGAGTAGCCGGCTTGCCCAGAGACGGCGCCAGAGTGAATCGATGGCGCGCGATCTGGTGGAGCGGGCTTTGCCTGTGAACTGCCAGTCGCGGGAAACCGCACAAAGAGAATGCGAAATCCGCGGCCCAACACCTGAGTTAAGCCGCGCCGCGAAGCGGCGTCGGCTTGAATGAACTGTTAGACCGCGCCCATCATGGCTTTCCGATGAGCGTCTCCGGCCTTTCCCTCTAGCGAGGCGAGGCAACTCTGGACCCTGTCAAAGATAACTGGATCATAGCCCTGCTTGTTCTTAAACCGTTTTACGGATGCTTTTGTCTCATTCAAGGACATCTCAAACATGGCAGCGCAGTCACTGTGCTCGGTCCAGCTTAGAGTTACTAAGAAGACTTGTCGCTCGGCGTCGGTCGATATCAGGATTTGTGGAAAGCCGTTAAACGAGAATCCGTTGACACGCAGATCGTGAACAGCAGCTTCGGCAACCGCTCCTGCAACGTCGGCGCTCGAAAAACCGTATTGAGAGAAATATGTCATTTGCGGAAATCCTTCTGCGCGGTCTAACTAGTATTCGACCCCGGATGCGGGGTGTTGCGTCGAGTATGCGTTGGGCGCGGGTCCATCGCAAAGACGAAGGCCTTGCTTATGGAATCAAGGGTTTGCGTCGTGCATGCCGGCTGTCGTGATCGCACGGCCGGCTGCGTTATCAGGCGACGGTCGTGGGACGGCGTTATGCGATGGAAGTGGGGTGTAACACCGGTAGTTTGCGCTCGACACAGGCGCCAACTCCTTCAATAACGGGCCTGGTGGAATGCTGTCGTCCTGTCGTCCTGTCGTCCTGTCGTCCTGTCGTCCGTCGCCGACCAAAGCCGAGTCAAAAAAAACAGGGCGCCCCAAAGGACGCCCTGTTCTCAAAACGCTCGCGATGTCGCCTCGACTCAAACCGTCGTTTTGCTCTCCAGCGCATACCCGAACTGCTGGCGGAACTGCAGCGAGAACTCGGCGTAATCGAAACGCTGGTTCTGGGTGCCGGGGTGTTCGACTTTCAGGGCGCCCATCAGATTGCCGATGCGGCCGATGGTCAGCCAGTCGCAGCCCTTTTCGATACCGAAGATCAGGCCGGCGCGGAACGCGTCGCCGCAGCCGGTCGGGTCGGTGACGCGACGCTCGTGCGCGGGCGGCACGTCGTGGGTCTGGCCTTCGGCGTGGATGACAACGCCCTTGGGGCCGCGCGTGCAGATATAGGCGCGCACCTTGCCGGCGATGACGGTCTCGTCCCAGCCGGTGCGTTCCTGCAGCAGGTTGGATTCGTAATCGTTGACGACAACGTAGTCGGCCAACTCGATGAAGTTGCGCAGTTCTTCGCCGTTGAACAGCGGCATGGCCTGGCCGGGGTCGAAGATGAAGGGGATCCTGCCTTCCGAGAATTCCTGGGCGTTCTGCAGCATGCCTTCGCGGCCGTCGGGGCCGACGAGGCCGATGGTCACGTTCGCAACGTCCTTCACGTGGTTCTCGTGGCTGCGCATCATCGCGCCCGGATGGAAGGCGGTGATCTGGTTGTTGTCCAGATCGGTGGTGATGAAGGCCTGCGGGGTGAACAGGTCGGGGATCTCGCGGACCTGCGACAGGTCGATGCCGTGTTCCTCGAACCACTCCCGGTAGGGGCCGAAGTCCTGGCCGACCGTGCCCATGGGGATCGGGTCACCGCCGAGCAGCTTCAGGTTGTAGGCGATGTTGCCGGCGCAGCCGCCGAACTCGCGACGCATCCGCGGCACCAGGAACGAGACGTTCAGGATGTGCACCTTGTCCGGCAGGATGTGGTTCTTGAACTGGTCGGGGAACACCATAATGGTGTCGTAGGCCAGGGAGCCGCAGATCAGTGCAGACATCGGGCGGAAACTCGCGCGCGGAAAGGGCGCACAGGGTACCGGCGCGGGGGGCGCGAGGCCAGCGGAGGGGCCGATGGGAGGCGTTCCGGAAAACCGGAACAGCGCCCGACCGGGCGCACAACTGGGGGTGCCCCGGGGCCGCGTGGATGCTGCTTTTTTGCTAGGCTAATCCGCTTCGTTTCGCCTCCCTGCCGGACGCCCTCTCCCGATGTTCAAGAAGTTCCGCGGTCTCTTCTCCAATGACCTGTCCATCGACCTGGGCACTGCAAATACCCTCATCTTCGTCCGCGGCCAGGGCATCGTGCTCAACGAGCCGTCGGTCGTGGCTGTACGCCAGGACCGGAGTGCGGGCCAGAAGGTGGTCGCCGCCGTGGGCACCGAGGCCAAGCAGATGCTCGGCCGCACGCCCGGCAACATCACCACGCACCGCCCGATGAAGGACGGCGTCATCGCCGATTTCACCTACACCGAGGAGATGCTGAAGTACTTCATCAAGAAGGTGCACAAGTCGCGCTTCCTGCGTCCGAGCCCGCGCGTGCTGATCTGCGTGCCGGCCGGTTCCACCCAGGTGGAGAAGCGCGCCATCAAGGATTCGGCACTCGAGGCTGGCGCGCGTGACGTGTCGCTGATCGAAGAGCCCATGGCGGCTGCGATCGGCGCCGGCCTGCCGGTCACCGAGGCGCGCGGTTCGATGGTCGTCGATATCGGCGGCGGCACCACGGAAGTCGCGGTGATCGCGCTCAACGGCATCGTCTACTCGCAGTCGGCCCGCATCGGCGGCGACCGTTTCGACGAGTCGATCATCAATTACGTGCGCCGCAACCACGGCATGCTGATCGGCGAATCCACCGCCGAGCGCATCAAGCTCGAGATCGGCTGCGCGTATCCGCAGGACAACGTCATGGAGATGGAAGTCTCCGGTCGTCACCTCGCCGAGGGCGTGCCGAAGATCGTCACGATCAGCTCCAACGAAGTGCTCGATGCGCTCCGTGAGCCGCTGTCGGGCATCGTCGAGGCGGTGAAGCAGGCGCTGGAGCAGACCCCGCCGGAACTGTGCGCCGACGTTGCCGAGCGCGGCATCGTACTGACCGGTGGTGGCGCGCTGCTGCGCGACCTCGACCGCCTGATCAGCGAGGCCACCGGCCTGCACGTGCAGGTCGCCGAGGATCCGTTGACCTGCGTCGCCCGCGGTGGTGGTCGTGCGCTGGAGCTGCTGGACCTGCACGGCAACGAGTTCTTCGCGGACTGATGCGTGTACGGGCGATCGGAGTGACTGTCCGGTATCCGCCCTGCCTGTCGCCGCTCTTTGATGGCTTGGAAGATGCAGTCATCCGGAACATGCTTCGGACACTGCAGACGATGGACCGAGCCTCCGTTCCGGCGTTGTCAGACATCCGTCTGTCGAAAGCCGCCAGGGCGACGACGAAGCGGCCTTTGGCTTTGTCCAGGGCCACCGTTTGAGATGACCCGGAACGATCGAGCCTGATGTCCTCCTACGCCAGCTCTCCCGCGCCCCGGCCCGGCGAAGTCGCCGGCACGCTGCGTCTGCTCGCCTATCTCGCCCTGTCGTGTGCCCTGGTGGTCAGCGATCACCAGGGCGGCTGGCTGTCGCAGTTCCGCCAGCAGGCCAACGTGGCGATGCAGCCGCTGTGGTGGCTGGCGGGCCTGCCGTCGCGACTGGGCGAGAGCATGCGCAACGATGCCGCCACGCGCACCCAGCTGGCGGCCGACAACCGGCGCCTGCGCAACGAACTGCTGATCCTCAATGCCGGACAGGCGCGATTGCGCGTGGAAGCGGTCGAGAATGCGCGGCTGCGCGCGCTGCTCGGCGCGGTGGAGCAGGGCAGCCTCGATGTGCAGCTGGCGCCGATCCTCGATGTCGACCAGGACCCGACGCGCCAGCGCCTGTTGCTCGATGCCGGCAGCCGCAACGGCGTGCGCGTGGGCCAGAGCGTCATCGACGCCGGCGGCCTGCTCGGACAGGTCATCGCGGTCACACCGATGACCTCGACCGTGTTGCTGGTGACCGATCTCGAACACGCGGTGCCGGTGATCATCGCCCGCAACGGCGTGCGCCTGGTCGCGTATGGCAGCGGCCGCCCCGACCATCTGGCGCTGCGCAACGTGCCGCTCTCGGCCGAGGTCGAAGTCGGCGACACGCTGGTGACCTCGGGCCTGGGCGGTCGTTTTCCGCCGGGGTTCCCGGTCGGCACGATCACCGAGCTGCAGCCCGACGACAGCCGCGCGTTCCTGATCGGCGATCTGGCGCCGGCTGCCCAGCTCGATCGCGGTCGCGACGTGCTGCTGCTGCGCGATGTCGTGGTGCCGGTGACGACCGCCGATCTCGAAGCTGCGGCGGTCGAACGCGAAGCGGCCGCGCGCGCGCAGGCCGACGCGGACGCTGCAGCCACGCCCGCCGACGGCGCCGGGGCGGGCGGCGCCGATGCCGGCGATTCGCCGCCAACTGACGCGCCACCGGCGCCGACCAACGACGCCCCGGCGCCGTCGGCGACACCACCTGCGCAGGTGCCGCAGCAATGAGCCGTCGTCGCCATCCCTGGGTGCTGCCGGTCAGCCTGTTCGTCGCCCTGCTGCTCGGCCTGCTGCCGCTGCCGCCGGGCCTGCAGCCGTTCCGGCCGTTCTGGCTGGCACTGGTCGTCGCGTACTGGGTGATCGAGGATCCCGATCGTGCGGGCCTGGGCTTCGCGTTCTCGATGGGGCTGATCGCCGATCTCGCATTCGGCGGTCTGCTCGGCGAGCAGGCGCTGCGGCTGGTGATCATGGCCTTCATCCTGCAGCGCTTCCGCTCGCAGCTGCGCTTCTTCCCGGTCGCGCAGCAGGCGCTGGCGATCGGTGGCCTGCTGCTCAACGATCGCATCGTCAGCGCGGCGATCCACGTCGCGCTCGGCGTGCCGCAGCTGCCGTGGGCCTACTGGCTGGCGCCGCTGATCGGCATGTTGCTGTGGGCGCCGCTGTACCTGGTGATGGACGCACTGCGCTTCGGGCGCAAACCGTAGGGGAGGGCCTGCCAATGCTGATGACGCATATCGCATGCCTTCCCACTGGCCGTCAGGTGGTGTTGCGTGGCGCAGCGCCTGACTGGCCGTCAGGTCAAGCCGCGCGGCGCCGCATGGCGGCCAGTGGGAAGGCACCCGAAGGGCCGACCCTGCGGACACGCTCAGCTGTGTCATCGCTCCGTTGCGTATCGACATACACGCCGTCGCTCTTTCGTGCTGCGCATGTCCGCAGGGCCGGTGCGATATGCGTCATCAGCGTTGACAGGCCCTAGGCATGTCCAGGCGCGGGCGCCGTCCCGATATCCGCAACAACGCTGCCGAGGCTGCGGCGTTCCGCACACGCGCGCTGATCGGATTCGGCGCGGTCGTGATCGCGCTCGGCGTGCTGGCGGGCTGGTATTTCAAGCTGCAGGTCGTCGACCACGACATCTACGCCAAGCGTTCGGAAGCCAACCGCATCAAGCCTCGGCCGGTGGTACCAGGGCGCGGGCTGATCCTCGACCGCAAGGGCCGCATCCTCGCCGAGAACGAACAGGCCTACCGGCTTGAAGTGACGCCCGAGGAAGCCGGCGACACGCGCCGGCTGATCAGCGAGCTGTCGCGGATCATCGCGCTGTCGCCCGACGACATCGCCCGCTTCGACCGGGAACGCAAGGCGCAGCGCAGCTTCCGCGCGGTCACGCTGAAGCTGCGCATCAGCGAGGACGAGATGGCGCGCTTCGCGCTCGACCGCTGGCGCTTCCCGGGCGTCGAGGTCGTGCCGTATCTCAACCGCTACTACCCCTACGGCGATCTGTTCGCGCATGTGGTCGGGTACGTGGGCCGCACCGACGAGAGCGACGTCACCCGCTACGGCCAGGCGCATCTGCTGTATCCGCAGACCGGGCGCACGGGCCTGGAGCGGTATTACGACGAAGCGCTGCGCGGCAGGATCGGCTACGAACAGGTCGAGACCAACGTCGAAGGCCGCGCGCTGCGCCGGCTCGGCCTGCTCCCCGCGACGGCCGGCGCCGACCTGCGCCTGAGCGTGGATGCCGACCTGCAGCAGGCGATGGTGCTGGCCTTCGGTGGCCTGCATGGCTCGGCCGTGGCGGTGGATCCGGCCACCGGCAACATCCTCGGCATGGTCAGCCTGCCGAGCTTCGACCCCAACCTGTTCGTCAACGGCATCTCGCACGACGACTACCGCAGCCTGATGGACGATCCCGCGCGTCCGCTGTTCAACCGCAACGTGCTCGGCGGCGGCCCGCCGGGGTCGACGATCAAGCCGCTGGTCGCACTGGCCGGTGTCGACAGCGGGCTGCGTACGCCGGAATCGCGCGTGTTCTCGACCGGCGAGTTCTTCATTCCGGGGCAACGTCGCGGTTATCGCGATGCCGCGCGCGGCGCGGGCTGGACCGACCTGCGCGATTCGATCGCGCGTTCGGTGAACTATTACTACTACCAGCTCGCCTACGAGATGGGCATCGAGCGCTTCGACGAATACATGACGCGCTACGGCTTCGGCCAGCCGACCGGCATCGACCTGCTGGGCGAGAACGCCGGCATCGTGCCGTCGCCGCGCTTCAAGGCCTCGCGCACGCGCGAGCCCTGGTACGCCGGCGAAACCGTGATCGCCGGCATCGGCCAGGGCTACTGGATCGCGACCGCGCTGCAGCTCGCGCGCGGCACTGCGGCGATCGCCAACGGCGGCCAGCTCAACACGCTGCATCTGGCCAACGAACGCCGCGACGGTTTCGACGCGCCATGGCGCTTGGTCCCGCGCCCGGCGTCGACCTCGATCACCGACAACCCCGCGCATCTGCGTGCGGTGCAGGAAGGCATGGTGACCACGATCCACGGCCGCGGCACCGGCACGCGCATGGCGATCGGCGCCGACTACCGCATGGCCGGCAAGACCGGCACTGCGCAGCGGGTCAGCCGCCGCGGCAACGCCAGCACGGACCCGCGCAACCTGCCGTATCACCTGCGGCATCAGGCGCTGTTCGTCGGCTATGCGCCGGCCGAGAATCCGACGATCGCCGTCGCCATCACCGTCGAGCACGGCGGCTACGGCGGCAGCACGGCCGCGCCGATCGCACGCCGCATCTTCGACGCCTGGCTGCTCGGCAAGATGCCCGAAATGGAGATCGACGCCGCCACCGGTGCACCCGCTGCAGTCGCTGCGATCGTGCCCGAGGCCAACCTCGCGCCGGAGCCGTCTTTCGAGGCGGTCGTCGCCGGTGTGCGCACCGCGCCGCGGGATGCGAACGGCAAGTTCCCCGGTGTACCGCCGGCGCGCGCGCCCGCGACCGGCGCGCCTTCGACCGGCAATGCAGCGCCGACGGAGCCGACGCCATGAACGTGATCCTGCGCTGGCTGCTGGAGATGCTGCAGCGTTTCACCCGCACACTGGACTGGCCGCTGCTCGCCGCGCTGCTCGCGCTGATGGGCATCGGCCTCGCCGTGTTGCACAGCGCCACCAACCAGAACGTGGCGATGGTCGCATCGCAGGGCAGCCGCTTCGTCGTCGGCCTGGGCGCGATGTGGGGGCTCTCGCGCATTCCCGCGGTGCAGTTGCGGCGCTTCACGCCGGCTGCGTATGTCGCGTCGCTGTTGCCGCTGATCGCCGTGCTGTTCATGGGCACCGGGCGCAGCGGCCAGCACTGGATCAACCTCGGCGTGTTCTACGTGCAGCCGGCCGAGCTGATGAAGCTGTCGCTGCCGATGATGGCGGCCTGGTGGCTGGGCCAGCAGCCCACGCCGCCGCGGCTGGGCACGATCGCCATCGCCGCGGCGATCATCGGCGTGCCGACCGGACTGATCCTGCTGCAGCCCGATCTGGGCACCGCAGTGCTGGTGGCCTCGGGCGGCGTGTTCGCGCTGTACCTGGCCGGCTTGTCGTGGTGGTGGTTCATCGGCGGCGCCGCAGCGTTCGCGGTGGCCGCGCCGGCGGCGTGGTTCTGGTATTTCCAGCAGTACCAGAAGGACCGCATCCTGACCTTCCTCGATCCCGAATCCGATCCGCTGGGCACCGGCTGGAACATCATCCAGTCGAAGATCGCGATCGGCTCGGGCGGGTTTTCGGGGCAGGGCTGGGGCGATGGTTCGCAGTCGCACCTCAACTACGTGCCCGAGCACACCACCGACTTCATCTTCGCCGTGCTGAGCGAGGAGTTCGGCTGGCTCGGGGTGAGCGTCGTGCTGGGCCTGTACCTGTTCATCGTCGGCCGCTGCCTGTGGATCGCCAGCGAGGCGCGCGACGGCTTCTCGCGTCTGTTGGTCGGCAGCCTGGGCCTTGCGCTGTTCGTCTACGTCATCGTCAACGGCGGCATGATCTCCGGCCTGCTGCCGGTGGTCGGCGTGCCGATGCCGCTGCTGAGTTTCGGCGGCACCGCGGCGGTCTCTTTGCTGGCCGGCTTCGGTGTGGTGATGGCCGTGCAGGCGAGCGCGACGCGGCGTCGCTGAGTCGGCGCTCTAGCCTTACCGGCCCTGACTGCATCCGCGCAACGGTGCGTGCCGCGCGCACGTGCGTGCTAACCTCGCCGCCGATGAGCCGACGCCCGTTTTTCCGACTCGCCGTGGCCGCGCTGCCGATTGCATTGGCAGCGTGTGCGACACCCGTCAACCCGTCCGATGGTCATGCCGAGGACTACGGTGCGGTGACGCCGTTGCCCGAGCCTGCGCGCGCCGAAGGTGCCCTGCTGGCGCCGGTGCCGCAGCCGCCTGAGCGTCCGGTCGCGCCGACCCAGGTCACCGATCCGGCGATCCCGCGCGCGCAGCGTGTCGAGAACTTCATCGACTACACCGCGGCGACCTACGGCGCCGATCCGGCGCACGTGCGCCGCGTGCTGGCACAGGCGCAGGTGCAGCAGGCGATCCTCACCGCGATCAGCCGTCCGGCCGAAGCCGTGCGCCCGTGGCGCGACTACCGCCCCATCTTCATCAACGACGCGCGCATCAACGGCGGCGTGGCGTTCTACCGCGAGAATCGCGCGGCGCTCGATCGCGTGGCCGCCGAGACCGGCGTGCCGGCCGAATACATCGTCGCGATCATCGGCGTGGAAACCAGCTACGGCCGCATCACCGGCAACTGGAAGGTGATCGACGCGCTGTACACGCTGGCGTTCGACTACGCCCCGCGCGCCCCGTTCTTCGCCGGCGAACTCGCGCAACTGTTCGCGCTGGAGAAGGCCGAGCCGCAGCTCGATGTGCTCGAACTCAAGGGCAGCTATGCCGGCGCGATGGGCATGGGCCAGTTCATGCCGTCGAGCTATCGGCTGTGGGCGAAGGACGGCGACGGCGATGGCCGCCGCGATCTGCTGACCCACAAGCCCGACGTGTTTGCGTCGATCGCCAACTATTTCGTCGTGCACGGCTGGCAGCGTGGCGGCCCGGTCGTCGCCCGCGCCCAGCGCGATGCATCCGCAGCCGACTTCAAGCCCGAGAACTGGGATCCGGTGTATCCGCTGGCCGATCTGGCCAAGCGCGGCTACACACCGGCGCCCGGCCAGCCGACCGGCGAAGGTGCAACGCTGCTTTCGCTCGATGGCGAGGCCGGCATGGAGTACTGGCTGGCGTATCGCAACTTCTACGTGATCACCCGCTACAACCGATCGCCGATGTATTCGCTGTCGGTGCACCAGCTCGCGCAGGCGATCCGGGCCGGGGTCGGTCCGTGATCCGATGGCTGCTGCCGCTGGCGGCGGTGGTCCTGCTGGCGGGCTGCGCGGGGAATGCCAAGCGCGGCGATGCGCCCGGAGCGGGCGGCACCGTGTCCGCGCCGCCGGCACATGGCGGCAGTACGCACCGGCCGGCATCGGGTCAGCGCGGCGTTTCGCCGTATGCGCCCGCGCAGGAAGATCCGAACACCCGCGGCCACTACACCGCGGGTGGCCTGTATCGCCCGGGCGTACCCGACAGCCTGCCCGACTACCTGCCCAATGTGGATCTGATTCCGGAGCCGGAAGTCGTCGATCTGCCGCGTTCGCCGGTCGGCAACCGCAGTCCCTACCAGGTGCTGGGCAAGAGCTATCACGTGCTCGACGACCACAGCGAGTTCGCCGAGACCGGCACTGCGTCCTACTACGGCGCCAAGTTCCACGGTCGTCTGACCTCGAACCGCGAGGTCTACGACATGTACGCGTTCACCGCCGCGCACAAGTCGCTGCCGTTGCCAAGCTTCGCGCGGGTGACCAATCTCGATACGGGCAAATCCGTGGTGGTGCGCGTCAACGATCGCGGCCCGTTCCATGAAGGCCGGGTCGTCGATCTGAGCTACGCCGCGGCTGTCAAGATCGGCATCCATCCCGCCGGCACCGGCCGCGTCGAAGTGCGTGCGCTGAGCCCCGGCGAGAACGCCCGCAACGAGTACGACGCGGTCGCCAGTGCGCCGCCGGCCGCTGCGCCGCGCGCGACGGCCGTTCCGGCGACCGCCACCGCGTCCGTGACGCCCGCTGCCACGCCTTCGGCCGCCGCCAGTGCGATGGACGCCATCGTCGAAGCGCTGCCGCTCGCCACCGCGCAGGCGGGCGAGCGCCCGGCGCCCGCACCGCAGGGCGATCCGGCGAACGGCCGCTTCAACATGTACCAGAACGGCAAAGTCATGACCGCCGATGATTTCGACGCCTGGCTCGCCTCGCGCGGGATCAAGCTCGAGAACGGCCGTCAGGTTCCGATCCATCCGCAGCCCGCGGCTGCACCCGCCGCTGCACCGACTGCAGTGGCGGCCGTCGCGGCGCCGACGCCTGCGCCGGTCCGCACCGCCGCGCAGGCTCTGGGCAGCGTGACGTTGCAGGTCGCCGCCTTCGGCGCCCGCGCCAATGCCGAGCGCGCGCTGGCGACACTGCGCGGCGCCGGTATCGCTGCCGCGCAGTTGCAGGACGGCACCGCCGCCGGCAAGCCGGTCTGGCGCCTGCGCGTGGGTCCGGTCGAGGCCACCCAGGTCGCCGATGTGTCCTCGCGCGTCGCCGGTCTCGGCTTCGGCGCGCCGACCGTCGTGCGCGACTGAATCCTTTTCATCAACCGCCGGTCGACGCGGCCGGTTCCCCGGAGTTGTGCATTACATGAAAGTGTCCGTAGTCGTTTCGCGCATGTTGCTGGCCGCGCTGGCCACCGCCACGGTGGGGATCGCCGTTGCGCAGGATCCCGCGCCCACGCCGCAGCCCGCGCCCCGGCCTGCCGCGCCTGCCGCCGCCGCGCCCGCGCTCAGCGACGACCTGCCGACGCCGCCTCCGCCGACCGTCACCGGCACCGCCTGGGTGATCATGGATTACGCCACCGGCCAGGTGCTGGCAGGTGATAACCCGGATGAGCGTGTCGAGCCGGCCAGCATCACCAAGGTGATGACCAGCTATGTGATCGCCGCCGAACTCGCCGCCGGCAAGATCAAGACCGACGACCAGGTGTTGATGAGCGAGAACGCCTGGCGCAAGGGCGGCGCCGGCACCGACGGCAGCTACAGCGGCTTCCCGGTCAACCAGCGTGCGCCGCTGCTGGACATGGAAATCGGCATGGTGGTGCAGTCGGGCAACGACGCCGCGATCGCCCTCGCCGAGCACGTCGCCGGCAGCGAGGAAGCCTTCGCCCAGCTGATGAACGCCTACGCCGCGCGCATCGGCATGAAGAACAGCCACTTCGAGAACGCGACCGGCCTGTCTGGACCCGAGCATTATTCGACGGCGCGCGATCTGGCGATCCTGGGCCGCGCGATGGTGCGCGACTTCCCCGAGGAATACGCGCACAACAAGATCAAGGAATTCACCGTCGGGCCGATCACCCAGCACAACCGCAACCGCCTGCTGTGGCGCGACGACAGCGTCGACGGCATCAAGACCGGCCACCACAGCGGCGCCGGCTACTGCCTGATGGCGTCGGCCCTGCGCGGCGACCAGCGCCTGATCTCGGTGGTCATGGGTTCGACCAGCGAGGCGCAGCGCGCCACCGATTCGCTGGCGCTGCTCAACTGGGGCTTCCGCTTCTTCGAAACCCATGCCGTCTACGACGCCGGCAAGGCCGTGGCGACGCAGAAGGTCTGGAAGGGCAAGATCAACGAAGTGCAACTGGGCGTCGCCGAGCCGATGCTGGTCTCGATGCCACGCGGCAAGTACGCGCAACTCAAGCCGTCGATGGACATCCCGCAGACGCTGGAAGCCCCGATCGAGAAGGGCCAGGCCATCGGCACCGTGCGCGTCGAACTCGACGGCAAGGTGATCGCGGAGCGTCCGCTGGTCGCGCTGGAAGCGGTGGAAGAGGCCGGGTTCTTCAAGCGCCTGTGGCACGAGTTCCTGATGTGGTGGAACGCGTAAGCGGCAGATCGTCGCGACCCACCTGAGTTTCTAATCCTTCCCGCTATGGGGAAGAGCCTGCCCCGTACTTGATGCGGGGTGCCCGAAGAGCCTGCCCCCGCGTAGGCGGGGGGCGGATGAGGGTGCTTTTGAGGCGGTCCACGTAAAGCCCCGGCCCTCACCCGACGCACTGCGCGCGTCGACCCCGGATCAGGTCCGGGGCAGGCTCTCTTCCAGAGGGAGAGGTGCTGGCTTCGATGCGTCCGGCGACTGCCGGGCGGGTCATGTGCAATCGTCTCTACGTTGCCACGTGAATTCGGTACGCCACCGCTTGGGTTCGGCCGCCCCTGCCCCGATAATCCCGCGATGGATATCACCTCCGACAACCCCGACCACGGCTTCCAGTTTCCTGGCGTCTTCGAGATCACCGCGATGGGGCCGGCCGCTGCCGGGCTCGACGCGGAGATCCCGCGCCTGCTGACCGCCGCCGGCATCACCGTGCTCCACGAAACCGTCACCGCGCGCGAGTCGAGCGGCGGCAAGTACGTGTCGATCAAGCTCAGCATCCGCGCCGAGTCCCGCGCGCAGTACGACGCCGCGCATGCAGCCCTGCGCGATCATCCCGAAGTGAAGTGGACGCTGTAACGCATCCACCGGAACGCAGCGCATGATCCGCCAGCTGCTCTATCGCAGCGGCCAGCTGTCCGAATTCACCCTGCAGGACATGCAGCGTCTGCTGGCGCAGGCCCGCGCCTACAACGCGCGGCATGGCATCGGCGGCATGCTGCTCTTGCAGGACGGTCTGTTCATGCAGTTGCTCGAAGGCCCGGCCGAAGCCGTCGACGCACTGTATGCAAGGATCGCGTCCGATTCCCGCCACTGCGAGGTACGTCTGATGGTCCGCGCCGAACGCACCGCCCCGCTGTTGCCCGGCTCGCGCATGGCCTGGAGCGAGGCGTTGATCGACGGCGAGACGCCGTTGTTCGACGGCATCGAGACCGATACGCAGGCGCTCGCGCGACTCGAAAGTGCCCGCAG
Organism: Luteimonas sp. KH_071; assembly: GCF_057838005.1. Lineage (NCBI taxonomy): Bacteria > Pseudomonadati > Pseudomonadota > Gammaproteobacteria > Lysobacterales > Lysobacteraceae > Luteimonas > Luteimonas sp. KH_071. The sequence continues at coordinate 3,140,090 of NZ_CM174458.1, read as the reverse complement.
CGATCGCGTCGCTGCGGCGATGCGTGATTTCCTGCACGGCGCGCCGGTGCCCAGCGGCGGGTTGGGCTGCGCGCGGGCGATGGAGCGCGTGCTGTGAGCTCGACGGCGATTGTCCGCCAGCTCGGTCGCCAGCCCTATGAGCCAGTCTGGCGCGCGATGCAGCGCTACACCGATGCGCGCGGCGCCGACGGCACCGATGAGCTGTGGGTCGTCGAACACGATCCGGTCTTCACCCTCGGCCAGGCCGGCAAGCCCGAACACGTGCTCGCAGCCGGCGACATTCCGGTCGTGCAGGTCGACCGGGGCGGCCAGGTCACCTATCACGGCCCGGGCCAGCTGGTGGTCTATCCACTGTTGAACCTGCCGCGGCTGAAGATCGGGGTGCGCGAGTACGTCTGCAGGATCGAGCAGTCGGTCATCGACACCCTCGGTGACTGGAACATCGAGGCCGTGCGCCGCGAAGGCGCGCCGGGCGTCTATGTCAACGATGCCAAGATCGCGGCGCTGGGCATCCGCGTGCGCCGCGGCTGCACCTTCCACGGTCTGGCGTTCAACGTGGCGATGGATCTCGAGCCCTTCCAGCGCATCAATCCCTGCGGCTACGCAGGGCTGCAGGTGGTGTCGCTGGCCGATCTCGGCGGGCCGTCCTCGCCCGATGCGGTCGCGCCGATGCTGCTGGAGAACCTGGCCGCGCAGTTCGGTCTGTCGATGACCGCAGGCCCACCGCCCTTATTTCAGGCCGCTGAATGACACGCAGCGTCCCCGGCGGCCGGCAAGACAGTGCCGGGGCAGGGGCCTACAATGAAGCTCCGCCCGCAGTCCTGGCCGCCATGTCCTCTTCCGTCGACAAATCGATCCCGCTGCAGGTGGTGTCCGCGCCGCCGCCGGCGTCGCTGCAGACCGGCGTCAAGCAGGTGGCCGGCGACAAGATCGCGCGCTCGCCGGTGCAGTTCGCCGACGCCCCCGTGCTGCGCAAGCCCTCGTGGATCCGCGTGCGCATTCCGTCCAACGGCGCGGTCGCCGCGCTGAAGTCGAAGCTGCGCGAGAACCGCCTGGTCACGGTCTGCGAGGAAGCCAGCTGCCCGAATATCCACGAGTGTTTCGGCCACGGCACCGCGACCTTCATGATTCTCGGCGAGGTGTGCACGCGCCGCTGCTCGTTCTGCGACGTCGCCCACGGCCGGCCCAAGCCGCCGGATGCGAGCGAGCCGCTGAACCTCGCGAACACGATCGCCGACATGGGCCTGAAGTACGTCGTGATCACCTCGGTCGACCGCGACGACCTGCGCGACGGTGGCGCCCAGCATTTCGTCGACTGCATCCGCGAAGTCCGCGCGCAGTCGCCGCACCTCCGCATCGAGGTGCTCACGCCCGACTTCCGCGGCAAGGGCCGCATGGAGCGCGCGCTGGAGATCCTCAAGACCGATCCGCCGGACGTGTTCAACCACAACGTCGAGACGGTGCCGGACCTCTACCGCAACGTGCGTCCCGGCGCGGACTACCAGTGGTCGCTCGACCTGCTGAAGAAGTTCAAGGCCCAGCATCCGGACGTGCCGACCAAGTCCGGCATCATGCTCGGCCTCGGCGAGACCATGGAACAGGTGCAGGGCACGCTGCGCGACCTGCGCGCACACGATGTCGACATGGTCACCATCGGCCAGTATCTGCAGCCCAGCGCGCACCACCATCCGGTGCTGCGTTACTGGACGCCCGAAGAGTTCCGCGCGCTCGAGGACTACGGCATGGCGCTGGGTTTCAGCCACGTCGCCTCCGGCCCGCTGGTGCGCTCCTCCTATCACGCCGACCAGCAGGCCATGGACGCCGGCGTCGCCGCCTGATTCGTATATCGGTCCAGGCCGGTTACGCATCATCTAGACGCGCGCAGACACCTCATACCTCTCCCTTTGGGAGAGGTCGACGCGCAGAGCGCGTCGGGTGAGGGCGAGGACGTCTTAGGACATTCCAGAGTTGCGCCCGTATCCGCTTCCGTGGGGCACCTCGATCAAGCGCGCAGGTGCGTGCTAGAAAGTCGAGAGAGTGGGACGCTCCAGCCAGCTTCTGATCCGCCCCGCGCGACTGACGCCGCGATGAACGCAGCGGCGATTCATCCCGTTTCCGTACAGTCCGTTGCATGCGACGTGCAACTTTCGGCACTGTCGATACGTCTGTTCACGCGACAGGCTCCAAGGCATGTCGCATGATGACCGCATCCGCAATCCAGGACTCTGCATGAAAGCTTCCCGCGTCGTTTCCGGCTCACTGATTGCCCTCGCGCTCGCGGTGCCGCTCGCGTTGATGGCCAGGCCAGACGCCATCACCGATGCGCCGGCGACCCCGAATGTCGACCAGGTGGCCGCGTCGAAGCTGGTCTACGGATTGCTGTCCGACAGCCGTTATGCCTATCGGCCGCGCGCGCTCGACGAAAGTCTGTCCGGCGAGATCTTCGACCGCTATTTCGAGAACCTCGACGGCGGCAAGCTCTTCTTCACCCAGCAGGACATCAACCGGTTCGAGCCCTTGCGTGCCGGTATGGGCGGCGCCGTCCGCGATGGCAACGTGGCGCCGGCGCTGGAAGTGTTCGCGCTCTACAAGCAGCGTGTCGCCGAGCGCATCACCGGCGCGCGCGAACTGCTGAAGCAGGACATCTTCGATTTCAGCGGCACCGATCGCTGGGAATACGATCGTGAAGACGCCCCGTGGGCGGCCGACGCGGCCGAGCTGGACACCCTGTGGCGCCAGTCGGTGCGCAACGACTGGTTGCGCCTGAAGCTCGCCGGCAAGGCCGATGACGAGATCCGCAAGACGCTGGACCGTCGCTACCTCAACACCGCGAATACGGTCGCCTCGCTCAACGACGAGGACGCCTTCAGCAGCTTCCTCAACGCCTACACCGGCTCGATCGATCCGCACACCGACTACTTCAATCCGCGCGCGGCGCGTCTGTTCAACCAGAGCATGTCGCTGTCGCTCGAAGGCATCGGCGCGCAGCTGCAGAAGCAGGACGACGTGGTGGTGATCCGCGAGGTCATCCCCGGCGGTCCGGCTGCGATGAGCAACCGCTTCAAGCCGGGCGACCGCATCGTCGGTGTCGGCCAGGGCACCAACGGGCCGATGGAAGACGTGATCGGCTGGCGCATCGATGATGTCGTCGACAAGATCAAGGGCCCGAAGGACACCCAGGTGCGCCTGGACGTGGTGCCGGCCGAGGCCACGCTCGACAGCGAGCCGGTGCGCATCACGCTCACCCGTGCCCGCGTACGCCTGGAAGAACAGGCGGCCAAGGCCGAGACGCTGACCCTGCCGGCCGACACCGAGGGTGGCCGCGAGAAGCAGATCGGTGTGATCAAGCTGCCGGCGTTCTACCAGGACTTCGAAGGTCGCCGGAACCGCGATGGCGAGTACGCGTCCGCGACGCGCGACGTCGCGCGGCTGCTCGAAGAGTTCAAGGCGAAGAAGGTCGACGGCGTCGTGCTCGACCTGCGCAACAACGGTGGCGGCTCGCTCAACGAGGCGGTCGAACTGACCGGTCTCTTCATCGACCAGGGTCCCGTCGTGCAGGTGCGCGAGGCCGGTGGCCGGGTCGGCGTGCAGGGCGATCGCGAGCCCGGTGTGGCATGGGACGGTCCGCTGGCGGTGTTGATCAACCGCGGTTCCGCGTCTGCCTCGGAAATCGTTGCGGGGGCCATCCAGGATTATGGTCGCGGCCTGATCATCGGCGAGACCACCTTCGGCAAGGGCACGGTGCAGAACCTGGTCGACCTCGACCGCTGGCCGGCGAACGAGACCAAGCGCTTCGGCCAAGTCAAGCTGACCATCGCGCAGTTCTTCCTGCCCGGCGGCAGCAGTACGCAGAACAAGGGCGTCGAGCCGGACATCCACTTTCCGGTGACGGTCGATGCCACCGAGTTCGGCGAGAGCACCTACGACAACGCGCTCCCGTGGACCCGCATCGCGGCCGTGCCGCACACCCAGTACGGCGACTTCGCGCCGCTGCTGCCGCGTCTCGAAGCGCTGCACGACACGCGCGTGGCGACGGACAAGGAATTCGTCTGGTGGGCCGAGGACATCGCCGAGTTCCGCGCGGAACGCGAGAAGAAGTTCGTATCGCTGAACGAGGCCGAGCGCCGGACCGAGCGGGACCGGCAGACCGAGAAGCGCCAGGTGCGTCAGGAAGAGCGTCGTGCACTGGGTCTGGAGCTCGACCCGCTGGCCGACGATTCCGACGACGATGGCCTGCAAGCCAGCGAGCGTGCGATCGCCCAGCAGAACCGCCTAGAGAAGGCCGCCGAAGATCGCCCGGATCCGCTGCTGCGCGAGTCGGCGGCGATCCTGGCCGACGCGGTGCGCCTGCTCAACGCGGACCGTGACCTGTCGGCGACGGTGCTCCCCGTTTCGACCGCCCCGGGCCGCTGGGCGCGCTGAGCCACCGACACGTTTCAAGACGAAGCCGCCGCGAGTGATCGCGGCGGCTTTTTCGTACTTGTAGGAGGGTGCTTGCGCGCGATCTGGCTTTCCTCGGTCACGCCGCATCGCGCGCAAGCGCGCGCCTACAGCAGGACTGCAACTCCACCGTTCCAGCCGTGCAACGGGCCGCAGGCGTAGAATTCCGCTCCCGCATCCGCGGTCGTCTCTTCTTTCGGAAGCCCCATGAGCGTCGCGCCGGTGTCGCGTCCCGCCTCGGTCCTGGCCATCGCGCTGGCACTGACGGCCGTCTATCTCGTCTGGGGGTCGACCTATCTCGCGATCCGCTTCGCCCTCGAGGGCGGCTATCCACCGTTGCTGATGGCGGGCATGCGTTTCATCGTCGCCGGTGGACTGATGTACGCGGCGCTGCGCCTGCGCGGCGTGCCGGCGCCGACGCGCAACCAGTGGAAGACGCTGCTCGCGATGGGCGTGCTGCTGCTCGGTCTGGGCAACGGCATGGTCTGTATCGCCGAACAGAGTGTGTCGTCGGGTCTCGCGGCAGTCGCAGTCGCCTCGGCGCCGATCTGGATCGCCCTGTTCGCGGCGATCCGTGGCGATCGGCCATCGCGCATCGAATGGGCCGGCCTCGCGGTCGGGTTCGCCGGCGTGCTGTGGCTCAACGCAGGCAGTTCGCTGACCGCGACGCCGACCGGCCTCATCGCCTTGCTGATCGCGCCGCTCGCCTGGGCCTTCGGTTCGGTATGGAGCCGCGGCCGCGATCTGCCGTCGCCGTTCATGGCGGCCGCGGCGCAGATGCTCGCCGGCGGCGTGATCATCCTCGCGGCGGGCCTGCTGATCGGCGAACGTTTCCATGAACTGCCGACGCTCAAGGGCACGCTGTCGGTCGCGTATCTCGCCTCGTTCGGTTCGATCATCGGCTTCACCGCCTACGTGTGGCTGTTGCATAACGTGCGGCCGACACTCGCCGGCAGCTATGCCTACGTCAACCCGGCGATCGCGGTGCTGCTCGGCGCGTGGCTCGCGTCGGAGCGCTTCCACGTCAACGATCTCGGCGCGATGGCGGTAATCCTGGTCGCCGTGGTCGCGATCACGCTGGGCCGCGCGCGCGCGAAGAAGCCCGTCCCGACACCGGCCGCGGCAGTCGCCGGAGAAGAGCCATGATCGACGCCGCACAGAGCCGCCGCGGCCTGTGGATCGCAGTCGCGGCCTTCGTCATCTGGGGGCTGATGCCGCTGTACTGGTATCTGCTGCGGGAGGTGCCGTCGCTGCAGATCGTGCTGCACCGCTCGATCTGGTGCGCGATCCTCGTCGCCGCGTTCCTGACCATCCGCCAGGGCCGCGGCTGGCTGCGCGAGATCCTCGCGCAACCCAAACTCGCCGGCATGCTCGCGATGTCGGGCTGCCTGATCGCGGCGAACTGGGCGCTGTACGTCTGGGCCGTCAACAGCGGCCACGTCGTCGAGGCGAGCCTGGGCTATTTCATCAATCCGCTGCTCAACGTGGTCATCGGCGTGGTGTTCCTGCGCGAGCGGCTGTCGCTGCCGCAGTGGATCGCGGTCGCGCTCGCCGGTGGCGGCGTCGCATGGCTGACCTTCAACTACGGCAGCTTCCCGTGGATCGCGCTGTGCCTGGCGACCTCGTTCGCGCTGTACGGTCTGATCCGCAAGTTCGCCGCGGTCGAAGCGGTGCAGGGACTCGGCGTCGAAAACCTGTTCGTGTTCGGTCCTGCGCTGATTGCGCTGATCTGGATCGAAAGCCAGGGCGGCGGCGGATTCTTCTCGCTGCGCTGGGGTGGCTGGACCGATGTGCTGCTGGTGCTCGGTGGCGCGCTGACCGCGATCCCGCTGATCTGCTTCGCCTATGCGGTGCGACGCGTGCCGCTGACGATCATCGGCCTGCTGCAGTACATCGGTCCGACGCTGCAGCTGCTGCTGGGCGTGTTCTTCTTCGGCGAAGCCTTCGGTATCGACCGTGCGATCGGCTTCGGCTTCATCTGGGTCGGGCTGGTGGTGTTCGCCGTCGACGGTTATCTGCAGTCGCGGCGGCGGATCGTCGCGCAGCAGGCGTAACCGGCGCGGCCTCCCGATGCAAGCGCGCGCCTGCAGGAGGTTCTAGCGCGCAGCGAGTGCGCTCTGCGGACAGGCCGCTGCGTCGAACCAGTCGACGACGGTCGGCGCCAGACGGTCGAGCCGCATCGGCAGACTGAGGTGATCTTCGCCGGCGAGTTCCAGATAGCGCGCGCCGGGCATCGCGGCCGCGAGCGCACGTCCATGTTCGACCGGCACGTGTCGATCCGCGTCGCCGTGCACCAGCAGCACGCACCCCGGCGTCTGTGCGAATGCGGCGCCGACATCGACACCGTCGAGCGGCAGCGACAGCGTGTCGCCGGCGCGTGTGATCGCCGCGTCCAGCACCGAGGCATCGATGCGCCAGCGCAGCCAATGGCGGGTGAGTTGCGCGTGCCAGCTGCCGCCGTCTTCATCGAGCATGTACGGCACCATGTCGCGGATCGCAGCGCCGGCATTGTCGAAGGATTCGAGCGCGACGACACGTTCGGCGTGCAGGCGCGGATCGGCCGCCGCGAACAGCGCGGTCGCCGCACCGTAGGACACACCGAACATGTGCAGCGGGCCGGCGATCTCGCCCTGCTCGCGCAATGCGGCAACCGCGTCGACGACGTCTCCGGCCTCGCGCGTGCCGTAGCCCGACGGCGCATGACCGGAACGGCCGTGATTGCGCAGGTCCAGGGTGATCGTGCGATAGCCGGCTTCGGCCAGCGCGATTGACCACGGCAGCAGCGAGCCGCCGTCCATCATCCAGCCGTGCAGCAGCACGACGGTGCCGCGCGGCGTCGCTGCGGACGCGGACGGCGGGTGGAAATCGAGCGAGAAGTCGACGCCGTGCGGATCGTCGGCGGGCCGCGTCCACGCGTAGTCCATGCCGTAGTCGCCGGGATCGAGCGCGCGCCAGAACACCGGCACGCCGTCGCTCGTGGTGACGTGTCCGCTGCGGTTCGGCAGCCGCGCGAACGCGGCCTCGACACGATCGGTCTGCAGCAGCGGCGATGCGCCGGGCGGTGCCACCAGCTTCGCGGCCAGCGAATTCGCCATGCCCGGCCAGGACGAGAATCCGGCGACGAGCAGGCAGGCGACGAGGAGGGCGGCGAGGCGGAGCATGGTGATGGGAGGGGGCGAGGCGGCCGCGCAGACTATCGACGCGGCGCCAGGCGCCGCTATCGCACGGCGATGACAACTGCATGACAGACGGTCGCCGTTCATCGGCAGGCGGCGGTCGCTGCACCGGCCTTCTGGCACAGTGCGGCCATGTCGACCTGTCGCCCGGGAATTCTTCGATGACCACCGCGCATGCCGCGATCGTGCTCGCCGCCGGCGGCAGCACGCGTCTCGGAAGGCCCAAACAGCTGCTGCGCCACGACGGCGAAAGCCTGGTCGCACGCGTCGTGCGGCTGGTCGCGGAGACACATCCCTACCGGCTCGTGGTGATGCTCGGCGCGTACCACGACGCCGTCGCCGCGGAACTCGCGCCATCGCCGCACGGCTTCGTCGAGCTGCACGCGGTGCCGGACTGGCGCGACGGTCTGTCCGCCAGCCTCGTCGCCGCATCGCGTGCGCTGCAGGCGCATCGCGGTCCGGTGCTGGTGACCGGCATCGATCAGCCTGCGCTCAACGCCCTGCACCTGCGCGCGCTGCTGGACGGCGCACGCAGCGTGCGTTCGGGATGTGCGGCGGTGATGCACGGCGAACGACCCGGCGCACCGGCGGTGCTGTCGCACAAGCTGTTCGCGCAGGTGGATGCGCTGGAAGGGGATCGGGGATTCGGATCGTTGCTGGCGGCGTTGCCGGAGGAGGATCTGTTCCGGCTGCAGGCGCCGTCGCTGGCGCAGGACATCGACACACCGGATGACGTCGCGCAGGCGCTGAAGGACGGGTTGGTGGATCGCGGGGTCTGACATCAAGCAGACGGTGTAGCCCCCGCGAAAGCGAGCCTCCGTGGACGTGCGTGCGGATGTGACGAAGGTTCCTGGATTCCCGCCTTCGCGGGAATTGCGCTGATTTGTCTGGAAGGATTGGCAAATACTCCGTCACTCCCGCGAAGGCGGGAGTCCATGGACATGCGCGCGGACGAAGGTCCTTGGATTCCCGCCTTCGCGGGAATGACGACGCATGGTTCCAGTCGCCAGCCGAGACAGGAAACGAATCAGGTCCCGTGGGGCGAGGGTCTCCAAACGTAATTGCTCACGCGACTCTTCTTTGTTCGTGGTCTTGCGGAAACGCTCTGTGCGTAAGACGTGCGCGGCAATCAACCCGTACGCGACATCATCCACACCACGCACACCGCACCGACGACACCGATCACCAGCGCCGCATTGCGCCAGCGTCTCGCACGGCGCTGATAACGCGCGACGCGTTCGTCGTTGAGCGCAGTGGCGCGCGCGATCCATGGGGCGGTGTCGCGTTCGGCCTGGGCATAGATGACCTCGGCGCGCGTCGGATCGGCTTCGGCGCGCAGCGCAGCATCCTCGTAGCGTTCGAATGCACGCTTCTGCAGCGACTGGATCTCGCGTGCGATGTCGGCGTTCGACAAGGTATCGGGCGATGCGGCACTCATGTCGCGCGCAACGCCGCGGTGACCGGCAGGCGCGCGGCGCGCAGGGCCGGGAACAGGCCGCCGACGAGGCCGATGCCCAGCGCCCACTTCAGGCCATTCCACAGCAGTTCCGGCGAGACCTTGAACTGGAACACCACCTGGCTGAAGTTGCTGCCCAGCGTGCTGACGCTGTAGCCGTTGAAGATGCTCCACGCGAGCAGCCCGCCGAGCAGGCCGCCGAGCAGCGCCAGCAGCATCGTCTCCAGCATCACCGCGACCACCACCGGCAGGCCGCGGAACCCGATCGCGCGCATCGTCGCGATCTCGCGCGCGCGGCCGGCGACCGCGGCGTACATCGTATTGAGCGCGCCGAAGACCGCGCCGACCGCCATGATCGCGCCGATCACCGTGCCCAGCACGTTGATGATCGTGGCGAGCTGGCCGGACTGTTTGCCGTAGTAGGCGCGCGTCGTCGAGACATCGAGTTTCAGGCGCTGGTCGGCATCCATCGCGGTCTTGAATGCGGTGAAGCCGGCGGTGCCGTCGGTGCGCACGGTGATCGACTGGTAGGCGCCACGGTTGTAGGTCGAAGCGAGCGTTTCGGCATCGGTCCACAGTTCCGAATCGTGCGCATCGCCGGAGGCGAACACGCCGACGACCGTCCACTTCTGGTTGCCGAGATTGAGCGTCTTGCCGACCTCGAGCCCGCGGAACTGGCTGCGCGCGCCCTGGCCGACGACGATCTCGCGCAGGCCAGGCGCGAACGTGCGGCCCTCGATCACCCGCACCTTGTCGTGCACCGCCCAGGCGAGTTCGCCGACGCCGCGGAACTGCGCGTTGACGTCGCTGCCGTCGGCCTTCGACGGCAGGTTGACCACCTGCGACAGCTCCGGCGACAGCAGCGGGCGGCCCTGCGCATCGCGCGCGATGCCGGCCAGCGTGCCGATCAGCGGCACCTGGTCACGGGTGATCACCGAATTGGTCTCGGCCTGCGAGCCGCCGCGCAGCACAATCGCCGAGGTCTCGTCGCCGGTGCTGTTGAGCGTCGCCTTGAAGCCTTCGCCCATTGCCAGCATCGCCACCAGCACGCCGACCACGCCGGCGATGCCGACCACGATCACCGACGATGCACCCCAGCGCTGCGGCAGGCTGCTGATGCCGATGCGCGCGGCCGCCAATGCCAGGCGGCCACCGCGCGTGAGCACCAGCCACAGCGCGATGGCGACCGCGATCGCCAGCACGCCGTACCAGGGCAGCAGCACCCACACCGCGAGGCCGACAATCAGCGCGACGATCGACAGCAGGTTCCAGAGCCACGGGCTTTTCATATCGGTCCGATCCGGTTCGTCGTGCAACGGAAGGCAGTGCGTCGGGTCATGACGTCAGCGCCCGGCGAGCGCATCGACGATCTTCAGTCGCTGCGCGCGCAGCGCCGGCAGCACACCGACGATGATGCCGATGCCGATCATCAGGCCGAGCCCGATCAGCCAGGTCTGCGCCGGCACCGTGGGCAGCGCGATCACGCCGCCGCTCGCCGCGCTGACCCCGGGCATGATCGCCGAGGCAAGGCCCAGGCCGACCAGGCCGCCGATCACCACCAGCAGCACCGATTCCACCATCACCAGCACCAGCACGGTACCGTCGGTGAAACCGAGCGTCTTCAGCGTCGCGAGTTCGGGGATGCGCTCGCGCACCGCCTGCGCCATCGTGTTGCCGGTCAGCAGCAGCAGGGTGAAGAACACCGCGCCCATGATCGCGGTGACGATCAGGCCGATGTCGGCGAACTGCTTGGCGAACGCCTGCTGGAACGCCGACTCGGTCTGCGACTTGGTCTCGTGGTCGGAGTTCGCCGAGATCGCATCGATCGCCTGCGCCACGCGCGAGGCCTGGTCGGCATTCGCCAGCTGCACGGTGAACCAGCTGACCTGGTTCTTGATGTAGTCGTTGGATTCGTCGAAGTAGGTCCAGTTCATCATCAACTGGTTTTCCGCGCCGACATTGCTGCGGTCCCTGGCGCGGAAGATCGCCTTGAGTTCCAGTGGCCAGTCGTTGCTGCCGCCGCGCGGGAAGATCGTCGCCTGCATCGGGATCGTGTCACCGATCTTCCAGCCGAACTTCTTCGCCAGCGTTTCGCCCACGGCCGCGCCGGTGCGCGTGTCGCGGAAGGCCTGCAACTGGTCGGGCGGCACCTCGTATTCGCCGTAGACGTCGAAGAAGTTCGGCGCCACGGAGAAGTTCGGGAAGAAGTTGCGCTGGTCCTGGTAGATGCCGCCAAACCACATCGCGTAGGTCACCTGGCGAACACCGGGGATCGACTCGATCTGCGACTGCAGGCGCACCGGCAGCGACTGCGTGATCGACAGCCGCGAGGCGACGATCAGCCGGTTCGCACCGTCGACACTGCCGCCCGAATTGAAGGCCACGCGCACCGAATCGAGCATGCCGAACAGCAGGAACGCCGCGACCACCGACAGCAGGGTCAGCAGCGTGCGCGTCTTGCTGCGGAACAGCTGGGCCCACACCAGCGACAGGTATTTCATCGTGCCGTCTCCGGGTTGCGGTGGCTCAGTGCGCGCCGATCGGCGTGTCGACCAGCTCGCCCTTGTCGAGATGGATCGTGTGCGTGGCGTACTCGGCGGCCTTCGGGTCGTGCGTGACCATGACGATGGTCTTGCCGTGCTCGCGGTTGAGTTCCTGCAGCAGGCCGAGGATTTCCTCCGCGCTCGTCCGGTCGAGATCGCCGGTGGGCTCGTCGCAGATCAGGAACGTCGGGTCGGACACGATCGCGCGGGCGATCGCCACGCGCTGCTGCTGGCCGCCCGACAGTTCGTTGGGCTTGTGCGTGCGCCGGTCGGCGAGGCCGACCAGGGTCAGCGCGATCTCCGCGTTGCGCTTGCGCTGCGCCGCGCCCAGCGTGGTCAGCAGCAACGGCAGTTCCACGTTCTTCTGCGCGTTGAGCATCGGCATCAGGTTGTAGAACTGGAACACGAAGCCGACGTGGCGGCTGCGCCAGTTCGACAGCTGGCCGGCGCTCATGCGGTCGATGCGCTCGCCCTCGATCTCGATCTCGCCCGAGGTCGGCGTGTCCAGACCGCCGATCAGATTCAGCAGCGTGGTCTTGCCCGAACCCGACGGGCCCATCAGCGCGACGAAATCGCCGCGCGGGATGTCGAGATCGATGCCGTGCAGCACGTCGACCTTTTCCGGGCCGCGCTGATAGGTCTTGTGCAGGTTGCGGATGCTGACGAGGGACGACATGGCGCACTCCGGAGTGGATGCTGCTCGGTGGATGTGGTGTGCGATCAGCGGGATTCGTTATCGGCGGCGGCCATGCGCACCTTCGCGCCGTCGGTCAGCGTGTCGGGCGGATCGAGCACGACGGTGTCGCCGGCGTTGAGGCCCGACAGCACCTGACGGTCGTTGCCGAGCGCGATGCCGATCTCGAGCGTCTGCTGCGTCACGGTGTCGTCCTCGCCGAGCACGAAGGCGACGTCGGCGCCATCACGCTGCACGATGGCCGCGCCCGGCACGCGCACGCCGCGCGGCTGCTGCGCATCGTCGGCCTTCGGCGCTTCGAGGAAGCTCACGCGCACGCCCATGTCGGGCACGATGCGCGCGTCTTTCTGCTTGATCGCGATGCGCACCTTGACTGTCGCCTTGCCGCGGTCGGCGGCCGGGATGATCGCGATGACCTCGGCCGGAATCTTCCAGTCGGGATAGGCATTGAGCGTCGCCTCGACCGGCATCTTCGGCTGCACGCGGCCGATGAAGGCTTCGCCGACGTCGACTTCGACTTCCAGCGAATCCATGTCGACGATCGTGCCGATACCGGTGCGGGTGAAGCCGCCACCGGCCGACAGCGGCGAGACGATCTCGCCCGGCTGCGCGGACTTCGCGATCACGATGCCGGCGAACGGTGCGCGCACGATGGTGTTGTCGACGCCGAGATCGGCGATCGCCAGTGACGCGGACGCGACCTGGGTATTGCGCTGCGCGGTGACCAGCTGCGCGCGCAGCGCATCGCGCTGGGCGACGGCCTGGTCGAACTGCGAGCGCGACACCAGCTGCTGCGCGACCAGCGACTGCAGACGGGTGGCATCGGCTTCGGCCTGCGCCAGCTGGGCCTGCACGCTGCCGGTCTGGCTGCGCGCGGCGGCGAGCTGCGAGGCCGACAGGCTGCGCTGCGCATCGGCGTCGATCGGATCGAGCGTGGCCATGATCTCGCCGGCTTCGACGCGCTGGCCTTCCTCGATCAGCACCTCGCGCACGCGGCCGGTGATCTTCGACGACACCGTCGCGGTGCGGCGGGCGACGACGTAGCCGGTGGCATCGAGCACCGATGCGTTCGCGCCGCCGGCAGCGATCGCGACGACCGGGGCGGTGCGCACCTCGACGCCGCCGTCGCGCCCGAACAGCGCCCAGCCGGCGATCAAGACAAGCAGCAGCACGCCGACCGCGATGGCGATCCACAGCCCGCGTCGACGTGGCGGCTCGGGCGGCGCCTTGCGGTCGATGCGGAGTTCGTTGAGCAGGTCGGCCTTGGTATTCATGGGTTCCATGGAAAGCAGGACGTGACGACAGGCGGGAGTGTGACCGCGGGGGTCTGTCGATCCAACCTGCCGGAAGTCAGCTTCCGACGGGGTGCCGAGCAGAGCAGGCGCAGCGATGCGCCGGGCCGAGTCTGCGCGCTTCCCGGCCGCGGGTCACCTGACGGATGTCACCTGCAGGAGATGACGCCTGCGTCTGCCGGTGCCGGGCGCCGCGCCCGAGACTGCAGGCCACCCGGAGGACCCGAAATGCGCCCAGCCCCGCTCACTGCAGACACCACGCCGCACCCACCGGCACCACTCGCGAGCCTGCGTGGCGTGCGCCGCCGCCGCGGCACCGTGCAGGCGCTCGACGGCGTCGATCTCACGCTGCCACCCGGTCAGGTCACCGCCCTGCTCGGCGTCAACGGCGCCGGCAAGACCACCGCGATCGAAATCCTGCTCGGTCTGCAAGCCGCAGACAGCGGAGAGGTGACGCTGTTCGACCGGCATCCGTCCGACCTCGCCGCGCGTCGCCACATCGGCGTGATGCTGCAGCAGGCGCAGTTGCCGGAACGCCTGCAGGTGGGCGAGCTGCTCGCACTGGCGCGCAGCTGGTATCCGCAGCCGCGCAGCATAGCCGATTGCGTGGCGCTGGCCGGACTCGACGGCCTGCTCGGCCGGCGCTACGGGCGGCTGTCGGGCGGGCAGCAGCGCCGCGTGCAGTTCGCGCTCGCGCTGTGCGGGCGGCCGAAGCTGCTGTTCCTCGACGAGCCGACCACCGGCCTCGACATCGGCGCACGCCAGCAGGTGTGGCGCGCGATCCGCAGCCTGGTCGCCGACGGCGTCGGCATCCTGCTGACCACGCATTACCTGGAAGAGGCCGAAGCGCTGGCGGATCGCGTCGTCGTGCTCGATGCCGGCCGGGTGCGTGCCGACGGCAGCATCGGCGACATCCGTGCGCAGGTCGCGCAGCGACGCATCCGCTGCGCGACCGTCGTGCCTGCCGATGTCGTGGCGACCTGGCCGGGCGTGCGCACGGCGAAGCGCGTCGACGGGCAACTGGTGGTCATGGCCGAGCATGCGGAAGCCGTGCTGCGCCGGCTGCTCGACGCGGACCCGCAGCTCACCGACCTCGACGTGCAACGCGCCGGTCTTGCCGACGCCTTCGTCGCGATGACCGTGGCCGCCACACCCATGTCCGATTCGAACCAGGAGGCCGCGTGATGGACACGACGATCGAGACCGGCGCGCGCGTCGGGTTGCTGCGTTGCTATCTGCTCGATACACGCTGCGAACTGCTGCGACTGCTGCGCGAGCCGATGTACATCATTCCGACGCTGCTGTTTCCGGCGCTGTTCTACGTGATGTTCGGCCTGCTGATGGGCGGGCGGAGCGGCGGCGAGGCGGCGCGGTACCTGCTCGCGACCTACGGCGTGTTCGGCGCGATGGGCGCGGGCCTGTTCGGTTTCTCGGTCACGCTGGCGATCGACCGCGAGCGCGGCTTCTTCGCATTGCGCCGCGCATTGCCCGCGCCGCCGAGCGCGTGGCTCATCGCGCGGATGCTGATCGCGATGCTGTTCGCACTCGGCATCGTGCTGGAGCTTGCGCTGCTGGCAACGGTGTTCGGCGGCGTGTCACTGGCGCCGGGGCAGTGGGCGCTGCTGTGGACGGTGACCGTGCTCGGCGCGCTGCCGTTCTGCGCGATCGGCCTGCTGCTCGGCAGCGTGGCCAGCGCGAACGCAGCGCCGGCCTGGGTCAACCTGCTGTTCCTGCCGATGGCCTTCCTGTCCGGCCTGTGGCTGCCGCTGGCGATGCTGCCCGACGTGTTCGCGCGACTGGCCCCGCTGTGGCCCGCCTGGCACCTGGCGCAGATCGCGCTGGGGGCAACCGGGCAGCCGGCGACCACGTCGCCGTGGCTGCACCTGCTGGTGCTGTCCGTCGTGACCGTGGCCTGCTGCGTGCTCGCGCTGCGCCGTCTCGCGCGCGCGGCCTGACGTTCCGCTTCGACATCCGGAGAACCGACATGACACATGCGAACAGGACAGGACAGCGGCGCTGGCCGGGCGTCGCCGCAGTGGCGGCACTGGTGGCCGTGCTCGGCGGCGCCGTGGCACTGACGGGACGGGCGCCCGCGACCGCAGCGGGCACGACGACCACGGCGGGCGCGTTCGCGATTCACGACGTGCGCATCTTCGATGGTGTCGACGTCATCGAACGCGGCACGGTGGTGGTGCGCGACGGCCGCATCGAGGCGGCCGGTGCGGGGGTGGCGATCCCCGACGGGGTCGAGGTGATCGACGGCGCAGGGCGCACCCTGCTGCCCGGTCTGATCGATGCGCACGTGCATGCCTGGGGCAACGCGCAGCAGGACATGCTGCGCTTCGGTGTGACCAGCGGGCTCGACATGCACGGCATGCCGGAGCGCCTGCCGGCGCTGCGCACGCAACGGGAATCCACTGCGCCCACCACGCAGGCCGATCTGTGGGCGGCCGGCACCGCGATCACCGCACCCGGCGGCCATGGCACGCAGTACGGGTTCCCGGTGCCGACTGTCGATGCCGACACCGATATTCCGGCCTTCATCGCCGCACGCGTGGCCGAAGGCGACGACTTCATCAAGTTGATCGTGGAGGATCTCAGCGGCTACGCGACGGGCCGCACGCTGCCGACGCTGAGCGCCGCACAGGTACGCGCCGTCGTCGACGCGGCGCACGCGCACGATCGCGTCGCCGTCGCCCACGTGTCCACGCAGGCCAGCGCCCGCGAGGTGCTGGAGGCCGGTGTCGACGGCTTCGTGCATGTGGCAGACGATGCCGTGGCCGACGACGCCTTCGTCGCCGATGTCGCGCGTCGCGATGTGTTCGTCGTGCCGACACTGGTGGTGATCGCGTCGGTGGCCGGCGTCGACGCAGGCCGACAGCTCGCGGCCGACACCGCGTTGTCGCCTTGGCTGACGCCGGAACAGCGCGACAGTCTCGGCGCACGCATGTCGGTGACCCCGAAGCCGCAACGCCTTGCCGATGCGATCGCCAGCGTGCAGCGCCTGCATGCGGCAGGCGTGACGATTCTCGCCGGCAGCGATGCACCCAACTCCGGTACCGCACAGGGCGCCAGCCTGCATGGCGAACTCGCGTTGCTGGTGCAGGCCGGGCTGACGCCGCAGCAGGCGCTGGTGGCCGCGACCTCCGCACCGGCCGCGCGCTTCGGCATTGCCGACCGTGGCCGGGTCGCGCCGGGCCTGCGTGCCGATCTGGTGCTGGTCGACGGCAATCCGCTGGACGACATCACCGCGACCCGGCGCATCGAAGCCGTGTGGAAGAACGGTGCGCGCGTCGAACGCGTCCAGCCCGCCGCCGCAGCTGCCGCAGGCGCAGTGCCTGGCGACACCCGCATCAGCGATTTCGAGATCGGTCTCGACGCGCGCTTCGGCAGCTGGGCGCCGACCACCGATCAGATGGCCGGCGGGGCGTCGATCGTCTCGCATGCACGGATCGACGGCGGCGCGAACGGCTCGGCAGGCGCGCTGTCGGTGAGCGGCGAGATCAGGCCCGGCTTCGCGTTTCCGTGGTCCGGGGTGATCTTCTTCCCGGCCGCGCAGGCGATGCAGCCGGCGGATCTGTCGTCGCGCCGCGAGCTCGTGTTCCGCGTGCGCGGCGACGGCCGCCGCTACAGCGCCCTGCTGTTCTCCGGCGCATCGCCAAGCGCGATGCCGGCGATGCAGAGCTTCCAGGCCGGCAGCGCGTGGACCGAAGTGCGACTGCCGCTCGGCGGGTTCGTGGGCGCAGATCTGTCGCAGGTGCGCGGCATCGCATGGACCGCCGGCCAGCCTGACGGCCTGTTCGCCTTCGCACTCGACGACGTGGAACTGCGCTGAGATGCAGGCCGAGCGCCGCATCCCGGCACGACCGCCACTTCTGGTGGACGCCTGAGATGGCTACGCTGCGCGACATGCAGACCGACACCACCGCCACGACGATGCGCACCTTCGCAGGCCTGCGGGTCGCGCCGGATTCCATCATCGGCAGCGCGCTGCGTCAGGGCCGGCCTGCATGGAGCGAAGGCATCCATGTGTTCTGGTCGGTGTGGGTGTTCGTCGTGCCGATGTTCTCGCCCTACGGGTACGACCTGCGCTGGATGCTGCTGACGCTGCTGTCGTATCCGATCTTCCTCGCGCTGTTCGCGGGCGCACTGCTGTTGCCGGCGCGTCGTTCGCCGTGGTGCGCGCTCGGCATGATCGCGCTGTGTTTCGGCCTGCTGCCCTGGTACGTGTCGAGCCTGAGCTACTTCGTGTTCGGCTGCGTGTTTCTCGGCGCGCTGTCGCGCAACGCGGTCTGGCGTTACATGCTCGCGCTGATCGTCTTCAACGCGGTGCTGCTGGCCTGGGCACGCGTACTCGGCTATCCGTGGGTAGCGCTGGCGTGGATGCCGGTGACGACGGTGATGATCGGCCTGCTGGTGCACGTGGAGCGGCTGAAGAACCGCCAGGATGCCGCGCTGCGGTTGTCGCACGACGAAGTGCGCAGGCTCGCCGCGGTCGGCGAGCGCGAGCGCATCGGTCGCGATCTGCACGATCTGCTCGGCCACACGCTGTCGATGGTCGCGTTGAAGGCCGATCTCGCCGCGCGCCTCGTCGAGCGTGATCCCCTCGGTGCGCAGCGCGAGATCGGCGAGGTCGGCGGCATCGCCCGTGATGCGCTGGCGCAGGTGCGACAGGCGGTCAGCGGCATCCGCGCCGCGGGGCTGGCGGCGGAACTCGCGTCCGCGCGACTGCTGCTGGAGACCGATGGCGTGGCGTTCGGCTACAGCCTCGACGACACCGTCGCAGGCGCCGGTCTGTCGCCCGCCGTGGAAACCGCACTGGCGATGACGCTGCGCGAGTCGGTGACCAATCTGCAGCGCCACGCGCACGCGCACAGCGCGCAGGCGCAGTTCTCGCGCGAAGGCGACACGATCCGGCTGCAGGTCAGCGACGACGGCCGCGGCGGTGCGATGGTGCCCGGCAACGGCCTCTCGGGCATGCGTGAGCGCATCGAGGCGCTGGGCGGACAGTTGCGCGTCGACAGCGGCGCCGACGGGACGCGGATCGATGCGCGCATTCCGCTGGTCACGCCACAGGGCGACTGATCCGCATCGCACGCCCTCGTACGCCTTGTCGACCGCCATCCAACTGCTACCGTCATCGCCATGCCGCGCATCCCGACTTCCGAAGCACCGCTCCGCATCCTCATTGCCGAGGACCAGGCGATGCTGCGTGGTGCGCTGACCGCACTGCTAAATCTGGAAGACGACCTGTCGGTGGTCGGCAGCGTCGGCGATGGCGAATCGGCCTGGCGCGAACTGCAGCGCCTGTCGCCGGACATCCTCGTCACCGACATCGAAATGCCCGGCCTCACCGGCCTCGAACTCGCGCAGCGCATCCAGCGCCACGCACTGCCGGTGCGCGTGGTCATCGTCACGACGTTCGCGCGCGCCGGTTTCCTGCGCCGCGCGCTGGATGCCGGTGTAGGCGGCTATCTGCTCAAGGACGCACCGGCCGAGCAGCTCGCCGATGCGCTGCGCCGTGTCCACGACGGCGGCCGCGCGATCGATCCGCAGCTCGCGCTGGAAGCCTGGAGCGAACCCGACCCGCTGAGCGAACGCGAGCGCCAAGCGCTGCGCCTGGCCGGGCAGGGCATGAGCGCCAGCGAGATCGCCGCGCAGCTGCACCTCTCGCACGGCACCGTGCGCAACTACCTGTCGGAAGCGATCGGAAAGCTGGGCGTGGGGAACCGGATCGAGGCGTATCGGCTGGCGCGGCAGAAGGGGTGGTTGTAGGCGGGCAGTGATCGCGCGCGGGACTGACTCCTTCCCCCGCCTGCGGGGGAAGGTTGGGATGGGCGTAAAGGGTCAGGGCGCGGAGGGCTGAAAGCGACTCAGCCTCCCAGCCCTACCGCCACCAGCGAATCCCGCTCGATCCGCGCATAGATCCCGAATTCGTCATGCACCCGCGCACCGAGCGCGGCCTCGAACGCGTCGCGGTTCGCCTGCGCGGCATACGCGCGCTGTTCGCCGCCGCCGAGGTTCGACTGGAAGATGCCGGCCGCGCTGACCGGCAGAAAATCCTCGTAGACCACCGGGTCGGCCGTCACCAGGCCTGCTGTGATCGCATCGTCGACGCTGCCGCGCGCGACGGCCGATGGATCCGCGCGTCCCGCATCGGTCAATGCGTAGCGGTAATAGCCGAGTCCTTCGCGACGCAGCGTGTCGTCGTCGTCCGGAAAGTCGGCAAATGCCGCGGCCAGGCGCGCGGCGTAATCGCCGGTGCTGCCTGCGCCATCCGACTCGCGTGCACGCGCGAGCAGGCTGTCGTAGAGCGCGCGGCCCTTGGGTGTCAGCGCGAGGCCGCGCTGTTCGATCTCGCCGAAGCGCGCGGTGTGCGTGCCGGCGTCGGCGCTGTCGCCGGCGGGAAACAGCACCGGTTCCTGCAGCGCCTTGAAGCTGGTCTGGCGCAGCAGGATCGGGCAGCGGCGACGCGGTGGGCCTTCGATGACGGCTTTCGCGTCGATGCCGCGCGCCTGCATCGCGGCCTGCGCGGCGTCGATGTCGAGCGTGCGCGGGGTGAGATGGTTGATGTGCGGACCGCGGAAGCAGACCACGTCGGCAATCAGGCGATGCGCCGACAACAGCGCCTGGTAGGTCGCGTGCGAGACGGTGGCCTCGCTGTGCCAGCGGAAGGTCTCCAGCGCCTGCGCGACGAACTCGGCGGCTTCTTCGGCATTCAAGCCGCCGGCCTGCTCGAAGCGCTCGATCAATGCCAGCGCGCGCGGGGTGAAGATCTCGCGCGCGTCGAGAATCGCGGCGGCTTCCTCGCGCAGCGCGGCGTCCTCGATCAGTTCCAGCCGCAGCAGCGAGGTGAACACCCGGAACGGGTTGCGCGCGAGCGCGGCAGCCTCGACCGGGCGGAACGCGGTCGCATGTACCGGCACGCCGGCGACGGCGAGGTCGTAGTAGCCCACCGGCTGCATGCCCATCACCGCGAACAGCCGCCGCAGCGTCGACAGCTCGCGCGGCGTGCCGACACGGATCGCGCCATGACGTTCCGCGTCCAGCCGGTCGAGCGCATCGCTGCGCTGCAGGCGCGCGGCCAGCGAGGGATCATCGGTCAGCGTCGCGGCGTTCACCCCCGACACCAGTTCCATCAGCGTGCCGTACAGCGGCACCTCGTCGCGGTACATGCGCGACATCGCCTGCGCGAACAGGCTGCGGATCTCGTCGGGGGACAGCTGCGTCGAAACGTTCATCGGGGACCGGGTGGAGGACCGGGGCGTTTCCCGGCGAAGCGCGTATTTTCGCCTGCCGGCGGCGGCTTCGGGAACTTCGCATGCAGCAGCGTGGTGTCCGCTTCAGGCGCCGGCCTTCGGACGGAGCGGTGCGCCCTCGCTGCTACGCTATGCCGCTGTTGCCGCAGACCAAGGACCACCCGATGCAGACCCGAATGCCGCTGGGCGCCCGTGTGGTCGCGCTGACCGCGCTGTTGTGGAACCTGTTCGGCCTGCTGGTGTTCGCGCTGCAGATGTCGATGACGCCCGAGCAGCGCGCTGCCTTGCCGCTGGACCAGCAGCAGATCAACGCGGCGATGCCGTTGTGGATCTACGGGCTGTTCGGGCTGGCGACGCTGGCGGGATCGGCCGGTTCGGTCGCGCTGCTGTTCGCGCGCCGCTGGGCAGAGCCGATGTTGCGGGTGTCACTCGTCGCGATCGTCGTGCAGATGGTCGCCAGCTATGCGTTGACGCCGGTCTGGTCGCTGACCGGCATGCGCGGCCTGGGCCTGCCGCTGCTGCTGGTCCTGGTCGTCGCGGCGATGTGGCTGTTCGCGCGTGGCGCCACCCGTCGCGGCTGGCTGCGCTGACGCCGTCTCAGGCGCGCGACTTCAGCATCGCCCACGCCGCACGCAGGCCCAGCGCCTCGCCACCCTGCGGATGGCCCGCGCGGCTGCTGTCGTTCCAGGCATAGGTGTCGAGGTGCGCCCACGGCGTGTCCGCCGGCACGAAGCGCTCGAGATACAACGCCGCGGTCACCGAGCCGGCCATGCGTGAGCCGGCATTGGCGATGTCGGCGATGCCGCTGGTGAGATAGCGCAGGTAGGGCCGCCACAACGGCATGCGCCACACCGGGTCGCGCGTCGCCTCGCCGCCGGCGATCCAGGCATTCGCCAGTGCGTCGTCGTTGCAGAACAGCGCCGGCAGATCCGGGCCCAGTGCGATACGCGCAGCGCCGGTGAGCGTGGCGAAATCGAGAATCGCATCCGGCGACTGCTCGCCGGCGAACGTCAGCGCATCGCACAACACCAGGCGGCCTTCGGCGTCGGTGTTGTCGATCTCGACGCTGATGCCCTTGCGCGTGGCGATGACTTCGCCCGGACGGAACGCATCCGGGCCGATCGCGTTCTCCACCGCCGGCACCAGCAAGGTGATGCGCAGCGGCAGTTTGCGCGCCATCACCAGTTCGGCCAGCGCGATCGCATGCGCCGCGCCGCCCATGTCCTTCTTCATATTGCGCATGCCGTCGGCCGGCTTGATGTCGAGCCCGCCGGTGTCGAAGCACACGCCCTTGCCGACGATCGCGACATGCGGATGCGCCGCGTCGCCCCACGTCAGATGCAGCAGGCGCGGCGCGCGATGCGAAGCGCGGCCGACCGCGTGGATCGCGGGAAAGTTCTGTTCGAGCAGTGCATCCCCGGCGATGCTCTCGAAGCGCGCGCCGTGTGCTTCCGCGATCTCGCGCACCACGGCTTCCATCTGTTCGGGGCCCATGTGCTCGGTCGGCGTGTTGACCAGATCGCGCACGCGCGTGGTCGCGGCGATCACGTCCACGGCTTCTGCATCGGGCGCATCGACCGCCAAGCGCGCCGGCCTGCGCGCCGTCGTCTTGTAGCGGGTGAAGCGGTACGCGCCCAGGCCCCAGCCCAGCTGCAGCGTCGCCGCGTCATGCGCGCCGGCCACGCGCCAGTCGCCTTCCGGCAGGCCGTAGACCGCATGCGCGTAGCTGTCGGGATCGCGTGCGTCGCCGATGCCGATCACTGCGCCTTCGAGACCGCCATCGCCCGGCAACAGGGCCAGCGCACCCGGGGCCGCGTCGAAGGCCTGCGCATCGAGCCAGGCCTGCACCGACGCCGGCCGCGTGTCGCGCCAGGCGGCATACCCGTCGCGAGAGACGATGTGCAGCGGACGTGCGTCCTGCGAGGCGGTGGCGAAGAGGTCGGTCGTGGTGTCGGTCATGGGAAAGCCTGTGTCAGATGCGGTCGGCGATGGTCGGGCCGGCATCGAGCCAGTCGGCGAGCGCGGTGAGCGTGTCGAATTCGAGATCGGGCGCGAGCGTCGGATGTTCCCAGCGCCGGTCTTCGCGGTTGATCCAGCAGGTGCGCAGTCCCGCACGCGCGGCGCCGGCGACATCCATCTCGATGTGGTCGCCGACGTGCAGTACGTCGCCATGCGAGCAACCCAGCCGGTCGCAGGCGGCGTGGAAGATGCTCGCATCCGGCTTGGCCACGCCGTGTTCGCGCGAGCCGAGGGTGAACGCGAACAGATGGCCGATGCCGACGCGGTCGAGATCCGCGTTGCCGTTGGTCACCGCCGCCACCGGCACCTGCGCTGCGATGCGTTCGAGTGCGGCGAGGCTGTCGGGGTAGTACTCGACCTTGTTGCGCTCGGCGTAGAACACCTCGTACGCCGCATCCAGCAGGCCCGGATCACCGCCGCTGTCGCGCAGCGCGTGTTCGATGGTGAGCTGGCGCAGCGCGGACAGGTCGTGCATCAGGTGCGCGTTCTCGGCGAACACCCGCGTCCGCAGATCGCGCATCTTCTCGATCGGATACATGTCCGCGGTTGCGGGACTGTGCTCGCGCAGGAAGGCATCCAGAGTCTGTTCGACCCGCGCGCCGATCGGCGCGAACGGCCAGAGGGTGTCGTCGAGATCGAGGGTGATGGCGCGGATCGGAAACGTCATGCGGGCATTGTAACGAGTGCCCCCGTCGCCCCCGCGGAACGGCGCGTCCCGTAACGGACGCGCAGCGTCGGCCGGCCGGTTCAGCCCAGCAACCGTGCCCAGCCGTCGAAGCCTTCCACGCGCTGCAGTACCAGTTTCACGCAGACCAGCAGCGGCACGGCGAGCAGCAGGCCGATGAGGCCCCACATCCAGCCGAACACCAGCAGCGCCAGCACCAGCAGCAGCGGCGACAGCGCCATGCGCCGGCCGAGCACAATCGGGGTCACGAACTGGCCTTCGATGGTGTGCAGCAGCAGGTAGATCGCCGCCGGCACCAGCGGCGCCCAGGCGGCCGTGGGCCACGCGCCGTCGTAGCTGATGAAGCCCATCAGCAGCATCAGCAGCAGGCCGATCAGCGGGCCCACGTACGGCGCGAAGTTGAGCAGCGCGACCAACGTGCCCCACAGCAGGGCGTCCTGCAGGGCGAACCCCATCCACAGCAGTACACCGGCAAAGGTCGCCCCGAGCAGGGTGTTGATGATGGAGATCGTCAGGACGTAGCGCGAGATCTCGCGTTCGATCGACTGCATGATGTCGACCGTGAGCTTGCGGCGTTGCCGGTCGGGCAGCAGCGCGATCGCATTGCGCTGCAGGTTTTCGCCGTAGACCATGAAGAAGAACGTCAGCAGCACCACCGCCAGCACCGAAGCGAGCATCTTCGGCGTGGCCACCAGCGTGCGCCACGAGGCGTTGTCCTGGATCTCGACCAGCTGCACGCGCCGCTGCGGCCTGTTCTCGGTCGCCCGCGCGAAGGATTCGGCCGCCTGGTTGGCCTGATGCACCGGCTGCGTCATCGACTGCAGTCGCGGCGCCAGCGTGCGGAGTTGCTTGGGCGCCTGCTGCACCCACTCGCTGGCCGGTCCATAGAGCTGCACGCCGAGTGTGCCGGCTGCCACCAGGCCGGCCGACAGCACCAGCAGTGCGCCGAGGAAACGTGGAATCCACAGCCGACGCAGTGCACGCAACACGGGATTGCCGACGAGCGCGAAGAACATCGCCAGCAGCACCGGCAGAAACACGCCCTGCGCGGCCCACAGCGTCACCAGCACCGCGAGTGTGCTCAGTACCACCAGCGCGGTGGACGCGCGCGGCCGCGGCTCGACCGGCGTCGGGACGGGAAGCGGCGCGTCGTCGTCCGGCGGCGGTACGGTGGGCACACTCATCGCGATGATTCCAGGCGGCCCGGGAGGCGGGCGCTCAGCGTCCGGATTCCGACAGTTCCGTAGCGGCTTCGGCGGGGCGCGGCTGTTCCGACAACACCGGGTCGGGGCGGCCGCGATCAGTGCGCGGCATCGACGCATCGACCGCAGGCGTGGCGCCCGACTGGGTCTGGCCGCCCGTGCGCTGTTGCTGCGTCGCGTCGGAGGCGGACTGTTGCACCTGCACGGCTGCCGCAGCGCCTGCAGCAGCGGCCGCCTGCGTGCCTGCGACGCCACCGGTCTTCGCGGCGACATTGTCGGCCGCTTCGTCGGCGGTCTGCGCCGCGTCGTCCGCCGTCTCGGCGGCTTTCTCGGCAGTGGCCGCTGCGACCGTCGCCTGGACCGAGGTCAACAGGCCGGACAACGCACTGAGCAACTGGATCGACTTCGGGCCGCCCAGTTTGCCGAGACGCGTCAGTGCGCGACGCGGCTCCAGGTGTCCGGTCGCGAACCCCATCACCAGACCCGCGATCACGATGCGCGGTGGCGTCCAGGCTTCGCGCCAGCTGACGCTCAGCGCGCGGTAGCGATCGGTGGTCTGCACCACGCGTCCGTCGACCAGGGTCTCGGCACGCTCGACGCGGTTCTTGAGGCCTTCGAAATTCATGGCGTCTTCGCCTTGTCTGATGCGCGCGCTGGCAGGGACGTGTCGTCCTCGTCCTCGTCGTCATGCCCGGCTTCGGAGAACAGGCCCAGACGCGAAAGCTGACGACGCGTGGCATGCATGCCGGCGTAATCGAAGAACACCGAGACACGCCAGGCGGCGATCGCGGTGACGATCAGGCTGATCAGGGTCGCGATGGAGATCGACGCCAGCCACGACAGGCCCCACGACTGCAGCAAGGCAATCGCCGCGCCCATCGCCAGCAGCCACGCCGATGCGCCGAACACCACCGACACCGCCGACCACGCCAGCGCTCGCCCGAGCGCACTGCGCGACAACGCGAAGTCGGCCGCGACCAGCTTGCGCAAAGCGCGGCCGCTGTCGAGTCCGGAGCTGAAGGTTTCAGTGGCCGCCGCACGGATGCGGCGGATGCTTTCGTCGAGGTGTGGTGCTTCGCCGGGCGCACGCTGTGCGCTGCCGGCGGGTTCCTCGCGCGGGTCTTCCCCGGTCACGCGCTCGGTCACGAAACGCGCGCTTACTTGCTGCGCGCGAGCTTGGCGATGATCCAGCCCGCAGCGAACGCGGTGCCGAACGCGGCGATCGGACGCTCGCGGATCAGATCCGCAGCGCTTTCGACCAGGTCACGACCCTTGTCGAGCAGCACGTCGTACTGTTCCTTGGCAGCGGTGCCACCTTCCTCGAACGCGGCGACGCCGGCCATCGCGGAATCGGCGAGGTCGGACTTGACGGTCGCACGGCCGAGCTTGAGCTCGTCGGCGGCCACGCTCGCAGCGTTCTTGACCGCGGCGCCTGCATCGCGGGCGGCCTGGGTCAGGTGCGAACCTGCCTCGCCAAGATGGGTCTTCACCGCGTCGGTCGAAGTGGGGCTCATGGTCGTGCTCCTGTCAGTTGAACGGTGCTGCGCGAGAGGCGCGGCACAAGGGGGGAATCGAGTCAGCGCATGATCACGTCGTTGATGCGTCCACGGCGTGAAATGCGCAGCACCAGATCGCTCGGGCGATCGGCCAGCGAGTCGCGGAAGCCGGCGAGGTCGCGGAACTGCCCGCTGTTCGCCGCGAAGATCAGATCGCCATCGCGCAGACCACTCTGGAACGCGCGGCTGCCCGGTTCCACCTTCTCCACCAGGACGCCACCGGCGCGCTGGTTCTGCCGACGCAGGGCTTCGGGCAGATCGGCGAACAGGGCGCCGGTCAGACGCGCGTCGACGCTGGCGCCGTCGCGTGGCAACGCGGTCAGTCGCGTCTCCACCTTCACGGTGCGGCCGTCGCGCAGCACCTCGAGCGTCACCGGCGTGTCGATCGCCTGCAGGCCCTGGAAATTGCGCAGTGATTCGCTGTTGTCGATGCGCTCGCCGTTCGCCGTGATCACCACGTCGCCGGTCCGCAGGCCGGCGCGCGCTGCCGGCGAGCCGCCGTAGACACGCGTGACCACCGCGCCGCGCGGCGTGTCGAGGCCGAGGCCTTGGGCGATGCGCGCATCCACCGTCTGCGTGTCGATGCCCAGCGTGCCGCGCTGCACGCTGCCGGTCGCCGCCAGCTGGGTCATCACGTTGCGGGCCAGGCCGATCGGAATCGCGAAGCCCAGGCCGATGTTGCCGGCCATGCTGCCGCGCGTATTGAAGCTCGCGGTGTTGATGCCGACCAGCTGGCCGCGCAGGTTGACCAGCGCGCCGCCCGAGTTGCCCGGATTGATCGAGGCATCGGTCTGGATGAAGTTCTGGAAGCCCACGCCCGGCACGTTGCTGCGGCCGACGGCGGAAATGATGCCGGAGGTCACCGTCTGTCCGAAGCCGAACGGGTTACCCACCGCGACGACGAAATCCCCGACCTGCAGGTTCGCATCCTGCGCGAGCGGAATCGCGGTGAGGTTGTCGGCCGTGATCCGCATCAGCGCCACGTCGGTATCGACGTCCGAGCCGATGAAGTCCGCTTTCACCGTGCGGCCGTCGGCCAGCGTCACCGACACGTCGTCCGCGCCTTCGATCACATGGTGGTTGGTCAGCACGTAGCCCTGCTGCGCATCGACGATCACCCCCGAGCCCAGCGACTCGTTCATCCGCTCCTGGTCGAGTTCGGGAAACATGCGGCGGAAGAAGGGATCGTTGCCGAACGGACTCACGCGCACGCGTTGCTTGGCGTGCACCGACACCACTGACGGCGTCACCGTCTTGAGCATCGGCGCCAGCGACGGCAGCGGCGCGCCTTCGACCGCCGCCGGCAATGCGGCCATCGTGGGCACCGCGGCAACAGCGCCCGGTGTGGCACCCGCGGGTTGTTGCACCACGTCGCGGATCGCGGTGGCGGCGAAGCCACCGAACGCGGCGGCGCAGGTCAGGGCGAGGAGGGTGGTCTTGGCGCGCATGGAACGTCCCCTGTCGGCGGTGCGTCGTGGTCGACGCCTGCATGGAAGTGGTTCGACGGGCGACCCTAACGGCTGCCGTCGAGGCGTGCCAGTGTGCGATGCGGCATTTGAATCGGTGTTGAAAGTCGCATTCATCCGCGAGCGGCCCGGCCAACGGGCGCCGCCCGGCGGAGAATCGTCTCCGGACCGGAATTCCGGTTGACACCGGTCCGAGTCCGGGCGTAGCGTGGACCCCCGTTGCCGCCACTACATATTGGGTGTCGGCCCTGGAAATTCCCAACACATGGGGCTTTCAACGGTCAGCGACACTTCGCAGCAAAGGGGATGCACGCGATGGGTTCGAACGTCATGGAACAGACGGCCCCCGGCCGCATCCGGCGATATGCCCGCGCGGTCACCAGTCTTTTGAACGCAGCAGCGATCGGCCGCATCTGATGCGCCGACGGTTCGCGCGCGTCCGCACCACGTACACCACAGGCGACCGGTCCACACCGGCGCGATTCCAGGAGCGCACAGCAGCATGAGTACGGTTCGCCTCGCGGCGGTGAAGTCTGATCCCGGTCCCGACATTCCGATGCAGCCCGCGTCGGACGACATCTGGGACAAGAAGTACCGCCTCAAGACCAAGCAGGGCGTGGCCGTGGATGCCGACATCGACGGCACCTACCAGCGCGTCGCGAAGGCGCTCGCCGAAGCCGAGACCACCGTCGAGAAGCAGCGCCACTGGCACGAGCGCTTCCTGTGGGCGCTGCGCCGCGGTGCGATTCCCGCCGGCCGCATCACGTCCAATGCCGGCGCGCTGGAGCACAAGCCCGCGACCAGCACGATCAACTGCACCGTGTCGGGCACCATCGTCGATTCGATGGACGGCATCCTCGAGAAGGTGCACGAGGCCGGCCTCACGCTGAAGGCCGGTTGCGGCATCGGCTACGAGTTCTCCACGCTGCGGCCCAAGGGCGCGTTCGTCGCCGGCGCCGGTGCGTACACGTCGGGCCCGATGTCCTTCATGGATATCTACGACAAGATGTGTTTCACCGTGTCGTCGGCCGGCGGTCGCCGCGGCGCGCAGATGGGCACCTTCGACGTCAGCCATCCCGACGTGCGCGATTTCATCCGCGCCAAGCGCGAAGACGGCCGCCTGCGCCAGTTCAACCTCTCGCTGCTGATCACCGACGGTTTCATGGAAGCCGTCGACACCGACGCCGACTGGCCGCTGGTGTTTCCGATCAACGAGAAGGAAGCCGCCGATTTCGACCTCGCCGATGCCGAGCAGGTGATCTGGCGCGAATGGCCGCAGACCACCAGCTACGTGTCGCGCGACGACGGCCTCGTCGCCTGCAAGGTCTACGGCAAGGTCCGCGCGCGGCACCTGTGGGACATGATCATGGTCTCGACGTACGACTACGCCGAGCCGGGTTTCATCCTCATCGACCGCGTCAACGAAATGAACAACAACTGGTGGTGCGAGACCATCCGCGCGACCAATCCCTGCGGCGAGCAGCCACTGCCGCCCTACGGCGCCTGCCTGCTGGGCTCGGTCAACCTCACCAAGTTCGTGCGCAAGCCGTTCACCCGCGAAGCGTCATTCGACTGGGAGGAATACAAGGAAGTCGTGCGCGTGTTCACCCGCATGCTCGACAACGTGGTCGAGGTCAACGGCCTGCCGCTGCAGAAGCAGCGCGACGAGATCATGCGCAAGCGCCGCCACGGCATGGGCTTCCTCGGCCTCGGCAGCACCGTGACCATGCTGCAGATGAAGTACGGCGAGCCCGACTCCTGCGAGTTCACCGAGCGCATCGCGCGCGAGATGGCCGTCGCCGGCTGGGAAACGGGTCTGACGCTCGCCCAGGAAAAAGGCCCCGCGCCGATCATGGAGGAGCGTTTCACCGTCACCGCGGCCATGCTGCGCAAGCGCCCGGAAATGGCGGCTGACGGCTGGAAGATCGGCCAGGAGATTCCCGGCAAGGTGCTGCACGCCAGGTACTCGCGCTACATGCAGAAGATCGCCGAGGTCGCGCCCGATCTCGTCGAGCAGCTGGCCGAGTCCGGCGCGCGCTTCACCCACCACAGCTCGATCGCGCCCACCGGCACCATCTCGCTGTCGCTGGCCAACAACGCTTCCAACGGCATCGAGCCGTCCTTCGCGCACCACTACAGCCGCAACGTGATCCGCGAAGGCAAGAAGTCCAAGGAAAAGGTGGACGTCTTCTCGTTCGAGCTGCTGGCCTACCGCGAACTCGTCAATCCGAAGGCCATGCCGTATTCGGAAAATGCCGACGCGCAGCTGCCGGACTACTTCATCGCCGCCGACGACATCACCCCCAAGGCGCATGTCGACGTGCAGGCCGCCGCGCAGAAGTGGGTGGACAGCTCGATCTCCAAGACCGCGAACGTCCCGACGGACTACCCGTACGAGGACTTCAAGGACATCTACCGCTACGCCCACCAGCAGGGCCTCAAGGGCTGCACGACGTTCCGCTTCAACCCCGCCGCGTTCCAGGGCGTGCTGGTGAAGGAGGCGGATCTCGCCGCCACCACCTACCGCTTCGAGCTGGAAGGCGGCGAAGTGCTGGAGGTCGCGGGCAACGAGCAGATCGAATACGACGGCGAGATGCACACCGCCGCCAATCTGTTCGACGCGCTGAAGGAAGGCTATTACGGCAAGTTCTGAGTGTTGTCCCGAAGCGTCGGCGGCAACGCCGGCGCGCACACGGCAGCGCTCGCCGCACTCGCATCACCGCTGCAACCGCAATTGCTGCTCCCCTGTGCACCGGCTTCGCGCTACATTTCCGCCGCGGACGAAGTGCTCCGTAAAGATCACTGACGAGGACACCCATAATGAGTAACGGAAACGGGGTTGCAGACACCCTGACGCACGCCGCCGAAGATGTCGCCGAGAAGGCGAAGGACATCGTCGCCGAGGTCAAGAAACGCGCCAGCGCTGTCGCGAAATCCGCGAAGAAGAGCGCGCAGGATGCCGAGAAGACCGTCACCAAGCGCGTCACCAAGGTGCGCAAGGCCGCGACCAAGCGCGCCGAAACCGCGAGCAAGGCCGTGAGCAAGCGCGTGAGCGCGGTGAAGAAGAAGCTCGCCGCTGCCAAGACCGCCGCCTCGACCGAGATCGCCGCGCTCAAGCGCAAGGGCGCCGGCAAGACCGCCGCGAAGAAGGCGACCAAGAAGACCGCCAAGAAGGCGACGGCGAAGAAGGCCACCGCGAAGAAGGCTGTCGTCAAGAAGTCGGTCGCCAAGAAGGCACCGGCGAAGAAGGCCGCCACCAAGAATGCGGCGACCCGCAAGACCGCCGCCAAGAAGGCCGCGACCACCCGCAAGGTCAACGCGACCAAGAAGACCGTCAAGAAAGCGGTGAAGAAGGTCGCCAAGAAGGCCGCCGCCAAGACCGCGACCGCCAAGCGCAGCGTCGCCGCCCGCAAGGGCGTCGCCAAGAAGGCGGTCAAGACCGCCCAGCGTTCGGTCGCCGCCAAGAAGGGCGCTGCGAAGCGCGCGTCGAAGAAGGCCTGATCCATCTGCTTCAAAGCCGCTCTCTCCATGAGAGAGCGGTCGCTCAAAGCCCCTCTCCCTCCGGGACTACGTGCCCGCCGGGGTAGAGGGGTTGGGGTGAGGGAAGGACGACGTCCCGATCCCGAACCAGGCGCCACCCATCTTTCAGAACATCTGTCGCGACAGATGTCCGTCGCCGCCGAAAGTTTCCCAGCCGTACCGACAACAGCCCCACCCAGGACACCCGCCATGGCCGTCAAGATCGACCGCAAGATCACCGGATACGCCGTCGTCAAACCGGAAGACAAGGCCGTCGAAGCGACGTCCGTCCCGCGCGAAGTCGTCGAGGCGGAACTGCCCAAGGCCGATGTCATCCACATGCACGAGCGCATCGAGCGCCCGGAAGTGCTGATCGGCAGCACCTACAAGATCAAGTCCCCGCTGGTCGAACACGCCATGTATGTGACGATCAACGACATCGTGCTCAACGCCGGCTCCGAGCACGAACAGCGCCGCCCGTTCGAGATCTTCATCAACTCCAAGTCGATGGACCACTTCCAGTGGATCGTCGCGCTGACGCGCATCATGTCTGCCGTGTTCCGCAAGGGCGGCGACGTGACGTTCCTCGTCGAGGAAATGCGCGCCGTGTTCGATCCCAAGGGTGGCTACTTCAAGGCCGGTGGCGTGTACATGCCGTCGCTGGTCGCCGAGCTCGGCATGATCGTCGAGGACCACCTGAAGTCCATCGGCATGATGCACGACCCGGAAATGTCCGACGCCCAGAAAGCCCTGATCGCCGAGAAGCGCAAGCAGATCGCCCAGCGCGAAGGCTCAAAAAAAAACAGTGACGTGAGCCGATCTTCCCCCGCTCCCGCTTCGGCGGGCGAGGGCCGGAGTGAGGGCGCGTTTGCTTCTGCTGACGATCACCCCGAAGACATCGCAATCACCGGCGACGGCGCGAGCTTCCCGCCGTCCGCGACCATGTGCCACAAGTGCAGCACGAAGGCGCTGGTGCTGATGGATGGGTGTGCGACTTGTTTGAACTGTGGGTATTCGAAGTGCGGGTGATTGAATCCTCTACTTCGTACCCCAACCATGTTTTGGTGGCAAATGGCTGATCAATTAATTAGGCAATTACTGGCTAGGCAGTCGTCATCGGGCAATAGGTCTACAGTGCTGCAGCCGCTGTGCTGGCTCATGGCAATATTTCTGGCCAGTGCCGTGGCTTCCAAAGCGACTGGAGCTGATTGGCTGACACTCGCTCTTTTCGTTCTTTTAGTTATTGTTCTAATTTTCACGCTGTTCTTCTATGCATATTTTGCTTTGAAAGACCCTGATTCACTACGCTCCGAAAAGTTTACTTTATCTAAAATGGCGATTGAAAAAAATATAATTGGCGACAGTAGTTCCGGCCTTATCGAGATGGTTGACTCGGAGCCAGTTAACGTTCGTCGCGCCTTGGGTGACCGCGGGGGGGACGCATGAAAAATATTGCGATCAGCTTAAGCAATGGAAACGCAGAAGCACGCAACGTATTGACTGGTTTTGTTACTGCAAAAGGCTGGCCTTATTGGCATTGGATCGATGATCTTTGGATTGTTCAGGTCCCTTCTGATATGACGCCGAAAAGTGTCTATGCCCAGCTCGAAGCCATACCCGTCTTGGCGAAGGCAACTATTCTGGTTTTTGTCCTGAATGGAGATGTTGTTCACTGGGGAAGGGCTGACAAAGCTGCGTGGGATTGGCTCGCACACATTGGCCGCGCCGGCTAAGTATTTAAGTATGAAGAAGTGCTTAATTTGAAGTGGCGGATAATAAATGGCGTTTACAAATGACTTTATTCGCGGCTGCGGGAGCTTCCCTCCTCTGGTGGTCGTGTCTCAATGGGGCAGAAAGAAGGTCTTTAGTGTCTACAGGCGCGTGTTCGCCTGATCGCACCACGGTCACTATAGGCGCGAATGAAGAGATTCTTTGAAAAAGTAAAAGGAATTAATGTGTTGAACAAGGAAAGTATGGCCAGTGTCGGAGATCTCCTTCGGAAGTCATTGCCGTCCGCGCCGGTGTTGATAAATGGATTTGTCAAAGGTGAGGGAAGTCTCTCCCGGTTACTGAAAGGCACTAACGTTAAGAACGTTAGGATTTCGGGTGAGGCGCGTGAATTTTACTCAGTCGATCCTGTTTACATCGATAGGCTCGATTTTTATTCCGACGATCCCGCTAGAATTCTCCTGACTCTCGAAGTGCACGCTGCCGGCATAGATGGTGTTCGGCGAAAGGTGTCGGGGCGTTCGGCTAGTGTAAGTGTGGGCGGTGTCGCGACTAAGATTGTCAGATTCCGAGTTAAGTCTGTATGCGCATCAATTAGTGTTCGCGCTAACGTTATATTCAAATCGCTTGTTGCGACAAACGTAAAAATTTACGGATACTCGTATTCTCAGTTCGATGCTGCTGGAGCCAAGCTTAGTTCGACCCTTGATCTCTTGGAGGATATTGAATCTTATTCGAATGAAAGGAACTCAGTCGCTAATGAGGCTGAGGATCGTGCGGCGGAAGCGAAAGAATTAAAGGCAACGGTCGAGTCGGAAATCGAGATTTTGGAAGAGAAAGTCGAGGATCTTCAGGGGCGGAAAGAAGGGCTAGAGTCAGCGGTTGAAGCGGTAACCAAGGAAAAGGTAGAACTTGAAATTTCCGTTGGAACGCTGAGCGATAAGCTTGCAGCTGCCAAGAACAGCAAGTCGCAACTCGAAAAGGAGTTGGACTCTTTAAACGACAACATAGTCACTCGCAAGAGCGAGCTCGCTCAGTTGGCCAATGATCGGAGTCTTATATCGGATGAATTCAAAGATTACGTGGCCGAGGGAAAGAAGCAGTCGAGGTCGTATGAGTGGTTCTTATATTTCTGCATATTGGTAATCGCGTTCTGCGCTTTTCAGCTTTTTATAGGTGCTAGGAATATTCTTGTCGCCGATGCGGATTCGTATTCGGAGGTTATGGCGATGGTGCTTCAGCGGTTGCCATTTGCTTTGGCGTTAACAGCAGTAGTAGGTGTTTGCTGGAAGCTGGCCGAGATGTTCGTCAAGAGAATTATGACTATCCATTCTCAGCGATTGGGTCTGGCTAGGCTGCTTGTTGTGGCCAAAGACACTGTTAACTCTTCGACGAATGGACTGAACATTCCTGATGAAGTTAAATTTAGAGAGCATATTCGTCTGAAATTTCAGATGCTAAGGAGTCACCTCACGTCGGAGCTAGGAAAGGATTTTGAGTACGATGCTGGCGGGGAGCGCCGAGCGGGCGGCGAGGACGTGGCGGAATCCGCTGGCGGTGACGAGGAAGTTGAGGATGTGAAGCAAGGGAGCTAATGTCATTTATAGGTTGCCTACTTGGTGGATAGCGGTGCCAGCTTCACTTATCGCCGCCGCAATTGACGGCTCGAAATACAAGGAAGGTCTACGCGCTGCATAGACGATCGCTCGCCTGCACTGAGCTTCGCTGCTTTGGAAGCTAAAGGGGACTGGAAGCTAAAGGTGGAAGCTAAAGGGGACGGAGGGAATTATTCGATCCTGGCGGTAGCACGGTCGGGCTGACCTCTGGAATAGAGCGATGAATGCAGGTTGGAACGACAGACGGATCGGGCCGCCGATCAGAGCTCGGTTCCGGATGCCAGACGGCGACCGCTAAACTGCGCGCCCCGTTTACGCATTCGACAAGGATCCCGCCATGACCTCTATCACCACGCCATCCGGCCTGCAGTACGAAGACACCGTCGTCGGCACGGGCAAGGAAGCGCAGCCCGGCCGCAACGTGACCGTGCACTACACGGGCTGGCTGTTCGAGAACGGCGTGCAGGGCGCGAAGTTCGATTCGAGCAAGGATCGCGATGAGCCTTTCATCTTTTCCCTGGGCGGCGGCATGGTCATCAAGGGCTGGGACGAAGGCGTGCAGGGCATGAAGGAAGGCGGCCAGCGCACGCTGATCATCCCGGCCAGCCTCGGTTATGGCGCACGCGGTGCCGGTGGCGTCATCCCCCCCAACGCCACGTTGAAGTTCGAGGTCGAACTGCTGGGCGCCTGAAGCCAGCGGCGCACGTAGACGGCACCAACGGCGGTGAAGGTGCCGGGTGCCCTCGCTCGCAGGGAAGCGCCGCTGCTGCCGGTTATGCGCCGAGCAGCGCCGAGGCGACGAGCCGCGTCACCACGAGCGTGATGACGCCCAGTACCACCCAGAAGCGCAGCTTCTTCGCGCGGGGCTTTCTGTGCTGGTAGACCAGTCCGAAGACCAGCGCCATCAGCGGGACGACCGCGATGATCGCCCATGCCGGATCGATGGAATTCAAGACGTTCACGAGGTCCATCTCCTGGTGGGAGGGTGTCGTCGAGTGCGGGATACCGATTCGACGCGCAGCCAGTCAAGCAGACGGGATCGTGAAAACCATACCGATCGCAGCGCGAGGGATTTGACGGTAGAGCGTCGCGATCGGCGCGAGCGGTGTTCGGCGGCGACGACCTCGATGCAGCGGGCGCCACAGTGATCGCATCGCGCGGCTGACGCGGTGCGCATGCGTCACGGACGGCGCCTGCCATGGCGCGCGTACGGCCTTCGCGCGTCGGCGCGCGGTGCACATGCCTTCGTCGTCCGGATGCGCGAGGCATCCTGACGCGAGGATCAGGCCGGGCGATCCACCAGCAGCACGAAGGCGCCGAGCTGCGTGCCCATGCCGATCGCCAGGCTGCGTGTGGGGTCGGCGGCGAGTGCGGCAGCCGGCACGGTCGCGTCGGGTGGCAGTGCGCGGTAGACGGCGTCGTCATCCGTCATCACGTCGCGGACGAGATAGCCCATCAGCACGTTGACCATCTCGCCCAGGGCGTCGAGCGCAAGGGCGTCGTCGCATTCTTCCGGCGTGATGCCGAGCAGGGCGCAGGCCAGCGCGCGGGCGACTGGCATGTCGGCGGCGAGGGCGATGCCGAACGGATGGTCACCCTGCACCTGCACATGGGCGACGTGGGGCCAGGCGTCGAGGTCGGCCGGCGTCAGTACTTCGGCAGGCACGCACTGGCTGGCGAGCATGCGCGGGAACAATCGTGCACACAGGTCGATCGCGCTGTTGGCGAGCCCGCCCAGTGGATGGTGTTCGATCACGCTCTCGAGTGCGTGCCGGGCCTTCTCCTGATCGGCGCGATGCAGGGCGATCTCCGACTGCAGGCGCGCGGCATCGATGGCGCCCTGTTCCAGCAGCACCTGGCCGAGCATCCGGCGTCCGGTCTTCTGCGCTTCGAGCAGCGCATCGAGGCGGTCCTGATCCAGTACGCCCATCTCCAGCGCGATATCGCCGAAGCGGCGGTCTTCCACGCGCTGGCGCTGCTGGATGCGTCGCGCCTGTGCTTCGTCGAGCCAGCCTTTGCGCACGGCCAGTTCGCCCAGCAACGGGTTGGACGCGCGCTGCGCCTCGATTGCCGCCAACAGCTGCGGCGCGGTGATGACGCCACGTTCCAGCAGGAACTGGCCAAGGAATTTCGCTGCCATCGTGTGCCCTTTATGCAAAAAAGTCGGAGGGATCGCCGCTCAGGCGAGCACTTGGTGGAGCACGCGCTCCATCGCCTCGGGGTCGATGGGCTTCTGCAGGTAGGAACGCGCGCCCAGGCGCAGGCACTGCTCGATGTCGCTCTGTGCGCCGAGCGAGCTGAGGATGACCACGCGGGCCTGCGGATCCACTTCGAGGATGCGGACCAGCGCTTCGCGTCCGTCGCTTTGCGGCATCACCAGGTCCAGCAGCACCAGGTCCGGGCGCAGCGTCTGGTACTGGCTGACCGCCTCCAGGCCGTTTCCGGCTTCGCCGACCACGTCGAACCCGGCGGCGTCCAGTTGCCCGGCCGCCAGCATGCGCAATGCGCGCGAGTCGTCGCACAGCAATACGGTGGGTCGTGCGGTCATCAGGGTCTCCAGGTTGAGGTGTGGTGGTGGTCCGCGGGCCTATCGGCGATAGCGGCCGGAGAACCCAATGCTTGAATGGCATCGCGTGGGCGCTGCGGCGCCGGCGTGACGCGGTCCCAGGTCGCGGATGTGTGCGCGTCTTCGCGCCTGTGTCACGAACCTAAACGTGGCCTTCGATATTCAGGACGTTCCATCACGCCCGCCACGCATCGCACGTCCGACACTCTGCGCCACACCCCAGACGCTGGAGCTTCAAACATGACTTCCAATATCGCCCGTATCCCGCTCGCCATCGCCATGTCCTCCGTGCTGGCGCTTGCCGTTGGTTGTTCGAACGACCGCACCGCCGACGACCAGGCCGCGATGACCCCGGCCAACGAGCCGGCCATGCAGACGCCGCCGCCC
The DNA here is from genome assembly GCF_057838005.1 of Luteimonas sp. KH_071. NCBI lineage: Bacteria > Pseudomonadati > Pseudomonadota > Gammaproteobacteria > Lysobacterales > Lysobacteraceae > Luteimonas > Luteimonas sp. KH_071. Next base: position 3,102,486 of record NZ_CM174458.1, on the reverse strand, counting down.
GTCACCACGCCGGCCGACACCACCCCGGCGACCGGCATGAACAACGGTATGAACGACGGCATGGATTCCGAGCAGCCGGGCACCGACACCTGGATCACCACCAAGGTGAAGTCCTCGCTGCTGGCCGACTCCGACGTGGCTGGTCTCGACATCAACGTCGAAACCGTCAATGGCGTCGTCACGCTGACCGGTCAGGTCGAGCAGGCCACGCAGGTCACCGAAGCGACGCGCATCGCGCGCGAGATCGAAGGCGTGACCGATGTGGTGACCACCAACCTCACCACGACCCGCTGAGTCCCGAACGCTGCGGATCGGGCCATGCGCCCGGCCCGTAGCTTTCAGTGACGCACGATCGACAGATGCCGCGCACCTCCGGGTGTGCGGCATTTTTTTGGGCGTCGTCCAGCGGTTGCCCTGACGATTTGGGTGCACGGACGTGCGGCATGCCGCGCCGTGCGCCATCGCGTGGCCGTGTGCGGGGTTCGGGCGCCCAGCGATTCCGCGTCCCAACGCGCGGCATACTCGCTGCCATTCCACCCGTCGCAGGAGTCAGTACATGCTCAACCACGTCATGGTCGGTTCGAACGACATCGCACGCTCGAAGCGGTTCTACACCGAAGTGCTGGGCGTGCTCGGCGCGGGCGCGCCGCTGGAGAACCGCGCGGCGTCGGGTCACATGCGGCTGTTCTACCGGCACGACGGCCACACGTTCTGCGTCAGCGAGCCGATCGACGACGCGCCTGCGACGCCCGGCAACGGCGCGACCATCGGCTTCAAATGCGCCTCGCCCGAACAGGTGCAGCAGTTCCACGATGTCGCGGTGGCGGCGGGCGGCGTGTCGATCGAGCAGCCACCGGGCGTGCGTGAAGCGCCGATGGGCACGCTGTACCTCGCCTACGTGCGCGATCCCGACGGCAACAAGCTGTGCGCGATCCATCGGCCGAAGTAGGCAGCGGCCGGACCATTCGCCCGCAGATCTGCGTGTCTGACACCTGCCGCGGGCCTTTGGAGGCGGGCCGCGCGGCGGACGTGATCCGGGCTTAGGATGCGGACATCACCGGCGCCCGGGGGCGCCGCGACTCGAGGAGACCCGCATGCGTCGAATACTGCCGTGGATGCTGGTGTGTCTGATGCCGATGTCGGCGCTGGCCGACGACACCGGTCTGGACGGCGCGTGGACCGTCGATCTGTCCGGCACGCCGGGTGAGGTCTATACGCAGCCGATGGTGCTGGCGCTGGCGGCCGACGGCACGGTAACCGGCAGCTTCTACGGCAGCCCGATCGAGGCGGGCCGCTGGAAGCAGGACCGTGGCCGCCTGTGCGCGAGCTTCCGCACGACCGACGGCGCGGGGCCGTACCACACGGCCGCATGCCTGGACGGCGAGCGCGTCAGCGGCCAGACCTGGGCCGAGCACCGCAACTTCCTGTTCAACTGGAACGCGACGCGGCCGACGCCCTGAGGGTTCGCGACGCTGCGCCCGGCACGCGCGCCCGATGCGTCGGGGGCCTGGCGGGCGACAGCATGGGCGGACATCCCCGGTAGGGGATGAACCGTGGCCGCGCCGCCGCTGCGTCCCGCTGGATTGCCGCCGGGAAATTCCCGTCTGGTGACTGCCGGGCGCATACTGCCGCCCTTCCACCCCCGGCCATCCCCATGATCGATCCGATTCCCCTCGAAGACCTGGCACTTCTGGACGTACTGCAGCAGATCAGTCAGGCCAGCGAGTCGATCCAGGTGGAAACCGAGATGACCCGCCGGCTGGTCGAAAGCGCACTCGTCGAGGAGGATGCGGACGGTCTCCGGCTCACCCATGCGGGCATTGCGTTGTGCAAGTCGCTGCAGCACCGGGTGGCTGCCGACAAGCTGGCCAGCGAGATCATCGACAAGCGCGAAAGCGAAGACGGAAGTACCCCGCCGCTGCCGGGCGAGCGGCCGCCTGCCGAACCGCCGCTGGTCGCGTAAACGCGCGGCGCGGACCGGCGCACGCTCACCGGTCCCGCGTGGCGCGCTCGGTCAGGGCCCCGTTTTCGTAGACGGCCATCGCGCCGGGCGAAGACGCACCCGCTGTTTCGAACTCGAAGCGCAGATCCCGTTCCGTCGCGAAGAAGCGGGTGGCGGATTCCGCGTACAGCACGGTGCTGAAGGCGCCGGCGGTCAACTTGAGATGCTCGCCTTCGACGACGACCGAGATCTCGCCGATGCGCGCCGAGCGATACAGGCCTGCATGGTCGGCGAGTGTCGAAGCCGGCAGCTGGATCGCCTGCGGTGGCGCGTAGGGCGCGGCGCCATGCGCGTAGCTCAGCACGCGATGCATTCGCCAGCGGCCGTCGTGGAACTGCCACAGCGTGGTGAATTCCGCTTGCCCGTCCAGACGCTCGGGCGCATCGCCGCTGCGGACGTGGAAGCGGTGACGCCCCGACAGGATCGCGTAGCCGTCGGCCAGCGGATGGAAGACGAGACTGTCGTCGATGACCTCGCGACGCAGCCGCATGTCGGGCGCCGCGCAAGGGCCGTTGCGCAATGAATCGACGACGCCGGCGCGCGACGTCGTGAGGCCGGTTCTGTCGTGATAGAACTCGACGTCGCCTGTCAGCAGCGCGCCGATGGCCGGCATGTCGCAGACGTTGTAGGCGCGCCAGAACGCGGCATCGGCAGCGCGCACGTCACGTTCGGCATCGGGCGCCTGCGCGGTCGCGACGGCGCAGGTCGCCAGCAGGACGCATGCAGTGGCGAGTCGGGCGATGCCCATATGCGTGAACCGGTGATGTGGGACCGGTCACCGTAGCCGGCTCCGGTGTGTCACGCGTCGCCCGGAAGACACCCTGCCGGATGGCGGCACCGACAGGACGGATGCCGCGACGGCCGCAGCGCAGCGTCGACAGCAGGCCGCACGCATCTGGCCGCTCCCATCCCTTCCTTTGCGTTCTTCCGCACAACGCGCTTTCAATCCAGGAAGCAGGGGGATGCGTCGATGTTCGTTCCGAAATGGTTGCTGGCCATCGCGTTCATCGCCTGGGTCGTACTCGCGGGCTGGACCTGGCTGCTGGGGAGCGGACGCAATCCGTTGCCGTTTCCCGACGGCGGGTCGCGGATCTTCGCGGCGGCCTCGCCGGAGGCCAAAGTGGCGATCGTCGACGTGCTGTCGCGAAACGGGCTGAAAGAACGGTTTCGTGTCGACACCGATGGCGTGCTGCGGTCGATCCTGTTCGACGGCACGATCATCAACTGGTCCGCGCCCGGCGTGACACGCAGGGTGCAGGGCGCGACGTCGGCGATCGGTCTGGTCGCCGACGATCCTCTCGCCAGCGCCGAAGACGCCGCGGCCGTCCTGCGATCGCATGGCTTCAGCGCCGACGTGGTGCAGGACGTGGAACCGGACATGCCGGTCGTGTTCGTGCTGACCGATGCGATGCCGGGCACGGCGCTCAACTTCCGCCGGCACGTGATCCATATGCCGCGACCGGCGCCGCCGTAAGAGGTGGGGCTGGATCGTTTGCGCGCGGATGGCGTGACCGGGTGATGCCCTACGCCTCGGCGTCGATCGCCTCGTCCAGGCGGTCCGACGCCACCATGTAGCCGCCGGCCTCGATCGCATCGCGCACTTCGAACAGCGCGATGCCGAGCGCGTCGAGATCGGGGGCGTCCGCCATGCCGACGATCTGGATGCAGCGGTCGTTGAACCACGTCCAGAACTGGCGATAGGTCTTGCCCTGCCAGTGTTCGTGGCGGATCGCCTGGTAGAGCTCGCCGACGGCGATGGTCAGGTCGTCGCGCATCAGAAGTCCGCCTGGCCGGGCAGCAGGGCGCGCAGTTCGGCATCGGTGAGGTTGCGCCACTGGCCGGGCTTGAGGTGCGCCAGCTTGACCGGGCCGATGCGCACGCGGATCAGCTGCTTCACGCGCAGCTTGAAGTGCGCGGCCATCAGGCGGATCTGCCGGTTGAGGCCCTGGACCAGGATGATGCGGAAGCCGAACTTGCCCAGCGGGCTGGTGCGGCAGGGCAGGGTGGTCTGGCCGTGGATCGGCACGCCGCGCGACATGCCGCGCAGCACCTCCTGGCTCACCGCGTGGTTCACGGTCACCAGATACTCCTTCTCCAGCTTGTTTTCCGCGCGCAGGATCGCGTTGACGATGTCGCCGTTGCTGGTCAGCAGGATCAGGCCTTCGGAATCCTTGTCGAGCCGGCCGATCGGAAAGATCCGCTCGCGATGATCGACGAAGTCGACGATGTTGCCCTTGACCGACGCTTCGGTGGTGCAGGTGATGCCCACCGGCTTGTGCAGTGCGATGTAGACGTGGCGACGCTTGCCGGGCGCGGCGCTGCGTGTCTGCAGGGCCTGACCATCGACCATGACGATGTCGCCCTCGCCGACTTCCGAGCCCACGCGACCGCGGATGCCGTTGACCGTGACCCGGCCCTCGCCGATGAGGCGGTCGGCCTCGCGTCGCGAGCAGAAGCCGGTGTCGCTGATGTGCTTGTTCAGGCGCATGGCCGCGTGCGGTGCCGGTGATCGCGAAGGGCACGCAGTCTGGCAGATCGTGCGGGTCGGGTCATCGCACGACCCGGCCGCTGCAGCTGCTGCGGGCCGGACACGAGGCGCACCCGGGCCGGTTCCCGATGTCGTTGGCGCCGGGCGAGCGGATGGCGTCCACGGAGAGCGGCCACAAAAAAACCCGGACGTTGCCGCCCGGGTTCTTTGGCGCCGCTTGCGCGGCACAGGTCGAGTAGAACTTACTCGGCCTGGACTTCTTCAGCCTGCAGGCCCTTCTGACCCTGCGCGACCTTGAACGAGACCTTCTGGCCTTCCTGGAGCGACTTGAAGCCGCTGCCCTGGATCGAACGGAAGTGGACGAACAGGTCGTCGCCGCTCTGCGGGGTGATGAAGCCGAAGCCCTTGGCGTCGTTGAACCACTTGACGGTACCGGTCTGACGATCACTCATGGTGTTACTCCTTGGATCAGTTTATTGGAAGCACGGCCCGCAAGTGCGGTGCCGGGACTGTATCGAGCAAGGGGTAACGCGAAGCGATGGAGCGGATCGTCTGGAAAGGCCGTTGCCGGCCCTGGAACCTGTGATCAACCGCATCGGAGCCACGATGTACCGTGATCCCGCTTTGAACAGTGGGTGCACCTTACAGCACTTTTCGAATTTGTCTGTGAACTGCGCACGCGGGATTCGAGGTGGGCGGGCGTGAAAGCCCGGCCGCAGGCGCTACGACGGGCAAATACGGGTTGTCTGCCGCGGGGCGGGGAGACGCCGAAGTGCGCATTCCAGCGCCGCGGGCGCGCAGGAATGTCGGTTGCAGGCGCGCAACCTGCGCGAATGCCGGGTGACAGGCGCGACCGTCCACCTGGATCTGCTGGTGTCGAGCGGACCGGCGCTCCGGCGCGTTGCACATGCTCACGCGGATCAAGCGCCGCGTGGCCTACGGTCTGCGCTCACTTTGCATCGACCGGATCCCCCATGCCTCCCGAGACCGCCGCGTTATCAGCCGACTACATTGCGCAACAGAAGGTGCGCCTCGAGGCCTTGCGCGACGAGCTGGGCTCCGACAACCGAGCATCCGCGGCTGAAGAAGCCGAGTTGCAGGCGGATTCGATCGACGAGCCGCACGGCTCGGGCGACGATGCGCAGAAGACCAACCTGCGCGACAACAACGCCGCGTTGATCGAACACAACGCGGCGCGCCTTGCTGCGGTGACCCGCGCGCTGCAGAAGATCGAGGACGGCACCTACGGCCTGTCGGATCGCAGTGGTGCACCGATTCCCAAGGCCCGCCTCGACGCGCTGCCGGAGAGTCTGTGGACGGTCGAGGAAGGCGAAGACGAAGACAAGGACGAGCGCGCGTAAGTCGCGGCTCCGATCTGAACTGACGTGGAAATCGACACAAGGCGGGACAGATGACGCAGCAGGCAATGGTGGTGGGCGCGACGGGCATCGTGGGCAGTGCGCTGGTCGCGCAGCTGCTGGACGCGGGTTGGGCGGTGCAGGGGCTGGCGCGGCGGCCGGATGCGTTGCCGCCGGGGGTCCAGGGCGTGGCCGCGGATCTGTCGGATGCGCAGGCGACGCGCGCGGCCCTGGCAGGCCTCGCGCCCAGCCATGTGTTCATCACCACCTGGTCGCGGCAGGCCAGCGAAGCGGAGAACATCCGCGTCAATGCGGCGATGGTGCGCAATCTGCTCGATGGTCTGCAGCCGGCGGGTTCGGTCCGGCATGTGGCGCTGGTGACGGGACTCAAGCATTACCTCGGACCGTTCGAAGCCTATGCGAAAGGCGCGCTGCCGCAGACGCCGTTCCGGGAAGAGCAGCCGCGGCTCGACATCGAAAACTTCTATTACGCGCAGGAAGACGAGGTGTTCGCGGCTGCTGCGCGCGACGGGTTCCACTGGAGCGTGCATCGGCCGCATACGGTGATCGGCGCGGCGGTGGGCAATGCGATGAACATGGGCACGACGCTCGCCGTGTACGCCTCGCTGTGCAAGGCGAGCGGCCGGCCGTTCCGGTTCCCGGGTTCGAGTGCGCAGTGGGAAGGCCTGACCGACATGACCGATGCGCGCCAGTTGGCGAAGCACCTGCTGTGGGCGGCAACCACGCCAACCGCCGCCGACGAGGCGTTCAACGTCGTCAATGGCGACGTGTTCCGCTGGCGCTGGATGTGGGGCCGCATCGCCGAGTGGTTCGAACTGGAACCGGCGCCATTCGACGGCACGCTGCAACCGCTCGAGCAGCAGATGGCGCACGACGCCGAGGCATGGACGCAGCTGGCGGCCAGGCACGGACTGGTCGAATCCGACATCCAGCGCCTGATCTCGCCCTGGCACACCGATGCCGATCTGGGCCGGCCGCTGGAAGTGGTGACCGACATGTCCAAGAGCCGGCGCATGGGATTTCTGGACTATCAGCCCAGCGACGATGCGTTCTTCGACCTGTTCGCGATGCTGCGTGCGCAGCGGCTGATCCCGTGATTCGCACGGGTGTGCGCGTCACGGGTGGTTGATCGGGCCGGGCGCAGGGTGGTCCGCACATCCACCGCACCGTACGGAGCAACGCCATGAGCATTCCGCAGACACCGGACAGCATGAAGAAGTCGCAGCAGGACAAGGCGCCGCCGAAAAAGCCTGAAGACGACGCGCCGTCGAAGCTCTCGAACGACGAGGTGGGTGACCGCGCGGAAGAGCGACAGGGCGGGCACTGAGCGCAGGCGAGGGCGGACCACCCGTCCATGTGCGCTTGGATCGCCCGCATGCGCCGGCGGGTGGCAGCGCTTTATAGACGCGACGGCGTTGGCGCTACGCGCGACCCGCACGATGTCCAACGGCCGCGGATGAGATCCGGCCCCGCCGTGACCTCGCGGGCGGCGTCCGCCTTCAGGCGTCGGTGTGTGTCGTCCGCGCGCGCGCGGCATCCAGCATTCGACCGCCACTGGCCAGCGCCTGCTTGAGCGCGTCGGCGCCATAGGGCTTCTGCAGGACGTAGTGGTTGCGCAGGCGTTCGGGCACGCCGGCCGCGCCATAGCCGGTCATGAAGATGTACGGGATGCCACGCGCATCAAGGGCATCGGCGATCGGAAAGCTCTGCTCGCCGCCGAGATTGATATCCAGGATTGCGAAGTCGATGTCCTGCATCTCGAGCGTTCGCAGCGCCTGGGCCACGTTCGAGGCAACGGCCGGGGGCGCGTAGCCAAGGTCGTCGAGAAAATCCTCGAGCAGCATCGCGAGGATGGACTCGTCCTCGACAATGAGCAGCGCAGCGTCGGTTCCGATCATGGGCGTTCCGGTTCTGACGGCGCAGCGTCGTGCGGGACGGTCACCAGCGGCGCCGTGGCGCGGAACATGACGCCGTCGGCGGCGAAGTCCAGTTCCACATCGCCGCCCAGGTCGTTGCGCAGACCCCGTTCGAGCAACCGTGAGCCGAAGCCCCGTCGCGTGGGCGGCTGGACTTTCGGCCCGCCGGATTCGCGCCAGGTGAACGCCATGGCGGCGCCTTCGCTGTCGTGCGTGCAATCCCACGTGATCTGCACCCTGCCACCGTCGCGGGACAGGGCACCGTACTTCATCGCATTGGTCGCGAGCTCATGCAGCGCCATCGCCAATGCCAGCGCGCGTTGCGGGGTCAATCTGCAGGTCGGTCCCGAGATGGTGAAGCGTGTGCCGGACGTGGATTCGTAAGGCGCGATGGCGCCTGCCACGATGTCCTGCATATCGGCGCTGTGCCAGTTCTCGCGGGTGAGCACGTCGTGCGCCCGCGACAGCGCGAGCAGTCGCGACTCGATGCGCGTGCCGCCATCGTCGAGATCGTCGGCGGTGCCGAGCGTCTGCCGCACCAGTGACTGCACCGTCGACAAGGTGTTCTTGACCCGATGGTTCAACTCGTGGACCAGCAGTTCGAGGTGCTCCTCGTGCATCCGCCGGTCGGTCACGTCGCGGGTGGTACCGGCGACCGCCTCGACCTGCCCGTCGGCGCCGAGCACCGGGGTGAAAATGTAGTCGTAGATGCGCGCGCCCTTGGCATGGTGCGTGAACGGCACATCACCGCGGATGGGCGCACGCGTGGCGATGACGCGTTCGATCTCCTCGTCGTGCAGCGCGGCGTGCCAGGGCGCGTAGCCGAGTTCCAGGCAGGTCTTGCCCGCGGCCTCTTCCCACGTCATGCCCCACATGTCGAGCAGCGCATCGTTCGCATAGACGAAGCGATGTTGCAGGTCGAACACGTACAGCAGATCGGGCGTGGCCTGCAGCAGCGCCTCGTAGGCGCGCAGTGTGGCGGGGTCACGCGGTTGGGCAAGTTGCACGTCACTGGCTCGCAGAGGCGGTGGCCGACTCTAGCACCGGCGTTTGTAGGCATTCCGTCATGAAGCGGCGAAGTCTGAATGCCTGTTCTGCTCGCGTTGGCATGACCCGTTCGCTCGTGACGACGACATGGCTCGCACCCGCGTACGCTGCCGGCCCGTCAGACCGGCCGAGCGCACTCCATGGACACAGAAGGCCGGTATTCGCTCGTCGCCACCGTGAAGCCTGCGGCGGGCAAGCACGGGCTGTGGATGGCGGAGGGCGCGCTCTACATCGACGGCGTCGTCGATCCGGTCGAAACGGTACTGGCGGGCGACACGTTCGAGACGCGGGAGGTCGCCGAGGTGGCCGCGATCGAAGCGGCCCGACAGGTTGCCTCTATGCGCGATCGCACGTCCGAAGACAGCGATGCAACCTGAAAGCGCTCAGGTGCCGGGTGGGCTCTCGAGCGCGTCCCAGAATGTGTCGGACACCGTCTCCAGCGCTTCCAGGCGCGGCCGGCCGAACAGATAGCCCTGGAACAGCGGGACGCCGAGCGCGCGCAGACGCCGGTACTCGCCCGCCGTCTCCACGCCCTCGGCCAGCAGGGCGCAGCCCAGTTCGTCGGCGATCTGCACGATGCCGCGGGCGATCGTGGTGCGCACGGGGTCCGTGTCGATACCGCGAATCAGGGCGCTGTCGAGCTTGAGCAGATCGGGCTGGAAATCCGCGAGCAGGCTGAGACCGGCATAGCCGGCACCGAAGTCGTCGATGGCGGTCAGGAAGCCGCGGCTGCGGTAGTCGCGGAAGATGCGCGTGAGATGTGCGTGGTCGCGGATCTGTTCCGACTCCGCTGTTTCGAAGATCAGCTTGTCGGTCGGAAACCCGAACATCTGCGCAGCGGTGAGCGTCAGGCGGATGCAGGTCGCCGGCTCGTAGACCGCATTGGGAAAGAAATTGATCGACAGACGCTGTTGCAGGCCCAGTCGTGCGGCAGTCTCGATCGCCTTGACACGGCAGGTCTGGTCGAAGCGGTACAGCTGCGCGGGCGTGACCCGGGCAATGACCTCGGCTGCCCCGCCGCCGTCCTCGGTGCGGACCAGCGCTTCATAGCCGTAGATCGAGCGGTCGCGGGCGTCGACGATCGGCTGGAAGGCCATGCGGACTTCGAAATCGAGCATGTCGTCGCTGCCGCAGCCCTTGCACGGGTGCGGTGATGGTGCAGCGCCGAAGAATTTTTCCAGATACATGCCGGGTTCTGTGTGGGGAGATGGACCGGGCGACAGGCGCGCCGGGGGCTGCCGTCATCCTACGATCGATCCCCATGCGAGCGCGAGCCGGCACACCGCCGCCGGTGGGTGGCGCGCGCGGTCACTCCGACTGCGGCAGCACGCATTCGTCGGGCACGTGATGCTTGCCTGCAAGCGCGTGGAGTTCCCGGTTGATCCATTCCCGTTCGTCGGGCGGCGCGCTTTCGCGCAGACGCACCGCCATGTTCGCCAGCGCGGCGATCTTCTTCAGACGATCGCCCTCCGAGTCGCCGTAATTGCACAGACTGACATCGAGGTCGTGCAGCGCGGCTTTCGTCGCATCGTTGATGGTCATGGGGTCGGGCGTCCGGAGGGAGGCGCAACTGTAGAGCGCCCGCGTGCAGGATGCGTCACGGACGCCGGATGATCTGCTGTCGCATGACCGTTGCGCGAGACGCGTTCTGTCGGAGCTCTCCTGGCGCGAAACCTGGCATGCGCGGGTGTGCGGTGCCGATTCGCCAGGGCCGGTGGCCCGTTCGCAGCCCCGCGTTTCGCCAGTATCCGGCGTAGGCGCGTCCAGGGTTCGGCGTCTCGCCTGCAGACCGGCCGTCTGCCCGTGGCCCACGCTGGACGCTTGTGCAGCATGCATCGCATCCGTGGCGGGGCTACGCTGCGCAGGCACGTCCCGCAAGGAGCCCGGATGAAGCCCGCCCACGTTCTGCTGTGCTGTGCACTGTCGGCCATGGCCGGGGCGCTGCTGTGCTACGCCGCCCTGCGCACCTCCGATGCCGCGATCGGGCAGGCTGCCACCGGACCGGGGAGCACGCCGCCAGTGTCCCTGCCTGTCGACAGACCGCCGAACGATGCCGGGGCTGCGGCAGGTGCCGGCGGTCGGGCGGCATCGCAACGTGCGGCCACTGCGGCCGGCGCCGCGTCGGATGTGTCCACCGCCGGAGCGGCGACGGCCCGCGGCACCGCGCTCGGCGATCCGCGCGCGCGCGCCGCGCCGCGTGCGTCGGGCGCCGGCCCGATGCCGATCTCGGACGAGAACCTGCGCCGCGCCGACGGGGTCATCGCCGAGATGCGCCTGCACGACAGCGATCTGGATGACCTCTACACCCTGCTGGACACCGAAGGCCGGGACGCTGCCTGGTCCGATGCCGCGGAGGCGCAACTGGTCGGGTTCCTGCGGACACACGGCGGCGGTTACGACGGGCTTGAAGTCAAGCCGCCACGGTGCAGTGCCAGCGTCTGCGAAATGATCGCGGTTGCGCAGCCGGGCCTCGGCACGGATGCCGCACACGCGAACTGGCAGGCCCTGCTGGGCGAAATGTTCGGGCAGACGTGGTTCGGCAACACGTTCGACAGCCCGCGCATGGGCGTGACGTCCAGGGACGGGTCGGCCGTGTACGTGTCGACGTTTCTCCGCAAGGCGCCCGCGCCGTGAGGCATGTCGTGCCGACGGTGCTGTGTCTGCTCGTGCTGTCGGGCCCGGCGATCGCTGCGCCGGCCGTCGCCTTCGCCTGGCCCGAGGGTCGGCGCACCGCGGTGAGTCTCGCCTACGACGACGCGCTCGACTCGCAGCTCGATACGGCGATTCCCGCGCTGGACCGGCACGGTCTCAAAGGCAGCTTCTACCTGACCCTCTCGTCCGACACGGTGCGCACGCGCCTCAACGACTGGCGCGCGGCAGCGCGCCGCGGGCATGAGCTTGGCAACCACAGCCTGTTCCACCAGTGCGCGGCGTCGAAGCCGGGACGCGACTGGGTGCGTCCCGAGCACGATCTCGATGCGATGACCGCGCTGCAGATGCAGGACCAGGTGCGCCTTGCGTCGACGATGCTGCAGGCGATCGACGGCGCCACGGTGCGGACGTTCACCGTGCCCTGCGGCGATACGTCCGCAGCCGATGGCGAATACCTGTCGGGTCTGTCCGCGGATTTCGTCGCGATCAAGGTCACGGGCGGCGCCGTGGTGCCCGACATGCAGACCCTCGACGCGGGCGCGGTGCCCGTGGATGCGCCGGTCGGACTGGACGGCGCCGCGTTGATCGCCCTCGTGGAAGATGCGGCACGCCGCGGCACGATGGTGAACCTCACCTTCCACGGCATCGGCGCCGACCACCTGGCAGTCTCGAGCGAGGCGCATGCGCAGTTGCTCGAACATCTGGCCGCCTCGCCGCACGTCTACTGGACGGCGACCTTTCGCGACATCATGACGTGGGTGCGTGGCCAGCAGGCGCGCACCGTGGACGCTGTGCTCCGCGACGAGCAGACCCCATGACCCGGCACATCCTGTTCGTCTGCAGCCGCAACCGGCTGCGCAGTCCCACCGCCGAACAGCGGTTCGCGGACTGGCCCGGCGTGGAAACGGCATCCGCCGGCCTGAGCCCGGATGCCGAGGTGCAGGTGACACCGGAGCTGCTGATCTGGGCGGACACGATCTTCGTCATGGAACGCGTGCACCGCGCGCGGCTGGGCGAGCGTTTCCGGCCCTACCTGCGGCATGCGCGGGTGGTCTGCCTGGATATTCCCGACGACTTCGACTTCATGGCGCCGGCGCTGCTGCGCCTGCTCGACGCGAAGGTGCCGGCGCATCTGCCGCGTGGCCAGCTGCCGCCGGGGGGCGGGCACTCGGACTGATCCGGGCGGCGCGGTCCACGTTCGCGGACACGGGCCGGTCAGCTGACGATCTGCGTCGCCGGTATGCGGATGAGGTAGTCGCTGCCGACGTCGAGCGCGGTTTCCACCGACAGCCGGTAGCCCAGGACATCGCAGCTGCGCTTGGCGATGCTCGTGCCCAGGCCCAGGGATCCGTTCGGATTGAGGCCGGCGAGATCCTCGGCGACACCGCGTGCATCGCGATCATTCATGCCGCTGCGGTCGCCGCCGCCCCGGGCGCGTACCGACAGCAGCAGGTCGTCCGCATCGTGCACGCATTGCACACAGATCAGGGTTGCGCGGCGCTCGAGCGCGACGCGCACGAGGCTGCACAGTGCGCGCAGTAACAGCGGGGCATTGGTGCGCAGCACGACGCCGGTCGCCTCGACCTCGAGTCGGGTGCCGTGCACGCGCACCGGCAGCGCCATCGTGTGCGCGAGGTCTGCGAACACCTGCGACAGCGAGACCCGCGCGCTGGCCTGCAGGTCCTGGTCGGCTTCCTCCGCAGTGGCCTCGGCGACCTGGCGGAAATCCGTCTCCAGCGTGCGTGCGGCATCGAGCGCAAGCGCCAGCAGCTCTTTCTCTTCGGCGGAATGGCTGAAACCGGCCAGTTCGCCGAGGACGGTGGTGATCGTGGTCAGCGGCCCGCGGAAACCGCGCGTGGCGAGCACGTTCAGACGGGTGCGATAGCGGTTGGCGCGATGCGCACTCTCGAGCGCGCGCCGCAGTTCCAGCTGGATGCTGGCTTGGCGCACGGCGCCGTGCAGGAGCATGCGTTCGCTGGCATCGAGCAGACGGGGGCGGGTATCGAGCACACACAGCGCACCCAGCGCACGGCCCGAATCCGACAGCAGTGGCAAGCCGCTATAGAAGCGGTAACCGGCTTCGGTGACGAGCGGCTCGCTGGAAAAGACAGGGTGGGCTGCGAGATCCGCGACCTCGATCGGCGTGCTGTGCTCGATGACCTGGCGGCAGACGACGGTGAGGTCCGGCCCGCCGGGACTGGGCGGTATCGTCGCGGGCGCTCCATCGCGTGCGAACCATGCGGAGACCTTGGGGTCGAACGTGAGCTGCGCATGGGCGACGTCAAGACTGCGCTTGAGCCCCAGCAGCAGGTCGTCGAACGCGTGACGCAGCGCGGTATCCGTGACCGAGGCGACGGCGAGGTCGGCGAGGTTGCCCGACTCGCTGAGGAAACGATCACCCGTCGCCAGGGCGTCCTCTGCGGACAACCCCTGTGCTGGCACGGTTCCGTGGGGCGGGCGCATGGCGCGTGCCGGCGTGCGGGTCAATGCGCGGCCGGCGCCTCGTCCAGCGCGTTCACCGGCAGGTGGTGGCGCTCGACGAGCGTCCGCAGTTCCACGAAGAACCAGTGCCGATCCAGCGGCGCGACGATGAACTGCAAGGCATCCGCCACGTTCGCGAACGCAGCCAGACGGGATAATTGCGGGGCGCCGGTGTCGGACATGCGCACGAGCTCGCCGTCCAGGTCTTCCAGCACCGCGGTCGCGGTGTCGCGAGTGTTCAAGATGTTCTCCCGATCGAGTCGGGAACGTAACAGCTGCGTGGTGCACGGTCCCTCACATGGTGCGCTGCACCGGATCGCCAGCACATGGCGCAGATGCCGCACGTGGCAGAATCCGGCACCCATTCGGAAGTCTTCCATGCACCAGGCCGCCGCCAAGTTGCCCGCCCACGCCGAGTCGAGGCGTCTGACCGCGCTGCGCAGCTACGGGATCCTCGATACGCCTGCGGAAGCCGTGTTCGACGACATCACCCGGATCGCCGCGGCCATCTGCGGCACGCCCATCTCGGTGGTCAACCTGATCGATGCCGACCGCCAGTGGTTCAAGTCCGAAATCGGGCTGGGCGTGCGCGAGACGCCGCTGGAGACCTCGATCTGCGCGCACGCGATTCTCGAGCACGATTTCCTCGAGGTGCCGAATACGACGACCGATCCGCGCTTCGCCAGCAATCCGCTGGTGACGGGCGACCCGAGCCTGCGCTTCTACGCCGGTGCGCTGTTGAAGACGCCCGACGGGCTGCCGCTGGGCACGGTCTGCGTGCTCGACACCGTGCCGCGCGAACTCACGCAGCAGCAGATCGACACCTTGCAGGCGCTGGCGCGGCAGGTGATGGCGCAGCTCGAGTTGCGTCGCATGCTGGTCGAGGCACAGGCGCTGAACCAGCACCGCGCACGCGTGCTCGCCACCGCCGGCCACGATCTCAAGGGCCCGCTGCGCGCAGCACTCTACGCGCTGAGCAAGGCGCGCACGGCCGACGGTGCGGATCGTGACGCGCGGCTGGAAGGCGCCGAGCAGGATCTCGCCTACATCAACCAGAAGTTCGGCGACATGATCGCCGGGGCCACCGGCAAGGGTGGGGCGGCGGCGCCGGAACTGCGGCCGACCGACCTGGCCCCGGTCCTCGACGAAGTCGGCCGGGTCTGGACCCGTGCCGCGCGCCGCAAGCGCATCGAGCTGGTGGTCGATCCGTCGTCCTGCACGGCCAGCACCAATGCCGGTCTGCTGGAGACCCTCGTCGGTAACCTGCTGTCCAATGCGGTCAAGTACACGCCCGATGGCGGTCGCGTCACCGTGGGCTGCAGCGCGGTCGAGGACGGCGTCGAGATCGTCGTGGCCGATACCGGTATCGGCATGGACACCACCCGGGTCGACGACTATTTCGCGGCGTTCCGCCAGGCCGACGCATCGTCCGAAGGACTCGGCATCGGTCTGTGGATCGTCCGCCAGGCCGCAGACGTGCTCGGCGCGCGCATCGATGTGGAATCGACGCTGGGCGAGGGCACGCGCATCACGGTGTCGTTGCCGAAGGATTGATCCGCTGCAGGCGCGGGTCCGCGCCGGCTTCCGACGCGCGCGTGTCGGTCACGTCGGTGTCGCGGCAACGCGCGTGCTGCGCTGCATCCCGGTCGCGCATGGCACTGCCGTTAGAGTGGCGGCACGTCCGGAAGTCGCCGCGGGAGCCTTCGATGCCACACGCCTTCTTCCACCACTTTGGGCGCGCGATCGCGCTGCTGGCGCTGTGCGCGGGTTGTCTGTCCGTGGCTGCTGCCGACGGGCCGGCAGTCGTGCGCATCGTCGCGACCGCGGACGGCCATCAGCTGCAGGTCGACGGCGCGCCGTTCCGCGTACGCGGCGCCGGGCTGCAGGACGGTGACCAGGCAGCGCTTGCGGCGCGCGGCGCGAATGCGTTCCGCACCTGGCACACG
This sequence comes from Luteimonas sp. KH_071, assembly GCF_057838005.1. Taxonomy (NCBI): domain Bacteria; kingdom Pseudomonadati; phylum Pseudomonadota; class Gammaproteobacteria; order Lysobacterales; family Lysobacteraceae; genus Luteimonas; species Luteimonas sp. KH_071. The sequence goes on along the minus strand of NZ_CM174458.1, from coordinate 3,086,575 downwards.
GCCGAGGATCCGGCGCAGGTGCGCGCGATGCTCGATCGCGCGCAGCGCAACGGGTTGATGGTCGCGATGGGCCTGCATGTCGGCAAGGAACGGCACGGTTTCGACTATGGGGATGCGGCCGCGATCGCGGCGCAGCAGGCGCGCCTCCTCGAGCAGGTGCGCGCCCACAAGGCACACCCCGCGGTGCTGATGTGGGTGGTCGGCAACGAGCTGAATCTCGAAGGCCGCGATCCGCGGGTCTGGGACGCCGTCGAGTCGATCACGCAGGCGATCCACGCCGAAGATCCGCACCATCCGGTGATGACGCCGCTGGCCGGATTCGATCCCGCGCTCGCGGAGTTGCTGCGGACCCGCGCGCCGTCGCTGGATCTGATCGGCGTGCAGCTCTACGGCGACATCGTCGAGTTGCCGGCCAAGCTGGAAGCCGCACGCTGGGACGGGCCCTACATCGTCACCGAATGGGGCCCGACCGGGCACTGGGAGAGCCCGATGACCTCGTGGGGCGCGCCCATCGAGGACGATGCATCGCGCAAGGCGGCGCTGCTGGCCGATCGCTACACGCGCATCATCGAGGCCGATGCCGCACAGGGGCTCGGCTCGTTCGTGTTCCTGTGGGGCCAGAAGCAGGAGCGCACGCCGACCTGGTACGGCCTGTTCCTGTCGAGCGGTGAATCCACGCCCGGCGTCGATGCGATGCAGCGGATGTGGACCGGTCGCTGGCCCGCGAACCGCGCACCGGAGATATCGCCGCTGCGTATCGATGACCACATCGCCACCGACAGTGTGGTGCTGGTGCCCGACGCCGAGCATCGCGCGCACGTGGTCGCGACCGATCCCGACGACGATCCGCTCACGTATCGCTGGATCGTGCGCGAGGAAAGCCGGGCGACGTCGATCGGTGGCGATCCGGAAACCCTGCCGCCGGAGGTGCCGTTGCGGCTGGCCGAAAGCGCGGGTGGCGACCTCCGGTTCTCAGCGCCCACCCGGCCGGGCGCCTACCGGTTGTTCGTCGACGTGCGCGACGCGCAGGGGCACGCGGCATACGCGAACATCCCGTTCCATGTGGGGCCACCGCCCACGCAGGAGTGAACGGGCCAGGCCTGCAGGCGCGATCGGGCATTCCGGCAGGGCGGCACCGCCTGCGAGCGCGCGCCTGCAGAAGCGGTCAGTCGGCAGGCACGACGCGCAACACCCGTCCGCTCGCGCTGTCGGTCAGCAGATACAGCGCGCCGTCCGGCCCGCTGCGCACGTCGCGGATGCGCTCGCCGAGTTCGGTGAACAGGATGTCCTGCGTGCCCGGTGTGCCGCCGGACATCGGCACGCGACGCACGCTGCGTTCGGCCAGCGCCGACACGAACAGGCTGCCGCGCCAGGCGGGGAACAACGCGCCGTCGTAGAAGGCCATGCCCGAGGGCGCGATCGACGGCGTCCAGTGGGTCAGCGGCGCGGTGATGCCGGGCCAGGTGCGATAGGGCGTCACGCGGGCGCCGGTGTAGTCGACGCCGTCGGTGGTGATCGGCCAGCCGTAGTTCGCGCCGGCGGCGATCGCGTTGAGTTCGTCGCCGCCCTTGGCGCCGTGTTCGTTCGAATACAGCACGGCGCCGACGCGGACCATCGCCTGCGGATTGCGGTGGCCGGTCGAGTAGATCTCGGGTAGCGCGCCGTCGCGACCCACGAAGGGATTGTCGCGTGGCACGCGACCGTCGGTGTGCACGCGGATCGTCTTGCCCAGGTGCGTGTGCAGCCGCTGGGCATCGGTGCGTTCGAGGTTGCCGTCGCCGACCGCGGTCACCAGCGTGCCGTCGGCCAGCAGCGCCATGCGGCCGCCGAAATGCTGGCCGGCGCGCTTGGCCGGTTGCGAGGTGAACACCGGCGCGATGTCGTGCAGGCGTGCGCCGTCGAAGCGCGCACGCACGATGCGCAGGTGGTTCGCATCCGCGGTGCCGTGCGCGAACGACAGATAGACGAGGCCGGTCTGCGCGAAGCCGGGATCGACCATGACGTCGAACAGGCCGGCCTGTCCCATCGCCAGGACCTGCGGTACGCCGTCGACCGGTGCGTCGCGCAGAGCGAACGCGCCGTCGGCGCCGCGTTCGATGACGCGCAGGTGCCCTGCGCGTTCGGTCACCAGCATCCGGCCGTCGGGCAGAAAGGCGATCGACCACGGATGATCCAGTCCACCGGCGACGGTCTCCACCCGATAGCCGCGGGTCTCGGCCGATGTCGCGCCGGCCATCAGCATCGACAAAAGGGCGACACAGACAAGGCCGATGCGCGTGATCGGCCTGCGCGTCGCGCGCGAAGGCGACGGGAAAGGGGCTGCGATCGACATGCACACTCCACATTCGGCGCCGCGACTGCGGCATCATCGATGCACATGATGCTGCACGCCCGCTGCCGATGACGATTTCCCGCACGACCCGCCCCATCGGATGGGGCCGGCGCATCGCCGCGTTCGCGGCCGCATTGCTGCTCGCCACCCTCTGGGGCAGCGTCGTGCAGACACAATTCAATCTGCAGGCGCTGGCGGCGCTGGATGTCGACATTCCGCTGCGGGTGCGCGCGCTGACCACGCTGCAGGATCTCGTGGGCTTCGGACCGGCCTATGCCGGCATCGTGCTGGCGGCGTGGCTGCCGGCATTTCTTGTCGCAGCGCTGCTGGTACGCGTCTGGCCGAAGGCGCGCGTGCCGCTGTATGCACTCGCCGCCGGTGTCGGCCTGGTGGCAGCCGTACGCGCGGTCGACGTGGTCGCGCCGATGCCGGTACTGATCGACGCGACGCGTGGCATCGGTGGCTTGCTCGCCATGGCGGCGGGCAGCCTGCTCGCCGGCGCCGCGTTCGCACGCTGGACGCGCACGCGGCGCAGCCGTTACTGACTGCGCCGCGGTTCGACGATCAGGGCGATCACGCCGCGCGGGACGACTGCGTCCGCTGCCATGGCGTCAGTCCCACTTCGGCAGAGGACTGGAATTCGGATCCCATGTCCGCGCGGCGGGGCAGCATGATGCGCCGGGGCGGAGCGTCACGTGTGGTGGATCAGGCGACCGCCTTGTCCAGATCGGCGACGCGATAGCCTGCGCCGGTGATCGTGTGCAGCAGCTGCACGTCCTGGTCGCGATCGACGGCCTTGCGCAGGTTGTACAGATGGCTGCGCAGGGTGTCGGAGTCGGGCAGCGTCAGGCCCCAGATCTCCTGTTCGATCTCGCGGCGGCTGACCACCCGCGGTGCTTCGCGCATCAGGATGGTCAGGATCTTCAATGCGATCGGCGCGAGATTGAGTTCGCGACCGCCGCGCTGCACACGCAACGACGCCGGGTCGAGCACGAGATCGGAGATCTGCAGCACGCTGGCGCCGATCTCGCGGCGGTCGCGGCGGATCAATGCACGCACGCGTGCCTCGAGTTCCTTGATGTCGAACGGCTTGGTCAGATAGTCGTCGGCGCCGGCTTCCAGGCCTTCGATCTTCTCTTCGAGCGAATCGCGCGCGGTCAGCATGAGGATCGGCGTCGTGCTGCGATGCTCGGTGCGCAGGCGACGGCAGACTTCCAGCCCGCCCAGCCGCGGCAGCATCAGATCGAGCACGATGACATCGAACGCGATCTCCGTGGCCAGGTTCACCGCATCGAGGCCGTCGGCCGCGTAATCGACCTCGAAGCCGCGACTTTCGAGGAACTCGCCGACCGGCTCGGAAATATTGCGGTTGTCCTCGACGAGCAGGATGAGACCGCCGGGACTGTGGTGCGCCATGGAACAACTCCGTTCTGCAGGATTAAGGTTCGCGAAGCTCGCATCAACGTGGTGGAAACACGGTGAAATCCCATGTTCGTTTCCGCACATATGGGCAGGATTTCGGAGACGTTGAGCGAATTTGTTCGCGTGGCGCGCGCTTCCCGTTGAAATGCGTGGCGCGGCTGCAAGACCGTGTATCCCTTGCTGGCGTGCATCGCAGGGCGCGGATCGGCCGGCGCGATCGCCTGTCGTGGCGCGGTGTTGCCGCCCGCGGCCTGGACGCAGCGCGCTCCGTCAGTCGGCCGCCTCGGGTTGGAGATCCGCAAATGCCGTCCTGTCGCGGCCGGCGTGCTTGGCTGCGTACATCGCGGTGTCGGCGCGCTGCAGCAAAGCGTCGACGCCGGCATCGTCGGCGCGCAGCGCACAGATCCCGGTGCTCAGCGTGACCGCCAGGCCGGGCTTGTCCAGAACGATGCCCGTGCTCGACAGCACCGCGCGGAGGGTGTCGACCCGCAGGCGTGCGTGATCGGGATCCGCGCCCGGCAGGATCACGAGGAATTCCTCGCCGCCCATGCGGGCGACATGGTCCGCGCTGCGGAACGCGCCAAGCAGCGCGTGGGCGACATGACGCAGCACGCGGTCTCCGCACTCGTGACCGTGCAGATCGTTGATGCGCTTGAAGTGGTCGATGTCGAGGAAGGCCACCGTCAGGGGCGCGCCACTGGCCCGGGCGGCGGCGACGCAATGTTCGAGCTGCTCCAGTGCCGCGCGCCGGTTCGGCAGTCCGGTCAGCGCGTCGGTCTGGGCCAGGCGTGTCATCTCGTCGCGCTGCCGGCGCAACAGGCCCAGGCGCAGGGTGAGGACCATGCTGCAGGTCAGCGCCAGCCAGCCGCCCGACAGCATGAATGCCTCGACCTTCCACAAGGCCAGCGTGGTCGGCGCGAACGCCTCGAGTGTGCCGACGGCGAGAAACGGCATCACGCCTGCCAGCAGCGAGGCACCGCCCTCGCGTCGCTGCACGATCGCCGCCGCAGCGACGCCCGCGAACATCAGCGCCAGCAGATAGAACCCGAGCTCCGTCGCCACCGACATGGCGGCCAGGCCACCGGGCGGCAGCAGCGGCGCGCACAGCCCGGCGACGACCAGGGCGCTCGCACCCCATCGCACCGCACGCTCGACCTGCGGCATGCGGCGCCGCAACCACGACTGGCGTACCAAGGCCAGCGTGGTCGCGCCGACCAGCAGGACCGCCAGGCCGACCATCGCCTCGACCGCGAAACCGGCGACCGGCAGCCACGGTCGCGGCCACGCCCACAGGCCCGACAGCAGCGCCAGCCAGATCGCGAACACGCCGACGGTCGCGGCGTAGGTGAGGAACGCGCGCTCGCGCGTGGCGACGAAACTCAGCAGGGCCGACATCACCAGGGTCAATACAACGGCGAGCGAGCCGACCCGGATCGCGAAGCGGCCGATGTCGGCGCGCTGGACCGGCGTCGGCTCCCCGAGCTGCACGATCGGCCGCCACAGCGGTAGCGGGTTGGCGTCGTACTCGATCTCGATCGGCGCGGTATCGCCGGGTTCGGGCACGAGCACCGTGCCCACCCCGGCGCGGAAGCGCGAATCGAGCGTGCGCGCATCGGCCGGCGTGCCGCAGCGGTCACGCTGGCCGTGCCGGATGTCGACTTCGCCCGACAAGGCGTTGAGCACCACGACCGCCTGCGGATGACCGGACCAGCCGCCGCGCGGCGCGGGCAGTTGCAACGACTGGCGGTCCGGGCGGTGCACATGGACGCACTCGTGCTGATCGTCGGAGACCAGAGCCGGCGCGCCGGTGACGACGGGCACAGGCGCACCGGCCTGCCCGCAGGCCGCCAACATGCACGCCAGCAACATCCCCGCGATGGACATCGCCATCGCCTGCCAACCCCGCCTTCGCATCATCGTCTGCGCCGAAGACACCCTGCCTCCCGGAATGGGAGCTGCGTGAAGTGTAACGGCGGTGTTGTAGGTTTCATGAGCAGCTGTCCTCCACGAGCCATGACCCGCATACGCCGAGACCCTAAGCTGTACGCCTTTCGCCAGACGGGCCGTCACGCATGGGCGTCCGCGCCATCCTCCATCTGCTGCTTCACGCCGCCGTTCCCGCGTTGCTGGCCTGGCTGTTCTGGCGCGAGCGCTTCGGTCGCGCGTGGGCGCTGCTGATGCTCGGCTGGATCATCGACATCGATCATCTGCTGGCCGATCCGATCTACGCGCCGGGGCGCTGCAGCATCGGGTTCCATCCGTTGCATACCGCGCCGGCGATCGCCCTCTACGCCGGGCTGACGATTCCCAGGCGGACCCGCCTGTTCGGCATCGGCCTGCTGGTGCACATTGCGTTGGACGCGATCGACTGCGTGTGGATGCGTCATGTCGGCTGACGGCGCAACTGTCTTGCTGGTTGGAGCGACGGGCCTCGTCGGTGGCCACGCACTGGACAGGCTGCTGGCGGACCCGCGCGTCGGACGTATCGTCGCGCCGGTGCGGCGTCCGCTGCCGCGTCGCGATGCGCGTCTGCATGCGCCGGTCGTCGATTTCGATGCGTTGCCCGACGACGCTGCGCTGTGGCGCGTCGATGCGGTGATCTGCACGCTCGGCACGACGATGCGCGTGGCGGGGTCACGCGAAGCCTTCCGTCGTGTCGACCACGACTACCCGCTGGCCACGGCCGCGCTCGCGCGTCGTCATGGGGCGCAGGCCTTCGCGCTGACCTCGGCGATGGGCGCAGATGCGCAGTCTCGGTTCTTCTACAACCGGGTCAAGGGTGAAGTCGAAACCGCGCTGCAGGCGCAGGGCTGGCCGTCGCTGACCCTGGTGCGTCCGGGTCTGATCGGCGGCGATCGCGCCGAGGCACGGCCTGCCGAACGCGCCGCCGCGGTCGTGCTCGGTGCGCTTGGGCCGGTATTGCCGAAGCGTTGGCGCATCAGCCCCGCAGCGCGCATCGCCGACGCGCTTGTCGACCATGTGCTGGCTGCTGCACCCGGGTGCAGCGTCGTGGAGGCCGCCGCGTTGGCCTGAGCACAGCCAGCACCGATTCAAGCGCGCGGTGCTAGCGTCGAACTCCGGGTTTACTTGCCCGCCCACGAAACCGGACCAGGCCTCGCCATGCGGATCACCTCAGTGTTGTGGATGTCCCTGCTCGCCGCGCCGCTGATGGCGCATGCGGCAGAAGACGATCGCGTCGACCTGAATCTGCCGTCCCAGCCGATGTTCACCGGCGACGCGGCATTCGGTGGCGGTGAGTACACCGGTCCGCGGACCGAGACGCCCGAGTATCGCGGCCGCCATGGCGACGATCTGGTGCGGCGCGGCGGCTGTCCGACCGCGCCCGACGGCAGCGAGCGCACCGTGACCGGCAGCGTCACAACGGGCATCGGCTATTCCTCGCGTGGCGGCACCAGCAACTTCAACGCCGCCGACATCAGTCTGTGCAAGGAAACGGTCAGCGAGGCCGGCAGCCTCAACACCATGCAGCTTAACCTGCGCGTGGCCCAGTCAGACGGGCCCGGTTATTACGGGCGCGGCTTCGGCCCTTACGGTGGCTATGGCGGGTACGGTGGCCACGGCGCCGGTGGCTACTTCGACGGCTTCGGTCCGGGTTACAACGATCTGTACGGGCCGTATCCGGCCGGCCGCGTGCGTGGCGAATCCTGGACCGACGGCCGTCAGCCCTGGCGCTGAGGCGCCGGGCGTACGGACCTTCAGAGATAACGCAGCCACGCGATATCGCGTCGGCGCGCCTTGAGCCGAGCGAAGGCCGCGGTCGGTGGCTGCAACAGCAGCGCCAGGGCGATCGAAATCGCCACCAGCGTCGCGACGCTGTCGAAGCCGAACACCGCGCCGTGCGTAGTCCCCCACAGAGCGACTGCGCCGAGGTACAGCAGCTTCAGCACGTACAGGTGCAGTAGATAGAAGAACATCGGCGCCGCACCCAGCGCGGACAGCGGCTGCAGGTGGCGCGCCAGTGCGGGCAATTCGTAGAACCGCAGCAGCAGCAGGCCGATGCCGAGCGTCAGCAGTACGAACTGCAGCGACGGCGGATACTTCGTCACGTTGAAGAACGCCATCAGCGTGCGCGTCATGTCGGCCTGCAGCGCCCAGGCGGCATCGCCGTAGACGTTCACCATGCGCAACAGCAGAAAGCCGCCGAGCGCGCCCAGCCCGCTCCAGAGCAGCAATGCATGCCGCCGTGATGCAGAGGCCTCACGCGCGAACCAGGGGCCGGCCGCCCAGCCCAGCGCGATGACACCGATCCATGGCAATACCGGATAGGACGTCCGCGCGCGCAGCGCGTCGCCGAACTGGAGCCAGTCGCGCTGGTGCAGGACCGCCCACAGCGGATGCAGCGGATGGCCGGCGTCGAGGCGTACGCCGTCGAGCAGGTTGTGGCCGGCGACGATCGCCACTGCCAGCGCGATCAGCGCCGCACGCGGGAGCCACAGCAGCGCCGACAGCGCCAGCATGCTCAGCCCGATCGCCCAGATCACCTGCAGATACAGCGTCTGCGGCGGCAGTTCGAAGGTCCATGCGAAGTTGACCAGGGTCAGCTCGAGCACGACCAGGAACAGACCACGCTTGAATAGGAAAGCCGACGCCGCACGGCGTCCATCCGGCTGTCGGCTCGCGTAGAGCCAGGCCGACAGTCCGGTCAGGAATACGAACACCGGCGCGCACAGGTGCGCGAGCAGACGGCAGGCGAACAATGCAGGCGAGGCGGTCGCCACATCGACCGGATCGCCCATCTGCACGTGCAGAAAGAAGGTCTCGCGAACGTGGTCTAGCAGCATCAGCACCATCACGGTGCCGCGGAGCAGGTCGATCGAGGACAGGCGCGCCATCGGCGCGGCGGGAAACGCGTTGGAAGCCACGGCGGAACCGGCAAATGCAATCGTTAGATTATTACATAGCAGGTTCGGCGCGGCGCCCGCCCTGAACACCTCGTCGCGTCACCAACGTCCCCGTGCCGCGCCGCTCACATTTGCCTGCCTAGGCTTGTTGAAGCCGTATCGCGGCGCAGACCAACAGAAGTGGAGGCGATGATGACAATGAAGATTCCGAAGGGTGCCCTGATCGTAGTGGCGGATGGCGGCTCGGCCCGCGTGTTCAGCAACACCGGCGACGACCGTACCCTCGCCCTCAAGCAGGAAGCGCTGCTGGAAGGCATGAACCTCGACGACGAAGGTCCGTCCGGTTCCATGCCGTCGGAATCCAGCGCCTCGCAGCTCGACGAGGCGACGTTCGCCAAGCAGTTGGCCAAGGGCCTCAACGATGGCGCGTTGAAGAACAAGTACGAGCATCTGGTGCTGATCGCCGATGCCAAGACGCTGGGCCGCGTGCGCCCGCTGCTTCACAAGGAAACCCAGCAGCGCCTGGTCGGCGATCTCGCCAAGGATCTGACCAACGCGCCGCTCGACGACATCCAGCGCTCGCTGTCGTGATGACGGTCACCAGCGGCTACCGCGAGGCGGCACCGTCACGTGACGTGGTCGACACGATGCGTGGGCCGCTGGTGATCGAGTTCGGCACCGACTGGTGCGGCCACTGCCAGGCCGCACAACCGGCGATCGTGTCCGCGCTCGCTGGTTACGGTGCCATCGAGCATCTGAAAATCGAGGACGGCAAGGGCCGTCCGCTCGGCCGCAGCTTCTCGGTGAAGCTGTGGCCCACCTTGATCGTGATGCGCGACGGCGTGGAGCTCGCGCGTGTTGTGCGTCCAACGGACGCTGCGATCGTTGCCGAGGCGCTTCGCGCGCTGGATTAGCGCCTGAGCGTGCGTCGGGCCTTTGGTGGTCCACGATGACGTGACACATGCGGATTGCCCGGGACACAGAAGCGCCACGGGGCGTCGACCGCATGGCGGATACCGATCCGGGTCGTGATCAAGGGTGTCGGCGGTGGCGGAATGCCGTCATCGCCGATCCAGATGCGCGACGTGCGTCTGGTGATGTCGAGCCCGGCATCCTCGCGCGTGACGCCCAGCGCCTGGGCCAGGCGTCCCGGGCCCGACGCGAGCAGCGTGGGCGTCGTGTTGCGGCGCGCGTCGGACATCGTGTCCAGACCCGCCAATGGCTCGGCCGCGCGGATCAGCACACCATGCCCGGACCGCTGTCCGCAGACGGCGTTGATCGCCCAGTGCATGCCGTAGATGAAGTAGACATACAGGTGACCCGGCGCGCCGAACATCACCGCATTGCGCGGCGTCGGCCCGCGGAACGAATGCGCGGCCGGATCGTCGCCGCCGCAATAGGCTTCGACCTCGACGATGCGCGCGCGGCGTCCATCGGCGGTGACCAGCACCTTGTTGAGCAGTTCGGGTGCGACGACATGCGCATCGCGGGCGTAGAAACGACGGGGCAGGGGACGCATGTGTCCAGCGTGCACGCGGCCGCGTGGGTCGTGTGCGAATGAGCACTCAGGCCGGGGCGTGCGGGCCGTCCTTGCGCGGGATGAAAGTGATTTCGCCGGAGGTCTCGAGCACGGCCAGTTCGATTTCGGCCAGCGTGGCGTAACCGGCGGCGCGGCGTGCAATCGCGAAATCCTGCTCGCTGATCGCCTGCCGGGCGAGCTGCGCGCGGAACACCTCGCCGCGACGCGCCAGGATCACGGGCGTGCCCTCGATGAAGCGGTCGAATCGACGGCTGCGCGCCGACAACCGGCCGACCAGCGAATTCAAGGCCAGCAGTGTCGCCGCGAGAATCAGACCGCCGAGCAGTGAGCTGTCTTCGCCGATCAGCGAGTTCTGCACGGCATTGCCGAGCAGCACGACGACCAGCAGATCGAACGGTGTCAGCTGGCCGACGGTGCGCTTGCCGGTCAGGCGCATTAGCACCAGCACGACCACGTACACCACGACCGCGCGCAGCACGAACTCCCACCACGGCATGCTCAGCGAAAACAGCGTGTCGAATACACCGTGCATCGGGTTTCTCCACCGGCGGCGCCGGTGTGCGGCTTATCGCGCACGGGCTGTTGCGCGTCAGTGAATGCGGGCGCGAAGCCGTTGCGAGGTAGATGGTCGGCGCGACTGTCGGCAGTGACCGGCCCACCAAACATCCATCACACACGATCCCGTCATGCGCGACGTGTGAGGATGGCGTTGTGCCCGGCCGCCTCCTTCCGGCCGATAGACACCTCGAATGCCCCCCTTCAGTTTCACGCTGCGCCATAACGCGGCGACCTTCGACTGGGAACTCGCCGCCCATGACGGCGCTGCGCCTTCGCATCATGCGACGCATTCGTCCGCGTTCGACATGCTTGCGGCGCACCCGCTGATCATTGCGCGTGGCGCGACGGTGCGCGTGTTCGGCGCTGATGGCGGTTACGAGCACGAGCGTACGTATGCGCCTGCTGTGTCGAAGACCGCGAAGTCGAACTGCGACACCGTCGTTTCCAAGGTCGCGTTCTAGAGCGCCGGCCGCCCGCAGCTCGCGGGCTTCTCCACGTATTGATCGCCCGTATTGATCGCCGCCCGGATTCCGGCAGGGCTGCGCTGACGCATCGCCAGCAGGCACACGCAATGTGCGACAGCGCTGCGCGCATCCACGCGTATCGCGGGTGCCTGTCCGTGGGATCAATATTGCTGTGGCGGATCCTGCGGCTGGTTCGGTGCTGGCGGGTCCTGCATCGGTTGCGGATCCCGCTCCGGGTCGCCAGGCGTCGGCAAAGGCGGATCGACAGGCTGGTCGGGCATCGGATCGTGCATCGGATGCGGAATGCTGCCGGGCACATCATCCGGCGGCGTCGGCGGTCGCGAAGGATTCGGCATCTGCATGGTGTCGTCTCGTGGCGGGTGGTGCACACACCGTGGCGGCGACCGCGACATGCAGGCGTGAAATCCGCGCCTGCTTCACGCGTGGCGTCGCAGGCTCAGTGCATGTCGCATCGCGTGCGCCGAATCGTCCAGCCAGAACCCGCCGATGCGTAGGTTCGTGCAGGCCATTGCAGGCGAGAACGTGCCGTCCGAATTCTCTTCCGGTGTTGCAACCGCGCTGTCGGACGCACCGCCGCGCTACAACATCGCCTCCAATGGCGATGCGCTCGTGCTGGTCACGCATGACAGCGAAGTCACCGTTGGCACACTGCGCTGGGGGCTCGTGCCGCGCTGGTCGAAGCTGCCGGAAACCTCGTACAGCACCATCACCGCGCGCCTGAATCGCGCACCGACGAGTCGCGTCTACGCCAGGCCATGGGCCTCGCGACGCTGCGTCGTGCCGATGAACGGCTATTACAAATGGGACCGCAGCGGTGCACGGCCCGTGCCGCATTTCATCCAGTCGCGCAGCGGCGAACTTCTCTTCGTAGCCGGGCTGTGGGACCTGTGGGAACGCGAGCCGCCCCCGCTGGCCTCGTTCGCCTTGCTGACGATGCCCAACACCGCGATTCCGCGGCCGTTGTCGCCCGACGGGCCGTTGTTCCTGCCGGTTTCGAAGATCCATTCCTGGCTGTCCGATCCGGCGCCCGATCCCGCGCGGATCGCCGGCACGCCGCAGCCGGCGCTCGAGGCCTACCCCGTCTCGAAGCGGATCCGCAGTCGCGATGTCGACGATTACACGCTGCTCGAGCCCGCACTGCCGGGTGCCCCGGACGAGCCGGATGACGGATTCGATCCAGACGCGGACGTCGACGACGACTGACGGAAATCTCACATCGCAGCGTTATTGTCCGCGCTTCCCCCGATCCGTTCCGGAGTCCGTCATGTCCATCCTGCGTACCGCGTGCCTCGCGATGTCCATCGCCGCCGTCGGCGCCCCTGCCTTTGCCCAGGCGCCTCTCGACGACAGTCAGGCCGCGTATATGGGCGCGCACGTCTTCGATCGCCAGATCGAGGTGTTCCGCGAGTTCTGCGCCACGGATCCAGCCGGCGCGCAGGCACTCGACACCGGCGTGACCCAGTTCCGCATCAACAATCCGGACTATGTGGCTGCGAAGGGCAACAAGCCCGACTCCCCCGAGTTCGCCGCGACGGTGCAGGCCGTCGACGCCCAATTCGACCAGGTGGCCGGCACCATGCGCACGCAGCTCGCATCACAACCCGTCGGTCCGCAGTGCACCACGCTCGGCGACCAGCTGCGGCAGGCACGTTTCGCGGCGCTGCTGGAGCAGGCCAAGCGCGGTGCGCCGCCTGCGCCTGCAACGCCCTGACGCGACGCGCTAGAACGGCGCGCCGTCGACAGGATCATGCGGTGGCGCGGGCAGGGCATGGATGCGCGCGCGTGTCGCCGCATCCGGCGCGGCGCGCTGGAGGTCCCAGTCCTGTCCGTCGGGATAGGCGCCGATCACGCGGAACGCGTCGTCTGCATCGATACAGCGATGGCCGGTGCCGGCCGGTAGCAGCAGCGCATCGCCTGCTTCGAGCGTGATCGCCTTGCCACCGGGGCCGCCGATCTCGAGTCGCGCGCGCCCCGCGTACACCCCGAGCACCTCGTGCGCAGTCGAGTGGTAGTGGTGATCGTCGTAGACACCGCCGCGCCAGTCCGGCCGCCAGCCGTGCGCGGCGAACATGCGCTCTAACGCCGGCGCATCCGGCGCAGAGCCGTCAGCCGAGTGCAGGCCGCGATAGATGCGTACCGCGATTGACGGATTGTTCGGCACCCAGTCGTTGGGGCCGAGGACCAGACGTTCGATGCGCATCACAGGCTCCGGCACGATTCGCCGGCAGCGTGCATGTGGACGTGTCGCGGCGCCTTGAAATCAGCCCTGCAGGGCGACGTGAAGTGGCGCGTCGACATCCCAGCGTGCGCGGCCATCGAGTTCGGGCAATTCGACCAGCACCGCGGCGCCGACCACGGTCGCGCCCTGCCGGCGTGCCAGCGACAGCGCCGCGCGCAGCGTGCCACCGGTGGCGAGTACGTCGTCGACCAGCACCACGCGGGCCCCGGGCGGCAATGCATCGGCATGCATCTCCAGCCGGTCGCTGCCGTATTCGAGCGCGTAATCGTGGGCCAGCGTGCGCGCCGGCAGCTTGCCCGGCTTGCGCACCGGCACGAAGCCCGTGCCCAGCGCATGCGCGAGCGCGGCGGCGAAAATGAAGCCGCGCGATTCGATGCCGATGAAGGCATCCGGCACCGCATCGCGCCAGGGCGCGGCCATCGCATCGATCGCATCGGCGAACCCGCGTGCATCGGCGAGGACCGGCGTGATGTCCTTGAACACGATGCCGGGTTTGGGAAAGTCCGGGATGTCCCGGATCAGCGACGACCAGTGCGGCATCGGGGAAGGGCTCGTTCGGCGGGCGACGATCATGGCCGCACATGCGTTCCGACACAATGTGCACGCCACGCGGCGTATACAGCCGCGACCCGTCTCCGGTGCCGCCATGTCCCAGCTCCAGCCCATGTCGCACCGATGGACGGCCGTTCTGGTCGTGGCTGCGCTCATGGCGGCTGCGCCGGTCGAGGCGCGCACGGTGTGGCGCTGCGTCAAGGGCGGCACGGTGAGCCTGTCGACCGCGCCCGAGCCGGGTTCGACATGCGAGCCGCGGGAGATCGCTGACGGGGCGGTGCAGACGCCGAACCTGTGGGGCGCGATGGGCGTCTTCAGTGGCGTGCTGTACGAGCGTGAGCAGGACGGCGTGCTGGTCTATGGCACGCGCCGGCTGCCGGGCGCGCGCGAGTACCTGCGCTTCACCGCGCAGACGCCGCCGGGCGAACCCGCACACGAAGGCCTGGGCAATGTCGGCGCGCCGCAGCTCAAGCCGCACTCGGCGCTGTTCGCGGCGAACGCGAAGACCTACGGCCTCGACGAGGCCTGGTTGCGTGCGATCGCCCATGCGGAAAGCGGTTTCGACGCCACGGCAGTCTCGCCGAAAGGCGCGCGCGGGGTGATGCAGCTGATGCCCGACGTGATCGCCGATTACGGTGTGGTGGATCCGGATGCGCCGGCCGAATCCATCCGCGCCGGCGCGCGCCATCTGCGGGGCCTGCTGCGGCGCTACGACGGCGATCGCACGCTTGCGCTCGCGGCCTACAACGCCGGCATCGGTACGGTCACGCGGTTTGACGGCGTGCCGCCGTATGCGGAGACGCATGCCTACATCGACAAGGTGCAGGCGCTGTACGTGCGCTATCGCGCGGCGCTGGGCAATCCGATCGAACGTCCGGAAATCTGAAGGCCCCAAAACGAAGAAGGCCGCGGTGTCCCGCGGCCTTCGAGGCGACGCGTGGGCGATCAGCCCTCGCGCGGCGCCAGCCGGATCAGGCGGCCGTTCTTGCCGTCCTCGATCACGTACAGCGCGCCGTCCGGCCCTTGCGCGACGTCGCGGATACGGCCGCCCATCGCGAAACGCTCGGCCTCGCGCGCGCTGTCGCCGTCGATCTCCACGCGCACCAGCGTCTGGCCCGACAGGCCACCGATGAAGGCGTTGCCGGTCCATTCCGGGAACAGCGTGCCGCTGTAGAACGCGAGGCTCGACGGCGAAATCACCGGCGTCCAGGTGATCGCCGGCTTCTCGAATTCCGGACGCGTGTCATGGTCGGGAATCTCCCGGCCATCGTAGTGGTCGCCATTGGAGACAGTCGGATACCCGTAATTCGCGCCACGCTTGACGAGGTTGAGCTCGTCGCCACCGGCCGGCCCCATCTCGCTGTTCCACAGACGGCCCTGCGCGTCGAACGCGATGCCGAGCGGATTGCGGTGGCCAAGCGACCAGACCTGCGAGGCGACCTCGCCCTTGCCGGCGAACGGGTTGTCGTCCGGCACGCTGCCGTCGTCGTTGAGACGCACGATCTTGCCGAGGTTGGACTGCATGTTCTGCGAGGGATCGAACTTCTGCCGTTCGCCCGAGGAGATCCACAGCTTGCCGTCGCCATCGAACGCGATGCGATGTCCGTAATGACCGTTGCCGTCGACCTTGGGCACCTGGCGCCAGATCACCGAGACATCCTGCAGCGCACCGGCATCGAGATCGAGACGCGCACGTGCGACCGCGGCGCCGCGACCGCCTTCGCCGTCTTCCGCATAGCTCAGATAGACAATGCCGTTCTGCGCGAACTGCGGATGCGGCTTGATGTCGCCCAGGCCACCCTGGCCCGCGTTGGCGACAGCCGGCACGCCGGAGATCTCGCGCGCTTCGCCGCCGGGCAGCGTCACATGCTTGAGCACGCCGCTCTTCTCGGTGATCAGCACGCTGCCGTCGGGCAGGAAACCGATCGCCCACGGCTCGTTGAAACTCGCGACCGCGGTGCTCGCGAACGGCAGGCCTTCGATCGCATCGGAAGCGGGCGCTGCGGTCGCATCGGCGCTGTCCGCCTGCGGCGCTGCGGTGTCCTGCGTCGCGGCGCCGTTGGCGGCATTGCCGTCGCAGCCCGACAGCCACAACAGCGAAGCGGCGAGCGTGGTCAGAACGAGGGGTCGCGTACGTGTCATGCCTGTCTCCAGAGCGCAATCGGGGTAAACCCGAGTGTCGCATACCGGTCTGTGGAGGCCCTTTGACGCGCAGCCGAGCGCGCGTTCGTAAACGTTGTGTTCGATTCAGCACTTCTTGCGCGCGGTGTCGATCGCGGCAGATGCGCGCACCGACGGCTGCACCGCCGTCGCGAAGCGCTTCCATGGCACTCGCTCACACGCCATCGACGAACCGCCTAGAGCGTGCGGCCCTGGTTGTGGTTAAGCGCTCGTAAGCAGGCGCGATCGTGGCGCCCGATTCATTCATTCGCTTGGCTGCAAGGTGGGCCCCGTGCGGTATCCACGACGAGGACGAATCACCACCCCGCGCAACACACCCAAGTTTTGAAACACGGAGAAGATGCTCATGAAGAATGCACGTAAGCCGCTGACCGCGATGATCGCCCTGGGTCTCGCCATGGCCATGCCGATGGCGTTCGCGCAGGATCCGACCTCTTCCACCACGCAGGCCCCGCCGACCACCGATGCGGCGACCACCACGCAGGACTATGCGCAGGACGCCACGGCCGATGCGCCGCAGGCCCAGCAGGGTCAGGTGACCTGGGCGGACCTCGATGCAGACGGTGACGGCAAGTTGAGCCAGGCCGAAGCCGCGGGCCTCGAGGGTCTTGCGCAGGTCTTCAGTGAGGTGGATGCCGATGGCGATGGCTTCATCACGCCCGAGGAATATCGCGACTTCGTGAACCGCCAGGCCGCCGGTGCAGGCGCCGCCGAGGAGTGATTCCGGCACGCGTATGCCGTGATTGGTTGATCGGGATCACGTGAGATGGGGGCGGCCTGCGGGCCGCCCTTTTTTGTGGCCGGCGTATTCGGAACGCGGCGTGTCCGCCGCGCATAATGGGCGCATGACCCGCATCCGCATGGTCGGTTTCGATGCCGACGACACGCTTTGGCGCAGCCAGGATTATTTCGACGACGCGCAGGCCGAGTTCGAAAGCATCGTCGGCCATTACGTTGACCTCGCCGATGTACGCGTGCTCGATGCGCTGTACGCGGTGGAGACCGCCAACATCGCCGTGTTCGGTTACGGCGTGAAAGGCATGGCGCTGTCGATGATCGAATCGGCGACGCAGATCACCGGCGGTCGTATCGCGGCGCTCGATCTGCACCGCATCGTCGAGATAGCCAAGGGCCTGTTGCGACATCCGGTGGAGTTGCTGCCCGGTATCCGCGACGCCGTCGAAGCTGTCGCCGCGGATTTCGAGGTGGTGCTGATCACTAAGGGCGACCTGTTCCACCAGGAGGCGAAGGTGCGCGATTCGGGGCTGTCGGACCTGTTCCGGCGCATCGAGATCGTCAGCGAAAAGGATCCGGCGACCTATGCGCGGCTGATGACCGAATTCGACATCGACGCCCGGCAATTCCTGATGATCGGCAACTCGCTGCGTTCGGACATCGCGCCGGTACTCGCGCTCGGCGGCTGGGGTGTGCACATGCCGTATCGCACGACGTGGGCGCACGAGACCGCGGCAGAGATCGATGCGTCAGGGAATGCGCGCATGTGCGTCGCCGCGGCGCCGGACGCATTGCCGGATGCAGTCTCCATGCTCGCGGCACGCGCATTGGCAGCGCGCGCCGGTTGACCGGGATTCCCGCTTCGATCACGGCGTAAACGCTTACAACGCCGGTAAGCGGTTACAGTTTGAACCGTCTCTTTACGTGACCGTGGAAGCGCGCCTGCAGGTCGCAAAATTGCGCGCCTGTTCATTCCCGACGCGCCATGTTGCATCCATGGCCGCTGCGGTGGCGGCCCACAGGAGAGATGCCATGACGACCCACTTTTTGACCAAATGGCTGGCCCCCGGCGTGCTCGCCGCCGGTCTGACGGCCGCCGCGATGGCGCCAGCACCAGCGCACGCGCAGGCCAACAACGATCTGGTGCAGGTCATCGTCGATGTGGCCGATGTGGTGCTGCGCGGCAACCAGCCCTACTACCGCGGCGACTACAACAACCGGTTGCGGGTGTCGTACGACCATCGAGGCCGCCCGGTCTATTACCGGATGGCGCCGCGTCATTACAACGTGCGTCACAACGGTCCGCCTCGACATGCGCCAGCGCACGGATGGCGCGGCAAGCAACAGGTGCGCCGCGAGACCTGCGATCGTCGCGGCCGCTGCACCGTGCAGTACTACGACCCGCGGCAGGACCGTTCCAACAACCATCGCTGGCGCTGAATCCGCTCCGAAAATATCCCGTATTCAGCCATTCGCCGCGCCGCAGTCGCCGACTGCGGCGTGTGTCTGTCCGGGCCTTCTGCTAGCGTTGGCTCATGCGCACTGATTACTCCTGCACCCGCCGAGTCCCACGTCCGCTCGCCGCAGCGCTGGCCGCCCTCGTGCTGCTCGCGGGGGTCCCTGCAAGCGGCATCGCGGCCCAGACGATGACCTGCGAACTGGTGTTCACGGCCGGCACCTGGTCGATGCATCACCGGACTGCACGCGGCACCGGTGAACTGCGTTGCACCGACGGGCAGACACTACCGGTCCGGGTCAGCGTCAAAGCCCACGGCGGCGACACGCTGCGCATCGACGCCGGCGCTGCGAGCTTCAGTGGCGTGGAGGATCCACGTGACGTGATCGGTGCCTATGTCGCCAACGGGCAGGTCGGCGACGATCTGGCGATGCGCAAAGGCGACATCGCGTTGCGCGTGACCGGCACCGGCGACTGGTGGCAGCAGGGCGGCCGTCCAGGAACTCTGGTCATCGCCGCGCGCTGAGGCGCTCACCGACGGCGCTCCGGCGTTGGTGCGAAACCGGTCAGTCCACCCGCAGGCGATTGTCTTCATTGCGCGGCAGTTCGCGCATCGTGTTTTCGGCATCCACCCCGATGCGGGTGGCGAAACGGTCCAGCGCGAGCCACCAGGCGCCCAGCAGCACCACCACCACGCCGATGCCGATGCCCCAGCGCCACAGGCGGTTCGAGCGATCTCGCGGTCGGGAAGTGTCCATGGCGGCTGTCCTTGGGTTGCGGGCGTGGGGTATGGTCGTTCGCCGCGTGTCGCGGGTACGTCGCGGTCGACGCGGCATGCTGACACCCCGGACAGGCCAACGCGCGAGATGCGGCCGTCCGGCCAGTCGAGGAGCCTATTGCGATGCCAATCCGTCCGGCCCTGATTCCACTGCTGCTGGCAGTTCTGGCCACGCCCGCGCTGGCGCAGGAGGCAGCCCAGGTGCCGGCATCTGCGCCCGCACCCGCGGTCTGGTCCGCAGCGAGCGGCGACGAGTGGCTCGACACCTGGCTGGCGGACGTGAACACCTATGCCGGCCGCTATCGCGGTGCGTTCGTCGACGAACTGGTGCGCTACCAGGGCGCGCCGCGCGCGTTCGTCACCGAGCTGCTGGAGGCGGGTGCGCGACCGGGCGATGTCTATATGGCGTGCGCGACGGCGAACGCTCTAGGACGGACCTGCCGCGAGGTCGTCGGCGAGTGGCGACGCGATCCTGCTGGCGGCTGGGGAGCCGTGCTGGAACGACTGAACGCGGCCGGCGGCACGGAGACCTTCGCGCGCGTGCGGCAGGGTCTGGTCTCGAGTTTCGACCGCTGGGCGCGGCCGATCCGTCTGGACGCGGCCTTGCGCCGCGCGTTTCCCGATCGCGAAGGCTGACGTCGCCGAACGCCGCAAAGGCGGCGTCCGGAGTCGAAGTCAGCCGATCGCCAGCGTCTTGTTCTTGCGTTCGGCGAGACGCTTCTCCAGGTAGTGGATGTTCTGTCCACCGGCATGGAAGCCCTGGTCGCGCATGATCCGCTGCTGCAGCGGAATGTTGGTCTTGATGCCGTCGACGACCATCTCCGACAGCGCGACGCGCATGCGGCAGATCGCCTGTTCGCGATCGGCGCCGTGCACGATCAGCTTGCCGATCATCGAGTCGTAGTTCGGCGGCACCGCATACCCTTCATAGACATGCGTGTCGACGCGCACACCCGGCCCGCCGGGCGCATGGAAGTGGCGGATCGTGCCGGGCGAGGGCATGAAGGTGTCGGGGTCTTCGGCATTGATGCGGCACTCGATCGCATGGCCGCTCAGCACCACGTCCTCCTGCCGGATCGACAGCTTGTGGCCCGAGGCGATCATCAGCTGTTCGCGGACCAGATCGATGCCCGTCACCATTTCAGTCACCGGGTGCTCGACCTGGATGCGGGTATTCATTTCGATGAAGTAGAAGCGGCCGTCCTCGTACAGGAACTCGAACGTGCCCGCGCCGCGATAGCCGATGCGGATGCAGGCATCCACGCAGACCTTGCCGATCGCCGCACGGGCCTCGGGCGTGATGCCCGGCGCCGGCGCTTCCTCGACGACCTTCTGGTGACGACGCTGCATCGAACAGTCGCGCTCACCCAGGTGGATCGCATTGCCCTGGCCGTCGGCCAGTACCTGGATTTCCACGTGGCGCGGGTTCTCGAGGAACTTCTCCATGTAGACCATGTCGTTCGAGAACGCGGCCTTGGCTTCCTGCTTGGTCGTGGCGATCGCGTTGACCAGTGCGGCTTCGGTGTGGACCACGCGCATGCCGCGTCCGCCGCCACCGCCGGCCGCCTTGACGATGACCGGGTAGCCGATCTCGCGGGCGATCTTGACGTTGGTCGCCGCGTCGTCGCCGAGCGGGCCGCCGGAACCGGGCACGCAGGGCACGCCGGCCTCCTTCATCGCGCGGATCGCCTCGACCTTGTCGCCCATCAGGCGGATGGTCTCGGCCTTCGGCCCGATGAAGATGAAGCCCGACTGTTCGACGCGTTCGGCGAAGTCGGCGTTCTCGCTGAGGAAGCCGTAGCCGGGATGGATCGCCTGTGCGTCGGTGACCTCGGCAGCGGCGATGATCGCCGGCATGTCGAGATAGCTCTGACCCGAAGGCGGCGGGCCGATGCAGACCGATTCGTCGGCCATCGCCACGTGCTTGAGGTTGCGGTCGACGGTGGAGTGCACCGCGACCGTACGGATGCCGAGGGTGTGGCACGCGCGCAGGATGCGCAGCGCGATCTCACCGCGATTGGCGATGACGACTTTTTCCAGCATCGCGGCGGCCTCAGCCGATCACGAACAGCGGCTGGTCGAATTCGACCGGCTGGCCGCTCTCGCACAGGATCGCGACGACGGTGCCCGAAGTCTCGGCTTCGATCGGGTTGAACATCTTCATCGCTTCGATGATGCCCAGCGTATCGCCGGTCTTGACCTGCTGGCCCACGGTCACGAAGGCCGGCTTGTCCGGTGCGGGCGAGGCGTAGTACGTGCCGACCATCGGCGACTTGATCAGCTGGCCGGGCGGCAGATCGTCGCCTGCGGCTTTCGGCGTGCCGCCGGTGGCGGCGTCGACCGGCGAGCTCATCGGCATCACCGGCTCGGCGGCGCGCGGGGCGGCAGCGGCTGGCGCGGGGGCGTACATCATCGGCGCGGCGGCCGAGTTACGCGACAGGCGCACCGACTCTTCGCCTTCCTTGATCTCGATCTCGGTCAGGTTGGACTCTTCGAGCAGGTCGATGAGCTTCTTGATCTTTCTCAGGTCCATGCGGGCCTCTCTCTGTGCGTGGGTCGCGCAGTCGCGCGACGAAGGAACGGGATGGAATGCGTGTCGGAGCTCAGGCGTCGCGCAGCCTGTTGATCGCGGCGTCAAGCGCGTAGCGGTAACTGTCGGCGCCGAAGCCGCAGACCACGCCGATGGCGAGGTCGCTGAAATAACTGGTGTGGCGGAACGGCTCGCGGCGGTGCGGGTTCGACAGGTGGATCTCGTAGAACGGCAGCGCCACCGCGGCCAGCGCGTCGCGCAGGGCCACCGAGGTGTGGGTGAACGCGGCCGGGTTGAGCAGGATCAGCGCGGTGCCGTCGCTGCGGGCGGCCTGCACCCGGTCGACCAGCACGTGTTCGGCGTTCGACTGCAGGCTCTCCAGCGTATGGCCGGCGGCCTGCGCGGCGGTCTGCAGCGAGGTATCGATGTCGGCCAGGGTCGCGTGCCCGTAGACAGCCGGCTCGCGGGTGCCGAGCAGGTTGAGGTTGGGGCCGTGGAGGACGAGGATCGAGGCCATCGGGAATGCGGTGCGGCAGGTGCGCGAAGTCTGCGGGATGTCCCCGATGGTGTCCAGTTCGCAGACGTTTGACGATTTTAAACGTTTGTTTGAATTCTTGCGCTCAGGGTGCGACCCATCCGTCGATCTCGCCATGGGCGAAGGGGCCGATCCGTTGCTTGAGCAACCGTCCATCGGGCGACAGCAACACGGTATAGGGCAGCACGCCGCGCGGATTGCCCAGGCGCACGCCGGCATCGGCCGGGCCGGGCGCATCCAGGGCGATGGTGTAGGTCACCGGAATCCGCTCGAGGAATGCGCGCACCGCCTCGGCATCGTCGAGGGCGAGGCCCAGCACCTGTACGCCGGTGTCGCCCTGTGCGCGGGCGAAACGGTCGAGCTCGGGCATTTCCTCGATGCAGGGCCCGCACCAGCTGGCCCAAAGGTTCACAAGCACCGGGCGACCGGCGTAGGCGGCTGGTATCTGGAGCATGGGACCTTCGAGGCCCGCAACTTCGAATGGCGCTATCACATCGCCCCGGCCCGCGACGGTCACGCCTTCGGGTGGCGCGGGGGCGGTCGCACTGAGCGTGTCGGCATAGAGACGTTGTCCGGCCTCGGTGCCGAGCAGCGGACCCGGGCCGCCGACGAACAGGCTGGCGAGCACGCCGAGACCGCCGGCGACGACCGCGATCGCGACGACGGTCAGCGGACCGACCTTCATTGCGCCGATCCCGCGCGTCCGAGCGCGTCGACGACGATCGCATCGCTGAGCAGCGCCGGCAGGACCACACCGTCACCGCCGCCGGCCGGATACACCACATAGAGCGGCACACCCACCGCGCCATGCGTTTCGAGGAAGGCGCCGATCTCTGGATCCACATTGGTCCAGTCGCCGACCATATAGGTGGCGCCCGCCTCTGCCAGCGCAGACTTGAACGTGGCGCCGGACAGCACCCGGCGCTCGTTGGCCTTGCAGGTCACGCACCAGTCGGCGGTCATGTTGACGAACACCGGCGTGCCGGCGGCCCGCAAGGCGGCCAAGCGCTCCGCGGAATACACGACGTGCGTGCCGCCTTCGGTGGCTGCGGCGGCCGCGGTTGCTGGCGCCGTCAGCCGACCGACCGCGACCACCGGCAGCAATGCCACCAGTGCGAGTGCCAGCGCGAGTCCGCGATGCAAGGGGTGGCCGGTCCAGCGACGCCGCTCGAACCACCACAGCGCCAGCGCGAGCACGGTCATGCCGGCGACCAGCAGCGCCATCGCGTCGACACCACGCTGCTTGCCGAGCACCCAGGCCAGCCACAGCGCGGTCAGATACATCGGAAAGGCCAGCGCCTGCTTCAGCGTTTCCATCCAGGCGCCGGGCTTGGGCAGGCGGTCGGCCAGCGCCGGCACCATGCCGATCAACAGGAACGGCAGCGCCAGGCCGAGGCCCAGCATCAGGAACACCGCCAGCGCCATCGGCGTGGACGCGGTAAAGGCAAAAGCGAGCGCACCGCCCATGAACGGTGCGATGCACGGACTGGCGACCACGCACGCCAGCACACCCGTGAAGAAATCGCCCACCGGACCGCTGCGTCCCGCGAGCGCCTGACCGACATTGCCGATGCGCCCGCCGAGATTGAAGACGCCCGACAGGCTCAGACCGACCGCGAACATCAGATAGGCGAGCGCGGCGACGAACCACGGTTGCTGCAACTGGAAGCCCCAGCCCATCGCCTGACCGGCGGCTCGCAGCGCAATCACGAGCAGGCCCACCAGCGCGAACGCTACCAGTACGCCGGCCGTGTACCAGAGCGCATGCGAGCGCGCAGCTGCGCGACTGCCGCCGCTCTTCGCGATGCCCAGTACCTTCAGCGACAGGATCGGCAGCACGCAGGGCATCAGGTTCAACAGCAGGCCGCCCAGCAATGCCAGGCCAAGCGCCGCGAACAGGCCGATCGATGTGTCGCTCGGCGGGCGCGTGCGCGCTGCGTTGTCGGCGCTCGCATCGGGGGTTTCGGCCTCGAGAGTCGCCGCGGTGGACGCGTCGATGTCGCCGGAGGCGACAGGCGGGAGGCCTTCGGGCGTCGCATTGTCGTTCGCATCGACGGCTGCGTCTGTCGCAGTGGTCTCCCCGGTCGAGGCAGGGCCCGCCAGCGCAGCCGCAGCTTCCGCTACGGTCTGCACGCGACCCGCTGGCAAGGCGACCCGCACCGTGCGGGTCATCGGCGGATAGCAGATGCCCTCGTCCTGGCAGCCCTGGAACGTGGCGACGACGTCGACCTCCACGGCGCCGGCAGTCGTACGTACCAGTGGCAGCGGCACGTCGACCTGGTCGAAGTAGACCGTGACGTCGCCGAAATGCGCGTCATGGTGCGACTGTCCCGTCGGCCAGCGCGGCGCGCCGGCGCGGATGCCGTCGGCGCCGCGGACTTCGAAGCGGTTGCGGTCGCGATAGAGGTAGTAGCCCTTGGCCGGGGTGAAGCGTAGGAGGATCGTGTCGCCATCGCCCGCGATGGCCTCGAACGCGAACGCGCGCTCCGGCGGCAGCGCATCGTTGGCGCCGGTGAGCGTGGGCGTGCGGCCGGCGTTGTTGCCGCCGAGGGCTTGGCCGAAGGCGGCGAAACCCGAATCGCTTGCGGCCGACGCGCGCGCTGCACCCGTCGCGCCACGCGGCAAGGCGACCTGCAGCGTGCGCGTCTGCGGCGGATAGCAGATGCCCGCGTCCGCGCAGCCCTGGTATTTCACTTCGATCTGCACCCTGTCGACGCCGTCGGCCGGCGCGCCGGTGAGCACGGCGGTGACCTGGCGGCGATAGGTCTCGACCTCGCCGAAGAACTCGTCGGTGTGCTTGCGGCCGTCCGGCAACTGCAGCGGATTGGTCTTGAAGCCGCTCTCGACCCGCGCGCCCATGCGGTGCCGATACAGGTAATACCCATCGGCGATGGCCCAGCGGATTTCGATCCGGTCCGGCGCGACCGCCTCGGCGGACACCTTCAGCGCCTCGTCGACCGGCAGCACATCGTCGAAGCCGATGCCCTGCGCCCAGGCCGGCAGTCCGGCGAGCAGCAGCACGCAGGCCAGCAGCCACGCGGTCACACGGCGTGGCGGGCCGGGGAAGGGGTGAGGCCGGCACTCGCGGCCGGAGATGACATCGGAGGAGGGCGCACGCATCGCGCCAGTATCGCAGGCCGTTGCAGCGGATGCCGAACGCGGATTCAGCGCCGACCGCTCAGCCCGGTTCGTCCGGGGCGAGCGCGCGGGTGACCCAGCGGCAGGCCGGCTGGCCGGCTGGCCGGCTGGCCGGCGCCGACGGGCATGGCGATCGTCTCCAGCCGCGCGCAGGGACGCAGCGTGGACAGCCGGTCCCGCCGCTCAGGCAGCCTCCCGGCGGGGTCTGGATCATCGGCAGCACTTCTTCATCGACCACCACGTCGTTTCCGGCGCGATTGAGCGGATGCGCTCCCGCGGGGAGGTTGCCGCAGGGAGCGCGGCAGTCCTCGCGTGGCCTGCACGGCCTCTCCACGCGACCGCGGCCACGCTTGCGCGCCGGCGGGCGGACGCAGTATCCCGTCGACGGGAGAATGCGGCCCTGCGTATTACTAAACCCGTCGGTATAATTTCCGACCTTTACAGACCCAGACGAATCGCCTGGCGGTTCCCACAGAGCTCGATGCGCCCGATCACTTTCTTCATTGCCGCAGCCGTGCTCGCCTGCGCCGCCTTCCCTGCCGCCGCCCAAGGCGCTCCCATCGAGATGGGTGGTGGCGCCTCCGCCACGCGCGACAACGAGACCACCTTCGTCGCGAGCGCCGCCTGGCTGCCCGAATGGCGGCGCACCGGTCACGGTGTGCTGCGCTGGGACGTCGGCGCGATCTACGTGCGCGGGCGCGACAACACGCGATTCGATCTGTCCGAAGACGCCGGCGTCTTCCATGGCGGTGCGCGCTATGAGCGCGATAACGGCTTCGTCGCCGGGTTCGGTGTCGGCGTGCAGGCTGGCCGCACCAGCGCACTGTCGGGCAATCCGCAGTTCGTCAGTACGGTGGGCTGGCGCTGGCAACGGTTCTCTCTGCTGGCCCGGCACATCTCCAACGCCAGTATCAAGCAGCCCAACGATGGCGAGACGATGCTGCTTGCGGCATGGCGCTTCCGCTGAGCGGAGTCCGCGCGGCGCGTTTCGAGACGGACCCTGGCGCGCGCATGGCGTCGACCCCGGTCTGCGTCACAGCCGCTGAGCACGCCGGGCCGCCTGCGACGTAGTTGCGCCGGCATGGCGCCTGGCGACGCGCTGGTGCGCCTGCATCTGCATGAGATGCCGACAAAGGCGGCCTGGACGCGCCCCCGCGCCGTTGCACGCTTCCTCGACGCTCGCCTGTCCACCCCCGGGCTGCCTGGGCGTTTGCGGATGCTGAAATTTTTTCGCGCCCGCCCTTGTAATCCGATTCCCCGCGCCCATCTCCCGTGCGGCCCCGGTTCTGCCGGGTGCGTGCGCCAGGATTTCTGGCACTCCCCTTGGGCGAGTGCTAGAATCGGCGACCGATTTCTTTCCAATCAACAACTTAGCGAGGCTGTAATGAGCAACCTGAAGCCGCTTTACGACCGCATTGTGGTCAAGCCTGTCGAGGCCGAAGAGAAGAGCGCCGGCGGCATCCTGATTCCGGACAACGCCAAGGAAAAGCCCACCAAGGGTGAAGTCGTCGCCATCGGCGAAGGCAAGGCCCTGGACAACGGCAGCGTGCGCGCGCCGAAGGTCAAGGTCGGCGACATCGTGATCTACGGCCAGTACGCGGGCAGCGCCTACAAGGCCGACGGCATCGAATACAAGATCGTCAAGGAAGACGACGTCCTCGCGATCGTCGGTTGATCGAACGCGGGATTCGGAATTCGGGCATTGGGATTCAAGGCGTTGAGCGCCGTTTTCCAGTCCGTCCGAACTGACCGCAATCCCGCTTCTTCGGTGGTCAACGGACGCGTGTCCGTTCACCCCTAATCCCCAAATCCAGATTCCGGAGTTTTCCAAATGGCTGCCAAAGAAATCCGCTTCGGCGAAGACGCACGTTCCAAGATGGTGCGTGGTGTCAACATTCTCGCCAATGCCGTCAAGGCCACCCTGGGCCCGAAGGGCCGCAACGTCGTGCTCGAGAAGAGCTTCGGCGCGCCGACGATCACCAAGGACGGCGTGTCCGTCGCCAAGGAGATCGAACTGGCCGACAAGTTCGAGAACATGGGCGCGCAGATGGTGAAGGAAGTCGCCTCCAAGACCTCCGACAACGCCGGTGACGGCACCACCACCGCCACCGTGCTGGCGCAGGCGCTGATCCGTGAAGGTTCCAAGGCCGTCGCGGCCGGCATGAACCCGATGGACCTCAAGCGCGGTATCGACCAGGCCGTCAAGGCCGCCGTCGCCGAGCTCAAGAAGCTGTCCAAGCCGACGGCCGACGACAAGGCGATCGCGCAGGTCGGCACGATCTCCGCCAACTCGGACGAGTCGATCGGCACGATCATCGCCGACGCGATGAAGAAGGTCGGCAAGGAAGGCGTGATCACCGTTGAAGAAGGCTCGGGCCTGGACAACGAACTCGACGTCGTCGAGGGCATGCAGTTCGACCGCGGCTACCTGTCGCCGTACTTCGTCAACAACCAGCAGTCGATGTCGGCCGAGCTGGATGACCCGTTCATCCTGCTGTACGACAAGAAGATCTCGAACGTCCGTGACCTGCTGCCCGTGCTCGAAGGCGTGGCCAAGGCCGGCAAGCCGCTGCTGATCGTCGCCGAGGAAGTCGAAGGCGAAGCGCTGGCGACCCTGGTCGTCAACACGATTCGCGGCATCGTCAAGGTCTGCGCCGTCAAGGCCCCGGGCTTCGGCGACCGTCGCAAGGCGATGCTCGAAGACATGGCCACCCTGACCGGCGGCACCGTGATCTCCGAAGAAGTCGGCCTGACGCTCGAGAAGGCGACCATCGCCGACCTCGGCCGCGCCAAGAAGATCCAGGTCTCGAAGGAAAACACCACGATCATCGACGGCGCCGGCGAGACCGGTGGCATCGAAGCCCGCATCAAGCAGATCAAGGCGCAGATCGAGGACACCTCGTCCGATTACGACCGCGAGAAGCTGCAGGAGCGCGTGGCCAAGCTGGCCGGCGGCGTGGCGGTGATCAAGGTCGGTGCGTCGACCGAGATCGAGATGAAGGAAAAGAAGGCCCGCGTCGAAGACGCCCTGCACGCCACGCGCGCAGCGGTCGAAGAAGGCGTGGTCCCCGGTGGTGGCGTGGCGCTGGTGCGCGCGCTGCAGGCGATTGGCGAGCTGCGTGGCGCCAACGAAGACCAGAACCACGGCATCGTCATCGCGCTGCGCGCGATGGAAGCGCCGCTGCGCGAGATCGTCACCAACTGCGGTGAAGAGCCGAGCGTCGTGCTCAACAAGGTCAAGGACGGCACCGGCAACTACGGCTACAACGCCGCGACCGGCGAGTACGGCGACATGATCGCGTTCGGCATCCTGGACCCGACCAAGGTCACGCGTTCGGCGCTGCAGAACGCGGCCTCGATCGCCGGTCTGATGATCACCACCGAAGCGATGGTCGCCGAGCTGCCGAAGAAGGAAGAGCCGGCGATGCCGGGCGGCGGCGGCATGGGCGGCATGGGCGGCATGGATTTCTGATCCAGCCTCAACCAGTTGCACCGTGAGACAGAAAACCCCGCCGCGAGGCGGGGTTTTTTTGTCCGGAGTGCAGGGCCGTTCGTCGCGCATCCTTCGGGCAGCGGGGACGCGTGGAGGCTGTCGTCACCGGCCATCGCCCATGCTGGGGGCATGTCGATGTCTGCTCCTGATCCGTGGTGGCGCGCGCACCGCACGGAGTTGCGTCGTGCGGGCGTCGTGCTGGCCGTGCTGTATCTGCTGTATCTCGTCGCGGCCAACCTGTTCCTCAACAGCACGTTCGGCGCGGATACGATCAACCGCAATCCCGAGCGCTTCCACGCGCGCTGGGACTGGGCGATGAGCCTGTATCCGGGGCACATCCACACGCGCGGCATCGTGATGGGCGGGCATGCACGGACCAACCTGTGGACCATCGCCAGTCCGCGCGCCAGCGGTCGCATCAAGCTGCTGCCGTTGCTGGGCCGCGAACTCGCCTTCGGGACGATCCGCGCGCAGCGGGTGTCGGTGCATGTCGGACGCACCCCGCACGACATGCCGACGACCCGCAAGCCCGGCAAGTCGCCGTGGACCCTGCGCTTCGATGCGATCACCACGCCCAGCCTGCTGCGAATGGACTTCTACGAGGCCCGCATAACCGGACATGGCGAGGCGCGGTTCGAGTTCGAGAAGACCCTGCAGGGCGGCGCGATGGAAGTCGGGCCGTCCACGCTGAAGATGCCGGATGCGACCCTGCAGGTCAGCGAGGTGACCCTGCTGCGCAACGGCAGTCTCGAACTCGACATCGAAATTCCCGCGCACATCCGCGAACAGGCGCAGGGCGAGGAAAAGCTGGTCCTGCTCGATGCGCGCATGCGCGTCGACGGGCCGGCGCCGGGCATCGATCTGGTCGCGCGCAACGACGACGCACTGCCGATCGGCACATCCGGCACCACGGGCCACCTGCGCGCCGATCTCACCTTGCAGCGCGGCGTGCTGATGCCGGGCAGTCGGCTGGACTGGTCGGCGCCGGTGTTCTCGCGCACCGCCGACGGCGAGGACGTCCGCCATCCACTGGGCGTCGCATTGCGCACGGCCGACGATCGCATCCTGGTCTCGGCACGCGTGCCGGAAGGCGCCGGCCAACCACCGCGCCTGCATGCGGATCTGCAGATCCACGACCGGCGTCTGGGCCCGGACGACTGGCTGCGGCCGTTGCGCGCCGTGTCGGGCCAGGTCGATGCACTGTGGCCGGCGGTGCCGCTGCGCTGGATCGACGTGATCCTCGACGACGTCGACTGGCTGTCGTTCGAGGGACGCGCGGACCTCGAGGCAGCTGTGCAGGTGCGTGATGGCGAGCTGGCTCCGGGCAGCCGGATCGATCTGCGCGATACACGGCTGCAGGCCACGGTGCTCGACAACCTGTTCCAGGGCCAGGCGCACGCGCGCATGCGGGTGGACGGCGACGATGCGTCGTCCCAGCGCACGCGCATCGACATCGTCATGGACCGCTTCGTGCTCGCGCCGGAAACCGCGCCCGACCGCGTGGACCTGCAGGGGCGCGACCTGCGACTTGATCTCGCGTCCACCGGCCCGCTGGCCGAATTCCACGAACGCCTGGACGCGCGGCTGCGCTTCGACGATGCCGAAGTGCCGGATCTGCGCACCTACAACCGGTATCTGCCTGGCGACAGTGCGCGCCTGCTGGCCGGCCGTGGCGTGGCCAGCGGCGATCTGCGTCTGGACAATGCGGGCGAGATGATCGAAGGCCGGATGCAGGTGAGCGGACAGGGCGTGCGTCTCGCGCTCGGCCCCTCGACGCTCACCGGAGACGTTCTGCTCGACAGTCGGCTCACGCGCATGGAGCGGGTGGGGCGGCACTACACGCTGGACGCATTGAAACTGCAGCTCGACGGCGTGCGTCTGGATGGCGCCGACGACGATGCGCCGCCGTCGTGGGCGCGCCTCGCACTGGAAGACGGCACCCTGGCCTGGCGCGAACCGTTCGAGGTCAACGGCCGCGGCCGCGTGGCGATGCGCGACGTCAGCGTGCTGCTCGGCCTATTCGCCGAACGCAGCGCGTTTCCACGCTGGATCGGCAATCTCATCGATTCGGGCGAGGCGAATGCGACCGGCATGCTGCGCGTGCGCGAGGACGAAGTGGTGTTCGACCGCGTCGAGGCGAGCAACGATCGCATCGACCTGCAGGCGCGGTTGCGCATCGCCGACGGCACGCCCAACGGCGATCTCTACGCGCGCTGGGGTGTACTCGGCATGGGCGTCGAGCTGCAGGGCGGCGAGCGCACACTGCATATCGCCGGCGCGCGCGACTGGTACGAATCGCGGCCGCCACTGCTGCCGGAGTGACCGCAGTCTGGCGCGATGGTCGCGACTGCAACCGTCGCAACGCCTGGAGTGCCGTGTTATCAATGGCGCCATGACCTCGCGCCCCGCCCGTTTTTTCTATTGGTACGCGTTTCCGACGCCACCGGCGGCGGACGGTCCGCGCGCGCCCTGACACCAGGTCGCACGACTTCCCGGAAGCCGCCAGAGACCCTGGCGGCTTTTTTCGTTTCCAGCCTTCCGTTTCCGAGATCGACCATGCCCCCGCACACCGATGACCTCCGCATCCGCGACCTGCAACCGCTGACGCCGCCCGCCACGCTGCTCGCCGAACTGCCCTGCAGCGAGGCGATGTCGACCACCGTTTCCGATGCGCGCGCCGCTTGCCACGCGATCCTGCACGGCGAGGACGACCGCCTGATCGTCGTCGTCGGTCCGTGTTCGATCCACGACCCGGTCGCGGCCATGGAATACGCGCACCGCCTGCGCACGCTGCGCGATACGCACGGCGACGCGCTGGAACTGGTGATGCGCGTGTATTTCGAGAAGCCGCGCACGACGATCGGCTGGAAGGGCCTGATCAACGATCCCGACCTCGACGGCAGCTTCCAGATCGACAAAGGCCTGCGTCTGGCGCGCGGCCTGCTGCGTGAGATCAATGCGCTGGGCCTGCCGGCGGGCGTGGAATTCCTCGACATCATCAGCCCGCAGTACCTCGCCGATCTGGTGGCCTGGGGCGCAATCGGCGCGCGCACGACCGAGAGCCAGGTGCATCGCGAGATGGCATCGGGCCTGTCGTGTCCTGTCGGCTTCAAGAACGGCACCGGCGGCGACGTGCGTATCGCGGTGGACGCAGTCGGCGCGGCCTCGCATCCGCACCATTTCCTCGCCGTCGGCAAGGACGGGCGCTGCGCGGTGGCGTCGACGGCCGGCAATCCGGATTGCCACGTGATCCTGCGCGGCGGCGTGGCGCCGAACTACGACGCGGCGCATGTCGCGGCGGCCTCCGGCGTGCTGCAGGCGCAGGGCCAACGCGCGGCATTGATGATCGACGCCAGTCATGCCAACAGCAGCAAGAATCCCGACAACCAGCCGAAGGTCATCGACGACATCGCGCGCCAGCTCGAAGGCGGCGAGCGGCGCATCGTCGGCGCGATGATCGAGAGCCATCTGGTTGCCGGCAAGCAGGCGCTGGTGCCGGGCACGCCGCTGGTCTACGGCCAGAGCATCACCGACGGCTGCATCGACTGGACGACCACGGTGCGCACGCTCGACCGCCTCGCCGATGCCGTGCGCACGCGTCGCGCGCGGGCGAACGCGCAGGCGGCCTGATCAATATAGGAGCGCGCTTGCGCGCGAAGGGCTTTGCCGCGAATGCCCATCGCGCGCGAGCGCGCTTCTGCAAAATTCCTTACGCCGCGCTGCCGGCGGCCATGCCTGACGCCCAGGCCCACTGGAAGTTGTAGCCGCCCAGCCAGCCGGTGACGTCGAGCACTTCGCCGATGAAATACAGCCCGGTCGCGTGCTGTGATTCCATCGTCCGCGACGACACGCCGCCGGTGTCCACGCCGCCCAGGGTGACCTCGGCGGTGCGGTAGCCCTCGGTGCCGCTGGCGACCAGCGGCCAGGCCTGCAGCAGCGCGGCAGTGTCCTGCAGCTGCGGCGGGGTGAACTGTTTCATCGGCCGGTTCGGCAGCCAGATCTCGCACAGGCGCTGGGCGAAGCGGCGCGGCATCAGTTCGGCCAGCACGTTCTTGAGTTCGGTGCCGGGCCGTTCGGCCTGCTGCGTCTGCAGCCACGCCAGCGCATCGCGACCGGGCAGCAGGTCCAGGCGCAGATCGTCGCCGGGCTGCCAGTAGGACGAGATCTGCAGGATCGCCGGGCCGCTGATGCCGCGGTGCGTGACCAGCATGCGGTTGCGGAAGAACGCGCCGTTGCAGCCGGCTTCGACATCGAGCGCGACGCCGGACAGTGCGTCCAGGCGTTCCTGGTGCTTGCCGCTGAGCGTCAGCGGCACCAGGCCGGCGCGCGTCGGCACCAGCGTATGGCCGAAGCTGCGCGCGAGGTCGTAGCCGAACCCGGTCGCGCCCATGCTCGGGATCGACAGGCCGCCGGTCGCGACGATCAGCGAGGCGCAGCGCAGGCGCCCGGCCGCGGTGTCGATCGCATAGCCGTCCTCGATGCGTCGCGGCAGCTGTACCGCGCAATGCGTGCGGACCTGCACGCCAACGGCATCGGCCTCGTCGAGCAGCAGTTGCACGATCTGCTTCGATGCGCCATCGCAGAACAGCTGGCCCAGTTCCTTCTCGTGCCAGGCGATGCCGTGGCGGTCGACCAGTTCGATGAAATCCTGCGGCGTATAGCGCGCCAATGCGGATTTGCAGAAGTGCGGGTTGTCCGACAGGTACTGCGCCGGCGTCGTCCCGGTATTGGTGAAATTGCAGTGGCCGCCGCCCGACATCAGGATCTTCTTGCCGACCTTGTTCGCGTGGTCGAGTACCAGCACGCGGCGGCCGCGCTGGCCGGCCGCGATCGCCGCCATCAGGCCGGCGGCGCCCGCGCCGAGCACGATGACGTCCCAGTCGGTGGACGGCAGGGCGGTGGAGGCGGGAGCGGGAACGACGGGCATCGCGGGACGGGTCGGGCAGGGGCGCGCAGTCTAGCGGGCGGCGGACGGGGGCGTCGTCGGCGCATTCACACGCGCGTGCCTAGGCTGGCGCACCTCCCTCCCGATTCAGGCGCATGGACCTCAAGAGCGGTTATCCCTTCTGGGCCGTGCGCAATGGATTGATGCATGCGTTTCCGCGGATCGAGGCCGACCTGGCCTGCGACGTGCTGGTCGTCGGCGGCGGCATCACCGGGGCGCTGATCGCCGACGAACTCGCCACGCACGGTCATTCGGTCGTCGTCGTCGAGCAGCGCGACATCGCCTGGGGCAGCACGGCCGCGAGCACCGCGCTGCTGCAGTACGAGATCGACACCCATCTGGTGGATCTGGCCAAGCGTTACGGCGAGGCCGATGCCGCACTGGCGTATCGCGCCTGCGGCGACGCGATCGACATGCTGGGCGAAGTCGCACGTGGCCTGCGCGATGTGGATTTCGAACGCGCCGACAGTCTCTACTACGCGAGCCGCAAGCGCGATGTCGCCAGTCTGCGCGAGGAATACGAGGCACGGCGACGGCATGGCTTCGACATCGAGTATCTGGAATCGGAAGCGCTGAAAGCCGAGTACCGGATCGACGCGCCCGCCGCGCTGCGCAGCCGGCAGGCCGCCCAGGTCGATCCCTACCGTTTCGCGTCGCGCCTGCTCGCGCGGCTGGTCAAGCGCGGCGCACAGGTGTTCGACCGCACGGCGATCCTCCGGCTCGATGCGCGTCCGCGCGATGTCGTCGCCACGACCGACAACGGTGCGCGCATTCGCGCCCGTCACGTGGTGATCGCGGCCGGTTATGCCAGCCAGCACTGGCTGCCCAAGCAGGTCGCGCGCAACCGCAGCAGCTATGCCTTCGTCACCGATCCGATCTCGGAGGCCCAGCTCGGCCCGCTGACCCACACCCTGGTCTGGGAAACCGCGCGGCCCTATCTCTACATGCGCACCACCGGCGACCGGCGCCTGCTGATCGGTGGCGAGGACGACGACGTCGACGTACCCGCGCGGCGCGATGCGCGCGTGGAGAAGAAGGCGCGCGTGCTGATGAAACAGATTGCCAAGATCCGTCCGGATCTCGACCTGACGCCGACCTTCTCCTGGGCCGGCACCTTCGCCGAGACCGAGGACGGTCTGCCGTTCTTCGGCCCGCATCCGGCGACCGGCAAACGCGTGCATTTCGCGATGGCCTACGGTGGCAACGGCATCACATATTCGATGCTGGGTGCAGGCCTGTTGCGCGCGCTGATCGAGCGGCGCAAGCACCGCCTCGCGGCGCTGTTCGCCTTCGAGCGACTCGAGCGCTGACAGCGCCGCGTGCGTATGGATAATCGGCGCGATGACTACACCGCCGCCCTGGCACCTGTACCTGCTCGAATGCCGCAACGGCAGCTGGTATGCCGGCATCACCAATGATCTCGATGCACGGTTTGCCGCGCACGTGGCCGGCCGTGGTGCGAAGTACACCCGCGGCAATCCACCGGTGCGCATTCTCGCCAGCCGCGGTTACCCGGACCGCGCCAGCGCCTCGCGGGCCGAGTGGCAACTCAAGCGCCAGCCGCGTGCGCGCAAGCTGGCGTGGCTGCAGGCGGTCGGGTCGACGCTGGAGATCCGCGCCGGCGGCCTCGACGATCCACGCGTCGTCGCGCTGCTGCAGACCCACCTCGATGCCATGGCCCTGCACTCGCCGCCCGAGAGCATCCATGCCTTGGACCTGTCCGGCCTGCGCGCACCCGGCGTGTCGTTCTGGAGTGCCTGGCGTGGCGATGCACTCGCCGGCTGCGGCGCGCTGAAGGATCTCGGCGACGGGCATGGCGAACTCAAATCGATGCGCACCGATACCTCGCATCTGCGTCAGGGCGTGGCCGCAGCGATACTCGCGCACCTGATGGCCACGGCCCGTGCGCAGGGCTGGCAGCGGCTCAGCCTGGAGACCGGCACCGCGGCGGCGTTCGCGCCCGCGCATGCGCTGTACGCGCGCCATGGCTTCGAGCCATGCGGCCCCTTCGGCGATTACGTCGACGATCCCTTCAGCACCTTCATGACGCGCTCGCTCGACGACTGAGCGCCGTGCGCGGGCGTGAACGCGCCGGGCGCACTGGCTATAGTCGTGCGCTGTCGTGATCCCCCAGGTTGTCCATGTCGCACGTGTCTCCCGCATCGCTTCCCACGATCGCCTGCGCCGCCGGCGGCACCGGCGGGCATCTGTTCCCGGCCGAGGCGCTGGCGCGCGAGCTGCAGCGTCGCGGGCATCCGGTCGTGATCTACACCGAGCGCCGCGGCGCGGCGTATACGCAAGCGCTGGCAGGGCTCGACCACGTGGTGCTGCCGGCGCGCAGCCTCGAAGGTGGGCTGTCGGGCAAGCTGGCCGCCGGCCTGACCATCCTGCGCGCGACGGCGCGGGCACGCGCCGATATGCGCCGCCGCGATGTGCGCCTGCTGGTCGGTTTCGGCGGTTATCCGAGCTTCGCGCCGGCACTCGCCGCCAAGAGCCGTGCGCTGCCGCTGCTGCTGCATGAGCAGGGCGCGCGGTTGAGCATGGCGAACCGCAAGCTGCTGCGCTTCGCCGATGGCGTGGCGACCTCGTTCCCGGATACCGCCGGCCTCGACGGTTTCGACGCCGCGCGCATCGTCGACACCGGCAATCCCGTGCGACAGGCGATCCTCGACGCGCGGGGCGACTATCCGCTGCTCGATGCAGCTGCTCTGCTGCGCCTGCTCGTGGTCGGCGGCAGCCAGAGCGCACGCGTCTTCGGCGAGGTCGTGCCGCCGGCGCTGCTGCAACTGCCCGAGTCGATCCGCCAGCGCCTGCAGGTTTCGCTGCAGTACAAGGGCGATGCGAGCGACCAGATCGAGCGCACGCTGCGCGCTGTCGGCATCGACGCGACCGTGCGCCCGTTCTTCGACGACATGGGCGCACGCTTGCGCGATGCGCATCTGGTGATCACCCGCGCCGGCGCGACCACGGCGGCCGATCTGTTGACTGTCGGCAGGCCCGCCATCCTCGTGCCGATTCCACAGGGCGGTTCGCGCGACGAGCAGCGCCGCAATGCCGAGACGCTGGCCGCGGCCGGTATCGGCTGGTGCGTGCCCGAACCCGAACTGACGCCCGAACATCTGTCGACGCTGCTCGCCGATGCGTTCGCCTCGCCGACGGTCCTGCCCGATGCCGCGCGCGCGTCCGCCGCGCTCGGTCGTCCGCATGCGGCCTCGACCCTGGCCGATCTGGTGCAGTCCACACTGGCCCGGCACACATGAGCGCAGCGTCCGACGACTGTGATGTGCTGGTCGTCGGCGGCGG
This sequence comes from Luteimonas sp. KH_071, assembly GCF_057838005.1. Taxonomy (NCBI): domain Bacteria; kingdom Pseudomonadati; phylum Pseudomonadota; class Gammaproteobacteria; order Lysobacterales; family Lysobacteraceae; genus Luteimonas; species Luteimonas sp. KH_071. The sequence goes on along the minus strand of NZ_CM174458.1, from coordinate 3,049,491 downwards.
CCACAACGGACTGGTCTGCGCGGCGTATCTCGCCGGCGCCGGCCTGCGCCTGCGCGTGCTCGAACGGAGTCGCGTCGTGGGCGGCGCAGCGGTCACCGAGGAGTTCCATCCGGGCTTCCGCAATTCGCTGGCGAGCTACACCGTCAGCCTGCTCAACCCGAACGTGATCGCCGATCTGCGATTGGCGCAGCATGGTCTGCGCGTGGTCGAGCGGCCGTACTCGAATTTCCTGCCGCTGCCGGACGGCCGTGCATTCCGTCTCGGCGGCCCAGAGGGCGCTGCCGAACTCGCGCGCTGGTCGCCGCGCGATGCCGCGCGTCTGCCTGACTACTACGCGATGCTCGATCGCGTGGTCGTCGTGCTGCGAACACTGATGCATGCCACACCGCCCAATGTCAGCGACCGCTTCGTGCTCGCCGACTGGCTCAACTCGCTGGGCGTCGCGCGGCAACTGAAATCGCTCGATATGCGCGGCCGCCGCGACCTGCTCGATCTGTTCTCGAAATCCGCCGGCGAACTGCTTGACGACTGGTTCGAATGCGAACCATTGAAGGCCGCGCTGGGCTGGGATTCGATCGTCGGCAATTTCGCCAGTCCCTACACGCCGGGCTCGGCCTACGTGCTGCTGCATCACGTGTTCGGCGAGGTCAACGGCAAGAGTGGTGTCTGGGGTCACGCGATCGGCGGCATGGGTGCGATCAGCGATGCGATCGCGACCGAATGCCGCGCGCGTGGCGTGGTGATCGACACCGACGCTGAAGTCGCCCAAGTGCTGGTCGAAGGAGGTCGCGCGGTCGGCGTTGCGCTGGCCGACGGGCGCACACTGCGCGCAGGCGTGATCGCGTCCAACCTCAACCCGAAGCTGCTGTACACGCGCCTGGTCGCGCCCGAGCATCTCGACGAGGACACCACCGCGCGCATCCGCCGCTATCGCTGTGGTTCGGGCACGTTCCGCATGAATGTCGCACTGTCGGAACTGCCGGACTTCCGCGCCGCCCCAGGCACCACGCTGCAGCCGCATCACCAGAGCGGCATTCTGATCGGCGATTCGCTCGCGTATTTCGAGCGTGCGTATTTCGATGCGAAATCGCGCGAACAAAATCCGGGCTGGGCGCGCGCGCCGGTGGTCGAACTGGTGATCTCGTCGACGCTCGACGACAGCCTCGCGCCATCCGGCCAGCACGTCGCCAGCCTGTTCTGCCAGCACGTCAATCCGGTCATCGGGGATGCCGACGGTGGCTGGGACGCGCATCGCGACACGGTCGCCAAACTGATGATCGACACCGTCGACGCACGGGCGCCGAACTTCGCGCGCAGCGTGCTCGGCTATGACGCGCTGACCCCGCTCGACCTCGAACGACGGCTCGGCCTCGTCGGCGGCGACATCTTCCACGGCGCACTCGGCCCGGACCAGTTGTTCAGTGCGCGGCCCGTGCTCGGGCAGGGCCATTACCGCGGCGCACTGGGCGGGTTGTACCTGTGCGGCTCCGGGTCGCATCCGGGCGGCGGCGTCACCGGATTGCCAGGACGTAACGCCGCGCGCGAGATCCTGCGCGATCTGCGGCGGGGCCCAAAACCCTGAACAGGCGGGTTTTTTGTGGCCGCCATCCATGGCAGCCACCCGCCGGGCCGTCGCTTCGCGACGTCAAAAATCGCTGGGCGATTTTTTGAACCCGCCGGTATCGTTTTGCAATGCAGCGTGCAAAGCGGTAACGACTCTTTCACTATCGCCCTGCACCCGACGTGGGGGAGGGAGCAAGGCCCGCAACCGGTTTACCGGTCGCGGGCTTTTTTTTGCCTGGTGTTTTTTGCAGGTCACGCCGAAACACCACGCGTCCAGGCTCGATATCCGCATCGCGATGCGACAATCCGCGGATGCCTGACACTCCGTTGCTGCCCGAACTCGACGCCCAGCTCGACCGTCTGGTCGCGCGATTGCCGGAACACGTCCGCAGCGATCCCGATTCACTCGCACGCATCCGCCCGGTGGCGCTGACCAGCGATTTCGCGCTCGACGTATTGCAGCGACAACCGGACGTACTCGCACAACTGCTGGAAGACGACGCGCAACACGGCATCGCAGCGCCCGTGCTCGACGCGGGCAATCGCAGCGAATGGCCGGCTTTGCTGCGTCGCTATCGCACCGCGTGTTCGACGCGGCTGGTCTGGCGCGATGTGCACGGTCTCGATGATGTGGATGCGACGCTGGCTGGCAGCACGGCGCTGGCGGAACAATGTCTGACGCTCGCGCTCGATGCGCTCGAAGCCGAGTTTGCGCAGCGCTACGGGCGCGTACGCGATACCGACGGCAATGTCGTGCGGCTGGTCGTGTTCGGCCTCGGCAAGCTCGGCGGCGGCGAACTCAATTTCAGTTCCGACATCGACCTGATCTACGGTTTCGCGAACGCAGGCGAGAGTGACGGCGCGCGTGCGCTCGCGGCCGAGGACTACTTCACCCGGCTCGGCCAGCAGCTCGCCAAGCTGCTCGACGAAAACACCGGCGACGGTTTCAGCCATCGCGTCGATCTGCGGTTGCGCCCGTTCGGCAGTGCCGGGCGCATCGCCTTGAGCTTCGCGGCGATGGAGCAGTACTTCCAGCACGAAGGTCGCGACTGGGAGCGTTACGCCTGGCAGAAGGCGCGTCCGGTCGCTGGTGACATCGAGGCCGGCGAACGCTTCCTGACCCAGCTGCGGCCCTTCATCTATCGACGCTATCTCGACTACGGTGCGCTCGACGGCCTGCGGCAGATGAAGGCGATGATCGCGGCCGAGGTTGCGCGAAAGGAGCTGTCCGACGACATCAAGCGTGGCGACGGCGGTATCCGCGAGATCGAATTCCTGGCCCAGGCGCTGCAGCTGATCCGTGGCGGCCGCGAGCCCGCGCTGCGCGACCGGCGCCTGCTGCCGACGCTCGACGCCTTGCACGCGCATGCGCAGATCGACGCCGACACACTGGCGTTGCTGCAACACGCGTACCGGCATCTGCGCCGGCTCGAGAACCGTCTGCAGATGCTGCGCGACGCGCAGACGCACAGGCTGCCTGCCGATCCGCTGGACCAGCTGCGGATTGCGCGCGGACTTGGTTACACAGATTGGGACGCACTCGTTGATGCGTTGCGCGACGTGCGTGCCTCGGTGGCGGAGGAGTTCGATGCATTGTTCGCCGTGCGCAGCCAGCAACGTGTGGCGACTGCAGACAACGATCTCACTGGTTACTGGACGGCTTTGCCCGAGGGTGGCGAGCGCGCGGTGCTGGAGGCGGCCGGTTTCAGCGACAGCGCCGACGTCGACACCGCGCTGCGCGATTTCGCGCGTTCGCCGAGCGTGCGCGATCTGTCCGACAGCGCACGCACGCGACTCGACCGGTTGATGCCGATCCTGCTGCAGGCATCGGCGCCCGCCGATCGCCCCCTGCAGGCGATCCGCCGGCTGCTCGCGCTGCTGCACAACATTCTGCGACGTGCGAGCTATCTGGCCCTGCTCGATGAACGCCCGGCCGCGCTGGCGCGTCTGGTCGACGTGGTCAAGCGCAGCGCGTTTCTTGCCGAACGCCTGGCGGCGCATCCGTTGCTGCTCGACGAACTGCTCGACACGCGTGATGAAGGGCCGCTGCTGCCGCGGGGCGAAATGGCCCAGGCCTGCGCGCGCGCGCTGCGGCAGCCGGATCTGGAAGCGGGCCTGCTGGATCTCAACGAGACGCGGCAGCAACTGAGTTTCCGCATCGCGCTCGCGACGCTGGATGGTCGCCAGTCCGGCCAGGACGCGACGCGTCAGCTGGCGTGGCTGGCGGATGCGGTCGTCGATACGGTGCTCGCACTGGCCAGGCGCGATCTCGAAGCCATGCATGGCGCATTGCCGGACGCGCGCTTCGCGGTGATCGGCTACGGCAGCCTCGGCGGCGAGGAGCTGGGCTTCGGCTCCGATCTCGACCTCGTGTTTCTCTATGACGCGCCCGCCGACGCGCGGTCCACCGGTGCGCGTCCGCTCGATGCACAGCGCTGGGCGGCGCGCCTGGGACAGAAGATCGTCGCGCTGCTGGGCACCGTGACCGGCGGCGGCCGCCTCTACGACGTCGACGTGCGCCTGCGCCCGGACGGCGGCAAGGGGCTGCTGGTGTCGTCGCTGGCCAGCTACGCGGAATACCAGCGCGAGCGGGCCTGGACCTGGGAGCACCAGGCGCTTGTCCGCGCGCGCTTCGTGGCCGGGCATGACCCCATGGCCGCCGCGTTCGAAGACGTGCGCCGCGACATTCTGGCGACGCCGCGCGATCCGGCGAAGCTGCACGAGGACGTGCTGTCGATGCGGCGACGCATGCGCGCCGAACTGGACCGCAGCGCCGGGGATCGCTTCGACCTCAAACAGGGCAGGGGTGGCCTGGTCGATCTGGAATTCCTGTTGCAGTGGCTGGTGCTGCGCGAGGGGGCGACACGCCCCGCGTTGCTCGCCCCGCGCGCCACGCCGCTGCTCTTGGAGGCGGCCGGGGCCGAAGGTCTGCTCAATGCGGGCACCTGCGCGGACCTGCGAGCGGCCCACGCCACGCTGCTCGAACTCGGGCTGGGCTGCACGCTGGACCGCCGGACCCGGATCGTGGTCGAGACACCCGGACTCGAAACCGCCCGCGAGACAATCCGTTGCGCGGGGGATTGGACCTGAATAGGTCGGGTTTCATGCCGGGTTGGCGGTCGGGAATGCAGACTTGTCCATTGATTGCAGAGTTTCCTGAAAGCAGACGCGACAATCCTGCTGGTGAATAGAAGTCAAACGATTTTCCGAGGTCGTTCTGTGAATGGAACATTCGGGAACTCCTGTGCGTCTTAGCAGTCAGACCTGTCGACTGCTAACATCCCTCCCCATGAGCACGCAGACCATGTCCCACGCCCTGGTTGCCAACAGCCTCCCGACCCTCAGCCCGCTGGGTTCGCTGGATGCCTACATCGGCGCCGTGCACCAGATTCCGGTGCTGTCGGTCGAAGATGAGCAGGCGCTGGCGCAGCGTTACCGCGACGACGATGATCTCGACGCCGCACGCGAGCTGGTGCATTCGCACCTGCGCTTCGTCGTGCACGTGGCCCGTGGCTACAACGGCTACGGTCTGCCGCTGGGCGATCTGATCCAGGAAGGCAACATCGGCCTGATGAAGGCGGTCAAGCGCTTCGACCCCGATGTCGGCGTGCGCCTGGTGAGCTTCGCCGTGCACTGGATCCGTGCCGAGATGCACGAGTTCATCCTGAAGAACTGGCGCATCGTGAAGGTCGCCACGACCAAGGCGCAGCGCAAGCTGTTCTTCAACCTGCGCAAGAGCAAGAAGCGCCTGGGTTGGCTCAACGCGGCCGAGGTCAAGGCGGTTGCCGCCGACCTCAACGTGTCCGAGCGCGAGGTGCTGGAGATGGAGTCGCGTCTGTCGGGTCGCGATATCGGTTTCGACGCGCCGGCTGGCGAGGACGACGACAATGCGCCGCCTGCGCCGGTCGCCTACCTGGTCGCCCGCGACGAGGATCCGGCCCAGCTCTACGAGCGGACCGACAGCGAGGACAACAAGCTCGACCTGCTGCGCGAAGGCATGGCGACGCTCGACGCCCGTTCGCGCGACATCATCAGCCGCCGCTGGCTCGACGACGATCACAAGGTGACGTTGCAGGAGCTCGCCGACGAGTACGGCGTGTCCGCCGAGCGCATCCGCCAAGTCGAAGCCAACGCGCTGAAGAAGATGAAGGCGCTGTTCGCGGCCTGATTTTCGATTTATTGCTGTAGATGAAACGGCCCGCTTGCGCGGGCCGTTGCGTTGGGGCGATAGGAGAGCCCTCTTGCAGTATCCGAGCGTTCGATCAGGACACAGGCGACATCTCGGCAATCAATTCCTTCAGCATATTCATAGCCTGCATACAGGTCGGAGCCGTTGCGGATACCTCGACGCCCGTGCCTCCGGGAATGGAGACGGTCGCGGTAACGGTGCACGATTCGCTGGCTATGCCTGCTTCGAGGCCCGCTGCGCTCTCGCGAGCAACTTTGATGTCCGTCAGCGTCAGATTGCGGACCTCCGCGTAGTTCTGCAGATCCTGGACGATGATAGACACGTTCTCGGCTTGGGAATTTGCCGAAGCAATCGGCGCCGTAGCAAACGCCATTGCGAGCATCGCTGAAAACAAGACTTTCGACGTCATGTCCCACCTCTTCCTTGAAAGTGAGATTCAAGGTTGAACAAGGGGGGCGGGAACTCGCTGTGAAAGGGGGGTTATCTAATCGTGATCCAAAACCTCTCAGGGTCGCTGAGCAACAGATTCCGCCCGGTGTGCGTGAGCTATATCCCGCTCACCACTTGAACAGCACCAGGCTGATCGCCAGCGCCGCCATGCCCGAGACCAGGCCGTACACCGTTTCGTGGCCCTTGGCGTAGCGCTTGGCGGCGGGCAGCAGCTCGTCGAGGGCGAGGAAGACCATGACGCCGGCGATGAGGCCGAAGACGACGCCGAACACGGGCTCCGACAGGAACGGGCGCAGCACCGCGTAGCCGATCAACGCGCCCAGCGGTTCGGCCAGGCCCGACAGCAGGCAGGCGAGGAAGGCGTAGAGCTTGTTGTTGGTGGCGAAGTACACCGGCACCGCGATCGCGATGCCTTCGGGGATGTTGTGGATCGCGATCGCGAACGCGAGCGGCATGCCGACCCCCGGGTTCGACAGCGTGGCGAAGAACGTCGCCAGGCCTTCGGGGAAGTTGTGCGCGGTGATCGCAACGGCGGTCAGCAGGCCGACGCGCTTGATGTAGCTGGTGTTGTGCTCACGGAAATAGGGGTCGTCGACTTCCAGACGCTCGTGTGGATTCGGCACGAGACGGTCGATGCCGACGATGAACAGCAGGCCGCCGAGAAACGACAGCGTGCCCCAGGTGAAACCGAGCTGTTCGCCGTAGGCGTTGGTGAAGGCGAGGATCGACTTGTCGAGGATCTCGGTCAGCGACACGTAGACCATCGCGCCTGCCGCGAACGCCAGGCCGAACGACAGCAGGCGCGCATTCGGCTGCTTCGCGAACAGCACCAGCAGGCTGCCGAGGCCGGTCGCCAGGCCAGCCGCGGTGGTGACCGCGAGCGCGATCCAGAAGTTGTGGGTCGAGATTTCGAGCATGCGCGAAAACGCCGGAACGTGTGGAGGGGAAGAGACTCAGCCCGGCTGCGGATCCGGCTTGGTGGGGCGCGCGGCCATGCTAGCCGATGCGCGGTGTATCGGGTCCGTCACTGTCAGGCTGCATGGCCGGTTCTGTATCCAGCGGCGGTCCGAAGATGATCCGCGCCGCGCGCTGGTAGCTCCAGTACGCCCAAGTCCAGTTGAGCAACACGACCACACGGTTGCGGAAGCCGATCAGGAAGAACACGTGGGCGATCAGCCAGAACCACCAGGCGAGCACGCCGGAGAGTTTCAGGCGGCCGAAATGGACGACCGCGGCCATGCGCCCGATCGTCGCGAGATTGCCGAAGTCGCGGTAGGCGAACGGCGTCGTCGCCTGGCCGCGCAGGCGCGCGCGGATGCTGGTCGCGACATGCCGCCCCATCTGCTTGGCGGCCGGCGCGACACCCGGCACCGGCTGACCGTTGCTCTGGATCGCAGCGAGATCGCCGGCAACATAGATGTCGGGATGGCCCGGCACACGCAGATCCTGATCGACCTGGACCCGGCCGGCGCGGTCACGCGGCGCGTCGAGCAGGGCGCCGAGTGGAGACGCCGCCACGCCCGCGGCCCAGATCACCGTCTTCGCGGCGACGCGCCGATCACCGAGGCGGTAGCCGTCGGCATCGATGTCGGCGACCGGCGTGCCGGTCTGCACCTCGACGCCGAGCTTCTGCAGCTGCCTGCGCGCCTTGTCCGACAGATCGTCCGGGAATGACGACAGCACGCGTGGCCCGGCTTCGATCAGACGCACCTTTGCGAGGGCCGGATCGATGTTGCGGAATTCGCTGCGCAGCGTGTGGCGTGCGATCTCGGCCAGCGTGCCGGCGAGTTCGACACCGGTCGGGCCACCGCCGACGACGGCGAAGCTGAGCCAGGCGGCGCGTGTGTCGGGATCGGTTTCGGCCTCGGCGCGCTCGAAGGCGAGCAGCAGCTTGCGCCGCAGCAGCAGCGCATCGTCGAGCGTCTTCAGCCCGGGCGCATGCGCGGCCCAGTGGTCGTTGCCGAAGTAGGCATGGGTCGCGCCCGCAGCGAGCACCAGCGTATCGAAAGCGAGCGTGGTGCCGTCGGCGAGCGCGAGTGTCTTCGTGGCGGTTTCGATGCCCTGCACCTCGGCCAGCCGCACTTCGACGTTGTCCTGGCTGCGCAGGATGTGGCGCAGCGGCGCGGCGATATCCGGCGCCGACAAGCCTGCGGTCGCCACCTGGTAGAGGAGCGGCTGGAACAGGTGATGGTTGCCGCGATCGACGAGGGTGATCCGCACCGGATCGCGCGCCAGCGCACGCGTGGCCCAGAGGCCGGCAAAACCACCGCCGACGATGACGACGTGGGGAATGCGATCGGAGCTGGGCATGGGATCGACGTGCGTGGGCTTGGCCGATTGTAGGCGGCGGCCCCGGGAACACTTCGTCAAACAAGGCCTGTAGCAGCCCCCCTCGCGCGCGACAGGGCGTTCATGGGAACCGCCATATCGCGCGCAAGCGCGCTCCCACAATGGATCAAGTCGCCGGTGTCGACCGGCGCCTTGCCTCAGAGCCGCGCGCGCTGCGCGGCGAGGGCGTCGTGCTGCGCGGTCCAGTCGACGAGGCGCTGACGTTCCTGATCGACGACGGCCGCCGGCACCTTGTCGCTGAACTTCGCGATCTTGGCGGTGCTCTTGTCCTTCTCCGACAGCACGCGGGCGATCTCCTTGTCCAGGCGCGCGCGCTCGGCGTCCAGATCGACCAGACCTTCGAGCGGCACGAACAGCTTCACGTCACCGACCAGACCGGTCGCGGCCGGCGGCGGGTCGCCGTCGACAGCGTCGATGCGATCGAGCCGGTTGAGGAACTTCAGCTGCGAATCGAAACGCTGCAGACGCGCTCGCGAGGCCTCGCTGCCGGCCTGCACCAGCAGCGGCACCTGCTTGCCCGGCGACACGCCCAGTTCGCTGCGCACGCGGCGCAACGCGGTGACCATCTGTTTCAGCCATTCGACGTCGGTGGTGGCCTGCGCGCAGCGTGCGATCAGATCGCCGTCGGGCGCCGGGTAGGGACGCAGCGAAATCGTCGCGGCCGTGATGCCGACGCGCGGTGCGACCTGGCGCCACAGCTCTTCGGTGACGAACGGAATCAGCGGATGCAGCAGGCGCAGCAGCGATTCGAGCACGTGCAGCAGCGTGTGGCGGGTGCTGTTCGCGGCCGCGGCATCGTCTCCCAGCAGCGCCGGCTTGGCGAGTTCGACGAACCAGTCGCAGAAATCGTTCCAGGCGAATTCGTACAGCGTCTGCGCGAGCAGGTCGAAGCGGTAGCTGGTGAAGTGCGCGCGTGCCTCGTCGGCGGTCGTCGCCAGACGCGCGAGGATCCACTTCTCCGCATCCGTCGTCGGCTCGGGCGCGCCGGCGGCGGTGAAGCCTTCGGTGTTCATCAGCACGAAGCGCGTCGCGTTCCACAGCTTGTTGCAGAAATTCTTGTAGCCCTCGGCGCGGCCGAGATCGAACTTGATGTCGCGGCCCGGGCCGGCCAAGGCGGCCATCGTGAAGCGCAACGGGTCGGCGCCGTGGGCGATGATGCCGTCCGGAAATTCCTTGCGCGTCGCCTTCTCGATCTTCGGCGCGTCCTTGGGCTTCATCAGCCCGGTGGTGCGCTTGGCGACGAGGTCTTCGATGCTGATGCCGTCGATGATGTCGAGCGGATCGAGCACGTTGCCCTTCGACTTCGACATCTTCTGGCCGTCGCGGTCGCGCACAAGGCCCGTAATGTAGACGTCGCGGAACGGCACCTGGCCGGTCAGGTGATCGGTCAGCATGATCATCCGGGCGACCCAGAAGAAGATGATGTCGAAGCCGGTGACCAGAACGCTCGACGGCACGAAGTGTGCGAAGCCGCGCTCGGCCATCGCCGCCTCGTCCGGCCATCCCATCGTGTTGATCGGCCACAGGCCCGACGAGAACCAGGTCTCGAGCACGTCGGTGTCCTGGGTCAGCACGACATCGGCGCCGAGCCCGTTACGCGCGCGCGCTTCGGCCTCGTCGCGGCCGACGTAGGGCTTGCCGTCGGCGTCGTACCACGCCGGAATGCGGTGGCCCCACCACAGCTGGCGGCTGATGCACCAGTCCTGGATGTTCTCCATCCAGTGGCGATAGGTGCTGGTCCAGTTCGGCGGCACGAACTTCACTTCGCCGCTCTCGACGAGATCCATGCCGCGCTTGGCAAAGCCTTCCATCGCGACGAACCACTGGTCGGTCAGGTACGGCTCGATGACCTGGCCTGTACGGTCGCCGCGCGGGACCTGCAGCTTGTGCAGCTTCGTTTCGACGAGGAAACCGCCGGCTTCGAGCTCGGCGAGCACAGCCTTGCGTGCATCGAACCGGTCGAGGCCGCGGTACTGCTCGGGCGCGTTCTCGTTGACCGCGGCGTCCGGGGTGAACAGGTTGATCATCGGCAGGCCATGACGCTGGCCGACCTGGTAATCGTTGAAGTCGTGCGCAGGCGTGACCTTGACCACGCCGGTGCCGAACGCGCGGTCGACATAGCCGTCGCTGATGATCGGAATCGTGCGACCGGTCAGCGGCAGCACGACCGATTGGCCGATCAAATGCGCGTAACGAGCGTCATCGGGATGCACCATCGCCGCGGTGTCGCCGAGCATGGTTTCCGGGCGCGTGGTCGCGACGACCAGATAGTCGCGCGTCTCGCGCAGGGTCTCGTTACCGTCGGCGTCGACTTCGACGTGTTCGTAACTGGCGCCATCGGCCAGCGGATAGCGGATCGACCACAGCGAACCGTCTTCTTCCTCGCTGACGACTTCCAGATCGGAGATCGCGGTCTTGAGCACCGGATCCCAGTTGACCAGGCGCTGGCCGCGATAGATCAGGCCTTCCTCGTGCAGACGCACGAAGGCTTCAACGACCGCCTGCGAGGGCAGCGGATCCATCGTGAACGTCTTGCGCGACCAGTCTCCCGACGCACCGAGGCGGCGCATCTGGCGCTCGATCGTGTCGCCGGACTGGCACTTCCATTCCCACACCTTCTCGATGAAGCCATCACGGCCGAGCGAGTCGCGGGTCTCGCCCTTGCCTTCGAGCGCGAGGTTGCGCGAAACGACCATTTCCGTCGCGATGCCGGCATGGTCGGTGCCCATCTGCCACAGCGTGCGATGCCCCAGCATGCGGTGGTAGCGGATCAGCGCGTCCTGCAGCGTGTGCTGGAAGGCGTGGCCCATGTGCAGCGTGCCGGTGACGTTCGGCGGCGGCAGCAGGATCGTATAGGCTGGGCCATCGCCCTGCGGCTGGAAGACGCCGGTCTTCTCCCATTCCGCGTACAGGCGGGCTTCGAAGGTACCGGGGTCGTAGCTTTGGGCGAGGGACATGGAGGGGCCGTGATTGGTGATTCGTAATTCGTAATTGGAAAAGCGGAGCGGCATCAAGCGATCGGCCAGTGCTCTTTCGAATCACCAATCACCCATCACCCGTTACCGCTTCTCACATATCGTGCTTGGCGAGATCGAGGCCGGCGGCCTTGTACTGCTTCCAGCGCTCGCGCAGCGGTTCGCGGGCCGAGTCGTCGGCCGGCACCACTTCGAGCACGCGCTCGAAACCGGCCGGCGCCACCGCGTCGCGCAGGTTGATGACCAGCGCGCGCATCGGCGCGTCGACGTCTGGCGTGGCGATGAGGACCGGCGTTTCGTCGTCCTCCTCGTCCATGCCGGCGATCTGGTGCGGGATGTAGGCGTCCTCGCCCATGTCCCACAGCATGTCGTCGAGCGCTTCGGCCTGTTCGGCGTCGCGGGCGAGGATCAGCGTCCACAGTTCGGCCGCATAGGATTTGCGGACGAGTTCGCACACCAGGCGCAGCGGTTCCTCGCGGAAGCGCGGCTTGGCGATCAGATAGAAGTCGGCGCGGGCCATGGCAGTGGCGGTCGGGCCGGAACCGGGAACGCGGCGCGATGCCGCATCCCCGCTGGGCCCGGACCGGTCAGGCGACCTGGTCCATGAGCCACTGGCTCAGCAGGCCGACCGGGCGGCCGGTGGCGTAGGCCATCTTTCCGCTGCCGCTGGCACTGCCGGCGATGTCGAGATGCGCCCAGCGCTGACCTTCGGTGAAGCGCGACAGGAAGCAGCCCGCGGTGATCGCGCCGCCCCAGCGGCCGCCGATGTTGTAGACGTCGGCGAAGTTGGAATCGAGCATCGACTGGTATTCGTCCCACAGCGGCAGGCGCCAGGCGCGGTCGAACACATGCTCACCGGCGGCCAGCAGTTCGGCGGCCAGATCGTCGTGCTTGCTCATCAGGCCGGTGGCCTGGGTGCCGAGCGCGACCATGCAGGCGCCGGTCAGGGTCGCGACGTCGACCAGTGCGGCCGGCTCGAACCGCTCGGCGTAGGTCAGCGCGTCGCACAGGATCAGGCGGCCTTCGGCGTCGGTGTTGCCGACTTCGATGGTCTTGCCCGACATGCTGGTGATGACGTCCGACGGGCGATACGCGTCGCCGTCGATGCCGTTCTCCACCGCCGGCACGATCACGTGCAGGTTGATCGGCAGGTCGAGGCCGACCGCGGACACGAACGTGCCCATGACCGTCGCCGCGCCGCACATGTCGAACTTCATTTCCTCGATGCCGCCCTGCGTCTTGAGGTTGACGCCGCCGGTATCGAAGGTGATGCCCTTGCCGACCAGCACGAAGGGCTTGGCGTCGCCGCCGTTGTTCCAGCTCAGCACGACCAGACGCGGACGGTTGGCCGAGCCGCGCGCCACGGCGAGCAGCGAGCCCATGCCCAGCGCTTCCATCTGCGCGTCTTCGAGCACTTCGCACGAGGCCTTGTCGAAGCGCGAGGCGAAGGTCATCGCCTGCTCGCCGAGATAGGCCGGGTTGCAGATATTGGGCGGCAGGTTGCCGAGTTCGCGGGCGAACTTGACGCCGGCGGCGATCGCCTGGCCCTGGGCGACTGCGTCGGCGTCGGCGTCGTCGCCGACGATCGAGATCGCGGTCAGCGTATCGGGCTCGCGCTTCTTGTTCTTGGCGCCCAGCGTGGCCACATAGCGATACGCGGCGTGGTCGGCGGCGACCACGGCCTGGCGGATCTTCCACGCGGTGTCGCGTCCGGCGACGTCGAGATCGGCCAATGCGATCGCGGCGCTGGTGCTGTTGCCGTCGCGCAATGCGCGTACGGCATCGGCGACCGCCTTGAGGTACTGCGGCACGCCGAATTTGGCGCGTTCGCCCAGGCCGATCGCCAGCACGCGCGGTGCGGTGACGCCCGGCAGATCGTGCAGCAGGCTGGTGCGGCCGGCCTTGCCGGACAGGTCGCCGCGTGCGGCAAGGGTGGACAGACGGCCGCCGCTGGCGGTGTCGATCGCGGCGGCGGCGCCGGCCAGCGGGCCGTCTGCGAAGATGCCCACGACGAGGCAATCGCTCGACAGAGCGGCGGGAGACGCTTGGTTCAGGGTGAATTCGAGGGTCATCAACCAGATTCCATGGGGTGATCGGTACACTTCACGGTCCAGCGCGCGGCGCCTGGTCAGGCTTGCCGCTGCAGAAGCGCCGTGGTGGCGCGGCTGGACGAACCCCCAAGTCTAAAGCAAAGCCCCCACACACGATGTCGAAGCTCGACCGATACCTGTCCCGCGAGTTGGCCCAGTCCACGTTCGCCGCCCTCGTGGTGCTGCTGATCGTGAGCCTGGGCGGCGTGTTCGCGGACGTGCTGAGCGACATCGCCCGCGGCCGTGTGCCGGCCAAACTGATGCTGGCCCAGCTGGGCCTGTCGGTCATCGCCTATATGCCGCTGATCCTGCCACTGGGCCTGATGCTCGGCCTGATGCTGGGCTTCGGCCGGCTCTACCGCGATTCTGAAATGCCGGTGCTGACCTCGGTCGGCGTGGGACCGCGGCGCATGCTGCGTCCGCTGGCGGTGGTGGTGGTGCCGATGCTGCTGGTGATCGGCGCCTGCTCGCTGTGGCTGGGCCCCTGGGCGCGCGACTACTCGCAGCAGATGATCGAGGCCGGCCAGCGCAGTCTGCTGGTGTCGGGCCTGGAGGCCGGGCGATTCGTCGAGTTTCCGGGCGGTAGCGGCGTGGTCTACGTCAACGCCATGTCCGACGACGGCAGCAAGCTCGGTCGCGTGTTCGTCTACCGGCAGGACGAGGGCCGCATGGACGTCACCACCTCGCTGACCGGCGCGCTGAGCATCGACGGCACCGAGCGCTTCCTGCGTCTGGATGAAGGATTCCGTGTCGAAGGCCCGCTCGATGCTGGCCTCGACTACCGCCTGATGCGCTACGCCAGCAACGAGCTGCGCCTGCCGGCGGTCGAATCCCGGGCCGACGGCGACGATCCCGAACTGCAGCCGACGTACTCCCTGTTCGGGGATGCCCGTCCCGAGGCACACGCCGAACTGCATTACCGCCTCGCACCGGTGTTGCTGACGCTGGCATTCGCGCTGCTGGCGGTGCCGCTGGCGCGCAGCCCCCCGCGGCAGGCGCGTTACGGCCGGATGATGATGGGCTTCCTCGCCTATGTGATGGGCATGAACCTGATGATGCTCGGCAAGGACTGGGTGGCCGAAGGGCGCATTCCGGTGCTGCTGGGCCTGTGGTGGCTGGTGCTGCCGCTGCTCGGCTTCGCCGTCTGGATGTATTTCGCCGATGGCCGGGTGACCGCGCCCAAATGGAGGCGCGCGAAATGAAGCCCTTGCTGCGCATCCATGATCTGTATGTTGCCAAGGTCGTCACCGTGATGGTGCTGGCGACCTGGATGGTCCTGGTCGGTCTCGACGCGGTGATGGCGGGCGTCAGCGAGATCGGCGCTGTCGGCCAGGGCGATTACACCTATTTCAGTGCGGTGACCTACATCCTGCAGACGCTGCCGCGCCGCGCGTATGTGATGTTCCCGACGGCGGCGGTCATCGGCTCGCTGATGGGCCTGGGCCAGCTGGCGGCGACCTCGGAGCTCATCGCCATGCGCGCTGTAGGCCTGTCGCGCACGCGCTTGAGCATCTCGGTCGCGCTGCCGTTGTTGCTGATGACCGCGGTGATGGTGATCAACGGCGAGACGCTCGGTCCGATGGCCCAGCGCAGCGCGGACAGCATGAAGTCGGCCGCACGTTCGAGCGACATGATCGTCGGCCGCTATTCGGGCCTGTGGGCGCGCGAGGGCGACACCTTCCTCAACGCGCAGAACGGCACCGAGATCAGTGACGGCGCTGGCGCCCGCATCCAGCTGCAGGACGTGCGCCTGTTCGAATTCGCCAGCGATGGACGTCTGGAATCCGTGGCCCACGCCAAGACGGCGGAACACGGCGCCGACGGCTGGCTCCTGCGCAACGTCCAGAGAACCTGGTTCGAACCGCGCGCGGTGACGCGTACCGAAGCGCTGGAAGAACAGTGGGATTCGCAGCTCGACGCGACGACCCTGGCGGCGAGCGCCAGCAACATCTGGCGCCCGCGCTACATGCCCGCCAGCGAGCTGCGGGCCGGCATCGAATACCGGCATCGCAACGAGCTCGACGCGAGCGAGTTCGAGGAGCACTACTGGGGGCGCTGGTTCTATCCGGTCAACGTGCTGGCGCTGTGTCTGGCGGCGATTCCGTTCGCGTTCGGCTCCCTGCGCAGCGGCAACGCGGGCAAACGGCTCTTCATCGGCGTCGTCTTCGCACTGGGTTTCTGGCTGGGCCAGATGCAGATCGTCAAGCTCGCGGCCGTGTACCGCATCGATTACCGCCTGGCCTATCTCATCCCCCCGGTGGTCATGCTGATCATTTCCTGGACCCTCTTCCGCCGCCGGAGTGGGTGAGCGCCCGTCGCTCACGCGGCACTGCCGCGTGACGGGCGCGAACGCCTCGCGTGCTTCGCGAGGCCGGGCGCGCGATGCAACGCACAGCCGATAACGCGTCGATCGAAGCCGCGTGACGGCAGCGAACGCCTCGCGTGCTTCGCGAGGCCGGGCGCGCGATGCAACGCATAGCCGATAACGCGTCGATCGAGGCCGCGTGACGGGCGCGAACGCCTCGCGTGCTTCGCGAGTCCGGGCGCGCGATGCAACGCACAGCCGATGACGCGTCGATCGAAGCCGCGCGCGGCAGCGAACGCCTCGCGTGCTTCGCGAGTCCGGGCGCGCGATGCAACGCACAGCCGATAGCGCGTCGATCGAAGCCGCGTGAAGGGCGCGAACGCCTCGCGTGCGCCGCGTGCTTCGCGAGGCTGGAGCAGATGTCTCAAGCAGCGTGTGCGCTGCAGTCTCAGGGGCGCGGCAGCAGGAAGCTCGAGCCGTCGCCCCAGCGAACGCTGAAGACCATTCTGATCGTCGAATTCGGCTCCAAAGTCAGAACGGCTGATGCGCTTTCGGCTGTTGAAAAGCGCTTCCAGCCTTCGCCCGAATGACTGCATTGGGAATCAGCCGGTTGTCGCCCCCCGTTTCGCCTCCCGCAGCACCCGCGTTCCGCTCGCACGGTCGTGCCAGGTCAGCCGCTCGCGATCGACCCATGCCCACCAGAACCCGAGGCCGCCGGCCAGCAGCGACAGCGTCGCCACTCCGAACCGCACCCACAACGCGCGCGTCGACGCCCGCCCGCCATCGGACGCACGCACGCGCAGTCGCCAAGGCCGCATGCCCAGCGTCTGCCCGCCTGTGCGCCAGCTGATGACGGCATACAGCCCGGTCACCAGCCAGCACGCCGCCCACAACGAGAGCTGCAGCCCGCTCAGCGGTGCGATGTTCTCGTGCGCATCGTGGTGGCCGAGGAAGGTGAAGGCAGCAGTGAATGCCGCCGACAGCAGCAACCACAACGCGAGCACCGGCCACAGGTCGTACACCATCGCCAGCAGGCGCCAGCCGATCCAGGGGCGCGGCGGAACAGTTGGCGGAATCAGGGCGTCGGACATCGACAAAGCATAGCCGCAGCGTCGACCGTCTAAGCTGGTGCCGATGTCCAGCCGCAGTACCACGACCACGCCTGCCGACCGCCGCGCCCTCGCGGTCGCATTGCCGCCGTTGCGCGAGGCGGACCGCCGCGACATCGAAGGGTTCCTCGATGCGTTCTGGGCCGAGCACGGCATCGCCAGGCAGACCGCGGCGGCGTACCGGCGCGATCTCGAAGGCCTCGCCCGCTGGCGGGACGGTCGCGACGGCGGAATTGCGGACGCGGACCGCGTCGCATTGTTCGAGCATCTCGCCTGGCGCACCCGCCACGGCTGGTCGCCGCGCAGCAACGCGCGCCTGCTGTCTGCACTGCGCGCGTTCTTCGCGCATCGCCAGCGTCGGCACGGACGCGCCGACGACCCCACTGCCTTGCTGGATCCGCCGAAGCTGCCGCGCTCGCTGCCCAAGGCGCTGGGCGAGTCGGAAATCGACGCGCTGCTGGGCGCACCCGACACCGCCAGCGTCGATGGCCTGCGCGACCGCACGATGCTGGAACTGATGTACGCCTGCGGCCTGCGCGTCAGCGAACTGGTCGACCTGCCGGCCAACGGCGTCAATCTGCGCCAGGGCGCCTTGCGCGTGACCGGCAAGGGCGAGCGCACGCGGCTGGTGCCGCTGGGCGAGGAGGCCCAGCACTGGTTGCAGCGGTATCTGGACGAGGCCCGGCCGACGCTCGCCGGCGGCAAAGGCGCGGCCCGCGATGGCAGTGGCGACACGCCGTTGTTCCTGACCGCGCGTCGTACGGCGATGAGCCGGCAACGGTTCTGGGTCCTGGTGAAACGTCACGCTGCCGCGGCCGGGATCGATCCTGCACGCATCAGTCCGCACGGCCTGCGCCACAGTTTCGCCACCCATCTGCTCAACCACGGCGCCGACCTGCGCGCGCTGCAGATGCTGCTCGGCCACAGTTCGTTGTCGACGACGCAGATCTACACGCTGGTGGCGCGCGAACAGCTCAAGCGGCTGCACGCCACGCATCACCCGAGGGGGTGAGGCGCACCCGCTTGCGCGGCACTGCCGCGCGGGTGCGCCGAACGCCCGGCGTGCTTCGCCGGGCCGGACGTGCGATGCAATGAAAAGCCGATGGCGATTCGATCCGAACCGCGCGGGTACGCCGAACGCCGGCGTGCTTCGCCGGGCCGGACGTGCGATGCAACGAAAAGCCGATGGCGATTCGATCCGAACCGCGCGGGTGCGCCGAACGCCCGGCGTGCTTCGCCGGGCCGGACGTGCGGTGCAACGAAAAGCCGATGGCGATTCGATCCGAACCGCGCGGGTGCGCCGAACGCCCGGCGTGCTTCGCCGGGCGGGAGGCGCGATGAAGCGAATGGCTTGCAGCAGTTCGATCAAGGCCGTGCATGTAAGTCAGGCATCCCGCGTGAATCGCCCGGGCTGTCCATCGGCGGCTACAACGCGCTTCGCCAGCGCGGGCCCTCACCCGACGCGCTTTGCGCGTCGACCTCTCCCGGAGGGAGAAGTGCGGATTCAATGTGCGCTGGCGCGACGCTGGTTCGTTCGCCTCGATCACTGCGCTGTTGCGCGCCACATGTTGACCGCGCTCCGTCGGGCGGCGGCCCGCACATAGGCCGAATGCATCGATCCAGCCTGGCGTCGACTGATTGGAGACATACCCCCGTCGAAACGCCGGAATTCAAGCCCCTCTCCCTCTGGGAGAGGGGTTGGGGTGAGGGTAGAAGGTCGCAGCGATCCCGATGCCACGCCCACGTAATCGATGGGTTTCGCTGCGCTCTACCCATCCTACGAAGCGTAATCCTTCGCCACGGCTGCCCATGCCGATCAAGCGAAGTTGAGACTTCCCCAGCAAGCAGAGCCCGCCAAGCCACCACCCGAGCCCCACCATGAACGCCCCGAGCCCCGCTCCAAGCCGCCCGGAGCCCATCCCATCCCTTCATGCCAGAATGGCCGCCCCCGGGATCGCCCCCGCTCTTGGTCGTCAGATTCGATGAAGCACTACGTGTTCGCGCTGCTTGGCGCCTTCAGCCTGTCCGCCTGTGCCCAGAATCCGGGTGAGTCCGACACCACCGCAGCGTCCACGTCCGCCACGCCGGCGGCGGCACCTGTCGCGGTCGACGCGCCGGCAGGCTCGCCTGCCGCCGAGGCGCGCGACGCGATCCTGTCGATCAATCCGCGCGTGTCGATCGAAAGCGTCTCCGATGCGCCGCTGCCGGGTTTCCAGGAAGTCGTGGTCGCCGGCCAGGTGCTCTACGTCAGCAACGACGGCCGCTATGTGCTGCAGGGCAGCCTGTTCGACGCGCGCGAGAAGCGTGACCTGAGCCAGGCGGGCCTGTCGAAGCTGCGTCAGCGCCTGCTGTCCGAGGTGCCAGAAGACCAGCGCATCATCTTCGCGCCGGCCAATCCGAAGTACACGGTGTCGGTCTTCACCGATGTGGAGTGCGGCTACTGCCGTCGCCTGCACGAAGAGATCGCCGAGTACAACAAGCGCGGTATCGCGATCGAATACCTCGCGTACCCGCGCATGGGGCCGGGCAGCGACGATTTCCGCCTGATGGAATCGGTCTGGTGTGCCAGCGACCGCAAGCAGGCGCTGACCGATGCCAAGGCCGGCCGCCGTGTCGACACGAAGGCCTGCGAGAATCCTGTCGCGGCGCATTACGCGCTGGGCCAGCGCGTGGGACTGACCGGCACGCCGATGATCATCGCGGCTGATGGGACCCAGATGCCCGGATACATGCCGCCGGACCAGTTGCTCGAAGCGCTGCAGCGCATCGATGGCGCGGCCTCCGGCGGCAGCCGCTGAGCCGACACGACCCGGGCATAGGCGCGGTTGGGGCGGCGGGCGCGGCCATTGGCTACAATGGCCGGCCCTGAAATACGGTTTCCCCGGACATGATCGTCCTCGAGGGCCAACAGGCCCTGTCGCCGTTCCGCCGCGAACGGCTTGAAGCACGTCTGCAGTCGGTGTCGCCCGCGCTTTCCGTCGCCGGTGCCTGGCATGTCTACTTCGTCGAAGCCGAGCCCGGGCAGTCGCCCGACGACGCGACGCTGCGACGCATCCTCGAGGTGGAGGCCGGCCCCGCACCGGCGCGCGCCGACGGCGCGGTCTCGCGCGTCGTCTCGCCGCGGCTGGGCACGATCTCGCCGTGGGCCAGCAAGTCGACCGAACTGCTGCGCGGCGCCGGCCTGCCGGTGCACCGCGTCGAACGTGGCCTGCGCCTGGATCTGACCGGCTGGCCGGACGATGCAGCCACGCAGGCCGCGGTCTCGAAGCTGCTGCACGACCCGATGACGCAGTCGCTGCTCGACGACGTGGACGCCGCCGACGCGCTGTTCGCGGCGCCGGCGCGCGGCGCGCTCGAGCGCATCGCACTCGACGATCTCGACGCCGCCAACCGCCGCCTCGGCCTGGCACTGGCCGACGACGAGATCGCCTACCTGCGCGAGCGCTTCGGCGCACTCGGCCGCGATCCGGCCGATGTCGAGCTGATGATGTTCGCGCAGGCGAACTCCGAGCACTGCCGGCACAAGATCTTCAATGCGTCGTGGACCATCGACGGCGAGGACATGCAGCGCAACGGTCGCGCGCAATCGCTGTTCGGCATGATCCGCCACACGCACGCGACCACGCCCGAGCACACGCTGTCGGCCTACAGCGACAACGCCGCGGTCGTCGAGGGGTATCCCTCGCAGCGGTTCCGCCCCGATCCGGTGTCGTTCGAATACCGCAGCGAACCGCTGATCGACAGCGCGTTCTGCATCAAGGTCGAGACCCACAACCATCCGACCGCGATTTCGCCGTTCGCGGGCGCGGCCACCGGTGCCGGTGGCGAAATCCGCGACGAAGGCGCGACCGGCCGCGGCGGCAAGCCCAAGGCCGGCCTGACCGGTTTCTCGGTCTCGCATCTGCGCATTCCGACGCTGCCCCAGCCGTGGGAAACATCGCGCGCGCTGAATCCGCGCATGGCGCCGGCGCTCGAAATCATGCTCGACGGCCCGCTCGGCGGCGCCGCGTTCAACAACGAGTTCGGCCGTCCGAACCTGCTGGGATATTTCCGCAGTTTCGAACTGCCCGAAGGCGACGACGGCCTGGTCCGCGGCTACGACAAGCCGATCATGCTGGCCGGCGGCCTCGGCGCGATCGACCGCGCGATGGTCGAGAAGAAAACGCTGTCGCCCGGCGATGCGGTGGTGGTGCTCGGCGGTCCGGCGATGCTGATCGGCCTGGGCGGCGGCGCGGCGAGTTCGGTGGCCTCGGGCGAAAGCGCCGAGGATCTCGACTTCGCCTCGGTGCAGCGCGACAACCCGGAGATGGAGCGTCGCGTGCAGGAGGTCATCGACCGCTGCGTGGCACTCGGTGATCAGAATCCGATCCTGTGGTTCCACGACGTCGGCGCGGGCGGCCTGTCGAACGCGATTCCCGAGTTGCTGCATGACTCGAACGTCGGCGGCGTCATCGATCTCGACCGCGTGCCCAGCGACGATCCGTCGCTGTCGCCGATGCAGCTGTGGTGCAACGAGTCGCAGGAGCGCTATGTTCTCGGCATTCCGCAGGACCGTGTCCAGGAATTCGAAGCGATCTGCGCGCGCGAGCGCTGCCCGGTCGCGATCGTCGGTGTGGCGACGGCAGAAGAACATCTGACCGTGGGCTACGGTGCAACACCTGAAGCGGTCGCCGCAGGCGGCGACTGGGCAATCGATCTGCCGATGGACGTACTGTTCGGCAAGCCGCCGAAGATGCACCGCGACACCGCGCGCACCACGCCGCATCGCTGGCCGGCACTCAACAGCCGCGCCATCGATCTGCACGAAGCCGGCCTGCGCGTGCTCGCGCATCCGACCGTCGCGTCGAAGTCGTTCCTGATCACGATCGGCGACCGTAGCGTCGGCGGCCTGACCGCGCGCGACCAGATGGTCGGCCCGTGGCAGCTGCCGGTCGCCGATTGTGCGATCACGCTGTCGGGTTTCGAAGGCTTCACCGGCGAGGCGATGGCGATCGGAGAGCGCAGCCCGCTGGCGCTGATCGATTCCGCCGCTGCTGCGCGCATGGCCGTGGGCGAGGCGATCACCAACCTGTGCGCCGCCCCGGTCGAGACCCTGCACCGGGTCAAGCTGTCGGCGAACTGGATGGCCGCGGCCGGCCACGCCGGCGAGGATGCGCGCCTGTTCGACGCGGTGCACGCCGTCGCGATGGAGCTGTGTCCCGAGATCGATCTGTCGATTCCGGTCGGCAAGGATTCGCTGTCGATGCAGGCGCAGTGGCAGGCCGATGGCGCCGCGCACAAGGTGGTCTCGCCGGTCTCGCTGGTGGTCACTGCGTTCGCGCCGGTGCCCGACGTGCGCACGCAGCTGACGCCCCTTCTCAGCCGCGAAGCCGATACCGAGCTGTGGCTGATCGGCCTGGGCGCCGGCAAGCAGCGCCTCGGTGGTTCGGTGCTGTCGCAGTGTTTCGAGGGCTTCGGCGGCGCGGTGCCGGATGTCGACGAACCCGAACGCCTGAAAGCGTTTTTCGAGCTGATCTGCGAAGCACGTGAAGCTGGTCTGCTGCTGGCGTATCACGACCGCTCCGATGGCGGCGCGTTCACTTCGCTGTGTGAGATGGCGTTCACCGCGCATGTCGGCCTCGACATCGATCTCGAAGGCTGGGGCGACGATCGCAACAGCGACGCACTGCGCACGCTGTTCTCCGAAGAGCTGGGCGCGGTGGTGCAGATCGCCGCTGAAGACCGCGCGGAGTTCGCCGATCTCGTTGCGCGCCATGGCCTGATCGAATGCGCGCAGCGCATCGCACGCCCGACGACGGCGAATGCGGTCCGCGTGCTCGACGGTGAGGATGTGCTTGCCGAGTGGAAGTGGGAGGCGCTGTTCGACGCCTGGTGGTCGGTGACGCATGCCATGCAGGCATTGCGCGACAACCCGGAATGCGCTGAAGAAGAGCGCGCCTCTGCCCGCCGCTTCGACACGCCCGCGATGCGCCCGGTGCTGACGTTCGATCCTGCCGAGGACATCGCCGCGCCGTACATCTCGACCGGCGCACGCCCCAGGGTCGCCGTGCTGCGCGAGCAGGGCGTCAACGGCCAGATCGAGATGGCGTCCGCCTTCGACCGTGCGGGCTTCACCGCCGTCGACGTGCACATGAGCGATCTGATCGCCGGACGCGTCGACCTGGCGACGATGCAGGGCCTCGTGGCCTGCGGTGGTTTCAGCTACGGCGACGTGCTCGGTGCGGGTCGCGGTTGGGCGACCTCGATCCTCGAGACCGTCGAGCTGCGGTCCGCGTTCGAACGCTTCTTCGCCCGCGGCGACACGTTCTCGCTGGGCGTCTGCAACGGCTGCCAGATGCTGTCGCAGCTCAAGCCGATCATCCCCGGCGCGCAGCACTGGCCACGCCTGCTGCGCAACCGCAGCGAGCAGTTCGAGGCGCGCTTCGGGCTGCTCGAAGTCGAGGCGTCACCGTCGCTGTTCTTCACCGGAATGGCCGGTTCGCGGATTCCGGTGGCGATCGCCCACGGCGAAGGTCGCGTGCAGTTCGACGACGATGCCGACCGGATTGCCGCGACGGTGGCCCTGCGTTACGTGGACGTTGACGGCCCTGCCACCTGTTACCCGGCCAATCCGAACGGGTCCCAGGATGCGATCGCTGGACTTGCCTCGACCGATGGCCGGGCAACGATCCTGATGCCGCACCCGGAGCGCACGCCACGCACCGTCAACCTCAGCTGGGCACCGGCCGACTGGCCCGAAGACAGCCCGTGGCTACGGATGTTCCGGAACGCGAGGCGACAGCTCGGCTGACAGCCGGTCAAAGGTCACCTGATCGCGCATTCCAGTAAGAATTCGCGCGTCATGATTCTGAACACGCCTGACCTTTCGAGGTCGGGCGTTTTCGTATGCGCGTCAAAATTTTGACGCACGTCACACTTATGACATGAAGCGTCATTAATTTCGGGTTTAAGTAATTGATTGTCCGGAATTGTCATGTTCTGCCCTTGACGGGCAGTTTTTGAGGCGCAAGTATCGACCAAGAGCTGGCGTTGGGGGACCGTTCAACTTGTATGCAATCACGACATCGACCGGGCTGAGGCTGCGCGACACCACGCGCCTCGCACTGCGCCTGCACTAGACACCGAACCCACGGTCGCTCACGGCCGTGGGTTTTTGTTTGCCAAAAATCTTTCAAATCAACGACTTGCAGAGGACCAGATGAACCGAATCTATCGAAAGGTGTGGAGCCGCGCGCTCAAGCAACTCGTGGTGGCTTCCGAACTCGCCTCGGGAGATTCGGCCGGAGGCGCCGGTCACCGCGTCACTGGGGCAGGTGGCCGCGCCGTGCTGTCTGCTGCAGTCCTGGTTGCGCTTTCGGGCATCGCACTCCCTCTTTCGGCGCAATCTGTGGGGACGGGCGGCTCTGGAAGCTGCGCTGTGGTCGCCGGCGGACGTCTGGTCGTGACGCAGTGCGCGATTATCGGAAGTGCAAACGCATCGGGCACGAACGCCACAGCGTTCGGCGCTTCGTCGGTGGCCAGTGGTCCGCAGTCGACTGCGCTGGGCTATTCCGCGCAGGCGACCGGTCCGAACTCGACCGCACAGGGCGCGAATGCCCGCGCAACGGCGAACAGCGCAACGGCGAATGGCGCCAATGCCCGCGCGAGCGCAGCGAATGCCTCGGCGATGGGGGCAGGCGCCAATGCCGCCGCAACCGGTGCGACGGCATTGGGCTCGAACGCGCAGGCCTCCCGCGCGCAGTCCACTGCGGTCGGCTTCACCGCGCAGGCGCTCGCCGACGGCGGCACTGCGGTCGGCAGGACTGCCACCGTTCGCGCAGGCGCGACCGATGCGGTCGCCATCGGCCACGGCTCGGTCGCCACGGAAGCCGACACGGTTTCGTTCGGTGACGGCATCGGCACCGGCGCCGCCGGCGCGCCGGCGACGCGGCGCCTGGTCAATGTGGCGGACGGCGTCGCAGACAGCGACGCGGCCACCGTTGGCCAGGTCGATGACGCAGTGGCCGAGTCCACGCGCCACTTCCAGGCAACCGGCGAAGACGACGCGCTGGTCGAGGGCGAAGCCTCAGTCGCCGCAGGCGCGGGCGCCGCGACGGGCGGTGATTTCACGACTGCGGTCGGCTCCACGAGCAGCGCGTACGGCACCGGGGCGTCTGCAGTCGGCAGCGGTGCCTATGCGGGCGCGGACCAGTCCACGGCCCTGGGCTTCAATGCAAGCGCAATCCAGGAGAACGCGACGGCGGTCGGCGCAGGCGCCGATGCCGGCGGGATCGCCAGCACTGCGGTCGGCGGACAGGGCGAGGCGCTCGACGAATTCGGCTGGCCGATCGAAGACGAGGACGGCAATCCCGTGCGGGTCGGTGCCACGGCTGCGGATTACTCGACCGCCGTTGGCGCAGGCGCGCAGGCGACCGGCGTGCGGTCGGCGGCGCTCGGTTATGGCGCGCGTGCCGAGGGCGAATCCTCGCTCGCCGCCGGCAACAAGGCCCACGCACAGGCGGATTACGCGGTGGCGCTGGGCGACAACAGCCGTGCGAATGGTGAACAGAGCACCGCGACCGGCACGTACGCGTGGGCGACGGCCGACGGCGCCACCGCCTACGGCAGCTTCGCCTGGGCAACCGGCGTGGAATCCACCGCGCTGGGTCTGGATGCATATGCATCGGGGCGTCGATCGGTCTCGATCGGCTACGGCAGCTGGTCGCCGGGTGAGAGTGCGGTCGCCATCGGCAAGGGCGCGTTCGCCTACGACGACTACGCCGTGGCCGTTGGCCACCAGGCATTCGCCGACGATATCCATGCCATCGCAATGGGCACCAATTCCTACGTCGATGCCGAAAGCGGCATCGCGATCGGTGCTGGCGCATCGGTCGAAACCGGCGCCACCAATTCGGTCGCGCTCGGTTCGGGCAGCACTGCCGATCGCGCGGACACGGTATCGGTCGGTGCTGAAGGCAACGAGCGCCAGATCACCAACGTGGCGGCAGGGACCGAAGAGACCGACGCGGTGAATCTCGGTCAGCTGGATGAGGCCACCGCGCGCTTCACGGCGACGGGCGACGGCGAGGCCTACGCGGATGGTGTGGACGGCACCGCGGCAGGCGCCAACGCCACGGCAGGTGCCGACTATGCGACCGCAATCGGGTCCGGCACGAACGCGACCGGTGTCGGTGCGTCCGCATTCGGTAGCGGCAGCAGCGCATGGGGCCAGTACGCGACAGCGTCAGGTTTCAACGCGGTGGCGGAAGGCGATTCGAGCACGGCCGTGGGCGGCTGGCTGTACTACGAGGATCCCGACACCGGTGAGGTGCTGCTCGACCAGACCACGACAGCGGTCGGCGACGGCGCATCGGCACTCGGTGCAGGCGCGCAGGCGACGGCGGCGTTCAGCACGGCGACCGGTGCAGCCGCGACTGCTCAGGGTGCGCAATCGACGGCGCTTGGCTACAGCAGCACCGCGGCGAGCGATGGTTCCAGCGCACTCGGCGCGTTCTCCGAAGCAACGGGCGGTTTCGCGACCGCAGTGGGCTACGGCAGCGTAGCGAGCGGCGACTATGGCCTTGCGGTTGGCGGCATTGCGGATTACGGCGATCTGCTGATCGGCTTCCCGGGCCTCATCCTGCAGACCACCGAAGCCAGTGGCGTCGCGTCCACTGCGCTCGGTAACGGCGCCCTGGCGACGGATATCGGTGCAACCGCGGTGGGCACGCTGGCAGAAGCGACCGGCATCCAGACAACATCGGTCGGCACGCTCGCATATGCCACCGCGGACGGGGCCAGTGCGATCGGCAGCGGCAGCGCCGCATCTGCTGAAGACTCGACGGCGATTGGTTTCCTTGCCGGCGCTTCGGCAACGAACAGCGTGGCCCTGGGTGCGAATTCGGAAGCAGACCGCGCGGACACCGTCTCAGTCGGCGCGGCAGGCGCGGAGCGGCAGATCACCAACGTCGCGGCTGGCACCGAAGGCACTGACGCGGTGAACGTCGATCAACTCGATGACGCCACGCAGTACAACAGGTATTTCGCGGCTTCCGGCGGCGAGGACGACGATCAGGGCGCCGTGGTCGACGGTGAATATGCCACCGCGGCCGGCTCTGCCGCGACCGCGCTCGGAGACGGTGCATCGGCGTTCGGCAGTGGTGCATTTGCACTCGCCGACAACGCGACCGCGGTCGGTTTCAACGCCACGGCAAGCGGCCAGAACAGCGCGGCATTCGGCGCAGGTGCGCAGGCTGAAGGCGCGGCGAGTGTCGCGGTCGGCGGGACGGCAATCGACGAGAACGGGGATGCACTTCTGGTCGGTGCGGATGGCGCGCCGATCGAAACGGCGGCCACCAGCGCCGGCGTTGCTGGCACGGCAGTCGGCGCGAGTGCCAACGCATCCGGGTTTGCGAGCTCGGCGTACGGTGTGGGCGCCACGGCAGCCGGAGAAGTTTCCGCGGCGTTCGGTGCGGTCGCGACCGCAGCCGGTGATGCATCCACAGCGATGGGGTATGCCGCAGCGGCCACCACGGCCGATTCGACGGCGATCGGCTCGTACTCGGTCGCCAGCGGTATCAACAGCGTCGCGGTCGGTGGTGGCGCCGGGCTGTTCAATCTCTTCCCGACCGAGGCGTCGGGCGACTACTCGACCGCAGTGGGTGGTGCCGCCTGGGCCAGCGGATTCAACAGCACGGCAGTGGGCAACTTCTCCACGGCTGCGGGTGATGATTCCCTCGCGCTCGGCTCCGATTCCACTGCGATCGGCGCAGGCAGCGTGGCACTTGGCCAGGGTTCGGAAGCGGACCGTGACAACACGGTATCCGTCGGATCGGAAGGCAGTGAACGCCAGATCACCAATGTCGCCGCCGGCACCGAAGCGACGGATGCGGTGAACCTGGCGCAGCTGGACGAAGCCACGCAGAACACCAAGTATTTCGTCGCGACCGGCGCGGAAGGCGTGGACGGTGTTGCGGCTTACGTGGAAGGCGAGTACGCCACGGCAGCCGGTGAGGCAGCCACCGCATACGGCACCGGTGCATCGGTGTTCGGCTCCAGCGCTTCGGCGGTGGGTGACTACGCGTCCGCATCCGGCTATGGCGCATCGGCGAACGGAACGTCAGCGACGGCCGTGGGCGGCTTGCTCTCCTACACCGATCCCGACACGGGCGAAGTGCTGCTCGAGCAACTGACCACCGCCGACGGTGACGGCGCGACCGCGCTCGGCGCCGGTGCGCAGGCCACGGAATCGTTCGCGACCGCGACCGGCGCCGCTGCGTCCGCGTCCGGGCTGCAATCCACGGCGACCGGTTACAGCAGTGATGCGTCGGGTCTCGCCTCCACCGCCAACGGTGGTTTCAGCGAAGCGACCGGCGAATTCTCGACCGCGTTAGGCTATGGCGCCGCGGCGAGCAACACGCGCACGACGGCGGTCGGCATCAGCGCAACAGCGAGCGGCACGAACGCCACCGCGCTGGGCAACACGGCCGATGCCAGCGGCAACACAAGCCTCGCTGCCGGCAGCACATCGCGTGCCACCGGCCTCAACAGCACTGCACTTGGCGGCTCGGCTTGGGCGACTGCGGACAACGCGACGTCGGTGGGCCAGTTCGCGTGGGCGACCGCGGTCGGTACGACGGCAGTGGGCCGTGATTCCTATGCCTACGCGCAGAACGCGACCGCGCTCGGCCTCAGTGCCTGGGCCAATGGTGTCAACAGTGTGGCGATCGGCGCCGGTTCGCGGGCGACGGAAGCGGATGTCGTTTCCATCGGCAACGGCACAGGCGCAGGTGGCTACCCGGCCACGCGCCGGATCACCAATCTCGCGGCGGGCATCAACGACACCGACGCGGTGAACATGGCGCAGCTCAACGCGATCGGCGATGTCGCCGAAGAAACCGGCCGCTATTTCAAGGCGACGGGCGAAGGCGAAGCCGCGGTCACTGGTGAGGAATCTGTCGCGGCGGGCTCCGACGCATCCGCGGATGGCGACTACAGCACGGCCGTGGGTTCGGCCGCGCTGGCACTGGACGACGGAGCTTCGGCCTTCGGCAGCGGCGCATTCGCACTGGCCACCAACGCGACCGCGATCGGCTTCAATGCCGCGGCGACGGGCGAGAACGCATTGGCTGCCGGTGCAGCGGCGACGGCGGGCGGCGAATACGCCGTCGCAGTGGGCGCGGAGAGCGCTGCAGATGGTCTGTACGCAACGGCGACCGGCGCGGCATCGATCGCCAGCGGCGATGGCAGCGTGGCTACTGGTGCGCTGGCGGGCGCGTCGGGTACCGAAGCAACGGCAGTCGGTTTCTTCGCCGATGCCTCGGGCGAAGGTGCGACGGCGGTGGGCGCAGAGAGCGTTGCCACAGGCGAAGAGGCCGCGGCCTTCGGATTCGGTGCGGTTGCCAACAACGACTACGCCACCGCGATTGGTGGCTCGTCGATGGCGAGCGGCTTCAACAGCACGGCGATGGGCAATGTCGCCGTGGCGAGTGGTGATGACAGCCTGGCCCTTGGGTCCGATTCCGAAGCGACAGCGGCAGGCAGTGTCGCTCTGGGTCAGGGCTCGGTCGCTGACCGCGACAACACCGTATCCGTCGGCGCCGTCGACAGCGAACGTCAGATCACCAACGTCGCTGCCGGTACCGAAGACACCGATGCAGTCAATGTCGGGCAGCTCGCGGAGGCCACTGCGGGCACCAGGTATTTCCGCGCGACCGGCGAAAGCGAGGCGTTCGTCAACGGCGAAGATGCGACGGCCTCGGGCTCGGACGCCTATGCCGACGGTGACTACGCCACTGCGCTGGGCGCCTCGAGCGATGCTTACGGCACCGGCGCGACAGCGGTGGGCAGCGGCGCGGCAGCGCAAGCCGACCTTTCGACCGCGGTGGGCTACAACGCGACCGCGTTCGGCCAGAACAGTGTCGCCCTGGGTGCACTCGCGCAGGCCGATGGCGCGGGCAGCATCGCGATCGGCGGCAATGCCGTGGACGAAAACGGTGATCCGCTGCTGACGTTGGGCGGCGTGCCGGTCGAGACCGCGGCCACCAGCGCAGGTGTGGCCGGCACGGCCGTCGGCGCGAGCGCGGACGCGTCCGGCTTCGCGGGCTCGGCATTCGGTGTCGGCGCCACGGCGTCGGGCGAGGTGTCTTCGGCGTTCGGTGCGGTGTCCACCGCAGCTGGCGATGCATCGACCGCAATGGGTTATGCATCGGCGGCGAGTGGCGTCGACTCCACCGCAATCGGTTCCTACTCGGTCGCCTCGGGGATCAACAGCGTTTCGGTTGGTGGTGGCGCCGGACTCTTCAGCCTGTTCCCGACGGAGGCATCGGGCGATTACTCGACGGCAGTCGGCGGCGCGGCATGGGCCAGCGGATTCAACAGCACCGCGGTCGGTAACTTCTCGACCGCTTCCGGCGAGAACTCACTGGCCCTTGGCTCCGATTCGACCGCGTCGGCTGATGGCAGTGTGGCGCTCGGCCAGGGATCGGAAGCGGATCGTGAGAATTCGGTGTCGGTGGGCAGTGTCGGCGGCGAACGTCAGATCACCAATGTCGCGGCAGGTGAACTGGCGGAGAGCAGCACCGATGCGGTCAATGGTGGTCAGCTCTTCGACACGAACGTGCGCGTGGACGGCGTCGAAGATCGGCTGGGCGATGTCGAAGACATTGCCGCTACCGCGATCACATACGACGATGAAACGCGCTCGACGCTGACCTTCGAAGGTGACGACGGCACGCGCCTGACCAACCTCGCCAGTGGTTCGATCAGTGCAGGCAGCAGCGATGCGGTGACTGGCGGTCAGGTCTTCGGCGGGTTGCAGTCGACTGCCGATGCGTTGGGTGGCGGTGCGGCAGTCACCGCGTTTGGCACCATCTCTGCGCCGACGTTTGCCATCCAAGGCGGCAACTATTATTCCGTCGGCGATGCGTTCGGCGCACTGGACGCAGAGATCAGCGGGCTGAAGCAGCAGGTGGGCGATCTGGACTCGGCAGTGAATTCGGCGAGTGCCAGCAAGTCGCAGGCAAGAGTAGCTACCGCTGCCACGACTGCCACAACTGCCACAACCGACGACACGGCGGCCACGGGCGAGCAACGTGCGACCGCAACAGCGGCGGGCTCCGAGATCGCCGCCGTCCAAGCAGTGGATGACGAGGCCCGCACGCAGGCGACTGTGCGGGCAAACGCGCAGGCGGCCGCGCCTGAAGACGCCGAGACCAGCGGCGTGCAGGGCACACCGACGGCAATGAGTGCCGGTCGTGAACGTGTCGCGGACGCGACAACCAGTGCGACCGCATCGACCACCGCGATGCCGACTGACGCACCGGTGGCCGGCGGCGCGACGATGGCGCAGGTGGAAGCTGCATCGGCTGATGCACGCGCCTATGCCGATACCACTGCGACCCAGGCTGTCAGTAGTGCGAACTCGTACACGGATCAGCGCTTCGCGGCGTTCGACGACACGTTCGAACAGTTCAAGGGCGATGTCGATCGCCGCTTTTACGACACGGATCGCCGTATCGATCGTCAGGGTGCGATGGGCGCGGCCATGCTCAACATGGCCACCAGCGCGGCGGGCATCCGCACCGAGAACCGCGTCGGCGTCGGTATCGGCTTCCAGGGCGGCGAGAGCGCGTTGTCGGTGGGTTATCAGCGCGCGATCAGTGAACGCGCGACGGTGACGGTCGGCGGCGCGTTCAGCGGTGACGAGAAGTCCGTGGGTGTGGGTGCCGGTTTCGGCTGGTAAGGGCATCTGCAGCCTGCCGCCAGGATTGGCGGCAGGCTGCGGCGATACGACATCGGTCCCGGCTTCGAGGCTGTGGGACCGGCAATTCCAAGTGTCACGAGCAGCACCGCTCATCATCGAATCGAGGAGAGTTCCATGCGTTTGATCAAGCATCCCATCACCCTTGCCATTGCCAGCGCGATTGCGCTCGCGACAGGCGCCGCGGCGGCGTCCGGTCCTGCGACCCAGGCCCCTGTACTGCACGCGCCTGCCGATATCGACGGCGGTGCTCGGGTGATCGTGAAGTATCGCGCCGGCACAGCGGAGGAGCGTGATCTGCAGCGTCGCGTCTCGGCCATGGGCTCGGCCGTGAGCCGCGCCGGCGTGGTCCGTTCGGCTGCAGCGCGTGGCAGCGTGCAGACCAGTGCCAAGCATCTGCGTCGATCCGCTTTGGGCGCCGACGTCTTCACGCTGTCCCGCCGGCTCGACAAGACTGAAATGTCCAGGCTGCTCGACGAAATCGCGGCCGATCCTTCGGTCGAGTTCGCCGAGCTCGATCGCCGCGTGTATCCGCTGCTGACGCCCAACGATCCGCTCTACTCGGTCTACCAGTGGAATTTCTTCAATCCGGCCGGTGGCGTGCGCGCGCCCGCGGCATGGGACATCAATCGCGGCGCCGGTGTCGTGGTGGCGGTGATCGACACCGGCATCCTGCCCGAGCATCCCGACATGATCGGCAGCACGCTGGAAGGTTATGACTTCATCACCGATGCATTCTTGTCCCGTCGTCCGACCGACGAACGCGTCCCCGGCGCGTTCGACTACGGTGACTGGAATGACGATGCGGCCGAATGCCGTGTGAGCAACAGCTCCTGGCACGGCACCCACGTCGCCGGCACGGTCGCGCAGGTCACCAACAACGCGCTCGGCGCTGCCGGCCTGGCGTATGAATCGAAGGTGCTGCCGATCCGCGCCCTCGGTCGCTGCGGCGGCTACACCTCGGACGTCGCGGATGCCATCGTCTGGGCATCGGGTGGCAGCGTGCCGGGTGTGCCGGACAACACCAATCCCGCCGAGGTCATCAATCTCAGCCTGGGCAGCGGGCAGGCCTGTCCCTCGATCACCCAGCAGGCCGTCAACACCGCGACTGCGAACGGCAGTGTGGTGGTGGCCGCGGCTGGCAACAGCAATGCGAACGTCGCCAGCTTCAGCCCAGCGAGCTGCACCAACGTGGTGGCGGTAGGCGCGACGCGGATCACGGGTGGTCGCGCCTCGTACTCGAACTTCGGTCCCCGGATCGACCTGTCCGCGCCGGGCGGCGGTGGCAACGAGGACACCGGCAACGACGGCTGGGACGGCTTCATCCTGCAGGCCGTGTCCGCCAGCACGACGGCGCACGCCGGCACCTACAGCTACGGCGGCAAGGCCGGCACGTCGATGGCGTCGCCGCATGTCGCCGCAGTGGCGGCGATGGTGCAGAGCGCGCTGGTCGATGCCGGACGTGACACGCTGACGCCGACCGAGATGCGGAACCTGCTGGTGGAGACCGCGCGTCCGTTCCCGGTCACCATCCCGACGGCGACCCCGATGGGCAGCGGCATCCTCGATGCCAAGGCGGCACTGGACAAGGCCTTGGAAGAGCCTTGCGATCCGACCGTCGAAGAGTGCGCACCGCCGGCCACGCCGCTCGCCAATGCCACGCCGGTGCGCGCACTGTCGGGCCCGGCGGGTGGCGAGACGCTGTACAGCATCGAGGTGCCGGCGGGTGTCAGCGGTCCGCTGAGCATCACCACCAGCGGCGGCAGCGGCGATGTCTCGCTGCATGTCAGCCTCGACGAGGCGCCGGCTGCCACCGGTACCTGGAACTCGACGCGTCCGGGTAACTCGGAAACGATCCGCATCAATGCTCCGACCGCGGGTACGTACTACATCAAGCTGGTCGGCGTTCGCGCGTACTCGAACGTCACGCTGCAGGCGCGTTTCACCCTGCCGCCGGTCTGATTCAAGACCCGTCCCGCGTTCGCGCGGGGCGGGTGCGGACCGAGTTGTCTGGCCGGCGGATGCATGCATCCGCCGGTTTTTTTATTGGCGATTCGCCGCGTTTTCGTCGCACATGGCGTTCGATAGAAATGTTTGATGGGGTGCTATCGCACTTGGGCCACATCTGCGTGCGCTGCACGACGACCACCTATCCGCCCTCTGCATCCAGCACCGTTTCGCCCAGCGCACGGCCCAGGCCCTGGAATGCGGTTTCGGCCTGCGCGATGTCCTCGAAATCCTCCGCGCATGCGAGCACCAGCGTTGCGCCATCGCGGGCGCGTCCGGGATCGATCACGCCGACATTGCAGGCGCGCCGCAGCTGGGTGCCGGTCTTCTGCGCGAAATCGGTACCCGGTGGCAGGCCGGCGCTGATGCGGCGGTCGCCGGTGCTGATGGCGCGCATGTGCTCGAGCATGCGGCGGGTGCTGTCGGCGGACAGCAGTTCACCGGCAGCCAGGCGGTCGAGCAGGGTGGCGAAGGCGGGCAGGGTCGCGGTGTTGCGATCGCCGCGGTAATAGGTGTCGAACACGGATTCGAGCGAATCGGCATCGAGATCCGCGCGCGGCACACCGAGTTCTTGCGCCAATGCCTGCAGACGCGGCTCGCCGGCCTCGGCATTGCGCAGGCGCACGATCGCCATGTTGTCAAGCTGTGCCACGCCCGGATGCACCGGATCGTAGGCGTCGTAGCGCACCTGCAGGATCGTCGTGACCGGGCCGAAGCCGCCACCGGTCCACTCGCGGATGCGCGCATTGAGGGGGTCTTCGCCGACTTTGCGGATCAACATGTCGGTCGCGGTGCTGTCGCTGTCGCGCAGCGACTTCTCCAGCAGTGTGGCGATGCTGAACGTCTCGCCTGCCTTGTGGTCGAGCATGTCGCCGGAGCCGTCGACGAAATCGGTCTGCGCGAGCGTCAGCGTGTCGTCGAGTGACAGCGTTCCGGCGTCGACCTGCTCGAGCACCGCGATCGCGACCGGGATCTTGATCGTGGACGACAGATACCACGCGCGATTGTCGCCGCGGTCCAGCGTGCCGGGCTCTGCGCCGTAATGCCGCACATAGACGCCGAAGCGGCCCGGCATTGCGTCGTCGAGCGCTGCGACGCGTGTATTCAGGGCCGCGACCCAGGCGGCATCGGTATCGAGCGCGGCATCGACAGCGGTCTGCGCGGCAGGATCCGCGGTCGGTGGCGGCGTGTCGCCACTGCGGCAGGCCGCCAGCAAGGCGGCAGCCAACAGGACGGGAACGAATCGTTGCAGGCGGCGGGCGTGCAGTCGTGGGGTCATCGGGCAGGTGGGTGCGAAGGAATGGATTCCAATACGCCGGATGCGGTGATCGCGGCGCCAAGCTCGCGCAGTGCGCGCTCGCTCGCGGCGGTGCTGCTGCCGCGGGTGCAGGTGGCGATCACCACATGGATCGGCGCGTTGCCTTCGCGCGTCGGCAGACTGGCGATGCCGGAATCGCAGGTACGCCGGTACTGGGTACCGGTTTTGTGTGCGAAGCGCGCATCCGGCGGCAGACCCGCGCGGAGACGCTGCTTGCCGGTCTGCACGCGCGCCATCACGTCGAGCAGATACCGCGTGCCGTCCGGTTCCAACACGCGACCCGCCTGCAACGCCGCCAGCATGCGGCCGTAGTCGCGCAGCGTCGCGCTGTTGATATGGGTGGCGTAGTAGGACTCGAAGGCGCTGTCGAGATCAGGCAGCAGAAAGTCAGCGGTCGTTACGCCGAGCCGCTGCGCGAGTGCGCGCACGCGTGCCTGGCCGCTTCCCGAGCGCTGCAGGGCCAGCATGTCCTCTGACGTCAGGCGCGCGGCGCCGGGGTGGAACATGCCGTAGGCGAGACGTCGCACATCGGCCAGCGTGGTGATGCGCACGTCGCGTGCGATCAGTTCAGAGGCGACCGCGTTGACCTGGCCCAGGCCGACGGTGCGGATCAGCACATCGCTCGCGGTGTTGTCGCTGTGGATGATCATCTGCCCGATGAGCCAGTCAATGGTCAGCCGATCGCCCGCGCGGTATGCGTTGGTGCGTCCGGCGCCGTCGACGAAGTCGCTGTCCAGCAGCGTGATCTGCGTGTCGAGCGTCAGCCAGCCCTGCTCGATCTCGCGCAGCACCGCAATCGCGATCGGCACCTTGACGCCGGATGCGAGGTACCAGATCTCGTCACCGCGGAAATCGTATGTGCCGTCGTCACCGAGTCGTTGCACGTGCATGCCCAGTTCACCGGCGAAACGCGCGTCCACCGCGCGCACGCGCCGGTCCAGTTCCATCGCCCACGGGGGCGTGGCCCCAGGCGGCGGCATTGCGGTCCCCGTCTTTCCGCTGACGGGTTCGACCGGCATCGGCGCGGTTGCAATCGCCGTGATCGGTTGCGCAAGCGCCGCGCCGCCCGTCCAGAAGAGCGCGAGCGAGGCGGCAACGAGCACGTGGCGCGGATGTCTCAGCATGGATACGGAAGCCTGGTGACGCGCCGCTTCACTTGCGCTGAACTTCCGGGTCGGGCGCGCGCTTCAATGCGCGCTTCATCGTGCCCCACAGCCAGATCCAGGTCGCAGTCGCAACCAGCAGCAAGACGGTCAGCAACAGCGCGCGTTCGTAGGTCACCGACTGGTAGAGCCCCATCGCTTCGCGCAGCAGCAGGAAGATCACGCTGATGTGCACGATGAAGGCAATCAGCGCATCGCTGCCGATGACCGCGATCGGGCGCAGCCACTTCGCGAGCCATTCGCCGCCTGCGACCGTGAGCGCGAGCAGCGCGAACGCGCCGGCCGTACTGAAGAGCATGAACATCAACTGCGGCGGATGCTTGCCTGTATTGCGGGCGATCTCGACCAGCAGCGGACGCAGGTCGCCGGCGCGGATCACGAACCAGGCGAACAGCGCCGCCGACACCAGCGCCAGCACGCCTGCCAGTGCCCAGCGCGTCCTCGGCTGACGGTAGGCCTGCAGCAGCACGCCGCCGATCAACAGGCCGACGAGGATCAGAGGACCCCGGGCGAGCTGGCCCCAGGTGTAGTAGTCGGGATGCTCGACGATCAGCGCCTGCAACTGCGGCACGCCCCAGAAATCGAAGTGGTGCAGCAGCCACCACGATGCGAACGCGACCGGAACCGGACTGATCCAGCGCAGCCAGGCCGGCGTCCTCGCCCACAGCGGCAACAGCCACGGGATCCACAGCAGGGCGATCGCATAGAAGCCGAGGATTTCGACGAACGACGGGAAATCCCGGTACAGCAGCGTGTCGACGATCGCGGCGGTGTCGTGGCGGCCGTACATCTCCACGACGGTCAGAGCCTTGTACCAGAACAGCACCACGAGGCCGCGCCACAGCAGACGGTTGCGCCGCTGCGGCCAGTCGGGCGCGCTGGTCTTGGGCACGAAGGCGACGGCGAGCGCGATGCCGAACACGATCACGAACAGTGACGAGGAAAACTTGGTGATCGCGTGGACCGGCACCTGGCCCCACGCGGGAAAATCGTCGAACGGCATCAGGCCATTGGTGCCGTGACTGAGGATCATCAGGCAGACCGCAAATCCGCGTGCGAGATCGATGGCGCCGATGCGTGCGGTATAGGCCGTGGAGACCTCCGGGCCTGGTGGCCGCGGGGATTCCTGCGCCGATTCGGTCGTCCTGGTCATGCCGTGCCCTCGTCACCGGCAGGTCGGGTGCGGCGGTGTGTCCGCGGGAACCGCATCACGGTGGTCCCACCATCACCTGCGTCGCAGCGCAAACAGACCCTGTCAGCCGGTTCGCGACGGCGCAGCGCGGGCAGCACGCGGGTGGAGCGCGGCACCTGGACCATGCGGATCCTTCGAGGTCTCGGCCTTGCATTCCAGCAGTGCGCACGTGACGGAGCGGTCAGCGGGTCCGCGACGATCTGGGATACTGTCGCGCCAGGCTCACGTACGATCGCAGTCCGATGTCCATCTCATCCAAGTCCCGCCGCGACGCAAAACGTCGCAACGCGCCGCGTCGCAGTGACGGCGTCGCCGGTGCCCCGCAGGTACACGCGCAGCTCAAGGGGCCTGATGAGCGCGTGCTCGCAGGCGCGACCTATCACGAGGGCGAGTGGACATTGCTGCTCAGGGGCGAGCCTGTCGCCACCACGCCGAGCGCGGCGATGGTGCTGGCGATGCTGCGGCACACCGCAGCGTCCCGCCATGCGCATGGCATCGCCACGAAGCTGTCGGTGTCGAAGGCGCTCGATGCCGCTGCGAGCGCCGAGGCCCAGTCCGAGGGCCGCACGCTGGTCGAACACCTCGACTGGCTCGAGGCCGAGCGGCGCACACGCAACGCGCCGCCCGAGCCGCCGGCGGCGACGCACTGACTGCCCATTCCGTCCGTCTGCACGATGAACGCGCAGGACGCAACGGGATGTGCGTGTCGCCGCGCCGGTATCATGCCGCGGTCCCGTCTTCCGACCTGTTCCGATGCGATTGCTCCGATCCCTGCCGCGTGTGTCCGCTATAGCCGTCGCTATTCTGGTATTGGCCGCGTGCGGGCGCAACGCGCGCGAGGACGTGCCGTTCATGGGGGAATCCTTCGATTCCGACGAGACCTATTCGCGCACCTATGAGCTGCCGCCGGCGCAGATCTGCAGCGCCGCGCGTCTCGCGCTGCTGGGCCAGGGCTATGCGGTAGGCAAGTCCAGCGACGACGCGGTGGAGGCCACCAAGAACTTCCAGCCGGAGGACGACGTGCATACGCAGCTGTCGGTGCGCGTCTCCTGCGTGTCGCGTGGCAACGAGCGCTCGCTGCTGTTCGTCAGCGCACTGCTCGATCGCTACGTGATGCGCAAGAGTTCCAATTCGGCCAGCGTCGGTGTCGGCGGGATCGGCTCGCTGTCGCTGCCGGTCGGCAGCCGCGAGGATTCGCTGGTCCGCACCGCCAGCAGCACCGTGCAGGACGCTGGCTTCTACCGGCGCTTCTTCGAACGCGTCGGCTTCTACGTGCCGGCGCCCAGCACGCGCGACCGCAGACCCAGCGCAGACGAGATGCGCCGCGAGGACCCGCCACCGACCGACCTTGAGCAGCGCGCGGCGCCGGCGACGGAAGAGCTGCCGCAGGGCTGATCTGTCGCGGCGCCCGGCGCCGTCGAACTGCTAAAGTCGGCCGATCCGAAATCGATGGGATGGCCGTGCAGTGAATGCGGTGCTCGAGGATTCCACAGCGACCCCCGACGCGCCCGAGGCGCGCATCGTCGCGCGCCTGCGCGCCAGTGGCCGGCTCAAGGATGTGGATCTGGCGCGCGCGCAGCGCCTGCACGCCGAGGCGGGCGGCAGCCTGCTTACGTTGCTGGGGCGTCTGGGCTTGGTGTCGGAGCGCGACCACGCCGAAGCCTGCGCCGCAGAACTGGGCCTGCAATTGCTGCCTGCCAAGTCGGTGCCTGAAGAGCCGCCGGAACTCGTTGATGGCGCCCAGCCGCTCTCGGTGCGTTTCCTGCGCCAGTTCCATGTGCTGCCGATCGGCGAAAGTCGCGGTCGCCTGCACGTGTGGATGTCCGATCCGTTTGATGCTTACGCGCTCGATGCTGTGCGGCTGGCGACAGGCTGCGACATCGCGCCTGCCGTCGGTCTGCGCTCGGAGATCGATGATCTGATTGAACGCTGGTACGGCCAGGGCCGCAGCGCGATGGGGACGATCATCGAATCGGCCGACGGCGAGGGCGGCGGTGATGTGGACGACGTCGAGCATCTGCGCGATCTCGCGTCCGAGGCGCCGGTGATCCGGCTGGTGAATCTGGTGATCCAGCGTGCGGTCGAACTGCGCGCGTCCGACATCCACATCGAACCGTTCGAAAGCCGGTTGAAAGTGCGCTATCGCGTCGACGGCGTGCTGATCGATGGCGAGAGCCCACCGGTGAACCTGACCGCCGCGGTGATCAGCCGCATCAAGATCATGGCGCGGCTCAACATCGCCGAACGCCGCCTTCCGCAGGACGGCCGCATCATGCTGCGCGTGCAGGGCAAGGAGCTCGACCTGCGCGTGTCGACGATGCCGACCGCGCACGGCGAGAGTGTGGTGATGCGTCTGCTCGACCGCGAGACGGTGGTGTTCGATTTCTACCGGCTCGGCTTCACCGACGAATTCCTGCCGCAGTTCAACAAGGTGCTCGACCAGCCGCACGGCATCCTGCTGGTGACGGGGCCGACCGGTTCGGGCAAGACGACCACGCTCTACACCGCGCTGTCGCAGCTCAATACGCCGGACGTCAAGATCATCACCGTCGAGGATCCGGTCGAGTACCAGATCGAAGGCATCAACCAGATCCAGGCCAAGCCGCAGATCGGCCTCGATTTCGCGCATGCGCTGCGCTCGATCGTCCGCCAGGATCCGGACATCATCATGATCGGCGAAATGCGCGACCTGGAAACCGCGCGCATCGCGATCCAGTCCGCGCTGACCGGCCATCTCGTGCTCAGCACGCTGCACACCAACAACGCAGCCGGCGGCATCACCCGCATGCTCGACATGGGTGTCGAAGATTATCTGCTCACCTCGACCGTCAACGGCATCCTCGCCCAGCGCCTGGTGCGCAAGCTCGAACCGATGCATCGGGTGCGCTATGCCGCATCGCCGGAGGAGATCGAACGCTTCGAACTGCGCCGCTTCCAGCCCGAAGGCGAGATCGTCCTGTATCGCCCGGGCCCATCGGGCAGTGCGCCCACGGGGTATCTGGGCCGCACCACGATCGTCGAGTTCCTCGTCATGAACGACACGCTGCGCCGCGCGGTGATGCGTCACGCGGGCATGGGTGAACTCGAACAGCTCGCTCGCGAATCCGGCATGCGCACGATGTACGAGGACGGCATCCTCAAGGCGCTGGCCGGCGAGACGACGATCGAGGAAGTGCTGCGGGTGACGGAGGACGCGTGATGGCCAATGCGCCGACACGGAAGTTGCGTCCCGGACATGTCGCGCCGGCCGCTCTTCCCCACCTCAAGGAAGAGGCCGACAGATATGGACAGGCAGCCCTGCGTCTATCTGCTCGCAAACCATCGCAACGGCACCCTGTATCCCGGTGTCACATCGAACTTGGTGCAGCGGGTCTGGCAGCATCGGACGTCTGCAGTGGGAGGCTTCAGCGCGCGTTACACCATTCATCATCTGGTCTGGTTCGAGCAGCACGAGACGATGGAGTCGGCGATCTGTCGCGAGAAGCGGATCAAGAAGTGGAATCGAGCCTGGAAGATGCGATTGATCGACGAGGCGAACCCCTCATAGCGTGATCTCTGGCCTGACATCACGGAGCAGGTGCCAACCGCCAACGTCCTCGGATTCCCGCCTTCGCGGGAATGACGGCAGGAGCCGGCATCGTCATTCCCGCGTAGGCGGGAATCCATGGACGTAAAGTTCCACCTACGAAGAACGCGAATCCCATGACCCTCTACCGCTACAAGGCCCTCAACACCCGCGGCGAAACGCTCGACGGCACGATGGACGCCGGCAGCGAAGCCGAGGTCGCGCTGCGCCTGCAGGAGCAGGGTCATCTGCCGATCGAGGCGCGGCCGGCGAGCGAGGCACGGGCGGTCGAGGACTGGAAGGCGCTGTTCAAGCCCAAGCCGTTTTCCGGACAGCGGCTGGTGCAGTTCACCCAGCAGCTCGCGACGCTGCTCAATGCCGGCCAGCCGCTGGATCGCGCACTGACGATCCTGCTCGATCTTCCCGAGGAACCCGAAGCCAGGCGCACGATCACCGAACTGCGTGATGCGGTGCGAGGCGGCGTGTCGCTGTCGAGCGCGCTCGAGCGCCAGCACGGCACGTTCTCGCGGCTGTACGTGAACATGGTGCGCGCCGGCGAGGCCGGTGGCAGCCTCGAGGACACGTTGCAGCGGCTGGCCGATTACCTCGAAAGCGCGCGCCTGTTGCGCGGGCGCGTGGTCAACGCGCTGATCTATCCGGCGATCCTGATCGTCATGGTCGGCGCGTCGCTGATGTTCCTGCTCGGTTACGTCGTGCCGCAATTTGCGGCGATGTACGACAGCCTCGATGCCGAGCTGCCCGTGTTCACGAAAATCGTCCTCGGCCTGGGCGAGTTCGTGCGCGACTGGTGGATCCTGATGCTGGCGTTGCCGGTGATCGCGCTCTACGCGTTCGTGCTGAAGCTGCGCGATGCGCGGTTCCGGTTGCGGTTCGATGGATGGTTGCTGCAGCGGCGGATCTTCGGGCCGCTGGTGGCGCGCATCGAGACCGCGCGGGTCGCGCGCACGCTCGGGACCCTGCTGCGCAACGGCGTCCCGCTGATCGCGGCGCTGGGCATCGGCCGCAAGGTGCTGGGCAATCTGGCGCTGTCGGCGGACGTGGAAGCGGCCGAGTCCGAGGTCAAGAACGGTGTCGGCCTGTCGACCGCGCTGGGCCGCAGCAAGCGCTTTCCGCGGCTGGCGATCCAGATGATCCAGGTCGGCGAGGAGTCGGGCGCGCTCGACGCCATGCTGCTCAAGACCGCGGACACCTTCGACCAGCAGACCGGTACATCGCTCGACCGCATGCTCGCCGCACTGGTGCCTGCAATCACGATGCTGCTCGCGCTGGTGGTGATGGTGGTGATCCTCGCGGTGCTGGTGCCGATCTACGACCTGACCAGCGTCATCGGCTAGGTTCAGCTGCGCGGCGTCATACAATGCGGACCAGACTCTTGAGCGAGGCAGTGTCGATGCAGCACATCCGCAGATCGCGTCCCCTCGGCAGCCCGCGCAACGCGCAGGGTGGTTTCAGCCTGATCGAGATCATCCTCGTCGTCGTACTGATCGGCGGCATCGTCGCGTTCGCCGCGACCCGCATCCTCGGCGGCGGCGACCGCGCGCGCGTGAACCTCGCCAAGGCTCAGGTGCAGACGCTGGCCGAGAAGGTGCACCAGTACGAAATGGATACCGGCACGCTGCCGAATGCGCTGGGTGACCTGGTGACGCAGCCCGGCGGCGCCAGCGGCTGGCTCGGTCCGTACGCGAAGGATGCGGAATTGCGCGACCCGTGGAACACGCCTTACGAGTTCGCGACGCCGGGCAACAGCCAGCCGTTCGACATCGTCAGCTACGGCGCCGATCGCAAGCCGGGCGGCGACAGCGTCAACGCCGACATCCGCTACGAATAACGCATCCGCGCGCCGGGGAAACCGGCGCCGATGATGCTAGATTCCGGGGTTGCTCCCGCTCCGGAACGCCACCGCACCAGATGTCGCATCGCATCGCCAGGGTTCGCGGTTTCTCGCTGCTCGAAATGCTGCTGGTCGTCGGCCTGATCGCCGTGACCGGCGTGCTGGCGGCAGCCGCAATGAGCGGTGGTTTCGATCGCATCGCCCTGCAGTCCACGAGCAAGACCATCGCCGCGCAGTTGCGCTACACGCGGGCGCAGGCGATCTCGACCGGCGAGCCGCAGCGTTTCGTGATCGATCCACAGGCGCGCACCTGGCAGGCGCCGAATGGCCGCAACGGCACGATTCCCGAGCCGCTCGCGGTCGAGTTCACCGGCGCGCGTGAGTTGCAGTCGAGCGACAGCGAAGGCGCGATCCTGTTCTTCGCCGACGGTGCGGCCACCGGCGGGCGTGTGCGCGTTTTGCTGCGCGACGCGGCGTGGCAGGTCGATGTGGCCTGGCTGACCGGCGAAGTGCGTCTGTCCCGCGCGAACGCGACCGAATGAGGACGCGTAGCCAGCGCGGATACACCCTGATCGAGGTCATCGTGGCCTTCGCGGTGCTGGGCATCGCATTGATGCTGCTGCTCGGCACCCTGTCCAACGGGACGCGCCAGGTGCGCTGGGCCGCCGATTCAGGGCGCGCAGCGCTGCATGCGCAGTCGCTGCTGGACGGCATCGGGATCGACATCCCGGTGGCGCCGGGCAGCACCACCGGCGAGTTCGAGGACGGTCGTTATCGATGGACGCTGGAGATCGCGCCCTACATCGATCCGGAAATGCCGCCGACGCTGCTCGATGCTTCTGGGCAGCAGCTGTTCGAGATCGCGCTGGCCGTTGACTGGGGCGAGCGCGGTCCACGCGAGCGGCTGCAGGTGCACACGTTGCGGCTGCGCGAACCCGATGCGCCCGGGGTGCTGACGCCATGAAGCACGCACGCGGTTTCACGTTGATCGAAGTGCTGCTGGCGACGGTCTTGCTGGCCGCCGGACTCGCATTGGCGCTGACCACGTTGCGCGCCGCGACCGCGACCGTCGATCGCGGCGAAGCGCTGTCGCAGCGCAGCGAGCGCATGCGTGCGGTGGAAGGCTTCCTGCGTCGGCGCATCGCATCCGCGCAGCAGATCGCGTTCCAGACCGACGAGAACACCGGTGAGATCTCGCAGTTCGTCGGCGAGCCCCGGCGCCTGCGTTTCGTCGCCGATCTGCCGAACTATCTGGGGCAGGGCGGGCCCCATCTGCACGACATCGCGGTCGACGAGGTGCGCGGTGCGCAGCGGCTGACGGTTGCGTTCGGCATGGTGATGACCGGGCGCACGATCGAACCGCCCAGTCCGCGCCCGCCCGAGCCGCTGGTCGACGATCTGGTCGAACTGCGCCTGCGCTATCGCGGCTTCGACGAAACGGGTGCGCTCGGCGAATGGCAGGAGCGCTGGGGACCCGCTGCATTGCCCTTGCAGGTCGAAGTGCAGATCGAGACCGAGCGCGATGGCGCCTGGCCCGCGCTCGTGGTTACGCTGCCGCAGGGCACCGGGCAGGCCGCGCCGGTGGCGGTGCCATGAGCGCGCGCCTGCATCGCGGGGCCGCGTTGCTGCTGGTGCTGTGGCTGATCACGCTGCTGGCGGCGCTTGTGGGCGCTTTCGCGCTGACCGCACGCATCGAACAGCAGCAGGGTCGCGTGCTCAGCCGCGGCGTCGCCGGCGACCAGGCCGCGCGGGCGGGGCTCGAATATGCCCTGACCCGGCTGGCCATGG
Organism: Luteimonas sp. KH_071; assembly: GCF_057838005.1. Taxonomy (NCBI): domain Bacteria; kingdom Pseudomonadati; phylum Pseudomonadota; class Gammaproteobacteria; order Lysobacterales; family Lysobacteraceae; genus Luteimonas; species Luteimonas sp. KH_071. The sequence continues at coordinate 3,004,836 of NZ_CM174458.1, read as the reverse complement.
ACGATCCCGCGCTGCAGTGGCAGCCCGACGGGCGTCCGTATGCCTGGCGCTTCCATGACATCGATGTGCAACTGAACATCGTCGACGAGACCGGCAAGGTCGATCTCAACGCCGCCGATGCGCTGCTGATCGCCGCGCTGCTGCAGACCACCGGCGCCGAGCAGGGCGTCGCCGTGCAGATCGCGGGCGCGATCGTCGACTGGCGCGACGGCGACGATTTCGTGCAGATCACCGGCGGCGCGGAAGCGGCGGATTACGCCAGCGCGGGGCGGCCCTACGGCGCCAAGAACGCGCCGTTCGAAAGCGTCGCAGAGGTCGAGCAGGTACTGGGCATGACGCCTGCGCTGTACGAGGCGGTCGCGCTGTATCTGACGATCCACAGCCGCCTGCCGACGCCCGACCCGCAGTTCGCCGCCGGTCCCGTCCTGCAGGCGATGGGCGTCGACGCCGACCCGATTCTCGCGGCCCGCCAGGCGACCATCGCGCAACTCGCCGGCGCCCTGCTGGGCGGCGGCAGCGGCACGTATAGTATCGAGAGCCAGGCGCGGCTTCCGGAGGGGCGCATCGCGCGGCTGCGGGCAGTCGTCAGAACCGGCGGTGGCGCCGTACCGGGCACGGCCTACACCGTGCTGCGTTGGGAGGAAGGAGCGTCACCACGATGATGTCCGCTACACCCGCTACTCCGGGCGAGCCCGTGCCCGGCCGCCGCGCCTGGCGTCTGGACGGCCGCACGTCTGCGCGCGTCCGCACGTTCCTGTCGTGGTGGGGCGCGGCACTGTCGGCCTGGTTGCCGCCGCGCGTGCGCGAACTGTTCGGACTCGCCAGCCGGCGTCTGCTGCTGGCGGGCAACGGTGCCGATATCGCCCTGCGGTTGCAGGGGGCCGATGGCGTACGTGATCTCGCCAGCGTGCCGCGCGCCGCGTTCGATGAAACCGTGGGCGATCCTCTCGCCGCACTGCTCGCGCCGCGCACGATCGACTTGCCGCGCTGGCTGCTGTTGCCCGCCCGCACGGGCCTGCGCCGTCAGTTGACCCTGCCCGAAGCCGCCGGCGATCGCCTGCACGATGTGCTCGGCTTCGAGATCGACCGGCAGACGCCGTTCGCTGCCGCCGATGTGCGCTATGACCATCGCGTCCTCGGCCGGCGTGGCGATGGGCAGATCGACGTGGAACTGGTGGTGGTGCCGCGCGCGGCGATCGATGCGCAACTCGGAGCACTCGGCCCGCTGGCGCCGATGCTGGCCGGCATCGATCTGGACGGTGAATCCGGTCCGCTCGGCGTCAACCTGATCGACGATGCACGTCGTCGCCGCCGCGAGGATCCGCAGCGGCGCGTGCAATTGCTGATCCTCGGCATCGCGGTGCTGCTGACCGCGTTCGGCCTGTGGCAGATGCGCGAGAACCGCAGCGCCGCCGCCGATGCACTGGAGGCACGCGTCGCCGCCGAAGCCACGCGTGCACGCGCGGCCTCGGCGCAGCGCCAGCAGCTGACCGATCTGCGCGAAGGCATGGCCTTCCTGCAGGCGCAGCGCGCCGCGCGGCCACTGACGGTCGCGGTGCTCGACGAACTGGCGCGCAGGCTGCCGGATTCCACGTCGCTGGAGAAGGCCGCGATCGAAGGCGACCGCGTGCTGCTGATCGGCCTGAGCACCGAAGCCTCGGCGCTGGTCGGGCAACTGTCGGGTTCCGCGCTGTGGCGCGCACCCGCGCTCGCCGGGGCGCTGCAGAACGATCCGCGCACGCGCTCGGACCGCTTCACCCTGACCGCCGAACTCGTGCCGCCTGCTGCTGCGCCGGCGTCCGCATCCCCCCCACCGCAGGAGCCCGTGCGTGCGGACGATGCCCGATAGGCCCGTGTCGGCCCGCGACCGCTGGCTGGCGCTCGCGCTGCTGCTGGGCGTGCTGCTGCTGGGTTACCTGCTGCTGATCCATCCGTGGTGGACGCAGCCGATGCGCGAGCTCGGCACACGCATCGACACGCTGCAGGAGCGCGAGTTGCGCATCCGCCGCGAACTCGAGCAGGCGCCACTGGTGCGCGCCGAGCTCGAGCGCGCCCGCGCGGCGATGGACGCGACCCCGGGCTTCATGCCGCAGTCCGGCGTGGAGCTCGCGACCGCGGCGCTCGTGCAGCGCTTGGAAAGCGCGGTGCTCGAGGCCAGCCCCGGCAACCGCAGTTGCGCGATCAGCAACCGCTCGCCGATCGCCGGCCCGCGCAGCGACAAGTACCCGCGCGCGACCGTGCAGGTGCGCCTGCGTTGTGGCAATGCCGAACTGGCGACGGTGCTGTATTCGCTGGAGACCGGCACGCCGCGGCTGTTCGTCGACAACCTCAACATCCTCAGCCAGCGGCATACACTCGCCGCCGGTGCGACCAGTGGCGGTGTCGACGTGAGTTTCGACCTGTCCGGCTACGTGTTGCCGGCGCCCGGCGCGGCGCCTGCGGCCAACGCCGCTGCGCGTGCGCGTCCGGCGGCGGCCAACGGAGGCGGCGATGCGGATTGATGCCACCAATGCGCGCACCTGGCTGGTCGCCGCGGTCGTCGGCTGGGCGCTGCTGTTCGCGCTGCTGTCGCTGGCCGGACTCGGCAGCCGCATCGGCACGCTGGAGGATGACGGCGTGGTCGCCGCGCCGATCGGCCCCGCGCCCGGCAACGCCGCGCCCGCGCCACCGCTGTCGAGCTTCAATGAGGTGGCCGCGCGTCCGTTGTTCTCCGGGGACCGCCGACCGCATCCCTTCTTCATCGATCCGCAGGACGAGGGCGATGGCGCCGGCACCGGATTCGACTACGTGCTGACCAGCGTGTTGCGCACGCCCGATTTCGCGATGGCGATCCTGCAGCCCAGTGGCGGCGGCGATTCGATCCGGCTCAAGGTCGGCGAAGGTCCGCCCGAGGCCTCGAACTGGCTGCTCGATTCGGTGGACGCGCGCAGCGTGGTGTTCACCACGCCCGAAGGCCCGCGGACGCTGGAGCTGCGCGTATTCGACGGCACTGGCGGACAGCCGCCGACGCCGATGACGCCGACACCGCCGCCGGATGGCCAATCGCCGGCGCAGGCGGCGCCGCGTCCGCCTGCGACGCCTGTGCAGGCTGCCCAGAATGCGGCACGCGCCGCAGGCAACGGCGCGCGCCAGCAGCCCGGTAGCGATGCACAGGCTGGCGACGGGCAACCACGTGGTGCCGCCGGCCAGCAGGCGACGGCAATCGCCGGCAGCGACGGCAATGCGACGCCCGAGGCCGCGCCAGCAGCCGGTCCGTCGGAAGCACAGGTCGAAGCGATCCGTCGCCGGATCGAAGAACGGCGCGCGCGTCTGCGCCAGCAGCAACAGCAACCCAATTCCGCCCAGGACTAGACTCCCGTCGATGAAGCCTTCCCAGACGCCAGCCTTCCACCTCCGGGCGATCGCCCTCGGTACCGGTATCGCCCTGCTCGCCGGCTGCGCCAGTGCGCCGACTGCCTCGATGCGCCGCGACGCCGACCTGCGCCAGGGCACGGAGGCGGGGACCTCGTCCGGCGATACCGCGTCCGCGCCGGGCGCACGCACGCAACCGCTGCTCGGCGATGACGAACGTCCGCAGCCGCAGATCCGCCGCGGCAGCGGCACGGTCATCAACCAGCGCGCCGCGTCCGCCGCGCCGCCCACACTGGGCGCGACCAGCGGGCAGGCTTCGTTCAATTTCGAAGGCGAATCGGTGCACGCCGTCGCCAAGGCGATCCTCGGCGACATGCTCGGCCAGAACTACGTCATCGCGCCGGAAGTGCAGGGCACGGTGACGCTCGCGACGCCGCAGCCGGTGAGCGCGGCGCAGGCCTTGAGCCTGCTGGAGATGGTGCTGGGCTGGAACAACGCCCGCATGATCTACAGCGACGGCCGCTACAACATCGTCGCCGCCGACACCGCGCTCGCGACCGGCACCGTCGCGCCGCGCACCGGCAGCACCGGCGCCGCCCGCGGCTTCGAGGTGCGCACCGTGCCGCTGCGCTACATCTCCGCGACCGAGATGGAGAAGGTGCTCGAGCCGTACGCGCGCCCGAACGCGATCGTCTCGGCCGACAACGCGCGCAACGTCATCACGATTTCCGGCAGCCGCTCCGAACTCGACAACTACCTGCGCACGATCGAGATCTTCGACGTCGACTGGCTGTCGGGCATGTCGGTCGGCGTGTTCCCGCTGCAGTCGGGCAAGGCCACCCAGGTCGTCGCCGATCTCGAAAAGGTGTTCGGCGCGGACAGCGAATCGCCGGTCTCTGGCATGTTCCGCTTCATGCCGCTGGAAGGCGCGAACGCGGTGCTGGTGATCACGCCGCAGGCGGATTATCTCGGCGAGATCCAGCAGTGGCTCGAGCGCATCGACAATGCGGGCCAGGATCCGAAGCTGTTCTCCTACGAACTGAAGTTCATCAAGGCCCGCGAACTCGCACAGCGCCTGTCGGAAGTCTTCGGCGGCGGCAGCGGCAGCAGTGGTGGCCGGGATTCGGCCTCGCTGATGCCGGGCCTGACCGGCAACACGCTGCGCACCGGCGGCACGGATGGCTCTTCAGGCCTCGACAGTGGCAGCGGGAGCAGTTCCGGATTCGGCAGCAACAATCGCGGCGGCGGCTCGGGCATGAGCCGCGGTGGCGGCGGTAGCGCCAGCATCGGCCAGATGGAGCTCAGCGACCAGCAGGAAGGGCCGGGCAGCGTCACGCTGGAAGTGGAAGGCGATCGCGTCGGCGTATCGGCCGTCGACGAAACCAACACGCTGCTGGTGCGTACGACACCCGCAGCGTGGCGCTCGATTCGCGATGTCGTCGAGCGGCTCGACGTAATGCCCGCGCAGGTGCACATCGAGGCGCAGGTGGTGGAAGTCGCGCTGACCGGTGCGCTGGAGTACGGCGTCAACTGGTTCATCGAGAAGGGGGTGACCGATAACGGCCTCGGCCCGTTCGGTCCGCCAGGCGCAGGGCAAGGCCTGGCGGGTCCGACCAGCTGGAGCACGCTTGGTGCGAGCATCGGCGGTGTTTCCGGTTCCGGGCTGGCGTGGTCGCTGGTCAAGAACGACGCGGCCGCGGTGATCCGGGCGCTGGATGAAGTGACCGACGTGCAGATCTTGCAGTCGCCGTCGGTGTTCGTGCGCAACAACGCCATGGCCGAGTTCAACGTGGGCGCGAGCATTCCGATCTCGTCGAGCAGCGTGAACCCGATCCTCGGCGACAGCCAGTTCACCCAGGTGCAGTACATCGAGACCGGCACGATCCTCAAAGTGCGGCCGCGCGTGACCCGCGACGGCATGGTGTTTCTCGACATCGTGCAGGAAGTGAGTTCCCCCCAGCCGCAGAACACGGCCGACTCGCAGGGCAACGTGCGTATCGACACGCGCCGGCTCAAGACCGAGGCGGCGGTGCAGGCGGGCGATACGGTAATGCTCGCCGGTCTAATCAGCGACCAGGTCGGCCGCACCTCGGGCGGCCTGCCGGGCCTGAGCCGCATCCCGGTGATCGGCAGCCTGTTCGGCTCGCAGACATCGCGTACCGAGCGCAGTGAAGTCATCGTGCTGTTGACCCCGACCATCGTGCGCAATCCGCTCGAAGCGCGTCAGCTGACCGACGAATACGGGCGTCGCTTCCGCGCGCTGCAGCCATTGCAGACCCCCCGGGACTGAGGGGCCGCGATGCGCGGAGCCACTGCGCATGGCTGAGTTGCCGGTGATCCTGTTGCCGGTCGGGCATGACGACGACGCGCTCGACGCATGCCTGGCCGCGCTCGATGCCGGCACGCCCGCAGGCACGCGGATCTGGCTGGCCGACGACGCGCGCATCGGTCCGCGCGGCGCGGAGATCGTGCAGCGCTGGCTCGCCAGCACGCCGTTGCAGGCCGACTACACCTGCCGCCAGCGCTCGATCGGCGAGGTCGCGCATCTCGACGATGTGCTGCGTGCCTGTGGGGATGCGGATGTCATCGTGCTCGCACCCGATTCGATTCCGCTGCCGGGCTGGGCCAACGCGCTCGCGGCCTGCTTCACGCGTGATGCGTCGATCGCGACCGCGACGCCCTGGTGCAACGCCGGCGAGTCTGCGGCCTGGCCGCGGATCGGCGAGATCAATCCGGTGCCCGATGCGCCGTCGCGTCTCGCGCATGCGTGTCAGGCGCTTCCGCCGCTCTATCCCGAGCTGCCGGCCGCGATCGGACATGCGGTGCTGCTGCGCGGCAATGCGCGCCGCAAGGCCGGCGGACTCGATGCGTCCAGCTACCGATCCTGGTACGCCGCGCTGATCGACCTGTCGCTGCGCATGGCGGGTCTGGGCTGGCGCAACGCGCTGTGCGAGACCGCCTTCGTTGCGCGCGGTGGCGAGGGTGGTCCGGCGGACGGCGACATGGACGCGCTTGCGGTGCGCTGGCCGTCTTGGCATTCGCGGCTGGCGACCTTCCTGATGCAGGACCCGCTGTACGCGACGCGCGTGGCGCTGCAACGCGGCTTCGATGCGCTGGAGAACGCGCCCGCGCAGCAGCAGCTGTTCCACGAGGAAACGGCGGACGCAGTCCGCCCGCCAATGCCCCTCTCCCCTCCGGGAGAGGGGGGGACCATCTGCGAAGCGGATGGTGGGGTGAGGGTACCCGGCGCTCGCGATACGCCAACTGCACCCGACGCAGCAGACAATGTCGCTTCCAACGACGACACGCCGCCCAAGTGACCGCTGCAGATTCCGCTACGCCCGACATCGTCGCCGTCGTCGTCACCCATCGCAGCGGCAGCACGATCGACGCCTGTCTGACGCGCCTGCGCGTGGCCGACGGCGTCGCGCAGATCCGCATCGTCGACAACGCATCCGATGACACGACGCTGGCCATCGTGCAGCGGCACGCCTCGCTGGATCCGCGCGTGCATTTCATCGGCAATCCCGACAATCCCGGCTTCGCCGTCGCCTGCAACCAGGGCGCGCGCGATGGCGACGCGCCGTGGATCGCGTTCGTCAATCCGGACTGCCTCGTCGATGCCGACACGCTCGCGCGCCTGCGCGTGCATGCCGATGCGCTGGCCACGCCGTGCCTGCTAGGCACCGACCTCGTCGGCGAGGATGGCGCACGCGATCCGGCCGCGCGTCGCCGCGATCCGGACTTCACCGCGATGTTGCGCGATCCGCAGGCCCGCGTGCTCGCCGTGCCGCGCGATCCCGCGCAGCCGCTGCAACGCGTGCAGGCGATCTCCGGCGCGCTGATGCTGCTGCCGCGCACGCTGTTCGACCGCATCGACGGTTTCGATACCGGTTACCGGCTGCATGCCGAAGACCTGGACCTGTGCCGGCGCGCGCGCGAAGCCGGCGCGGTGATCGCAGTCGCCAACGAAATCGCCGTGTTGCACGTGCGCGGTGTGTCCAGTCGCTCGCGGCCGGTGTTCGTCGAATGGCACAAGCACCGCGGCCTCTGGCGTTACTTCCGGCATTTCGAAGCCGCGCATCGCAGCTGGCTGCAGCGCATCGCGGTGTGGACGATGATCTGGACACGCTTCCCGATCGCGGTGCTGCGCCGCGCATCGCAGAAGACAGTCTGACCGACAGCCGCGATCGCATCCCCGGCGGGCGCTGCAGATCGACCTTCGGCGTCGGCATGCGTCTGACCAGCGGTCTGGGGCCGATGCTGCTCAGCCTCGTCATCAAGATGGTCCGCTGCAACAGCCAGCCCGCGGCAACGCGCAGCGTATTGCCTGGCAAAAGCATGTGCGACGCCTGGGCTATCGGACGTATCTGCGCCTGGCGTACGGCCTGCAGGCCGACGCGGCCGCTTGATCGCCGCACACGAAACCCGCGCGGGTTTCATCGGGATGACATGGGGATGGCGTGGAATACGCGGTTGCGGCGTGTCGCGCCGTGTTCCTCCATTGTCCGGACTCCGCATGACCCTCCACGTTGCTTGTTCCCGGCACGCGCGCCGCGCGTCCTTCTCCGTCCTGTTGCTCGCCCTGGCGGCCAGTGCGTCCGCTGCCGAGCACGATGACGGCCGCGCCTGGCGCGCCGGCGATCATCACGTGCACAGCGAATGGAGCGTCAACTGGGATACGTCCACCTCGCCGCCGACGCCGATCCGCGGCGGCGACTCACCGTACTCGCGCACACGCAACGCCGAGGAAGCACGTCGACATGGTCTGACCTGGATGGTGCACACCGATCACGGCGGCCCGAACCATTCGGCGGTGACCCATGATTCGGCCTGGCCCGCGCTGCAGCAGGCGCGCACCGACGTCCCCGAGGTGCTGCAGTTCCACGGCATGGAGTTCGACGTGCCAGCCGGCGAGCACGCGTCCCTGATCATGGCGCCGGGCGCACACGAGAACGCGATGCTGGTCGATCTGGAACGGCGTTTCAGCCGTCGCGAAGTGGACGACGACGCGCGCGACACACCGGAGGCGATGATCGCCGCGCTGCGCCACATGCAGGCGCAGCAGCCGCAGCCGTTGATGTTCGTCAACCATCCTTCGCGCACTGCGACCGCGGTCGGCGTCTGGGGCCAGGTCGAGCCGGACGAACTGCGTGCCTGGCAGGACGCGGCGCCTGACGTGCTCGTCGGAATGGAAGGCGCGCCCGGTCATCAAGCCGACCGGCGTCACCGCGGGCTGTACCGCAACGATGCCGCCAAGACGTGGGGCGGCTTCGACCAGATGACGGCGCAGCTCGGCGGTGTCTGGGACACGCTGCTCGCCGAGGGCAGGCGCTTCTGGATCACCTCGACTTCCGATTCGCATCGCAACGTCGACATCGGCGGCGCAGATTTCTGGCCGGGCGAGTACAGCAAGACCTACGTGCTGGCGCGGCACGACAGTGCGGATGTGATCGACGGCCTGCGGCATGGCCGTATGTTCGCGGTGACCGGCGATCTGATCGACACGCTGGATCTGCAGGTCGAGACCGAAGGCGAGATGCCGGCGACGATGGGGGGCACGTTGCAGGTGGCTGATGGGGCGAAAGTGACGGTGCAGGTTGCGGTGACCGTGCCGGAAGGCACCAACTTCAACGGCGACCGCAATCCGATCGACCACATCGACGTGATCGCCGGGCAGGCGACCGCCGACGGTACGCCGGGCATGACCGTCCACACCGTACGCCCGACGCAGTGGCAGCGGACCGGCAACCGCATCGCATTCGAGCTCACGCTGCCGGCGCCGCAGACGCGTGGTTTCGTGCGCGTGCGCGGCACGTCGAACCCGCAGATCGAGCCGACCCCAGACGCCGCCGGCGAGGATCCCTGGCAGGACCTCTGGTTCTACTCGAACCCGGTGTTCGTGGAAGTTGTTCGCTGAGGAAGAAGCGCTTTCGCCTGCACCTTCGCAGTAACGCAGGCACCTCTCCCTTCGGGAGAGAGCCTGCCCCGAACTTGATCCGGGGTCGACGCGCAAAGCGCGTCGGGTGAGGGCAGGGCTTTACTGAGCAGTTTCCGTAAAGCTCCCTCACCCCAACCCCTGCTCCGCCCCCCGGCCCTCGCGCTGTCGCGATGGTGTTCATCGGCACGCGAGCCATTGGCTCGCAAGCGTGCCGCTTCACCCCAAGGGGAGAGGGGCTCGAAGCAAGTAAGCGACGAGGCGCGCGCCCTCAACGAAACCGGTTGATCGCATCCCGCAACGCACGCGCCTCGCGCGCCGCGGTGTCCGCGTAGTCGTCGCCGTTCGACGCGTAGAGGATCGCGCGCGACGAACTGACCATCAGACCGGTGCCGTCCGCAGTCTTCGCATTGCCGACCACCGCCTCGACATCGCCGCCCTGTGCGCCGACGCCGGGCACCAGGAACGGCATGTCGCCGACGATCGCGCGGACTTCGCGCAGCTGTTCGGGCCAGGTCGCACCGACCACAAGCGACACGTTGCCGTGGCCGTTCCACTCGCGCGCGATGGTCTCGGCGACATGCTGATACAGCGGTCGCGCGCCACCGGCGCGCGCGACCGGCAGGTCCTGCAGATCGGCCGCGCCCGGATTCGAGGTGCGGCACAGGATCACGACACCCTTGTCGCTGCGGTCGAGGAAGGGCTGCACAGAATCACGGCCGAGGTAGGGGTTCACCGTCACCGCGTCGGCCTCGAAGCGCTCGAAGGCCTCGGTGACGTAGCGCTGCGCGGTGCTGCCGATGTCGCCGCGCTTGGCGTCGAGGATCACCGGCACGCCCGGATGCGCGGCATGCAGATGCGCGATCAGCCGCTGCAGTGCGTCTTCGGCGCCGAGCGCGGCGAAGTGCGCGATCTGCGGCTTGAACGCGCAGGCGTATTCGGCGGTCGCGTCGGCGATATCGCGGCAGAACGCGAACACCCCGTCGGGATTGTTGGCAAACTGAGCGGGAAACTTCGCCGGTTCGGGGTCGAGACCGACGCAGACCAGCGTGTCGGCGGCTTGCCAGCGCGCACGCAGCGCCTGTATGAAGGTGGGCGTCATGAAAGGTCTCAGGTGACGATGATCGGCGCGCCGTGGGTGACGACGACCGTGTGTTCGAACTGCGCGCCATAGCCCTTGCGACAGATCAGCGACCAGCCGTCGTCCGTGTCTTCGGTGCGGGTGGCGTGGGTCGCCAGGAACGGCTCGACGGTGATGACCATGCCGTCGTGCAGACGGCGGGTATCGCGGCGATCGAAGTAGCCGGGAATGGAGCCGGGCGCTTCGTGCAGCGCACGGCCGACGCCGTGGCTCTGCAGGTTGCGGATGATGCGGAAACCGCGGCGCGCGGCGACGGTCTCGATGGTGCGGCCGATGCCGCTGAGCAGCTCGCCCGCGCGCAGCTGGGCGATGGCGGCGTCGCGCGCGTCGCGCGTCGCATCGAGCAGGCGCTGCTGCGCGGCGCTCGCGGTGCCGACGACGAAGCTGGCGCCGGTGTCGGCGAAGAAGCCGTCGAGTTCGGCGGAGACGTCGATGTTGACCAGGTCGCCATCGCGCAGCGGCGTGGCATCCGGGATGCCGTGCGCGACGACCCGGTTGACGCTGATGCAGGTCGCGGCCGGGAAGCCGTAGGTCAGCACCGGCGCGGACTGCGCACCGGCGTCGTGGAGCATCCCGACGCCGATGGCGTCGAGCGCCTGCGGTGTGATGCCGGCCAGCGCGTGATCGCGCATCGTCGAGAGGATGTGCGCGACCAGCGCGCCGGCGCGCTTGAGGCCTTCGAGTTCTTCCAGGGTCTGGATGGTCATGTCAGTGGCCTCACGAACGGGATGCTGGCGTTCACCCTTGACCGTCACTCCCGCGTAGGCGGGAGTCCATGGACGTCAGCCAACGACAAGGTCCATGGATGATCAGCCATTCGGCTGCTGGAAAGCGTTTCCCGCCTGCGCGGGGATGGCGATCCGGCAAAGCCGCGCCTGTGGTACAGGCGCGGGCCCGATCTGTCACTTCAGCGCCTTGAACCGCAGACGCTTCGGACCGGCGTCGTCGCCCATGCGACGGCGCTTGTCTTCTTCGTATTCGCGGTAGTTGCCCTGGAAGAACTCGACGTGGCTGTCGCCTTCGAACGCGATGATGTGCGTGGCGATGCGGTCGAGGAACCAGCGGTCATGCGAGATCACGAAGGTGTTGCCGGGGAACTCCAGCAGCGCGTCTTCGAGCGAACGCAGGGTTTCGATATCGAGATCGTTCGACGGTTCGTCGAGCAGCAGCACGTTGCCGCCCTGCAGCAGGGTCTTGGCCATGTGCAGACGGCCGCGCTCACCACCCGACAGCGTGCCCACGAGCTTCTGCTGGTCCTGGCCCTTGAAGTTGAAGCGGCCGATATAGGCGCGCGACTGGATCTCGACGCCATTGATATTGAGGATGTCGAGGCCGCCGGCGATTTCCTGGAAGACGTTGTGGTTGCCCTCCAGCGCATCGCGGCTCTGGTCGACGTAACTCAGCTGCACGGTCGGACCGACGACGATCTCACCCGAGTCCGGCTTCTCCTGTCCGGTGATCATCTTGAACAGCGTGGATTTACCCGCGCCGTTCGGACCGATGATGCCGACGATCGCGCCCGGCGGAATGATCATCGACAGGTTGTCGATCAGCAGGCGGTCGCCGAACTTCTTGGAGACGTTCTTGAACTCCATCACCGCATTGCCCAGGCGCTCGCCCGGCGGGATGAAGAGTTCGTTGGTCTCGTTGCGTTTCTGGTAGTCGACAGACTGCAGCTCTTCCAGGCGCGCCAGACGCGCCTTGCCCTTGGTGCGACCGCCCTTGGCATTCTGCCGCGACCATTCCAGCTCTTTCTGGATCGCCTTCTGGCGCGACTTCTCCTGGTTGTCTTCCTGCTTCAGGCGCTCGTCCTTCTGCGTCAGCCATTCGGTGTAGTTGCCCTTCCACGGAATGCCGCGGCCGCGGTCGAGCTCGAGGATCCACTCGGCGGCGTTGTCGAGGAAGTAGCGGTCATGGGTGACCGCGACGACGGTGCCGGTGTAGCGCGCGAGGAACTGTTCCAGCCATTCCACCGACTCGGCGTCGAGATGGTTAGTCGGTTCGTCGAGCAGCAGCATGTCCGGCTTCTGCAGCAGCAGGCGGCACAGCGCCACGCGGCGCTTCTCGCCGCCCGACAGATTGCCGACCTTAGCTTCCCACGGCGGCAGGCGCAGCGCATCGGCGGCCACGTCCAGCTGGTTCTCCAGCGTGTGCGCGTCGCCTGCGGCGAGGATCGCCTCCAGGCGTTCCTGTTCCTTGGCCAGCGCGTCGAAATCGGCGCCTTCCTCAGCGTAGGCGTCGTAGACCTTGTCCAGCGCGGCCTGGGCCTGCAGCACTTCGCCCACGCCTTCCTCGACCGCTTCGCGGACCGTCATCTCGGGATCGAGCTCCGGTTCCTGCGCCAGATAGCCGACCTTGGTGCCGGCCTGCGCACGTGCCTCGCCTTCGAAATCCTGGTCCACGCCGGCCATGATCTTCAGCACGGTGGACTTGCCCGAGCCGTTGAGGCCGAGCAGGCCGATCTTCGCGCCCGGGAAGAACGACAGCGAGATGTCCTTGATGATCTGCCGCTTCGGCGGGACCACCTTGGACACGCGGTTCATGGTGTAGATGTATTGCGACATGGGGGCTCCGGTTGTGCCGGCCCGCGCCGGGGCCCGGTCGGGCGGCGTCGGGTGGGGAAGGGATGGCGGCGATTATAACGGCTCACGCCCGGCGGGGCCGCGCGCCGGGCGGCCCGGCGCTACAATGGCCGGCCTCGCCGTTCACTGTTCCGGAGCCCTCGATGTTCCAGCGCGACGCCCGTCTCGAAAGCTACGATCCCGCACTCGCCCAGGCCATCGCGAACGAGGTCCGCCGCCAGGAAGACCACGTCGAGCTGATCGCCTCGGAGAACTACTGCAGCGCGCTGGTCATGGAGGCGCAGGGCAGCCAGTTGACCAACAAGTACGCCGAGGGCTACCCGGGCAAGCGCTATTACGGCGGCTGCGAATACGTCGACATCGCCGAGCAGCTCGCGATCGACCGTCTCAAGCAGCTGTTCGAGGGCGACTACGCGAACGTGCAGCCACATTCGGGCTCGCAGGCCAACCAGGCCGTCTTCTTCGCGCTGTTGCAGCCGGGCGACACGATCCTGGGCATGTCGCTGGCCCATGGCGGTCATCTGACCCACGGCGCCAAGGTCAACGCATCCGGCAAGCTGTTCAACGCGGTGCAGTACGGCGTCGACGATGCCGGCCTGATCGATTACGACGAAGTCGAGCGTCTCGCGCTGGAGCACAAGCCGAAGATGGTCATCGCCGGCTTCTCCGCCTATTCGCAGGTCGTCGACTGGGCGCGCTTCCGCGCCATCGCCGACAAGGTGGGCGCCTATCTGTTCGTCGACATGGCGCACGTCGCCGGCCTCGTCGCCGCGGGCGTCTATCCGACGCCGGTGCCGCACGCGCATGTCGTGACCTCGACCACGCACAAGACCCTGCGCGGCCCGCGCGGCGGCATCATCATCGCCAGCCAGGCCGGCGCCGGCGAGCAGTTCGACGAGATCGCCAAGAAGCTGCAGTCGATCGTGTTCCCAGGCATCCAGGGCGGCCCGCTGATGCACGTGATCGCGGCCAAGGCCGTGGCCTTCAAGGAAGCGCTGGAGCCCGAATTCAAGGTCTACCAGCAGCAGGTGGTGAAGAACGCACAGGCGATGGCCAAGGTCATCATCGAGCGTGGCTACAAGATCGTGTCCGGCGGCACCGAGAACCATCTGATGCTGGTCGACATGATCGGCAAGGACGTCAGCGGCAAGGACGCGGAAGAAGCCCTTGGCCGCGCCCACATCACCGTCAACAAGAACTCGGTGCCGAACGATCCGCGCAAGCCGTTCGTGACCTCGGGTCTGCGCCTGGGCACGCCGGCGGTCACGACGCGCGGTTACGTCGAGCAGGACTGCACGGATCTCGCCCACTGGATCTGCGACGTGCTCGATGCCCCGAAGGACGAGGGCGTGATCGCCACCGTGCGCGACAAGGTCGCCGCGCAGTGCGCGAAGTATCCGGTGTATGGCTGATCGGCCGGGCATGAGGGGTCTTGATTCGGGTCTGGCCCAGCGCCTGATCTCCGGGATGGCTGCTGCGTCATCGTCTTCAACGCTGTTCCCGACGCCCCGCGCCTGATGCATTGCCCCTTCTGCCAGCACACCGACACCCGCGTGATCGATTCGCGCGTGTCCGAGGACGGCGCGACGATCCGTCGCCGCCGCGAGTGCGAAGCCTGCGGGGAGCGTTTCAGCACGCTGGAGACGATCGAGCTCAAGCTGCCGACGATCATCAAGGGCGACGGGCGGCGGGAACCGTTCGATGCGCGCAAGCTGCGGCTGAGCATGGATCGCGCGCTGCACAAGCGCCCGGTCTCGGAGGAACAGATCGAGGCGACGGTGCGCGCGGTCGTGCATCACCTGCGCATGACCGCGGAACGCGAGGTGTCCTCGCGCCGGGTCGGTGAGTTCGTGATCGCCGAACTGCGCAAGCTCGACCACGTCGGCTTCGTGCGCTTCGCGTCGGTCTACCGCTCGTTCGAGGACGTCGCCGATTTCCGCGAGGAACTCGACCGGCTCGAACGCGACCTGCCGGGCGATGGTCAACTGCCGCTGCTCGAAGGCGAGACTGCGCCGGTCAAGACGCCTCGCAGACGCTGAGCTTTCGCGGGGTTCCTTGCGGGAGCGCGCTTGCGCGCGAGGGTGCGACGAGAATGCCGGGTCGCGCGCAAGCGCGCTCCTACAATGTCTCCTTCTGTCGCACGCGCCGCCGAGGCCTCATGACCGCTTTCACTGCCGACGATCACCGTTTCATGGCCCAGGCGCTGCGCCTCGCCGAGCGCGGCGCATGGACGACGCGACCCAATCCAATGGTCGGCTGTGTGCTCGTCGCAGGCGGTGCGGTCGTCGGTGAGGGTTTCCACGTGCAGAAAGGCGGCCCGCATGCGGAAGTGGTCGCGCTGCAGGCGGCCGGCGATCGCGCGCGCGGCGCGACGGCGTACGTGACGCTCGAACCCTGCGCGCATACCGGCAGCACCGGGCCGTGCGCCGATGCGCTGATCGAAGCCGGTGTGTCGCGTGTGGTCGCGGCGATGCGCGACCCGTTTCCGCAGGTCGACGGCGCCGGCTTCGACAGGCTGCGCGCGGCGGGGATCGCGGTCGAGTCCGGTCTGATGGAAACGCAGGCGCGCGCGCTCAACCGCGGATTCCTGTCGCGTATCGAGCGCGGCCGGCCATGGCTGCGGGTCAAGCTCGCCTGCAGCCTCGACGGACGCACCGCGATGGCAAACGGCGACTCGAAGTGGATCAGCGGCGAAGCCTCGCGCGCCGACGTGATGCGCTGGCGCGCACGCGCTGGCGCGCTGCTCACGGGCAGCGGCACGGTGCTGGCCGACGATCCGCACCTGACCGTGCGCCTCGTAGAGGACGCGCCGTTCGCGGTGCCGCTGCGCGTGGTGCTGGACCCGGGCCTGGCGACGATCGCACGCGGCAACATCCGCGATGCCGCGGCCCCGACGTTGTACGTGCACGCCCACGACGCGAAAGTGACCAAGGGCTTCGACGCACCACGGGCCAGCGTCGCGCGTGAGGCGTCGGGCCAGCTCGACCTGGCAGCCGTGCTCGCGTTGCTCGGCGATGCGGGCATCAACGAGATCCAGGTCGAGGCCGGGGCCACGCTGTCTGGCGCCTTTCTGCGTGCGGGCCTCGTCGACGAGCTGCTGCTGTATATCGCCCCGGTGCTGCTGGGTGAGCGCGGCCGGCCACTGTTCGACGGGCTCGGCATCGACACGATGGCGCAGCGTCTGCATCTGCAGACGATCGACACGCGCCGGGTCGGCGACGATCTGCGCCTGTTGCTGCGTCCGTCCGCGCCCTGATAGAGCCGGACGATGCGTCAGCGCAGCGCGGCCGGTACGTAATCGCCTTGCGCATTAGCGTCCGCCTCGGGGCGCACACACAGGCGTTCCCCGCATAACCGCACATCGGCCGCGTTGTATGCCCTGAGCAGATCGGCCGAAATGCGCTGGCGCTGGACCTCTCCCGCGTAGTACCGGGTCAACGCCGCCCCGGCGATCAGGAGTGCGAGCAGGGCGACGCCTGCGGCCCCGGTGCTCGTCCACAGCACGCCACGGTGCACGCGGCCCGCCCGTTGCGCCTGTGCAGCCAGCGCGTCCGAGGCCCGTTGCAATTGCGCGCTCGACGCGTCCAGCTGTTGCGTACAGCGCGCTACCGGCCGTTCGATCGCGTTGCCGACCTGCGCTGAGAGGGCCGTGTGCAGTCGCGCCATCTGCTGGTCGGTCGAGGCGCGCACCTGCTCCGGTATCTGGCGTGCGGATGTCTGCAGCGCCTCGCCACTCTGGGCACAGTGGCGGTCGAACTGGGCCACCAGCACCGCCATCTTGGCGAGCAGATCGTGCAGCGTGTCCTGGGTGATGTCGGTGGGCGCAGGCGGCATCAGCGCATCTCCATGACGGGCGCGGGCTGGGCGTGGACCGGCGGCGCATTGAAATGCTGCATCTCGTCCTCGGCGGCCTGCACCCGTTGCGCCAGCGTGTGAGCTGCGTCTGCCTGCATCGCCTGTACGGCAGGGCGTTGGGCGAGAGCATCGGTCATCTGCCGGAAGGTGTGGGCATCGCCCGTTTCCAGCGCGACCAGCATGCGATCGAGTTGTGTCGACAGGGTCTCGGGCTGCGACGTGCCGGATTCAGGCCCTGCCAGCCCGGAGGGTGTTATTGGGCGGTGCTGGTGCCGGTGCGGCGTGCCCTCGGGCGTGCGGGTGAAATCGAAATGTCCGGCGACGGGTGGATCCTGTCCGATGTCGAGGTAGGCCTGACGCACGTCGGTGTCCGCGCCGGTCGGAAGCGGCGTGCTGCCTGGCGGGAATGCCAGGCCGTTGCGCTCCAGCAGCACTTCCCGCAGGCGCAGCTGGTCCATGTCCAGTTGAATCGGCGGCGTGCTGCCATCCGCTTGTCGGGCGAGCTGCCGGTGGGTGTAGATCACCACGGTCACCGCGTCGGCGCCGTAGTAGTTGGGATAGTCGGAGTCGCCATGGTGGCCGATCCGGGTCTGTTCGGGCGACTTGTCGAAGTATTGGCGCGCCACGGCGGCAATGTTGACGTCGGTCATGCGCAGGCTGCCGTCGGGCTCGAATGCGAGGCCAGGTTTGGGCGCTACTTTGCGAGTGAGATCGTCCTTCAGCACAAAGTCGTGGATGCGTTGTGTCCCTTTATCTGTTGTCCGACTCGCCAGCTCGAACATCTCCGTTAAATTCGCACCGGGGCTGCCTTGCTGCAGTTCGCTCAAGGTCGCGTTCCAACCGGCGATCTGTGCCTTGGCCTCGTCGGTGCGCGCGGCTTGCTGATAGCGTGCCAATGGCGCGGTGTAATCGTAGGCGGGGCCGCCACTGCGCGCGATCCGCGTGATGTCTTCGATGAATCGCGTGCGTTCGGCGTGCTTGGCGGCAGCGTTCAGGCCGTGCTGCACTTCGTGTCCCATCACGAAGGTCAGGTCGGTGCGCGCGCCGGCGTCCTGCTGGAAGGCGGCCGGTGGGCGATGCAGTGCTGCCGGGGGCAGGGCCAGCGTGCCCGTGCCCGGGTTGTAAGTGCCGCCCGCATTGATCGTGCCGGGCAACGATTCGAAACCGCGCACCGGTGCGGGCTGCATGGGCGCCGGGGCAATGAGGGCCTGCCGTAGCTGTTCCGTCAGTGCCGGCGATCCATTCAACGCGGCCTGCAGGTTGTCCACCATGTCCTGGCTGACGGGCCGTTCGCGGTGCTGGGCATCGGTCCAGTGTCCGTGTGCATAGCCGGCCAGCATCTGCTGGATGCGCAGGGTGCCAGCCAACGCTGCCGATGCATCGCCGCCCCGCAGTTGGTCCGCCGGCACCGTGACCTGACCGACAGCGCGGTCGTACCGGCCGATCGGCAGAGCCAAATCCGCCGGCGCCGGCATGAAGTCGCGCACGCGCCCCTGCGCAGCCAGTGCCTGATAATCCGCGCCCAGCGCGTCGTCGCCGCTCAGAGCGTTACGCAGCTGTGCGGCCTGTATCGCATCCACGTCCGGTCGCTGTGCAAAGCGTTGCAGGGCTGTTTCCAGCGGATCGGTAGCATCGGCGCCACTCATGGCCGCGGCGCCGATGACATGCCCACAGCGATGCGCATCACGCAGGGACGCCGGCGGTCGGATTCGATGCGCGCCACCTCAGGCCGGTAGCGGATGCTGACGCCGACATCGCCTCGCGAGTAATCGGCATACGGCAGTGGGACGGGTTGGGGCGGCATCAAGCGGTGCTCGGTTTCACCGCGCGCGTTGGTGAAGGGGACGTAGTGCTGCAGTTCGTAGCTCACCAGGTCCTCGCGCTCACGGAAACCCATCGCGAGAAGCGCTTGGTGGTACGCCTCGAAATCCAGCGCGCAGACCGGCGCCATGTCCACGAAGCTGGCGTCCTCGCGATGCAGGAAGTCGAGTTCAGCCCTGGTCTGGTTCGGCTCACCATTGCTCTCGGAGAACCCAATCGCGTAATGCCAGCCGGACTCCGGCATGCGCACATTGAACTGCGGACCAGGCCTGCCGCGCTGACCTTCCAGTTCGAGCCGCATGACCTGCTGCACATGATCGAGGGTGAGCTGGTCGTAACGCTGCAGACTGTCGATCAGCTGCAGGAACCGACGGCCCATCTCCGCCGGGCTCATATCGGGCACTTCATCCTGCATGTGCAGGCCGGGGTGACGGGACTGGGGCGGTGCGGGCATGGCGCTGTCCTGATGTCGGGGGACGGGGTGCGCACACGCGCTGGCCAGACAGGCCAGCAGCGCGGCGACGCGGGTGCGCAACAGCTTCATGGTGGACTCCGGGAGCACGGAGGATGCGGATCGATGCCGGGAAGAGGCTTGCGAGCAGGGTGCAGGAGATTGAAGGCGCCTGCTGTCAGGCATTGCCTCGACAGGCCGGGGCGCGCTTTCCGATCGAGGCACGGCCGGCGGCGCCGGAGTGTCGGCACAGCAGGAGGTCATCGGCCTGTCGGCCACGACCGGCTCGCAGGCGGGTACGTGCAGCGGCGCGCGCGATGAAGCGTCCCGTCTCGGCGCCCGGATCGCGCCAGCAGCGCTGGTAGAATGCGCGGGTCGGCGGTGCCGGCAACACAATCGAATGTCTTCGGGGCGGGGTGGAAGTCCCCACCGGCGGTAGGCGCGGCGACGCGCGAGCCCGCGAGCGCTGCCGGCACACGCCGGCGGGTCAGCAGATCCGGTCGAATGCCGGAGCCGACGGTCAGAGTCCGGATGCGAGAAGACGACCTCATGCGTGGCCTTTCGGCCGCGCACGCTGTCGCGTCCCGGACCGTTCCCTTTCGGCTTGACCGTGCGGGCGAGGCCCGTGCGGAGGGAGACAGCGACATGTTCACCGGACTGATCGAGGGCGTCGGACGCCTGGTGTCCACCGAAGCGCGCGGCGGCGACGCGCGGTTGCGCATCGCGGTCGGCACGCTGCCGTTCGAGGGCGTGGCAATGGGCGAGAGCATCGCGGTTAATGGCGTCTGCCTGACCGTGGTCGCGTTCGACGATGCGCATTTCGAGGCCGACGCTTCCACCGAAACCCTGTCGCTGACCACGCTCGGTGTGCAGGCGCCGGGCCGCGCGGTGAACCTGGAGCGCGCGATGCGCCCGACCGACCGGCTCGGTGGCCATATGGTCAGCGGCCATGTCGACGGCGTCGGCAGTGTCGCTTCGGTGCACGACGATGCGCGCGCGCAGCGCTGGCGCTTCGACGCGCCGGTCGCGTTGCTGAAATACGTCGCGCACAAGGGCTCGATCTGCGTCGATGGCGTCAGCTTGACGGTCAACGCCGTCGATGCGACGGGTTTCGAGGTCGCACTGGTGCCGCACACCGTCGCCCACACCGCGTTCGGCAGCACGGTGGTCGGCGAGGCGGTGAACCTGGAAGTCGATCTGGTCGCGCGTTACGTCGAGCGCCTGCTCAGCGCGGGCGTCGTTCCGGCGGGAGCGGCGGCATGAACTTCGCGCCGGTTCCCGAACTGCTGGAAGAGATCCGCCAGGGTCGCATGGTGGTCATCGTCGACGACGAGGACCGCGAGAACGAAGGCGACCTGATCATGGCCGCCGAGCTGGTCAAGCCGTCGGACATCAATTTCATGGTCACCCATGGCCGCGGCCTGGTGTGCCTGCCGGTCACGCCGAGCCGCGCCGCGCAGCTGGGTCTGGCGCCGATGGTCCGCGCGAATACCGCGCAGTTCCAGACCAACTTCACCGTCAGCATCGAGGCCGCCGAAGGCGTGACCACCGGCATCTCGGCCCACGATCGCGCACATACGATCCGCACCGCGGTGAAGGCGAACGCGAAGCCCGAGGACCTGCACCAGCCCGGCCACATTTTCCCGCTGGTCGCCCAGCCCGGCGGCGTGCTGACCCGCGCCGGTCATACCGAAGCCGGCGTCGATCTGGCGATGCTCGCAGGTCTGGAGCCGGCCGGCGTGCTGGTCGAGATCCTCAATCCGGACGGCAGCATGGCGCGTCGCCCGGAGCTGGAAGTCTTCGCCCGCGAACACGGCCTGAAGATGGGCTCGATCGCGGATCTCATCGCCCATCGCCTCGCCACCGAACACACGGTCGAGCGCATCGACGAGCGCGGGATCGAGACCGAGTTCGGCGCCTTCCATCTGGTGACCTATCGCGACCGCATCGTCCACGAATTGCACTTCGCGCTGGTGCGTGGCACGCCCGACGCCGACACGCCGACCCTCGTGCGCGTGCAGGTGGAGAACCCGCTGTCCGACCTGCTGCACTGGCGCCGCGACGATTTCGGCGTGGCCGGCAGCGATGCGTTGCGCGCGATCGCCGAGGCCGGGCAGGGCGTCATGGTGGTGCTGTCGGCGCCGCGTGACTCGGACGCGCTGCTGGCGCGGCTGCGCAAGGAAGCCGTGGTCCGGCCGCCCGGCAAGGACAAGGATGTGGGCCAGTGGCGGCGCAACGGCGCGGGTGGCCAGATCCTGGCCGATCTCGGCCTTGGCCGGCTGCGCGTGCTGGGCACGCCGCGCAAGCAGGTCGGCCTCGCCGGCTACGGCCTCGAGGTCGTCGAGTACGTCGCGCCCTGACGCGCGTTAAACTGACCGGCCTTGCGCGAATCCCCATGCCCATGAGCTACCTCGAAGGCGACCTGCGCGCCCCGGCCGGCGCGCGTTACGCGATCGTCGCCAGCCGCTGGAATCCCAAGATCACCGACGCCCTGATCGCCGGTGCGCGCAAGGCGTTCGCCGATCACGGCGTCGCCGAAAACGCGGTCGACGTGATCCGCGTCCCCGGCGCCTGGGAGATCCCGGTGGTCTGCGCGCGGCTGGCCGCGGCCGGCGCGCACGCCGCGCTGCTGGGTCTGGGCTGCGTGGTGCGCGGCGACACGCGCCATTACGAGCAGGTCGCCGACGGCTGCAGCGACGCCCTGATGCGCGTGGCGCTCGACAGCCGGGTGCCGGTCGCCAATGGCGTGCTCGCGGTCGAGGACTACGTCGACGCCGAGAAGCGCGCCGGCGGCAGCCACGGCAACAAGGGCGAAGAAGCGGCGCTGGTCGCCATCGAAATGAGCAACCTGTTGGACAAGATCGGATGAACCAGACCCGCAAACCCCATGGCGTCGACCCTGTACTGCGTTCGCGCGCGCGCCGTCGCGCGCTGCAGGCCATCTACGCGATGCAGATGTCGGGCACCGAGCCGCGCGAGATCGTCGCCCAGTTCGCACACGAGCAGGCCAAGGAAGTCGCCGATCTCGCGTACTTCGAGGATCTGGTCCACGGCGTCGGAACGCGTTATCGCGAGCTCGATGCGGCGCTGGCGCCGTTCCTCGACCGCACCATCGAAGAGGTCGATCCGATCGAGCGCGCGATGCTGCGCATCGCCGCCTACGAACTGCAGCACCGCGTCGACGTGCCGTACCGCGTCGTCATCGACGAAGCGCTGAAGACGGTCAAGCGTTTCGGCTCCGAACACGGCCACACCTACGTCAACGGCGTGCTCGACAAGGCCGCGGCCGCATGGCGCGCGCCGGAAGTCGGGGCGCTGCGCGGGCGCTGAGCCCGGCACGGCTGCATGGCCGGCGAATTCGACCTGATCGACCGCATCGCTGCGCGCATCGTCACGCGCGACGACGTGGTGCTGGGCATCGGCGACGATGCCGCGCTGCTGCGGCCGCCCGCCGGCATGCAGCTGGTCGTGGCGATGGACACGCTCAACGCCGGCATCCATTTCCCGCACGACACCGCGCCGGCCGACATCGGCTGGAAGGCGCTGGCGGTGAACCTGTCCGACCTCGCGGCAATGGCCGCGGTGCCCGCTTGGTGCACGCTGTCGTTGTCCCTGCCCGAACCCGATGCAGCGTGGGTGGATGCATTTCTCGATGGCTTCGACGCGCTCGCGCGTCAGCACGCGGTGGCGCTGGTCGGCGGCGACACCACGCGCGGGCCACTATCGGTCTGCGTGACGGTGTTCGGTTTCGTTGCGCCGGGCCGCGCGCTGCGGCGTGATGCAGCGCGGGTCGGCGACGAGGTCTGGGTCAGCGGCACGCCCGGCGATGCGGCCGCTGCGCTCGCGCAGTGGTCGGCCGGTGCTGCGCGTGATCATGTGCTCCGCGCGCGGCTCGACCGGCCGACGCCGCGGGTCGCACTCGGTTTGCGACTCTCCGAAGTGGCGCATGCTGCGATCGACATCTCAGACGGCTTGCTGGCCGATCTCGCGCATGTCTGCCGCGCGAGCAACGTGCGTGCGGAGGTCGACGTGGATGCCTTGCCCGTGTCGGATGCACTGCGCACTGCGGTGTCCGATGTTGAGACACGTCGCGCGCTGCAGGCGAGCGGCGGCGACGATTACGAGTTGTGCTTCACCGCGCCGGTCGCGCAACGCGACGCCATTCTTGCGGCTGCGCTGGATGCGCATGTGCCGGTGACCCGGATCGGGCGCATTTTCGGAGGGCAGGGCGTCGTCGCGACGATCACGGACGGGACACCTTGGACGCCGGCGCGCGTCGGCTGGGATCATTTCACCGCTTGAAGCGCTCCGTCGTCGGAGCTCGGTCATACTAGGGTGGCATTCTCGGCTGCTTGTCTGGTCGGTCTGCCGCGCTTTTGCCTCTGCCTCTGCCTTTGTTCTTGCTTCTGGCTTTGGCTTCAAGCTTTTGACTTGAATCGAGCCGTAAAGCGAGCCGAGCATCGCAGGGCGGCGGGGTCGAAGAGCAGCCCATGTCTGAGCGCAGCGAGTTTGGGCTGCGGAACCGTGAAGGTCCCAATGTGCCCCGTCGTCCGAGAAGCGCAGGGGACCGTCGCGGCTGTATCGTGGCGGAACGCGTCCGGCGAAGACGGTTTGACTCACGCCTTCGGCGCTCGCCCTTCGGGCCGGCTTCGCCGTTCGCCAGTGCATCGCACTGTCGTGCTTACTTTTGCCAAGACAAAAGTAAGCCGCGCGACAGCGCGGAAGCCCTGTACTTGATCTTTGCTCCTGCGGTTGATCTTCATCTTCGGCATGAACATCAAAGTCGCAAAGCGACGAGCGAAGAAGCACAAGCAAGTGCAGAGCTTTCGCCCGCTGCGCGTGCGAGTCCCTTTTGGATGGACCCAAAAGGAACCAAAAGGTCCCTTCGCCGGACGCGAGCCGATGCGATGCAGCCGCATCGGTCCCCTCCGCTCCTCGCCTGACGCGGCACGCAGCCCAAACTCGCTGCGCTCAGACATGGGCTGCTCTTCGGCCACGCCAGGCTCCGGTGCTCGGCTCGCTCTACGGCTCGATTCAAGTCAAAGGCTGAAAGCCAAAGCCAAAGCCAAAGCCAAAGCCAAAGCCAAAGCCAAAGCCAAAGCCAAAGCCAAAGCCAAAGCCAAAGCCAAAGCCAAAGCCAAAGCCAAAGCCGAAGAAAGAACCAGGCCAGCAAGTCCACGACGGAACCAAAAAGCGAACACAAAGCGAAATCGCGTCCTGGCAGGACCGATTAGTCGTCCGCCCGAAACGCATCCTCGATCCACCGCAGCGTCGGCGCATCCGCATCGCCGCTCGCTTCCACCACATCGAACCGGCAGGGCAGGTCGCGCAGGCCGCGCTCGCGCATCAGGAACTGCTGCGCCGCCAGCACCAGCCGCCGGCGTTTGCCGGCATCGACCGAAGCCGCGCCGCCGCCGAACGCCGCGGTGCGGCGATGCCGGACCTCGACGAACACGACGACGCGCGACGCGCCGCGCGCGTCGAGCATCACCAGATCGAGTTCGCCGCCGCGGAAACCGACGTTCGCGGCGAGGGGCTGCAGGCCGGCGGCCTGCAGGTGCGCGGCCGCGGCCTGCTCGACGGCAGCGCCATCGCGCCGCCGGTCGTTCAACCGCCGGCGTCCGCCTGCGGCACCACGTGGCCGTTGCGCCACGTCGCCCACGCCGGCTGTCGCATGACATTGCCGTCGCCGGCGATGCGCAGCATGCCGGTCGCGCCGCCGATCGCGGCATCGGGCGTGCGGGCGAGGTGTTCGAGATAGCCGCTCAGCAACCACGCGTCGAAACCGAATGCGAACAGGCGCGCAGCGCCGCCGCGTGCGGTCGGCAGATCGCGCGACACGGTCGTGAGCGGCGGTAGCGAGCGCGCGCTGGCACCGGTCGACCAGCTTTCGGTCGGGAACACGATGCCGTCGAGGATCTGGTCTTCCTCCGCCTTGCCGGTGCCCTGCGAGAGCAGCGAACTGCCGACGCGCGGACGCGTGGCAAGCCCGGCGACCGACAGTTGTGGCGCCAGCACGCGTGCCTGGTTGCCGCGGATCGCGAGATACACCGCATCGACACCGGCGCCGCTGGCGAGCGCGTTCTGCAGCGCCGGCGTCTGGTCGACCGGGGTGTCGCCGATGATCGCGAGCGTGCCGACCACGCTGCCGCCGTTCTGGGCCAGACGCGCGGTCAGCGCATCGACGCTGCGGCGCGCAGCGTCCTCGCCGTTGCTGAGCACCAGCACGTTGCGCGCGTTGCGCTTGAGCAGGTACTGCGCGGCAGCGTCGCCTTCGTCTTCCGGCGCCAGCGAGAACGCGGCGGCATTGTCGGGGGCCTGCATCGAACCGCGATTCAGGGCGATCACCGGTACCTGCGCGGGGCTGCGGAACAGCGCGTCGACTTCCTCGCGGCCCAATGGACCGACGATCTGGTCGGCGCCTTCGGCGATCGCGCGGGTGTAGGCGTCCGCAGTGCCGGTCGCGGTGCCGGCGGTGTCGTAGAACGCGAGTTCGGGCCGTGCGCGGCGTTCGCCGTAGTAACCGGCGAGCAGGCCGTCTCGCACCGGCGCGGCGGCGGTCGCCAGCGATCCGCTCATCGGCAGAAGCACGGCGAGTTTGCGCGGCGGACGATAACCGTCACGTTCGGCGGCGGGCCGGCTGTCGTCGAATGTCCAGCGACCGGGCGCGGCCGGGGCCTCCGACGGCGCGGCAACCGGCCCGGCGCTGCCGGTGGTCTGCACGGTCGCGCAACTGGCGAGCATCGCGGCCAGCGCGGCGCCGGCGAGCAGGCGCAATGCGCGGGGCTGCGCACCGAAGGCGCGCGTCGTGCGCGTGCTGGCGTTCGAAGGCTGGGCCGTTGCTGCCATGTCGCGGTTCCGCTGCGGGATAATGGGCGCATTCTAGCGTTCCTGGTGTGCAGACGATGAGCGACCCTTCCCGCGCCCCCGGCGTCCTGCACGTCGTGGCGACGCCGATCGGCAACCTGGGCGACCTGTCGCCGCGCGCGCAGGCGGTGCTGCGCAGCGTCGATGCGATCTGCGCCGAGGACACCCGGCATACGCGCCAGCTGCTCGGCCATTTCGGCATCGAGCGCCCGTTGATCGCCCTGCACGAACACAACGAAGACGGCCTGGCCGCGCGCCTGGTCGAGCGGCTGCAGGCCGGCGAATCGCTGGCGCTGGTCAGCGACGCCGGCACGCCGCTGGTCAGCGATCCCGGCTTCCGGCTGGTGCGCGCGGCCCGCGTCGCCGGCCTGCGGGTGTCGCCGGCGCCGGGGCCGAGCGCGTTGATCGCTGCGCTCAGCGTTGCCGGTTTGCCGAGCGACCGCTTCGTGTTCGAAGGTTTCCTGCCGGCCAAGGCGGGCGCGCGGCGCGAACGCCTGCAGACGCTCGCCTCCGAACCGCGCACCGTGCTGTTCTACGAGTCCTCGCACCGCATCGAAGAGATGCTGGCCGACGCGGTGCAGGCCTTCGGCGGCGGACGTCCTGCCGTGGTCGCGCGTGAACTCACCAAACTGTTCGAGACCGTGCTCGACGGCCCGCTGGAGACGCTGGCCGCGCGCGTCGCGGGCGAGGCGGACCAGCGCAAGGGCGAGTTCGTGGTGCTGATCGAGGGTGCAGGCGACGACGTCGATGCGCGGCTGGCCGAAGGTCGCCGGGTCTATGCGCTGCTGGCCCGTGAGATGAAGCCGTCGCTGGCCGCGAAGCTCGCCGCCGACATCACCGGGGCGCCGCGCAAGTCGCTCTACGGCGCGCCGTCGGAGCCGTGACCGTGCGTGCCGACCCGGCCGGGCCGGACATCACACCCGGCCTGATCTTCCGGGTGTTCCTGCGCCTGGGCCTGACCTCGTTCGGCGGCCCGGCGGCGCATCTGGCGTTCTTCCGCGATGCCTTCGTGGTGCGCCGGCGCTGGCTGGGAGAAGCCGACTACGCGGAGCTGGTGGCGCTGTGCCAGTGCCTGCCGGGCCCGGCCAGCAGCCAGGTGGGCATGGCGCTGGGCCTGCGCTGGGCCGGACTGCGGGGCGCGCTCGCGGCGTGGTGCGGCTTCACCCTGCCGTCGGCGCTGCTGATGATCGGCTTCGCGCTGGGCCTGCTGCAGTCGGACGCCGGATTGCCGGTGGGCGTGGTGCACGGCCTGAAACTGGTGGCGGTGGCGGTGGTCGCGCAGGCCGTGTGGACGATGGCGCAGGTGTTCTGCCGTCGCCCGGCCGCCGTGGCGGTGGCGCTGTGTGCGGCGGCCGCGTTGCTGCTCTGGCCTTTCGCCGGCATGCAACTGGTGGTGATCGGCGTGGGCGCGGTGTTGGGCGCCGGGTGGTGGCGCATCGACGACAGCCTGCCGAGCACAGACGTCCCGATCTCCGGGGCGCGATGGCCGGCGCGGATCGCGCTGCTGGTGTTCACGGTGCTGCTGCTGGGCCTGCCTCTGCTGGCCCATACGATGCCGGCCTCCAATGGCGCCGTGTTCGCGGCCTTCTATCGCGCCGGCGCGTGGGTCTTCGGCGGCGGCCACGTGGTGCTGCCGCTGCTGGAAACCAGTGTGGTGTCGCCGGGCTGGATGACGGAGACCTCGTTCCTGGCCGGCTACGGGGCTGCGCAAGCGCTGCCGGGCCCGCTGTTCGCGTTCGCCGGCTTCCTCGGCGCGGGCATGCAGGCAGGGCCGGGCGGTTGGGCAGGTGGTTTGCTGGCGCTGGTGGCGGTGTTCCTGCCCGGAATGTTGCTGGTCGTCGGTGTGCAGCCGGCCTGGCAGCGGATCCGCCGCTGGCACCGCATGCGCGCCGCGCTGGCGGGTATCAATGCAGCGGTGGTCGGACTGCTGCTGGCGGCGCTCGTCGATCCGCTGTGGACCAGCGCGGTCTCCGGCTGGCGCGACCTGGGTCTGGTGTGTGTCGCGCTGCTGGCGCTGGTCGGGCTGCGCGTCCCCGTGTGGTTGCTGGTGCCAGCCATGGCGCTGGGCGGGTGGGCGCTGGGCACGATCTGACGGATCGTCTGACCGCGCTGGAGTTTCCGGCGCAATGATCGTGCGGCGCTGCGCAGCGCGACGGCTGCGGCAGGGCGTCCCGTGCGAGAATGCGCACGGCGGAGTCGGCCAGACAGTCGCGTCACCCCGGGTGCTTGCATCCGGCGGTGCCGAGGAAAGTCCGGGCTCCACAGGGCAAGGTGCCAGGTAACGCCTGGGCGGCGCGAGCCGACGGAAAGTGCAACAGAAAGATACCGCCCAAGACTGCTTCGGCAGGACGGCAAGGGTGAAATGGTGCGGTAAGAGCGCACCGCGAGCCTGGTAACAGGCCGGCACGGCAAACCCCACCTGGAGCAAGACCAAATAGGGACCTCATGACGTTGCCCGCGTCGGGTCCGGGTAGGTTGCTCGAGCGTACCGGTGACGGTGCGCCTAGAGGAATGACTGTCCACGACAGAACCCGGCTTATCGGCCGGCTCCGCCACCTCGATATCCGAAGCCTCCAGAGGAATGGAGGCTGCGTCGTCAGCGCTGCCGTCGACGCCGATTCCGCACGACACCGCCGCGCTCCTTCGGCGGGACGACGTGCGCCGGGCCAGTCAAGGCGGGCCGGCCAGCATCTGCGCCAGGCCGTCCGGCCACCCAGACCTGCGCAACCCACACCCGGGAACCCTGAACAGGCGCGGCGTTGCTGCACCGCAGCGGCGCTGATTCCGTGAAGCCTGCGTGAGGGTTCCGTTGGTTGCCAAAATCGGCCAAATCTCAAAATTTGAGACGAAACAGGTGCTTGTGGATAAAGCTTGAACAAGTCTCTGAAGCGTGACGCAAGTCATTGACCAGACAGGTGAAAAGTTCTCGACAAAGCTGTTGACAACCCAAATGACGGGTCCTAAGGTGGCGACACGTGGGGAAACCGGGAATTTCGTGGTTTTCCGAACGCCAAAGCCCGCTACAGACGGGCACTCAACGGGCAGGAACGGACGTGTTGCAGGGCGAGACCGCCATCACCATCGACGAGAAGGGCCGACTGGCGATTCCCACCGCCTATCGGGACTTCGTCGCGCGTGAATGCGACAACCGGCTGGTCCTGACCTACAACCCCTTCGATGCCGGCGGCTTGTACCTCTACCCGTTCAAGGCCTGGGAGACGCTGCGCGACCAGGTCAATGCGCTGCCGCGCACGCTGGCCCGCAACCGCACCCTGCAGCTCAAGCTGGTCGGCGCCGCCACGGTGCTCGAGCCCGACGCCAGCGGCCGTATCGGCATTCCGTCCAGCCAGCGCAACACGGTGGGTATCGACCGCCGCGCGGTGCTGGTGGGCATGGGCGACAAGTTCGAGCTCTGGAGCGAGCAGGCGCACCAGGCGCAGATCCGCCAGACCCTGACCGACGAGGACATGGCCGGCGACGATCTCGAAGGATTGCCGTTGTGACCGCGGGTGGTACGGATGTCATGTCCGGCCACCTCCCGGTGTTGTACGCGCAGGTGCTCGACGGCCTGCACGTGCGCCCGGATGGCCGCTACCTCGATGGCACCTTCGGCCGCGGCGGCCATGCCGCCGGCGTGCTCGCGCAGCTGGGCGCCGATGGCCGCCTGCTGCTGATGGACAAGGATCCCGAAGCGATCGCCGTCGCCGAAGCCCGCTTCGGTGACGACCCGCGCGTGTCGATCTACCGTGGCAGCTTCATCGAGCTCACCGGCTGGCACGAGGTCGCGCAAGCGCCGCTCGACGGCGTGCTGTTCGATCTGGGCGTCTCCTCGCCGCAGCTCGATGTCGCCGAGCGTGGCTTCAGCTTCGGCAAGGACGGTCCGCTCGACATGCGCATGGATCCCGACGCCGACGAAAGCGCCGCCGAGTGGATCGCGCGCGCCGACGAGGCTGCGATCGCCGACGTGCTGTGGACCTACGGCGAAGAGCGCATGAGCCGCCGCATCGCGCGTGCGATCGTCGCGCGTCGTGCCGAAGCGCCGTTCCTGCGGACCGCCGATCTGGCTGCGGTGATCGGCGCCAACGTGCCGCGCGGCAAGTCCAAGCCGGGCCAGAAGGAAACGAATCCCGCGACGCGCTCGTTCCAGGCGATCCGCATCCACATCAACCGCGAGCTGGCCGATCTCGAAACCGGTCTCGATGCCGCGCTCGCGGCGTTGCGCCCGGGCGGCCGTCTCGCGGTGATCAGCTTCCACTCGCTGGAAGACCGTATCGTCAAGCGCTTCATCGCCGGCCACGCCAAGGCGCCGGCCGGCAATCGCCGTCTGCCCGAAGCCGCGCCGTTCGTGCCGCGCCTGCGCATCGTCGCCGACGCGACCAAGGCCGACGATGCCGAGCTGCGCGCCAATCCGCGCGCCCGCAGCGCGGTGCTGCGCGTGGCCGAGAAGCTCGACCTGGAGGCGGCCGCATGAAGCTGCGCCATCTCGTCGTCGCGATCCTGCTGGCCGCCAACGTGATCACCGCGATCGGCGTGGTGCACGCGCGCCACGACTATCGCCAGCTCTACATCGACCTGACCCGTCTGGAGCGTGCGCGCGACGAACTCAACATCGACTTCGGCCGTCTGCAGCTCGAGCAGGCGACCTGGGCGATGAGCAACCGCGTCGACCAGGTCGCGCGCGAGCGTCTGGGCATGCGCTTCCCCGAGACGGCCGAGATCGTCGTGGTGCGGCCATGAACTTCCGCAGGTTCATCAAGGCCGGCGACGGCCACGCCAAGAAGCCGCGCAAGCGCGCGCAGTTCGATCTGCGCCTGCGCCTGATGCTGGTCGGCGGTGCGCTGGGCCTGGGCGCGGTGGCGCTGGTCGGCCGCGCGGTGGACCTGCAGCTCATCGACAACGCCTTCTACCAGCAGAAGGCCGACGCGCGTTTCCGCCGCGAAGTGCCGATTCCGGCCTCGCGCGGCATGATCACCGACCGCAACGGCGAGCCGCTGGCGATCTCCTCGCCGGTCGAATCGCTGTGGGCGAATCCGCAGGAACTGAGCAAGCATCCCGACCGCCTGCCCGAGCTGGCCCAGGCCACCGGTCTGCCGCTCGAAGAACTGTCGCGCGCGGTGTCGCAGCGCGCCGACAAGGAATTCATGTACATCCCGCGCCACCGCCGGATCAGCCCGGTGGCGGCCAAGCGCGTGCTGGATCTCGGCGTGCCGGGTGTGTTCTCGCAGCGCGAGTACCGCCGGTTCTATCCGCAGGGCGAAGCGGTCTCGCACGTGCTGGGTTTCACCAACATCGACGACAACGGTCAGGAAGGCGTGGAACTCGCGTTCGACGAATGGCTGGCCGGCGTGCCGGGCGCGCAGAACGTGATCCGCGATCGCCACGGCCGCATCGTCGAGCACGTGAGCCTGGTGCGCGCCGCCGAGCCGGGCAAGGATCTGGTGCTGAGCATCGATCGCCGCATCCAGTTCCTCGCGCATCGCGAACTGCGCCGCGCGCTGGAAGAAACCGGTGCGAGCGCAGGCTCGATCGTCGTGCTGGACGTGGCGACCGGCGAGGTGCTGGCGATGGCCAACCTGCCAACCTACAACAACAACCGTGTCACCGGCGAGAACCGCGACGCGCACCGCAACCGCGCGCTGACCGATCTGCTCGAGCCCGGCTCGACAATGAAGCCGATCACCGTGGCGGCGGCGCTGGAGAAGGGCGTGATCTCGCCGGCCAGCACGTTCAACACCAGCCCCGGCTGGATCCCGAACGGCCGTTTCCGCACCAGCGATTTCCGCAACTACGGTGTGCTCGACACGACCGGCATCATCACCAAGAGCTCGAACGTCGGCTCGGCGATGATCGTGCACAAGCTCGAGAACCAGTATTTCTACGACTTCGTGCGCAGCTTCGGCTACGGCCAGAGCACCGGCAGCGGTTTCCCGGGCGAGGCCGCGGGCCTGTTCCCGGATCCGTCGCGCTGGAGCGGAACGAGCAAGCAGGGCATGTCCTACGGCTACGGTCTGTCGGTCACGCCGATGCAGATCGCGCATGCCTACGCGACGCTCGGCAATCACGGCCGTTCGATCACGCCGACCTTCGTCAAGGGTCACGTCGGCGAATCGCGCCAGGTGGTCTCGGCCGCGGTCGCCGACGAAGTCGTGCGGATGATGCAGACCGTCACCGAGCCCGGCGGTACCGGCACGCGCGCGGCGATCCTCGGCTATCACGTCGCCGGCAAGTCCGGCACCGCGCGCAAGGCCAGCGGCGGCGGTTACGCACGTCGTTATCTCGCGTTCTTCGCCGGCCTGGTGCCGGTCGAGAATCCGCGCTTCGCGATGGCCGTGGTCATCGACGATCCGGACACCTCCAAGGGCGGCTCGACCTACGGCGGCGGCTACGTGTCGGCGCCGGTGTTCCAGCGCGTGATGGACGGCGCGCTGCGCCTGATGGACGTGCCGCCCGACGACATCGACACCTGGCTGGCCGCGCAGGCCACGGCCGATGCCAAGCGTGCGCGCGAGCAGGGCCGTGCCGTCCCCGCGACGCCTGCGGCCGCGCCCGCTGCGCCTGTGGTGTCCGCGGTGCAGCCCACGCCGGTCGCCGCGACGCATGTCGCCGGAGGCCAGCGATGAGCCGCGCGATGGCGCTCAACGTACTGCTGTCCGACGTGGCCGCGGTGCCGGCCGACACGGTGATCACCGGTCTGGTGCAGGACAGCCGCGCGATCCGTCCGGGCGACGCCTTCGTCGCGATCGGCGGCTTCGGCACGCACGGCCTGCACTTCACCGACATCGCGCGCGCCGCCGGCGCCAGCGCGATCCTGTTCGAACCACCGGTGCCGCCGGAGATTCCGTCGCTGCCGGCCGATGCGATCGCCGTTGCCGGCCTGCGTGCGCGCATGGGCATCATGGCCGACACGTTCCACGGCCAGCCCTCGCACGCGATGACGATGGTCGGCGTGACCGGCACCAGCGGCAAGACCTCGACCGTGCAGCTGCTCGCCCAGGCCTTCGAGGCCATTGGCACCCGCGCCGGCACCATCGGCACGCTCGGCGCCGGCCTGCATGGCGCGGTCGAGCCAACCGGCTTCACCACGCCGCTGGTGCTGCAGACGCATGCGCTGCTCGCGCAGCTGCGCGATGGCGGCGCGCAGGCGGTGGCGATGGAAGTCAGCTCGCACGCGCTCGACCAGGGCCGCGTCGACGCCGTGCATTACGACGTCGCGGTGTTCACCAATCTCACCCGCGACCATCTCGACTATCACGGCGACATGGCCGGCTACGGCGCGGCGAAGGCCAAGCTCTTCGTGCGCGACGGCTTGAAGGCTGCGGTCATCAACATCGACGATGCCTTCGGCGCAACGCTGCCCGCGCAGCTCGCCGACAGCGTTCGCGCGATCACCACCAGCGCCGCCGGCAGTACCGCTGCCGACATCGCCGCGCACGACATCGCGCTCGACGATCGCGGCATCGCGTTCACGCTGCGCGTCGACGGCCAGTCGCTGCCGGTGCGCGCGGCGCTGCTGGGCCGCTTCAACGTCGACAACCTGCTGGTCGTCGCCGGCGTGCTGCGCGCGCTGGACTACGCGCCTGCGGACATCGTGCGCGTGCTCGCCGGTCTGCAGCCGATCGCCGGCCGCATGAACCGCCTCGGTGGCGGCGACACGCAGCCGCTGGTGGTCGTCGACTATTCGCACAAGCCCGATCCGCTGCAGCAGGCGCTGCAGTCGCTGCGCGGTCACCTGCGCGGCGAACTGGTCTGCGTGTTCGGCTGTGGCGGCGAGCGCGACACCGGCAAGCGTCCGCAGATGGCGGCGATCGCCGAAGCGCATGCCGACCGGGTCATCGTCACCGACGACAACCCCCGCGGCGAGAACGGCGACGCGATCATCGCCGACATCATGGCCGGCTTCGCCAGGCCCGACGCCGTCACCATCGAGCGCGACCGTCGCCGTGCGATCGAACGCGCGATCGGCGAGTCGAAGCCGGGCGACATCGTGCTGATCGCCGGCAAGGGCCACGAGCCCTACCAGGAGATCGACGGCGTGCAGCATGCGTTCGACGACCGCGTCGTCGCCCAGGCCGCGCTGGATGCACGTCATGCGGAGGGCGCGCGATGAACCCGCTGTCCCTCGCCCGCATCGCCCAGCTGGTCAACGGTCGCCTGCACGGCGTCAACAGTGATTTTCCGATCGATGCCGTGGCCACCGACACCCGCAAGCTCGACGCAGCCGAAGTCCACGCACTGCTGTTCGTCGCGCTGAAGGGCGAAAACTTCGACGGGCACGACCATGTCGCCGATGCCGCTGCTCGCGGCGCGCGTGCGGCGCTGGTCGCGCGTCCGCTCGACATCGCCCTGCCGCAGATCGTCGTCGCCGATCCGCAGCGCGCACTCGGCGCGCTGGCGACCGCGGTGCAGCGTGCACGCGCCGCAACGGTCGTGGCGATCACCGGCAGCAACGGCAAGACCAGCGTCAAGCAGCTGGTTGCGGCGATCCTGTCGCGCCATGCGCCTACCAGTTTCAACCCCGGCAACTTCAACAACGAGATCGGCCTGCCGCTGGCTGTGCTCGATGCGCCGGAAGACGCAGTCTTCGCGGTCTACGAAATGGGCGCCGGCAAGCCGGGCGACATCGCGTACCTGACCGCGATCGCGCAGCCGCGCATCGCCCTGGTCAACAACATCGCGCCGGCGCACATGGAACGCATGGGCAGCCTGCTCGGCATCGCCGACACCAAGGCCGCGATCTACGACGCGCTGCCGGCCGACGGCACCGCGATCATCAATGCCGACGATGCGTTCGCACCGTATTTCGCGGAGCGTGCCCACGGCCGTCGCCTTTTGCGTTTCGGCATCGAGGCTACGGCCGACGTGTCCGCGCGCGACGTGCGGCTCGACGATATCGGCGCGCACTTCCGCCTGGTCACGCCTGCGGGCGAGGCCGACGTCGCGCTGCCGTTGCCCGGCCGCCACAACGTGCGCAACGCGCTCGCCGCGACGGCCATCGCGCTCGCCGCCGGCGTGCCGTTGGCGACCATCGTCGTCGCGCTCGGCAGCGCCGAGGCCGTCGCGGGTCGTCTGGTCCGCTACACGGTGGCCGAAGGCGCGGTGCTGATCGACGACAGCTACAACGCCAATCCCGGCTCGCTCAACGCCGCCATCGACACGCTCGCCGCCGGCGGTGGTGACCGCTGGCTGGTACTGGGCGACATGCGCGAACTCGGTACCGACGGCACGGCGATGCACGCCCAGGCCGGCGTGCGCGCGAAGTCGGCCGGCATCGCGCGGCTGTATGCGCTGGGCGCACTGAGTGCGGCCGCGGCCGATGCCTTCGGCGACGGTGCGCGCCGATTCGATACCCACGAAGCGCTGATCGAAGCGCTGCGGGCCGACCTGCACGCCGATGCGCGCGTGCTGGTCAAGGGCTCGCGCGGCAGTGCGATGGACCGTGTGGTCACCGCGCTGCGCACCACTGAAGGAACCGGACATGCTGCTTGAACTCGCCCGCTGGCTGCAGGGTCTGGAAGACTTCTTCAAGCTGTTCGAGTACCTCACGTTCCGCGGCATCCTCGCGGCGCTGACCTCGCTGCTGCTGTCGCTGTGGCTGGGTCCGGCGGTGATCCGCAAGCTCGCCCAGTTCAAGGGTGGCCAGCCGATCCGCCAGGACGGCCCGCAGACGCATTTCTCCAAGGCCGGCACGCCGACCATGGGCGGCGCGCTGATCCTGCTGACGATCTTCCTGTCGGTGCTGATGTGGGGCGACCTGCGCAACAGGTACGTGTGGGTCGTGATGGGGGTGATGGTCGCCTTCGGTGCGATCGGCTGGTACGACGACTGGATCAAGATCGTCAAGCGCGACCCCAATGGTCTGAAGTCCCGCTGGAAATATCTGCTGCAGTCGATCTTCGGCCTCGCCGCCGGTCTGTACCTCTACCTCTATGCCGACGTGGCTGCAGCGACGACGTTCTACGTCCCGCTGTTCAAGTCGATCGCATTGCCGCTGGCCGGCATCAGCTTCGTCGCGATCGCCTACTTCTGGATCGTCGGCTTCTCGAACGCGGTGAACCTCACCGACGGCCTCGACGGTCTGGCGATCATGCCGACTGTGCTGGTCGCCTGCGGCCTCGGCGTGTTCGCGTATGCCTCGGGCAACGCGGTGTTCTCGAACTATCTGCAGATTCCGCAGGTGCCGGGCGCGGGCGAGCTGGTGATCATCTGCGCGGCGATCGCCGGGGCCGGGCTCGGGTTCCTGTGGTTCAACACCTATCCGGCCATGGTGTTCATGGGCGACATCGGTGCGCTGGCGCTCGGCGCCGTGCTCGGCACGATGGCGGTGATCGTGCGCCAGGAACTGGTGCTGGTGATCATGGGCGGCATCTTCGTCATCGAAACGCTGTCGGTGATGATCCAGGTCGCCAGCTTCAAGTTGACCGGCAAGCGCGTGTTCCGCATGGCGCCGATCCACCACCACTTCGAACTCAAGGGCTGGCCCGAACCGCGCGTGATCGTGCGGTTCTGGATCATCTCGGTGATCCTGGTGCTGATCGGTCTCGCCACGTTGAAGGTGCGCTGATGGCCCGCACCTACGACCAGATGCCCCACGACGGCGCCGGCGCCCGCCAGGCGACGCGGATCGACGACATCGTCGGTCGCTTCGATCCGTGGCTGGTCGGCATCATCGTGTCGATCGCGACGCTCGGCGTGATCATGGTCGCGTCGAGCTCGATCGCGATCGGCGAAGACATGCGCGTCGGCCGCTATTACTTCCTCACGCGTCACCTGATGTTCCTCGCGCTCGGTCTGGGCCTCGCACTGGCCGTGATGCGCACCGAACTCAAGACGATCGAGAAGTACGACCGTTTCGTGCTCCTGGCCTGTTTCGGTTTGTTGTTACTGGTCTTCGTCCCGGGGCTCGGCCGCTCGGTCAACGGTGCGCACCGCTGGATCTGGCTGGGCGTGTCGAACTTCCAGGTCGTCGAGGCGGTCAAGGTCATCTACATCGTGTGGCTGGCGAGCTACCTCGTGCGCTTCCGCGACGAGGTCAACGCGACCTGGCCGGCGATGCTCAAGCCGCTTGGTGTCGCCGTGGCACTGGTCGCGCTGCTGCTGCTGCAGCCCGACTTCGGCCACGCGTCGCTGATCCTCGCGGTGACAGCCGGCATGCTGGTGCTCGGCGGCGTGCACATGCCGCGCATGGCCGCGCCGGTGATCATCGGCCTGCCGATCTTCGCCTTCATCGCGATCCTCGAGCCCTATCGCGTGCGTCGCCTGACCTCGTTCCTCGATCCCTGGGCCGACCAGCTCGGCGCCGGCTACCAGCTCAGCAATGCGTTGATGGCGGTGGGCCGCGGCGAGTTCGCCGGTGTGGGTCTGGGTGCGTCGGTGCAGAAGCTCTCGTACCTGCCCGAGGCGCACACCGACTTCATCTTCTCGGTGCTGGCCGAGGAACTCGGCTTCATCGGCGTGTGCCTGGTGATCGGCCTGTTCGTCGCGCTGGTCGGCCGCGCGTTCTGGGTCGGGCTGAAGTGCGTCGAGATGCGCCGCCACTTCGCCGGCTACTGCGCGTTCGGCGTGGCATTGATGATCGGCCTGCAGAGCATGGTCTCGATCGGCGTGAATCTCGGTCTGCTGCCGACCAAGGGCCTCACGCTGCCGCTGGTGTCGTCGGGCGGTTCCAGCGTGATGATGACCTGCGTCGCGATGGGCCTGCTGCTGCGCGTCTCTTACGAACTCGACCGCGCCCAGCGCCAGGTCGCCCGGTTGCGCGGCGATGCCGCGGCGCCGGCGCCGGCCGGCCCGGTGCCGCCCACCACCCAGCCGCCGCTGCCCGTGCAGTCCGGCGCGCCGTCGCGCGGCACCAGCCGCCTGCAGCAGCGTGTCGAGCCGAGCTTCGGCGGCAGGAGCCAAGCATGATCCGTCGTCTCCACCAGACCCGCGGCCTGTCGAAGGAAGACTTCGCCAAGGTGTTCTCGCGCGTGCATTTCGTCGGCATCGGCGGCATCGGCATGAGCGGCATCGCGGAAGTGCTGTGCACGCTCGGCTACAAGGTGTCGGGCTCCGACACCGCCGACAGCGCGACCACGCGCCGCCTGACGCGCCTGGGCGCGACGGTGCATCGCGGCCATGCCGCGGCCAACGTGCTGGGCACCGACTGCGTGGTCGTGTCGAGCGCGATCCGCCACGACAATCCCGAACTGATGGAAGCGCGCGCGCAGCGCATTCCCGTCGTGCCGCGCGCCGAAATGCTCGCCGAGCTGATGCGCTTCCGCCGCAGCATCGCGGTGGCCGGCACGCACGGCAAGACGACGACAACCTCGTTGACCGCGAGCGTGCTCGCCGAAGGTGGCCTCGACCCGACGTTCGTCGTGGGTGGCCAGCTGCTGGCCGCAGGCGCGAATGCGCGCCTGGGCAGCGGCGACTGGCTGGTGGCCGAGGCCGACGAAAGCGACGGCAGCTTCCTTCGCCTGAATCCACTGGTCGCGATCGTCACCAACATCGACGCCGATCACCTGGAAAACTACGGCGGCGATTTCGCCCGTGTGCAGGCCGCGTTCCACGAATTCCTCCACCGCCTGCCGTTCTACGGCCTGGCGGTGCTGTGCATCGACGATGCCGAAGTTGCGCGCCTGGCGTCGGAGACGCCGCGCCACGTGATGACCTACGGTCTGTCCGAAGACGCCGACGTGCGCGCCGAGGACATCGGCCAGGACGGCGCGGCGATGACGTTCACGCTGTGCCTGCCCGAGAACACCCGCGTGCGTGCGCGTCTCGCGCTGCCCGGTCGCCACAACGTGCTCAACGCGCTCGCCGCCGCTGCGGTGGGCTGGCAGCTCGGCGTCGCACCCGAGGCCATCGTCGCCGCGCTCGGCCGCTTCGAGGGCATCGGTCGTCGCTTCAATCTGCTCGGCGAACTGGTCACCCCGACCGGCGCGCGCGTGCAGCTGGTCGACGACTACGGCCATCACCCCAAGGAACTCGCCGCGGTGTTCGAAGCCGCGCGCGGCGGTTGGGGCGATCGCCGTCTGGTCGTGGCGTTCCAGCCGCATCGCTACAGCCGCACCCGCGATCTGTTCGACGATTTCGCCGGCGTGCTGTCGGATGTCGACGCGCTGGTGTTGACCGAGGTGTATCCGGCCGGCGAAGCACCGATCGCCGGCGCGGACGCGAAAGCGCTGGCGCGTGCGATCCGTGCACGTGGCCGCATCGATCCCGTCGTCGTCAACGGCGCCGACGAACTCGCCGGCGTGCTGCCCGACATCCTCCAGGACGGCGATCTGCTGTTGATGATGGGCGCCGGCGATATCGGCGCGGCCGTCCAGCAGCTGGCGCAGTCCGGCTTCCAGACGACGGAGGCCGCGCGATGAGCCTGACGCTGTCGCCGCCGCGTTTCACCGATCCGGCCGTGTTTGGTCGCGTCGCCGTGCTGCTCGGCGGCCCGGGGTCCGAGCGCGAAGTCTCGCTGCAGTCGGGGCAGGGCGTGCTCGACGCGCTGCGCTCGCGCGGCGTCGATGCGCATGCCGTCGATGGCGTGCCCGCGCTCGCGAAGGACATCGTGGCCGGCCGCTTCGATCGGGTCTTCAACATCCTCCATGGCGGCGATGGCGAGAACGGCGTGGTGCAGGGTCTGCTCGAGGCCTTCGCGGTGCCCTATACCGGTTCGCGCGTGCTGGGTTCCGCGTTGACCATGGACAAGATCCGCACCAAGCAGGTGTGGATGAGTCTCGATCTGCCGACGCCGCGCTACCGCCGTCTGCAGCCGGGCGATGACGTGCATGCCGCTGCGCGCGAGATCGGCCTGCCGGTGATCATCAAGCCGTCGAAGGAAGGTTCGAGCGTCGGCATCAGCCGGGTGTTCGAAGACGCCGATCTGGACGCCGCGGTGGCGCTCGCCGCGCGCTATCCCGGCGAACTGCTGATGGAGCAGATGGTCGAGGGCGACGAACTGACCGTTGCAGTGATCGAAGACGTTGAAGGCCCGCTTGCACTGCCGTCGATCCGCATCGTGCCCAAGGGCGCGTGGTACGACTACGACGCCAAGTACGTGTCCGACGATACCCAGTACCTGTGCCCGGGCCTCGACGGCGACGACGAGGCGCGCATCGGTGCGCTCGCCGTCGACGCGTTCGTGGCTGCCGGCTGCAGCGGCTGGGGCCGCGTCGACGTGATGCGCGACCGCCGCACCGGCGCGCTGTTGCTGCTCGAAGTGAACACCGCGCCGGGCATGACCAGCCATTCGCTGGTGCCCAAGGCGGCGGCGAAGATCGGTATCGATTATCCGGCGCTGTGCTGGCGCGTGCTCGAAGCGACCGTTCCGTCGGAGGTGGCGCCGCGATGAACCAGGCGCTCGGCACGATGGCGCGGGTCCTGGCGTGGGCACTGGCGATTGCGCTGGTAGCCCTGCCGGTGGTCGCCGTCGTCAACGGCTGGATCGGTGCCGATCGCTGGCCGCTGCGCGTGCTGCGCCTCAACGACGGCCTGGAGCAGGTCGACACCGCGCGCGTGCGCGCCGCGGTGCTGCCCCATGCGCAGCGCGGGTTCTTCGCCGTCGATCTGGGCGATGCGCAGCGCGACATCGCGCGCGTGCCGTGGGTCGCCGGCGTCGAAGTGCGGAAGAAGTGGCCCGACGTGCTGGAAGTGCGGATCGCCGAACACGTGCCGTTCGCGCACTGGGGCGACGCACGCCTGCTGTCGACGCGTGGCCGGCTGTTCGCCGCAGAGGGTGTCGAGGCGCCTGCGGACATGCCGCGCTTCGAAGGTCCCGAGAACCGCATCGCCGACATCGTCGCGCTCTACAACGAATCCCGCGATCTGTTCGGCGGTTCCGGCGTGCGGGTCGAGCGCGTGGCGCTCGATGCGCGCGGCAGCTGGCAGCTGACGCTCTCGAGCGGCACCGAAGTCCTCGTCGGCAGCCAGGAAGCACGCCTGCGCCTCGCGCGCTTCGCGCGGATGCTGCCGCGCCTGACCACCGGCCGCACCGAGCCGCTCGCACGCGCCGATCTCCGCTACACCAATGGCTTCGCCCTCGTCTGGGCGCAGCCCGAAGCGGCCGAAGCCGCCGCCGAGGCAGGCGCTGCGGCGCCTGCCGGCACACCCGCCAACCGCGTCGCGGTGGCTCCGATCTCCCACGCACGCATCCAGAAGCACGGCCTCACATGAACCGCAAAGGCGACAAGACGCTCATCGTCGGACTCGACATCGGCACCTCGAAAGTGGTGGCGCTGGTCGGCGAGTACTCGCCGGGCAACCCGATCGAAGTCATCGGCATCGGCAGCCACGAATCGCGCGGGCTCAAGCGCGGCGTGGTCGTGGATATCGAATCGACGGTGCAGTCGATCCAGCGTGCGGTCGAGGAAGCCGAGCTGATGGCCGGCTGCGAGATCCGTTCGGTCTACGCGTCGATCTCCGGCAACCACGTGCAGTGCCGCAACTCGCCCGGCATCGTGCCGATCCGCGACAACGAAGTGACCTGGGCGGATCTCGACCGCGTGCTCGACGCTGCCAAGGCCGTCGCGATCCCGGCCGACCAGAAGATCCTCCACGCGATTCCGCGCGAGTACGTGCTCGACGATTCCCAGGAAGGCATCCGCAATCCGGTCGGCATGACCGGCGTGCGCCTCGAGGTGCACGCGCACCTCGTGGTCTGCGCGCAGTCGGCCGCGGCCAACATCAGCAAGTGCGTGCAGCGCTGCGGCCTGTCGATCGACGATCTGATCCTGTCGTCCCTGGCCTCCAGCACCGCCGTGCTCACGTCCGATGAGCGCGAACTCGGCGTCGTGCTGGTCGACATGGGCGCCGGCACGACCGACCTGGCGGTGTTCGTGCAGGGCGCGATCTGCCATACGGCCAGCCTGCCGATCGCCGGCGACAAGGTCACCGAAGACATCGCGCACATGCTGCGCACGCCGACGCCGGAAGCCGAGCAGATCAAGGTCCGCTACGCCTGCGCGCTCGCGCAGCTGGCGACCAGCGAGGAATCGATCCAGGTGCCGAGCGTCGGCGATCGTCCGCCGCGCCGCCTGCCGCGGCAGTCGCTGGCGCAGGCGGTGCAGGCGCGCTACGAGGAGATCTTCGAGATGGTGCAGGCCGAACTGCGCCGCTCGGGCTTCGAGCAGCACGTGCGCGCCGGCATGGTGCTGACCGGCGGCGCCTCGAAGATGGAAGGCGTGGTCGAGCTCGCCGAGGAAATGCTGCAGATGCCGGTGCGCGTGGGCATCCCGCAGCACGTCACGGGCTTGGGCGAAGTGGTCGGCAATCCGGTGCACGCGAGCGGCGTGGGCCTGCTGCTGATGGGCAGCCAGATCGAACATCCGCGCCGTCCGGTGGTGTCCGGCGGTCGCGCCGGCGGGTGGCTGAAAAAGATGTGGGCGCGGTTCAACGGCGAATTCTGATTCGCGCCAGTGCGGGATGCGGCGGGCAGGGCGACGGCGACAGACGCAAGTGCGGCAGGCAGTACCTAAATCAATAGATGCCGGGAAGGACGTGGATACCACGCCGAACCCGGCCCAAACCCAGAGGACGACGGACATGGCACATTTCGAACTGGTTGAAAAAATGGCTCCCAACGCGGTGATCAAGGTCATCGGCGTGGGCGGCGGCGGCGGCAACGCGGTCGCACACATGGTCAACAACAGCGTCGACGGCGTGGAGTTCATCACCGCCAACACCGATTCGCAGGCGATCAAGAACTGCGGCGCCAAGCTGCAGCTGCAGCTCGGCAGCAGCGTCACCAAGGGTCTGGGCGCGGGCGCCAACCCGGAGGTCGGCCGTCAGGCCGCACTCGAAGATCGCGAGATCATCATGGACGCGCTGCAGGGCGCCGACATGGTGTTCATCACCGCCGGCATGGGCGGCGGCACCGGCACCGGCGCAGCCCCGGTCGTCGCGCAGCTGGCCAAGGAGATGGGCATCCTGACCGTCGCCGTGGTCACCAAGCCGTTCCCGTTCGAAGGCCGCCGCCGCATGCAGGTCGCGCTCAAGGGCATCGAGGAGATGTCCGCGCATTGCGACTCGCTGATCACCATTCCCAACGAAAAGCTGATCACCGTGCTCGGCCGCAACGCCACGATGATCCAGGCCTTCCGCGCCGCCAACGACGTGCTGCTGGGCGCCGTGCAGGGCATCGCCGACCTGATCGTCCGTCCGGGCCTGATCAACGTCGACTTCGCCGACGTGCGCACCGTGATGTCGGAAATGGGCCTGGCGATGATGGGCACCGGCAACGCACGTGGCGACGACCGCGCGCAGGCCGCTGCCGAAGCCGCGATCCAGAATCCGCTGCTCGACGACGTCAACCTGGCCGGCGCCAACGGCATCCTGGTCAACATCACCGCCGGCGCTGACTTCACGATGGCCGAGTTCGACGAAGTCGGCCGCACCGTCGAGAACTTCGCCAGCGAAGACGCGACCATCGTCATCGGCACCGTGCTCGATCCCGACATGCAGGACGAAGTCCGCGTGACCGTGGTCGCCACCGGCCTCAACCGCGCGCCCGCGCGCGCCACCGGCTACAACGGTGACAGCGCCGGCCGCGGCAAGCCGCAGGTGCAGCTGATCAGCAACAACCAGCGTGGCGTCCGCGACGGCACGACCGGCATGCTGATCGAAGACGAGTCCGACGCCGTGGCCCCGTACAGCCCGGGTCACAGCATCGCGGCATCGCTGCGCGGCAACGGTGGTGGCGCGTCGGCGGCATCGCCACTGCGCGGTGCGACCCGCGCCGAGTCGTCGGACGCGCCGAAGGCGGCCGATTTCGGCAGCGACAGCAGCTACCTGGATATTCCGGCGTTTCTGCGCCGCCAGGCCGACTGATCCGCGTTGATCGCGGCAGTCCGTTGCGCGCGCACCGTTGACCGGTGCGCGGCGATGGCATGCCGCTGCATGGCGGATCGTCCTCCCGCCATGCCGTTTTGCCCGGCGTCGCGTTGTCCGCGCGGCGCCTTTGGGTCCACCGGGTTTTTCCGGTGGACCGTTTTCCGGCGCTGTCGTATGGATTTCCGCATGCCTCCAGCGTCTTGAAACACCGCCGCGCTTTCGTTCAGGTTCAGGCGGTGCCGTGATAATCTGCCCCCCGGTTCCGATGACAGTCCCATGACGGACACGCGGATCCTTCCTCCCTGCGGACTCCCCCATGCCCCGCCAGCGCACCATCAAGAACGTGATCCGCGCGACAGGCGTCGGCCTGCACAGCGGCGAGAAAGTGTTCCTGACCCTGCGTCCGGCAGTGCCCGACACCGGCATCGTGTTCCGCCGTGTCGACCTGGACCCCGTGGTCGAGATTCCGGC
This sequence comes from Luteimonas sp. KH_071, assembly GCF_057838005.1. Classification (NCBI taxonomy): domain Bacteria; kingdom Pseudomonadati; phylum Pseudomonadota; class Gammaproteobacteria; order Lysobacterales; family Lysobacteraceae; genus Luteimonas; species Luteimonas sp. KH_071. The sequence goes on along the minus strand of NZ_CM174458.1, from coordinate 2,960,560 downwards.
TGACGGCAACCTCGTCACCGAAACCACACTGTGCACCGGCCTGAGTTGTGGCCCGGCCAATGTGCAGACCGTCGAGCACCTGATGTCCGCGCTTGCGGGCCTGGGCGTCGACAACCTTTATATCGAACTGTCCGCGGCCGAAGTGCCGATCATGGACGGCTCGTCCGGTCCCTTCGTGTTTCTGCTGCAGTCGGCCGGCGTGGTCGAGCAGGACGCACCCAAGCGCTTCATCCGCGTGCTCAAGCCGGTTGAAGTCCGCGAAGGCGACAAGATCGCGCGCTTCGAACCCTACGACGGCTTCAAGCTCGACTTCACCATCGCCTTCGATCACCCGGCCATTCCGGTCGCGCAGTCGCGCGCCGAAGTCGAGTTCTCGACCGAGGCTTATATCCGCGAGGTCAGTCGCGCACGCACCTTCGGTTTCATGCGTGATCTCGAATACATGCGCGAGCGCAACCTCGGCCTCGGCGGCTCGATGGACAACGCGATCGTGCTCGATGAGTTCCGCGTGCTCAACGACGACGGCCTGCGCTACGCCAACGAGTTCGTGCGCCACAAGATCCTCGACGCGGTGGGCGACCTGTATCTCGCCGGACACCCGATTCTCGGCCGCTTCATCGGCTACAAGTCCGGTCACGCGCTCAACAACAAGCTGGTACGCGCATTGCTGGCCGAGGCGGATGCGTGGGAGAAGGTCAGCTTCGACCAGACCGCACCCGCGCCGGTCGCCTACGGCACGCCCGCGATCGCCTGATTGCGGCATTCACCTACGCAAATCGCGGATGAACTTTGACGGCGGATTCGCCGCATGGTTCAGGGCCGACCCTGCCGCTAACAGAATTTTAACTTTAAATTTCTGAGAACTTAATTTTCAGTTAACTTCCTACCGCGGAACCGTCGGTAGGATGCCCGCTCCCCTTCACCCGACGTCGACGTCGGTGACCAGGGGAGAAGGGATCACCCGACCCATCATGTCCCGTTGTCGTCGCCATCCGGCGCTTGCAACGAGGCCAGCGCGGCCGCCACGGCCTTGCGGGCCACGGCGGACGGCGGTTTCGGGCGTACGCGGCCTGCATCGACCTCCGGTCGCAGCGGCCGGGTCGAGGTCCTGATCACGATGTCGCTGACATCCAGCCCGATGGACCGGGCGGCGTCGAGCAGCACATCGGCCGACAGGCGCAGCCTGGCGTGCCAGATGGGCGAATCGACGAGGAAGACCAGCCTGTTGCCGTCGACATTGGCCAGCCGCGCATGTGGCGCCAGCGAAGGAGGCAACAGGGGAACGAGGCGGCGATCCAGCGCGTCGAGCCACATGGCCCGGCGGATCGGATCGGCCGACGCACCACCCAGTGCCGCATCCAGTGCGGCCGTCGGAATCCCGGTACGGGAGGCGCCGATGCGGGGTGGCTTGAACCTGGACCTGAAATCAGACATTGGCACGCATGACTCTAGACACGTTGTTGAATGATATGCGCGGCCGCGCTGCGCAGGTGGCCGCCAAGGCCCGCGCACTCGCGACACGCAAGCCCCTCACCGTCATGACCGCCGTTGCGGTCGCCAGCCTGTGCGGCGGCGCCGCGCTCAATGCAGCGGAAATCGCGCGCATGCACGGCGTGGCCTCGGCGAACGAACGCGGCATCGAAGAAACCCGCCGCGAAGCGCAGCGCGAGATCAACGCGCTTGCCGCCCGTATGGGTGAACTGCAGGCGCAGGCCAACCGGCTCAACGCCCTCGGCGACCGGCTCGCGCGTGGTGCGGGCCTGGAAGACGGTGAATTCGATTTCGATCGCCCGGTCGGACAGGGTGGTGCGGAACCTGCGCGCGACATGCCTGCCCGCAAGCTGCTTGGCGGCATGGACGCGCTCGAAGGCGATCTGGCCAACTCCGGCCAGCAGCTCTCGGTGCTCGAAGCCCTGCTGTTCGATCGCCGCATCGAACGCAACGCCCTGCCGTCACGCTCGCCGGTCGCCAGCAGCTTCATGACTTCGGCTTACGGCTACCGCGCCGATCCGTTCGGTCGTGGTGCCCAGTTCCACAAGGGCATCGACTTCGACGCCCGCACCGGTGATCGCGTGATGACGGTCGCCGATGGCGTCGTCAGCTATTCGGGCGTACGCAGCGGTTATGGCAACGTGGTCGAAGTGGACCACGGCAACGGCTTCGTGACCCGCTATGCGCACAACTCCCGCAACGTGGTGAAGGTGGGTGACCTGGTCCGCGTCGGCGACGAGATCGCCAAGGCCGGTTCGACCGGTCGCTCGACCGGTGCCCACGTGCATTTCGAAGTCTGGGAGAACGGCCGCGTGCAGAACCCGCGCAAGTTCCTCGGCGACATGGGTGTCAGCCGGCAGTAGGGCTTTGCTCCTTCCTCCGCTTGCGGGGCATTGGACCCTTCACGGGTCGAAGGCCGGGATGGGGGCGAACCTCCCGCTCGCGCCCGTGTGGGGATCGCACTGATATCGCGCCTGATCACGCACTCCACGCTGCGCTGATTGCCCCACCCAAGCCTCACCCGCGTCGCAGGGGAGGGCTTCAAGTCCGTCGGCGCAGGTGATGTTTCGCTCGCCATGTCGTGCGCGGTCGAAGGCAGGTCGCGCACGAACGGCCCAGTGCTTGAAAACACCCCCGCGCTCCCCAAGCTACAATGCGTGTTGCCATCGAGGGGCGCCAAGCGCCCTTTTTCTTGTTTGCGGATTCGGGGGAAACCGCCCCGGGCCGCGTTCCGTCTCCAGAACCCGGACTTCCAATGCTCAATCGCCTGCTCACCAGCGTCTTCGGTAGCCGCAACGACCGTTTCGTCAAACAGCTCGAGAAGATCGTGGTGAAGATCAACGCGCTCGAGCCGCAGATGGAGGCGCTGTCGGACGCCGAACTGCAGGCCAAGACCCCCGAGTTCAAGGCGCGCGTCGCCAACGGCGAGACGCTGGACAAGGTGTTGCCCGAAGCCTTCGCGGTGTGCCGCGAGGCCAGCAGGCGCGTGCTGGGCATGCGGCCCTACGACGTGCAGCTGATCGGCGGCATGGTGCTGCACATGGGCAAGATCGCCGAGATGCGCACCGGTGAGGGCAAGACCCTGGTCGGTACGCTGCCGACCTACCTCAATGCACTCGAGGGCAAGGGCGTCCACGTCATCACGGTCAACGATTATCTGGCCCGCCGCGACGCCGCGCAGATGGGCAAGCTCTACAACTGGCTGGGCCTGTCCGTCGGCGTGATCTGGCCGGGCATGCCGCACGGCGAAGCCAAGCGCGACGCCTACCGCGCCGACATCACCTACGGCACCAACAACGAATTCGGCTTCGATTACCTGCGCGACAACATGGCGCTGTCGAAGGCCGACCGGTACCAGCGCGGCCTCAACTACGCGATCATCGACGAGGTCGACTCGATCCTGATCGACGAAGCGCGCACACCGCTGATCATCTCCGGCCCGGCCGACGATTCGCCGGAGCTCTACATCAAGGTCAACCGGATCGTGCCGTCTCTGGTGCGTCAGGAAACCGAGGACGGCGACGGCGACTTCTGGGTCGACGAGAAGGGCAAGCAGGTCCACCTGTCCGAAGCCGGCCAGGAACACGCGGAAGAACTGCTGCGCAAGGCCGGCATCCTCGGCGAAGAGGACAGCCTGTACGCGCCGCAGAACATCCACGTGGTGCATCACCTCAATGCCGGCCTGCGCGCGCATGCGATCTACCAGCGCGACGACCACTACATCATCCGCGACGGCGAAGTCATCATCGTCGACGAGTTCACCGGCCGTACCCTGCCGGGCCGTCGCTGGTCCGATGGTCTGCACCAGGCGGTGGAAGCGAAGGAAGGCGTGCCGGTGCAGCGCGAGAACCAGACGCTCGCCAGCATCACCTTCCAGAACTTGTTCCGCATGTACGGCAAGCTCTCGGGCATGACCGGTACCGCGGATACCGAAGCGTTTGAATTCGAGAGCATCTATTCGCTCGAAGTCGTGGTGATTCCGACGCATCGCCCGATGATCCGCAAGGACGCGCCCGATGCGGTGTTCCTCAACCGCCCGGGCAAGTACCGCGCCGTGGCGCGCGAGATCCAGGCGGCCAACGAACGCGGCCAGCCGGTGCTGGTCGGCACGACGTCGATCGAGGTGTCGGAACTGCTCAGCGAGCATCTGCGCAAGGAAGGCATCCATCACGAAGTGCTCAACGCCAAGCAGCACGAGCGCGAGGCGACGATCATCGCCCAGGCCGGTCGTCCGGGCGCGGTGACCATCGCGACCAACATGGCCGGCCGCGGTACCGACATCGTGCTGGGCGGTTCGCTCGACACCGAGCTGGCGACGCTGGAAGCCGAGACAGGCGCGCCGGTCGACGAGGCGACGAAGGCGAAACTCCGCGCCGAATGGCAGGTGCGCCACGATGCGGTCAAGGCCGCTGGCGGTCTGCACATCATCGGCACCGAACGCCACGAATCGCGCCGTATCGACAACCAGTTGCGCGGCCGTTCGGGCCGTCAGGGCGATCCGGGTTCGAGCCGCTTCTATCTGTCGCTCGAAGACAACCTGATGCGCATCTTCGCCGCCGACTGGGTGCAGAAGGTCATGGCGCGCATGGGCCTGCAGGAAGACGACATCATCGAGTCGCCGCTGGTCACCAAGCAGATCGCGAACGCGCAGCGCAAGGTCGAAGCGCACAACTTCGATATCCGCAAGAACCTGCTCGACTTCGACGACGTCAACAACGACCAGCGCAAGGTGATCTACGGCCAGCGCGACGAACTGCTGGACGCCGAGAGCATCCAGGACAACGTCGACGGCATCCGTGCCGACGTGATCGCCGGCATCGTCGCCCGCTACGTGCCGCCTCAGTCGATCGACGAGCAGTGGGATCTGCCGGGCCTCGAGTCCGAGATCGACCGCGAGTTCGGCCTGCGCCTGCCGCTGGTCGACATGGCCAAGTCCAGCGACGAGCTGGATGCCGAGCAGATCGCCGAGCACGTCCAGAAGGAAGTCGACCGCCTGTTCGCCGACAAGGAAGCCTCGCTCGGCGACGAGACGATGCGCATGCTCGAGAAGCACATCATGCTCAACGTGCTCGACCAGGGCTGGAAGGAACACCTGGGCCGCATGGACTACCTGCGCCAGGGCATCCATCTGCGCGGCTACGCGCAGAAGCAGCCGAAGCAGGAATACAAGCGCGAAGCCTTCGAGCTGTTCTCGGAAATGCTGGACAAGGTGAAGCACGATGTCGTGACGATGCTGGCGCGCGTGCGCGTGCGCAGCGAGGACGAGATCGCCGCGCTGGAGGCCGAAGAGCGTCGCCAGGTGGAAGCCAAGCTCAACCAGGCGCAATTCCAGCACGCCGATGCGGGCGGCTACGGCGCCGACGAGGAAGCGGAAGACGTGCGTGCGGCTGCTGCCTCGCAGGGTCCACAAGCGCCGATCGTGCGCGACGGCGACAAGGTGGGCCGCAACGATCCGTGTCCGTGCGGCAGCGGCAAGAAGTTCAAGCACTGCCACGGGCAGCTGAGCTGACTTCCGAATCGTCTGTCGCCCGGCACCTCTCCCTCCGGGAGAGAGCCTGCCCCGGACTTGATCCGGGGTCGACGCGCAGAGCGGTCGGCTGAGGGCGGGGCGGTCCGTGGGTGTCATTCGCGCCGTGACGAGCGCCCTCACCCCAGGCCCGCTCAACGCCCGGGCCCTCGTGCCAGCGCGAGGGCGTTCGTAGTCACGCGAGCCGGTGGATCCTCGCAAGCGTGCCGCCTCACCGCAGAGCGAGAGGTGCCCGGCGCCCTCGAAGCGCAGGGCGGCTGAGCGGTCGTCCAGTGGCTGCAGTCATCGCACCGCTCCCGCCGAAAAGATTGATGCGCAACGCGCGTCGGGCGGGGCCTGCGTTCTCGCGAGACATGCCCTCTCACCGAGCCTGCCCAGAGGGGCGGGGCACTCGCGCTGCACCAGCGCAGCGGGTGCGAACCTGACCATCGCGATGGCTGGCAAACCGCCCGCACCCCGCCTAACCTGACGGCCCTGTCCGGAGCGCCGAGCGGCATGAGCGAACGCGTCATCGAAGTCGTCGCCGGCGTCATTACCGACAAGCGTGGCCGGATCCTGCTGTCGCGGCGTACGCCCAACCGCGACATGCCTGGGCTCTGGGAATTTCCCGGCGGCAAGCGCGAAGCGGGCGAGACGCCGGAAGCTGCGCTGATCCGCGAACTGGACGAGGAACTCGGCATCCGCGTCACCGTCGGTTCGCCGCTGATGACCGTGCCCCAGCGCTACCCGGGCAAGCGCCTGCGGCTCGATGTCCGTCATGTCACGCATTGGGAAGGCGTGCCCAAGGGTCGCGAAGGGCAGGCATTGACCTGGGTCGCGCCGGACAAGCTGGGTCGCTATTCGATGCCGCCCGCGGACCTGCCGGTCGTCGCCGCATTGCAGACACCGGATCGGTATCTGGTGACGCCGCCACCCGGTGCGGACGATGCGCCATGGCTGCAGGCGTTCGAGAGCGCCCTGCGCCGTGGCATCCGGCGAATCCAGCTGCGGTTGCCCGATGTGCCGCCCGATCGCCAGTCCGCATTGCTGCAGCTCGCGGCGACGCGCTGTCGCAGGTACGACGCGCAGCTGCTGTTCAACGGTCCGGTCGACGCTGCACGTGCCGCCGGCGTCGGTGTCCATCTCCGGTCGGACGCGTTGCAGGCACTCGCGGCGCGTCCCGTCCCCGAGGGCACGGTGCTGGCCGCGTCCTGCCACAACGCGGAAGAGCTCTCGCACGCCGCACGTCTGGGCTGCGACTTCGTCGTGCTGGGTCCCGTCGCCGAGACTGCCAGTCATCCCGGCATGCCGGGCATCGGCTGGGACGCGTTCGCGCGACTGCGCGAGACCACGGCGCTGCCGATCTACGCACTCGGTGGCATGGCACCCGCCGACATTCCCGAGGCCCGCCGCCATGGGGCCCAGGGCATCGCTGCAATCGGGAGCCTGTGGTCGCCCTGAAAGGCGAGGGCTCACATCGACGCATCAGCGATGTGATTGAACGGGGCAGGGCGCCTGTCGGATCGATCGACGCCACCGCAGGCGAGGCTTACCGGGCCGGGTCTGCCATTCCGCGATACCGCGCATCCAGCGCGCCCACGGCCGCGTCCAGGGCCTCCAGCGTGCCGTCGTTGACGATCACGTCGTCCGCAATCGCCAGGCGCGCCGCACGCGTGGCCTGCGCGGCCACCATCCGCTCGGCAAGCGCGGCATCGATGCCGTCGCGCGCCAGCAGCCGCGCCAGCTGAAGCTCACGCGGCACGTCGATCACCAGCACCCGGTGCAGCCACGGATACGCGGCTCGGCCGCCTTCGGTCAGCAGTGGGATCGCGGCGACCGCGTAGGGTCCGGGCGCCGCCTCGCAGGCCACGCGCAGGGCTTCGCGCACGCGGGGATGGATGATTGCTTCCAGTCGCAGGCGTGCGTCGGGATCTTCGAAGATCCGGCGGCGCATCGCAGCGCGATCCAGGCTGCCGTCGTCGGACAGGGCGTCGGTGCCGAAGGCTTCGACGACCGCCGCGAGGCCCGCACTGCCGGGCGCGACCGCGTCGCGCGCCGCCAGATCGGCATCGGCGACCACGATCCCGCGTCGCTCGAATGCCTGTGTGGCTGCCGTCTTGCCCGAGGCGATGCCGCCGGTCAGGCCGATGATCAACGCGCGCATCGCGAGGCAGGGGTCAGCCGAGGCCGGCGAACTGCTTGTAGCGTTCGACCAGGTCGTGACCCCACATGAAGGTCACCCAGCCCGCGATGGCGAGATATGGCCCGAACGGAATCGGCGTCGAGCGGTCGCGGCCCTGCACGGCCAGCATGATCGAGCCGATGATCGCGCCGGCCACGGCCGACAGCAGGATGATCGGCAACAGGCCGCTCAGCCCACACCACGCGCCTAGTGCGGCCAGCAGCTTGAAGTCGCCATGGCCCATGCCTTCCTTGCCGGTGGCCTGCTTGAACAGCCACCACACCGTCCACAGGCTCGCGTAGCCCACCACCGCGCCCAGCAGGGCAGGTTTTGCGGGCATGTAGAGGTTGTCGAGACTCGCGATCAATCCCAGCCACATCAGCGGCAATGTCAGTGAGTCGGGCAACAGCTGGGTCCGCACATCGATGCCCGAGGCCGCGACCAGGAACCCGGTGAGCACCAGCGCGCCGAAGCCCTGCCAGCCGAAACCGAAGCGCCACACGCAGGCCACGAACAACAGCATCGTCAGCAGCTCGACCGCGGGATACTGCATCGAGATCGGCGTCTTGCAGCTGCGGCACTTGCCACGCAGCGCAAGCCAGCTCAGGACCGGGATGTTCTCGTACCACGACAGCTGATGGCCGCAATGCGGGCAATGCGACCGCTCGACCACGATCCCGGGCGGCGGCGGATCGTACAGCTCCGGCTCGCCCAGGATCTCGCGTGAATCACGCTTCCACTGCCACTCCATGCGCCGCGGCAGCCGCAGGATCACGACATTGAGGAAGCTGCCCACCAGCAGGCCGAAGCCTGCGGCGAGCGGAAAGCCCAGCTCTGGGTTCTGATCGAGAAAAGCCATCTAGCGGATCACCAGCGAACGAGGCACATCAGACGACCGAAGCCAATTTGAAGATCGGCAGATACATGCCGATGACCATGCCGCCGACGAGACCACCGATGAACACCATGATCATGGGCTCGAGCAGGCTGCTCAATGCATCGACCGCATTATTGACCTCCTCCTCGTAGAACTCGGCCACCTTGAACAGCATGGTGTCGAGCGCGCCCGCCTCTTCGCCGATCGCCGTCATCTGCACCACCATGTGCGGAAACAGGTTCACCTGCTTCATCGCCATGTTGACCTGGTAGCCGACGGACACGTCATCGCGCATCCGCAGTACAGCCTTCTCGTAAACCGTACTTCCGGTAGCGCCCGAGACTGTATCCAGCGCCTCCACAAGCGGCACGCCGGCCTTGAAAGTGGTGGCAAGCGTACGAGCGAAGCGTGCGACCGCAGCGTTGTGAAGAAGCTGACCGATTACCGGCAACTTGAGAAGCAGCTTGTCGACGCCGTGTTGTAGAGGTACAGACCGTCGATATGCAAACAGAAATCCTGCGACGCCGCCAACTACAACGAACAACATCAGCCACCAATACGACACCATGAACTTGCTAGCGCCTACGATCAACTGTGTAAAAGCTGGAAGTTCCGCGCCGAAGTCGGCGAACACCGCTTCGAACTGCGGCACGACGAAGATCAGCAGGATTGCGCTAACGATGATGGCGACCGCGACAACCGCAATTGGATAAAACAGCGCCTTCTTGATCTTTCCTTTCAGTTTCTCGGTGTTTTCCTTGTATGTGGCGATGGTGTCGAGCACGGTTTCGAGCACGCCGGCCGACTCGCCGGCGCGGACCAAGTTCTGGAACAGCTCGTCGAACTGCACCGGATGCTTGGACATCGCTTCGTTGATGGAAGAGCCGCCCTCGATGTCCAGACGCATCGCATTGAGCATCTTCGCCATGCGCGGGTTCTTGTTGCCGTTGGCCACGATCTCCAGCGCCTGCACCACCGGCACGCCGGACTTGATCATCGTGGCGAACTGCCGGCTGAAGATCGCAATATCGCGCGGAGTGATCTTCTTGCCGGCAGCGCCGAACAGCGGCTTGCCTTTGGTCTTGATGACCCCCGGCTGGATCCCCTGCCGGCGCAGCTCGGCGCGCAACATGTTGACGTTCTTCGACTGCTGCTCGCCCTTCATCTTGACGCCGCGCTTGTCGGTGCCTTCCCAGATGAAGGTGTCCAGGGTCACGCCCTCGCGGACAGGTAGCGCGGGCTTGTTGCCGACGGTCTTGCGGGCGACGGTGCGGGTGGCAGACATGCGGGTGTTCCCCCAGATGAACCGGCTTTCCCCAGCCGGGCAGATGGCCGCATGGTAGCGGCTTGGCGGGCAAAGTGGCAGGCCGGGTCGTGACCGGTTGCCGCATTCCGCATTCGGGCTTCAAATGTCAGGCGGGCGAGCGCGATCTTTCAGAGCGCGCCTGCACGCGAAGCGGCGTCAATCGCGTTGCCGCAACGCGCGAACGCAGGGCGTCTTGTCCCAGGGCTCAGTCCTTAGTGACGCGGTTGATCTCCGCCAGGCTCGTCAATCCCTGCCGCGCTTTCTCGAGTGCCGACTTGCGCAGATCGTTCACGCCTGCGCGTGCTGCAACTTCGGCGATTTGGATCGCGTTGCCGCCCTGCAGGATGATCTCCTGGATCTGCTCGCTCATCGGCATCACCTGGTACACGCCCACGCGACCCTTGTAGCCGTTGGTGCATTCGTCGCAGCCCACCGCCTCGTAGAGCTCGATGCCTGCGCGCACCTGGTCTTCGGTATATCCCTCGGCCAGCAGCGCATGGTCGGGCAGCTCCACCCTGCGCTTGCAGCGCGGGCACAGCCGGCGCGCCAGGCGCTGGGCGATCACCAGCGTGACCGAACTGGTGATGTTGTAGGGCGCGATGCCCATGTTCATCAGGCGGGCGATGGTCTGCGGCGCATCGTTGGTATGCAGCGTCGACAGCACCATGTGGCCCGTCTGCGCGGCCTTGATCGCGATCTCCGCGGTTTCCAGGTCGCGAATCTCGCCGACCATGATGATGTCCGGGTCCTGGCGCAGGAACGAGCGCAGCGCCGCGGCAAAGGTCATGCCGCGCTTGTTGTTCTGCTGTACCTGGTTGACGCCCGGCAGGCGGATTTCCACCGGATCCTCTGCCGTCGAGATGTTGCGGGTCTCGTCGTTGAGGATGCCGAGGGCCGTGTACAGCGAGACGGTTTTACCCGAGCCGGTCGGGCCGGTCACCAGCACCATGCCGTAGGGCTTGTGGATGGCCTCCAGGAATAGCGCCTGCTGGTCGGGCTCGTAGCCCAGCTTGTCGATGCCCAGCTTGGCCGCGCTGGCATCGAGGATACGCAGCACCACCTTTTCGCCGAACAAAGTGGGCAGGGTGCTGACGCGGAAGTCGATCTGCTTGGTCTTGGACAGGTTGAGCTTGATGCGGCCGTCCTGCGGGATGCGCTTTTCGGCGATGTCGAGTTGCGCCATGACCTTCAGACGCGCGGTGATGCGGCCGTTGAGCTTGACCGGCATCTTCGCGACCTGCTTGAGGATGCCGTCGATGCGGAGGCGCACCCGGTAGTCGGTTTCATATGGCTCGAAATGGATGTCGGACGCGCCGCGTTTGATCGCGTCCACCAGCACCTTGTTGACGAACTTGACGACCGGCGTGTCGTCCTTGCCGTCGACCGCGTTCTCCATCTTGCCCGGATCGTCATCGGTGCCGACATCGAGCGCATCCAGTCCGTCGCCGTCGTCGAGCGCGTCGCCGAAACTGTCCGACGATTGCAGCCAGATTTCCAGGGTGCGACGGATGCTCTCCTCGTCGACCAGGATCGGCTCAACCGTGAGATTGGTGTGGAACTTGATCTCGTCCAGTGCATGCGTATTGGTCGGATCGGCAGTGCCCACAAACAAGCGGTTGCCACGTTTGAACAGCGGCAGCACCCCGTGCTTGCCCAGCAGCTCCTCGCTGACCAGCTTGACCGCACTGGCATGGGGATCCATCACCGCCGGGTCGAAGACCGGCATGCCGAATTCGATTGAAATCGCGGCGGCCATCTGCGAAGCGGTCACCAACTTTTGTTCGCGCAGATAGGCCGAGATCTGCTTGCGCAGTGCCGTCGCCTTTTCCAGCGCCTCGCGCGCCGCTGCCTCATCCAAGGCGCCGTCAAGAACGAGGCGGCGGGCGATACCAGTGATGCCGACAAGGTTGGGACTCGCGAGTGTATTCATGAAGTGCTTGTGCTTGTGCGTTGGAAGGCCACTCTACTTCAACAGTTCGCCGTTGCTATGGTCTCTGCCAAGCGGTCAGTAGCACGGGATACGATGCGCGCGAGCCTGCCCGCCGTGAGAAACCCTGTCGAAACGCGATTCCCGTCAAGCACCGTCAGTAGGCGAGTCTTAAAGTCCCAGAAGTTTGAATTGAAATAGGAAACAAAAAAAAGCCCCGGCTAAACCGGGGCTCTGCACTTCAACGCCTATCTCTAATTAACCGCGGCACTCGGCCGGGAGGCGGGCCTTGTTCGTATTGGTGCCGGTGCAGTTCCAATTGATCGGCCCATTCGGAACAGTGCCAGCGACCAGAGCAGGCACGGGCGTCATCGTAAGGGAGCCGCCACCTGCGGCAGGCGTCAGAGCGACCGTAATGACGCCAGTGGTGCTGATCGCAACGCCGTTAGCTGCGACGTTGCGTGTCGCAGGCTGCGTAGCGTTATAGCCCTGGGCGAGCGGCAGGCCGTTCGATGCATTTTCCACAACGGTCAGCTTGGCTGCAGACGCAGCCGCAAGGCCTTCAGTGGTGCGGGCGCGGACGGTGTAATCCTGGTAAGCCGGCAGCGCGATGGCCGCGAGGATGGCGATGATCGCCACAACGATCATCAGTTCGATGAGGGTGAAGCCCTTCTGCATCTTCTTCATGGTGTATCCCCTAGGAGTGATTGATTCCACGTGCCGCGTGGCCGGCTGGTGCCGATCCGTGGGCAGCCGTGCGACCTGCACGTGCGATGGGGATGACGCATAAGGCGTGCCAACTTTCCCGCCCTTGATTGGCGCCGGATTGTGTCGATGGACACGGATGCCGGGCATGCGCGGGAACGGATCGTGCGCGATCGCGTCACAAGGTGACGCGTTGTGTCGAACTGGTGCCCGGGGTCGCTGGAGGGCAGCGGGTCACCGCACGCTATTCCGGCAACGATCCGCTTTTCCTGCGCCCGGGCCGGCTGCCCGGGTGTGCGCGCCGTGGACAGCCGGGGCGTGCCGCCTACGCCCGCGGTGCATCACGCGCCGCGCGGCATTGAAGCGGCATCAATCGATGCCGAGCTTCTTCAGCTTGTACCGCAGCGCCCGGAACGTGATGCCCAGTGCGGCGGCGGTGCGGGTCTTGTTGTAGCGGTTTTCCTGCAGCGCCTGCTGGATGGCGGCGCGCTCGATGTCTTCGATGAAGGACGGCAGCGCCGAACTGGCGGTGTCGTAGGGACTGAGCGTGCGCGGGTCGCGCGGCGGTGCGGCGCTGGGCGGCAGGGCCTGGTGCGTGCCGGTGATGAAGGGCGAGGGCTGCTGCGGTTGCGCGGTCTGCTGGGCGCCGCGGGCGACGGGCAGGTGCAGGTCGGCGGCGGTGATGTGGTCGTTGTCGGCCATGGCCAGGGCGCGCTCGAGGATGTTCTCGAGTTCGCGGACATTGCCGGCAAATCCATAGGCTTCGAGCGCGGCGACGGCGTCCGGCGCCAGGGTGGGCGCGGCGCGGTGCATGGCCTGGGCGAGGCGCTGCAGGATCGCGCCCGACAGCAGCGGCAGATCGCCCGTGCGCTCGCGCAGCGGCGGCACCTGCAGGCCGATGACATTGATGCGGTAGTAGAGGTCGTGGCGGAAGCGGCCGTCGTTGACCAGCTGCGCCAGATCCTTGTGGGTGGCCGACAGGATGCGCACGTCGACCTGGATCTCGGCCGCGGCGCCGACCGGGCGGATCGACTTTTCCTGGATCGCGCGCAGCAGCTTGACCTGCATCGCCAGCGGCAGCTCGGCGATCTCGTCGAGGAACAGCGTGCCGCCGTCCGCAGCCTGGAACAGGCCCGGCTTGTCGCTGTGCGCGCCGGTGAAGCTGCCCTTCTTGTGGCCGAAGAACTCGCTCTCCATCAGTTCGCTCGGAATGGCGCCGCAGTTGACCGGCACGAAGGGACTGCTCGCGCGCGCGCCTTGCGCGTGGATCGTGCGGGCGACGAGTTCCTTGCCGGTGCCGGATTCGCCCTGGATGAAGACGGGCGCCTGGCTGCGGGCGACCTTGGCGATCGTGTTGCGCAGCGTGACCATCACGTCTGACGTGCCGAGCAGGCGGCTGCTGTGTTCTTCGGTCTCGCGTTTGGCGCGCTCGCCCAGTTCCAGGGCCTGCCGGACCAGGCCGCGCAGCACATGGATGTCGACCGGCTTGCTGACGAAATCGAAGGCACCCGCTTTCAGCGCTTCGACCGCAGCCGCGACGTTGCCATACGCGGTGATCACGGCAACCGGGGTGCCGGGGAAACGGGTAGTGATCTCGCCCACGAGATCCAGACCCGACCCGTCCGGCAGGCGCATGTCGGTCAGGCAGAGATCATAGGTCGAGGCGGCCAGCAGTTCGCGCGCGACCGCCAGGCTGGGCGCGGTTTCGGTACGCAGCCCCATGCGGCTCAATGTGAGGACCAGCAGTTCACGAATATCGTGTTCGTCATCGACGATCAGGACGCTGCGAGTTTCGCTCATCGATTCGCCACACAACCGGGACTCAGGTGTGACGCATAGTGACAGATTCTGTCAAAGGCCACGAGAGTCACGCGCTGTCGACGCGCGGTGTGGAGGTACAGTTGCGCCGCTGTGTGGAGGCGGCATTCGAACAGGGAGCGCGCAGGTGGGCTGAGTGCGGTGTCGTAACAGCGCCGCCGCGGGCGAGGGTGGTTCGGTCGGCAACCCGATCTGTAGATAGATGCGTCAGAGGCGTTTGCAGGTCCCAGGCTCAGCGCTTCTGCAGCGCCGATCAGGCCGCCTTTCGCAACAGCGTCTGCCGCGCCGCCAGGGTGACCCGGAAGCACGCGCCGCCGCCGGGGACGGCGACATATTCCAGATGGGCCTCGTTCGCCCGGCACAGCTCGTGCGCAATGTAGAGCCCCAGGCCCGTGCCGCTTTCGGAGGTGGTGAAGAACGGGCGGAACAGCTGCGAGGCGACGGCTTCGGGAATGCCGGGACCACGGTCGAGCACGCTGAGCGTGGGGCATTCGCCGGCCTGTTCGAGGCGCAGGGTGATACGCGCCGGCTCGCCGGGCATGCGGCCGTATCGCACGGCGTTGTTGACGAGGGCGGTGAGCACCTGCTGCAGGTGGCGCGGGTCGAAGATCGCGCGCAGCGTGGGCTGGTCGCAGCTGATCTTCAGTTCGGCGTTCTCGTCGGTGACGATCATCCGGTAGTCCTGCACGAAGCCATGGGCCACGGCGACGAGATCCACATGTTCCGGCCGCGCGCGTTCGCGGCGGGCGAGGCCCAGCACGCTTTCGACGATGCCGTTGGTGCGCATACATTGCTGGTGGATGATCTGCAGCAGGCGCCGGTCGGCCTCGCCGATCTGGTCCGATTCCTCCATCAGCTGGGTGGCGTAGCTGATCGCGGCGAGCGGGTTGCGGATCTCGTGCGCGAGGCTGGCGGAGAACCGGCCCATGGTGGCCAGGGTCAGCGATTCGGCGCGGCGCGAGACCAGCGAGGTGTCGTCGAGGAACACGAGCGTGCTGTCGCTCTCGGCCAGCAGGCGCACGAAGCGCGGCATCACGTCGGTATGCTCGCGCAGGTTGAGCGGCGCACTGTCGACGCTGCCGCTGCGCAGCCACTCGGCTAGGCGCATCGCCAGTGGCGGCGCGAGTTGTGACAGCGTGCGGCCGTGCAGACCGTCTTCGCCGGGTGTCTCGCTTTCCCCGATCAGCAGCATGGCGGCTTCGTTGGTCAGGCGGATGTGTCCGCTGCTGTCGACCAGCAACACGCCGGTCTGCATGCGGCGGATGATCAGTTCGTTGATCTCGGCGAGGTTCGCGGCCTCGGCCCCGCGCCGGTCTGCCAGCGCCTGCGTGTCGCGCACCTGCTTGCCGAGCTGGCGGGTCAGCGACGCGGCGGCGAAGAAACCCAGCCCGAACATCAGCATCTCGGCGAACGGGCGGTCGAACGTGCCGGTGCCGAACAGGCCGGACAGGCGTTCGATCAGCAGCGCCAGCGCGGCGGCCGCGGCGATCAGCAGGCTGGTGCGCAGGGTGACGAACAGCGATGCGGCGCCGATGTTGAACAGCAGCAGCATCGCGATGCCGGGCGCGACTTCCGGAATCGCGTGGGTGATCAGGGTGGCGACCGCGATGTCGACGAGTACGCCGACCACCGCATGGCTGGGAAAGTCGGCCCTGGTGCGCCGCGCATGCCACCACAGTCCGACCGAGGCGATCAGATAGCCGATGGCGACCGAGATCGCGACCGGCGCATCGATCATGGCGCCGAGGGTCTCGCCCCAAGGGCTGAAGACCAGCAGCGCGAGCAGGGCGGCCTCCAGCACCCGGTACAGCGCGAACAGCGAGAGTTCCCGCTGCAGCAGCGACGGTGTCAGCGTGGAAGCTGCAAGCAGGGGCACGGGCGCGTTCCATCGGAGCCGGACGGCCGAGTATAGGCGTCAGCCCGGACCGCTCGGGTGGGGCGGTTTTGCCCGCCGCCGCCGCATGGGCGAGAATAGCGGACCCCGTCGACCCGCCGCGCGTCCTGCGCCGCCCGTCGGCGGTGTCTTTTTCCTTCCCGTACGGACCCCACATGAACTTCCACGAATACCAGGCGAAGCAGTTGTTTGCCGATTACGGCATCCCCGTGCCGGCCGGGCGCGTCGCGTCCACCGCCGACGAAGCAGTCGAAGTAGCGAAGTCCCTGGGCGATGGCCCCTGGATGGTCAAGGCCCAGATCCACGCGGGCGGCCGCGGCAAGGCCGGCGGCGTGAAGTTCTGCAAGACCACCGACGACGTGAAGGCCGCTGCCTCCAAGATGCTCGGCACCAAGATGGCCACCTATCAGACCGCTGGCGTTGAACTGCCGGTCAATCTGGTGCTGGTCACCGAAGCCGGCGAGATCGCCAAGGAACTGTATCTGTCGGTGCTGGTCGACCGCGGCACGCAGTCGATCACCTACATCGTCTCGAGCGAGGGTGGCGTGGACATCGAGCAAGTGGCCGCCGAGACGCCGGAGAAGATCGAAAGCCTCAACGTCAGCTTCGTCGAAGGTTTCCAGCCCTACCAGGGCCGCGAGATCGGCTTCAAGATCGGCCTGACCGCCAAGCAGGCCAACCAGCTCGCCAAGATCATGGGCGGCCTGTATACCCTGTTCAACGAGAAGGACCTGGCGCTGGTCGAACTCAACCCGCTGGCGATCCTCGACAACGGCGACCTCTACGCCCTCGACGGCAAGGTCGACTCCGACGACAACGCCACGTTCCGTCACAAGGATCTGGCGGCGATGCGTGACGCCACGCAGGAAGACGAGGCCGAGGCGCGTGCCAGCCAGCACGACCTGAACTACGTGACCATGGACGGCAACATCGGCTGCATGGTCAACGGCGCGGGCCTGGCGATGGCGACGATGGACGTGATCGCACTCAACGGCGGTTCGCCGGCGAACTTCCTCGACGTGGGCGGCGGCGCGACCAAGGAGCGCGTGACCGAAGCGTTCAAGCTCATCCTGTCGAGCGACAAGGTGAAGGCGATCTTCGTCAACATCTTCGGCGGCATCGTCCGCTGCGACATGATTGCCGAAGGCATCATCGCCGCGGTCAAGGAAGTGGACGTCAAGGTGCCGGTGATCGTGCGCCTCGAGGGCACGAACGTCGAAGCGGGCAAGAAGCTGCTGGCCGAGTCGGGTCTGGCGATCACCGCGGCCGACGACATCAACGACGGCGCCAAGAAGGCCGTCGCCGCCGCCGCCTGATTTTTCGACGGCTGCGGGCAAGGCCTTCCGGAGTCCACAGCCCCCTTGAGTCAAGGGGGCGGCATCGCCAGCGGCGATGCGGGGGTTCTGGAGAGGTGGCGCAAGCGGCGTTCCGCATCACGGAACGCTGCGCCGGCCCGAAGCCGTACAACCCATAGATAGCGAAGGACTCAAACGAATGTCCGTTTTGATCAACAAGAACACCAAGGTGATCGTGCAGGGCTTCACCGGCCAGCAGGGCACCTTCCACGCCACCCAGATGGTGGAATACGGCACCCAGGTCGTCGGCGGCGTCACGCCGGGCAAGGGTGGCACCACGCACATCGACCTGCCGGTGTTCAACACCGTGCGCGAAGCGGTCGAGGCCACCGGCGCCGATGCGTCGGTGATCTACGTGCCGCCGCCGTTCGCGGCCGACGCGATCCTCGAAGCGGCTGCGGCCGGCATCAAGGTCATCGTCTGTATCACCGAGGGCATTCCGGTGCTCGACATGCTGCGCGTCAAGAACGTGCTCAAGTCGCATCCGGACGTGACCCTGGTGGGTCCGAACTGCCCGGGCGTGATCACGCCGGGCGAGTGCAAGATCGGCATCATGCCGGGCCACATCCACATGCCGGGCAAGATCGGCATCGTCTCGCGCTCGGGCACGCTGACCTATGAAGCGGTCAAGCAGACCACCGCGGCGGGCCTCGGCCAGTCGACCGTCATCGGCATCGGCGGCGACCCGATCAACGGCCTGAACTTCGTCGACTGCCTCAAGCTGTTCAACGAAGACCCGCAGACGCTGGGCATCATCATGGTCGGCGAGATCGGTGGCGACGCCGAGGAAGCGGGCGCCGAGTACATCAAGGCGCACGTCAAGAAGCCGGTCGTGGGCTTCATCGCCGGCGCCTCGGCCCCTCCGGGCAAGCGCATGGGCCATGCCGGTGCGATCGCCTCGGGCGGTTCGGGCACGGCGGAAGGCAAGTTCAAGGCGATGGAAGCGGCGGGCGTGAAGACCGTCCGTTCGCCGGGCGACCTGGGCGAAGCGATCGCCGCGCTCGTGAAGTAATTCGCCCCTCGCCGGGTGATTCGAAAGGCCGCCTCCGGGCGGCCTTTTTTTGTGGCGTGATCTCGACGTCGCGCGCTGTGCCCGCACGAACTGGTACGCGGTCTGCGTCGACACGGCCGCTATGATGGACGGCCCCGACCGCGTGCCTGCCGACATGACCGATCCTCTGCGTATCGCACTCGCCCAGTTCGACTTTCCGGTCGGCGATGTCGGCCGCAACGCCGAGCGCATCGCGGAGATGATCGCGGCCGCACGCGACGAGTTCGGAGCGCACGTGGTGGTTTTTCCGGAGCTCGCGATCAGCGGCTATCCGCCCGAGGACCTGCTGATGCGGCCTTCGTTCCTCATCGACTGCGAAGCAGCGCTGATGCAGATCGCCAAGGATGTGCGGGGCATCGTCGCGGTGGTGGGCTGGCCGGAATCGGCAGGCAGCGTGCTCTACAACTCGGCCAGCGTGCTGCGCGACGGCAAGCTCGAGCGCACCTATCGCAAGCGCGAACTGCCGAACTACAACGTGTTCGACGAGCGCCGCTATTTCCACGTCGACCCCGATGGCGAGCCCTGCGTGGTCGATGTCGGCGGCGTGCCGGTCGGCGTACTCGTCTGCGAGGACCTGTGGTTCCCCGAGCCGCTGGCCGATACCGCAGCGGCAGGCGCGGCCGTGGTCGTCGTGCCGAATGCATCGCCGTACGAGCGTGGTAAGCATCGCCAGCGTGACGCGCTGCTGGCCGAGCGCACCCGCGAGAGCGGCGTCGCGCTGGCCTACGTCAACGTCGTCGGCGGACAGGATGCGCTGGTGTTCGATGGCGCGTCGGTCGTCGCCGATGCCGACGGCACGGTGCACCCCGCGGCGATCGCATTCGACGACCAGTGGCTGGTGGTGGACTTCGACCCTGACAAGCGCGCGTTCTCGCCGGTGGTCTGGGTCGACGACGGAGACGAAAGTATCGATGCGCTCGCCTGGCGCGCGGTGGTGCGCGGCACGCGCGACTACTGTGGCAAGAACGGGTTTTCGAAAGCCTGGGTCGGCCTGTCGGGCGGCATCGATTCGTCGGTGGTGCTGGCGATGGCGGTCGACGCGCTGGGCGCGGAGAACGTCACCGCGGTGCGCATGCCCTCGCGCTTCACCGCCGGGCTGAGCAACGACCTCGCGGCCGAGCAGTGCGAGGCGCTCGGCGTGCGCATGCTGACGATTCCGATCGAACTGCCGTTCCAGGGCTTCCTCGACACGTTGGCCGAAGCGTTCGAGGGCAAGGACGGCGACATCGCCGAGGAAAACCTGCAGTCGCGCACCCGCGGCGCGATCATGATGGCGCTGTCGAACAAGCACGGCGGCCTGCTGCTCACCACAGGCAACAAGAGCGAGTACGCCGTGGGCTACGCGACGATCTACGGCGACATGTGCGGCGGCTACGCGCCGATCAAGGACCTCTACAAGACCGAGGTCTTCGGCCTGTCGAAGTGGCGCAACACCGTCGGCGGCGCACCGGTGATTCCGCCCGCGGTGATCGCCCGGCCGCCCTCGGCCGAATTGCGCGACAACCAGCTCGACCAGGATTCACTGCCGCCCTACGACGTGCTCGACGCGATCCTGCGGCGCTTCGTGGACCAGGAGGAATCGCGCGACGAGATCGTCGCGGCCGGCTTCGATGCGGCGACCGTCGACCGCGTGCTGCGGCTGGTGCGCATCAGCGAGTGGAAGCGTCACCAGGCTGCGCCGGGGCCGAAGATCTCGCGGCGCGCGTTCGGTCGCGAGCGGCGGTATCCGATCAGCAACCGGTATGAAGGATGACGGGTGTCCGTGCGGCACAGCCGGTTGGTCTTGTGCGGGATACCGCCGATCGCGTGACTGGCGCCTTCCCCCGCTTGCGGGGGACGGTTGGAATGGGGGCGATGCCACCGGTTGCGGACGGAATGGTCGGCGGCTGATGTCTCAGCGCTTGTTTCAGGTGTCTGCGGGGGCTGACGGCTTGCCCCCACCCAACCCTCTCCCGCCCGCGGGGAAGGGCTTCAAACGGCGTCTCGTGTCTGGTTCCCCATGCTTGCTCTGATCCAGCGCGTCAGCGCAGCCGCCGTCCGCGTCGACGGCGACATCGTCGGCCAGACCGGCCCCGGCCTGCTCGCGTTCGTCGGCATCGAGCCGGGCGACGGCGAGGCCCAGGTCGCGCGCATGGCCGATCGGCTGTTCGCCTATCGGGTCTTTTCGGACGATGCCGGCCGCATGAATCTGTCGCTTTCCCAGACGGGCGGCGGCCTGCTGCTGGTCAGCCAGTTCACGCTGGCGGCCGACACCCGTTCGGGCAATCGGCCCGGCTTCAGTACCGCGGCGGTGCCGGAAGAGGCTGAACGGACCTTCGACCGGCTGGTCGCGGCCTGCAGGTCGCGCCATCCGGGGGTGGAAACCGGCCGCTTCGGTGCCCATATGGAAGTCAGCCTGGTCAACGATGGCCCGGTCACCTTCCTGCTCAGGGCATGATCCCGGCCCCGCTGGTGGTATAATTACGGGTTCACTTTTCAGACGGTGCGCCACATGGCGAATGAACGTCCCGCCCAGCAGTCCGACATCAAGATCCTGATCAGCAAGGGTCTGGAGCAGGGCTATCTGACCTATGCCGAGGTCAACGACCACCTGCCCGACGACATGGTCGATCCGGAGCAGATCGAAGACATCATCGGCATGATCAACGGCATGGGCATCGCTGTCCATGAAGTGGCGCCCGATGCGGAAACGCTGCTGCTGGCCGGCGAATCCGGTGGCAACCGCGAAGTCGACGAGACTGCCGCGGAAGAAGCCGCGGCCGCGCTGACCTCGCTCGATACCGAAGGTGGTCGCACCACCGACCCGGTGCGCATGTACATGCGCGAGATGGGCACGGTCGAGCTGCTGACCCGCGAAGGCGAGATCGCGATCGCGAAGCGCATCGAGGAAGGTCTGAACCAGATGATGACCTCGGTGGCCAGCTTCCCGTGGTCGGTGCAGCTGCTGCTCGAAGAATATGAACTGCACAAGGGCGGCAAGAAGCGCCTGGCCGAAGTCGTGGCCGGCTTCAACGACCAGTTGCTCGAAGAGCTGGCGGCCGAGGAAGAAGCGGCCGCGGGCAACGCGCCGGCGGTGGTCGAAGCGGTGGAAGAAGCCGACAGCGACGACGACGATTCCGACGATTCCTCGGACGAGGAAGAGAGCACCGGCCCGACCGGCCCGGACCCGGAAGAAGTCCTGCGTCGCATGGACCTGATGGCCGACCTGTTCAACAAGTTCCAGAAGTCCTACGCCAAGCACGGTGCGACCGCGAAGTCGTCGATCAAGCTGCGCGCCGAGATGGCCGAGGTCTTCATGACCTTCAAGCTGCCGCTGCCGCTGACGGATCTGCTGGTCCGCAAGCTGCGCGAGGTCGTGTCCGAGCTGAAGGACCACGAGCGTCGCATCCTCGATCTGTCCACCCGCGTCGCCAAGATGCCGCGCAAGGATTTCATCCGCGCGTGGGACGGCAACCAGACCAATACGGGCTGGGCGGACGAGATGATCAAGCGCAAGCAGAAGTGGTCGTCCGGCCTGAAGGACGTGCGCGACCAGATCGTCGCCGAGCAGGAAGCCACGCTCGCGATCGAGAAGGCGATGGGCGTGACACTGGGCGATCTCAAGGAGATCAACCGCGCGATGGCCTACGGCGAGGCCAAGGCCCGCAAGGCCAAGAAGGAAATGGTCGAGGCCAACCTGCGCCTGGTGATCTCGATCGCCAAGAAGTACACCAACCGCGGCCTGCAGTTCCTCGACCTGATCCAGGAAGGCAACATCGGCCTGATGAAGGCCGTGGACAAGTTCGAGCACCGTCGCGGCTTCAAGTTCTCGACCTATGCCACGTGGTGGATCCGCCAGGCGATCACGCGTTCTATCGCCGACCAGGCGCGCACGATCCGTATCCCCGTGCACATGATCGAGACGATCAACAAGCTCAACCGCATTTCCCGCCAGATGCTCCAGCAGTACGGCCGCGAGGCCACGCCGGAGGAGTTGGCCAAGGAAATGGACATGCCGGAAGACAAAATCCGCAAGGTCATGAAGATCGCGAAGGAACCGATCTCCATGGAGACCCCGATCGGCGACGACGAGGACTCGCACCTGGGCGACTTCATCGAGGACACCAATGTGGAGTCCCCGATCGACGCGACCACCAACACCAACCTCATGGAGACGGTCCGCGACGTGCTCGCCGGCCTGACCCCGCGCGAGGCCAAGGTGCTGCGCATGCGCTTCGGCATCGACATGAACACCGACCACACCCTCGAGGAAGTCGGCAAGCAGTTCGACGTCACCCGCGAGCGCATCCGCCAGATCGAGGCCAAGG
The DNA here is from genome assembly GCF_057838005.1 of Luteimonas sp. KH_071. Taxonomy (NCBI): domain Bacteria; kingdom Pseudomonadati; phylum Pseudomonadota; class Gammaproteobacteria; order Lysobacterales; family Lysobacteraceae; genus Luteimonas; species Luteimonas sp. KH_071. The sequence continues at coordinate 2,937,641 of NZ_CM174458.1, read as the reverse complement.
CGCTGCGCAAGCTGCGTCACCCCTCGCGCAGCGAGCAGCTGCGGAGCTTCCTCGACGTCGAGTGAGTCCAGGCTGCACGTGATACGAAAAAGCCCGCCGGAAGGCGGGCTTTTTTATTGGGGCATGTCCGGGGCGAACGTCTGGCGGCTCTCCCTGTTCTCACCCGTCTTTGTAGGAGCGCGCTTGCGCGCGATTGCCTGTTGCGGTTTTTTCTTCGCGCGCAAACGCGCCCCTGCAGATGGGTGTCCAGGCAGCGCCATCCGGTCGAATCAGCTGATGACCGTCGGCGTCGCCGTCCCCACGATCACAACATCGGCCTTGCGGCGGGCGAACAGGCCAACGCTGACCACGCCGGGTATCTGGTTGAGCTGCGCCTCCAGCGCCACCGGGTCGGTGATCGCCAGGCCGTGGATGTCGAGCACCCAGTTGCCGTTGTCGGTCTTCACGCCTTCGCGCCAGACCGGCTGGCCGCCGGTCGTCTCCAGAATCGTGCGGGCGACGAGGCTGCGCGCCATCGGGATCACTTCGATCGGCAGGGGGAACGTGCCCAGCACGGGGACCTGCTTCGCGGGATCGATGATGCAGATGAACTGCTTGCTGGCCTCGGCGATGATCTTCTCGCGCGTCAGCGCCGCGCCGCCGCCCTTGATCAGGTGCCTGCCGGGGTCGCATTCGTCGGCGCCGTCGACGTACAGCGCCAGCGGGCCGGTGGCGTTGAGATCGAGCACGTCGATGCCGTGGCTGCGCAGGCGTTCGGTGCTCTGGTCCGAGCTCGACACTGCGCCGTCGATACGGTGCTTGATGCGCGACAGCGCGTCGATGAAGTAGGCGACGGTCGAACCGGTGCCGACACCGACGATCATGCCGTCTTCCACGTATTCGATCGCCTTCTCGGCGGCCAGGCGCTTGCCTTCGCTCATCGCTTCTTCTCCAGGGACAACAGCAGTTTCCACTGCGCGGACGTGACCGGCAGCACCGACAGGCGCGCGCCCTTGCGGATCAGCGCGAACTCCTCACCGAGGTCTGCGCTGTGCTCGCGGATCTCCGCCAGCGAGATTGGGTGGACCAGCGTGCGCACGTAGCCGACATCGACGAGGAACCAGCGCGGGTTTTCTTCGGTGGCTTTCTCATCGAAGTACTTCGATGACTTCTTGAACTGGCTCGGGTCCGGATACGCGGTGGATGCGACCTCGGCGATGCCGTAGATGCCCGGCACATCGGTGTTCGAGTGATAGAACAGCACGCCGTCTCCGACCTGCATGCCGTCGCGCATGAAATTGCGCGCCTGGTAGTTGCGCACGCCCGTCCAGGGCTCCGTGCCGACGCGGGCCAGGTCGTCGATCGAGAAGTCCTCGGGCTCGGACTTCATCAGCCAGTAGCGCTTGCGGGTGCTCATCGCGTCTCGGTCAGGCGTCTGTGGGCGGGTGGAGAGTGTTTGATTCGGTACAGATCGCGTCGAGCGGCACATCCCACTGTGCGGGGTCGAGCGCATCGACCTGCTGCAGTGCGAACGCGGCGCCCACCAGCAACGGTGGCGCGGACTGCGCGCGGCGGAAACCGAAGCTGCGGTCGTACCAGCCGCCGCCCATGCCCAGCCGATTGCCGCACGCATCGAAACCGACCAGCGGCGCGACGACCAGCCCCATCGCGCTCGCGTCGAGCGCGGAGGCCGGTTCGACGTCGGGTTCGGGAATGCCGAAGCGGTTGGTGACCAGCGGATCGCCGGCGCGCCAGGGCGCGAAACGCAGCACGTCGTCGTGCAGCACCGGCAGGCAGTAGATCAGCCCGGCGGGCAAACGCATCTGGAAGACATGCAGGCCGATCTCGCCATCGCTGGCCCAGTAGCCGGCCACATAGCCCGTCGCGGGCAGCGCGGGCAGCGAGAACAGTTGGGCGGCGAGTCCCTCGGCGGCGGCGATGCGGGCGGGCGCAGGCAGGGCGCGGCGCTGGTCGCGCAGGCGTCGGCGGAGGGCGGTGCGGTCGGTCATGCGGCCGGGCTCGTCGTCGGAAGTGCCGGCGACGCGGCAGGCGGACTCAAAAAATACGTTCTCCGCCGATGCCGATGCAGGCGAAACGACCTTGAACCCGGGGTTCAAGTGGGAACGCTGGGATTCCTTTGGGCTTTCCGCTCGGGGGCGGACTGGCACTCCCGGTTTCCTGACGTCCCCGGTGTCGTTATTAAGGGACAAGGCGAATGTTTTGCACGCTGTCGAACACGGCAGAGAACGCACACGCAGTATAGCCAATCGATCCGCAGGTCGTGTTCCGTTCGTCGGTCGCGACGTGGTGGGCGGCCGCTGGGATTCAGTTGCGTGGAGGCGTCGCGAAGACGCGACCGGCTCAGCGCTGTTCGGCGTCCAGCACGTCCAGCTTGCGGTGCAGCGAGGCCAGCGAATCGGCGACTTCCTTGGAGCCATGCGACTGGCCGTCACCGAGCTGCTGCAGTTCGTGCGCGAGATTCAGGGCCGCGAGGATCGCGATGCGATCGACAGCGGCCATGCGGTTGGCGCCGCGGATCTCGCGCATGCGTGTGTCGAGCAGCTTTGCCGCCGCCATCAGGCTGTCGCGTTCGTCGGGCGTGACACCCACGGTGTACTCGCGGTCCAGCACGCGGACGCTGACGGCTTCTGTCGCGCTCATGTGTGCTGCTCCAGGGACTTGAGGCGCGCGATCATCGCTTCGACCCGCGAACGTGCCTGCTCGTTCTTCGACAGCAGTTGCGCGCGCTCGCCGACGATGGATTCCTGCTGCTGGCGCAGGCTGCGGTTCTCGTCGCTGAGGATGCGCACGCGCTCGATCAGCGCGTCGAGACGGGATGTCAGTCTGTGCAACTCGGCGATGACGTCGGGTTCGGTCATTGCCGCACCATAGGCAGCGCGCCGGTGGCGGTCAAGGCAGCACGGTCTGCGGGGCGCGGGGCGCCAGGAGCAGTCCATCCGGGCGCCAGTTGCGCATGAAGGCCAGGCACTGCAGCGCATCGAGTGGCGGCGAGAGCCAGAAGCCCTGGATCTCGTCGCAGCCACGTTCGGCGAGGAAGCGCATCTGGGCTTCGGTTTCGACGCCCTCCGCCACCACGCGCAGGCCCAGCGAGTGCGCCATGGCGACGATGGTCGGCGTGATCGCCGCGTCCTCGGCGTCGTGGGGCAGGCCGTCGACGAAGGCCTTGTCGATCTTGATCGTGGTGATCGGCAGCCGCTTGAGATAGGCGAGCGACGAATAACCGGTGCCGAAGTCGTCGATCGCCAGCGATACGCCGAGGGAGCGGAATGCCTGCAGGCGTTCCGCGGTCTGTTCCGCATTGGCCATCAGCACGCTCTCGGTGAGCTCGAGTTCGAGCAGATGCGGCGGGATGCCGACGTCGTCGAGCACGCGCCCGACGACACCGACGAAATCGCCGCGCAGCAGTTGCAGCACCGAGACGTTGACCGAGACGTTGAGATCGTCCATGCCGTGCTGGCGCCAGCGCTGCAGCACCAGGCAGGCCTCGCGCAGCACCCATTCGCCGATCTCCAGGATCAGTCCGCTTTCCTCCGCGATCGGCACGAACTCGGCCGGCGGGATGTCGCCGTGTTCCGGGCTCGACCAGCGCAGCAGCGCCTCGACGCCGGTAATGCGCGGTGGCGACAGCGACAGGCGGGGCTGGAACACGAGGCGCAGTTCACCGCGGTCGAGCACCTTGCGCAACGCGCCGGAGATCGTCGCGCGCTGGCGCACCGCGAGGTCCATGTTGTCGTTGTAGCGCATGAACGTGCGGCGCCCGGCGGCCTTGGCCTGGTACATCGCGGTGTCGGCCTGCTTCAGCAGCTCGGTGGGCACCTGGGCGTGGTCGGGGTAGAGGCTGATGCCGATCGACGGCGAGATCGAGACTTCCCGGCGATCGTCGATCAGCAATGGCGCTTCGAACGCGTTGATGATCTCGCGCGCCATATGTTCGGCATCGTCGGGTCGGTCGAGGCCTTCGAGCAGTACAGTGAATTCGTCGCCTCCCAGGCGCGCCACGGTGTGCTGCACGCCGACCGTCTGTTGCAGCCGGGTCGCGGCCGCACGCAGGATGCGGTCGCCCGCGGCGTGGCCAAGCGAATCGTTGACGTCCTTGAAACGGTCCAGGTCGAGGAACAGCAGGGCCAGCCGCGTGTCCTCGCGATGCGCCTTCACGATCGCGCGCGACAGGCGCTCCGACAGCAGCGAGCGGTTCGGCAACCCGGTCAGGGTGTCGAAGTTCGCGAGGTAGCGCAGTTCCTGCTCGGTGCGCTTCTGCTGGGTGATGTCGTTGAACACGCACACGTGCAGCACGCTGGCGTCATCGGCGTCTCGCACCGTGCGCAGTTCCAGCGCGGCCAGCAGTTCTTCTCCATCCTTGCGACGTTGCCAGAGCTCGCCGCTCCAGTGGCCCTGCTCACCGGCCTGCATGCGGATGCGCCGGTAGAACGCGCTGTCGTTCTGGTCGCTGTCGAGCAGGGACGCGCTGCGTCCGAGGATCTCCGCTTCCGCATAGCCGGTCATGCGCAGGAACGCCGGGTTGACCGAGACGTAGCGGAAGTCCGCGTCCAGTACCGCCACCGCCTCGGCCATGCTGCGCAGGATGGTGGCCGCGATCTGCCGCTCGCGCTCGGCTTCGCGGGTTGCCGAGATGTTGAGCGCGGTGCCGGCGATGCGCAGCACGTTGCCGGTCTCGTCGCGCTCGACCGCGCGGCCCCGCACGCGCACCCAGGCCCAGCCGCCAGCGCCGTCGGCGACCCGCAGCTGTGCCTGGAAGCGGCCGGAATCGCCATCGAGATAGCGGCGCAGCGTCTCGCGCGCGAGCGCCATGTCGTCGGGGTGTACGAGGGCATCGACCGGCAGACTGTGCTCGAGCATCCGGCCTTGGCCATGTGACGCATCGTCGAGCAGGCGCCGCAGTTGCCCGCTGCGGACGTTGTAATCCCAGTAGCGCTCACCGGTCGCCCACAAGGCGAGCTGGAGCCTGTCGCTGTGGTCGTTGATCTCCGCGATGTAGGCGTGTTCGCTGCTGCGACGGCGCACCACCATCACCACCAGCAGAACCAGCAACGCGATCAGCACCGCGGCGCCGGGCACGTGCAGCTGGCTGGGTTCGATCACGCGTCGGCACTCCGTGCCGGGGTCGGCGAACGCGAGTGTAGGCACGCGTTCGCCGCCGCAACAAGCGGCGGCGGCGATGGCGCGTGCGCCGTTGGTACACTGACGCACCCCTTCAAGAGCGCCGATCGTGTCCGAAACCCTGCCGAGCCTTGCTGAAATCGACGCCGAGATCCGCCATCTGCAGCTGGCGATGCCGGGCAGCGAGTTGCATGGCGGTCTCAGCGGCTGGCTGGCCGGTGGTGGTCACGATGTGGCCGCCTGGCTGGCGCCGGTGCTGGCGGACGCTGCGTTGCCCGCACCCGCGGCCGGCAGCGCGCTCGACCGCCTCCGCGTGGCGACTGCCCATCAGCTCGAGGACCGCGATTTCGCGTTTGCGCTGTTGATGCCCGAAGACGCGGCGCCCCTGTCGGTGCGCAGCGCCGCGCTGTTCGACTGGTGTCGCGGCTTTCTCGGTGGTTTCGGCCTGGCGTCCGGTGAACGTTCTTCGCTGTCGGAAGAAGGCAAGGAAGCGCTGGCCGATCTGGCGCGTCTGGCCGCGGCACAGCCCGACGCGGACGGTGAGGACGACGCGGTCGAGGAAGATGCGCTCGCCGAGATCGAGGAATTCGTGCGCGTCGCGGTGCTCCTGCTGCACGGCGACGCCGCATTGGGGCCGCGTCACCGCAACCGGCTGAACTGACGTGGCGGGCGCGACCGGCATCACTGCGGCCACTTACCAGAAACGGCGGCGCCAGCTGATGCGGCTGGCGGGCGACAACGCGATCCTGGTGCTGGCGAGTGCACCCGAGCGTGTCCGCAGCCGCGACACCCATCATGCCTACCGCCAGGATTCCGATCTCTGGTATCTCACCGGCTTCGCCGAACCCGACGCGGTGCTCGTGCTGGTGCCGGGGCGCAAGCACGGCGAAGCATTGCTGTTCTGCCGCGAGCGGGATCCGGAGCGGGAAGGCTGGGACGGTCCGCGCGTAGGTCCGGAAGGCGCGATCGAAGCGCTCGGCATGGACGACGCCTATCCGATCGACGATCTCGACGAGATTCTCCCCGGGCTTCTCGAAGGCCGCACGCGGGTCTACTACCACTTCGGCCGCGACACCGAGTTCGACCTGCAGCTGATCGGCTGGCTCAACCGCGTGCGCGCGCAGGTGCGCGTCGGCGCCCAGCCGCCGCACGAATTTCTGGAGCTGGGACATCTGCTCGACGAGATGCGCCTGTTCAAGGATGCCGGCGAGCTCAAGCTGATGCGGCGCGCGGCGAAGATCAGCGTCGACGCCCATGCCGCGGCGATGCGCGCGGCGCGCCCGGGCATCCACGAGTACGCGCTGCAGGCCGAACTCGAATACGAGTTCCGTCGCCACGATGCGAGTTCCGCGTACGAGAGCATCGTTGGCGCCGGCGCCAACGCCTGTGTGCTGCACTACCGCGCCAACAATGCGCAGGCGCGCGACGGTGATCTGGTGCTGATCGATGCCGGCGCCGAGTATCGCGGTTACGCCGCCGACATCACCCGCACGTTCCCGGTCAACGGCCGCTTCTCGCCTGCGCAGCGCGCGCTGCACGAAGTCGTCGAATCCGCGCAGCAGGCCGCGCTTGCCCAGGCGCGGCCGGGCGTCGCTTACGAAGCCGGCCACGATGCGGCGGTCGAAGCGCTGACAGAAGGCCTGCTGCGCCTCGGACTGCTGAAGGGCAAGCTCGCCGCCCGTATCGCCGACGGCAGCTACAAGCGCTTCTATCGCCACAAGACCGGACACTGGATCGGCCTCGACGTGCACGACGTCGGCGATTACCGCATCGAAGGCGAGTCGCGTCTGCTCGAGCCCGGCATGGTGTTCACGATCGAGCCCGGCCTGTACGTGTCTGCCGACGACACGACGGTGGATGCGAAATGGCGCGGCATCGGCATCCGCACGGAGGACGACGTGCTGGTCACGAAGACCGGCCACGAAGTACTGACGACGGGCCTGGCACGCACGGCCGACGAGATCGAGGAATTCATGGCGCGCAGGTGAGCGCGCGTGTCCTGTCCGCAGCGCGTATGGCGCGCGCTGCGTCTTCGGGTGTCGGCGGGCGCTTTGAGGTGTCCGTCGTGATCAGGCCGCCGCGGTCTCTGCCGCCCACGCATTGCGCGTGAGGTTTTCGGGCGCGTCGTCGGTGCAGACCACATCGTCCTCGATGCGGATGCCGCCATAGGGGCGGAAGGTGTCGACGCGATCCCAGTCGATGCTGTCGCCATGTCCGGCGGCCTTCAGGTCCTCGAGCAGCATGTCGACGATGTACACACCCGGCTCGATGGTCACGACCATGCCCGGCTCCAGCACGCGGGTCAGGCGGAGAAACGGATGGCCGTCCGGCTTGGCGATGATGCCGCCGGTCTCCGAAGCCGCGAATCCGGCTACGTCGTGGACCTGCAGGCCGATGCCGTGGCCGAGGCCGTGCGGGAAGAACGCGGCGCTGACGCCGGTCGCGAGGGCGGCTTCCGGCGACACCTTGATCAGACCGAAATCGCGCAGCACGCCGGCGAGGGCGAGGTGCGCGTCGAGATGCAGTTGCTTGTAGTCCGCGCCGCTGCGCACCTGCGCGACCATCGCCTGCTGCGCGGCATCGACCGCGTCGATCATCGCCTGGAACTCGCTGCCGGTATCGGTGGCGTAGGTCCGGGTGATGTCGGCGGCGTAACCGGCATGGCCGGCGCCGGCGTCGATCAGGAAGCTGCGCACCGGATCGGGCGGCAGGCGGCCGAGTTCGGTGTAGTGCAGCACCGCCGCGTGTTCGTTGAGCGCGACGATGTTGCCGTAGGGCAGTTCGTTCGCGTCCTGGCCGGCCGCCTGGCAATACGCCAGATGGATACCGAACTCGCTGGCGCCGGCGCGGAACGCACGCTCGGCCGCCGTATGCGCGCGCACCGCGCGACGCGAGGCCTCGCGCAGCATCGACAATTCGTAAGGCGTCTTGAACGCGCGGTGGTAGTCGAGATGGTCGACGACCGCCTGCGGATTGTTCGGCTTGTAGGCGCCGTAATGCCCCAACGCACTCTGCGGCTCACCCAGGATCGCGCAACGCGCCGCATTCTTGGGCAGATGCTGCTGCGCGTCTTCGGGCTTGCGGATCACGACGATGTCGAAGTGTTCAACCCAGTATCCGGACGGCGCTTCGGGCACGACATGCCAGTAGTCGCGCGGCTGCAGATAGACCAGCTTCGGTCGCGCGCCGGGTGTGATCACCAGCCAGCTACCCGGATTGCGCGTCAATGGCACCCACGCCTTGAACTGCGGATTCACCGCGTAGGGGTAATCGCGGTCGTCGAACACCTGGTAGTGCAGCGTGCCGCTGGGAATGACGAGGTGGTCCAGACCGGCGCGCTCGAGCGCGGTCGCGGCGCGCGCCTGCAGCGTCGCGAGGTGGTCGGCGTAGAGATTGGCGGCGGACGGTGCAGGCGTGGACATCTTGATCCCGGGGCGACGAGTGGATCGGTCTATTCTGCCGTATCGACGCAGGGGTGGTGTTCTGCGCGCTCGTCGAGTGCATGTGCTCGTGGCCGGGGGTAAGCCGCGTGGCCGCTGGCTGGGATTTTTGCTTTTGCTGGGCGAGGTCGCGACGTCGTCCCGCTGACTGCAGACCCGTAGGGCGCCGCACAAGGATGTGCGGCGTTTTTCGACCGAGCCAGGATGGCGAGTCGGAAAATCCCGGAACAAGTGACACGCCGGGTGAGCTTCGTCGGGGCTGGCCCTTTTCTTTGGTTCGGTTTCTTTTGGGCCAGCAAAAGAAATGAACCCGCTCGCCGCAAGGCGAGTGGAAGCGTTTGACGTTGGCTTCTCCTGTCAAATGCAAACGCACAGGCGTATATCAAACGCTTTCGTCCGCTGACGCGGCCGAGTTCATTTCTTTTGGTTGACGCCCACGCACGCAGTGCGAACGGCAAAGCCGGCCCCGAAGGGGCGAGCATCGCAGATGCGAGTCGAAGAAACGGAACCAAAGAAAAACGTCTCCCCCGACACGTCCGAAGCCCGCGGCTTCGTGTGCAACGGGATTTTCCGACTCGACATCCTGCCTCGTTCGGAAAACGCCGCACGTCCGGTGCGGCGCCCTCCGGGTCTGCAAGTCTCCGTGCGGCGTCTCGACGATCAAAAGCAGACGCCGAACGTCAGGCGTAATGACTCCCCGGCGCGTTGACCCACCCCTGCAGCCGATGCGCCAACGACGGTGTGGTCGCGATGAAGCGGAAACCCGCCCAGCTGGCGCCGGCCAGGGTGGCCTCGTCGAGCCACAGCAGATGCGCGCCGATCTCGACCGGTGCGTCAGGCGCATCAGGCAAAGTAAAGGTGAACTGGTACAGCGCGTCTTCGACGAAGGGTTCGCTGGCGATCAGCAGCATGCCGGTCTCCGACAGGTTGCCGACACGGCCGACAACGCGGGCGGTCATCGCGTCCGTCACCAGAATGACGTCGGGTGCCTTGCGGCGCTTCGCACGGCGGAATTCCTGGTTCATGCGGTCGCCTCCGGTGCGCGGTGGTCGCTGCGTCCGGCGAAGCTGCGCAGGGCGCCCATCGCGGCCTGCCAGGCACGGTCGACCAGATGACCGCGGTCGGCGGTGACCACGCGGGCATTGCCGGTGGCCATCAGGCGCGCGACGGCGTCGAGCGACTGTTCACCGGCGCGCTGGCCGCGCTGGTTGACGAACAGCACGTGGTCGGTGATCGGGCTGTACCAGGACATGCGCCGGCGCACGATGTCGCCCTGCTGGTTGGTGGTGAATTCGATCCATGTGCCGAACGGCAATGTGCGCAGGTGGTCGTACTGCGCCTGTTCTTCCGGCGTGCGCGCGGGTGGCTTTTCGCGACGCGCGGTGCCGGCTTCTTCGCCCAGGCGTGCGCGCGCCTTGAGCTTCATCGCCAGCTCGGTGCGGGATGCGGCATCGTCTTCGTCGCTGCGATGGCTGGTCAGGCGCTTGGCGATCACCGTCGCCTCTTCGCCGTGGTAGCCGACCTGTCCGAGTGCGGATTCGACGTCCGACTGCAAGGCCTCGTCGGCGCAGGGCACGGTATCGAGCGATGCCTCGACGATCCGACGCGTCATTGCCAGCTGGTGGTCGGCCTCTTGCGAGGTTTCGCCGTGACGCAGCAGGGTCAGCGTGAGCACGTCGGCCCAGGCCTGGTCGAGCAGCGCACGCGAAAACCGGGGCAGGCGGCGGTCGCCGACGATGCCCTGCATCAGTTCGTCGGCGCGTGCACGCGCCGCCACCATTTTCTCGCGGCCGCGTGCGGCCTCGACGTGGCGACGTTCCTGCAGTTCCGCGGTGCGTGCCTGGGTCTGCAGCTGCGCCTGGACACGTGCATTGCCTTCGGCGAACACGGCCATGTCGCCTTCGTAGTTGCCGACCACGAAGGCGACTGCGGCGCGCAGCGCAGCCTGTACGCGGGGATCGAAAGCGGTGTCGTCGTGCCAGTTGGCCGCGCTTTCGGCGACGGTGTTGAGCAACTGTCGCGCCGGGTGACGCTGGCGGGTGAAGAAGGAGTGGTCCTGCAGGGCCGCACGCAGCACCGGGATCTGCAGTTCGCGCACCAATGGCGCCGCCGGGGCCTCACTGCGGATTTCCTGTTCGATATGCCCGTAGAGCATGCCGAGCAGTTCGAATGCGTCCTCGTCTTCCGGCGCCAGGCTCGCGCCCTCTCCACTGCGCTGACGCGCCTGCGCCAGCAGCGAACGCTTGATCTCGACCAGGCTGCGTCCGCCGCTCTGCGGGGGCTGGTGCTGAAGCTGGCGCAGCGCGTCCGACACCTCGCTGGTGGCCAGCTGGCGCCGCGGCAGCGGCGCGTCACCACGCGGCTGGAACTTGCGCAGCAGCTCGCGCCGGCCGGACATCAGCGCCTGCAGGCGTGCGTAGGCGACCTCATGTGACTGCGCGTCGTCCGCCCCGTCGTCAGCGGCCTCGGGCTCGCCCCAGGCCGTGTAGGGACGCTGCGCGTCGTCCACCTGCGGGCGCGGAATCTCGAGTGTGTCGGCAGTCCGTGCCATGGGGTGTGCTTCCTTGGTGTCGACGGGCTCGGCCCGCGCGCGCATCGGCACGAAGGTCAGCGCGGGGAGGATGCCATCGTCGGCGAGTTGCGCGTCCAGCCGCTCCAGAACGCGGGCATAGCCGGGCATCACGACACGATCGAACATGCGGTAGAGCAACAGACGCGCGTCGTGTTCGATCTCCAGTGCCCGGGCAGCGGACGCGATCGCACGACACAGACACTGCGGACCCAGCGGCAGGCGTTCGGCATCGAACGCAGGCGCGGCGGCGAGCACGCCGAAGCGCTGGCCCAGCAGATGCAGCGACAGGTTTGCGCGGCCTTCCTGGCGACTGGCGATCTCGCGCAGCACCGTGCCCTCGTCCATGACCGTGTCCTCGACCAGGCTCAGTGGACCGAAGGAGCCGATGTCCAGCGGCGCCGGCGGCGGTGGCGGTGCGGGCGTGCGCACTGCCGCGATCGAGCCTTCAAGCGCGAGCAGGAACCGCGGCACGAGGTCGGCGCGATTGGCGCGGAACGCGCGCAGCGTGGCCATGTAGCCCGATTCCAGACCCGGATTGCGCGCATGGTCGGCAAGCCGGAACACCTCCTGCTCGAACTCGGACACGAGGTTGGAGAGGCCGCCGTCGAGTTCGGTCGAGACCAGCGAAAGCGCACGCTCGAGCGTGCGGCGCACGCGCGGCGGCAGGCCGGCCGCCGCGAGCGAGCGGGGCGGTTGGGGGACGTGTGCGGTCGCAGGCATTCCGGTTGCCGGGCTGAGCATGAGATCGCACTCTTTAACATGCGCGCGAGGCCTTCACCACAGTGACTTGAATACGGGCAGCCGACGGCGCGCGGGCGAGGCTTCCAATGCGCATCAACGCAGGATCGGGCGTGCAGCGGCCAGCTGCCTGTTGCGGTGCGGCAGAGGCCTGCGCGCGGGCTTCAGTCTTCGAGAAACAGGGAGACGACGTCGTTGGTGAAGCGGCGGCCCAGCTCGGTCGGCAGGAGACGGTCGCCGTCGCGTTGCAGCCAGCCCCGATCAATCGCGACCGCAAGCGGCGCGTCGATCTGCGCGGCTGTCATGCCGGTCGAGGCCTCGAAGGCGGACAGCGTGAAGCCGTCGACCAGCCGCAGCGCGTTGAGCATGAACTCGAACGGGCGACGCGCCGGCGCGATGCGTTCGTCCCCGCCGATGCCGGCGGGTGTGCCGGCGCCCGCGAGCCACGCCACCGGATGCTTGGCTTTCCAGCGGCGCAGGATCGTCTGCTCGCTGCCCAGCGTGAGCTTGCCGTGCGCGCCGGCGCCGATGCCGAGGTAGTCGCCGAAGCGCCAGTAGTTGAGGTTGTGTGCGCACTGCCGACCCGCGCGCGCGTAGGCGGAGACTTCGTACTGCGCATAGCCGGCATCGGCCAGCAGCGCCTGGCAGTGCTCCTGCATGTCCCAGGCGAGATCGTCGTCGGGAATGCCGGTCGGCGGGCGCGCGGCGAACACCGTGTTGGGTTCCAGCGTGAGCTGGTAGTGCGAGATATGCGTCGGCGCGAGGGCGATCGCGCGCAGTACATCGGCCTCGGCCATTGCCAGCGTTTGGTCGGGCAGGGCGTACATCAGGTCGAGATTGAAATTGTCGAAGCCGGCGTTGCGCGCCAACGCGACGGCGGCAGCCGCCTGCGCGCTGTCGTGGATGCGGCCGAGTTTCCTGAGCGTGGCGTCATCGAAGGTCTGGATGCCGAAGCTGATCCGGTTCACGCCGGCGCGCCGGTAATCCTCGAAACGGCCGTGCTCGGCGGTGCCGGGGTTCGTCTCCAGCGTGATCTCGGCCTGGGGCGCGAAGCGCAGCCGCGAAGACGCGCCCTGCAGGATGCGTTCGATCGCATCGGCCGGGAACAGGCTCGGCGTACCGCCGCCGAAGAACACGCTGTGCACGGTGCGGCCCCAGACCAGCGGCAGATCCTGGTCGAGATCGGCCAGCAGCGCATCGACGTAGGTGTCGAACGGCGGCGTGCCGCCCCTGAACTCGTGCGAGTTGAAATCACAGTACGGGCATTTGCGCACGCACCAGGGCAGGTGCACGTACAGCGACAGGGGTGGCGGGATCAGCATCGGGAAGAGGTCAGGTCGGCGTAGGACAGGCGCAAGCGCGCATGTGGCGATTGCTCAGGCGAGCAGGCCGGACAGCGCCAGCCGGTCGCGCAGCGCCTGCAGCGCCAGTGCGCGGTGGCTGATGCGGTTCTTTCGCTCGGGTTCCATTTCGGCAGCGGTCAGACCCTGCGCGGGATCGAGGAACACCGGGTTGTAGCCGAAGCCGTTGTGGCCGCGCGGCGCATCGAGGATGCGGCCTTCCCAGCGGCCTTCGGCGATCAGCGGCTGCGGATCGTCGGCGTGGCGCAGCAGCACGATCACCGCATAGAAGCGCGCGCTGCGTTGCGCCTCCGGCAGTCCGTCGAGTGCCTGCAGCAGCTTGGTGTTGTTGGCGGCATCGTCGGTCGGGCTGCCGGCGTAGCGCGCGCTGTAGAGTCCGGGCGCGCCGCCGAGCGCATCCACGATCAGGCCCGAGTCGTCGGACAGCGCCGGCAGGCCGGTGACCTTCGAGGCGTGCCGCGCCTTGATCAACGCGTTCTCGACAAACGTGGTGCCGGTCTCGGGCACATCGTCCACGCCGAGTTCGCGCTGCGGCACGATCGTCAGCGGCAGATCCGCGAGCATTGCGCGCAGTTCGAGAAGCTTGCCGGCATTGCCGCTGGCCAGGACGAGGGTCTTCATTCGACTGGCTCCAGCAGATCCCACTTGGTGCCGTAGAGATCGACGAACACGGCGACGGTGCCGTAGGGCTCGACCCGCGGCGCTTCGAGGAAGGTCACGCCGGCCGCGGTCATCGTCGCGTGGTCGCGTTTGAAGTCATCGGTGTAGAGAAAATGGTCGACGCGGCCGCCGGTCTGGTCGCCGATGCGCGCGCGCTGCGCCGCATTGGCCGGCTGCGCGAGCAGCAGCGATGCGTCGTCGGCATCGCCGGGGCCGATCCGGACCCAGCGCTTGCCGCCGCCAAGCGGACGATCCTCGAACACCCGGAAGCCCAGCGCACGCGTGTACCACGCGATGGCGGCGTCGTAATCTGCCACCAGCAGCGTGGTCAGCGCGATGCGCCGCTTCGCGCGTCCGGATGTCATCCCGCGAGCGCTTCGCGCTGCAGTGCGACAAGCTGGGCGACGCCGGTTTCGGCCAGCTGCATCATCGCGTCCATCTCGGTGCGACGGAACGCGTGGCCTTCGGCGGTGCCCTGGACTTCGATGAAGCCGCCGCCGTCGTTCATCACGACATTCATGTCGGTGTCGCAGTCGCTGTCTTCGGCATAGTCGAGATCGAGCACCGGCACGCCGCGATAGATGCCGACCGAGACGGCCGCGATCGCGCCGTGCACCGGGTCGCGGGTGATCTCGCGGCGCGCGCGCAGTACGCCGATCGCATCCACCAGCGCGACATAGGCGCCGGTGATCGCGGCGGTGCGCGTGCCGCCATCGGCCTGCAGCACATCGCAGTCGAGGGTGATCGTGCGCTCGCCGAGCGCCTTGCGGTCCACGCAGGCGCGCAGGCTGCGGCCGATCAGGCGCTGGATTTCCAGCGTGCGGCCGCCCTGCTTGCCGCGCGAGGCTTCACGATCGTTGCGGGTGTTGGTGGCGCGCGGCAGCATGCCGTACTCGGCGGTCACCCAGCCCTCGCCCTTGCCGCGCAGAAAGCCCGGCACGCGGTTCTCAACGCTGGCCGTGCACAACACGCGGGTGTCGCCGAAGCTCACCAGTACCGAGCCCTCGGCGTGGCGCGTGAAGCCGCGCTCGAAGCGCACGGCGCGCAGTTGATCGGCAGCGCGGCCGCTGGGACGGGTGAAGTCGGACATGGGAAGCCTGGAAGGGGGAAAGCGGGCCTGGATTCTAGCAGTGGCGCCGGCACCGCCCCGGCGGGCGGTGGCATACTCGTCCGCCGTTTTCCGCAGTGAATGTGCCGATGATCCGCAGCATGACCGCCTTCGCTTCAGGCGAGCGCAGCACCGAGTGGGGCACGCTGGCCTGCGAACTGCGTGCGGTGAACCACCGTTTCCTCGAGCTCGGTACGCGGATGCCTGAAGAGATGCGAGCGGCCGAGCCCGCACTGCGCGAGCGGATCGCGACGAAGGTCTCGCGCGGCAAGGTCGATCTGGGCCTGCGTCTGCGCAGCACTGACGGCGGCGGCGAACTGCAGCTCAACCAGGCGTTGCTGACCCAGCTGCAGAATCTTGCCCAGGATCTGCGCGGCGGGTTCCCGGAATTGCGCGCGAGCCTGACCGAACTGCTGCAGTTCCCCGGCGTGCTGCAATCGCGCGGTGTCGATCCGGCGGCGCTGCAGGTCGAAGTGCTGGCACTGCTCGATACCGTGCTCGAAGATTTCGTCGCCGCCCGCGAGCGCGAGGGCGGCAAGCTGGTCGCTGCAATTCTCGAGCGCGTCGACGGCATCGCCGCGATCGCCGCCGAAATCCGCGTGCTGATGCCGCAGATCGGCGAGGCGCAGCGCGCCAAGCTGCAGGCGCGGCTGGACGACCTGCCGCATCCGGTCGAGCCCGGCCGCATGGAGCAGGAACTGGTGTTGTGGCTGCAGAAGCTCGACGTGGACGAGGAACTCGATCGCCTCGACAGCCACGTCGTCGAAATCCGTCGCGTGCTGACCCAGCGCGAGCCGCAGGGGCGGCGACTGGATTTCCTGCTGCAGGAGTTCAACCGCGAGGCCAATACGCTGGGCTCCAAATCGGTCGACCGCCGCAGCTCGCAGGCGGCGATCGAACTGAAAGTGCTGATCGACCAGATCCGCGAGCAGGTCCAGAACATCGAGTGATGCCGCGCGTGCCGGCCAGCCGCCGGCGTGGCGCCGCGTAAAGCGGTACGATGCGCGGCCTTTCGAGCGCTGGAGACGGGCGTGACCCCCGAATCCCATCATGCCGCGGATACGCCGCCGATGCGCGGCACGCTGTTCATCGTCGCCGCGCCGTCGGGCGCCGGAAAATCCAGCATCGTCAACGCCTGTCTGGCGCGCGATCCGGACATCGCCCTGTCGATCTCGTTCACCTCGCGCCTCGCGCGTCCCGGTGAGCGGCATGCCGAGCACTACCACTTCGTCGGCAAGGACGTGTTCCAGCAGATGATCGATGCCGGCGACTTCTTCGAGTATGCGCAGGTGCATGGCGACTGGAAGGGCACCGCGCGCCAGTCGGTCGAACCGCAGCTCGCCGCCGGCAAGGACGTGCTGCTGGAGATCGACTGGCAGGGCGCGCGCCAGGTGCGCGACAAGGTGCCCGAAGCCGTGAGCGTTTTCATCCTGCCGCCGTCGCGCGAAGCGCTGGACCAGCGCATGCGCAAGCGCGGCCAGGACAGCGAAGCGGTGATGGCCCAGCGCCTGGCCGCGGCCCAGGAAGAGATGTCGCACTACGACGAGTTCGATTACGTCGTGGTCAACGAGGATTTCGACACCGCCGTGGCCGAGATGTGCGCGATCTTCCGCGCGAGCCGGCTGCGCCGCGAACGCCAGGCCGAGCGCCACGCCGCACTGATCGCACGCCTGCTGCGCGAAGAGGCGGCCGAAATGGCGCAGGACGCGCGCTAAATGTTTGATTTATATAGTCGACGCTTGCGTCGGCATGGGCCCGGCGCTACGATACGCGACCCTTTTTCGTCAATTCGCGCGGCCGCTCCGGTCGCCGGGAGCCCGTATGGCCCGCATCACCGTAGAAGATTGCCTGGAAGTCGTCGACAACCGCTTCGAGCTGGTCATGTTGGCCGCCCGCCGCGCCCGCCAGCTCGCCAACGGCGTCGAATCGCAGCTCGACAACAGCGAGAACGACGACAAGCCGACCGTGCTGGCGCTGCGCGAAATCGCCGCGCGCCGCATCGATCAGCCCTTCATCGAAGCCGTCGACAAGTCCGAGCGCGAGCGCAAGGAGCGCGAGGCGCTGGAATGGGCCGCTGCCGAAGTCGTGGCCGACGAGGACATGGGCAAGGGCGACGATCTCTGATCCGCCGGCCGCGCCGCTGAAGCGCGGCGCCCGACAGCCTCACCGACGACCCCGCCCCGGCGGGGTCGTTGCGTTTGGGGCGACGCCGGAGCCGGACGTCGGGCGGCGTCGATATGGTTCCAAAACCCCGACCGTGCCCGTAGGCTTCGTGGATGACAGCCGCCGTACCCGCCGACACCGCGTTCGCACCGCCCGACGTCCCCGCGGACGATGCGGTGCCCGAGTACATGCGTGTGCTCGAGCGGGCAGCGCAGTACCTGCCCGACGAGCAGCGCGTGCAGTTGCGGCGGGCCTGGTCGGTCGGCGCGGCCGCGCACTCGGGCCAGATGCGCAAGTCCGGCGAGCCCTACATCACCCACCCGGTCGCGGTGGCGGTGGTGCTGGCCGAGCAGAAGGTCGACATCGAGACCCTGGTCGCGGCGATCCTGCACGACACCATCGAGGACACGCCGCTGACGCGCGAGGCGCTGGCGTCGGCATTCGGCGAGACCGTCGCGGAGCTGGTGGAAGGCGTCACCAAGCTCGACAAGCTCAACTTCGGCAGTCGTCAGGAAGCGGATGCGGAAAGTTTCCGCAAGATGATGCTGGCGATGGCGCGCGACCTGCGCGTGATCCTGATCAAGCTCGCCGACCGCCTGCACAACATGCGCACGCTGGGTGCGCAGCCGGGTCCGTCGCGCGAGCGCATCGCGCGCGAAACGCTCGACATCTACGCGCCGATCGCCCAGCGCCTGGGCATGAACAAGATCAAGGCCGAACTGCAGGATCTCGGCTTCCATGCGCTGCATCCGATGCGGCACACGATCCTGGAAAAGCGCATCCGCAACCAGCCGCTGGTGCGTCGCGAGGCACTGGCGAGCATCGAGGCGCAGCTCGCGCAGCGACTCACCAGCGCGGGCCTGCAATACCGGCTGGTGGGGCGGGTGAAGTCGCCGTGGAGCATCTACAACAAGATGCAGGGCGAGGGAAAAACCTTCACCCAGGTCATGGACGTGTTCGGTTACCGGATCATCGTCGGCAACGCGGCCGACTGTTACCACGCGCTGGGCATCGCGCATTCGGTGTTCAAGCCGCTCGACGGGCGCTTCCGCGATTTCATCGCGATCCCCAAGGCCAACGGTTACCAGTCGCTGCACACGGTGCTGTTCGGTCCCTACGGCGCGCCGATCGAAGTGCAGATCCGCACCGAAGAGATGGAGCTCATCGCCGAGCGCGGCATCGCCGCGCACTGGGCGTACAAGCACGGCGGCGAAGGCCCGAACAGCGCGCAATCGCGGGCGCATACCTGGATTGCGGGCCTGCTCGAATCGCAGCGCGCGACGGGTTCGTCGCTGGAGTTCCTCGAGAACGTCAAGGTGGACCTGTTCCCCGACGAGGTCTACCTGTTCACGCCCAAGGGCGACATCATGTCGCTGCCGCGCAATTCGACCGCGCTGGACTTCGCGTACGCGGTGCATACCGACATCGGCAACCGGGCAGTCGCCGCGCGTGTCGACGGAAAACTGGTGCCGCTGCGCACGGTACTCGCCAGTGGCCAGCGCGTGGAGATCGTCACCGCCAAGTCGTCGATGCCGCGCCCGCAGTGGCTCGAGTTCGTGGTCACCGGCAAGGCCCGGACCGCGATCCGAGCCCAGCTCAAGCATCTGCAGCACGAAGATGCGGTGCAGCTCGGGCACCGCATGCTCGATCGCGCACTGGAGATGCTGGGCACCTCGCTCGACCGTCTGCCGCAGGAGCGTCTCGATGCGTATCTGGTCGAAGCGAAGTATCCGCGTCTCGAAGAACTCATGGCCGACATCGCGCTGGGCAACTGGATGCCGGCGCAGGTCGCCATTGCGCTGGCGCAGCACGATGGCGGCGTGCCGACCGAGCGGATTGCGCGTGCCGGCGAGACGATCCGTATCCGCGGTGACGAACGTGGCGTCATCACCTTCGCCAACTGCTGCATGCCGATTCCCGGCGACGACATCATGGGCTACCACACCACCGGCCGCGGCATCGTCGTGCATCGCGTCGATTGCCCGAATGTGGCCGAGTTCCGCAAATCGCCCGAGCGCTGGGTCGCGATCGACTGGGATCGCGAAGTCGTCGGCGACTACAACGTGGCGCTGCGCATCGAGGTGGAGAACCATCCGGGCGTGCTGGCCCAGGTGGCCGCGGCGATCGCGCGCGTGCATTCCAACATCGACGGCGTGGAATACCTGGAGCGCGACAGCACGATCGCGGCGATCCGCTTCTCGATCGAGGTCAAGGGACGCAAACATCTGGCCGAAGTGATCCGACGGACACGTCGCCTGCCGGTTGTGCACGGTGTGCAGCGGATGTAATCCGAACCGCGGCCATGCGCGCGCCCGCTAGAATGCGGGCTTTCCTGCTGCCGGAGTTCCACGATGCCCCGCACGCCCATTTCCACGTCCGATGCGCCTGCCGCGATCGGCCCGTATTCGCAGGCTGTCCGCGCCGGCGACACCGTGTATTTCTCGGGGCAGATCCCGCTCGATCCGGCCACGGGCGAGATCGTCGCGGGCGACATCACCGCGCAGGCGCGGCGCGCGTTCGACAACCTCAAGGCCGTCGCCACTGCGGCGGGTGGCAGTCTCGATGACATCGTGCGCGTCGGTCTGTACGTCACCGATCTGGGCGAGTTCGCGCAAGTCAACGCGGTGATGGCGGAATATTTCGAATCGCCGTACCCCGCGCGTTCCACCATCGAAGTGCCGGCCCTTCCGAAGGGCGCGCGCTTCGAGGTCGATGCGGTCATGGTGCTCGGCTGAGGTCCACCGGTCCCGCATGAGCCGGTCAGCCACGCACGCGCCGACGCTCGCCGACGCAGGCCAGACGCCGGTGTCCGTGTTGTCGGGCGTCGGGCCGAAGGTCGCTGACAAGCTTGTCGCGCGCGGCCTGGCGACGATCGGTGACCTCTGGTTGCATCTGCCGCGGCAATATGAGGACCGTACGCACCTCACGCCGATCCGCCACCTGCGCGGCGGCGTGCCGGCGCAGGTCGAGGGCACGGTCGAGGCGATCGAGAAGGGCTTCCGGCGCCGGCCGATGCTGCGTGTGGCGATCGGCGACGACTCCGGCGGCACGCTGGTGCTGCGCTTCTTCCATTTCCGCGCTGCGCAGGTCGCGCAGCTCGCCGTGGGCACGCGCCTGTGCTGCTTCGGGACGCCGCGGCCCGGACAACACGGCCTGGAGATCGTGCACCCGAGTTATCGCGTGCTCGACGACGATGCGCTGACCGTGCTCGACGATCGCCTGGATCCGGTCTATCCCGCGATCGACGGCGTGGGTCCGCAGGTTCTGCGTCGACTGGTCGGACAGGCGCTCGACCGTCTGCCCGGCGACGACGCGCTCGAACTGTTGCCGGGCGATGCGCTCGCCGCGCTGGGGATGCCGACCTTGCGCGACGCGCTGCTCTACGTCCATCGGCCACCTCACGATGCGGATATCGCGATGCTGGCATCAGGCCGCCATCCGGCGCAGCGGCGGCTGGTGCTGGAGGAGATGCTGGCCCACCACCTCAGCCTGCGACGACAGCGCATCGCGCTCCAGGCGCACCGCGCGCCGCCTCTGCGGCCAGGTCCGATCGCGGCCGCGCTCCAGGCCTCGCTGCCGTTCGCATTGACTGGCGCGCAGTCGCGCGTGCTCCGTGAACTGCTGGCCGATCTCGCACGACGCAGGCCGATGCTGCGGCTGGTACAGGGCGATGTCGGCAGCGGCAAGACAGTGGTGGCGGCGCTCGCCGCCGCAACCGCGATCGACGCTGGCCAGCAGGCCGCACTGATGGCCCCGACCGAACTGCTGGCCGAGCAACATGCGCAGAACCTGCGCGCCTGGTTCGAGCCGCTCGGCGTACGCGTCGCCTGGCTTGCCGGCAAGGTCACCGGCCGTGCGCGGGCGGCAGTGCTGTCGGACATCGCATCGGGCGCGGCGCCGCTGGTGGTCGGCACGCACGCGCTGATGCAGACGAGCGTCGCCTTCCATGATCTGGCGCTCGCGATCATCGACGAGCAACACCGCTTCGGTGTGCACCAGCGCCTGGCGCTGCGCGACAAAGGCGCGGGCGGCGACCGCGTGCCGCACCAACTGGTGATGACCGCGACACCGATCCCCCGCACCCTGGCGATGTCTGCCTATGCCGATCTCGATGTATCGGCGATCGACGAACTGCCGCCCGGTCGTACGCCGGTGCAGACGGTCGTGCTCAGCAGCGAGCGACGACCGGCACTGGTCGAGCGGATCCGCCACGCCTGCGCCGACGGCCGTCAGGCCTATTGGGTATGCACGCTGATCGACGATTCGGACGAAGTCGTCGCGCAGGCCGCGCAGACCACCTTCGAGTTGCTGTCGAGCGCGCTGCCGGAGTTGCGGGTGGCGCTTGTGCACGGGCGATTGAAGCCCACGGCCAAGCAGGACGCGATGCGCGCGTTCAAGCAGGGCGACATCGATCTGCTGGTGGCGACGACCGTCATCGAGGTCGGGGTCGATGTGCCCAATGCCTCGTTGATGGTGATCGAGAACGCGGAGCGCTTGGGTCTTGCGCAGTTGCACCAGCTACGTGGTCGCGTGGGGCGTGGCAGCGCCGCATCGAGTTGCGTACTGCTCTATCAGGCACCCCTGTCACGGATGGCGCGCGAGCGCCTGGAGACGATGCGCACCACCAGCGATGGTTTCGTCATCGCTGAAAAAGATCTGGCGCTGCGGGGCCCGGGCGAGCTGCTCGGCACGCGCCAGACCGGCCTCGCCGAGTTCAGGCTGGCGGACCTGGCACGCGATGCCGACTTGCTGCCGGACATCCATCGCATTGCAGAGGCCTTGCTGGTTCACGCGCCCGATGTTGCAGAGCGTGTGGTCGCCCGCTGGATCGGCGGCGCAACGCGTTATGCGGCCGCATGACTCTGCCCGTGCTCGCTGCAGGCGGACCTGGAGTCGTTTCGTCGGTTCATCATGTCGACGAATTACCGTGCGGGGTTTCCTGACCGTCGGGACAGATGCCGCATTTCTCAGGCGCATTCATATACAGATTTCTGGGTAATTCTGAGACTTACGCATGGCTGGAGCGCGATCCAGCCACGTCACCCAGGGAGGGATGATGGACGCACCACGGCATCTTCATCGCGGACGACCACCCGTTTACGTTGGCGGGCGTCCGTGCGGAGATCGAGCGCGCGGAGGGATCGCTCGAGGTCGCAGGGGAGGCGGCCAATGGTGCGGCACTTCTCAAGCTGCTCGATGCGTCCCGCCCCGGCGATCTGCTGGTCACCGACTTCTCCATGCGCGGTCCGCAGCGCCGCGACTGCGATGGGTTGCCGCTCCTGCTGACGCTCCGGCGACAGTTCCCCGTTCTGCCGATCATTGTGCTGACCGATCTGGACAACGCTGCGATGCTGCGGGCAATGGTGGACGCCGGGGTCCGCGCGCTGGTGGACAAGAGTTCCGCACGCAGCGAACTGCTCGTTGCGATCCGGAATGTCGCGAAAGGACGGATCCATTTCTGTCACGCGGTACGCGCCGCGCTCGACCGCGCCGGCGGCGTCGATGGGCCGCAGAAGCGTATTTCGCCGCATGAAGCCGAGGTCGTGCGCCTGTTTGTGGGTGGACTGACCGTCAGCGAGATCGCAGTACGCCTCTCGCGCAGCGTCAAGACCATCAGTCGCCAGAAGAACGACGCCATGCACAAGCTGGGCGTCGACAACCACAGCCAGCTGTATGCCTATGCGCGCGACCACGGGTTGACGCCCTGACAATCCGCGATTGGTTTTCGCCTGGAGATGGCGCGGGGGTGGGAAGACGCACCGAAACGCGGTCGACGGAAGCGGGAGCCCGCGCTGTCGTGCACGGTGACCCGCCTGGCTATCGAGTGCACGAGCGTTGGACGCGCGTGCTGGCGGAAAAGCATCCTCTGCGCATGGGCGGGCGAGTCGGGCTGATGTGGCCGGCTCTGGGCCGACAGTGTTCAGTCTGCCCGCCCGGAGCCGCTGCGGCCGTCCGTTGCAGCCGGGTCAGTGCCGGTATCCGATGCCGGGGACGTGGCCTGGCCGAAGTCGCGAGACTCGCATTGCACAGCGTCACTGCATACCGCACAGGAGGCCGGAAGGCCCGCGGGCTCCACGTCGCTGTAGGTGGGTCGGGTGATAATGCGGCATGACCGATAAAATTCCCCTCCTGATCGATACCGATCCTGGCGTCGACGACGCCCTGGCACTGCTGCTGGCTTTCGGCGACGACGCGCACGACATCGTCGGCCTGACCATCGCCGCCGGTAACGTTGGCCTCGACCACACCGTCGCCAATGCGCTGAAGTTGTGCGAAGTGGCCGGCCACAGCCATGTGCCCGTATTCGCGGGCAGCCCGTCGCCGTTGCTTCACGCCGCTCCCGATGCCGCCTACGTGCATGGCAATGACGGGTTCGGCGACATCGGCTACACGCCGGCGTTGCGCGGCGCCCAGGGCGAGCATGCCGCGCTGGCGATCCTGCGCCTTTCCCATCTCCACGCAGGGCGCCTGGTACTGGTTGCGCTGGGGCCGCTGACCAATGTCGCGCTGGCGCTCAAGCTCGACCCGACACTGCCATCGCGCGTCGCGCGTTTCGTGGCGATGTCGGGTGCGGTGACCGGCCATGGCAACATCACGCCGAGCGCTGAGTTCAACGCCTACTTCGATCCCGAGGCCGCGAAGATCGTGTTCGATGCGTTCCCGGTGTTCGACCTCTCCGACTGGAAGGCCACCGTCGCCCATGGCCTGCCGCACGATGCGGTCCTCGGCTGGATGCAGACGGGCGGCGAGATCGGCCGGTTCTACGAGGCCATCTCGCGCAAAACCCGCGAGTGGTCTGCGGACCGTCGCGGTGACGACTGGCATTCGGCCGATGCACTGGCGATGGCCTGGGTGCTTGAGCCTGGCGCGGCGCTGGAGGTCGTCGAGCGTCCGCTCGACGTGGTGCTCGACCATGGCCCGGCCCGGGGCACGACGATCGTGGACTGGAACCGCCAGCTCGGCCGCCCCGACAACGCCCGCATCCTGATGCGCTACGACACCGGAAGATTTCACGCCCGGATCCGTCGTGTGCTGGCCGGTTGACCATGGATCGACCGGCGACTTGCGCCGGGGTCCGGTCGATGGTTAAAATGCCGCTCTTCCCTTGCGCAACTTTGGTGCCGCCATGAAGGCCGACATCCATCCCGAATACCGCGAAGTCGTCTTCCAGGACGTCACGTCCGACGGTTTCAAGTTCCTGACACGCTCGACCCTCGCCGCCACGGCGAAGGAAAAGATCCAGTGGGAGGACGGTAACGAATACCCGCTGATCAAGATCGAAGTCTCTTCGGCCACGCATCCGTTCTATACCGGCCAGAACAAGATCATCGACACCAGCGGTCGCGTCGACAAGTTCCGCAGGCGCTACGCCAAGTAAGCGCGTGTGGAGCGGTGCGTGCTGCGAAAGCGGCGGGCACCTTCCGACGACTCAGCGGCCGCCCTTGGGCGGCCGTCTGCATTCCGGCTCTCCGCTTGTCGCCGCCGCAGTCATGTCGCGGCGAGCTTCGCCATCTTCGACCTTCGTGCAATGCATGCATACCGGCGCGCATGGAGTCGCTATGCGATAATTGACGCGTTGCGGCATGCGCCGCCCGCCAGGCCGGATGGCGTCGCCGTCCGGAGAAATGAGGAGCCTCCAGAGTGTCTGAATCCAACGCCAAGCTCGACCAGGTCACGCTCGATGCCGCCGGCAAAACGGTGACGCTGCCCGTTCTGCACGGCACGCTCGGCAATCCCTGCATCGACATCTCGAAGCTGCCCAAGGAAACCGGCTGCTTCACCTACGACTCAGGCTTCACCGCCACCGCCAGCTGCAAGTCCGCGATCACCTACATCGACGGCGACGAAGGCGTGCTGCTGTACCGCGGCTACCCGATCGACCAACTGGCCGAGAAATCGAGCTTCCTCGAAGTCGCGTATCTGCTGCAGGCCGGCGAACTGCCGACCGCCGACGAATTCGCGAAGTTCGAACACGAAGTCACGCATCACACGATGATGCACGAGTCGCTGAAGAGCTTCCTGCAGGGTTTCCGTCATGATGCGCACCCGATGGCGATGCTCGCCGCGTCGGTCGCGTCGATGTCGGCGTTCTACCACGACACCCTTGATCTGCAGGATCCCGAGCAGCGCCGCCTCGCCGCGATCCGCCTGATCGCCAAGGTGCCGACGCTGGCCGCCGCCGCGTACCGCTACTCGATCGGCCAGCCGATCCGCTACCCGCGCAACAGCCTGAACTACGTCGACCGCTTCCTGCACATGATGTTCGAAGTGCCGAGCGAGCCACTGGAGCTCAACCCGGTCGTCGCCAAGGCGATGGACCTGCTGTTCATCCTGCACGCCGATCACGAGCAGAACGCGTCGACGTCGACCGTGCGTCTGGTCGGTTCGACCGGCGCGAATCCGTACGCGTCCGTCGCCGCCGGTATCACCGCGCTGTGGGGCCCCGCGCATGGCGGCGCCAACGAGGCGGTGCTCAAGCAGCTGGCCGAAATCGGCACGGCCGACAACGTCGAGAAGGCGGTGTTGCGCGCGAAGGACAAGAACGACCCGTTCCGTCTGATGGGCTTCGGCCATCGCGTCTACAAGAACTTCGACCCGCGCGCGAAGATCATCCGCGAGATGACCCACAAGGTGCTCGGCGAGCTGGGCATCAACGATCCGTTGCTCGATGTCGCGATGAAGCTCGAAGAGGCGGCGCTGAAGGACGACTACTTCGTCGAGCGCAAGCTCTACCCGAACGTCGATTTCTACAGCGGCATCATCTACAAGGCGCTCAACATCCCGACCGAGATGTTCACCGTCATGTTCGCGATCGGCCGCACCGCCGGCTGGGTTGCGCACTGGCTCGAGCAGCAGGTCGATCCGGAAGCCAAGATCGGCCGTCCGCGCCAGATCTACACCGGCTACGACGTGCGTGATTACAAGGGCGCCGAGCAGCGCTGATTCATCCGGCACGCCGGGTCCTCCGACCCGGCAACCCACGACAGGGCGGTCTTCGGGCCGCCCTTGTCGTTTCCGGAATTCGCCAGCGCTTGTCGGAGATTCCCGACGTTCGCTGCGGGCGCTTCCCGGCTGTCGATTCTGCGCAGCTTCCGCAGACTGCCCCGACACGCGCCCCTCCGCGTCCCGTGCCTCACGGGCCGCCCGGCGCTTGACTCACGCGAAGGGGAAGTCGGATGAAGATGCGATGGATGTTGGCGGCGCTGCTGACCTGCGCAGCCGTGCTTGCGGGTGCACACGTGGCTGCACAGGAGATGTCGTTCCGGAGCGGTCTGATCACGGGTATCAGTCCGATGCAGGTCGCGGCATCCGCCCAGCAGCAGGCGAAGCCGTCCCAGACCGGCGGCGCCTTCGGCCGCGCACTGGGTCGGATGGCCGGGCGTGCAGCGTCCCGGGTCACCGGCGAGTATTCCTACGAAGCCTATGAAGTCGCCAGTGGCGCCGCCCGCGACGTCGTGGAGGGTGCCACGACGGCACCGGCGACAGGCGGTCAGACCGTGACCGCCTACATGGTGATGATCCGGTTCGACGACGGCAGCGAGTCGGCGATCCGCGCCGCAAGCGCGGACGGCCTGCAGGTCGGTGCCCGTGCGCGGGTATTCGGTACGGGGCAGGGCGCACAGATCGTCATGGAATGAGTGCGTGTGCCATCGCAATGATGGCCCGCCACGCTCAATCGGCTTCGTGCTCCAGTGCGATCAGCTGTTCGAGTTGTGATCGCGACGCTCGGCGCATCGGTTTGTCGTCCATGATCGACAGCGGCGCCTGCCGCAGGCTCGCCTCCGGCAACACAGTCAGATCAAACGTCAGGTCTTCGGCCGAGAATACCCACACGTCGAAATCACCCATCCGTTGGCGGTCCAGTCGCAACCGGCGCATCCGGCTCTCGGCCGGAATGCCGTGATCGTCGAGAAAACGGGCAAGGCCGCCCGTATCGTCGGTATGCACATGCAGCGTCACCGCGGAATGCGCATCCGCGGTTCCTTCAAGTACGGGGCCGACGAGTCGCGGGGAGAACCGCTCGAAAAAGCCCATAGCGCGCAATGCCGCGTCTCGGCGTTGGCGCACGGCGTCGGTCTGGCGCGCGCCCACGAACAACCGCTGGTATTCGCGCAGTGCATCCTCGATCTCCCGATTGCGTGGCAGCGACGCGTCGTCGTGGATGCCGAGCCGGCTCGCAGCCTTGAGCTTGGCGGCATGGAAGTCGCGTATTCCGCCTTCGGCCATGAGCCGGGCGGCCTCGTGCGCAAGGCGATGGCGGCGTTCGCGGGTCTGTGTTGCCGCGTGCTGACGTGCGCGATGCATGCGCGTCCCCTGTGCTCGATCACCTGCACTCGACTGTACGCCCGCGTCGTGACGGGTCAAGACATCGCGCGACGCGCTTCAGCTGTCGGATGATTCCGGATCAAGGCCGACGGCGCATGGCGCGTCGGCCCACGTGCGGGTTGCCTCAGAAGATGTCAAACGCTTCCTCTGCCGGTACGTCGTCGATCCGCAGATCGATCTCGGACTCCATGCGGTCCAGATCTTCGGCCTTGACGTATTCGATGATGCCGCCTTCCGATGCGCTGGGCAGCAGGCGTCCGCCTGCCGTGACTGCAACCCGGACCATGCCTTCCGGCGGTTCATTGGTGGCTTCGGGTACACCGTCGAGCGCGACGCGCATGAAATCGATCCAGATGGGCAGGGCAGCGCGTCCGCCGTATTCGCGGAAGCCGAGCGAGCGGTTGTCGTCGCGCCCGACCCAGACCGAGGTCACCAGATTGCCGCCGAACCCGGAGAACCAGGCGTCGCGATGGTCGTTGGTCGAACCGGTCTTGCCGCCGACGTCCTCGCGTTCGAGCGCCCGCGCGGCAGTGCCGGTGCCCCGACGCACGACGTCCCGCATCATCGAGACCATCTGATAGGCCACGCGCTCGTCGATTGCGCGCGGCGCCATCACCGGCGCTGCGCCATCCGCGCGCGGCTCGGGCGGTGGCGGCGCCTCGGCCGGGGCGGCCGTGACCTCACGCGGTTCCGCGGCCGGGCCGAGATTGAAACCGTCCACGACATGCCCGGGCGTCGACGGCTGTCCTGGCGCACCGCCGGCATCGCAACCGCGGCACGCGCGGGCCGGGTTCTCCTTGAACACGAGCGTGCCCTCGCGGTCACGGACCTCGTCAATGAACCACGGCGTCACGCGGAAGCCGCCGTTTGAAAACACCGCGTAGCCGCGCGTTACGTCGAGCGGTGTCAGCGACGGTGTGCCGAGCGAGATCGACAGATTCGGTGGCAGTTGCGATTCCTCGAATCCGAAATGACTGATGTAGCGGCGCGCGTAATCGACGCCGATCGCATCGAGCAGGCGCACCGCCACCAGGTTGCGCGACTGCACCAGCGCCTCGCGCAGCCGCATCGGACCGACGAAGCGTCCGTCCGAATTCTGCGGGCGCCAGTCCTGTCCGCGGCGCATGCGGAACAGCACCGGCGCGTCGAGCACGATCGACGCTGGATTGAAACCCTTCTCGAACGAAGCTGCGAAGATGAAGGGCTTGAAGCTCGAACCCGGCTGACGACGCGACTGCGTGGCGCGGTTGAAGTTGCTGCCCGCGAAGCTGAAACCACCGATCAGTGCGCGCACGGCTCCATCATCGGGCTCCATCGAGACCAGCGTCGCCTGCGCGCGCGGCAACTGTTCGAGCTGCCACGTGATGACCGGGGGCGGCAAAGCGTCCGGCGCGCTGTCCGCGGGCGCCTTGGCGGCGGTCTCGACGCGACGCACGCGGGTCAGATCACCGCGCGTGAGCAGCGCGGCCGGATTCTTGCCGGTCCAGCGGCTGGCCGCGGCGTCGAGCGTCACAGCGCTGCCATCGGCGAGTACGACATCGGCGGTGCCTTCACCGCTGCGGACGACGATGGCCGGCAACATGCCGCCCTGCGGAGGGATGCCGCGCAGCCGGCGCGCCGTGGTTGCGGTGTCTTCGCCGGCCGCCAGCTCGAAGGTGTCTGCCGGCTTCACCCAGCCATGGCGACGGTCGTAGGTGGTCAGCCCGCTGCGGACCGCCAACTCGGCGCCCGCCTGCAGCGTGGGGTCGATCGTCGTGGTGACGTGGTAACCGCGCGTCAGGACATCGCCACCGTAGCGGGCGATCATCTCCAGCCGCACCATTTCCGCCACGTATGGCGCGAAGACCTCGATCGGACGTTCGTGCGGACTCGCATGCATCTCGACCGCGCGGGCGGCAGAGGCTTCCTGCGCGCTGATGAAGCCCAGTTCCTGCATGCGTGCGAGCACATAAACGTCGCGACGCTCTTTCGCGCGCTCCGGGTTGCTGAGCGGGTTGCCGCTCGACGGGAACTTCGGGATTGCCGCAAGCGAGGCCATCTCGTCAAGGTCGAGCTCGGCCAGCGACTTGCCGTAATAGAACTCGGCCGCCGCGGCCACGCCATAGGCGCGATTGCCGAAGAAGCTCTTGTTGAGGTAGAGCTCGAAGATCTCGTCCTTCGTCAGGTTCTGCTCCATCTTCCGTGCGAGCAGCATCTCGGCGAACTTTCGCGTGAAGCTGTATTCCGAGCTCAGGAAGAACTGGCGTGCGACCTGCTGGGTGATGGTCGAGCCACCGGGCACGCGGCGGTCGCTGGTCGTAGCCAGCAGCCACAACGCGCGTGCAACGCCACGGTAGTCGATGCCGCCATGTTCGTAGAAGCGCGCGTCCTCGGTTGCGAGGAACGCCTGCTTCAGACGGTCGGGCACGTCTTCGATGTCGACCGGGTATCGGCGCGTCTCGCCGAACAGGGCAATCAGCCGGCCGTCCCGCGCATAGACATACATCGGCTCCTGCATTTCGATGTCGCGTAGCGAATCGACGTCGGGCAGTTTGGATGCCACTGCCGCGTACAGGATGCCGCCGGTGATCGCACCGAGAATGCCGAGCGCAAGGGCGAGGACGAAGGTCCAGCGCAGCAGGCGGCGAAGGCGGGACGGGCGGGGCTTGGGCGTCGAAGTGGGGGCTGGGCTCATGGCGGCAAAGTATAGGGGAGGTGTCCACGAGGCGCCGGTGCGTCCGTGTGGAACGCAGCTTGCAGGCCGAGGGTGCCGGCTACGTCCGTCGGCGGTTCAGCTTCCCGGAATCGACGACGCGTGTTGCCAATACCCGGAAAGTCCGCTATTTAATGCGCCGGGACACGAGGCGTGGCTAAACGCCCGTGGCAAAGGGGATATTCCGTGGGGCTCATCACAAAAAGTCAGGTGCCGGTCATCGGCGTCGACATCAGCTCGACTGCGGTCAAGCTGTTGCAGCTGTCGCGCCAGGGCAATCGCTACCGCGTGGAACACTACGCGGTCGAGCCGTTGCCGCCCAACGCGGTGGTCGAGAAGAACATCGTCGAGGTCGAGGCCGTTGGCGAAGCGATTCGCCGTGCGGTGTCGCGCTCGGGCACCAAGGCCAAGCACGCATCGGCCGCGGTTGCCGGCTCAGCGGTGATCACCAAGACGATCCCGATGCCGGCCGACCTTGACGAGGACGACCTGGAATCGCAGGTTGAACTCGAGGCGGTCAACTACATCCCGTATCCGATCGAGGAAGTGAACCTCGACTTCGAGGTACTCGGGCCGATGCCGGGCAATGCCGAGATGGTGCAGGTGCTGCTCGCGGCCTCGCGTTCGGAGAACGTCGAACTGCGCGCCTCCGCACTCGAGCTGGGTGGCCTGACCGCCAAGGTGATCGATGTAGAGGCCTTCGCGGTCGAGAACGCGTTCGCGATGATCGCCGGCACGTTGAGCATGCCGGTCGACGGCGTGGTCGCGCTGGTCGATGTCGGCGCGACCATGACCACGCTCAACGTGCTCCGTAACGGGCGCAGTCTGTATTCGCGAGAGCAGGTGTTCGGTGGCAAGCAGCTCACCGACGAAGTCATGCGGCGCTACGGACTGAGCTACGAAGAGGCCGGTTTGGCGAAGCGCCAGGGTGGTCTGCCCGAGAGCTATGAGGTCGAAGTGCTCGAGCCCTTCAAGGAAGCCATGGTCCAGCAGGTCAGTCGACTGCTGCAGTTCTTCTACGCAGGTAGCGATTTCAACCGCGTCGACCAGGTGGTGCTGGCCGGCGGTTGCGCGTCGATCCCCGGCGTGGCCGACATGGTCGAAGAGCAATTGGGCGTGCAGACGGTGCTCGCCAATCCGCTGGCGCAGATGACGCTCGGACCACGCGTGCAGGCACATGCGCTCGCCCAGGACGCCCCCGCACTGATGATTGCCTGCGGCCTCGCGCTGAGGAGCTTCGACTGATGTCCAGGATCAATCTCCTTCCGTGGCGCGCCGAGCGGCGCAAGCAGCGGCAGAAGGAATTCGGCGTGATGGTCGGCATCGCCGCGGCGGCCGGCGTGGCGCTGTGGTTTCTTGTGAACATGTACTACAACGCGCAGATCGACGGCCAGAACGAACGCAATGCTTTTCTGCAGCAGCAGATTGCCGCCGTGGACACGCAGATCACCGAGATCGACGCACTGGAGTCGCAGCGCGCGCGCCTGCTGGCCCGCAAGGCTGTGATCGAGGAACTGCAGGGCAACCGCTCGCAGATGGTCCACCTGTTCGACCAGCTCGTGCGGACGATTCCCGACGGTGTGCTGCTCACCTCGCTCAAGCAGGAAGGTCAGACGCTGACGCTTGAAGGGCGCTCGCAATCCAATGCGCGCGTGAGCACCTACATGCGTTCGCTCGATGGCTCCGGCTGGATGACCAGCCCGCAGCTTTCGGTGATCGAAGCGCAGGACGGTGTGCCGGGCCTGCCGTATGCCTTCACTTTGAGTGTGCAGCTGTCGACGCCGGCCGCCAAGGAAGCCGCGGCAGCAGAGGCCGCCGATCCGTCTGCGCCGGTCGATGCCGTGCCGGAGACGGTGCCGGTCGCCGCACCCACTGCAGAAGGAGCCGCGTCGTGAGCAAGAAGAAGGTGTCGCTCCGCGAGCTGGACATCAACAACACCGGTTCGTGGCCGCGCGAATACAAGATCGGCGCTTGCATCCTGGTGGGGCTGCTGATCTTTTTCCTGCTGTGGTACGTCATCACCCGCGAGAAGGGCGACGAGCTGACGGGGCTGGAATCGCAGGAGGCGACGCTGCGCGCGGACTTCGAGACCAAGCAGGGGAAGGCCGCGAATCTCGAGCCGCTCAAGCAGCAGCTGGCGCAGATGGAGCAGCAGTTGCAGCAGATGTTGCGTCAGCTGCCGAGCAAGACCGAGATGCCCGACCTGATCGTCGACATCTCGCAGACCGCGATCGCGACGGGGATCCAGAACGATCTCTTCAAGCCGGGAGAGGAAGTGCCGCGCGAGTTCTACGCCGAGCAACCGATCGCGCTGCGCATGGTAGGCACCTACCACCAGTTCGGCGCGTTCGTGAGTGGAGTGGCATCGTTGCCGCGCGTGGTGATCATGACGATGCACGACATCTCGCTGAAGCCCCGCGCTGGAGCCGCCGACGGGCTGGCGGCCATCGGACCCAACTCCAGTCTCGAGCTTTCGGGCACCGTGAAGACCTATCGCTATCTCGACGAGGATGAGACCGCGGCCCAGGTCCAGGACGCGCAGGCGACGGAGGGCACGCCGTGATGGTCGTACAGACGGGTACAGTCATGCGCGGTTTCACGCTGCTGGCCATGGCACTGGTGGTTGCCGGTTGCGGCCGAGGAGTGACCAGCGAGCCTGGGGATGCCCCCAACCTCGAAGTGTGGGCAGAAGAGGTCAAGCAGCGACCTGCGCCCGCGCTCGAGCCGCTGCCGGTGATGCAGCAGTTCGAGACCTTCGAATACTCCGCCCAGGGCATCCGCGATCCCTTCAGCAATGCCTTTACCGATGACAGCGGCGGCAGCGGTCCGCGACCGGATTCGAATCGTCGCAAAGAGATCACCGAGCAATATCCGCTCGACAGCATGTCGATGGTGGGGACGATCGGCACCGGCGGACGCATCGTCGGGCTGGTGCTCGCGCCGGACAAGGTGACCTACCGCATTACCCCGGGTAACTACCTGGGACAGAACGATGGCCGCGTCACTTCGGTCAATGAAAATCGCATCGAGCTCGTCGAGCTCGTGCCCGATGGCGCCGGCGGCTGGTTGGAACGTCCGGCTTCGCTCGCGCTGAACGAACAATGATGAGGGGAAGCAACATGACCGTGAGCAATGCGGGGAGCCTGCAGTCGGGCCGGATGAAAACGGTGCGTGCCGGCGCGCTCGGTCTTGCCATAGGACTGGTGGCGACGTTCAGCGGCGCCCACGCAGCGCAGGCACCGACGCATGCGTCGATGCTGCCGCTGTTGCAGGCATCCGTCTCCGGCGTACAGCCGGCTGGCGCAGTTGCTGTGACGGATATCGACTTCCGGCGCGGTGACGGCGGGTCCGGCAAGCTGGTGCTGCGTTTCGATGGCGATGGCGCCGCGCCCGATCTGCGCACACAGGGGGGCAACGTCGTCATCAACCTCGGCAGCGCAACACTGCCGGCCTCGTTGCAGCGTCCGCTCAACGTGACGGATTTTGCGACGCCGGTGCAGCGTATCGATGCCCGTCAGGGTGCGGAAGGTTCGCAGGTGGTTCTCAGTGCCCGCGGCGATTTCGAGCCGATGGCCTATCAGAGCGGTCGCGACTACATCGTCGAGATCATCCCGCGCACAGCTGCCCCAGGCTCCGAGCGTGCAGTGGGCGCAGCGACGACGGCCGCGACGATGGGCCAGGCTGCTTCGGCCACCGTGTCGGAAGTCCGCGCCTACAGCGGTGCGCCCGTGACGTTCAACTTCCAGGACGTGCCGGTGCGCACGGTACTGCAGCTGATCGCCGACGAATCGAACCTCAACATCGTCGCCAGCGACAGCGTGACCGGCAACGTGACCCTGCGCCTGCAGAACGTGCCGTGGGACCAGGCCCTGGACATCGTCCTGCAGGCCAAATCCTTGGACAAGCGCCGCAGCGGCAATGTGGTCTGGGTTGCGCCTCAGAGCGAGATCGCCGCGTTCGAGCAGGCCAAGGAAGACGCGCGCCTGGCGATCGAAGAGCGCGCGGAGATGACCACCGAGTACATCCCGATCAGCTACGGCAATGCGGAAGACATCGCGAAGCTGCTGACCGAAGAGAGCAAGAGCGGGTCGGGCAGCGGCGGTGGCGCCGGTGCAGCGGGCGGAGCGTCTCAGCAGCGTGGTTTCCTGTCCTCGCGTGGCAGTCTGAGCTTCGATCGTCGGACCAATACGCTACTCGTCATTGATATTCCGAATCGAGTGGCCGAGGTGAAGCGACTCGTCAACATGCTGGATAAGCCGGTTGACCAGGTCGTGATCGAAGCCCGGATCGTCATTGCCAACGAATCGTTTGCGCGTGACCTTGGCGCCCGGTTCGGAGTCAGCGCCAGCAAGCAGCGCGTCAACATCGGCGGTGCTTTGGGTACGACCGAGGACGGTGGGCCGCTTGCGCCGCTTGGTCTGAACGTCGATCTTCCGATCGAATCGGGCCCCTCGCTCGCGTTCACGATTCTCGGCAATACGATCAACTGGGCGGTCGAACTGCAGGCGTTGCAAACCGAGCAGCGCGGAGAGGTGATCTCCAATCCTCGCGTCGTGACCAGCAATCAGCGTGAAGCTGTGATCAGCCAGGGACAGGAAATCGGCTATCTGACCATCACGGGCGGACAGAGCAACAGCATTCCGACGGTGGAGTTCAAGGATGTCTTGCTCGAACTCAAGGTGACACCGACGATCACCAACGACGGACGTGTCTTCCTGGCAATGGACATCAAGAAGGACGAAGTGACGGGTGAGGTCAACTATCCGGGCATCGGCACCGTGCCGCTGATCAGCAAGCGCAACGTCACAACCGCAGTGCTGATCGATGACGGCCAGACGGTTGCGATCGGCGGTGTGTACGAGTTCGCCGATCGCGCCTCGCTGTCCAAGGTGCCTTTCCTGGGCGATCTGCCCATCATCGGCAACCTCTTCAAGAGTCGTGGTCGATCCAGGGAAAAGGCCGAGCTCCTGATTTTCGTGACCCCCAAGGTCATGCGAGTGGCGCAACGCCCGATCAATTGATCGATTGACCTGGAAAAGTGCTAGAGCGACGGGGCCTTCGGGCCCCGTTCGCGTTTCGGGAACATCGGTTTGGCTGGCGTTGTGAACCACCGGCGCGGGTTCCGGTCAAACTGGCCTCTGCGCGACGGGCGCCGCTGATCGAGAATGGCGATGAATCTGGATGAAGGAACAGCGGGCGACCTGCATACGCGGTTCGTGGCGCTGCGCGACGCGTTGTCGGATGAGATCATCGGGCAGTCGGCTCTGGTCGAGCGGCTGCTCGTGGCGTTGCTGGCCGATGGACATCTGCTCGTCGAGGGCGCGCCAGGGCTGGCGAAGACGACAGCGGTGCGGGCATTGGCGGCTCGTTTGGACGCCGACTTCGCGCGGGTGCAGTTCACGCCCGACCTGTTGCCCGCGGATCTGACCGGTACCGAGATCTGGCGGCCGCAGGACGGGCGTTTCGAGTTCCAGGCCGGCCCGATCTTCCATCCGCTGCTGCTGGCCGACGAGATCAACCGGGCGCCGGCAAAGGTGCAGTCCGCGCTTCTTGAGGCGATGGGCGAGCGGCAGGTGACGGTGGGTCGGCAGACCTATCGGCTTCCGGACCTGTTCCTGGTCATGGCGACCCAGAATCCGATCGAGCAGGAAGGCACTTTTCCACTGCCCGAGGCGCAGCTGGACCGGTTTCTGATGCACGTGCGCGTGGGCTATCCCGAGGCGGAGACCGAGACCCGTATTCTCCAACTCGCGCGTGATCGCGCGCTGGCGCACCTCGACGACGTATCGACGACGGTCGAGCGCATGCCGCTGGCACAGCTGTTCGATGCGCGCCGTGCGGTTTTGGCAATGCACGTGGCGCCTGCGGTCGAGCGCTATCTCGTCGAACTGGTATTGGCGTCACGCGACGCGGGCCGCTACGACCCTGCGCTGGCGGCCCGCATCGCCTGGGGCGCCAGCCCGCGTGGCTCGATCGCGCTGGAACGGTGCGCACGTGCGACCGCATGGCTCGCCGGACGCGATTTCGTGACGCCCGACGACGTACGCGCGGTCGCACCTGATGTACTCCGCCATCGGGTGCTGCCGAGTTATGAAGCGACGGCCGAGGGGTGGGACGGCGAGCGTCTGGTGCAGGCTCTGCTCGAGCGGGTGCCGCTGCCGTGAATCCGGCCGACGCGGAAGCCGCGCGAGGCGTCCGTCCCTCACTGGCGGAACTCGTCGCGTTGCGTCCCCTCGCACGCCAGCGTGGCGTGGTACGTCGTGCGCGCAGCGGCGCGCGTGCGCTGGCGCCGTCGCCGCAGCGCGGGCAGGGGATGGAATATGCGGAGTCACGCGACTACGTGGCGGGCGACGATGCGAGGCATATCGACTGGCGCGTGACCGCGCGGACCGGACGGCCGCACACCAAGACCTTCCAGCGCGAGCGCGAGCGGCTGACGTTGATCGTCGCCGACACGGCCGCAGCGCTCTACTTCGGCACGCGGGTGCGCTTCAAATCCACCCAGGCCGCACGCGCAGGCGCGATCGCCGCGTGGACGGCGGCTGCCGATGGCGATCGCATCGCGGCCTTGCGTGGTTCGGTCATCGAGGCGCCGGTGCCGCCCGCCGGTGGCACACGCGGCGCGTTGCGGGTGTTGCATGCGCTCACGCGCTGGTATGCGGCACCGCCGGACGGCGATGCCGGACTGGGTGTCGCGATGGACCACGCGCGGCGCTTGTTGCGGCCCGGTTCGCGGCTGCTGGTGCTGGCGGATGCCGGCAGCGTCACAACGGTGCCGGCCCGTGACTGGGCGGCGGTCGGAGCGCACTGTGATGCGCTGGTCGTGCTGCTCGACGATCCGCTCGAACGCGTGCCACCGCGTGGACGCCTGGGCTTCGCGAACGCGGACGGACGGGTCGATCTCGACCTGTCGGTCGGCACGCAGCGCGAGCGCTGGCGCGACACCTTCGATGCGCCGCGCGATGACGCCATCGAACATCTGCGGCGTGCGCGCATCGGTGTCGAGTCGCTCTCCAGCGCAGCACCGAGCGATGCCTGGCTCCCGGCGTTCGCGCGTGGACGGATGGTCTGATGGCCGCCATGCCCGACCTCGTGTTGCGCGACATCCACCAGCCGCCCGCGCCCTCGTGGTGGCCACCGGCGGTCGGCTGGTGGTGGCTGGCGGCCGCGCTCCTGGTGCTGGTGTGCGCCGTCGTGGGCTGGCGTCTGTTCCGCGCATGGCAGCGGCGACGCTGGCGGCGACTGTTCGACGCAGAGGTCGCTGCGGCGCCGGATGCGGCGGGCCGGATCGCCGCGATGTCGTCGTTGCTGCGCCGCGCGGCGCGTCGTCATCGTCCCGATGCGGATCGTCTGCAAGGCGAAGACTGGATGTCGTTCCTCGACACCGGTCTGCCCGGAGCGCCATTCACCACCGGCGTGGGCGCCGCGTTGCAGGACGGCGCGTTCCGGCGTGACGCCCACATCCTGGACATCGCCGCGCTGCACGCGATCGCACGCGCGCGCTTCGTCGTCCTGATGCTGGGACGCCGTCGATGACCGGCGAGCTGCCCGCATGGCTGTCGACGCTGCGCGAGATGTTCGCGTGGCCCTGGTGGTTGCTCGCGATCCCGTTGCCCTGGCTGGTGCGGCGCTTTCTGCCGGCATCCCGGCAGCGCGGCAGTGCGCTGCGTGTGCCGTATCGCGGACTGGCTGCATTGGCGACGTCCGGCAGCGCGGCCGGCGCGTCCAGGACGCCCTGGCTGTTGTGGGCGGCGTGGTGTCTGCTGTGCATCGCCGCCGCGCGTCCGCTGCAGTGGGGCGAGGTCGAACAACCGCCGCGCAGTGCGCGCGACCTGATGCTCGCCGTCGACCTGTCGGGCAGCATGAGCGAGGAAGACATGGTCGTCGGGCGACGCCCGGTGGACCGGCTCACCGCGGCGAAGGCGGTCATCGCCGATTTCCTCGAGCGCCGCGCCGGCGATCGCATCGGCCTGATCGTGTTCGGCCAACGCGCCTACGCGATGACACCGATGACGCTGGACCGCGAGAGCGTGCGCCAGCAGCTCGACGCGACGGTCGTCGGGCTGGTCGGGCGCGAGACTGCGATCGGCGACGCGGTCGGTCTGGCGGTCAAACGCTTGCAGGATGCGCCACGCGGTCAGCGTCTGCTGATCCTGCTGACCGACGGCGTCAGCAACGCCGGCGCACTGACGCCCGACAAGGCTGCCGAACTGGCGCGCGATGCCGGCGTCCGCGTGCATACGATCGCATTCGGTAGCGATGCCGGCGCCGGCGGCCTGTTCGGCTTCCAGATGCCCGGCAGCGAACCCGCCATCGACGAAGCCGCGCTGCAGCGCATTGCCGACACCACCGGCGGCCGTGCGTTTCGCGCGCGTGACACGGACGAGCTCGCCGGCATCTACGGCGAGATCGATCGCCTGGAGCCGGTGGAGCAACCGGGGCCTGCGCTGCGACCGCGCATCGAGCGTTACCCGCTGCCGCTGGCAGCGGCGTGCGCATTCCTTATGCTGGCCTTGCTGCCGTTGCGGCGCCTGCGTCCCGGGGCTGCCGCATGAGTCTGCCGTTCGACGCCGTGCAGTTCGCGCGCCCTGCCTGGCTGTGGGCACTGCTGGTCCTGCCGTTGCTGGCGTGGATCTGGTGGCGCCGCCGTCGTACCGCCGAGGCATGGCGCGAGGCGGTGGATCCGCATCTGCTCGCCCATCTGCTCGAAGCGCGGCCGGACCGCCGCGGTCTGCTCGGACTCGTCGCGTGGCTGATCGCCGGTCTGCTGGCGATCCTGGCGCTGGCGGGCCCCGGCTGGCGCGAGGTCGCGGTGCCGCTCGACACCCAGGGCATGTCGCCCCTGGTCGTCGCAATCGATCTGTCGACGTCGAGCACCGCCAGTGACCTGCCGCCCTCGCGGCTGTTGCAGGCGCGCGCGAAGCTGGCGCAATTGCTTGCCGAGCGGGGCCCGGGACAGGTCGCGCTGGTGGCATATGCCGACGATGCGTTCACCGTCGCGCCGCTGACCGACGACGCACGCAACGTGGCGCTGTATCTGGATGCCTTGTCGCCCGAAATCATGCCGGTCGACGGGTTGCGTGCCGACCGCGCGATCGCGCATGCGACGCGTCTGCTGCGCCAGGGACAGGCCTTGCGTGGCGACATCCTGCTGGTCACCGGCGATGTGGACGCGGCGGCGGTCGCGGAAGCGGGCATCGCGGCACGCATGGGCTATCGGGTCTCGGTGCTCGGACTCGGCACCGCGACCGGCGCGGCCTATCGCAATGCCGATGGCGCGCTCGCGCATGCGCGTCTCGATGCGGTCGCGCTGCGCGCGCTTGCGGTCGCCGGGGACGGCCGATATCAAGCGCTGTCGATCGACGATGGCGACCTGCGTGCACTCGGCGTCCTGACGCCGGATGCGATTGCAGGCGCAGCGTCTGTCCGCAGCGATGCAAGCGTGCGTCGCGTGCTCGACGAGGGCTACTGGCTGGTGCTGCCGCTGCTTGCGCTGGTGCTGCTGGCCTTCCGGCGTGGCTCGGGCTTCGCCTGCGTCGCCGTGCTTGCGCTGTTGCCGGCACTGCTGCCGCTGCCTGCGCAGGCGCAGGCGCCTGCCGCGACACCCTGGCAGCGCGCCGACCAGGTAGCCGACGACCGGATGCGCGCGGGCACGTCGGCCTATCGCGGCGAACGCTACGACGAGGCCTTGAAGACCTGGACCGGATTGCCCGGCGCCGACGCCGCCTATAACCGTGGCAATGCGCTGGCGCGTCTGGGGCGTTTCGACGAGGCGATTGCGGCCTATGACGAGGCCTTGTCGCGGCAGCCGGGCATGGCCGATGCCGCGGCCAATCGCGCTGCCGTCGAAGCCGCGCGCAATCGCAAACCGCCCCCGGGCCACGGGGAGGATCCGCGCGCGCCGCAGAAGCCACGCGACGACGGTGACAGCCAGCCGAAACCGGGCGAGGCCGGCGATCCTTCGGACAGTCAACCCGGCGATGCGCAGGGGCAGGGCGACACGCGTCCGCCGCCGGACGATCCGGAACCGCAGGCATCCGACACCCCGCCGCCTGCCGATGCGCAGGCGCAGCGCGAGGCGGACGCACAGCAGCGCGAACAGATGCAGCGCGCGCTCGAAGGTCGGACGGACCCGTCCGACGAAGACGCCACGGACGCCGGTGCGACCGGTGCCGAGACCGGCGACGAACGCGAGCAGGCGAACGCCGCGTGGCTGCGACGGGTGCCCGACGATCCGGGTGGATTGCTGCGGGCCAAGTTCCGGCTCGAACACGAACGTCGCGCAACGGGAGGCGACCGATGAAGGCTGTGCGTTCGAAAGGCGCGCCATCCACAGCGTGGATGGTCGCGATGCTGGTGCTCACCTGCCTGGTCGGCGCCGCACAGGCGCAGACGCGTGCGTGGCTCGACCGCGATCGCATCGCGTTCGGCGAGACCACCACGCTCAACGTCGAGACCGACGGCAGCGGCGACGCGCCGGACTGGGCGCCGCTGGCGCGCGACTTCGATGTCAGCGGCCACACCAGCCGGCGCGAAGTCGAGATCACCGGCGGTCGCCGCGTCACGCGTTCGCTGTACGGCGTGGCCTTGCGCCCGCGTCGCGAAGGCGTGTTGACGGTGCCGGCCCTGCAGGTCGGCGGCGCGCGCACCGCGCCGTTGTCGCTCAGCGTGGCCCCGGCTGCCGTGACTGCCGCGCGCGACGGCGCGCCGGCCTTCATCGAAGCGGACATCGACGTGCAGTCGCCGTATGTCCAGCAGTCGGTCGGGTATGTGCTGCGGCTGTATTACGCGACGCCGCTGGTGTCGGGCAGCCTCGACCAACCGTCGCCCGAGGGCGCATCGATGCAGCGCATCGGCAGCGACGTGCAGTACAGCCGAGACATCGATGGGCGCCGCTACAGCGTGGTCGAGCGGCGCTTCCAGATCGTGCCCGAGCGCAGCGGCACGCTGTCGATTCCCGGAGCGCGCTTCGAAGGGCGCGGCGCGGGCGGCGGCATGTTCGACGATGTGTTCAACCGCGGACCACGCGAACTGTCGGCGAACGGACCGCCCAGCGTGCTCGACGTGCGCGCGATGCCCGCGAACGCCCCGCAGCCGTGGCTGCCGCTGTACGCCGTGCAGACGCGCTGGCTGGAAGCGCCGACGGAAGGCCGCGCCGGCGAGGCGAGTACATTCGTGCTGGAAGCGGTATTCGATGGCGCGGTCGGCACGCAGTTGCCGGAAATTCCGCTGCCACCGTTGCAGGGCGCGCAGGTGTTCGCCGAGCCGCCGCAGTACGACGAGACCTTCGAGGACGGGCGGCCGCGGGTACGTCTGACACGGCGCTATTCGGTGGTACCGCGCGCGGAGGGCGGCCTGCAGGTACCCGGCCCGCGGATCGCGTGGTGGGACGTGCGCGCCGCGGCCGCGCGGACCAGTGCCCCGCCTGCGGTCTCGCTCACGGTCGCGGCGGGCGAAGCGCTGTCCGATGCGGGGCCGCACGCGGGCGTCGACGCAGTGGCGTCGCCGGCCTTGTCGACCGCGTCCGATGCGGGCAGCTCGAATCATTGGCCGGCGCTCGCTGCGCTGCTCGCCGCGCTGTGGCTGGCCACGGCATGGCTGGCATGGCGGTTGTATCGCCAGCAGCCGATCGCCCTGGCACGCGCCGGCCCTGCTTCGACCGCGGCCGCTAACGCACCGGCCCCGGTGCAATCCGCCGGCACAGCGGGTCAGGTCCATCGCCGACTGGTGCATGTGCTGCAGACCGGCGAACCGGCCGAGGTGGAAGCCGCCTTGCGCGCCTTGTGCGACCCGCCTGCGGCGGACCTCGACACGCTGGCGGCCCGTCTCGACGCGCCCGAACAGCGCGCCGCCGTCGACCTCTGGCAGCGCGCCCGCTGGACCGGGGGCGACCTGCCCGGCGCGCGTCAGGCCCTGCGCGCGGCGTTCCGCGGCGGCGCGTCTTGGCACGATGCGCCGCCGCGTGCTTCGCGTGGCCCGGATCTGCCGCCGCTGTACCCGCGCCGGTGAGCCCGCGTCCTGCGAGCCTCCGCGCTTTCCCCGGGTCTCGATGTCACTGCCGGTTCCAACGCTGCAGCGGATTTCCGTTTATCGCTGCACGTGAAGATCCGATCGGCTTCGCGGCCGGGATCCTTCTGGGCCTGGCCGCGCACGATCCCGGTCATCCAGCGCGTCGTTGACCTGGCTCACCAAACCGCTCGGCACGCGGTGCTGGGCGCGCATGTTCTGGCCGTCGCTGGCGTGCACAGACGGAAACGCCCGGCGAGGCCGGGCGTTTCCATGAAGCGGAACGGGATGCTTACTGCAGCAGCGAGCGCAGCATCCAGGCGTTCTTCTCATGCGTCTGCAGGCGCTGCGTCAGCAGATCCTCGGTCGGGTCGTCGTCGGCGTCATCAGCCACGTCCAGCGCCTTGCGCGCGCTGCGGCACACGGCCTCGTTGCCGACGACGAGCTGGCGCACCATCTCGCGCCAGTCCGGCGCCTTCTCCAGGCCGGGCTCTTCCTTGATCGACGACAGCTGGATGAACTCGCCGTACGAACCCGGCGCGTTGTAACCCAGCGCGCGGATGCGCTCGGCGATCTCGTCCAGCGCATTCCACTGTTCGGTGTACTGGCCCTCGAACATGACGTGCAGGGCGTTGAACATCGGCCCGGTGACGTTCCAGTGGAAGTTGTGGGTCTTGAGATACAGCGTGTAGGCGTCGGCGAGGAACACCGACAGATGCTGGGCGACCGCCTTGCGATCGGCATCGCTGATCCCGATATCGATGGCCGGTGCCTTCGACTGCGCGTCGGGCGACGCGACGGCCGGCGCGACCGGTGTCTTGGAGGATTTGGACTTGCTCGGCTTGGTCTTGGCCATGACGGGACTCCGGTGAAGAGGGGATTGCGCCCACAATAGGCGCGCATCCGTTGTGGATATGTGACTTGAGGGCAGGTTCGGGCGTGACGCAGCATTCCAGCGACAAGGCGGTGAACGGCGCGTTGAAACAGGCGCAGGCCGCGATCGAATCCGCTTCGACGCGCGACCGCGGTCGCCTGCTCGGACTGCTCGGCCGCTGGCGCCGTGCGCCGGAAGACGCCGCCGCGCGCGGGGCCTTCGAGACCCGCCTGCATGCCTCCATCCGACAGCGCGAGTCGCGCGCCGCGCAGCTGCCGCGCGCCGAGGTCGATCCGGTGCTGCCGATCGCCGGCAAGGCCGAGGAGATCGTCGCGCTGATCCGTGCGCACCAGGTCGTGGTGGTCGCCGGCGAAACCGGTTCGGGCAAGACCACGCAACTGCCCAAGCTGTGCCTCGCCGCCGGTCGCGGCGCGGCCGGCCTGATCGGCTGCACCCAGCCCCGGCGCATCGCCGCGCGCACGGTGGCGAAGCGGGTGGCCGAAGAGCTGCAGGTGCCCAGCGGCGGCCTGGTCGGCTACCAGGTCCGCTTCAACGACAACGTCAGCGATGCGACCGCGATCAAGTTCATGACCGACGGCATCCTGCTGGCGGAGATCGCGTCCGACCGTTGGCTGTCGGCCTACGACACGATCATCATCGACGAGGCGCACGAGCGCAGCCTCAACATCGATTTCCTGCTGGGGTATCTGAAACAGCTGCTGGGCCGGCGCCCGGATCTCAAGCTCATCGTGACGTCGGCGACGATCGACACCGCGCGCTTTGCCGAACATTTCGACGGCGCGCCGGTGGTCGATGTCGAAGGCCGCGGTTTTCCGGTCGACGTGCGCTACCGGCCGCTGGAAGGCGACGGCGATGACGCGGGCGAGCGCAGCGTGCTCGATGGCATCGTCTCGGTCTGCGACGAGATCATGCAGCTCCGCGGTACCGGCGACACGTTGATCTTCCTGCCCGGCGAGCGCGAGATCCGCGATGCGCACCAGGCGCTGGAGCGCCGCAAATACCGCCATACGGAAGTGCTGCCGCTGTACGCGCGCCTCTCGGCCAAGGACCAGGACCGCGTCTTCAATCCGGGCCCGCAGCGACGCATCGTGCTGGCGACGAACGTCGCCGAAACCTCGCTGACGGTGCCGCGTATCCACTACGTCGTCGATCCCGGGCTCGCGCGCGTCAAGCGCTACAGTCCGCGACAGAAGCTCGACCGTCTGCATATCGAGCCGATCAGCCAGGCCAGCGCCGACCAGCGCAAGGGCCGCTGCGGCCGCATCGCGCCGGGCACGTGCTTCCGTGTGTTCTCGGAAGCCGATTTCGCATCGCGCCCGGCCTACACCGATCCCGAGATCCGGCGCGCCTCGCTGTCGGGCGTGATCCTGCGGATGCTGTCGCTGGGTC
Source organism: Luteimonas sp. KH_071 (assembly GCF_057838005.1). Taxonomy (NCBI): domain Bacteria; kingdom Pseudomonadati; phylum Pseudomonadota; class Gammaproteobacteria; order Lysobacterales; family Lysobacteraceae; genus Luteimonas; species Luteimonas sp. KH_071. The sequence continues at coordinate 2,893,173 of NZ_CM174458.1, read as the reverse complement.
TGGGCGACATCGAATCCTTCCCCTTCGTCGAGCCGCCGGATCCGCGCGCGGTCGCCGATGGGTGGCAGCAGCTGGCCGAGCTCGGTGCGATCGACGGCGAACGCAAACTCACTGCGACCGGCCGCACGATGGCCAGGCTGCCGGTCGATGCCAAGCTCGCGCGCATGCTCGTCGCCGCGCGCGCGCATGGCTGCCTGGACGAGATGCTCGCGATCACCTCGTTCCTCGGCATCCAGGATCCGCGCGAGCGGCCGTCCGACCAGCGCGGCGCCGCCGACGCCGCGCATGCGCAGTTCGCCGATGCGAAATCCGAATTCGTCGGCATCGTGAAGCTGTGGGACGCCTACCGGCAGGCGCATGCCGATCTCACCCAGTCGCAGCTGCGCAAGTGGTGCGAGCGCAACTTCCTCGGTTTCCTGCGCATGCGCGAGTGGCGCGAGCTGCACCGGCAGTTGCGGCTGCAGTGCGAGGAACTCGGCTGGTCGATCGAAGCGCGTGCCCCTGCGATCGTGGATGCCGATCCGCGCGTTGCTGCACGGGTCGAGGCGGCTGCCTACATCGCGCTGCATCGCGCGCTGATCGCCGGCCTGCCGACCCAGGTCGGCCATCGGGCGGACCCCGGTGGCGGCGGGCGCGTCTCCGGCCAGTACGAAGGGCCGCGCGGTCGGCGCTTCCAGCTGTTCCCCGGTTCGCCGCTGTCGAAGAAGCCGCCGCCGTGGGTGCTGTCGGCCACGCTGCTCGACACCGAGAAAGTCTGGTCGTTGACCAATGCCGCGATCGAGCCGGACTGGGTCATCAGTGAGCTCGATCACCTGCTGGCACGGCGGCACCATGATCCGCGCTGGTCGCGATCGCAGGGACGGGTGGTCGGCAGCGAGCAGATCAGCCTGTTCGGCCTGGTGCTGGCACCGAAGAAGCCGGTCGACTACGGCCGGCTGTACCCGGAGGAGTCGCGCGCGCTGTTTCTGCGCGACGGACTGGTGACCGGCGAGATCAACACCCGCGCCAACGTCATCGAACGCAACCTGCGCACGCTCGAGCGCGCTCGCGAGGAAGAGGCCAAGCAACGCCGCGTGGGCCTCGTGGTCGACGAAGCGTGGATGGCGCAGTGGTATGCGCAGCGGCTGCCCGCCGACGTGCTGTCGGCGCAGGCGCTGGATGCGTGGTGGCGCAAGGCGCCGGACGCTGCCAAGCAGGCGCTGGCATGGAGCCGCGACGAACTGCTGGTCGCCGATGGCGTGGACGCCGATCTGTTTCCCGCCTTCATCGCGCTTGGCGAGGCGCGGCTCGCCGTGTCGTACAGGTTCGAGCCCGGCGCGGTCGATGACGGCATGACCGTCTCGGTGCCGCTGCATCTGCTCAATGCGATCGATCCGGTGCGGCTGTCGTGGCTGGCGCCCGGTTTCGTCGAGGACAAGGCGGCCGCGATGATCCGCAGCCTGCCGAAGGCGTTGCGCCGCAATTTCGTGCCGGCGCCGGATTTCGCGCGCGCCTTCGCGCAGGCCTGGCGCGACGGTGATGCCGACACGTTCACCGGCACACTGGCGCGGTTCCTGAAGAAGCTCGCCGGGGTCGACATTGCGGCATCGGATTTCGACGAGGCGGCCCTCGAACCGCATCTGCGCGCGAACCTGCGCCTGGTCGACACCGGGCGCGATCGCAAAGGCGCCACGGTCCTCGCCGAGTCGCGCGATCTCGAGGACCTGCGCCACCGGTTCGGCGAACGCGCCGCGCGTGCGTTCGCCTGGCATGCAGCCGATGGCCTGCAGCAGGGCGGACTGACCGCGTTTCCGGAGACGCCGGTCCCGGTGTCGATTCCCGGTGCCGGTGGCCTGCCTGCGTATCCCGCATTGCAGGACGACGGTGACAGCGCGTCACTCGCTGTCCACGCCGATGCGACACACGCGAGACGCCTGCATCCGCAAGGCGTGCGGCGCCTGCTGACGATCGCGCTGGCGGATCGCGTGCGCCATGCGCGCAAGCAGTTGCCGGTCGCCCCGAAGACCGCGCTGCTCTATGCCGCGATCGAATCCGCCGCGCCGCGCGACGGCAAGCCCGGTGATCGCCTGCGCGAGGATCTCGTCGACGGCGCGCTCGCCGCGCTGCTCGTCGACGGGCTCGACATGATCCGTGATGCGGACGCGTTCGCTGCGCATCGCGATGCGGTCGGCAAGGCCTTGTTCGGTGAAGCGATGGCGCGCCTGCAGCAGGCAGAGGCCATCCTTGATCGCGTCGCCGAGGTGCGCGCGAAGCTCGAATCGAAGCTGATGGGCTGGGCGCGCGCCAATCTCGACGACATGCAGGCCCAGTTGCACGCGCTGGTGCCGCCCGGGTTCCTGCGCACGGTGCCGGCGGCCGCGCTGTCGGAATACGCGCGCTGGCTGCACGCCCTGTCGCTGCGCGCCGAGCGCGCGCAGCGCGATCCCCAACGCGACCAGCAGCGCATGCTCGACGTCAAACCCTTCGTCGACGCGCTTGCGGATGCCGCGGCGCGCGGCCGGAGCGAGACGCCCGACTGGCAGGCGCTGCGCTGGGATATCGAGGAACTCCGCGTCTCGCTGTTCGCGCAGGAACTGGGCGCAAAAGGCGGTGTATCGCCGAAGAAGCTCGCGACGCGGGTGGCGGCGCTTACCTGATGCGTTCGACGCGCGACCGCAGGTTGTAGCCGGCGACGCGCATCCACCAGCCACCCAGTCGAGCGGGCTCGATCTCAACGGCCGGCGACTCGGCGCGGCCGCCGTCGAGCGACGCCTCGCTGACCTGCTTCCAGACCTGCCCGTTCGCGAGCGTGTACTCGCGTCCCCGCCTGAAGCCCTCGAAGCGGCCGACCAGCGTGCTGCTCACGGGTTCGGGCGCCGCTCTGGGTGCAGCCTGCAACTCGGCTGCTTCTCTCCGTCCCGCGGCGCGCGCCTCGGCGAGTTGCGCTTCGGTCGATGCCTGCGCGCCCGTCGTCTGGGTGGCCATCCACTGCTCCAGTGCACGCAGCTCGGTCTGATCGAGCTTGTGCAGACCGGATGTCCGGAATTGCGCGCTGCCCATGCGCGTCTCGAGCGTGGATGTCTGCGCCCAGGCGCTGGCGCCTGTGCATGCAAGCGTGAGGGCAATTGCCAGAACGGAGACTGCGCGCATCGGATGGCTTCCTGTTGAATTCGGTGTGCCGGGGGCGATCAGCGGACGCGTTCGACCTTGGCCTGCGCGTTGTACCCATCGACCTGCAACCACCAGGCACTCAGCAGGCCGGGGCGCACCCGCACGCCGACGTCCTGCCCCCGTGCGCCGGCGATCGACGTGCTGTCCGTCTGCCTCCACACCTGGCCGTTGGCCAGCGTGTACTCGCGACCCCGGGCGAAGCCGGTGAACGCACCGGGGATAGTGCTCTCGACAGGCTCGCGCGATGCGGCCGGACGCACGCCCGGGTCCGCCGCGACTGCCGCTTCACGACGACCCTCTTCGCGTGCCTGCGCGATGCGCGCCTCGACATCGACGGCCGCAGGGGCGCCCGCGGCGGAAGCGGAAGCGCCTGTCTCGCGTGCGAGCAGTTCGTTGAGGCGGGCCAGCTCGGCCTCGCTGAGCTTGCCCAGGCCGGCTGCACGGAATTCGGACGCCGTCAGACGGTCTTCAACACGCGTCTGCTGCGCGTAAGCGGGTAGGGCCGCGGCGAGCGCCGCTGCGATCAAGACACTGTGGACTGCACGCATGCTCTGTTCCTCCGGTCGGGGCGCGGCTAGTGTAGACCGTCCTGCCCGCATCGAGCGGCCATGCCCGAGCGCTTGGACAACCTGCGCGACCGCCTGCTGGCGCTGCCGACCATGGCCGCGTCGGGGCCGTCGGTGCGTGTGTTGCTGGCGTCGCTGCCGGACGATGTGGAAATCGCTCCGGGCGATGCGGCGGTGCTGCTCGATACCGTTGGCTCGCTGGGCCTGCTCGGCGCCGATGCCGAAGTCGTCGCGACCGCCGTCGCCGATGCCGTGCCGGCCTGGCGCGCGACGCTGACGGCCCGGCTGCCGGCGATCGTGCCTTTGCTGGACGGTCTGGCCGCTGCGCACCAGGTCTGGTCGTTGCATGCCGAACATGCGAGCGCGGGCAATCCCGAGGGCCTGCGGCGCCTGCTGCTGGCGCTGATCCGCGATCTGCGCCTGGTGCTGGTGCTGTTGGCGCGGCAGCTCGCGCTGATGCGCGTGGCCGCGCGCAGCGAGGACGACGCTGCGCGTCGCACGCTGGCCCTGCTGACCCGCGATATCCACGCGCCGCTCGCGAACCGGCTGGGCATCTGGCAGCTCAAATGGGAGCTCGAAGACCTCGCGTTCCGCTGTCTCGAGCCCGACACCTATCGCCGCATCGCCAGTCTGCTCGACGACAAGCGCACGGGGCGCGAGCGGCACATCGAAGCGGTGCGGGTGCAGCTCGGCGAGGCGCTGGCCGCGCAGGGCGTGCGTGGCGAGGTTGCGGGCCGGCCCAAGCACATCTACAGCATCTGGAAGAAGATGCAGCGCAAGCAGGTGCCGATCGGCGAGCTCTACGACCTGCGCGCGGTGCGTGTGCTGGTGGATGACATTCCCGCCTGCTACGCCGCGCTCGGCGTGGTGCATGCGCTGTGGACGCCGATCCCCAGCGAATTCGACGACTACATCGCCCGACCCAAACACAACGATTACCGCTCGCTGCACACGGCGGTGGTCGGGCCCGAAGGCAAGACGCTCGAGGTGCAGATCCGCACCCGCGAGATGCACGAGGCGTCCGAGCTCGGCGTCGCCGCGCACTGGCGCTACAAGGAGAGCGGCGGCTCGCAGCGGTCCTCGTCGGCCGGCGAGGCCGCGCTCGAGCGTCGGATCGAATGGATGCGTCGCCTGCTCGACGCGCACACCGAACCTGCGGGCGAGGACGCGACTTCGCTGGCCGGCGCACTCGGCACCGAGCTGGTCGAGGACCGCGTCTTCGTGCTGACGCCCAAGGGCGAGATCGTCGATCTGCCGCAGGGCGCGACGCCGCTGGATTTCGCCTACCACGTGCACACGATGGTCGGGCATCGCTGCCGCGGGGCCAAGGTCGACGGGCGCATCGTGCCGCTGGACTACGTCCTGCACAGCGGCGAGCGGGTCGAGATCCTGACTGCCAGGACGCCGTCGCCGCGGCGCGACTGGCTGGTGGTCTCGAACGGATTCCTGGCCAGTCCGCGCTCGCGCGAGAAGGTGCGCAACTGGTTCCACAAACTCGACCGCGCGCGCAACCTGCAGGCCGGGCGCGAACTGCTGGACAAGGACCTGCGCCGGCTCGGCCTGCTGCAGGCGGACCTTGCGCCGGTGCTGCCGCGCTTCAACGTCTCGACCGTCGATGATCTGCTGGTGCTGGTCGCGCTGGGCGATGTCGGGCCCAACCAGATCGGGCGCGCGCTGCTGGAGCTGGAGCGCGAGCGCGAGGCGCCCGCCGGGGCTGCCACGCCGACACTGCCGCTTCGCCAGCCGCGCCGGATCCCCAAGACCGCGGACTCCGAATTCCACGTGGTCGGCGTCGACAACCTGCTGGTCCAGGTCGCGCGCTGCTGCCGGCCGGTGCCGGGCGAGCCGATCGCCGGCTATCTGACCCGCGCGCGTGGGGTGACCGTGCACCGCCGCGACTGTCCGTCGTTCCTGCGGCTGTCGGCCAACGAGCCGCAGCGCGTCCTGCCGGTGGAATGGGGACGCGCGAGCGGCGGCCATGCGTCCGACATCGTCGTCGAGGCCGTCGACCGCCGGCATCTGCTCAAGGACCTCAGCAACGCGATCGCGCAGGAGGACGTGCACGTGCTGTCGATCCAGAGCGAGTCGCTGGGCCTGTCGCGCGTGCGCCTGCAACTGCGCGTGCGGGTGGCGGACTACGGCCAGCTCGCGCGTCTGCTCGGCAAACTCGACGGCATGCCCGGCGTGGATGCCGCGCGCCGGTGACGCGGGCGTTCATTGGGCTCTTCCATACTGCGCCGCGTGCAACGCGAATCCGACATGCCTGATCCTGCGACGCCGCCACCGCGCGAGCGGCTGGCGCGTGCATCGTCGCGCGCGCGCGACGCGACCGCCGATGCCATGCGGCAGCGGCGTGGCTGGTGGATCGCGGCCGGCGTGCTCGCGGTCGTGCTGGTGCTGGTCGTATGCGTGCGCCTGTTCCTGGTCGACCGGCTCTGGCCGGAGACCCGCGTCCAGGCTCTGCTCGACGACGCCGCGGTCGCCACCGCCGCAGGACGCCTGAGCACACCGGATGGAGACGGCGCACGCCAGCTCTACGAAGCCGCGCTGGCCCTCGATCCGGACGACATCCGCCCGCGCGCCGGTCTGTCCGACGTCGCGCGCGCCGCGGTCGTGCAGGCCGCGGCAGCGGTCGAGGCAGGCCGGTTCGAGGACGCGCATGCGGCCTTGCGGCTCGCCAGCGATCTGTCCGCGCCCCGCGAGCATGTCGATGCGGTGGCCACCGCGCTGCGGCAGAAGGAAGCCGCCGGTACCGGGCTCGATCGTCTCGTCGCCGCGGCGCAGGCCGCGCAGGCTGCAGGCCACCTCGATGCAGGCGCGCAGAGTGCCTTGCCGCTGTACCGCCGCGTGCTGGCGCTGCAGCCCGACAACGCCGATGCTTTGCGGGGCCGCGAAGATGCGTTGGCGTCACTGCTGGACGACGCGCGGCGGCGTCTGCGTGAAGGCGGCCTGCGCGAAGCGGCCGATCTGATCGCGCGCGTCCGCGAATACGATGCCGGCCACGTCGACCTGCCCGACACCGACGCGCGGCTGACCGAAGAGCTCGACGCACTGCGTCGCCGCGCAGCCCGCAGCCTGGAAGCCGGCAGCGTGGAACGTGCGGTCGCCGAGTGGCGCACCCTGCTCGCATTCGACCCGGACGACGCGCGCGCGCAGCGCGGTCTGCAAGAAGCCGGTGCCGCCTATGCCCTTCGCGCCGAGCGCTTCGCACGCGACTTCAATTTCGCCGATGCCGACGCGCAACTGCGCGAGGCCCGCGCTTTGGCTGCCGACAGTGACGCCGTCCGTCTGGCGGGCGAGCACGTCGAGCGGTCGCGTGCGCGACATGCGCGCCTGGGGCCGCAGCTGCCGCCCGCCGAGCGCCGTCAACGTGTGGACGCCCTGCTGCAGCAGGCCACGGCTGCCGAAGCGCGCGGCGATCTGCTGACGCCGCCCGGCGACAGCGCCTACGACAAGATCCGCGCCGCGCGCCTGGTCGCGCCCGACGATCCGGCGGTGGCGCGCGCTTCTTCACGCCTGCTGCCATCAGCGCGGCACTGTTTCGATGCGGGCCTGCGCGCGAACAATCTGGCGCGCGCGCGCGCGTGTCTCGATGCGCGCGAAGTGCTCGGCGACGCAGGCGACGCGGTGCGCGAAGCGCGCCGTCGGCTCGCGCAGCGCTGGCTCGCGATCGGCGACGAGCGTCTGGGCGCAGGCAATCTCGCCGGCGCGGAGGCCGCGCTGGCCTCTGCGCGTGATGTCGATGCCGGCGTACCCGGGCACACGGAGTTCGCGCGCCGGCTTCGCGCCGCGTCGGTCAATCGCTAGCGGCGGTCGAAGGCCGGTCGTCGAAGAACACGCGGCGCACCGTGCTTCGGGCGGCGTCCAGAGAGAAGTGGGCCTGGACGTTCGCCAGTCCGTTGCCGGCGAGGCGCGACCACAGCGCTTCGTCGCGATACAGCGTGATCACTGCATCCGCGAACGCGCCGGCATCTTCCGCCAGCAGTACGTCTTCCCCGTCACGCAGGTGCATGCCCTCGGCTGCGCAGGGCGTGGCCACGACCGGCTGGCCGTGCGCCATGCTCAGGTTGACCTTGCCCTTGACGCCCGCACCGAAGCGCAGCGGCGCGACCGCGATGCGGCAGCCGTCCATGTACGGCGCGATGTTCGGCACGTGGCCGTGGATGTGCACGCCGGGCGCGTCCGAGAACGCGGCGATCGTGTCCGGCACGTAGCCGCCGATGCAGTGGAACCCGACATCGGGCAATGCCGCACGGATGCGCGGGAACACCTCGCCCAGAAACCAGCGCATCGCGTCGACGTTCGGTGGATGGCGGAAACCGCCGACGAACACCAGATCGCGCCGGTCTGCGAATGCCGCACCGGCGCCAGCGATCTCGTGCAGGTTCGACAGCACGGTGACGGGCGCATCCGGCGCATCGAGGGCCAGAACTTCGGCCTCGGCCGCGCTGACGACAAGAGTCTCGTCAGCGCGTGCGATGACGTCGAGCTCCAGCGAACGCGTACGCGCGGCAGCGCGGGCCAGCGAGGCGTCATTCGCGACTTCTGCCCCGCGTTGCTCGCGGACGTAGTGCAGATCGATGCTGTCGAACACCACGCGTGCCTGCGGCGCATGCGTGCGCACCAAGGGCAGGAATTCGCGCGCGATGTAATGGCGGCACAACAGTACGCGCTGGAAGCGGCCACCATGCGTCCGCATCCAGCGCGCGACGCCGCCGACATGCGGGTCGTACCAGACCTCGATGCCTATCGCCTGCAAGGCCCGCGTCGCATCGCCGGCATGCCGGCGGTCGGCCGGCAGGAACACGACATGGGCACCGGCCTCGCGCAGCAGCCGCATCAGGTTGACCAGGCGCAGCGAGGCCGAATCGCGGTCGGGGGTCGGCGTGAGGTTGTCGACGATCAGCACCTGGGGCGTGCCGGGGCGCGGCAGCCGGCCCGCGGCGACCGGATCGACCGGCCGCAATGCGAGCGCGTCACGCCAGCGGGCTTCGAAGACGGGCAGGTTGCGGGCCTGCGCGGCTTTCATGCCGCGGGTCGGATCGGTGCCTGCGCTGATCCCTTCCAGATGCACGACGCGCGCGACCGGCTGCACCAGTACGCGCAATCCGGCGTCGCGGACGCGGAACGCGAGGTCGGTGTCCTCGTAGTAGGCCGGCGCATAGCGCGGGTCGAATCCGTCGAGACGTTCGAACAGGCGGCGTTCGAGCATCAGCGCCGCGCCCGAAACGTAGTCCACGTCCGCGCACCAGGCGAATGCGGGATGCATGGGATCGGCAAACCGGCCCCGGCTCTCGCCACGACCGTCTCGCGCGAGCATCGCGCCTGCTTCCTGCAGGCGGCCGTCGGGGTACACCAGCTGCGCACCGACGATGCCGACGTCGGCCTGCGCGTCGAACGTCGCGCGCAGTGCATCCAGCCAGCCGGGCTGCGGCACGGTGTCGTTGTTGAGAAACAGCAGAAAACGGCCGTGGGCCAGGGCAGCGCCGGCATTGCACGCACCGATGAAGCCCAGGTTCTCGGGAAGCGCATGCAGGCGCAGGCCGTCGACCTGCGACAGCAAGGCCAGCGTGTCGTCCGGACTCGCATCGTCGACGACGATCACCTCGAACGACGCGCGCGGTGGATGCGCGGCGATCGCACGCAGGCAGGCGATCGTCGCGTCGGCATGGCCATGCACCGGAATGACGATGCTCACCTCGGGGGCATCGGAGGCGGGCAGGGCGAACGGTGCGAACGGCGATGCGTCGGCGGTAAGCAAGGTCTCCGCGGATGCGGGGGCGAACAGTCCGAGCTGTGCGCTGACGCGCTGCCACGTCGCTGCGGCCCCGCGGGTACGCAGGCTCGCGACACCGCGGCGGCACAGGCCGAGCGCGCGCTCCAGCTGGAACCGCGCGCCCGCCAGGGAAAACGACATGCGTTCGTAACTCCAGCTGACTGTTCGGGAGGCGGTCCAGGCCCGCGCAGGAGCGCTGGGATAGACTGCCCGGCGCTATTGTCGCATCCACATCGACCCGCCGCCGCGGGTGCAGGAATTCCATGGCCCGGATCGATTACGAAGACGACGACACCGACGATCTGAACGACGACACGCCGCCCGCCTGGCGTCGGCGCGCGGTGACCGCGGTGCTCGCCCTGGTCGGCCTCGGAATGGGTTTCCTGATTCCGTATGCGCTGTACTTGAACCACCAGGTCAGCGAGAAGTTCGACGCGTTGACCTGGCAGGTGCCGACGCGTGTGTACGCGCGTCCGCTGCAGATCACGCCCGGCGTGGCGATGAATGCCGCGACGCTCAAGACCGAACTCGACGCCGCCGGGTATCGCGAAGGCGACGGGATCAAGCCGGGCACCTACGCGAGCGAGGGCGGACGCTGGACGATTTCCAGCCGCGGCTATCGCGATGTCGATGGCGCGGTCGCACCCGGGCGGGTGCAGCTCACGCTGTCGGGCGGGCGTGTCTCGCGCCTGCGCGACGGCGACGGCGAGCGCGCACTCGAGGTCGCGCGCATGGATCCGGCGCGTATCGCCACGCTCTACGGCCAGCGCCAGGAAGAGCGCAGGCTGGTGCGCATCGACGAAGTGCCGCAGCTGCTGACCGATACGCTGCAGGCGGTCGAGGACAAGGATTTCGCGCACCACCACGGCATCGACCTGAGCGGCATCGCCCGCGCGGCGATGATCAACATGCGCGCCGGCGAAGCGCGCCAGGGCGCGAGCACGCTGACCCAGCAGCTCGCGCGCAGTGGCCTGCTCGGTATCGGCCGCGAGCAGACCTATACGCGCAAGTTCAACGAAATCCTCTACGCGATGCTGATCGAGGCCCGCTACGGAAAGGGCCCGATCCTCGAGGCGTATCTCAACCAGGTGTACCTGGGCCAGCGTGGTGCGCAGGCGATCCACGGCGTGGCGGCAGGCGCGGAGTTCTGGTTCGGCCGCCGCCTCGACGACCTGGAAACCGAACAGGTCGCACTGCTGGTCGGCATCATCCGAGGACCTTCGCATTACGACCCGCGCCGCAATCCGGAACGCGCACGGGAGCGCCGCGATTTCGTGCTCGGCAAGATGCTCGAATCCGGCCTGATCGACCAAGCCGCGCACGACCGCGCCGCCAAGCGTCCGCTCGGCGTGACCGAGACGCCCGGCAGCATCGCCGCGAACCGGTTCCCGGCCTATGTCGATCTCGTGCGCCGCCAGCTGGCGCGCGACTATCCCACCGGCGAGCTGCAGGGCGCGGGCCTGTCGGTGATGACTGCGATGGCGCCATCCGCGCAGGCCTACGCCGAAGGTTCGACGGTGCGCACGATCAAGGATCTGAGCACCGGCAAGCGGCCGCCGTTGCAGGCAGGCCTGGTGGTCACCGACGTGCACTCGGGCGAAGTCGTCGCTGCGGTCGGCAGCCGCGATCCGGTCGAGCACGGCTTCAACCGTGTGGTCGAAGCGCACCGTCCGGTCGGCTCGCTGCTCAAGCCGTTCGTGTATCTGCTCGCGTTCGGCAATCCGTCGCAGTACTCGCTGGCGAGCTGGGTCGACGATTCCCCGGTGACGATCACCCTGGAGAACGGCCGTCGCTGGTCGCCCGGCAATTCCGACGGCCGCAGCCACGGCACGGTTCGGATGATCGATGCGCTGGCCCGCTCCTACAACCAGGCCACGGTGCGCATCGGCGAAGCCGTCGGCGCGCGCGCGCTGGCCGATCTGGTGCACGTGCTCGCCGGCGTGCGCGCCACCCCGAATCCCTCGCTGACACTCGGCTCGATGGACCAGAGCCCGTACGCGATGGCGCAGCTCTACCAGTTCCTGGCCTCCGGCGGCGAAATCCAGCCGCTGCGCGCAGTGCGCGGCGTCATCGACGAACAGGGCCGCGTGGTCAACCGCTACGACAACGCCCCCCGCCCGGCGCAGGAAGGCGACGCGATCGCCGCGCGGCTGGTCACGCTGGCGTTGCAGCATGCTGTGACCTCCGGTACCGGCCGTCAGCTGGTCAGTGACGGCCTGGGGCGGCTCAACGCTGCCGGCAAGACCGGCACCAGCAACGACGGGCGCGACAGCTGGTTCGCCGGCTGGACCGGCGACCATCTCGCCGTGGTCTGGGTCGGCAATGACCAGAACGAGCAGACCGGCCTGTACGGCGCGACCGGCGCGATGCGCGTGTGGTCGGGCATCTTCTCGCGTCTGCCGAGCGCGCCGCTGGAAGTCGGCGACGCGGGGCTGGAATGGCAGTGGGTCGCCCAGTCCAACAGCACCGATGCCAATTGCCCCGAGGCACGCCGCTTCGCATTCGTCGCCGGCTACGCGCCGCCCTACCAGCCGTGCCCGACTTACGATCCCAACCAGACCTTCGTCGACGCGGAAGGCAATCTTGTGGATGCGACCGGCGCGCCGGTGCAGCAGGCGCGCCGCGGCTGGCGCGAGTTCTTCGGCTTCGGCCGTGACGAGGAGGCCGCGCCGCCGGCCGACACCGCGCCGCCGGCCCCCGCGCCGGCGCCTGCACCCGCACCGCCTGTCGAGGAGTCGCCCTGATGCATCCGTTCCGTATCGCGTATCGCCTGTCCGCAGTGTCCGCCGCGCTCGTGCTCGCCGCCTGCGCCAGCCCATCACCGAGTACCGCCGACAGCGCACCGGCGTCGACCATTCCGCCGGCGACCATGGTCCAGGCGATCCGTGCCTCGGCCGGTGACGGCGACGGTGAACTCGCCGTGCAGCCGCTGCGCGATCCGATGGTCGAGGACCTGCGCGCACGCGCGGTCACGCTGGAAGCGCAGGGCGATCTCGCAGGCGCGGTCGCCGCGCTCGACGAGGCGATGACGATCGTCGACAGCGATCCCGCATTGCTGCAGGAGCGCGCCGAACTGGCGATCCTGCAGAACGATCTGCCCTTGGCCACACAGTTGGCCGAACGCGCCTATGCGCTCGGCGCGCAGGTCGGTCCGCTGTGCCGCCGCCACTGGATCACGCTCGAGCAGGTGCGCCTGTCGACCGGTGACGCCGAAGGCGCGGTCCAGGCGCGCGGTCAGGCCGACGGCTGTCGTGTCGCCGGGCCCAATCGCTACTGATCGCGCCAGCGGCCGGGTCTGTGCTCGACGCGCGTGACGCCCGCCTCGCGGACCGCAGTCGCGAAGCCCTCGTCGATGGCGGTCTGCTGGCGGAACGGATTCCCGCGTTCCGGCCGCGTGTCGCCCAGCAGTCGCTGGCGATGGCGGTCGCCGATGCGATCGACCAGCGCTCCGCGCTGCTGGCCGAGGCCGGCACCGGTACCGGCAAGACCTTCGCGTATCTCGTGCCGGCGCTGCTGTCGGGCCTGAAGACGATCGTCTCGACCGGCACGCGCGCACTGCAGGACCAGCTGTTCCATCGCGATCTGCCGCGCGTGCGCGATGCGCTCAGCAGTGGTCTGCGCAGCGCATTGCTCAAGGGCCGCGCGAATTACCTGTGTCTTTACCGCCTGGAGCAGGCGCGTGGCGAACCGAGGCTGGCCTCGCGCGAACAGATCCACCAGTTCCAGCGCATCGTCGCCTGGGCCGGGCGCACGCGCATGGGCGACATGGCCGAACTCGACGGCCTGCCCGAAGACACGCCACTGCTGCCGCTGGTCACCTCGACCGTCGACAACTGCCTTGGGAATGACTGTCCGTTCTGGAGCGAGTGCTTCCTCGTGCAGGCGCGCCAGCGTGCGCAGGCCGCGGACGTGGTCGTGGTCAACCACCACCTGCTGCTGGCGGATCTGGCGCTGAAGCAGGAAGGCTTCGGCGAGATCCTGCCGGGCGCGCAGGTGTTCATCGTCGACGAGGCGCACCAGCTGCCGGAGCTCGCCGCGCAGTTCTTCGGCGAAGGCATGAGCGCACGGCCGCTGGTCGAGCTGGCACGTGACGCGATCGCCGAATGCAAGGACGTGCCCGGCGCACTGCCGGTGCTGCAGTCGCCGGCGCATGCGCTGGAAGAGGCGACGCGTGCACTGCGCACCGCGATGGACGGACTGCCGCCTCGCGGCACCCGCTATCGCGCGCTGTACGAGCCGTCGGTCGAGGATGCCCTGCACGCGCTCGACGATGCGCTGCTGCATCTGCGCGACGCCCTCGGTCCGCTGCGCGAGGCCTCGCCCGGATTCGACAGCTGCCATGCACGCGCGCAGGCCTTCGTCACGAAGCTGCGGCGCTGGAACGACGGCAGCGCGGCGGCGGACTCGATGTTCGGCGATGACGAAGCACCCGTCGAAAGCACCGAGGCGCCGCCACGCGATGACGGCGTGCTGTGGTACGAACTCACGCCACGTGGCTTCCGCCTGCAGCGCACGCCGCTCGACGTGTCCGCGCCGTTGCGCGCGCATCGCGAAGCCTCGGGCGCGGCGTGGATCTTCACCTCGGCGACGCTCGCGGTCGACGGCCACTTCGATCACATCGCCGAACGCCTCGGCATCGACGCACCGCAGACGCTGCTGACGCCCAGTCCCTTCGACTGGCCGCACCAGGCGCTGTGCTATCTGCCGCCGAAGCTGCCGCAGCCGTCGGCGCAGGACTACACCCGCGCCGTGGTCGATGCGGTGCTGCCCGTCCTTGAAGCCTCGGCCGGCCGCGCGTTCCTGCTCTTCGCCTCGCATCGCGCGCTGCGCGAAACCGCGGCCTTGCTGCGCGACGGCAGCCGTGACTGCCCCTGGCCGTTGTTCGTGCAGGGCGAGGCGCCGCGCCATGTGCTGCTGCAGCGCTTCCGCGAGTCCGGCAACGGCGTGCTGCTGGGCGCGGCGAGCTTTCGCGAGGGGGTCGACGTGGCCGGCGGTGCGCTGAGCGTCGTGGTCATCGACAAGCTGCCCTTCGCCGCGCCCGACGATCCTGTGTTCGAGGCGCGGCTCGACGCGATCCGCCGCGCCGGCGGCAACCCGTTCCGTGACGAGCAGTTGCCGCAGGCGGTGATCGCGCTCAAGCAGGGCGTGGGCCGTTTGATCCGGACCGAGCACGATCGCGGCGTGCTGGTGCTGTGCGACCCGCGCCTGCTCGGCCGCAGCTACGGCGGTCTGTTTCTCGACTCGTTGCCGCCCCTGCCGCGCACCCGCGAGATCACGACGGTTGCCGCGTTCTTCGCGAGCAGCCCGGACCCGCTGCCTGCGACAATGGCGCCGGACGCGCCGTCCGACACTCCGTTCCCGACTGCCGAATCCCCATCGCCATGAAACTGCTCGCCTTCGAAACCGCCACCGAGGCCTGCTCCGTCGCCGTCTGGGACGACGGTCGCGTGCTGGAGCGCTTCGAGATCGCGCCGCGCCGGCACGCCGAACTCGCATTGCCGTGGGCCGAAGCGCTGCTGGCAGAAGCCGGCATCGCGCGCAGCCAGCTCGACGCGGTGGCGGTCGGTCGCGGCCCCGGCGCGTTCACCGGCGTGCGTCTGGCGATCGCGCTGGTGCAGGGCATCGCACTGGCGCTCGATCGCCCGGTCGTCGCGCGATCCACGCTGGAAGTGCTGGCGATGCGCGCGCAGGCGTTGCCGGGCACACAGCTGCTGGCATCGATCGATGCACGCATGGGCGAGGTCTACAGCCAGGCGTTCGCGCAGGACGCCGACGGCCCGCGTTCACTCGGTCCGGCGCGCGTCTCGGCGCCCGGCGCGGTGGAACTGGCCGGCGACGCGGCCGGCTGGTCGGGCGTCGGCACCGGATTTTCAGCCGTCGAGGGCGCCCTGCATGCGCGGCTCGGCGCGCGTTTCGCCCGGATCGACGCGACCGCATTGCCGCACGCGGCCGATCTCGCGCGACTCGCCGCTGCGGCGTTCGCGCGCGGTGAAGCGATCGCGCCCGAGCGCGTCGAACCCGTTTACCTGCGCGACAACGTCGCGCTGACCCTCGTCGAGCAGGTTGCCCTGCGCGCATCCCGCCGCGCTGCAGAGCCGGGCACCCCCGGCCCGGTCTGACCCACGAACCGTCTGGAGAACGCGAGATGACCGCGACGCCCCCACCGCCTTCGCCCTGGCGCGCCGGTCCACGCGGAACGCGTCTGCGGGGTTGGCTGCGCCGCGAGGGCTTGCCATTGGTGTGTCTGCTCGGCCTGCTGCTGGTCGCGCGCTCGTCGTTGGCCAACCACTACTACGTGCCCAGCGGTTCGATGGAACCGACGCTGCTGCCGGGCGACCGCGTGGTCGTCGACATGCGGTCCTACGGTCTGCGCGTGCCGTTCACGCAGTGGGCGGTGTGGGGTGGCGATACGCCTGCACGCGGCGATGTCGTCGTGTTCCGCTCGCCGTCGGACGGCATCCGCCTGATCAAGCGCGTGGTCGCCGTCGGCGGCGATCGCGTCGATCTCGTCGACGGTCGTCTGGCGATCAACGGCGCGCCGCTGGCCGAACGGCCCGACGCGCCGGAAGACTTCGGTGACGTGCAGGTCGCGCTGAATCTCGACGCGGGTGGCGGGCCTGATCTCCGTGCGGTGCAGGTGCCCGAAGGGCAGGTGCTGGTGCTCGGCGATCACCGCGGCGCCAGCATCGACGGTCGCTACTTCGGCTTCGTGCCGGCGGCGGCGATCTACGGCCAGGCGCGTGGCGTGTTCTGGCGGTCGGGTGACGGCTTCGGATGGCGGACGCTCTAGGACCTGCAGGCGCGCGCTCGCGCGCGATGGGATCCGATCGGAATGCGCCATCGCGCGCCTGCATGACACGTGATCCGCAGGCCGCTCCCGCGGCAACCGACGGCCCTCAGCGGTCGTCGATCAGCTCGCCGCCCGGCAGGAAATTCCACGTCCGGGTGACATGCAGCACGTCGACCTCGTCGCCCGTCGCCGGCAGCGGCGGGTAGGGCTCGGCGAGCCGCGCGATGCGCAACGCGGCATCGTCGAGCAGCGGCGTGCCGCTGCTGCGGATGATGTCGGCGCGCTCGACCGAGCCGTCGCGGCGGATCGCCACGCTGATCACCAGCTCGCCGGCGAGCTGCCGGCGTCGTGCTTCGTCGGGATAGTTGAGGTTGCCGACGCGTTCCACCCGGTCCACCCATTGCCGCAGATAGGCGGCGTAGGCGTATTCCTGCGTGCTGGCCGAGACGAACTTGCGCTTGGGGCGTCGCGCGTAGCGCTCCGAGCGCATGTGGATCTCGGCGGCCAGCCGTGCCATTTCCAGGTCGCGCTCGATCTTCTCCGGCCCGCGCGGCAGCGTCGACGGATCGGTCTGGCTGCTCGGATCCTCGACGGGCAGCGTGGTCTCCCCGCGCGTGCTGGCGACCACACGGTCGAGTGGCGGTGGCTGCGCGTCGGGCGACTGCGCGCGCAGTTCCATGGGCGCGACGCCGGTGGTGTCCTGCGGCACCTGGCCGAGCTGGGCCTCGCGTGGCCGGTTCGTAAGCTCGTGCTCGCCACCGCCCTGGTTGCTGGCCTGGGCGAGAAAGTCGGCCTGCGCCTGCGTCAGCGGACTCGTGGTCTCGGTGAGGATCACGTCCAGCGTCGGCATCACCGGCGCGGCGTCCTCGGTCGCGAAACCGATGCCGAGCACCAGCAGGCCGTGGACCAGCAGCGACAGCACGAGCGTCGCGCCCAGGCGCGCGCCGTCGTCGATCTGCGGAGTCGGCGCGGCGGTCTGCATCGTCTGTGGCGCGGTCCGTGTCAGGGCGCGTGCGTCGCGACCGGGCCGCGTTCGATGGCATCGAACAGCAGGCCGGCGATATTGGTGCCGTAGGCCGCGTCGATCTCGCGGATACAGGTCGGACTGGTGACGTTGACCTCGGTCAGCCAGTCGCCGATGACATCCAGGCCGACGAAGCGCATGCCGCGCGCAGCCAGCGTCGGGCCGACCTGCGCGGCGATCCAGCGATCGCGTTCGCTTAGCGGTCGCGCTTCGCCGCGGCCGCCGACCGCGAGGTTGCCGCGGAACTCGTCGCCCTGCGGAATCCGCGCCAGGCAGTAGTCCACCGGCACGCCGTCGATCAGCAGGATGCGCTTGTCGCCCGCCGTGATCTCCGGCAGATACCGCTGCGCCATCGCGAGGCGGCGGCCGCCATCGGTCAGGGTTTCAAGGATCACGTTGAGGTTCGCGTCGCCGGCGACGGCACGGAAGATCGAGCGACCGCCCATCCCGTCGAGCGGCTTGAGCACAGCGTCGCGATGCTCGGCGACGAATGCCTTGAGGGACGCCGCGTCGCGGCTCACCAGCGAGGGCGGACAGCACTGCGGAAACGAAAGGGCGCCGAGCTTCTCGTTCATGTCGCGCAGGCCCTGCGGATCGTTGATGATCTGCGCGCCCTGGCGCTGCGCGACGCCGAGGATCTGCGTGTCGCCGACGAATTCCGGATCCACCGGCGGATCCTTGCGCATCAGCACCACGTCGCCGGCACCGAAGCGGCGCATCGCCGGCGTGCCGAGCGTGTACCAGTCGCTGGCATCCTCGCGCACCGTCAGCGTCGCTGCGCGCGCGACCGCGTCGCCGCCGGTCATCGCCAGTCCGCCCGGGATCACGTAGTGCAGCCGATGGCCACGGCGCTGCGCCTCGAGCAGCATCGCGAACGTCGAGTCCTTGGCGATCCTGATCGACCCGATCGGATCCATCACCACGACGACATCCAGGGACATGTGCACGACCTGCGGGGCTGGGGCGCCCGATCTTATCAGGGGCGGTTCGCGTGTCGCGCCGCCGCATTTCGAGGCACTGCGCACAAAGCGCGTGAAATTCTTGACAGTTCTCCGGCGGGCCGCGGTATAACTCCGTCCTGCACCGGCGCGCGAAGTCCCGCGCCGCGCACCAGGGGAGAATGCATGACCAGTGACGACAAGCCGTCCTCCGGCAGCCTCGACGGGCTGCGGGTGATGGTGATCGACGACTCGAAGACCATCCGCCGCACCGCCGAGACGCTGTTGCGTCGCGAAGGTGCCGAGGTCGTCACCGCCGTCGATGGATTCGAGGCGCTCGCGAAGATCGCCGACCAGAAACCGCAGATCATCTTCGTCGACATCATGATGCCGAGGCTGGACGGGTATCAGACCTGCGCGTTGATCAAGAACAACCAGGTGTTCCGCAATACGCCGGTGATCATGCTGTCGTCGAAGGATGGTCTGTTCGACAAGGCGCGTGGGCGCATCGTCGGCTCCGAGCAGTACGTCACCAAGCCGTTCACGCGCGAGGAACTCCTCGACGCGATCCGTACGCACGTCAACGCCTGATCAGGGGAGAGCAGGGCATGGCACGCATCCTGTTGATCGAGGATTCACCGACCGATACCGCGGTACTGACCCAGTGGCTGGAACGCCACGGGCACCAGGTCACCGCGTCGGGCAACGCCGAGGACGGCATCGCCGCGTGCAAGCGCGAGCGCCCCGACCTCGTACTGATGGATGTGGTGTTGCCGGGCATGAGTGGCTTCCAGGCCACGCGTGCGCTGGCGAAGGATGCCGAAACCTCGGGCATTCCGGTCATCATCATCAGCACCAAGGGCATGGAAACGGACCGGATGTGGGGCCTGCGCCAGGGCGCGAAGGGCTACATCGTCAAGCCGCCGACAGAGGACGCGCTGATCAGTCAGGTCAACGCGGTTCTGGCGGGCTGATGTCGACCATGCAATCCGCCGAAGCGCCCGCGACGGGCGCGTTCGCCGTCCTTGCCGAATACGAGCGGCGCAGCCTGGCACACAGCGTTGGTCTGCCCGATCAGCTCGATGCGCCCGGTCTGTGGCGCGGTGTCGGCTATCGCATCGGCCGGCGCATGCTGGCCTCGTCGTTCGACGAGGTCATCGAGATCCTGCCGATGCCGCCGGTGACCCCGGTGCCGGGCGCGCAGCCCTGGGTGCTCGGCGTCGCCAACATCCGCGGCAGCCTGCTGCCGATCGTCGATCTCAAACAGTTTCTCGAAGGCGAGCGCACGGTGCTGCTGGAAAGCCAGCGCGTGCTGATCGTGCGGCAGCCAGGCGGCGACGTCGCGCTGACGATCGACGAACTGTTCGGCCAGCGCAGTTTCCTCGAGGAAGACGAGGTTTCGGCCGAGCGCATCGCCGAGGGCCGCTACGGCCATTTCGTCGAGCGCGCATATGCGCACGCCAACGCGACCTGGGGCGTCTTCAGCCTCGAACGTCTCGGTCGTACCCCGGAATTCAGACACGCCGCGGCCTGATGGCCGCCGTCGCACCCCGCATCAGGAACGGACAGCACGCATGAGCACAGCCGCCGATACCCTCGCCGTCAAACGCCGCACGTTCGGCACGAACTTCTGGGTCGTGACCCTGGTGGTGGCCGGCGCGATCCTGGTCATCAATACCGGTTACGGCACGTGGAAGGCCTCGCGTCTGGGCGGCGCCAGTACTGCGGCCTCGAACCTGCGCGTGGACAGCCAGCGTCTGGCCAACCAGGGCAGCGATGCGGTGCGCGGCAACGCGGCTGCGTTTGCGACGTTCAAGGACACGCGCGCACGGATCGACGGCGACATCCAGCAGCTCAACGCGAACTACGGCGACACCACCGGCGTGGCCGGGCCGGTCGCCCAGGTCACCGAAACTTGGACGCCGCTCGCTGCCAGTGCACAGCGCCTCGCCGACAGCGAAGCGGCCGTGACTGCATTCGCCGGCCAGGCCCAGCGCTTCAGCCAGGGCGTGCCGCAGCTGCAGGCCCTGCTCGATGAGCTGGTGCGTGCGATGTCGAGCAGCGGCTCGCCGTCCTCGCAGGTCTACATGGCGCTGCGCCAGGTGGTGATCGCCGGCGACATGGCGCGCCGCGTGACCGAGGTGCAGGCCGGTGGCGCCGGCGCGGCGATCGCGGGTCAGGGCCTGCGTCGCAATGCGGAAGACTTCCAGCAGGTCATGACCGGTCTGCGCGAGGGCGATCCGTCGCGCGAACTGCAGGCGCTGACCAACGGCAATGCGCTCGCCGCGCTCACACGCGCCGACGAGACCTGGGCGCAGATGCGCGCCGAGCTCGAAGCGATCCTCGGCAGCAGCGAGCAGTTGTTCCAGGCGCAGGCTGCGGCCGGCGCACTGGTGACCGGTTCCGACCAGCTGCTGACCGACAGCGAATCGCTGTTCAATGCGTTCACCGCCTTTGGCTCGCTGACCGACCGCAGCATCATCGGCAACATCTGGATCAGCATCGTGTCCGGCCTGATCGCCCTGGTCGCCATTGCCGGCCTGCTCGTTTCGCTCAACCGCGCCCAGCGCGAACGCTACGAAACCACGATGGAACTCAACAACCGCAACCAGGAGGCGATCATGCGCCTGCTGGATGAGATGGGTTCGCTCGCGGAAGGCGATCTGACCGTCAAGGCGACGGTCACCGAGGACATGACCGGCGCGATCGCCGACTCGATCAATTTCGCGATCGAGCAGCTGCGCAGTCTGGTGCAAACGATCAACGACACCTCGGTGCAGGTCGCCTCCAGCGCGCAGGAAACCCAGGCCACCGCGATGCATCTGGCCGAGGCGGCCGAGCATCAGGAGCAGGAAATCAATTCCGCATCGGACCGGATCAGCGAGATCGCGGTCAGCATCGACCAGGTGTCGAAGAATTCGGCCGAATCGGCCGACGTGGCGCAGCGCTCGGTGCAGATCGCGACCAAGGGCGCGGGCGTGGTGCGCGAGACGATCGCCGGCATGGACTCGATCCGCGACCAGATCCAGGAAACCTCCAAGCGCATCAAGCGCCTGGGCGAGAGTTCGCAGGAGATCGGCTCGATCGTCGAACTGATCAACGACATCTCCGAGCAGACCAACATCCTGGCGCTCAACGCCGCGATCCAGGCAGCCTCCGCCGGTGAGGCGGGCCGCGGGTTCGCGGTCGTGGCCGACGAGGTGCAGCGCCTCGCGGAACGCGCGACCAATGCGACGCGCCGTATCGAAACGCTGGTCCAGACCATCCAGTCCGACACCAACGAGGCGGTGACGTCGATGGAGCAGACGACGTCCGAAGTGGTCGCCGGTGCGCGCCTGGCCGAAGACGCCGGTACCGCGCTGGGCGAGATCGAAAGCGTCTCGACCAGCCTCGCCGATCTCATCCAGGGCATCTCCTCGGCCGCGCACCAGCAGTCCTCGGCCGCGACCAACATCACCACGGCGATGCACACCATCCAGTCGATCACCAAGCAGACCTCGCAGGGCGCGAACCAGACCGCGGCGTCGATCGGCAATCTGGCCCAGCTCGCCGCCGACCTGCGTCGTTCGGTCGCCGACTTCAAGCTGCCGGCCTGAGCCACGGAACGGATTTCATGACCGTCTGCTTCATTCGCGCGCATGCGCGCGGCGTCCTGCGCGGAGCCGCCGCATGAGCGGTCTGCGCGTCGCCATCGACCACACCATGCTCGGCTGGATCAAACCGGAGCTGGACGAAGTGCTGCGCCAGGCGCGGATGGAGCTGGAGAGCTTCGTCGACGCGCCGGACGATCCGGGCCGCATGCGGCTGTGCGCCGGGTATCTGCACCAGGCGCAGGGCACGCTGCGCATGGTCGAGCTGTACGCACCCGCGATGGTCGTAGAGGAAATGGAGCGGCTGGCCGACGCACTGCGCGACGGCGCCACTGCAGATCGCGACATCGCCTCGGCTGCACTGTTGCGCGGCATGCTGCTGTTGCCCGATTACCTCGAGCGCCTGCAGGGCGGTCATCGCGATATTCCGATCGTGCTGCTGCCGCTTCTCAACGAACTGCGTGCCGCGCGCGGTGAAACCGGGCTGAGCGAAAGCATCCTGTTCGCGCCTGATCTTGCGCGCGCGGTGCCTGAGGACGCGCCTGCCGAGGAGGCCGGCATCGATCCCGACGCCGCCCTGCGCCAGTTGCGCGTCGCCCTGCAGGCCTGGCCTGCAAGCGGAAGCCCGGGTGACATCGGCGCACTCGCCGCCGGCTTGTCTGCCCTGGCCGCCCAGTCCGGTTCCGAAACCCAGCGCCGCATGTTGTGGGTCGCTGCGCGCGTCGCCGATGCATTGGCCGATGGCGCGTTCGAGCCGGCGTTGCATCCCGCGCTGCGCCAGGTATTTGCCGGTGTCGAACGCGAAGTGCGGCAGTACGCGCAGGCGCCGCGTCTCGATGCGGCGCTGGCCGACGGCGCGCAGGAACCCACGCGTCAGCTGCTCTATCACGTCGCCCACAGCGACGCCGCGCATCCTGCGCTCGATGCGCTGCGCGAGGCCTTCGACCTGCAGGCACAACTGCCCAGCGCGGCCGAACTCGAACATGCCCGCGGCAGTCTCGGGGGGCGCAACCGCGCACTGCTGGATACCGTCGCGGCAGCGGTCAAGGAAGACCTGCTGCGGGTCAAGGACGCACTGGACCTGCATCTGCGCACGGGCTCGTCCGACATCGCCGGTCTGCAGCCGCAGGTCGAGGTGCTCGCCGGCGTCGCCGACACGCTCGGCATGCTCGGCCTGGGCGCGGCCCGCACCGTGGTGCAGCAGCAGCGCGACACGATGCGCGGCATCGTCGGTGGTGCCATGCCGGCCAGCGAGGACACGCTGCTCGATGTCGCCGGCGCTCTGCTGTATGTCGATGCGACGCTCGACGATCAGGTCTCGCGGCTTGGTGCCGAAGCCACCGACGGTTCCGACGATTCGCTTGCTGTCGAAGCGCAGCAGTCGATGACGGTGCTGGTCCGCGAGGCGATCGCCAATTTTTCCGATGCGCGTCAGGCACTGGTCGCGTTCGTCGAGACCAGCTGGGATCACGCGGAACTGCAGGAAGTGCCGCGTCTGCTGGCCGAGGTCGGCGGTGCGCTGTCGATGCTGGAGCTGCCGCAGGCCGCGCGCTATCTGGACGGCGTGCGTCTGTATGCCGAGCGCGAGCTGATCGCGCGCCAGCGCGTCCCCAACGGCCGCCAGCTCGACACATTCGCCGATGCGCTGGCGAGCCTGGAGTACTACCTCGAAGCGCTGCGCGAACAGCGCCCCAATCGCGCCGACATCCTCGACATCGCGCGCAGCAGCCTGGAGACGCTGGGTTACTGGCCGCTTCCAGAAGCGGACATGCGGGCCGACGCTGGCGACGAAGCGAACCCGTTCGAAGACGCAGAGCGCGCCGGGAGCATCGACCTGGACCAGCTCGCGCGCGGCATCGACGTGTGGCAGCCGCCTGCAGTCGCGGTCGAGGCATCGTCGACATCCACTGCGACGCCGACGGAAGCGTCGCGGCCATCCGTGCCCGCCGCTGTACCCGCGCGCAATGCCGCTGGCGGATTCGAGGACGTCGGCGACGAAATCGACGACGAGATCCGCGAAGTCTTTCTCGAGGAATTCGCCGGCGAGATCGAGAATCTCGACGCCCTGCTGCCGCCTTGGCGCGCGCAGCCGGACAACATCGAACTCGTGCGCCCGATCCGGCGCGTGTTCCACACGCTCAAGGGCAGCGGTCGACTGGTCGGCGCGAAGGCGCTTGGCGAGTTCAGCTGGTCGATCGAAACCATGCTCAACCGCGTCATCGACGGCCGCCCGGCGACACCGGCCGTGATCGAGATGGTCGATCAGGCGTTCTATGCACTGCCCGAGCTGCAGGCGGTGCTGCGCGGGGAAGCCACGCTGCGCGCCGACCTCGAAACGATGCAGGCCAACGCGGCGCGCATCGCTACCGGCGACGACACCATGCCGGTGCGGCCCGCCGCGATCGCCGTGGCGGCAGACACCGGCGAAATCGAAGACGCGCCCGTGCCGGTGGATGTCGACGCCGACATCGTCCCGGTCGCGAGCGCGGACGACGCCCCCCCCGAAATCCCGGAAGCAGCGCTGGCCGCGGCGTCCGACGACATCGAGACGGTGCCCGCGTCCGTCGACGCGCTGCTGCTCGAAATCCTCGACAACGAAGTCCAGGGGCATCTGCAGACCGTCGGCGACTGGCTCGGCGCGATCGATGCCGGCGCGCCTGCCGATGGCGAGCGCCTGCTGCGTGCGCTCCATACCATGCATGGCGCGTTCGCGATGGCCGAGGTGCCGGCGATCGGCCTGTTGCTCGGGCCCGCAGAAGAATACGCACGCCGTCTGGTCGCGGCGGGCACCGCGCCGGAGGCCGATGTCACGCCGGTGCTCGACGCGGTCTGCGTCGCAGCCCGGGAAGCGCTGCGCCAGCTGCACGAGCCCGAGCCGCGCATCGCAGTACTGACCGCACTGGCCAACCAGGTCGGCGCATTGCGCGACCGTCTGCCCGAAGCGCCGGTCGAGCGGTTCGAATTCGACCTGCCCGACGACATCGACGCGCTGGACGATCTGTCCGATTCGACGTCGATCGCATTCGACGACCACGGTGATGCCGCGCAGGCTGAGCCGGGCGCCGAGCGTACCGAGGCCGGACGCGCCGCGGAGGCGGAAGCCGAGCGGCTCGAAGCCGAGCAGGTCGAGACCGCGCGTCTCGAGCAGGAGCGACTCGACGCAGAGCGTCTTGCGCTGGCGGACGCCGAGCGCCTCGAACAGGAGCGTCTCGCGCAGGCCGAAGCCGAACAGGCCGAAGCAGCGCGTGTCGAAGCCGAGCGTGTCGAGAGCGAGCGTCTGGAGCAGGTGCGTCTCGCACAGGCAGAAGCGGAACAGGCCGAAGCGGTGCGCGTCGAAGCCGAGCGTGTCGAGAGCGAGCGTGTCGAGAGCGAGCGTCTGGAACAGGCGCGTCTCGCACAGGCCGAAGCGGAACAGGCCGAAGCGGCCCGGATCGACGCCGAGCGCCTTGAAATCGAGCGCGCCGAAGAAGCCCGTCTCGCCGCCGAACGGATCGCACAGGAAGAAGCCGAGCAGGCGGAAGCCGCGCGGCTCGAAGCCGAGCGTGTCGAGTCGGAGCGGCTCGAAGCAGAGCGGCTCGCCGCCGAGCGCGCTGCGCAGGACGAAGCCGAGCAAGCCGCGCTCGCGCGCCTCGAGATCGAGCGCGCGGAAGCAGAACGCATCGAAGTCGAGCGCGCTGCGGTGGAACATCGCGAGCAGGAACGTCTGGCGGCCGAGCAGGCTGCGGAAACGGACGATGTCGCTGCGATGCCGGACCAGGCCGCCGCGGCAGCTGCCGAACCGGACGACGCGCGTCAGGCCGATGCCGCGCGGATCGCGACCGGCGTCTTCGAGAAGCTGCGCCGTCAGGCCCACATCGACGCCACTGTGCTGGCCGCCGAGCGTGCCCGCTTCGAGCAGGACGAAACCGCACGTCGTCTGCGCGATGCAGAGTCGGCCGCAGAGGCGGCGAGCGCGCCGCCCGCAATGGCGTCCCTCGAAGCTGCTGCAGACGGCGTCGAAGCTGTCGGGATTGTCGACGCCGCCTCCGATGTCGAAACGTCATCGGGCGACGACCGCACGACATTGCCGGAGATCGAATCGGCGGACGTCGCTGCAGATGCGCAGGCGCCGTCCGGCATCATTGCTGAGGAAGGCGCTGCGGAAGCGACCACCGCCTCACGCGACAACGCCGACGCGGAAGACCTCGACATCACAGCGCCCGCGGCGGAGATCGAGACAGACACGTCGACGGTCGACCCTGAAGTCGGCGACGACGATGCAGTCGCGCCGCTCTCCGGAATCGATGCAGTGCCGGCGGATCCGATCGATCACGATCCGGAAGCGCCCACGGAGATGGCGGAAGCCGATATCCCGGCCGATCCCACCGCGTCCGCGCTGACCGACGATCTGCCGGACCGCGAGGAAGATCCGGACGCGCCGCTCGCGCTGGATGGTCTCGATCCGGAGCTGATCGACATCTTCGTCGAAGAAGGGATCGACCTGCTCGACCATTCCGATGCGCTGCTGGCGCAGTTGCGTGTCGCGCCCGACAACCGCGATGCGGTGGCGGGTCTGCAGCGCGATCTGCACACGCTCAAGGGCGGTGCGCGCATGGCCGGCCTCATGGAGATCGGCGAGCTGGGTCATGCGATGGAGACCCTGCTCGAATCCGTGGCGGAGCGTCGACGCACGCTGCGCCGCGGCGACGTGATGCTGCTCGAACGCGGCTTCGACCGTCTGCACACGATGGTGACCCGCGCGGGCGACCGCCTTGCGATCGGTCCGTCGCAGGCGCTGGTCGATGCGTTCAGTGGCAAGGGCCCCGGCGAATCGCAGGCCGCGTCTCCGGCACCGGCACACGAGACGCCGAAGATCGAACTGGCGCCGCTGTCCGCACCGCTACCGCTCGACGCCGGCACCGCCGAAGACGAGGAGAACGCGCTGCGTGGCTCGCAGGAGCAGGTGCGCATCCGCGCCGACCTGCTCGACAAGCTGGTCACCTATGCGGGTGAAGTCGCAATCTATCGTGCGCGCTTGGAACAGCAGCTGGGTGCGTTCCGCGGTGCGATGAACGAACTCGCGCAGACCAATACGCGTCTGCGCGACCAGCTGCGCCGTCTCGACAGCGAGACCGAAGCGCAGATCGTCGCGCGCTACCAGCGCGAGGGCGAGGACACCGACACCACCTTCGATCCGCTGGAACTCGACCGCTTCTCGACGCTGCAGCAACTCTCGCGAGCGCTCAGCGAGACCGCGTCCGACTTCGGCAGTCTGCAGCAGATGCTCGAAGACCAGACCCGCCAGTACGAGACACTGCTGACCCAGCAGTCGCGGGTGAGTTCGGATCTGCAGGAAGGCCTGATGCGCACGCGCATGGTGCCGTTCGACGGCCTCGTGCCACGCCTGCGCCGCGTGGTCCGCCAGGCCGCGCAGGACACCGGCAAGCAGGTGCAGCTGCGCCTCGAAGGCACGCAGGGCGAGCTGGACCGCAATGTGCTCGAGCGCATGGTGTCGCCGCTGGAGCACATGTTGCGCAACGCGGTCGCACATGGTCTCGAGGCGCCCGACGCGCGTCGCAGCGCCGGCAAACCCGACGAGGGCAGCGTCCACATCGCGGTCCGTCGCGAAGGTTCGGAAGTGGTGCTGGAAGTCGGCGACGACGGCGCAGGTCTGGATCGCGCCGCCATCCGTCGTCGCGCCGAGGAGCGTGGTCTGCTGCAGGCGGATGCGCCGGTGACGGATTTCGATCTCGATGCGCTGATCCTGCAGCCCGGCTTCTCGACCGCGACCGAAGTCAGCCGGCTCGCCGGGCGCGGCGTCGGCATGGACGTCGTCGCCAGCGAAGTGCGCCAGCTCGGTGGCACGTTCGACATCCGCTCGCAGGCGGGTGCTGGCACCACGTTCACGCTGCGTCTGCCGCAGACGCTCGCCGTCACCCAGGCCGCGTTCGTGCGTATCGGCGAGACCAGTTTCGCGGTGCCGATCGCATCGGTGCGCGGCGTGGGTCGTATCGCCCGCAGCGAGGCGACGCCAGGCGCGATCTACCGTTACGGCGGCGAGGACTATCCGCTGTACGACCTCGGTCGCCTCGTCGGCCAGCCGTCCGCCCGCGCCGAAGGCCAGCTGCAGATGCCCTTGCTGCTGATCCGCGCCGGTGAACTGCGCGCCGCGGTGGCGGTCGACGAAATCGTCGGCAACAAAGAAATCGTGGTGAAGCCGGTGGGTCCGCAGATCACCTCGATCCCGGGCATCTTCGGTGCGACGATCATGGGCGACGGTCGCGTGGTCGTGATCCTCGATATCGCGCCACTCGTGCGTCGCCATGGTGCACAGGCCGCGCAGATCGATACGCCCGAGCAGGCGGTGGAGCCGGCCGTCGAACGCCGCGCGGTGCCGCTGGTGATGGTCGTCGACGATTCGGTGACGATGCGCAAGGTCACCGGCCGTGTGCTGGAGCGCCACAATTTCGAGGTCGTCACCGCGCGGGATGGGCTCGATGCGCTGGAGCGGATGGACGAGCGTGTGCCCGACCTGATGTTGCTCGACATCGAGATGCCGCGCATGGACGGCTACGAGCTGGCGACGCACATGAAGGCCGATCCGCGCCTGCGCGATGTGCACATCATGATGATCACCTCGCGTACCGGCGAGAAGCACCGCCAGCGCGCGTTCGAGATCGGCGTCGACCGCTATCTCGGCAAGCCCTACCAGGAGCCCGAGTTGCTGCGCCATGTCTACGAACTGCTGAAGCTGGAGCGCGATGATGACTGACGCGATCCGGACCGTGGTGCTGGCACGTGCAGGCACGGCCTGCGACCGCGTGGTCGAAGGCCTGACCGAAGCCGGCGCCGAACTGGTCGCGACACTCGACCCGTCGCAGCACACGCCGGACGCCGTCGAGGCCTTGGCGCCTGCAGCGCTGGTGGTGGTGCTCGATCCTGCCGACGAGGATGTGCTCGAAGCGTTCGAGCCGGCGTTCGCAGCGCCCGGCCGCACGGTGATCTTCGAAGAAGCCGCGTTGGTGCTGGAGCGCAGCGGCTGGGACGCCGCGCGCTGGGTCCGGCACCTGGCCGCAAAGCTGCGTGGTGGCAGCGATGTGCTGCCGCCGTCTGTGGTCAGCGATGCGCCGGTCGACGACGTGCCCCTGGCACTGGAGTTCGACGCGCACAGCGACGCACCATCGTCCGTCGAGGACGAGGCACCGGAGGCAGCGGATACCGCTGCGTCGCCTGCGCTGGAATCCTCGTCGGACGATGCGGTACATCTCGCATTCGATCCGGTCGCGGCCGAATTCGACGCGCCGCCGAGCGTGCAGACGCCTGCGGTGGAGTTCAGTTTCGATTTCGAACTGGCCGAGTACGACGAGACCAGTTACACCCCGCCGGCCGTACCGCCGGGCGAGGTGCGCGATCTCAACGAGAATCTGGCCGCCTGGTCGGACGACTCGACGACATCGCCCGAGTCGCCCGCTGCAGCGCCGTCCGCAACGGATACGGGCGTCGAAGCCGCCGTTGAACAGGAATCTGAGCCGACGCTCGAACCGGTGTCCGAACCGCTGACGCTGCTCGACGGCGATGCATTGCCGTCGTTCCGTGCCGCAGCGGTGGTCGAGGAAGACGCTGCCCTCGCGGCGACGCCGGCCAAGACCTTGCAGCGCGATCTGTCGGATCTGGAATCGCGCATTTCCGGCCTGAGCCTCACCGATACCGACAGTTACGGCCACGGGGCGGTCAAGGGTGTCGTGTTGCTCGAAGGCGGGCTGGGCGGTCCGGATGCGGTGCGCCAGCTGCTGGGTGCATTGCCGGAAGGCTTCCCGCGTCCGGTCCTGGTGCGGCTGCAACTCGACGGCGGGCGCTACGACCGGCTCGTGCGCCAGATGGAGCGCGCGACCGCGATGCCGGTGCAACTGGCGGAG
Organism: Luteimonas sp. KH_071; assembly: GCF_057838005.1. NCBI lineage: Bacteria > Pseudomonadati > Pseudomonadota > Gammaproteobacteria > Lysobacterales > Lysobacteraceae > Luteimonas > Luteimonas sp. KH_071. The sequence continues at coordinate 2,863,444 of NZ_CM174458.1, read as the reverse complement.
GCCGGCATGACGGTTTCGCCGGGTGAGGTCTACTTCCTGCCGCCGGATCTGTTGCCGACCGCGGTCAAGGGTGAACTGCAGTTCGCCAGCGGCGCCGACATCACCGGGCTGGCCGACGCGGTGCCGGCCGATGACAGCGCATTGCTGTTCCTCAGCGGCGCCGATCCCGCGCTCGTCGACGCGGCGATGGGGCCGGCCTGGCAGGGCGCTCTGGTCGGCGGCCAGAGCGAAGAAGGGTGTTACGACCCGGTCGCGGCACGCGCGGTGGCACAGCGCGGCGGTCCCTCGGGCAGTCCGACCGACATCGCCGATTGGTTGATCGCACGCTGGATGCCCAGCGAGCGGCATTTCGATTCCGGAGGCTTGTCGCTGTGACTGCACATCAAGAGATCCGCGGCGTGCTGATCCGCGCCGGTGCGACGCAGTTGTTGCTGCCTAATGCGACGATTTCCGAGGTGCTCTCGTACTCGCCGCCCGAAGTGGTCGCGAATGCACCCGACTGGCTGCTTGGCCGTCTGCGCTGGCGCGGCTGGCGTCTGCCGCTGGTGGCATTTCCGGTGCTGTCGAAGCAGGGCGAGGAACGCGCCGAACTGGCCAGCAAGGTGGTCGTGCTGAAGACGCTGGGCGGCGATGCGCGCCTCCCGTTCTTCGCGCTGCTGACTGAAGGCTTCCCGCGGCTGGTGACGATTTCCGAAGCGAACCTGCTCGACGAATCCGATGGCGACGGCGATGCGCTGCCGTTTGCGGTGCGCGCCCGCGTGCGCCTCAATGACGATGTCGCGCTGATTCCCGATATCGACCTGATCGAGCAGTCGGTGCGCGAGGCACTGGCTGCCTGAGCCGCCGTCGGCGCGCAGCCGGTGGGAGCCTTGAGCTCGCCGCCGGCGCTCAGCCGGTGAGGTCACCGAACCGCGCCTGCAGCGCCGCGATCGCGGCCATGCCGGCGGTTTCGGTGCGCAGGATCCGCGGGCCGAGCCGCAATCCGTTGAAGCCGGCGGCGATCAACGCCGCTCGGTCGTTGGCGGACCAGCCGCCTTCCGGGCCGATCGCAAGCACGATCCCGGCTGACGGCGGGGCCATTGTCGCGATGCCGGCGTCCGCATCTGGGTCGAGCAGCCAGCGCGAGGCACCGGCCGGCAGCTCGGCGAGTGCGGCGGCCAGCGAACGCGGCGGGGCGACGTTCGGAATCCTTGAGCGCCAGCTCTGTTCGCAGGCCGACACCACCACGCTGCGCCAGTGCGTGAGCCGCTTGGTCGCGCGCTCGGCATCGAGCTTCACTTCGCTGCGATCGCTCGACACCGGTACGAATGCGGCGACGCCGAGTTCGGTCGCCTTCTGCAGGATCCAGTCCATCTTCTCGCCGCGCGCGATGCCCTGCACCAGCGTGATCGACAGCGGCGATTCGAGATCGATCGCGCGGCTGCCGGTGATTTCGGCAACGGCAATGCGCTTGTCTACGCGCACCAGGCGCGCGTCGTGATCGACGCCGTCGCCGTTGAACAACACGCAGGCATCGCCCTCGCGCAGGCGCAGCACGCGCACCAGATGGGCGACGGCGTCGTCCGGCAGTTCGACCGGCTGGCCGGCGGCGAGCGGGCGATCGACGAAAGCGCGGATCACGCGCATGCGGTGCCCGCCTCGATGGCTTCGGCGGTGACATCGGCCAGCAGCTGCAACTGCGCATCGTCGATGCAGTAGGGGGGCATCCAGTAAAGAATGTCGCCGAGCGGACGCAGCAGCACGCCGCGTTCGACCGCATGCCGATACGCGTGCAGACCGACACGCAGCGCAGGATCGAAGGGCGTGGCCCTGTCGCCATCGCGGGTGAGTTCGAACGCAACGATCATCCCGGTCTGGCGGGTGTCGGCGACATGCCGGTGCGCGCCGATCTGCGCCGCGAGCGTCGCCATCTTCGCGGCCGTGTTGCGGTTGCGGGCGAGCACGTCGTCTTCGACGAAGATGTCGAGCGAGGCCAGCGCCGCCGCGCAGGCCAGCGGATTGCCGGTGTAGCTGTGGGAATGCAGGAACGCGCGCTCGCGCGAGGCGTCGAGGAAGCCGTCGTACAGCGCCTGCGTCGCCAGGACCGTCGACAGCGGCAGGAAGCCGCCGGTCAGGCCCTTCGACAGACACAGCAGGTCGGGTTGTACGCCCGCCTGCTCGAACGCGAACAGCGTGCCGGTGCGACCGAAGCCGACCGCGATCTCGTCGGCGACCAGGAACACGCCGTGCACATCGCACAGCTCGCGCACGCGCTTGAGATACACCGGGTCGTGCATGCGCATGCCGCCGGCGCATTGCACCAGCGGTTCGAGGATCAGCGCGCAGATTTCGCCAGCGTGTTCGTCGAGCAGATGCGCCAGCGCATCCGCCGCGTCCTCGGCATGGCCGGCGGCGCTCTGCCCGGCGCGCGCGGTGTAGGCATCGGGCGAGGGCGCGAACACCGCTTCGCACAGCAGCGGCGCATAGACGCGGCGGTACAGCGGAATGTCGCCGACCGCCAGCGCGCCGAGCGTCTCGCCGTGATAGCCGTTCTGCAACGCGACGAACTTGGTCCGCCGCGGTTCGTCGCCGCGGTTCTGGAACCACTGGAATGCCATCTTCAGCGCCACTTCGACGCCAGCCGAACCGTTGTCGGCAAAGAACACCTTGGTCAGCGGCGGGCGGCCCGGCTCGCGCGGCGCGACGGCGAGCAGCCGCTCGGCGAGTTCGACCGCGGCCGGATGTGTGCAGCCGGCGAGGATCACCTGTTCCAGCGTGCGCGCCTGCGTCGCGATGGCCTCGGCGATGCGCGGCTCTGCGTGGCCGTGCAGGTTTGTCCACCAGCTGCTGCCCGAATCGAGGATCTTCCGTCCGCCGGCCTCGATCAGCCAGGCGCCTTCGCCGCGCACGATCGGCAGCATCGGCTGGATGTCGGGATGCTCGCGCATCTGGGTGCAGGGGTGCCAGACCGCGGCAAGGTCGCGGGTCCGCCAGTCGTTGCCGTCGGCTAGAATGGCCGCATCGTGAATCTGTCCAGTCATCCCGCCATTATCGCTCCGCAGGTCGGCCACCGTGCAGACGGGCGCGTGCCCGCATGAGCAAGACGCTGCCGACCATTCACGAGGTCACCGAGCACGACGCGGCGCTCTACCGCATGGAGCGGCTCGACTTGGAGTTCTCCAACGGCGAGCGGCGCCTGTACGAACGCCTGCACGGCCGTGGCCATGGCGCGGTGATCGTGGTGCCGATGCTGGACGCCGACACCGTACTGCTGGTGCGCGAGTACGCTGCGGGCTTCCACCGCTATGAACTGGGCCTGGTCAAGGGCCGCATCGATGCCGGCGAGTCCGCGCTCGAGGCCGCCAACCGCGAACTCAAGGAAGAGATCGGCTACGGCGCGCGCCGTGTCGAAGCGCTGCGGTCGATCTCGCTGGCGCCGCAGTACATGAGCCATCAGGCGACGCTGGTCATCGCCCGCGATCTGTATCCGGAGCGTCTGGCCGGCGACGAGCCCGAAGAGCTCGACGTGGTGCCGTGGAAACTCGATGCGCTGCACGAGCTCATCCTGCTCGACGAGTTCTCCGAAGGCCGTTCGATCGCTGCACTGTTCATCGTCCGCGACTGGCTGCGCCACCACGGTGGCTGACGCCGCCGGGCCCGTCACCGCGACGGTCCGCGATGGCGTCATCGCGATCGCCCGCGCCGCAGCCGATGCGATCCTCGCCGTCTACGCGCAAGACTTCGATGTCGACCGCAAGGCCGACGCCAGCCCGGTGACCGCCGCCGATCTGGCCGCGCATCGCGTCATCGTCGACGGCCTGCGTGCGCTGACACCGGACATTCCGATCGTCTCCGAAGAGTCCGCCATTGCAGTGCCGGCCGCGCTGCGCAGAACGTGGACGCGGATGTGGCTGGTCGATCCGCTCGACGGCACCCGCGAGTTCGTCAAGCGCAATGGCGAGTTCACGGTCAACATCGCGTTGATCGAAAACGGCGTCGCGGTATTCGGCGTGATCCAGGCGCCGGTGACCGGCGCGCTGTGGCACGGCGCGCCCGGCCATGGCGCCTTCGTCCGCGAAGGCGAACGCGACACCGTGCTGCAGGCGCCGCGGCACGATCCTGCGGCGCCCGTGACGCTACGTGTGGCCGCAAGCCGCTCGCATCGCGACCCGCGCACGACGGCGCTGCTCGAACGGATCGGTGATGTCACGCCGGTGCCGCTCGGTTCGTCGCTGAAGTTCTGCCGGCTCGCCGAAGGCCGCATGGATGTCTATCCGCGCTTCGGCCCGACCAGCGAGTGGGATACCGCGGCCGGTCAGGCGATTCTCGAAGGTGCCGGCGGCGCGGTACTCGACCTCCAGGGGCGGCCGTTCCGATACAACCAGCGCGACACGATCCTCAACGGCGATTTCATCGCGCTGGTTGATCCGGCGCTGCCGTGGCGCGAGTGGCTCGCAGCCTGAGTCTCTGCGTTCGCGTATCGCGCACGCCGCGCCGAGGTCCTGCAGGCACGCGCGCGCGGATGCGGCCCTGACACCACCGTCGAGGCTGGCATCGCGCGCCCCCGAAAACGGGATGCAGGCACAAGCGCGCTCCTACAATGACCCGCCTCGATCGAGGCGATACGCGCCCGTTATCCAGGAGTCCGATGTGACTGATGCACCCGGCGATATCCATCGCATTCTCGACATCATGGCGCGCCTGCGTGATCCGCAGAACGGGTGCCCCTGGGACGTCAAACAGGATTTCGCATCCATCGCCGCGTACACGATCGAGGAGGCCTACGAGGTCGCCGATGCGATCGACCGCGGCGATCTGCCCGGTCTGTGCGATGAGCTCGGCGATCTGCTGCTGCAGGTCGTCTTCCACGCGCAGATGGCGCAGGAGCAGGGCGCGTTCGCGTTCGGTGATGTCGTCGACGCGATCAGCGACAAGATGATCCGCCGGCACCCGCACATCTTCGGCGACGTCTCCGCCGATGATGCCGAGACGGTGCTGCGCAACTGGGACGCCATCAAGCGCGAGGAGCGCGCTGCGGCGGGCGAGACGGACACGTCGGCGCTCGCCGGCATCGCACGCGGACTGCCCGAGTGGCAGCGCGCGGTGAAACTGCAGGCGCGCGCCGCGCGCGTGGGGTTCGACTGGCCGGGTCCCGGGCCGGTGATCGACAAGCTGCACGAGGAAATCGACGAGGTCCGGGTGGAATTCGACGCGGTGGCGGCCGATCCGGATGACGCCGCGGCACAAAGCCGGCTGGAAGAAGAGCTCGGCGATCTGCTGTTCGTCGCGGCCAATCTCGCGCGCCACGCCAGGGTCGATGTCGGCGCGGCATTACGACGTGCGAACCACAAGTTCGAGCGCCGGTTCCGCGCGATGGAAGCAATGGCCGATGCCGACGGCAGCGCGCTCGCCGGCCAGTCGCTGGACGCGCAGGACACGTACTGGAACCGCGCCAAGCAGGCCGAGCGAGAGCCTTGAAAACGCTGCTGCTGTTCGTCGCCACCGCCCTCTTCGAGATCGTCGGCTGCTATCTGCCGTGGTTGTGGCTGCGCAAGGACGGCAGCGCCTGGCTGCTGTTGCCGGCGGCCGCGGCGCTGGCGGCGTTCGTGTGGTTGCTGACCCTGCATCCCACCGCGTCGGGACGCGTGTACGCGGCCTACGGTGGTGTCTATGTCGCGGTCGCGCTGCTGTGGCTGTGGCGGGTCGACGGCATCGCGCCGGGCCGCTGGGATCTGCTGGGCGCCATGCTGTGTCTTGCGGGCATGGCGGTGATCATGTTCGCGCCGCGCAGCGCCTGAAGCGGTTGACGCCGGCAGGCGCCGGTGCGATCAATGGCGCGGACGCCGTCTGCTCTGGGAGAACGCATGCGCCGCTTCGCCAGCTTCCGCGAGTTCTATCCGTTCTATCTTGGCGAGCACGCGCATCCGGTCTCGCGACGCCTGCATTTCATCGGCAGCTGCGGGGTGCTCGCGCTGATCGGCGTGGCGATCTGGCAGCGCAATGCGATGTGGCTCTGGGCCGCGCTGGTCTGCGGCTACGCCTTCGCGTGGGTGGGGCATTTCTTTTTCGAGAAGAATCGGCCGGCCACGTTCAAGCACCCGGTCTATTCCTTCATCGGCGACTGGGTGATGTTCAAGGACATCCTGACCGGCCGCATCCCCTTCTGAAGAATCGCTACCGCCGAAGGCGGAGCGCGCCAATGCCCCTCTCCCTCCGGGAGAGGGGAGGACCACCCGCATGGCGGGTGGCGGGGTGAGGGTGCTCTCGGGCGCGCGGGGCTACTCCAGAAAAATCAGCCAGGCCGCGACCACGATCAGCGCGAACCCCGCCCAGTGGTTCCACTTCAGCGGCTGGCCCAGATACCAGGTCGAGAAGCCCGCGAACACCAGCAGGGTGATCACTTCCTGCATGCCCTTGAGCTGCGGCGCCGAGTAGACGGCCGCGCCGATCCGGTTCGCGGGCACCATCAGCATGTACTCGAAAAAGGCGATGCCCCAGCTGACGACGATGACCGTCAGGATCGGCACGCTGCGGTACTTCAGGTGCCCGTACCAGGCGAACGTCATGAAGATGTTCGAGCCCACCAGCAGCAGGATGGGCAGATAGCGCTCGTAGCCGGGCATGGCCTGGTTCCGGAGAGGGGAAAGGCGCAAATCGTAGCGAAAAGCCCGCTGTGGCGCGGTCGATCCACGAAATCTTCACAAATCCTGCACTGCGAAAATGGGAAATTCACAAACCTTAATCCACACGCACCCAGCCACGGAGTCGTTTCATGCGCGCAGGTCAGGAACCCGGAGGCCTCGTCCTCATCGTCGAGGACAACCGCAACATTTCCGAGATGGTCGGCGAGTATCTGGAAGGTCGTGGCTTCGAGGTCGATTACGCCGCCGATGGACTGGACGGCTATCGTCTGGCCACCGAGAACAACTATGACGTCATTGTCCTCGACCTGATGCTGCCGCGCCTCGACGGCATCGAGGTCTGCAAGCGTCTGCGCGAGGACGCGCGCAAGTCGACGCCGGTGCTGATGCTGACCGCCCGCGACACCCTGGACGAGAAGCTGACCGGCCTGAGTTCGGGCGCCGACGACTATCTGACCAAGCCTTTTGCGATCCAGGAACTGGAAGCGCGCCTGCGCGCACTCATCCGCCGCGAGCGTCGTCAGGTGGGTTCGGAAGTGCTCAAGGTCGCCGATCTGGTGCTCGACCCGGCCAGCATGCGCGCCACGCGCGGCGGCACCGAGCTGCAGCTTTCGCCGATCGGCATGAAGCTGCTGACGATCCTGATGCGCGAATCGCCGCGTGTGGTGAACCGTCAGGAGATCGAACGCGAGATCTGGGGCAACAGCCTGCCCGACTCCGACACCCTGCGCAGCCATCTCTACAACCTGCGCAAGATCATCGACAAGCCCTACGACAAGCAGCTGCTGCACACGGTACAGAGCGCCGGGTATCGCATCGCCGACATCGAGCAGTCGCCGGCCTGAGCCGACGACGCGACGCTTGACCATGCCCCAGGGGCTTCCCAACCGCATCCGTGATGCGTTCACGTTCCAGGCGGTGATCGCCGGGATGACGCTGATCGTCTGCGTGATGACCGCGGCTTTCATCGGCCGCGAGGTCGTCGCGCGGCAGTGGCTGCAGGCCGAGGCCGACGGCTGGTGGCAAGCCAAGGCTACCGACGCGTCTTATCCGCCGCCGTTCGGGGTGAATCTGCAGGGGTATTTCATGCCTGCCGGAGGCGGCGAGCTGCAGGCGATCATCAGCGGCGATCGCGCCGTCGCCAACCTGCTGTGGTTCAAGGGTGCGCCGGAGGGGTTCTCGACCAGACGCGACACCGAGGGCGTACTGCTGGTCGACCGGCGCGAGGCCGGCACGCTGTACCTCGCCGCGTCGCTGTCTCTGTTCGATCGCATCCTCGCGCTGGCTGCCGGCGGTCTCGCGCTGCTGATGATGGCGACCATGTTCGTCGTCTCGTGGATGACGTACCGCACCTCCAAACGCATGGTGCTGCCGATCCACCGGCTTGCGGACGAAGTCGGGCGCTGGAATCCCTCCGACGACGACGACGGGGTGCCTGCCGCACTGAGTACGCAGGATGACGCGGGGTGCGAAGCGCAGGCGCTGACCAGTGCGCTGCATGGACTTGGCGATCGCATCGGCGCGTTCGTGAGACGCGAGCGCGAGTTCACCCGCGACGCCAGCCACGAGCTGCGTACCCCGCTCACGGTGATCCGCGTCGCCAGCGACATGATCGCGGCAGATCCCGCGACGCCGCCGCACCAGCAACGACCGCTGCTGCGCATCCGCCGCGCCACGCAGGACATGGAAGCGGTGATCGACGCGCTGCTGGTGCTGGCGCGCGAGCGCGGCGTCATGCCGCAGAGCGAGATATTCGATGTGGTCGAGGTGGTCGAAGAGGAACTCGACAAGGTGAGACCGCTGTTCGACGGCAAGCAGCTGGCGTTGACGCTCGACATCCAGGCGCGTCCCCGTCTCGATGCGCCCCCACGAGTGCTCGGCGTCATGATCGGGCATCTGCTGCGCAACGGCTGGGCCTTCACCGAAGCCGGCGGGGTTGAAGTGGTCATCGATCACGACCGCATCATTGTCCGGGATACCGGCATCGGCATGACCCCCGACGTGCTCAAGCGCGTCTATGATCCGTTCTACCGCGCCGATCCCTTCTCGCAGTCCGGCAAAGGCATCGGCCTGTCGATCGTGCGTCGCCTGGGCACGCGCTTCGGGTGGCCGGTGGCGCTCGACAGCACGCCTGACGAAGGCACCACAGTCACGATCGTGCTGGGCGACCGCCTGGTCTGAACCCCTGCCGACGCATGTCGGCGATCTGCGGGTCAGACATCAAAAAATCCGTGTCCCGGTCAACTCCACGCCACGCGATGCGTTAGCGTCTCCAGTTGCCCTTCAAGACCAGACATATGTCGACCCGTTCCCAGCCCCGTCGCCGCGCCATCCCGCGGTTCGTGCCCGTCATCGTGATCGCGGCCGTCGTCGCCGGCGGCCTGTGGTTCTGGTCCCAGCGCAACGCAGCCGGTGCAGAGGATGCCTGGCGCACGACGCCCGTCGAGCGCGGCGACATCCGCGTAGTGATCTCGGCGACCGGTACGCTCAGCGCGACGTCGACGGTGGTCGTCGGCAGCCAGGTGTCGGGCCAGATCACCGAGGTTCTGGTCGATTTCAACGATCCCGTCGAGCAGGGGCAGGTGCTGGCGCGCATCGATCCAGCGACCTTCCAGGCACAGATCGAACAGGGCGCGGCGCAGATCAACAGCGCACGTGCGTCGCTGACGCAGGCGCAGGCGACGCTGCGCAACGCGCAGCTCGATTACGACCGCAAGGCATCGCTCGCCGGCCAGCAGCTGGTCGCGCGCAGCGATGTCGATCTGGCGCGCGCCGCGCTCGACCAGGCGACCGCCCAGGCGACGTCGGCGCGGGCGCAGATCGTGCAGCAGACCGCATCGACGCAGACCTCGCGGATCAACATGGAGCGCACCGTGATCCGCTCGCCGGTCGACGGCACGATCCTCACGCGCTCGATCGAACCCGGTCAGACGGTCGCGGCGAGCCTGCAGGCGCCGGAGCTGTTCACCATCGCCGAGGACCTGCGCAAGATGCGCATCGAACTGGCGGTGGACGAAGCGGATATCGGCCAGGTGCAGGTGGGCCAGACCGTGACCTTCACGGCTGACGCGTTCAACGACCGCCGCTTCAACGGCACCGTCGAGCAGGTGCGCCTGGCGGCGACGACGACGAACAACGTGGTGACGTACCCGGTTGTCGTCGCGGTGGACAACGCCGACGGCACGCTGCTGCCCGGCCTGACGGTCAACGCCGAGATCGAAGTCAGCAATCGCGAGAACGTACTGAAGATCGCCAACGCCGCGCTGCGCTACCGGCCCGCGGACGCGGCCGACATTGCCGCGGTCGCGCGTCCCGAAGGCGGCAGCGCGCCACGCGGCGGCGGACTGGTCGACGATCTGGCCGCGGCCGCCGAAGCGATGCAGCTCACCGCGCCGCAGCAGGCCGCGTTCGACAGCGCGCTCGCCGCGATGCGCGAGCGTCAGCAGGCGCCGCGTCCCGGTGGCGCGCCGGGCGGGCAGCGCGGCAACGCCGGCGGTGGACCTCCGCCGGGCATGACGATGGGCGGCGGCGGTGCGGATCCGAGCGTCCAGGCGCAGATCCGCCAGCGAATGATGGATCGCTTCCAGCAGACCTTTGCCGGCTTCACGGCGACGCTCGACGCGAACCAGCGCGCGCAGTGGAACCGCACGCTGGCGTCGACCGTCGGCGCGACGCGCGTCACCGTCTACCGTCTGGTCGACGGGCGCCGGGAAGCGGTGCCGGTGCGCCTGGGTGCCAGCGACGGCAGCATGACCGAGGCATCGGGTGGCGTGTCGGAGGGCGATCTGATCGTCACCGGCGAGCGCGCGGCGGCCCGATGAGCGCGACTGCAGCTCCGACGCAGGCCGGCGTCCGGCCGCCGGTCATCGAGACCCGCGGCCTGGAGAAGATCTATTCGGCCGGTACCGAAGCCGAAGTCGTCGCGCTCAAGGGCGTGCACATGTCGATCGCCCACGGCGAGTTCGTCGCGATCATGGGCCCGTCTGGCTCGGGCAAGTCGACGCTGATGAATCTGGTCGGCTGCCTCGACACGCCGACCGGCGGGCAATACCTGTGTGACGGCATCGACGTCGCTACGCTCGGCCGCGAGGAACTGGCCGAGCTGCGCCGCGACAAGATCGGCTTCGTGTTCCAGGGCTTCAACCTGCTGCCGCGCATGACCGCGCTGGAGAACGTCGCGATGCCGCTCGGCTACGCGCGCGTGCCGAACGAGGAACGCGCCGACCGCGCACGCGAGGCGCTGGCTTCGGTCGGTCTGGAGAATCGCGGCACGCATCGCCCGAGCGAACTGTCGGGCGGTCAACAGCAGCGTGTGGCGATCGCGCGCGCGCTGATCAACCGGCCACCGGTGCTGCTCGCCGATGAGCCGACCGGCGCGCTCGACACCAAGACCGGTGAGGAGATCCTCAGCCTGTTCAAGCGCCTGCGCGACGACGGCCACACGGTGGTGCTGATCACCCACGATCCCGAAGTCGCCGCGCATGCCGACCGCACGTTCGTCATGCGCGACGGCGAGCTGCATGAGGAAGGCCCCTACGACACACGCGCCGCGCACGCCCAGACTGGAGCCGCGTCATGACCTATCTCGACGTCCTGCGCACCGCGATCTTCGCTTTGCGCGGCAACTGGATGCGCAGCGCACTGACCTCGCTCGGCGTGATCATCGGCATCGCCGCGGTCATCATCATGGTGTCGGTGGGCCAGGGCACACAGGCGGAGATCGACCGCATGGTGTCGGGTCTCGGTTCGCAGCGGCTCGACATTTCGCCAGGTTCGCGGCGCACGACCGGCGGCGCGCGTCAGGCTGGCAGCAGTTTCTTCACGTTGAACGAGGGCGACGCCGAAGCGATCCGCGGCGAGATTCCCGAAGTCCAGCTGGTCTCGGGTTCGCTGCGCGGCAACAGCCAGATCGTGTTCGCCGAGAAGAACTGGGCCAGCAGCTGGCAGGGCGTGCAGCCCGACTTCTTCGAGATCAACGGCTGGACGATTGTCGACGGCTCGGGCTTCGAGCCGCAGGACTACAGCGGCGCCGGCAAGAACGTGATCATCGGCGAGACCGTGCGGCGCGAACTGTTCGGCGAAGACAGCGGTGTCGGCCAGACGGTGCGTATCGGCCGCACGCCGTTCACGGTGGTCGGGGTGCTGAACCCGAAGGGGCAGGGTGGCTTCGGCCAGGACCAGGACGACGTGATGATGGTGCCGCTCGAGACCGGGCGCCGGCGCCTGCTCGGTGCGATGGGCATGCCGGCCGGCGCGGTGATGCAGATCGCGTTGACGGTCGGCAATGCCGACGACCTGCCGTATGTGCAGGGCGAGGTGGAAGCGCTGCTGCGGCAACGTCACCGCATCGCGCCGGGCGCGGAGGACGACTTCAGCGTGCGCAACATCGCCGAGATCGTCGCCACGCGTACCGCGACCACGCGGCTGATGTCGCTGCTGCTGGGCGCGGTCGCGACGATCTCGTTGATCGTCGGCGGCATCGGCATCATGAACATCATGCTGGTGTCGGTGACCGAGCGGATCCGCGAAATCGGCCTGCGCATGGCGGTCGGCGCGGGGCCGCGCGATGTGCGTCGCCAGTTCCTCGCCGAAGCCATGTTGCTCTCACTCGGCGGCGGCGTGCTGGGTATCGCGATCGGTGTGGGCGGCGCCTTGCTCGTTGGCCGCTTCAGCGATCTGCCGACCGCGCTCAACAGCCAGATCGTGCTGCTGGCCGCAGGATTCTCGGTCGCGACCGGCCTGTTCTTCGGCTACTACCCGGCGCGCAAGGCCTCGGAACTCGATCCGATCGATGCGCTGCGGCAGCAGTAGAGTCCGCGAGAAAAAAAGGGCGCCCGAAGGCGCCCTTTTTTTTCTCTTACGTCCGCGCGATCAGCGCGTGTAGAGCAGGCGGTTCGGCGAGCCTGTACCGGGATTGCTGACCCGGTTCGGGGTCGAGTTGCTGTAGAGCCAGTTGCGAACTGTCGCCGGCGAGGCCGACGGATTGTTGGTCAGGTACAGCGCCGCGGCGCCGGCCACATGCGGCGAAGCCATCGAGGTGCCGCTGATGGTGTTCGACGCAGACGTGCTGGTGGACCAGGCCGAGGTGATCGAGCTGCCCGGCGCGAAGATGTTCACGCAGCTGCCGATATTGGAGAACGAGGACCGGGCATCGGTGGAGGTCGTCGAGCCGACCGTCACCGCGTTCGCCACGCGCGCCGGCGAGTAGTTGCAGGCATTGGCGCCATTGTTGTTGCCGGCCGCGACCACGACGGTGACGCCGCTGTTGATCAGGTTGTTGGTCGCAGTGTCGGTCGCGCTCGAAGCCGGACCGCCGAGGCTCATGTTGGCGACCGCCGGCAGGACGCGGTTGGCGCGCACCCAGTCGATGCCGGCGATGATCGTCGAGTTGGCACTGCCGCCGGTGCAGCCGAAGACGCGCACCGGCACCAGACGCACCTGCTTGGCGACGCCCCAGGTCGTACCGCCGACCGTGCCGGCGACGTGCGTGCCGTGGCCGTTGCAGTCGCTGGTGCCGTTGCCGTCGTTGATGGCCGAGTAGCCCGACAGCAGGCGCGTGCCGAACTGCGTGTGTCCGCTGCGGATGCCACTGTCGATGATGTAGGCGCGTACGTTGGCGGCCAGCGGATCGTAGACGTAGGTGCCATTCAAGGGCCGGTCGCGCTGGTCGACGCGGTCCAGACCCCAGGTCGCCCCGGTCTGCGTGGCCGACAGTTCGACGTAGCCATCTTCCTCGACGAACGCGACCCGCGGATCGTTGAGCAGCCGGGCCAGCTTCCTGTTGTCGGCGGTGACGACCATGCCGTGGAGTGCATGGGTATAGAGCTGCGAGACCTTCAGATCGTGCTGCGCGGCGACGTCGACGACGCGCTTCTCGACTTCGGCAGCGATGGCGGCGTCCGGCGACGCCACAAGGGCCTTGTCGAGGCGGCCCGCGAGACGGTCGGAATCGACGCGTTCGCGGATCTCGTCGCTGTTGAAGACGACGATGTACTGGCCGGGAATCGCATTGTCGACCTTGCGCAGCTCCGCGGCGAACGCGGGGGAGGCAAGGACGCTGGCAACGGCAAGAACGAGCAGGCGCTTGTGGGTCATCGTGGATTCCTTGATGAAGGGTGGTGTCGCGGTAGGTCCCCTGTTCCTGTGCCTCGCGGCGCGCTTGCGCGCCGCACCGGTCGCCCGACGCTGGCGGGGACGTTTGCACGTGTCAATGAACAGGGCGGCCTCCACAACCGATGCCCGCTCCGAATGTGCGTCAAGCCGCGAAAATACGGCTGTAAACGGTTTAACAAAAAAAGGGAATCATTCGCATCGCGCAGGATCAGCAAAGCGTATCGAGGCCGCAGATGTCGGATCCACAGGCGGCCTGCATCGAGACGCAACGTGCGGCCCGCGATGAAGCATCAGCTGGCCGCGACCGCGTCCGCGGTGCACGTGCCGGCTGGCAGCTGTTGGAGGGCGCCTGACCTCCGGGTCAGCGCACCAGATACGGCCCGATGATCTCCCGCCACATTGCATAACCGGCGGCGTTCATGTGCAGGCGATCGGCGATGAACAGGTCTTCCCGGGGCACGCCGTTGGTGTCGAGCATCGGGGTGAACACATCGATGTAGGTCACGTTGCGCTGGGTCGCGGCCCAGTCGCGCAGCGCAGCGTTGGCGTCGCGCTGGACGTCCAACAGGTTGGCGCGCGAGGGGCTGGGTTTGATGCCGAGCAGGGCGATCGGGGTGCCCGGCTGGGTGGCGCGGATGCGGGTGACGAAGACCTGCGTGTCCGCAAGTACCTGGGCGGCCGAGCGGCCTTCAGCGATATCGTTGTCTCCCGCATACAGCACGATCTGCCGAGGCCTGTAGCGCAGCGCGATCTCGTCGGCATACCAGATCGCGTCACGCACCTGCGAGCCGCCGAAGCCGCGATTGAGTACGGTCGCCTCCGGAAAATCGGTCGCCAGCGTCTCCCACATGCGCACCGAAGAGCTGCCGGTGAAGACGATGGGGCGTTCCGGTGGCGGCGTCGCGGCATCCTCCGCGGCGAAGCGCGCCATGTCGTTGGCCCACTCGGGGGAGGACACCGGATCCAGATCGGCGGGGATACCGGCACCGGTCGCGCAGCCCGCCAGCAGTCCGGCGACGAGCAGCGCGCTCGCGCACAGGGCCTGGCAGCGGCGGGAGAAATTGCGAATACGCATGGAAGGCTCCTGGAAAATCCGCCGGTCAGTCAAACAGTCGCCGCCCGGCAATGCAAACCCGTGGCGCGGTCGCCATGCGGGTGATGTGTCAGAATTGACGGAACGCGACTGCCCGACGGCCCCGGCCCCCATGTCACCGACTGTTCCGCGGCCCGCGCATGGCTTCAGCCTGGCGCGCTCCGCCCGTCGTGCCGTTCGACGGGCCCGGTGAGTGATGGCGGACGGGATCGGTCATCGCCCGCGCGGCTTCGGACGCATGCTCAAGGCCACGGTGTGGTCCTGCCAGGGCTTGCGTGCGGCGTGGCTCCACGAGTCCTCGTTCCGGCTCGAGGTGTATCTGCTGGTGGTGCTCGCGCCGGTCGCGATCTGGCTCGGCGCCGATGGTGTGGAACGCGCGCTCCTGCTCGGCAGTTGCCTGCTGGTGCTGGCCGTGGAGCTGCTGAACTCGGCGATCGAAGCCGTGATCGAGCGCTACGGCGCTGAATTCCACGAACTCGCGGGTCGGGCAAAGGACATGGGCTCGGCCGCGGTGTTCGTCACGATGGTCAATGTACTGCTGGTGTGGGGCCTGATCCTGCTGCCGCGCTGGTTGTGAGCGTGGCAGCCGCCGGGCGCCGAACCGATCGAATCTCAATGAGGATGTCTCCCCCATGATGGAATTGCTTACCGACCCGCAGGTCTGGATCCTGCTGATCACGCTCAGTGCGATCGAGATCGTGCTCGGCATCGACAACCTGGTCTTCATCTCGATCGCGGTCGCCAAGCTGCCGGTCGAGAAGCGCGAGTTTGCGCGCAAGTTCGGTATCGCCGTGGCCTGCATCACGCGCATCGGCCTGTTGCTGACGCTGGCCTGGCTGGCGCGCCTGACCGATCCGCTGTTCGAGCTGTTCGGCCGCGCGATCTCCGTGCGGGACCTGATCTTGATCCTCGGCGGCCTGTTCCTGGTCGTGAAGGGTGCGATGGAGATCCGCGAGCAGGTCAAGGGCGAAGACCCCGAAGCGCATGGCGCGACCGGGAAAGCGGTGGCCTCGTTCGGTACCGTGATCGCGCAGATCGCGGTCATCGACATCGTGTTCTCGCTCGACTCGGTGATTGCGGCGGTCGGCATGGCCGGCGACTACATCCCGGTGATGGTCGCCGCGATCCTGATCGCGGTGACGGTGATGCTGCTGGCGGCCCAGCCGCTGGGCCGGTTCATCGACGCCAATCCGACGGTCAAGATGCTCGCGCTGGCCTTCATCGTGCTGATCGGCGTGTACCTGATGCTCGACGGCTTCGGCATCCACATCCCGCGCGGCTACATCTACGGGTCAATGGGCTTCTCGGCCGCGGTCGAGCTGTTGAACCTGTGGGCCAAGCGCAACGCGATGCGTGTGCGCGGCGAGCCCACGCCGCCGGTGGACGAGCCGACCCACCCGCTGCCGCGCTGATCCGATGACCATCCTCCACCAGATCGATCCGATCGCGCTGCAGCTTCCGCAGATCGGCGCCTTCCATCCGTCGGTGCACTGGTACGGCGTGATGTACCTGCTGGCCTTCGGTGTCGCCTGGCTGCTGGGTCGCAGCCGCATCCGCGCCGGGCGCCTGCCGGGCGTGGATGTCGAACAGTTCGGCGATCTGCTGTTCTACGGCATCCTGGGTGTGATTCTCGGCGGCCGCGTCGGGTACGTGCTGTTCTATGCTTTCGGCGATCTGCTGCAGAACCCGCTGATGCTGTTCAAGGTCTGGGACGGCGGCATGAGCTTCCACGGTGGTCTGCTCGGCGTGCTGGTCGCGGCCTGGTGGTGGACGCGCAGGCAGGGGCTGCACTTCTTCGACGTCATGGACTTCGTCGCGCCCTGGGTGCCGCCGGGTCTGGGCTTCGGCCGCCTCGGCAACTACATCGGCGCGGAACTGTGGGGCAAGTACACGCAGGCAGGCTGGGGCGTGGTGTTCCCGACCGATCCCGCCTTCCGCGGCTGGTCGGCCGAACGGCTGCAGAGCGAGTTCGCGACCGGCGCGCTGGACCAATTCGCCCGCCATCCCTCGCAGCTCTATCAGGCGTTTCTCGAGGGCCTGGTGATGTTCACGGTGCTGTGGTGGTACTCGCGCAAGCCGCGGCCGCGCTACGCGGTGTCGGGCCTGTTCGCGCTGCTCTACGGTGTGTTCCGGTTCGTCGTCGAGTTCGTCCGCGTGCCCGATGCCGAGCTCGGCTATCTGGCGTTCGGCTGGCTGACCATGGGCCAGGTGCTGTCGCTGCCGCTGATCGCGCTGGGCCTGTTCCTGCTGTGGAAGTCGCGCACCGCGCCGACCCTGCAGCCGGTGCCGCCCGCGGCCGCCGTCGAGACGAAGTAAGCGGCGCCAGTGTCCGCATGATCCGGAGATCGCGATGAAGCAGTACCTCGATCTGCTGCAGCACGTGCTCGAGCACGGCGCGGAGAAGTCCGACCGCACCGGCACCGGCACGCGCAGCGTGTTCGGCTGGCAGATGCGCTACGACCTCAATGCCGGCTTCCCGCTGGTGACGACCAAGAAGCTGCACCTGCGCTCGATCATCCACGAGCTGCTGTGGTTCCTGCAGGGCGACACCAACGTCGCCTATCTGCGCGAGAACAAGGTCAGCATCTGGGACGAATGGGCCGACGCCGACGGCGAACTGGGTCCGGTCTACGGCAAGCAGTGGCGGCGCTGGACGACGGCCGACGGCCGCACGATCGACCAGATGCAGTGGCTGGTCGACGAGATCCGCCGCAATCCCGATTCGCGTCGTCTGGTGGTCAGTGCCTGGAACGTCGGCGAGCTGTCGGAGATGGCGCTGATGCCCTGCCATGCGCTGTTCCAGTTCTACGTGGTCGACGGCAAGCTCAGCTGCCAGCTCTACCAGCGCAGCGGCGACATCTTCCTCGGCGTGCCGTTCAACATCGCCAGCTACGCGCTGCTGACCCACATGGTGGCGCAGGTGTGCGGACTGGGCGTCGGCGATTTCGTGCACACGCTGGGCGACGCGCACCTGTATTCGAACCACTTCGACCAGGCGCGCGAGCAGCTGACCCGCACGCCACGCGCGCTGCCCACACTGCGGCTCAATCCGGACGTCACCGATCTGTTCGGCTTCCGTTTCGAGGACATCGCGATCGAGGGCTACGATCCCGCACCGGCGATCAAGGCGCCGATCGCGGTATGAGTGATGTGCGCGGCACTGTGAGGCGAATGGACGGGCCTGCGCTGGTCCTTGTCGCAGCCCTCGACCGTAATCGTGCGATCGGCCGTGGCAACGCGATGCCCTGGCATCTGCCCGACGACTTCCGCCATTTCAAGACACTGACGCTCGGCAAGCCGGTGCTGATGGGGCGGCGCACCGCCGAATCGCTGGGTCGCGCGCTACCCGGGCGGACCAATCTCGTACTGACCCGTAGTGGGCGCGTGCCGTTCGCCGGCATGCAGGCTGTGGCGACGCTCGACGAGGCGATCGCGGCGGCGAACGCAGAAGATGCGCCGCAGCTGTGCGTCATCGGTGGCGGCGAGGTGTACGGGTTGACCTTGGCGCAGGCGGACGTACTCCAGCTGACCCACGTCGACGCGGCGGTGGATGGCGCTGATGCGTTCTTCCCTGTCTGGGATACCGCGACGTGGCGCGAGGTCTCGCGTACGCGGCATGGCGCCGATGCGCGTCATGCACACGCCTTCGATTTCGTCGAGTACCGCCGCGCCTGATCCACGCGGCGCAGATGCGGCGCGTGGACGGAGGTCAGGCCTGGATCTTCCGCGGCGGCAGGCCGGAGACGTCGCGGCCAGGCACCTGTACCAGATGCAACGTCTCGGCATCGAGTTGCAGTGCGGTGAGCTTGCCGCCCCAGACCGCGCCCGTGTCGAGCGCATGAACGCCCATGCCGAGGAACAGACCCAGCGTCGACCAGTGGCCGCAGACGATCTTCAGGTCGCGCTCGGCGCGTCCGGGCACTTCGTACCAGGGATAGATGCCGGGCTGCTGGGTGCCGGGCATCCCCTTCTCCTCGAACGCGATCCGCCCGCGCGGCGAGCAGTAGCGCATGCGCGTGAACACATTGATGATCGCGCGGTCGCGGTCGTAGCCGGTCAGGTTCGGTGACCACGCGGGGCGATCGCCGTACATGTTGCGCAGCAGCTTCTTGTAGCCCGGACCGCGCAGCTTGTTCTCGATCTCGCGCGCATGGCGCTGCGCGAGCTCGACATCCCAGCGCGGCGCCAGACCCGCGTGCAGCATCATCCAGCCGAGTTCGCGGTCGACGTGCAGCAGGGGACACGTGCGCAGCCAGTCGAGCAGCGCATCGCGGTCGTGCGCGAACAGCACCCCCTGCAGGTCGGCGTTGACCTTGCGCTGGTCTTCCTCGCGCCGTTCGGCGATCGCCAGCAGAGACAGGTCGTGGTTGCCGAGCACGCTGACAACGTTGTCGCGCAGCGAATGCACCAGCCGCAGTGTCTCGATCGATTCGCCGCCGCGGTTGACCAGGTCACCGCAGAACCACAGGCGATCGACCGCCGGATCGAAGCGGATCGCCTCCAGCAGTCGTTGTGTCGGCCCATAGCAGCCCTGCAGGTCGCCGATCGCCCAGACGGCCATCAGTGCAGGGTTCGCGGAATGGAGAGCGTGAACGGCGGAATCGGCGCATCGAACTGCGCTCCGTCATCGCCGACCATGTCGTAGGAACCTTCCATCGTGCCGACCGCCGTCGAGAGCACGGCGCCCGATGTGTAGGTGAAAGCTTCGCCAGGCTCCAGTCGCGGCTGCTCGCCGACCACTCCATCGCCGTGCACTTCCTCGGTCCGTCCGTTGGCGTCGGTGATGACCCAGTGGCGGGCCATCAACTGCGCAGGCAGGCGGCCGGTGTTGCGGATGCGGATGGTATAGGCGAACACGTAGCGGTCGTCGTCGGGCGTCGATTCCTCATCGAGGAAGCGCGTCGCGATCTGGATCTCGAGGGTGTAGTCGGCTGTCTCGTCCATGCTGGAGACAGTGTATCCGCAGGCCATGAATGCTTCGACTACGTTGTGACCGGATGATTCGCCAGACGCACGAAATCCGCGACCGCGAGCTGCTCGGCGCGCAGCTGCGGATCGATGCCGGCAGCGGTGATCGCATCGCTGTCCATGAGCGTCGACAGCGCATTGCGCAGCGTCTTGCGGCGTTGACCGAATGCGGCGCGCACGATGTCGGCGAAGCGGCGGGCATCGTCGATGCCGACGGTGTCGGCCGGACGCGGCTTGAGGCGCACGACGGCCGAATCCACCTTCGGCGGCGGACGGAATGCGCCGGGGCCGACGACGAACAGCATCGTCACTTCGCAGTAGGCCTGCAGCATCACGCTCAGGCGGCCATAGACCTTGCTGCCGGGGCCCGACGCCATGCGTTCGACGACTTCCTTCTGCAGCATGAAATGCATGTCGGTGACGACCGCCGCGTGGTCCAGCGCGTGGAACAGGATCGGCGACGACAGGTTGTAGGGCAGGTTGCCGACAAGGCGGATCGGCGCGTCGCCCGCGAGCGCGGTGAAGTCGACGTCGAGCACGTTCGCGTGGATCAGTTCCAGTTCGCCATGTGCCGCAGCCTGCAGCTTCAGCGGCTCGAGCAGATCGCGGTCGAACTCGATCGCGGTCAGCGCGCCGTGACGCTTGAGCAGCGGAAACGTCATCGCGCCCTGGCCGGGCCCGATCTCGACGAGCCGCTCGCCCGGCTGTGGATTCACCGCGAGCACGATGCGATCCACGACGCCGCGCTCGTGCAGGAAGTTCTGGCCGAGGGATTTTTTCGGCGGCTCGGAGAACGCGCCGGGTGCGGCAGGGGAACGCATCATCGTGTGGTCAAGCCAGGATGTATGGAAAGGGAGATCACAGCAGGCGGGCGCCGGGCGCGACGTCGCCGTCGGGCATGCACAGGCGCACCTGGCCGTCGACATCATGGAAGCCGGTCACGAGGCACTCGGACATCAGCGGTCCGATCTGCCTGGGCGGTAAATTGACCACGCCCACCACCAGCCGGCCGATGAGCGCCTCGGGCGTGTAGTGCGCGGTGATCTGCGCGCTGGACTTGCGCACGCCGAGCTCGGGGCCGGAATCGACCTGGAGGATGCAGGCGGGTCGTCGCGCTTCCGGAAAAGGCTCGGCCGACACGACGCGGCCCACCCGCATATCGACCCGCATGAAGTCGTCCCAGCCGATCGTGTCGTCCGTGCTCACGCAGCAGACCTGCGGTTGCGACCGAGCGCGGTGCACTGCGCGATCGCGGCGAACAGGCTGGACGGATCGGCGCGGCCGGTGCCGGCGAGTTCCAGCGCGGTGCCGTGATCCACGGCGACACGCGGATAGGGCAGGCCGAGGGTGAGGTTCACCGCGGACTCGAAGCCGCTGTACTTCAGCACCGGCAGGCCCTGGTCGTGATACATCGCGAGCACCGCGTCGGCATTGGCCAGACGCGCGGGCAGGAACGCGGTATCCGCCGGCAGTGGGCCTTCGAGCATCAGGCCGCGCGCGCGCAGGCGGTCGAGTGCCGGCGTGATGGTGTCGATTTCCTCACAGCCGAGATGCCCGGCTTCGCCCGCATGCGGATTGAGCCCGAGCACGGCGATGCGTGGTGCGGCGATGCCGAAGTCCGTACGCAGCGCCGTGTCCAGAATGTCGAGCACGCGCTCGAGCAGCGGTGCGGTGATCGCATCGGGCACGGCCCGCAGCGGCAGATGTGTGGTCGCCAGCGCGACCCGTAGCGTCGGGTTGGCCAGCATCATCACGACATCGCAGCCGGCATCGTGGGCCAGCAGTTCGGTGGTGCCGGTATAGGGCACGCCGCCGGCATTGATCGCCGCCTTGTGCACCGGGCCGGTGACCATGCCATCGAAGCGCCCATCCCGACAGCCTGCGGCGGCGTGCAGCAGCCCGTCGAGCACGCTGCGCGCATTCCGCGGATCGGGCGTTCCGAACGGGGTGGCCGCAGCGTGCGGCAGTTCGATCAGGCGCAGCGTGCCGGGCGGCACATCGACGGTTTCCGCGTCGGTGAAGTCGATCGACAGGCCGATCGCATCGGCCGCGCGCTGCAGGGTGGGACGGTCGCCGATGGCGACGAGGTCGCAGTCCCAGGCGTGCCAGGCGGCACGCACGCACAGTTCCGGTCCGACGCCGGCCGGTTCGCCCGGGACCAGCGCCAGCCGGACGGGTCGCATATCAGCCGCCGCTGCCGATCTCGGGATCGCGGTTCGGACCGATGCGGACGCTGACATACGCTTCGCCGCGCAGTTCGCGCACGTAGCGGTCCCATTCGTCCTCGAGCTTGCGCTGGCCGATGGCCTCGCGCGCCTGGGCACGACGGTTGTTGTCGTTGCCGGCACTCTGACGCGTCGCCTGGCGCTGCACGATGTGCCAGCCGGCCTGGGTGCGGAACGGCTCGGAGACGTCGCCATCGCCGATCGCGGCGACCTGGCTGCCGAAGTCCGGGCCGAACTCGTCCTGGGTGAACCAGCCGAGATCACCGCCGTTGGCCTTGGTCGCGTTGTCCTCGGAGCTCTCGCGGGCCACCTCGGCAAAATCGGCACCGCCGACCAGGCGGGCACGCAGGCTGTCGGCGCGACCCTTGGCGGCGGCATCGTCACCCGGCGCGCTGCGGATCAGGATGTGGCGCGCCTGGAATTCTGTGACCGAACCGGTATCTGCCGACTGCGCGGCTTCACGGCGATCGACCAACTGCAGGATCTGGAAACCGCTCGGGCCACGGATCGGACCGATCGTCTGGCCAGGCTGCAGGCCGGTGACCGCCGTGGCGAAGGCGGACGGGATCTCGTCCGCGCGACGCCAGCCCAGATCGCCGCCTTCCAGCGCGTTCGGGCTGTCGGAGTAGCGCACGGCCGCTGCCGAGAATTCCATCTCGTTGCGGTCGAGCAGCGACTTGATGCCGTCGATCTTCTGCTGGCCGGTCTGGATCTGCTCCGGCGTCGCGCCTTCCGGCAGCGCCACCAGGATATGGGCGAGGCGGTACTGCGCACCGGTGGCTTCGGCCGACAACGCCGCATCGACTTCCGCGTCGCTGACCGAGATGCGGGTCTGGGCGAAACGCTGACGCATGCGCTGGATCATCAGCTCTTCGCGCAGCGAGGTGCGGAAATCGTCGAACGACATGCCGTCGCCCGCCAGCTGCTGGCGCAGCTGCTCGATCGAGAAGTTGTTCTGCTGGGCGATCGCTGCGATCGCCTGGTCGACTTCCTGGTCGCTGATGCGGACGCCCGTGCGCTGCGCGTTCGCGGTCTGCAGGCGCATCGTGATCAGGCGCTCGAGCACCTGGCGCTCGAGAATTTCCTGCGGCGGCAGCTGGTCCTGGCGGGTCGCGTACTGGCCCCGGATGTTGGTCACGGCGCGTTCGAGTTCGCTGGCGAGGATCACGTCCTCGTCGACGACGGCGGCGATACGGTCCAGCGGCTGGAGGTCCTGCGCGTGCGCAGTCGACGCGAACAGCGCGGCAGCGGCCGCGAGGGAATAGATCAGTGTCTTCAT
Organism: Luteimonas sp. KH_071; assembly: GCF_057838005.1. Classification (NCBI taxonomy): domain Bacteria; kingdom Pseudomonadati; phylum Pseudomonadota; class Gammaproteobacteria; order Lysobacterales; family Lysobacteraceae; genus Luteimonas; species Luteimonas sp. KH_071. The sequence goes on along the minus strand of NZ_CM174458.1, from coordinate 2,840,146 downwards.
TGGCTCAGGCCGGGGGTCAGGGTCTCATCGTCGTCGCTGTTGCGCAGCTCCGACGGCGGCACGAGATAGAGGTCGTCGCGGTAATAACCGAGAATAGCACGGCGCAAACGGTCTTCCGTGTTGGGTCCGGCCGAGCCCAGACCCTTCAGTTCAAGTTCGAACATGATGGCGTTGTTCAGCTCGCCCTGGCGGTTGCGCAGGTAACGACGGCCGACGACACGCGCCGCAAGGCAGCAGCTGTCCCACTGCACGCCGGCCACCGCTTCGAGCAGCCGGTTGTCGGTGAACGAGTAGTAATAGCGGCCGACCACGCTCCAGGCCGGGCTGATCGGATACAGGAACGACAGGTCGGCCTGCTCGATCAGGTCCGCGCGACGGCGGTACGCGAAGTTGACGATGCCCTCGTCGCCGATCAGATACCGCGTCCGCAGCGACATCAGGTCCTCGCGGCGGAATTTGGGATCCCATTGGTACCCGGCGCTGACCGTCCAGCGATCGTTGATCGCGTAGGTCGCGTCGGTGACCCAGGCCGAGCGGCCCTGTTCGACCTGTGCCTCGCCGGGAATGGCGACGCGGGAGTCGGACAGATAGACGATCTGGCCCAGGCTGGCCGAGAGCTTCTCCCGGCCGTCCGACTCGCGGATCAGGCGCGTGCTGACCGCCATCGTCACCTGGTTGGCATCCGCCTGGCGATCGGCGCCCGAATAGCGGTTGTCACGGAACAGCTGGCCCCAGCCGAACGTCAGCGGGGTGGTGTCGAACAGCGGCAGCGCGGACTGGTCGCGGAACGGGGAGTTCAGGTAGAACAGCCGCGGCTCGAGGGTGTGCAGATATTCCTCGCCGCGCCAGCTGGTGTTGCGGTCGAAGAACAGCCCGGCATCGATCGAGCCGATCGGCTGGCTGCGGCTGGGCGAGCTGTTGCGGTAGAGCGCCAGCGTATCGGCCGGCACCGCCACGTTGCCCGGAATGCCGAGTTCGGCACGCGCACGTTGCTCGGCGATCTGGTCGGTCAGCGCGCGATCGAGCGCGTAGCTCGTGTGGCGCCACGCCAGTGTGGGCCGCACGAACCAAGCCGCGCCCTCGAACGGCAGCGAGATGTAGGGCTTGAGGTCGAGGCGTGTGCCACCGGGACGCGCGGCATCGTCGAGATGCGCGAACCGCGTCGCGGTGGTGTCGACGCCGGCATTGATCCAGTTGCCGTACGGGCGTTGCCAGCTGAACGAGGCGTGCGGCAGGCGGTTGTAGGGCAGGACCGATTCGGGGAGCGTGTAGTCGGTCAGCAGCTGGTAGTCGCCCAGCACGCTCGCGTTCCAGTAGCCGCGGTCGCCGGACGAGCCCTGGCCGAACACGCCGATCTGGCTCAACGCGCTGACCGAGGAAATGCCGTCGACGTTGTTGCTCGAATCCTCGAGATATCGCGGATCGCTCATCCAGGTCAGGTTGGCGCGGCCCTGCCAGGTGGGATTGATGTCCAGCGAACCGCCGAAACCGAGAAACGCGCGGTCGGCCTTGCGCCGGTTCTCGACGATGGGCACCTGCTCCTCTTCCAGCTCGCGCTCGCGGCTGGCCAGCTTGTCCGACGGCAGGTAAGCGACGTCGAGCTCGCCGCGCGTCCGGTCGGTCTGGAAGCGGAACTCGGTGCCCAACTGCACGCCGCGCCTGCTCATGAAGCGCGGCTCGAGCGTCATGTCGTAGTTCGGCGCCAGGTTGAGATAGATCGGCTGGGTGTAGTCGAAGCCGTTGCGACCGGACTGCGAGATGCGCGGGAACAGCAGGCCCGACAGGCGGCGCTCGTCGATCGGGAACCGGAACCAGGGTACGTACAGCACAGGCACCTTGCCCACGCGCAGGGTCGCGTTGCGCGCGGTGCCCATGCCCATGTCGGTGTCGATGTCGATCCGGCCAGCCTTGAGTTCCCACCAGCGGTCGCTGGGGGTGCAGGTCGAGTAGGTGGACCCGAGCAGTGCGCCGACGGTGCCGTCCATGCGGATGTGGTCGGCGCCGCCGTTGCCGCGGCGTGCGGTCAGCTGGTACTGCACGCTGTCCATGCGATAGGACTCGGCGATCGTGTCGCCTTCCACCCGGTCGGCGACGATGCGCATGCCGCGGTCCTGGTAGCGCACGTTGCCGTCGGCGACAAAGGTGCCGTCGTCCTGGGAGAACTGCAGATCGTCCGTGCCCAGGAACTGGTCGCCGCGACGCAGGGTGACGTTGCCGGTGACATTGCCGGTGAAGTCGCTGTCCACACCCGCCAGGCCGTCGAAGGCGTCGCCATCGATGTCGGTAGGCTGTGCTTCGCGCTGCTCGACCGTACCGACCGGGGCCTGGGCGTCAGTGAAGGCAGGTACCGCGTCTTCGATCGGACACAGTGCCCAGTAGCTTGGACGAAGCCGTTCGTCGGCGTGAGCGGACAGCGAAACCGCGATGCAGAACGGCAGGGGGAGCAGGCGGAGGGCTGTGCGCACGGTCGATCCGTTCAGCGGGAAAAACGGGCGCCAGCATGACCGATCCACAGGGCAGCAGCAATGCGGCCTCCATAAGCCCCGTTCACCTGCGGTATCGACGCTTTCCGGTAGGCGGAAAGCGCAACAACGGACGCCTCAGCCGATCAGCGCGCGCAGATGGGCGACGCTGCTTTCGCGCAACGCCTGCAGGTCGTAGCCGCCTTCCAGCATCGACACGACCCGCCCCTCGCAGTGCCGTTCGGCGAGCGCGACGAGTTCACCGGTCAGCCAGCCGAAATCCTCGGCGTCGAGCTGCAGTTGGGCCAGCGGGTCGCGCCAGTGGGCGTCGAATCCCGCCGAGATCATCAGCAGCTGGGGGGCGAATGCGTCGATCTCGGGCAGCAGCCGTTCCCGCCAGGCCTCGCAGAAGCGCTGGCTGCCGGTGCCCGGAGGCAGCGGCACATTGACGATGTTGCCCACCCCGCGTTCATCGCGTCGGCCCGTGTCTGGAAACAGCGGCAACTGGTGCGAGCTGACGTACTGCACGCGCGGTTCGGCTTCGAAGATCGCCTGGGTCCCGTTGCCGTGGTGCACGTCGAAGTCGACGATCGAAATCCGGGTCAGGCCATAGCGGTCGAGTGCATGCGCGGCGGCGACGGCGATGTTGTTGAACAGGCAGAAGCCCATCGCGATGTCGGCGGTGGCGTGGTGGCCGGGCGGGCGGACGGCGCAGAACACCCGGCGCTCGCTGCCGCCCTGGACGGCGTCCACCGCTGCCACGCCGGCGCCGGCAGCATGCAGCGCGGCCTGGGCCGAGCCCGGCGAGAGCACCGTGTCGCTGTCGAGCGGAATGCGGCCGGTCGGTTGGGCGTCGAGAATGGTCGCGAGCAGCGAGGCGTCATGGACGCGCAGCAGTTGCCCGCGGGTGGCCGGCGGCGCCTTGCGGAGATCGAGATCCGGGAAGGCTGCACGCAGCGCTTCGATGACCGCGGCCAGTCGCTCCGGGCGCTCGGCATGGCCGGGGCCGGTGTCGTGGTCGAGCAGGCTCGGATGCGAGAACACCGGCACCCGCCGTTGGTCACCGCTGTCGAAGCCGACCGGATGGTGCATCGCTCAGCGCCGCCGCGTGTGGTGCCACAGCACTTCGCCGTGGCCACTGGCGCGTGCCAGCACCCGGGCCAGCACGAACAGCAGGTCCGAGAGGCGATTCAGATAGCGCACCGCCTGCGGGCGGACGTCCTCGACCCGCGACAGCGCCACCGACTCGCGCTCGGCGCGGCGCACCACGGTGCGGGCGATATGGCAGCGGGCCGCCGCCTCGCCGCCGCCGGGCAGGATGAAATCCTTGAGCGGCGGCAGGTCGTCGTTGTAATGGTCGAGTTGCTGTTCGAGGCGCTCGATGTCGGCATCCTCGATCGCGGCGTGGCCGGGGATGCACAGCTCGCCGCCGAGATCGAACAGCTGGTGCTGGACGGTCGTCAGCAGATCCCGGATGTCGTCCGGCACGTCGGCGGCCAGCAGCAGGCCGATCGTCGAGTTCGCCTCGTCGACGGTGCCGTAGGCGGCGACGCGCAAGGAGTCCTTGCCGACCCGCGCGCCGTCGCCGAGCCCGGTCGAGCCGTCGTCTCCGGTACGGGTGTAGATCTTCGAGAGGCGATTGCCCATCCGCGCGACGTCAGTCGGCGCGCAGCGGGCGGACGACGGTCGCCGGCTTCGGCAGCACGCGCGTCAGCAGCACATGGGCCATCGCCGCGGCACCGACGTACAGCGCGGCGACGCGCAGGTAAGGCAGCAGCCAGTCGCTGTAGTTTTTCCACCAGCCCGCGAAGGTCGGATCGGCGACCGAGGCGCTGATCCAGTAGAAGCTGCCCTGCGCCAGCAGATGGCAAATGGCGACCGAGGCCACGAGCGCGACGACCAGCTGGCCGATCGCAACCGGCGCGGACGCCGACAGGCGGCGACGCAGCAGACCGCCACCGGCCCACAGCGCGAAATACGCCGGCACCAGGCACCAGTAGGCCGGTGACACGCAGTAGTGCTGCCAGAACGACAGCCCCTGACTATTGATGACGAACCAGTCCACCGCGACCGCCAGCGCCATCAGCGCCGGAAACGCCCAGCGCTGCCAGTTGGCGAGATAGAAGCCGCCGATGAAGAACACCGCCCACGAGGCATCGGGCACCGCTCCGAAGTGGTGCAGCCGGGTCGCGGCCATCAGCGCGGCCAGCAGGGCGAAAATCGTGGCGCGGCGGGCGGTGACGGTCATCGCAGGGCTCCGGTACAGCAACAGGTCGAGGGCGCATTCTAACGGAGCGGCGACCCGGGGCGCAGGACGCGGCGCGTATCATCGCGGGCATGGTCGAAACATCTCCAGAGCCGGTGCATCCGGTCCTCATCGTCGGCGGCGGTCTGGTCGGCGCCAGTCTGGCCATTGCGCTCGAATGCGCCGGCGTCGAGGTCGCGATGGTCGACTCGACGCCGGCGGGTTCGATGCCGGCGGTCTTCGACGAGCGCAACCTCAGTTTTGCCGAGGCGACGGTCCATGCGCTGACCGCGCTCGGCGTGCTGCAGAAGTTGCGTGCGCCCGGGGGCCCGATCCGCGAGATCCACGTCAGTCGCGCCGGCGACTTCGGCCGGGTGAAGCTGGCGGCGGCCGATTACGGACGCGAGGCCTTCGGACAGGTCGTGGTCGCGCGCGATTTCGGCGAGGCGCTCGAAGCACGGCTGGCGGAACTGCCGCGACTGGTCCGCTACCGGCCGGCACGCTTTGCCGGATTCGACGGCATCGAGGACGGCCATCGCGTGGTCCGGCTGGACGGGCCGGACGGCGAAACCCGCGTGCGGGCACGACTCGTGGTCGGCGCCGACGGGGCCGACAGTGCGGTTCGGCAGGCGCTCGGCATCGGTGCGGATATCCATGACTACGCGCAGACCTTGTTCATCGCGCGCCTGCGCGCGGCACGTGCGCCGGATGGCCGCGCCTTCGAACGCCTGACCGATGCCGGCCCGACCGCGCTGCTGCCGCGTGGCGACCGGCATTACGGCCTGGTCCACGGCGTCGCCAGCGACGAGGCCGATGCGGTCGCCACACTCGATGACGCGGCGTTCCTGGCCCGCGTGCAGCAGGCATTCGGCTGGCGCGCCGGCCGCTTCCTCGCGGTCGGTCCGCGCAGTCGTCATGCGGCGCGGCGCGTCGTGGCCGAGCGGTGTATCGACACGCGCGCGGTGCTGGTGGGCAATGCGGCGCAGAGTCTGCATCCGATCGGCGCGCAGGGCTTCAACCTCGGCCTGCGCGATGCGCTGACCCTGGCAGAGTGCATCGCGGGCGCTGCCGATCCCGGCGCGCCCGAACTGCTCGAACGCCACGCCGCCCGCCGCCTGGACGATCGCACCCGCACGCTGGCGTTCTCCGACGGCCTCGCGCGTGTCACGTCCAATTCGGCGCGCCTGCTGCGGCCACTGCGCAGTCTCGGGCTTCTGGCGATCGATCGCGATTCCGCGCTGCAGGCGATGCTCGCCGGTGGGGCGATGGGCTATCGCGGCGACGTGCCGGCGCTGTGCCGCGGAGCCGCCGCATGAGCCGCCGCGATCGACGCGATGTCGTGATCGTCGGTGGGGGCGTGGTCGGCGCCGCGTGCGCCCTGGCGCTGGCCGCGCAGGATCTGGACGTGGTGCTGCTCGAGGCGCGTGCGCCTGCCGCATGGTCGGCGGCAGATCCGGATCTGCGCGTCTACGCATTCGCCCACGACAGCGCCGGCCTGCTGCGTTCGGTCGGCGCCTGGGACAGCGTGCGTGCCGCGCGCGCGCATCCTTACCTGCGTATGCAGGTCTGGGACGCCGGCGGCGGCAGTGAACTGGTCTTCGACGCCGACCAGCTCGGCATGCGCGAACTCGGCTGGATCGTCGAACACGGTCTGCTGGTCGACCGGCTGTGGGCCCGGTTGGCTGCGGCCGGCGTCGACGTCCGCGCGCCGGCGCAGGTGGACGCGCTGGAACAGGACGCCGACGGCGTGACCCTGCGGCTCGATGCGGGCAGCCGGATCGAAGCGCGCCTGGCGATCGCTGCCGACGGTGCCGCATCGACGCTGCGCACGCTCGCCGGCATCGGCACCCGCGCGCACGACTACGCGCAAGCCGGCGTGGTCGGGTATGTCGAAAGCACGGAGCCGCATCGTGATACCGCGTGGCAGCGCTTCCTGCCAACCGGCCCGTTGGCGCTGTTGCCGGTCGAACAGGGTCGCAGTTCCATCGTCTGGACACTGCCCGCCGATGAAGCGACGCGCATGCGCGAACTCGACGACGTGGCATTCGCGGATGCAGTGACGCGCGCGTCCGGTGGCCGGCTCGGCATGCTGACGCCTGTCTCGTCGCGCGCCGCGTTTCCGCTGCGGCGCCAGCTGGCGGATGCGCAGCTGCAGGGCCGCGTGCTGGTGATCGGCGATGCGGCGCACGTCGTGCACCCGCTGGCCGGGCAGGGCGTGAACCTTGGCCTGCGCGATGTGATCGATCTGGTCGACAGTGTCGCCGCTGCACGGCGTCGCGGCGCGCGCTGGGATGCGCCGCAACGGCTCGCGCGCTGGGCGCGCACGCGGCGCAGCGAGAGTGCCGTGGCCGCGCACGCGTTCGAAGCGATCAACCGCGCCTACTCGAACGACGCCCTGCTGCCGGTGCTGCTGCGCAGCCATGCACTCGGCATCGCACACGCGCTGCCACCACTGCGCAATCTGTTGTGGAAGCGGGCTGCCGGGCTTTGAGGTCGCTGCCCGCTTCCGTGCAGGCCGGCGCCGTTGCAGTGTTGGCCTGCACCGCGTCACCCGCGTTCGCAATGACCCAGTGCCCGGTCGAATCGGTCAGACCGGGCGGGTTCGTCGCGCTCGGTTACGGCGTGCTTGCACTCGCGCTGTGCGTCGGGCTCGCCGCGCCTCTGCTCGTCTGGCGGCGCACCCGTGCACTGCGAGCGGGCCTGCGCGCGCTGTGGCTGCTCGGCGCGTGCGTGGTGATGCTGGGCGTGTGGCTCGCCGGCCTGCTGGTCTGGCTGGGCGCGTTCGTCCTGCCCTGCTGATCACGCGCCTTCAGTGGGCGAGCGCGGGCTTGCCGCGCATGCGTCGGATGAGGGCGATGATGCCCACCACGATGCCACCGGCAACGATGCCGACGACCGCGTTGATGACCGTCGGCAGCACCGCGCCGAGCACCACGCCCACCTCGGGCAGCGCACCCAGCCCGCTTGCCGCGTCGTTGATCCAGGTCTGCACGTCGTGCACGCCGTGGGTCAGGATGCCGCCGCCGACGAGGAACATCGCGGCGGTGCCGACAATGGCCAGCGTCTTCATCAGCCACGGCGCGACGCGCAGGATGCCGCGACCGATCGCCTGCGCCGCGCCGGATGCGCGCCTGCTCAGGTACAGGCCGGCGTCGTCGAGTTTGACGATGCCCGCGACGAGGCCGTAGACGCCGATGGTCATCAGCGCGGAGATCGCCGCCAGCGCGCCGAGCTGGGTGAGGAACGCAGCGCCGGCGACGGTGCCCAGCGTGATCGCGATGATCTCGGCCGAGAGGATCATGTCGGTGCGCACGGCGCCGCGGATCTTGTCGCGTTCGAACGCCACCGGGTCGACATCGGCGCCGGCAAGCGCGGCGGTCCGGCCGGGCTTGGCGGCGTCGTCCTCGGCCTTGTGCAGCAGCTTGTGCAGCACTTTCTCGAAACCTTCGTAGCAGAGGAACAGACCGCCGGCCATCAGCAGCGGCGTGACCAGCCACGGCAGCCACGCGCTGATCGCGAGCGCGGCGGGCACGAGGATCAGCTTGTTGCGCGCCGAGCCCTTGGCGACCGCCCAGACCACCGGCAATTCGCGATCGGCCGTGACCCCGGTGACCTGCTGCGCGTTGAGGGCGAGATCGTCGCCGAGCACGCCGGCGGACTTGCGCGCGGCGAGTTTGGTCATCACCGCCACGTCGTCGAGCACGGTGGCGATATCGTCGAGCAGGGTCAGCAGGCTGGACGCCATGCGGGGAGATCCGGAGTTGAGGGCGCGCGCAGTATGCAGCGCCGATGTGGCGGCTGCGTCAGCACCGGTGCGAGGCCCTGCTGCGCTTGCCGAATGGCGCGCGTGCGGGGCTCGGAAGGCGCCGCATAACGTGGTTGCTGACAGCGTTTGCCTCGGGCCCGAACAGTGGGCGCCGGGTGTCGCCCACCGTGCGCGCGTACCGCGGCGCTCAGGACGGATCTCGAACCGGTTCTAGCGCGCGAGCGCCCAGGCGGCGAGACCGAAGGCCAGTGCAGCGACGGTGCTGGCGACCACCGCCAGTGCCTGCGCGCGCAGCAGACGCTGTTCGACACGCGCCGCGCCCAGCTGCAGCACCTCGATGGTCTTCTGCATGTCAGCGGCCAGCTTGCCGATCGAATCGGCGTTCTGGCTCGCCGCGTCCTGCAGCTCGGTGATCTGCGCGTCGATCACGTCGTTGCGGCGCTGCTGCCCCAGATCGACGAGCGGCGGCGTACGGGTGAAGATCGGCCGCGCCAGCCGGACAATTTCCGGCAGGTACGGGGCGACGACGGTGATCCAGCCTGCAGCCATGAGGCGCTCTCCGGTTCCGGGTTATTCGACGCTGGCGTAGACCGTGATCTCTTCGCGGTCGTGGTACAGCTGGCGCGCGCGGATCACAAGGTTCTCGTGCTCGCCGGCATTGTTGGCGAACAGATCCAGCGCCAGCAGCGTTTCCTGCCAACGCTTCTTCATCGGCAGCTTGAGATTGAAGACGGCATTGCGGCACCAGCCTTCGCGGAACCAGGTCGCCATGCGCTCGGCGACCTTGCGCGGCTGTTCGACCATGTCGCAGACCATCCAGTCGACAGCGCCGACGGGCTGGTAGCGGAAGCCGTCCACGCGGTGATGATCGACCAGACCGGTTTCGAGTAGTTCGGCCTGCATAGGCCCATTGTCGACCGCGACCACGCGCATGTGCTCGCGCGTCAGCACCCAGGTCCAGCCGCCTGGCGCCGCGCCCAGATCGACCGCGCGCATGCCGGGCTTGATGCGCGCATTGCGCTCGCGTTCGGTGAGCAGCGCCATGAAGGCCTCTTCGAGCTTCAGCGCCGAGCGCGAAGGCGCATCGGCATGCGTGCGCAGGCGTGGAATGCCCATCGCCCAGGGCGCGCTGTCGCCGACGATCGACTGGGCGATGTAGGCGTGCGTGCCCGACACGAAGAACACATGCAGGCGCGGGAAGCGCGCCTCGTCCTTCTGGCTCAGGAACCCGCGCTTGCGCAACGCCGGACGCAGCGCATTGGCGAAGCTGCGGGCGAGGCCCGCGAGCTGCTTGCCTTCGTCGGATTCGGGGTGCTCGACCATCAGTTCGCCATGGCGGCCGCGGCCGGCCAGCACTTCGAAGATCGGCGTGATGCGGTCGGTCGGGTCGAGATCGCGCAGTTCGGCCAGCAGCATCATCTTCTGGCGCGCGAAGATCAGCTCACGGAACGGGAGTTCGCTGGTCAGCGACGGGCCGTTGTCGGAATGGAACAGCACGTAGCCGTCGCCGCGCTTGGTCTGCGCGTAGCCGGCGACATGCACGCCGGCGGCGCGCTCGGTCAGTTCCGCGGCGAGGTCGGGCTCGAAGCCCGGTCGGCAGTAGCACAGCAGGCCGCTGATCGCATGCAGCGGCGATGCGGCGTCGTCGGCCGGCCCGGCAGCGGTCTGGTCGTGATCAAGATCGGTCATGTCAGTACTTCGCCCCGTCGGTTTCGCCATAGGCGCGCAGCACTGCACGCGCGTCCTCACGCAGCAGGTCACGCACGACCTCGATGCCGCGCTCGTTGAGCGCGCCGATCCAGTCCTCGGGCAACGGACCTTCGTCGAACGGCGTCAGCGCCTCGACGTCTTCGGAACGCGCGCCGATCAGTAGCCGGTCGATACCGGCCCAGACGGTCGCGCCGTAGCACATGCAGCACGGCTGCGAGGACGTCGCCAGCGTCACCGGACCGCGGCGCTCGTTGAGGCGCGGCGTCTGCAGGCGCTGTTGCGCGAGCATGTAGGCCATCGTCTCGGCGTGGGCGACCGAGCAGCTGTGCGGCATCACCCGGTTCACGCCGACGGCGATGATGCGGTCGTCGTTGCCGAATACGACGGCGCCGAACGGGCCACCGCTCTGCGCCTCGATGTTCAGGCGCGAGAGCTCGATCGCGAGCGCCACCTTGGCGTCGTCGCCCGGGTAATCGCGCGAAGCATCGACGTGTTCGTGCACCCACGCGGGCAGGGTCAGGTGGACCTGGGCATACAGCATTGGACGTTCCGGAAAAGAAGCAGGGGATCAGCGCAGCAGGCTGCCCGGCGCGGGCGCCTCGCAGCGCGAGTTGACGCAGGCGCAGGACTGGATCTCGACGAAGCCGCAGACCCCGGCGATGCCGCGGCGTGCGCAGTCTGCCTGCACCGCCTCGGGATCGACCTGCGCATTCGCATTGACGCAGGCCGGCTGGTAACCGCAGCAGCTGCCGACGTTCTTGACCGCGCAGTCGCTGTCGACGCGGCAGCTGGTGTCGAGATCGGGGACACCCGAGGGGGCGACGGGGCCATCGATGACCGCCGCGCCTGCCGGCGGCGCGGACTCGGCGACCGGCGCTGCAGGCGCCGCGCATGCCACCAGCGCCAGCCACAGCAGGGCAGGCAACAGGCGGAACGACAGGGCGCGCAGACGGTTCATGCCGGGGATGTTAACCGCTTCGACGCTTGACCGGCCGAAGCGCCGGGCCGGCGTCCGGCACGCGGCGGACGGGCGGCATCCTCTGCTGCGAGGCCGACGGCGGGTTTCAGCCGCCGGTCTTGTCCGCCATCCAGGTGTCGCGCAGTGTCACGCTGCGGTTGAACACCGGCCTGGCGGCCGTGTGGTCGACGCGGTCGGCGACGAAGTAGCCCAGGCGCTCGAACTGGAACGACTGCTCGGGCGCGGCCGAGGCCGCCGCAGGTTCGACGTAGCCGATCACGCTGCGCTTCGACTCGGGATTCAGGTGGTCGCGGTAGGTCTTCCCGGTCGATTCGTCGTCGGGCTTTTCCACCAGGAACAGACGATCGAACAGGCGCACTTCGGCTTCGACCGCATGCGCGGCGCTGACCCAGTGGATCGTGCCCTTGATCTTGCGGTTCGCACCTTCCATGCCGGGACGCGATTCGGGATCGAGCGTGCCGCGCAGCTCGACGATCGCACCACCCTCATCCTTGATCACCTCGTCGCAGCGCACGATGCCAGCGCCGCGCAGACGCACTTCGCCGCCCGGGATCAGCCGCTTCCAGCCCTTGGGCGGCACCTCGGCGAAGTCGTCGTGCTCGATCCACAGCTGGCGCGAGAACGGCACCTCGCGCACGCCCTGCGTTTCGTCCTTGGGATGGTTGGGGAAGCTCAGGGTTTCAGCATGGCCGTCGGGCAGGTTGGTCAACACCAGCTTCAGCGGGTTCACCACCGCCATGCGGCGCGGCGCGCGGGCGTCGAGATCGTCGCGCAGCGCGCCTTCGAGCACCGAGAAATCGATGACCGAGTTCTGCTTGCTGATGCCCACGCGGTCCACCAGCAGACGCAGGCTCGCCGGCGTGTAACCGCGGCGGCGCAGGCCCTGCAGCGTGTACATGCGCGGATCGTCCCAGCCGTCGACCAGGCCTTCGCCGACCAGCTGGGTCAGCTTGCGCTTGCTCATCACCGTGTAATTGATGTTGAGGCGCGAGAACTCGATCTGGCGCGGCTTGGCGGCGACGTTCGGCAGCCCGCGCTCGCTCAGCGAGGCCAGCAGGTCCGGATTGCCGGCCAGATCGACGCGATCCACCACCCAGTCATACAGCGGGCGGTGGTCCTCGAACTCCAGCGTGCACAGCGAATGGGTGATGCCCTCGATGGAATCGCCCAACGCGTGGGCGAAGTCGTACATCGGATAGATCGGCCAGGCGTCGCCGGTGTTCTGGTGCGTGACCTGCTTGATCCGGTACAGCGCCGGGTCGCGCAGGTTCATGTTGCCGCTGGTCATGTCGATCTTCGCCCGCAGCGTGCGCGTGCCGTCGGCGAACTCGCCCGCGCGCATGCGCCGGAACAGGTCCAGGTTCTCGTCGACGCCGCGGTCGCGAAATGGTGAATTGCGGCCCGGCTCCACCAGCGTGCCGCGGTACTCGCGCACCTGCTCGGCGGTCAGATCGCAGACGAAGGCATCGCCCTGTGCGATCAGCTTCTCGGCGGCGCGGTAATAGACGTCGAAGTAGTCCGAGGCGTGGCGCAGCTCGGACCACTCGAAGCCCAGCCAGCGCACGTCGTCCTCGATCGCGCGGACGAACTCGAGATCTTCCTTCTCGGGGTTGGTGTCGTCGAAGCGCAGATTGCAGCGCCCGTCGAACTCGGCGGCGATGCCGAAATCCAGACAGATCGCCTTGGCGTGGCCGATATGCAGGTAACCGTTGGGCTCGGGCGGGAAGCGCGTGCGCACCGAGCCGTGTTTTCCGCTGGCCAGATCCTCGCGGACGATCTGCCGGATGAAGTCCTGGCGTGCCGGCGTGGCGGGATCGGTCGGCGGAACGGCGGGTTCGACGGAAGACATGGAGGCTCGGACGGCGGTGGCGGAAAGCCGTGCAGTGTAGCGGACCGTCCACAAGCGACGCGCTGGGCCAGGCGTGACGGCATCGTGGGGATTTCCGTGACGGGGTCCTGCCATAATTTTGTGACGGCGGTACGGAAACCGTGGCACGCGAGTTGCGATGGATCAGCGGACACCAAGGGGGCGGCGCATGCGCGATCCAGCGCATCGGGGCATTGGACAGATCCAAGAACGGCCCTGTGCGGTCGACGGGCAGGCGTGTCGATGGAGCTGACCGTGTCGCGCGCAATGCCCGGCCACGGCTGGGTGCTCGCCGCCTGCCTCGTGTTGCTGATGGGGCTGTTCGCAGCGCTGGTCTCCGCCACCCAGCTGCGTCCCGGCGAGAGCATTCCGGTCGAGGTGCAGACGCGGCCGGACGGCCTGGTCGAGCTGCATTTCGAATTGCCGGCCGAGGTGACGACGCGCTGGGCGCTGTGGTTCCCGCGCGAGCCGCTCAGTCGGCTGCAGCTGGTCGCCGCGGACGGCTGGCGCAGCGAGCCGTTGGACTTCTTCAACGTCGGCGACGATGAAGGCCTCCTGCCGGCCGGATACGCGTTTTTGCTGCCGCGCGATGCGCATGGACCGATGGCGCTCGATGTCGAGGTGGAGGGCGGACTGCGCGGCAGCCTGCGGCCGGTGCTCGCGCAGGCGACCGACATCCGACGGGTGGAGCGTTCCGGTGTCGCGCTGGCGGGCGGTGTCTACGGCGGACTCCTGACCCTGGCGGCGCTCGCACTCGCCTTGGCGTACGCGTCCCGCGACCGGCTGTTCATCGGCTTCTTCGGGTTCACCGTCGCGTTGGTGCTGCTGCTCCAGGCCATGAACGGGCATCTGTACGGTCTGCCGGGCGTGCGTTTTTTCGGTCTGTGGCGGCTGCAGGGCGTGTCGGCACTGACGCTGATCCACGCGGCGGCGGCGCTGTGGCTGATCGAGGCCTATGCGATGCGCGGCCTCGCCTATCGTCATGCGCGGCTGGTGCGCGGTATCGGCATCGGACTGGTCGTCCTGGCCGCGGTGTTCCTGCTCGATCTGCCCGGGCTTGCGGAGGCGTCGCAGGCGCTCAGCGCGGTGGGATGGACAGTCGCCGGGTGCGCAGTGCTCGGCATGCTGGTCGACGCCGGGCGTCGCGGCGTGCCGATGGCGTGGGCGCTGACGGCCGCGACCGTGCCGACCGTCATGACCGGCGTGTGGGTGGCCCTGGCGCGGCATGGGCTGGCGCCCGACGGGCCGATGCTGCATTTCGGCTACCAGGGCGCAGCGGTGGCGTTCGCGCTGCTGCTCGCGCTCGCGTTGACCCATCGCATCGGCGATTACCGCGAGGCCCGCGATCGCGACCGGCTCGCGCGCCAGGACACCGAGCGCAAGATGCGGCGCGAATCCGCGCGTGCGAACCTGTCGACTGCGCTGCAGACCCAGCTGCACGGCCTCGACCCCGGCGAGATTCCGTGGCAGGGCTTCCGCCTGCTGATGGATCATCTGCTGCCGCTGGTGCCCACCGAGTCCTGCATCGCGGTGCTGCGCGGCTACCAGGGGCGCGACCATCTGCTGGTCGAGCCGTCCGAAGCGTTGCCGTCGGTGGAGCACGAGATCAATCGCCGTGGCCTGCTGCTGCGCCGGCAGGCGACCGCGGGCCTCGCCCTGCAGCAGCCGGTGCGGCCGTCGGTGGGTGGGCCGGTGGTGGCCATGGAAGCGCTGGTGCCGTTCCAGGTGCGCGCGCCGGGTTGGGGCGTGCTGCTGTTGCGCCGCGCCGGCGACGAAGGGTTCACGACCGACGAGATGTCGGTGATCGGTGAGCTCGCGCGGGTGGTGCAGTTGCACGTCGACCAGGCCGCTGCCGCCGTCAAGCTGCGGCGCTCGGCGGAAATCGACGCGCTGACCGGCACGATGAACCGCCGCACGATCGACATCTGGATCGAACGCACCTTCACCGATGCCGAGCGCACCGGGCGTCCGGTCTCCGTGCTCTTCATCGACCTCGACCACTTCAAGTCGGTCAATGACCGTCACGGGCATGCGTGCGGCGACGACTGCCTGCGCGCGGTCTCGACCGCGTTGCGCAGCGTGCTGTCCGACGCCGACATGTTCGGCCGCTACGGCGGCGAGGAGTTCATCGCGGTGCTGCCCGGCCGTGACGGCGCGGAGGCGCGTGCGGTCGGCGAGCGCATGCGCACCGCGGTCGAGAACTGCGAGGTGCGCCACGAAGGCCAGCGCGTGCGGCTCACGGTCAGCATCGGCATCGCCACCCGCCAGCGCGGCGAAGACACGCCGGCCGCCGCGGTCGCACGTGCCGACAAGGCGCTGTATGCGGCCAAGCGGCAGGGCCGGAACTGCGTACAGGTGGCGCCCGCGGTCTTCAGCTGAAGCTGAAAGCTGCAGTGCAGCGCTGCTACGCTGCGCGCTCTCCACGCGAGTCCAACCGATGCACAAAACACCGGCCGGTCGCGCCGCCCTTGCGTGGATGCTGACCGGTGCCGCGCTGATCGGCACCAACGGCTTGATGGTGCGCCTCGCGGGCACGCCCCCGACGGTCTCGGCCTTCTACCGGATGCTGTTCGCCGGCGTGCTGCTGGCGCTGCTCGTGCATCTGCAACGCGACTGGCGACCTTTGTCGCAACGCATGTGGTGGCTGGCGCTGTTGCCGGCGACTGCCTTCGCCGCCGATCTGTGGCTGTGGCACCGGAGCATCCTGCTGATCGGCCCGGGACTGGCGACGCTGCTGGCCAATGCACAGGTGTTCTTCATGGCGCTGGCCGGCGTGGTGCTGTTCCGCGAACGCATCGGCCTGCGGTTCGTCGCCGGCATCGCGCTGGCGTTCTTCGGCCTGTGGCTGATGCTCGGCGCGGACTGGGCGACGCTGCCGGCGGATTATCGCTGGGGCGTGTGGCTGGGGCTCGCGACAGGCCTGTGTTACGCGGTCTACAACATCGGCCTGCGTCATGTGCAGCGGGCCGGCAACGCCGGCGCGTCCGAGGCCGCGGCGTCCGCACCGGTGGCGCAGGTGCTGGCGATGGTGTCGCTGCTGTGCGCGGGGCTGCTGGGACTCGCGGGTGTCGCCGAGGGCGTCTCGTTCGCGATCCCGACCTGGCGGGCGCTGGGCTGGTTGCTGCTGCTCGCCTCGCTGGGCCACTGTCTGAGCTGGATCCTGATCTCGCGCGCGATGCAGCACCTGTCGGTCGCGCTGGTCGGCCTGCTGCTGCTCGTGCAGCCGGTCTGCGCGTTCCTGCTGGACATCCTCGTGCTGCAGCGTGAAACCCTGCCGCGCGAGTGGCTCGGGCTCGCCTTCACCCTGGCCGGTATCTTCCTCGCGAGCCTGAAGGGCCGCGCGCGGATTCCGGCGCAGCCGGCCTGAGAACAGGGCCCGACACCTTGGAAGCGGGTGCGCCCGCCCGCATGCAGGGAGGACGGCACTGTGCCGCGACCCGGAGAGATCGAGATGCTCGGAATCGGAGCCTGGAAACAGCGTCTGCCTCGACCCCAGGACGCGCTGCCCGGTCGTGATACCCCGGTATCGCTGCACAACGCGCATGCGGTGCACGGCCGGCCGCTGCAGGACGCGTTCGAAGGTCTGGAACAGGTGCAGTTCGGCATGGGCTGCTTCTGGGGGGCGGAGCGTAAGTTCTGGTCGCTGCCGGGTGTGGTCACGACCGCGGTCGGCTATGCCGGCGGGGTGACGCCGAACGCGACGTATCGCGAGGTGTGTTCCGGGCAGACCGGTCATGCCGAAGTCGTGCTGGTGGTTTACGACCCGGCGCAGGTCGCGTTCGAAACCCTGCTGCAGACCTTCTGGGAAAGCCACGATCCGACCCAGGGCATGCGCCAGGGCAACGACACCGGCACCCAGTACCGCTCGGCGATCTACTGCACGACGCCGGCGCAGGCCGCGCTCGCCCATCGCAGCCGCGACGCATACGCGGCGAAGCTGCAGGCAGCGGGCTATCCGGACATCACCACCGAGATCCTCGATCAGGCGCCGCCGTTCTACTACGCCGAGAACGAGCACCAGCAATACCTGCACAAGAATCCTGGCGGGTATTGCGGGATCGGCGGTACGGGCGTTGCCTGCCAGGTCGGCGTGCCGCTCTGAATCGATGCGGTGCACCGTGCGGCGCCCGGGTCGGCGCCGCACGCAGCGCGATCAATGATCGGCGGGCGCGACGTCCAGCACGCGCAGGCGCAAGGTGCGACCGCCGCTGACCGGCCAGTCGATGCACTGGTCGATCGTCAATCCCAGCAGGGCCGTGCCGACAGGCGCGAGGACCGACACGCGGCCGCTATCCACGTCCGCTTCGTGCGGGTAGACCAGGGTGAGCGTGTGTCGGGCGCCGGTGGCGTCGTCGATGCAGGTCACGCGTGCATGCATGCCGACGGTCGCGTCGGCGGGCGCATCGTCCGGCAGCAGGTCGGCGCGATCGAGTTCGCGCTGGAGCGCAGTTGCGCCCGGGTGTGCGCGGTAGGCTGGTGAATCGAGCAGCGCGTCGAGGCGCGCGAGGTCTTGACGGGTCAAACGGATCGACGGTGCGTCGGAGGGCGGCAGGCCGCTTTTGGATTGCGATGACATGAGGATCTCCTGGAGTTGGAGGGCGCTCGAACGGCGCCCACGAGAAAGGCGACGCAGTGCGCCGCCCGGGGTCCATTGTGCCGTGCCCCGCGTGCGCGGGAATGACTCAGGGTGCAGCGTGCTCGAACAACGTCGGCGGCAGATCGCGCAGCACGCCCGCCAGTTCCAGCAGGAACGCGTGCATGGCCGAGCTGCGGCGCCAGACCAGGGCGATGCGCCGGGTCGGGCGGGTGTCGCTGAAATCGAGCAGGCGCAGATGCGGTGACGGGGCGACCGGCGGTTTGGTCGCGAGCATCGGCAGCAGTGTGACGCCGACGTTCGCGGCCACCATCTGCCGCAGCGTCTCCAGACTGGTGGCGCGGAACTCGGCATGTTCGCCGGCGCCCGACAGGCGACACACATCCAGCGCCTGTTCGCGCATGCAGTGGCCGTCCTCGAGCAGCAACAGCTTCTGCGACGAAAGCTCCTGCAGGCTCAGGCGTTCGCGCGCGGCCAGCGGATGCTGATCGGAGACCGCGAGCAGGAACGGTTCCTCGAACAGGAACTCGGCATGCAGCGCGTCCTCGTCGACCGGCAACGCGAGAATCGCCGCATCAAGACGACCGTCGCGCAGCCGCGTCAGCAGCACGTCGCTCTTCTCTTCCACCAGCAGCAGTTCCAGCTGCGGAAACCGCGCGCGCAACGGCGGCACCGCATGCGGCAACAGGTACGGGCCCAGCGTCGGGAACAGCCCGAGCCGGATCGAGCCGGCTTCGGGGTCCATGCTACGCCGGGCCAGTGCCTTCATCTGTTCGACATCGCCGACGATGCGGCGCGCGCGATCGGCGACCTGCACGCCGATCGGCGTCAGCATGACCTTGCGCGGCGCGCGTTCGACCAGGGCGACGCCGAGCTCTTCCTCGAGCTTGCGGATCTGCGTCGACAGCGTCGGCTGGCTGACGAAACAGGCGGCCGCGGCGCGACCGAAATGCCGCTCGTCGGCGAGCGCGACCAGATAGCGCAGGTCGCGCAGGTTCACGGCGCGCACTCCGCACACGTCCCGGGTCGCGCAGGCGACGCCGGGATGTGCAGGACGCGGGCCGCGCTCGGGATCACGCCGCTTCGGCCTCGGCCGTCTCGACGACCGGCACGCGGATCAGATGGTCGAACGCGCTGAGCGCAGCCGTCGCGCCCTGGCCCATCGCGATGACGATCTGCTTGTAGGGCACCGTCGTCGCGTCGCCAGCGGCGAATACACCGGGCACCGAGGTCTGGCCGCGATCGTCGACGATGATCTCGCCGCGCGGCGACAGCGCGACCACGCCCTTGAGCCACTCGGTATTGGGCAGCAAACCGATCTGCACGAACACGCCCTCCAGTTCGACACGGTGGCTGTCGCCGCCGACCCGGTCGCGGTAGACCAGCGCGTTGACCTTCGCGCCGTCGCCGAGCACTTCGGTCGTCTGCGCGCTGGTCACGATGCGCACGTTCGGCAGGCTGCGCAGCTTGCGCTGCAGCACTTCGTCGGCGCGCAGCTGCGCGTCGAACTCGATCAGGGTGACGTGGGCGACGATGCCGGCCAGATCGATCGCGGCTTCCACACCGGAATTGCCGCCGCCGATCACCGCCACGCGCTTGCCCTTGAACAGCGGACCGTCGCAGTGCGGGCAATAGGCCACGCCCTTGTTGCGGTACTGGTCTTCGCCGGGCACGCCCATCTGCCGCCAGCGCGCGCCGGTCGACAGCACCACGGTGCGCGACTTCAGCGACGCGCCGTTCTCGAGCGCGATCTCGACCAGACCGTCATCGCCGGCCGGCACCAGCTGCGTCGCGCGCTGCAGGTCCATGACGTCGACGTCGTACTCGCGCACGTGCTGCTCGAGCGCCGCGGCCATCTTCGGGCCTTCGGTCTCCTTGACCGAGATGAAGTTCTCGATCGCCATGGTGTCCAGCACCTGGCCGCCGAACCGCTCGGAGGCCACGCCGGTGCGGATGCCCTTGCGCGCGGCGTAGATCGCCGCGGCCGCGCCGGCCGGCCCACCACCGACGACGAGCACGTCGAACGGCTTCTTCGCTGCGATTTTCGCGGCTTCGCGCTTCGCCGCGCCGGTGTCGAGCTTGGCGACGATCTGCTCCAGCGTCATGCGGCCCTGGTCGAACTTCTGGCCGTTGAGGAACACCGTCGGCACCGACATGATCTCGCGCGTTTCGACTTCCGCCTGGAACAGCGCGCCGTCGATCGCCACGTGGCGGATGCGCGGATTCAGCACGGATGCAAGATTCAGCGCCTGCACCACGTCCGGGCAGTTCTGGCACGACAGCGAATAGTAGGTCTCGAACAGGTAGTCGCCATCGAGGGCCGCGACCTGCTCGATCGTGTCCTTGGCCGCCTTCGACGGATGGCCGCCGACCTGCAGCAGCGCCAGCACCAGCGAGGTGAACTCGTGACCCATCGGCAGGCCGGCGAAGCGCACGTCGATGTCCGTATCCGGCGAGGTCAGTGCGAACGACGGTTTGCGCGCGTCGTCACCGGTGCTGTCGACGGTGATCTTCGGGCTCGCGTCCTTGAGGTCTTCGAGCAGCGACAGCAACTCCTGCGACTTCGCGCCGTCGTCGACCGAGGCGACGATGTGGATCGGGCGCACCGCGCGCTCCAGATAGGCCTTCAACTGCGCCTTGAGATCGGCTTCCAACATGGCAACGCTCCTGACGACGGGTGGGGGCGTCCGCGACGCGCCGGCAAAGCGGCGCATCGGAACCGGGGGAGAGGGGTGGACCGCAACCGGCGGGGGAGGGTGCCGGCTGCGGTCCACCCCCATCCGCATAGGGCGGGATGGGGGCGGAGACGGCGCAATGGTCAGCCCCGTCGGGTGGTTCAATCAGATCTTGCCGACGAGGTCGAGCGACGGGGCGATGGTCTTCTCGCCGTCCTTCCACTTGGCCGGGCAGACCTCGTTCGGGTTGGCGGCGACGTACTGGGCGGCCTTGAGCTTGCGCAGGGTCTCGCTGACATCACGGGCGATCGCGTTGTCGTGGATCTCGACGGTCTTGATCACGCCTTCGGGGTTGATCACGAAGGTGCCGCGCAGGGCCAGGCCGGCTTCTTCGATGTGCACGCCGAACGCGCGGGTCAGCTGGTGGGTCGGATCGCCGACCAGCGGGAACTGGGCCTTGCCGACGGCCGGCGAGGTCTCGTGCCAGACCTTGTGCGAGAAGTGCGTGTCGGTGGTGACGATGTAGACCTCGGCGCCCAGCTTCTGGAACTGCGCGTAGTTGTCGGCGGCGTCCTCGACTTCGGTCGGGCAATTGAAGGTGAAGGCAGCCGGCATGAAGATCAGGACCGACCACTTGCCCTTGAGGCTCTCGTTGCTGACTTCGATGAACTCGCCGTTCTGGAACGCGGTGGTCTTGAACGGCTGGACTTCGGTGTTGATGAGGGACATGAAAGCTCCTGGACGGGGGAAGGCGTGCGACTTGGAATCGCGGCCGGCGAATCCGGCTGCGCATAGATTAGGCGCCATCTATCGATATGGGAAATCGATTATAAGAATTCTATCGATAGGTGGAGGCTATCAATTCCCGAGCGCGGATCAACGCAGAATAGTGTCACCGGAAACGGTTACATTGCCGCTTGCAATCGCTGTTGCGCTGCAGCAATATCGGGTCAACAGGCGCCGCGAAGCGGTTTTCACGCGGTGCCAGCGGCCCAAAAGGCCGCACATCGGATTCCGTGTCCGTACCTCCCTCCCACACGTCCACGGAATTTTTGAAGGCGGCTTCGGCCGCCTTCATTTTGTCTGTGATTCGGCCTCGGCCGGATCCAGACCGATGAACATCCGGACCGCTGGCAGCACCTCGGGGGCGCGCTCCGGGTCGTAGAACGCCGCGGCGGTGACGAAATGATTGCCGCCCGAGATGATCTCCAGCGTCGAGTCCACACCCTTGCGGCGCAACGCGAAGTCCAGCTTGCGGCTGTTGCCGACGTCGACCGTGCGATCGCCGTCGCCATGGATCAGCAGGAACGGCGGCTCGTCGCCATCGACGAACTTCATCGCCATCGCTTCGGGCCATTGGCTGCGCGGACCGAAGATCTCTTCGAGCTTGCCGCTGATCACGAAGTCGTAGGGGCCCGACAGGCCGATCACACCGGCCAGATCCTGAGGTTTCAGATCGACCGCGGCCAGGTGCCGCGCGTCCGTGCCCAGCAGCGCGGCGATCTGTGCGCCGGCGGAATGGCCCGCGACGAACACGCGCTTCGGGTCACCGCCGTACTCGGCCGCGTTGTCGACGGTCCAGCGCACCGCGTGCGCGGCATCGCCCATGAAGGCCGGGAAGCCGGCGGCCGGCCAGGTGCGGTAATCCGCAACGATGGCCACCACGCCGTTCTGCGCCAGCCGGCTGCCGACGAAGCGGTACTGCGCGCGCGTGCCGTACTGCCAGGAACCGCCGTAGAAGAACAGCACCACCGGCGTATCGGGCGCCGCGTTCTGCGGGCGGTAGATGTCCAGCGCCAGCCCGCGCGTCGTGTCGTAGACCGCAGTGGCATCCGGCTGTGTACTGTCGCGATTGACGAAGCCGAAAAACGCGCTCTGACAGCCCGAAACGAGCAGGGCGAGGGTGGCGGCGACACAGGCGTGGATCGAACGGCGCATCGGTGATCTCCTCGAGGTGCGACACCATGCCCGGGCAGGGCCCGGCTACGATGTGAAATCATGATTACGAATCCGAGTCCCGCATTGGATGCATTGCTGCGCGATGCCGCCGGACGCATCGATGCCGTCGACGCGCGCTGGCTGCTGGCGCATGCCGCCGGCCGTTCGCAGACGTGGCTCTTCGCGCATGCACGCGATCCCGCGCCTGATGGCGTGCCCGAGCGTTTCGAAGCGCTGGTCGCGCGCCGCGCCGCCGGTGAACCGGTCGCCTATCTGACCGGCGTGCGCGGGTTCTGGGGGTTCGATCTGACGGTGACGCCGGCTACGTTGATCCCACGGCCGGAAACCGAACTGCTGGTGGAGCTCGCGCTGGCACGGTTGCCGGCGGGCGACGCCCACGTCGCGGATCTCGGCACCGGCAGCGGCGCGATCGCGTTGGCGATCGCCCGTGAGCGACCGGATGTCGCAGTGCTGGCGACCGATGCAAGCGTCGACGCACTCTCGGTCGCGCGTGAGAATGCGCAAGCGCTGGACGTGCCACATGTGCGCTTCGCCCACGGCGACTGGTATGCGCCGCTGGGCGGCGCGCGCTTCGACGTGATCGCCAGCAATCCGCCCTACATCGAAGATGCGGACCCGCATCTGGCACAGGGCGATCTGCGGTTCGAACCGGCCGCGGCGCTGTCGTCGGGTGCCGATGGTCTGGATGCCATCCGCATTCTCGCCGCGGGTGCGCTCGCGCACCTCCTGCCCGGCGGCTGGCTGCTGGTCGAACACGGCTTCGCGCAGGGGGCGGCAGTGCGCGCGCTGTTCGAACAGGCAGGCCTCGTCGAGGTCGAGACCGCGTGCGATCTCGAGGCCCGCGACCGCGTGACGCTGGGCCGTGCGCCCGGTGTCCAAAAGGCCGGCTGATAGACTGGCGGCCGGTTTTTCCCGGATCCACGCGCATGCGCCAGCTCTATCCCGCCATCGAGCCTTTCGACACCGGCATGCTCGCCGTCGACGACCGCCACACGCTCTATTACGAGCAGTGCGGCAATCCGAAGGGCAAGCCGGTGGTGCTGCTGCACGGCGGTCCGGGCGGCGGTTGCAGCCCGAAGATGCGCAGCTTCCATGACCCGGCCAAGTACCGGATCGTGCTGTTCGACCAGCGCGGCGCCGGGCGTTCGACGCCGCACGCCGATCTCGTCGACAACAGCACCTGGGATCTCGTCGCCGACATCGAGACCCTGCGCACCCATCTGGGCATCGACCGCTGGCAGGTGTTCGGCGGGTCCTGGGGCTCGACGCTGGCACTCGCCTACGCGCAGACCCATCCGCGCCAGGTCACCGAACTGATCCTGCGCGGCATCTTCATGCTGCGCCGCTGGGAGCTGGAGTGGTTCTACCAGGAAGGCGCCTCGCGCCTGTTTCCAGAAGCCTGGCAGCAGTACATTGCCGCGATTCCGGAGGCCGAGCGTGGCGACCTGATCGCCGCGTTCCACAAGCGCCTGACCAGTGACGATGAAACGACCCGCCTGGCCGCCGCGCGCGCGTGGAGCGTATGGGAAGGCGCGACGAGTTTCCTGCACGTCGATGCCGATTTCGCCGACAGCCACGCCGATGCGCAGTTCGCGCTGGCCTTCGCGCGTATCGAAAACCACTACTTCACCAATGCGGGTTTCTTCGAGGTCGACGACCAGCTGCTGCGCGATGCCTACCGCATGGTCGACATTCCCGGCGTCATCGTCCACGGCCGTTACGACGTGGTGTGTCCGGTGCAGAGCGCGTTCGATCTGCACCAGGTCTGGCCGAAGGCCGAGCTGGTCGTCACCCCGGCGTCGGGCCACTCCGCGTTCGAAGCCGAGAACGTCGACGCGCTGGTGCGTGCGACCGACCGCTTCGCCTGACGCACGCGCCGCAGTCGATCTGCGGCGACGTCATCTCCCTTCTCGATGCGCGACGGCGGGTCCGTCGCGCACAGGAAATACCGATGTCTGAAGAAGAACTCGTCGTCAAGGACAGCAACGGCGCGCGTCTCGCCGACGGTGACGCGGTCACCGTGATCAAGGACCTCAAGGTCAAGGGCACCAGCGTCACGCTCAAGCGCGGCACGCTGGCCAAAAACATCCGCCTGACCGACGACCCCGACCTGATCGAATGCAACGTCGAGAAGGTGAAGGGCCTGGTGCTGCGGGCGGAGTTCGTCAAGAAGGCCTGAGCAGATCGCGCCTGCGGCAGCTCAATCTGCCGGCGAACCGTCCGGATTGAAGTCGACCATCCACAAGCCGGCCCAGAGCTTGAGGTCGAGCTCGAAACCTTCCGCGTGCTTGCGCATCAGCCACGCCGGCGCGGTGGCGCGGGGCACGGTGTGGACGATGATCGCTTCGTCGTCCACGCCGCCGCCGTCACCGACGCGCGTCAGCTCGCGTGCACGCACGAATGCGACGCGCTCGTTGCTCATGCCGGCGGTGGTCGGGCCGGTCAGCAGCACGTCGACTCGACCGGCGGACCAGCCGGTTTCCTCGATCAGTTCGCGGCGCGCGGCGTCTTCCAGCGAATCGGTGGACCCGCCATCGCCGACCAGGCCGGCAGGCATTTCGATCGTGCGCGCGCCCAGCGGCACGCGGTACTGCTCGACAAACAGCACTTCGTCGTCGGGCGTCACCGCGATCACCAGCACGGCCATGCCGTTGCCGCCGTGCGTGCGTTCGCAGGCTTCCCATGTGCCGTGGCGCACCAGCCGCAGCCAGTCGCCCTGATACAGGACTTCAGTGTGTTCGCGCATCGATGGATTCGTCATGCGCCGATGCTAACGCGCGGCGGTGACGACCGACAGCGCGCGCTCAGGCCATCGCGGGCGGCGCGTAGTCCAGGCCGGCGACTGCATGCAGGCGACGACGCGTGAGGGGGCCGAAACGCAGGGCTTCGCACAATGCATGCAGCGCTGCCGTATCGCCGGTGCGACGCGCGAATCCGGTGGTGCCTTCGCCCAGCGGCGCATCGCAGGCAATCGTCGTCAGCTGCCGGTACAGGCGCGCGGCCTCGGCGTGCTGACGCAGTTTCGGACCCACCTGGCCGGCGCCCCGGAAGCGCAGGAACTGGATTTCGTCGCTGCGTTCCAGCAACGCGTCAAGCGTGCGGAAATGGTGCAGCAGGCTCGCGGCGGTCTTGTTGCCGATGCCGGGCACGCCGGGAATGTTGTCGACCGCGTCGCCGCACAGCGCGAGGTAATCGGCGATCTGGTGCGCTTCGACACCGTGACGGTCGCGCACGCCGGCCGCGGTCCAGCGGACGCCGCGCGCGTAGTCCCACTGCTCGTCCGCGCCCTCGAGCAGCTGCGACAGGTCCTTGTCGGCCGAGACGATCACGCCGTGATGCGCACGCGCACGCCCGGCGAGCAGCGCGCTGCCGATCAGATCGTCGGCCTCGTATTCGGTATCGGCCAGAACCACGAACCCGAGCGCGCTGCACAGCGCCTTGCAGTGCGCGAACTGGCGACGCAGTTCGTCGGGCGCGGGTGGTCGGTTGGCCTTGTAGGCCGGGTAGATGCGGTTGCGGAAACAGCTGTCGAGCGCTTCGTCGAACGCGACCGCGATGTACTGCGGATTCGCCCGCTCGACAAGCTCGGCGAGAAAGCGCGCGAAGCCATGTACGGCATTGGTCGGCCAGCCGTCGGCATCGCGGAATTCGTCGGGCATCGAATGCCAGGCGCGGAACACGTAGAGGCTGGCATCGATCAGGTAGAGCGGCGCGGTGGGCGGCGCTGGCGTGGCCTGCAGTGCCTGCGGCGGCAGGGTCACGGCGCGTGCCAGTCGGTCAGCAACGCGGCTGGATCCGGCCGATCGCGCTCCGGCGCCTCGATCCGCGGCGTGCCGATATGGATGAAGCCGGCGACGCGCTCGTTGGGACCGAGCCCGAGCAGGGCGAGGATCTCGTCATCGTAGGCAGGCCATCCGGTCAGCCAGCATCCGCCGAAACCCAGGGCCTGTACCGCCTGCAACAGCGCGAAGCAGACACTGCCGGCCGTCAGCAGGCGCTCGACTTCGGGGATCTTGGTGTCGTCGGGGTCGAGCACGGCGACGACGGTGATCACCAGTGGCGCGTGGGAGAAACGCTGTCGGTCTTTGTCCAGTGCGCCTTCGCCGATCCCTGGATCGCGGGCAAGTGACCGTGCCGAGAGTCGCTCACCGAGCGTATCGCGATCGGCGCCGGCGATGCGCAAGAAACGGAACGGCACTCGTTTGCCGTGATCGGGGACGCGCACCGCCGATTGCAGCATGCGCAACAGGGTCGCGTCGTCGGGACCGGGGGCCCCGAGCTGCTTGGCGGGGACGGAACGGCGCGCGTCCAGCATTTGGAGGGACTCGTGTTCAGTATTTGAGGATCTCATCACAGATCTATCGCCCGGGTTGCGGAATCTTATGCACGGGGCAGTCTGCCCTTCTCCGACTCTCCTCCACAATGACGCATCAACACGACATCGGCGGCGGCACCGGCGCGCGCGCGGGCTATGCCCGCGAGGGCGCGCGCGTGCTTGAGACACTGCGCCACGACGCCGTGACCGGGCTCGGCGGGGTGTTGTCGGGCTTCTGGAGCGCGATCGAGGAGCAGGTCCGGCTGGCCGCGCTCGCCCATCACGACTATATGGTGGCGCAGGACGAGCGCATGGCGGTGCTGGATCTGAGCCAACGTGCGCTTGAACTTGCGACGCGATTTCGCAAGGCGATCGATACCGAATTCGACCAGTGGCTGGCCGACCGTCCCGCGCCGCCGATGGCAGACGGGCTGTCGCTGATGTCGGAAGGCGAGCTCGAAGTGAATCTGGCCGCGCAGCAGATCATCGAGCTGATGGACCATCAGTTTCTACATCCTCTGACCGCTCTTGGTGACCGGCTGGACGCGTTGGCTGCGCGTCTTGGCATTGAAGGCGTGCATGCAAATCCGCTGCGTCCGGAAGTCCCGGTCATGGCGTTCATGCGCCTGTTCAAGGCCGATGAATTGCCTGCCGGCTTGCGTACGATGGTGTTCAACCAGCTCGACAAGCGTCTGCCGGGCATTCTGAGCGACGTCTACGCCCGGGCCAATGCGTCGCTGGACGCGGCAGGGATCGGCCCGGTCGCCGTCTCGCCGCACGTTGCAACGCGATCGGCCACGTTTAACGCCGGCCCGGCGCGCTCCACTCGCCGCGACGCCGCCGGAGAAGGCTGGGTGCCCGATGGAGGGGTGGTGGCGCACACGGAGTCCGAAAGTGCTGCCGAGGCCGGGGGTGCGGAAGCGCTGGCTTATGGGCCGTTATCGGCTGGTCTGATGGATGTGCTGGCGACGCATGGGCATGTACCTGCCGGCGCGAACGCCCCGCGGGGGTACCGCGATCTGGTGCGCGAGCAACTGCATCAGTGGCGCGAACATCGTGCGCATGGCGCCGCCGCCGATACGGGTGCTGACGGTGCAGGCGGCCCGGTACTGGACATGTCGCAGCTCTTGAGTGTCGCGCGGATGCTGCAGGGTGACGATTCCGCGCCGTTCGCCCGCGCGCTCGTGGGCGATGACCGTCGCCGCCTTGGTGACGTAATCCGTGACGAACTACTGCGGGGGTTGCGCGAGCTGGGCGTGGACACCGAGCAGACACCGCTGAGCAGTGAGGACGAAGATGCGATCGATCTGGTCGGCATCCTGTTCCAGGCGCTGTTCGATGCCAACGATCTGCTGTTGCAGGCGCGCGATATCTACGGTCGACTGGTGATGCCTTACGTCAAGGTCGCGCTGACCGACGACTCGATGTTCAACCAGCGTGCGCACCCCGCGCGCCGCTTGCTCGACGCGGTGACCGAGGCATGCGACGGGAACATCGGCGATACGCCGCAGGATCGCGATCTGCTGGACCAGGCGGGTCGGGTGGTCGATCGTGTCGTGGATGAATATGAAAGCGATCAGGCCGTGTTTGAACTGGCCGCAGCCGAGCTGCGCGAGCGGCTCGACCAGCAGCGGCGACGGGCAGACGTCGCGGAGCGACGCGCGGCCGAGGCCATCCATGGCCGCGAGCGGTTGCAGCAGGCGCGCCGCAGCGTCGATGACATGGTCGCCTCGCGCCTGTCCGAGCGTCGGCTCACTGCGGCGGTCGCATTCTTCCTCGATCGCCATTGGCGCCACCACCTCACCCAGACCTGGTTGCGTGATGGACCGGATTCGGCGCGTCACCTCGCCGCGATCGGAGTCGGCGATGCCATGGTCCAGGTCGACTTCGATGCCGCGCACGCGCTGGGCACCGCGGTCGCCGACGAACTGCTCGCGCTGCAGGTGCCGCTGGCCGAGTGCTATTCCAGCTGTGGCCTCGATGCGAACGCTGCTCGCGATGCGGTGGCGCGAATCATCGCCGCGCTGGCGCTGCCGGATACACCGCGCAGCGTGCATGCGCCGCAGTCGCCCGATATCGAGCAGGACGCGCCAGATCCTGCGTTGCGCCTCGCCGGCGGTCATGAGGGGCTTGGCTTCGATCCGACCATCGCCGCGCGCATGCGTCAGTTGCGCGTCGGTCAGTGGTTGCGCCTGGTCGACAACAACGGCCGCGAGTCCGCGGCGCGTA
The DNA here is from genome assembly GCF_057838005.1 of Luteimonas sp. KH_071. Lineage (NCBI taxonomy): Bacteria > Pseudomonadati > Pseudomonadota > Gammaproteobacteria > Lysobacterales > Lysobacteraceae > Luteimonas > Luteimonas sp. KH_071. Next base: position 2,811,345 of record NZ_CM174458.1, on the reverse strand, counting down.
TCGCATGGATCAGCCCGCTGACCCATCGCCTGCTGATCGTGAACCGCCGCGGCATCCGTCGGATGGTCGTCTCGCCCGAGGAACTGGCGGCGCTGGTCGGCTCCGGTCGTGCGGTGGTGCGCGCGGTCGATGCGCCGTTCGACGAGGCGATGAAGCAGCTGTGGCAGCAGCTCAACGCCGCGAACGACCCTGCCAGCGACGCAGCGACTGCCTGACACGGCGCAGGTGCGTTAAGACGCGTCGACAGCGCTTGCGTTATTGTCTCGCGATCATTCGAGGGACGGAGTGGGCGCGATGCCCGTGTCGACACAGGGACCGGGCGATGCCTCGCGGGCGGATACGCCCGCGCAGCTGATGGAAAGCATCCGCCGGGAGGTCACCGCGCGTCTGATGCCGCTGCTCGGCGAGGCCTTGCGTTCCGAACGGGCGCGACTGCAGCGTACCGCCGACGAGTCACCGCCGGATGCTCCGGGGCACGATGAGGATGCGGAAGATCTCACCAGCCTGACGGTGCTCGCCGCTGAACTCATCCAGCATGAACTCCGCTGGCAGAAGGCGATGGGCGAGGTGTTCGCCGCCTGGCCCGAACCGCCGGTCACCCATGCACGCAGCGCGTTTTCCCTGCTTTCGGACGATGAACTGCAGGCGCAGTTGATCGGCCAGCCGGTGGCAGAGGCACTCGACCGGCGCTTCGAGAGCGTGCGCGACATCATCGATCGTCGACTGCACACGCTGGCCGGTCGGTTGCATTACCGCGGCCGGCCGTCCAATCCCTTGGCCTCGCGTTTTCTGGTCGACTGCTTTCTGCGTGCGTTCGAGGCCGGCGATTGCGGTCGCCGCTTGCGTGCGTCCCTGCTGCGTCGGCATGAAGCACTGCTCGATGCCGAGCTGGGTGCGCTCTATGCCTGGTGCAATACGCGTCTGGCCGAAGCCGGTTGTGCCTTGGCTGGAGACAGTGACCATGCGGCCCTGATTGCGGGGCTCGGCGGATCCACCGACGCGCTGCCGGCCAACAAGACCCGGATCTGGGAGCAGGGCAATGCGGTGGCGCAAGCGGGAACCGGCGTATCCCCCGCGGTGCGCACTGACGCGCCACGCGGCAATCTGCTCCGTCGCCATGCACGGCGTCAGCGCGATGCGCGGCGCGCCGAGCTGGACGCTGCGGAACGGAGTTTCCGTCGCGACGAATTCCTGTCCACGCTCGCCTTGCTGCAGTCCGAACGCCGCCTGCCACCTGGCGAGAGCCATGCGATCCGTCTGCGAGAGGGCCTGTATGCGGTTGCCTCCGGCCTCGGCATTGATCGCCACGCGGTCGCTTTCGACGGTGAACAGGACGAGGCATTGATTCTGGTGGGCGCGCTGTTCGATCTGCTCGCCGCCCGCCACCAGCTCGCGCCCGATGCGCTTGAACGTCTCGCGCTTCTCTCGGTGGTCTGGCTGCATCTTGCGCTCGAGGATGCACATCTCTTCGAACCGTCGTCGCCGCCTGCGATGCAGCTGCTGTCGGCACTGGTGGAGTTGTGGGACGGCGTCGATTCGGACGATCCGCAGTCGGTCGAAGCGCAGGCACTCGCCGATCGCGCCGCCGACGCGGTGCTTGACTCTCCGCACGGCGATGGCCGGGTGTTTCCCGCCCAGCTCGCGCAGATCGATGGCGCGCTCGCCGCGGGCCGCCGCCGCGCGGAAGCTGTCGAGCGTCGCACCTGGCAGGCGCTGCGCGGTCGCGAGCGTCTCGATGCGGCGCGGCGGCAGGCGCGGCTCGAAGTGACGCGACGACTCCAAGGGCGCCCGCTGCTGCCTTCGGTCGCCGGCTTCCTGGACACCGAATGGCGCCGGGCCCTGGCGCAGTCATGGCTGCGCGATGGAGAAACGTCCGATCGCTATCGCGAGGTGCTGTCGCTCGGTGACGCCCTGGTCGAATCGGACGGGCTGGCCGCCAACGATGGCGGCAGTGCTGTGGCAGATCGTCTCCTCGGCATCCTGCCCGCATTGCGTGACTGTTGCGCGCAGTCGGGCGACGATGCGGATGCGACCGAAACGCGTCTGGCCGGCCTGGTTGCAGAACACGCCAGCCCCACGCTCCGAAAGATGCATGAGCCCTCCCTGCCGACCGGCGAGGACGCGCCGCTTCTGTCCGACGATGCGGATCCACAGGCCGGCCTGGCAGATACCACGTTTGCGGAAGGACAGCGTTTCGTCCAGCCCGCAGGCGCAGGTGCGGCACGCACGCTGCGCCTGGCCTGGCGTAGTTCCCTCAGTGGGGCCTGCCTGCTGGTCAACGCGACCGGCGCACGCGAGTGGCTGCTGATGCCGGCGGAACTGCACGCGATGATCGAGGCTGGACAGTTGCAGGCACGTCCCGGCGGCGGTGCGGTATCCCAGGCGCTGTCCACGCTCGCCGCGCAGGCGAGCCTGGGCTGACCCGCTACGGCGCTACGGGGTGTGTGCGCTACGACGGGCGACATACCCTAGGATGGGGTGGACTCCCAGGGCAGAGGACGAGGTCGATGGCGGTGACGATCGGCGTTGCGCGTGAGACCGCGGTGGGCGAACGGCGCGTGGCACTGACGCCTGAGACCTGCAAGAAGCTCGTGGCGGCCGGCGCGCAGGTGCGCGTCGAGCGCGGACTCGGCAGTGCCGCCCATTTTTCCGATGACGCGTATGCCGATGCCGGCGCGGCCCTGGTCGACGATGCGCACGCGGCGTTGTCCGGTGCGGCTGTCGTGCTGTGCGTGCGTCCGCCGGAGATCGAGTGCCTGCAGCAGCTCGACCCCGGTGCGACGCTGGTCGGCGTGCTGCAGCCGGAAGCCGATGCTGCACGTGGCGAGGCGATCGTCGCGCGCGGCCTGATCGCGTTTCCGCTCGAACGTCTGCCGCGCACGACACGCGCGCAATCGATGGACGTACTCAGTTCGCAGGCCGGCATGGCGGGGTACAAGGCCGTGCTGATCGGCGCGCAGCTGGCGCCGCGCTTCTTTCCGATGCTGACGACCGCGGCCGGTACGATCCGGCCGTCGAAGGTGCTGATCGTCGGCGCCGGCGTTGCCGGTCTGCAGGCGGTCGCGACCGCGAAGCGCCTCGGCGCGCAGGTCGAGGGCTTCGACGTGCGCCCGGAAACGCGCGAACAGATCGAATCGCTGGGCGGTCGCTTTCTCGATCTGGGCGTCAGTGCGGCAGGCGAGGGCGGTTACGCGCGCGCGCTGACCGACGACGAGCGTGCCGAACAGCAGCAACGTCTCGGCGATCACCTCCGGGGCATCGACGTCGTCGTCTGCACGGCGGCGGTGCCGGGGCGGCCCGCGCCGAAGATCGTCACCGCGGCCATGGTCGCCGGCATGCGCCCGGGCAGTGTGATCGTCGATCTGGCGGCGGAGAGCGGCGGCAACTGCGAGGTCACGCGGCCGGGAGAGACGATCGATGTCGGCGGCGTCGTCGTCGCCGGACCACTGGATCTCGCGTCGATGGGCGCCACGCATGCCAGCGAAATGTTCGCGCGCAACGTCTTCAATTTCGTCCAGCTGCTGCTGGTCGATGGTGCGCTGGCGCCGGACTGGAGCGATGAGCTGCTGGCGAAGACGGTGTGGCCGGCGCGGGCCGCAGCGCGGGGCGCTGCAGCCTGAGGTCGCTGCAACGCGGCCGGATCTCCGGAGTGCGGCAGCGCTTTATCGAACCGCCGGTTTTGCTGTGCTCTTCCCGGCCTTCGGATGGCATCGCGTGGTGAGGATGCCCGCGCGATTCTCAGCCGGCGCCGATCAGGGGCCGCGCGATTCGCGACGCGGCGGAGCCGGGTTTTCCGCGGCCCATCGGCGGCGCTGTTCGGGCGTCATCTGCTTCCAGCGCTCGCGCAGGGCTTCGCGCTCGGCGTCCGGCAGCGTGCGCAGTTTGGTATAGAGCGCGCGCGCTTCCTCGCGTTGATCGGGCGGCAACTGCTTCCAGCTGTGCATGCCGTGGCGCGCTTCTGCGCGCTCGGCCGGCGTCATCGATTGCCAGCGTCGCGCGTGCTCGAGCATGCGGCTGCGTTCCTCGGCGCTGGCGCCGTTCCAGCGCTCGCGCACCGGGCCGATCAGCTGTTCGCGTTGCGCGGGCGTGAGCTGGTCCCACGTGGGCGATGGCGCGGACTGGGCCAGCGCGGCGTTGTCGCACAAAAGCAGCACCGGCAGTGCCGCGGCGAGGAGAAAGGTACGGGTCAGGGACATGGTCATTCCACGGCAAGCAGGGTGGATTCGTTGGCAGCGAGCCAGCGATAGAAATCGGGGGATTCGTCGTAACCGGCCAGTGCCTCATCCACGCCTTCATCGAGATGCGCGGCCGAGTCGGCTGCCGCCAGGACCGGCGTTGCGGTCTGCGCCGGCGCATCCACACCGGGGATCAGCATGCGCGCGCCGATGGCGAGTGCGAACACCGCGGCGAAGCCGGTCGCCAACGGCAGGCCCCACCCGCGACGTGCGGGCGCAGCGCCCTGGGCGGCGGCGTGCCGTGCGCTATGCAGGCGCGCGGTGGTCGCGGGCGTGATCGTGTCCTGCGCCTGGCGGTAGAGCGCGCGCAGTGCGGCATCGTCCTGCGGGTCGTGAGGCCTGTTCATCGGAATTCCTCCAGGTGCTTCTGCAGCGCCTCGCGGGCGCGGAACAGATGGGTTTTCACTGAACCCTCGCCGCATCCCATGATGCGGGCGGTGGTCTCGACATCGAACTCTTCGAGCACGCGCAGCGAAAACGCTTCGCGCTGGCGCCGTGGCAGCTGCCGCAATGCCTCCGTCAATCGCCCCCAGGCCTCGCGTCCGTCGTGGTTGCGGGCCGGGTCCGGGCCGGCATCTGCCCAGTCGATTTCTTCCCCGTCGGGCATGCGCGCATCGCTGAGCCAGCTCAGCCGGAACGTGCGCCGCCGCTGCACATCGATGATCCGGCTGCGCAGCACGGTCCAGAACAGCGGTGTCCATTCCGATGGCGGACGGTCGCGATAGCCGAGCATCTTGATCATCGCGTCCTGGACCGCGTCCAGCGCGTCTTCGCGATGGCGCAGGCCGAGTTCGGCGAAGCGGAAGGCGCGGCGTTCGACGCTGGCGAGAAAGCCTTCCAGCGTTGTCGGCTGCACGGGAATGGCGGCGTCGGCCGCGACGGAGGAGTCGGTCACGTCGCCAAGCCTACCGTGCGCGATGTGCGCATGCGGGTCGGGAAAGTGGCTGCCATCCATCGTCGGGTCGTCGCCAGTGGCGGGGTGTGCACAGGTCAACGCGTGCCCGGAGCGGCGGTTGACGTGGTGTGCGCCGCGCGGCTGGCGCGCCGTTCAACGGCGGTTATGATGCGGACGACGGACCCGGGGAATCGGAATGATCGATGGTGTCGTGGCGCTGTACATCTTCATGCTGGCGGCGATTGCCGGCCACGTGATCATCTCGCGGGTGCCGGTGATCCTGCACACCCCGCTGATGTCGGGTTCGAACTTCATCCACGGCATCGTGCTGATCGGCGCGATGCTGGTGCTCGGCCATGCCGATACCACGCTGGAGAAGGTCATCGGCTTCATCGCCGTGCTGATGGGGGCCGGCAACGCCGCCGGCGGTTATGTGGTGACAGAGCGGATGCTGGAGATGTTCAAGCCGTCGGGCCGGCCGGGGAAGCCGGAGTGATGGCCGCTTGCCGTCCGGCTCTGGTGCGTACGGGACGCATCGCATGAGCGGCCTGCAGTGGCTCGTCGCTGCCTGCTATTTCATCGCCGCGACGCTGTTTCTGCTGGGCCTGCAGCGAATGGCCTCGCCGCGTACCGCGCGTTCGGGCATCCAGTGGGCCGGTGTCGGCATGGTGCTGGCGACGGTGGCCACGTTCTTCGTCCCGGGGCTGGCGAACATCGGCCTGATGTTGGTGGCGATCGCGCTCGGCACCGGGCTCGCATGGATCTCCGGCAAGAAGGTCGCGATCACCGACATGCCGCAGATGGTCGCGCTCTACAACGGCCTGGGCGGCGGATCGGCCGCGGCGATCGGGGCGGTCGAGCTGCTGCGCTGGTCGGCGGCCGGCGCAGCGCCGGCGCGGCTGTCGCTGGTACTCGCGGTGCTGGGCGCGCTGATCGGTGCGATCGCGCTGTCGGGTTCGGTGATCGCCTGGGCCAAGCTCGACGGGCGCATGGACAAGCGCTACGTGTTCCCCGGCCAGCAGCTTTTCAATCTGGCGGTGCTCGTCGGCGCGCTGGTTGCCGGCGGACTGATCGTGCACGCACTCGGTATGCCGGCGATCGTCGTGTTCTTCGTGCTGGCCCTGGCGCTGGGCGTGCTGATGACGCTGCCGATCGGCGGCGCCGACATGCCGGTGGTGATCTCGCTCTACAACGCGCTGACGGGCCTGGCAGTCGCCTTCGAGGGTTACGTGCTCGGCAACGAGGCGCTGATCATCGCCGGCACCATGGTCGGCGCGGCCGGCATGCTGCTGACCCGGCTGATGGCCAAGGCGATGAACCGTTCGATCGCCAGCGTGCTGTTCTCCAGTTTCAGCGCCGGCGGCCCCGCGGCTGCGATCGAAGGCAGCCAGAAACCGATCGAAGCGGCCGATGTCGCCGCGCTGATGGCGTATGCCGAGCGCGTCGTGATCGTGCCCGGCTACGGCATGGCCGTGGCCCAGGCGCAGCACAAGATCTGGGAGCTGAGTCAGCGCCTGGTCGAACGCGGGGTCAAAGTGCGCTTCGCGATCCACCCGGTCGCCGGCCGCATGCCGGGACACATGAACGTGCTGCTGGCCGAGGCCGGCGTGCCCTACGACCTGATCGTCGACATGGACGACGTCAATCCGGAATTTCCGAACACCGACGTGGTGCTGGTGATCGGTGCCAACGACGTGGTCAACCCGGTGGCGAAGACCGACCCGCAGAGCCCGATCTACGGCATGCCGATCCTCGACGTGGTGCTGGCGAAGAGCGTCGTGGTGATCAAACGCGGCAAGGGCACGGGCTTTGCCGGCATCGAGAACGCGCTGTTCTACGCCGACAACACCCGCATGCTCTACGGCGACGGGGCCGAAGCCGCGGGCGCGCTGGTCGCGGAACTCAAGGCGCTCGACGGCGGCCATTGAGCCGCCGGCGCGTCAGCGTGACGCCACCGCGGCAATGACGATCGCGGCGCCCATCCAGGCCAGATCGACCGGGGCGTTGGCCAGCGTCGCCAGCGTGTAGGCGTGCTGCGGCCCGAGCTTGAGGGCGGATTCCCAGGGCAGCATGCCCATCGGGCGCGCGAGCTGGGCGGCGACGATGCCGAAGTTCGCCACCACGATGGCCAGCACGGTCGCCGCCATGCCGACGAGCGCGCGGGCCAGGCCGGGGCGCGCGCGGGCCAGACGCAGCAGCCAGGCCGCATCGAATGCCGCGATGACCGCCATCCAGCTCGTCTGGGTGCCGCGCGCATCGGCAAGCAGGATCCAGGCGGCCGCGATCCCGAAGCTGCCGAGCAGCAGCAGAGCGGTTGCCATCGGCCAGCGCCGAGCGCCCTGGGGGTGGTGCCTTGGCGGCATGGAAGGCTGCATCGCGGAAACGGCCGGCCAGCATACCGGCGCGCGGCGATACAATGACAGCACTTGTCGTGGCCGCCCCTGGCCACCATCTGATGGTCCTATGTACTCCCGCAGCAGCGAACCCGTCCGTTTCGAGCGCGATTGCGCCGCCGTCCTCGTGCCGGCTGGCGAGCACGTGACCCTGCCTGCGGGCAGCGCCGGCTACATCACCCAGGCGCTCGGCGGCAGCTACACGCTGTTCGTGGAGGGCAATCTGTTCCGCATCGCCGGTCGCGATGCCGATGCGATCGGCAAGGAACCGCCGGTGCCCCTCGAACTGCCTGACGGCGCGGACGATGCCGCGGTCGAGCGCATGGTCTGGAACCAGTTGCGGACCTGTTTCGATCCGGAAATCCCGATCAATGTGGTCGATCTCGGGCTGATCTACGAAGCGGACGTGCAGCCGACCGACGATGGTCAGCGCCGGCTCGAGGTCAAGATGACCCTGACGGCGCCGGGCTGCGGCATGGGCGACATCCTCGTCGATGACGTGCGCAGCAAGCTGGAGTTGATCCCCACGGTCGTCGAGGCCGATGTGGAGCTCGTGTTCGACCCGCCGTGGAACCGCTCGATGATGTCGGAAGCCGCGCGCCTCGAAACCGGCATGCTCTGACCCGTTCGACGGACTGTTCGCCGCGTCAGCCGTATCGAAGCCGGCGCCTCGCGTCATCGCCCCGGCCGCGTGAGGCCGTTCCCAAGCCACTGAATCGACCCTGCGAACCGCTGCGTTCGCGGGTGCGCCGGCGCGCCTGCTGTCGTCCGGTGTCAACGCAAGTGCGCGAACGGGAGGGATGCCCGACCGGCCGCGATCGCCCCGCTCCATTCAGCGTGCGTTTGGCCCCCGGACTCATGACCCAAATCGTCAATATGTGACGGGTTTCGCCATTATTCATGAAAAATTAACGCTTTCCTGCGTTGCGAACCGGCCGCGCTGTCGCGTAGCGTCAGTTTGCGGTCAGTTTTGTCACGTCCGCGTTCTCTGCGGAGTCAGCGTTGCCGGGAATCAAGACGGTAGCGACGGCTCCCGATCTGCCGCCGCCGCGCGGTTCACCCACTGCTTTGGGGGTTATCGGATGTCGAATCATCTGCGTCACGCGCCGCGCCGTCGCCTGCTCGTCGCCGCCACGTCCCTCGCGCTCGCGGCGCTCGCGCCGCTGTCACTCAATGCGACGGAGCGGCTCAACCTCAGCGGCCTCCAGTCCGCCGACACCCATGACCGCTTCATCGTGAAGTACCGCGACGGGTCGACCGTGCAGGCCGATCCGGCGGCGATCGACACCGCGCTGCGCGCATCCGCCGGCCGGATCGCGGTCAGTGGCGGCGGCAAGCAGCTGCGTCTTGAACATGTCCGTCGCATGACGCTGGGCGCCGATGTCGTGCGGACCAGCCGCAAGCTCGACCGCGCGGACGCAGAGTCGCTGATGCGGCAGATCGCTGCCGATCCGAATGTCGAATTCGTCGAAGTCGACAAGCTCAACCAGGTGTTCTGGACGCCGAACGATCCGCGTTTCAGCCAGCAGTACGGGTTCGGCACCGGCCCCGGCGGCATCCGCGCCACGCAGGCCTGGGACGTCACGAAGGGCGCGGGCACCGTGGTCGCGGTGCTCGATACCGGCATTGCCAACCACAGCGATCTCAACGCGAACATCCTGCCCGGCTACGACTTCATCATCGATCCCACGGTGGCGGGCGATGGCGGTGGCCGCGACGCGGATCCCAGCGATCCCGGCGACTTCTCCGGCGGCCGCGCCTCCAGCTGGCACGGCACCCACGTGGCCGGCACCGTGGCGGCGGTCACCAACAACGGCGTCGGCGTCGCGGGCACCGCGCCCGAATCGAAGGTCGTGCCGGTCCGCGTCCTCGGACGTGGTGGCGGCTACGACTCCGACATCGCCGATGCGGTGATCTGGGCGTCGGGCGGGACCGTGAGCGGTGTGCCGGCGAATGCCAACCCGGCGGAGGTCATCAACCTCAGCCTCGGCGGCGGCGGCGCCTGCGGCAACGCGATGCAGAGCGCGATCAACGGCGCGGTCGGCCGCGGCACCACGCTTGTCATCGCCGCGGGCAACAGCAACGCCAATGTGTCTGGTTTCTCGCCGGCCAACTGCAGCAACGTCATCGCGGTCGCGTCGAACACCAGCACCGGCGCGCGATCGAGCTTCTCGAACTACGGCGCCGGCATCACGATCTCGGCGCCGGGCTCGGGCATCGTCTCCACGCTCAACAGCGGCCAGACCACGCCGGGCAGCGAGAGCTACGCGACCTACGACGGCACCTCGATGGCGGCACCGCACGTCGCCGGCGTCGTCGCTCTGATCCAGTCGGTGTCCAATCCGGCCAAGACACCGGCGCAGATCAAGACCCTGCTGACCAGCACCGCGCGTGCGTTCCCGTCGACGCCGTCGCAGCCGATCGGCGCCGGCATCGTCGACGCCGCTGCCGCGGTTGCGGCCGCAACCGGCGGTACCGTGCCGAATCCCGACCCGGGCCCGGGCACCGGCGGTCTGCAGAACGGCGTGCCGGTCACCGGCGTATCGGGCGCGGCCAACAGCGCGCAGACCTGGACGTTCACCGTGCCGTCGGGCGCGCGCAACCTGGTCATCGCGATCTCGGGTGGCAGCGGCGATGCCGATCTGTACGTGCGCCGCGGCAGTGCGCCGACCACGTCGACCTACGACTGCCGGCCGTACCGCACCGGCAACACCGAGAGCTGCTCGTTCGCGACGCCGCAGGCGGGCACGTACCACGTACTCGTCCGCGGCTACACATCGTTCTCCGGCGTGACGCTGCGCGCCAGCCACAACTGAGGGCGAAGCGGGGAAAGTTCGGGGGAAGGAAGGGCAGGCAGCGGGCATCGTGATCGTGATGCCCGCCGCCGGCGGAGCACGCCGCACGCGGTGTGCTCCGTTTTTCTGGTCACCAACGAGGGGTAGAGAACAGGATGAAGACACTCATCGCCTGCATCACCGCCGGCACGCTGTCGGTCGGTGCGGCCGCGGCGGCGACGCGCGACGCGCGGCCGGCCGCATTCGACAACCGCCTGCCGGCCGAACAGACGGTCGAACTCAAGCGCATGCCGGCCGTCGATGCCGCGCGTCTGCGCGCCGAGGACGCGCGGCAGGACCGCGCCATGGGCCAGCGCCCGATCCGGTTCGCGACGCCGCACGCCGTGAACCTCACGCCGAACAATTCCGGTGACTGGGACGAGATCGCGGGCGGCAATCTGGTGTGGCGCCTGCGCGTGGAATCGAAGGACGCGCTGTCGTTGAACTTCGGGTTCTCCGAGTTCCACCTGCCGGAAGGCGCGCGTCTGCTGATCTATCCCGAGGGCCTGGACAGGAACGCCAATCCCGAAGCGATCCGCGCGTTCACCGCTGCCGACAACAAGACGAGCGGCAGCCTGTGGACGCCGCTGGTGCCGGGCGACAACGCGGTCGTCGAAGTGGTCGTGCCGAAGGCGCGGGTCGGCGAACTCAAGCTGCGTCTGAGCAGCGTCAACCATGATTACCTGGGCTTCGGCCGTCTTGCCCGCGAAGGCGCGCTCGCACAGACCAAGGGCGTGTCGGGCAGCTGCAATGTCGACGTGGTGTGCCCGGACGGCGACGATTTCCGCGACGAAATTCCGTCCGTCGGCGCCTACACGCGTTTCGGCGTCGAATACTGCAGCGGCTCGCTGGTCAACAACACCGCCGGCGACCGGAAGATGTACTTCCTGACCGCCAACCACTGCCAGATGGGCACCGCCGACGCGGCGGCCAGCATCGTCGTCTACTGGAACTACCAGAACTCGACCTGCCGCACGCCCGGCAGCCCCGAGAGCGGCGCCAATGGCGACGGCAGCCTGGCGCAGAACCAGACCGGCGCGGTGGTCCGCGCGACCTACGCGCCGTCCGATTTCACCCTGCTCGAGTTCGACGACGCCGCAGACCCGGCGTTCAACCTGAGCTGGTCGGGCTGGGACCGTCGCGATCTGGCCCCGGCGGGCGCGACCGGCATCCATCATCCGCGCGTCGCCGAGAAGCGCATCACGCACTCCGACAATCCGCTGCGCGTCGAGGGCTACCTCGGCAACAGCGGCAACACGCATCTGTGGGTGCAGTGGAACCAGCGCGGCACCACCGAAGGCGGTTCGTCGGGTTCGCCGATCTACAGCCCCGAAGGGCGCGTAATCGGCCAGCTGCATGGCGGCTACGCCTCGTGTTCGACGACCGGCGACGATCACGTCGACTGGTACGGTCGTCTGTTCACGTCGTGGACCGGCGGCGGCACGGCAGCCACACGCCTGAGCGACTGGCTCGATGCCGCAGGCACGGGTGATGCGTTCGTCGACACCATCGGTGCCGACGGCGGCGGCACCCCGGGCGTGCCGGTGGCCGGGTTCGAGTTCAGCGTCGACAACGACACCCTGACCGTGACCTTCACCGATACCTCGACCGACGACGGCGAGATCGTCGGGCATGCCTGGGCCTTCGGTGACGGCACCACGTCGACCGACGCCAACCCGGTCAAGACCTACGACGCGCCCGGGGTCTACTCGGTGGCGTTGACCGTCACCGACGACGCGGGCAATACCCGCACCCGTACCCAGCAGGTGGAAGTGGGCGACCTCACGCCGGATGCGACCGAGCTGACCAACCGCACGCCCGTCCCGGGTCTGTCGGGTGCGGCGGGTGACACGCTGCTGTACAGCATCACCGTGCCCGAGAACGTCAGCGGTCCGTTGACCATCACGACCTCGGGCGGCAGCGGCAACGTCACCCTCTATGTCAGCCAGGACGCAGAGCCGCAGGCCGATGCCTACGACTTCATCTCGCAGCGTCCGGGCAACAATGAAGTGGTGCGCATCGCCAACGTCGAAGCCGGCACCTACTACGTGAAGGTGGTCGGCATCTCCGCATTCGCCAACGTCAGCGTGCAGGCGCGTCACAACCCCCCGAGCGAGGGTGGTGGCGATGGCGGTCTGCTGAACGGCGTACCGGTGACCGGCCTGAGTGGCGCGACGGGCAGCCAGCAGTTCTGGACGATCCAGGTGCCGGCCGGTACCAGCAGCCTGCGCGTCGCCCTGAGTGGCGGCACGGGCGACGCGGATCTCTACGTCCGTGCCGGCGCCCAGCCGACCACCTCGACGTTCGACTGCCGTTCGTGGGCGAGCGGCAACACCGAGACCTGCACCGTCAGCAATCCGCCGGCGGGCACGTACCACGTGCTGGTCAACGCCTACGCGACCTTCAGCGGTGCCTCGCTGGTCGCGACCTGGTAGCGGCCGACGCGTTCACCCCTGGCATGCCGGGGGTGAAGGCATCATCGCTGCGTCGCACGCACCGGCGTGTACCGCGGAGACCGCCATGCATCGATTCCATCATGAGATCGCGCGGCGCTTCGGCGCCGCGTTTTTCGTCACGGCCCTGCTGCTTTCGGGGTGCGCGATGGGCGGCGATCCGCCCGCCACCACGTCCAGCGAGGTCACCGCCATGCAACAGCGTTTCATCGTCCGATACGCACCCGGCAGCGCGCCGGAACGCGACCCGGCGCTGGTCGCCGATCGCATCGCCGGAAGCGCGCGCGGCGCGGGTCTCGTGGATGCCAAGGGCATGCCCGGCAAGGTGACATGGCTGCGCCGGCTCGCCGTCGGTGCCGATGTCGTGTCGATCGATCCCACACTCGATGCCGCCCAATCGCAGCGGCTGCTCGATGCGCTCAACGCCGACCCCGACGTCGAGTACGCGGAACCCGACGCGCGCATGTCGATCGGTCCGGGCACCGACATGCCGATGCGCGGGCCCACGGTCGACTGAACTCAGCCCAGCGGTTCGAACCGGTTGGCTTCGACGTTCTTGCGGACTTTCAGCGGATCCCAGATTCGGCCGTTCATCGCCACGTAGACGCCCGGCGGCTTGGACTGCACGGCGCCGACGGCGGTGCCGATGTTGAACTCCGCGTCCGAGCCGCGGAACCGCGCCGGGCTCAGCGCCCCGGTCAGCACGATGGTCTTGTCGGCGATCGACGACAGCACGTTGGCGGTTTCGACCATCGAGTCGGTGCCGTGGGTGAGCAGTACGTGCTTCGCGGGCTGCGCGGCGATGGTCGCGCGGATCAGTTCGCGGTCCTCGTCGTTGATGTGCAGCGAATCCTTGCGGATGATCGGAATCACCCGGAAGCGGAACGCGACGCCCAGTTCCTCGAGCATGCGTCCGATCTGCGGATCGCCCACCTGGAAGTCCGACTTGTCGTCGAAGTAGATCTTGTCGATCGTGCCACCGGTGGTGACGATCAGCAGCTCGTCCATCGTGATGCGGTCCTGGCGGTGAAGCGGGCCGCCCATGATACCGGCGGCGATGCCCGACGCGTCCCGGGTGTTCTTCAGTCCGCGGGCGGACGGCGCTTCGAGAAGCGTGCGCGCATGCCGGGCAGACTGGCCGAGAACACGACCGCCAGCGACAGCGCGATCCCGGCCCACGCCCACAGGCCGAGTTCCGGATGCGACCAGGCGTACATCACGCCATGCGAGAACCAGAACAGCGCGGCGATGCCGGACCACAGCGGCGCGCTCGGCCGGCGCAGCAGCACGCCGGCGAGCAGCAGCAGCGGCGGCAGCACGAAGACCAGCAGGGCCGCACCGAAGTGCGCATCGTTGCGGTACCAGGCTGCGTACAGCGCCGCGATCAACACCAGCGAGGTCGCCAGCACGCGGGTGGCGGGTGGCCGCAGATCGCTCATGCGCCGAGCTTCGCGGCGAGGCTGGCGATGCGCCGGCCGAGCGCGCGCGCGAGCACGGCTTCGTCCTCGGTCGGCTGCGGGTCGTCCTGCTGGCCGGCGACGTGGCTGGCGCCGTACGGCGTACCGCCGCTGCGCGTGGTCGTCAGTGCCGGCTCGGTGTAGGGGATGCCGGCGATCACGCAGCCGTGGTGCAGCAGCGGCACGAGCATCGTCAGCAGCGTCGCTTCCTGGCCGCCGTGTTGCGTGGCGGTCGAGGTGAAGACACCGGCGGGCTTGCCGACCAGCGTGCCGCTGGCCCATTCGGCGCCCAGTCCATCGAGGAAATGCTTCAGCGGCGCGGCCATGTTGCCGAACCGCGTGGGGCTGCCGAGCAGCAGGCCGGTGCATTCGGCCAGATCCTCGCGCTCCACATAGGGCGCGCCGTCGTCGGGCACCGGTGGCGCCGCCTGCTGGGTGATCGCCGCGACCGGCGGTACCGTCCGCAGCCGCGCCTGCATGCCCTCGACTTCGCCGACGCCACGCGCGATCTGTTTTGCGAGGCGGGCGACCGATCCGTTGCGGCTGTAGTAGAGGACGAGGATGTCGGGCATGGCGGCGCCTGTGTGCGAAGAGGGGTGTGCGGAGTCAGGGACCCGCTGACGCGTCAGGAGACTCGATGACGTTGCGCACCCGCATTCTCGCGCAGTGGGCGGCGTGTTGGGGGGAATCGCACTGCGCGCATGTCCCGGGTACCGGCCCCGCCAGGCTGATGGCCCCGCGTTTCGGTGGAAATGCCGCATTGACGCCATCATCGATGCATCGCCGGGCAAACCGCTTTGCTACGCTTCGCCGATGGAGCCACTCGCCACTTTCAACCGCTGGACCGAACGGATGGCCGACCGCGCGCGCGCGCTGAGTTTCGCGCGCTTTCTGTGGCGGCGCTTTCTCGACGATCGCCTGTTCGAAGCCGCCGGCGCGCTCGCGTTCACCACCGTGTTCGCGTTGGTGCCGCTGTCGATGGTGGTCTTCGGGGTGCTGTCGGTGTTTCCGGCGTTCGGACAGTGGCGCGACCAGCTCAGCGACTACATCTTCTCGAACTTCGTGCCCGACTCGGCGCGCGCGGTCGAGCAGGTGTTGCTGCAACTGTCGACCAATACCGGCCAGCTGACGACGATCGGTGTGATCGCACTGGTGATCTCGGTGCTGGTCACGCTGCTCAGCGTGGAAACCACGTTCAACCGCATCTGGCGGGTGAAGTCGGCGCGGCCGACGTTCGGGCGTTTCCTCGTCTACTGGACCGTGCTGACGCTCGGCGCGCTGGTGGCGACCGCGAGTCTGGCGGTCTCGGCGCGGTTCTTCGCGCTGGAGATCTTCAGCACCGATTCGGGACGCCTGCTGCGCGGCCTCATGCTCTGGGCGGCGCCGATGCTGATCGAGCTCGCCGCGTTCACCACCATCTTCCGCGTGGTGCCGCACCGCACCGTGCAATGGCGGCACGCGCTGGCCGGCGCGACGCTGGCGGTGATGCTGTCGGAGATCGTGAAATGGGCGATCGGCCTGTATCTGGGCAGCTTCGACGCCTACGAAAAGATCTACGGACAGATCGCGTTCCTGCCGATCTTCCTGCTCTGGGTGTATCTGAGCTGGGTCGCGATCCTGCTCGGCGCATCGTTCGCTGCGTCGATCTCGGCGTTCCGCTATCAGCCGGCGCATATGCGTCTGCCGGCCGGTTTCGAGCTCTACGGTCTGCTGCGGATGCTGGGCCGGTTCTCGGCCGCGCGCGTGCAGGGGCGCGGTCTGCACAGCGACGAGATCCAGGCGCTCGAGCCGATGCTCACCGACGCACTGGTGCAGCAGATGCTTGCGCAGCTCGAAGAGATCGCACTGCTGCGGCGCGCCGAATCCGGTGAGTGGATCCTCGCACGCGATCTCGATGGACTCAGTGTCGGCGAGCTCTACGAGGCCTGCGATCTGCGTATTCCGGTCGCCGAAGCCCATCTGCCGTGTCGTGACGATGCGCTGGGCGTGACCGCGTCCGCCGCACTCGACGACCTGCGCATTCCGCTGCGCGACCTGCTCAAGCGGCGGGTCGGCAGCCTCTACGAATCTCCGGAGATCTCCGCATGAACCGTCTCGCCGCCTGTGTCGCCCTCGCCCTCCTGCTCGCCGCCTGCAAGCCCGACGCCCAGGCCCCGGCGGACGGCGCTGCGCGTGACGCCGCCACGCCGGTGGATGCGCAGGCACCGGCGGATAGCGCGCCCACGCCCGTGGAGGCTGCGTCGAAAGCGCGTCCCGCGCTGAAGGTCGACACGATCGACGGCGGAAGCTTCGACCTCGCCGCACATCGCGGCCAGTGGGTGGTCGTGAACTTCTGGGCGACCTGGTGCGCGCCGTGTCTGAAGGAAATGCCGGAACTCTCGGCGCTCGATGCGATGCGCGAGCATGTACAGGTGGTCGGGCTGGCCTACGAGGAGATCGAGCCCGACGACATGCGCGCCTTCCTGCAGAAGCATCCGGTGGTCTATCCGATCGCGATCGTCGACACCTTCGATCCGCCCGCCGATTTCGATACGCCGCCAGGCCTGCCGATGACCTATCTCATCGGTCCCGAAGGCCAGGTGGTGGACAAGATCCTCGGTCCGGTGACTGCCGAGAGCCTGGAAGCCATGATCGCGGCCGCAGGCGGTCCGGACATCCAGGCCTGAGGCTCGCCGCGCTCAGGGCTCGAACGGCGCGATCGGCTGCAGCACGTCGTAGCGCTCCTGCCGCGGCTTGCGCTTGAGCGCGGGAAAGCGGAGCGCCGGGGCGTCGACGTGGCTGTCGGGCAGCCGGTCGAGCAGGTCGCGGATCAGGGTCAGGCGTCCGCGGCGCTGGTCGTTGAAGTCCACCAGCGTCCATGGCGCGTGCGCGGTGTGGGTCTCGCGCAGCATCGCGTCGCGCGCCCGGGTGTAGTCGTCGTAGCGCGACCGCGCGGCGACATCGACCGGCGAGAGCTTCCAGCGCTTGAGCGGGTCATGCAGGCGTTCGGCGAACCGCGCCTCCTGTTGCGCCTGGTCGCAGCCCAGCCAGTACTTGAACAGCAGGATGCCGTCGTCGACCAGTTGCCGTTCGAAGCCGGGCGTCTGGTCCAGGAAGCCGTCGACCTGTGCGGGCGTTGCATACCCCATCACGGATTCGACGCCGGCGCGGTTGTACCAGCTGCGGTCGAACAGGGCGATTTCGCCGGCCGAGGGCAGGTGGGTCACATACCGCTGGAAGTACCACTGGCCGGCTTCGCGGTCGCTGGGTTTCGGCAGCGCCACCACATGGCACTGGCGCGGGTTGAGATGCTCGGCGATCGCCTGGATCGCGCCGCCCTTGCCGGCCGTGTCGCGGCCCTCGAACAGCACCAGCAACCGGCGGCCGCTGTGCTGGAGCCAGCGTGCGACCGCGGCCAGTTCGATCTGCATGGGTTCGAGGGCGGCTTCGTATGCCCTGCGCTTGAGCGGTTGCATCACGGACTCCTGTGAGGGGTGGCTAGTCGCGCGACTTGCGCGGCGGCGCTTGTGCCATGGTGCGCGCGACTTCCAGCAGCGCGCCCTGCTGCCGGGTGTTGAGCGCGCGATAGGCGGCGAGCAGATCGTGCTCGCCCTTGGTGCGCGCCGGATCCAGCGTGCTGGCAAGCGTTGCGAGCAGTGCGCCGGCGGGCACCCCGAACGCTTTCGCCAGCGCATCGAGCTGGTCCTGTCCGGGCGTCTTTTCGCCCCGCAGCCAGGCCGAGACCGTGGCCGCGCCTGCGCGTGGAATCGCCGCGGCCAGTTCGCCGACGCTCAGGCCGCTTGCCTTGACCAGCAGGCGCAGGGTCTGGTCGAGCGCCATCAGACTTCTTTCAGGCGCGGACGGATCGTCGCCAGATTGCACGGCTTCGTGCGTGCGTCGAGCTGGCGCTGGACGATCTTCTCCCACGCGGTCCGGCACGCCGAGGTCGAGCCGGGCAGGGCGAAGACGAACGTCGCATTGGCGAGACCGGCGAAGGCCCGGGACTGCAGCGACGAGGTGCCGATCTCATCGAAGGAAATCGCGCGGAACAGTTCGCCAAAGCCCGGCATCTCCTTGTCGAGCAGCGGCAGCAGGGCTTCGGGCGTCGAGTCGCGGCCGGTGAAACCGGTGCCACCGGTGACGAGGATGCCATCGACGGTGGAATCGGCGATCCATTTCGACACCAGGGCGCGCATCGCGTAGCGGTCGTCGGGCAACAGGGCGCGTTCGGCCACCGCGTGGCCCGCGGCGGTCAAGGACTCGACGAGGTAGTCGCCCGAACTGTCGGTGTCGAGGGTGCGGCTGTCGGAGACCGTCAACACGCAGATCTGCAAGGGGATGAAATCGGATTGGCTGCTCATGCAGCGAGGGTACCGCAGCGCATGGAACGGAGACATCGTGCGCCAGCGGCGATGTGCGCCGCCCGGCACGCGCGCTCACTGCGCGGTCATGCGCGCCAGCTCGTCGGCCTGGTGTTCCTGCGACAGCCGCGCGATCAGTCCGTCGAGATTACCTTCCAGCACGTTCGGCAGGTCATACAGGGTGAGACCCTCGATGCGATGGTCGGTGATCCGGCCCTGCGGATAGTTGTAGGTGCGGATGCGCTGGCTGCGATCGCCGCTGCCGACCTGCAGCTTGCGCACCTCGGCGGTCGCGGCTGCGCGACGCTCGGCCTCGGCCTCGGCCAGCATCGCGCGCAGGCGCTTCATCGCCTTGTCGCGATTGGCGTGCTGGCTGCGCTCGGTCTGCGATTCGACGACGACGCCGCTCGGGATGTGGGTAATGCGGATCGCCGAGTCGGTCTTGTTGACGTGCTGGCCGCCGGCACCGGACGAGCGGAAGGTATCGACCTTGAGATCGGCGGGATTCAGCTCGATCGGCTCGCCGGCATCTTCGATCGGAATGATCGCGACGGTCGCGGCCGAGGTGTGGATACGCCCCTGCGATTCGGTCTCCGGCACCCGCTGCACGCGGTGCGTGCCGGACTCGAACTTGAGCCGCGCGTACGCGCCGCTGCCGTCGACCGCGGCGATGACCTCGCGGAAGCCGCCGTGTTCGCCGGTGCTGGCCGATTCCACTTCCACGCGCCAGCCCTGCCGCTCGGCGTAGCGCTGGTACATGCGGAACAGGTCGCCAGCGAAGATCGCCGCTTCGTCGCCGCCGGTGCCGGCGCGGATCTCGAGATAGAAGCCGCCTTCGTCGCGCGCGTCGCGCGGCACCAGCAGCGCCAGCAGATCGGCTTCCAGCGTTTCCAGGCGCGCGTTGGCGGCGGCGATCTCCTCCTCGGCCATTTCGCGCATGTCGGCGTCGTCGAGCAGGCTGCGCGCGGCGTCGCGATCGTCGAGCGCGCGGCGCTCGTCGGCCAGGGCGCTCGACAGCGGCTCGAGCTGGGCGAACTCGCGCGAAAGGGCGCGGAAACGCGCCTGGTCGGCGACGGTCGCAGGGTCGGACAGCAGGCGTTCGAGTTCTTCGCGGCGTTCGGCCAGCGCTTCGAGCTTACGGCGCAGGGTCGGCAGCATCGGGTGTCCGGGGCTCGGGTTCGGGCGGCAGCAAGGCGTCGAGGCTGTCGGCCAAGGTGTCGTCGCCGCGCAGCGCGGCCTCGCGCAGGGCGGCAGTGGGCAGGTGCAGCAGCCGGTTGGTCAGGGTGTGCGCCAGCAGTTCCAGCACGGCGTCGGGTGATTGTCCGGCGGCAAGCTGCTGGCGGGCGCGGGCGAGGGCTTCGCCGCGGACTGCTTCGCCGTGCGCGCGCAGACGCTTGACCGGCGCCAGCCGGCCGCGCGCGGCATTGGATTCGCTGAAGCGGGTGACCTGCAGGTCGATGATCGCGTCCGCATCCGCGGCGGCTTCGCGACGTCCGCGGCGGTTGTCGTCGAGCGTGCGTTCCAGATCGTCGACGGTGTAGAGGAACACGTCGCGCAGTTCGGCCACCTCGGGCGCGATGTCGCGCGGCACTGCCAGATCCATCAGCAGCATCGGCCGGTGCTTGCGTGCGTCCAACGCCGCGGCGACCTGGGCGCGGCCGATGATCGGCGTGCGGCTGGCGGTCGCCGACAGCACGATGTCGGCGAGAAACAGATGCCGGTCGAGTTCGTCGAGCGGCAGCGCGATGCCGCCGTGGCGCGCGGCCAGTTCCTGCGCGTGCGCGTAGGTGCGGTTGGCGATCAGCAGGCGCTTGACGTTGGCCTGCGCGAGATGGCGCGCGGCCAGTTCGATGGTCTCGCCCGCGCCGATCAGCAGCACGGCCGAATCGGCCGGGCGTGCGAAGGATTCCTGCGCCAGCCGCACGGCGAGCGATGCGACCGACACCGGGCTGTTGCCGATGCGGGTTTCGCTGCGGGCGCGCTTGGCGGTGACGAAGGCATGCTGGAACACGCGGTCGAGATCGCTGCCGAGGGTGCCGGCTGCGCGCGCGCTGGCCCAGGCCTGCTTCACCTGGCCGAGGATCTGCGGCTCGCCGAGCACCAGCGAATCGAGACCGGTGGCGACGCGGAACAGATGCCGCACCGCATCGGCGCCGCGATGCTGGTACAGATAGGCCTGCAGCGAGCCGCCGGCCAGCGACGCATCGTCGCCGGGATGCGTCGCCAGCCAGTGCGCCAGCGCGCTGCCGTCGTCGTCGCACACCGCATACAGCTCGGTGCGGTTGCAGGTGGACAGTAACGCGACCTCGCGCACCGCCGGCAACGCACGCAGCTGGGCCAGCGCCGCATCGAGCGCATCGCCGGCAAACGCCACCCGTTCGCGCAGGGCGACCGGCGCGGTCTGGTGGTTGATGCCGAGTGCGTAAAGGCTCATGGGCTGGCGTGCCTGTCGGAAGGCGATTCCGTTCAGGCGCTTGCGATAAGCTGCGGACGAAGGCGCCCATTTTACGGCCCGGTTGCTCCAGATGCCCGTTTTCTCTCCGCCCCGGACCGCGCGGCTGCGCGCGGCACTGCTGGTGCCCCTGCTGGGACTGGCCTGCGCGGCCCACGCCCAGCGCGGCGATCTCGACCGTAACGATACGCTGCACCAGGATCTGCTCGGCGCCACACTTGCCGGCGAGTTCGCGGTCCAGGCCGGTCGCCTCGACGAGGCCGCCAACTGGTATCTCGACGCCGCCCGGCAGTCTGATGGGGACCCCGGCCTGGCCGAGCGCGCCACCCGCATCGCCCTGCTCGCCGGCGACGATCGCCGCGCCGCGCAGGCCCTGGACCTGTGGCGACGCCACGCGCCCGACTCGCTGCCGATGCACGCCGCCGAGGCCACCTTGTCCTTGCGTGCCGGTCGCGACCGCGTGGCCCGCCGCCAGCTGGAAGTCATGCTGCGCAGCGAGGATCCGGCGGGCTGGCGGCATGCGTTCACCGTGCTGGGCGGCGGCGCCCGCGACCAGGCCCAGGCCGCGCGCCTGCTCGGGCAACTCGTCGACAGCGGCGCGATTCCGGACACGCTGCAGGCCTGGATGGCCTTCGGCGGCCTCGCCCAGCGGCTGGACCGCACCGATCTGACCGAGCGCATCCTCGAGAACATCGTCGCGCGTTTTCCCGGCGAACCCCGCGTGGCGCTGCTGCGCGCGAGCCAGCTGCGCGAGTCCGGACGTCCGGAAGAGGCACGCCAGGCCCTGGCCGCCCTCGGCGATGCGGCCTTGATCGGCCCGGATCTGCGGATGGGCATCGCCGGTGAATACGAAGCGCTGGGCGATCTCGCCGATGCCGAGCGCACGCTGTCGATGGGCCCGCAGGACGGCCGCACCTATGTATTGCGTGCGTCGCTGATGGCGCGCGCCGAGAACAAGACCGCGCTCGCCGCGCTCTACGAAGAGGTCAAGGCGGTGGCGTTGACGCCGAATCCGGCGCAGCGCTTGCTGCTGGGGCAGATGGCCGAGTACCTGGAGCAGTACGACGAAGCGCTGGACTGGTACCAGACGGTACCCGGCGGCCCCGAACGCGCGCAGGCGCGGCTGCGTGGCGCCCGCGTGCTGCACGAGCTCGGTCGCCGGGACGATGCCTGGGCGCGGCTGCGCGAACTGCAGACCGATGGCACGTCCGACGAGGACATGCGCCGCAACGCGTATCTGCTCGAAGCCGAGCTGCGGCAGCAGGGCGACGACCCGGCCGAACTCGATGTCTACAACCGCGGCCTCGCCGCGATGCCGGACGATCCGGCGGTGCTCTACTCGCGGGCATTGATGTGGGAGCGTCGCGACGACATCCCGCGTGCCGAAGCCGATCTGCGCCGTGTACTGGTCGCCGATCCCGAGAACGTGGCTGCGCTCAACGCGCTGGGTTACACGCTCGCCGACCGCACCACGCGCTACACCGAGGCGCTGGAGCTGATCGACCGCGCGCGCGTGGCGGAGCCCGACAATGCCGCGATCATCGACAGCTATGGCTGGGTGCTGTATCGCCTTGGCCGCAACGAGGACGCGCTGGTCGAACTGCGCCGTGCGTTTTCGATGATGCGGGATGCGGAAGTGGCCGCCCACATCGGCGAGGTGCTGTGGGTGCTCGGTCGCCAGGACGAAGCGCGCAAGTATTTCGACGAAGCCCGCAGCATCGATCCGGAGAACCGCTCGCTGATCCGCGCGCTGGAGAAGACCGGCGCATGAAGCTCGGGATCATGGTCGCCGCGGTCGCGGCGTTGGGGCTCGCCGCCTGTACCAGCGTGCCGGTACGGCCGCCGCTGCAGACCGTCGATCTCGCGCCCGCCGCGCTTGCCGATGCGCAGGCACGGCTCGTGGCGCGTGAAACCGTGGTGCGCGCGCTGCCGCAGCTCGCGTTCAACGGCCGCGTGGCGATGTCCAATGGACGCGATGGCGGCAGCGGACGCATCGAATGGCTGCAGACCGGCGGCGACTATCGCGTGACCTTGAGCGCGCCCGTCACCCGGCAGAGCTGGCAGTTGCAGGGCGGTCCGCAAGGCGCGCGCATCGACGGCTTGGAGGGTGGCCCGCGCGAGGGCGCCGATGTCGGTCTGTTGCTGCGCGAGGCTACCGGCTTCGAGATTCCCGTCGCCGCGATGGCCGCCTGGGCTGCCGGCGCGCGGGCCGATGTCGCTGTGTCCGGCCCTGCCGAGGTCGCGTTCGACGCCGGCGGCCGGCTGGCGCGCGTGCAGCAGGACGGCTGGACCATCGATTACCTGGAATGGCAGCCCGCGCCTGACGCAGGCGCTGTGCCCGCGTTGCCGATCCGCATCAACGCGCAGCGCGGCGATGCGCGCGTCCGCCTCATCGTGGACAGCTGGTCGCCCGTCGACGCCGCAGACCCGCCGTTGACGCCATGAGCGGCGTGAAACCAGAGGCCGGCTGGTCGACCTGGCCGGCGCCGGCCAAGCTGAACCTGTTCCTGCGTATCACGGGCCGCCGCGATGACGGCTATCACGCGCTGCAGACCGTGTTCCGGATGCTCGACTGGGGCGACACGATCCGTCTGCGGGCGCGCGCCGATGGCCGGATCCGCCGGATCGGCGATTCCGTGCCTGGCCTCGCCGAGGCGGATGATCTCGTCGTGCGGGCGGCGCTTCTGCTTCAAAAAGAAGCGAATGTGGCGCAAGGTGTCGACATCGGCGTCGAAAAGCGAATTCCGTCCGGGGCTGGTCTTGGCGGCGGTTCTTCTGACGCCGCCACGGTCCTGCGCGCGCTCGATCATCTGTGGCGCCTCGACCTCGGAAAGGACCGCTTGGCGGCGCTGGGACTCGCGCTGGGCGCCGATGTGCCGGTCTTCGTCCGCGGTCGCAACGCATGGGCCGAAGGGATCGGGGAGTCGCTCGTTCCGATCGACCTGCCGCCTGCGTGGTATCTGCTCGCCGATCCCGGGGTTCACGTGAATACCGCGGGCTTGTTCCAGGCCCCTGAATTGACGCGAAATGCTGCACCCGCGACAATGGCGGACTTCGTTTCAGGTGCATTGCTCGGCAACGCGTTCGAGCCGGTCCTGCGTTGCCGCGAACCCGCCGTCGAGGCGGTCTTCCAGGTGCTTGCAGAGGTCGGAACGCCGCGGCTGACCGGGACGGGCAGCGGCTGCTTCGTCGAGTTCGCCACGCGCGAATCCGCCGAGGCCGCGCTGGCGCAGGTCGCGTCGCGTGTGTCGTCCCGCGTGGTCGGCGGCGCGGCGCGCTCGCCGCTGCTGGATGCGCTCGAAGCGGGAGGTTGAGGGCGGTGGCTGGTGGCTGTCGATTCGGAACGCATTTCCCGAATCGGCAGCCACGAATCACCGCTTTCTAGGGGCGTCGCCAAGTGGTTAAGGCACCGGGTTTTGATCCCGGCATTCGCAGGTTCGAATCCTGCCGCCCCTGATATCCGTACCGGTTCACACGTGCCGGCACGGCCACTCCTCCATCCGCTCGGTCAGAGCGACGCGGAACTGCAGACATGAAAGAAGAACGCAATCTCCTGATCTTCTCGGGTAACTCGAACCGCCCGCTGGCCAAGGCCGTATGCCGCGAACTCGGCGTGCGCCAGGGCAAGGCGCTGGTGTCGACGTTCTCCGATGGCGAGGTGCAGGTCGAGATCGAAGAGAACGTGCGTCGGCAGGATGTCTTCGTGATCCAGCCGACCTGCGCGCCGTCGGCCGAGAACCTGATGGAACTGCTGGTGCTGATCGACGCGCTCAAGCGCGCCTCGGTGTCCAGTGTGACCGCGGTGATTCCGTACTTCGGCTACTCGCGCCAGGATCGCCGCCTGCGTTCGACGCGCGTGCCGATCACTGCGAAGGTCGTGGCGAAGATGGTCACCGCCGCCGGCGCCGACCGGGTGCTGACGATCGACCTGCACGCCGACCAGATCCAGGGCTTCTTCGACATTCCGGTCGACAACGTCTACGCCTCGCCGCTGCTGCTGGCCGATATCTGGCGCGCGCACGGCACCGACAACATGGTTGTGGTTTCGCCCGACGTGGGTGGCGTGGTGCGCGCCCGTGCGATCGCCAAGCGCCTCGACGATGCGGACCTGGCGATCATCGACAAGCGCCGTCCGCGCGCCAACGTCTCCACGGTGATGAACATCATCGGCGATGTGAGCGGCAAGACCTGCGTGCTGGTCGACGACATCGTCGACACCGCCGGCACGCTGTGCGCCGCGGCCGCCGCGCTGAAGGCGCAGGGCGCCACCAAGGTCGTCGCCTACTGCACCCACGCGGTGCTGTCGGGCCCGGCGATCGACAACCTCAACAAATCGCAGCTCGACGAGATGGTGGTCACCGACACCATCCCGCTATCGGAGGCCGCGCGCAATTGCACGCGTATCCGCCAGCTCAGTGTCGCCGAGCTGCTGGCCGAGACGATCCGCCGGATCGCGTTCGGAGAATCGGTCAGTTCGCTCTACGTCGACTGACCTGCTGCAACGTCTCGTCTGGTCGCGGACGAGACGCTTCACCGCCGCGAGGCGGTATCAATCCAGAAAAGTGAATACAGAAAATGGCTACCACGCATGAAATCAAGGTGCAGCGCCGCGAAGACGAGGGGAAGGGTGCGAGCCGCCGCCTCCGTCTTGCCGGCAACGTGCCTGCCGTCGTCTACGGCGGCGACCTCAAGCCCGTCAGCATCGAGCTGAGCCACAACGATGTCTGGCTCGCCAGCCAGCACGAGTGGTTCTACGCCTCGATCCTCGACCTGAGCCTCAACGGCGACGTCCAGAAGGTGCTGCTGCGTGACATGCAGCGCCATCCGTTCAAGCAGCAGATCATGCACCTGGACTTCCAGCGCGTGAACGCGAACGAGACCATCCGCACCGCCGTGCCGCTGCACTTCCTCAACGAAGACACCTCGCCGGCCGGCAAGGCTGCCGACGTCGTGATCACGCACGAGCTCAACGAAGTCACCGTGACCTGCCTGCCGGGCGATCTGCCGGAGTTCATCGAGATCGATCTCGGTGAGATGGTCGTGGGCGACATCGTCCACCTGTCGCAGGTCAAGCTGCCGAAGGGTGTCGAGATCCCCGAGCTGGCGCTGGGCGCGGACCACGACGTCGCCGTCGTCGTCGCCAAGCACGGCCGCGTGGAAGCCGAGCCGGAAGAAGAGACCGACGAGGCGTCGGCCGATGTCCCGGCCACCAAGGCCGCGAAGGACGACGAGTAATCGTCGCGCGGGCGCGTCTTCGGGCGCGCCTGCGTTGCCGTATCGATGGCAGGACTGCGACTGATCGTCGGGCTGGGCAATCCCGGTCCCGAATATGCACGGACCCGGCACAACGCCGGGTTCCGTTTTGTCGACGAACTCGCCGCCAGGGCGGGCGCGTCGTTCCGGCTCGACAGCAAGCTGTTCGGCGAGACCGCGAAGATCGACATCGCCGGTCAGCCGGTCTGGCTGCTGAAGCCGGCCACCTTCATGAATCTCAGCGGCAAGTCGGTCACCGCCGCGCTGCGATTCTGGAAATTCGAACCCGAGCAGGCGCTGCTGGCGCACGACGAACTGGATCTGCCACCCGGCACCGCCCGACTCAAGTTCGACGGCGGGCATGGGGGCCAGAACGGACTGCGCGACACGATGCAATTGCTCGGCCACGGTCGCTTCCACCGGCTGCGCATCGGCATCGGGCATCCGGGCAGCAAGGACAAGGTCACGCCGTGGGTGCTGGGCCGCGCGAACGCTGACGACGACATTCTGATCGGCCGCGCGGTCGATGCTGCGATCGACGTTCTGCCCCTCGCGATGGACGGCAACTTCATGGATGCGATGACGAAGCTGCACACGGTGAAGCCGTAATTGGTGATTGGTGATTGGTGGTTCGAAGGCGCGATCTGCGTGCGAATCATCAATCACGAATCCCGAATCACGGATCACGGACACAGCAATGGGCATCAAATGCGGCATCGTCGGCCTGCCGAACGTCGGCAAGTCGACCCTCTTCAATGCGCTGACCAAGGCGGGCATCGCCGCGGCCAACTTCCCGTTCTGCACCATCGAGCCGAACGTCGGCATCGTGCCGGTGCCGGATCTGCGCCTCAACGCGCTGGCGGCGATCGTCAAGCCGCAGAAGGTGCTGCCGACGGCGGTCGAGTTCGTCGACATCGCCGGCCTCGTCGCGGGCGCGGCCAGTGGTGAGGGCCTGGGCAACAAGTTCCTGTCGCACATCCGCGAGGTCGACGCGATCACGCATGTCGTGCGCTGCTTCGAGAATCCCGACGTCATCCACGTCAACAACAAGGTCGACCCGATCGCCGATATCGAGACCATCGATACCGAGCTGGCGCTGGCCGACTTGGACTCCGTCGAGCGCGCGCTGCAGCGCGCCGAGCGGTCGGCCAAGACCGGCGACAAGGACGCGAAGATCCGCGCCGAAGTGCTCGGTCGCGTGCACAAGGGCCTGGCCGACGGCCAGCCGGTGCGCGCGCTGAAACTGTCCGACGACGACAACGCGGCGATCCGCGACCTGTTCCTGCTGACCGCGAAGCCCGTGCTGTACATCGCCAACGTGCTCGAGGATGGATTCGAGAACAATCCGCACCTCGACGCCGTGCGTGCACGCGCGGTGGGCGAGGGCGCCGAAGTGGTGCCGGTGTCGGCGGCGATCGAAGAAGAACTCTCGCAGCTCGACGACGCGGACCGCGACGCGTTCCTGACCGATCTGGGGCTCGACGAGCCTGGACTGAATCGTGTGATCCGCGCGGCGTACGGCCTGTTGACCCTGCAGACCTACTTCACCGCGGGCGTCAAGGAAGTGCGCGCGTGGACGGTCAAGATCGGCGCGACCGCGCCACAGGCGGCCGCTGTCATCCATACCGACTTCGAGAAGGGGTTCATCCGCGCCGAAGTGGTCGGCTATGACGACTTCATCCGCTACAACGGCGAATCCGCCGCGAAGGAAGCCGGCAAATGGCGCCTCGAAGGCAAGGAGTACATCGTCAAGGACGGTGACGTGATGCATTTCCGTTTCAACGTCTGATCGCTTGCGGTCGGGACCGTCGAGCAAGAGGCGCCTGCGGGCGCCTCCTGTAAGGGAAATGCGGGCAAATGCCATCGGATCGCACACGTGGCCATGGCGCCCGGGCGCTGGGCCGGTTAAGATGCGCGCCCGTCTGCACAGGTCATTGGCCACGCAGCGGGTCCGGTGAAATCCAGCGCCTTCCGGCGTTGACAGAACCGGGAACTGGCCCCAAAATCGCGGGCTGTTTTCACCGGCAACACGAAAGCGCCGGAGGGATACCCAAGCGGCCAACGGGGGCAGACTGTAAATCTGCTGGCTTACGCCTTCGGTGGTTCGAATCCACCTCCCTCCACCATCTTTCGATGTGGTGGAAACAAGTGCAGTGCGACAGGTTGTAATGCGGTAGGCGGGTCCCGGTGCGGGAGTAGTTCAATGGTAGAACCTCAGTTTTCCAAACTGATTACGAGGGTTCGATTCCCTTCTCCCGCTCCATTGAACGTTCCATAGTTCCCCAGTTCCACATCGTTGCTCACGTAGCTCAGTCGGTAGAGCACCTCCTTGGTAAGGAGGAGGTCGAAGGTTCGATTCCTTTCGTGAGCACCATCCTCCGCGGGTCCGCTTCCAGTGCGGATCCGACGCGGCACGCAGTCACCACCTCACCAGATTTCGAGACAGAGCAGCCATGGCAAAGGGTAAGTTCGAGCGCACCAAGCCCCACGTGAACGTGGGCACGATTGGTCACGTTGACCACGGCAAGACGACGCTGACCGCGGCGCTGACGAAGATCGGTGCGGAGCGTTTCGGCGGCGAGTTCAAGGGCTACGACC
Source organism: Luteimonas sp. KH_071 (assembly GCF_057838005.1). Classification (NCBI taxonomy): domain Bacteria; kingdom Pseudomonadati; phylum Pseudomonadota; class Gammaproteobacteria; order Lysobacterales; family Lysobacteraceae; genus Luteimonas; species Luteimonas sp. KH_071. The sequence continues at coordinate 2,782,435 of NZ_CM174458.1, read as the reverse complement.
AGATCGACGCGGCGCCGGAAGAGAAGGCGCGCGGCATCACGATCTCGACGGCGCACGTGGAATACGAATCGGCCGTGCGTCACTACGCACACGTCGATTGCCCGGGTCACGCCGACTACGTCAAGAACATGATCACCGGCGCTGCGCAGATGGACGGCGCGATTCTGGTGTGTTCGGCTGCAGACGGCCCGATGCCGCAGACCCGCGAGCACATCCTGCTCTCGCGTCAGGTCGGCGTGCCGCACATCGTCGTGTTCCTGAACAAGGCCGACATGGTCGACGACGCCGAGCTGCTCGAGCTGGTCGAGATGGAAGTGCGTGAGCTGCTGTCGAAGTACGACTTCCCGGGCGACGACACCCCGATCATCCACGGCTCGGCCCGTCTGGCGCTGGAAGGCGACCAGAGCGAGATCGGCGTGCCGTCGATCCTGAAGCTGGTCGACGCCCTCGACACCTTCATCCCGGAGCCGGAGCGCGACGTCGACAAGGCATTCCTGATGCCGGTCGAAGACGTGTTCTCGATCTCGGGCCGCGGCACGGTCGTGACCGGTCGTATCGAGCGCGGCATCATCAAGGTCGGCGAAGAAATCGAAATCGTCGGTATCCGTCCGGTGCAGAAGACGACCGTCACGGGCGTCGAGATGTTCCGCAAGCTGCTCGACCAGGGGCAGGCAGGCGACAACGCCGGTCTGCTGCTGCGCGGCACCAAGCGTGACGACGTCGAGCGTGGCCAGGTGCTGGCCAAGCCGGGTTCGATCAAGCCGCACACCGAGTTCGAGGCCGAAGTCTATGTCCTGTCGAAAGACGAAGGCGGCCGTCACACGCCGTTCTTCAAGGGCTACCGTCCGCAGTTCTACTTCCGCACGACCGACATCACGGGCGCGTGTGAACTGCCGGAAGGCACCGAGATGGTGATGCCGGGCGACAACGTGAAGATGGTGGTCACGCTGATCAACCCGGTGGCGATGGACGAAGGCCTGCGTTTCGCGATCCGCGAAGGCGGCCGTACCGTCGGCGCCGGCGTGGTGGCCAAGATCATCAAGTGATCCGACGGCCCGGGTGTGCAACTGCACACCCGGGCCGGCGTTCATTCCGGCGTGAGCCGGGATACAGTGGTTTCTGCAGGGTGCCAACCCCGTCGAGGCCGCGACAAGGCGGGCCGGAACCCCGGTCCGCCTTCGCCGTCTAAGGGTGTCCGAAGCCGGTTGTTGTTCCAATCCGTACGCCAGTAGCTCAATTGGCAGAGCAGCGGTCTCCAAAACCGCAGGTTGGGGGTTCGAGTCCCTCCTGGCGTGCCATTCGCGGAGTTGTCCGCGCGGGTCCGGACGCATCTTGATCCGCCCCGTCAACCGAGCAGTCGCAAACCGATGAGTCGCCGGGAATTGAACAGCAGAGTTGAACAATCCAAGGGTGCGTCTTCGACGGACCTCGCCAAGTACGCCGCCGCGATCCTGCTCGTTGTCGCCGGCGTGTTTGCCTTTTACTGGTTCCAGGCGCAGCTGGCCACGCCGGTGCGCAGCATCATCGTCGCTTTGTGCGTCGTAGGCGCGACCGCGGTCTTCCTGACGACGGACAAGGGTCACAAGACCCGTGATTTCTTCTCGGAGACCCGCTTCGAGATGCGCAAGGTCGTCTGGCCGACGCGCCAGGAGGCGATTCGCCTGACCTGGATCGTGATCATCGCCGTGGCGATTATCAGCCTGATCCTGGCCGGCTTCGACCAGATCATCCAGTGGCTGATCCGCCTCGTTCTGAGGCAGTGACGGAGTAACGATTCAGATGGAAACCGAAGGCGTCAAGCGCTGGTACGTCGTGCATGCCTATTCCGGCTTCGAGAAGTCGGTGGCTCAGGCGCTGCGCGATCGCATCGTGCGCACTGAAATGCAGGACAAGTTCGGCGACGTGCTGGTGCCGACCGAGGAAGTGATCGAGATGCGCGCCGGGCAGAAGCGCCGCTCTGAGCGCAAATTCTTCCCGGGCTATGTCCTGGTGCAGATCCTGACCTCGGACGAGGGCGGTATCCCGCGCATGGACAACGAGAGTTGGCATCTGGTCAAGGAAACGCCGAAGGTGATGGGCTTCATCGGCGGTACCGCCGATCGTCCGCTGCCGATCCGCGACGAAGAAGCCGCCGTGATTCTCGATCGCGTGCAGGAAGGCGTCGAGAAGCCGCGTCCGAAGGTGCTCTTCGAGCCGGGCCAGATGGTCCGCGTGACCGATGGCCCGTTCAACGACTTCAACGGCGTGGTCGAGGAAATCAACTACGAGAAGAGCCGCCTGCGTGTCGCAGTGCTGATCTTCGGCCGTTCGACCCCGGTCGAACTGGAATTCGGGCAGGTCGAGAAGGCCTGAACCCCGCTGCGCCCGTCTGTGACGGGCGCGCGAAACCCTGCTATAGTGCGCGGCTCACTGTCTGGCTGCGCCAGACATCCGCACAGGCCGCCGTATGGGCGGCCTTTCGCGCGAGATGGACAACGTGAATCCGGGACACGTGTATTCCCGGAACGATGGGGAGCCTGATTCCAGGCGCTTGCACCCGGAGAGAAGAAGACAATGGCGAAGAAAGTCGTCGGTTACATCAAGCTGCAGGTCAAGGCCGGTCAGGCCAACCCCTCGCCGCCGGTCGGTCCTGCGCTGGGTCAGCGCGGCCTGAACATCATGGAGTTCTGCAAGGCGTTCAACGCAGCGACTTCCAAGCTCGAGCCGGGTCTGCCGACGCCGGTCATCATCACGGCCTACTCGGACCGTACCTTCACCTTCATCACCAAGAGCACGCCGGCATCGGTGCTGCTGAAGAAGGCGGCGGGTGTGGCCTCGGGCTCCAAGCGTCCCAACACCGAAAAGGTGGGCAAGGTGACGCGCGCGCAGCTCGAAGAAATCGCCAAGGCGAAGGAAGCCGATCTGACGGCGGCCGAGCTGGAAGCGGCAGTGCGCACCATCGCGGGTTCCGCCCGTTCGATGGGCCTGACGGTGGAGGGCTGAGACCATGGCACAGACCAAGCGACAGAAGAGCATCCAGGCTGCCGTGCAGCCGGGCAAGAACTACGCGATCGATGAAGCCCTGAAGATCGTCAAGGACAACAGCAGCGCCAAGTTCGCCGAAGCCGTGGACGTCGCCGTCCGCCTCGGCGTCGACGCGCGCAAGTCCGACCAGCAGGTGCGCGGTTCGACCGTGCTGCCGCAGGGCACCGGCAAGAGCGTCCGCGTCGCGGTGTTCGCGCCCGCCGGTGCCAAGGCCGACGAAGCCCTGGCCGCCGGCGCCGACATCGTCGGCATGGATGATCTGGCCGAGAAGATGCAGGCAGGCGATATCAACTACGACGTCGTGATCGCGACGCCGGACGCGATGCGCGTGGTCGGCAAGCTCGGTACGGTGCTGGGTCCGCGCGGCCTGATGCCGAACCCGAAGGTCGGCACCGTGTCCGCGAACCCGGGCGAGGCCGTCAAGAATGCGAAGGGCGGCCAGGTCCGTTACCGCACCGACAAGGCCGGCATCATCCACTGCACGATCGGCAAGGCCGACTTCGATGCGGAGAAGCTGAAGGAAAACCTGCAGGCGCTGCTGGCCGATCTGGTGAAGGCCAAGCCGGCCACCGCCAAGGGCCAGTACCTGCAGAAGATCTCGGTGAGCTCGACCATGGGTCCGGGTGTCGCCATCGACCAGTCGTCGCTGACCATCGCACGCTGATCGAAACGCAATAAGCGCGCCGTCCCGCTTGCGGGGCGACGCGATTTGGGGGCATCGCAACGGACCGACGGTCCGGTGCGGCGCCGTCAAAGACCGCAGGCGCGGTGGAGGTCGGAGTGGCGACGGGCAGGGATGCTCGAACTGGCAGGGAATCGCCGCCACCGATGATCGAGACCGCTTAATCCCGAGGTGCTTGCACCGACAGGCCTGCGTAGATGGTGATGCCCTTCTGAAGTTTTCTGGTCCGACGTCCGTCAACCAGGCAGAAGGCCACCACCGGGATGCTTCGTGCATCCCCGGCCTCCAGGACGGAAGCCGCTCAGGACCGCAAGCGGCAGGAGCCGTGAGCGGAGTTCACAATGAGGAGTGATGAATGGCTCTCAATCTGTCCCAGAAGCAGGAAGTTGTCGCGGAGCTGGCAGAAGTCGCCGCGAACGCCCACTCCCTGATTGCTGCCGAGTACGTGGGCACCACGGTCAGTCAGATGACCGCGATGCGCAAGAAGGCTCGTGAGACCGGTGTGTACTTGCGCGTTGTCAAGAACACCCTGGCCGCACGCGCGGTGGAAGGTACCAGCTACGAGTGCTCGAAGGACTCGCTGGTGGGCCCTCTGCTGTATGCGTTCTCGACCGAGGAGCCCGGCGCAGCCGGTCGCCTGATCAAGGAATTCGCGAAAGACAACAGCAAGCTGGTGCCGAAGCTCGTCGTCATGGAAGGTCAGCTGTATCCGGCCAGCCACGTGGACGTGCTGGCATCGCTGCCGACGCTCGAGCAGGCACTGTCGATGCTGGCCCGCGTGCTGTCCGAACCCGCTGCGATGTTCGCCCGTGCCGTCAAGGCCGTCGGCGACAAGCAGGGTGGTGGCGACGAAGCACCCGCGGACGCAGCAGCCGAGACGGCCGAAACGGCTTAAGCCCGGCCTGTCGGTTCAACGAAACCTATCCCAGAAAATTTTTCAAAGGTAATCACAATGTCCCTTACCAACGAACAGATCGTCGACGCCATCGCCGAGAAGTCCCTGATGGAAGTGATGGAGCTGGTCAAGGCCATCGAAGAGAAGTTCGGCGTCTCCGCCGCTGCTCCGGTCGCCGCGGCTGCTGCTGCCGGCCCGGCTGCCGCTGTCGAAGAGCAGACCGAGTTCACCGTCGTGCTGAAGGCTGCCGGCGAGAAGAAGGTCGAGGCCATCAAGGTCGTCCGCGCCATCACCGGCCTGGGTCTGAAGGAAGCCAAGGACCTGGTCGAAGGCGCACCGAAGGACGTCAAGGAAGGCGCCACGAAGGAAGAAGCCGAGAAGATCAAGAAGGATCTCGAGGCCGCAGGCGCGACCGTCGAAATCAAGTAAGCGGCACTTGGCATCGCAGCACATGCTTGCGATGCACCAGGGCCGGGGGCGAAAGCTCCCGGCCCTTGGTCGTTCCTGAAATCGGGCGACCGAGCGAACACGCAACACGACAACTGACGCAGTTGTCAGTGGGTAGTAGCGGGAGATGGCGTGCTGGTGCCGGCAATACCAGCGACTACCCAGTGACAGCTCCATGTACCGGATCGCACGTCGATCCCATCCGATCCAACGAGGCGTACTTCCATGACGACGTCCCAGCTCCCGTCGAGCCAGCAGCAGACCTACTCGTTCACCGAGAAGAAGCGCATCCGCAAGAACTTCGGCAAGCGCCGCGAGATTCTCGAGGTGCCGTTCCTGCTGGCCATCCAGGTCGATTCCTACCGCGAATTCCTGCAGGCCGACCGCGATCCCACCAAGCGTGAGGACCGTGGCCTGCATGCCGCGCTGAAGTCGGTGTTCCCGATCGTCAGCTACAACGGCTACGCCGCACTCGAATACGTCGGCTACAAGCTCGGCGAGCCCGTGTTCGACGAGCGCGAATGCCGCAACCGTGGCCTGAGCTACGGCGCCCCGCTGCGCGTGACCGTGCGCCTGGTGATCTACGACCGCGAGTCGTCGCAGAAGGCCATCAAGTACGTGAAGGAGCAGGAGGTCTACATGGGCGAGATTCCGCTCATGACCGAGAACGGCACCTTCATCATCAACGGCACCGAGCGCGTCATCGTCTCGCAGCTGCACCGCTCGCCGGGCGTGTTCTTCGACCACGACCGCGGCAAGACGCACAGCTCGGGCAAGCTGCTCTACAGCGCCCGCATCATTCCGTACCGCGGTTCCTGGCTCGACTTCGAGTTCGACCCGAAGGACGCGCTGTTCACCCGTATCGACCGCCGTCGCAAGCTGCCGGTGTCGGTGCTGCTGCGCGCGCTCGGCTACAACAACGAAGAGATGCTCAACGAGTTCTTCGACATCAACAGCTACCACATCCTGCCGGAAGGCGAGGGCGTGCAGCTGGAGCTGGTGTCGGAGCGTCTGCGTGGTGAAACGCTGAACTTCGACCTGCTCGACGGCGAGAAGGTCATCGTCGAAGCCGGCAAGCGCATCACCGCGCGTCACGTCAAGCAGCTCGAGGCCGCCGGCATCACCGCGCTGGCCGTGCCGGACGACTACATGGTCGGCCAGATCCTGTCGCACGACGTGATCGACCCGGCGACCGGTGAGCTGGTCGCGACCGCGAACGACGAGATCACGCTCGAGACCCTCGAGGCGCTGCGCAAGGCGTCGATCGAGACCATCGGCACGATCTGGGTCAACGATCTCGATCGCGGTCCGTACCTGTCGAACACCCTGCGCATCGACTCGACCAAGACGCAGCTCGACGCGCTGGTCGAGATCTACCGCATGATGCGTCCCGGCGAGCCGCCGACCAAGGACGCCGCGCAGAACCTGTTCCACAATCTGTTCTTCACGTTCGAGCGCTACGACGTCTCCGGCGTCGGCCGCATGAAGTTCAACCGTCGCCTGGGCCGCAAGGAAACCGAAGGCGCGTCGGTGCTTTACGACGCGAAGTACTTCGCCGAGCGCAAGGACGAGGATTCGGTGCGCCTGCGCGGCGAGTTCGGCCAGACGTCCGACATCCTCGATGTCATCCGCGTGCTGACCGAGATCCGCAACGGTCGCGGCGTCGTCGACGACATCGACCACCTCGGCAACCGCCGCGTGCGTTCGGTCGGTGAAATGGCCGAGAACGTGTTCCGCGTGGGCCTGGTCCGCGTCGAGCGCGCCGTGCGCGAGCGCCTGACGATGGCCGAGGCCGATGGCCTGACCCCGCAGGAGCTGATCAACGCCAAGCCAGTCGCGGCGGCGGTCAAGGAATTCTTCGGCTCCTCGCAGCTGTCGCAGTTCATGGACCAGAACAACCCGCTGTCGGAAGTCACGCACAAGCGTCGCGTCTCGGCCCTGGGGCCCGGCGGTCTGACCCGCGAGCGCGCCGGCTTCGAAGTGCGCGACGTGCATCCCACGCATTACGGCCGCGTCTGCACCATCGAAACGCCGGAAGGCCCGAACATCGGTCTGATCAACTCGCTGGCGACGTTCGCGCGCACCAACCGGTACGGCTTCCTTGAGACCCCGTACCGCAAGGTCATCGACAGCCGCGTCACCGACGACATCGAATACCTGTCGGCGATCGAAGAGAACGACTACGTCATCGCACAGGCCAATGCCGTCCAGGACGACAAGGGCACGATGACGCAGCAGTTCGTCGACTGCCGCTTCCAGGGCGAGTCGCTGCTCAAGCCGCCGGCGGAAATCCATTACATGGACGTCTCGCCGATGCAGACCGTGTCGGTCGCTGCCGCGCTCGTGCCGTTCCTCGAGCACGATGACGCGAACCGCGCACTGATGGGCGCCAACATGCAGCGCCAGGCCGTGCCGACGCTGCGTGCGCAGAAGCCGCTGGTCGGTACCGGTATCGAGCGCGCCGTGGCGCGCGACTCGGGCGTGACCGTGAACGCCCGCCGTGGCGGCGTGATCGAGCAGATCGACGCCGGCCGCGTCGTGGTCAAGGTGCATGAAGAAGAGATCTCCGGCGAGCACGATGCCGGCGTCGACATCTACAACCTGATCAAGTACACGCGTTCCAACCAGAACACCTGCATCAACCAGCGTCCGCTGGTCGTCGTCGGTGACGTGGTCGCGCGCGGCGACGTGCTGGCCGACGGTCCCTCGACCGACATCGGCGAGCTGGCGCTGGGTCAGAACATGCTCGTCGCGTTCATGCCGTGGAACGGCTACAACTTCGAAGACTCGATCCTGCTGTCGGAGCGCGTCGTCAAGGAAGACCGTTACACGACGATCCACATCGAGGAAATGACCGCGGTCGCCCGCGACACGAAGCTGGGACCGGAGGAAATCTCCGCAGACATCCCGAACGTGTCCGAGAACGCGCTCAACCGTCTCGACGAATCCGGCGTGGTGTACATCGGTGCGGAAGTCCGCGCCGGCGACATCCTGGTCGGCAAGGTCACGCCGAAGGGCGAGAGCCAGCTGACCCCGGAAGAGAAGCTGCTGCGTGCGATCTTCGGTGAGAAGGCGTCCGACGTGAAGGACAGCTCGTTGCGCGTGCCGCCGGGCATGGACGGCACCGTCATCGACGTGCAGGTCTTCACCCGCGACGGCATCGAGAAGGACAAGCGCGCCAAGCAGATCGAAGAGTCCGAGATCAAGCGCGTCAAGAAGGACTTCGACGACCAGTTCCGCATCCTCGAAAGCGCGATCTATGCGCGTCTGCGTTCGCAGATCCAGGGCAAGGTCGCCAATGGCGGTCCGGGCCTGAAGAAGGGCGACACGGTCAGCTCGCTGGTGCTCGACGGCCTGAAGAAGTCCGACTGGTTCCAGATCCGCATGAAGGACGAGGACGCAGCCGACGCGATCGAACGTGCGCAGAAGCAGATCGACGCGCACCAGAAGGAGTTCGAGAAGCGCTTCGCCGACAAGCGCGGCAAGATCACCCAGGGCGACGACCTCGCACCGGGCGTGCTGAAGATGGTCAAGGTCTACTTGGCCGTGAAGCGTCGCATCCAGCCGGGCGACAAGATGGCCGGCCGCCACGGCAACAAGGGTGTCGTGTCGACCATCGTGCCTGTGCAGGACATGCCGCACATGGCCAACGGCAACACGGTCGACATCGTGTTGAACCCGCTGGGCGTGCCGTCACGTATGAACATCGGCCAGATTCTCGAAGTGCATCTGGGCCTTGCGGCCAAGGGGCTCGGCGAGAAGATCCAGCGGATGCTCGACGCGCAGGCCAAGGTGACCGAGCTGCGCAGCTTCCTCGACCAGATCTACAACCACGACAAGGCGACGTTCGCACAGCGCGTCGACCTGTCGCAGTTCAGTGACGAGGAACTGCTGAAGCTGGCCGGCAATCTGACCGACGGTGTGCCGATGGCCACCCCGGTGTTCGACGGCGCGGCGGAGTCGGAGATCAAGGCGATGCTTGAACTGGCGGACATGCCGACCAGTGGTCAGCACCGTCTGTTCGACGGCCGCACCGGCGAGGCGTTCGAGCGTGAAGTGACCGTGGGCTACATGCACATGCTCAAGCTCAACCACCTGGTGGACGACAAGATGCACGCGCGTTCGACCGGTCCGTACTCGCTCGTCACCCAGCAGCCGCTGGGCGGCAAGGCGCAGTTCGGCGGCCAGCGCTTCGGCGAAATGGAAGTCTGGGCGCTGGAAGCCTACGGCGCGGCCTACACCCTGCAGGAAATGCTGACGGTGAAGTCCGACGACGTGCAGGGCCGCAACCAGATGTACAAGAACATCGTCGACGGCGAACACGAGATGGTCGCGGGCATGCCCGAGTCCTTCAACGTGCTGGTCAAGGAAATCCGTTCGCTGGCGATCAACATGGAGCTGGAGGAGCACTGAGGCAGGACGTCCGACGCGCGGCGCGTGAGCGTGCCGCGCGCGACACCGATCCAACACTGCCCAGGTTCCCCTTTCCCGGAGTAAAGACATGAAAGACCTGCTCAATCTCTTCAACCAGCCGCGCCAGATTCCGGACTTCGATGCGATCAAGATCGCGCTCGCCAGCCCGGACCTGATCCGTTCGTGGTCGTTCGGCGAAGTGAAGAAGCCCGAGACCATCAACTACCGCACGTTCAAGCCCGAGCGTGACGGCCTGTTCTGCGCCGCGATTTTCGGTCCGATCAAGGACTACGAGTGCCTGTGCGGCAAGTACAAGCGCATGAAGCACCGCGGCGTTGTGTGCGAGAAGTGCGGCACCGAAGTCACGCTGGCCAAGGTGCGCCGCGAGCGCATGGGTCACATCGACCTGGCCTCGCCGGTCGCGCACATCTGGTTCCTCAAGTCGCTGCCCAGCCGCATCGGCCTGATGCTGGACATGACCCTGCGTGACATCGAACGCATCCTGTACTTCGAAGCGTTCGTCGTGACCGAGCCGGGCCTGACCCCGCTCGAGCGCAGCCAGCTGCTCAACGAAGAGCAGTACATGCAGATGCGCCAGGAACACGGCGACGACTTCGACGCCGCAATGGGCGCCGAGGCGGTCTATGACCTGCTGCGCACGATCGACCTACAGGCCGAAATGGTCCGCCTGAAGGAAGAGATCGCCGCTACGGGTTCGGAAACCAAGCTCAAGCGTCTGACCAAGCGGATCAAGCTGGTCGAGGCCTTCATCGAGTCGGGCAACCGTCCCGAGTGGATGATCATGACCGTGCTGCCGGTGCTGCCGCCGGACCTGCGTCCGCTGGTCCCGCTGGACGGTGGCCGCTTCGCGACCTCGGATCTCAACGATCTGTACCGCCGCGTCATCAACCGCAACAACCGCCTGCGTCGCCTGCTCGAACTCAATGCGCCCGACATCATCGTGCGCAACGAGAAGCGCATGCTCCAGGAATCGGTCGATGCGTTGATGGACAACGGCCGTCGTGGCCGTGCGATCACCGGTACCAACAAGCGCCCGCTCAAGTCGCTCGCCGACATGATCAAGGGCAAGCAGGGCCGCTTCCGCCAGAACTTGCTGGGCAAGCGCGTCGACTACTCGGGCCGTTCGGTCATCGTGGTCGGCCCGACGCTGCGCCTGCACGAGTGCGGCCTGCCGAAGAAGATGGCGCTCGAGCTGTTCAAGCCCTTCATCTTCGCCAAGCTGCAGCGCCGTGGCCTCGCCACGACGATCAAGGCCGCCAAGAAGCTCGTCGAGCGCGAAGAGGCCGAGGTGTGGGACATCCTCGAAGAGGTGATCCGCGAGCACCCGGTGCTGCTCAACCGCGCGCCGACGCTGCACCGTCTGGGCATCCAGGCGTTCGAGCCGGTGCTGATTGAAGGCAAGGCGATCCAGCTGCATCCGCTGGTCTGTACCGCGTTCAACGCCGACTTCGACGGTGACCAGATGGCGGTCCACGTGCCGCTGTCGCTGGAAGCCCAGCTCGAAGCGCGTGCCCTGATGATGGCGTCGAACAACATCCTCTCGCCCGCCAACGGCGAGCCGATCATCGTGCCGTCGCAAGACGTCGTGCTCGGTCTGTACTACATGACGCGCGCCCTGGAGAACATCCCGGGCGAAGGCATGATCTTCGCGAACATCGCCGAAGTGCGGCGTGCGTTCGACAACAAGGCCGCCGGCCTGCACGCGAAGATCAAGGTCCGCATCAAGCAGACCGTGATCAGCGAGGACGGCTCGCGTGAGCAGGTGACCTCGATCGTCGATACGAGCGTGGGTCGTGCACTGCTGCTTGAGATCATGCCCGAGGGCCTGCCGTTCGAACTGGCCAACGTCGAGCTCAACAAGAAGAACATCTCGCGCCTGATCAACGCCTGCTACCGCCGTCTGGGTCTCAAGGACACGGTCGTGTTCGCCGACAAGCTGATGTACACCGGCTTCGGCAACGCGACGCGTGCGGGCGTGTCGATCGGCATCAACGACATGACCATCCCGACCGAGAAGGCCGGCATCCTGGTCGAGGCCGAGGCCGAGGTGCTGGAAATCCAGCAGCAGTACCAGTCGGGCCTGGTCACCGCCGGCGAGCGCTACAACAAGGTCGTCGACATCTGGTCGCGCACGAACGAGCGCATCGCCAAGGCGATGATGGACACCATCGGTACCGAGAAGGTGCTCAATGCCAAGGGCGAGACCATCGATCAGAAGTCGATGAACTCGCTTTACATCATGGCCGACTCCGGTGCGCGTGGTTCGCAGGCGCAGATTCGTCAGCTGGCCGGTATGCGCGGCCTGATGGCCAAGCCGGACGGCTCGATCATCGAGACGCCGATCATCGCGAACTTCCGCGAAGGCCTGAACGTCCAGGAATACTTCAACTCCACCCACGGTGCCCGTAAGGGTCTGGCCGATACCGCGCTCAAGACCGCGAACTCCGGTTACCTGACCCGTCGTCTCGTCGACGTGGCGCAGGACGTGGTGATCACCGAAGTCGACTGCGGCACGATGGACGGTCTGACCATGACCCCGATCGTCGAAGGCGGCGATGTGGTCGAGCCCTTGCGCGACCGCGTGCTGGGTCGTGTCGTGGCCGAGGACGTGTTCCTGCCGGGCAACGACGAGGATCCGATCGTCACCCGCAACACGCTGCTCGACGAGCAGTGGGTGCAGCGCCTCGAAGAGGCTGGTGTGCAGTCGATCCAGGTCCGTTCGACCATCACCTGCGAAGCCGGCTTCGGCGTCTGCGCCAGCTGCTACGGCCGTGACCTCGGCCGCGGCCACCTGGTCAACCAGGGCGAGGCCGTCGGCGTCGTCGCTGCGCAGTCGATCGGCGAGCCCGGCACGCAGCTGACCATGCGTACGTTCCACATCGGTGGTGCGGCGTCGCGTGCGGCCGCCATCGACAACGTGACGGTCAAGACCACCGGCTCGATCAAGTTCAACAACCTCAAGCACGTCAAGCACGAGAGCGGCAACCTGGTCGCGGTCTCGCGCTCGGGTGAACTCTCGGTGCTCGACGGCCACGGCCGCGAGCGCGAGCGTTACAAGCTGCCCTACGGCGCGACCATCACCGTCAACGACGGCGATGCGATCAAGGCCGGCCAGACCGTCTCGAACTGGGATCCGCATAACCACCCGATCGTGTCGGAAGTCGCGGGCTTCATCCGCTTCGTGGACTTCGTCGACGGCATCACCGTCATCGAGAAGACCGACGACCTGACCGGCCTGGCGTCGCGCGAGATCACCGATCCCAAGCGTCGCGGCTCGATGGGCAAGGATCTGCGTCCGATCGTCCGCATCGTCGATGACAAGGGCAACGACCTCAACATTCCGGGCACCGACCTGCCGGCGCAGTACCTGCTGCCGCCGCGCTCGATCGTCAACCTGCAGGACGGCGACCCCGTCGGCGTGGGCGACGTGGTGACCAAGGTGCCGCAGGAAGCGTCGAAGACCCGCGACATCACCGGTGGTCTGCCGCGCGTGGCCGACCTGTTCGAAGCGCGCAAGCCGAAGGACCAGGCGATCCTCGCCGAGATCTCCGGCATCGTCAGCTTCGGCAAGGACACCAAGGGCAAGCAGCGTCTGATCATCAAGGGCACCGACGGTGTCGATCACGAAGAGCTGATCCCGAAGTACCGCCAGATCATCGTGTTCGAAGGCGAGCACGTGGAGAAGGGCGAAACGGTCGTCGACGGCGAGCCGGGTCCGCAGGACATCCTGCGTCTGAAGGGCGTCGAGGAACTCGCGTCCTATCTGACCAAGGAAATCCAGGACGTCTACCGCCTGCAGGGCGTGAAGATCAACGACAAGCACATCGAGGTGATCGTTCGCCAGATGCTGCGCAAGGTCGAGATCACCGATCAGGGCGACAGCCGCTTCCTCAACGGTGAGCAGGTCGAGCGTCAGCGCGTGATCGAGGACAACGTCAAGCATCTCGCCAAGAACGAGTTGCCGGCGAAGTTCGATCCGGTCCTGCTGGGTATCACCAAGGCATCGCTGGCCACAGAGTCGTTCATCTCGGCCGCGTCGTTCCAGGAGACCACCCGCGTGCTCACCGAGGCGGCCGTCCGCGGCACGCGCGACAGCCTGCGCGGTCTGAAGGAAAACGTGATCGTGGGTCGTCTGATCCCGGCCGGTACCGGTCTGGCGTACCACGCCCGTCGTCGTCGCGCCGCTTCCGGCCTGACCGACTCGGAAATGGACGCACTGTCGGGCAGCAGCACGGCAAAGGCCGAAGCCGAAGTCGTCGCTGCACCGGCTGCGCCGGAGCAGGTGATGCTCGAAGATGCACCGGTGACGCCGACGGCTGACAACGACGGCGAAGCACGCTAAGATTGCACCCAATTTGGTGGCCCCTCGTGGGCCACCCAGACTCCGAAAAGAGGCGCAGGACGCGGCTCGTATTCGGTCCAGGATGGACGGGAGACGTTGTATGCCGGGTTGCGCCCCTCGTGGGCGCGCCAGCGGCGGTATGACCCGCGTTGACGGTACCCGTCAGCGCGGGCTATACTTTTTCGTCTGACAGGCGGCCTTACCGTCTGTCTTCGTTTTCACCGGGCTCCGGCCCGAACCAAAGACCCGAGACCTGATGGCAACGATCAACCAGCTGGTGCGGAAGCCGCGCAGCCCCGAAACCTACAAGAGCACTTCGCCCGCACTGGCGAACTGCCCGCAGCGCCGTGGCGTCTGCACCCGCGTGTACACCACGACCCCGAAGAAGCCGAACTCCGCGCTTCGCAAGGTCGCCAAGGTGCGCCTGACCAACGGTTACGAAGTGATTTCGTACATCGGCGGCGAAGGCCACAACCTGCAGGAGCACAGCGTGGTGCTGATCCGCGGCGGTCGCGTCAAGGACCTCCCGGGCGTGCGTTACCACACCGTGCGCGGTTCGCTCGACGCCTCCGGCGTGGCGAAGCGCAAGCAGAGCCGTTCGAAGTACGGCACCAAGCGTCCGAAGGGCTGAGGAATAGACAATGTCGCGTAAAGGAAATACCCCGCAGCGTTCCGTGCTGCCCGACCCGAAGCACCACAGCGACACGATCGCGCGCTTCATCAACATGGTCATGAAGAGTGGCAAGAAGTCGATCGCTGAAAAGATCGTCTACGGCGCCATGGACGTCATCAGCGAGAAGAACGGCAACCCGCTCGAGCTCGTCGAGAAGGCGCTGGGCAACATCTCGCCGGCCGTCGAAGTGAAGTCGCGCCGCGTCGGTGGTGCCACGTACCAGGTGCCGGTCGAAGTGCGCGCCTCGCGTCGCATGGCACTGGCAATGCGCTGGCTGATCGAGTCGGCGCGCAAGCGCGGCGAGAACACCATGCCGCGCAAGTTGGCTGCCGAGCTGATCGACGCGTCCGAAAACCGTGGTGGCGCGATCAAGAAGCGCGAAGAAACCCACCGCATGGCCGACGCCAACAAGGCGTTCGCGCACTACCGCTGGTAAGCGGCTCCCGCGGGTCCCGGTTGATTCCGGGGCCCGTCGGCACCATCCAGGTGCCTCCAGGCGGTCACAGACCGCACGCAGGATCCGAAGGCCGCCGCAAGGCGGCATTCGTCCATTCAAGCGATTCCATCGCGAAGGCACCGTGTTCCAGCGGGACTTCGCCATTCAATACGAGAAACCGACGTGGCTCGCACGACACCCATCGAACGCTACCGCAACTTCGGCATCATGGCCCACATCGATGCCGGCAAGACCACGACCTCCGAGCGCATCCTGTTCTACACCGGCGTCAGCCACAAGATCGGTGAAGTGCACGATGGCGCCGCCACCATGGACTGGATGGAGCAGGAGCAGGAACGCGGCATCACCATCACCTCGGCGGCCACCACGGCGTTCTGGAAGGGCATGGACAAGTCGCTGCCCGAGCACCGCTTCAACATCATCGACACCCCCGGCCACGTCGACTTCACGATCGAAGTCGAGCGCAGCCTGCGCGTGCTCGACGGCGCGGTGTTCGTGCTGTGCGCGGTCGGTGGCGTGCAGCCGCAGTCCGAGACCGTGTGGCGCCAGGCCAACAAGTATTCGGTGCCGCGCCTCGCGTTCGTCAACAAGATGGATCGCACCGGTGCGAACTTCAACAAGGTCGTCGACCAGCTGAAGGCGCGTCTCGGCGCGTACGCCGTGCCGATGCAGGTGCCGATCGGCGCCGAGGAAGGTTTCGAGGGCGTTGTCGATCTGCTCAAGATGAAGGCGATCCATTGGGACACCGCTTCGCAGGGCACGACGTTCGAGTACCGCGACATTCCGGCGAACCTGCTCGACGAGTCCAATGACGCGCGTGCGTTCATGGTCGAAGCTGCGGCCGAAGCCAACGAAGCGTTGATGGACAAGTACCTCAACGAAGGCGAGCTGACCGAAGAAGAAATCATCTCCGGCTTGCGCGAGCGCACCCTGAAGGTCGAGATCGTGCCGGTGTTCTGCGGCACGGCGTTCAAGAACAAGGGCGTCCAGGCGATGCTCGATGGCGTGATCCAGTTGCTGCCGTCGCCGTCAGACCGTCCGCCGGTGCAGGGCATCGACGACGACGAGAAGGAAGACACCCGGACCGCCGACGACAAGGCGCCGTTCTCGGCGCTGGCGTTCAAGATCATGACGGATCCGTTCGTGGGTTCGCTGACGTTCTTCCGCGTCTACTCGGGCGTGCTCAATGCCGGCGACCAGGTGTACAACCCGGTCAAGTCGAAGAAGGAGCGCGTGGGTCGCATCCTGCAGATGCACTCCAACAACCGCGAAGAGATCAAGGAAGTACGGGCGGGCGACATCGCCGCGGCTGTCGGCCTGAAGGACGTGACCACCGGCGACACGCTGTGCGCGCAGGATCACATCATCACGCTCGAGCGCATGATCTTCCCGGAGCCCGTCATCTCGATGGCGGTCGAACCGAAGACCAAGTCGGACCAGGAGAAGATGGGCCTCGCGCTCGGTCGCCTGGCGCAGGAAGATCCGTCCTTCCGCGTGCGTACCGACGAGGAATCCGGCCAGACGATCATCGCCGGCATGGGCGAGCTGCACCTGGACATCATCGTCGACCGCATGAAGCGCGAGTTCAACGTCGAGGCCAATGTCGGCAAGCCGCAGGTCGCGTATCGCGAAACGATCCGCACCAGCGACGTGAAGTCGGACTACAAGCATGCCAAGCAGTCTGGTGGTAAGGGTCAGTACGGTCACGTCGTGATCGAGCTCTCGCCGCTGACCGCTGAGGATCGTGCTGATCCGAAGCTGGCTGGCGACATCAAGGACGATTTCCTCTTCATCAACGACATCACCGGTGGCGTGATTCCGAAGGAATTCATCCCGTCGGTCGAGAAGGGCATCCGCGAGACGATCACCAGTGGTCCGATCGCCGGCTTCCCGGTCGTGGGCGTCAAGGTCAAGTTGGTGTTCGGCTCGTACCACGACGTCGACTCGTCGGAAATGGCGTTCAAGCTCGCGTCGTCGATGGCGTTCAAGCAGGGCTTCGTGAAGGCGAGCCCGGTGCTGCTCGAGCCGATGATGAAGGTCGAGATCGTCAGCCCCGAGGATTACCTCGGCGACGTGATGGGCGACGTCAGCCGTCGTCGCGGCATCCTGCAGGGCCAGGACGACAGCCCGTCGGGCAAGATCATCAACGCGATGATCCCGCTGGGTGAAATGTTCGGCTATGCGACGACGCTGCGCTCGATGTCCCAGGGCCGCGCGACGTTCTCGATGGAGTTCGATCACTACGCGGAAGCGCCGACGAACATCGCCGAGACCGTGATCAAGAAGTAATCCCTCGGGATTGGAGTCCGGCGCCGCCATGCGGTGCCGGAATTCCGGATCCCAGTTTCCAATCCCGAATCAATAGATAGAAAGGTGAATCACCAT
The DNA here is from genome assembly GCF_057838005.1 of Luteimonas sp. KH_071. Taxonomy (NCBI): domain Bacteria; kingdom Pseudomonadati; phylum Pseudomonadota; class Gammaproteobacteria; order Lysobacterales; family Lysobacteraceae; genus Luteimonas; species Luteimonas sp. KH_071. Next base: position 2,765,096 of record NZ_CM174458.1, on the reverse strand, counting down.
GGCAAAGGGTAAGTTCGAGCGCACCAAGCCCCACGTGAACGTGGGCACGATTGGTCACGTTGACCACGGCAAGACGACGCTGACCGCGGCGCTGACGAAGATCGGTGCGGAGCGTTTCGGCGGCGAGTTCAAGGGCTACGACCAGATCGACGCGGCGCCGGAAGAGAAGGCGCGCGGCATCACGATCTCGACGGCGCACGTGGAATACGAATCGGCCGTGCGTCACTACGCACACGTCGATTGCCCGGGTCACGCCGACTACGTCAAGAACATGATCACCGGCGCTGCGCAGATGGACGGCGCGATCCTGGTGTGTTCGGCCGCTGACGGCCCGATGCCGCAGACCCGCGAGCACATCCTGCTCTCGCGTCAGGTCGGCGTGCCGCACATCGTCGTGTTCCTGAACAAGGCCGACATGGTCGACGACGCCGAGCTGCTCGAGCTGGTCGAGATGGAAGTGCGCGAGCTGCTGTCGAAGTACGACTTCCCGGGCGACGACACCCCGATCATCCACGGCTCGGCCCGTCTGGCGCTGGAAGGCGACCAGAGCGACATCGGCGTGCCGTCGATCCTGAAGCTGGTCGACGCCCTCGACACCTTCATCCCGGAGCCGGAGCGCGACGTCGACAAGGCATTCCTGATGCCGGTCGAAGACGTGTTCTCGATCTCGGGCCGCGGCACGGTCGTGACCGGTCGTATCGAGCGCGGCATCATCAAGGTCGGCGAAGAAATCGAAATCGTCGGTATCCGTCCGGTGCAGAAGACGACCGTCACGGGCGTCGAGATGTTCCGCAAGCTGCTCGACCAGGGCCAGGCGGGCGACAACGCCGGTCTGCTGCTGCGCGGCACCAAGCGTGACGACGTCGAGCGTGGCCAGGTGCTGGCCAAGCCGGGTTCGATCAAGCCGCACACCGAGTTCGAAGCCGAAGTCTATGTCCTGTCGAAGGACGAGGGTGGCCGTCACACGCCGTTCTTCAAGGGCTACCGTCCGCAGTTCTACTTCCGCACGACCGACATCACGGGTGCGTGTGAACTGCCGGAAGGCACCGAGATGGTGATGCCGGGCGACAACGTGAAGATGGTGGTCACGCTGATCAACCCGGTGGCGATGGACGAAGGCCTGCGCTTCGCGATCCGCGAAGGCGGTCGTACCGTCGGCGCCGGCGTGGTGGCCAAGATCATCAAGTGACGTATTGGCCCGAGCGCGCCTAGCGCGCTCGGCTGCCAAGACGTCATCCCCGCGAAAGCGGGGATCCAGCGGCTTCCAGGCTTTCATGCGGATGTCGGCGGTAGAAGTCTCTGGATCCCCGCTTTTTAGGGAATGACGATCAAAAAACGGACCGGTCCAGCCGATCCGTCCGGTTCTCGAAGGGCAGGGCTTGCGCCCGCCCCTCGATGCCCGCTATGATGCAAGACCCTCGCGGACAGGCCTTCTTCGGATGTCCGCGAAATCGCGAAATGAGGTGCAGGATGCCCTCGTCTTCGCCAGACACGGAAATGTCGCGAGGCTGTGCTCCACCCGTTCCGGAAATGTCCGGAGCACGAAGGGATGGAGCGGATCACCGCGTCTGAATTTCTGTGGTCTGGGCGGATCGGGAAACCGGTCTGCCTTTTGTTTTACAGGGAACGGCCCCGGGGCGCGGGTGAATGCCTCGGACAGCCACGAATCAATGGGGTTCTGCGCACCCAGCCGCAGGCCCGTCGCTCTTTCAACCAAGGATATTTCCGTCATGACGGACCAAAAAATCCGGATCCGCCTCAAGGCATTCGATCACCGCCTGATCGATCGCTCGGCAAGCGAGATCGTCGAGACCGCGAAGCGTACCGGTGCACAGGTGCGCGGCCCGATCCCGCTGCCGACCAAGATCGAGCGTTACACCATCCTGACGTCGCCGCACGTCGACAAGGATGCGCGTGACCAGTACGAGACCCGCACGCACAAGCGTGTGCTGGATATCGTCGACCCGAACGACAAGACCGTTGACGCGCTGATGAAGCTTGAGCTTGCAGCCGGCGTCGACGTCCAGATCAAGCTGACCTGAGGACCGCACCATGACCGCGAAGATTCATTCGTTGGGCATCGTCGGCCGCAAGGCCGGCATGAGCCGAGTGTTCACCGAAGACGGCAAGTCCGTGCCGGTGACGCTGATCGAGGCGACCCCCAACCGTATTACCCAGATCAAGACCGTGGACACCGACGGCTACAGCGCCGTGCAGGTCACCGCGGGCGTCAAGCGTGCATCGCTGCTCAACAAGCCGGAAACCGGTCACCTCGCCAAGGCGAAGGTCGAAGCCGGTCGTGGTCTGTGGGAACTCCGCGTGGCCGACGACAAGATCGCCGACTTCAATGTCGGTGGCGAGATCAAGGCCGACATCTTCGAAGTGGGCCAGATCGTCGACGTCCAGGGCGTCACGAAGGGCAAGGGCTTCCAGGGCACGATCAAGCGCTGGAACTTCAAGATGGGCGACGCGACGCACGGTAACTCGCTGTCGCACCGCCAGCCGGGTTCGCTCGGTCAGCGCCAGACGCCGGGTCGCGTGTTTCCGGGCAAGAAGATGTCCGGTCACATGGGTGCCGACGTGCAGACCACGCAGCGCCTGCAGATCGTGCAGGTCGACGCCGAGCGCGGCCTGATCGCCGTCAAGGGCGCCGTACCTGGCGCGCCGGGTGGCGACGTGATCGTGCGTCCGTCGAGCAAGGCATAAGGAGTAGCACGATGGAACTCGCAATCAACAACAGCAGCACGAAGCTGTCGGTCTCCGACGAAGTCTTCGGCCGCGACTTCAGCGAAAACCTGGTCCACCAGGTCGTCGTTGCCTATCGCAACGCCGGTCGCGCTGGCACCAAGGCGCAGAAGACGCGTTCGGAAGTCCGCGGCACCACCAAGAAGTCGAAGAAGCAGAAGGGCGGCGGTGCGCGTCACGGCGCGCTGACGGCTCCGATCTTCGTCGGCGGTGGCGTGACCTTCGCGGCCAAGCCGCGCAGCTTCGAGCAGAAGGTCAACCGCAAGATGTACCGCGCGGCGATGTCGGCGATCCTGTCCGAGCTCAACCGCCAGGGCCGTCTGACGGTCGTCGAGACGTTCGACCTGTCCGAGACGAAGACCAGCGGCATGGTCGCCAAGCTCAAGGAATTCGATCTGGGCAAGCGCCCGCTGATCGTGACCGAGGACGCGTCCGAGCACCTGTACCTGTCGGCACGCAACCTGCCGTACGTCGAGATCCGCGACGTGCAGGGCCTGGATCCGGTCGCGCTGGTCGGCGCCGATACCGTGCTGATCACCACCGATGCGGTGAAGAAGATCGAGGAGTGGCTGGCATGAACGACGCCAAGCTCTATGAAGTGATCCGTGCGCCGCGTGTGTCCGAAAAGACCGCGCGCCTGCAGGAAGTGTCCAACCAGTACGCGTTCGAAGTGTCGACGGTCGCCACCAAGGCCGACATCAAGGCCGCGATCGAGAAGCTGTTCGACGTCAAGGTCGAGGCTGTCAACGTGTTGAACGTGAAGGGCAAGAACAAGTCCTTCCGTCAGCGCCAGGGCACCCGCGGCGACTGGCGCAAGGCCTACGTGAAGCTGGCCGATGGCCAGTCGATCGACGTCATGAACGCGAAGGTCTGAGGAAGCCCCGATGCCATTGATGAAGTTCAAGCCCACTTCGCCCGGCCGCCGTTCCGCGGTCCGCGTCGTGCACCCCGATCTGCACAAGGGTGCGCCGCACGCTGCGCTGGTCGAGAAGAAGACCAACACCGGTGGTCGCAACCACCACGGCCGCATCACCACCCGTCACATCGGTGGTGGCCACAAGCAGCACTACCGCATCGTCGATTTCAAGCGGGACAAGGAAGGCATTCCGGCGCGCGTCGAGCGCATCGAGTATGACCCGAACCGTACCGCCCACATCGCGCTGCTGTGCTATGTCGACGGCGAGCGCCGTTACATCATCGCGCCGAAGGGCCTGAAGGCCGGCGATCAGGTGATCTCCGGTTCGGACGCCCCGATCAAGACGGGCAACACGCTGCCGCTGCGCAACATCCCGGTCGGTTCGACGATCCACTGCATCGAAATGAAGCCGGGCAAGGGTGCGCAGATCGCGCGCGCCGCCGGTGCCGGCGTGCAGCTGGTGTCGCGCGAAGGCGTCTACGCCACCGTGCGTCTGCGTTCGGGCGAAGTGCGTCGCGTGCCGTCCGAGTGCCGCGCCACGATCGGCGAGGTCAGCAACGACGAGCACAGCCTCGAGAAGCTGGGCAAGGCCGGTGCGAAGCGCTGGCGCGGCGTCAAGCCGACCGTCCGCGGCGCGGCCATGAACCCGGTCGACCATCCGCACGGCGGTGGTGAAGCCAAGGCCGGTCAGGGCAACCCGCATCCGGTTACGCCCTGGGGTGTCCCGACCAAGGGCTACAAGACCCGCCATAACAAGCGGACGCAGCAGTTCATCGTGCGCGATCGCAGGAGCTGATAGACCATGGCACGTTCACTCAAGAAGGGTCCCTTCGTCGACCATCACCTCGTCAAGAAGGTGGAAGCCGCGGGTTCCAACACCAAGAAGCCGATCAAGACCTGGTCGCGTCGCTCGATGGTCCTGCCGGACATGATCGGTTTCACCATCGCCATTCACAACGGCAAGAACCACGTCCCGGTGCTGGTCAACGAGAACATGGTTGGCCACAAGCTCGGCGAATTCGCGTTGACGCGGACCTTCAAGGGTCACGGCGGCGACAAGAAGTCGGGCAGGTAAGGAGCGCACAATGGACAAGGCAACGAAAGCCCGCCTCGAAGAGCAGAAGCGCGCTCGCACCGAGGTCAACAAGCGCACCGCGATCCTTCGCACCGCGCGCATCTCGCCGCAGAAGGCACGTCTGGTCGCTGACCAGGTCCGTGGTCTGCCGGTCGAGCGCGCCGTCGGCCTGCTGAAGTTCTCGGACAAGAAAGCCGCTCACATGATCAAGAAGGTCGTCGAGTCGGCCATCGCCAACGCCGAGAACAACGCTGGCGCGGACGTCGACGAGCTCACGATCGCCACCATCACGGTCGACGAAGGTCCGACGCTGAAGCGCTTCATGGCGCGCGCAAAGGGACGCGGTACCCGCATCCTCAAGCGCACCAGCCACATCACCGTCGTCGTGGGAGAGGGCAAGTAATATGGGTCACAAAGTTCATCCCATCGGCTTCCGTCTGGGTATCTCCAAAGACTGGAATTCCAAGTGGTACGCCGGCAAGAAGGAATACGCCGACTACCTCGTCGCTGACCTGAAGGTCCGCGAGATGCTGCGCAAGCGTCTCGCCTCGGCCGGCATCAGCAAGATCCTGATCGAGCGACCGGCGAAGACGGCGCGCGTGACGATCCACACCGCCCGTCCGGGCGTGGTGATCGGCAAGCGCGGCGAGGACATCGAGAAGCTCCGCAAGGACGTCAGCGACATGATGGGCGTTCCGGCGCACATCAACGTCACCGAAGTCCGCAAGCCGGAACTCGACGCGCAGCTGGTCGCCGAGTCGATCGCGCAGCAGCTCGAGCGCCGCATCATGTTCCGCCGCGCGATGAAGCGCGCTGTCGGTAACGCGATGCGCCTCGGCGCGCTGGGCATCAAGGTCAACGTCGCCGGCCGCCTCAACGGCGCCGAGATCGCGCGTTCGGAGTGGTACCGCGAAGGCCGCGTGCCGTTGCACACCCTCCGCGCCGACGTCGACTACGGCTTTGCCGAAGCCAAGACGACCTACGGGATCATCGGCATCAAGACCTGGATCTACAAGGGCGAAATCTTCGATTTCAGCCAGGTGGGCCAGGAGAAGCAGGACGACACGCCGCGTGGCGGAGACCGTGGTGATCGCAATGACCGCGATCGTCGGGGTCCGCGTCGCGAGCGCGAGGCGAGGGACTAATCATGTTGCAACCCAAGCGAACCAAATACCGCAAGATGCACAAGGGCCGTAACGACGGCCTGGCGTGGAGCGGCAACGCAGTCAGCTTCGGCGAGTTCGGCCTGCGGTCCACTGCGACCGGCCAGCTGACCGCACGTCAGATCGAAGCCGGTCGTCGTTCCATCAGCCGTCACGTCAAGCGCGGCGGCAAGATGTGGATCCGCGTGTTCCCGGACAAGCCGATCACCAAGAAGCCGATCGAAGTCCGAATGGGCTCAGGCAAGGGCAGCGTCGAGTACTGGGTCGCGCAGATCCAGCCCGGCCGCATGATCTTCGAGATCGAGGGTGTCGAGGAGGAGGTGGCGCGTGAAGCGTTCCGCCTGGCCGCCGCGAAGCTGTCGGTCACCACCCAATTCGTGACCCGGACGGTGCGCTGATGGCTACGACGAAGGAACTCCGCGAGAAGTCGGTCGAGGATTTGCAGTCGCATCTCCTCGAGCTGCACAAGGAGCGTTTCTCGCTCCGCATGCAGAAGGCCACTGGCCAGCTGACCAAGACGCATGACACCCGTCGGGTGCGCCGCGAGATTGCGCGCGTCAACACCCTGATCGGTCAGAAGAAGTAAGGACCCGACCATGAATACCGAAAAGAAGCAGCGTACGGTCCAGGGCCGCGTGGTCAGCAACAAGATGGACAAGACCGTCACCGTGCTGGTGGAGCGTCAGGTCAAGCACGCGTTGTACGGCAAGTACATCAAGCGTTCGACCAAGCTCCATGCCCACGATGCCGAAAACGCGTGTCAGGAAGGCGACCTGGTAAAGGTTGTCGAGATTGCACCGATGTCCAAGACCAAGAACTGGCGCGTGGCTGAAATCGTCACGCGCGCCGCCGAATAACGAGGAGGGCATACCATGATCCAGATGCAGAGCCACCTCGATGTGGCGGACAACAGCGGTGCCAAGGAAGTGATGTGCATCAAGGTGCTGGGCGGCTCGAAGCGCCGTTACGCCGGCATCGGCGACATCATCAAGGTGTCGATCAAGGAAGCGATTCCGCGTGGCAAGGTCAAGAAGGGCGAAGTCTATGACGCCGTCGTGGTGCGTACCCGCAAGGGTGTGCGTCGCGCCGACGGTTCGTTGATCCGCTTCGACGGCAATGCCGCGGTGTTGCTCAACAACAAGCAGGAGCCGATCGGCACCCGCATCTTCGGGCCCGTGACCCGTGAACTGCGTTCCGAGAAGTTCATGAAGATCGTCTCGCTCGCGCCTGAAGTGCTCTGAGCGGAGAAACGAAAATGGCTAATCGAATCAAGAAGGGCGACCACGTGATCGTGATCGCCGGCAAGGACAAGGGCAAGCGCGGTGACGTGGTGCGCGTGATCGGCGAGAAGGTCGTCGTCTCGAACATCAATATCGTCAAGCGCCACACCAAGCCGAACCCGCAGGCGGGTCAGGCAGGCGGCGTGGTCGAGCGCGAAGCGCCGATTCATGCTTCGAACGTGATGCCGTTCAACCCTGCCACCGGCAAGGGCGAGCGCATTGGAACCAAGAAGCTCGAGGATGGACGCACGCTGCGCGTGTTCCGCTCGAGCGGTGAGGCGCTCGACGCCTGAGGATGCAAAAATGACGACCCGTCTGGAACAGTTCTACAAGGATGAGGTGGTACCGAAGCTCATGGAGCAGTTCGGTTACGCCAACATCATGCAGGTCCCGCGCCTGAGCAAGATCACCATCAACATGGGCGTGGGCGAAGCTGCCGCGAACAAGAAGGTGCTCGAGAACGCGACTGCCGACATGGCCAAGATCAGCGGCCAGAAGCCGCTGGTGACCAAGTCGCGCGTGTCGGTGGCCTCGTTCAAGATCCGCGATGGCTGGCCGATCGGCTGCAAGGTCACGCTGCGTCGCAATGGCATGTACGAGTTCTTCGATCGCCTGGTCAACGTCGCGCTGCCGCGCGTCCGCGACTTCCGTGGTGTCTCGGCCCGGTCGTTCGACGGCCGCGGCAACTACAACATGGGCGTGAAGGAACAGATCATCTTCCCGGAAATCGACTTCGACGCCGTCGACGCGATCCGCGGTATGGACATCGCCATCACCACGACCGCCCGTACCAACGAAGAAGCCAAGGCCCTGCTGGAAGCCTTCCGCTTCCCGTTCCGCAACTGATCCGAAGGCAGAGCATTTATGGCAAAGACGTCCATGATCAACCGCGAGGTCAAGCGCAAGAAGCTGGCCAAGCAGCACGCCGAAAAGCGTGAGGCGCTGAAGAAGATCATCAGCAGCCCGACCGCCGGTTACGAAGAAAAGGCTGACGCAGTCAACAAGCTGCAGAAGCTGCCGCGCGACTCGTCGCCGGCGCGCCAGACCACGCGTTGCGCGCTGTCCGGCCGCCCGCGTGCCGTCTACAGCAAGTTCGGCCTCGGCCGCAACAAGCTGCGCGAAGCCACCATGCGCGGCGACGTGCCCGGTCTGCGCAAGGCAAGCTGGTAAGAGCGTCGCTCTGCAGGTCTGGCGTTTGCGCGCCGGACCTGTAGAATACCGGCCCTCACGTTGTACCCCGCCCGAAATCCGTGCGGGTCAAAAACTAGTGTTCGCGCAAGCGGATATCGGTGCACTCAGAAGGTAATCATCATGAGCATGACTGATCCCATCGCCGACATGCTGGTCCGCATTCGAAATGCGGCAGCAGTTGGCAAGCAGACGGCGGCGATGCCCTCGTCCAAGATCAAGGTCGCAATCGCCACCGTCCTGAAGGACGAGGGTTACATCAGCGATTTCCGCGTGACCGAGAACGGCGCCAAGGCCGAGCTCGAGATCGTTCTCAAGTATTACGAAGGCCGTCCGGTCATCGAGACCCTGAAGCGTTTCTCGCGCTCGGGTCTGCGTCAGTACCGCGGCAAGGACGCGCTGCCGAAGGTCCTCAACGGCCTGGGCGTGTCCATCATCTCCACCTCGAAGGGCATCATGACCGACGCGCAGGCACGCCAGCACGGTGTCGGCGGTGAAGTCCTGTGCTTCGTGGCTTAAGGGAGTAACGCACAATGTCCCGAGTTGCCAAGAAGCCGATTGCCCTTCCGAAGGGCGTCGAGCTCAACATCCAGCCCGAGCTGGTCAGCGTGAAGGGCCCGAAGGGCACTCTGACGCTCATCAAGCCGTCGGATATCGAGATCACCATCGAAGACGGCAATGCGCTGCTTTCGGCGAATGATCCGTCGCAGATTCCGCTCACCGGCACCCTGCGCGCGATCGTCGCGAACATGGTGCACGGCGTGTCGCAGGGCTTCGAGCGCAAGCTCGAGCTGGTCGGCGTCGGCTACCGCGCAGCGGTCCAGGGCAAGGACCTGAACCTCTCGCTCGGTTTCTCGCACCCCGTCGTGTTCCAGGCGCCGGAAGGCATCACGCTGACCACGCCCACCCAGACCGAGATCCTGGTCCAGGGTGCAGACAAGCAGCTCGTCGGTCAGGTCGCCGCCAAGATCCGCGGATTCCGTCCGCCGGAGCCGTACAAGGGCAAGGGCGTGAAGTACTCCGACGAAACCATCATTCGCAAGGAAGCCAAGAAGGCCTAAGGCCCATCCGCTTCCCGGGGATCAAGATCATGAGCATCAAGAACAACGCCCGCCTGCGCCGCGCCAAGACCACGCGTTCGCACATCCGTGTCCTCGGCGTGCCGCGCCTGTCGGTGCTGCGCACCGGCCAGCACATCTACGCCCAGCTGTTCAATTCGGATGGTTCCAAGGTGCTGGCGGCTGCCAACACCACCCAGGCCGACGTCAAGGACGGCCTGAAGAACGGCAAGAACGCCGACGCCGCCACCGCGGTGGGTCGTGCGATTGCAGAGAAGGCCAAGGCCGCGGGTATCGAGAAGGTCGCATTCGACCGCTCGGGCTACCGCTACCACGGTCGTATCAAGGCACTCGCCGACGCTGCCCGCGAGGGTGGTCTGCAGTTCTGATTCGAACGCTGTCGCCGCCGGGCCTCGTGCCCGGTGTCGCCTGACCTGCCGGCACAGGGTGTGCCGGGCGCCCGCGGCCTTTTGTGCCGCGTCCGCGTTTCACCGATCCGCTTCCCAACTCCAAGCGGCACAAGCCGTGCATCCTCTTATCAATACAGGCAATCCAGATGGCAAACGAAAGGGATAACCGCGGTCGCGGTCGCGATCGCGAAGAGCTCGACGACGGCATGATCGAGAAGCTGATCACGGTCAACCGCGTCAGCAAGACCGTCAAGGGCGGTCGCCAGTTCACGTTCACCGCGCTGACGGTCGTCGGCGACGGCAACGGCAAGGTCGGCTTCGGTTACGGCAAGGCGCGCGAAGTGCCGGTCGCGATCCAGAAATCGATGGAGCAGGCCCGCAAGAACCAGAAGACCGTTGATCTCAACGGCAGCACGCTGTGGCACACGGTCAAGTCGCGCCACGGCGCCGCGAATGTGTTCATGCAGCCTGCCTCCGAGGGTACCGGCGTGATCGCCGGTGGCGCGATGCGCGCCGTGCTCGAAGCCGTCGGCGTCAAGGACGTGCTGGCCAAGGCCGTCGGTTCGCGTAATCCGATCAACCTCGTGCGCGCCACGATCCGCGGCCTCAACGAAATGCACTCGCCGGCGCAGATCGCTGCCAAGCGCGGCAAGAAGGTGGAGGACCTGATCAATGGCTAAGAAGGAATCCACCGGCGGCACCGTCAAGGTGCGTCTGGTCAAGGGTCTGCGGGGTTCGCAGGCCAAGCACCGCCTTTCGGTGAAAGCACTCGGTCTGGGCAAGCTCAACGACGTGCGTGAACTGAAGGACAGCCCGCAGGTCCGTGGCCTGATCAACAAGGTCCACTACCTGGTCCAGGTCGAGGAATAATCGAAATGAAGCTCAATTCTCTCAAGCCCGCACAGGGCGCCCGCACCGAGCGCACGCGCGTCGGTCGCGGTATCGGTTCGGGCCTGGGCAAGACTGCCGGCCGCGGCCACAAGGGTTCGTTCGCGCGCTCGGGCAAGGGCAAGATCAAGGCCGGCTTCGAAGGCGGCCAGATGCCGCTGCGCAAGCGTCTGCCGAAGGTCGGTTTCCGCTCCAAGCTGAAGCTCGACACCGCCGAAGTGATGCTCTATCAGCTCGACAAGCTCGACGGTGACGTCGACTTCGCCGCGCTGCGTGCCGCCAAGCTGGTGCCCAGCACCGCCAAGCGCGCGAAGATCGTCCTCAAGGGCGAGATCAGCAAGAAGCTCGTGCTCAAGGGCGTGCTCGCCACGGCCGGTGCCCGCGCGGCGATCGAAGCCGCTGGCGGCAAGGTCGAGGAGTAAGCCGGATGTCGCGAAGCGGCAGCGCAATGGGTGGGGTCGGCGCCGGGCTCGGTAAATTCACCGAGCTCCGCCAGCGCCTGCTGTTCGTGCTCGGTGCTCTCGTCGTCTACCGCATCGGGTGTTTCATCCCGGTGCCGGGCGTCAATCCCGAAGCCATGCTGCAGCTGATGGAGCGGCAGGAAGGCACCATCGTGGACATGTTCAACATGTTCTCCGGTGGCGCCCTGTCGCGTTTCAGCCTGTTCGCATTGAACGTGATTCCGTACATCTCGGCGTCGATCGTGATGCAGCTGCTGGTGCAGGTCGTGCCCAGCCTGAAAGCCATCCAGAAGGAAGGCGAGTCGGGCCGGCGCAGGATCACCCAGTGGTCGCGTATCGGTGCGATTCCGCTGGCGGTGTTCCAGTCGGCGGGTATCGCTGTGGCGTTGCAGAGCTCGGGTGCGAACAACGGCATCCCGGTCGTCTACGCGCCGGGTATGGGCTTCGTACTGACCGCGATCATCGCGCTCACCGCGGGCACCATGTTCCTGGTGTGGTTGGGCGAGCAGGTCACCGAGCGCGGCATCGGCAACGGTGTGTCGCTGATCATCTTCGCCGGCATCGTGGCGGGTCTGCCGGGCGCCGTGCTGGGTACGTTCGATTCGCTGCGCAGCGGAGACATGAGCCCGATCGCGGCGATCCTGCTGGTGATCGTGGTGCTGGCGGCGGTGTTCTTCGTGGTGTTCGTCGAGCGTGGCCAGCGCCGGATCACGGTCAACTACGCGCGTCGTCAGGGTGGTCGCAACGCGTACATGAACCAGAGCTCGTTCCTGCCGCTCAAGCTCAACATGGCAGGCGTGATTCCGGCGATCTTCGCGTCCTCGATCATCATGTTCCCGGCAACGGTCACCACGTGGTTCGGTGAAGCTTCGTCGTCGAGCGGCTGGCAGCAGATGCTGCAGCGCATGGCGCAGGCGATCTCGCCCGGCGAGCCCCTGTATGTGCTGCTGTTCGGTGGTCTGATCGCGGGCTTCGCGTTCTTCTACACCGCGCTGGTATTCAACAGCCAGGAAACGGCCGACAACCTCAAGAAGTCGGGCGCGCTGATTCCGGGCATCCGTCCGGGCAAGGCGACCGCGGATTACATCGACGGTGTGCTGACCCGCCTCACGGCAGTCGGCGCGGCCTATCTGGTCCTGGTCTGCCTGCTGCCGGAGTTCATGCGCGCCGAATTCGGCAGCTCCTTCCACTTCGGCGGCACGTCGCTGCTGATCGTGGTGGTGGTGATCATGGACTTCATTGCGCAGGTCCAGTCGCATCTGATGTCGCACCAGTACGAAAGCCTGCTGAAGAAGTCGAACCTCAAGGGTTCGCGCAGCGGGGGCGGCCTCACCGGCCGTTGATGTTCCGCCGGGCCGCCTTGACGGTCGTCCGGCAATGTTCTCGCGGCATGGGCACTCCCCATGTCGCATCGCACCGTCCGATGGGGCAGTGCACGAAGTCCGGACCTACGCGCCGGACTTCAGATGGGCGACTCGTACGGCGGTCTCGTGTGCGAGTGGTCCAGGAAGATCCGCACGCCAGAGTAGCGAGCGGGGCAGGCGAGGGAGATCGTTCCCGAAAGCTGCCGGTCCTGGACTGTCGCCGGAGCATGGGCACGCTCCCCATGCCGGGTTCACTGGCGCCTTGGCGCCGTGGGCTTCCTGAAACCACGAGGCCCTGCTATTATTTCTTGTTCCCTTTTGCCGGGATTGAACCCCTGGCAGCAAACCAGTTGGAGATCCGCGCATGGCGCGTATTGCAGGTGTGAACCTGCCTGCCCAGAAGCATGTCTGGGTTGGGCTTCAAAGCATTTTCGGCATTGGCCGTACCCGTTCGAAGAAGGTCTGCGAAGCCGCAGGCGTGACCTCGACCACGAAGATCCGCGATCTGTCCGAACCGGAAGTCGAGCGTCTGCGCTCGGAAGTCGGCAAGTACGTGGTCGAGGGCGACCTGCGTCGCGAAGTCGGCATGGCCATCAAGCGTCTGATGGACCTGTCGTGCTACCGCGGCCTGCGTCACCGTCGTGGTCTCCCGCTGCGTGGCCAGCGCACCCGGACCAATGCACGCACCCGTAAGGGTCCGCGCAAGGCCATCAGGAAGTAAGGAGCACAGCCATGGCCAAGCCCGCAGCTACCAAGACCAAGAAGAAGATCAAGCGCGTCGTCACCGACGGCATCGCGCATGTCCACGCTTCGTTCAACAACACGATCATCACGATCACCGACCGCCAGGGCAACGCGCTCTCGTGGGCGACCTCGGGAGGCGCGGGTTTCCGCGGCTCGCGCAAGTCGACCCCGTTCGCAGCCCAGGTCGCCGCAGAGAAGGCCGGCAAGGCCGCCCTCGACTACGGCGTCAAGTCGCTTGAAGTCCGCATCAAGGGCCCGGGTCCGGGTCGTGAGTCGGCCGTGCGCTCGCTGAACAACGTGGGCTACAAGATCATCAACATCATCGACGTGACGCCCATCCCGCACAACGGATGCCGCCCGCCGAAGAAGCGTCGCGTCTAAAGGAGCGATAAGAAATGGCTCGTTACATCGGTCCTACCTGTAAGCTCGCGCGCCGTGAAGGCGCCGACCTCTCCCTCAAGAGCCCGACCCGCGCGCTCGACTCGAAGTGCAAGCTGGAGCAGAAGCCCGGCCAGCACGGTGCCGGTACCGGCGCGCGTCGCAGCAAGCTGTCCGATTACGCCACCCAGCTTCGCGAGAAGCAGAAGGTCAAGCGTATCTACGGTCTGCTCGAACGTCAGTTCCGCAACTACTACAAGAAGGCGTCGAACAAGAAGGGCAACACGGGTGAAAACCTGCTGCAGCTCCTCGAGACGCGCCTCGACAACGTCATCTACCGCATGGGCTTCGCGGTGACCCGTCCGGCCGCGCGCCAGCTGGTGTCGCACCGTGGTGTCACGGTCAATGGCCAGTCGGTGAATCTGCCGTCGTACCAGGTCAAGGCAGGCGACGCGATCGCACTGTCGGAGAAGGCACAGAAGCAGCTTCGCGTGCAGGAAGCGCTCACCGTGTGGTCGACGATGGATCTGTCCCCGTCGTGGGTCGAAGTCGACTCCAAGGCGTTCAGTGGTGTGTTCAAGTCCGTCCCAGATCGTGCCGATCTGCCGGCGGATATCAACGAAGCGCTGATCGTCGAGCTGTACTCGAAGTAATTCAACCAGGTGCCGCCGCGTGGAAAGCGCGGCGGTCCTCAGGAGACACACACACATGACGGCTACCGCCAACCAGGTCCTGCGTCCCCGCGGCCCTCAGATCGAACGTCTCGCGGGCAACCGCGCGAAGGTCGTGATCGAGCCGCTGGAGCGCGGGTATGGGCACACGCTGGGCAATGCCCTGCGTCGCGTGCTCCTGTCGTCGATTCCGGGCTTCGCGATTACGGAAGTCGAGATCGACGGCGTGCTGCACGAGTACAGCACCATCGAGGGCCTGCAGGAAGACGTGCTGGAAGTCCTGCTGAACCTCAAGGACGTCGCCATCCGCATGGGCACCGGCGAAGCGTCCACGCTGTCGCTGTCGAAGACGGGCGCGGGCGTCGTGACGGCCGCCGATATCAAGACCGACCACAACGTCGAGATCCTCAACGGCGAGCACATCATCTGCCACCTGACCAAGGACGCGTCGATCAACATGCGTCTGAAGATCGAGCGCGGTTTCGGCTATCAGCCGGCTTCCGCACGTCGTCGTCCGGACGAGGAGACCCGCGCCATCGGTCGCCTGATGCTGGACGCGTCGTTCTCGCCGGTGCGTCGCGTGGCCTATGAGGTCGAAGCGGCGCGCGTCGAGCAGCGTACCGACCTCGACAAGTTGGTCCTGGACATCGAGACCAACGGCACGATCGATGCCGAGGAAGCCGTGCGCACCGCCGCCGACATCCTCACCGATCAGCTGTCGGTGTTCGGCGACTTCACGCACCGCGATCGCGGCGCGGCGAAGCCGCAGGCACCGGGCGTCGACCCGATCCTGCTGCGTCCGATCGACGATCTGGAGCTGACGGTGCGTTCGGCCAATTGCCTCAAGGCCGAGAGCATCTATTACATCGGCGATCTGATCCAGAAGACCGAAGTCGAACTGCTCAAGACCCCGAACCTCGGCAAGAAGTCGCTGACCGAGATCAAGGAAGTCCTGGCGCAGCGCGGCCTGGCACTGGGCATGAAGCTCGAGAACTGGCCGCCGACCGGCGTGTCCGCTCACGGCATGCTTGGTTAAGCATCCCGTGTGCAGCCGATGCCGTCAGGCATCGGTTGCGGGATGTGAACGCCCGGCGTGCTTTGCCGGGCCGGGGGTGCAAACGCGGCGCGAGCCGCGGCTCCCGATCTGTATTTAGATGTATGCAAGACCGCGCCGACGGGCAGAAGCCCGCGGCGTTGCCGGTGAAGGACGACCGGTTCCGGACCATCCGCAGTCCAAGTTCCAACGCCAGGACGGCGACAACGCTGCACACAGACCCACCATTCCTATCTGAAGGATCCATGCCATGCGCCACCAGAAAGCCGGACGCAAGTTCAACCGCACCAGCGCCCATCGTGAAGCGATGTTCCGCAACATGGCCGCTTCGCTGATCAAGAGCGAACTCATCAAGACGACCCTGCCGAAGGCCAAGGAACTGCGCCGCGTCGCAGAGCCCCTGATCACCCTCGGCAAGGTCGACAGCGTCGCCAACCGTCGTCTCGCTTTCGCGCGTCTGCGCGACAAGGAAGCCGTCGGCACGCTGTTCACCACCGTCGGTCCGCGCTACAGCGCGCGTCCGGGCGGCTACCTGCGCATTCTCAAGTGCGGCTTCCGCGCCGGCGACAACGCGCCGATGGCGTATGTCGAGCTGGTCGATCGCCCGCAGGCGTCGGTCGAAGCCGAGTAATCCGCATCGTGACGACCTGCGCCAGTTGCGCAGGTTCCCGTGATCGATGGAACGAAGCCCCGGCACTTGCCGGGGTTTTTGTTTGCGCGGTGCGGGACGATAATCGCGACACCCTATCGACGGTCTGCCCATGAATCCTGTCCGCTGGTCGTTCCGCACGCTGATGCTCGTCGGCGCCGTCGCCTGCTTTGCCCTGATCGGTTTCGCGATCTACTCGCAGCTGCAGTGGGGGCTCGAACCGTGTCCGCTGTGCATCTTCCAGCGACTGGCCTTCGCGGCGCTCGGTGTGGTGTTGTTGATCGCCGGCATCCACGCACCGCGCGGACGCGGCGGCCGTACGACCTACGGCCTGCTGGGCTTCGCAGCCGCCACGGTCGGCATCGGTATCGCCGGACGTCACGTATGGCTGCAGATGCATCCACCCGGCTTCGCGACCTGCGGCGCGCCGTTCGCCTTCATGCGCGAAACCATGGACACGCCCACGCTGATCCAGAAGGTGCTGACCGGCTCCGGCGACTGCGGCACCGTCGACTGGACGTTCCTCGGCCTGTCGATGCCGGCCTGGAGCCTGGTGTGGTTCCTGCTGCTGGCCGCGCTCGCACTGTTCGCCGGCCTGCGTACACGCCGCTGAGCGGTTGCGGCCGAAATTGACGCAGGGCAGCAAACTGCGATGATGGCCGCCCGCGAGAGGAACACCCCATGTCGTCGTCCATTGAGCGCAGCCTGCATCCCGTGAACCTGCCCGAGAACTGGCAGCCGGAGAGCTGGCGCACGCGCCCGGCCAAACAGCTGCCGACCTATCCCGATCAGGCCGCCCTGGCTGCCGTGCAGGAAGAGTTGCGCGCATTGCCACCGCTGGTGACCTCGTGGGAGATCCTCAGCCTCAAGCAGCAACTGGCCGAAGCCCAGGAGGGTCGGCGGTTCCTGTTGCAGGGCGGCGACTGCGCCGAGAACTTCGGCGACTGCACCTCCGACGTCATCTCCAACCGGCTCAAGGTGCTGCTGCAGATGAGCCTGGTGCTCGTGCACGGCATGCGCCTGCCGGTGGTGCGCGTGGGCCGGTTCGCCGGCCAGTACGCGAAGCCGCGTTCGGCCGACACCGAAACCCGGGATGGCGTGACCCTGCCTTGTTACCGCGGCGACGTGGTCAATGCGCCGGCGTTTACGCCCGAAGCCCGGATTCCAGACCCGCGCCGCATGGTGCGCGCGCATGCGCGTTCGGCGATGACGATGAATTTCGTGCGCTCGCTGATCGACGGTGGCTTCGCGGATCTGCACCATCCCGAATACTGGGGACTGGAGTGGGTGGGCGAATCGCCGCTGGCCGAGGAATACCAGCGCATGGTCTCGGGTCTCGGCGACGCCGTGCGTTTCATGGAGACGCTGGCCGGCACGCAGGTGCACAACCTCAATCGCGTCGATTTCTACACCTCGCACGAAGCGCTGCTGCTGCCTTACGAGGAAGCGAACACGCGTCAGGTGCCGCGCCAGTGGGGCTGGTTCAATCTCAGCACGCATTTTCCGTGGATCGGCGTGCGCACTGCTGCACTCGACGGCGCGCACGTCGAGTATTTCCGCGGGCTGCGCAATCCGATCGGCGTCAAGGTCGGCCCGACGTCGACGGCGGACGAACTGCTGCGCCTGATCGATGTACTCAATCCAGACGACGAGCCGGGCCGCCTGAGCCTGATCCACCGCATGGGCGCGACCCAGGTCGCCGAGCGCCTGCCGGCATTGCTCGACGCAGTACGCCGCTCGGGCCGTCGCGTGCTGTGGATCTGCGATCCGATGCACGGCAATACCGAGTCGACCAGCAACGGCTACAAGACGCGCCGCTTCGACAACATCCGCAGCGAGATCGAGCAGGCGTTCGATCTGCACGCCGCGGCCGGCACGCGCTTGGGCGGTGTGCATCTGGAACTCACCGGCGAAGACGTCACCGAGTGCATGGGCGGCGCGCGGGCGTTGACCGAGACCGATCTCGAGCGCGCCTACAAGAGCCAGGTCGATCCGCGCCTGAACTACGAACAGGCGTTGGAGACCGCGATGCTGATCGTGCGCAAGCAGGTGCAGGTGGGCCGCGCGTCGGGCGTGACCGCCTGATCAATCCGCGCGGCGCTGCTGGAGTTCGGCGCCCATCCGGCGGAAGGTTTCGGAGACGTCGGGATTGCTCGAGACATCGAACGTGCCCGCGTCCACCGCGTCGGTGATGCGGGCGCAGTCGACCCGCGTCACCTTGCCGTCCGCGAACAGCGCCTGCTGCATGCGCGCGACGGCGTCCCCGAACTCGGCCTTGCGCTGCGCATGGAACTGCACGCCAGCGGCGTCGCCCATGCGCGTGGCAACGGTCTCGCCCAGGGCATGGATCCACAGGCTGCCGACGAGGAAGGGCTCGGCGTTGCGGCGTTCCCAGCCGGCATGCGCCGCCCGGGCGCTCGGGCCGTCCGGCGCGGGTAATGCGCCGCACCACTGCCCCAGCGTGACGTCGACGAACATGCCGTGCGTCATCACCAGTCCGGCCGCGGCGTTGCGCGCTTCCAGCGTATCGGCGGCCTGCAGCGTGCCGCAGGCGCTTGCCAGCAGCAACGCGAGCGCGCAACGCGCACCACGGGAAACGGGGAAGGCGGTCGTCATCGTCGCGTCCTGGCGTGAGGCGGAGTGCCGTCACACCAGTCTGGCGACGCGGTTGCCGGTGGCGATGGGATCAGGCCGCGCTGCGGCGTCGGCGCAGATCGCGCGCGAGCACCAGCACGATCATCAGGTTGAGCAGGAAAACACCCCAGGTCATCCAGTCCGGGTGCTGCCACAGCGCATAGATCTCGAACGGCAGATACGCGGCCGCGCCGATCACGCCCAGCCAGGACGCCCACGCGCGATGGCGCCACAGGCCCCAGCCTTCGAACAGGCGCATGACGGCGTAGATCACCGCCACGCCGATGGCGATGTGCAGCCGTTCCGGTGTGATCGCATCGAGCATCGCGGTGCCGCTGCGCTCGGCATCGACGCCGAAGCGCGCGAGTACGCGTTCGAGCTCGTGCTGCAGGGCGTCCGGGCCGATCGCCGCCAGCGCGCCGGCGACGAGCAGGGCAATGACGCCCTTGCCGGCTTCGAACAGCGCGATCGCGCGCAGGCCTTTGTGGGTGTCGATGCGATCGTCGGTCATCAGAACAGGGCGTCCTGTCGGGGTGGCGCGGGCAATGCCGCGCCGGTCAATGGCCACGCGCCGAGCGCGTCGTAGCGGCCACCGGGATTGAACAGCAATTCGAATCTGTCGACGTCGAGGCTATCGGCGCCGCAGTCTGCCGTGTCGAGCCACGTCTGCGGCGGCAGTCCCCGTTCGAGGAACGCGAGCGTGACATGCGGCCGCGTGGTCCGCTCCATGGGCGCGGTACCCGCGCGGCGGGCTGCGTCATGGCTCGCATCGCACAGGGCCTGCAGTGCAGGGCAGGGCGCCGGCAACGCGACGACCGCGCCGGAGTGGCGCCAGTAGGCGAGACGTTCGAGGGTGAAGCGGTGTGGCGGAATCCGGGTTGCCGCGTCGGCGAACGCATCCAGAAGCGCCGGTGCGACCACGGGGCCGGCGGTCTCACTCACGAAACAGAGCGTGACGTGCCACTGGTCGGCGCGCCGCAGTTGCAAAGAAGGCGCGTCCGATGGACGCGCCTCCTGCAAACGGTGCAACACCGTCGCGAGCACCGCCCGGCCGTCGGCACTGGGCCGCCACGCCGGGAACAGCGCCTGGCTCACGCTGCGCGGGACGCGCGCTTGCGATCGCTCTCGGTCAGGAACTTCTTGCGCAGGCGGATTTCCTTCGGCGTAACTTCGACCAGCTCGTCGTCATCGATGAAGTCCAGAGCCTGTTCCAGCGAGAACTTGATCGCCGGGGTCAGCGCGATGGCATCGTCCTTGCCCGAGGCGCGCATGTTGGTCAGCGGCTTGGTCTTGATCGCGTTGACGGTCAGGTCGTTGTCCTTGGAGTGGATACCGACCAGCTGACCCTCATACACGTTGTCGCCCTCGGCGGCGAACAGCTTGCCGCGTTCCTGCAACGGGCCGAGCGAGTAGGCCGGCGTGGCGCCCGGCGCATTGGCGATCATCACGCCGTTCAGGCGCTTGGCGATCGCACCGGTTTCCTTCGGGCCGTAGCGGTCGAACACGTGGAACAACAGGCCGCCGCCCTGGGTCAGGGTCTTGAACTCGTTCTGGAAGCCGATCAGGCCACGTGCCGGGATCTCGTAGTCCAGACGCACGCGTCCCTTGCCGTCCGACTCCATGTTCTTCAGCTGGCCCTTGCGGATGCCGAGCTTCTCCATCACGCCGCCCTGGTGCTGCTCTTCGACGTCGACCACCAGCTGCTCGATCGGCTCCATCTGCTGGCCGTCGATCTCCTTGATGATGACTTCCGGGCGCGACACGGCCAGTTCAAAGCCTTCGCGGCGCATGTTCTCGATCAGCACCGAGAGATGCAGTTCGCCGCGGCCGGACACCAGGAACTTGTCCGCGTCTTCCAGCTGCTCGACCTTCAGCGCCACGTTGTGCACGGTCTCGCGCTCAAGGCGATCCTTCAGCTGGCGGCTGGTCAGGAACTTGCCGCCGGACAGATCCTTGTTGCCTGCGAACGGCGAGTTGTTGACCTGGAAGGTCATCGAGATGGTGGGCTCGTCAACGGTCAGTGCAGGCAGCGCTTCCGGGGTATCCAGGGCGCAGACCGTGTCGGAAATCGTCAGGTCCTGGATGCCGGAGATGGCGACGATGTCGCCGGCCTCGGCAGTGTCCTGCTCGATGCGCTCCAGACCCAGGAAGCCCAGCACCTGCATCACCTTGCCCTGGCGCTTCTTGCCTTCACGGCTGATGACCGAGACCGGCATGTTCTTCTTCAGGGCGCCGCGCTGGATGCGGCCGATGCCGATCACGCCCACGAAATTGTTGTAGTCCAGCTGGCTGATGCGCATCTGGAAGGGACCGTCCGGATCCACTTCCGGCGCCGGCGCATGCTGCATGATCGCTTCGTACAACGGGGTCATGTCGCCCGAACGCGCGGCATCGTCGAGGCTCGCGTACCCATGCAGCGCCGAGGCATAGACGATCGGGAAGTCGAGCTGCTCGTTGGTCGCGCCCAGCTTGTCGAACAGATCGAACACCTGGTCAATCACCCAGTCCGGGCGCGCGCCCGGGCGGTCGATCTTGTTGACGACGACGATCGGCTTGAAGCCCATCGCGAACGCCTTCTGGGTCACGAAGCGCGTCTGCGGCATCGGGCCGTCCATCGCGTCGACCAGGATCAGCACGGTGTCCACCATCGACAGCACGCGCTCGACCTCGCCGCCGAAGTCGGCGTGGCCCGGGGTGTCGACGATGTTGATGCGGTTGCCGTTCCAGGTGATCGCCGTGTTCTTGGCGAGGATCGTGATGCCACGTTCCTTTTCCTGGTCGTTGCTGTCCATCACGCGCTCGGCAAGCACGGTGCGCTCGGACAGGGTGCCCGACTGCTTCAGCAGGCAGTCGACGAGGGTGGTCTTGCCATGGTCGACGTGGGCGACGATGGCGATATTGCGCAGGCGTTCGATGGACATGGGCAAGGCTGCGCCAGAGTCGAAGACCGGGGCGCACAAGAGTCAGTGAAAGAGCCCCGCATTATAGCGTGTTGCGCTGCCGCATGGCGGGGCCGCCCAAACACCGCTTGAAACCGGTCGCGAGAGGCCGCATGTCGCGGGTTCGTCGGTGCGCCGATGATTGTCCCTTCAACCAGGATTTCCCATGTCCCTGAACGCTGTATTCGATACCGACCGTGGCCAGATCAAGGTCGAGCTGCACGCCGACAAGGCGCCGCTGACCGTGGCCAACTTCGTCAACCTCGCCCAGCGCGGGTTCTACGACGGTCTCAGCTTCCACCGCGTGATCCCGGACTTCATGATCCAGGGCGGCTGTCCCGAAGGCTCCGGCCGCGGTGGCCCGGGCTACAAGTTCGAAGACGAGACCAACAACGGCGTCAAGCACGACCGTGGCGTGCTGTCCATGGCGAACGCGGGCCCGAACACCAATGGCAGCCAGTTCTTCATCACCCACATCAAGACCGACTGGCTGGACGGCAAGCACACCGTGTTCGGCAAGGTCACCGAAGGCCTGGACATCGTGGACGCGGTGAAGCAGGGCGACGCGATCAAGTCCATCAAGATCGAGGGCGACGTCGACGCCGCGCTGGCGGCGAAGGCCGATCGCGTCGCCGAGTGGAACAAGACACTCGCTGCGTAAGCGACACCGACAGGCCGGCCACTCGCCGGCCTGTTTTCTTTGGGGGAATGGAATGGCCTCGAACGGCACGTGGTGGTGCGGTCTGGTGTTGGCGCTGGGCGTCGGCCTGCTGTCCGGTTGCGGGCCTTCTGCGCCTGATGCCGGCATCGACAGCGTGGGCCCGGATTTGGCGGACACGCCGCAGACGCAGGATCTCGAGCGCAGCCTCGACGGCATCTGGAGCACCGGCCGCTCGCAGGGCGACGACGCCGAAACGATCTACGCCATCCAATGGCAGGACGCGTATGGACTGCGGATCCTGCGCGATGGTGTCTGGCTTGCAGGCGCGGTCGAGGATGTCGATGTGGGCAACCAGACGCTGGCCTTCCGCGTCACCCGCGAGAACGGGCCGGATGAGACGGTGACCCTGCGCAAGGTGCAGGACGCGATGCCCGGGGCCGGCTTCACGTTGCGGGTCACCTGGGCGCAGGGACAGGTCGAGACGCTGGGCTTCGTGCGTCGGCTGACCGAGCGTGATCACCAGGAACTCGTGCTGGCGATCCGCCAGGCCGAAGTGCTGCCGGAGGCAGTGGCGTGCGGCGGCGACGCCCCGGCGGACAGCCTGCGGGCGACGCTGGCCTGCAGCGAGATCGAGTTCGCTGAGCTCGATCGAAGCCTGCGTACGCAGCTGGTCGAGTTGTCGGCGCGATACCCCGATGGCGACCGCACCGCGGCCGCCGTGGTGAAGCAGCTCGATGCCTGCAGGACCGCCGAGTGTCTGCGCGACGCCTACGCGCAGTGGCAGACCTATTTCGACGACAACTACGACCTCGGCGACGTGCTCGACTACCTTTGAAACCGCGTCTCGCAGCCCGCCGCCCCGGCGGTCGCCACAGGGGTGCGTGGTACCATCTGCCGCCGAAAATCAGCGGTTCCGCCGCATTCCCGCCGCTCTGAAACGAGAGTTCCCGATGCCCCAGCTCGCCGCGCGGACCGCTCGCGCCAAGCCCAGCGCCATCATGCAGGTCGCCGAAAAGGCGAAGCGCCTGAAGGCCGAAGGGCGGGACATCATCAGCTTCTCGATCGGCGTGCCGAATTTTCTGCCCGGCCCGCACGTCTATGCGGCGGCGCGCGAGGCGCTCGACCACGACAGCGGGCAGTACGGCAGCAACCGCGGCAGCGATGCGCTGCTCGACGCGTTCATCGGCCATCTCGACCGCATCGGCCTGCCGGGCTATACCCGCGCCCACTGCGCCAGCGGCATCGGGGCCAAGCACATCCTTTACACGCTGGCCGAAGTGCTGCTCGACGAAGGCGACGGTTTCGCGTTCGCAACGCCCTACTGGACGACGTATCTGGACATCGCGCAGATCGTCGGCGCCGACATCCAGTTGCTGCCGTGTCCGCCCGAGCAGGACTACAAGCTCACGCCGGCGCAGCTCGATGCCGCGCTGTCGAAGAAGCCCAGGGTCTTCCTGTTCAACAATCCGTCGAACCCGACCGGCATGGTCTACACGCGCGACGAGATCGCCGCGCTGGCTGACGTGCTGGTGCGCCATCCCGATACCTGGATCATCACCGACGACATCTACAACCGGATGGTGTTCGACGGCGTCGGCTACCACAACGTGGTGCAGGCGCGTCCGGAACTGCGCGAGCGCACGATCTTCGTCGACTCGCTGTCCAAGACCTACGGCATGCCGGGCTGGCGCGTCGGCCTGCTGGCGGGGCCCGAGAACGTTGCAAAAGCCTTCGCGACGATGAACTCCAATCACATCACCAATGTGCCGGAAGTGGTGACGGCCGCCGCGGTCGCCGCGCTGTCCGGCCCGCAGGATGTGCCGACGGCGAAATGCGCCGAATTCCAGGCGCGTCGCGACGTGGTGATGGCGGCGCTGGCCGAAATTCCGGGCGTGGTCTGCCCGAAACCCGCCGGCGCGTTCTATGTGTTTCCCGACATCAGCGTCGCCTTCGGCAAGTCGCATGGCGACATCCGCATCGAGAGCGACGTCGACCTGTGCAATGCGCTGCTCGAAACCAAGGGCGTGGCCTGCGTGCCGGGCTCGGCGTTCGGCGAGCCGCGCGCATTGCGCATCAGCTACACCTGTCCCGAAGCGCAGCTCGCGCCCGGGCTGGCCCGCATCCGCGAATTCTTCGCGGAGCTGACTTGACCGGCCGGCCCCCGCCGACCGGATGCTACCCACCCACGTGACCGTTTGAACGAACGAGAGGATTGACGATGAAGAAGCCCGTCCGTGTTGCCGTGACCGGCGCTGCCGGCCAGATCGGCTATGCGCTGCTGTTCCGGATCGCCTCCGGCGAAATGCTGGGCAAGGACCAGCCGGTGATCCTGCAGCTGCTCGAACTGCCGATCGACAAGGCACAGGCCGCGCTGAAGGGCGTGATCATGGAGCTCGAGGATTGCGCGTTCCCGCTGCTGGCCGATGTCGTCGGCACCGACGATCCGGAAGTCGCGTTCAAGGACGCCGACATCGCCCTGCTGGTCGGTGCGCGTCCGCGCGGCCCGGGCATGGAGCGCAAGGACCTGCTGCTCGAGAACGCCAAGATCTTCACCGCGCAGGGCGCGGCGCTGAACAAGGTCGCCTCGCGTGACGTCAAGGTGCTGGTGGTCGGCAACCCGGCCAATACCAATGCCTACATCGCCATGAAGTCGGCGCCGGATCTCAACCCGCGCAACTTCACCGCGATGCTGCGCCTCGACCACAACCGCGCGCTGAGCCAGCTGGCGACCAAGGCCGACGTGGCCGTGGGCGACATCGAAGGCCTGATCGTGTGGGGCAACCACAGCCCGACCATGTACCCGGACTACCGCTTCGCGACCGCGAACGGCCAGAACCTGAAGGACAAGGTCAACGACGCCGACTGGAACGCCAACACCTTCATTCCGCAGGTCGGCAAGCGCGGCGCGGCGATCATCGAAGCCCGTGGCCTGTCCTCGGCCGCGTCCGCCGCCAACGCCGCCATCGACCATATCCACGACTGGGTGCTGGGCAGCAACGGCAAGTGGGTGACGATGGGCGTGCCGTCCGACGGCAGCTACGGCATTCCCGAAGGCGTGATCTTCGGCTTCGCGGTGACCACCGAGAATGGCGAGTACACGCTGGTCAAGGACATCGAAGTCGACGACTTCAGCCAGAAGGCCATCGACAAGACCCTGGCCGAGCTCGAGGAAGAGCGCAGCGGCGTGGCGCATCTGCTCAGCTGAGCCCTGTAGAGTGGCGAGAAAAAGCCGGGCCATGTGCCCGGCTTTTTCGTGGGCGCGCGTCCGGCGAAAAGCGCGGGGTAGACCATTGTCGTAACGCGTCCTTTCCGCGCGAGGACTAGCCTCGGGATTCGCCACCGGGAATGCCGCCATGCGCTACGAGGACTTCCACCGCCGCTCCATCGAAGACCCCGAAGGGTTCTGGGGCGAACAGGCGCAGGCGATCCACTGGCACAAGACGCCCGAGCGGATCCTCGACTATTCGAATCCGCCGTTCCGCAAGTGGTTCGCGGGTGGCGAGACCAACCTCTGCTACAACGCCGTCGACCGGCATCTCGAGGCGCGCGGCGATCAGCTGGCGCTCGTCGCGATCTCGACCGAAACCAACGAGACGCGTGAGATCACCTACGCGCAGCTGTATCGCGAGGTCAACGACTTCGCCGCGGTGCTCAAGGTGCTGGGTGTCAGCCGTGGCGATCGCGTGGTCATCTACATGCCGAACATGGCCGAGGCCGCGTTCGCGATGCTGGCCTGTGCGCGGATCGGCGCGGTGCACTCGGTGGTCTTCGGCGGATTCGCTGCGCACAACCTCGCGCTGCGCATCGACGATGCCGCGCCCAAGCTGCTGATCGCCGCAGATGCCGGCAGCCGCGGCGGCAAGACGATTCCCTACAAGCCGCTGATCGATGCCGCATGTGCGGAGACGACATCCCCGCCGCCGCACGTGCTGATCGTCGACCGCGGACTCGATCCCGGCTACACGCGTATCGAAGGACGCGACGTCGATTACGCGACCATCCGCGCACAACACGCCGGCACCGACGTGCCGGTGGCATGGCTGGAATCCAACGAGCCCAGCTACCTGCTCTACACCTCCGGCACCACCGGCAAGCCCAAGGGCGTGCAGCGCGATGTCGGCGGGTATGCGGTGGCGATGGCGCTGTCGATGTGGTCGATCTACGACATCCGCCCGGGGCAGGTGATGTTCACCACGTCCGACGTGGGCTGGGCGGTCGGGCATTCGTACAACGTCTACGGCCCGCTGATCGCCGGCGCGACGGTCATCCTCTATGAAGGACTGCCGACCAGTCCCGATGGCGGCATCTGGTGGAAGATCTGCGCCGACTACGGCGTGCGTACGATGTTCTCGTCGCCAACCGCGATCCGCGTACTGAAGAAACAGGATGCGAAATTCCTGACGCAGTACGACCTGTCGAAACTCGAATACCTGTTCCTGGCCGGCGAGCCCCTCGATGAGCCGACCGCGAGCTGGATCAGCGCAGGCCTCGGCGGCACCAAGATCATCGACAACTACTGGCAGACCGAAACCGGCTGGCCGGTGCTGGCACTGATGCCGGGTGTGGAGATGAAACCCGTCAAGTTCGGCTCGCCCGGCCTGCCGACGCCGGGCTACGACCTGCGCGTGATCGATGAAACCACCGGCGAGCGGGTGCCACCCGGCACCAAGGGCGTGCTGGTGATCCAGCCGCCGCTGCCCCCGGGCTGCGTGACCACGGTGTGGAAGGACGATGCGCGCTTCCTGTCGAGTTACTTCTCGCACTTCACGGAACTGCTCTACAGCTCGCTCGACTGGGCCATCCAGGACGAGGACGGCTACACCTTCATCCTCGGCCGCACCGACGATGTCATCAATGTCGCCGGCCATCGCCTCGGCACGCGCGAGATCGAGGAGGCGGTGTCGAGTCATCCGGCCGTCGCCGAGGCCGCGGTGATCGGCGTCGCCGACGAACTGAAGGGCCAGGTGCCGATCGTGTTCGTGACGCTGAAGCAGGCATCGGTCGATGCCGACGCGCAGCACGCGACGGCCGGCGAGATGATGCGCGCCGTCGCCGACCAGCTCGGCGCCGTCGCGCGGCCGGCGCGGGTCTACGTGGTCAACGCCTTGCCGAAGACGCGTTCGGGCAAGCTGCTGCGGCGTTCGTTGCAGGCGCTGGCCGAATCGCGCGATCCGGGAGATCTGTCGACGCTCGATGATCCCAATGCGCTGGAGGAAGTGCGCCGCGTGCTGGCGCGGGGCGCGGACGCGGGCTGATCGTGTGCATGCAGGAACGCGCTCGCGCGCGACGTGCGTTTGCGGGAACGTCTCGTCGCGCCAGCGCGCTCCTACACGTCTATCGTCATTCCGCCGGCGCGACGCCGCTGTAATGCGCGCGCGGACGGATCAGCGTGCCGAGTTCCTGCTGCTCCAGCGCATGTGCCAGCCAGCCGGCAAGCCGGCCGGCGGCGAACATGCACAGCGCCGGCGTCGCCGGCAGGCCGTGCACGAAACAGATCGCCGCGAGCATGCCGTCGATGTTGGGATGGCGGCCGCTGGTCTCGGCGGCGGAACCCAGCACCGCTTCGACCTGCTGCATGCGTGCATCGCCCGCGTGGCGCGCGCGCAACATCGCCAGCACTTCGGCCGCGCGAGGATCGCCATCGGGATACAGCACGTGGTGGAAGCCGGGCAGGTCGTCGCCGCGTTGCCAGCGCTCGGCGACGAAGGCGGCGGGCGAGGGCGCATCGCAGGCTTCGCGGATCAGCGCATGCGCGCGCGCCGTGGCGCCGCCATGACGTGGGCCGGACAGCGCCGCGAGTCCCGCGCAGACCGTCGCGTGCAGATGCGCGCCGGTGGAGGCGACCACGCGCGCGGCGAAGGCCGACACGTTGAGTTCGTGGTCCGCGCACAGCACCAGCGCCGCGCGCACGAGCTCGGCGAATGCGGCATCGCCGGGACGCCAGGCATCGGCGAGTAGCGCGTGGACGGGGCGCGCATCCGGCGTGCCGGCGACTAGCAGCGCTGCGTTCTGGCGCAGCAGCGTCGCCGCGACGCCGCGCTTGGCTGCGGGCGCGGCGCTCAGCGAATGCCGCAGGTCCGGCGCGAGCAGCGGGATCACCGCCATCGCGCGTTCGATCGGCGGCAGCGTGGCATCGCCAGCAATCGCGGCGACGCGCGTGGGCCAGTCGCTGATCGCGGCGTCGAAGGGATCGGTATCACCGCAATCCCAGAGCAGGCGTGCGGTGTCTTCGAGCGTCGCGCCGCTGCGCACCATCGCGACCGCGGAGCGCCCGCGGTAGTACGGACTGTCGGGCCGGATCAGCGAGATCCGCGTTTCCATCACCGGCAGGCCACGGTCAAGACTCTGGGCCGCACCCCGCGCCGCGCCACGGCCTGCGCGCTTGCGCTGGGTCAGACGTTCGACGTCCTGGCGCAGGTACACGCGGCTGCGATGGTCGGCGCCGGGGCGCGATTCGAGCAGGCCCCGGCTGACATAGGCGTAGAGCGTCGCGGTGCTGATGCCGAGCGCGGCGCAGGCCTGCGCCGCGGACATCAGGTCGCCATCGTTCGCATTCACAGTGAATCCCGATGTATTGATTGATTCGATCAAGATTGATCAACCATTCGGATGGTGCCAGATTGCACGCCATCGCGGTACACCGCAGCTCCGGAGTCGCATCCATGACCACGCTTTCCGCAGGCGCGAAATTCCGCGCCGCGCTCGCCGCCGAATCGCCGCTGCAGGTGATCGGCGCGATCAACGCCAACCACGCGCTGCTGGCCAAGCGCGCCGGCTTCCAGGCGATCTATCTGTCGGGCGGCGGCGTGGCCGCGGGCTCGCTGGGTCTGCCGGACCTGGGCATCAATACGCTCGAGGATGTGCTGATCGACGTGCGCCGCATCACCGACGTCTGCGACCTGCCGCTGCTGGTCGATATCGATACCGGCTTCGGTGCGAGCGCGTTCAACATCGAGCGCACGGTGAAGTCGCTGATCAAGGCCGGCGCGGCGGCGTGCCATATCGAAGACCAGGTCGGCGCCAAGCGCTGCGGCCATCGTCCCGGCAAGGAGATCGTGTCGCAGGGCGAGATGGTCGACCGGGTCAAGGCTGCGGCCGATGCGAAGACCGATCCGGACTTCTTCCTGATCGCGCGCACCGATGCGATCCAGGTCGACGGTGTGGACGCTGCGATCGAACGCGCCGTCGCCTGCGTCGAAGCCGGCGCCGACGGCATCTTCGCCGAGGCCGCCTACGACCTCGACACCTATCGCCGCTTCGTCGATGCGGTCAAAGTGCCGGTGCTCGCCAACATCACCGAGTTCGGTGCCACGCCGCTGTTCTCCCGCGACGAACTGGCGTCTGCGGGCGTCGCGATCCAGCTGTTCCCGCTGTCGGCATTCCGTGCCGCGAACAAGGCCGCCGAAGCGGTGTACACCGCGGTGCGTCGCGACGGTTCGCAGCAGGCCGTCGTCGAGACCATGCAGACCCGCGAGGAACTCTACGAGCGCATCGGCTATCACGCGTTCGAACAGCGCCTGGACGCGCTGTTCGCATCCAACAAGCAGTAAACGACTCCCGATCTTTCCATCCGTGCCCGCGGGCATCCAACGGAGATTCCAGATGAGCGACACCGCCACCACCGCCCCCGGCTTCAAGCCGAAGAAGTCCGTCGCGCTGAGCGGCACGGCCGCCGGCAACACCGCGCTGTGCACCGTCGGCCGCAGCGGCAACGATCTGCACTATCGCGGCTACGACATTCTCGATCTGGCGCGCACCAGCGAGTTCGAGGAAATCGCCTATCTGCTGGTCCACGGCAAGCTGCCGACCGAAGCGGAATTGCGCGGCTACAAGGCCAAGCTGAAATCCCTGCGCGGCATCCCGGCGGCGGTGAAGTCCGCGCTCGAGGAACTGCCGCCGTCGGCGCATCCGATGGACGTCATGCGCACCGGCGTGTCGGTGCTCGGCTGCGTGCAGCCGGAGAAGGACGACCACAACCATCCGGGCGCGCGCGACATTGCCGACAAGCTGATGGCCTCGCTGGGTTCGATGCTGCTGTACTGGTACCACTGGAGCCACAACGGTCGCGCGATCGACGTCGAGACCGATGACGATTCGATCGGCGGGCACTTCCTGCACCTGCTGCATGGTCACGAGCCGCGCGAATCCTGGGTCAAGGCGATGCACACCTCGCTGATCCTGTACGCGGAGCACGAGTTCAACGCATCGACCTTCGCCTGCCGCGTCATCGCCGGCACCGGCAGTGACATGCACAGCGCGATCACCGGCGGCATCGGCGCGCTGCGTGGCCCCAAGCACGGCGGCGCGAACGAAGTCGCGTTCGAAGTGCAGAAGCGCTACGACACGCCGGATGAAGCGGAAGCCGACATCAAGGCGCGCGTGGAGAAGAAGGAAGTGATCATCGGCTTCGGCCACCCGGTCTACACCGTCAGCGATCCGCGCAACGAGGTCATCAAGCAGGTCGCCAAAGAACTGTCGGACGAAGTCGGCAGCCGCAAGATGTACGACATCGCCGAGCGCCTGGAGACAGTGATGTGGGACATCAAGAAGATGTTCCCCAACCTCGACTGGTTCAGTGCAGTGAGCTACCACATGATGGGCGTGCCGACGGCGATGTTCACCCCGCTGTTCGTCATCGCCCGTACCGCCGGCTGGAGCGCGCACGTCATCGAGCAGCGCATCGACGGCAAGATCATCCGTCCGAGCGCGCACTACACCGGTCCGGAGGATCAGGCGTTCGTGCCGATCGCAGAACGCAAGTAAGCCTGTCCTGAACTGTTCCCGCATGCGCGGGGACAAAGGCCCGTCATTCCCGCGAAAGCGGGAATCCAGCGACTTCGATTTTGTTCGTCACTCCCGCGAAGGAGCAAGCGTTTTTCGACGACCTATCAGCTGATGAGTGCTTCGACGTCGAACACATATTGCGAAAGTCTCTGGATTCCCGCCTGCGCGGGAATGACGAGCGCTAAAAATCCCTTCTCTTCCGAACGCCAGCCATGAACAGCCAGCACCGTAAACCCCTTCCCGGCACGCAACTCGACTGGTTCGACGCGCGCGCGGCCGTCGACGCGCTCGCGCCCGGCGCCTACGACCGCATGTCCTACACCGCGCGCGTGCACGCCGAGAACCTGGTGCGGCGCTGCGAGCCGGCGCAGCTCGACGACGCGCTGCGCCAGCTGATCGAGCTGCGTCAGGACATCGACTTCCCGTGGTATCCGGCGCGCGTGGTCTGCCACGACATCCTCGGCCAGACCGCGCTGGTGGATCTCGCCGGTCTGCGCGATGCGATCGCCGACCAGGGCGGTGATCCCGCGAAGGTCAATCCGGTCGTCCCGGTGCAGCTGATTGTCGATCACTCGCTGGCGGTGGAATGCGGCGGCTATGACCCGGATGCGTTCGCGAAGAACAGGACCATCGAAGACCGTCGCAATGCCGACCGTTTCCACTTCATCGACTGGACCAAGCTCGCCTTCCACAACGTGGAAGTGATTCCGCCGGGCAACGGGATCATGCACCAGATCAATCTGGAGAAAATGTCGCCGGTGGTTTACGTCCAGGACGGCGTCGCGTTTCCGGACACCTGCGTCGGCACCGACAGCCACACGCCGCACGTCGATGCGCTGGGCGTGATCGCGATCGGCGTTGGCGGGCTCGAAGCCGAGAACGTCATGCTCGGCCGCGCGTCGTGGATGCGTACGCCGGAGATCGTCGGCGTCGAACTCGCAGGCCGTCCCGGCCCGGGCATCACCGCGACCGACGTCGTGCTGGCGCTCACGGAGTTCCTGCGCAAGTCGAAGGTCGTTGGCGCGTATCTGGAATTCCGCGGTCCGGGCGCGGCCGCGCTGTCGGTCGGCGATCGCGCGACGATTTCCAACATGGCGCCCGAGTACGGCGCAACCGCGGCGATGTTCTTCATCGACGACAACACACTCGACTACCTGCGTCTGACCGGCCGCGAAGACACGCAGGTCGCACTGGTCGAAAGCTATGCCAAGGCCGCCGGCCTGTGGGCCGATGCGCTCGCCAGCGCCGAGTACGTGCGCACGCTGCACTTCGACCTGTCGAGCGTGGTGCGCAACATGGCGGGCCCGTCGAACCCGCACAAGCGCGTGGCGACCAGCGATCTCGCCGCCAGCGGCATCGCCGGCGCGTGGGAGATGCCGACCGACGGCACGATGCCCGACGGCGCGGTGATCATCGCCGCGATCACCAGCTGCACGAATACATCGAACCCGCGCAACGTCATCGCCGCCGCGCTGCTGGCGCGCAACGCGAATGCGCGCGGCCTGACGCGCAAGCCCTGGGTCAAGAGTTCGCTCGCGCCGGGTTCCAAGGCGGTGCAGCTGTATCTCGAAGAGAGCGGCCTGCTGCCGGATCTCGAGCAGCTCGGCTTCGGCATCGTCGCGTTCGCCTGCACCACCTGCAACGGCATGAGCGGCGCGCTGGATCCCGCGATCCAGCAGGAGATCATCGACCGCGATCTGTACGCGACCGCCGTGCTCAGCGGCAACCGCAACTTCGACGGCCGCATCCATCCCTACGCCAAGCAGGCCTTCCTCGCGTCGCCGCCGCTGGTCATCGCCTATGCGATCGCCGGCACCGTGCGCTTCGACATCGAGAAGGACGTGCTCGGCATCGATCACGACGGGAATGCGGTGACGCTCAAGGATCTCTGGCCGTCGGATGAAGAGATCGACGCGGTGGTCAAGGCCAGCGTCAAGCCCGAACAGTTCCGCGCCGTCTACGGCCCGATGTTCAAGCTGCACGTCGACACCGGCGAGCGCGTCGCGCCGCTGTACGACTGGCGCGAGATGAGCACCTACATCCGCCGTCCGCCGTACTGGGAAGGCGCGCTGGCCGGTGCCCGCACCATGACCGGCATGCGTCCGCTCGCGGTGCTCGGCGACAACATCACCACCGATCACCTGTCGCCGTCGAACGCGATCATGGCCGACAGCGCGGCCGGCGAGTACCTCGCGAAGATGGGCGTGCCGGAAGAGGACTTCAATTCCTACGCCACCCATCGCGGCGACCATCTGACGGCGCAGCGCGCCACGTTCGCCAATCCGAAACTCGTCAACGAAATGGCGATCGTCGACGGCACGGTGCGCCAGGGCTCGCTGGCGCGCATCGAACCGGAGGGACAGGTCGTGCGCATGTGGGAGGCGATCGAAACCTACATGGAACGCAAGCAGCCGCTGGTGATCATCGCCGGCGCGGACTACGGCCAGGGCAGCTCACGCGACTGGGCGGCCAAGGGCGTGCGTCTCGCGGGCGTGGAGGCGATCGTGGCCGAAGGCTTCGAGCGCATCCACCGCACCAACCTGATCGGCATGGGCGTGCTGCCGCTGGAGTTCCAGCCGGGCGTGACCCGTCTGACGCTCGGCATCGACGGCACCGAAACCTTCGACGTCACCGGCGATCGCACCCCGCGCGCGATGCTGACATTGTTGATCCACCGCCAGGACGGCACCCAGCTGTCGGTGCCGGTGATCTGCCGTCTCGATACTGCGGAAGAAGTCTCGATCTACGAAGCCGGTGGTGTGCTGCAGCGGTTCGCGCAGGATTTTCTGGAGTCTTCGAAGGCGGCCTGAGGTTTTTAAGCCCCTCTCCCCTTGCGGGAGAGGGGTTGGGGAGAGGGGAAGTGGATCAACGCGCATTCGCTAAACAGCTGCGTCGAAACATGACCGACGCCGAGCAATTGCTCTGGCGTCATCTCCGCGCCCACCGCTTCGAGGGGCAGAAGTTCCGCCGCCAGCAGCCGATCGGTTCTTACGTCGTCGACTTCGTGCATTTCAGTGCGCGTGTGATCGTAGAAGCAGATGGCGGCCAGCACGTCGAATCGCTGAAAGACGTAGCTCGCGACGCATGGTTGGGAGAGCAAGGCTTCCAAGTGCTGCGCTTCTGGAACGACGACATCCTGCAGCGCACCGAGTCTGTGCTCGACGCGATCTGGAATGCATTGCGGAAAGCCCCCCTCTCCCCCGACCCCTCTCCCGCAAGGGGAGAGGGGAGACAAGCCAAAACAAAGCGAGTGAACGTCATGACCCTTGCTCCCCAACTCCGCATCCCCGCCACCTACATGCGCGGCGGCACCTCGAAGGGCGTGTTCTTCGGCCTCGAAGACCTGCCCGCCGCTGCGCAGGTGCCCGGTCCCGCGCGCGATGCATTGCTGATGCGCGTGATCGGCTCGCCCGATCCTTACGCCAAGCACACGGATGGCATGGGCGGCGCGACCTCGTCGACCAGCAAGTGCGTGATCATCGGGCCCGCGTCGGTGCCGGATCACGACGTCGACTATCTCTACGGCCAGGTGTCGATCGACAGCGCGTTCGTCGACTGGAGCGGCAACTGCGGCAACCTCAGTACAGCGGTCGGCCCGTTCGCGATCGCCAATGGCTTCATCGAAGCCGCGCGCATTCCGCGCGAGGGCACCGTCGCGGTGCGCGTGTGGCAGGCGAACATCGGCAAGACCAT
The DNA here is from genome assembly GCF_057838005.1 of Luteimonas sp. KH_071. NCBI lineage: Bacteria > Pseudomonadati > Pseudomonadota > Gammaproteobacteria > Lysobacterales > Lysobacteraceae > Luteimonas > Luteimonas sp. KH_071. Next base: position 2,730,341 of record NZ_CM174458.1, on the reverse strand, counting down.
CATCGTGCACGTGCCGGTCGCCGACGGGCAGGTGCAGGAGACCGGTGATTTCGAGCTCGACGGCGTGACGTTCCCGGCGGCGGAGATCGTGCTGGAGTTCGTCGATCCCGCCGATGAAGGCGAGGGCGAGGGCGGCGGTGCGATGTTCCCCACCGGCCATCTCGTTGACGATCTCGACGTACCGGGTGTCGGCACGCTGCGCGCCACGATGATCAATGCCGGTATTCCGACGATCTTCGTCGACGCTGATTCGATCGGGTATACCGGCGCCGAGCTGCAGGATGCGATCAATGGCGACGCGAAGGCGCTCGCGATGTTCGAGACGATCCGCGCGCACGGCGCCGTGCGCATGGGGCTCATCAACGCTGTCTCCGAGGCGTCGAAGCGCCAGCACACGCCCAAGGTCGCGTTCGTCGCGCCGCCGCATGATCACGTGGTGTCGAGCGGCAAGGCGATCGCGGCAGGCGATGTCGATCTGCTGGTGCGCGCGCTGTCGATGGGCAAGCTGCATCACGCGATGATGGGCACGGCCGCGGTCGCGATCGGCACCGCGGCCGCGATTCCCGGCACGCTGGTGAATCTGGCCGCGGGCGGTGGCGCACGTACGTCGGTGCGCTTCGGCCATCCCTCCGGCACCTTGCGCGTCGGCGCCGAAGCCGTGGAAGTGGACGGCCAGTGGACCGTCGCCAAGGCCATCATGTCGCGCTCGGCACGCGTGCTGATGGAAGGCGCGATCCGCGTGCCGGGCGACACGCTGGGCTGATTCCAGCGGAGTCGGCGGCGCATGCGCGCGAGCCGCGGCCCTTCGAACCGGCGCGCCGCACTGAGGCGACGCGCTGGTCGAACAGGTCGATCAGATCAGGCCTTCGGCCGTCATCGCCGCGCGAACGCCGTCGTCGGCGAGCATGCGCGCGTCGAACGCATGCAGGTTGTCCAGGCCGCCCAGATCGAGCTTCAGGCGCTTGGCCCACTGCAGGGTCACGAACAGATACGGATCGGCGATCGAACGCGTGCCCACGAGGTAGTCGCGGCCGGCGAGCTGCGCATCGAGGCGCTCGTAATGACTGCGGATCTTCTGCATCGCATGCTTGCGCGTGCGGTCGACGACGTCCGCGTCTTCCAGATATTTGGTACTTCCGAACAGCGGATGGAAGGCCGGGTGCAAATCGGCGTTGAGCAGCGCCAGCCAGCGGTTGACCTCGGCGCGTCCTTGCGGCGAACCGTCACCACCGAGCTTCGCGTCGGGATGTCGGTCGGCCAGATAGCCGAGGATCGCGGCGTTCTGGGTCAGCACCCAGTCGCCTTCCACCAGCACCGGCACTGCGCCTGCGGGATTGAGTGCGAGGAACGCGGCTTCCTTCATCTGCGTCGCGTCGACGACGCGCGCTTCGAACGGTGCGCCGATCCACTGCAGCACGATGTGGTCGGCCAGCGAGCAGGCGCCGGGCTTGGTGTAGAGAATGCGCATGGCGATCCTGATGGTGAACGGGTCGCCATCATGCGCCGGGCGTCGCGGGCGGGGAAGCCGGCGACGTGGCGTGGACTCAGCCGCGCCCGCTGTCGTTCGACGGACGGGCCGGGCGCAGCGACTGCACGCGCAGGAAGGTGTGGTCGCCGATCGTCGCGACCTGGTGCGCGGTGCGCCAGGACGGCGCCGCGATCGCATGGGCCATGAAGTGACTCGCGCCGGGCACCACCTGACGGCGCTGCTCGGGCGGCAGCGACCAGTTGCGCTCCGACTCCAGCGCCACGCTGACCGCGCGGGTCCAGGCATTGGTGTTGGCGAGCTTGGTGTTCGGCGACAGGATCGTCGGCGCGAACTGCTTGCGGGCGGTCACCACCTCGCACATCGACTCGCCCCACAGGCCGCTCTCCTGGCGGCGCAGGGCCACCTCGGCGACGGCTTCCTGCCCGCGGACGGACTGGTCGCGGGCTTCCAGGTACACCGTCGTGCTCAGACAGAGCGAATCGGCGGCGGGGGGCGGCAGCACGGAGGCCAGCCACATCACCCATTCAAGTTTCATCAACGACTCCTTGCTGCGTTGCGCCGGGCCGCACGTCGTCGTCCTCCTTACGGAAGACACGCAGACGACTGCGGAGACCGGCATGGCGTATTGGGGAGGGCGGCGGACTCTGTGGTGCGCTTGATCGCCCGGGCACCGAAGTCCGCAGAAGGCGGGTCGGGCCGGTGTTCCACCGAAGGCGGCGGAACGAAGAGACGGCACGGTAGCCCCGGTTTTTCGAATCAAACGTGAATACGGGGCACTGGCGCCGGCGCCACTTGTGTGGCTGGTCGTCCTGCCTGACGCCGCGTATTCAGGTTTACCGCGGTCGTGGCGCGGTCGCAACCGCGTCCGAGGGGTCGAATCCGGAACCTGAACAGGACGACGTTCTTTTCAGAGATGCGCTGCGAGACGACTGGCCTGCGCGATCGCGCGCTTGGCATCGAGCTCGGCGGCCACATCCGCGCCGCCGATCAGATGCACGACCGTGCCACTCGTCTGCAGGGCATCGAGCAGATCGCGACGCGGTTCCTGACCGGCGCAGATCACCACGTGATCGACGTCGAGCGTCTGCTCTGCGTCATCGACGCGGATCCGCAGGCCCGTATCGTCGACACCGAGATACTCGACGCCGCCGAGCATCGTCACGCCTTTGGCCTTGAGCGTGCTGCGATGGATCCAGCCGGTGGTCTTGCCGAGCCGCGCGCCCGGGCGGCCGGGGCTGCGCTGCAGCAGCCACAGCTTGCGCGCCGGTGGTGCGGGCGCGGCCGGCACCAGGCCACCGGGCTGTTCGAAGGTCGGATCGATGCCCCATTCGCGCATCCACGCGCCGGTATCGAGGCTCGGCGACTGTCCGATGTGCTCGACCAGGAATTCGCCGACGTCGAAACCGATACCACCGGCGCCGATGATCGCCACGCGCGCGCCCGGCACGACGCGGCCTTCGATGACGTCGACATAGCCGACCACTTTGGAATGGTCGCGGCCCGGGAAGTCGACCGCACGCGGCACCACGCCCGTCGCCAGTACCACGACATCGAACCCGGCGAGATCTGGTGCCGCGACGGGCGTCGACAGGCGCACGTCGACACCGGTCTCGACCAGACGGTTGCGGAAGTAGCGCAAGGTCTCGTCGAACTCTTCCTTGCCGGGGATGCGTCGGGCGAGATTGAACTGGCCGCCGATCTCGGCCGCGGCATCGAACAGCGTGACCGCGTGACCGCGTTGCGCCGCGACCGTCGCACAGGCGAGACCCGCCGGGCCGGCGCCGACAACGGCCACGCGCAGCGGATTCGCCGCCGGGAAATAGTTGAGTTCGGTCTCCGCGCACGCGCGCGGATTCACCAGGCAGCTCGCGGTTCGGTTCTGGAACACGTGGTCGAGGCAGGCCTGGTTGCAGGCGATGCAGGTATTGATGCGCTCGGGCGTGCCGGCGCGCGCCTTGGCGACCCACTGCGGATCGGCCAGCAGCGGCCGCGCCATCGACACCATGTCCGCTGCGCCGCTGGCGAGAATGCGCTCGGCGACGTCGGGCATGTTGATGCGGTTGGTCGCGATCAGCGGCAGCGACACGTGCGGCCGCAGCTTCGCGGTAACGCCGGCGAACGCGGCGCGCGGTACCGAGGTGGCGATCGTCGGCACGCGCGCCTCGTGCCAGCCGATGCCGGTGTTGATCAGCGTCGCGCCGGCTGCTTCGACGGCGCGGGCCTGCTGCACGATGTCGTCCCAGGCCGAGCCGTCCGGCACCAGTTCCAGCATCGACAGGCGGTAGACGATGATGAAATCGTCGCCCGCGGCTGCACGCACGCGGCGCACGATCTCGGTCGCGAACCGCATGCGCTGCGCGGTGTCGCCGCCCCAGGCGTCGTCACGCGCATTGGTGCGGCGGCTGAGGAACTGGTTAATCAGATAGCCCTCGCTGCCCATCACTTCGACCCCGTCGTAGCCGGCCTCGCGGGCGAGCTTCGCGGCATGCGCGTAGGCATCGATCGTGCGCTCGACGCCGCGCGCCGACAGCGCCCGCGGGGTGAACGGGTTGATCGGCGCCTTGATCCGGCTCGGCGCGACCTGGAGCGGGTGATAGCCGTAGCGGCCGGCGTGCAGCAGCTGCAGGCAGATCTTCGCGTCGTGGCCGTGCACCGCTTCGGTGACCTGCCGGTGCCGACGCGTTTCCCAGCGCCAGGAGAGCTTGCCGCCGAAGGGCTTGAGCCAGCCGGCGATGTCGGGCGAGAAGCCGCCGGTGACGATCAGGCCGACACCGCCTTCGGCGCGCTCGGCGAAATAGCGCGCAAGCTTGGGGAAATCCGCCGCGCGATCTTCGAGACCGGTGTGCATCGAGCCCATCAGCACGCGGTTGCGCAAGGTCGTGAAGCCGAGATCGAGCGGCGCCAGCAGATGCGGATAGGAAGCGGCGACGGGCTGGCCGGAGGCTGGCGTCATGGTCTGGATACGCGTGCGTATGGATTGACCAGCGTGCCGGGAAAGCCGCGTGCGGGCAAGCGCGGCGCACGCAGGCGGCGACGCGCGCGCTGTCAAGAGTTGCCAGTGCCGGGCCGCGCCCCGAACATGTCGCGCCCGCACCAGGGACGGCTGCCATCCAACCTTTTCAGGATTACCTGCGCGACGGCATCGTCGCCGCCGATCTGCCGGACCTGCATCCGCTGCTGGCGGCGCGCGAGCAGCTGCGTGCGTTCTCGACGCTGTTCCACGGCGGCGAGGAGATCGTGATGGTACGGCTGCTGGTGCTGCGCGCGATCGGCGAGCGCGGCGATGCGCCGGACTGGTCGCCGCAGGAACTGCGCGAACACTTCGCATTCCTCGACCCGGTAAAATTCGAGACCGTCATCGGCCGCCTGCGCGACAACGGTCTGCTCGCCTGGGACGCGCACAGCCAGCGCTACCGCATCAGCCCGGTCGGCCGCCAGGCGCTGTCGGCGCTGGGTCTTCTGGTGCAGTTCAATGCCGAGGGCGACGAACTGGCCTATGTCACTGCGCAGCTCGCCGCCGGCCAGGCAGTCGGCAAGGTCGGCGCTGCGGACCTGCAGCATCTGCTGTCGCGGCTCAACGAACTGCGCGAGGATTTCGACCAGGCCGTGCTCAGCGGTTCGGAGCACCGCATCCGCCAGGCCGCCGACACGCTGCAGTCGGTCTGGCACTGGGTGGAGAAGGGCACCGAGCTGATCCGAGCGATCGCGGCCGACGACGATCTGGACGTCGCCACGCATCGCGCCGCGCAGCAGATCGGTCGCGCGCAGAGCGCGATGCTGCGCCAGGCCTCGGTGTTCCAGCGCGCCCTGAACCAGCTCGACCGGCATCGCGTGCATCTGGGCGCGAGCGGCTTGTCGTCGTCGGACGTCAACCGCTTCCTGCGCGCCTGCGATCCGGCGGCGCTCGCCGACATGGCCACCGACGCGCTGACCATCGCGCCGCAACCGGCGTTCGTGCTGGGGCCGATCGCGCTGGATGTCGCCGAGTACGAACTCGTCGAGCGCGAGCGCGAAGCGGCCGCCGATGCCGGCCTGCCGCCCCCGTGCGATGCGCCCGAAGACCTGCAGGCACCGGTCGCCGCCGACGACTACGCGCACGCCGCGCAATGGCTCGACCAGCTCACTGCGCTCGATGTGGCCGCGCCGCTCGGCGACTGGGTACCGCAGGACAGTTTCGCGGTCAGCGCGTACCGCCTGTCGCTGCTGGGCCTGATCGGCGATGCCGGCGCGGAAAACCGCAGCGGCGTCAGTGCGCGGCTCGCGCAGTTGCCGATGCAGTGGCGCGTCGACGCTGCATACGAACGCATCGACCGCGCCGGTGTCGCATTGATGAGCCGTGGGCGTCTGCTGCCCGCGGGCATCGACGACGAGGTGGCAGCCGACATCGACATGCCCGACATGACCGCGCACGGCATCACCGACGACGTCGACAACGCGCCAGCCGCTGCGCCCGCGCCGCGGCGTCGACGCGCTGCCACACCTTCCGCGGAGACCGGCACGCCGCCGGCACCCGCACGACGCAAGAAGACCGCATGACCGACTCCACCGCTTCCCTGATCGCGCGGCTGCTGGCCGAGCGCTGGCTGCCGCGCGAAGATCGCGCCGTGCGCCAGATGCTGGTCGACGCCGAGCTGCGCGAGGACATCGACCGCCGTCTCGCCGCCGCCGGCCTGCGCCTGCTCGAACATCCGTACGCGGCGCACGTCGCCGTCGGCATCGCGCGTCAGCACGAGGCCGACGTGTTCGGCCACAGCGATGCCTGGGCCGCGAGCAATCTGCAGCTCAGCCGCGATGCACTCGCGTTGCTGGTGGTGCTGTGGTCGCTGCTGGTGCTGCCCAAGCGCCAGCGTCAGATCGCGCGCCAGCAGACCGATCTGGCGCAGGACCAGGAGCAGATGTTCGCCGAGCTCAAGCCGGTGCCGGTCGGCGCGGAAGTCGTCGAGCCGGTCAACGAACGCACCCTGCTCGCAGACTTCGGCGCGCAGCTCGGCGGCAAGGGCCGCATCCACATGAATCTCGGCACGCTGCAGCGGCAGGGATTCATCGCCCGACGCAAGGAGCGGATCCATGAAGGTCCGCTGCTGGATCTCGCGTTCGACTACGAGCGCATCGCCAGCCGGGTGATGGACGGCGCGCTGGCGCACGTGATCGCGGAGAGTCGCGTCGGTCGAGGGCTGGACGTGGAAGACGCCGATGGCCTGGACGACATGACCCACGACACCGGGACGACCGGAGAGGCGCAGGCCGATGTTTGAATTCCGCAGTATCGAAGTCGTGCACTGGGACTACTGGCAGCGTTATTCGCTGCCGCTGGATGCCTCGATCATCACCGTCGTCGGGCCGAACGGTTCCGGCAAGACCACGCTGCTCGACGCGTTGCGCACGCTGCTGGCGATCGACGATCGCGACATGGCGCGCGACTACAAGACCTATCTGCGCCACAACGGCAAGCCGTTCGCGTGGCTGCGGGCGGTGGTCAGCAATCCGGTCGATCGACGCGGCCGCCGCGCGTTCTTCCCGTGCATGGACGAGCAGGTGACGATCGCCTGCCGCGTACGCAAACGCGGCGGCGACTGGACGCGCGACTACCAGATCGTCGCCGGCGACGTGCCGGTGGAAGCGCTCGACGCCGGTGGCGAATGGCTGGGCGTGCGTGACTACCGCGTGCGGCTCGCCGGTGCCGGCCTGAGCCGCGCGATCTGCCGCGTGCTGACGCTCGAGCAGGGCGCCACCGACAAGCTGTGCCAGCTCTCGCCGCGCGAACTTCTGCAACTCGTCTTCGACGTGTTCGAGGACAAGGCGGTGATGGATGACTACCAGCGCGCCCGCGCCGAGCAGTTCGACATCGACAAGGAAATCGCCGAACTCCAGCAGGGACTGACCGAGCTGCACATGCGGCTGGAATCGTCGCGCGCCGATGTGCGTTCGTACGAAGACGGCATGGCGCTGCGCAACCAGCGGCAGATGCTGGAAGCGGAAATCGCGCCGAAGGTCGAACTGGCCGACCTGCGCGCGACCATCGATGGCGCGAAGCCGCGGCTTACCGGCCTGCGCCGCAGCCTGCGCGAACGTCACGAGGCGCACGCTGCGCTGCAGGCCGAAGACGCGGCGGCGATCGACGCGCGCGCCGGCCTCCAGCAGTCGATCGTCGATGCCCGCGCGGCGTTGAAGTCGGCCGAGACGCGGTTCACCGGCGCACGCGATCAGGCGCGCGACGCCGAGCAACTGGTGCGACGCCATGACGAACTCGCGCGTCTGCAGGCGGCACGCGGCGGCGCGGATGTCGACGCGCTCAGCCGCGAGGTCGAGCAGGGCCGGCGTCGCCAGGCCGAGCTGCGCCTCGAGGCCGAACGCGATCGTACGCGGAGTGGCGAGATCGCCGCCCAGGTGGCCGCGCTGCGCGGCGGCGGCCGCGTCGTCGAACCCTTCGAGCGCGAGTTCCGCGCCGCGCTGGATCGTGCCGACATCGGCCATGCGGTGCTCACCGAACTGGTCGAGATCGCCGATCCGCAATGGGCGGTCGCGCTCGAGGCCGTTCTTGCGCCGTACCGGCATCTGCTGGTACTCGACTCGGCGAAGGACGCGCGTGAGGCCTGGCGGCTCGGCGAGCGCCTGCAGTACCGGCATTTCGTCGTCGCCGAACGCGCGCCGGCCAGTCCGGCGACGCGTGGCTCGCTGCTCGAGGTCGTGCGCTTCAATGCCGATCCGCCCGCGTGGCTGCCGCGCCAGCTCGATCGCGTACAGCGCGTCGCCGATGTCGAAGCCGGCCAGCGTCTGCCCAAGGGCCAGGACTGGATCACCGCGCAAGGCTATCTGCGCGAGCACCGCGGCGGTCGGCACATCGGCGGCGGCCAGCATCACTTCGGTACCGGTGCGCGCGAGGCGCGGCTCGCGTCGCTGCATGCCGAAGCCATCGCATTGCAGGAGCGCGCGCAGGCACGCGAGGACGCGCTGACCGCGCTGGGTCGCGAGGTCGATGCGGCGCAGTCGCGCCTGCTCGGTCTCGATGCCGGGCAGGAACTGGTGACGCGCGCGGCCGAGTTCGCCGATGCGCAATCGCGCCTGCCGGCGCTGGCAGAGGCCGCGCAGGCCGCCGCCGAATCGCTGACCGACGCGCGCGCTGCGCTGGATGCCTGCGAGCGGCTCGACAAGGACGGCAGCATTGCCGCCGCCACGCGCGCGGGCGAACTGCGCACGCTGGCGCAGGAACTGCGCGACCGCGGCAGCCAGATCGCGCAGGAGCGCGTGGTGCTGGTGCAGCGTCTGGTCGATTTCCGCAAGCGGCGTGCGCGCATGCCGGCTGCATGGCGCACGCGCGACGCGTTGCGCGAGGCGCGCGATGCGTATGAGAGCGCAGGCGCGGTGCGGCGCGAACTCGAACGCATCGACGAGCGGCTCGCACGCGGCAGCTTCGTCGAGGACGCCGCCTGCGTGACGATGCGCGACAAGTTCGCCGCCGACCACGACGCACTCGAAGCGGCGATCGGCAAGCGCGAGGCGCATCTGCACCGCGCGCGCCGTCTCACCGAGGACGCGCGTGGCGCCTACATCAACGTGCTGCGCGCGACTGTACGCCGCTACCGCAAGAACCTCACCGCGCTCGGTGAGCTCGCCGGCATCGGTGTCGATGTCGGCATGCCGGAACTGGCGAACGAGGATGTCGCGCTTGCGCAGGCCGGGCTCACCGTGCGGTTCGATTTCGACCGCAAGGGCTGGATCGGCCTCGACGACGGCGAGGCGTCCGGCGGCCAGCAGGTGATGAAATCGCTGCTGCTGCTGGTCGCACTGCTGCGCGACGAGGACCAGCCGGGCGGCTTCGTCTTCATCGACGAACCGTTCGCGCATCTCGACGTCGCCAATATCGAGAAGGTCGGCCGCTTCCTGCGCAGCACGGACGCGCAGTACATCCTGACCACGCCGATCACCCACAACCTCAATGTGTTCGAGCCGTCGGATCTGGTGCTGGCCACCAGCAAGCGGCGCGCAGGCAGTGCCTGGGCGGAACCGGTCGCCGTTCTGAAGCGCGATCGGACGGATGCGGTGAACAGCGCGGCGTAATCGCACGCGCAATGCACCGGAGGATGGACAGCGGATCGCCCGTGGCATGCCGGGCGATCAGGGCAGTCGACGCTTCGAGAATTCCAGCGCTTCGACACAAGAAAGCCTGTCCGACCCGGGCGCGGGTCCGACAGGCGATACGAGCCTCAGCTCTGCGGCGTCAGATCGCGCGGCTCACGGCCAGCCGGCGACCACCAGCTTGCCGATCGTGGCGCCGGATTCGAGACGACGATGCGCTTCGCGCATGGTGTCCGCGTTGATCGGCGACAGCATGTCCGACAGCGTGCCGCGCAGCGAACCGGTGTCGATCAATTCCGCGACGCGCGCGAGGATCTTGCCCTGTTCGTCCATGTCCGGGGTGCGGAAACGCGAGCGCGTGAACATCAGTTCCCAATGGATGCCGATGCACTTGGCCTTGTAGGGATCGCCGATCTTCAGCGCGCCGGCCGGCTCGACGATCAGGCCGACATGGCCCTGCGGCGCCAGCAGTTCGCCCAGCGCATCCCAGTACCGGTCGGTATCGGCGAGGTTGAGCGCGGCATCGACGGTCTCGAAGCCCAGCGCCTGGAGTTGCGGCGCGAGGTCTTCGCGATGGTCGATAACATGGTCGGCGCCCATGATCCGGCACCACGCGATGGTCTCCATGCGCGACGCGGTGGCGATCACGGTGAAACCGGCCAGCTTCGCCAGCTGGATCGCGATCGAGCCGACCCCGCCGGCGCCGGCGATGACCAGCAGCGTCTTGCCCGCGCCGCCGCCATCGATATCGAACGGCATGCGCTGGAACAGCAGCTCCCATGCGGTGATCGCGGTCAGGGGCAGGGCAGCGGCCTGGGCGAAGTCGAGCGAGTTCGGCTTCTTCGCGGCGATGCGCGCGTCGACCAGCTGGAATTCGGCGTTGCTGCCGGGGCGGGTGATGTCGCCCGCGTAGTACACGGCATCACCGACTTCGAAGCCGATGACCTCGCTGCCGATCGCGTCGATCACACCGGCCGCGTCGTAACCCAGGACCTTGGGACTCGACTCGGTCTGCGGCTTCGGCGCACGCACTTTGGTGTCGACCGGATTCACCGACACCGCCTTGATGCGCACGCGCAGGTCTTGCGGGCCGGGCTCGGGCAGATCGAGTTCCACGTCCTGCAGCGACTGCGGATCGTCGATCGGAAGGTAGCGGGTCAGGGCAACGGCTTTCATGGTGGGTCCTCGGGGATGTGGAGCGGCCTCTGCATTGTCGATCCGTCGGCTTGCGGTCGATAGCGATAGAATCGCCAATCACCTTCAAGTGATTCTTGCGAATCGATGGATCGCATCGGCGACATCGCCCTGTTCCTGCGCGTGCTCGACACCGGCTCGATCAGCGCCGCCGCGCGCAGCCTCGACATGTCGCCGGCACTGGCAAGCCAGCGTCTGAAGCGGCTGGAGGACGCGCTGGGTGTGCGTCTGCTGCATCGGACCACGCGGCGCCTGCATCCCACGCCCGAAGGCCTGCGGCTGGCGGGCGAGGGGCGTGCGCTGGTCGAAGCGTTCGACGGCCTCGCCGGCAGCCTGCGCGAAAGCGGCGGACAGGCGGTCGGCGGCACGCTGCGGGTCACGATGTCGGCATCGTTCGGCCGTCAGCACGTGTCGCCGCGCCTGCCGCGGTTTCTCGCTGCGCATCCGGGCCTGCAGCTCAGCGTGCATATGAGCGATTTGCAGGTCGACCTCGTCCGCGAAGGATTCGATCTCGCGATCCGGATCGGCGATCTCGACGACTCCCAACTCGTCGGACGACAGATCGCGGCCAATCCACGTGTGCTCGTCGCGTCGCCTGACTACCTGGCGCGCAGAGGCGTGCCGGCCGCGCCTGAAGATCTGCTTGCGCACGATTGCCTGGTCCTGGTCGGGAGTCGGGGCCGCCAGGATCGGTGGCAATTGCTCGACGGCACGGGCGCGGAAACGACCGTCCGCGTCGGGGGGACTCTGGAAAGCAATCTCGGAGAAGTACTGCGCGATGCAGCGCTGGCCGGCGTCGGCATCGCCATGCACGCGCTCTGGCACGTGGCCGACGACCTGCATGCCGGGCGCCTCGCGCGTGTACTTCCGACGCATGCGCCGCCGGTCACCGGAATCCACGCCGTGATGCCCGACCGCATCTTCGTGCCGCCGAGAACGCGCGCATTCGTCGCCTTTCTCCAGACGGAATTCGCGTCAGTTCCACAGTGGCGCGCGGATGGCACGCAGGCTTATTAGTTCGCGTCACGGTGCGTTCTCGAAAAAACACGTCGATTCGAGCTCAGGCGGACGCTGAAAGGCGGAATGCGTTCTTGACGCCACGCGCACATCTCCTTCACGACAATCCCGCCCCGTTGGGGTTCCTGACCAAACCAAAGCCCGGATGAATACCCGGCAGCGGCATGTAGGACGCTTACAACCGTTATGTTAGTGTTAACAACGTCTTCACGCTGCTGACTTTAGGCTATGTGCAAGGCGTGTGCGTTTGACGCCTCAACCCGATGCCACGACGCATTCCCCCTTATTTAAGGAGCTGAACAAAAATGAACAAGAAACTCCTCTGCGCCGCGCTGCTCGGCGGTCTTGGTCTGGCGGGTCACGCCAGCGCCCAGGAGTTCGACGACCGCTGGTACCTCACCAGCTCGGCCGGCTTCAACTTCCAGGCAAATGATCGCCGCACGGACGACACCCCGTTCGTCACGCTGGGCATGGGTAAGTTCATCAGCCCCAACTGGTCGGTCGACGGTGAGCTGAACTACCAGAACCCCGGTTTCGACAGCTCGGTCGAAGGCGCCAACAACGACCTGAACTGGAGCCAGTACGGCATCTCGGTCGATTTCCGCTACCACTTCATCTCTGAAGGCCGTGGCTGGAACCCGTACCTGCTGGCCGGCGTTGGCTACCAGCGTTCGGAAGAAGAGTTCGATGCGTTCCCGAGCACGAATTCGCCGGGTCAGCGCGAGGAAGGTAACTTCGCTGCCAAGGTCGGTGCCGGTCTGCAGACCACCTTCGACAAGCGCGTTGCCGTCCGTGCCGAAATCGCCTACCGCGCTGATTTCGACGACAACAGCGTCGCTGCGAACGGTTCGCGTGATTGGGCGGGCTATCCGCACAACTCGGAAGAGAGCTACTTCGGTGACGTGATGGCTTCGGTCGGCGTCGTGATTCCGCTCGGCCCGCCGCCGGCTCCGCCGGCTCCGCCGGCGCCGCCGCCGCCGCCGCCGGCTCCGGCCCCGGCTCCGGCTCCGCCGGCTCCGATCACCATCGATCTGAATGGTGTCAACTTCGACTTCGACCGTGCGACGCTGCGTCCTGACGCGGTGGCAATCCTCAACGAAGCCGTCGAGATCCTGAAGCGTTACCCGGAGCTGCGCGTTGAAGTCGCTGGTCACACCGACTCGGTCGGTACCGACGCCTACAACCAGCGTCTGTCCGAGCGTCGCGCCAAGGCGGTCTACGACCACCTTGCCAGCAACGGCATCATGTCCGACCGTCTGGTGGGTCCGACCGGTTACGGCGAGAGCCGTCCGATCGCGCCGAACACCAATGCTGATGGTTCGGACAACCCGGAAGGCCGTGCGCGCAACCGCCGCACCGAGCTGAACGTTCAGAACTAAGAACGTCCGGTTGTAACACCAGAAAGCCCGGCCTCGTGCCGGGCTTTCTGTTTGTGGGGCTCTGGATGTGTTTCGCGACCCGATACTCGATGCGAGTGCGGGACATTTCCGCAGTCGCCGGCACCGGTCCTGGGGGATGCGCTGATCAGGCATCAGCGTGAATGCGCGGATGCACATTTTTTCCTTGTGTGGCGTGTACTTGCCGCCTACACTTCAGGCCAATTCGACCTCGGGGATTGTGTCTCATGCGTGCCTTGTTTCTGTTGCCCTTGCTGGCACTGCCACTCGCCGGCCATGCCGCCGACTGCAGCACTCTCGACACTCGCACCGCGCATCCGGTCCAGGCAACCGTGCTCGAGCCGGTTTCGCCCGAACTTGCCGCACCGACGTACCGGCTCGGTACCAGCGCAGTGCTCGCCCGCGCCTACGACGAAGCGCAGTCCGCGGAGCAGGTCGTGCTGCGTCTCGAGATCGAGAAGTGCCAGAACGTCGCGATGGCAGCACCGGCTGCCGGCGCTGTCAGCGCCAATGATCCGGCCGCGTACGTGAAGCAGACCGAGTTCGACAACACGCCTTACCGGTTCAACATGACCCAGGGCGGCAAGCGCATGACCGCCGACGATTTCGATGCATGGATCAAGGCCAACGGCTACACGGTCGGCAGCCGTCGCGCCGATACAAGTGCGCCGGCTGCACCTGCAGCGGTGGACACCGCGCCTCCCGGCGAGACACCGCCCGTCGAATGATCGGCGCGTCGTTCTGCACAGACGACATCACGACGGCCCGCGGAAGCGGGCCGTTCGCATGTCGAGGACTCGCGTCTTGAAACGCATCGTACGTCCGCCGCGTTATGGCCTTGCGCGCGTGCTGTCCAAGCGTGGGCTGTGTTCGCGCAGCGAAGCCGAGCGTCGGGTTCGACAGGGGCGTGTGCGGGTCGCAGGAAGGATCGTGCGGGATCCGGAATTCCCCGTGGCACTCGAAGACCGCGACATCGTGCTCGATGGCGACGCGGCGCGCGCGACCAGTCATCACTATCTCGTGCTCAACAAGCCTCGCGGTCTGGTGACTACTGCACGCGACGAGCATGGCCGCGACACGGTCTATCGATGCTTCGATGGCGCGGAGTTGGGTTGGATCGCGCCCGTCGGCCGGCTCGACAAGGCCAGCGAAGGCCTGCTGCTGTTCACCAGCGATCCGGCTTGGGCCGCGCGCGTGACCGATCCGGCGCAGGGACCACAGAAGACCTATCACGTACAGGTCGACGGGCTGCCCGATGACGCGCTGCTCGAAGCGCTGGTGCTTGGCGTCGACGATGCGGGGGAGCGCCTGCAGGCCGCGTCCGCACGCATGCTGCGCCATGGCGAGCGCAACGCCTGGCTCGAGATCGTGCTCGACGAGGGGCGCAACCGGCAGATCCGTCGACTGCTCGCTGCGCATGATCTGGGCGTGCTGCGGCTGGTACGCGTCGCGATCGGCGATCTCGTGCTGGGCGATCTGGCCAAGGGCGCGTGGCGTCCGTTGACGGCCTGCGAAATCAGCGCCCTGGCGCCGCCATCGGATCCCGCCACCGGCTGAGCCGCGTGGCGAGCAAGGCTGCAACGACTTCGCGTGCTCGTACGTCGCCGGGCCCCCGTGCGTCGTGACCCTTGCCCTTGTCGTGATTACAGCGTGCGCAGGCGAGCGCGAGGTTGCGTGAATCGTCCGCATCGTCGCCGACCTGCGCGGTCAATGCCGCCGCGGCGCGTCGACCGAACCAGGCCTGTGGCACCACATGTTCGAGTGTCGCGAGCCCCAGCGGCTCGCCGTCGTCGCGTACCTGCAATGCGCTGCGGCAATGCAGGCAACGCGTCGACCAGATGCCATTGTCGAGAACGGCGAGGGCATCGGTCTGCGCCGCGTGCAGCAGGCGCCGTCGCAGTGCGGCACGCATTGCTCAGAACCTGATCAACGTACGCCGCGAGCGCAGCCAGGTGGCGCGGGGCGGAGCGGAGAAAGCGCAGCGTAGGTTGAAGTACGTGCGCATTTCGAGCACCGCACGCGCGCCAGATGGTAAGCGCAGCAGGACGTTGGACACGTTTTCAGGCCTTCAGCACGCCCAGCTCATGCCCGATGCGGGTGAAGGCATCGATCGCGCGGTCCAGGTGTTCGCGCGTGTGCGCGGCGCTGATCTGGGTGCGGATCCGCGCCTGCTCTTTCGCGACGACCGGGAAGAAGAAGCCGATCGCGTAGATGCCTTCTTCGAGCAACCGTTCCGCGAAGCGCTGCGCGAGCTTGGCGTCGTAGAGCATCACCGGACTGATCGGATGCACGCCGGGGCGCACGTCGAAGCCGGCGGCGGTCATCTGCTCGCGGAAATAGCGGGTGTTCTCGACCAGCTGCGTGCGCAGGTCGCCGGCGGCGTCGAGCATCTCGAACGCCTTGATACCGGCGGCCACCACGTGCGGCGGCAGCGAGTTCGAGAACAGGTACGGGCGTGAGCGCTGGCGCAGCAGTTCGATGACCTCGCGCTTCGCGGTGGTAAACCCGCCGAGCGCGCCGCCCATGGCCTTGCCGAGCGTGCCGGTGACGATGTCGATCTTCTCCAGCACGCCTTTCACTTCCGCCGAGCCGCGACCGGTTTCGCCGAGGAAACCGGTCGCGTGGCATTCGTCGATGTGCACGAGCGCGTCGTACTTCGAGGCCAGCGCGGTGATCTCGTCGAGCGGCGCGATGTAGCCGTCCATCGAGAACACGCCGTCGGTGGTGATCAGGATCGTCTGTGCGCCGTCGGCCCGCGCCTGCTTCAGCTGCGCCTCGAGATCCGCCATGTCGCAGTTCGCGTAGCGGTAGCGCTTGGCCTTGCACAGACGCACGCCGTCGATGATCGAGGCGTGGTTGAGCGCATCGCTGATGACCGCGTCGTGTTCGCCCAGCAGCGGCTCGAACAGGCCGCCATTCGCGTCGAAGCACGCGGCGTAGAGGATGGTGTCTTCCTTGCCGAAGAAGTCCGCAATGGTCTGTTCGAGTTGCTTGTGCAGATCCTGCGTGCCACAGATGAAGCGCACCGACGCCATGCCGAAGCCGTGCGTGTCGAGTGCGTTCTTCGCCGCGGCGATGATGTCCGGATGGTCAGCCAGGCCCAGATAGTTGTTGGCGCAAAAGTTCAGCACCGTGCGGCCGTCCTCCAGCGTGATCTCGGCCGACTGCGGGCCGATGATCACGCGCTCGGACTTGAACAACCCGGCGTCGCGGATCTCGTCGAGGGTGTCGGCGTAGCGCTGGGTATTGGACATGTCGGGCGCCTTCTGATTCGGGCCCGTAATTCTACTTGGAGCGTCTGGCGGCTGTGTTGCGAAGCTGTTCGAGCCATGCGGTCCAGGATGTCTCGAGCGCGTCCATGCTGCCAGGCAGGCCGTGGCCTACGCCCTCACGCGCGAGCCAGTCCTCGAACGTGGCGCCACCGGCGATGGCGATGCTGATCGGTGCGAGGATCCGCGTGTCACCGCTGGTTTCGGTGAGGAAATAGCCCAGCAGCACCGACTGCCCGTAGAACGTATCGAGACCGGGAAAGTCCTCACTTCCGCCGACCGTCACCATCTGTACGCCCGACGCGGACTTCGGTCCGCGCGCAAGTGCGCTTGCCAGTGCCGTCGAACGGACTGGATGTTCCGACGCGACGAAATCTGCCAACGACGGTGTCGATCGCGGATTGCGGTTGGCAACGCCTAGGAACATCGCAGCGTATTTCGCTTGGCTCTCAGGGCCTTCCATCAGAATGGCGGACGCTTCGTCCAGCCAGTCGGGCGCCGGCGTGCCGTATCGCTCATCGCGCGTTCCAATCGCGTCTGGCCAGTAGAGCGCGGCATACATCGCGTGACCCACTTCGTGCCGCAGCGTGCTCTCGTCCTGTGTAGCCGCGCCTGCGAGCGCACGCTGGATCTGCGCACGTGGCAGGCCGGACTGGCGCAAGGCGCGTTCGGTCATGGCGCGGTTGGCGCTTGCCGGCAACCAGACCTGCCCGAATTCCAGTCCGTGCGTTTGTGCGAACTCGCGGGCGACCAGCGGGTCGAACGTCGCGCTCAACACGAGTGCGCCGGTCGGCGCGCGTCCGAAGTAGCCTGCGAATCGCTGGGCGGCGTCGCTCAGTGCCCGTGCTGCGCCGCTGGCCTCTTCTTCGCTGTCGGCGTAGGCCAGACCATGCGGCGTCGCGATGCAGACGGGGGCCGGCGGCACGTCTACGTCAGGGCAGGTGGGATCGCTTGCGGCGATAGCCGTTGTGGCCAACAGGCAAGCGGACAGCAGACACAAACTGGCGATACGCATTTGAACCTTCCCTGGTAGAGGGCGCGGCTTGGCACCCGATGGGTCGGCGCCCGACACACGTGTCAAAGCGCTGCTTGCTGGTCCATCAGCTGGCGTTGCGCCAGCCGACAGGCCACCCGGCATCAACGCCAGTCGAGCACCACCTTGCCAGACTTGCCCGACTCCATCAGGTCGAATCCCTTCTGGAACTCGTCGGCCGGCAGCTGGTGGCTGAGCACCTTGCCGAGCGGGAAGCCCGACAGCACGAGCTGGGTCATCTTGTACCAGGTCTCGTACATCTTCCGGCCGTAGATACCCTGCACGGTGAGGCCCTTGAAGATGATCCGGTCCCAGTCGATGCCCGCGCCCTTGGGCAGGATGCCGAGCAGCGCGACCTTGCCGCCGTGGTACATGCAGTCGAGCATGTCGTTGAACGCGACCGGGTTGCCGCTCATTTCCAGACCCACGTCGAAGCCCTCCATGTGCAGGTCCTTCATGACGTCCTTGAGCGAGGTGTTCGACACGTTGACCACGCGCGTGGCACCCATGTCGGCGGCGAGCTTGAGGCGGAAGTCGTTGACGTCGGTGACCACCACGTTGCGCGCGCCGATGTGCTTGCAGATGCCCGCGGCCATCACGCCGATCGGACCGGCGCCGGTGATCAGCACGTCCTCGCCGACGACGTCGAATTCCAGCGCGCAATGCGCGGCGTTGCCGTAGGGATCGAAGAACGCGGCCAGTTCGCTCGGAATCTGGTCGGGGATCGGCCACAGATTGGTCGCCGGCATCACCACGTATTCGGCGAACGCGCCGTTGCGGGTGACGCCGATGCCGACGGTGTTCGGACACAGGTGGGGGCGGCCTGCGCGGCAGTTGCGGCAGTGGCCACAGACCAGATGGCCTTCGGCGGACACGCGCTGGCCGACGGTGTAACCGGTCACCGCCGAACCCAGCTCGACGATGCGGCCGACGAACTCGTGGCCGATGACCAGGCCCGGCGTGATCGTGCGCTGGCTCCACTCGTCCCACAGGTAGATGTGCAGGTCGGTGCCGCAGATCGCGGCCTTCTCGACGCGGATCAGCACATCGTTCGGGCCCGGCGCCGGCACCGGCACCTCCGCCATCCAGATGCCCTTGGTCGCGTCGCGCTTGACCAGCGCCTTCATTGTCTGGGCCATTGTGTCGTGTCTGCCGGTGGCGGAAAGAGCCGGCGATTATACGGGGCGCTCCCGTCGCGGCCGTGCTGCACCCGCACGTCAGCCAGCCGGCGTTGGCCTGCGCCGGACCGGCGGGTTGGCTAGACTTGGCCCCCCGTCACGATCCACAGGACCACCATGCGCCATCCGTTACTGGCCACGACGCTGCTGGGCGTCTTCTTCAGTTGCAGTGCGCCGGCGGTGATGGCGGGCGAGGGCATGTGGGTGCCGCAACAGTTGCCGGACATCGCGCCGGCGCTGCGCAAGGCCGGGTTGAAGCTGGATCCGAACCGTCTGGCCGATCTGACCGGCGACCCGTTGGGCGCCGTGGTCTCGCTGGGCGGCTGTACCGCGAGCTTCGTCTCGCCGCAGGGCCTGGTGCTGACCAACCACCACTGCGCCTACGGCGCGATCCAGCTGAATTCGACCCCCGAGAACAACCTGATGCGCGACGGCTTCAATGCCGCGGCACTGGGCGACGAGATTTCCGCCGGCCCGAATGCGCGCATCTACGCCCTCGACAGCATCCAGGACGTGACCGCCGAAGTCCGCGCCGCGATCGACGCCGCGCCCGATGGCCTGGGCCGCACGACCGCGCTCGACACGATCGAGAAGACCCTCGTTGCGCGCTGCGAGGCCGATGCCGCGTACCGCTGCCGCCTGTACAGCTTCCTCGGCGGCAACAGCTACCGGCTGTTCCGCAACCTCGAGATCCGCGACGTGCGCCTGGTCTACGCACCGGCGGGCGGCATCGGCAGCTTCGGCGGCGACGTCGACAACTGGATGTGGCCGCGCCACACCGGTGACTTCGCGTTCTACCGCGCCTACGTCGGCCGCGACGGGCGGCCGGCCGAGTACGCCGAGGACAACATCCCCTATACCCCGCAGCGTTTTCTGCGCCTGGCCGACAAGCCGCTGCGCGAAAACGATTTCGTTATGGTCCCCGGCTATCCGGGCCGCACCAGCCGCTACGCGTTCGCCGACGAATTCTCCGAAACCATCGCCTGGCGGTATCCGCAGATCGGCCGTCATTACCGCGCGTTGATCGATCTGGTCGAAACGCGTGGCAAGGCGGATCCCGAAATCGACGTGCGCTACGCCAGTGCGGTGCGCGGCTGGCAGAACACGCTGAAGAACTACGAGGGGCAGCTGCAGGGTTTCGAGCGCATCGGCGCGCTGGCGCGCAAGCAGTCCGAGGAAGCGGCGGTACTCGAGTGGCTGCGCAGCCGTGGCGATGACGGCGCAGCCGCGCTCGATGCGCACGCGAAAATCGTCGCGCTGGAGGCGCAGGCCAAGGCCACGCGCGAGCGTGATCTGGTGCTGTCGCTGCTCGACAACAGTGGCCTGCTGTCGACCGCCAATCGTCTGTACCGGCTGTCGATGGAAAAGGAAAAGCCCGACGCGATGCGCGAGCAGGGCTATCAGCAGCGTGACCAGCCTGCGATCGAAGGCGGCCTCAAGCAGATGGACCGTCGCTTCGTGCCGGAGATGGATCGCGAACTCACGCGCTATGCGCTGCTGCAGTACATCCAGCTGCCGCCCGAGCAGCGCATCCAGGCGATCGATACCTGGCTGGGCGGCAACGACGCGGCCGCGATCGATCGCGCGCTCGATCGTCTGCAGCGCAGCACCCTGGGCAACAGTGATGAGCGTCTGAAGTGGTTCGCGGCCGACCGTCACGAATTCCTGCGCAGCCGCGATCCTGCGCTGATGTACGCCGCGGCGGTGACGCCGGAACTGCTGCAGATCGAACTCGCGGCCAAGGCCCGCGCCGGCGACCTGCTGCAGCTGCGTCCGACCTATCTGCAGGCCGTCGCCGATTACCGCGCCGGCCGCAAGGAGGCCGTGTATCCCGACGCCAATTCGTCGCTGCGCATCACCTTCGGCAATGTCGTCGGCTACACCAATCTCGCCGGCGCGCAGCAGACGCCGTTCACGCGTCTGGAAGAGATTCCGCCCAAGGCCACCGGCACCGAACCTTTCGATGCGCCCAAGGCGCAGCTCGACGCGATCGCCGCGCGTCGCGATGGCGGCCTGGCCGATCGTCGCCTGCGCAGCGTGCCGGTCAACTTCCTGTCCGACCTCGACGTCACCGGTGGCAATTCCGGCTCGCCGGTGCTCGATGCCGATGGTCGCCTGACGGGTCTGCTGTTCGACATGACCTGGGAAGCCGTGGTGTCGAACTGGGTGTTCGACCCGGCGATGACGCGCACGATCTCGGTCGACCAGCGCTACATCCGCTGGGTGATGCAGGAAGTCGATCCCGCGCCGCGCCTGCTGCAGGAAATGGGCGCCTCGGCGCGCTGAGGCATCTCGTCGCGCTGCCGGCGAATGCGCCGGCGGCGCCGTGCATCCTGCGCAGCACGCGGGCGCGTTCGCGCCTGCCGGGAGACGGGAGACCGGGGCGCTGCGGCGCCGCCCTCCCGTAAACTGTGCCGCCGGCATCGCCGGACGTCCCCATTCGAGGAATCGCGCGATGAGAATCCTGCTCGCCCGCCACGGCGAAACGCCGTGGAACGCCGAAGGCCGCTACCAGGGACAGGAAGACATCCCGTTGTCGGACACCGGTGAGCGTCAGGCCACGCTGCTGGGCGCGCGTCTGGCCGATGTCCGTATCGATCGCGCGGTCGCTTCGCCGCTCTCGCGCGCCGATCGCACCGCGCGGCTCGCACTCGGCGCGGCGCGGGCGTCCACGCTGGCCACGGATCCGGGCCTTGCCGAAATCGCCCACGGCACCTGGGAAGGTCTGCTGGCCAGCGAAATCCGCGAACGCGATCCCGACCGCCTGGCCGCCTGGCGCGACGCGCCCGATACCGTGCAGATGCCCGGTGGCGAATCGCTGCAGCAGGTGTTCGACCGTGCCTGGCCGGCGTTCGCGCGCGCTGTCGACGGCCTCGGCCCGGATGACACGGCGTTGATCGTCGCCCACGACGCCGTGAACCGCGTGATCCTGTGTCGCGTGCTCGGCATTCCGCTGTCGCGGCTGTGGACGTTCCGCCAGGCACCGACGACGTTGAATCTGCTCGAAGGTCCGGACGTCGATCATCTCGATGTCGTGCGCCTCAATGATTGTGCGCATCACACCGCGTTCTTCGGCGAGGCGGTCCATCGGGCGTTATGAGCAGAAAAACGCCAGCTGTCGCAACGCTATGCGTTGGCGCCTTGTTGGCGGCGGCGGCGCCGCTTGCGGCATCGTCATACGACATCGGCAGCTGGGTGGAAGCGAGTTATCGTTGCGGCGCGTTTCCTGAGGTTCCGCAGGGCCGTGACTCTCGGGATGATCGTGCGTTGTCTGCGACTGCCGACGTCGAGATCGACGCAAGCGGCCGTTTGTCCGGCGTGGAACTGATCGACTCGAGCGGTTCCGATCGCTTTGATCGCAGCGTCGTAGAAGCGATCCGTACCTGGCGGTTCGCACCGAGGATCAAGGAAGGACGTCCGCAGCCGACTTCACTCCGGTTCCGCTTCGATCGATCGCCTGGGCGTCGTGAGACGGTGGCGACCACGGTCGGCATGCCGAGAGGACGCGATTTCCAGCTGCGACCCCAATCTTGCGATGCCGCGCCCTGAAACCGGATGTACCCATGGCTGCTTCCCACCTGAAAGACTGGCTCGCGCGCATCGAAGCGCGCCACCCGACCGAGATCGAGATGGGTCTCGACCGCGTCGGCGCTGTGTACGCGCGCATGGGCTGCGGGCGTCCCGCGGCGCAGGTGATCACGATTGCCGGTACCAACGGCAAGGGCTCGACGGTCGCGTTCGTCGAGGCGATCGCGCGCGCGGCGGGTTGGCGCGTGGGCGCGTACACCTCGCCGCATCTGCTGGCCTACAACGAGCGTGTGCGCATCGATGGACGCGATGCCGACGACGCCGCGCTGGTGGACGCGTTCGAGGCCGTCGAGGCCGCGCGTGGCGACACACCGCTGACCTATTTCGAGACCGGGACGCTGGCCGCGCTGTGGCTGTTCGCGCGTGCGGGGCTGGATCTGGCCGTGCTCGAAGTCGGCCTCGGCGGCCGGCTCGATGCGGTCAACATCGTCGAGCCAGACGTCGCGGTGATCACCACGGTTGGGCTCGATCACCAGGACTGGCTCGGCGATGACCTCGAAACCATCGGGCTGGAAAAGGCCGGCATCGCGCGTGCGTGGAAGCCGTTGATCGTCGGCGATACCGATCCGCCCGCGAGTGTGTTGCGACACGCCTATCGCATCGGCGCGGTCGCGGTCCGCGGCGGTAGCGATTTCCTGTACGCGCCGACGGATGAGGGCACCTGGACTTGGCGGGAAGTCGGCTTCGAAGTCGAGCTGCCGATGCCCGCATTGGCAGCGCCGGTGCAATTGCGCAATGCGGCGGTGGCGATCGCCGCGATCCGCGCGCTGGATCGCGATCTCGACGATGCAGCGCTCGCATCCGGGATCGCCGGCGCGACGGTGGCCGGCCGTCTGCAGCGCTTCGAGCGAGCCGGCGTGGAGATCGTCGTCGATGTCGCGCACAACCCGCAGGCGGCACAGGCGCTGGCCGACTGGCTGATCGCGGCGCCGGCGAATGGCCGCACCTTGGCGGTGTATGCCGCGCTCGTGGACAAGGACGCTGCCGGGGTGGCCGAGGCGCTCGCGCCATCGATCGCGCACTGGCATCTGGCGGGATCCACCGTCGCCGGCGCGCGCGGGCAGGACGCTTCAGTGCTGCACGCACGCCTGTCTGCCGTGCTGAAGGACGGTGTCAGCGAGCACATCGACGTCGAGACGGCGCTGGCCGCTGCATTCTCCGGGGCCGCCCCCGGTGACCGCGTGCTGGTGTTCGGCACGTTCCACGCCGCCGCGGCCGCCCTGCAGGTGTTGCAGGGCAGGCGTTAAGAAGCAGGGCGGTACGGCGCGTATAATTTGCGTGGCACCCGTGTCCGGATCCCGCATGTCGCCTGCATTGAAACAACGCCTGATCGGCGCCGCCGTGCTGATCGCGCTCGCGGTCATTTTTCTGCCGATGCTGATCAAGGGCCCGGCGCCCGCGAGCGGCCTCCCTGACATGTCCTTCGACGTACCCGATGCGCCGAACGGCGACTACAAGACCGTCGACCTGCCGCTGATCGCGCCGCCACCGGCGCGCGCGGGCGGTGCACTGGCCGGCGTACCGTTGTCGGAAGCCGCGCCCGCCGCGCCCGCCGCCACACGTCCCGACGGCAGCGCGCTGCCGACCGTGGACACCGCCGAACAGGACAACCCGCTGCCCGCGACCGTCGCCGGCGGCGGCTACGCCGTGCATTACGCCGCGTTCGCCAGCGAGGCCGATGCCGAGGCGATCCTGCGCCAGCTCGGCGAGTCCGGCCTGCGCGGCTACCGCGAAGGCTTCACGCTCAACGGCAAGCCGGCCCAGCGCGTGCGCCTGGGGCCGTATGCCAACCGTGCCGATGCCGAGATCGTCCGCGTGCGTGCGGCGCAGGTGCGCGATGACGTGACCCCGCGCGTGGTCGCGCTCGACGCGGGTGCCCGACCGGACGTGCCGCGCCCGGACACACCGGCGCCGGCTGCACCGGCTGCCTCGCGTCCGACTGCCGCGCAGACGCCCGCGGCGCCGACCACCGAACAGCTGCCAGACACCCCACCGGCGCGCACGCCGCCGGCGCAGACCGCGCCTGCCGCGACGCCAGCGCCGCCGGCGCCGGCCCCGGCCGCAGCGGCACCCACCTCCGGCACCAGTTTCGTCGTGCAACTGGGCGCCTTCAGCAATGCGGCCGAGGCCGACCGTCTGCGCGATCGTCTGCGAGGCGCCGGCATCACCGCGTTCACCGATGCGGTCGACACCGACAAGGGCCGCCTGACCCGGGTCAAGGCCGGTCCGGTCGCGACGCGCGGCGAGGCCGACCAGCTCAAGACGCGCGTCCGCAGTGCGGTGGGCGTCGACGGCATGGTCCGCTCGCACCCCTGACCGGCGCCGCGCAGTCGTCCCACACTTCATACCGGCGCGTCCGCGCGCCTCAAGCAGAACTGGAAATCGAACATGTGCGGGATCGTCGGGATTGTCGGAACCTCTGAAGTCGCAGCCGCGTTGTACGACGGCCTGACGGTGCTGCAGCACCGCGGGCAGGACGCCGCCGGCATCGCCGTCTCCAGCGGCACCGTGATGCGCGTGCACAAGGGCAACGGCCTGGTGCGCGACGTGTTCGACACCAAGGCGATGGATCTGCTGCAGGGGCGCGTGGGCATCGGCCACTGCCGCTATCCCACCGCCGGCAGCGAGGGCCACGACGAGGCGCAGCCGTTCTACGTCAACTCGCCTTACGGCATCGCGCTCGCCCACAACGGCAACCTGGTCAACACCGACCAGCTGCGCCAGCAGGTGTTCGAAACCGACCGCCGCAACGTCAACACCGATTCGGATTCCGAAGTGCTGCTCAACGTGTTCGCGCATGAGCTGGACCGCGAGAAGGCGCTGACGCCCGAGGCCGCGTTCCGTGCCGTCGAAGGCGTCAACCGCCGCGCCAAGGGCGGCTACGCGGTGGTCGCGACGGTGCTGGGCCTGGGCCTGATCGCCTTCCGTGATCCGCACGGCATCCGGCCTCTGGTGCTGGGCAAGCGCGAAACTGCCGAGGGCACCGAGTACGCGGTGGCCTCGGAGTCGGTCGCGCTCGACATCCTCGGCTTCGAACACCTGCGCGACGTCGAGCCGGGCGAGGGCATCGTGATCACGCCGCGCGGCGAACTGCATCACCGCGAGTGCGCGCCGCAGCAGCCGCATGCGCCGTGCATCTTCGAATATGTGTACTTCGCGCGCCCGGACTCGATGATCGAGAACATCTCGGTGCACAAGGCGCGCATGCGCATGGGCGTGACCCTGGGCGAGAAGATCCTGCGGCTGCGCCCCGACCACGACATCGACACGGTGATTCCGATTCCGGACACCTCGCGCGACGCGGCGCTGGAGATCTCCAACACGCTCGGCGTGAAGTACCGCGAGGGCTTCATCAAGAACCGCTACGTCGGTCGCACCTTCATCATGCCGGGGCAGGGCGAGCGCGCGAAGTCGGTCAAGCGCAAGCTCAATCCGATCCCGCTGGAATTCCGCAACCGTGTGGTGCTGCTGGTCGACGATTCGATCGTGCGCGGCACCACGTCCAAGCAGATCGTGCAGATGGCGCGCGATGCCGGCGCCAAGAAGGTGTATCTCGCCTCGGCCGCGCCGCCGGTGCGCCACCCGAACATCTACGGCATCGATATGCCGTCGGTCGACGAGCTGGTCGCGCACAACCGCACCGAAAAAGAGATCGAGGCATTCCTCGGCTGCGACTGGCTGATCTATCAGGATCTCGCCGATCTCGAAACCGCCGTCGCCGGCCCGAAATTTCCCGAGCGCCGGTTCGACAGTTCCTGCTTCAGCGGTGAGTACGTCACCGGCATCGAAGCGGGATACTTCGAGCGCCTGCAGCAGCTGCGCAGCGACGACGCGAAGAAGAAGCGCCGCGCGTGAATAAGGCCGTGGTCGCGGATGCCGCGGATCTGTTCGCGGCTGCGCGCCACTGCCTGGATGCGTGCGATCCCGATGACAAGATCGCGCTGACCGGTGCCTACGCGCGCCGGTTTCGCGAGGGCGCGCTGCCGTTCGACGCGAACGCGCCCGCCCCCGAACCGATCGGCATGCCTGGGCGCCCCGAACGTCCGAAACTCGTGCATCCACGCGAACTGCCGCGCCGCGGTTTCGGCAGTGACGAAGGCCGTGCGGCCTTCATCCATGCAATCGCACACATCGAACTCAACGCGATCGATCTCGGCTGGGACGCGGTCTATCGCTTCCGCGACCTGCCGGACGCGTATTACGCCGACTGGGTGTCGGTCGCTGCCGACGAGGCGCGGCATTTCGTGCTGCTGCGCGATCGTCTGCGCGACCTCGGTTTCGACTACGGCGACTTCGACGCGCACAACGGCCTGTGGGAGATGTGCGAGAAGACCGCGCACGACGGCATGGCACGCATGGCGTTGGTGCCGCGCGTGCTCGAGGCGCGCGGGCTGGACGTCACGCCGGGCATGATCGTGAAGCTGCGTTCGCTCGGCGATCTCGAGACCGTCGGCGTGCTCGAAGTGATCCTGCGCGAGGAAGTCGCGCACGTCGCCGCCGGCAGCCGCTGGTTCCGCTGGTTCTGCGAACGCCGCGGCGTGCAGCCCGAATCGACGTTCCGCGACCTGCTGTCCGAGTACGCGCGCGCCGTACTGCACGGTCCGTTCAATATCGACGCACGCGCCGCGGCGGGATTCAGCGAAGAAGAGCTCGCGGCTTTGCAGGCCATAGCCGAACGCTGACGCTTCGTGTAGGAGCGCGCTTGCGCGCGAAGGGCTGTTCCGGTCCTGCCCATCGCGCGCAAGCGCGCTCCTACAGCGGTGCTGCTGCGATTACGGCTCGCGAGACAGCGCCGACAGTTCCAGCCGCCCGTCGCTATACGCGCGCAGTACCGAGCCCTGTTCGAACCAGTCGCCCAGCACGATACGCCGGCACTCCCGACCGGCAACCTGCAGGTCATGGATCGCGGGCCGATGCGTATGACCGTGGATCATCGTGTCGACGCCGTAGCGCGTGAACCAGTCCTCGACCGTCGCCGGCGCCACATCGGTGACGGATTCCATCGTGCCGTCGCCGCGCAACGTGGCCGCGCGCGCCTGACTGGCATCGCGCGCGTGCTGGGCGAACGCAAGCCGCGCCTGCAGCGGCTGCGCGAGCATGTGCGCCTGCCACGCAGGATCGCGCACCTGGTTGCGCACCGCCTGGTATTCGACATCGCCGGTGCACAGCAGATCGCCGTGCGTCAGCAGCACCGGGCGGCCGTAAAGCGTGATCACCGCAGGATCGGGCAGCAAGGTCATGCCCGCGCGACGTGTGTAGTCGTGGCCGACCAGGAAATCGCGGTTGCCGTGCATGAACGCGACTGGCACGCCCGCGGCCGACAACGCGGCCAGACGCTGGGCGACCTGCGCGCCGGCTTCGGACGGATCGTCATCGCCGACCCACGACTCGAACAGATCGCCGAGCACGTACAGCGCATCCGCGCTGCGGGCTTCGCCGTCCAGGAACGCGAGGAACAGCGCGGTGATCTCCGGACGCGCCGGATCCAGATGCAGGTCGGAGATGAAAAGCGTCGTCATGGCGCCATTGTAATCCGGCCGCCGGGGCCGGCCGGACGCGCCGGTTAGAATGCGCACTGTCCCTACGCCGAGTTCCGCGCATGTCCTGCCGCACCCGTTTCGCCCCCAGTCCCACCGGCTATCTGCACATCGGCGGCGCGCGCACCGCGCTGTACTGCTGGCTGGAGGCGCGGCGCCGCGGTGGCGAGTTCGTGCTGCGCATCGAAGACACTGACCGCGAGCGCAGCACCCAGGCCGCGATCGACGCGATCCTCGAAGCGATGGAGTGGCTGGGCCTGGGCTACGACGAAGGCCCGATCTACCAGACCCACCGGCTGGACCGGTATGCCGAAGTCGCCGAGCAGCTGGTCGCCGACGGCAAGGCCTATTACGCCTACGAATCGAAAGCCGAACTCGACGCGATGCGCGAGTCCGCGATGGCCGCGGGCGACAAGCCGCGCTACAACGGCGCGTACCGGGAGCGCAACGAGCCGAAGCGCGACGATCCGAACCGCGTGATCCGCCTGAAGAATCCGCTCGAAGGCACCGTGGTCTGGGAAGACAAGGTCAAAGGCCGCATCGAGATCGCCAACAGCGAACTCGACGATCTGGTGATATTCCGCCCCGACGGCTATGCGACCTACAACTTCGCCGTCGTTGTCGACGATCTGGACATGGGCATCACCGATGTCGTGCGCGGCGACGACCACGTCAACAACACGCCGCGGCAGATCAACATCTACCGCGCGCTCGGCGCCGACGTGCCGGCGTTCTCGCATCTGCCGATGATCCTCGACGAGCAGGGCGCCAAGTTGTCCAAACGCACCGGCGCCGCCGACGTCATGCAGTACCGCGATGCCGGCTATCTGCCGCACGCGCTGCTGAACTATCTCGTGCGCCTGGGCTGGTCGCATGGCGACCAGGAGATCTTCTCGATCACCGAGATGCAGCAGCTGTTCGACCTCAAGGACGTCAACGCCAAGGCCGCGCGCCTCGACATGGCCAAGCTCGGCTGGCTCAACCAGCAGTACCTGAAGTCCGACGATCCGGCTGCGGTCGCCGCGCATCTGGAATGGCATCTGCGCAATGACGGCTACGACCTCTCGGCAGGCCCGGCGCCGGCCGATGTCGTCATCGCGTTGCGCGATCGCGTGCAGACGCTCAAGGAAATGTCCGAGCGCGCGGCGGTCTGGTATCGCCCGATTGCAGCCTACGACGAGAAGGCGGTCGCCAAGCATCTGAAGGCGGAAGCCCGCGCACCGCTGGCTGACGTGCGCGCGCGTTTCGCCGCGCTGCCGGAGTGGAATGTCGAAGCGATCGACGCGGCGTTCCGCGAGACCGTCGAGACGCTCGGTCTGGGCATGGGCAAGGTCGCGCAGCCGCTACGTGTGGCGATCACCGGCACGCAGGTGAGCCCGGATATCGGACATACGGTGTATCTGGCGGGACGTGAGGAAGCGCTGGCGCGGATCGATGTGGCGATCGGGATGATTCCGGAGGGGGGGGCGGTCTGAGGCTGCGTCGCTCTGGATTTTTTTTTTGCGTGCACTTCGCCTCTTTCCGGCGTGTGTTGTTCATCGATCCGGGTCCGACCGTTCGCTGTCAGCGGCGCTCTGCTTTTCAGGGAAGTGCCAACGCAGAGCGTAGACCCGTAGGGCGCCGCACATGGATGTGCGGCGTTTTCCGACCGAGCCAGGATGGCGAGTCGAAAAATCCCGGAACAAATGACACGCCGGATTTGCTTCGTCGGGGCTGGCCCTTTTCTTTGGTTCCGTTTCTTTTGGGCCAGCAAAAGAAATGAACCCGCTCGCCGCAAGGCGAGTGGAAGCGTTTGATCTTGCCTATTGCCTCAGGCAGCGAAACGAACAGCAGCGTCAAACGCTTTCGTCCGCTGACGCGGCCGAGTTCATTTCTTTTGGTTGACGCCAAAAGAAACGGAACCAAAGAAAAACGTCTCCCCGACACGTCCGAAGCCCGCGGCGGCACGCGGTCCGGGATTCTCCGACTCGGCATCCCGCCTCGGTCGGAAAACGCCGCACATCCCTGTGCGGCGCCCTTCGGGTTTGAGAACTCAGCCTGCCGTCGTGGAAGAGCAGCGGCAAAAGCCGAGCAGAAGCCGAGCAAAGCCGTTGATCTCCAAGGACTGACAGAACGATATCTGTCGAGCAGTCGGGCCGAGACCTGAAGCGGAAGTGCGAATCCCCAGGCAGCGAGTCAAGCACGCTTGAGTCAGTGCCCCCTCGCACCCATCATGGACGGATGGCCAAGCACGACCACACCTGCACGGATCCGCATCACCACGTCGATGACGCCGCGAGCTTCATACGCGCGGTGGAGCATGCCTCGAGCGAACGCGGCCTACGCCTGACGCCGATCCGGGCCTACGTGCTCGGGTTGATCGCCAAGGCCGGCAAACCGCTCAAGGCCTACGATCTGCTCGACCAGGTGCGCGAGGGCGACGGGCCGGGCGCTGCGGCGCCGCCGACGGTATATCGCGCGCTGGATTTCCTGCTGGCCAACGGTTTCATCCACAAGCTGCAGTCGGTCAATGCCTTCGTGGCGTGCCACCACCCGAGCACGGCGCAGCATTCGGTGCCGTTCCTGATCTGCGACCGCTGCCACAGCGCCGTGGAGCTGGAAGATGAGGCGGTCGTCGCGTCGCTTGACGAGCGCGCCCGCGCGCTGGGGTTCGTGCCGCAGGCGCAGACGTTGGAAGTCCATGGCCTCTGCGCGCAGTGCGCGGACGCCGCGGCGGACTGAACGCCCTGGTCCGTGACTGCCAGCTGTCGAAGGCTCAGATCGCGACAGGCACGCGCTTCGGCAGCCTCGCTTCGCGGATCGGCAGATTGGACGCGGCCGCCAGCAGTGCCAGCGCCATGTCGGCGTACCAGACCCACAGATAGGAGCCGGTCTTCGCGACCGCGACGCCGCCCAGCCACGCGCCGAAGAACGCGCCGGTCTGGTGCGAGAGCAGGGTCAGGCCGAACAGCGTCGCGAGATAGCGCGGACCGAACAGTTTGCCGACGATGCCCGCTGTCGGCGGCACGGTCGCCAGCCACGTCATGCCCAGGCCGATTGCGAAGAGCATGAAAGTCGTCGGTGTCGGCGGTGACAGCACATAGATGAAGATCATCAGCGCCCGGCTGGCGTAGATCGCGGTCAGCAGCCACTTCATGCGGTAGCGCTGGCCCAGCCAGCCGGCGCCGATGCTGCCGACGATGTTGAACAGTCCGATCAGAGACAGCGCCATCGCCGACACGCCCGCCGACAGGCCGCACATCGCGATTTCGGTCGGCAGATGCGTAACCAGAAAGGCGATGTGGAAGCCGCAGGTGAAGAAGCCCAGATGCAGCAGCCAGTAGCTGCGGTCGCGCAGTGCGATGCGCAGTTGCGCGCGCAGGCCGATGCCGTCCTCCGTGATCGGCAGGGCCGCACCCGGCGCCGCTGGCGGCAATTTGCGACGACGCAGGGGCCAGGCCAGCGGCAGCGTCGCCAGCGCGGTCGCCGCCATAGCCCAGGCAGCGGCGGCCCAGCCGAACGCGCCGATCATCGCGGTCGCGAATGGCGCGTAGAGGAACTGCCCGAAGGAGCCGCCGGCATTGACCACACCCGAAGCCATCGAGCGCCTCTCCGCCGGGATCACGCGTGCGGTGCTGCCGATCAGGATCGAAAAGCTGCCCGCGCCCGCGCCGGCCGCGCTGATCAGGCCGAGTGTCAGCAGCAGGCCCCATTCGGAGGCGAAGAACGGTGCAGCGGCCATGCCGGTCACCAGCAGCACGCCGCCGAACACCAGCACGCGGCCACTGCCGCGCTGGTCGGCGATCGCGCCGAACACCGGCTGCACCGCGCCCCAGACGAACTGGCCAACGGCCAGCGCGAAACTGATCGCGGCGATGCCCAGGCCCGTGTCGGCAGCGATCGGTTGCACGAACAGGCCCAGCGACTGCCGGATACCCATCGTGATCATCATCATCGCGGTCGCGGCCAGTACCAGCGGCCACCAGCGTAATGGGGCAGACGCCGCGTGCGTGCTCATGCTGTCAGGTGCCCGGTTGCCAGATCGAGCGCTTCGTGCAGACGTCCGATTGCGTCGACGCCCATCTGTTGCTCGACCCCCGACTGCGTGGCGCGCCACAGGGGCTCCGCCTTTGCGATCACGCGTCTGCCGCGAGGCGTCAACGCGACGCGTCGCTGGCGAGCGTCGGTCTTCGATGCAATGAGCCGGATCCATCCCGCTTCGACCAGATGTTTCAGATCGCGACTGAGCGTGCTGCGCTCCATGCCGAGCGTATCGGCGAGCGCGCCGATTGCGTGCGGTTCGTGTTCCGCGCGCCGCAGGATCGCGTACTGGTTCACGTTGACGCCAGCGGGCGCCAGTGCCTGATCGTAACGCTGGGTCATCAGCCGAGTCAGCTTGCGCAGGCGATAGCAGCTGCAGCCGAAGGCGGGAATCGAAAGCGCGGCAAGTGCGGGATCTGTCATCGCGTGTATCTGCATGGATTTTTTGAATGTATATACACCTAATTGGATGTATTCGTCGGGTTGGATGCTCGCGCAGTGAATGGGATGGCGCGGCACGAGGTTTTTTTTGGAAATGACATCGCGTGCGAGTGCGCGCTAACCCAAAGGCAGTGCACGGGCAAGGCTGTTGCCATCACATAAAAAGCCCCGCACCGGAGACCGGGGCGGGGCGGTGACGCACGCGTCACTGGAGAGAACGGAAACCGGTCAATGCATGCCGGTCAGGACATGTACGGTCAGAAGTAGACTCGGATGCCGCCGGCAATGGTGCGGCCGGGCAACGGCGCGAAATCGCGTAGTAGCGACGTGTGCGGGCGGGCTTCCTGGTCGGTCAGGTTGCGACCATCGAGGAACAGCTCCCACTGGGTGCCATCCGCTTCGCCGACGCGCCAGGCGACACCGGCATTGACCAGCGTGTAGCCGGGGCTCGGTTCTTCGAGCGCGGCCACGCGATCCTGCTTCTGGTAGCGCATCGCGCCGACGTTCGCGCGCCAGCCGCCCAGGGTCCAGTTGAGGTCGGCACCGATGCGCGAGGGGGCGATGCGCGGCAGGTCACCGCCCAGCGCAATCTCGGTCTCGTAGTTGTGCGCATGGTCGCCGTGCGGCACCGCGAACTGCACCGTACGGGTGCCGCTGCCGTCGAGTTCCGCGCGCACGACATCGCCGAACACGCGCAGGTCGAAATCCCCCGCATCCGATTCGAGCAGATGGAACTTCGCTTCCGCTTCCGCGCCGCGGAACGTCGCATCGCCCTGCGTCCACAGGCGCACGGGCAGATCGTCTTCGACCACGCCGGTGTCGGCGAGGTAGGTGAAGCGCTTGAACTGTGTCTGGTAGACGGCCGCCTTGAACTCGACGCGATCGGTGTGCGCGTGCACGCCGACTTCCAGGCGCTGGCCGCGCTCGGTGTCGAGGTCCGCGTCGCCGATCTCGATCGAACGCGTGGCGATATGCGGGCCGGCGGCGAACAGCTCCTCGTTGGTCGGTGCGCGCCCCGATACGTCGGCGCCGAAGCGCAGGTCGAACACGTCCGTCAGGTGCCAGATCGCCGCACCCGACAGGCTGCTGGCATCGAACGTGCGCGAGTCACCATCGGCCGGATCGATCTCCACGCGCTCATGGCGACCGCCGAGCTCCAGCTTCACCGGTCCGAATTCCTTCTCCTGCACGACGAACAGGCCGAGCGTGTCGGTCACGCTCGGCGGCACGAAGGCCTCGTCACCGACCGCACTGAAATCGACGTGTCCGATCTGCAGGCCGAACGCGCCGTTCCAGCCGTTGAACGTGTTCTGCACCGCTTCGATACGCGCCTCGGTGCCCTTGTTGGTGAAGCGCGTGCCGATCTCATCGCCCTCGAGTTCCACGTGCTCGTAGTCGTTGTAAGCCGCGCGCACGTTCAAGGCGCTGAGGAACGGCAGCGGGTTGTAGATGCCGCCCTTCAGGTCGACGCGGTTCTGCACCATATCGATGCGCACCGAGCCATGGTCGTGTTCTTCCTCGTCGTGGTCGTGGTCGTGATCATGAGCGTCGCCATGATCGTGTCCGCCCTCTTCCGAGTGCTCGTGCGCGCCATCCGGCAGGCCGTAGTTGGTGCGGTACGTGCTGAGGGCAACGCCCAGGTGCCCGCGCTCGCCGAAGTACGTGGCGCCGACCGCGCCCGCGCGCGTGCGGATCGAGCTGTTGGGCAGCGTGCCGAAGGCGTTCTCTTCTTCGTCCGCATGATCATGGTCGTGGTCGTGATCATGGTCGTGATCCTCCGGCACCTGCGCGAAACCCGGGATGTCGAAGTCGCCGGTGTTGCGGATCAGGCCGTCGACATGCAGCACCAGGTTGTCGCCGCTGACGCCGTCGAGGCGGAACATGCCGCTGCGCTCGTCATTGCCGCTGCCTGCGCGCAGTTCGGCGCGGCCGCTGAGGGGGCGATCCGGCACTTCGCGTGCGATACGGCCGTCGACCACGTTGACCGCACCGCCGATCGCGCCGCTGCCGTACAGGAGGTTGGCCGGGCCCTTGAGTACCTCGATCTGGTCGGCGAGGAAGGGTTCGATGCTCACGGCGTGGTCGGCGCTGACCGTGGAGGCATCCATGCTGCCGATACCGCCCGAGAGCACCTGCACGCGCGGGCCTTCCTGGCCGCGGATGATCGGCCGGCCGACGCCGGTGCCGAACGAGCCGCTCTGCACGCCCGGCAGCGATGACACGGTGTCGCCGAGGTTGCCAGCCTTGCGGTCTTCCAGCGCGTCTCCATACAGGACCTCCACCGGATGCGCGAGATCTTCGGCATCGCCGCCGAGCGGTGTGGCGGTGACCTGCACGCGGTCGAGCGTGGTGGGATGGGCGTGGGTCTGGCTGGTCGTCTGGGCGAACGCGGCGGCCGGCAGCAGCAGTGCGACGGCGATGGCGAGGCGGGTGGGGACGGGGGCGGAACGGCGGCTTCTGGTCATTGCGGATGCAGTACACTGGTGGGCGAAGAGGGAATGTTATAATGTTACGCAAATCCCCGCACCCCCCAAAAGACATGCCTGCACACAATTCCACCCTGCAACGCGCAGATCGCGTCGGTTTCGCCGCGTCGTTCCTGTGTGCGGTCCACTGCGCGCTGCTGCCGGTGGCGCTGGCGTTGCTGCCGGCATTCGGTCTGAACGTGGGTGGCTGGGTCGATATCGACCAGGCCTTCGTCGTGTTCGCCACGCTGCTGGGCGCGACCACATTGACCTTGGGCTGGCGCCGGCACCGTGCATTCCACGCCTGGGCGCTGCTGGTTCCGGGTCTGGCGCTGGTGTGGGCCGGCTCGTTCACGCACCTGCACGATCACACCATCACCCACGCGGTGGTGATGACCATCGGCGGCCTGCTGCTGGCCGGCGCGCACCTGCTGAACCTGCGTCTGACCCACGCCCGCGCGGGGCGCTGAGCGCCTTCGGGAATCGGGTCGCGTGCTAGAATCCGCGGTCCTGTGCGCCCTGGCGGCGCACAACGCGCCACACGAATTCAACACGCAGCACTCCAGGAGCACAGAAATGGGTAAGGGCGACCGCAAGACCCTCAAGGGCAAGCGCTACAACTCGAGCTACGGCAACAGCCGCTCGAAGGGCCTGATCAAGGCCACCGGCACCGCGACCGCACCGGTCGTGAAGAAGGCCGCCGGCAGCAAGACCGTCGCCAAGGCACCGGCGAAGAAGGCCGTCGCGAAGAAGGCCTGAGTTCCAGGTCCCGCCGCGCGTCGAAAGCCCCGCCTCCGCGGGGCTTTCGCGTTTCAGGGAACGCTCGGCCTCAGACCAGGCGCTTGCCGCCGGCGAACGACATCGCGAGCAACGGGCCGCCGAGCCAGTAGACGAGTTCGGCCGGTTGCGCGAGGTGCCAGCAGGCGAAATCGGCGCGCTGGCCCACGGCCAGTCGCCCGCGATCGGACAGGCCGAGCGCGCGCGCCGCATGCACCGTCGCACCGCGTAGCGCGTCCTCCGGAGTCAACCGGAAATGCGTACAGGCCAGCTGCATCGCCTGGCGCAGCGACAGCAAGGGCGACGTGCCGGGATTGCAATCGGTCGCGACCGCCATCGGCACGCCCGCCGCGCGGAACGCATCGAGCGGCGGCAGCGTGGTCTCGCGCAGCACGTGGAACGCGCCGGGCAGCAGCACCGCGACCGTGCCGGCTGCGGCCATCGCGGCGACGCCGGCGGGCGAGGTGTGTTCGACATGATCCGCGGACAAACCGCCGAATTCGGCCACCAGCGCAGCGCCTGCGCCGTCGCTGAGCTGGTCGGCGTGCAGCTTCACCGGCAGGCCGAGCTTGCGCGCAACCTCGAACACCCGTCGCGTCTGATCGATGCTGAAGGCGATGCGCTCGGCGAACGCATCGACGGCATCGACCAGGCCTTCCTCGTGCAGGCGCGGCAACCACTCGCAGACCGCGTCGATGTAGGCATCACCGCGGCCCGCGAACTCCGGTGGCAGCGCATGCGCGCCCAGGAATGTCGTGCGCACGCTGATGCCGAGCACCTCGCCGATGCGCCGCGCGACGCGCAGCATCTTGCGTTCGTTGTCGAAGTCGAGGCCGTAACCGGACTTGATCTCCAAAGTCGTCGCGCCATCGGCCACCAGTGCACGGGCGCGCGGCAACGACTGCGCGAGCAACGTGTCCTCATCGGCATTGCGCACCGCGCGTACCGTCGAGACGATGCCGCCGCCGGCGCGTGCGATCTCCTCGTAGCTCGCGCCCTGCAGGCGCTGCTCGAATTCGGCGGCGCGGTTGCCTGCGAACACCGCGTGCGTGTGGCAGTCGATGAGGCCGGGCGTCACCAGGCCATCGGTTTCGACGACGAGATCGGCGTTGTCTTCTGCGTCCGTGGGCAGTCCGCTGCGGGGGCCCGCGTAGACGATCACGCCAGCGCGCCAGCCGAGCGCACCGTCTTCGATCAGGCCGTAGCCTGCGTCGTCGGCCAGCGTGGCGAGCGTCGCGCCCAGCAGCAGGCCGTCCCAGGATTCAGTCGCCATCGTTGCCGCCACCGCCGTTGTAGTCCGCGCCTTCGTGTTGCTTGCGCGGTCTGTGGCGGTCCACCGGAAGACCGTCGGCCGAGCGGCGCCTGCCGAGCATCCGGACACCGATCCAGCCGGCGATCCCGCCGACTACGAGGCTCGCAGCGACCAGCTGCATGAGGTACGTCGAGGACATCGGATGTTCCCGGGCGGAAGACCGGCTAGCCTACCGCACACGTTTTCGAGGAGCCGGCCCGATGCACGATGTTCCCGCGCGCCACGCCGAGCGCACGCCCGCAGGCTGGCGTCTGCCCGGTATCGCGAACCTGCATTCGCATGCGTTCCAGCGGGCGATGGCCGGCTTGGCCGAAGTGCAGACCGATCCCGCCGATTCGTTCTGGACCTGGCGCGAGACGATGTATCGCATGGCGGGACGCTTCGATCCCGACAGCCTGCGCGCAGTTGCCACGCAGCTCTACGTCGAGATGCTGGAAGCGGGTTACACGACCGTCTGCGAATTCCATTACGTGCACCACGCCCCCGACGGCGCGCCGTACGCGCCTGCCAGCGCGATGGCCGATGCATTGATCGAGGCTGCGCGCGCGACCGGCATCCGTCTGACACTGTTGCCGGTGCTGTACATGACCGGCGGGTTCGACGGACGGCCGCTCGGCGAACGCCAGCAGCGCTTCGGCCACGACGTCGACGGCTATCTGCGGCTGTTCGCCGATCTGCACGCCCGCCAGGACGCCATGCTGCGTGTCGGCTGCGCGCTGCACAGCCTGCGCGCCGTGCCGCCCGATGCGATGCACGCCGTGCTGGCAGCATTGCCGGGTGATGCGCGCATGCACATCCATATCGCCGAGCAGGTGCCCGAGGTCGACGAATGCATCGCGCTGCGCGGTGCGCGCCCGGTGGCCTGGCTGCTCGGCAACGCACCGGTCGACGCGCGCTGGACGCTGGTGCACGCGACTCACCTCGACGATGCGGAAGTGACCGGTATCGCCCGCAGTGGCGCGACCGTCGCGCTGTGTCCGACGACGGAGGCCAATCTCGGTGACGGCCTGTTTCCGTTGCGCGATTACCTCGATGCCGGCGGCGCCTGGGGCATCGGTTCGGATTCGCACATCTCGGTCTCGCCGGTCGAGGAACTGCGCTGGCTCGAGTACGGGCAACGTCTCGTCACGCAGCGTCGCAATGTCGGGGTCGCACACGACACGCCCAGCGTGGGCGCGACGCTGTTCGCAGGCGTGCAGGCAAGCGCCGCCGCATCCACCGGCTTCGTTGCCCACGACGACGCGGTCGTGCTCGACGCCGACACACCGCTGCTCGCCGGCGCGACGGACCGCGACCTGCTCGACCGCTGGGTATTCGCCGGCAACCGTCCACTGGTGCGCGAGGTGCATGTGGCCGGGCGGCAGGTCGTCGCCGATGGGCGCCATACGCTGCACGAGGACGCCGCGGATGACTACGCGGACGCGATACGGCGACTGCTGGCCGATTGATCCGCGCGCGGCACCGGACGGTGTTGCGGGCCGGCGCGTCGACAGGCGATCCATCCGCCGGATCGGATGGTTCGTCGCAAACCCGTGCACAGGCCGCGCCGTCGCCACAGCATGGTGACCTTCCCGAGGACAGGAGATCCGCATGTTGCCCAACGTATTGACCCTCGCCGCGATGCTCGCCGTCAGCGGCGGCGCAGCAGCGATGTCCGACAGCGAACTGGCCGGTATCGTCGACCAGCGCCTGGCCGGTGACCGCACCGGCGCCTGCTTCGCGGTCGCGCGCGTCGATGGCGACACCGTGGCGCGGACGTATCGCTGCGCCGACGGCACGGCGAACCCGCGCATCGGCGCCGACAGCGCATTCGAGATCGGCTCGGTCAGCAAGACGATGACCGCCGCGTCGCTCGCGCAGCTGATCGCCGAGGGCAAGGCGTCGCTCGATGATCCGCTGTCGGCCTGGCTGCCCGCGGGTACGCCGGTGCCGACATTCGAAGGTCAGCCGATCCTGCTGCGCCACGTGGTCACCCACACGTCCGGCCTGCCTGCGCTGCCGGCGCGGATGCCGATCACCGATCCCGCCGATCCCTACGCCGCGCTGACGCCGGAAACGCTGCTCGCCTCGCTGGGCGACGTCACCCTGACGCGCGCACCCGGCGCGCAGTTCGAGTACTCCAACTTCGCGTCGATGCTGCTGTCGTATGCCGTCGCGCAGCGCGCCGGCCAGCCGTTTGAAGCCCTGATCGATGCGCAGCTGTTCGCGCCGCTCGGCATGGACCACGCCTACATCGCGCAGCGCCCCGACGGCGTGCGTGCGGCTGCGGGGCATCTGTCCAACGGCAGCGCGACGCCGGCCTGGACGATTCCCGGTGACATGGCCGGCGTCGGCGGCGTGCGCGCCACGCTCGACGACATGGTCCGCTACGTCCAGGCGCAGCTCGGCCAGGCGGAGAGCGCAGCGGCCGCGCCCGTACTCGCCGCGTTGCAGCGCACCCAGCAACCGGTGTCGCAACAGCCACCGGTGGCGATGAACTGGATGATCGCGCCGCTGGCCGGTCGCGACGTGCTGATGCACGAGGGCGGCACAGGCGGCTTCTCGTCGCTGGTCGGGTTCGATCCTGCACGTAAGCGCGGCGTGGTGATCCTGTCGGACACGGCGCTGACCGCGCTCGGTGGTCTCGGCAGTCTGGGCGCACATCTGCTTGACCCCTCGGCGCCCCTCGGCAAGCCGCGCAAACTGGCGACACCACCGTCGGATCTGGTAGACGGGCTGGTGGGCACTTGGCAGCTCGGCGCCGGCATGCAGGTCGAGCTGGCGCGCAAGGGTGACACGCTGACGATCCATCCCGCCGGCCAGCCGCTATTCGAGTTGGGCTACGACGACGCAGGCGATTTCTTTCCCATCCAGTTCGACGCGTTGCTGTCGCCGAAACGTGCGGCCGATGGCAGCTACAGCTTCGTCTGGCATCAAGGCGGTGGCGCGATCGTCGCGACGCGTGTCGCGGATGACGCGTCCCCGGCTGCGCCGGCCGCCGATGTGCCGCTTGCCGACTACGCAGGCGACTACACCCTGATGCCGGGTTTCGTGCTGAAGGTCGACGCGAACGGCGGCCGCCTGCGCGCGCAGGCGACCGGGCAGGGCGCATTTCCGCTCGACGCGACCGGCACCGACCGCTTCGCCGCGCCGGCCTTCGGCATCGAGCTGCACTTCAATCGCGACGCTGACAACAAGGTGACATCGCTCGAGCTGCATCAGGGCGGTCAGGTCATGCGCGGCGAACGTGACTGAGGGCATGTCGATGCGCACCGACGCCGTGACGCTTCGCCAGCCGCTGCCCGACGATGTCGCGGTCGGCGGCGGCTTCCTGTGGACGCGCTACCGCCGCTATCCGGTCTTCAGCGCGCCCTGGCTCGTCGGCCGCACGCTGCTGTTCGGCAGCGTGATCCTGGGTTTCTCGCTGTTGACGCTGTTGGGCGCGTTGATCGGCCCGGTGACTGTGGTCGGTGCAGTGACCGCGTCGGCCTACATGTTCGTCGCGTTCGTGCTGATGACCTCGGCCGGCCCATTGCTGGCGACCTGCGTGCGGCATCTGCGCCTGCCGTTGCGGCGCGAACGGACCTTCGTGGTGCTGTCGTTGTGCGTCGGGATCGCGTTGTCCTACTTCGCCGATCGCTGGGCGAGTACCCGGATCGACGCGTTCATGGTGGCCGAGATGGGCAAGGCGCCCTACGACCTGGACGCCGTGCGTGCGCAGTACGCATCCGGCGCCGCGCGCTCCGGCGCAATCGCCATCCAGGTGCTGACCGTCGTCTGCATCTACGGTCTGTTGGGGGGTGGCGCTGCCCTGCGCGCCTACTTCAGCGAGCAGCGGCGTCTTGCCGAGAGCCGGCACCGCATCGAACTCGCCACGATGCAGGCGCACAAGCGCGAATCCGACCTGCGACTCGGCGCATTGCAGGCGCAGGTCGAGCCCCACTTCCTGTTCAACACGCTGGCCTCGGTCCGTGCACTGGTGCGTCAGGACGCGGCGCGCGCCGAGGCGACGCTCGATGCGCTGGTCGATTACCTGCGCGCGACGATTCCGCGTCTGCGCGATGGCGAACTGGCGCTGCGCTCGACGCTGGGCGAACAACTGGATCTGTGCACGCACTATCTCGAGCTGATGCGGCTGCGCACGGCGGACCGTCTGCGGTACACGGTCGAAGTCGACGACGGACTGCGCGCGTTGCCGTATCCGCCGCTGCTGCTGATCACGCTGGTCGAGAACGCGGTGAAGCACGGGATCGAGCCCAGGCCCGGCGCAGGCCACATCGCGATCCGCGCATGGCGCGCTGACGCCTCGCTGCACGTCAACGTGCGCGACGATGGCGCCGGCCTGCAGCCGGGTGTCGGCGGCGGCATGGGGTTGGCGAACGTCCGCGATCAACTGGCGACACGCTTCGGTCCGCGCGCGTCGCTGCAACTGACCGGTGCGGCAGGCGGCGGTGCCGAAGCCGAGATCCGCACGCCACTGGATGTGCCTGCATGAGCGATACAGCTGTCACCGCACTGATTGCCGAAGACGAAGCACCGCAACGCGCGGCATTGCTGGAGATGCTCGACGCCGCATGGCCGGCACTGGAGGTCATCGCCGCCTGCGAGGACGGCATCGCGGCGCTGCAGGCCGCGGCCGAACACCGCCCGCGCATCGCGTTTCTCGACATCCGCATGCCCGGCGTCGGCGGACTCGATGTCGCGCGTGCCGTCGTGGCCGGTGGCGGTCTGGTGGTGTTTACAACGGCCTATGACGAGTACGCCATCCGCGCGTTCGAGGCGGGCGCCGTCGACTACCTGCTCAAGCCGGTGACCGAGGCGCGGCTGCGCGTCGCCGTCGAGCGCCTGCAGGCACGTCTCGCGCAGCCGGCGGCGGACGACCTGCAGGCGCTGGTCGACGATCTCGAAGCGCGGCTGCGCCCGGCCGGCGAACGTCAGATCCGCTGGATCAGCGCGAGCATCGGCGACCACGTGCGCATGATCGGCATCGACGACGTGCTGTTCTTCCAGGCGCAGGACAAGTACGTGCGCGTGGTCACCGCGGACGGCGAGGCGCTGATCCGCACCCCGGTGAAGGACCTGCTGGCCGGACTCGACCCGGATGTGTTCTGGCAGGTGCATCGCGGCACCGTGGTGCGGGTCTCGACGATCGACCGCGTGCGCCGCGACGAGCTGGGCAAGGCGCGGATCGAACTGCGCGGACATCGCGAATCGCTGCCGGTGAGTGCGGCGTTCGTGCACCGGTTCCGTGGGATGTAGGGGTGGCCGCGGGCGCGCCTACAGCAGGCGGTCCGCGCGCGGCCACGCGCCTTCGAGCGTCAACAGGAATTCTTTGGTCGGCAGGCCACCGCCGAAGCCGGTCAGTGCGCCGCTGGCGCCGATGACGCGATGGCACGGCACGACGATCGACAGCGGATTGCGGCCGTTCGCGGCGCCGACCGCGCGGCTGGCGCTGGGCTTGCGGACCATGCGGGCGAGTTCGATGTAGCTGGCGGTTGCGCCGTAGGGAATGCCCGTCAGCGCGGCCCAGACCTGTTGCTGGAACGGCGTGCCGCGCGCGGCGAACGGCAGATCGAAGGCTCGCCGTGTGCCGGCGAAATACTCGCCCAGTTGCTGCGCGGCGGCATCGAGCACCGGATGCGCGCCATCGCGCCAATCATCACCGCGGGGCACCGGATGCCGGTGCCCGGCGAACTCCACCGCGTGCAGGCCGGCGTCGGACGCGGCGAGAAACAGCGGGCCGACCGGGCTGTCGATGGTGCGGGTCAACACCTGGGGTGTGGTGGGGCTCATGGCGATGGACTCCGGGTGGAACGGGTGCGCGAGCGCGCCGGGGTCGCGGCGCGCGCCGGCGTGGATGCAGACGCTTCGCGCCACAGATGGAAGACCGCGTAGCCGCGCCATGGGCGCCAGGCCTCCGCGTGCGCGCGCAACGCGTTTGCCGTCATGCGTGTGCCGTCGGTCGGCAGCATCTTCTGCAGCACCAGATCCTCGGCGGGAAACGCATCGGGATGTCCGAGCGCGCGCAGCGCGATGTACTGCGCGGTCCACGGGCCGATACCCGGCAGGGCGACCCAGCGTTCGACGAAGTCGTCGAGCGTGCGCGCGCGATCGAAATCCACGCGTCCGTCGAGCAGCGCGGCGGCGATGGCGCGGATCGTCGCGATGCGGCTGCCGATCAGGCCGATGCCATCGAAGTCGGCGTCGACGAGCATCTCCGGCATCGGGAACAGATGCGCGAATCCCTGTGCGGCGAACGCCTCCGGCAACGCCGTGCCGAAGCGTTGCGACAGCCGCGCAGTCAGCGTGCGCGCGGCGGCCACGCTGACCTGCTGGCCGATCACCGCGCGCACCGCGATCTCGAAGCCGTCCCATCCGCTGGGCAGGCGCAGGCCGGGCCGCGCACGCAGGAGCGGCGCCAGTCGCGCATCGTGGCCGAGATGCGCGGCGATCGTGTGCGGGTCCGCGTCGAGATCGAACATCCGCCGGACACGTTGCACGGTGTCCTGCAATTGCGAGGGGGCGCACCCGTGCAGTTCCAGGCGCAGCGCATCCGGTGCGGGCTCGCCGCGCGTGCCGGGCCACGCACGCACGCGCAACCAGCCCGGTGCATCCGCAGTGCCGGTCACGCGGGTGTAGGCAACCGCGTCGACGACCTCGATGCCCGGCAACGCGCGCCCGCGCAGGAACTCCAGCATCGCCGGCAGGTCGTAAGGCGGTCGATAGGCGAGGCGCAGTGTCAGTGCATCGCCGGTGGATTCGCGCGGCGCCTTGCGCAGGTCGCGCGGCGGCATGCGGTACGCATCCTGGAACACCGTATTGAAGCGCCGCACGCTGTTGAAGCCGGCGGCGAGCGCGACCTCGGTGATCGGCAACGCGGTTTCGGTCAGCAGCTGCTTGGCGAACAGCAGACGCCGTGTGCCGTGCACACCGACCGGCGCTGCGCCCAGGCGCTCGACGAACAGCCGCCGCAGCTGGCGTTCGCCGATGTGCAGCCGCTCGGCGAGCGATGCCAGCGGTGCCTCATTCAACGCGCCCTGGTCGATCAAGGCCAAGGCCCGCGCGACGAGATCGTCGCCGCGATGCCAATGGCCATCCGAGGGCGACAGTTCCGGCCGGCACCGCAGACAGGGACGAAAGCCTGCGGCTTCGGCTGCGGCGGCGTTCGGGTAGTAGGCGACGTTGCTGGCCTTCGGCGCAGGCGCCGGGCATACCGGCCGGCAGTAGATCCCGGTCGTGCGCACCGCGGTGAAGAACAGCCCATCGAAACGCGCGTCGCGACTCAGGCGCGCCTGTTCGCAGATGTCGGAGGCGGGCAGGGGCGGGGACATGCGATGCAGGCTAGCACCGGGCGCGGATGGTGACTGGCCGGATTCGGACATGAATGCTGTGGGCGTGTCGCGAGCGTCGGCCCTCACCCCAACCCCTCTCCCGGAGGGAGAGGGGCTTAAAGCGCGCCGCGATCGATCAGTGATCTACGGGCAGCTGCGAATGCGTATCGCCGCAGCCAACCGAGCCCCTCTCCCTCGGGGAGAGGGGTTGGGGTGAGGGCAGACGCTCGCATCGAACGCGCAATTCGCGATCACTCACGGCCCGGCATGCAGCGGCATCCGCAACCGACCCGAACCAGCGCACCAATCCCGCGTTACCGCACCCCATCCCGCAACGCCGGCACCAGCGTTTCCGCATCGCCGTCGTGCTCCGCCGGCGTCACCCCGATCAGCCGCGCGAGCATCGGATACAGGTCGACATTGTCGAACCCCTCCAGCGTGACGCCGCTGCGGAACGCCGGTCCATTCGCGATGAACACCGCGCGCATCTCCGGCAGGGCGGGGTCGTATCCGTGCGAGCCGCGGGCGTGTGCGGGGCGCCGGGCTAGCGCGTCGCGCGGCACGGCGTCCCAGCCCATGTGCATCTGGCAGACGATCGGCGGCACGCGCGGATGGGTGCCGAACTTCCAGCGCGCCGGCATGTCGCCCTTGTGCCAGCAGTCGTACTGCGCGTGCGCGCC
Organism: Luteimonas sp. KH_071; assembly: GCF_057838005.1. Classification (NCBI taxonomy): domain Bacteria; kingdom Pseudomonadati; phylum Pseudomonadota; class Gammaproteobacteria; order Lysobacterales; family Lysobacteraceae; genus Luteimonas; species Luteimonas sp. KH_071. The sequence continues at coordinate 2,685,558 of NZ_CM174458.1, read as the reverse complement.
GAGCAGCTTGCGTGCCACCTGCGTCTCGAAGCCGGGATTGGGCACGATGCCGATCACCTGGCCGGTCGAGGTCACGCGCGCCTCTTCCAGCGTGACCATGTCCTCGACCGCGATCGCCTGGCCCGGCGGCACTTCGGCCATGCCGTGATCGGACACCACGACCAGATTCACCCGGTCCTGCAGCCCACGCGCGCGCAGTCCCGCGACCAGACGTCCGACGGCCGCATCCACGGCCTGCAGCGCCTCATGCAGCTGCGGCGAGTCCGGACCGTAGTGGTGGCCGGCCGAATCGGTGTGTTCGAGGTAGAGCGTGGCGAACGCGGGGCGTGTGGCGTCGGCTTCTGACAGCCAGCCGAGCAACGTGTCCACGCGCGTGTCGAGTGGACGTGTCTCGTCGAACGGATACCAGCGCGTCGGACGCACGCCGTGCACAGGCGCCTCGCTGCCGGGCCAAGACAGCGTCGCCGTGCGCAGGCCCGCGTCCTCGGCCGTCACCCACAGCGGTTCGCCATCGCCGTACCAGGCGCCGTTGCCCACCGCCTCCCGGTCCGACAACCGGAAATCGCCGAGCGTCGCGTCCACCATCGAGTTGTGGATCAGGCCATGGCGGTCGGGGCGCAGGCCGGTGACCAGCGTGTAGTGGTTCGGGAATGTCAGCGAGGGATACGACGGCCGCATCCACGCCTGCACGCCGCCGCGCGCCAGCGCGTCGAGATGCGGGGTTTCGCCGCGGCCCAGATAGTCGGGCCGCAGACCGTCGAGCGACACCAGCAGCAGGGTCGGACGGGCTTCGGCCGTCGGCGCAGGGGCGTCGGAGGCGGTGGATCGGGCGGCGGGATCGACCGTGGCGCAGGCGGTCAACAGCAACAACGGGAGCAGGGCGCAGGCGCGCAGACGGGTAGTTCGAGGCATGCGTACAGGATACCGGCGGCACATGACGCCTCGCAGTCAGGCGCATGAAGCAACGCCCAACGACGCGGGCACGCCGGCTGGCCATTCATGGCCCGCAGACCACGCCGCCCTGCATCGCGCGTATCGTGGACGCACTGTTCAACTGCACCGGGAGGTGCGACATGAAGCATGCATGGTGGACGGCGGCGATCTTCGCCGGCCTCGCGTTCGGTGCGGTTTCCCAGGTGGCGCACGCGCAGCAGCAGGAAGAAGAGGAAGAGGAATCCGCGCGCGACCGCGGCCAACGCGCCAGTGCCTCGGATCGTTTCTGCATCCGCGAGACCGGCTCGCGCATCACTGCAGCCCGCAACGCGCGTTCCAGGCGCGCCGAGCAGGAATGCACCACGGGTGGTGGCCGGGTCTACACGCGCGAGGACATCGACCGCACCGGTTCGGTCGACGTCAAGGACGCGCTGCGCCGGCTGGATCCTTCGATCAACTGAGGTGCGCGCACGCGCGACGCAGAACGCCCGGCTTCGGCCGGGCGTTTTCGTATCCGCGGTGCCAGCCCGGACTCAGCAGGCGTCGCTGCGCCCGGTCGTCCACAGCAGGCCGCGCAGCAGTTGCGCGCGGAACACCGGATCGGCATACAACGCCGCGTCGTGGCCCAGCCCGGTGTACCAGGCGCGACCGCCGGCACGCGTGTGGCACCAGGCGATCGGATGGTCGTCGCCCATGCCGCCATCGGGGTGCGACGCCGGATCGATCGATGCGGTCACGCGCACGTGCGGCCGCGGGTTGCGCCGGTAGTCGTAGATCTCGTCGGTGACGCGCCACTCTTCCAGCCCATCCGGTCCGGCGCCGTCTTCGAACACCACGCGCACCGACTGCAGCCCTTCGGGATGCCGCGCGAACCACGCACCGACCAGCTCGCCGTACCACGGCCAGGTGTAGCCGCTGTCGGCTGCCGCGTGCACGCCCATGAAGCCACCGCCGCTCGCGACATAGCGTTCGAAAGCCGCCTGCTGCGACGGGTCCAGTACCTCGCGCGTGGTGTGGGCGAAGACGATAGCGCGATAGCCGGCCAGCGTTGCGTCGTCGAAACGCATCGGGTCTTCGGTCGTCTCGATCGTCAGGCCGGCGGTGGTGCCGAGCGCGCGCAGCGTCTCGATCGTCACGGGGATCGAATCGTGGCGGAACCCCGCCGTGCGCGTGAACACCAGCACGCGCGGCGGCGCGCCATCGGCATCGGATGCCGCATGTGCCGTGGGCGTGGGCGAGGTGGACGTGCACGCGCCGAGCGCGGCGGGCAGGGCGAGGGCAAACGCGCAGGGGATCAGCTTCATGCGTCGCAGCTTAGCCGTCGTGCCCGGTCCGGCTCACGCCGCGGCGCGTCAGGCCGACGCGTGGCGCGGTGCGATAATCGCCGCATCGTCATTGCAGGAACGCGCCGCCATGTCCGACACCGCTTCGCGCCACGACCCGTTGCGCGTCATCCGCGCGCCGCGCGGCACCGAACTCAGCTGCCGCTCCTGGCTCACCGAAGCGCCGCTGCGCATGCTGATGAACAATCTCGACCCCGAAGTGGCCGAACGTCCGGAAGACCTCGTCGTCTACGGCGGCATCGGCCGCGCCGCGCGCGACTGGGCCTGCTATGACGCCATCGTCGAATCGTTGAAGACCCTCGGCGACGACGAGACCCTGCTGGTGCAGTCCGGCAAGCCGGTCGGCGTGTTCCGCACGCATGCCGATGCGCCGCGGGTGCTGATCGCCAATTCCAACCTCGTGCCGCACTGGGCCACGTGGGAGCACTTCCACGAGCTCGATCGCAAGGGCCTGATGATGTACGGCCAGATGACCGCAGGCAGTTGGATCTACATCGGCAGCCAGGGCATCGTGCAGGGCACTTACGAGACGTTCGTCGAGATGGGCCGCCAGCACTACGGCGGCGATCTCACCGGCAAGTGGATCCTCACCGCCGGCCTCGGGGGAATGGGCGGCGCGCAGCCGCTGGCCGCGAGCCTCGCCGGTGCGTGCAGCCTCACTATCGAATGCCAGCAGAGCCGCATCGATTTCCGCATCAAGACGCGCTACGTCGACGAGCAGGCCACCGATCTCGACGACGCGCTCACGCGGATCGCCCGATACACCCAGGCCGGCGAAGCGAAATCCATCGCACTGCTGGGCAATGCGGCCGAAGTGCTGCCGGAACTGGTGAAGCGCGGCGTGCGCCCGGATTGCGTGACCGACCAGACCAGCGCGCACGACCCGGTGCACGGCTATCTGCCGATCGGCTGGAGCGTCGAGCAGTGGATCGCCGAGCAGTTGGCCAATCCCGAGAAGGTGCGCGACGCCGCCAAGCAGTCCATGCGCGTGCACGTCGAAGCCATGCTCGCCTTCCACGCTGCCGGCATTCCCACCGTCGACTACGGCAACAACATCCGCCAGATGGCCAAGGACGAAGGCTGCGCCAACGCCTTCGATTTCCCCGGGTTCGTGCCGGCCTATGTGCGCCCGCTGTTCTGCCGCGGCATCGGCCCGTTCCGCTGGGTCGCGCTGAGCGGCGATCCCGAGGACATCGCGAAGACCGATGCCAAGGTCAAGGAACTCATCCCGGATGATCCGCACCTGCATCGCTGGCTCGACATGGCCAGCGAGCGCATCGCCTTTCAGGGCCTGCCCGCTCGCATCTGCTGGGTGGGGCTGGGCCTGCGCGACAAGCTGGGCCTCGCCTTCAACGAGATGGTGCGCAATGGCGAACTGAAAGCGCCGATCGTCATCGGCCGCGACCATCTCGATTCCGGCTCGGTCGCCTCGCCGAATCGCGAGACCGAAGCCATGCAGGACGGCTCTGATGCCGTCAGCGACTGGCCGCTGCTCAACGCCATGCTCAACGTCGCTGGCGGTGCCACCTGGGTGAGCCTGCATCACGGCGGCGGCGTCGGCATGGGCTACTCGCAGCACTCGGGCGTGGTCATCGTCTGCGATGGCACGGTAGAAGCCGACAAGCGCATCGCCCGCGTGCTGTGGAACGACCCCGGCACCGGCGTCATGCGCCATGCCGATGCCGGTTACGAGATCGCCAAGGCCTGCGCGAAAGAGCAGGGCCTCAAGCTGCCGATGGTGCAGGCATGAACGCCGCCTCGGACCGCGTGCCGCTGCGCATCGATTTCGTCTCCGACATCGTCTGCCCCTGGTGCGCCATCGGCCTGGCCGCACTCGAACAGGCACTCGAACGTCTGCCGGCGAACGTCGACGTCGAATTCCACGTGCGCCCCTTCGAACTCAATCCGCAGATGGCGCCGGAAGGCGAGGACATCGCCGAGCACCTGACCCGCAAATACGGCATGTCGCCCGAGCAACTGGCCGCCGCCCGCGCCAACATCAAAGGCCGCGGTGCCGAGGTCGGGTTCGCTTTCGGCGACCGCCTGCGCACCTGGAATACCTTCGACGCCCATCGCCTGCTGCACTGGGCCGGTATCGCAGGCCGGCAACGCGATCTCAAACGCGCGCTGCTGCAGGCATATCACGGCGATGGCGAGAACGTCAGCGACCACGCGACGCTGGTGCGCATCGCGGCCAACGTGGGGCTGGACGTCGAGCGCGCCGCCGCGATCCTCGCGTCGGACGAATACGCCGACGCCGTGCGCGCCGAAGAGCAGTTCTTCATCCGCAGCGGCATCAACAGCGTGCCGGCAGTCATCATCGACCAGCAGCACCTGATTTCGGGTGGACAGCCGGTGGATGTGTTTGAGCGGGCGTTGGGGGAGATTCTGACGGGGAAGGTGGGTGGGGGCGCTGCCGACGCGAGCTAGAAGCGAATGCCCCTATCGTCACCGGCGCCAGCAGTCAGGGGAAACCGCGGATTGTTCGATATGCAGTGGCACGCGCTTTGTGCGATAAGCACAGATCGTGAAGTCCGGGCTGGGCAGCCCAAAGGGGTGCAAGACGTTGATCTTGTTTTCAGCCCCAAGTGGACGGAGGCGAACATCGCGCGTTCAGGCCCCGCATCTCGTAGTCTTTGAGCTGTACTTATAGTTAGATCTGCATGGACGTTTCCTGGTCATCCCTAAAAGAACTCTTCTTCGCGATTGGATCGCTCGCCGGAGTGTTCGCTTTTCTTCGCCCGGTGTTCGATAGCAAGTTCAAGCGGGATCAGGAGCGAGCCGATCAGATTAAGAGGCTCCTACCAGAGCAAGTCGTCACTGATCTAGAGCCGCACATCTATCAACGTCGCCTTGTGAACTGCAAGGAGTTCGAGCCGTTCTCCATCTTGCAGAGCGACCTTGATAACAATGCGGACTCCGTTCGCTTCTCCGGGCCACTCCGCAAGTACTACAAAGCCGAACTCATCAGAATTCTCAGCGCCTACAAAGAGCTTCGAGATTTTGTGCAGGTTCCGTGGTGGAGACCCATCAAAGAAAGCTATGACGGAGGGGATGAGCATTTCTGGGACTTTGACAAGTCTCACTTCTTTGATTGCGGTGTTGAGCGTCGAGACTACACAGAGCACTTAGACGATGCTGGAGCGTGTGCGGAGCGCATCAAGATCGCTTTCCAACGGTTTCAAATCGTGTCAGACACCCACCTGCTTGAAGCGCCATTGGCGTTCTTACTACTCCGCAGGAGATTTGCAGCACACGGTCTGCAGATCTGACAGTTCGTTCAAGCCGATGCCCCTCCGCGGCTCGGCTTAATTTTTGGGGGACGTCGCGGCTCAGTGTGAGTTGTGATGCCCACTCCGCAAGATGCAGACTGCGTACCCTTTCGCAGCCTGAGCATTGCCTTGTTGTTCGCACTCCACATCGAGGTGGCTCAACGTCTCAACGGCAAGTCGCCGGCTGCTTTTTTTGAGCACGCCACGGGCATAAGCCGAATGACGTATCAGCGTGGACGTGGCTATGTGGTGTGGCAGCAACGACGAGAGGAAGTCCAGGCACATGCGGACTCACTGCTGCTGCGCATGATGGTCAAGCGCGACACCACGGACGAAGAGCGGGCGGCGCTTATCGCAGGCATGCCTGAGGAAGGCATCAGCGCGATGATGGTGTACATGCTCGGGCTGCTCGATGGTGCGGCACCTGCCACGCGAGATCTGTTGCGCAAGCTGGATGCGTCCGATCGGCGCTTGTGCCAGCTCAACGATGCGAACGATGGGCAAGGCTTCGCAGCAGAGATTGGGCCTGAGTCGGAGCTGGGGCCAGACTTCTGCCAGACGCTTTACGTGTCAGGGCTGAGCCACCTTGAGCAGGAAATGGATGACGACGCGCGGGCATTTTTGATACGTGCGTACACCCGGCGAGCACATATGGCGCTGAACTTTCTTGCGGCAGTGGATCACGAAATTGCTCAGTGGAATTGTCGTGTCCCCGGCTTCGATGCCTTCAATGGTCTGCCTCGTTTCGCTGTGCTGCTGGCGGAGCCTGAGGCCGAGGAGCGGAAACGCTACCGTCCCAACGATCCTATCGCCCGGTTGGTGGATTTCGTGGGTGTGGCTGGACATCGAGCACGTCGAGGAAGTTGGCCAGACGAGCAACCGTCGATTGCGGATATGGGGGCGCAGGCTGATCGATCCGGAGCGCTCTCGTTAGGCAGTGATGGAGCCCGTTTCATTCGTGGCCTACGGAGCGGAAAACATCCGATGACCCGTGGGGCCTTCCATCTGCTCGTTGGATCTCAGGTTCTCGATGGGAAGTCAGACCCAGAGTCCTACGAGCTGGCGCAGATGGCCGAGGACTTCGTAGATCCCTATCTCGTCGCTGCGCACCTGCTGAGCTTGCTCCTGGGGCAGCACAGGCGTGTGCCGGGGCACTTGGACCGTATGGGCTGGCGACGGGCGTACTTGGATACCTGGGCGCGGCGGGTCCAGCACTTCTTCCCTGTGAAGTCTTCTGGCGTGCCGGTGCCAGGTTGGCTTCTAGCTGGACGCTGAGGCAAGCGGGCGTTGCCACCCGCTGCCCGCGCCCAGGACTCAGGGCTTGCGTGCCGGGGCGTTGCTGCGGTTACCACCGGATACTCCACGGGGAACGGTAGACGGCCAGCCACCTGCGTTCCCCTGACCGGCGGGACGCCCCGACGGCTTGCTACCGCCACCGCTGCCCTGCCCGCCACCATTTCCGCCCTTACCGCCGCTTGCTGCCTTTGCCATGGTTGTGTCTCGTCTGCGCTCCCCATTGGAGCCAGGCAAGTGTCTGTGGAGCGCGGGTTTGGTTAAGCCCGTGTTTCGCACAAGCAAGCTAACGGGGTCAGGTTCACCAACTTGGGCTGCTTGTTCTGAGAGGGCTAAGTAGCAACGCGTGCGCCAGTTGATCGACGTCACTGTTGCGGCACGCGGCCGACAATCCACTCGACAATCGCATCGAATCTTCCCTGATCGAGCGCATGCCCACGCTCGACGCGCAGCTCGGTGATGAAGTCTCCAGCCACCCTGGCCACCACCTGATCCGCATCGCGCGAGTATTTGTCCTCGGTGCCCGACACGACCCGATAACGGTGCCAGGTTCACTTATCGAGTTCGATTTTCGTGAGCGGGCGTGGAAGCGGTAAGGACTCCAGGTCCAGTAGACTTGAGGTTCCACGGATAGGCTTTAACTAGCGCGAAATATGGCAGAAGTAGCTTATTGGAGTCCGCTAGTTCCCGAACTGACGGTCACGTCACTCGAAGAGTCTCTGCGTTTTTACCAAGCAGCCGGCTTCAGTGTGCGACATCGCCGCGAATATCCGCCTTTCGCGTACCTTGAGCTTGGACGCGCCCAGCTCATGCTTGAGCAGCGGCATGGTGCAGGTTGGAATGTGGAGCCCCTAGACAAACCGTTCGGCCGAGGCATCAACTTCCAGATTGAGGTTCCAGATGTCGGGCAGGTACTTTCCGCACTGCTTTCGCTCAACGTCATCCTATTTCGGAGCGTCAAAGATTCGTGGTATCGCGTAGCTACAGATGCCGAAAAGGGCCAGCGCGAGTTCCTCGTCCAAGATCCTGATGGTTTCTTACTTCGTTTTGTGCAGGATCTTGGTCAGCGCAGTGCAGCCTAGCCAATCGTTCAAGCCGAAGCCGCTTCGCGGCTCGACTTGGTTAACGGTTCCAGGCTCAGTGAAAGGGACAGCAGCGGAATTTTTGTGAGCAAAGGAAGGTCGCTTTTACTGTTTTTCGGTAACGGTTCCAGGTTCAGTTAATACCAACGGCGAGCGCATGTAGCCCAGTGCGGCGGCGAAGTCGCTGGCCTCCAACGTGGGCCGGCTGCTGCGCCCCCCCCCGCACAGGCACGCGGTAGCTGGTGACGCCGGCCAGCCTGGCCAACAATTCGAGCGGATCGCGCTCACCGGCGACGTGGGGTGTGGGGACAGGCAGCGTTCGTCCAGCCATACTTAGATCTCTTCAACTACGAATCGCAAGGAAGCGAAATGCCCGCATGTCCACTTGCAGCCGACTGGGGCAACGTCGCCGATTGGGCTGCCGTTGTCGTGTCTGTCATAGCAGCCGGTGCAACCGTATGGGCTGTGTGGGTGGCCCTTCGCTCCAGCGACAAGGAACATAAGCGAACGGTCCAGCTGCGAGACGACGATTGGTCCAGGCAGGATTTGCTGCGGAGGCAGCAAGCTGCGACGTGGGCGATCACCTTTGAGCTTGAGTTGCGGCGCGCTCAAAACAGCCTTAACCACACGATTGGCGCTCTGACGCCTGCCTTGAGGGATGTCCGGCCGTTCGAAGCATTCTCCGAACTGAATCAGACCTCCATCTTTAAGGAACACTTGGTCCTTCTTCGACGGCAGGCAGGCGCCCTTGACAGCTTTCCTCCGCACATCGCGATGCGGCTTCTCGACGTGCTTTCGTGGTGGGATCAAATGGGTGTCTTGGCAGCGAATGTCACGCAAGAAGAAGCGGAGGTCGACGCAGTTTCTGCGACGTTTTCTTTGGCGACCATGCTTGCGCAGTTTCAGCAACTCTCCGAGTCGATCGATCGTCAACGCGATACTCTCTCTGCTCTGGAGGTCAATATTCAGGACGGAACTCGACGCACTCGCGAATCTGTGATTGCTGAGCGCGACCGGAAGATCCGCGAATTCATGGAACTGACGCCGTTCCCGCTGGCACCTGAGAACCCAGCTTCCGATTCTTGACCTCACGCTGCACACCTCGCCGGTTCGGCCACATCTAGGGACCCTCTGAACAAGTAATTCTTTGCTCGGTAACCGTGTCAGGTTCAGTTAAATGCGACCACGTGCGATGTGACCGAGCTGAGAGAGTTTGATGTTGATGTTGCGCGGCCGAAGCGGAAAGCAGAACGGGTTTGCTGTTGTTGCAAGCCTGTTTCTCGTCATGCTCTTTGCAGTGCGCCCGGCGCAGGCGTGCATCGTCGCGCCCTCTGTCGCAGCGATGGCGCCAAGTGTCGCTGGCGCACAGTTCGTTGCCCAGAAATTAACGGTTCCAGGTTCAGTTAGTTCGAGAGGGTGAGGCGGGCCGCTGTGGGCGCCGGCTAGGTGGTACAGACTCTGCCGTCACCACCGCCATCAGCCAAGAAGAGCCGGGAGTTGTTTGACATGCACCAGGTGGGCGAGCGCGACCTTTGCGTTTTGCGCGTCCCATGTGCATCGTCCTTTCGGGGCTCCAATCACAGCTAGGTGCGCGAGTTGCAGATTACGAAGAACACAAAGCTGAGGCGCGTTGGTATCGGGATCGTTTTCGCAGCAGTAATCCCCGCTGCAAGTCTCTGGTATGTCGTCAACGACCTTCCCGACGCATTGACTAGGGATCGGGCTCAACCCGCAGGCGTGTTGCTCGACAATGTGCGGCTGGTTTCCATGGTTCGCGACGCCCCCGACGCCGAGGATGCGCGCGCAGTGCTTGTGATGGGCGATCGAATCGTCGAAATCGGCGCGGCGGGCGAGCTGCGCGCACCTGACGGCGTGCCAGTTGTGGATGGCCGTGGCTACACGCTGATTCCCGGACTGATCGATGCGCACATCCACCTCAACGACGAGGCGGAACTGGCCGGCTATCTCGCCCACGGCGTAACCGGCGTGCGCAACATGTCGGGGTATCCGTTTCACCTGCGCCTGTCGGAGCGCATCGCATCAGGCGCACTGCTCGGGCCGGATCTGATCACGACAGGTCGGATCCTCAACGGCCGCGGGCCCAACGAGAACGTGCTGCAGCAGACCGTCACGACGGCGGACGAAGGTCGCGCCGCAGTCCGCAAGCAACACGCGTCGGGATACCGGGCGCTGAAGATCTATTCGAATCTCACACGAGACGCATTTGATGGAATTCTCGATGAGGCGGGCCGGCTTGGCGTGACCGTGGCGGGTCATTCTCCCGAGGGAGTGCGCGTTCCCGGAATTCCCCGCGACAAGCCCTTCGACCTGCCGTGGGAGGCATCTCTCGGGCGCGGACTGACAACGCTTGAGCATATCGAAACGATCGTCTGGCACGGGCTCCGAGATAACCTCGATGAGAAAAGCATGGGTGAGCTTGCTGGTGTGCTCGCCGCCTCCGGGGAAGTCGTGACGCCAACGCTCATCGCCCACAAGAGGCTGGTGCTCATAGCGGAATCACAGGGCGCGTATCTGGATCGGCCAGGCTCCGAGACGATCAACCCGCTGACACAATTGTTCTCAAAAGACTCGGAACAGTACTGGAGTAGCGTCGATCCATCCGAATACGAGGGTCCGCATGCGGCGTTCTTCCTGACGGCGACACGGTTGCTTCATGAGGCGGGCGTGCCTTTAATCGCCGGAACAGACAGTGGCAGCTTTGGCATCATTCCCGGCGCTTCGCTGGCAGAAGAACTGGCGCTTCTGGTAGAGGCAGGGCTGTTGCCGCATGACGCACTTGCCGCCGCCACGCGCGTGAGTGCAAAAGCCCTGGGGTTCGAGCGGACTGGCGTGATCGCGCCGGGTTACCGGGCCAATCTCGTGTTGCTTTCTGGCGATCCGCTGAAGCAGATAGGTTCTGTGGAGTCGCCCGTGGGCGTAATGATCGACGGGAAATGGCTGGATGAAGGCAGGCTCGCTGAGCTTAAGGACGCTGCCGGGGACACATCCTTTATACGGTCGTTATTGCGTGTGCTCGAGATGAAGCTACTGAGTTGAGACGCAAACTGGCGGTGCGAGGTTCACTTGTCGACTGTGTTGGACACGCGGCCAGCAAGCCACTCGACGATCGCATCGAATCGTTCCTGATCGAGCGCGTGCCCGCGCTCGACGCGGAGCTCGGTGATGAAGTCCCCGGTGACCTTCGCCACAACCTGATCCGCATCGCGTGAGTATTTGTCCTCGCTTCCCGACACAACCAGCGTCGGACGCGGTCCGATGGCCGACAGCACGTCGTGCGTGTCCACCATCTGCGCGAGGCCGGGCACCGCTTCGAACAGGGTGATGCCGGTCTCTTCGCGGCGTCGGGTGTCAATGCTGCAGATCGCGCCGCTGATGCAGGCGAAGCGGCAGCGCGGGTCGACGGCGGCGTGGTACAGCGCGGTGTAGCCGCCGTAGGAGTGGCCGGCGATGCCGACGCGGCGTGCGTCCACTTCGGCCGCATCGATCAGGACGCTCAGCGCGCGCTGGGCGTCGTCGAGGCCCTTGCGCATCAGCGTGTCGCCGTCGAGCAGGCGGTAGCTCATGGCGCTGTAGTGCTGCAGCCAGTCGTAGTAGTGCGGCTCGACGCCGTGGACCTGGCCGCGGCGATCCTCGAACGTCAGGGCGTCCGGTGCGAGCACGGCGAGGCCGCGACGCGCGAGCGCGGGACCGAAGGCCTGGAACGGGCTGCCCACGATGCCGGCGATTTCGCTCTTGCCGAAGTGGAACTCGCCGTTGTGCTGGTGGAAGACCACGACGCCGCCCTCGGCGGGTTGCGCCGTGGGCGTGAACAGAAATGCCGGAATGGTGTCGCCTTCGAGGCCGCGGTATTCGATGCGCTGACGGGTGTAGCCGTCGAACGCGGTCACGTCGCCGCGCTCGAACGCGACGGGCGCAGGCGGGGCGAGCCCGAGTCGCTCGCGCAGCCGTGCGCCGATGTCGTGCGTCATGCCGTGCCGCCTGCGGTGCCGGGTGGTGCCGGATTCACGCACTGCACGCCTGTCGTCCGCAATCGCAGCGCACGCGCGCGCCGTCAGTGATGGTCGTGCGCGCCCGCATCCGCGGCCGATGCGTCGACGGCGACGCCGCGCTCCTGCAGCCAGCGCTGCATCTGCGCGATCTCGGTTTCCTGCGCGGCGATGACCTGCTGCGCGAGGGCGCGCACTTCCGGGTCGGTGCCGTGTTCGAGCGCGACATGGGCCATGTCGATGGCGCCCTGGTGGTGCGGAATCATGCCGCGCATGAAATCGACATCGGCGTCGCCGGTGAAGCCGGCGCCCATGCCGGCGTGCATGGTGTCGTTGACGCGCTGGTAGGCCAGCGTGGACGGACTCGCGGTTTCGTTTGCGGCGGTCGCGGGCGCGGCCGCGGCCGCTTCGGGCGGCGTCGCGTCGGCGGCGTTCGCGGGCGCGGTGTCGGCGCCATCGGGCGCGCAGGCGGTGAGCAGGGCGGTGATCGCGAGCAGGGGAATCAGGCGCATGGACACTGTCCTCGGGTGTGCGGGGAGGGCGACACCATGCCCGGCGTCCTCGGCCCTTGTCCAATCGCGCGGCACGTCCTGGCGCGCGCGGGTGCGCAGTACGATCGCCGGGTGGCGCTGCGAGGTGCCGCGATTCGGAGATCGGGCGACGCCCGGTCTCGCGAGTCGTCTTCACGGGGAGGGCGTATGACGCACAGCAGATGGGCTATGCGCGCCTGGGCGGCATTGGCCGTGGTCGCTTGGTCGGGCGTGGTGGTGCAGTTCGGCCTGTCGATCGCGCTGGCGCAGGCGAACGGCAGGACGGCAGTCGACGGCGTGATCGCGTTCCTTGGGTACTTCACCGTGCTGAGCAATCTCTTCGTGGCACTGGTGGCGACGCTGCCGCTGCTGGCGGGTGATCGTCGGCCCGGGCATGCGTTCGGCTCCGCGCTGGTGGCGGGATGCGCGACGACGGCGATCCTGGCCGTGGGCATCGGCTATCACCTGCTGCTGCGGCATGTCTGGGCGCCGCAGGGGCTGCAATTGGTGGCGGACGTGATCCTGCATTACATCGTGCCGCTTGCGACGCTCGCCTGCTGGACGGCCTGGCCTCCGGTCACGCGCTTCGACCTGCGCCTGCCGCTGCTCTGGTGCCTGTATCCGATCGGTTACGGCATCTATGCCGTGGTGCGCGGCGCGGTGCTGGGCAGTTATCCGTACCCTTTCATCGATGTCGCCGCGCTCGGCTACCGGCAGGTGCTGCTCAACATGCTGGGCCTGCTGGTGTGTTTCCTGGTGCTCGGTGTCGTGGTGCTGGCGATGGCCGCGTGGCGCACGCGGGCGACGGCGCGCGCGGCCTGGGACGGCGGCAGGTGATCTCGCCGCCGCGCGTCTGGAACGCGCCATCGTCAATGGCGACCGGCGTGCAAGCTGACGGCCGTCGCCGCGGCGGTGGCATGCGCGGCTGATCGCGCCAACACGGTTGATGCCGCGCGGACTCGAAGGTCCAGGTGTTCCACGGGCGGCGTTCGCTATCGCACGTCGGTTTCCGCCCCGATGCGGGAGAATGCAGGCTCTCTTCGATCCCGGCCGGGCCCCGCATGGACGCTTCGCAATCCGATGACCTGCAACGCGTCCGCGATGCGGAACGTGTCGAGATGGCCCTGGCCGCCGGCGCGATCGTCGGTACGTGGTTCTGGGATGTGCCGCACAACCGGGTGACCATCGACGACGCGCTGGCCGAGGCATTCGGTCTGGATCCATCCGTCGCGCGCGACGCGCTCGAACTGGAACACATCCTCGACTACGTGCATCCCGACGATCGCCCGGGCGTGGCGGCGGCGATCGCCGATGCGGTCCGCCGTGGCGGTCGCTACGCACATGCCTACCGGACGCTGGGCACGGACCGGCAGTACCGGTGGATCGAAGCAATCGGCCGGGTCGATCTGGACGCGAACGGCAACGCGGTCGGTTTTCCCGGTGTGCTGATCGACATCGAGGAGCGCAGGCGCATCGAGGCCGAGCGCGACCAGGCGCAGACGCTGCTGCGCTCGTTCATCGATGCCGCGCCTGGCGTGGTCTACGCCAAGGACCGGCAGGGCCGGGTCATGCTCGCCAACCGGGCCACGAGCGAGTTGATCGGAAAGCCGCTGGAGGACTATGTCGGCCGCACCGATGCGGAGTTCCTGGGCGACGCCACCCAGGCCGCAGCGGTGATGGCCACCGACGAACGCATCATGGCCAGCGGGCAGGCGGAGCAGATCGAGGAAGCGGTGAGCTTCGCCGATGGGCGACGTGCCTGGTGGCTGTCGACGAAGGCGCCGCTGCGCGACGCCGTCGGGCAGGTCATCGGCCTGGTCGGCACCTCGCTGGACATCACCGACCGCAAGGCTGCGGAGGCGCGTCATCTGGAAGTCGAAGAGCGCTACCGCCTCGCCGCGCGTGCGACCAACGATGCGATCTGGGACTGGCGCATCGCCGATGGCCACGTGATCTGGAACGAGGCGCTGACCACGCTGTTCGGCCACACCGAGACCGAGACCGATGCGGCCTGGTGGCTCGACCATATCCATCCCGACGATCGCGCCCGCATCGATACCCGCATCCACGAGGTCATCGCGGGCGACGGCTCGGTCTGGACCGACGAGTACCGGTTCCGTCGCGTCGATGGCAGCTACGCGGCGGTGTTCGATCGCGGCACGGTACTGCGTGACGCCACGGGCGCGCCGGTGCGCATGATCGGCGCGATGCTGGACCTGTCGGCGCGCAGGATCGCCGAGGCGGCGCTGACACAGAGCGAAGAGCGGCTGCGTCTGGCGACCGAAGCCGGCGATCTGGGCTTCTGGGATGTCGACCTGGTGCACGACGCGCTGATCTGGTCGCCGCGCACCCGGGCGATGTTCGGCATCTCGCCCGGGGTGCCGGTCTCGCTTCAGGATTTCTACGACGGCCTGCACCCGCAGGATCGCGAGGCCACCACCGCCGCGTTCGAAGCGGCGGCCGATCCCGACCGGCGCGCGCTCTACGACGTGGAGTACCGGACCATCGGCAAGGAGGACGGCGTGGAGCGCTGGGTCGCGGCCAAGGGACGCGGCCTGTTCGAAGGCGACCGCTGCGTGCGCGTGCTCGGCGTGGCCAGCGACGTGACCGCGCGCAAGCGCGCCGATGCCCGCCTGCAGGAATTGAACGAACAGCTGGAAAGCCGCGTGCTGGCGGAAGTCGCCGAGCGCACACGCGTGGAAGACGCGCTGCGCCAGAGCCAGAAGATGGAAGCGGTGGGCCAGTTGACCGGCGGCATCGCGCACGATTTCAACAACATGCTGGCGGCGGTCGTGGGGCCGCTGGATCTGCTCGCGTCGCGGTTGAAAGACCATCCCGAACCGCGCGTGCGGCGTTACATCGACATGGCGATCGACGGTGCGAACCGCGCCGCGCAACTGACCCAGCGGCTGCTCGCCTTCTCGCGGCAGCAGCCGCTGCAGCCGGTGCCGGTGGATGCGAACCGGCTGCTCGCCGGCATGCTGGATCTGCTGACGCATTCGCTGGGCAGCAGCGTGCGGCTGGATACCCGGCTGGAGGATGCGGTGTGGTACACGCACGTCGACGCCAACCAGATGGAGAACGTGATCCTCAATCTGGCGGTGAACGCGCGCGATGCGATGCCGGGCGGCGGCCGGCTCACCATCGCCACGGGCAACTGCCGTCTGGATGCCGGCGAGGCCGCCGTGCTGCACGGCGTGCCGCCCGGCGAGTACGTGCTGGTCAGCGTGTCCGACGACGGCAGCGGCATGTCACCGGAGGTGATGGCCAAGGCCTTCGACCCGTTCTATACGACCAAGAAGGTCGGCAAGGGCACCGGCCTCGGCCTGTCGCAGGTGTATGGCTTCGCGCGGCAATCGGCGGGCCATGTGCGCATGGTGTCGGAAGTGGGGCGGGGCACGGTGGTGAAGCTGTATCTGCCGCGTCTGGTCGGCGAGTTCGACGCCGTTGCGCCGCCAGCGCAGGGCGGCGTGGCGCTGCCGCGCGGTCGACAGGAATGCGTGCTGGTGGTGGACGACGAGCCGGCGGTGCGCCAGTTCTCGACCGATGCGCTGACCGAACTGGGCTATCGCGTGCTCGCCGCGGACGGCGCGGCCACGGCACTGCAGCTGCTCGATGCACATCCGGAGATCGTGCTGCTGTTCACCGACGTGGTGATGCCCGAGGTCAACGGGCGCCAGCTGGCCGACGCCGCGCTGAAACGCCGGCCCGATCTCAAAGTCCTCTTCACCACTGGCAACAGCCGCAACACGCTGGTCCAGGACGGCGTGCTCGCGCCGGGTGTCCAGTTGATCGGCAAACCCTTCACCGTCGACGCACTGGCCGTGCGCGTGGGCGCTGTGCTCGGCACAGATCCCGGCGCCGGGCGCTGAGCGCTGACCGCTGACCGCCGGAAGTCACGGTGGCGAATGCCGGATGCGCGCGTGTGCGGTGACCCGTAGAGTCGGACGCGAATCGACGGGGATGCTCCGATGCGCGCAGACGGCCACATGACGCAAGTTCCCCCGCGCGCGGCACGCATGCGCGGCTGGCGGATCGCACTGACGCTCGCGGTGCTGCTGGCGGAAGCGGCCCATCTGGCCTTCGAGCATCTGCACGGCGGCATCGTCAGCCACCATCTGCTCGCGCGTCCGGACCTGCCCGCGGTCTGGAACGGCTGGGGGCTGCTGCTGTTGCCGGCGATGGCCTGGTTCGTTTCCGGTCGCGTGGCGGGTCGCATGGAGCGCCAGATCGACAGGCGCCGCGTGCTGCGTGGCGCGCTGGTCGGATTCGGCGTGGCCGCGACGTTCGGCGCGGCGCTGTCGCTGGCCTTCGTCGGCGGCCTGGAGAACGGCGCCGCCACGGTGCTGCTGTCGGCGTTCGTACTGGGTCTGTTGCTGCCTGCCTATCGCGCCGAGTGCTTGCTGGGTTTCGTGCTGGCGATGACCTTCGTCTTCGGCGCGGTGCTGCCGTTGCTGGTCGGCGGCGTCGTGGCGACGGTGTCGGCGTTCGCGCATCTGGGCGTCTATCCGCTCGTGCGTCACGCCTGGCGCCGGGTGCGTCCAGACGCTGCTGCGCGCTGACGCGGCGGGTTGTGCGGCGGCGCCTGCGTCGCCATGTTGTGTTGTCTGACGTCCACGCCGGAATCCCCATGAGCCGTTTCGATCTCACCCCGCCGTCCGCCGAGCAGCGCACCACGCTGGAAGCCGGTCTGTCCGCCGACGAACGCCGCGTGCTGCTGCAGCACGGCACCGAGGCGCCGTTCTGCGGCGTGTTCCTCGACAACAAGCGTGAGGGCACGTACTGCTGCCGCCTGTGCGCGCTGCCGCTGTTCCGCTCGAGCGCGAAGTTCGATTCCGGCACCGGCTGGCCGAGCTTCTTCGCGCCGTACGACGAGGCGCACATCGGCCGCGTGCGCGATACCAGCCACGGCATGATCCGCGTCGAAGAGGTCTGCGCGCGCTGCGGCAGCCATCTGGGCCACATCTTCCCCGACGGTCCGCCGCCGACCTACGAGCGCCACTGCCTTAATTCGGTCTCGCTGTCGTTCGTCGATGCGGCGACCCCGTTGCCTGATCCCCTGCAGCGCGGCGGCGTGGAAGCCGGGACCGCCTGACGCGGCGCCGCCGGCGCGCACGGCGGCCCCGATGACGCCGCCGCGGGCGCGGGCGACAATCCGCGCCTGCAGGGGGCATCGGGGAGTGGAATTTGATCGTTCCGGAATACTGGGCGGAGGCGCGCCGCCATACGCGGCATCAGGGGCGCAGCGTCACGGTGCGGCGCTTCGGCTGGTCGGACGACAGCGAGGCGGCCGCGCAGGCGCACGCGGAATCGCGCGCGCAAGATGCCTTCGAGGCGGTGCTCGCAGGCGAGACGTTGCCGCGGCGCGAACCGCTGACCAGCTACGGCGCGCTGGGCGTGCCGATCCGCGAGGAGATCGTGGCGCGCGACGGGGACGTGGTGATCACCCGCAACAGCTACGGCGCGCTGTGTCTCAACACGCCCGACGTGCTGTTCGCCGACATGGATTTCGAGGCAAGACCGTCGGGTTGGACGCTGCCGATGTCCGTGGTCGCGTTGCTGCTGATCGGCGTGACCGCGGTCGCTGCGATGGCGATGGACTGGCGCCTGGCCGTGGGCCTCGCGGTCGCATTGCTGGTGCTGGCGAACAGGATCACGCTGGCGTTCCGACGCCGGGCGTTCGATCGGGACGGGGGCGCCGAGGCGCGGGCGATCGCACGTGTCGCCGGCTTCGCGGACGCGAATCCCGACTGGCACCTGCGTGCCTATCGCACGCCCAAGGGCCTGCGCGTGCTGGTGGTGCACCGCACGTTCGCGCCGCACGAGCCCGATGTGGACCGGCTGTTCGCGGCGCTGGCAGCGGACCGCCTCTACGCGACGATGTGCCGGCTGCAGCACTGCTTCCGCGCGCGGCTGACGCCCAAACCGTGGCGCATCGGTATCAAGCGTCACATCAAGCCGCGGTCGGCGGCGTGGTCGCGGGCGCAGGCCCGAATGCCCGCGCGACTGGACTGGATTGCCGACTACGAGACGAAGGGGGCGGGTTTCGCGGCGTGTCGCTTCGTGCGCGCCTTCGGTCCGGACGCCATCGACCCGCGCGCGGGACGGGTGATGGACCTGCACGACCGGCTGTCCCGCGCGACGCAGCCACTCCCCCTGGCCTGAGTGCGCCGCACGGCCGTCATCCACACCCGCAACGCATGTCGTCACGGGCGTTGCGGACGCGATGGTCGCCTGCGCTCAGGGCG
Source organism: Luteimonas sp. KH_071 (assembly GCF_057838005.1). NCBI lineage: Bacteria > Pseudomonadati > Pseudomonadota > Gammaproteobacteria > Lysobacterales > Lysobacteraceae > Luteimonas > Luteimonas sp. KH_071. The sequence goes on along the minus strand of NZ_CM174458.1, from coordinate 2,666,850 downwards.
TCAGCACGACCTTGCGGCAGGCATCTTCCTTGCCGTCGAAGATCTCGTAGCCCTTGGCTGCATCGGCCAGCGCCATGCGGTGCGAAATGATGACGTCGGGCTGCAGGCGGCCTTCGCCGATGTGTTCCAGCAATTCGGGCATGTACTTCTGCACGTTGGTCTGGCCCATCTCGAAACGCAGGCCCTTGTCGAAGGCGTCGCCGAACATGAAGCCGTGGATGAAGCCGGCATACACGCCCGGCACGCTGACGGTGCCGGCACGGCGCGTCGCGGCGATGCACTGGCGCAGCGCGGCGCCGCTGCTGCCTTCGAGCTTGAGCTGGGTGGCGATGGTGTCGACCTTGCTGCCCTTGGCCTCGAAGCCCACCGCATCGATCGTCGCGTCGACGCCGCGACCGTTGGTCTGCGAAATGATCTCCTCCGCCGGATCGTCGGTCTCCTCGAAGTTGATCGGAATGACGCCGTAGGTGGCGACTGCGAAGTCGAGGCGGTACTGGTAGCGGTCGATCATGAAGATGCGCTCGGCGCCCAGCATCTTCGCGCACGCCGCCGCCATCAGGCCGACAGGACCTGCACCGAAGATCGCCACGGTCGAGCCCCTGGTGACGCGCGCATTGAGCACGGCCTGGTAGCCGGTCGGCAGGATGTCGGACAGGAACAGCACCTGCTCGTCGGGCAGCGCATCGGGCACGACGATCGGGCCGACGTTGCTCTTGGGCACGCGGACGTATTCCGCCTGGCCGCCCGGGATGCCGCCGTAGAGATGGCTGAAGCCGAACAGCGCCGCCGGCGGGCGCATGCCCTTGGCATTGAGTGCGGCGCCGGTGCCCGTATTGGTGGTTTCGCATGCGGAGAATTCGGCCAGGCGGCAGTGGAAGCAGTCGCCGCAGGCGATGACGAACGGGATCACCACACGATCGCCCTTGCGCACGTTGGTCACATCCTTACCGACGTCCTCGACGATGCCCATGAACTCGTGTCCGAGGATGTCGCCCTTGTGCAGCTCGGGAATCTTGCCGCGGAACAGATGCAGGTCGGAGCCGCAGATCGCGGTCGCGGTGACACGCAGCAGGATGTCGTCGGCCTCCTGCAGCACCGGGTCGGGCACGGTGTCGACGCGGACATCTTTGCTGCCGTGATAGGTGAGCGCTTTCATCGTGGAGTCCTGGGCAATGGGGGACGCCTATGAGGCGCGGCGCGATGACAGGGCCACGTGACGCAGAGATCGCGGTGGCGTGATGTTGGCGATGAGGCGGATGGGCGGAAGCGGCTGGGATCGCGATGGGTCGCGGATGGCGGTCGCACTGGAACGCGCACCGATCCATGCATCGTTCTTGAAACGCCTTCGGATGAATGCGCGGACGCTGCTTGCTCTATTGCCGGAATGCGCGGGTTGCTGAGGATGTGCGTGAGCTTTTACCGCAGGCGTGGTTGCGGACCCTCACCCGACGCGCTTCGCGCGTCGACCCCGGATCGAGTCCGGGGCAGGCTCTCTCCCGGAGGGAGAGGTGCTTGTCGTCTCCGTTTGGCTCCAGGCGTTCTGCACTCAATCGGCCTCGAACGCAGCGATCTCGTCGAGCAGACGCTGGCTTCGGCGGATGCCGCCTGCGCCGTCTGCGCAATTGATCGGACCATCTTTTCGAGTGAGCAGACGTGCGCGGTTGCGCCAGGCGTAGAACCAGGTCGCCGCGAGGCCGGCGCCGCCGATGACCAGGCTCCAGGTGATCCAGGCCGGTGTGGGGCCTGGCATCTGTGCATCGCCGAGACCGGCGAATGCGACCACGACCAGCAGCCACATGACCCACCACGGCGCGCCGCAGACGCCAGCGTTGAAGGCATGGACGCGCAGCAAAGTCGCCAGCTGACGCTGGATCGTGAGCACCGGCGCGGCGTAGTCGATGCGTATCGAGAGGACCAGCATCGCGGCTGCGCCCAGCATCGTCAGCACGCCGAATGCATGTACCGCGATGCCGGCGATGAGCAGCCCGGCGACATCCGTGTTGCGGGTCCAGCAGGCGACGCCGAGCACGATCAGGCCCAAGCCCAGTTCGAGTTGCAGCCAATGGCCGACCTTTAGCGGGCGCAGTTGGCTTTTGGCCCGCGCCATCCGGGTTTCCCGCAGCAGGGCGAGTTGCACCGCGTCGCTGCGGGCCATGCGGGCTTCCAGCGACTGCCAGGCGGTCTTCAGGTCATCGGGTTCCATGGCGGGTCCTCTAGAGTTCGGTGCGGATGCGCTGGCGCAGCCGGCTGATCTTGGTGGCGACATTGGTCTCGGACAGGCCGAGGATCTCGGCGATGTCGCGGTGGCTGCGGTCGTCGAGATAGAGCAGCAGCAGGGCGCGGTCGAGCGGTGCCTGGGCGTGGATGAAGCGGTGCAGGGCACGGACCTGCTGCTCGACCTGCGGGTCGCGCGGCGCTGGATCGGCGAGTTCGTGCAGGGTGGTGTCGAGGGGCACCGCGTGACGATGGCGCACGGTTGCGCTGCGCACCGCGCTGATCGCCACGTTCAGCGCGATCCGGTACATCCAGGTGCTGAAGGCCTTGGCCGGATCGTATTTCGGCCACGCCCGCCACAGCTGCACGGCGATGTCCTGGGCGAGATCGGCGCGGTCGTGCGGATCGCGGCAGTAGCTCGCCGCCACAGTCGCGACGATGCCGTGGTGATCCTGCAGCAGGCGGGTGAATGCGGCGCGGTCGTGCGCGGGTGGCATCGGGGTGTCCATGAAGTCCGTGTCGAACCGGTCATGAGGTGGTTCGCGCGGAGGCGACGGATATCACACGACACTACGATCGTGCCGGGACGTCGGCGGTCCACACGGCGCAACCGGCCGCGCAACACGCGCGGCGACCGTCTAATACCTCTTCGCTATCGACGGCGATCACGCCTGTTCCGGTGCCTATACTCGCGCTCCTTGCCCCCACGCAGGCTCCCGACGATGACCGCTTCGAGCTCCGCCGTTTCACCCGCCGCGCCCAGCGCGGCCCGACCGGCCAGCCTGCGCCGGTCCGTGTCGAACACGCTCAAGGGTTCGGCCGGCAACCTGGTCGAGTGGTTCGACGTCTACGTCTACTCGGTGTTCGCGGTGTACTTCGAGTCGCAGTTCTTCTCGCCCGACGACAAGAACTCCACGCTGTACGTGTGGGCGATCTTCGCGGCGACCTTCCTGATGCGCCCGATCGGCGCGTGGTACTTCGGCCGCTTCGCCGACCGCTACGGCCGGCGCCTGGCGCTGACGGTGTCCGTGTCGGTGATGGCCGGCTGTTCGTTCCTGATCGCAATCAGCCCGACCGCCGAGCAGATCGGCATCTGGGCGGCAGTGCTGCTGCTGATCGCGCGCCTGATCCAGGGCTTCGCGACCGGCGGCGAGTACGGCGCCAGTGCGACCTACATGTCGGAGGCGGCGATTCCCGGGCGGCGCGGTTTCCTGTCCTCGTTCCACTACGTGACCCTGGTCGGCGGCCACGTGCTGGCGCAGGCGACGCTGCTGGCGATGCTGCTGATGCTTGACACCGCGCAGATTTCCCAGTGGGGCTGGCGCGTGGCGTTCGGCATCGGCGGCCTCGCGGCGATCGTGGTGTTCTGGCTGCGTCGCACGATGGACGAATCGCTGGAGTCGGATTCGATCCAGGCCGCCAAGACCGGCGGCGCGCAGGCGTCGGGCTCGATCCGTGAGCTGTTCGTCAACCAGTGGCGTCCGCTGCTGCTGTGTTTCCTGATCACTGCCGGCGGCACGGTCGCGTTCTACACGTATTCGGTCAACGGTCCGAAGATGATCCAGACCGCGTTCGCCGGAGACGACGTCATGGTGGGCACGCTGATCAACCTCGGCCTGCTGACGTTCCTGATGGTGCTGCAGCCGCTCGGCGGCTGGCTGTCGGACAGCGTGGGCCGCAAGAGCCTGCTGGTGTTCTTCGGCATCGGCGGCGTGCTCTACACCTGGTATCTGGTGACGGCGCTGCCGCAGCAGACCAGCGCGCTGTCGGCCTTCGTCATCCTGGGCATCGGTTTCATCATCCTCACCGGCTACACATCGATCAACGCGGTGGTGAAGGCGGAACTGTTCCCCACGCACATCCGTGCGCTGGGCGTGGGCCTGGGCTACGCGCTGGCGAACTCGGCCTTCGGCGGTACCGCGCCGCTGCTGTACCAGGCGGCGCTGAAGTCCGACCAGGTGGTCACGTTCGCCGTGTACGCCACCGCCATCATCGCGGTCTCGCTGGTGGTCTACGTCTTCTTCCTGAAGAACAAGGACCAGAACTGGCTCGACGACGAAGCGCATATGCGCGAGCGGATCGCCGGGCGCGGCTGATTACGAGGTTCCGGAAGCCAAGCGCGCCATATGTCGGCGCGGGTGACTGTCAGGTCGGGTATGCCGGTCAGGCGCTCATCCGCACGTCCGGCTCGCGCAGCGCTGTCAGGGCGCGGGCGGTCTGGCACGTGTGCACCGGGCCGGGCTGGATCGAGACCGGTCCGGCGGGAATATCGGTATCGGGAGACAGCCGGCGTCACGGCATCCGGACGCTTTGAGCGAGACCGCATTGGGGGACGCGCGGCGGGGCCGTGGCGCGGCCGGACAGGGCCTGCCGATGGCTGTACTGCAGCCGCGCACATGCGAGCTGCCCGTGCGGATCGGGCACAATCGCCGGTGCCGCGCCGCCGTGGCCGGTGGAGCGGACGCAGGAGCATCCAATCGCACCCCTGGGGCGTATGACTTCCTGTTCCCGCCTGCACACCTCGCACACGGCGCCATGCCCAATCTACCCGTCATCGCCGTCACCAAGGTCACGCCCCTGCACGGGGCAGTGCGCATGTCCAAGCCTCTTGCCGATCCGACGTCAGACGCGGTGTTCTGGTCCGAGCAGATGACGCGCGTCGCCGCGAGCGCCGATGTCGACTGTTTCATGCGGATCTACGACCATTTCGCGCCGCGCCTGAAGCGCTATCTGCTGGGGCAGGGTGTCGGACCGGCGCAGGCCGAGGATCTGGTGCAGGAAGCGATGCTGCGGTTGTGGCGGCGGGCGCGCTCGTTCGACGCGAGCCGTGCCAGCCTCGGCACCTGGCTGTTCCGCATCGCGCGCAATCTGCATATCGATTCGCTGCGTCGCGGCGCGTCCGCGACCGCCTGGCCCGACGACATCGACCTGCTGCAGGACGACGACGGCGAGGTCGGCGCGAGCGGGCCGGAAGCGTTCGCCGATCACGTCGGGCTGGGACGCGCGATCGACGCGCTGCCTGCGGGTCAGGCACGCCTGATCCGCATGTCCTATCTCGAATCCAAGAGCCACTCGGAGATCTCGAACGAGCTCGGCATGCCGCTGGGCTCGGTGAAATCCACGTTGCGGCGCGCGTTCGCCAAACTCCGTCGCGGGCTGGGAGGCGAGGCATGAACGTGCCGTCGCGCCATCTCGACCACGCCACGCTCATCGGCTACTCGGCCGGTGCATTGCCGGTGGCCTTCGCGGCCGTCGTCGCCAGTCACCTGGAACTGTGCGCGACCTGTCGCGGGCAGCTGGCCGCGGCGGACGCGATCGGCGCGCGTTTGATCGAGCAGCAGGAGGGCGCACCGCTGTCTGCCTCGGCGCGCGATACGTTCCGCGCGCGGCTGGAAGGCGAGGCCGTCGTGCCGCCATCCCGTATGTCTGCGGCGCCGGTGCATGCCGATCCCGATCTGCTGCCCACGCCGTTGAGGCCCTGGTTCGGCGATCGTTATTCCACGCTGCGCTGGCGTGCGGTCGGTCCGGGCATCCATCTGTTGCGCGCGCAGGACACGGCGCTCGGCGCGCAGCTGCTGATGTTGCGCACCGCGTCGGGCAAGCGCATGCCGATGCACAGCCACGGCAACAACGAGCTGACCCTGATCCTGCGCGGCGCCTACGACGATGTACTCGGCCATTTCGGCCCAGGCGATGTCGCCGATCTCGACCACGAGACAGAGCATCAACCGGTCACGAGCCATGGCGTGCCGTGCATCTGCGTGGCCGCATCCGACGCGCCGATGCAGTTCAGCGGCTGGATCGCGCGGGCGATGCAGTCGGTATTGCGCCTCTGACCCGAGCGAACGTGCGCGAACTCCTGGCGCCAGGCGTGGCAGGCTGTGTGGCCCGACTCCGTACGAGGCCCGCCGATGCAGCCCTTCCGTCCCTTCTCCAGCCTGTTGTGCGCCGCCCTGCTGGGCGGCTGCGCGAGCGGCGGTTCGATGTCGAGCAATGAGCGTCCCGCGATCGGCGGATTGACCGCGTACGCGGCGGCATTCGATACGGTTGTCGCGCCGGATGCGCGCGTCGAGCGCCTGGCCGAGGGCTTTACCTGGGCCGAAGGTCCGGCATGGATCGCGGACGGCGGGTATCTGCTGTTCACCGACGTGCCGGAGAACCGGATCCATCGATGGTCCGAAGCCGACGGCCTGTCGGTGTTCCTCGAGCCGTCAGGCTATGCCGGCAGCGATACCGAGGCCTTGCGCGAAGCAGGTGCCAACGGATTGTTCGTCGAGCCTGACGGGACTGTGCTGATGGCCGATTCCGGCAGCCGCAGCGTCGAGCGCCTGGACCTGGCGACGCAGGGCAAGACGACATTGGCGCGCGACTTCGATGGGCGCCGCTTCAACAGTCCCAACGATGTCGTACGCCGCAGCGACGGCGCGATCTTCTTCACCGATCCGCCTTACGGGCTCAAGGATCTCGACGACTCGCCGGTCAAGGAATTGCCGTTCAACGGCGTCTACCGGCTCGATCCCGACGGCCGCGTGCACCTGCTCGACGACGGCCTCACGCGCCCCAACGGCATCGCACTGTCGCCCGACGAACGCACGTTGTATGTCGCCAATTCCGATCCACAACGTGCGATCTGGATGGCCTATGCCCTCGATGCCGAAGGCGCGGTGACCTCACGCCGAGTGTTCGCCGATGCCGGTGATCTGGTCGGCGACGACGCGCCGGGCCTGCCCGACGGCATGGCCGTCGCCGCCGACGGCACCCTGTTCGCGACCGGGCCGGGCGGTGTGCTGGTGTTCGCAGCGGACGGCACGCGCCTGGGACGGATCGAGACCGGCGGCCCGGTCGCCAACGTCGCGTTCGGTGATGACGGGCGCACGCTGTACATGACGTCGAACGGCCTCCTGGCGCGCGTGCGTCTGCAGATCGCAGGGCCTGCGACCGCGCGCTGATAGAACACGCGTCCCGTCCTGCGCTGCCGCGGCCATGCTCACCACGCTCGCCATCGCCCACTACCGTTCGCTGCACACGCTGGTCGTACCGATGGGGCGCTTGAACCTCGTCACCGGCGCCAACGGCAGCGGCAAGTCCAGCCTGTATCGCGCGCTGCGCCTGCTCGCCGACACCGCGCAGGGCGGCGTGGTGTCGGCGCTGGCGCGCGAGGGCGGTCTGCGGTCCACGTTGTGGGCCGGGCCGGAAACACCCAGTGCGCGCATGCGCCGCGGCGAGGTGCCGATCGAAGGCGGGCCGCGTCAGCAGCCGGTGTCGCTGAAGCTGGGCTTCGCCGGCGATGACTTCGGCTATGCGATCGATCTCGGGCTGCCGGTGCCCTCGCAATCGCTGTTCGCGCAGGATCCCGAGATCAAGCGCGAGGTGATCTGGGGCGGGCCGTTCCTGCGTCAGGGCAACACGCTGGTCGATCGCCGCGGCGCACTGGTGCGCGTGCGCGATGGTCGCCAATGGCGCGTGGCCGGAGAGCATCTGAATCCGTTCGAGAGTCTGTTCGGCCAGATCGCCGATCCGCGCAATGCACCGGAAGTGTTGCAGCTGCGCGAGACGATCCGCGGCTGGCGCTTCTACGATCACTTCCGCGCCGATGCCGATGCGCCGGCGCGGCTGCCGCAACTCGGCACGCGCACGCCGGTGCTCAGTCACGACGGTCATGATCTCGCCGCCGCCTGGGCGACGATCCGCGAGGTCGGCGATGTCGACGCGCTGGATGCCGCAGTCGCCGATGCGTTCCCCGGCGCGCGCGTCGAGGTACTGGTGGAAGGCGGGCGCTTCTCGCTGCAGTTCCGCCAGCACGGATTGCTGCGGCCGCTGTCGGCCGCCGAGCTGTCGGACGGCACGCTGCGCTATCTGCTGTGGATCGCCGCGCTGCACACCCCGCGCCCGCCGCCGCTGATGGTGCTCAACGAGCCCGAGACCAGCCTGCATCCCGATCTGCTGCCGGCACTGGCGCGGCTGATCGCCGGCGCCTCGCAACGCACCCAGGTCTGGGTGGTCTCGCACGCGACACGGCTGATCGCGGCGCTGGAACAGAGCCCGGACTGCAATCCGGTCCAGCTGGTCAAACGCGACAGCCAGACGACGATCGACGGGCAGGGGATGCTGGACGCGCCGGCCTGGCACTGGCCGGATCGCTGAGGCGGTAACGGTTCACCAGATCGACACGCGCGCCGATGGCGCGGCGAACAGGGCGTTGCCTTCGCGCACGTCGAACGCGTCGTACCAGGCCTGCAGATTCCGCACGACACCGTTGACCCGGTAGCGCGCGGGCGAGTGGTAGCCCTGCTCGATGTCGGATTTCAGCGCGGCCTCGCTGTCGAGACAGCGCCACAGCTGCGCCCATCCGAGAAAGAAGCGCTGCTCGCCAGTGAAGCCGTCGCGCGTTGCGCGGATGTCGATGCCGTGCGCTGTGGCGTAAAGACGATAGGCATCGAGCGCGATGGTCACGCCGACCAGATCCGACAGGTTCTCGCCGAGACTGCGGCGTCCATCGAGATGCGCGCCGGGCAGCGGTTCATACGCGTCGAACTGCGCGACGAGCACCGCGGTGCGCGCATCGAACGCGGCGCGTGTCGCGGGCGTCCACCAGTCGCGCAGAGTGCCCTGGTCGTCGAAGCGCGAGCCCTGATCGTCGAAACCGTGCGCCATCTCATGGCCGAGCACGGCGCCGATCGCGCCGAAGTTCACCGCGGCGTCGGCCGTCGCATCGAATGCGGGCGCCTGCAGCAGGCCGGCCGGAAACGTCACTACATTGAGTTGCGGACTGAAACTGCCATCCACCGACTGCGGCGGCAGATGCCAGCGGTATGGCAGCGCGGGATCCACGAGATGCCGCGACTCCAGCGCAACCCTGGCGGCGAGCAGGCGATGGAGGTTGCCGATGGGATCGACTGGCGAAATGTCGACGTCGGCGTAATCGCGCAGATCATCCGGATAGCCGAGCCGAAGTCCCATCGCGTCGATCTTCGCCAGTGCGGTCGCGCGCGTGTCGGCGTCCAGCCAGTCCGTAGTCTCGATACGCGTGCGGAAGGCCTGTTTCATGAAGGGCGACATCGCGTCGATCGCGGCGCGGCTTTCAGGCCGGAAGAACTGTGCGACGTATCGCGCCCCCACCAGTTCCGGAAGATTCTGGCTGACGAACTGGATGCCGCGGTCCGCGCGCGATCGCCGGGTGGTCTGGCCGGCCAGCGTCGTGCCGTAGAACTGGAAGCTCGCGTCCTGATAGGCCGTCGGCAGCAGGTGCGCGTGGTTGTGGATCCAGTGGAAGGCGAGATACGCGCGCCATGTGTCCACCGGCGTCCCGGCGAAGATCGCTGCGCAATCGCGGATCGCCGTGTCCGTGTTGAGCACGATGGTCTCGACGGGCGGATGGCCGGTCGCTGCGAGATACGAGGACCACGGGAAGCCGGGCGCATAGGCATCGAGTTCCGACACCGGCATCGGGTGGTAGTTGCGTCTGCGGTCCCGCAGCAATTCGGCGTTCCACTGCACCGCGGAGAGACGCGTCTCCAGTGCGAGCACAGCCGCGCCGCGGGCGGCGCCGTTCTCGATGCCGGCGCGCGCCAGCGTCTGCGCGATGTAGTCAACGTAGGCCGCGCGTTGCGTCGCGCTGGTGGCGTCGGTCAGCACGTACTGGCTCGCTCGCGGCAGGCCCACGACGCGGCCGTTGGCGACCTGCTGGTCGAGATGCAGCAGGCTGCGCCGGGTATCGCCGGCATCGCGGAACACGTAGGTACCGACGATGGTGTGCGACATCGGATGCGCCATCCACGCGGCGACGCCCTCGGGAGTATTGATCGCCATGATCGCGTCCAGGTCCGCCTGGATCGGCTGCAGCCCCGCGCGGTCGATCGCCGCGACGTCCACGTAACTGGTGTAGAGATCGGCGAGTTTGCTGCTGCGCGGCGACTGCGCCACTGCGTCTTCGATGATCGCGCTGATGCGCGCCTGCGTGCGCAGGAACATGGCGTTCAATTCGTTGTATTGCGTGTAGCCGGCAGGACGGTGTGCAGTCTCCAGCCACCCTTTGTTGACGTAGGTGTAGAAGTCGTCGCCCGGCGAGATCCGGGGCCGCATGTGTGCGAGATCGATGCCCCAGTCACCGGCCGTCTGCGCGCCCGGACTTGCGGTTGCGCGCTCTGTCGCGACGGCCAGTGGCACCAGTGCGAGACCTGCGCACAGTCGGCGTCGCACGTGATTCAGGTCTGGCGGCGTGCGAAATGCGGGCACGGGCTGCTCCGGGAAGATGTGTCGTGGCTGCGCCGCAGGCAGGCAGTCGCGCACGTGATCACCACCGGCCTGTGGCGTCAGGCCGATGGTGCAGGGCGTGTCGGGTTGCGGCGCCGCCATCGGCTGCGCCGCGCGGACCTCAGGACTCAGAGCCGTTCGATCAGACCGTTGCGGATTGCCGCGTCCATCAGTGCACGGGCTTCGCGTTCGGCGCGCGCACTGGCGGTCTGCTGGCGCGTCGCGAGCGCGGTCTGCTCGCGTGCGAGCGCCACCTGCTGCGTGGCAAGGCGCTGCATCTCCGCCTGCATGCCGGCCTGCTGGGTTTCCAGCGCGGCACTGACGCTCGCATCGACGGTTGCGCGGACGTTGACGTCGGCGAGTGCGCGTTGCGCGGCCTGCACCGCGATCTCCGCCTGGCGTGCGCCCAGCGTGCCCTGCTGCCCACCGAGCGTGCCCTGGCGTGCGCCGAGTTCGCCCTGCGCTGCGCCGAGCGCGGTCACTTCGGCGTACGCGTTGCGGATCGCTTCGATCGTGGCGCGGTCGCGCACCACGTAGCGCGCATCGCCGCGGCGCATCCACAGCACCGGTGCATCGCCATGACGTAATGCCTGGGCTTCGCGCAGATCGGACGTGGCGCTGACCGCGATGCTGTGGTCGTCGTCGATCAGCACGAATGCGTTCTCGCCGCGCTGCGTACCGAGGGTGAAGGTGCCGCGCAAGGCGCCGGTCGGGGGTTCCGGCGGCGCGGGCGGCGCGACGGGTGCGGTCGGGGCGACCGGCGCGGGCGGCGCTGGCGGTGCGGGTGGCTCGGGCATGTCGGCCGGATCGGCCAGCACGCCGTTGTAGGTGGCGGCCGTCGCAGTTGTCGTCGACGCGCGCGGCGGCACCGGCGCCGGTAGAGCTGCCGGACGCGCGGCCGGTGCCGGTGGTTCCACCGCCACGGCGGGCGTCGCGGCGGTCAGGCGATACGGCATGACGCCGACGACGCCGATCGCGACGGTCATCAGCACCGCGACGACGCGCGGCAGGGACGAAGTGGTCTGCAGCATGGTGAGTCTCCGCTTGAGCAGGGTGAAGTCGGGCGAGGCACTGGCCAGCCCGGCGCAGGGACGTGGCGCGACGCCGAGGCGCAGCAACAGCTGCCCGTACTGGCGTGCGCAGTGACGGTTGCCTTCGAGCACGGCGGCATCGCAGGCGGCTTCGCGGCTCAGGCCGTACTCGCGCGCGGCCAGATGGGCGAGGGGATGGAAGAAGAACAGGTGTTGCGCGAGAGCCGGCATGAGGCCGAGCCACAGGTCCCGGCGCTGCAGATGCACCAGTTCGTGGGTCAGCGCCATGTCGAGTTCATCGGGCTGCATCGAGTCCGCATGGTGCGCAGGCAGCAGCAGCACCGGACGCCACGGACCGACGAGCTGCGGCGAATCGATCGCGTCGGACAGGCGCAGACGCGGCGGTGCACGCAGGCCGTGTGCCTCGGCGGCAAGGGCGAGCGCATGCAGCAGGCTGCGGTCGCGGCAGGGCGCGGACGTGCGCAGCAGGCGGCGCGTGGCGAGGCCGCCGCGCAGGCTGCGCGTGACCATCACGCTGAGGCCCAGCAGCCATGCCACGGCCAGCGCCAGTGGCCACGACCATGCTGGCGATGCGGCCGGGGGCGTCATGGGCGCGAATACGATGGAGGCATCCCGGGCCGCGGCAGGTGCGACCTGCGCGATCTGCACCGCAGGCTGCACGGCCTCCGCGGGCAGCACCGGAAGTGCCATCGGGCTCGACCACGCCAGGCCGACCAGCAGCTGCAGCGCGACCAGCCACCACAACCAGCAGCGCGTCGCCGGGGACAGGCGCGGCACGAACCGGCACAGCGCCCACACCACCGCGACCAGAACCGTGGACTGCACGCCGGTCGCCAGCAGGCGCGGCAGCAGGATGTCGCTGATCAGTTCGAGGGCCATCTCAACGCTCCTTCCGCTTGGATTGCAGATTGGCGACCAGCGCCTCGAGTTCGGCGAGTTCGTCGTCGCTGACCTCCTTGCGTTCCGACATCCAGGCCACGAACGGGGACACCGAGCCCTGCAGCGTCTTCTCGACGAAACTGCCGACCGCGCTGCGCACCACCTCGTCCTGGCCGGTGGTGGGCGCATAGCGGTAGGCGCCGCCGCCGGCCTGGCTGCGGCGCAGATAGGCCTTCGCGCGCAGGCGCTCCATCATCGTGAGCACGGTGGAGCGGGCCAGGCCGCGGGTTTCGCCGAACGCGGCGGCGACTTCGCCGACGGTGGAGGGCCCGGCTTCATCGAGGTACTGCAGCAGGGCCAGTTCCTGGTCCCCGATCGTCTTCTTCGGCATGGCATCGCTCTGTGACTACACGTGTCAGCAATCGTCTACCTGACGACAGCTGTAGTCAATAGGCCGGAAGGCCTATGTGGTATGCGGATGGCACGTGCGGCACGGGAACGCCTGGCACGCGCGGTGACGATGTCCGCATCCGGACGACGACGGAGGACGGATCCGCCGGCGCGCTTGCGCGCACCCGTATCGCGAGGGAGCCCCGGCCTCCGGATGCCGTGCAGGCGCAAGCCTCAGTGCGTGCGTGCGTCCGCCGGTCGCCGGATCAGCACGACCACCAGCGTGATCACCGTCAGTGGCACCACAAAGCCCATCATCACGTTGGAGAATGCGGGCAGCGCGGCGTGCGATTGCGCGGCGAGGATCAGGTAGCTGACGTAAGCCACGTAGTAGGCGAGGAACACGCCGCCTTCCCAGCGTGCGATTTCGCGACCGGACAGGAAGATCGGCAGGCAGGCCAGCGCCACGGCCACCATGACCCAGATATCGAACGCAAGCAGCGCCGGCGGCACCACCAGCCCGGCGCTCCCGGCCAGCAGACCCGACAGGCCCAGACAGCCGAGGATGTTGAACGTGCTGCTGCCGATCGCATTGCCGACGGCGATGTCGCGCTCGCCCTTGATCGCGGCGGCGATCGAGGTCGCGACTTCGGGCATCGACGTGCCCGCGGCGACGATGGTCAGCCCGATCACGACATCGCTGACACCCAGCGCTGTTGCGAAGGCGACGGCCGCGGTCACCAGCCAGTTCGATCCCAGCACCAGCAGGCCCAGGCCGACGACGATCAGGACCAGTTGCACGGGCAGCCGCGCATCCCAAGCGCCGGCGCGGGGTGCCTGGAACTCGGTGTCGTATGCGTTCGGCGTCGCTGCGCCCCCGTCACCGGCGTGTGCGGCTTCGGCGAGGGTCTCGCGTCGCGACTGCACGATGAGGAACACGGTGTAGGCGATCAGCAGACCCAGCAGCAGTCCGCCGTCGAACAGCGTCAGACGGCCGTCGAGGCTGAGGATCGCCAGCAGGAGCGAGCCACCGATCAGGATCGGCACCTCCTGGCGGATGACCTGCCGATGCACCACCAGCGGCGCAATCAGCGCGCTGATGCCCAGCACGAACAGCACGTTGAAGATGTTGCTGCCCACCACGTTGCCGACGGCGAGATCGGTCTGCCCGCCGAGCACCGCGCCGGCCGAGACGGCCATCTCCGGTGCGCTGGTGCCGAAGGCGACGATCGTCAGCCCGACGACGAGCGGCGAGATGCCGAACGAAAGCGCTAGGCGCGAGGCGCCGCGCACGAGGAGTTCAGCGCCGCTGACCAGGGCGATGAGACCGGCGATGAACAGCAACACGTTGAGCATGGAAGATCCCGGGCGAGAGGGCGGAGAGCGGAGGCGGGTGATCGTCGAGCGCGAGCATCTTAGGGGCGTGCGTGTGGGACAGCGTGTACAGGCGGAAGGCGGTCTGCGCCGATCGTGCCGTCGATGCCGGGCGGCTGCCGTTTCAACACGCCCACGCCGCCCGCCTGCAGTGCACATGCACGCCAGTCCGGCCGCGCCGGCGTGTATCACGCCATCCGTTCGCGCCCGTTATTGCCGACGCAACGCCCGGCTCTTGCGGCTGGCGGTCAGGCGCTTCACGCAGTCGTCGCTACACTCGCGCACCCCTCCTGTCGCGGATGTCTTCATGTTCAAACGCATCGTCCCGCTGCTGTTCGCCGCCACCCTCGTCGCCTGTGCGGCGCCTGCCGAACGGCCGTCCACCCATGCAGGTCCCGACAAGGCGACCGTCACCCACGAAGCAGACTGCAACCGCGTCGGTGGCGAATGGACCCAGCTCGGCCGCGCGCCGGTCAAGCAGTGCCTGCGCCAGACCACCGATGCCGGCAAGGCCTGCAGCGACAGCCAGCAATGCGAGGGCCAGTGCATCGCTCCGGAAGGCACGACTGACGGCGCACAGGTCGGCGGCGCGTGCAGCGTGGACACCAACCCCTTCGGCTGCCAGCAGCGCGTGCGCGACGGCGTCGCTTCGACCATCTGCGTCGACTGAACGACGCGCATCGCCCGGCGTGGTTCCGGGCGATGACCGCGGGCCCTTCATGGCACCTGCATAACCGGGGACATAGGGTCGGGCTTCACTCACGCCCCGGAGGCGTCATGACCCGTCCCATCTTCAAGCTTGGTGTGCCGATGCTGCTTGCACTTGCATCTGTACCGGCGTTCGCACAGCAGCTTCAGCAGCCGACCACGCCCGCACGTCCCGCGACACAGCCCGCTGCGATGCCTGCGACGCCATCCGTGCCGGCCACGCCTTCGCAGCGCGGTCAGCCACCCGGGACGATTCCGTCGACCGGGCCGGCGCCGCAGGTGCGACCCCAGCCGGCCACCCCGGCAAGCCAGCCGGTCACGCCACGTGCCATGCCCACGCAGGTGCGTGACGCACAGGGCCGCATCGTGCCCGGTGCGCAGGAGGTGGTGCCGGGCCGTGCACGCGATCCGGTGACCGGTCAGGAATTCCAGACCGCGCCGATCCCGCGTCCGTAAGCGGTTCCCTGAAAGAAGCGCGCCGCCGATAACCGGCGGCGCGCATGCCGACCTCAGTCGAGCGTCGGATAGTCCGTATAGCCGGCGTCGCCGCCGCCGTAGAACGTCGCCTGATCAGGCGTGTTGAGCGGCGCGTCTTCGCGCAGGCGTCGCACCAGATCCGGATTCGCGATGAAGGGCCGGCCGAAAGCCACCGCATCGGCGTGACCGGACGCGACCGCTGCTTCCGCCTCGGCCTTGTCGTAATCGTTGTTGACGATCCAGGCGCCGGTGCCCCCGGCGTTCGCGTATGTCGCCTTGAGCGCGGCGTAGTCGAACGGTGCGTCGCCCTGTGTGTAGTCCCGCTCGCCACCGGTCGCGCCTTCGATGATGTGCACGAACGCCAAACCGAGCGGCGCCAGCAGTTCGACGACATGTGCGAACAGCGGCTGCGGGTCTGGGTCGTGCGCATCATTGGCAGGGGTGACCGTCGAGATGCGGATGCCGGTGCGATCGCCACCGATCTCATCGACCACGGCGCGCATGACCTCGCCGAGGAAGCGCACACGGTTCTCGATGCTGCCGCCATAGGCATCCGTTCGCGTATTGCTGCCACTGCGCAGGAACTGGTCGATCAGATAGCCGTTCGCGGCGTGGACTTCAACGCCATCGAAGCCGGCATCGATCGCGGCGCGCGCGGCGCGACGGTAGTCCTCGACGATGCCGGGCAGTTCGTCGAGCTCGAGCGCGCGCGGCGTGGACGTCTCGACGAAGGTGCCATTGCCGTCGGCGTCATGGATGAAGGTCTTGCTCTTGGCCGTGATCGCCGACGGCGCGACCGGCGCCTGGCCGTCGGGCTGCAGCGAGGTGTGCGAGATCCGGCCGACGTGCCACAGCTGCACGACGATCCGGCCGCCCTCGGCATGCACGGCATCGGTGACGCGACGCCAGCCGTCGATCTGCTCGGGCGCGTACAGCCCCGGCACGTCCGCATAACCCTGACCCTGGTGGGAGATCGCGGTCGCCTCCGTGACCAGCAGGCCTGCGGTCGCGCGCTGCGCGTAATAGAGCGCAGTGCGCGGCTGCGGAATCGCGTCGGGCGAGCGGTTGCGGGTCAGCGGCGCCATGACGATGCGGTTGGCGAGCGACAGCGCGCCGGCGGTGAGAGGATCGAACAGGGTGGGCATCGGGAAGGTTCCAGTCGGTGAGCGCCTGACCTGCTGGGCGCAGGGACGCTTTTCAAGCGGGGCAGGGGGCGGGGAAGCGGGACGCTCCGTTGCGCATGTGCGCGGAACTGTCATCTGACTGTCATCACCGCGGGCCGACCGGATGGACGTTAGCGTCCATTGCCCCGATTCCGAGCCTGTCTCCGATGCCGCAACCGCCCACCGGGTGTGCCCATATCCTCCAGTTCGCGGCGATGCCGCAATGAGCGTGCTGGAGCAGATCGGCGCCGCAGTCACGCGCGAACTTGCACTGCCGGATGTGGACACCGCGACGACCATCGTGGTGCGCGTGCTGGTCGCGGCGGTGCTCGGCGGCATGGTCGGCTGGGAGCGTGAGCAGAAAGGTCGCGCGGCAGGATTGAAGACGCACATCCTAGTGTCGATCGGATCGGCACTGTTCGTTCTTGCGCCGCTGCTCAGCGGTATCGAGGGCAGCGACGTCACGCGCGTGATGCAGGGGGTCGTGTCGGGCATCGGGTTTCTCGGCGCCGGTGCGATCCTGAAACTCGACAAGGGCGAGCGCGTCGAGGGCCTCACGACAGCCGCTGGCGTCTGGATGACCGCGGCGATCGGCATGGCGGCGGGCATGGGTCAGGAAATGATCGCGCTGGTGACGACGGTGATGGCCCTGGTCGTCGTCGGCGCAGTGCCGCGATTGCAGCGCAGGGATCCCCCGGACGGCGGAGACATGCATCCCGACGAGTGACGTCCACGCAATGCGGGTCTGAATGGTTCCACCGCCTATTAGGGGTTTCGCGACGGCGGTTTCATCTGGCGCAACGCACGGTGGGCCTTCAAACCCACGAAGCGGAGATTCCCCCAGATGAGCAACAAAGACGAAATCCAGGACGGTGGGCGCGACCTCAATCGCGATCCCATCAGCAAGACTCCCGGCGCACATCCGGTGGGTGTCGGTCTTGGTGGCACTGCGGGTGGCGTTGCCGCAGGCGCTGCGGCGGGCACCGTGTTCGGTCCGGTGGGCACCTTGATTGGTGCAGCCATTGGCGTAATTGCAGGCGCGGCCGTCGGCAAGGGTGTGGCCGAGCGCATCGATCCGACGGGCGAGACCGAATACTGGCGTGATGCGCATCGTGAACGCGACTACGTCAAGGCAGACCACGATTACGATCGCGACTACGCGCCGGCCTACGGCTTCGGCCTGCAGGCGCGCGAAGCCGATCGCACCCGCGACTGGGGCGCGTCGGAAGCATCGTTGCAGAAGGAATGGGAATCGGCGCGTGGCGAATCGCGTCTGGCGTGGGACGACGCGCGACCCGCAGTGCGGGACGCCTGGGACCGTACGGACCGTACCTACGACCTGTACGAGCGCAGTGACAAGTACTACGCCGATGCCTTCGAGCGCGCGCCGTATCGTGAAGCCGACGCGGATTACACCCATTACCAGCCGGCCTACCGCTACGGCGCCTACGCGCGTACCCGCCATGCGGACCGTGCATGGGATGACAGCCTGGCGGCCGAGCTGGAAAGCGACTGGGCGAACCGCCGTGGCGATTCTCCGCTGGACTGGGACCGCGCGAAGGCGGCAGTGCAGGATGCGTATGTCTCGCATGACCGCTACAGCGGTGGCGGCAGCTATATCCGCGAGAACAGCGGCCGTGACGACACGGACAGGTTCCGCGTCGGCTGAGCCTGCGATCGATGACGAAAGGGCGCGCCATCAGGCGCGCCCTTTTTTTTGAAGTGGGCGCTCATCCGCGACGACATCGGAAGCCCACCACTCTCAGCCCCTCGTTCCAAGCTCCACCACCGGCGCGAACCCGCCATAGATCATCCGTTTGCCGTCGAACGGCATCGGGTTCTTCTGCGGATCCATGCGCGGATCGCTGCCGTCCATCATCTTCGCGAACGCGGCATCGCGCGTCACCTTGTCCGGCCATTCGATCCACGAGAACACCACCGTCTCGTCG
Source organism: Luteimonas sp. KH_071 (assembly GCF_057838005.1). Classification (NCBI taxonomy): domain Bacteria; kingdom Pseudomonadati; phylum Pseudomonadota; class Gammaproteobacteria; order Lysobacterales; family Lysobacteraceae; genus Luteimonas; species Luteimonas sp. KH_071. The sequence goes on along the minus strand of NZ_CM174458.1, from coordinate 2,648,391 downwards.
TCCTTGGCCTGCACCGCCTTGCGGAAATCGGTGAGCGTGCCGTCGGGCACATCGTCGGCCCAGCACTCGAGCACGCGCGTGGCGCCTAGCTCCATGAAGAATGCATCGCCGCTGATGGCGTGGTCGACGAACTTCTGTTTGTTGGCCGTTGGCACGGCGATGACGAAACCATCGATGTAGGACATGGCGGAACTCCTGACGGGGCGCGGATGCGCGGGTGCACTACAGCACCGTGCTGCAGTTTTCCTGGAGAACGACGCCGCAGGGCGGCGCGTTTCGACATGCGGCCGCCGTGTATTCAGCCGTTCCTGCGCCCGGAGGCGCTTAGGCGTCACCCGTCTGCGTATCGAACGCGCCCAGGATCGGGCAGGGGCCACGACCACCGCGGCCGCATCGGTGTGCCAGGGTGGCAAGCGCATCGCGGGCCTGCTGCAGTTCGGCGATGCGCGCATCGAGCGCGGCGATGCGTCCGGTGGCCAGACTGCGCACGCGTTTGCGGTCCTGCGTGGCATCGAGGGCCAGCAGCTCGGCGATGCCGTCGAGCGTGAAGCCGGCCGCCTGCGCGCTGCGGATGAAACGCAGCCGGCGCAGATCAGCTGCGCCGTAGCGACGGATGCCCGCGCCGCGCGCCGGCGTGTCCAGCAGGCCGCGGCGCTGGTAGAAGCGCACGGTCTCGACCCCGACACCACCCGCATCCGCCAATACGGAGATGGTCATTGTGTCCACGCTTGACTCCGTACCATGGTACGGCCGGTATACAGGACGGTATCCGATGCCGGCAAGGCGTCCACCCGAGGAGATTGCGATGACGATGTCCACCAGCCGACCGCGCGCGGTGCTCCATCGCATGGTGATGCCCGGCCATGTCTGTCCGTTCGGCCTGAAGGCGCGGCACCTGCTGCGCAGCCATGGCTACGAAGTCGAAGACCACTGGCTGGACACGCGCGAGGCCACCGATGCGTTCAAGGCCGCCCACGACGTCAAGACCACGCCGCAGGTGTTCATCGACGGCGTGCGGATCGGCGGCCATGACGATCTGCGCAGGTTCCTCGGCCTGAAGGTGCGCGATCCGAAGGCGACGACGTATCGACCGGTCGCCGCGCTGTTCGCGATGACCGCGTTGATGGCGCTCGCACTGTCGTACGCGGTGTACGGGTCCGTACTGACCGTGCGCGCAGCGGAGTGGTTCGTCGCCCTGAGCATGTGCGTGCTGGCGCTGCTGAAACTGCAGGACGTGCAGACCTTCTCCAGCATGTTCCTCAACTACGACCTGCTGGCGAAGCGCTGGGTGCCATACGCCACGCTGTATCCCTTTGCCGAAGGGCTGGCCGGCGTGCTGATGCTCGCCGGCGCCTTGACGTGGTTCTCAGCGCCCCTGGCGCTGGTGATCGGCGGCATCGGCGCGGTGTCGGTGTTCAAGGCCGTCTACATCGAGAAGCGCACGCTCAAATGCGCCTGCGTCGGTGGCGGCAGCAACGTGCCGCTGGGCTTCGTGTCGCTGACCGAGAACCTGATGATGGTCGCGATGGCGATCTGGATGCTGCTGGCCCCCGTGCTGTGGCCGGGCCTGCACGCGGCGATGTGAATCGTATGGCTGTTGCGTCGGGTGCGGATGCATTTCCCTCTTGCAGCATCTGCACACCCGACCGGATCGCCTTCACGTCCGCATTCAGATTTCTGCGCGACCATCGTCGCCTACATCGATTGTTCGGAGCATCTCCATGAGCGCACAGGGTTCGGCTGGCAACGTCATCGCCGCGATCTGCAGTTTCTTCATTCCCGGCCTGGGCCAGCTGGTGCAGGGCCGGATTTTTTCGGCGATCCTCTGGTTCGCCGCCGCGTGCATCGCGTTCGCGATCACCTGGCTGCTCACGGTGTCGCTGCTGCCGTTCGGCTGGTTCGTGGTCAGCATCTTCTCCTGCATCAACGCAGCGGTGTATCGCCGCTGACACGGGACGGGCCGGCAATGCCGGCCCGTGCTGCAAAGAGGATTGTCCCGGGGCGCCGGCTCGCCATTCGCCGCGCCGGAAGCCCTGCGGTCAACGTCGGAACACGCATGGCATTGTGATCGGCGCGTGGATCGCACTGCCCGTTTTCGAGTTCCGGGGCCGGCAGACCGGCCCGGTCATCGAAGTCGATTCGCGGGTGGATCGCCGGTTGCGCATGTGGGACACGCCGCCCGTCCATTGGCGTACCGACGTGCATCGTGACCGCGCAATCATTCGACATCGCGGGTGCGTTCGACAGCCGCACGGACGCGCGCAGCAGCCGTCTCACGGCGAAGCGCACTGTTGCCTGCGTGTGCGCACGTCAGGCCGCTGGCGAAAGCATGTCAATCCGGCGCGATGAACGACGCCCCCGCGCCCGCTATATTGCGGCGGATGGCCGCCGGACGCGGTCCAGTCGGGGGACGCGAGGTGGACGACGCTCAGGCGACAGGACGGCGGATTCTCCGCATGGCGACGATCGCCGGGTGCGCACTCGCAGGTGCGTTGCTGGCCGCATTCGTGTCCTGGAAGGTGGTGGTGCACATCGCGCAAGAGCATCTGGGCAGTCACGCCACGATGCTCCTGGAGCGCGCCATTGAACTGGACGTAGAGTCCCGTCTGGTCATCGACACCTTCAACCGGCAGCCGCAGGCGCGGTGTTCGGATCGCGAGTTCGCGCAGATGCGCGAGGCGGTCTACCGCACGTACTACATCAAGGACATCGGCCGCGTGGAGGACGGACAGCTGCGCTGCACCGCCAGCCTGTTCCGTCTGCGCGTGCCCGCGGCGGTGGAGCCGCCGCAACTGGAGACCCGCGACGGCCTGCAGGTCACCACGACGGAACTGCAACTGCTTGCCAGCGGCAGCCGCGCGCCGGTGCTTTCGATGGGCGACACGCGGGTGATTCTGGATCCGCTCGCGTTCCGCCTGCGGCCTGCAGCCGACATCGGTTTCACCGTGGGCTACGCGGATGGCGAGGGGCGTTACCTGCCGGTCTACGGTGCGTCGATGCCACTCGATGCGGCAGCGCTGCACGCCGGGCGTGCGCTCGATCGCGACGGGATGCTGATCTACCCGATGTGCGCGCCGCAACGCGACCTCTGCGTCGCCAGCACGCTGTCGAAGGCTGCGCTGTCCGACAGCCAGTGGCCGCTGCTGCTGGTATGCACGGTGCTCGGCGCGGGCGCGGGCGCCGCGGTCGGGTTGGCGTTGCTGCTGGCGCACCTGCGCCGGCATTCGGTGGAGGGCCGGCTGGCGCGTGCGATCAGGCAGGACGCGCTCGAGGTCGAGTACCAGCCTGTCGTGCGCATCTCCGACGGGGCACTGGTCGGCGCCGAAGCCCTCGTGCGCTGGCGCGATCACGATGGCCGCATGGTGCCGCCCGCGCGCTTCATTCCGATCGCGGAGGAGAACGGTAGCATCGGCCGCATCACCCAACTGGTGCTGCGTCGGGTGGCCAGCGACTTCGGTGATCTGCTGACCGCGCCCGGAGAGTTCCGCATCAACGTCAACATCTCTGCCGCCGACCTCGACAACAGCCGCTTCCACGCCGGCATGGCGCACACGCTGGACGCCGCCGGCATCGCCCGCGAACGCATCGGCATTGAACTCACCGAGCACTCCACGACTGCCCGCGACATCGCCGTCTCGGGCACGAAGCGCCTGCGCGAACTCGGCCATCACGTCTACATCGACGACTTCGGCACCGGCTATTCCAGCCTCGCGTATCTGGCCGAACTGGATGTGCACGCGCTGAAGATCGATCGCTCGTTTACCCGCACCATCGGGACGGATGCGGTCAAGGTGAGTCTGGTCCCGCAGATCATCGAACTTGCACGCACGCTTGGGTTGCAGGTCGTGATCGAAGGCGTTGAGACCGACGCACAGCGGGAATGGCTGCGTGCGATCGACTATCCGCTCTATGCGCAGGGCTGGCTGTTCGGCCGACCGATGCCGGCGGTGGAGCTGCGTGCGCTGCTGGACACACGGACACGCTGAGTCAAAGCCGGGGTCGCAGCGCGAGCCCTTGAGCAGACGCGCTCGTAGGGGGCGCGCGCCTTGCAAGGGAAAGCCGTCATGCCCACGGGCGTCACCTCGGCTGGCGATCGCGCTCACTGGATGGATATCCATAAAAAAGCACGGCCCCTTTCGGGGCCGTGCTCATGTCGCGGTTACAGCATGTCGATCAGAAACGCTGGGTGTAGCGCATGTACATGAAGCGACCGATGTCGAAGCCACCGTAGTACGAGGTGTTCGAGCTCGGCTGCGTGTACATGACCGGGCCAACCTTTTCGAACACATTGTTCGCGCCGATCGAGATCGTGGCATCCCACGGCGCGTTGTAGCGGATCTGCACGTCGTTGAACGTCACCGAGCCGGTGCGCTTGCGGCGGTAGATCTGGCTCGTTGTGCCCGTCAGGTTTCCGTTCGGAGCGATGACGATCTCGTTGCACTCGAGATTCGGTTCGGTTGAACCGGAGAGCACATAGGTGCAGTTTTCCTTCATCGACGAGTAGAAACGTGCGCCCCAGGTCACGCCGAAATCACCCATATCCCAGCTCACGCCGGTATTGGAGCGGATGCGGAACTGGCTGGTGAACCCGACGCCCGAGAGCGCGAGACGCGGATCGTTCGTGCTGACGAAGTAGTCCTTGGCGGTATACGTGCTGTTGGACGTGAACGCGAAGTTGCCGTAGTCGGTGCCCCAGCGATAGGACACGTCGAAGTCGAAACCTTCCGCCTTGCGGAAACCGGCGTTGCGGTTGCCGTACTGCATGAAGTTGACATAGCCCTGGGCGGCATCACGGGTGAACAACTGCGGCGAGCAGCGGCTGGTGATGCCGTTGATGTAGCAGTCGTTGAGGATGGCGGTCGGCGAGTCCTGGACGATCGTTTCGGCGATGCGGATCTTCCACCAGTCGAGCGCAATGTTCAGGCCTTCGACGAACGTCGGGCTCCACACGGCGCCGATCGTCTGCGACGCCGAGACTTCCGGCGTCAGCAGTGGATTCGAACCCTGGGTGAAGGCGACCGGCGTCTGCGAGTTCGCGGTGTTGACCGGATTGAAGCCCTGGCCGATCTGGCGGTAGCTGTTCGCGAGGGCGCCCAACGCGGCAACGCAGTTGGCACGGGTCGTCGAACCCGGCGTCGAGCTGCCGAAGTTGGTGTCGCACGGATCAGTGAACGACGCGAACGTCTGCGAGCCGCCGCCGAACAGATTGGCAATGGTCGGCGCGCGGAAGCCGTCGGCCACCGTGCCGCGCAGCAGCAGGGAGTCGATCGGCTTCCACTTGATGCCAAGCTTGTTGTTGGTCGTGTCGCCGAAGGTGTCGTAATCGGAATAACGGCTGGCGAGGCTCAGCGTCAGTTCCTGCGCGAACGGCAGGTCAGCCAGCACCGGCACTTCGAGTTCCGCATAGACCTCGTTGACGCGGTAGCTGCCACCGGTCGGACCCGACGCGAGGTTGGTGGATTCACCCGTCACCGCAAGCGCGTCCGGTATGAAAGTACCGCTCTCCTTGCGCGACTCGACGCCGACGGCAAAGCCGAGGTCGCCCGCCGGCAAAGTGAACACCGAGCCCGCGATATTGGCGTTGAAGACTTCGGTCTTGGTTTCGCCGGTCGCGTGCTCTTCCTGGAACAGGTAGTCCTGCAACGCCTTGTTGTTGGTCAGACCGCCGGGGCCTTCGACGCCGAACGGCACGAAGGGGTTGAACGGCACGCAGCCCGCGATCACGGTCGCCGCAGCGGTGCCGGTGGCCGGTGTTCCGCACACGAGCTGGCCCTGTGCGTTGACGTAGGACGGACCGACAGCCAGTCGGGTGCGCGTCAGATTGAGATTGCCGTACGAGGACTGGAGGGAGTTGCTCTTCGAGAACTGATAGCCCGCGTCCCAGTCGAAGAACCGCTCACCGACCTCGAAGCTGCCTTCGAGCGCAGTCGCGAAGCGGTAGGTCGTCTGCTCGGCGCGGCTGACGCGCGGGACTTCCCACGTACGACGCCACCAGTTGCTGATCGTCGATCCGGCCGGGTTGAAGTAGCTCTGCGCGGACATCGGAGTCCCGAACGAGGCCGCCTGCATCGGATAGCCGGCGACCGTGCGCTGCGAATCACGATAGCTGTACAGGAAGTTGCTGCGCAGACGGATGCTGTCGGTCAGATCGTAGTTCGTGTCGACGAACAGGCCGCGGCGCTCGATGGGCGTACGGAGGTCGGTCTGCTCGTTCGTGTTCGACTTGTGCAGCGTGGATCCAGGCGTACAACCGGCAGCGGTGCAACCGCCGATGTTCTGGTTCTGCAGGATGTAATCGGCAGGATTGCGCGGGTCGCCACCATCGCGAAGCACGACGCGGGGGCCTGCGGGATTCGGGTTGGTCGCGGTCGGAGCCGGGAAGGTGAACTGGGGAAACAGCGCGCGCTGGCTGTAAAGCGGCTGGAACCCGCCGATCTGTCCGACCGTCGTCCAGGCATCGGTCGGATGCAGATCCGAGCGCGGGAACGCGCTGTACGGACGATCGCTGGCCGCGACCTCGTCTTCCTTGCCCCACTCGGCTGCGATGGTGACCGAACCACGGTCGCTCGAGAAGCCCATGACGAAGTCACCCTTGGTGATCGCGCCGTCGCCTTCGCCGTACTGGCCGTAGTACGCGGACGCTGATGCGCCTTCGTAATTGGTGCGGGTGATGATGTTGACGACGCCGCCGATCGCGTCGGAGCCATAGATCGACGATGCGCCATCCTTCAGGACTTCGATGCGCTCGACCGCGACCGCCGGGATCGCCGAGATATCGGCCAGACCGCTCGTGGTGATCGGCATGCGACGGCCGTTGACCAGCACCAGGGTGCGCTCGGCGCCGAGGTTGCGGAGGCTGATGTAGGTACCGCCCGCGGCTTCACCAGCCGACAGCGGCGAGGCGCGGCTGATCGGCGGTGCACCTGCTGCGGAGATGTTCTGAAGGATATCGGCGACCGACTGAAAGCCCTGGCGCTCGATCGCGGCGCGATCGATCAGCAGCACCGGCTGTGCGGTTTCGGTATCGACCTGGCGGATGCGCGATCCGGTCACCTGGATGCGGTCGAGGTTCGTGGCACCCTCGGTGGTGTTGCTGGTGGCAGGCACGCCCTGAGCGTGCGCGACGCCCCCGACTGCGGCGCCGACTACGAGTGCGAATGAGATCGCATCACGCAATTTGGTCGTCTTCAAAGCCATCTCTCTCTCTCCACAATGAATGCGTTCGTAAATCCCCTGGTGCCAGAACTTCCCGGTTGGATGGAACCCATCTGACGGGACTGACCGGCCGATCCTATACGCCGTTAAAAAATAATAAAACTGGTGTTACGGAAAAATTTACCGTGAAGACGGGCCAAGCGATCCGCCACGTTGCGCAAAGTATTGATCCGGAACGAATCAAGCTGTCCGCCAGCGCGCCGGAAGGTGGGGGCGGAACGTGGAGACCGGGCGGGAGCCGCGGGGCTGAACACGCGGCGTTGCGACAGACGCAGGGACGGACGGGGCGCGGGCTGCCTCGCGAAACCTGTTCAGGTGGGGCCTGTGCCGATCACGTGGAGAATCGACGCGCGCGGTGCGGCTAGCGGGGTGGCAATCCGCCGGGCGTCAAGGCAAGACACGCTAGGATAAGACGGGGCCTGCGAGCTGCGACAAGAGGCTCGTCGGGCGCGGCTCAAGGCCGCCACGCATCCCGCATGCGCGACAACAGATTCAGGCGGCGCGGCTGCGCTCGAGCGCACGGCGATTGCGCGGCGGGACGAGATCGTCACTGGCGCGCCACGCGGCCTGCACTTCCGCGCGCACGTCGTGCCATGCACGCAGCCGGCCATCGAACTCCCACATGCGACGCAGCACGGGCTCGATGTCTTCCCAGGGACGTTCGGGATACGACGCGCGGCCGTTGCGGCCGAGCGAGATCACGAGGGTGCGGTCCGAGTCGTGCTTCATGCGAGGGTACTGCCGGTAGGGAGCGCGCAGGCTACGGCCCGATTCGTCTCTTTCCCGTGAATCGCACAGTGGATTTCGATGACAACGCATCCGCGTTCAGCGCCGGTCGCGACGTGTCGCGGTGCAGGCAGGAGCTGTCACGAAAGTGGAGAGTCGGATGTGCGCAGTCAGGCAAGCGCGATGTTGCGGCGCACCTCAGAACAGCGGTTTGATGATCTGGATCGTGCCCCATAGCGACAGCACCCACACGACGCTGCGCAGATAGGGAATACCGATGGCGTAGATCGGCAGATAAGCGACGCGCGCCCAGAAGTAGACCTGCGCGCCGAGCGCAGTGCCGGCATCCGCGCGACCCGCGAACACGACGGCGAGCACTGCGGCAGCGAACAGCGGAAACGTTTCGAGGAAGTTGCGGCTCGCAGCCGCGGTGCGCACCGCGGCGCCCGTCAGCGGCGGGGTGTCGGCGCTGTCGCGATTGCCCGCGTTCCAGCGCACGCCGCGTTGCGCGGTTGCGAATGCGGCGGCGACACCGATGTAGACGAGACCGAGGACGATCGCCCAGCCCAGCATCTGCAGTTCGATCGTCATCGTCTCAACTCCTCAGGGTGTCAGCCTGCGACCGCTTTCGCGATCGCTTCGTTGAACGCCGGAATGTCATCCGGCTTGCGGCTGGTGATCAGGTTGCCGTCGACGACGACCTCCGAATCTTCCCAGTGTGCGCCCGCATTGACCAGATCGGTCTTCACCGAAGGCCACGAGGTCACCTTGCGGCCCTTCGCCAGGCCGCTTTCGACCAGCAGCCACGGCCCGTGACAGATCGCGGCGACCGGCTTGCCGGCATCGCCGAACGCCCGCACGAATGCCACGGCGTCCTTGTCTGCGCGCAGCACATCCGGATTCATCTGGCCGCCTGGCAGCACCAGGGCGTCGTAGCTGCCGGGATCGGCCTTGGACAGGGCAACGTCGACGTCGACGCTGCGGCCCCAGTCCTTCTGGTCCCAGCCCTTGATCGCGCTGGCATCGCCGGGCGAGATGACGTCGACATGTGCGCCTGCCTCCTTGAGCGCCTTGAGCGGCTGCTCGAGTTCGGACTGTTCGAAGCCATCGGTGGCGAGGATGGCGATCTTCTTGCCGTCGAGGTTCTGCATCGGGGTGTCTCCGGGGGAATGGAACGACGATGCTGGGCGAGGCCGGGTACCTCCGCCGTGAAGCGGCCGTTCGCTGCGTGTGAGCCTGCAGTCTCGTCTGGTGAGACGCGCCGCGGCCACGCTTGCGCCCCGATATCGAAAGCGCCGGAGCAGGCCCTTGAACGCGATCCTCAAGCCTGCGCAAGCACTGGCGACCACTGGCGACGCCGTGTCAGGCAGCGCGCTGGCGACGAAGCTCGCGGCGAAATATCCGGGCCGCGTCACCGGCACCTTGCTGCTGCCCGGGCAGGCCGGCGACTACGCGCCCTTGCCCGACGACGTGCCCGAGGCGCTGGCACGCGCGCTGCGCAGCCGCGGCATCGACCGGCTGTATCGCCATCAGGCGGAGGCCTGGGCCGCGACCCAGGCCGGTCGCCATCTGGTCGTCGCGACCCCGACCGCTTCGGGAAAATCCTTGTGCTACACGCTGCCGGTGCTGTCGGCCGCGATCACCGCGCGCAGCAAGGCGCTGTACCTGTTTCCGACGAAGGCGCTGGCGCAGGATCAGGTGGCCGAACTGCTGGAGCTCAACAAGGCCGGCGAACTGGGCCTGCGCGCGGCGACTTTCGACGGTGACACGCCGGGCGACGCGCGCCAGGCGATCCGCATCAACGGCGACATCGTGGTCAGCAATCCCGACATGCTGCACCAGGCGATCCTGCCGCATCACACCAAGTGGGCGCAGTTCTTCGAGAACCTGCGCTATGTGGTGATCGACGAGATCCACACCTACCGCGGCGTGTTCGGCTCGCATGTCGCCAATGTGATCCGCCGGCTCAAGCGCGTGTGTGCGTTCTACGGCGTGACCCCGCAGTTCGTCCTGTGCTCGGCGACGATCGGCAATGCACGCGAGCACGGCCGCGCGCTGGTGGAAGTGGATAACGCCGCGCTGGAGGCGATTCTCGAATCCGGTGCGCCGCGCGGCGACAAGCACGTGCTGCTGTGGAACCCGCCTGTGGTCAATCCGGATCTCGGCCTGCGCGCATCCGCGCGCTCGCAGTCCAACCGCATCGCGCGCATGGCGATCCGCGCGGGCCTCAAGACCCTGGTGTTCTGCCAGACGCGGCTGATGGTCGAGGTGCTGACCAAGTACCTCAAGGAAGTCTTCGACCACGACCCGCGCAAGCCCAAGCGCATTCGCGCCTACCGCGGCGGCTATCTGCCGACCGAGCGTCGCGCGGCGGAGCGCGAGATGCGCGCGGGCAGCATCGACGGCATCGTCAGCACCTCGGCGCTGGAACTCGGTGTCGATATCGGCAGTCTCGATGTCGTGGTGCTCAACGGCTATCCCGGCAGCATTTCGGCGACGTGGCAGCGCTTCGGCCGCGCCGGGCGCCGGCAGCAACCCTCGGTCGGCGTGCTGGTGGCGAGCTCCGAGCCGATGGACCAGTACGTGGTGCGCCATCCGGAATTCTTCGCCGAGGCCAATCCCGAGCACGCGCGCATCGAACCCGACCAGCCGCTGATCCTGCTCGACCACATCCGCTGCGCCGCGTTCGAGCTGCCGTTCGTCGATGGCGACGGCTTCGGCCCGGTCGCACCATTGCCGTGGCTGGAAGTGCTCGCCGAATCCGGCGTGCTGCATCACGAGGGCGACCGCTGGGAGTGGATCGCCGACAGCTATCCGGCGCAGGCGGTGAACCTGCGCTCGGTGGCCGACGGCAACTTCGTCGTCGTCGACCGCACCGACGGGCGACAGACGATCATCGCCGAGGTCGATTATTCGGCCGCCGCGCTCACGCTGTACGAGGGCGCGATCCACATGATCCAGTCCGAGCCCTTCCAGGTGGAGCGTCTCGACTGGGAGGGCCGCAAGGCCTACGTCACCCGCACCCAGGTCGACTACTACACCGACGCGATCGACTACACCAAGCTGAAAGTCCTCGACGACGAGGAACAGGCCGATGCCGGGCAGGGCAGTGCGCATCTGGGCGAAGTGCACGTGGTGCGGCGCGTGTCGGGCTACAAGAAGATCCGCTTCCACACCCACGAGAACATCGGTTACGGGCCGGTGAACCTGCCCGACCAGGAGCTGCATACGAGTGCGGTGTGGTGGCAGTTGCCGCAGCAGGCGCTGGACCGCGCGTTCGATGCGCGCCACGAGGCGCTCGATGGTTTTCTCGGCGCGTCGTATGCGCTGCACCTGGTCGCGCAGGTCGCGGTGATGGCGGAGAGCCGCGATCTGCAGAAGGCGGTGGGCAGTGGCGACGGCACGTGGTTCGCGACCGCCGACCAGCGCGGCCGCGGCCAGTTGCGCGATGGCGATGGCGCTGCGCTGGATTTCGAGGGCATCGCCCGGTTCACGCCCACGCTGTATCTCTACGACAACTACCCCGGCGGTGTGGGCCTGTCGTCGCCGCTGTACGAGCGTCGTGACGAACTGCTGGCGCAGGCCGCGGCGCTGGTTGATTCATGCAGTTGCCGCGCCGGGTGCCCGGCCTGCGTCGGTCCGATCCTCGCCTCGGAAGAAGATGCCGAACGCACGCCGCGCCAGCTCGCTGCGCGCGTGATCGAATTGCTGGCGCACGCGCCGCAGCTGCCCGCATGAGCGCGTTGGCCAAACGCCTCGGCCTGTTGCGCAGCCAGGCCGGGACGGCGTTGCCGTCGGTGACCCCGACGCCGCCGATGCCGACGACTGCAACGCGCGCACAGTGGCCACGCGCCGATGGTGCACGTTCACCGGAGGACGTCGTCGCGCAATTGCGCAAACTGATGAAGCTGCGCGTGCCCACGCCCGCGAAGCGCCCGTCCGGACCGGTCGATCGCGCGCTGCCCGGGGAGGAGATCGCCCCCGGTCTGCGCTATCTGGAGCAGACCGCGGCGTGGCCCCACGACGACGGCGAACTCGCGCTCTACGACATCCGCCACGAACCTGCACGGCGAACCGATCTGCTGGCCTTCGACACCGAGACCACCGGCCTCGCCGGCGGCACCGGCACGCGTGCCTTCATGATCGGCGCGGCCGATTTCGTCGAGGGGCGGTTGCGCATCCGCCAGCTGTGCATCACCACGCTTGGCGCGGAGCGCGAGATGCTGAAGACGTTCTCGACATGGCTGCGCCCGTCGAGCGTGCTGGTCAGCTACAACGGCCGCAGCTACGACCGGCCCTTGCTGACCACCCGCTATCGCCTCGCCCGCCTGCGCGATCCGTTGATCGAACTGCGCCATGTCGACCTGCTGCATCCGGTGCGGCGCCGCTATCGCGGCGTATGGGCGAACTGCAAGTTGGCGACGGTCGAGCGCGAACTGCTCGGCGTACTGCGCGAGGACGACCTGCCTGGCAGCGAAGCGCCCGCGGCCTGGCTGGACTATCTGCGCGGCGGCAGCGCGGACAAGCTGCGCCGCGTGGGGCTGCATAACGCACAGGACCTGCGCAGCCTGTTCGGTGTACTGGAGGCGATGCGCGACGAGGCGGCGGTCGATACGGTAGTCGTGCCGGACGCGGTGGACGCTCCAGTGACGGATTGGGTCTTCGACTGAGTCGACCCGGGCGGCGGATTGCCGGCGCACAGATCTGCGCCTGTAGGAGCGCGGTTGCGCGAAGCGGCATTCCCGGCAAAGCCGTATCGCGCGCAAGCGCGCTCCTGCAGGGTCAACGCAGCTCGCGTTCACGTGCTCCGCATCGCGAGAATGCTTGAATCGTTAGGCCCAGCAGTTCCGAATCGCTCGCCGACCGGCAGCGAGGTGCCGCGCCACTCTGGAGCCCCATGGATATACGCGAACGCCGGCCTGCGACGGCCGACCCAGTGCCACCGCGTGCCACCCTCCGTGCGCGCGATGCGTTCGCGATCACCATCGGCGTCGTTGTCGGTGCCGGCATCTTCCGCACGCCCTCGTTGATTGCCGGCGCGTCCGGAAGTGAATTCGTCATGCTCGCGGCCTGGGTGGTGGGCGGCATCCTGTCGATCATCGGCGCGCTGTGCTACGCCGAACTCGCGACCACCTATCCGCAGGCCGGCGGCGACTACACCTATCTGCGACGCGCCTACGGCCCGCGCCCCGCGTTCCTGTTTGCCTGGGCGCGCGTGTCGGTGATCCAGACCGGTTCGATCGCGCTGTTGTGTTTCATCGTCGGCGACTACATGGCGCAGCTGTTCGACCTGGGCCCATGGTCGTCGGCGCTCTACGCCGCGGCCGCGGTGATCGGTCTGACCGCGATCAACTGGATCGGCACGCGGCAGGGCGCCACGGTGCAGACATGGCTGACGATCACCGAGATCGTCGGCGTGCTGGTCATCATCGTGGCCGGACTGTGGTTCGCGCCGACCGATATCGCGCCGATTCCGGGCAGTGGCGGCGACAGTGCGATCGGCCTGATCCTTGTGTTCGTGCTGCTGACCTACGGCGGCTGGAACGAGGCGGTCTACGTGACCTCCGAAGTGCGCGATGCGAAGAAATGGATGCCGCGCGTGCTGATCCTGAGCCTGATCGCGATCGCCGCGCTGTACGTGCTGGTGAACCTGGCGTACCTGCGGGTGCTGGGCCTGGGCGGCATGGCCGAACACAACGCCGTCGCGGCCGAGGTCATGGGGCGCGTGTTCGGGCCGACCGGCGCGATGTTGATGAGTGCGATCGTCGTCGCTGCGGCGTTGACCTCGGCGAACGCGACGATGATCACCGGCGCGCGCAGCGTATACGCCGTCGGCCGCGACTTCCCCGCGCTCGGTTTCATCGGCCGTTGGGACGCACGCAGTGGCACGCCGCGCGCGGCGATCATCACCCAGGGGGTGCTGGCGCTTGCACTGGTCACGCTCGGTGCGTTTGCGCGCGACGGTTTCGAGGTGGCGGTGGAGTACACGGCGCCGGTGTTCTGGCTGTTCTTCCTGCTGGTCGGCATTTCGCTGTTCGTGCTGCGCCGACGCGATCCCGATCTGCCGCGGCCGTTCCGCGTGCCGTTGTATCCGGTGCTGCCGCTGCTGTTCTGCGCAACCAGCGCCTATCTGCTGTATTCCAGTCTGGCCTACACCGGTCGCGGGGCGCTTGTCGGCGTTGCCGTGCTCGCGGTGGGCGGCCTGCTGCTGTTGCTGTTCAAACCGATCCCGCTTTCCGAGGAGACACCGTCATGAAGTCGAAGAAGACCCTGCTCGCACTCGCCATCTGCGCCCCGTTCCTGCTGGCCTGCGCCGACCAGGCGGTCAACGCCTATGAACCGGTCGACGGCAGCGCCACGAGTTCGGCGGCAGTGGACGACGACCCTGCAATGAACACCACGCACACCGTCACCGCCGCTATCGGTCCCGATTCGCCGTACGCCGAGGGTGCGCCCGCGCCGTCGCGCGAGCCCGACGTGATCTACGTGCCGACGCCCGAACCTGTCGTCGACGCGATGCTCAACCTCGCCGGCGTCAAAGAAGGCGATGTGCTCTACGACCTGGGCTCTGGCGATGGCCGCATTCCGATCGCCGCGGCCCAGCGCTTCGGCGTGCGCGGCGTCGGCATCGACATCAATCCAGTGCGCGTGCGCGAGGCGAATGCGAACGCGGAAACGGCAGGCGTCACCGAGCTGGTGACGTTCAAGGAAGCCGATCTGTTCGAAGAAGACATCAGCGAAGCCAGCGTGGTCACGCTCTATCTGCTGCAGAGCCTCAACGTGAAGCTGCGCCCCAAGCTGCTGGCGGAACTGAAGCCGGGTACCCGCATCGTCAGCCACGCCTTCGACATGGCCGACCAGTGGGAACCCGAGCAGACCCAGGAAATCGACGGCACCCGCATCTATCTGTGGACCGTGCCCGAGCGCTGAGCACCGGCCCGACGTCCTGCTGCTTGCCTGCTGACGCGCGCTACCACTCGCCGCTCGACGGCGCGCGCGAGGGGCGTCGAACAGGTTTGCGCCCGCTGCGCTCTGCCGGTCGTCCGCCGGCGGCGCGATACCATGATCGTTGCCCCTGCAAGAGACCGCGCAGATGACCCGCATTGCTTCGTATGTCCTGTCGCTCGCCGCGCTGTCGGCCACGTCCGTGTCCGCATCGCCCTACGGCGGCGAGCTGCAGGGCTTCGACTATCCGCACCCGCGCCAGTCATACGCGTTGGACTCGCAGGGACAGGCGCTGTCGATGGCGTACATGGACGTGCGACCCGAGGGCGCGGGCAATGGACGCACGGCGGTGCTGCTGCACGGCAAGAATTTCTGCGGACCGACCTGGGACGACACGATCACCGTGCTGGTCGAAGCCGGCTGGCGGGTGATCGCGCCGGACCAGATCGGCTTCTGCGGTTCGACCAAGCCGCGCGGCTACCAGTTCTCGTTCGCGCAGTTGGCGGCGAACACGCACGGGCTGCTTGAGGCGCTCGGTGTCGAGCGCCCGGTGCTGATCGGGCATTCGATGGGCGGCATGCTGGCCACGCGCTACGCGCTGCAGTATCCCGACGCGGTCGCGCAACTGGTGCTGGTCAATCCGATCGGCCTGGAGGATTGGCAGGCCGAGGGCGTGCCGTACGCGAGTATCGACACGATGGCCGAGGGTGAGCGCAAGACCACGTTCGACAGCATCAAGGCCTACCAGCTGAAGTTCTACTACGACGGCCAGTGGGCGCCGCGCTACGACCGCTGGGTCGACATGCTCGCGGGTATGTACGCCGGTCCTGATCGCGAGATCGTCGCCTGGAACCAGGCGCAGACGTCCGAGATGGTGTTCACCCAGCCGGTCGTCCACGAATTTCCGGCGCTGCGCGTGCCCACGCTGTTGATGATCGGGGGCAAGGACCGCACGGCGCCCGGCGCCAACCGCGCGCCGGAAACGGTGGCCGCGCGGCTGGGGGATTACCCGGTGCTGGGACGCAAGGCCGCCGAGTCCATTCCCGATGCACAGCTGGTCGAGTTCCCGGCGCTGGGTCATTCGCCGCAGGTCGAGGCGCCGGACGAGTTCCATGCCGCGCTGCTGCGTGGGCTCGCGCGGCGCTGACGGCCGGACAGTGGGCGAGACGTCCGGGATGCCCGGCGCGCGCGACGGGTCGACATTCATTCCGCATTCGTCCGGTACCGGGCACAGCCCCTAGACTGTCGACTATCGTCGCGCGCAGCGCGTCACTGCCCACAGGACCTGTTCCCCGATGTCGATCCGGCGCCGCCTGCCATTGCCGCTGTTGTTGACTGCCTGCATCGCGCTGGCGGCCTGCCAGCGCGCCGCGGAGAACACGGCGCCGCCGATCGAAACGGTCGAGGTCGCGAGCCCGGAGGAGGGTGGGGCGGTCAGCAGCGCACCCGTCGATGTCGACGCCGTGCCTGCGGTGCCGGTCGCCGAGCCCGACACGGGCGGTGTGGACTGGTCGGCGGTGATGACCCTGACGGATGGCACGGCGTCGATCAGCTGCGAACTCGACTACGCCAATGCCGGCGACGGCACGCCGCTGACCGCGTTCGACCAGGATGCGCTGCGCGAGGCGATGGCGGACTGCGCCGAACGTGGCGTGTTCCGGTTGCGCTTCAAGGGTCGGGTCACGGAAGACTTCACCCGGCTGATGAAGCGCCTCGCGTTCGTCGCCGACGAACTGTCGATGAACAAGCGGGTGCTCGACATCGACTCCAGCGGCGGCATGGTCGAGGAGGCCATCCGCGCCGGCGACGTGATCGCCGAGACGCGCTGGACGATCTGGGTGCGCGAAGGCGCGGTGTGTCACAGCTCCTGCGTGTTCGTGCTGGCGGGCGGCGACACCCGTCTGATCGGCGGGCGCGTCGGCATCCACCGCATCATCCGCATGAGCTCCAGTGCGTCGACCCGTGCCGAACTCAATCGCGAACTGCGTGCGGTCTACGGCCGCGTGCGCGATTACCTGGAGCGCAATGGCGCCGCAGTCGCGGTCGCCGATCTGATGATGGCCGTGCCCAACCGCAGCCTGCGCATTCTCACGCCGGACGAACTCAAGCTGTATGGCCTCGACGGGGTGAACCCGGCCCAGGACGATCTCGATCGCCTGCGCCTGATGCGCAAGTGCGGCCAGGACTTCGTCGCCCGTCGCGACGCATATGCGCGTGCGTTCGACACGACGTGCAACGCGCCCGACCGCGACGTCGAGCAGATGGCGGGCTGCGGCCTCGAGCTGCGCGGCAAGTTCGGCTTCCCGGATGCGCAGTGTCCGAGCGAGAGTCCGCTGTCGGAGTTCGATCTGGTGGGTGCTTTGACCGCAGCGGCGGGTAATGCCAGTCGGCTGCGCATTCTCGGCGTGCCTGTGGGGGAGCCGCGTCCGGCTGCCCGTCCTGTAGCGCCGACGCGTGCGACACCGGCGCCTGCACCTGCGGCCGTCTCTGCCGAATCGCGTGCTGCGGGCGAGCCCGCGGACGAGGGCGATGCGGCAGCCGATGAAGAGGCGGAGGCGCCTGTTCCGTGATCGGCGCAGGGGGTTCGCGCTGATCCAGGCGTGGCGGTGGAGCCAGGCTGTGGGAATGGCATCTATCTCGAAGAACTGCTTGAAGACCGCAGGCTCAGGGTTCAGACGGCCGCGATGAACTGAGCACCTTTCCGTTTGGGAGAGAGCCTGCCCCGGACTTGATCCGGGGTCGACGCGCGGAGCGCGTCGGGCGAGGGCGGGGGTCGACCAGTCTTACGTGAAAAGGCCTAGGGCCGCCTTCGGAGATCCACGACCTGCTTCCCTCACCCCAACCCCTCTCCCTGAGGGAGAGGGGCTCAAGTCGCTGGCGCTCGAAGATTTTCGCGACCTGTCTTTCTCACCCCAACTCTCGCTCTGCGCCCGGCCCTCGCGTTGCCGAGATGGCGTTCGTCGGCACGCGCGCCAGTGGCTCGTATGCGTGCCACCTCACCCCAGAGGGGCTCGACACGATGGCGCTTAGGGTTTCGATAGGCGGGCTGCGCCAACGCCTCACCCCTCCGCCAGAAACCCGCCCGACTGCCGCTTCCACAGCTGCGCGTACACACCGTCGCCGGCGACCAGCGCCTCGTGCGTGCCCTGTTCGACGATGCGGCCGCGGTCCATGACGATCAGCCGGTCCATGGCCGCGATCGTCGACAGACGATGGGCGATCGCGATGACGGTCTTGCCCTGCATCAGCCGGTAGAGATTCTCCTGGATCGCGGCTTCTGCCTCGGAGTCCAGCGCCGATGTCGCTTCGTCGAGCACGAGGATCGGGGCGTTCTTCAACAACACACGGGCGATGGCGATGCGCTGGCGCTGCCCGCCGGAGAGTTTGACGCCGCGCTCGCCCACATGCGCGTCGTAGCCGATGCGGCCCTTGGCATCGCTCAGCGTCTGGATGAACTCGTGCGCCTCGGCGCGCCTGGCCGCTTCGATCATCTCGGCTTCGCTCGCATCCGGGCGGCCGTAGAGGATGTTGTCGCGCACCGAACGATGCAGCAGCGAGGTGTCCTGGGTGACCATGCCGATCTGCGCGCGCAGCGAATCCTGTTCGATCGTCGCGATGTCGGTACCGTCGATGCGGATGGTGCCGGCTTCGCGGTCGTAGAACCGCAGCAGCAGATTCACCAGGGTGGACTTGCCGGCGCCCGAACGCCCGACCAGGCCGATCTTCTCGCCGGGCCGTACGTGCAGGTCGAGGTCTTCGATGACGCTGCGGTCGTTCTGGCCGTAGTGGAAGTCGACGTGTTCGAAGCGGATGTCGCCGGCGATCTTCGCCAGCGGCGGTGCGTCCGCCTCGTCCTCGACGGTCGGTGCGAGCGAAATCGAATTGATGCCGTCGCGCACCGTGCCGATGTTCTCGAACAGCGACGACAGC
This sequence comes from Luteimonas sp. KH_071, assembly GCF_057838005.1. Taxonomy (NCBI): domain Bacteria; kingdom Pseudomonadati; phylum Pseudomonadota; class Gammaproteobacteria; order Lysobacterales; family Lysobacteraceae; genus Luteimonas; species Luteimonas sp. KH_071. The sequence continues at coordinate 2,629,575 of NZ_CM174458.1, read as the reverse complement.
TCCCACATGATCCACTGGGACATGCCGAGCATGCGCAGCGCCAGCGCCAGACCCACGGCGATCGAGCCGGTGCTGATCGCACCCCCGTGCCACAGCCACAGGCCCAGGCCTGCGACGGAGGCGACCAGCAGCATGTTCAGCACGTAGTTGCAGACGTTGACGATGGTCACCAGGCGCATCTGCCGGTGCACGGTCTGCAGGAAGCCGTCCATCGCCTCGCGCGCGTAGGCCTGCTCGCGCTGCGAATGCGAGAACAGCTTGACGGTCGCGATGTTGGTGTAGCTGTCGACGATGCGTCCGGTCATCACCGAGCGTGCGTCCGCCTGTTTCTCAGAGATGCGGCTCAGCTGCGGCACGAAGCGCCACATCAGCGCGCCGTAGAGCAGCAACCAACCAATGAACGGCAGCATCATCCGCCAGTCGGCCGCGGCGGCGACGATGATCGCGCCGGTGAAATACACGATGACGTAGTTGCCGACATCCAGCAGCTTGATCACGGTTTCGCGCACGGCCAGCGAGGTCTGCATCAGCTTGGTCGCGATGCGCCCGGCGAACTCTTCCTGGAAGTAGCTCATCGACTGCCGCAGCAGATAGCGATGCACGTTCCAGCGGATCCGCATCGGGAAGTTCCCGAGCAGGGTCTGGTGGATGACCATGGTGTTGAACCAGGTCAGCAGGGGCAGGGCGATCAGCACCAGTACGGCCATCAAGACCAGTCGTCCCCCCTCGGCCGCCATGAAGGTTTCAGGCGTATGCGAGGTCAGGCGGTCGACGAGCGAACCGACATAGGCGTAGAGCGCGACCTCGGCCACCGCAATGAGCGCGGTGAACGCCGCCATCAGCAGCAGCCAGCGGCCGCTGCCGCGCACGTAGTGCATGCAGAACGCGAACAGCGTCGTTGGCGGCTGGGTCGGGATCGACGGCGGGAAGGGATCGATGCGGTTTTCGAACCAGCGAAGCATGGGGAATCCAGTGGCAGCGCGGCAGGCGCGCGGGGATAGGTCGCCTATTGTCGGCGATGGCGGTCGCGGCTGGCGCGACGCGCTGCGAACGCTGCGTGCGATCAGGGCACGTCGAGCACGATACGGCCGAGATGATGACGTTCGATCGCGCGCGCGGCGGCGGCTGCGTCGGCCAGCGGGAAGCGTGCGTCGATATGCAGATGGAATGGTCCGCGCGCCGCGGCGCGGCAGGCTGCATGGACCTGGCGCGCGCCGGCGCCGGCGCCGAATGCCGATGCGGCAATGTCGTCGCGCGCCGGCGGCGCCGGGACGCCACGCGGCCAGGCAATGCGACCGCCGGCGCGAAGCGCATCGACGATCGTGCCGGCGTCCGGCGTGCTCGCGGTCAGCAGCGCGGCGTCGAGGCCGTCGGGCGCGAAGATCCGCAGGGCCGGCGCCAGTGCGTGGCGTCGGCCGTCGATGGTCATGTCCGCGCCGAGTCGTTCGGCCAGTGCCACGCCGTCGGCGCCCGACGCCACCGCCAGCACGCGCGCGCCGCGCTGCCGCGCAAACTGCAGCGCCATGTGGCCGATGCCGCCGCTGGCCCCGAACACCAGCGCGGTATCCCCCGGACCCAGCGCCAATGCGACCGCGACCGCGTGCATCGCCAGGCCGCCGTCGACCGGCAGTGCGGCCGCCTGCGGCAACGTGAGGCGCGGCGGCACCGGCCACAGATGGTCCGCGTCGACGACGACGAACTGTGCGTGGAAGCCGTGCTTGGGACTGCGCAGCGGCAGCAGTCCGCAGACCCGGTCGCCTTCGCGCAGACGCTGCACGCCTGCGCCGACTTCCACGACCGTGCCCGCACCTTCTGCGCCGGGTACATACGGAAACACCGGCACGCCGGCAGCGGACGGTGCCAGCGCGCCTTCGCGCTCCAGCACGTCCCAGGGGCCGAAGCCTGCCGACAGCACGCGTACAAGCACTTGCCCCGCGCCGGGCAGCGGAATCGGTCGCTCGACCAGGGACAGCACCTCGGGCCCGCCGAAGCGCTCGAAGGCGAGGGCGAGCATGGTCTCGTCCAGCGTCGCCCCGGTCACGCTGAGGTCTTCGGAACCGTAGGCGGCGTGAAGTGTGGAATCGTCGAAGGTCATCGGTCGGCCATGGACAGCAGGGGGATTGGCGCGCAGGCTATGACCTCAACCAATGTTGAGGTCAAGTCATGGTGACGCGTGCACGACGTGCGGACGAAGTGCTGTCGGTCGGCGAGCTGGCTGCGCGCAGTGGCGTGGCGGTCTCGGCGCTGCATTTCTACGAGCGTCAGGGGCTGATCCACGGCGGCCGCAACGCCGGCAACCAGCGTCGTTACGGCCGCGAGGTGCTGCGGCGCGTGGCGATCATCAAGGTCGCGCAGCGCGCCGGCATTCCGCTGGCCTCGATACGTGAGGCGCTGGATACGTTGCCTGATGGCCGCACGCCGACCACCGCGGACTGGACACGGCTGTCGCGTCGCTGGCGCACGGAGCTGGAGGCGCGCATCGACCAGCTCACGCGCCTGCGTGACCAGCTCGACGGCTGTATCGGCTGCGGCTGCCTGTCGCTGAAAGCCTGTCCGCTGCGCAATCCCGAGGATGTCGCCGGCGCAAGCGGCCCCGGCGCGCGGTATCTCGAGGCTTGATGCCCGTACGAACACGCGCGAAGCCGGTTCTCCGGTCACGCCGCATCCGCGCGCAAACGCGCGCCCGCAGCCACTCCTCAGGTCCGGGCTAGCCTGGCGCTCCGCCGCTGCGTCTTCGGATGCGCCGATGCGGCAATCCGCGCCGCAAGGCTGTCGCCCATCGAGCGGCTGAAACGCGCGAGATCGGTGACTGCGAGTCCGCGATACCAACCGATGCCCGCGACCGCTTCGATCGCAGGTCCGTCGCCGACCTGCGCGGCGAACGCTTTCGTCCAGGCGTCCTCGACATCGAGCGCCACCGCGAACGGCAGCAGCCGCACATAGCGTGCGGCGTCCAGCGCTGGACCGGCCGGTCCGTCGCCGTGACGGCGTCCAGTCCGGTCGGCGCCGGCCAGATATCGACGCAGACCTTCCGCCTGCTCCAGCAGCCGCCGGCCTTCCGTGGTCGGCGTGCGCACCAGCAGGGCGAACGCGAGCAGCACCGGTGCCATCATCACGACGGCCACAACCGTCCACGGCAGCGCCGGCGAATGCCAGGCCAGCACCAGCGACGGCCCTGCGGTCGTGATCGCAACTGCCAGCGCGCCGAGGATGCTGCCGCCGTGCGCGCGGAACATCGCCGGCACGAAGCGTTTGCGCAACGCGGCTTCATGCGCTTTGCAGGCATGGGCGATCCGCGCCTGCTCGCGGCTGCGCAGGTCCACCGCGTCATCTGCTCCGGGCAGCAATGCCGTCAGTTGCGCGCGTTGCTCCATTGTCGGCAGGGTCTGCGCGCCTTCGTGCGTGCGCGCGATCCGCCAGCCGGTGCGCGTGCCCTGTGGCTGGCGATGGATGCACAGGTGATCGTCGACTGCGCTGGCCAGCAGGTCCGCCGTGAAGCAGCGCGCGTCGTAGCGCATGCGGCGCAGATAGCGCAGGCCCGCGGGCGAAAAGCCGGCGGGTGGCTCGGGCCGATCGGGCACTGCCCCCAGCGGTTGCGGGTGGCGGACCCGCCGCCAGCGCAGCACGCAGTACGCCGACAGCAGGCAGAGCCCGACCAGCGCGAAGATCAGGCCGGCATGGTCCTGCAGCCACCACAGTGCCCGCTGCCGCTTGGCCGGCGCGGCGATCACGCCCTTGGGGAATGCCAGTCGCACGTGCAGGCCTTCATGCGGCTGCAGCGGCCGGGCGAGCGTCCAGCGGGCAGTGCCCGCGGCAGACAGCGCGACATGGAAGTCGCGGCCGGCAGCACCGGTGACGCCCGAGGCCTGCAGCGTGTCGACCGCGACGGCTCTCGGCAATGTCACCGTCACCGTGCCCTGTTCGACCGGCACCGCCTGGTCACTGCCGATCGCGTTGAGTGACAGCACATCCTGTGTCTCGCTGAAGACGGGTTGCCGCGTCGTGCGGTAGTGCAGCGTGTAGACCGGCTGCGATGGCATCTTCAGGTGGCTAGTGTCGCCGGTGTACAGGCGCAGCGCGCGGCCGACGCGTTCGATCCGCCAGGGTTCGACGCGGCCATCGCGCAGTACATCCTGTACCTGCAGGTCGGTGACGACGTGATCGCCGTGAGGATCGCGATAGCGGAGCGGGAAATCGCGGATGAGTCCGTGGCGGAAGGTGCGGCCTTCTGCACGCAGTTCGATGCGCTCGGTGACATCCAGACGACCGTCGGCAAGCACGCGCACGTCGACGTCGTGACGGAGGATCCGCTCCTGCGCCCAAGCAGGCATCGCGAGACAGACAAGCAGCAGAAGCGCAAACCGCATCAGCGCGTCATCTCCACGGGCACCACCTGACCGCTGTCAGCCCTGGCCTGGAAGCACGCGGCCGGACCGATGCCCGTCGCGCGCGCGACGCGCGCGCGACGATCGTAGCGGGCACGCGCCGCACCGCGTCGTTCCGCACGGCGCCCGCGCGTTCGTGACCCGCACAGGCCTGCACCGCGCTGACGGGCTGCGGCAGCAGTTCGGGGCGGCGCATCCGCTGCACATCGATGTCGAACCACGCGGTCCGCCCCTGGTTGCGCCGGCGCACCAGGCGGTTGAGGACGACGACCGTCCACGCCAGCAGGAATGCGAGCGGCAGCGCGCCGATGGGGATGGTCGTCATCGACGACCGCCTGCGATGTCCCGGGCTCGATCCATGGACCTTGCGGAAGCAGGGAAGCGCCCGAGCATACCCGCTCGGTGCGGGATGGCCACCTCGGGTCTGCACGCGCTTGCCGGCCGGGATGCAATGCGTACACTCGGTCCACTTCAAGCAGTTCTGCGAGGAACTTCACGATTATGAACACCCTACGCCTGTCGCTGTCGGCCGCTCTGCTGGTCGCCTTCGCTTCCACTGCAAGTGCACAGCAGCCGGCTGCGCAGCCCGCCGCCCAGCAGGGCGCGACCGCCCAGCAGCAGCTCACGCCCGAGCAGCAGGCGCAGGTCGCGCGACAGGATGCCGAGATGGGCGCCGCCGCCCTGCAGGTGATGCAGATGATCGACGGCAACCGTGCGGGTGAGGTCTGGGACGGCGCGTCGACGACGATGAAGAGCGCGGTGACGCGCGATGAATTCGTGCAGCAGCTCAACATCGACCGCAACCGGCTCGGTGCGCCGACCAAGCGTGACCAGCCCGTAGTCAGCCGTTCGCAGTTCCGCGCCGGTGAAGCCGTGCCGGAAGGCATCTACATCAATGTCGCGTCGCCGACCACCTTCGCCAGCCAGCCGCAGGCCGTGCGCGAACTGGTGTCTTTCCGTCTCGACGAGGACCGCACCTGGCGCGTGTCGGGCTACAGCGTCCGCTGAGCCGACATTCGATTGGGTGTTGCCGGACGGCGCCTGCGGGCGCCGTTCGTGTGTCCGCGTGTCCAGATCACCCTGCAGCGACGACGCGGATCACCTGTCCGTCGAGTTCGACGGTCTGGTTCGCGCGGATCTTGCAGGTTTTGCGCAGTTCGACCTCGCCATCGACGAACACCGCACCGCTGGCGACGATCGCCTTGCCGGCGCCGCCGCTGTCGCACAGGCCCGCGAGCTTAAGCAACTGGTTGAGTTCGACGTGGTCGCGTTCCAGCGGAAAATCGATTGGCGCGGGCATCGGTCGGTCTCGCGTTCGGGGCTACCAGTATCGACGATCGGATCGCTGCACCGGGTAGCCCGCATCGCGGGCCACGCTTCGCGACCGGTACGGTGGCGTGTCAGGCATGTGCGTCGCGCGTGCGTTACCGTGTGCATTGTCCACCGAGAAGCAACGCGATGGCTGCCCGCCGTTTGCGCCACGCAGGCGCCTTCTACCGATGATCCGACCGCCGATGCCAGCCGACGAGTCAGCGCGACAGGCCGCGCTCGACGCCTACCGGATCCTCGATACGCCGCGAGAGGACGCCTATGACGATCTGGTCGCGATCGCTGCGGCGATCTGCGATGTTCCGATGGCGCTCATCACGCTGATCGACCACGATCGCCAGTGGTTCAAGTCGGCGCAGGGCGTCGAAGGCAGCGAGAGCTCCAGGGAGGAAGCGTTCTGCGCGCATGCGATCCTCGATCCCACGCAGACGCTGGTGGTGCCCGATGCACGTCGGGACCCGCGCTTCAGTGGCAACCCGATGGTGACCGGCGGGTTGCGAATCCGGTTCTACGCAGGCGCGCCACTGCGCGCGGCGGACGGCCAGCCGCTGGGCACGTTCTGTGTGCTCGACGACAAGCCACGCGAACTCGGTCCCGCGCAGCGCACTGCGCTGGAGGCCCTGTCGCGACAAGCCTCGCGACTGATGGAACTGCACCGTGTCAGCTGCGACTTGCATCTGCAGCTCGACGAGCGCGCCTGGTACGAAGAGCAACTGCTGCACTACCAGCAGGAACTGGAGCACCAGAACGCGGATCTCGCGGAACAGTCGTTGACCGACCCGTTGACAGGCCTCGCGAATCGCCGTGCATTCTCGCGCACGCTGGAGCAGGCGATCACCCAGGCGCATACGCTCGGCAGCCCGCTGTCTGTTTCCATCGTCGACATCGACCACTTCAAATCGATCAACGATCTGCACGGCCATGCCGAAGGCGACCGCGTCCTGCAGTCCTTGGGCGCGGTATTGCTGTCGACCGAAGCGGCGCGCGGGCGCGTCGCGCGCTACGGCGGCGAGGAGTTCGTACGTCTGCTGCCGGACCGTGTGCTGGCGGATGCGGCGCGCGAATCGGAATACCTGCGCGAAGCGGTCGCGGCGATGCCGACCGGACTGCCGGTGACGATCAGTATCGGCGTCGCCGCATTGCAGGACGGCGAAGACGCGTCCTCGCTGCTCAAGCGCGCGGACCAGGCGCTGTATCAGGCCAAGCGTGCGGGACGCGACCGGGTCTGCACGTCGGCCTGAGTCTGCGCATCGCACCGCAGCAGGGGAGGCGCGCGGCGAAATCGATCAATGCCGTGCCGCGGTCCATCGCCCGGAATTCTTTCGGTTGCATGCCGGGATCGTGTTGATCGCGTTGAACGCCTGCATAGCGCAGGCAGGGCGATGGCTCCGCTGCGCTCCACGTATGGACTGCGTACCGCAGTGTGCCGGGGACCCTCAGTCCACGATCTGCTTGGCTTCGCCGGCGGCAAGATTCTCCGGATGCACGATGCGCCCCGGCCGTGTCAGCAGCGGGTACACCAGCACTGCGGCGAGGATGATCGCCACGCCCGCGTAGAAGCGCGGGGTGAGTTCGTGCTGTTCGCCGAGCAGCACGATGGCGAGTGCGATCGCGTAGACCGGTTCCAGATTCACTGCCAGCTGCGCGGCGAACGCGCTCATGTAGCGCAGCGCCACCAGAGACAGGGCGAACGGCAGCAGCGTGCAGGCGAACGCGAGCAGCAGCAGATACGCGCCGTCCTGCAGGCTGGGCAGCGTGAGCAGGCTGCCGGCAAAGGCCGGAAACAACAGTGGCATCAGCGGCGCGAGCAGGGTCAGCGTCAGCGTGCCGGCGCCGAGTTCGAGCGCGGTGACGGTCAGCGGATCGGCACGCTCGACCAGGCGCTTGTTCAACGAACCGAAGCAGGCGACGAACAGCGCCGACAGGGCGCCGACCGCCACCCCGATCCGCATACCGTCCGGAATGCCGCCGACTACCAGCGCCACGCCCGGCAGCACGGCGACGCCGAGCGCGAGTTCGCGCCACGAGAAGCGGCTGCGTGCGACCAGCGGCTCGATCAGCGCGATGAACACCGTCGCCAGCGCCATGCAGGTCGCCGCGACAGACGCATTGGCGAGTTTCACCGCGCCGTAGAACGTGAGCCAGTGCAGCGCGACCAGCGCGCCGACGCCGGCGTAGGCCAGCAGCAGGCGCGGCGGCAGCGCGCGCACGCCGCGCCACACCCGCGGCAGCAGCATCAGCGTGCCGGCGACCAGCAGCATCCGCCACCACACCAGCGGGAGCGCGGGCAGGGTGATGAGCTTGCCGAGGATGGCGGTGAAGCCCCACAGCAGGACGCAGAAGTGGATCTGCCAGTGGGCTTTCGTCGTGGGCTGCATCGGAGAGGGCGCCGGCAAGGGCGCGCATTATCCATCGCCGGTGTCCGCTGCGGGCGGACGTCGGTCAGCGCCGCGGTGCGGTGGTCCCGTCCGAGGTCGAGCGGGGCGATTCCAGGTCCGCCTGCCGTTGCTGCGCCCGGCCCAGCCAGATACCCAGCGCGGCCCACACGAGTGCCAGCGGCACGACCACACTGACCAGGCCCCCGAGCGCCATCCCCAGCCGCCCGAGCACGCCCTCGGTCTGCGCGCCGACCACGTCGCCGACGCGATAGACGAAGGTGTCGATGAAGGCCTTGGCCTTGTATTTGTCCTCGCGGCCGACGACGGTGAACAGGGTTTCGCGCGCGGGACGGGTGAGGCCGCGCTGGATCGCCCGGTTCGTCGCTTCGAGCAGGATCAGCACCAGGAACGAGCCGTAGATCGCCAGGCCGATGAAGCCGACCGCCATCGCGATCGGCAACAGCGCCAGTGCGAATGCCAGTCCAAGCCGGCGGATGATGTGTCCGGTCAGCGTGACCTGCAGCACCAGCACCGCGATCTGGGTCCACATGTCGATGTTGCCGAGCAGGCCGGTACGCGCGTCGAGGTCGGTTTCCGCGGCGGCCACCATCTGCAGGCGGGTGAAGTAGATGAAGGTCGCGACGATGGTCATGATCACCACGTAGCCGGCGATGCCCATCAGATAGCGCGACGCGAACACCGCGCGAATGCCGGCCAGCGCGCTACCGCCGATGCGGACGGCTTCCTGGTCCTGCAGCTGTGCATCGCGCGGCCCGTCGGTCCGCAGCCGCACCAGCCACCAGGCCAGCGCGATCGACACCCCGAGAAACGCGGCGGCCACCAGCAGCAGCACCGGCGTGCCCAGCGGCTCCGCCAGTCGCGCGGCGAGCCAGGGACCGAAGATCGCGCCGAGCGTGCCGCCGACCGCGATCAAGGCGAACAGGCGCTTGGCCTGATCACTGCTGAAGCGATCGGCCAGCAGTGCCCAGAACACCATCGTCACGAACAGGTTGAAGACGCTGAACCAGACATAGAACACCTGGCCGCTGCGCGCGCCGACTGCGCCGGGCGCGAACACCAGCAGCGCCCAGAAGCCGACCAGACTCAGCGCGAAGAACGCGTAGGTCGCCGAGATGAAGTGCAACCGCCGCAGCCGCGCGACCAGCCAGCCGAATACCGGATTGACCAGCAACGTGACCACCGCCGTGCCGATGAACAGCCAGCGCACGCTGTCGAGACCACGCTCCATGCCCAGCGCGTCCCGCGCCGGCCGCAGCATCATCAGCGCGCTCAGGATGCAGAAGAAGAACAGGCCTGCCACGAGCACCGGCGCAGCCTCGCCGCGGCGCAGGTTGAACAGATCCGCGATCCTGCTGGTGGTCATCGTGGCCGTCCGTCAGGCGAACTGCGCGACGAGCTCGGCCTGCTGCGCCTCGCTCAGCAAGGGGCCCGTGCCAGCGCGCAGCTGGTCGGCCTGTCGGTCGGGACGGCCGGTGGCCGGGATCACCGCGGTCACCGCCGGATGGCTGATCGCGAACTTCAGGAACATCTGCGACCAGGTCGTCACGCCGACTTCGGCAGACCAGTCCGGCAGCACCGTGTCAGTGACGCGCGCGAACAGCTTGCCGTCGTCGAACGCCCGGTTGATCAATACCGCGATCCCGAGCTCCTGGGCGACCGGCAGCACGGTCTGCGCAGCCTGCGGGGCGTTGACCGAATAGTTGACCTGCACGAAGTCCGGGCGAAGCGCGCGCATCGCGTCGACCAGGGCCGCGTGCCCGCTTTCGAGATAGTGGGTGAGGCCGATGTACTTCGTCGCGCCGGCGTCCTTCAGCTGCTGCGCGTACGGCCAGGCGATGTCGAGTGCGCGCAGGTTGTGGACCTGCAGCAGTTCGACGTGATCGGTCTGCAGGCGGCGCTGGCTCTGCGCCCACTGCGCCTCCATCGCAGCGCGATCGTCGGCGGCGATCTTGGTCGCCAGGAAGCAGCGGTCGCGCCAGCCGCCGGCGGCGAGCAGGGCGCCGAGCACTTCATCGGCATTGGTGTAATTGGGCGAGGTATCGAAGAGCGTCGCGCCGCCGTCGAAGAAGACCTGGATGGTCTCCTGCAGGCGGGCGAAATCCGGCGAGTCCAGCGCGATCTCGTAGCTGCCGGAGGTGCCCGCGCCGATCGCCGGTACGGTTTCGCCTGTCGAGGGAATGGCGCGGGTCATCAGCCCGCCTGCGTTCGGCGGCGCGGCGCCGGGGACCGGCCCTGGCGCGGGTGGCGCGGCGGATTCGCGACTGCAGGCGGCAAGCGGCGCCAGGACGAGCCCAGCGGCTGCGAGCGAGGCTGTGCTGAGAAAACGGCGACGGGACGGCATGGCGGAGGCTCCTGCATCGGCTCGGCTTCCGATCATAGGCGGTCTGTCGGTTCGGGTCCCTCGACGGCGTGGGTCGCGTTTGACATTTCCGGTCCGAATCGAAAGATCCCGAGGTCACGACGCGGCAACGACGGAGACAGCCTGTACGCTGTGCGCCCGGCCGGATCTGACCCCTCACGCCGGTTTGCCGCAGCGTGCATCGCCCATCCATGAGCGACCGCAACGGCAAAACCTTGGGGGTGGTCGGGTCGTGGCCCGGGAGGGCCAATGCAACGATGACGCTGGACGAACGCAAGCTCGCGGTGCATGAGCTGGAAGTGGGCATGTATGTGTGCCGCCTGGATCGGCCTTGGGAGGGCACGCCGTTCCTATTGCAGGGGCTCACGATCGAGTCGGCGGACGATATCCACATGCTGGCGAGCCTGTGCCGGCATGTCTTCGTCGATATCCAGCGTGGCCTGGCGCCGTCTGGCGTGGGATTGCAGCTGCTGGATCACGCGCCCGCCAAGCCCGCCGCGCCGCCGACGCTGCGCTGGCGCAGCTATGGAAACGACGAGATCGCCGCGCTGCAGGGCACGACGGTCTACCCCGAACGCGTGGAGTTCGAGCAGGAGCTTGAGCAGGCGCGCGAGGCGCACGCGCAGGTCGCCAGGTTCGCCGGGCGCGTGCTCGACGACGTCCGCGAGGGTCGCGCGGTCGCCGCGGAGGAGGTCCGCAGCGCGGTCGAACCGATGGTGCGCAGTTTGGTGCGCAATGCAGATGCGTTTCTGTGGCTGGATGCGCTGCGCGCGCGCGGTGACTACGAGTACCGGCATGCGTTGTCGTGCAGCGCACTCGCCGCCGCGTTCGGACGCCATGTCGGATTGCCGCAGACCTTGCTGGTCGACCTGGCCAGCGGTGCGCTGTTGCTCGATATCGGAAAGTTGCGACTGGATCCGGCCTTGCTCGGTACCACGGCCGTGTATAGCGATGACGAGCGTCGACGGATGCAGGCACATGTCGAAGAGGGCCTGGCGCTCGTCGATGCAGGCGGCGCCGTGCCCGAGCACGTTCGCGACATGATCCGCACACATCACGAACGGGTCGATGGCAGCGGGTATCCGCGCCGGCTTGAAGGTGATGCGATCCCTTTGCTGGGTCGCATCGCCGCCGTGGTCGATGCCTATGATGCGATGACCAGCGAACGCTCCCATCAGTCTGCAGTGGCCCAGCATGTCGCGCTGCAGTCCCTCTACCGCGGGCGCGGCAGCCAGTTCGCCGCCGAGATCGTCGAGCAGTTCATGCAGTGCATGAGCGTGTATCCGATCGGTGCGCTTGTGGAGCTGAGCAGTGGCGAGGTGGCGATCGTGACTGCGCAGAACGCCGCGCGCCGGCTGCAGCCGCGGGTGATGGTATTGACCGGACCCGACAAGCAGGTTCTGTCGCGGTTCCACTCGATCGACCTGATGGTACGGGCGCACAGCGATGATGCGGTGCGGATCGCCAGCGCTCTCGCACCGGGCGCCTACGGCCTCGACCCGGTCGACCTGTTCCTGTGACACGGCCCCGGTATCCCAGGTGCTGAACCACGCCACGGTGCTGGCCGAAGTGGCCGCATGTCTGCAGCAGACGGTACGTCCGGATGCGCCGCTCGGCGTGCTCGTGCTGCGCGCGCAGCGCGTACGCGAGATCGAGCTCACCTTGGGGTATGCGGCCGGCGAGGCGCTGGGCCATGCGATGCAGGCCGCGCTGGAAGCGGCGGTACGCCCCGGCGACCGTGTCATCCGGATCGGCGCGCATGATTTCCTGGTGTTGCTGCCCGCATTGCGCGGCCGCTCGCACGCCGCGCTCGGCGCGGCCAAGTTCGTGCGTGCCCTGCAACAGCCGCTCGACTTCGGCGGGCAGCGGGCACAGCCGACCGTTGTGGCCGGTATCGCGATGGGGCCGGAAGACAGCGATGACGCGGAGCTGCTGTGCCGGCGCGCCGACCGGGCCTGCGACGCGGCGGTGGACGTCGTGGAACGGTTTGCGTTCTGGAAGGCGCCGCGGATTCCACTCGACACGTTGCACGAGGATCTGCGGGCGGCGATCGCGGACAATCAGCTGTCCGTGTATCTGCAACCGATCGCAGCACTGCCCGGTCGCCGCGTCCACGGCTATGAAGCCCTGTCGCGGTGGACACATCCGCAGCTCGGACATATCCCGCCCGACGTTTTTATCGATGTCGCCGAACGCGGTGGCACGATCGGCGAGCTGACCCGCTGGAACGTCAACGTCGCATTACGCCATCTCGCGGCCCTGCGCACGGCGGGACAGGTGACCCGGATCTCGATCAACCTGTCGGCCGTTGCGCTGCAGCTGCCGGGATTCGTCGACCAGGTCCTCGATCTGCTGCGCCTGTGGAACGTGCCCGGCGAAGCACTGGTTTTCGAGATCACCGAAAGCGCGCTGATGCGCGACATGGAACGCTGCAGTCATCTGCTGGGCCAGTTGCGCGAAGGCGGCGTGCGGATCGCGATCGACGATTTCGGCACCGGCTATTCGTCGCTCGCCTACCTGCGGCGCTTGCCGGTCGATGCGATCAAGATCGACCGCAGCTTCATCCGCGACATGGTCGGGGATCCCCGGGCGCACAGGATCGTCGGTACGATGATCGAGCTTGCACATGACCTCGGCCTCGTGGTCGTGGCTGAAGGCATCGAGGACGAGGCGACGCTCGCCCTGTTGCGCGACGCGCGCTGCGACGCCGTGCAAGGTTATCTGATCGGACGGCCGGCGCCGGCCGACGACGTGGTCCGGCGCGCGCTCGACCGCTAGCGGGTGCGGCGATACGGCCGTGCATGCGCCCTTGCGGCGCGTAGGCTGCAGGACGAGCGGGCAGCCGTCACCGCAGGCGCGCCGCCACCGCGTCCCAGTTCACCAGTTGCCAGAACGCTTCGAGATATTTCTGCCGGTTGTCGCGGTAGTCGAGATACCAGGCGTGTTCCCACAAGGAGATCGCCAGCAGTGGCGTGTCCTGGCCGGTGATCGGCGTGGCCGCGTTCGCGGTCGCCGCCAGCGCGAGTCGGCCGTCGGGGCGCTGCAGCAGCCAGACCCAGCCGGCGCCGAACGTCGACAGGGTCAGTGCATCGAAACGCGCACGGAATCCGGCGAAGTCTCCGAACTGGCGCGTAATCGCCTCCGCAAGGCGGCCCTTCGGCTCGCCACCACCGCCCGCTGCAGACGGCTTGAGCGAGTGCCAGTAGAAGCTGTTGTTCCAGGCCTGCGCGGCATGATCGAACGCGGCGCCCTGCGCCTTGCGGACGATCGCTTCGAGTGGCGCATCCGCCAGGTCGGTGCCCGTCAGCAGGGCATTGAGCTGCTCCAGATGCGCGCGCTGCAGATGGCCGTGATGCTGGTCGAGCGTGTCGCCCGACAAATGCGGCTCCAGCGCGGTGCGGTCGTAGGGCAGCGGGGCGAGTTCGAGGGGCATGGACGTCGGTCCGGTGGTCGATGGCGGCGACGCGATAGAATGCACCAATTCCGAAACCCGATCCCCGCCGGCGACGTCGCGCGGTGTGGTCTACAGGGAGCGTCACCGTGTCGATCCTCGAAGACATCCAGGCCGAAATCGACGGTCACGCGATCGTATTGTTCATGAAGGGCACGCCGCAGTTTCCGATGTGCGGATTTTCCAGCCGCACCGTGGCGGCGCTGCGCGAGGCCGGGGCCGAGCACTACCGCACGATCAACGTGCTCGAGGCGCCTGAGATCCGCGCCAACCTGCCGCGTTTCTCGAACTGGCCCACGTTCCCGCAGCTCTTCATCCATGGCGAGCTGATCGGCGGCTGCGACATCACGCTCGAGCTGCACGAGTCGGGCGAGCTGTCCCGCATGGTCACCGAGGTCCTCGACGCGTGAGCGCGCAGGCTGGATCGGCCGGTCTGCCGGGCGCGTTGGCCGGGCGCGTCGTGCTCGTGGTCGGCGCCGCCGGTGGACTCGGCGAAGCGGCGTCACTCGGCTGCGCCGAGGCGGGTGCGTCGCTGGTCCTGCTGGGTCGGCGCGTGCCCAAACTCAACCGGTTGCATGACCGTCTGCAGAAGACCGGTGCCGCGCCCGCGCTGTATCCGCTCGATCTCGAAGGCGCCACGCCGGACGATCATGCCGAACTCGCCGCACGCATCGAAGCGGAATTCGGCCGGCTCGACGGCATCCTGCACGTCGCCGCGTCCTTCGATGGCCTGACGCCGCTCGAACTGACCGATCCGGCTGCGTTCGCACGCGCGCTGCACGTCAACCTCACCGCGCGCTGGTGGCTGACCCAGGCCTGCCTGCCCCTGCTGCGCCACTCGGGCGACGGGGCGGTGGTGTTCGCGATCGATGATCCGGCGCGTACGACAGGCGCCTACTGGGGCGGTTACGGGCTGGCCCAGGCAGGCCTGTCCGCGCTGGTCGGCATGCTGCAGGACGAACTCGGCGATGCACCGGTGCGCGTCAGTGGTCTGCTGCCGCCGCCGATGCGCACGCCGCTGCGCGCCAGAGCGCATGTCGAAGCCGAAGACCGCGTCGCGCGGCCGCCGGTCGAGGTCGCAGCCCAGTGCGTGCAACTGCTGTCGCCCGCCGGCGCAGCGCACCGCGGTCGGCTCTGGTCGCCCGATGGAGCGTCTCCCGCATGACCATCGCCTCGGCCGCGCTGTTGCTGTTCCTGATCCTGGATCCGCTGGGCAACATTCCGGTGTTCCTGAGCATGCTGCGTCGGCTCACGCCACAGCGGCAGCGCATCGTGCTGGCCCGCGAACTGCTCATCGCACTCGTGGTGCTGATGCTGTTCCTGTGGGCGGGCAAATACGCGCTCGAAGTCATGCACCTGCGCCAGGAATCGGTCGCGATCGCCGGCGGCATCGTGCTGTTCCTGATCGGCATCCGCATGATCTTCCCGCCGCCGGAGGGGTTGATGGGCGAGATTCCAGACGGCGAGCCCTTCATCGTGCCGATGGCGATTCCGCTGGTCGCCGGGCCGTCCGGCATGGCGGCGGTCATGCTGATGGGCAGCAACGAACCCGATCGGCTCGGCGAATGGAGCCTCGCGCTGCTCATCGCCTGGGGCGCGACGGCAGCGATCCTGTTTTCGGCCACCTATCTCTACAAACTGCTCGGTGCGCGTGCCTTGACCGCGATCGAGCGGCTGATGGGCATGTTGCTGGTCGCGATCTCCGTCCAGATGCTGCTCGACGGCCTGGTGAGCTACCTCAGGACCGGCCTCGCGCCTATGTGAGGCCGGCGTGACCGAGTCGAGACAAGGACTTACGTCCGATTGCTCGCGCTGGTCATAAATATCAATGTGGTCAGTGAGTTGCGTGACGCGGGAACTGTCATGGCACTGTCATACGCGTTGGTTACCGTGTTAACCTGTTGTTAACCGCAGCGCTTCGCCCGAGGGCTGTGGTGGGGCCCCCATTCTTGTTTCAAGACCTGATCGTCGCCCGCCATCCGGCGCGCGCCGCACTCTACGCATCGAGGCTATAAAACCCATGAACCACTCGCATCGCGCCCGACTCTCCAAGCTGTCGCTCGGCCTGATCGTCGCCCTTGCAGCTGCTCCCGCGTTCGCGCAGAGCACCTCCGCCGGTGTCGGCGGCCAGGTGACAGGGGCAGGCGGCGCCCCGGTGACCGGCGCAGACGTGACCATCGTGCACACCGAGTCCGGCACTGTCAGCCGCGCCACGACGGATGCGAGTGGCCGTTACAACGCACGCGGCCTGCGCGTGGGTGGTCCGTACTCGATCACCGTGACCAAGGCAGGCGAGGGCACGCGGACAGAAGACAACGTTTACCTGAATCTCAACCAGGTCAACACCGTCAACACGGCGCTGACCGGTGACATGACCACGTTGCAGACTGTGGCGGTGACGGCAATCGGCGGCGGCTCGGAAATCTTCAGCGCCAACAAGATGGGCACCGGCACCAACGTGACGAGTGACCAGCTCGAATCGCTGCCCTCGATCAGCCGTACGCTGCAGGACTACGCTCGCCTCGACCCGCGCGTGTCGCAGACCGACAAGGGCCGCAACGAGATCTCGATCGGCGGTCAGAACCCGCGCTACAACGCGATCCGCGTCGACGGCATCAACAGCGGCGACACCTTCGGCCTGGAATCCAACGGTCTGGCAGCACCTCGTCAGCCGTTCTCGATGGACACCATCGATGAAATCGCCGTGGACGTGGCCAACTATGACGTCACGATTTCCGGTGGTGTGGGCGGCGTGATCAACGCGGTCACCAAGTCGGGCACGAATACCTTTGGCGGCACCGTCTACGGTATCTACCGTGACAACGACTGGTCGGGCAAGAACCAGAACGATGTGCGTCCGGTGCTGTTCGACAGCGAGAACACCTACGGCGTGACCTTCGGTGGCCCGATCATCAAGGATCGGCTGTTCTTCTTCGCGAACTACGAGAAGTACACAGGTAAGAACCTGTTCATCGGCAACTCCAGCTTCGGCCCGATCGGCTCCGGCGCCAGCAATATCGTCGGCATTTCCCAGGGCGACATCGACCGCGTGATCGGCATCGCCCGCAACACCTGGGGCTTCGATGCCGGTTCGCTGGTGCTTCCTCCGCTCGACACCGAGTCCGAGGAATATGGCCTCAAGATCGACTGGAACATCAACGATAACCATCGTGCAAGCTTCCGCTACGCCAAGTCTGAGCAGAACCAGGCCTACCTGCAGGGCTTCACCAACAGCGCTCTGGCTCTCAACACCTACCACTACACCAAGAGCTACGAGGTCGAGACCTCGACCGCGCAATTGTTCAGTGACTGGAACGACCGCTTCTCGACGGAGTTCAAGGTTTCGTACCGTGACTACTTCGTGCCGCGCGTGCCGCTGGCCAATCTGCCGGCGATCTCGGTCCGTATCGGCAACAACACGCTGAACCTGGGTACCGAAGAAAACACCCACGTCAACGAGGTCGGCACCAAGACCTGGAACGCGTTCTTCGCCGGTAATCTGTTCCTCGGTGATCACACGCTGAAGTTCGGCTTCGATTACGAAGACAACGATATCTACAATCTGTACGGTCGTCGCCTCAATGGCGTGTACAACTACCTCAGCATTGCCGATTTCGAGGCGGGTCGCGCCAGTACCTACCAGCTGTTCTATCCGCGCGAAGGCGATCCGAACAACATGGCTGCGATCTTCGGGCTGAAGAATGTCGGGCTGTTCCTGCAGGATTCGTGGGCGATCAACTACAACCTGACGTTGAATCTCGGCGTGCGTTACGACGAGCCGCGCGTCAGCGGCTCGCCGTTCTACAACCCGCGCGCGTTCGCCGCCTTCGGCTTCGACAACAGCCAGACCATCGACGGTAATGGCCTGTTCCAGCCGCGCGCCGGCTTCAACTACACCTTCGACAGCGAACTGCCGACGCAGCTGCGCGGCGGCGTGGGTCTGTTCCAGGGTGCGGCTGCAAGCGTGTGGCTCTCG
This sequence comes from Luteimonas sp. KH_071, assembly GCF_057838005.1. Taxonomy (NCBI): domain Bacteria; kingdom Pseudomonadati; phylum Pseudomonadota; class Gammaproteobacteria; order Lysobacterales; family Lysobacteraceae; genus Luteimonas; species Luteimonas sp. KH_071. The sequence continues at coordinate 2,611,676 of NZ_CM174458.1, read as the reverse complement.
AATGGCTTCTCGAACTACGGCCGCGAAGCCTACGTTGATTACCTGTTTACTGCGACGCAGGGTTTCAACGGCTTCAGCCCGGATCCGGCCGCCCAGTGCGCGCTGGTCAGCCAGAACGGTCGTCCGTGTCCGCCGAACGCGTTCGGTTCCGGCGCCGAGGCGATCGACTTCATCGATCCCGCTCTGGGCCAGCCCGCAGTGTGGAAGGCGAACCTGGCGTTCGATACCGAGCTGCCGATCTGGGGCGTCGTTGCGTCCGCCGAGGGCGTCTGGACCCAGGTCAAGGAAGCGATCTACTACCAGGAACTGAATCTCGGTGCTTCGAGCCGCGTTGGCCAGGACGGGCGTCTTCTGTACTGGAATCCGGCGGGTTACAACACGGCAAGCTGGAACCAGCAGGGCGTCGGCACCGGCGTCAACGCGCGTGCGGGTCGCAGGCCCGAATTCACCAACGTGATCATCGCCCGCCCCACCGACGAGGGTGAGAGCCAGCAGTACACGTTCGCGCTCAACAAGCCGTTCAACGACAGCGACTGGTCGTGGCAGCTGGCCTACACCTACACCTACGCCACCGAAGTCAGCGCGCTGACCAGCTCGACGTCCGGTTCGCAGCTCGGCAACACTGCGGTGTTCCAGGCGAACGAGGCGGTTGCTTCGCGCTCCAACTACGAGATCCGCGACCGCTTCTCGGCCGCGCTGACCTGGAAGCGTGCGTTCTTCGGTGACAACAACACCTCGGTGGCGATGTTCTACGAAGGCCGCTCGGGTCGTCCGTTCAGCTATACCTTCGACAACGATGCCAACGGCGACGGTCGTGTCAACGATCTGCTGTACATCCCGACCGGTCCTGGCGACGTGAGCTTCGCCAACGCAACGGAAGAGGCCGCGTTCTGGGCATACGTCGATGGCGACGAATACCTGCGTTCACACAAGGGCCAGATCGCCGGCCGCAATGCCGCGCGCAACGAATGGGTCAACCAGTTCGACATCCGCATCTCGCAGGAATTCCCGGGCTTCTTCAACGGGAACAAGGCCGAGATTGCACTGGACATCCTCAATGTCGGCAATCTGATCAACAAGGACTGGGGTCGTGTCGAAGAGGTGGGCTTCCCGGCAATGAAGGGCATCGTCGAGTACGGCGGCCTGGATGCGGACGGCAAGTACCGCTACCGCTTCAACACCCCGGACACTGCGAACATCTACGACGACCGTGGCATTTCCCGCTGGGCCGCGCAGCTCAGCTTCCGCTACAAGTTCTGATCCATTGAGTTCACGGTAATCTGAGAACGGCCGGGGAAACCCGGCCGTTTTCTTATGTGCGGGGTCCTGCGCTACAGTGCCGCACCCATACGAAAAGCGAAGAAGAATGAGCAACGAGACCGGGGCGGCGACGGCGCTGCCCACAGTGAATGCCTACGTCTATCCGCGCGGTGGTCTGGACGTGCTGTCCCGCGATGAAGTCGCCCGTCTGAAGGATGCGTCCACGGGCGGCATGCACGATCTGCTGCGTCGATGCGCGCTCGCCGTGCTGACCAGCGGCAGCGCGTCCGACGATCCACGCGCGGCGCAGGAGCTGTACCCCGACTTCGACATCCAGGTGCTGCAGCAGGATCGCGGCATCCGGATCGAGCTGGTGAACGCGCCGGCGATGGCCTTCGTCGATGGCCAGATCATCCGCGGCGTCGCCGAGCTGCTGTTCGCAGTCGTGCGCGATCTCGCCTACACCGCGATCGAACTCGGCCCGGAATACGCGACCGATCTCGAGACCTCGTCGGGCATCACCAACGCCGTCTTCGGCCTGCTGCGCAATGCCCGCCTGCTGCAGCCCGGCGACCCGAACATGGTGGTCTGCTGGGGCGGACACTCGATCAACCGTGTCGAGTACGACTACACAAAGCTGGTCGGCTACGAGCTCGGTCTGCGCGGCATGGATATCTGCACCGGCTGCGGCCCGGGTGCGATGAAGGGGCCGATGAAGGGCGCCAACGTCGCCCATGCCAAGCAACGTCAGTACCCCGCGCGTTACATCGGCATCACCGAGCCGGGCATCATCGCGGCCGAGTCGCCGAACCCGATCGTCAACCAGCTGGTGATCATGCCGGACATCGAGAAGCGTCTCGAATCGTTCGTGCGCCTCGGCCACGGCATCATCGTGTTCCCCGGCGGTGTGGGCACGGCGGAAGAAATCCTCTATCTGCTGGGCCTGCTGCTGCAGGAAGAGAACCGCGACATCCCGTTCCCCTTCATCCTGACCGGCCCGACCGCGTCGGCGCCGTACTTCGAGCAGATCGACCAGTTCATCCGGTTGACCCTCGGCGACGAAGCCGTCTCTCGCTACGAGATCATCGTGGCCGATCCCGAGCAGGTCGCGCGTCGCATGTCGGCCGGCATCCGCAAGGTCAAGGAATACCGGGTCGCGCACAAGGATTCGTTCTACTTCAACTGGTCGCTGTCGATCCCACTCGATCTCCAGCAGCCGTTCGTGCCGACGCACGAAGCCATGGCCGCGCTCGACCTGCACCACGGCCGGCCACCGCACGAACTCGCCGCCGACCTGCGCCGCGCGTTCTCCGGCATCGTCGCCGGCAACGTCAAGGAAGACGGCCTGCGCCGCGTCGAGGAGTTCGGCCCGTTCCGCATCAACGGCGACCGCGACATCATGCAGTCGCTCGATGCGTTGCTGCGCGCGTTCGTGGAGCAGCGGCGCATGAAGATCGCGGGTGACTACAGGCCCTGCTACGAAGTGGTCGCCTGACCCCGCCCGGCGGCGCAATCTTCGCGTTCATCGTCTTCTGTCGACCGTCCGTCCGCCGCCGCTTGAAGGACGGACGGCGCTGGCTAGACTGCGCCATGGGGAACGCCGGACGTACCGGCGGCGGGCGGAAGCGGCATGCGAGCGAGGGGATTCACACTGGTGGAGTTGATGGTCACGGTCGCGGTCGTCGCGATCCTGGCAGCCATCGCGTTTCCCAGCTTCGAAGCGACGATGCGTTCGAACCGGGTCGCAACGACCACGAATGAGCTCATCGCATCGTTCGCGCTTGCGCGTTCAGAAGCGATTCGCAGCCCGGGTGGCGCGCACGTCTGCACCAGCAACAACGGCACAGCCTGCACCGGCACAGCCTGGGACCAGGGGTGGATCGTCTGGATCGACGTCAACGGAAATGGCGCGCTCAACGCCGGCGCGGGTGATCGGGTGGTCCGCTATTCGCAGGCGAAGCCGCGTGTCGCCATCACTGCACCTGTCGGCGCAGCAAACTTCGATGTCCGGTTCGATCAGCGCGGCTTCCTGATTGGGGCGCAACGCACGCTGCAGCTCGCATCTGCGGAATGTCCCGCCAATGCGCCGCTGGTGCGCAATTTCACCGTGAGGGCCACCGGCGGCACCTCCGTGGTGCGGGGGACCTGTCCATGATCCGCAAGGCACCGGGCGCCCAGAGGGGCTTTTCGATGATCGAGGTGCTGATCGCCATCGTTGTGCTCGCGATCGGGCTGCTCGGTTTCGCCCTGCTGCAGACCACGAACCTCCGCTACACCCAGAGCGCCAACAACCGCACGCTGGCGACGAATCTGGCTTACAGCCTGCTGGACCAGATGCGGACCAACCGGCTGTCCGCGGCCCAGTACACGACGGCTGGCTTTGCAGCGGACAGCCTCACCGCTGCTGCCTGCAACCCGCCAGCGGCCACTGACGCCGTGGCCCGAGGCATCGCCACGTGGCGCTGCCAGGTCTTCAACTCGCTTGGTCCGTCAACGCGGGCCACGGTCACCTACAACGCGTCGGGTGTGGCGACGGTGACGCTGCGCTGGGGCGAGCGCAGCGCAGTCGCGACCGAAAACGCCACCGAGTTCACCGCGAGGACGCAGCTGTGAGGTTTTCAACTCCCCACCACGCACGGGGCGTCTCGCTGATCGAAATGATGATCGCGCTGGCGATCGGCACATTTCTGATCCTTGGTCTGGCGCGCGTGTTCTCCGCGTCGCGTACTGCCTACCAGCTGTCCGAGGGCGTGTCCCGCGTGCAGGAAAACGGCCGCTTCGCGATCGATTTCATCCAGCGTGACCTGCGCATGGTCGGTCACATGGGCTGCGTCAATGACCAGGCGCATCTGCAGAATGTCGGTGCGCTGCTCAACCGTGTGCCGGCGGGCAGCGCGGGTGCCAATTCGGGCGTCAACTTTCCGCTGGGCATCCAGGCCTATGAGGCGACCAAAACATCGGCGTCGACCATGAATCTGGGAACCGCCGCCAGTACCTGGACGCCTGCGCTTCCCAATGCGGTGGCATTGCTGAACCCGCTTCCTGGAAGCGACGTGCTGCAGCTCCGATTCCTTGCCAGCGAAGGCGCGGCCGTCGAGACCATCGCGGTCTCCGGGACAACGTCCACGATCACTGTGGCAAACGGCCGATGGGGCGCCTTGACGCAGGGCGGGGTGGTAAACCCGACGATGTTTGGCCTGGCCGACTGCAGCTTCGTCGATCTATTCCTGCCGGCCGCCACGAACGAAGCGGCCCGCACCGTCACAGTGAACGCTGTGCTCGATCGCTTCACACCGCAGCCCGCGGGCCAGACCATGCTCTACCGGTTGGAGTCGGTGGTGTACTTCGTCCGGGCGGGGACTGCAGGAGGACGCTCGCTCTGGCGGGCGCGCTCCAACACCAATGGCTCGTATGCAGCTCCCGAAGAACTGGTGGAGGGCATCGAAAGCCTGCAGCTCCAGCTCGGCCTCGATCGCAACAGTGGCGCGATGCCGGCCGAGTCGCCGAGCGGGTACGTCGGCAATTTCGTCCGTCCTTCGGCAATGGCCACGACCGAGCCCGCATGGCGCTCGGTCGGCGCCGTACGCCTCGGCGTGCTGGCCAGCAGTCCCGATCGCGCGGCAGCCGGGCAGGCGACTGTGGGCCGTAGCGTGCTCGGCGTGACGTTCACGCCTGCAGATGCGGCCGATACCCGATACCGCTTCGGCTACGAAAGCACCATCGCCATGCGCAACCGCCTCTATGGAAACTGAGATGGCCCGCTTCCGATCACCGCCCCCACGTCGCCAGCGCGGCGCCGTCCTCTACATCGCGCTCATCATGCTCGTGCTGCTGGCGCTGCTCGGCATCGTCGGCATGCAGGTGGCCGGCCTGCAGGAGCGCATGTCCTCCAACTACCGCGCGGTGAATCTGGCATTCCAGGAAACCGAGGCGCTGACGCGCAGCGCCGAGTGCGCGCTGGAAGACATGATCAACCGCACATCGACCGCCGGCTGCGATGCGGTTGTCGCTGCCGACATCCAGTCCTGCGACACGGGTTTCGATCCAGGCAACTGGGCCGCAGGGCGTTCGTTTGCCGAAACAGACGCGGTCAATGCGCGATTGATCGGGCCGTGCATTTCGGGCAATTCCACGCTCGATATGGGCGGCGCCGTCAACGAAGACCCGAATCCGATCTACCAGGTCACCGCGTTCCGCGTGGATGACCCCGCCAATCCGACGGCGCAGGCCGTCATCGACACCATCTTCAGGCCGTGAGGGCAGCGCCATGAAAGGCCGCACAAAACTCTACGCCGGTGCCACGGCGCTTATTCTCGCCGGCAGCGCCTACTTCCTGCATTCCGTGATGGCCGTGCAGGGGCAGGGCACACTCGCGCAGCAGCCCTTGAACGTGCAGCGGCAGATTCCGCCGGCTTTCATCATGGCACTCGATGACTCCGGCTCGATGTTGTGGGAGAACCTCAACAACACGCGTGATGGTGTGTTTGGCTGGCAGAGCAACGACGCCGCCAGCGGTACGTTCTACAACGGAAGCGTTCCGCGCGGCTACGATGGCGTCAACGAGCGCTACTACTACGTTTTTCCGAATTACGGACGTGACGGCGGAGCGGCGATCCCGCCGATCGACGCCTTCGGTTTCGCCAGGTCGCCGGACGTCAACGCCGGCTATTTCGACCCGCGGTTGAGTTATCCCACGTGGAAACGCGCGAATGGTGCGGATTACGCGACCACCACCGCTACGGCCGCGACCCTGGATCCGCGCCCGGCAGGTGCGAATGGTCGAATCGGGGGCACTCTGGACCTGACGGCTGCGGTCGAATCGACCGTCAACAACTGGCGCTTCCAGGTCCGGCAGGGGATGATTCTTCCCGCAAATACCCGCGTGCGCGGCACCTGCAACGCGGCAGGTGGCAACATCAACACGGGCGCCGACTACGCGACGTTGCCGGACGAGCGGAGAATCACGCAGAACTGCGATCTGCATTTCTCGTTTTTCCCCGCGACCTTCTACCTTGAAGATCCCGCTTCGCTTCCTGCCGCGTACGGCTACTCGGCTGCGCCGGTAGCCGTAACCGATCCGCAAGGCGGACGACCCGGCGTGCTTTACAAGTATGAGATCCGGCGGGTCAATTTCGCGTCCGACGACCAGTACAACGCAGCCATCCAGAACTTCGCCAACTGGTTCACGTTCTACAGGACGCGTCGCGAAGGCCTCATCGGCGGCATTCTCAACGCGCTCGTAGACACCAAGAACATGACGGTCGGCTGGTTCCGCATCAATGACCGCCGCAACGTCACCATGCGTGACATGTCGAGCGAGACCGCGAAGCAGTCCCTGTTCGACGATGTCGTGCAGATGCGTGCAACCGGAAGCACGCCGAGCCGTCTGGCGGCGCAGTATCTCGGCCAGCAGTTCCAGCGGACGGATGCGGGCCGGCCGATCAGGCTGAGCTGTCAGCGGAACGCCGGCATGCTCTTTACCGACGGCTACATCAACGACGCTGCCAGCCCGACGGTCGGAAATCTCGATGCTGCACTGGGCCCGCCGTTCGCCGACAACGTTGCGAACACGATGGCCGACATCGTGATTCCCTACTACAACAACAGTCTGCTACCTGCGCTCGAAACCAATTCGGTGCCGGTGCCGACGGCATGCGACAGTGTTCCGGCGCCTCCGCTGCTCCCGACGCCGGAACAACGCAGGCTGGACTGCCGCCGAAACCTGCACATGAATTTCTACGGCATCGTGCTCGGCACGCTTGGCGAACAGTTCGGAGTCACCTACCTGCCTGATCCCACTGATTCGGCAAAGCTCATTCCCGATCCCTACCTCACGCCGCCGACGTGGGGCGCGCGCCAGGATCTCGTGCCGCGCGCTGTCGACGAGATGTGGCATGCGACGCTCAACACCAGAGGCGAGATGATCAACGCGACGTCGCCCGCATTGATCACCGCTGCGATGCGTCGCGTTTTGGCTTCGGTAAGCGCCGGTCAGTCCCCTGCGGGCAGCATCGCGCTCACGGGTGCAAGAATCGGCACCGGGTCGCTTTCGGTCTTTCCTTTCTACGAAGCGCGTAACGAGGGCACTGACTGGTACAGCACGTTGACGGCGCAGTCGGTGACGGTCAATCCGAGCACAGGCGTCGTTTCGTTCAACAATGCGTGGGAAGCGAGTGATCGCCTGCCGCAGGCATCGGACCGGAACGTCTGGTTCGGGGCGGACGACGGTTCTGCAAGGCTCTTCAATCCGACGAATGTCGCTTCGCTTGCCCGGTTGTGCGACAACCCCGTGCCTGGAATGTCGCGATGCACGCAACCGACGCTTGAAAATCTGGGCGGTGCTGCCGCGACTCTTACGTTGACCGAGGCGGTGAGCTACCTCAAGGGCGATCAGAGTCTGGAAGTGGATCGCAATGCCAACGGTCGCCTCCGCTTCCGTACGACCCGTCTGGGCGACATCGTCAATGGCTCGCCGGTGATCAGCGCGCCGACCGACGATTATGGTTACCAGTCCCTCCCGGGCACGTTGGGGAGTTCCTACGGAACCTACAAGACCGCGAAGGCGAACAGCGCGAGCGCGGAGTTCCGGCGGACGATGGTGTTCGCCGGTGCGAACGACGGAATGCTGCACGGTTTCGACGGTCGCGTGACAGGGACTGACAGCGGCGTGGAGCAGTTCGGCTTCATACCGCGCTCGGTGCTCGGCCACATGGGCAATCTGTTGTTTCCCTACGATCCTGCGGCCAGTGGCGACCAGCGGTTCCAGCATCGCTATTTCGTGGACGGTCCACTGGTGGTGTCCGACGCACGCTACGGCGGCGCCTGGAGCACGGTACTCGTGGGGTCGACCGGCGCTGGTGCAAAGGGTGTCTTCGCGCTTGATGTCAAGGATGTGTCTCGCCCGGACGGAGCCTTCGACGCCGCAGATCGGCTTTGGGAAATCAACCAGTTCAATGGGAATGCCGCCGTCCGCAACAACATCGGCCACGTTCTGGGACGCCCGGTCATCGTGCCGGTGCGAACGGGCGCGGGTGCGGGCGATATCGTCTGGCGCGCGATCTTCGGCAACGGCTACAACAGTGACAGCGGCAAGGCTGTGCTGTTCATGGTCGACATCAACACCGGCAATCCCACGATCCGGATGCTGGAGGCGACGGAAGCGGGTGCCCCGGCAGGGAGTAATGGACTCGGCAACCTCGTGGCGCTCGATCGTTTTCGCAGCGCACCCGACAACAGCCTGAACGTTCCAGGGCGCGACGGCCTCGCCGATACGGTGTACGCGGCGGATCAGAAGGGTGCCATCTGGAAGTTCGATCTGCGGCCGGCAGCACTTGTGCCCGGCGGTGTGGTCAGTAATCCGACCACGCCCGTCTTCACAACGATGCCCTACACCAGCGGGCCCGAGAACGGGACACGTCAGCCAATTTTGGGTGGCATCACGGCTGCAACGGGCCGGAATGGTGGCGTGATGCTGTATTTCGGAACGGGCAGCTTTTCGTTCGACAACGATCCGTCCGATACCACGCTGCAATCGCTCTACGGTGTGCTGGATGTTGCGTCCGGCCAGCCGAGCGTGACGGCGACGCGGGCCAATCTCGTCGTACAGACCATCGGGACCACGGCTGCGGGAATCCGCAGTACATCCTCGAACGTGCCTGGCGCCGGAAGCCTCGGGTGGCGTCTTGATCTGCCCGCGGGTGAGCGTTTCGTCGGCTATCCGCGCGTAGACAGCGGCATCGTGTTCATGCCGACCTATGCACCCGTAAGCGCGTTGCAGTGCAGCGTGGAGGGCGCCAACTGGCTTTACGGACTCAGCGCATTGACGGGGGCGGCAGGGCTGTCGAACGTCTCGTTCGATACGCCGCAGGGTCCGTCGCCCGGTACCGGAACTGGCGCGCTTTCGTTGAACACGCAGGGTACAGCGCCAGTGAAAGACGTCGCGATCTTCAGCGCCCCGCGTCTCGCGCCGCTCGGGGCGGCTGCGACAGCGGCCGAGCTCGACGCTGCGCTCGACGCCCAATGCTCGATGATTGTGCAGGTCGCCGGTGCGCCGACGATGTATCTCAAGCGTCCTTGTGGACGTCAGTCCTGGAGGCAGATCCAGTGAGCAAGTTTTCGTCAACACCTGTTCGCATCGCGGTACGCCGCGTACGCGGCTTCACCTTGATCGAATTGATGATTGTCGTGGCAGTCGTCGCGATTCTCGCGTCGATCGCATATCCCAGCTACCAGGACGCGGTGCGCAAGTCCAAGCGGGCGCAGGTCAAGGCCGATATGGTCGAACTTGCGCAACGTTACGAGCGATTCCATACCGTCAACAACACGTATGTGGGCTTCTGGTTGGCCGCGACGGGCGCGGCGAATGGCGCAGTTGCATCTCCCGCGACGGGCGGTACGGCGGCGTACTCGATCACTCACGTCGAGGGCGTCAATACGTTCACGCTGACCGCGACGCCGCAGGGCGCGCAAACCCAGGACACCCGGTGTGGGACCTTGGGTCTGTCGAACACTGGCGTGAAAACCGAAACCGGGACGGGGGCGCTCGCCGACTGCTGGTGAGACGCATGACGCACTGGACATAAAAAAGCCGCGGATTGCTCCGCGGCTTTTTTTGATCTTGGCGCCCGAAGTTGGACTCGAACCAACGACCCCCTGATTAACAGTCAAGTGCTCTAACCGGCTGAGCTATTCGGGCGGGGACGCACATTCTAGTCGGTTGTCGGCACGGGTCAAGCATTGCGTCGCCACTTTTTGGAATCGACTGCGCGAGGCGCGCGTCGCTGCGATCCGCCATGCGAAATGCGCGGCAGGCGCGCCAACTGGGCATCACCTCTAACCGGCCTTAGAACGGGCACGGCCGATCCGTGGCGGGGCGTGAACTGCGGATACGTCCAAGGTTGTTCACGACAACTTGGCCGCCCAGCAGGTCGGCGCGGCAGACGTTGATGGTCAGGTTGGTGCCCGCGCTGCGGCCGTCGCGCTGATACCGGACATAGGAACGGGTTGAGACCAGGCGCACCGTGCCCGGGGCGCCGGACGGCGCATCCGCCACGCGCAGCAGATCTGCTGCATTGTCGGGTCGGCGATTTCCGTCCGGATCCATGAACACGATCCAGCCTGCACTCCAGTCGGCGTCCGAGCGGCAGCCATGGAGTGCGTCGCCTGGGCAGGCCACGATTGGACCGCGGCGCGTGATGGCAGTGTTGCGTGCCATCGCAAGATCGGTGCTGATCAGGTGCAATGCGCTCTGCACGCGATAGCGGGCCAGCACATCACTGAAGGCGGTGACGCCGAAGGTGCCGAGCAAGGTGAGAATTGCGACTGTCGTTATCAGTTCGACCAGCGTGAGGCCGCGCGCCTTTGGTGCCCCGGTCATGCTCCGCTTGGACATGCGAATACACGGACTCGATGGCTTGGGCATGGACGTGCGGCGGGGTGCATCCGATGCCGCTTCGAGAATCGCCAGTGCCTGCCTTGAGCGTGGCCCGATCCTGCTCTCAGGCGAGTCCGCAGGCCCGCCGCTGGATCGCGAGCCGGGCCGATCTCGACACGGCGAGGGTCGCGGGCGTATGGAACCGTCGTGCTGACGCATGAGGACATCCTTGTCCTGTCGCTGGGCGGGCGCCTCCACGACGCGATTGCGATCGGCTCCGTCCCGCCGGTCGCGTGTGTCGTCTCAGCTCCTGCACCGGTTACCTGCAACCCTGCAGGGCATCCAGATTCCGCTTGTTGGCGGGCCACTGCAGCCGGGCTGCGTCCAATGCGGAGGTCGGAAACCGCCCACTGCTATCGTGGGCAGCCGCGTCACAACGATGTCCGCGCCCTGACCATGTCCCGGTGATGTGCGGCACTTCTGTTGTCGCCGGGCGCTTCCGTCCCCATGTCCCGTGCTTCTCGGATCGCCTTGCCTCATGAACGAAGTCATCCATCCCGCCGCATTCCAGCTGGTCTCGCCCTACAAGCCGGCGGGCGATCAGCCGCAGGCGATCGAGAAGCTGGTCGACGGTTTCGACGCCGGGCTGGCGCATCAGACGCTGCTCGGCGTCACCGGTTCGGGCAAGACCTACACGATCGCCAACGTGATCCAGCGGGTGCAGAAGCCGACGCTGGTGATGGCGCCGAACAAGACGCTGGCGGCGCAGCTCTACGGCGAGTTCAAGTCGTTCTTTCCGCACAACGCGGTGGAGTACTTCGTCAGCTATTACGACTACTACCAGCCCGAGGCCTATGTGCCGTCGTCGGATACGTACATCGAGAAGGATAGTTCGGTGAACGAGCACATCGAACAGATGCGCCTGTCGGCGACGAAGGCGCTGCTCGAGCGGCGCGACGCGATCGTGGTGTGCTCGGTGTCGGCGATCTACGGCCTGGGCGATCCGAACGAATACTTCCGGATGGTGCTGCATATGGTGCGCGGTGAGCGCATCGACCAGCGCGAGCTGATCCGGCGTTTGACCGAGATGCAATACAGCCGCAACGACACCGAGCTGCGGCGCGGTACGTATCGCGTGCGCGGCGAGGTCATCGACATCCACCCGGCGGAGTCGGAGATGGATGCGCTGCGGATCGAGTTGTTCGATGGCGAGATCGAACGCATCACCCAGTTCGATCCGCTCACCGGCGAGACCAAGCGCACCCTGCCGCGCTACACCATCTATCCGAAGTCGCACTACGTCACCACGCGCCGGACCACGCACGAGGCGATCAACGCGATCAAGGCCGAGCTGCCGCCACGGCTGGAGCAGTTCTACGCCGAGGGCAAGCTGCTCGAGGCCCAGCGGCTGCAGCAGCGCACCCAGTTCGATCTCGAAATGATGGCCGAGGTCGGCTACTGCAACGGCGTGGAGAACTACTCGCGTCATCTGACCGGGCGTATGCCGGGCGAGGCGCCGCCGTGTCTGTTCGACTATCTGCCGCCGGATGCGCTGCTGGTCGTCGACGAGTCGCACGTGACCGTTCCGCAGATCGGTGCGATGTACAAGGGTGACCGCGCGCGGAAGGAAACGCTGGTGAACTTCGGGTTCCGGCTGCCGTCTGCGATGGACAACCGGCCGCTGAAGTTCGAGGAATGGGAGGGCCGTGCGCCGCGCGCGATCTTCGTGTCGGCCACGCCAGGCAAGTACGAACTGGAGAAGTCGGAAGGGCAGATCACCGAACTGGTGGTGCGCCCGACCGGCCTGATCGACCCGGAGGTCGAGATCCGCCCGGTCGCGAGCCAGGTCGACGACGTGCTCGGCGAGATCCGCGAGCGGGTCGAGATGGGCGACCGCGTGCTGATCACGGTGCTGACCAAGCGCATGGCCGAGAACCTCACCGAGTACCTCGGCGAGCACGACGTCAAGGTGCGTTACCTGCATTCGGACATCGACACCGTCGAGCGCGTCGAGATCATCCGCGACCTGCGGCTGGGCAAGTTCGACGTGCTGGTCGGCATCAACCTGCTGCGCGAGGGCCTGGACATGCCGGAGGTGTCGCTGGTCGCGATCCTCGATGCCGACAAGGAAGGCTTCCTGCGCTCGGGCGGTTCGCTGATCCAGACCATCGGCCGGGCGGCACGCAACCTGCGCGGCAAGGCGATCCTCTACGCCGACCGGGTCACCAATTCGATGCAGATGGCGCTCGACGAGACCGATCGTCGCCGCGTCAAGCAGGTCGAGTACAACACCGAGCACGGCATCACGCCGACATCGGTGGCGCGCGCGATCGACGACATCATGGAAGGTGCCCGCGCCGAGCCCGAAACGGAGAAGAAGGGGCGTGGCAAGAGCCGCAAGGTCGCCGAACCCGCCGAAGATTATGCCGCGCTGTCACCCGAGAAGCTGGCCTCGCGGCTGAAGGCGCTGGAGCAGCAGATGTACCAGCACGCGCGTGATCTGGAGTTCGAAGCCGCGGGCCGGATCCGCGACCAGATCCGCCAGATCAAGGATGCGAGCCTGGTCCGATAGAAATTTGCGCGTGGGGTATTCGACAACGCGCGAATCCGGTGTATGATTCGCACCCTTCGGGCGGTTAGCTCAGCGGTAGAGCACTACCTTGACATGGTAGGGGTCACAGGTTCGAACCCTGTACCGCCCACCACCTCGAACCCTTGATGCAGCAGGGTGGGGTGGTACCGAAGCATCAGCGTGGATCGAGATTCGCCTCACGCTGTTATGACGCCGGGTTGGCCGAGCGCCCCGTCATGTCGATTCCGCTTTGAATTTCTGAAGACCGATGCGCGGCGGCATTCCCGTATCTGCCGTTCGAGTCGGCGCGCGACGCGCGATCGTCCAGCGTGCGGGTCTGCGGGCGCAGTCGATACGGTGTTAGAGTGCGCATGCGCACCGTCATCACGCCGGCGCGCGCGGTCGAGGCGCAACCTAGCGGCAAGCAGGCCGTCGGCTTGACAGGATCCTCCATGCACGCTGCTTCGAGGATGTCCCGCCGCTGGTTGCGCTTGCGCCGCCGGTTCGGCCAGTTCTCTTCTCCTGTGACATCCGCCGATCTCGAGTCGGAGGCACCGCTGCGCGCGCAGCTCTTCAGCGCCGAGCAGATGGAACTCCACGGCAGGGCGCTCGCGCTTACGCATCGCATCCATGCTGGACGCGTTCCCGATCGACTGCTTGCGCGCCTGAGCGAGAACGCGGCGCTGCTCGAGGATGCGCGCACGTTCCTGTCGCTGATGGTCCGCGACGATATCCGCATCACGCCGGCCGGCGAATGGCTGCTCGACAACTACCACCTGATCGAAGAACAGGTGCGGCTGGCACGTCGCCATCTGCCGAAGGGCTACAGCCGTGAACTGCCAGCACTGTCGCAGGGCGCATCGGCCGGATTCCCTCGGGTCTACGACCTGGCGATGGAAGCAGTTGCGCATGGCGACGGACAGGTCGATGCGGTCACGCTCAGCCGTTTCGTCGCCGCCTATCAGCTGGTCACGCCATTGACGCTGGGCGAACTGTGGGCGATTCCCATCATGTTGCGGCTGGCAGTGCTCGAGAACCTGCGCCGCATGGCCGCCCGCGTGATCCGCGATGGCCGCGATCACCGCCGCGCCCGGCGATGGGCCGAAGAGCTCAACGCCACCGCCACCGGATCGCCGAAGGACGTGGTGCTGGTGGTCGCCGATATGGCGCGCAGTCAGCCCCCCGCGACCGGTGCGTTCGTCGCGGAGCTGACGCGCGGCCTGCATGGGCGCGGCGCGCTGCTGTCGCTGCCGCTGACGTGGATCGAGCAGTGGCTGACCGACAGCGGCTTGCGCATCGATGCGCTGGTCCACGCGGAAAGCCAGCAGCAGGCAGCCGACCAGGTGTCGATCGGCAACAGCATCGGCAGCCTCCGCTTCCTTGCGAACATGGATTGGCGCGAATACGTCGAGACCATGAGCCTCGTCGATGCGACGCTGCGGGGGGATCCGGGGGCGACCTACGGGCTGATGGATTTCGCCACCCGCGATCACTACCGCCACGCCGTCGAGACGATCGCCCGGCGCACCGGCGCCAGCGAGGTGGAGGTCGCGCAGACGACTGTGCAGCTGGCGCAGGCGCATCCGGCCGAGCGCATCGAGGCGCACGTCGGTTACTACCTGGTCGATGACGGCATCGACCGCACCCTGTCGACACTGGCGGCGGCGCACGGACGCCGCAAGGCACGCCTGGCGCCGCGCACCGTGCCCCTGCCGGTCTATCTGTCACTGATCGCCGTTGTGGTCGCACTCGCAACGACCGGGCTGCTCGGACAGTCGGGCGCCCATACCGTGTCCTGGGCACCCGCCTGGGCGCTGATCCTGCTGGGTCTGCTGGTCTTCAGCGAGCTCGGCATTGCGCTGACCAACTGGCTCGCGACGGTCATCGTCGCGCCCAAGCCGCTGCCGCGCCTGGATTTCTCGCTCGGTTTGCCGGCGAGCGAGCGCACGCTGGTCGTTGTGCCCTGCATGTTCGGCGACATCGCCACGGTCGAGGCGCTGGTCGAGGGGCTGGAAGTGCGCTTTCTGGCCAATCGCGATGCGCATCTGCACTTCGCATTGCTCAGCGACGATCTCGATGCCGATGCGCAGACCCTGCCCGGGGATGCGGCCGTGCTGGCCCACGCCGCGGCGCTGATCGCCGGCCTCAACCAGCGCTATCTCGCCGACAGCCCGGCGCCCGGCGGCGATCGCTTTTTCCTGTTCCACCGGCCGCGTACCTGGAATGCGGGCGAGGGGCGCTGGATCGGAGAGGAACGCAAACGCGGCAAGCTCGCGGCGTTGAATGGCTTTCTTCGCGGCGCCGGCACGGGTGCGTTCCAGCAGATCGTGGGCCGCACCGACGTGCTGGCCAACGTGCGCTACGTGATCACGCTCGACACCGACACGCGACTGCCGCGCGATGCCGCGCGCGCCTTCGTCGGCACGCTGGCGCACCCGCTCAACCGCGCGGTGTTCGATCCGAAGCGCAACCGCGTGACCCGCGGCTACGGCATCCTGCAGCCGAGCGTGGGCAGCAGTTTCAGTGGCAGGCGGATCAGCCGCTACGCACGCATGTACGGCAGCGAGCCGGGCATCGATCCCTACACGCGCACGGTGTCGGACGTCTATCAGGACCTGTTCGGCGAAGGCTCCTTCGTCGGCAAGGGCATCTATGACATCGACGCGTTCGAGCAGGCCTTGCATGGCCGCTTTCCCGACAACCGCATCCTCAGCCACGACCTGCTCGAAGGCTGCCACGCGCGGGCCGGCCTGGTCAGCGACGTGCGCCTGTACGAGGACTATCCCGCCCGCTACGCCGCCGACGTCAAGCGCCGCCATCGCTGGATCCGCGGCGACTGGCAGCTGCTGCCGTGGGTGATGCCGTGGGTCCCGACCGCGCAAGAAGGCCGCGTCCGCAATCCGCTGTCCTGGCTGTCGCGCGGCAAGCTGATCGACAACCTGCGCCGCAGTCTGGTGCCCGCGGCCACGCTCGCGCTGCTGGTGTTCGGCTGGACGACACTCACCGCGCCACTGGCGTGGACGTTCTGGCTGCTGACGGTGTTCTTCGCGCCGGTGCTGATCCCGGCGTTGCGTGATCTGCTGTCGAAGCCCGCGGACATGGGCTTCGATACGCACCTGCTGCAGGTCGGCGATGCGACCGGTCGCGGCCTGGTGCGCGCGGTCGTGAACTTCGCGTGCCTGCCGTACGAAGCAATGTTCAGCCTGTCGGCAATCGCGCTGACGTTGTGGCGCACGCTGGTCAGTCGCCGGCACCTGCTGCAGTGGAATCCGTCCAGCGAGGTCGAGCGTGCGCTCGGCAGCGGCATGGCCGCAGAGCTGCGCGCGATGTGGGGCGCGCCGGTCCTGTCGCTGCTGATCGGGCTGCTGGTGATGCGGACGAATCCCGGCGCTCTGTGGGTCGCCGGTCCGATGTTGCTGCTGTGGTCGGTTTCTCCTCTGTTGATGGCGTGGCTGGGCCGCGCGCCACCGCAGCGCAGCGCGCAGCTGTCGCCGGTGCAACTGGACTTCCTCGGCCGCCTCGCGCGGCGCACCTGGGCGTTCTTCGAGGTCAACATCCGGGAGGAAGACCACTGGCTGCCGCCCGACAACGTCCAGGAGCATCCGTCGCTGGTCGTCGCACGCCGCACGTCACCGACCAATATCGGCCTGTCGCTGCTCGCCAATCTCGGCGCGTGGGACTTCGGGTATCTGCAGACCGGCGCCGTGATGGCGCGCACCCAACGCGTGTTCGCCACGCTCGACCGCATGGAGCGCCACCGCGGGCATTTCTACAACTGGTACGACACCGAGACGCTGGCGCCGTTGCAGCCGCGCTACATCTCCAGCGTCGACAGCGGCAACCTGGCGGGCCATCTGCTCACGCTGCGCCAGGGCCTGCTGGGCCTGATCGACGCGCCGGTGCTCGCGCCGCAGACGTTTGCCGGTCTGGCCCACACGCTGGGCGTGCTGCGCGAACTCTACGAGGCGCAGAGTCATGCGGATCCGGCGTGGGACGTCGCCATCGATGCGTTCGAATCGCGTCTCGTGCTCGCCCGGACAACGCCACCGGAGACGCTCGGCGATGCGCTGGCCACCATCGACGCGCTTGCCGCGCTGGCAATGCCGCTCGCCGCGCTGTCGCCGCCGGCCGATACCTATGATCCGCTGGAAGACGCACCGGCCCATTGGGCGGCGCGCCTGATCGATGCATGTGCGCACGCCGGCCAGGCACTGCGCGCGTGTCTGCCGGCGCCCCATGCGGCGATACAAGGCGCTGCGTCCGAAGACGGCGTGCCGTCGCTGCGCATGCTCTGCGCGCCGGGCAACGCGTCCGATGTGCGCGCGTGGGCCTGCGCGCAGGTCCACGAACTGGAACGGCTGGCCCACGTCGCCGGCCAGTTCTCGCTGATGGAGTACGGCTTCCTCTACGACCGCGCGCGTCATCTGCTGTCGATCGGCTACGACGTCGACAACCGGCGCCTCGATCAGGGGCACTACGATCTGCTCGCCTCGGAAGCGCGGCTGTGCAGTTTCGTCGCGGTCGCGCAGGGCCAGCTGCCCCAGGACACGTGGTTCGCACTGGGCCGGTTGCTGACCGAGGTCGATGGTGACCCGACGCTGCTGTCGTGGAGCGGCTCGATGTTCGAGTACCTGATGCCGCAGCTGGTGATGCCGAGCTATCCGGACACGCTGCTCGACCAGACCGCGCGCCACGCGGTACAGGCCCAGATCGCCTACGGCCGTCAGCATGACGTGCCCTGGGGCATTTCGGAATCCGGCTACAACACCGTCGATACGCGGATGAACTACCAGTACCGCGCGTTCGGCGTGCCGGGACTCGGGCTCAAGCGCGGACTCGGCGAGGATCTGGTGATCGCGCCGTACGCGACGATGATGGCGCTGATGGTCGCGCCCGAGGCGGCAACGCAGAACCTGCAACGGCTCGATGGCGCCGGGTTCTCCGGGCGTTTCGGGCTGTTCGAGGCGATCGACTACACGGCCTCGCGCCTGCCGCGCGGTCAGACGCATGCAGTGGTCCGGTCGTTCATGGCGCATCACCAGGGCATGGGCTTTCTCGCACTCGACCATCTGTTGCACGAGCAGCCGATGCAGAAGCGTTTCACCGCCGATGCCGAATTCCAGGCCACGCTGCTGCTGTTGCAGGAGCGCGTGCCTCGGACCGGCGTATTCCTGCCGCACGAGGTCGAGTCGGTCGGCGTGCGCAGCAGTGGCGGCGGCGACGAAACCCAGTTGCGCGTATTCCGGACGCCCGAAACCACACGACCCGCGGTCCAGATGCTGTCGAACGGTCGCATGCATGCGCTGCTCACCAGTGCCGGCGGCGGCTACCTGCGGCAGCACGACATGGCGGTGGTGCGCTGGCGTGAGGACGGGACCCGCGACCACTGGGGCAGCTTCTGCTATCTGCGCGATGTCGAGAACGACGATGTGTGGTCGGCCGCGTACCAGCCGACCTGCGTGCCGGTGGAGCACTACGAAGCGATCTTCTCCGACGCGAAGGCCGAATTCCGCGGCCGCAGGCGCGGGGTCGAGACGCATCTCGAGATCGCGATCTCGGCCGAAGACGACATCGAGTTGCGGCGCCTGCGGCTGAGCAACCGGTCGCGGCGTCCGCGGACCATCGAGATCACGACCTATGCCGAGGTGGTGCTGGCGCCGGCGATCGCAGACGAACTGCACCCGGCCTTCAGCAATCTGTTCGTGCAGACCGAGATCGTGCGCGACAAGCAGGCGCTGCTGTGCACGCGCCGCCCTCGCGCGCACGATGAAATCCCGCCGTGGATGTTCCACCTCGTCGCCGCGCACGATGCCGACATCGACGCCATCTCCTACGAAACCGATCGTGCGCGTTTCATCGGTCGCGGCCTGACGCCGCGCGATCCGCTGGCGATGCGCCGGTCGGGACTGCTGTCCGACAGCGCCGGTTCGGTGCTCGATCCGGTGGTCGCGATCCGCGTGCGGGTAACGTTGGCGCCGGAGCAGACCGCGGTGCTCGATCTGGTCACCGGGGTCGGCAGCGATCGCGATGCCTGCGCGGCGCTGCTGGACAAGTATCGCGACCGGCGCCTCGCCGACCGGGTGTTCGATCTCGCGTGGACCCACAGCCAGGTCGTACGCCGGCAGATCAACGCCACCCAGGGCGACGCGCAGCTCTACGAGCGTGTCGCGGGCCTGCTGACGTTCGCGCATCCGTTCCTGCGCGCCGACAGCGCCGTGCTGCTGCAGAACCGGCGTGGGCAGTCCGGCCTGTGGGGTCATGCGATCTCGGGCGACCTGCCGATCGTGCTGGTGCAGATCGCCCATGCGGAGAACATCGAACTGGTCCGGCAGATGGTCCAGGCGCACGCGTACTGGCGTCTGAAGGGACTGCAGGTCGACCTCGTCATCTGGAACGAGGACCAGGTCGGCTACCGGCAGGAGTTGCAGGAACAGATCCTCGGACTCGTCTCGGCGGGCCCGGAAGGCAACGTGCTCGATCGCCCGGGCGGCATCTTCGTGCGGCCCGCGCAGCAGATCTCGCAGGAAGACCGCATCCTGATCCAGTCGGTGGCACGGGTGATCGTCGGTGACCAGTACGGCACCCTGGCCGCGCAGGTGGCCCGCCATGCGGCGCCAGAGCGCGTGGTGCCGCTGCTGGTCGCAAGCCATACGTCCGTCCGCGCGCAGGACGACGATGGCGCCGTCGCGGCAGGTCTGCAGGCTGCCGGACTCTACGGCCTGCCGCCGCTGCGCGACGCCGCGGCGTCCGAGGAGGATCCGTGGCCGTTCGAAAAGGTCGCCGAGGCGTTGCTGTTCGACAATGGCCTGGGCGCGTTTGCCGCCGACGGCCGCGAGTACGTGATCGTGCTCGACGACGCCGCGACCACGCCCGCGCCGTGGTCCAACGTGATGGCCAATCCCAGGCTGGGCAGCGTGGTCAGCGAAAGCGGACCCGGCTACACCTGGTTCGAGAACGCGCACGAGTTCCGGCTGACGCCGTGGCACAACGATCCGGTGTCGGACACCGGCGGCGAGGCGTTCTACCTGCGTGACGAGGAGAGCGGCCACGTGTGGTCGCCGATGCCGTTGCCGATGCGCGGACGGGGCGCGTACCGCACACGTCACGGTTTCGGCTACAGCGTCTACGAGCATGTCGAGGACGGGATCGCCAGTGAACTGTGGATCTACGTCGGCCTGCGCGATGCGGTGAAGTTCTCGGTGCTGAAGTTGCGCAACCTGTCGGGTCGCCCGCGCCGACTGTCGGCCACCGGTTACGTCGAGTGGGTGCTCGGCGACATCCGGGTGAAGTCACAGATGCACGTCGTGACCGAGCGGGATGCCGCGACCGGTGTGCTCACTGCGCGCAATCCCTACAACACCGAGTTCGGCGGGCGTGTGGCGTTTTTCGACGTCGATGGGGACCGGCGCACGTTCACTGGCGATCGCACCGAGTTCCTGGGCCGCAACGGCAGCCTGCAGGCGCCCGATGCACTGCGTCGCGAGCGTCTGTCCGGCCGCCTCGGGGCGGGTCTCGACCCGTGCACGGCGATCCAGGTGCACGTCGACCTCGCGCCGGATCAGGCGACGGAAACGGTGTTCCGGCTCGGTATGGGTGACGACATGCATGCCGCGCTGCAGCTGGCGCACGCGCTGCGCGGCTCGATGCCGGCGCATGACGCGCTCGACGGCGTACGCCTGCACTGGCTGCAGACGCTCGGTACGGTGCGGGTGGAGACGCCGGAGCCGGCGACCGACCTGCTGGTCAACGGCTGGCTGCTGTACCAGACGCTGGCCTGCCGCTACGTGGCGCGCAGCGGCTACTACCAGTCCGGCGGCGCATTCGGGTTCCGTGACCAGCTGCAGGACACGATGGCGACCGTGCACGCGATGCCGGCGCTGACCCGTGCGCACCTGCTGCTCAGTGCGGCGCACCAGTTCCCGCAGGGCGATGTGATGCACTGGTGGCATCCGCCTGCCGACCGTGGCGTGCGTACACGCTGCTCGGACGACTACCTGTGGTTGCCGCTTGCGGCCTGTCGCTATCTGGACGTGACCGGCGACGACAGCGTGCTCGACGAACGTGTCGGCTTCATCGAGGGCCGGCTGGTCAATGCCGACGAGGAGTCGTATTACGACCTGCCGGTGCCCTCGGGCCGCGTGCAGTCCTTCTACGACCACTGCGTCCTCGCGCTTGAGCGGGGCATGTCGTTGCTCGGCGCCCGCGGGCTGCCGCTGATCGGCACCGGCGACTGGAACGACGGCATGAACCGGGTCGGCGAGGCCGGCCGCGGCGAAAGCGTCTGGCTCGGGTTCTTCCTCTACGATGTGCTCCAGCGCTTCATCCCGGTTGCCGAGGCGCGCGGCGACGCGACGTTCGCAGCCACCTGCGTCGCCGCTGCGGAACGCCTGCAGGGGAATCTGGAAGCCGAGGCCTGGGACGGCGGTTGGTACCGGCGCGCGTGGTTCGACGACGGCACGCCGATCGGCTCGCAGTCCAGCGACGAATGCCGGATCGATTCGATCTCGCAGAGCTGGTCTGTGCTGTCGGGCGCTGCCGAACCTGCGCGCGCGCGCCAGGCGATGACGGCACTCGACACGCATCTGGTCAAGCGCGAGGCCGGCCTGATCCAGCTGCTGGATCCGCCGTTCGACAAGACCGCGCACGACCCCGGCTACATACGCGGCTACGTGCCCGGTGTGCGCGAGAACGGCGGCCAGTACACGCACGCGGCGGTATGGACGGCGATGGCCTTTGCCGCGCTCGATGATCGCGAGCGCGCCTGGGAACTCGCGCGGATGATCAATCCGGTGCACCACGCCGAGGACGCGGCCGGCACAGCGGTCTACAAGGTCGAGCCCTACGTGATGGCGGCCGACGTCTACGGCGTCGCACCGCATGTCGGACGTGGCGGCTGGACCTGGTACACCGGCTCGGCGGGCTGGATGTATCGCCTGCTCAGCGAATCGCTGCTGGGCCTGCAGCGTCGCGGTGACACACTGCGCATCGAGCCCTGTATTCCCGACGACTGGCCCGGCTACCGGATGCAGCTGCGCCACGGCGCGGCGGTGTATCGCATCGAAGTCACGCGCAGTGACGCGGACACGCCGCAGCTCATGCTCGACGGTGAGGTGCAAGCCGATCTGCAGATCGCGCTGCACACCGGGGACGCGGTGCACGAGGTGGTGTTGCACTGGCCGCGGCGTCCGGCTGGCGGAGTCGGCTGATGGGACTGCGCATCGAACTCGAGAGCGCCCTCGACGCACTGGCCGGCATGATTCCCGTCTGGCGCGAGAAGTTGCGCGCGCGGGATGCGTTCTGGCCACAGTTCGATGCGCTGTCGGCGAAGATCCTCGCGCGGGCACGCGACGACGGCGAACGGGCGGCGGTGCAGGATCGGCTCGAAGCGATGCTCGGCGACGCGGGCTGCGTGCGACCTGGCCGTCGTTGAACGAAAAAAAGGGCGGCCTGCGGGCCGCCCTTTTCCGGTTTGCGTGATGCGCCGGCGTCAGAACCGGTAATTCAGACCCAGCAGATACGTGCGGCCCCATTCGAGGTTCTCGAGCGGACGGTCGCGCGTGCCGGCGTAGGTGCGATACGCCTCGTTGGTGAGGTTGTTGGCCTGCAGCAGCAGGGTCAGGCCGTCGAACGAGGACCCGTCGCCGAAGCTGTAGCTGATCTGCGCGTCGGTGATGTTCTCGCCGACGACGTAGCGCAGCGTGCGTGCACCGTCGAAGTTGCCGATCTCGCCGATGAAGTCCGAACGCCGACGCTGGCTGACGCGTGCTTCAAAACCGTCGCGCTCGTAGTACGCCGTCAGGTTGTAGACGCGCTTCGACAGGCCCGGCAGATCGATCGGGCCGCTGCCGACGCTGTTGGCGCTTTCGGGGTCGAAGATCTGGATGCTGCTGTCGTTGAAGCTGGCACTGGCCACGATGCCGAAACCGCGCAGCGACTCGGTCCACAGGTCGAACGGCAGCGACGCTGTCAATTCGAGACCCCGCAGCGTCCCGCCCTCACCGTTCTGCGGCGCGGTGAAGTTGCCGATGTTCTGCACCGGCGGCGTGCCGGGACGCGGCATGTAGCTGGCGACGAACGCGGAGAAGTCGTAGTCGTCGACGGTCTGCGTGTAGATGTAGGTGCGCAGGTCCTTGTAGAAGAACGCGGCGGCCACGTAAGCGCGGTTGCCGAAGTACTTCTCCCACGACACGTCGAACGCATACGCGCGCCACGGATCGAGCAGCGGATTGCCGCCGCTGCCGCCCGGGCGTCCGGTGCTCTCGTCGACACCGAACTCCAGCGACGATCGCAACTGGTCCACGCGCGGACGCGCCACCTGCTCGGCCAGGCCCACGCGCACCGTGTGCTCGTTCGGCAGCTGGAACGCGAGGTTCATGCTCGGCAGCACATCGGTGTAGGTCTTGCCGGATTCGAACGGACGCACGTTGCTGCCGGCCGGCTGGGTCGAATCGAAATAGCGCGACGCCGACGACTGGTCGACGCGCTGGATCTGCACGCCGACGTTGCCGGTGACCGTGGCCGCGCCCCATTCGGTGCTGAGGTTGGCGCGCGCGAACGCGCTGGTGATCTTCTCGCTGACCGTCCAGGCTTTGGGGATCAGGTAATCCAGATCCTCGGTGGGCTCGAACACCATGTAACGGTCGACCGCGGCCGGCACGTTCCAGGCGGGGATGTAGCCCACGCCGGCGAAGCCCAGATCGACGAGCCCGTACTGCAGGTCATTGGCGATCGCGGTGTCGCCCTGCGGGCCCAGGTTGATGTTGCCCTCGGGCTGGCGCTTGGACTTCTCGCGGTCGGTGTGGTTGAGGCCGAAGTCGAACTCCGAGAGCCACGTGATCGAGCCGGGGGCGGGCAGGGTGAGACCGATCCGCGCAGCCTTGAGCTCGTCCTCGACCTGCGGCGTTTTGCCGTAGCCCGAGCCGTAGATGGTGTTGGTCAGGAACAGTCGCTCGGGATCGGAATAGTCCAGGCCCGGGGCGAGCTGGGTGAAATCGTTGCTGCGGATGTCGATCTCGATCGTGTCGAGCGACGGATTGGGCAGGCGCTGGGCGTTGTTTTCCAGGCTGAGTTCCGAACGCTTGGCCTTCGACCAGCTGATGTCCGTGAACAGACGCGCCGACTCGAAGTTGAACTCGTTGCTCCAGCCCGCCGCCGAGATGCGGTCTTCGCGACGGTTGTACATGCCGCGGACCAGCGGATAGACGCCGGTCAGCGTGCCGCCGGCGAAGCTGCCGTTCTCGCTGGTGCGCACGTTGCTGTAGACGCACTCGGGATTGCAGGGGAACGAGCCGTTGAACTGGGTGTTCACCTCGAACTGGTTCGCGGTGTCTTCCTGCTCGGCGCGCGAGTGGAACACGTCGAGCGTGCTGGTCCACGCGTTCGACGGGCGGAACTGCAGCGTCGCCATGACACCGTCGCGCTTGGTGTAACCGGTCCGGCGCAACGCCTTCATGCCGTCGGTCGCCCAGGTGCCCTCGGCCAGCCCGGGACGTGCGTCGGTTTTCCACGGCTCGTAGAGGCCGACCTGGTTTTCCTGGATCGGCGTGTCGCTGTGCGAGTAGCCGATCGAGAAGCCGAAGCGGCGATCGGCGGACTGGCCGATCCAGCTGCCGCTGATGCGGTTGCCGTAAGGATCGGTCTTCGCCGCTTCGCCCAGCGAGTTGCGCTGGTAGCGGCCGTTGAGCGTGATCACCGATTCGTTGAAGTTCAGCGGCCGCACCGTCTGCATGTCCAGCGTGCCCGACAGGCCCTGGCCGAACAGGCCGGCGTCGGGGGTCTTGTAGACGGTCACGCCACTGACGAGTTCGGACGGGTACTGGTCGAATTCGACGCTGCGGTTGTCGCCGGTGCTGACCATCTCGCGGCCGTTGAGCAGGGTGGTGGCGAAGTCGGGCGACAGGCCGCGGACGCTGATCACCTGCGCGCGGCCGGCGACACGCTGCGCGGACACGCCGGGCAGTCGTGCGATGGATTCGGCGATGCTGACGTCGGGCAGCTTGCCGATGTCTTCGGCGGAGACCGCCTCGACGATCTGCGTGGCGTCTCGCTTGATCGAAATCGCGCTCTCGATGCCGCGACGGATGCCGGTGACCTTCACCGCATCGAGTTCGGTGGCCTCGTCCGCGGTGGCGGTGTTCGAGGAATTGGTGGTGGTCTGTGCGTGCGCGCCAGCGGCGAGCATCAGCAGTGCCGACGACAGTGCGGCACTGAGCAGGTTGCGATCGAGCTTCGACATCTCCCCTCCCAAGGGTGTCCAGCGGACAGCTGTGTTGCTGCGTTTGTAGCCGTCCATGCACCCGTCAGGGCAGGCGTGGAGCGGGTCGCGGCCATGGTAGTCGCGAGTCCGGAGGCGCAACGCGCACTGCATACGTATTCATTGCGTGACGATCGCAACGATGTCATCGCGCGGGTCGCGACGCCTGTCGAACGGTGCGCGGGAGGCAGCACGGACCATGCCGCGCGCGCGCATCCGGCGGCCGGAACGCGTGCCTCCCGGCAGACAGCGCGGCGACCGGTGATCCGTCCGACGCGTCCGCTCGGCTAGCATTGCTGCATGCCCGCGCCCCTGACCGCACCACTCGCCGCCGCACTCCGCCACTGGGTGCTGGGCGTGTTCCCGCGCGGGCAGAGCGGTATCGATTACGACGCGCCGCCCGGCGATCCGGGCCTGTTCGGACCCGACAGCGCGACCTGGCGGGTGCATGCGGATTTCCCGGGCATGCTCGCCGGCGGCCTCTGTGCGCTGATGCTGCAGGCCTTGCATCCGCAGGTGCTGGCCGGTGTCTGGGACCACTCGGATTTCCGCAACGATCTCGTCGGCCGTCTGCGCCGCACCACCGGTTTCGTCGCCGGCACGTCGTTCGCCGGCACTGTGCAGGCCGACCGGCTGATCGCGCGCGTGCGCACCATCCACGCGCACGTCCGCGGCACCACTGCAGACGGCCTGCCGTATGCGGCAGACGATCCGGCCCTGCTGTCCTGGGTGCATGCCAGCGAGGCCTACGCGTTCCTGCAGGGCTTTCGCGCCTATTCCGGCGTCGAAACGCCCGGCTGGGCGCAGGATCGTTACTACGCCGAAGGCCAACGCGTGGCCGCCGCGCTGGGCGCGATCGAGATTCCCGCCGACCGCGGCGGAATGGCCGCGTACTTCGATTCGATGCGGCCTGCATTGCGCTACGACGGCCGCGCGCGTGAAGTGCTCGAGGTGCTGGCGCAGATCCGCCTGCCGGTCCCCGGCGCGGCAATCTCCCGCGGTCTCTTCCTCGGCGCTGGCGCTGCGCTGCTGCCGCCCTGGGCCGAGCGGATGCTCGGCATCACCACGCTGCAGCGTGCCCGCCACCGTGCCTGCGCCCGGGCCTTGCGCGGCCTGGCGCCGCTGTTCCACATTGCGTTGCCGGATGGCGCAGGTGCGCGCGCCTGCAGACGTGTCGGGGTGTCACCGTCGATCCTGCGCACGTGGTCACAGGCACCGAAGACCGACGGCTGATCCGGCTCAGTCGTCGGCGTCCAGTGTTGCGACGTACACGCCGTGCGCAGGCAGGCGCAGGACACCATCGTGCAGTTCGCCCATCGGCAGGCCATGGCCCGACAGCGGCTGCGCGTCCTGCGTGACACGCCATTCGACCGGCGATGCCGAGAGGTTGAACGCGACGAGCACCTGCACGTCATCCTGCTCGCGCACGAAGGCCAGCACCGGCTCAGGCGTGTCGAGGAAATCGATGCTGCCGGTGCGCAGCGCGGGCTGCGTACGGCGCCACTGCAGGAAGCGGCGGGCATGGGCGAGCACGGAGTCCGCATCGGCGTCCTGCGCCGCGACGCTCATCGTGCGATGCGCTTCGGGAATCGGCAGCCAGGGCGTACCGGTCGAGAAGCCGGCGTCGGCATCGGCGGTCCACGGCATCGGCGTGCGGCAGCCGTCGCGGCCCTTGAAGTTCGGCCAGAAGGTAATGCCGTAGGGGTCGCGCAGCGCCTCGAACGGCACGTCCGCTTCGGTCAGGCCGAGCTCCTCGCCCTGGTAGAGACACACCGAACCACGCAGCGTGCAGACCAGCGCGATCATCTGGATCGCGAACGCCGCGCCGGCGTCGCCGCCGCCCCAGCGCGTGACCGCACGGACGACGTCGTGATTGGAGATCGCCCAGCACGGCCAGCCGTCCATCGCGCTTTCGAGCCGCTGCACGGTGTCGCGGATATAGCCGGCGCTGAAGTCTTCGACCAGCAGCTCGAAGCTGTAGCCCATGTGGAGCCGGCCGGGGCCGGTGTACTCGGCGGTCGTCGCCAGCGAGTCCTCCGAGGAGATCTCGCCGAGCGCGGCGACGTCGGTGTAGCCGTCCATGAGCACGCGCAGGCGTTCGATGAAGCCGATGTTCTCCGGCTGCGTGTTGTTGTAGTGGTGGTACTGGAACGCGTAGGGATTGTCGGGCGAGAAACCGCGGCCGATGCGCAGCGCTTCGGGCTTGGGCGGGTTGTCGCGCAGCTGCGCGTCGTGGAAGCAGAAGTTGATCGAATCGAGCCGGAAGCCGTCGACGCCGCGGTCGAGCCAGAAGCGCACGTAGTCGAGCGTCGCCTGCTGCACGTCGGGATTGTGGAAATTGAGGTCGGGCTGGCTCGACAGGAAATTGTGCAGGTAGTACTGCCGGCGCCGCGGCTCCCACTTCCACGCCGGGCCGCCGAAGATCGAGAGCCAGTTGTTCGGCGGCGTGCCATCGGGCTTCGCATCCGCCCACACGTACCAGTCGGCCTTCGGGTTGTCGCGCGATTCGCGGCTTTCGCGGAACCAGTCGTGGGCGTTCGAGGTGTGGCTGAAGACCTGGTCGATCATCACCTTCAGGCCCAGCGCATGCGCCTTGGCCAGCAGCGCATCGAAGTCGGCCAGCGTGCCGAACATCGGGTCGACGTCGCACTGGTCGGCGATGTCGTAGCCGAAGTCTGCCATCGGCGAGCGGAAGAACG
Source organism: Luteimonas sp. KH_071 (assembly GCF_057838005.1). Lineage (NCBI taxonomy): Bacteria > Pseudomonadati > Pseudomonadota > Gammaproteobacteria > Lysobacterales > Lysobacteraceae > Luteimonas > Luteimonas sp. KH_071. Next base: position 2,583,519 of record NZ_CM174458.1, on the reverse strand, counting down.
GCGACACCCAGATCGCATCGACGCCGAGCGAGGCGACGTGGTCGAGGCGCGCGATGATGCCGGGCAGGTCGCCCACGCCATCGCCATCGCTGTCCATGAAGCTGCGCGGATAGATCTGGTAGATCACCGCGCCGCGCCACCAGGGACTTTCGCTCATCGCAGATCTCGTCGCGCGCCGGACAGGGCGCGGAGCGAAAGTAGTGCATCGCACAGGGCCCGGGAAAGCGCGCAATGCGATCGCATGCGATGAATACGTATGCAGTTCGCGGCGCGCCGCGAGACGCTCGCTACCATGCAGCCATGCACGCACCGGCGTTGGTGCGGGCAGCGGTCCTTGGGAGGGGAGTCGCAGCACATGCGCAACGCGAAACCGCAGCTGTCGTTCTGGCAGATCTGGAACATGTGTTTCGGCTTTCTGGGCATCCAGTTCGGATTCGCTCTGCAGAACGCCAACGTCAGCCGTATCTTCCAGACGCTGGGCGCGGACATGGAGCAGGTGCCCGGTCTGTGGATCGCCGCGCCCCTGACCGGCCTGCTGGTGCAGCCGGTGATCGGCTATTTCTCCGACCGCACCTGGACGCGTCTCGGCCGTCGTCGCCCGTACTTCCTGTGGGGCGCGATCTTCTCCACCGCGGCACTGCTGGTGATGCCGAACTCGCCCGCGCTGTGGATCGCCGCCGGCACGCTGTGGGTGCTCGACGCCTCGCTCAACGTGTCGATGGAACCGTTCCGCGCCTTCGTCGGCGACCAGCTGGCGCCGAAGCAGCGGCCCAGCGGCTACGCGATGCAGAGCTTCTTCATCGGCGTCGGCTCGGTCGTCGCGAGCGCCTTGCCGTTTGTGCTGGCGAAGTTCGGCGTCGCCAATACCGCCGGCCCTGGCGAAGTCCCCGACACCGTGCGCTACGCGTTCTATTTCGGCGGCGCTGTGCTGCTCGGCGCGGTGCTGTGGACGGTGCTGCGCACGCGCGAGTATCCGCCCGAGGCGCTGGCCGCATTCGACGATGCGTATCCGCCGGGCACCGTCGCTGGCGCCGATGTGCCCGTGCCGTCGGCCACCGGGGGCCTGCCGTGGCTGCTGGTCGGCATCGCCGGTGTCGCCCTGGTCTGGTCGATGGGCTGGGACCGCATGCTCTATGTCCTCGCCGCACTGCCCTTGGCCTACGGATTGCTGCGGCAGTTCGCGGCGGTGCGCGGCGACGGCATGGTCGCCGCGATCGCCGGCGACCTCCATGCGATGCCGACGACGATGCGCCAGCTCGCCATCGTGCAGTTCTTCTCGTGGTTCGGCCTGTTCGCGATGTGGATCTACACCACCGCCGCCGTCGCGCAGACCCATTACGGCACCACCGACCCGCAGTCGGCCGCCTACAACGAAGGTGCGAACTGGGTGGGTGTGCTGTTCGCCGCCTACAACGGCTTCGCCGCACTCGCGGCAGTCGCGATTCCGTGGATGGCGCGCGTGCTCGGTCTGCGCATGACCCATCTGGTGAACCTGTGGCTGGGCGGCGCGGGCCTGGTGTCGATCGCCTTCATCCGCGATCCGCAGTGGCTGCTGCTGTCGATGGCCGGTGTCGGCTTCGCCTGGGCCTCGATCCTCTCGCTGCCGTATGCGCTGCTGTCCGACAGCCTGCCCGCGCACAAGATGGGCGTGTACATGGGCATCTTCAATTTCTTCATCGTCATTCCGCAGCTGGTCGCGGTCAGCACACTGGGCTTCCTGCTCGGCCACGTGTTCGGCGGCGCGCCGATGCGCGTGCTGATGCTCGGCGGTGCGAGCCTGGCGATCGCCGGACTGTTCGCACTACGCGTCTCGCGGCCACTGTCGGAACAGGCCGCACGATGACATCCACTACAGGAGTTTCCGCATGACCCGAGCCTCGACCGTCGCCATTGCCGCGCTGCTGTGTGCGGGCTGCAGTTCCGCGGGCGCTGTCCGGACGGGGCAGGTGGCCGATCAGGAGGGTCTGTACGGCACGCGCGAGCCCTTCGCTGCGCACGCGGTCTACTTCGTCGTCACCGACCGCTTCGTCAATGGCGACACGTCCAACGATCGTCGCGACCAGGGTGGCGCGCATCGCACGTTCGACATTCCCGTGCGCTGCCCCGACGGCATCGACGGCAATATCGGGTATCTCGGCGGCGACTTCCGCGGTGTGCTCGACAACGCCGGCTACATCCGCGACATGGGCTTCGGCGCGGTGTGGATCACGCCGATCGTCGACAACCCGGATGAAGCCTTCACCGGAGGCGACCCGGTCGAATGCGGCAGCTCGCTGACGGATCGCGGCAAGACCGGCTACCACGGTTACTGGGGCACGAACTTCTACCGTGTCGACGAGCACCTGCCGAGCGCCGACCTCGATTTCCGCGGTTTCACCGATGGCATGCGCGCCGCCGGACTGAAGACCGTGCTCGACATCGTCGGCAACCATGGCGCGCCGTCGTGGACGATGCCCGAGGCGCAGCCCGGCTTCGGCCAGATCTTCGACGCCGAGGGACGCCTGATCGCCGATCACCAGAACCTGCCGCCGCAGCAGCTCGATCCCAAGGGCAATCCGCTGCACGCCTTCTACAACGCGACCGGCGTGGTGGATGGCAAGACCGGTTCGATCTTCGACGGCAACCTCGCCCAGCTCTCCGATTTCGACGCCGCCAATCCGGTGGTCTTCGAGTATCTCGCCGGCGCCTACGAGCAATGGATCGGGCAGGGCGCCGACGCGTTCCGCATCGACACCATCGCCTGGATGCCACATGCATTCTGGAAGCGTTTTTCCGATCGCATCCGCAGCCGGCACCCGGGCTTCTTCATGTTCGGCGAAGCCTTCGACTACAACGCCGACAAGATCGCCGAGCACACCTGGGCACGCAACGGTGGGGTGAGCGTGCTCGACTTCCCGATGAAGCAGGCGATGGACGAGGTCTTCGCGGGCGATGCCGGCTTCGAACGCCTCGCGCCGGCGCTGCATCTCGAGCGTGGGCCCTATGCCAATCCCTATGACCTGGCGACGTTCTACGACAACCACGACATGCCGCGCATGGCGGCCAGCGATTCCGGCTTCATCGACGCCCACAACTGGCTGTTCACCGCGCGTGGCATTCCGGTTGTCTACTACGGTTCGGAAACCGGCTTCATGCGCGGCCGCGCCGAGCACGCCGGCAATCGCGCGTACTACGGACAGGCCCGTGTCGACGCCGGCGCGCAGAGTCCGATCCACACCGCGCTGACCCGCATCGCGACCCTGCGCCGCGATACGCCCGCCCTGCAGCGCGGGCTGCAGCTGGTCGTCGATCTAGAAGGCGACCACGCCGCGTTCTATCGCGTACTCGACGACAGCGACGCATGTCAGACCGCGCTGGTGCTGCTCAACAAGGGCGACGCACCCTGGCGCGCCACGCTGGACGCGACGCAGGTCGCCGATGGCGAGTGGCGTGATGCACTCGGTGACGGTCCGGTGGCGGTGGACGGCGGCGCGTCGATCGACGTGCCCGCGCATGGTGTGCGGGTACTTCTCCGCGAAGACGTCGCGGTGCCCGTGGCGCTCCGGGAACGGCTGCAGGCGCTGATGGCCGCGCGCCTCGGTGGCCCCGACGCAGAGTAATTGCACTGCAGGCGCGCGCTACGGCGTGGGCGCGGCAGGCCCCATTCGTCTGCCGGCGCGCACCTATGACGTGCGTTTGTCGGTCGATTCGCGCACCACCAGCGACGTCGGCATGCGCAGGCTTTCCGCCGGCTCGCCCACGACCAGTCGCATCAGCGTGTCCACCAGCAGTTCGCCGGCCTTGATCGTGTCCTGTACGACCGTCGTCAAGGCCGGCGTCGTCATGCGCGCGGCGGGGATGTCGTCGAACCCGGCGATCGCGATGTCCTCGGGCATCCGCAGGCCGTGCTCGGCGAACGCGTGCATCGCACCGATCGCGATGAGATCGCTGGCTGCGAACACGGCATCGAACGGCAGACCGCGGCGCAACAGCTCGGTCGCCGCGGCGTGGCCCGAATCCTCTGCGCTCTCCGCATCGACCTGCAGCGCCCGTTCCATCGGCAGGCCGCGTGCCTGCAGCGCGGACTCGCAGCCGAGCCAACGGTCCAGGAATTCCGGATAGCGACTCGACGCATCGCCGAGAAACGCGATACGTCGATGACCGAGGTCCGCGAGATGCGCGCCGACCAGCGCGCCGCCGCCCATGTTGTCGCAGCCGATGGAGATGCCGGGCTGCTCGGGCAGCACCGCGCCCCAACGCACGAACTGCGTGCCCTGTTCGACCAGCGTGCGCAGCTTGCCCTGGTAGGCGAGGTAGTCGCCGTAGCCGAGGAGAATGAGCCCGTCGGCCTTGTGGCTGTCACCGTAATCGGCGTGCCAGTCGTCGGACAGTTGCTGGAACGAGATCAGCAGGTCCTGGCCGTGTCGCGCGCAGGCGCGGGTGATCGAGCCGAGCATCGGCAGGAAGAACGGATTGATGTGCGACTGGTCGCTGGTCGGATCCTCGAACAGCAGCAGTGCCAGCGTGCCCGACTGCTGCCGACGGAGGTTGGACGCGTTTTTGTCGACCTTGTAGTTGAGCTCGCGCGCGATCGCCAGAATGCGCTCGCGCGTCTCCGGGTTCACGGACGGATGTCCGCGCAGCGCCCTCGACACCGTGGGCTGTGACACCCCGGCGATGTGGGCGATGTCCAGGGACGTCGGCTTGCCTTTGATCGTCATCGGGGCTGCGCAGGGCGGCGGGAGCTCGATCGATGATGCCACGCGGCGGTTGGTTCTTTGTCCGGCTGCGGCGCGTAGAGGTCGGGGGGCCACAATCCGGCCGTCTATCGGGCGCCCCCGGCGCCCTGGGCCCGCAGGCCGGCGTTCTCGGCTAGAATCGGCCGCTCCGCTCCATCAGGAACAGGTGGCCCGCGACCCCGCCGGCCGAGCGTGCGACATGAGCACTACCACCGCCCATCGCTGACCGTTCCCGGGTGTGCCATCAGGCGCCCTCGCGGCGCTTTTTTTATGGCCGCCAAGCGGCTATGCGGATTTCTGGCGTGGGGGTTCGGATTGAACGTACCGAATTGCCACCATTCCGGATCCCCGACCCCTCATTCCCAATCCCGGTTCTCGCCATGATCACGATCACGCTCCCCGACGGCAGCCGCCGCGAATTCGAACAGCCCGTTTCCGTCCTTGAGGTCGCCCAGTCGATCGGCCCGGGACTGGCCAAGGCCACCGTCGCCGGCAAGGTCGACGGCCGCCAGGTCGACGCCTCCGATGTCATCGATCATGACGCGACGCTGCAGATCCTGACCCCGAAGGACGCCGAAGGCGTCGAGATCATCCGCCACTCCTGTGCGCACCTGGTCGGCCATGCGGTCAAGCAGCTGTATCCGGACGCGAAGATGGTCATCGGTCCGGTCATCGACGACGGCTTCTACTACGACATCTACAGCGAGCGCCCGTTCACGCCCGAGGACATGGCCGCGATCGAGACGCGCATGGCCGAGCTGGTCGACACCGAGTACGACGTCATCAAGAAGATGACGCCGCGCGCCGAGGTCATCGAGACCTTCAAGGCCCGCGGCGAGGACTACAAGCTGCGCCTGATCGACGACATGTCCGCCGACATCACCCAGATGGGTCTCTACCATCATCAGGAATACGTCGACATGTGCCGCGGCCCGCACGTGCCGAATACGCGTTTCCTCAAGGCCTTCAAGCTCACGCGCATCTCCGGCGCGTACTGGCGCGGCGATTCCAAGAACGAGCAGCTGCAGCGCATCTACGGCACCGCGTGGGCGGATTCCAAGCAGCTCAAGGCCTACATCCAGCGCATCGAGGAAGCCGAGAAGCGCGACCATCGCCGCATCGGCAAGCAGCAGGAACTCTTCCACCTGCAGGAGGAAGCGCCGGGCCTGGTGTTCTGGCACCCGAAGGGCTGGGCGCTGTGGCAGGTCGTCGAGCAGCACATGCGCGGCGTCTACCGCGACAGCGGCTATGGCGAGGTGCGCTGCCCGCAGATCCTCGACGTGTCGCTGTGGCAGAAGTCCGGCCACTGGGACAACTACAAGGACAACATGTTCTTCACCGAGTCGGAGAAGCGCACGTATGCGGTGAAGCCGATGAACTGCCCGGGCCACGTGCAGATCTTCAACCAGGGCCTGCACAGCTACCGCGACCTGCCGATCCGCTACGGCGAGTTCGGCAGCTGCCATCGCAACGAGCCCTCGGGCGCGCTGCACGGCATCCTGCGCGTGCGCGGTTTCACCCAGGACGACGGCCACGTGTTCTGCACCGAATCGCAGATCGAATCCGAAGTGACCGCGTTCCACCAGCAGGCGCTCAGCGTCTACACGCACTTCGGCTTCGACGAGATCCAGATCAAGATCGCGCTGCGGCCCGAATCGCGCCTCGGCGATGACGCGACCTGGGACAAGGCCGAAGCCGCGCTGCGCAATGCGCTGTCGGCCTGCGGCGTCGCGTGGGAAGAGCTGCCGGGCGAGGGCGCGTTCTACGGCCCGAAGATCGAGTATCACCTCAAGGACGCGATCGGCCGCACCTGGCAGCTGGGCACGATGCAGGTCGATTTCATGATGCCGGGCCGCCTGGGCGCGGAATACGTCGACGAGCACAGCCAGAAGCAGGTGCCGGTGATGCTGCACCGCGCGATCGTCGGCTCGATGGAGCGTTTCATCGGCATCCTGATCGAGCACCACGCCGGTGCGTTCCCCGCCTGGCTGTCGCCGGTGCAGGCGGTGGTGATGAATATCACCGACGCCCAGGCCGATTTCGTCGAGCAGGTTCGGAAATCCCTTGCAAATCAAGGGGTCCGCATCGAGGCCGATTTGCGGAACGAAAAGATCGGCTATAAGATCCGCGAGCACACGCTGCAGCGGGTGCCGTATCTGATCGTGGTCGGGGACCGCGAGAAGGAAACCGGCGCCATCGCCGTTCGGACGCGCTCCGGGGAAGATCTGGGTACGATGCCGATCGACGACTTCGTTTCACGCCTTCGCGCCGAACACGCGGCAGCATGAGTTCTTCACCGGCGCGGGTCCATCATGGATCGCGCCGGTCGCCCCGTTGGTTGACGAACCGGCGGTATGTTCCACATTGGAGATCGCAGTATTAGCACCCCTGACAACAAGCAGAATCGGCGCAACCAGGACATCCGCGTACCGCGGGTGCGTGTGATTGGTTCGGACGGAGAAATGCTCGGCATCCTGACGCGCGAAGAAGCGCTGAAGGCGGCTGAGGATGAAGCTCTGGATCTGGTGGAAATCCAGCCGAACGCGGATCCGCCGGTCTGCAAGATCATGGACTTCGGCAAGTTCAAGTTCGACCTTCAGAAGAAGGCGAACGAAGCCAAGAAGAAGACCAAGCAACAGGAAATCAAGGAACTCAAGTTCCGGCCCGTCACCGATGAAGGCGACTACCAGATCAAGCTGCGCAAGATGCGCGGGTTCCTCGAGGACGGCGACAAGATCAAGGTCAATATCCGCTTCCGTGGCCGCGAGATGAGCCACCAGGAACTGGGTCGCGAGATGGCGTCGCGCATCGAGGCCGACCTGGGTGAGGACATCGTCATTGAATCGCGTCCGCGCCTCGAAGGCCGGCAGATGGTGATGATGATCGCGCCCAAGAAGAAGTAATCCCGCGCTTCGCGGGGATTGCCTCTGGCCTCTTTTCCGGAAGGGGCCCGGGTCGAAGGGGCGCCACAAGGCGCCTCTTTCAGTTTCTGATTGGCGCAGTAGTGGGGTCGGAAGAGTCGACTGCTGGAACGTGTTCAATGCCACCTGTTGCGGTCAGTCGAGGCGATCGGCCGACGCCTTCGCCAAGCCGATGATTTGCAAGCCGAATCCCCGCACGGCATAATGCGCGGCTCCCCGGTCCACTGGGGTGGCAGATTCATCCAGGACCCGCCTGGATTCCCTCGTGGGATCAAAGGCTTAAAACCGGCATGGGCAGGACGGAAAGCGTGGCGCCAGCCACCGCCCAGTCAGTACTCGTATCCCACAAGGACTCTCGCAATGCCCAAGATCAAGACGCACCGGGGCGCCGCCAAGCGGTTCCGGAAGACGGCGTCCGGCAAGTACAAGGCCGGCCACGCAAACCGTAGCCACATCCTCACGAAGAAAACGACCAAGCGGAAACGCGGTCTCCGGCAGACGAACATCATCTGCGCGTCAGACAGCGGCCGTCTCGATCGCATGCTTCCGTATCTCTGAGGACTGAACAATGGCACGAGTCAAACGTGGTGTGCAGGCACGCCGCCGTCACAAGAAGGTTCTCGGCCGCGCGAAGGGCTACTACAACGCCCGCCGCAAGGTCTTCCGCGTCGCCAAGCAGGCCGTCATCAAGGCCGGCCAGTACGCGTACATCGGTCGCAAGCTCAAGAAGCGCGATTTCCGTTCGCTGTGGATCACGCGTATCAACGCGGCCGCACGTCTGAACGGCATCAGCTACAGCCGCTTCATGAACGGTCTGCTCAAGGCCGGCATCACCCTGGATCGCAAGATCCTGGCTGATCTCGCGGTCAACGATGCAACCGGCTTTGCCGCGCTCGCCGAGAAGGCTAAGGGCGCGCTGGCGGCCTGAGGCCGTCGTCTCCACCGTAACGCGGTACTGCCGCCGGATCCGTCCGGCGGTCACGTGGGGAAGGGCGCAAGTCCTTCCCCATTGTTGTTTGTGGCGCCGGATATTCCGGGCGCGACATTTCTCCATCAGCGACGGGCCCGCAGTGCGATGAGCGAAATCGACTCCCTTTCGAACCAGGCGCTTGCCGATATCGAGGCCGCCACCACCCCCGAGGCGCTCGAAACACTGCGCGTCGGGCTGCTCGGCAAGAGCGGCAGCATCACCGCGCAGCTCAAGGCGCTGGGCGCATTGCCTGGCGACCAGCGCAAGGCCGCCGGCGAGGCGATCAACCGCGCGCGCGATGTCATTAGTGCCGCGCTGTCGACGCGCAAGATCGCGCTGGATGACATCGCGCTCGATGCGAAGCTGTCCTCGCAGACCATCGACGTCACCTTGCCGGGCCGCAGCGGTGCGCGCGGTGGCGTGCATCCGATCAGCCGCACGCTCGAGCGCATCGCCGACATCTTCGGCCGCCTGGGTTACGAGCTCGCCGACGGTCCCGAGATCGAGGACGACTGGCACAACTTCGAAGCACTGAACTTTCCGCCGCACCATCCTGCGCGCGCGATGCACGACACGTTCTACTTCGGCGACGGCCGGCTGCTGCGCACGCACACTTCCGGCGTGCAGGTGCGCTACATGGGCGAGCACGCGCCGCCGCTGCGCATGATCGCCGCCGGCAAGGTCTACCGCTCCGACAGCGACCAGACGCACTCGCCGATGTTCCACCAGGTGGAAGGTCTGCTGGTCGACGAGCACGCGACGTTCGCCGATCTCAAGGGCACGCTGAGCGAATTCGTGCGTGCGTTCTTCGAGCGCGATTTCGAGATGCGTTTCCGCCCCAGCTATTTCCCGTTCGTCGAACCCGGCGCCGAAGTCGACATCGCCTGGCAGCAGGCCGACGGCAGCACGCGCTGGCTCGAGGTGCTGGGCTGCGGCATGGTCCACCCGAACGTGCTGAAGGCCGTCGGCATCGATCCCGAGCGCTATACCGGCTTCGCCTTCGGTCTCGGCGTCGAGCGCTTTGCGATGCTGCGTTATGGCGTCGACGATCTGCGCGCGTTTTTCGACAATGACGTGCGCTTCCTGCGCCAGTTCGCGTAAGTCCAGGCGCGTCGTGCCTGCATCTTCTCCGCGTCATCCGTAGCGAACAGGTCCCGCAGTGCCGGGACGACGATTCCAAGAGAGCGCCATGAAATTTTCCGAGAACTGGCTGCGCCAGCACGTCAAGACCGATGCCACCCGTGACAAGCTGGCGGCGACGCTGACCGCGATCGGCCTGGAGGTCGAGGAGATCACGCCACTGGGCGAGACGCTCGATGGCGTTGTCGTCGCGCGCATCGTCTCGGCGGAGAAGCATCCCGAAGCCGACCGTCTGCAGGTCTGTCAGGTCGATGTCGGCGGACAGATGCTGCAGATCGTCTGCGGTGCGCCGAACGCCCGTCCAGGCCTGGTCGCGCCATTGGCATTGATCGGCACGACCGTCGGCACGTTGACGATCCAGGCCGCGCAACTGCGCGGCGTCGATTCCAACGGCATGCTGTGCTCGGCCAGGGAGCTCGGCATCGATGCCGATGCATCCGGCCTGCTCGAACTGCCCGACGATGCGCCGATAGGCGCGCCGCTGGCCGGGTATCTCGGACTGCCCGACGCCACCATCGAGCTCAAGCTCACGCCGAACCGTGCCGACTGCTTCGGCATCCGCGGGATCGCGTTCGATGTCGCCGCCGCGTGCGGCAGCGAAGTCGTCGCGCTCGATGCGCCCGCGGTGGCGGCGACATCGGAGGCATCGCTGCAGATCGCTCTCCACGCGGGCGCCGATGCGCCGCGTTATCTCGGTCGTGTGATCGAAGGCATCGATGCGACGCGTCCGACGCCGTCGTGGATGGCGGAACGTCTGCGCCGCAGTGGCATCCGGCCGGTCAGCTTTCTCGTCGACGTCACCCAGTACGTGATGCTCGAACTCGGCCAGCCGATGCATGCATTCGATCGCGACCTGCTCACCGGCCCGGTCGGCGTGCGGCGTGCGCGCAAGGGCGAGACGCTCAAGCTGCTCGACGGTCGCGACGTGGCGCTGGACGAGCAGTTCCTCGCGATCACCGATGCGGACCGCGTCGTCGCGCTTGCCGGCGTGATGGGCGGTTTCGACACGCGCGTGACCGACGGCACCCGCAACGTGTTCCTCGAGTCCGCGCACTTCGCCCCGGACGCGATCATCGGCCGCAGCCGCCGCCTCGGCCTGCACACGGATGCTGCGCACCGATTCGAGCGCGGCGTGGATCCGGAACTGCCGCGGACTGCGATCGAATACGCGACGCGCTTGATTCTCGACGTCGCCGGCGGCAGCGCCGGTCCGGTGACCGCTGCCGAACTCGCTGCGCATCTCGCGCAGCCGCGCACGATCGCGCTGCGTCGCGCACGCGTGACGCGGGTGCTCGGCCTGACCGTTGACGATGCGGAGATCGAACGCATCCTGCGCGCGCTGGGGCTCACCGTCGTCGCCGATAGCGAAGGCTGGCAGGTCACCGCGCCGACGCGCCGCTTCGATCTCGCGATCGAAGAAGATCTGATCGAAGAGGTCGTGCGCATCCACGGATACGACCGCGTGCCGACCACGCTGCCCGGTGGCGCGACGCGCATCGCCGCGCCCAGTGAAACCCGCGTGGCCGAGGCCGAACTGCGCCGGCAGATGGTCGCGCGCGATTGCCTGGAGGCGGTCAACTTCGCCTTCGTCGATGCGTCGCTGCTCGTGGCCTGGCAGGCGGATGCTGGCAGCGTGCCGCTGGCGAATCCGCTGAGCGCCGAGCTCGGCGTCATGCGCACCGCATTGCTGCCGGGGCTGGTATCCACACTCGCTCGCAACCTGTCGCGTCAGCAGGAACGCGTGCGCCTGTTCGAACTCGGCAAGGTTTTCGCGCAGGCGGATACTGTCGGCGCCGCGCCCGTCGAGACCTTGCGCGTGGCCGCCGCGATTGCCGGCGATGCCCGCGCCGAGCAGTGGGGCGATGCAACGCGCCCGGTTGATTACTTCGATCTCAAGGGTGATCTCGAAGCGCTGGCCGCAGTCGCTGGCGCCCATCTGACGTTTGCGCGTTCAACCGCGCCTCACGGGCATCCCGGCCGCTCGGCCGACGTGTTGCGCGACGGCGCGCGCGTGGGCTGGATTGGCGAGCTGCATCCGCGCCTGCTGCGCGCGCTGGACATCGACGTGCCGGTCGTGGCGTTCGAGCTCGATGCGGCGGCGCTGCAGGTTCGTCCGCTGCCACGCGTGGCGGGGCTGTCGAAGTTTCCCTCGGTGCGCCGCGATCTGGCGATTGTCGCGCCCGAGTCGGTCGACTGGTCGACGCTGGAGCGCACCGTACGTGCGTCCGCCGGTCCGCTGCTGGCCGACGTGCGCCTGTTCGACCGTTATGCGGGTCAGGGGGTCGAAACCGGGTTCAGGAGTCTCGCCATGGGCTTGATTCTGCAGGAAAAATCACGCACTCTGACTGATCGCGATGTCGATGCTGTCGTTGCGGACGTGGTGGCTGCGCTCGCGCGCGAACACGACGCGAAGATCCGGGGCTGAGGCCTCACAGGGGGATTGCTGCGTGGCACTGACGAAGGCGGACATGGCCGAGAAGCTCTATGAGGAAGTCGGCTTGAACAAGCGCGAGGCGAAGGAATTCGTGGATGCCTTTTTTGACGTGCTTCGCGATGCGTTGCAGCAGGGCCGTCAGGTCAAGCTGTCGGGCTTCGGCAACTTCGACTTGCGCCGCAAGAACGAGCGCCCGGGCCGCAACCCCAAGACTGGTGAGGAGATTCCGATCTCCGCGCGCACGGTGGTGACGTTCCGCCCGGGTCAGAAGCTCAAGGAACGTGTCGAGGCCTATACCGGCTCGGTGGGCGCGGCCCATGCTTGACCCGGGCAGCAACCGAGAACTTCCGCCGATTCCGGCGAAGCGCTACTTCACCATCGGCGAGGTCAGCGAGCTGTGCGATGTCAAGCCGCACGTGCTGCGCTACTGGGAAACCGAGTTTCCGAGTCTCGAACCGGTCAAGCGCCGCGGCAACCGACGCTACTACCAACGCCACGACGTGCTGATGGTGCGGCAGATCCGCGGCCTGCTCTACGAGCAGGGATACACCATCGGCGGTGCGCGCCTTCGCCTCGAAGGCGAGGGCGCCAAGCAGGAGTCCGCGCTCAGCAACCAGATCGTGCGACAGGTGCGCATGGAACTCGAGGACGTGCTCCAGTTGCTGAAGCGCTGAGCGCGCCGCACAACATGGATGGGCGAATCGCCCGCCAGACGGTATAATTTCCAGATTACGGGGTATAGCGCAGCCTGGTAGCGCACTTGTCTGGGGGACAAGTGGTCGTCGGTTCAAATCCGGCTACCCCGACCAACACATGCGACATCCGAACGGCCCGTGCGCAAGCGCGGGCCGTTCTGTTTGTAGGCAAGTCAGTGGCGAGCGTCAGCTCGCATCGAGCAGCGCGCGACCTTCCTTCGTGAGATCGATATCGCCGTCCTCGGCGAGCACGGCATACCCTGCATTGACGGCCCAGTCGGTCTCGGATTCGGTGATCTGTGTCGTCGTGTCGATGTCGCGCAGGATGCGGCGCTGATCGTTGTCGATCGTCATGACGGTCTTCCGTTGAATGGATGCCGCACCTTACCGATGCCGGTGTGGGCGGGGGGTGGTTGTGTCGACCGGAACCAATCGACTGCGCTCCATCCATGCTGAATGGAAAGCCAGAGCTGTGCCCAAGGTCATGCGCAATTCCGAAGGCTGCTTCGTATGCTCGTTCTTCATTTTCTTGAACGGATCAGGCTTATGGACAAGCGGTTTGGTGTTGCGGCCTTTGCGGTCGCAATGGCAGCGATTCTGACGATCCCCAGTGTGGACGCGCAGGATGCTGCAGCGATCCGGTCCGCGCCCGCCACACAGTCCGATTCATCAGATGTTCGCGATATGGATACCGTCGTCGTCACCGGTGTGCAGCCCGGCCCCGGCCTGTGGCGGGTGCGGCGCGGCGAACACACGCTCTATATTCTCGGCACGCAATCGCCCCTGCCCAAGGCCATGACCTGGCGATCGGACGAGGTCCGCGAGGTGCTCGCCGAAGCCGGCGTGGTGCTCGGCCCGCCGGGCGTGCGGGTGGGCTCGGATATCGGCATCTTCCGGGGCCTGACGATGCTGCCGGCAGCGATGCGCGCAGCAAGAAATCCCGACGGCGCCACGCTGGACGAACTGTTGCCGGCGGATGTCTACCAGCGCTGGTCGGCGCTCAAGCAGCGTTACATCGGGCGCGATCGGGGGATCGAACGGAAGCGGCCGCAGATCGCGGTGTACGAGCTGTATCGCGCCGCGCTCGACGCCAATGGACTGCGCGAGGGCGGCGTCATCACGCCGGTGCTCGACGGTGTCCTCAAAGCGCGCGGCATGAAACTGACGCCAACGACGCTCGAGGTCAAGATCGACGATCCGCGCGCGGCGCTCGCCGAGTTCCGCAAGGAAGGCATGAAGCCCGAGGACGTGACCTGCCTGCGCGAGACGCTCGACGTCATCGAGCGGGGGCTGCCGCAGGTCGCCGCGCGTGCAAATGCCTGGGCCGTCGGCGATCTCGATGTACTGCGGGCGACGGCCGGGCAGGGCAGCCAGCTGCAGGCCTGCATGTCGTCCTTTCTACAGACCGACACCGCGCGCAAGCGCGGTCTCGATGATCTCGAAGCGCGGGTCCGGGCGCATTGGGTGGCGGCGGCCGAACAGGCGCTTGACGCGCATCCGGTGTCGTTCGCGACGCTGTCGGTCAACGATCTGCTGGGCACTGCGGGCTATCTCGCCGCATTGCGACCCCGCGTGGATGCGGTGCTCGCGCCGGACGAGGTGGACACGATCGAAGACGGTGACGCAGAGGGCACCGACGCCGCTACGCCCTGATCCGCGTGCGCTGGACAGCTTCGAGGCTGTCCGGCGCTTCGCTTCGGTGACTCAGCCTGTCGCGGCCTGCACACCGGCGGCAGGTCGCGCTGCCAGATCCGGCCAACGCGTGAGCACGGCAGCGCGGATGCCTGCAGGATCGAGTCCTGCTTCCGCGAGCAGGTCTTCGCGGCTGGCGTGATGCTGGAACGCATCCGGCAGACCAAGGTGCAGCATCGGCATGGTGACGCCTTCGGCATTGAGCAGTTCGGCGACACCCGAACCGGCGCCGCCGGCGACCACGTTGTCTTCCAGCGTCACGAAACCATCGTGGGTCTTCGTCAGTTCCAGTAGCAGTGCGCGGTCGAGCGGGCGCACGAAGCGCATGTTGACCAGGGTGAGATCAAGTTCGTCGGCCACCACCTCGGCCGCCGGCACGATCGCACCGAACGCCAGCAGCGCAATCCGCGCGCCGCGACGGCGCATTTCCGCCTTGCCGATCGGCAGGGTCTCAAGCCGGGTGTCGATTGCGACACCGGGGCCGGTGCCACGCGGGTAGCGCACCGCTGCCGGGCCTTCGTGACGGAAGCCCGTCGTCAGCATCGTGCGGCACTCGTTCTCGTCGGCCGGCGCCATGACCACCATGTTCGGCACGCAGCGCAGGAAGCTCAGGTCGAGATTGCCGGCATGCGTGGCGCCGTCCGGACCGACGACGCCGCCGCGATCGATCGCGAACAGCACGTCGAGCTTCTGCACGGCGACGTCGTGGACCAACTGGTCGTAGGCGCGCTGCAGAAAGGTCGAATAGATTGCGACGACCGGCTTGGCACCTTCGCAGGCCATGCCCGCGGCCAGCGTCACCGCGTGCTGCTCGGCGATGGCGGTGTCGAAGTAGCGCGTCGGGTATTCCTTGCTGAAACGCACGAGACCCGAGCCCTCGCGCATCGCCGGCGTGATGCCGAGCAGCAGGGGATCAGCCGCGGCCATGTCGCAGATCCAGTCGCCGAACACGTCGGTATAGGTGGGCTTCCTGGCGCCGGCCTTGGCGACCAGGCCCTTGACGGGGTCGAACGGCGACACGGCGTGGTAGCCGATCTGGTCGCCTTCGGCGAGTTCGTACCCCTTGCCCTTGGTCGTGATGACGTGCAGCAGCTGGGGCCCCTTCAGGCCCTTGAGCGTCTTCAGCGTCTCGACCAGTGCCTTGACGTCATGACCGTCGATCGGGCCGGTGTAGTGGAAACCCATTTCCTCGAAGAGCGTGGAGGGGACGAACATGCCCTTCCAGTGTTCTTCCCAACGGCGCACGAACTTCGCGGTCGGATTGTTCTTGTCGCCGAGCAGCTTCTTGCCACTCTCGCGCAGTGCGTTGAGCGTACGGTTGCCGGTCGCCCGGCCGAGCATCTTGGTCAGTCCGCCGACGGCCTCGCTGATCGACATGCGGTTGTCGTTGAGCACCACCAGCACGTCGGGCTCGGGTTCCATGCCGCCTGCGTGATTGAGCGCTTCATAGACCATGCCGGCGGTCATCGCGCCGTCGCCGATCACCGCGACCACTCGGCGGTCGTTGCCGGCCTGGGCGTTGGCGATCGCCATGCCCAGCGCGGCGGAGATCGAGGTCGACGAATGGCCGACGCCGAAGGTGTCGTACTCGGACTCTTCGCGCTTGGGGAACGGCGCTACACCGTCCTTCTGCTTGACGGTGTGGATGCGGTCGCGGCGGCCGGTCAGGATCTTGTGCGGATAGGTCTGATGGCCGACGTCCCAGACCACGCGGTCGTACGGCGTGTCGTAGAGATAATGCAGGACGGTCGTGAGCTCGATCACGCCAAGGCCGGCGCCGAAATGGCCGCCGCTCTTGCCGACGGATTCGATGAGATAGGCGCGCAGCTCGTCGGCGATCGCGGGCAGTTCGGATTCGTCGAACTGGCGGAGGTCGGACGGCGCGTCGATGCGCGCGAGGCGCGGATAGCGCGTGGAGTCGATCATCCCCCAATTGTACGCCGCGCCCCCTTCGCTGGCGTCACCGATCTGTCATCGATGCGCGGTCGAGTTGCCCGTTCAGCGGCCGCGCAGACGGGAGAAGAAGCCGCCCGGACGCACGGGTGTGTCGACCACTTCGGGCGCTTCGATGAACGGCTCGGCATACCCTGTGGCGAGGTTCGCGTTCACGAACCGGATGACGTCCTCTGCGGGCAAACCGCTTGCGGCGACGATTTCGTCGAGCGTCGCCGGCCCCTTCATCATCGCCGTGGCGATGCGGAAATGCCGGGGGTACTCCCGCTCGGTCTGCGGCCATTTGTTCAGCTGGTAGCGCGCATCGGGATCATGCGCGGGCGACAGCGTGCCATCTCCGTCCAATAGGCCACCCAGCCACACCAGGCGCTGGAGTGGCTGGGCCGTGCCGGACGCCAGGGCCTCGCGCGACCAGGTCGCGTCATCGACGGCTTCGATCGCATCCCGTTCGATCGGGCCATCGAAATACTGGCTCAGCGGCTTGAGCGTCGAGGGGCCGTGGTACTGCTGCGCATCGAAATCGAGCCACAGCGTCGGTCCGGTATTGCTGCGATACCGGCGGCGCCCGCGCAGTACGCCAGCACCGACCCAGGCCGCGAAGGGCAGGGCACGTTCGGGCTCCGGCTCCGGTTCCGGTGCAGGCTCGAGCGCGGGTTCGACTGTCGACTGCGTCATCGGTTCGGCTGTCGACTCGGTGACGTGCAGTGTGGCGACGGTCGCTGCGTTGTCGGTCTGCGTCGGCTCAGGCGCCGCAGTCGGCGCCGTCGTCACGGGTGCATCGTCAGGTGCCGCCGAGACGACAGGCGCCTCGCGCGGATCGCGCGCTGGCGCGGCCCACTCGGCAACTGCCGCGACCGCCGGCACATCCGAGGAGGGCGCCGTCGTCGACGGCCCTGCACCCAGCGCGACGTCCTGCGTGGCGGCGATTTCACGCAGCAGCGCGACCATCGCGTTGTCGTCGAACGGACGTCCAAGCCGGAAATGGGTCTGCACGCGCGGCGCGGACGTCAGGCCGACGATCTGTTTGCCTGCCGCGTGCAGGCGCAGCCAGCTCATGGGGCCGTACATGCTGTCCATGTCGACGATGACGTGTTCGGCATCGGACTCGGGCACCAGCAGGAAGGACTCGCCGAGTTGGGCGTTGGCACCGGCGAACGCTGCACGCAATGCAGTTTCAGTGGCGGTGTCCATTCCGCTCAGGGAGATCGTCAGGGTCATGCAGGGAATACCGGGCCACGTTGCGCGACATGCGCCGTCGCTGGAGTGTATCGAGTGCAGCCGATGCTGTGCAGCGCACGCGACGCGCAGCCCGCAGATATCACCCCCGATCGCGGCGTGGCAGATGGGTGCTGAGGAACGCCATCTGATCGGCGAGGATGTTGCGGTTGCTGAGGATCAGATGCTCGATCCAGCTCGGACGGAACGGCACCGCCAGCAACGGCATCGAAGCCTCCTGTGGCGTGCGCGCCCCCTTGCGCGAATTGCAATGGAAGCACGCGGTGACCACGTTCTCCCAGATATCCAGGCCACCGCGCGACAGAGGTTCGACGTGGTCGCGTGTCAGCGTCTGCCGACCGGCGCGGCGACCGCAGTAAAGACACAGCTGGTGGTCGCGGGCGAACAGCGCGGTGTTGGTCAGCGCTGGCGTCGGGTCGGTCGCGCTGGGGCGGACATGGCTGCGACCGGCGATGATCGGATGCAGATCCATGCGGCTTTGCTGACCGGTCGCGCGGCACATGCCGCCATGCACCGTCATGCAAGGGTCGCCTAGCGTCCAGGCGACCGCGCCACGCGCATACAGACACGCGGCGTCCTGCCAGCTGATCCAGTTGAGCGCACGGCCATGCGCGTCGAGTGCGAGCAGGCGAACTGCGTCGCGACGCGGGACGTGATCAGAAGGTGCGGGGGAGGCTCCGGCGTCCAGCGCGTTTGCAGCGCCGGTGGGGATCAGGCGTGTGATCGCTCTGTTTGCCTCCATTACGTTCGAGCATATACCCGATCGATGACACTTTGTGCAACGGATTGCATGCACGTCGCGATGCCCGGCGGCAGTCGCGACGTGCATGCAGCCCTCAGCTGTCGAGCGCTTCGTCGGCGATCGACAGCAGCGAGGCGGGACCACTGGCGATCGCCGCTGCGTGCGTCAGGGTGCGCGGCAGAATACGCGTGAAATAGAAGCGTGCGGTCTCGCGCTTGCCGGCTTTGAAGGTCTCCGGCCGCGAAGACCCATCGGCCACCGCGACGCTGCGCGCCCACCAGTAGGCCAGCGCCACGTAGCCGGAGAAGAACAGGTAATCGTAGGCCGCTGCGCCGATCTCCTCGGGATCAGCCGCGGCGCGCTCTGCGATCGAACGCGTCAGTGCCTGCCACTCGCCGGCTTTGGCGCGCAGCGGTTCGATGAATTCGGTGAGCGACGCATCATTCGCGTGTTCGAAGCAGAAACGCTCGATCATGCCGAGGAACACGCGCAGGCCCGCGCCCTGCAGCTGCAGGGTCTTGCGGCCCATCAGGTCCAGTGCCTGGATGCCGGTCGTGCCCTCGTAGAGCGTGGTGATGCGCGCGTCACGTGACAGCTGCTCGATGCCGTGCTCGGCGATGTAGCCGTGGCCACCGAAACACTGCAGCGCATGGTAGGTGCACTCGTTGCCCCATTCGGTCAGGCAGCCTTTGACGATCGGGGTCAGGAAGCCCAGCAGGTCGTCGGCCTCCTTGCGCGCGGCGTCCTCGGCGGCGAGCTCAGCGCTGTCCACCAGCGAACCGGCGTGGTACGCCAGCAGACGGCCGCCTTCGGTCAGCGCCTTGCAGGTCAGCAGCATGCGGCGCACATCGGGCTGCACGAGAATCGGGTCGGCAGGCTTCGACGGCAGCTTCGGGCCCGACAGCGCACGCGACTGCAGCCGTTCGCGTGCATAACGCAGCGCGTTCTCGTAAGCGCGCGAGGCGAGACCCAGTCCCTGCACGCCGACGCCGAGGCGGGCAGTGTTCATCATCGTAAACATCGCCATCAGACCCTTGTGCGGCTGACCGACGAGATACCCCTGTGCGCCGTCGAAGTTCATCACACAGGTCGCGGACCCGTGGATACCCATCTTGTGCTCGACAGCGCCGCAGCGGACGGCGTTGCGCTCGCCGACGGTGCCGTCGCGGGCCACGCGGACCTTCGGCACGACAAACAGCGAAATGCCCCGGCTGCCTTCTGGTGCGTCGGGCAGGCGGGCCAGCACCAGGTGCACGATGTTGTCGGTGAGATCGTGCTCGCCGGCGGTGATGAAGATCTTGGTGCCGGTGATCGCATAGGTGTCTTCCCCGACCGGCTCGGCTCGGGTCTTGAGCAGTCCCAGATCCGTGCCGCACTGCGGCTCGGTCAGGCACATGGTGCCGGTCCAGGTGCCGGCGATCAGCGGCTTGAGGAAGACTTCCTTCTGCCAGTCCTCGCCGTGGTGGCGCAATGCATTGACCGCGCCGTGCGACAGCAATGGAAAGTTGCTCCAGGCGAGGTTCGCGGCGTCGATCATTTCCTCCAGACAGATGCCGATCGCGTGCGGCATGTTCATGCCGCCGAACTCGGTTGGTGCACTCATGCCGGTCCAGCCGCCTTCAACGAACTGATCGTAGGCGGCCTTGAAGCCGTCGGGCGTGGTGACTGCGCCGGTAGCCTTGTCGAAGCGAACGCCCTGCTCGTCGCCGATTCTGTTGAGCGGGGCGAGCACGCCCTCGCACAGGCGCGCACACTCGTCGAGCACGGCGTCGACGGTCTCGCGGTTGGCGTCGTCGAAGCCGAGTGTGGAGAACAGGGACTCGACCTGCAGCACGTCGTGCAGCGCGAAGCGGATGTCGTTCAACGGGGCGTGGTAGGTGCTCATGCGTCAGGCTGTCTCGGGTGCGTGTTCGGATCTGTGAAGGAAAGTGATGGCATCAGCGCATCACGCCGGGCAGGCCGGGCACGGGGGCCAGCGTGCTGTCGCGACGTACGGTGTAGTCCCGGGCGCTGCCACGGTCGTCGGGCGCGGCGCGGATGGTGCCGTCGAGCCGGTAGGGCAGCGCGCGGGCCGCGGCGAGCGCGTCAGCTGCATGCAGCCGGCCTTCCGGCGACGGCACGAGTGTGAGGCTCAGGATGTCGGCCGATTCCGGGCCGATCGTCAGCGCCGGCGAGGCGTCGATCGTGCCGGCCGATTCCCCGTCGACCGAGAGCACGAAGCGGAGCGATTCGAAGCGCATGGGGATGCTGCTGTAGTTCTGCAGGCGCAGATCGATGGACCAGCTGCCGTCGGCACCGACGCTCAACTGCTGAAGACTCGCGGTGGGTTCGGACACGCGACGTTGTCCGGTCACGCAGGCAGCAAGGGCGCCGGCCATCAGCAGGATCGTCAGCAGTTTCCACGGTTTCATGCGCGGCGCTCCGGTTGCGGGTGGAGGCCGATCTTAACGCGTCGCCGGTCGCTGACCGCCGCCTGGAACAGCCCGGGACGCGGCGTGCGACACGAGTTTTCGAAAAACGGTTGCCGTCCGCGAGCCTGCCCCGTATCATGCGCCTCCCGCAGTGGCCGGGTAGCTCAGTTGGTAGAGCAGGGGATTGAAAATCCCCGTGTCGGGGGTTCGATTCCCTCCCCGGCCACCATTGCGACAAGGTAAAGGGCCCGCCAAGTGCGGGCCTTTTGCGTTCTCGGCCTTCGCAATTTCCTCATCGGCGCGCGGTTGCGGGGCGATCACGGGTTCGTGCCGCCTGCCGTTGAGATTGTGCGAGACCGAGCACGTGCCACATGTTCGTCTTCGCTCAGGTCGTGGGGCTGCAGGCCAATCGTCTTGCGGCCTTTGGCCCCAGCGCTTTGGATCGTCGTATGCGGTACGGGACGATCCCGGCATCGCGCCCAGGCCTCCGCTATTCGCGGTTCCCTGCAAGCGGCGCTGTTTCGAGCGCAAAGGCACGTCAGGCTGTTCGTGCTCGCGCAATTCGGCGGTGACTCTTGCACGTTCCAGGGGTGCGCCGCGGAGCGCGTATTCCATTTGGGCATCTGCGGTTTCGGACCGGCATCCGGAGACGATCACCCAACCGTGCGCGTCGCGATCCTGGCCTGGCGTTGTGGATCGCCAGTTGCTGCGCGCGGATGGCGTGCGTGATCGCGTGTTCGCTGCGGTCGACGTTCTGATGAGCGCGCGCGGACTTGCTGGGTTGGCTGGACGACGCCTGCGCCAAACGTGTTTCGAACTCAGCGCGCTGGCGCAGCGCGGAAGCGGTCGTACAGTCCGCCGTCGGCGAAATGCGTGGCTTGCGCCTTCGACCAGCCGCCGAATGCGTCGTCGACAGTGACCATGGCCACTGGGCGGAACCGCGCCAACTGCGAAGCCGGGACGCCTTCGCGCCGGACAGGACGAAAGTGGTGCTGCGTGACCAGCCGTTGTGCGGCCGGTGTGTACAGCATGTCCACATAGGCGTCGGCCACTGCGTGCATGCCGCGCGCATCGGCGTAGTGGTCGACGACCGCGACCACCGGCTCGGCGCGGATACTGATGCTCGGATAGACGATCTCGAACGCCTGACTGGTCTGCGGATCGGCCAGCACGCGTAGCGCCTCGTTTTCCCAGGTCAGCAATACATCGCCGGTACCACGCTCGACGAAGGTGTCGCGCGCTCCACGGGCGCCTTGATCGAGCACCGGCACATTGGCGTAGAGCTTTCGCATATAGCCCAGCACGGATCCGCCGTCGCGATAGGTTTGCGCTGCCCAGGTCCAGGCAGCGAGATAGCTCCAGCGCGCGACGCCGGATGTCTTCGGATCCGCGGTGATCACGGCGACGTCGCCGACCAGATCGCCCCAGTCAGCGATGCGCCTGGGATTGCCCTTGCGCACGAGCAAGACCACGGTGGAGGTGTAAGGCACGCTGTCGTGCGGCAGCCGGTCACGCCAGTCCGCACGGAGCAGCCCAGCGGACGCGATCCGGTCAACGTCGGCGGCGAGCGCGAGCGTCACGACGTCCGCCGGCTCGCCCGAGATCAGCGCATCGGCCTGCGCGCCGGAGCCGCCATGTGACTGCAGCACCTCGACATCGTCACCACTGCGTTGCCGCCAACTGGCCGCAAACATGCGGTTGTAGTCGACGTAGAACTCGCGCGTCGGGTCGTAGGAGGCGTTGCGGAGAACGAGGTCGTCTGCCGATGCGAGTACCGGCAACGCGAGACACAGCAGAAAAGTGATCGAACGCATCGCCATCGCCAGACTCCGTGGGTGGCCTCACCGCCACTTTACGTGGCGGCCGGGACACCTGTCGCAACCGCCGCGGCCAGCGGATCCGCCGGCACGCCGCCGCCCTCAGCAGCAGCCGTGGTCGCCGTGCCGTGTGCCGCTGTCGGCCACGACCGCCGCACCGGTGGTCTCGCCGCGCTGGCCCGCGTGGTGGTGCTCGGTGATCACGCGCGCGACGCAACTGGTGACACGCTTGCCCATCTCGATGTGCAGGAACTCGTTGGGACCATGCGCATTGGAGTGCGGGCCGAGCACGCCGGTGATCATGAACTGCGCGCCGGGGAACTTCTCGCCGAGCATGCCCATGAACGGAATCGAGCCGCCTTCGCCCATGTACATCGCCGGCTTGTCGAAGAAGGCCTGGCTTGCATCGTCGATCGCCTTCGCGAGCCACGGCGACATCGCCGGCGCATTCCAGCCGGTTGCGGCCTTCTCCAGCACCAGGGTCACGGTTGCACCGTTCGGCGGATCGGCCAGCAGGGCTTCCTGCAGCAGTTCACCGGCGCGTTTGCCGTCGACGGTCGGCGGCAGGCGCAGCGAGAGCTTCACCGCCGTATGCGGCCGGAGCACGTTGCCGGCCGACTGCAGCGACGGAATGCCGTCGACGCCGGTCACCGACAGCGCCGGGCGCCAGGTGCGGTTGAGCACCAGTTCCGACAGGTCTTCCGAGACGTGACCATCCGGGGTCCTCGGAAACATCGGCTCGAGCGCGCCGGTCAAGGGGAACTTGTCGTAGATCGCGGTATCGAGCACCTCCGCCGCGCGACGCGCCTGGTCGAGGCGTTCTGCCGGAATGTCGGCATGCAGCCCGTCTACCAGGATGCGCCCGGTCATCTCGTCCTCGATCCGCGACAGCAACTGGCGCAGCAGGCGGAAGCTCGACGGCACCACGCCGGACGCATCGCCCGAGTGCACGCCTTCGTCGAGCACCTTGACCGTCAGATTGCCGCCGGCGAGACCGCGCAGCGAGGTCGTGCACCACAGCTGCTCGTAGTTGCCGCAGCCCGAGTCCAGACACACCACCAGCGAAGGCTTGCCGATGCGATCGGCGAGGTGGTCGACATAGGCCGGCAGATCGTAGCTGCCGGACTCCTCGCAGGCCTCGATCAAGACCACGCAGCGGGCATGCGGCAGGCCCTGCTCGTGCAGCGCCAGGATCGCGGTCAGCGAGCCATAGATCGCGTAGCCGTCGTCGGCGCCACCGCGGCCGTACAGCTTGCCGTCGCGCAGCACCGGCTTCCATGGGCCGAGATCGTCGTCCCAGCCGGTCATCTCCGGCTGCTTGTCGAGATGGCCGTAGAGCAGCACGCAATCGTCGTCACTACCCCCGTTGGCTGCGGGAATCTCGATGAAGATCAGCGGGGTGCGGCCGTCGAGGCGGACCACCTCCAGCACCATGCCGGGGATCGACTGGGCCTGCGCCCAGGTCGACATCAGTTCGACGGCGCGCTCCATGTGTCCGTTGGCGACCCAGTCGGCATCGAACATCGGCGATTTATTCGGGATCCGGATGTACTCGACGAGCTGGGGGACGATTTCGTCGTCCCACTTGGTGCCGACGAATCGGTCGGTCTGGCTGCTGTCCATTCGGTTTTCCAGTGTGCGCAAACCCTGATTCTATCGCGGACGCCCGTGTAGGAATTTTCCTACAGTCGCTCGGGCCTTCGGCTGGCTACGGCCCAGCGGGCGCGCGGATACTCTGTCTGCGTGGTGTTGGGAAGACTGGCAATACCGGCAAGGACGAATGAATCGCCAGTCGGGAATGGATTCCACCCAATACCAAGGAGTTAGGACATGAAGTCGATCCGAGCCGTGCTTGCGTCGCTGTGCCTTTCGCTGCTGTTGGCAGGTACCGCACTCGCAAACGAAAGCGCCGAGAAGGTCAACATCAATACTGCCGATGCAGCCACGCTGGCACGCGTGCTGCACAACGTGGGACAGGCCAAGGCAGAAGCCATCGTGGCCTACAGGGATGAGAACGGACCGTTCCGAAGCGCCGAACAGCTGGCGCAGGTGAGGGGCATCGGATTGCGGACCGTCGAGCAGAACGTCGAGCGCATCGATGTGGGCGCCGCCGGGTCGCAGGCAGGTGCGGCGCGGGCACCGAGCCCGCCCGCCGCCGGGAACAAGGGAGCAGCGCAACTGCGCTGACTTCGACCCACCGCTGACGTCTGCACAGGATGTGCTAGCGCCAGACGAGGAGCAGGACGCTCCACGGGACCGGCAGGATGCCGCTACAGGGACGTATTCGTCGCCCGCTTTGCATTGGATGCAAAGCGGGCGATCCTGTTTCTGAAGGCGGGTGTCCAAGCGGATTGTGATCGATCCTGAAGTCTGTCCGCGTGCCACAGAACGACTTCTCCCGGTGCGTGCACCCGTCCGATTCGAGTGGGACGGAGCCGTGATGGTTGAACGTCCATCCAGCGCGACGGCGACTCTGTCCGCGCGCGGGGCAACGCCCGCGCTGCGGCGCTGCGGCGCTGCGACGGCGGTTTCCGCGTTCCGTAGCCAGTCGGTTTCGCAGGCTCCGCCGGGCTGGCCGGAATGGCGCTGGCGCGGAGTTTCTGGTTCCAACGTTCTAGAATTCGTTCATGAATGCCCAGTCGGCCGGTCCGTCTTCGTCCATCCAGAGGCTCGATGCGCAAGACGCCCGGCGTCTGCGTTGGCGCAATGATCTGGGCTGGACCCGGGAAATCCATGTCGAATCCAGTTCTGGCGAGGATGCGTGGGCCTGGCGTTTGTCGGTCGCAGAAATCGAGCTGACCTCTGCGTTCTCCCGGTTCGAAGGCGTCGAGCGTGAACTGATGCTGCTCACTGGCGACGGGCTGACGCTGCGGTTCGACGACGGCGAGGTTTGCAACTTGCAGCCGCCCCATGCCCGACTGCGCTTCGCAGGCGATCGGGCGCTGCATGGCGAGCCGGTCGGCCCCGGCGTCAGCGCGATCAATCTCATGTGGCGTCCGGATCGCGTGGACGTTTCGACCTGGCATCGGCCGTTGGTGGGCACGATGGTCGTGTTCGTG
The DNA here is from genome assembly GCF_057838005.1 of Luteimonas sp. KH_071. Classification (NCBI taxonomy): domain Bacteria; kingdom Pseudomonadati; phylum Pseudomonadota; class Gammaproteobacteria; order Lysobacterales; family Lysobacteraceae; genus Luteimonas; species Luteimonas sp. KH_071. The sequence continues at coordinate 2,557,731 of NZ_CM174458.1, read as the reverse complement.
GATCCCGGGGAGTGCTGGCTGGTGCACGTACTGACCGGACACGCGCATCTCCGGGAGGCCGGGCGGCATGCACTCGAGCGCGGCGACTCCCTGCTGCTGCGAGCGCCGGACGGGCGCTGCCATCATGCGCTCGACGGCGCCGGCGAAGTGCTGCTGGCCCGGTTCCTGCCCGTCGCAGCTGCGGAGTGACCCGAGCGCTTCGGGATGCCTTGGTGATTCTGGACGTATCCGCGCAGACGTCGTCGGCGCGGTCGCGTGATGTCCAGGCCAGCGAGGGCGCCGCCGTACACAGGACGTCGCATCGGAACTGTCAGAAGCGGATGTTGACGCTCAGCCAGAGACCGCGGGCCTTGTCCTTGTTGTTGTAGTGGTCGTAGTAGAGGATCTCTTCGGTCCCGTCGAAGCCCGGGCTGCCATCGAGTTCCCGGAACTCCGTGTCGTAGGTGGTGAAATCGCGATCGAGCAGGTTGTTGATCCGGCCGTTGAACGTGATCGACTCGTTGAGCTTGAACGACGCGCCCAGGTGCAGCACCTCGTAATCCTTATACGTCAGCACTTCGCCGGTGATCGCGTGCAGGCCCCGGTAGCGCTTGGATCGGGCTTCCGCGGTCAGGAACAGGTTGAAACGCTCGCTCGCCTGCCAGTCCAGCGTGGCGTTGGCCATGTGGCGCGCGCTGTTGCCGAGCGGGAGACCTGCCTCGCTGCCGCTCTTCTGCTCGCTGTCGGTGAAGGTGTAGTTCGCGCGGAAGCCGAATGCCTCGCTGATCTGCCAGCGACCGGCGACTTCCGCGCCCTGGATCACCACCTCGTCGATGTTGACCGTCCTGCTGCTCGACGCGTAACCGATGTCGGCGAACTCGCCGGCGCTGGTGCAGGTGAGCGTGGTGCCCGGACCACAGGACTGGGACGCGATCTTGTCGTCGAAGCTGTTGTGGAACAGGGTCAGGTTGAAGTTGTGGCCGTCTGGGCTCTGCCAGTAGACCGCTAGCTCGGTGCTGGTACTGGTCTCGGGCTGCAGATCCGGGTTGCCGAACATTGGCAGCGTGCCCTGCGCACCAAAGCCGATCACACCGTCGTAGAGCTGGGTGGTCTTGGGCGTCTTGAAGCCGGTACTCACGCCGCCCTTGACTGTCCACTGGGGACTGATCGTGTAGACGCCGTACAGGCGCGGGCTCAGATGGTTGCCGAAGATCTCGTGATCGTCCCAGCGCAGGCCGGCAGTCAGCGCGAACGGCTCGGTGATGTACCAGGTGTCCTCGGCGAACAGCGAGTACATGTTGTGTTCCTGCTTTAGGCCCGGCGTGCCGCTTTCGATGCCGAAGATGCCGTCGGTCAGTTCGCCCTGGATCACCTGCGCGCCGAGCACGGCGGTGTGGTCGCCGGCCAGCTGGAACGGAATATCGAGCTTGGCGTCGAGCGTGTACTGCGCGCTCTCGAGCGTGCGCTTGGGACGCGGCAGGAACGTCGATTCCGCCAAGGCACGACGCTCGGCCAGCGACAGTCCGGCGTAAGGGCCGGTGCCGTCGATCATCCGCAGCAGTTCGGCGCGCTCGTCCACGGTGAACGGCATCGTGCGGCCGTCGTTGTTGGTCGCCACGTGCGACAGCGACACGAAGCTGTTGCCGAAATCCCAGCGGCCTTCATGGGTCAGCGACCAGGCATCACGGGTGAATTCCTGCACTGCGCCATAGCCCACGCGCGGATTGGCGCGCCGCGCCCAGGTACCGCCATTGGATCGGCAGGCATTCGCGTTCGCACCGGCGGCGCCGAGGCAGTAGTTGCCGGCGGTGAAGATGCTGTTGATGGTGTCGACGGTGCCGACCGGATATTCCTCGACACCCTGGTCGTTGATCCGGATCGCGTTGTCGTATTCCTGGCGCGAGGTGTCGTAGTCCAGCGTCAGGCTCTGGTTCTGGGTTGGCATCCAGGCCAACGTGATACCACCGGCCTTGTTGGTGTTGTCGACGGTCTTGCCGCCGCCACCGAAGCCAAGCGGACGTGCCCGCTCCACGCCGTCGGGATCGGTGACCGGCGCATAGACGGGGTTCGACGCATCGCGGTCATACCAGCTGGCACGCGCGCTGAGGTTGAGTACACCCGGCACGAGTGGGCCGGTGACGAAGGCGTCGACCGTGGTGTCATCGCCGAACTCGCTGTCCTCGAACGAACGGCTGACCGTCGCCGAGCCATGCCAGGCATCGAGCACCTTCTTGGTGATGATGTTGATGACGCCGCCCATCGCGTCCGCGCCGTACAGAGTGGACGCGGGACCGCGGATGACCTCGATGCGTTCGATCGCGTCGAGCGGTGGAATGTGGTTGAACTGGTTGCCGCCGAAGTTGTTCGGGTAGATGTCGCCGTGATTGTTCTGGCGCTTGCCGTCGACGAGGATCAGCGTGTAGTCCGAGCCCATGCCGCGCATCGAGATGGACCCCTGGCCCGTCTTGTCGCGCGTCTCGCCGACGTCGATGCCTTCGATGTCGCGCACAGCGTCGAGCAGCGTCATGTACGGACGCTTGGTCAGGTCTTCCTGGGTGATGACGCTGATGCTCGCGGGCGCGTCGGTGAGCTTCTGCTCGAAGCCGGCGGCGGTCACGACGATGGTGTCGAAGTCGGTGGGGCCGCTGGCCGGCGCGGTCTCGGCGAGGGCAGGTGCGGACAGCAGGCCCAGCAGCGCGAGCGCGAGCGGACGACGGTTCGGGAGACGGGTCATGGAGATCTCGTGGGCGGAGTCGGGGCGCGGCTTGGCGTCGGCTGGCCGGAGTTGGGAACGGGTGGACGTGCGACAGACCGCGCGACGTCGCGTCTTCTGGGAGGACGTGCGGCAGGCAGGTCGGTCAGCGCGGGGGTGCGCGGCCACGGTGCTGGAAGCGGCGCCTGGCCTGACGCGGCGGGCGCGGGGTATGACGCGCTCGACACGCCTGCGGTCGACGCGGCGATGCAGGCGGGGCGCACGGAGCTGTCGCAGCGCATCCATCGTTGGCACGCGGTGCCGGCAACCGTGATGCCGCGCGGCTGGATGCTGGTGGCAGGTGAGTGAGGTCGTCCGGCGGCGGTGTCTCGCCCCCGCGTTCCGTCAGCGCCTGCGCGGCAGCATCCGTCGGTAGGCTTGCGTCGGCCGTGGCAGGTGCGAGAGTGGCCGCCCAGAGCAGCAGACACAGTGCGGCGATCGGCAGGGCGGGCACCCGGCAGGCACCCGTCCGCAGACAGGCGCGGAGCGGTGTATTCAGTAGTCCGATGCCCTGCGGCACGCACGCGTCCCATGCGGGCTACGTCGCCCGGTCATGGGATCTTAACCGAGAATGATTCTCGAACGCAAAAGTTAACGATTCCGTTTATCGGGTTTCGCAGCGCATTCCGGCGCGTGCTGCACGCGGTGCTTCAGTCGCGGTCGTCGCGTGTCCAGACGCCGCCGTGTTCGACCTTGGTCGGGAACTTCGCCACCGGCTCGTATGCGGGCGCACACAGGGCACGGCCGTCACGCACGTCGAACTTCGCCCCGTGCAGCACGCATTCGATGGTGCCCTGGGCCGCATCGAACGCGCCGCCGCTCGACAGTCCGAAGTCCTCGTGGCTGCACTGGTCCTCGAGCGCGTAGAGATCGCCGTCGAGGTTGAAGACGATGATCGGCACGCTGGTGATCTCATCGAAGGTGGTGCGCATCTCACCCGGCAACAGCTCGGCAGTGGCGCAGACGAAGGTCCAGGTTTCGCTCATGGTGCAACTCCAAAAGTCTTCTCCAGGACCTCGAAACGCAGGTCCTCGCGAAGCGGCATGCCGAAGCGGGTGTCGCCGTAGGGAAACGGCTTGTGGATGCCAGTGCGGCGGTAGCCACGGCGCACGTAGAAGGCGATCAGCGCGTCGCGCACGTCGATGACGGCCATGCGCATGCCGGGCACACGCCATTCGTCGCGGGCGATGCGCTCGCATTCGCGCAGCAGCGCATCGCCGGTGCCCCGGCCCTGCAGCGTGGGGTCGACCGCGAACATGCCGAAGTAGCCGAAACCATCCTCGATCGCGACGTGCGCGCAGGCGAGTGGGCGACCGTCTGCGCCATCGATCACGACGACGCGGCTGTCGGGACGGACGATGTCGCGCGCCAGTACATCGGGATCGATCCGCGCGCCATCGAGCAGGTCGGCTTCCGTGGTCCAGCCGCTACGGCTGGATTCGCCGCGGTACGCGGACGTCACCAGGTTGACGAGGGCGGGGACATCGAGAGGCGAAGCGGTGCGGAACACGGGAGCGGACATGGCGGCGGTAGAAGTCGTGACGCCCGCATTATCCCGCGCTGGCTACGCGACTGCGCGCGCGGAGTCATGGTGGCGGCTTCTCAGGCTGCGTTGCAGGTGCGCAGGCGCCGCGTCACGCCAGCAGCAGGCGCACCTTGCGCAGCGCGGCGACGAAGGCGTCGACCTCCTCGTGCGTGTTGTAGAACGCGGGCGAGGCGCGGCAGGTGGCGGCGACGCCGTAGAACTGCAGAAGCGGATGCGCGCAGTGCTGGCCGGAGCGGATCGCGATGCCTTCGAGATCCAGCAGGGTGGCGAGATCGTGCGCGTGCGCGCCCTCGACGAGGAACGACACGACCGCGGCCTTGTCCGGCGCGGTGCCGAAGATGCGTAGGCCGTCGATCTGCTGCAGCGACTCGGTGAGGTGCGCGAGCAACTCGGCCTCGCGGCGTTCGACGTGGTCCATGCCGAGCCGGTCGAGATAGTCGACCGCGGCGCCGAGTCCGACGAAGCCGGCGATGTTCGGCGTGCCGGCTTCGAAGCGATGCGGCGGGTCGTTGTAGACCGTCTTCTCGAAGCTGACTTCCTTGATCATCTCGCCGCCGCCGAGGAACGGCGGCATGGCCTGCAGATGCTCGCGGCGCGCCCACAGCGCGCCGGTGCCGGTCGGGCCACACATCTTGTGGCCGGTGAAGGCATAGAAATCGCAGCCGAGCGCGGCGACATCGACGCGGCGATGCGGCACGGCCTGGGAGCCGTCGATGACGGTGACGATGCCGCGCTTGCGCGCGTCGCGGCAGATCTCGCGGACCGGGTTCACTGTACCGAGCACGTTGGAGACGTGGGTCAGTGCGAGCAGTTTGACGTCGGGCGTCATCGCGCGGCGCAGCGCGTCGAGGTCGAGCGTGCCGTCCTCGAGAATCTCGGCCACGCGCACGCTCGCACCGGTGCGCTCGGCGACGAGCTGCCACGGCACGATGTTGGCGTGATGCTCCATGCGCGAGACAAGGATCGTGTCGCCGGCCTTCAGCCGCGGCAGCGCCCAGGAATAGGCGACCAGATTGATTGCGAACGTCGTGCCGCTGCACAGCACGAGTTCATCGCTGCGCACATTGAGGAACCGCGCAAGCTTCGTGCGCGTGCCTTCATAGGCCTCGGTCGCCTCGGTGCCGAGCTGGTGCACGGCGCGGCTGACGTTGGCGTTCTGCCGCCGGTAATAGCCATCGACAGCTTCGATCACCGCCGCCGGCTTCTGGCCGGTGTTGGCGTTGTCGAAATAGAGCAGCGGCTTGCCGTGCACCTCGCGCAGCAGCAGCGGAAAATCGGCGCGCACGGACGCCCAGTCGATGCTGCCGTCGTGCGCGACCGGCGCGCTGGGCGCATCGAACGGCGGCGTCAGCGGCGGCAGCGTGGCGCTCATACGAGCGCGAGCCCCGACAGCACGCGATCGAGGCCGGCTTCGGCGTGTGCACGCAGCGCGGGGTCGGTGATCGTCGACAGCGGCTCGCGCACGAACGCGGCGGTCAGCAGGCGCTGGGCGTCGGGCGCCGGCAGGCCGCGCGAACGCAGATAGAACAAGGCGTCCGGATCGAGCTGGCCGACCGTCGCGCCATGCGCGGCCTGCACCTCGTCGGCGTGGATCACCAGCACCGGCTGGGTGTCGATCTCGGCCGTGGGCGACAGCAGCAGGTTCTTGTTCGACAGGCGCGCGTCGGTACCGTCGGCGCCGGCATCGATGGTGATGCCGCCATGGAACACGACGCGACCGCGCTGGTCGCCGATGCCGCGCCATTTGAGCTCGCAGGCGGTGTTCCTGGCGATGTGGCGGATACCCAGGCGCGTGTCGACGTGCGCACGGCCACCCGCCAGCAGCACGCCGTTTGCGGTCAGGCGCGCGTCGTCGCCGAGCAGGCGTACATCGAGTTCGTGACGCGACAGCGCGCCGCCGGCCTCGACATCGACGCGGGTATAGACCGATGCGGCCTGCAGTTCGGCATCGGTACGCAGGAAACTGGTCGCGCCATTGCCGCGATGCTGCAGGCGGACGTGGTGCAGCTCGGCGCGGTCGGCGACGCGCACCGAGATCACGGTGTTGTCGAGATGGCGGTGCGCGCCGGCGTCGAGGTGATGCTCGACCAGGGTCAGCGACGCGCCTTCGCCGAGCGTGACGTGGTGGCGCAGATGCCAGGCAAGGTCGCCCTCGGCAGGTGCGCCGACGAACACCAGATGCACGGGCGCGTCGATGCGGATACCGGCATCGACGGAAACCGAAGCGCCGTCGCGCGCGAGCGCGCCGTTGAGGCGGGCGAACACGGCGTCGTCGCGGTTGTCGATTCCAGGCAGTGTGCCGGCATCGGCCAGCGTGCCAATCGTCAGGCCCGATGCGACGGCGCCCGTGTCGGACAGCGCTGCAGACAGGCGGCCGTTGACGAAGACCAGACGCGGCGCGGGAATCCCTGCCAACAGCCCGGCATCCACGGCGGAGTCGCCATCGCCCTGCGGCGCGACGAAGCTGCGACGCTCGAGTGCGCGCAGCGAGGTGTATTTCCAGGCTTCGCTGCGCGGACCCGGCAGGCCGGTCGCGAGCGTCGCGTCGAGGGCCGCGCGACGTGCGGCGTCGCCATCGAAGCCGGCGGCGAGAGAGTCGAGCAGGGCACTCATCAGACGGCGGTCTCCGGCGCAACGCGGTCCTTGATCCAGGTGTAGCCCTTCTCTTCGAGCTGCAGCGCAAGTTCCGGCCCGCCGGTCTGCACGATGCGGCCGTCGGCCAGCACGTGCACGACATCCGGCTTGATGTAGTCGAGCAGGCGCTGGTAGTGCGTGATCACGATGAAGGCGCGCTCTTTCGAACGCAGCGCATTGACGCCGTCGGCAACGTTCTTCAGGGCATCGATGTCGAGGCCGGAGTCGGTCTCGTCGAGGATCGCCAGCTTCGGCTCGAGCACGGCCAGCTGGAAGATCTCGTTGCGCTTCTTCTCGCCGCCCGAGAAACCTTCGTTGACGCCGCGATGCAGCAGTCGGTCGTCGAGATGCAGCACGGCCAGCTTCTCGCGCACCAGCTTGAGGAACTGCATCGAATCGAGTTCTTCCTCACCGCGCGCCTTGCGCTGCGCGTTGAGCGCGCTGCGCAGGAAGTAGGTGTTGTTCACGCCCGGAATCTCGACCGGATACTGGAACGCCAGAAACACGCCTGCCGCGGCGCGCTCTTCGGGTTCGAGCGCCAGCAGGTCCTGGCCCTGGAACGCGACCGTGCCGTTGGTGACCTCGTACCCGTCGCGACCGGCGAGCAGGTTGCCCAGCGTCGACTTGCCGGCGCCGTTGGGCCCCATGATCGCGTGGACTTCGCCCGGCTTCACGTGCAGCGAAAGGCCCTTGAGGATTTCGCGCTCGTTGATGGAGGCGTGCAGGTTGTCGATATTGAGCATAGGGATTTGAAATTCGGGATTGGGGATTCGGAAAAAGCGGGGAATCGGACTGCGGTTGGGTTCTTGCGAATCCCCAATCCTCAATCCCGAATCCCGAAGGTTCGGTGGGCGTCAGCCGACCGAACCTTCCAGCGACACGTCGAGCAGCTTCTTGGCCTCGACGGCGAACTCCATCGGCAGTTCGCGGAACACCTGCTTGCAGAAGCCGTCGACGATCAGGCTGACCGCGTCTTCTTCGCTGATGCCGCGCGTGCGGCAATAGAACAGCTGGTCGTCGCTGATCTTCGAGGTGGTGGCCTCGTGCTCGACGGTCGCACCGGGGTGCTTGACCTCGATATACGGGAACGTGTGCGCGCCGCACTGCTTGCCGATCAGCAGCGAATCGCACTGGGTGTAGTTGCGCGCACCCTCGGCGCCCGCGCCGATCTTGACCAGGCCGCGATAGGTGTTCTGCCCGCGACCGGCGCTGATGCCCTTGCTGACGATCTTCGACTTGGTGCGCTTGCCGACGTGGATCATCTTGGTGCCGGTGTCGGCCTGCTGACGATGATGGGTCAGCGCGACCGAGTGGAACTCGCCGCTCGAGTCGTCGCCGAGCAGCACGCAGGACGGGTACTTCCAGGTGATCGCAGAACCGGTTTCGACCTGCGCCCAGACCACGCGGCTGCGGTCGCCGCGGCATTCCGCGCGCTTGGTCACGAAATTGTAGATGCCGCCCTTGCCGTTCTCGTCGCCGGGGTACCAGTTCTGCACCGTCGAATACTTGATCTCGGCGTCTTCCAGCGCGACCAGTTCGACGACCGCCGCATGCAGCTGGTTCTCGTCGCGCATTGGCGCGGTGCAGCCTTCGAGGTAGGACACGTAGGCCTTGTCCTCGCAGATGATCAGCGTGCGCTCGAACTGGCCGGTGTGGCCGGCGTTGATACGGAAGTAGGTGCTCAGTTCCATCGGGCAACGCACGCCCTTGGGAATGAAGACGAAGCTGCCATCGGAGAACACGGCTGAATTCAGCGCGGCGAAATAGTTGTCGCCGACCGGCACCACGCTGCCGAGATACTGCTTCACCAGTTCCGGATGATCGGTGATCGCCTCGGACATCGAGCAGAAGATCACGCCCTTCTCGGCGAGTTCCTTCTTGAACGTCGTACCGACCGAGACCGAATCGAACACCGCGTCGACGGCGACGCCGGCGAGCCGCGCGCGCTCATGCAGCGGCACGCCGAGCTTGTCGTAGGTGTCGAGCAGTTCCTGCGGCACGTCGTCGAGCGAGGCGTACTTGGCCTTGGGCGCGGAGTAGTAGCTGACCGACTGGAAATCGATCGGCGCGATCGACAGCTTGGCCCAGTGCGGCACCGGCATGGTCAGCCAGTGGCGGTAAGCCGCCAAGCGCCATTCGGTCATCCATTCGGGCTCTTCCTTCTTCGCCGACAACGCGCGGACGACGTCCTCGTCGAGACCCGGCGGAAAGCTGTCGGATTCGATGTCGGTGACGAAGCCGGCGTCGTAGCGACGGCCGAGCTGCTCGTGGATTTCTGCGTTCGCAATCGGTTCTGCGATGTCGGTGGCCATGGGGGCTGCCTACTGTCTATGCGGAAGCGAGGCGGGCGTCGATACGCTTCGCGTCGGCTTCGGTGGAAAGGGGGGTGGCGCGTGCATCACCGAGCATCTGCGCCAGCGTCACGCTGCGCAGCGCATTGGCGACGACGTCGTTGATGCGCAACCAGTTGGTGCGCACGCCGCATTTGGCGGAAATGCCGCACTGGCCGTCGTGCAGGCTGCACTCGGTCATCGCCAGCGGACCTTCCATGGCTTCGACGATCTCGACCAGGCTGATCGCCGCGGCCGCACGCGCCAGCCGATAGCCGCCGTTGGTGCCGCGAAAGCCCTCGACAAGACCGGCCTGTGCCAGCGGCTTGAGCAGCTTGCTGACCGTCGGTGACTCGAGCCCGGCCTGATCCGCCAGGTCGGCCGCACTCATGACCGTCTCCGGCCGTGCGGCCAGCACGGTCAGCACGACGGTGGCGTAATCGGTGAGCTTGGTGACACGGAGCATGGCGGGCGGGGGCGACCGGACGAGCGTCGTTGGAAAGCGGACCAAAATTGTACGCTTTTGGGTCCGGCAGCTCAATGAGACCGGCGGCTTGCGTTCATCGCATCGCGTGCCGGCGCCGCGTGCACGCTGGCGGGTCGCCGGCTTGTTGGCCACAATGCGGGCTCACTCCGCCATGGAATCCGCAATGCCCAAGACGCCGAAGAAGCCCAAGACGCGGAAGAAGATCGAGGCGCGTCTGTCGAGCATCCACGGCAATGGCGTGTTCGCCACCGAGGCCATCGCCAAGGGCGAGCGGATCGTCCGCTACAAGGGCCTGCTGCGCACGCACGAGGACGTCGATTCCCAGTACGGCGACATCGACGAGGACGGCCACACCTTCCTGTTCACGCTCAACGACGATTACGTGATCGACGCGAACGAGGGCGGCAACATCGCGCGCTGGATCAACCACAGCTGCGCACCGAACTGCGAAGCGGTGGTGCAGGAGGATCCGAAGGAGCGCCGGCACAAAGACAAGGTCTTCATCGAAGCGACGCGCGACATCGCAGCGGGCGAGGAACTGGCCTACAACTACGGCATCACCCTCGCCGATCGGCACACACCGAAGCTCAAGAAGCTCTGGGGCTGTCGGTGTGGTTCGAAGAAGTGCACCGGCACGATGCTGCAGCCCAAGAAATAATGTTGTCTTCCGCGTAGCGGAAGACGCGTATGCCCCTCCCCCTCAGGGGGAGGGGAGGACCATCGGCGGATGCCGATGGTGGGGTGAGGGCTGGGGCTTTATCGAGTACCTCTTGCCCTACCCGCAAAAAGCGCCCTCACCCCAACCCCCTCTCCCAAGGGGAGAGGGGGTTGAACATCACGGCGCCGAAGACACTTCCCGCAGATCCGCGGACGCGATCCGCCAGGTGCGCTGCACATCGCTGGCGCCGTCCACCATCGCGCGGCGCAGCACATAACGGCCTTCGAATCGGCGGCTGCTGCCGTCGGTCTGCTGCGCGCGCAGCGACACCGGAATCTCGACGAAGCGCGAGCCGACGGCGGCATCGACCGGTCCCGGCGCGCCGATATCGACCATCACCACCGACGTGTCGCCGTAGCCGGCCGCGAACTGTTCGGGGGATTGCCCGCTCGCGCGGCCGCCGTCGGACCACAGCATGTAGGCGCGCGGGTAATCCAGGGCGTTGATCGCAGCGTAGTAAGTGCGGATCACGGCCGCCGCTTCCTCGGGCGTCGGCTCCGGGGCTTGGAACGCGGTGTCACCCGGCACGCCGGCCAGACCGGTTTCCGGATTGTCCTCGAGCGGCAGCAGCGCGCTTTCTTCGACGCCGGCTTCAGGCAGCGCCTGCTCGCCGCCGAGCGGGATATTGCCGGGGCCCGGGGCGCCACTCAGGCCGGTGACGCCGCCTGCGTTCTGTTGCGGCTGTGGCAGCGGACCGTCGGCCGCCTGGCCGGCAGTCGCGGCATCGGCGCGGTCTCCATCACGACCACAGCCACCAAGCGCGCACACCAGCGCGAAGGTGATCGCGAGCGCCGCGCCGGGCCGCACGAAGCGACGGTCAGCGCGCAAGGTGCACCACCACGCGGCCATCGGTGATGTCGACGTTGCCGATGCGCTTGCCCGATGGCAGCTTCGACAGCAGATCATCGTCGAGGCGATAGACCGGCTCGCTGCGCGCGTACTCCGACAGCAGACTGTTGACGATGCCGCGCGCGCCGCCCTTGAGCAGGGCGTTGGAGCCGGGCAGATCGAACTGCAGCAGTTCGGGGTCTTCGAGATGCAGGCCGCGGCTCGCGGGGTCGTAGCGCAGCCCGCTGACCAGTGAGAGACGGCCGGGGCGATCATCCGGGGCCACACTGCCGACGCCGAGATCGAAGTCGAGACGCAGCCGGCGATCGCCCTGCGGAATCGTCAGGCGCGGATTGTCGAGCGTGACCGAGACCAGGCCGCCGAGCTTGTCGAAGGTGCGCGGAAAGCGCGTGTCGAGCTGGCGTTGCAGCTGCGGCGTGGTGAAGGCCACCTGGTCGTTGAGCCAGGCCGAGACCACACCGAGCGACGTACAGGCGGTGACGACGAGCAGCAGCAGGGCTGCGGCGGACAAGTGCAGGGGACGGCGCATGGCACGCTCCGGAACGACGATGGAGGCACCCTACGCAGGTGCCGTGAATACGGGATTAGCGGCGTATCAGTTCAGTCCGGCGCCGGCGCCAACGGCCGGCGGTGCGGCTGCAGCCACGCGAGCAGCAGACCGAGCAGCATCATCGCGATCACGTCGAAGACGATCTGCTTCAGCGACAGCGCCAGTGGAAACGGCTGGCCCGCGTGCGCGAGCAGATGCCAGGGCACGAAGGAGACCAGTGCGATCGCGAGGCCGAAGCGCGCGCCGTGCCAGCGCTTGCTGCGATGCGGCGGCGGCAGCCAGCGATAGAGCCAGGTCATCGCGAGCCCTAACGAGACGTAGGCGAGCAGGATCCAGCCGACAAGCGCGTTCGCGTCCGTCTGCGGACGGAACAGATGGGCGAGGGCGAGATAGTCGTCACGCAGCAGCAGGCCGTGCACGAAGAAGCCCAGCGCCAGGGCGGTGGCGGAGATCGTGAAGCCGCAGATCCAGAACCGTTTGTCCATTGCAGTGTGTCCGAGAAGGCGCATCGCGCGGATCAGGTTAGCGTTGCGCGGGTGACGGATCGATGGACGCTGCGGTGATGCGCCAGGTCCCGCCTTCGCGGCGCAGATCGTAATGCCCGCTGTAGCGGCGCAGCGGCCCCTGTCCGCCAATGCGCAGATGCACGGGGATGCGCAACGTCATGGGCACGGGCGCTGCGTCGAGTGGCTGCGGCCGCTGGTTGTCGACGCGCAGCCCGGTCACGCGCTCGAGCATGCGCAGGTCGGCTTCCCCCTGCGTCGCCGGACGGCCGTGGATCCAGAACGCATCCGCCTCGCTGCGATCGTCCTTGAACAGTGCGGCGAGATAGGCGTGCACGGCCGAGACGGCGTCACGCATCGCGGCATCGTGCGCTGCGCGCAGTTCGGCGTTCGCGACCGCAGTCGCCGCGTCGGGCGATGCGCGTGATCCATCAGGCGCGGCTGCGGACGACGAATCGCGTGGCGCCAGGTCGTCCGCGTTGCGACGCAGGCCTTCCTGCACCGCAACGGCAATGCCGAGCAGGACGATGGTCGCGATGACCAGCCACCAGGTGCGATGCGACATCCGGCTCTTCCGGTGCGCCGCAAACGCGGCATTGCGCGGATGCTAGCGCGCCGCGTCGCCGTTGTCGGCACCGTGCGCGCGCAGCAGCGGCAGCGGATCGAACGCGCCGTCGCTGGCGTAGACACCGTAGTGCAGATGCGGCGGCGTGCCGCGCGCATTGCCGGTGTCGCCGACGACGCCCAACGCATCGCCGGGCCGGACCAGATCGCCCACTTCCAGCAGGTCCGCGAATCCATCGAGATGGGCGTAGTAATGACGCTGCCGTCCCGGTCCCATCACCCAGACCTGCTTGCCGCCCAGGCCGCTGTCGCGCACGCCGACGACGAGCCCATCGGTGGTGCTGCGCACCGGCGTGCCGCGCGGCGCGAAGATGTCGACGCCTTCGTGCTGGCGGTCGCGGCCGCGCGGCGCGCCGTAGGTATCGGCCACGCGTGAGGCGCGCACGCCGTCGACCGGCATCGGCAACGATTCCGGCGCAGGCGCCGCGGACAGCGTGGCGATCGCGCGCGGTTTCGCCATGAACGGCTGATGCCAGGCCCAGTAGCCGGCGGCGGCAAACAAGCCAGCCCAGAACACGAAGCCGAGCGTGGCGCGTAGCTGCGGTGTGTAGTCGCGACGCGGCTTGCGGGCCTGTGCCGGCGCAACGGGTGGTGTGGAATTCGGTGTGGGATCGGACTCTGACATGTGGTCAGGGTCGCAGGCCGGGCGCGAAGCCGGAGTCAGCGTGGCGCATTGTCCAACGCAGAACGGCCTGCACAGGGCAGGCCGTTCCGGACCCGCGACGCGGGATCAGCGCTCCTCTGTATTCGCCTTTACTTCCTGTTCGAGCCGCGTCTTGAGTTCGGGCGCGAGCTTGAGCTGGCGCGCGAGCTCGTCGAGATAGCTGCGTTCCATGAAGCTGGTCTCGTCGGCGACGAGCACGCTCGCCAGATACATCTCCGAGGCGATCTCGGGCGTGGTCGCGGCGCTGGCGACTTCGGCAGGATCGAGCGGCTTCTCCAGCTCCGCATGCAGCCAGCGCTGGACGTCGGCGCCTTCGTCGATGCGCTTGAACTCGCCTTCGATGACCTCGCGCTCGCGCGCGTCGATATGGCCGTCGGCCTTCGCGGCGGCGACCAGCGCCTTGAGGATCGCCTGGCTGTGGATGTCCACCTGCGGCGCGGGCAGGCGATCGACCGTCTGCGGCGGCGCGACAGACGCACCGGCCTGCTGCTTCTGGTAATCACCGTAGGCCTTGTATGCCATGACGCCGATCGCCGCGAGGCCGCCATACGTCGCGACCTTGCGCGTCTTCCTGTTCTTGCCGAGCAGCAGGCCCAGCGCGCCACCGGTGGCAGCGCCCTTGCCGAAATCCGCGTTGAGCAGGCTGCTGCCGGGTTTGCCGCCGGCCTGCGAGGTAAGCAGATGATTGAGAAAACCCTGGAAGCTCATCGTTCGATATCCATCGGTCGGGAGAAAACGGCGCCGAGCATGCGGCGGGAGACGTTCACCGGATGTGCACGCCTCGGGCCGGCATGCGAATCGTTCAGCACCCTGGATCGGTGGCGCGTTCGATACGGCTCGAGAGCGGCTGGGATCCCGAAGCGGCCATCGGATGCGTCGCCACGCGAGGCCGCGATCTGGCGGCCTCGCCGTCAGGCATGTCCGCAAACGAAATCGGGACGGCCAAGGCCGTCCCGATCGAAAGACGCATGACGCCTGGAATCAGGCAGCGGCGTCCTTGAGCTTCTTGAGCGGGCGCACCTTGACCTTGACCGAGGCGGGCTTGGCGGCGAACCACTGCTCTTCCTTGGTGAAGGGGTTGATGCCCTTGCGCTTCGGCTTGGCCGGCACGCTGACCGACGTGATCTTCAGCAGGCCGGGAAGCGTGAACGAACCCGCGCCCTTCTTGCTGATCGAGCCGTGCACGGCGCCTTCGAGCGCTGCGAACACCGCACGCACGTCCTTTGCCACGACGCCGGTGGATTCGGCGATGTGTGCGACCAGGCCCGACTTGCTCAGGGCTTCCTTGATCGGCTTCGGTGCTGCCGGCTTTGCGGCGGCGGCCTTCTTCGGCGCAGCAGCCTTCTTGGCCGGGGCTTTCTTGGTGGGGGCCTTCTTCGTTGCCATGAGCGTGTGGTTCCCTCGTCGAGTGATGATTAAGTTGTCCGGGCCGAGCGAGCCGGCTAGCGGAATGTAGGGCATCGTGGCACGTGCGCCAATAGGAAACCGCAAAAAAACAGGGCTTTTGCGTTTCCCGGGTCTATCGCGAAGTGCCACGGCGCGGCGGCCACAGCACCCAGGCGCCGGCGACCACGAGGGCGAGCACGGTGTAGGCGGCGACGAATGTCCACCACGGGGCCTCGAAAAACAGCACGTTCGATAACCAGTAGGCGACGAAGGATTCGTTGTAGGTCTGCTGTCCGGCGCGTGTGCGCAGCCACTGTTCCCAGATCGTCAGCGGGCATAGACGCCCGAGCCAGGCCTGCAGCGCGATCACCACCACCAGTGCGACGTGCAGCCAGCGCAGCCAGCGGCGCCGTACCCAGCGCCAACCGAGCGGGCCGCCGACCAGGAGGGCGAGCGTCACGCTGACGACGAATCCCGCAATGCCCACATGGACTGCGAGCACGGCATCCGCGAGGAGGGCTGCAAGAGACGGTGAGAGCGTCATGGCCGGATCATCTTGCATCCGCCTCTCGAGTGCAGGTGCTGCGCCGCATCACACGGACGCGCGCGTAACGGATGGGGGGCTAGTGTTCACGGTCCAACTCTCGAGGAGCACGCATATGGGTATTGCCCGTCACGCCACCGCCCACTGGTCCGGTGATCTGAAGTCCGGCAAGGGCACGCTGTCGACGCCGCAGAGCGGTCTGATGTCGGATACACGCTATGCGTTCAGCAGCCGATTCGGCGACGAGAAAGGCACCAATCCCGAGGAACTGATCGCCGCTGCGCACGCAGGCTGCTTCACGATGGCGCTGTCGGCCAAGCTCACCGAGGCGGGCTTTCCGCCCGAATCGCTGGACACGCGCGCCGACGTCGACCTGTCGATGGATGGCGGTCCGCAGATCAGTTCGATCCGGCTGAAGACCCGCGCCAGGGTGCCGGGTATTGACGCGGCAAAGTTCCGCGAGATCGCCGACGACGCCAAGCAGAACTGCCCGGTGTCGAAGGCGCTTTCGGCCGTGCCGCTGTCGCTGGACGCCGAACTCGAAGGCTGAGTGCGGCAAATGACGCCGCGTCGGGCAACCGGCGCGGCGTTTTCATGTCTGCCGTCTGCGGTGTCACGCATGCGGGGCAGCTCATGCAAGACCGCAGGCATGTCGATCCAGCGGGTGTTTGAACTGCATGTGGGAGCGCGCTCAGCGCCAGTCGATCGTCCCGCGCACGACGGTCTGCACACGACCACCGGACCAGACATCGCCGTTGCCATCGACGTGCAGTTCGATGATCGCGTCGTGGCCGACTTCGCGGCCCTGGCTGATGCGGTAGCGGCCATCGCTGCCGGGCAGGGCATCGCGCTCGGCCAACCATGCAGCCAGGGTCGCGTTCGCGGCGCCGGAGGCGGCGTCCTCGAAGTGTCCGGTCGACCCGACGAAGGCGCGGACCGCGAGGTGATGCACCGGGTCATTGGAGCGCGCGAATGCGCACAGACCCATGCTGCCGGTCGCCTCGGCGAGTGCGCCGATCGCAGTCCAGTCCGGCGTCGCCGCGCGCAGCTCGGCTTCGCTCGCGAGCTCGGCCAGCCACCAGCGGCGACCGCCATCCATCAGCACGGGCGGCAGGTCGCCGAGTGGCATCGCGGCGAGTGCGTCACGCAGACGCGGATCCTCCGCCGATGCGGTCTCGACGACCGACGCGCGTGGCGTGCGCACGGCGATCGTGCGGGTTTCGCCGTCGCCCACGACTTCCAGCGGCAGCTTGCCGGCGATGCCGTCCTGCACCAGCAGGCCATCGCGCGGTGTGGCGAGCCCGGCTTCGAGCACGACGTGCGCGGTGCCGACGCTCGGATGACCGGCGAACGGCACTTCGCGGCGCGGCGAGAACATGCGGATGCCGTAGCTGGCGTCGTCGGACGCGGCCGGGAACACGAACGTGGTCTCGGGCAAGCGCGTCCAGCGGGCGATGGCCTGCATCGTGGCATCGTCGAGGCCCTCGGCATCGAGCACCACGGCCAGTGGATTGCCGGCACCGGGCCGGTCGGCGAATACGTCCACCTGGACGAAACGGCGGGAAGTCATGGCGGGGGCGTCGTGCGGCGCGACAGTGTAGCGGCCCGCTTGGCCCCTGCCCAAAGTCCGTCGCGAGCGCCGACAGACGGCGCGTGGCGGAGCACAGGAAACGGCGCGTACGCGCGTACGTGCGCATTGGCGGCGCGAGCCACCCGCCGGGCCAGCGGCGGGCGTTGTCAGGCGCCGTCTTGCGACGTCAGCTTCGAGCACCGCTCGCGCGTCAGCTGGCAGGCGCAGCAGGACTCGGCGCAGGGTCTCACCAGTCGAATGTCCCGCGGATCACCGCCTGCACCGCGCCGCCGATCCAGACCTCGCCGGCCGGGTCGATTTCGACCTCGACGCGGCCATCGCGACCCATCTCCCGACCCTGGCTGGCGACGTAGCGGACCACGCGGCCCTCCCCGGCCTGATCCTTGTACAGCCATGCGCCGATCGCGGCATTCGCGCTACCGGTGACCGGGTCCTCGGGAATGCCATCGGCGGGGCAAAATGCGCGCACTGCGAGCGCATGATCGGAATCCGCACTGCGCCCGCAGACTGCGAGGCCCACGGCATCGCTGGCAAGACACAGTGCTGCGATCTCCGCCAGCGGCGGCACGAGCGTCCGCACGACAGTGGACGTGCCCAGATCCACGCACCACCAGCGCGGGCCGTTGTCGAGCAGCGCGTGCGGTGGGTGGGTCGCGCCGAGCGCCTGCAGCACGGCGTCGAGCTGGGACTCGGCGCCATCAGGGGACGCGCAATGCACGGCGTGAGGTGCGCGCACGCTGGGCAGCGTGTGGCCCTCGCGACTGTCGATGCGCACCGGCAGCAGACCGGCCGCGCATTGCTGCACCAGTGCGCCGGAATGCGGTGTCGCCAGGCCCTGATCGAGCGCCGCCCAGGCCGCGCCGACGCTGGGATGACCGGCGAAGGGCAGCTCCTGGCGCGGCGTGAAGATGCGCACGCGGTAATCCGCGTCGGCATCGGGCGGCAGCAGGAAGATGGTTTCCGACAGGTTGGTCCAATTTGCGATGGCCTGCATCGCGGCGCAGTCGAGCCCGTCGGCATCGACCACCACGCCGAGCGGGTTGCCGGCCCCTGGCCGGTCGGCGAACACGTCGAGTTGCAGGTAGCGGCGGCTGGGCATCTGGCATATCCGGGGGGGAGGTTGCTTTAGAATCGCCGGTCACCGCGCGCGTGGCCATGGTCATCGGCCTGCCGCGCCTGCCGCTCCCTCCATCCGAGACCCCACCTCGATGTCCTCACCCTCCGACGATCGCTGGATCGTGCTCAAGTTCGGCGGCACTTCGGTGTCGCGTCGCCACCGCTGGGACACCATCGGCCGGCTGGCGAAACGCCGGGCCGACGAGCACGGTGCACGCGTGCTGGTCGTGGTGTCTGCACTGTCGGGCGTGACCAACGAGCTGACCGCGATCGCCGATGGCGCCGCGGATTCGGCCGTGCGCGTCGCCGCGCTCGTCGACCGGCATCGCGCGTTCGTCGCCGAGCTCGATCTGGATGCCGATGCGGTGCTCGGCGCGCGCCTCGCCGCCCTGCAGGCGCTGGCCAACGATGCTCGCGCGGCAACGCGCACGCTCGACTGGCAGGCCGAAGTGCTGGGGCAGGGCGAGCTGCTGTCCTCGACGATCGGCGCGGCCTATCTCGCGGCGCAGGGCCTGGACTTCGGCTGGTGCGATGCGCGCGACTGGCTGGAAGCGGTGGCGCTGCCGAACCAGAGCGACTGGGCCTCGCGCCTGTCGGTGAACTGCAATCGCGAACCTGACGGCGACTGGCGCGCGCGGTTCGCGGCGCAGGCGCCGCGGATGCTGCTGACCCAGGGGTTCATCGCCCGGCACGGCGATGGCGGCACGGCGATCCTCGGCCGCGGTGGCTCGGACACCTCTGCGGCGTACTTCGGTGCGCTGCTCGGCGCACGCCGCGTCGAAATCTGGACCGACGTGCCGGGCATGTTCAGCGCCAATCCGCGCGACGTGCCCGACGCGCGCCTGCTCACCCGGCTGGACTACGCCGAGGCGCAGGAGATCGCGACCACCGGCGCCAAGGTGCTGCATCCGCGTTCGATCAAGCCCTGCCGCGATGGCGGCGTGCCGATGGCGATCCTCGACACCGAGCGTCCGGACCTGCCCGGTACCGCGATCGATGCGAGCGCCGAACCGGTGCCGGGCGTCAAGGCGATCAGCCGCCGCAACGGCATCGTGCTGGTGTCGATGGAAGGCATCGGCATGTGGCAGCAGGTCGGCTTTCTCGCCGACGTGTTCGAGCGCTTCAAGCGCCACGGTCTGTCGGTCGATCTGATCGGATCGTCGGAGACCAACGTCACCGTGTCGCTGGATCCCAGCGAGAACCTGGTCAGCACCGATGTGCTGGCGCGACTCTCCGACGATCTGGCCGAGATCTGCCGGGTCAAGGTCATCGCGCCGTGCGCGGCGATCACCCTGGTCGGCCGCGGCATGCGTTCGCTGCTGCACAAGCTCTCGGATGTCTGGGCCACGTTCGGCAAGGAACGTGTGCACCTGATCTCGCAGTCGTCGAACGATCTCAACCTGACCTTCGTCATCGACGAGGCCGACGCCGACGGTCTGCTGCCGGTGCTGCATGCCGAGCTGATCGACAGCGGCGCGATGCCGGTCCATGACGACACAGTGTTCGGCCCGAGCTGGCGCGAGATCGCGCACGGCCGTCGCGAACGCGCGCCGCAGTGGTGGCAGGGCGCGCGCGAATCGCTGCTGGCGCTGGCCGAGCCCGGCCGGCCGCACTACGTCTATCACCTGCCGACGGTGCGCGAGCGCGCCGCTGCGTTGTCGACGGCGGATGCGATCGATCGCCGCTTCTTCGCGATCAAGGCCAATCCGCATCCGGCGATCCTGCGCACCCTGGTCGATGCCGGCTTCGGTCTGGAATGCGTATCGCAGGGCGAGCTCGAACACGTGTTCGCGGTGTTGCCGGATCTCGATCCGTCTCGCGTGCTGTTCACGCCGAGCTTTGCGCCGCGTATCGAGTACGCGGCCGCGTACGCGCGCGGCGTCACGGTGACCGTCGACAATGTCGAAGCGCTGCGCAACTGGCCCGAGGTCTTCCGCGGCCGCGACCTGTGGCTGCGTCTCGATCTGGGTCGCGGTGACGGCCACCACGCGAAAGTCGTCACCGGCGGCGCGGCGTCGAAGTTCGGCCTGCCGCTCGGCGCGTTCGATGCGTTCCTGATTGCCGCCGAAGAGGTCGATGCGCGGATCACCGGCATCCACGCGCATCTGGGCAGCGGCATCGAGACCGTCGCGCACTGGCGCGAGGTCTACGCGGAACTGGCCGGGTTCGCCGATGCGGTCGGCACCGTCGACACGATCGACATCGGCGGCGGTCTGCCGATTCCGTATCGCCCCGACGACGTGCCGTTCGACATTCCGGCCTGGGCCGCGGGCCTGGCGGCGATCAAGGCCGAATACCCGCGCTATCGCCTGGCGATCGAACCGGGGCGCTACCTCGTCGCCGAAGCCGGCGTGCTGCTGACCACCGTCACCCAGGTCGTCGACAAGCTCGGCACGCGCCGCGTCGGTGTCGATGCCGGCATGCACAGCCTGATGCGGCCGGCGCTGTACGACGCCTGGCACGGCATCCACAACCTGACGCGGCTCGACGATGCGGACGAGACGACGGTCGAGATCGTCGGGCCGATCTGCGAATCGAGCGACGTCTTCGGCACGCGCCGCCGCCTGCCGGCCGCGACCCGCGAAGGCGACACCGTTCTGATCGCCGACGCCGGCGCCTACGGCTTCGTCATGGCCAATACCTACAACCTGCGGCAGCTGCCGCAGCAGGATGTTCTGGAATGAGTGTTGTCTTCGACCGCAGTTCGGTCCGCAGCTTCCGCTTCATCGATTGCGACCTCGACGCCGCGACCGGTGTCGCGCGCCTGCGCTACGCCTTCGATGACGGCCCGGAGCTGATCGAAACCGTGACGGTGCCGGGTGCGCCGTTCGAACTCGATGCCGCGCGCGCTGAAGCCGCGACGCAGGCGCTGCGCCTGCTGCATCTGATCGCCGGCGTCAGCTATTACAAAGCCGCGGTGCCGACGGACATCCGCATCGAAGGCTACGCGATCGACGCCGACACCGCGGCGCTGCTCGATGACGTGTACGTGCACGGGCTCGGCGAGTTCGCGTATCGCAACGGGCTGGATCTGCACGGGAAGATCCGGTTTCCGCATGACGCGGCCGCGAGCGCAGACGCGCCCGCGCTCGACCTGCGGACGCATGCGCTGGTCGCCATCGGCGGCGGCAAGGATTCGCTGGTGTCGATCGAAGCATTGCGCGGGCTGGGCATCGAACAGACCGTCAGCTGGATCGGCGGCTCGCAGCTGATCCGCGTCTGCGCCGAGCGCACCGGCCTGCCGACGCTCAACATCGGTCGGCAGATCGCACCGGAATTGTTCGAGTACAACCGCCAGGGTGCGTGGAACGGGCACATCCCGGTCACCGCGATCAACTCGGCGATCCTCGTGCTGGCCGCGGTGCTGCACGGCGTGGATCAAGTGGTGTTCTCCAACGAGCGCTCGGCCAGCTATGGCAGCCTGATCAAGGACGCGTCGGGAGGCGAAACGCGCGAAGTGAACCACCAGTGGTCGAAAGGCTGGGCGTTCGAACGCGCGTTCGGCGATCACGTGCAGGCGCGCGTCGCTGCGGACCTGAATTACTACTCGCTGCTGCGGCCACTGTCGGAACTCGCGGTCGCGCGCCAGTTCGCGAAGACCGATCGCTACGACGCGCATTTCTCGAGCTGCAACCGCAATTTCCATCTGCTCGGCGAGCGGCCGGTGAACCGCTGGTGCGGTATCTGCCCGAAGTGCCACTTCGTGTTTCTGGCACTCGCGCCGTTCATGCCCAAGCCGCGTCTGGTGTCGATCTTCGGGCGGAACCTGCTCGACGACGCCACGCAGGTGCCGGGTTACGACGCCTTGCTCGAGTACCGGGACCACAAGCCGTTCGAATGCGTCGGCGAAGGCCGCGAATCGCGCGCGGCGATGGCGGCGCTGGCGAAGCGCCCGGAGTGGCGCGAGGACGCGATCGTCGCGCGCTTCGCGCAGCTGATTGCACCGCAGCTCGACGCGGACGAACTGGATGTCGCCAGCCTGCTGATGGTCGAGGACGACACACACCGCATTCCCGACGCGCTGTGGGATCGCCTGCGTGCGCATCTCGCAGCTTGAGGAAATCGCGGCGGGTGGCGGCCGCGTCGCGTTGTGGGGCTGGGGCCGCGAAGGTTGTGCCGCCTGGCGCGCGATCCGCAGCCGCGCGCCGGCGCTGCCGCTGATCCTGTTCTGCAACGCCGAAGAAGCCAACGATGCGGCGACGCTCGGCGATCCGCTGCTGACCTGCGACACCGGCATCGACGCCGCGCGGCTGTCGGCTTGCGCGGTTGTCGTGAAGTCGCCCGGCATCAGCCCGTACTCGCCGCATGCGATGGCCGCCGCGGCGCAGGGCACACGGTTCGTCGGCGGCAGCGCGCTGTGGTTCGCTTCGCGCGCCGCGCCCGGTGAAGTCGCGGCCGGCACGGTCTGCGTCACCGGCACCAAGGGCAAGAGCACGACCACCGCGCTGCTCGCGCATCTGCTGCGTGCGCAGGGCCTGCGGACCGCGCTGGCCGGCAACATCGGCCTGCCACTGCTGGAGCTGCTCGATGCGCAGGCCGACGTCTGGGCGATCGAATTGTCGAGCTACCAGACCGGCGATGTCGCCACCGGCGGCGTGCGGCCTGATATCGCGGTCGTCACCAACATCTTTCCCGAACATCTCGACTGGCACGGCAGCGAGGCGCGGTACGTCGATGACAAGCTGGCGCTGTTGACCCGTGCGCGCCCGCGCATCGCCGTGCTCAATGCCGAGGACCCGCGGCTCGCCGCGCTGGTGCTGCCGGACAGCGAGATCCGCTGGTTCGGCACGCCCGAAGGCTGGCATCTGCGCGGTGACGTTCTGCACCGCGGCAACACGGCGGTGCTGGAAACATCCGGTCTACCGCTGCCGGGCCGGCACAACCGCGGCAATCTCTGCGGTGTGCTGACTGCGATCGAAGCCCTGGGCATCGACGCCGCGCCGCTGGCGGCGGCCGCCGCCGGTTTCGTACCGCTGCCGCATCGCCTGCAGCCGCTGGGCACGCGCGATGGCGTGCTGTGGGTCAACGATTCGATCAGCACGACGCCGCACGCAAGTCTCGCCGCGCTCGATGTCTATCGCGATCAACGCGTCGCGTTGCTGGTCGGCGGCCACGACCGCGGTCTCGACTGGCAGGCGTTCGCCGACGCGATGCGCACGGGCGCACCGCACGCGATCGTGACCATGGGTCAGAACGGGCCGCGCATCTTCGATCTGCTGGCACCGGTCGCACGTGACGCCGGCTTCCAGTTGTCCGCGGCCGATGATCTCGAGTCGGCGATCGCACAGGCGCGCGCAACGCTGGACGGCGAGGGCGTGCTGCTGCTGTCGCCCGGCGCGCCCAGCTTCGGTGCGTACCGCGACTACACCGCGCGCGGGCGGCACGTCGCCGCACTGGGCGGCTTCGATCCGGATGCGATCACGGCGATTCCGGGCATCGGCATCGCCTGACGGCCAGCGTGTCGGCGGCAGCGGCGATTCGTCCGGCGCAGACCCGCGTTCGTCGCACCGGGTCACCCGAGCGGACGAGGTCCCGCACGCTGGAGTTCCTGGACGAAACGTGGGAACGGCATGGAAGAGCGTGAGCGCAATGCACGTGCATGGGCGGACCCCGTCCACTGGATCGGCCCGCGCTGGCTGGGCCTCTATCGCGCGGCTGGTGACAGCCGCATCTTGGTGCCGAAATATCCGAAGGCGCTCGGCTGGACGGTCAACCTCGCGCGGTCAGGCGGGGTGGCGATCCTGCTGGCGCTGATCGCGGGCGTACTCATCACCGCCGCAGCCGTACTCCGGTAAGAGCGCTCGCGCGCGAGTGGCAGTCCCGGTAAAGCCCCATCGCGCGCGAGCGCGCTCCTACAGGAATGGATGGCGAGAATGCTGTGCGCGTGGCGATGGGCCTTCGATCTCGATCGCTGAACGGTATTGATCCTGGTTGGATGGTCGACTGCGATCAGTCGAGCACCCTGTGAACCCGAGGCCTTCAGCGCGTTTGTGTGCCTGCATCCGCACACCTGTAGGAGCGCGCTTGCGCGCGAGTGGCTGTCCCGGTAAAGCGCCATCGCGCGCGAGCGCGCTCCTACAGGCAGGATGAAAGGCGCTGCGATCAGGACACGCGCCCGGGAAACACGAGTTGATCAGTGCCCGCGTTCGACCGCGTAGCGCGCAAGTCCCCGCAGTGCGGCGACGGCGTCGTTGTCGCCGAGTGCGACAAGCGCGCGTTCGGCTGCTTCGGCGTATGCGAGTGCGCGGGCGCGGCTGTAGTCGAGGCTGCCGGCGGCGTCGATCGCGGCCAGCACTTCGGGCAGCGCATCGGTATCGCCGGTTTCGACGATGGTGCGCAGACGCGCGCGCAGCTCGGGCGTGGCCTGCGCCATCGCGTGGATCAGCGGCAGCGTGGCCTTGCCTTCGGCGAGATCGTCGCCGAGGTTCTTGCCCAGCGCGTCGGCGTCGCCCGAATAGTCGAGCACGTCGTCAGCGATCTGGAACGCGTAGCCCAACTGCATGCCGTAGTCGTAGAGCGCCTGTTGCGTGGCCGCGTCCGCGCCGGACGCCAGTGCGCCGAGCTTCGTGCCGGCGGCGAACAGCACCGCGGTCTTGCGCTCGATGACGTTGAGGTAGGCGGCCTCGTCGGTATCCGGGTTGCGCACGTGCAGCAGTTGCAGCACCTCGCCCTCGGCAATGCGGTTGGTGGTGTCGGCGAGGATGCGCATCACCGGCATGCGGTCGAGTTCGACCATCAGCTGGAAGCTGCGCGAGTACAGGAAATCGCCGACCAGCACGCTGGCCGCGTTGCCCCAGATCGCGTTGGCGGTGCTGCGGCCGCGGCGCAGGTCGGATTCGTCGACCACGTCGTCGTGCAGCAGGGTCGAGGTGTGGATGAACTCGACGATCGCCGCCAGCTGGTGGTGCTCGGCGCCGATGGTGCCGGTGGCGCGGCCGGCCAGCATCACCAGCATCGGCCGCAGGCGCTTGCCGCCCGCCGAGACGATGTGTTCGGCAACCTGGTTGATCAGCACCACGTCGGAGGCCAGCCGGTCGCGGATCAAGGCGTCGATGGCCGCCATGTCGCCGGCGGCGAGGGCCTGGATCGCCGGCAGGTCGAGGCGGGCGGCCGGGAGGGCGACGTTGTTCATGCAGAATCCGGGACAGGCAGACCCGGAATTATAGGCAACGCCCGACGGCGGCGTGCGGATGCCACCCATCGCTGCATGCGGACCGCCCGGACGGCAGGGGCAGGGCGCTTTATACTGTGATGTCGAAATCCATCACGCCGGCCCGCAAGCCGGTGCAATCCAAGGAATTCCCATGGCCCGCGGCGTCAACAAAGTCATCCTGGTCGGCAATCTCGGCAACGACCCCGACACCAAGTACACCCAGGGCGGCATGGCCGTGACCCGCATCAGCCTGGCCACGACCAGCGTGCGCAACGACAAGGATGGCAACAAGCAGGAGCGCACCGAATGGCACCGCGTGGTGTTCTTCGGCAAGCTCGGCGAGATCGCTGGCGAGTACTTGCGCAAGGGCAGCCAGTGCTATGTCGAAGGCGAGATCCGCTACGACAAGTACACCGGCCAGGACGGTGTGGAGAAGTACACGACCGACATCGTCGCCAACGAGATGCAGATGCTCGGCGGTCGTGGTGACGGCGGTGGTGGAGGCGGTGGCGGCGGCAATTACGAGCGCGGCAATCGTCCGCAGCGTGCGGCCGGCGGCGGCGGTGGCGGCGATGCCCCGCAGCAGCGTGGCCCCGCGCCGTCGCGCCAGTCGGCGCCGCAGCAGCAGCGTCCCGCGCCGATGGACGATTTCTCGGACGACGACATCCCGTTCTGATCGGACTTCGCGTCGCGTAATGTAGTGCACGAACCCCCGAGCGATCGGGGGTTCTGCATTTCAGGGAACGACGTCGCGAACGCGCGCCGGGTGCCGCCTCAGCGCACCCCGTGCATCCAGCGCCGCACCAGGGGCGAGAGCACAAAGTAGGCGATGCCGGAGCCGACGCCGATCCACAGCATCAGCTGGAACAGATCGCCGTAACGGGTGGCCGCGACCGCCATGTCGAAGGTCTCGCCCTCGAGCACCTCCATCGAGGTCAGCTTGCCGAACTGCGCGGCCAGCACTTCCGAGTACGCGGTCGCCAGCCAGAACGCGCCCATCATCAGGCCGACGACGCGCGCGACCGACAGCTGGGTCACCGCCGACAGGCCGATCGGCGACAGGCACATCTCGCCCAGTTCCAGCAGGAAGTACGCCAGCACCAGCCACCACACGCTGGCGAGCACGCCGCTGCCGGCCGATTGCGCAGCCAGCATCAGCGGCACGAAGGCGAGGCCGGCGAACACCAGGCCGATCGCCATCTTCGCCGGCTTGCTCGGGTTGAGCCCGCGGCGGTCCAGCCACGGCCACAGCCACGAGAAGATCGGCGCCAGCACGACGATGAAGAACGCGCCGAGAAAGGTCAGCGAGCCCGCGGTCTGCGGCACCAGCACCACGTCGTGGACCAGCGCGATCGCCAGCGCGACGACCATCGCGATGACCGCCGTCTTCGCCAGCCCGCCGTTGCCGCGATCGCTGGCGCGCAGCGCGGTGACCATCAGGACCGGGCTGCTGACGAGCGCGAAGATCGCCCAGGGAATGCCTGGCTGGTAATCGCCGGGCGTCAGGCCGAACAGATCGTTGGTCAGCATGCGGTCGGTGAACGTGACCCATGAACCGTAGGTCTGCTCGTAGAGAGTGAAGAAGATCAGCACGCCAATGATCAGCAGCACCAGCGCCAGCATCTGCTGGCGTTCGAATTTCGTGCAGTGGCGCACGAGGAACCAGATGAACCACACCGCGAGCGCTGCCGCGATCAGATGCATCGCGCCGTGCACGGTCCAGGTGCGCTGGATCAGCTGCCAGACCAGCAGCGCGCCGGCGACACTGCCGGCGTAGATCCACCACTCGCGCGACAGCGGGCCGACGCGTTCGCGCAGCTTTGCCGGGTCATTCGGCTCGGCGAGTCCGTAGAGATACTTCTGGCCCCAGATGAAGACGATCAGCCCGGCGATCATGCCGATACCGGCCGCGCCGAAGCCGTACTTCCAGCCGTAGGTCTCGCCCAGGAACGCGCACACCAGACTCGCGAACAGCGCGCCGACGTTGATGCCGGCATAGAACAGCGTGAACCCGGAATCGCGACGCGGATCCTCGGGTGCGTACAGCTTGCCGACAATCGTCGAGATGTTCGGCTTCAGGAACCCGACGCCCATGATGATCAGCGCAAGCGACAGGTAAAACACCTGCAGCGCGCCTTCGTCGCGCACCACGATGCCATCGACGATGCGCGCCTGCTCGCCTTCGTAGGCCATGCCCAGATGGCCGAGCACCAGCAGCACGCCGCCCAGCACCACCGCCTTGCGCATCCCCAGATAGCGGTCGGCCAGCAGGCCGCCGATCACCGGCACCGCGTACACCAGACCGCCGTAGGCGCCGAGCAGATCGAAGCCGGCGTCGTCGCCGAACAGGTGGTACTTGAGGATGTAGAGCAGCAGAAGCGCCTTCATTCCGTAGAACGAGAAGCGCTCCCACATCTCGGTGAAGAAGCAGACGAAGACACCTTTGGGGTGGCCCAGAAAGTCTGCGTGCGGCGCGGCGGCAGAAGCGGTGACAGCGCTCAATGCCGTGATCCGGGCGGGCGAAGGCGCGAGTATAGGGTCGAGGCGGAATTCCGCGTGGGCCCGCGCGACGGGGTTTTCCGGTGGCACCCCCATGGATAGGATGGAGGCCGCCGTGCTCGGGGAGAGCGTCTTCGATGGTCGGGGTACGGAATGGAAACCGGGAGTTCGTATGGTCCGCAAGGGACTGCTGTCTGTGTGTATCGCGTTGTCCTGCCTGGGCGCGCCCGCCCTGCATGCGCAGGTCGACCTGACGCCCTTCATCCAGGATGAAGGCATCCTCGATCTGAAGATTTCACCCGACGGGCGTTTTCTCGCGGCGACCCTGCCGGCCGAGGACCGCTCGGTGATCGCCATCCTCAACCGGAGCGACCGCAGCGTCGTCGGCAGTTTCCAGTTGCCGGCAAATACGCACATTGCCGATTTCTGGTGGGCGAAGGAGGACCGCCTGATGTTCGGTCTCGCCCAGCGCTTGGGCATGCGTGACTATCCGGCCTCCACCGGCGAACTCTATGCGATGAATGCCGACGGCTCGCGCGCCCAGTTGCTGGTCGGCTATCGCGTGCAGAACTCCGGGCTCGGCACCAACATCCGCAGCGGTCCGAAAGAAGAGCGCGTGTTCGCGTGGCCCATCGACATGCTGCCGGATGATCCGCGCAACGTGCTGGTGGCCGTCTCGCCGTTCGGTGGAGATCCGTTCACCCGTGTCGACCGGATGGATGTCTACAGCGGCCGTCGCGTCACGGTCGCCACAGTGCCGGTGAACCAGGCGCGGTTCGTGACCGATCACCAGGGCGAGGTCCGCTTCGCGGTCGGTTCGCGCAGCGACAACCTGAGCCAGCTGTATTACCGCGCCAACCGCGGCGCCGACTGGGAGCTGCTGAACCACCAGGGCACGTCCGGCCGGATCGAGTATCCGGTCGGGTTTTCGCAGGACGGCACCACCGCCTATCTGCAGGTCACCCAGCCATCGGGTCCGGACGCGATTGTCGCGATGGATATCGCCTCCCGCGACCGACGGGAACTGCTGCGCGACGAAGCCGTCGACCCGGAGATCCTCTACCGGCCCGGCACCGAGGTCGCGATCGGCGTGCGCTATCCGGGCGCGGCGCCACGGATGGCATTTTTCGAGCCCGAATCGGACGACGCGCGCCTGTTCCGCATGTTCGAACAGGCATTTCCCGGTCACGAGATCGGTGTCGCCTCGTCGACGCGTGACGCCAACACCAAGCTCCTGCTCGCCACCAGCGATCGTGACCCCGGGAGTTTCTACACCTACGACGCACGCGAGAAGAAGGCCGATTTTGTGCTGGCACGTCGCGCCGGGATCGATCCCGAGCAGATGAGCCCCATGGCGCCCGTGGCGATCCGCGCACGTGACGGCCTCACCGTCCACGGGTATCTGACCCGTCCCGCTGGTGCGCCTGCCGGACAACCGCTGCCGCTCGTCGTGGTGCCGCATGGCGGGCCGTTCGGCATTTCGGACGCCTGGGCGTTCGATCCGGAAACGCAGTTGCTCGCGAAAGCCGGCTACGCAGTCCTGCAGGTGAACTACCGTGGATCCGGGGGATATGGCCGAAGTTTCATGCAGGCTGGCGCCCGGGAGTGGGGCGGCAAGATGCAGGACGACCTGACCGATGCGACCCGCTGGGCGATCGAACAGGGGCACACCACGCAGGACCGTATCTGCATTTACGGCGGCAGCTATGGCGCGTACGCGGCGATGATGGGCGCGGCGCGCGAGCCGGAGATGTATCGATGCGCCGCCGGCTATGTCGGCGTCTACGACCTGCCGATGATGCGCAACGACGACCGTCGCGGCGCTGCCTGGATGCGGACCTGGTTCGACGAGTGGGTCGGCGCGGACGCGCAGGCGCTGGCGGCCGCGTCGCCGACCCAGCGCGCGGCGCAGATCCGGAGCCCCGTCCTGCTGGTGGCAGGCGGCAAGGACGAAGTCGCGCCGGTCGGCCACACCCGCAGCATGGAACGCGCGCTGCGCGCAGCCAATGTGCCGGTGGAGACGCTCTACGTCGCCAACGAGGGCCACGGCTTCTACAAGCCGGAGAACCGCCGCACTTACTACACCAAGCTGCTCGACTTCCTGGCCACGCATCTGGGCGGCGAACGCGCCGCGCAGTGAGGGACGCCGGCGCCGCTTTGCCAGCATCGCGGCGCCGGCCTACCATTCGGGCTCTTTGTACGGAGCCCTGCCATGTCCCTGCGCCTCGCGCTGTTGCCTTTGTGCCTGCTTGCCGCGTTGCCGGCCGTTGCCCAGGAGCGTGAGGCCGCGCGCGGGCTCGACGTTCGCGATCTGGTCCAGCTGGACCGTGTCTCCGCGCCGCTGCTGACCGCCGACGGTCGCCAGCTGGTGTTCGCCCAGCGCACGCTGGACTTCGATTCGGGCAAGGCCGAGACCGCGCTGTACACGCGCAACCTGCTGACCCGCGACATGGCGCCGCCCAAGCGGCTGACGCCGGCGGGTTGGAACGTGAACTCGCCGACGCTGTCGGCCGACGGCCAGACCGTCTACTTCCTCAGCAGCAAGAACGGCAGCGCGCAGCTGTTCTCGATACCGCTGGCCGGCGGCACCCCGCGGCAGCTGACCGACGTCGCGGTCGACATCGGCAGCTACCAGGTGGCGCCCGATGGTGCGCGCGTCGCGTTCAGCGCCGACACCTTCGGCGACTGCGCTGCGGATCTCGCGTGCACGAAGCAGAAGCTCGCTGAGAACAAGGACGCCAAGACCAGCGGCGTGGTCTACGACCAGCTGTTCGTGCGTCTCTGGGACACCTGGAAGGACGGCACGATGAGCCGCCTGTTCGTGGCCGACCTGCCGGCTGCGCGCGCACGCGCGGTCACGACGGCGCGCGCGCTGGGTCATGAACTGGAAGGCGACATCCCGTCCAAGCCCTTCGGCGGCGCCGATGACTACACCTGGGCGCCGGACGGCCGCTCGGTCGTCGCGAGCGTCAAGGTGGCCGGGCGCGAGGCGCCGTGGTCGACCAACTTCGATCTCTACCGCATCGACGCCGCCGGCGAGGCAGCGCCGGTGAACCTCACCAGCGCCAATCCGGCCTGGGATAGCGGCCCGGTCTTCAGTGAGGACGGCGCGACGCTGTTCTATCGCGCGATGAAGCGCCCGGGCTTCGAGGCCGATCGCTACGCGTTGATGGCGATGGACGTCGCCAGCGGCCAGACGCGCGAGATCGCGCCGCAGTGGGATCGCTCGCCGAGCAGCGTCACGCCGTCCGCCGATGGCAGCGCGCTCTACGTCGCCGCGCAGGACACCGGCGAATATCCGCTGTTCCGCGTCGATGTCGCCAGCGGTGACGTGACGAAGCTCATCGCCGACGGTTCGATCTCCTCGTTCGCGATTGCCGGCGACACCGTCGCGCTGACCCGCAACACGATCCAGAGCGGCGATACGCTCTATACCGGCTCGCTGCAGTCGCTGGGCGCCGACACGCAGCTGCGCCAGATCACGCCCACTACGGCCGAGCGTCTGCCTGGTGTCGCGTTCGGCGACTACGAGCAGTTTTCCTTCAAGGGCGCCGGCAACGAGACCGTCTACGGCTACGTGGTCAAGCCGTGGAACTACCAGGAAGGCCAGACCTATCCGGTCGCGTTCCTGATACACGGCGGTCCGCAGGGCAGCTTCGGCAACGGCTGGAGCTACCGCTGGAATCCGCAGACGTATGCGGGGCAGGGCTATGCGGTGGTGATGATCGATTTCCACGGCTCGACCGGCTACGGTCAGGCGTTCACCGATGCCATCAGCGGCGACTGGGGCGGCAAGCCGCTCGAGGATCTGCAGAAGGGCTGGGCGGCCGCGCAGCAGCAGTACGCGTTCCTCGACGGCGACCGCGCCTGCGCGCTCGGCGCGAGCTACGGCGGCTACATGGTCAACTGGCTTGCCGGCAACTGGTTCGACCGGCGCGGCAACGCGCCCTTCAAGTGCCTCGTCAATCACAACGGCGTGTTCGACACGCGCTCCATGGGGCTGGTGACCGAGGAACTGTGGTTCACCGAATGGGAGTTCGGCGGCACCGTGGCAGCCAATCCGCGTGCCTACGAGAAGTTCAATCCGGCGCGGCATATCGAGAAGTGGGTGACCCCCACGCTGGTGGTCGCCGGGCAGAACGACTTCCGGGTGCCTGTCGACCAGAGCCTGTCGTCGTTCACCGCGCTGCAGCGCAAGGGCGTCGAGTCGAAACTGCTGGTCTTCCCCGACGAGAATCACTGGGTGCTTCAGCCGCACAACAGCGTGCTGTGGCATGACACGGTCAACGCCTGGCTCAAGCAGCACATCGGCGAATAACCGGGACGTCCGAGGAACGGCCGGCGCAAGCCGGCCGTTCTGCATCGCGCCCAAGCATCCCAACTGGAGACCGCCTCGATGGCGCCCGAATCGCTCGACATCTCCACCGCGCTGATCACCAGCGACATCGTCCTGTTCGGACTGCTGGCCGCGACCCTCGGCGTGATTTTCTGGCTGGCTAGCGGGCCGACGCCGTTCTGGAAAAAGTTCTTCACCTGGGTGCCGGCATTGCTGCTGTGCTACTTCGTCCCGGCGTTCTACAACACCGTCGGCCTGATCGACGGCGAGACCAACAGCCTCTACAACCCGATCGCCAGCCGGGTGCTGCTGCCGGCCGCTCTGGTGCTGCTGACGCTGTCGATCGACCTCAAGGGCATCATCAGGCTGGGGCCGAAGCTGGTGTTCGTCTATGTCGCTGGCACCGTCGGCATCGTGCTCGGCGCGATCGTGTCGTTCCAGCTGATGGAATGGGTGTGGCCTGCCGCGGTCGCCGGCGATACCTGGAAAGGCATGGCGGCGCTCGCCGGCAGCTGGATCGGCGGCGGCGCGAACATGGTCGCGATGCGCGAGGTCTACGAGGTCGATGCCACGCTGTTCGGCCAGTTCGCGGTCGTCGACGTCGCGATGGCCAGTGCGCTGATGGCGACGCTGCTGTTCGTCGCCAACCGCTCGGCGCAGATCGACGCGCGCTCGGGCGCCGACACCCGCGCCATCGACGAGATGAAGGCAAGGATCGCGGCCTTTGAATCCGAGAACGCCCGCATCCCGACGCTGACCGATCTGATGATCATCGTCGCGGTGGCCTTCGGCCTGGTCGGGCTGGCGCATGCGATTTCCAACCCGCTGGCCGCGTGGTTCGCGCGTTACGACTGGGCGGCGCGCTTCAGTCTCGACTCCGCGTTCGTCTGGGTGGTGGTGATCGCCACACTCGCCGGATTGCTGCTCAGCTTCACTCGCGCGCGTCGGCTCGAAAGTGCGGGCGCTTCGAAGATCGGCACCGTCTTCCTGTACTTCCTGATCGCCTGCATCGGCATGCAGATGGATTTCCTCAAGCTCGCCGACCGGCCGGAACTGCTCGCCATCGGCGCGATCTGGATGGCCGTGCACGTGCTGGTGATCTGGGGCGCGGCGCGGCTGGTGCGCGCACCGATGTTCTACGTCGGCGTCGGTTCGATGGGCAACGTCGGCGCTGCCGCGTCTGCACCGGTGATCGCCGCGGCCTTCCATCCGTCATTGGCGCCGGTAGGCGTGCTGCTGGGCACGGTCGGTTATGCCACCGGCACGCTGATCGCGTACTTCGTCGGACAGATCCTGCGGGTGATGGCCGGCGCTTGAGGACCTGACCTGTGGCCTGCAGATGCAGCAGGTCACGATCGCGTCCGTCTGTGTGCATTCACGTCCAACACCGTGCCGGGCGCGTCTGGAGTGAGAACGCCTGCGCCGTATCGAGCCGGCGCCGATCCGGGCCCAGTGGCGGCCTCGGGCTCAGACTTTAGTCGTAGCCGCGGGTGATATCGGCCCTCGGGGCCTTCCCTCCGCAGGCGCCAGCGGCGATCCTCCCCGCACGGCGGTCGTTTCACCGCACACGGCAAGGGGATGTCACAGATGAATGCGATCGTATTGTTGGTCGTTGGCCTGACGATCATGGCGCTCGGCTACTTCTTCTATTCGAAGTTCATTGCCGAAAAGATCTACCGGCTCGATGCCGATTTCCCGACGCCCGCGCACACCATGCGCGACGGCGTGGACTACGTGCCGACCAACAAGTTCGTGCTGTGGGGCCATCATTTCACCTCGGTGGCTGGTGCGGCGCCGATCGTCGGTCCCGCGATCGCGGTCATCTGGGGCTGGGGCCCCGCGTTCCTCTGGGTGGTGTTCGGCACGGTGTTCTTTGCCGGCATGCACGACTTCGGCGCGCTGTGGGCCAGCGTGCGCAACAAGGGCCAGTCGATGGGCATGCTCAGCGGCAGCTACATCGGCCGCCGCGGCCGCAACCTGTTCCTGGTCGTCATCTTCCTGCTGCTGCTGATGGTCAACGCCGCGTTCGCGGTCGTGATCTCGAATCTGCTGGTGTCCACGCCGACCTCGGTGATCCCGGTCTGGGGCGCGATCGTGGTGGCGTTGCTCATCGGCCAGGCCATCTACCGCTTCAAGATGGGCCTGCTGTGGCCGTCGATCATCGGCGTCGTGGTGCTGTATGCGCTGATCTGGCTCGGCAGCATGTACCCGGTCGTGCTGCCCGAGACGGTGCTGGGCATGAATGCGAATTCCACCTGGATCGTGCTGCTGTTCACCTACGCCGGCATCGCCTCGCTGCTGCCGGTGTGGGTGCTGCTGCAGCCGCGCGACTACATCAACGGCCTGCAGCTGTTCATCGGCCTGGGCATCCTCTATGCCGCGGTGCTGATCGCCTCGCCGACGATCGTCGCGCCGGCCTTCAACACGGCCGTGCCCGCGGGCACG
This sequence comes from Luteimonas sp. KH_071, assembly GCF_057838005.1. NCBI lineage: Bacteria > Pseudomonadati > Pseudomonadota > Gammaproteobacteria > Lysobacterales > Lysobacteraceae > Luteimonas > Luteimonas sp. KH_071. Next base: position 2,523,025 of record NZ_CM174458.1, on the reverse strand, counting down.
CCGAGCATCGTCCCGCTGCTGTTCGTCACCATCGCCTGCGGCGCGATCTCCGGCTTCCACGGCATGGTCGCCTCCGGTACCACCTCCAAGCAGCTCGACAAGGAAACCGACGCGCGCTTCGTCGGCTACTTCGGCGCGGTCGGCGAGGGCATGCTGTCGCTGGCGGCCATCATCTGCTGCACCGCGGGCTTCGCGACCCTGGTCGACTGGCAGACGGTCTACAGCAGCTTCGGCGGTGGCAACGTCACCGCCTTCGTCAACGGCGGCGAAGCGCTGATCACCGCAGGCCTGGGTCTGCCGGAGAATCTCGGCGCCACGCTGCTGGCGACGATGGCGATCCTGTTCGCCGCCACCACCATGGACACCGGCCTGCGCCTGCAGCGCTATGTCGTGCAGGAAGCGGCCGAGCTGGCGGGCTTCAAGGTCGGCACGATCCTCGGCACCGTGATCGCCCTGGCCGTGTGTCTGGCACTCGCGTTCGGCGCGGGCAGTGGCGGCAGCGGCGGCATGGTGATCTGGCCGTTGTTCGGCACCACCAACCAGCTGCTCGCGGCGCTGACCCTGGCGATCATCACCGTCATCCTGATCCGCAAGGGCCGCAATCCCTGGCTGACCGGCATCCCGATGGTGTTCCTGATGATCATGTCGGTCTACGCACTGGTCGTGCAGTTGGGCACGTTCTACAACGACGGCAAGTGGCTGCTGCTGGCCATGGACATCGTGATCCTGATCGCGGCGGTGTGGGTGGCCTTCGAGGCTGCCGTCGCGATGCGTCAGGGCCGCGAAGTCCGTGATGGGGCCGCCGACGCGTGACCGATCCGGGCGCACCTGCGGCGCCTACCGCGCTCGCCCGTCTCTCGGCGGGCCTGCGCGAGTTCTACATGACGCCGTACCGCCGCACCTTCGCCCGCGCGCAGCGTGACGAGGAGGACCTCTTCATGCTGATGGTGTTCTCCGAATCGCTGGGCGTGCCCAATCCGGTCGGTTACTACACGCTCGAACTGATGCCGGCGATGTACGAGCGCTTCCACGACTGGCACCGCAGGATGGGCCTGGAGCGCTCGCCGCTGGACCATATTTCATGCTGCTGAGCACCACCGCGGCGCGACGCGTGGTGTTCGTGGGTGGCAAGGGTGGGGTGGGCAAGACCTCGGTGGCCTCGGCGCTCGCGTTGTCGCAGGCGCGTGCGGGCCGCCGCGTGCTGCTGGTGTCGACCGACCCGGCCCACAACCTGGGCCATCTGTGGCAATGCGATGTCGGCCCCGAGCCGCGCACCTTGACCGAGCGTCTGGACGCGATCGAGATCGATCCCGACGCGACCGTCGCCGCGCATCTCCAGCAGGTGGGTGATGCTTTGCGCCGGCTGATGCCGCCGCATCTGGCAGGAGAAGTCGGCCGGCATCTAGCCCTGTCGCAGGATGCGCCCGGCATGCATGAAGCGGCGCTGCTGGAGCGCATCGCCGAGCTGGTCCACGACGGATTGCACAGCTACGACCTGCTGGTCTTCGATACCGCGCCCTCAGGCCATACGGCGCGGCTGATGGCGTTGCCTGAAATGCTGAGCGCCTGGACCGAGGGCCTGCTGAAACGGCAGGCCAAGAGCGAACGCTTCGGCGCCGCGCTGCGCAATCTCGGTCGGGACGACGGCATCGGCGGGCGTGCACTGGGCGGCGAGACGCCCTCGGCCACGCCGGCCGATCGCGACCAGGCGATCCGCAGCCTGCTGCACCGGCGCCGCCATCGTTTCGAACACCTGCGCAATGTCCTGGCCGATGCGCAGTGCACGGCGTTCTTCATCGTGTTGGCTGCCGAGCGTCTTCCGGTGCTGGAGACGATCGAGCTGCAGGCGCAGCTCGCACGCGCCGGCATCGATGTCGCCGGACTGGTGGTCAACAAGCGCTCACCGCACAATGCCGGGCCGTTCCTCGCCACCCGGCATCGGCAGGAAGCGGTGCATCTGCTGGCGCTGCGCGAGGCTCTGCCGGCGTTGCCGCTGCAGGAAGTCCCGCTGCTGGCCACTGATGTGGTCGGCATGGACGCGCTTGATGCCTTCGGTGCCCTGCTTGGATCTGACGTGAACCCATCTGTGACCATTCCGCCTGCCCAACCGGCTTCGACGTGACGCCGCCCGCCGGCGCGTCACTGCGCGAGCAGCTGCTGTCGTTGATCGCGCGGCTGCCTGACGGCGACGTGCAGGTCGGCCCGCTGGTCGATGAACTCGGCACGCAGGGCATGCTGCTGCTGGTGATCCTGCTGACCCTGGTGTTCCTGATTCCGGTGTCGATCCCGGGTGTCAGCACCGTGTTCGGCGCGGTGATCGTGCTGATCGGTTTCGCCCGCATGGCCGGGCGCGCGCTGTGGCTGCCGGGCGCGGTACGTCGTCGCACGGTACCGGCAGGCCGCCTGCGCGGCGCGCTCGATACAGGCCTGACCTGGGTCCGCCGTCTGGAACGCATCACGAAGCCCGGACGCCTGTCGCGGTTGACCGATGGCCGCGCGATGGGACTGGTCAACGACAGCGCGCTGGTGCTCGGCGCGGTGCTGCTGATGGCGCCGTTCGGCTTCATTCCCTTCAGCAACACGATTCCCGGCGTCGCCCTGATGTGCCTGGCGATGGGCCTGCTGCAGCGCGACGGTCTGATGGTATTGCTGGGCCATGTCGCCAACGTGCTGACGATGGTCTATTTCGCCATCCTGATCGGTGGCGGTGGTCTGGCGATCCGCGAGCTGTTCGTGCGCTTCTGGCCGGCTTGAGGCGCCAGGCACGTGGCTACAGCCAGCGCGCCTTCTTGAACATCCGGTAGAGCACGATCATCACCACGCCCACGCCGCCGATCAGCAGCGGATACGCATAGCGCTCGTCGAGCTCGGGCATGTCGTGGAAGTTCATGCCGTACCAGCTGGTGATCAGCGTCGGCGCAGCCAGCAGGGCGGCCCAGGCGCCCAGCTTCTTGACGATCTCGCCCTGGGTCAGGGTCACCAGCGCCTGGTTGACGCCGAGCGCGGTGCCGAGGATGTCGCGGATCGCGTCGATGGTCTCGTTGATGCGCACCGAGTGGTCGAGCACGTCGCGGATGTAGAGCTTGGCTTCATTCGGAATCAACGGGCTGCTGCTGCGCACCAGTTGCGAAAGCACGTCCTGCAGCGGCGTCACCGCGACGCGCATATAGGTCAGTTCGCGTTTGAGCTGGTAGAGCCGGATCACGATGCCGCGATGGAACTGCTCGCTGATGATGTCGTTTTCGAGTGCGTTGAGCGTCGCCTTGAAGTCGTCGACGATCGGCAGATAGTTGTCGACGATCGCGTCCAGCACGGCGTACAGCGCCGCCGGTGCGCCCATCGCCAGCAGTTCGGGTTCGCGTTCGACGCGCTGCCGCGCCGGCGCATACGACAGCGACGCCCCGTGGCGCACGGTCACCAGATAGCGTGCGCCGAGGAAGATATGGGTCTCGCCGTAGGCGATGCGCTCGTCGATCGCCTGCGCGGTGTTGGCGACGATGAACAGCGAATCGCCGTAGGCCTCGATCTTCGGCCGCTGGTGCGCCTTGCCGGCGTCCTCGATCGCCAGATCGTGCAGGCAGAACTCGGCCTGCAGCTGTGCCAGTACATCGGCTTCCGGCTCGAACAGCCCGATCCAGACGAAGCTGCCGTCGTCGACGCCGAGCACGTCGCTGATGTCGTCGAGCAGGATGTCGCGCTTCCCGTCGGGGCCGTAGACCGCGCAGTTCACCACGCAAGTGGGGTTGTCGGTATCGCTGGCGGGCACGGAATCGGGAGAGGTCTGCATCGCGTCATCGTCCGCCAGCGGACACATTCGGACAAGGCTTGTTTGTGCAGGCGCGCGCTTGCGCAATGGGCTTTTCCCGGAGAACGCCCTATCGCGCGCAAGCGCGCGCCTACAGCTCAGAGCGCGACGAACCGCACCGCCTGGCCGCCGCCCGGTGCCATCTCGATCGTCAGCGTGTCGCCTGCGCCGACTTCACGCGACTCGATCGCGATCGCATGCGGATCCGTCCGCCAGCCCGCACCCTCGCCGTCGCGGTAGATCCGGGCGGTGTAGCGTCGGCCGGATTCGAGGAAGTCCAGCGGCAGGGCGACGGTGCGCGCCGTGTCGTCGGTCACCGCGCCCAGGTACCAGTCGTCGCCACCGCGCTCGCGGCGCGCGATCACCGCGTACTCGCCGATCGCGCCGTCGAGCGCGCGCGTCTCGTCCCAGTCCACCGGCACGTCGCGGACGAACTGGAACGCCTCGGGACGTGATTCGTAATGCTCCAGCAGGTCGGCGGCCATCTGCAGCGGGCTGTAGATCACCACGTAGAGCGCCAGCTGCTTGGCCAGCGTCGTCGCCATCGGCGTGCCCGATTTGGTGTCCATGCCGAAGATGCCCGGCGTGAAGTCCATCGGCCCGGCGAGCAGGCGCGTGTAGACCAGCGTGGCCTCGTGTCCGGGCGGATTGCCCGGCTGGCCCCAGGCGTTGTATTCCATGCCGCGCGCGCCTTCGCGGGTGACGAGGTTGGGATACGTGCGGCGCAGGCCGGTGTCCTTGACCGGTTCGTGCGGGTTGACACTGATGCGGTGCTGCGCAGCGGCCTCCACGACACGCTGGTGGTGACGCACCATCGACTGGCCTTCATGCCAGGCGTAATGCAGCGCGCCGTCGTCGCCCCGCACCTTGGCCTGGCCCGCGTCGGCGACATAGCCGGTCTTGACCGCCTGCACGCCGAGGCGGCCGTAGAGCGCCATCGCGTCGTCGAGCTGGGCTTCGTAATGCGCGGCGTGGCCCGAAGTTTCGTGATGGCCGATCAGGGTCACGCCCTTCTCGCGCGCATGGCGGGTCACCGCGTCGATGTCGAAATCGGGGTAGGGCCGGGTGAAGCTGAAGGTCTCGCCGTTGCCGAACCAGTCGCCGTCCCAGCCGATGTTCCAACCTTCGACCAGCACGCCGCCGAAGCCGTTCTCGGCCGCGAAGTCGATGTGGCGGATCGCGTGCGCGGTCGTCGCGCCGTGCTTGGGCCCTGATGCCCAGGTCTTGCGGTCGAGGTGCATCTCCCACCAGATGCCGACGTATTTCATCGGCCGCACCCAGGACACGTCACCGAGCGCGTTGGGTGCGTTGAGGTTGAGGATCAGGCCCGATTCGACCAGCCCGCCGGCGCGATCACTGATCTGGATCGTGCGCCAGGGCGTCGCGAACGGCGTGGCCACTTCGACCTTCGCCGCGCCGATGCCGGGCGTCAGCGCGGCGCGGAAGCGGCGCCCGTCGACGCGCGCGAGATTCATGCCCGAATAGTCGACCAGCGCGGCCTCGTGGATCGACAGGTGCAAGCCGTCGGCGGTGCGCAGGGTGATCGGCGTCTGCGCCTGGCCGACCTCCTCGACCGGCGTGCGGTGATAGATGTACTCCTCGCGGTTCCACTCGAACGCGGGAATCCACCACGCGGTCGCGGCGTCGGCGATCTCGAATTCGGTCAGTTCCTCGGCGATCGACAGGCGATCGAGCCCGGGCTGCTTCGGCACGTCGTAGCGGAAGCCGACGCCGTCGTCGAACACCCGGAACACCACGTCGAAGCGGCGCTTGGGCCCGGCGGTTTCGGCCAGCGTGACGCGCAGTTCGTTGTGGTGGTCGCGCATCTGCCGGCGCTCGCCCCAGGGCTGTTCCCACCGTTCGTCGTACGCTCGCGTGGTCTGGTCGGCGATCGCCAGATTGCGCTCGAACTTGCGCGTGTCGGTGAACATCAGGCCCAGTCGTGACGGCGCGATCACCGGACGGCCATCGCGACTGACCGCGTAGCTGGCGCGGCCCTCGTTGTCGGTCGTGACCTCGACGGTGATCCGGGCATCCGGCGATGCGATGCGCGCGCTTGTGCGCGGCTCAGCGGCAGATGCGGCGAAGGTGGCGAGCGGCAGCAGCGCGGCCAGCAATCCGGCAAGACGGTTCGACATCGTGCGGCACCCTCCCAGGCGCGATCGATCGTATGTTCGTCCGGATTCTTGCACGCGCATTCCGCGTGGCTCGGCTGCATACGTATGCAGCGAGCCAAGCCCGTGCAGGAGCGCGCTTGCGCGCGATGGGGCTTTCCCGGGAAGAGCCGCCGCGCGCAAGCGCGCTCCTACACGGCTCGCCGCTTGCGGAACGCGCACCACAACGCCACGTGCGCCGGCATCAGCAACGACAGCCACGCGGCATTGCGCTGCGGCAGCACCGGCAGCCAGTGCAGGAACAGCGCGGCGATTCCGCATAGCAGCACGGTGGCCAGCACCCAGCCGAACAACGCACCCGGCGCGCGGCCGCGTGCGATGCGCCAGCCGCCGGGCAGCAGCAGCAGGCACAGCGGATTGAACAGCAGCAAATTGTGGTTGCGCCAGGCAAAGCCGTGTTCGGTGCCCAGCCACAGGAACAGCATCACGCCGCCGAGCAGGGCGCTGACCGTCCAGAACGGCAAGGCGATCGTCGCCAATGCACGCGGCGCGAAACGACCGGCGACGAGGATGGCGACGCCCAGTGCCAGGCCGGCCACCAGCCACGGCCACAGCAGGCGCGCGCGCTCGACAGGTTCCGGGGCCTGCGTGTGCGGGACGATGATCTGCTCGCCCGACACCAGTGGACGTCCATCGACGTTGCGCGCGCTGCGCAGTGCGTCGGCCAGCCGCATCGGCACGAAGGCGTCTTCCCACAAGGCGTTCGGTCGATCCGCGGACGGGCCCAGGCCGATGTCGAAACCCAGCCACATCCACGGCGCAGGCGAGGCCAGCCGTACCGCATCGCCCCTATAGGTGTTGCCGCGCGATCGGCCCTGCAGCTGGCTGCGCAGCGCGCCGCCGAGCGTGGTGTCGATGGCGTCGCGCACGCGGGTGGAGCAGTTGTCGGTGAAGTAGTCGTAGCGGTAGTGCGCGTTCTCGGGCTTCGCGTTCTCGGCCAGCGCCGCGGCGAGCGTACGCGCCTGCACCGGGTCGAGATCCAGCCACTGGATCGACACGCCGCGGCCGACGTCGCGGTAGTAGGCGAGATCGTCGGCCAGCGGCAGGGCGGCGAGCATGTAGCGCATGTCGCCGCGGATGAAGCGCGGCACGAAGTCCGGCTCGTTCGGATCGAAGAATCCGAAGTTGTACGACAGCGGTACCGGCTCGGCGGGATCGTCGACGACCAGTGCGTTGTGGCCGAAACGTTCGAAGAACACGTCGCCCGGCTGCATCGTCGCCACGCCGATGCGCGGCGCCCCGCCGTCCTGCGCAGTTGCGACCAACGGCGACAGCACCAGGCACAGCAGCAGGGCCAGCGCACGCGCGAACACGTGTATCGGCCCGGGCAGCAGGTTAGGCTTCGGCATGCACGCTGACGTGCAGCGCATGCAGGCGCCGCGAGTCGGCATCGGTCACGCGGAACGCGAAGCGGCCCAGCGTGAGTTCCTCGCCGACCTCGGGCAGATGCCCGATCGCACCGGTGATCACGCCCCCGATTGTGTCGTATTCGGCATCGTCGAAATCGGAGCCGAAGCGCTCGTTGAAATCCGAGATCGGGGTCAGTGCGCTGACCGCGAACTGGCCGTCGGCCTGGGCAGAGATCAGGGCGTTCGGATCCTCGGCATCGTCGTGTTCGTCGTCGATCTCGCCGACGATTTCCTCGAGGACATCCTCGATCGTCACCAGGCCGCCGACACCGCCGTATTCGTCGATGACGATCGCCATGTGGTTGCGTGACAGGCGGAACTCACGCAGCAGCACGTTGAGCTTCTTGGATTCGGGAATCAGCACCGCCGGACGCAGCAGCTCGTGGATCGAGCCGGGGCCGTTGTCGGCCACGACACCGCGCAGCAGATCCTTGGCCAGCAGAATGCCGAGAATCTCGTCCTTGTCGTCGCCGTGTACCGGGAAACGCGAATGGCCGGACTCGACGACCTGCTTCATCAGTTCGAGAAACGGTGCATCGGCGGGCAGCGCGACCATCTGTGCGCGCGGGACCATCACGTCGCCGACGGTCTTGCTGGAAATGCCCAGTGCGCCTTCGAACATGCGCAGCGTATCGGCATCGATCAGGCCGTCGGCGTGGGTGTCGCGGAGCAGTTCCACGAGGTCCTCGCGGTTGCTCGGCTCACCGGAAATCGCGGAACTCAGGCGCTCGAGCCAGCCGCGGCGGCGCTCCTGGGGTTCGGGGGCGGGGGAAGGTCGACTGTCGTCCTCGGACATGGCGTGGTGCTTGTTCGCAAATCGCCCGGATGGGCCTTGTTTGGAGTCTATCAGGCCGCTGTTGCGGCGCCTGTCAGCGCAGCTCGCCGGCGTAGGGGTCGTCGATGCCGAGGCCCGCTAGGATCTCGCGCTCCAGCTGCTCCATCGCCTCGGCGTCCTTGTCGTCCTCGTGATCCCAGCCCAGCAGATGCAGCGCGCCATGGACGGTGAGATGCGCGTAATGCGCATTCAAGGACTTGGCCTGTTCTGCGGCCTCGCGCGCGACAACCGGTGCGCACAGCACCAGATCGCCGAGCAGCGGCAGATGGAACCCTTCGGGCAGGCCCTCCGGCAGGTCGGCGGGGAAGCTCAGCACGTTGGTCGCGTAGTCCTTGCCGCGGTAATGACGGTTCAGCGCGCGACCCTCGTCCTCGTCGACGATCCGGATCGCCAGATCCGCCTCGCGGATGCGCCCGGCCAGTGCGGCGGCCGACCATTTCCGGAAACTCGCCGCAGCAGGCAGGCCTTTGCGCGGCAGTGCATAGCCGATCGCGACATCGAGGCGGGTGGGGCCTTGCGTCATACGCGCGCCGCCGGGCCGGTGGCCGTGTCGGCCGCGTCGCGCCGCTCGTAGGCGGTGACGATGCGCGCGACCAGTGGATGACGCACGACATCGCGCGCTTCGAAGAACGTGAAGCTGACGCCCTCGACCTCGTGCAGCACTTCGATCGCATCGCGCAGGCCGGATTTCACATGCTTGGGCAGATCGATCTGGGTGAGGTCGCCGGTCACGACCGCGGTCGATCCGAAACCCAGCCGGGTCAGGAACATCTTCATCTGCTCGATCGTGGTGTTCTGCGCCTCGTCGAGAATCACGAACGCATCGTTGAGCGTGCGGCCGCGCATGTAGGCCAGCGGTGCGATCTCGATGACGTTGCGTTCCAGCAGTTTGGCCACTTTCTCCACGCCGAGCATCTCGTAGAGCGCGTCGTAGAGCGGGCGCAGATAGGGATCGACCTTCTGGGTGAGATCGCCGGGCAGGAAGCCGAGCTTCTCGCCGGCCTCGACCGCAGGCCGTACCAGGATCAACCGCTGGACCTTGGCCTCGTTGAGCGCCTCGACCGCCATCGCCACGGCGAGGAAGGTCTTGCCGGTACCCGCCGGTCCGACGCCGAAATTGATGTCGTGGCCGGTGATCTTGTGCAGATACTTGGCCTGGTTCGCACCACGCCCGCGGATGGTGCCGCGTTTGACCCGCACCGAGACCTCCTGCGGCGTGTAGTCCTCATCCACGTTCGCCGGGCTCAGCCGCAGGTTGATCGCATGGCTGTCGAGCACCTCGCCCTCGCTCTCTGCATACAACGCCTTGAGCAGCTTCTCGGTGCGGTCGAGCATGGTCTCGTCGCGCCCGGTGACGCGGAAGATGTTGCCGCGGTTGGCGATCTCCACGCCCAGGCGCAGCTCGATCTGGCGCAGATGGCCGTCGAAGGGGCCGGCGAGATTGGACAGGCGCTCGGAGTCCGCGGGCTCGAGCAGGAAGGTACGTTCGGGCAGTGTGCTGGTCATGGCGCGGATTCTAGCGAGGGCCGCGATGCGCGGACGTGTAAGAGGTCCCGCGACCCGGTGCGGCCGTATCCGTGTGGTTCAGCGGGTTTCGCGCAGCACGATCCGGCCGCGCAGCGAATTACTCAATGCGGCGGTGATTTCGACATCGACGAACTGGCCGATCAGGCGCGCCGGTGCCGGGAAGTTCACCGAACGCATGTTCTCGGTCTTGCCGGTCAATTCGGCCGGATCCTTGCGGGACGGGCCTTCGACCAGCACGGTCTGCACGCTGCCGACCATGCGTTCGGAAATCCCGGTGGCATAGGCATTGATATGTGCCTGCAGACGCGACAGTCGCGCGTGCTTTTCTTCCTGGGTCACCGAATCCTCGAGATCCGAGGCAGGCGTGCCGGGCCGCCGCGAGTAGATGAAGGAGAACGACTGGTCGAAGCCGACGTCCTCGATCAGCTTCATCGTCTTCTCGAAATCCGCCTCGGTTTCGCCGGGAAAGCCGACGATGAAATCGGAGCTGATCGAAATGTCAGGACGCACTGCACGCAGCTTGCGGATCTTCTGTTTGAACTCGAGCGCGGTGTAGCCGCGCTTCATCGCCGACAGGATCCGGTCGCTGCCGGACTGCACCGGCAGATGCAGGTAGTTCGCCAGTTGCGGCACATCGCGATAGGCCTCGACCAGCGAGTCGGAGAACTCCAGCGGGTGCGAGGTGGTGAAGCGGATGCGGTCGACGCCGTCGATCTCGGCGATGGTGCGGATCAGCAGGCCGAGGTCCGCGATCTCGCCGTCGCCCATCGGGCCGCGGTAGGCGTTGACGTTCTGGCCCAGCAGATTGATCTCGCGCACGCCCTGGCTGGCCAGTTGCACGACCTCGACGAGCACGTCCTCGAACGGCCGGCTGACTTCCTCACCGCGCGTGTAGGGCACCACGCAGAACGAGCAGTACTTCGAACAGCCTTCCATGATCGACACGAACGCGCTCGGGCCTTCGGCGCGCGGCTCGGGCAGGCGGTCGAACTTCTCGATTTCCGGAAAGCTGATGTCGACCTGCGGCAGGCCGGTCTCGCGCTTGGCGCGGATCAGTTCGGGCAGGCGATGCAGGGTCTGCGGGCCGAACACCAGGTCCACGAAGGGCGCGCGCTTGACGATCGCCTCGCCCTCCTGCGAGGCCACGCAGCCGCCGACGCCGATCAGCACCGGCTTGCCGTCTTTCTTCAGTGCCTTCCAGCGGCCCAGTTGGCTGAAGACCTTCTCCTGCGCCTTCTCGCGGATGGAGCAGGTGTTGACGAGGACGACATCCGCTTCCTCGACGTTGTCGGTCAGCTCCAGGCCATCGCTGGCCGCGAGCACGTCGGCCATCTTGGCCGAGTCGTACTCGTTCATCTGGCAGCCGTGGGTCTGGATGAAGAGTTTTCCCCGCGGTGCAGGGGCAGGCGAGGCAGCGGCGACAGAGAGGTCGGAAACAGGCGCGCTCGGCGCCGCAGAAACGGTCTGGGTCATGGCGTGTCCGGGGCGCGGCGTTGAGTCCGGGCCGGATGGCTGGAATGGGGCGGGCAGTGTACCGGCAAGCGCACCACCCGCGTCCGTGTGCGCGCATCCGAGCGCCGGTGGCACCTTTCACAATCAAGGGCTTGGCAACCGGCGCCGAACATCGGACACTCCGCATCGTGAAACGGGGATGGGGACTCATCGCGGTACTCGGTCTGCTGGCGGCCTTTCCGGTTGCCGGCAGTACGCTGTATCGCTGCGATTCCGGCGACGGCATCCCGCAGTACGTCAGCAAGCGCGTGAGCGGCGCCAGCTGCCGGCTCGTCAGCAGTGCGCCTGCAGCGCCGCGTTCCAGCGGCACGCGCGCATCGCGCCCGGCAGCCGCAACGCCCACGCCCGCCGCGGCACCGGCAAATATCGACAGTGGCGCGCCCGCGACCTTCATGGGCGTCACGCCCGCATCCGCAACCGCACCGGTCAAGCCGGTGGCCGCCGCCACCGCAGCGCCGACGCCGCGACCGGCTCCTCGGCCGCAGCAGGGCAGCAACCAGCGGCGTTTGCAGCAGGGTCAGGTCTATTCGTATGTGAAGGATGGCGTGCGCCACTACAGCAGCAGCCGCCCGGCCGGTGGCGCCCAGGTCGCCGCGGTCCGCACGATCCGCTACAGCTTCTTCGAGACCTGCTACGCCTGCGGCGCGGCGCCGGGCGTGAACTTCGGCAACGTGCGGCTCAACGAGAACGCCTATCGTGACGAAGTCGCGCGCGCGTCTCGCGAATTCGGGGTCGAGGAAGCGATCGTCCGCGCGATCATGCATGCCGAGTCCGCGTTCAACCCCAATGCGCTCTCGCGCGCCGGCGCCCAGGGGCTGATGCAGCTGATGCCGGCCACCGCAGCGCGTTTCGGTGTGGTCAACGCGTTCGATCCCGAGCAGAACATCCGCGGCGGCGTCGAGTACCTCGCATGGCTGCTGAAGCGTTTCAACGGGGATCTCACCCTTGCCGCGGCTGGTTACAACGCCGGCGAAGGCGCTGTGCAGCGCCACGGCGGCGTGCCGCCGTATGCCGAGACCCAGCGTTACGTGGTCCGGGTCGGCACGCTGGCGGACCGGTATCGTGGGCAACTCGCCAGTCGCTGAGTCGCGGCCTGCACGTGGCGACGGTAAATCGATTGTCGGTCGATTCAGCGTTCCGTTACACTCGGGCTTCTCTATATATATGCGGCCATCCGTCCTGTTCGGGCGAAACGGTCCGTGGCAGCCAGTACGCAACAGCTACCGAAAGAGGGCGGGGTACCGGATGGTCGATGAAGCGGTGAGCGGGCCTGGTGGGGATGGTCCAGTCAATGAGGGGCGGCGTCGGTTCCTGACCGCCAGTACCCTCGTCGTGGGAGCGGTGGGCGCAGGCGTGACCGCGATCCCGTTCATCAAGTCATGGAATCCAAGCGCCCGGGCCAAGCTCGCCGGTGCGCCCGTGACCGTGGACATCAGCGCGCTGCAGGAGGGCCAGCGGCTGGTGGCCGAATGGCGCGGACAGCCGATCTGGGTCGTGAAGCGCTCCAAGGCGATCCTCGAAGCGCTGCCGACGCTCGACGGCATGCTCAAGGATCCCGAATCCGGGAATCCGGATCAGCAGCCGGCATACGTGCTGGAGGCGAACCCCGAGCTGCGCTCGATCAAGGCTGACATCTCGGTGCTGGTCGGTCTGTGCACGCATCTGGGCTGTGCGCCGGAAATGGTCGCCGAGATCCGTCCGGCGCCGTTCGACGCCAACTGGAAGGGCGGCTACTTCTGCCCCTGCCACAAGTCGAAGTTCGACATGGCCGGCCGTGTCTACGACGGCGTGCCCGCCCCGACGAACCTGCTCGTGCCGCCGCACCACTATGCCGACGACAACACGCTCGTCATCGGCGTCGATCCGGAGGGAGCCGTCTGATGGCCAACGTCCTCGTCCGCGGCGCCAACGGCGTCTTCAACTGGGTCACCGAGCGGGCACCGGCTTTGATGCCGATGTACCGCAAGCACATGACCGAGTACTACGCGCCGAAGAATTTCAATATCTGGTACATCTTCGGCGTGCTGTCGCTGGTGGTGCTGGTCAACCAGATCCTGACCGGCATCTTCCTGACGATGCACTACAAGCCCAGCGCGACGGAAGCCTTCGCCTCGGTCGAATACATCATGCGCGACGTGGAGTGGGGCTGGCTGATCCGCTACATGCACTCCACCGGCGCGTCGCTCTTCTTCATCGTGGTCTACATCCACATGTTCCGCGGCCTGATGTACGGCAGTTACAAGAAGCCGCGCGAGCTGGTGTGGATCCTCGGCATGCTGATCTACCTGGTACTGATGGCCGAGGCTTTCCTCGGTTACGTGCTGCCGTGGGGCCAGATGTCGTTCTGGGGCGCGAAGGTCATCATCTCGTTGTTCGGCGCGATTCCGGTGATCGGCAACGGGCTGACCGAGTGGATCATGGGCGACTACCTGCCCTCCGACGCCACGCTCAACCGCTTCTTCGCCCTGCACGTGATCGCGTTGCCGCTCGTGCTGCTGCTGCTGGTCGTGCTGCACCTGGGTGCGCTGCACGAGGTGGGTTCGAACAATCCGGAAGGCGTTGACATCAAGAAGGGCCCGAAGGGGAACCGCTGGTCGGAGACCGCGCCCGCAGATGGCATCCCGTTCCATCCGTACTACACGGTCAAGGACGGCTTCTACGTCTGCTGCTTCCTGATCATCGCGGCCTTCATCATCTTCTTCGCGCCGGCGTTCGGCGGCTGGTTCCTCGAGCACGACAACTTCACCGAGGCCAATCGCCTGGTCACGCCCGAGCACATCAAGCCGGTCTGGTACTACACGCCCTACTACGCGATGTTGCGCGTGGTGCCGCACAAGCTCAGTGGCGTGCTGGTGATGTTCGGCGCGATCGCGATCCTGTTCCTGGTGCCGTGGCTGGACCGCTGCAAGGTGCGCTCGCATCGCTACCGCGGCCCGATCACGAAGATCATGCTCGCGATGCTGGTCGTGTGCTTCGTCTGGCTGGGCAAGATCGGCGCCGGTCCCGGTACCGATCCGGTCGAGACGATCATCGGCCGCGTTCTGACGTTCCTCTATTTCGCGTTCTTCATCACGATGCCGGTCTGGACCAAGCTCGACCGGACCAAGGCAGTTCCGGAACGGGTGACGATGCATGACTGACCACGCCTTCGCCCGCATGTTCTTTGCGCGCATCGCCACCGCTCTCGCCGGCCTGCTGCTGTCGTTCGGCGCTTTGGCCGCTGCCGGTGGCCCGGTCGAGCAGGCCGGCACCGACATCGGTGACCGCGCTTCGCTGCAGCGCGGCGCGCAGCTCTACATGAACTACTGCGCCGGCTGCCACTCGCTGAAATTCATGCGCTACTCGCGTATGGCCGAGGACCTGGGCCTGACCGAGGACGAGGTGATGAACAACCTCAACCTCACCGGCGCGGCCTACGGCGAGCACATCGTGTCGTCGATGACCGCCGAGCACGGCGCGCAGTGGTTCGGCCAGGCGCCGCCAGATCTCAGCCTGATCACCCGCGTGCGTGGCAGCGACTGGGTCTTCACCTACCTCAAGTCGTTCTACCTCGACGAAAGCCGTCCGCTGGGCTGGAACAACACGCTGTTCCCGAACGCATCGATGCCCAACCCGCTGTGGGAGATGCAGGGCCTGCAGCGTCCGGTGCACGGCGAAGTCGACGACACCGGCGAGCCTGTGGTGGCGCATCTGGAACTGGGCACGCCCGGCAGCCAGGATGCGCGCCAGTTCGACCAGACCGTTCGCGACATCACGGCGTTTCTGGAATATGCCGGCGAACCGGCCGCGCTCAAGCGGCAGCAGCTTGGCGTCTGGGTGCTGCTGTTCCTGACGCTGTTGACCTTTCTGGCGTGGCTGCTGAAACAGGAATACTGGCGCGACGTCCACTGATCGATTGCGCCTGTGGCTCCGGCCCCAGGCGTTCCAGCGAGCCGCCCGGCCATTGCTGTCCGGCGCAGGGAAATGCGAGACTCGAAAGAACCGCGATAACCGTCTGCGAGCAGCAGTCGGCGTCACCGGGCTGGCGGACTCCAGCCTCCGGACAGGCCGGGCGACGGCCGTGGGTGCATTCATGCGAAACGTGCTGACGCTGTTTTCTTCTGTCGATGATGTGCTGTGTCACCGTGCGCGCCTAGTACTGGCCGCCAAGGGCGTGAACTACGACATGGTCCCGGTGGATGCCCAGAATCCTCCCGAGGATCTGATCGATCTCAACCCCTACCACTCCGTGCCGACCCTGGTGGAGCGCGATCTGGTGCTCTATGCCGCCAGCGTGGTCAGCGAGTATCTCGACGAGCGCTATCCGCATCCGCCGCTGATGCCGGTCGACCCGTTGTCGCGTGCGCGCCTGCGCCTGGCGATGCTGCGTATCGAGCATGACTGGGTGCCGCAGGTGCAGGCCATCCAGATGGGCAACAAGGCCCAGGCCGAGAGCGGCCGCAAGCGGCTGAAGGAACTGGTCACCGCGGCGGTGCCGCTGTTCAAGGCCAGCAAGTTTTTCCTCAACACGGAAATGAGCCTCGCCGACTGCGCGGTGGCGCCGATCGTCTGGCGCCTGCAGGCGCTCGACATCCCGCTGCCCAAGGATGGCGGCAAGGCGATCGAGGACTACGGCAACCGGATTTTCCGGAGCCCCGGCTTTGTCCGCAGCCTCACGCCGCAGGAGCGGCAGCTGCGCGCGCTGCCCGAATAAACCGCGATGCCCGTTGTGTTCAGCCCTGTACGTCTGAACGACGGTATGACCGGATAAACTGTCGCGCATGACGGACAGCACACCCCCGATGACCAGCCATCGCCCGTACTTGCTGCGGGCGCTCTACGAGTGGATTGCCGACAACGGCATGACGCCGCACATCCTCGTCGATGCGCGGCAGCCGGGCGTGCGCGTGCCAGCGCATGCGGTCAAGGATGGTCGTATCGTGCTCAACGTCGCCGACCGCGCGGTCGGCCGTCTGGAAATGGACAACGACAGCGTCCGGTTCTCCGCACGGTTCGGTGGTGTCAGCCAGTCGGTGATGGTGCCGGTGGGCGCGGTACTCGCCATCTATGCGCGTGAAACCGGGCAGGGGATGGCACTGCCGGAGGAGATCGTCGGGTCAGGCGAAGTCCGCGACGACGCGGAAGAAAGCGCGCCTTCCCTGCATGCCGTGGAAGACGACGGCAACGGCGATGCTGGTGGCCCCGATGATCCGCCGGATGGAGATACGCCGCCCGAACCGCGTCGCGGACATCTGCGGGTCGTGAAGTAGCGGCGGAGCCTCTGCAAATTCAGTTCGTCCAGGGCGATTGCCCTGGTCCCCCGGCGCTCAGTTCGTCCAGTGGATCGGCACTGGCTGCGGGCGGGTCGGGCCGCTGAAGGCGACCAGCTGTTCGCCGCGCAGCACCAGATGTCCGATATGGCGCTGCACACCGTCCTCCGAATATTCGAAGCGGAAGCTGCGCTCGATGCGCAGACGGCCATCGTCGCCGCGGCGCAGCCGCATGGAGTGCGCGTGGACCGCCTGATCCAGCCATTGCACGCCTGCGCGTTCGCAGGCATCGCGCCCGAGTTGTCCGGCGCGCTCGGCGGCTGCGCGCGCGCTGCTCCACCACTGGAATGCAGCGAACGCAGCCAGCATGACGAAGATCATTGTCGGAAAGTCGGGCATGCGCGAACTGTGGCGGCGGCAGCGCGTGGTTACAAGTGCGGGCGCGGCGATGCCTGCATTGGCGCGCATCCAGGGGCTTGGCGCGAACGGTGATTTCCGTCGGCTCGTCGTCGACGCGTCGGTGCGCCATCGAATCGGCATTTCGTGAGACGCAAGATTCAGCGGCCGCGTTGCAAAACGTTCGCGCGCGCGTGGCGGTCAGCCCGGCGGCGGGCCGAGCTTGAGTGACAGATCGATGGCGTGGACATGCTTGGTGAGCCCGCCGATCGAGACGAAGTCCACGCCGTCCTCGGCGATCGCGCGCAGACCATCGAGATCCACACTGCCCGAGACTTCCAGCGGAATGCGTCCGTCGTAGGGCGCGGCGCGGGCAATGCGCACGGCTTCGCGGCGCGTTGCGGCATCGAAGTCGTCGATCAGCACGCGGGTGCAGCCCGCATCGAGCGCAGCGCGCAGTTCGTCCAGCGTTTCCACTTCGATCACCAGCGGCAGGCGCGGAGAATGTGCCCGTGCGGACTCGACCGCCGCTGCAATGCCGCCGGCCGCGCGCACGTGGTTTTCCTTGAGCATCACCGTGTCGTAGAGCCCGATGCGATGGTTGTACCCACCGCCGACACGCACCGCGTACTTCTGCGCCAACCGCAGGCCCGGCAGGGTCTTGCGGGTGTCGAAGATGCGCGTGCCGGTGCCGTAAACAGCGGCGACGTGGCGCGCGGTAGTGCTCGCCGTCGCGCTCAGTGTCTGCATGAAGTTGAGCGAGGTGCGCTCCGCGCTGACCAGCGTGCGGGCACGTCCCTGCAGGGTCGCGAGCACGGTGCCTGCGGTGACGTGCGCACCCTCGGCCACGCGCCAGTCGATGCGCACGTCAGGATCGAGCGCGCGATGGCAGGCATCGAACCAGGGGCGCCCGCAGACCACGGCGTCTTCCTTGCACAGCAGATAGGCGACGTCGTCGTGATCGGGCAGCAGCGCCGCGGTGACGTCGCCACTGCCGATGTCCTCGGCGAGCGCGGTCGCGACGTTGGCCGCGACCGCCGCGTGCGGAATATCGAAGCGGTCGGGTCCGCTCATGCCTTCGGGAAGTCGGGAATCTGCCCAGTGGCAATGGCTTCCTCGACCAGCAGCACCGGAATGCCGTCGTCGACGCGGTAGACACGCTTGCGATCATGGGTGATCAGCGCTTCGCGCACCGGGCCGGCCTGCGCGGCGCCGTCTTCGCGGCGCGCCGAGCCCGCGGCAATGGCTGCATTGAGCGCATCGAGTCCCGCTGCATCGAGCAGCGCGAGCGGCTGGCGGCTGGCGGGGCAGACGAGAATATCGAGCAGCTTGCGGTCCATGGGCGGTCTTGTGCGGGCGTGGTGAGCGGACCGGAAGGGTAGCATTCGGCCTCGGGCTGCCGCTGCACGCGCACGATGCGGCCGGGACGGATAAAATGCGTCTTTGTGGCCGGGGACCCCCTAATGACCGCCAGTTCCGTACCGCCGAAGGTCGGCATCGTGATGGGATCGCGATCCGACTGGGACACGATGCAGCACGCCGCGCAGAAGCTCGAACAGCTCGGCGTGTCCCACGAAGTCCGCGTGGTGTCCGCCCATCGAACGCCCGACGTGCTGTTCGAATATGCGGCCAGCGCGCAGTCGCGCGGCCTGCGCGCGATCATCGCCGGTGCCGGCGGCGCGGCGCATCTGCCGGGCATGCTGGCGTCGAAGACCGCGGTGCCGGTGCTCGGCGTGCCGGTGCAGTCCAAGGCGCTCAACGGCATGGATTCGCTGCTGTCGATCGTGCAGATGCCAGCCGGCATCCCGGTGGCGACGTTCGCGATCGGCAATGCGGGCGCCGCCAATGCGGCGCTGTTCGCGGCGGCGATGCTCGCGGCCGACGACGCGACGGTGGCCGCTGCGCTGGCCGAGTTCCGCCAGCGTCAGACTGACGACGTCGTCGGCAACGACGACCCGCGGCGGTGAGTGTCGGAACTGACGCGCGGCTCTTCTGCTTCCCCCGTGAGCGGGGGAGGACTTTCGCATCGCTTGATCGGACACACGC
The DNA here is from genome assembly GCF_057838005.1 of Luteimonas sp. KH_071. NCBI lineage: Bacteria > Pseudomonadati > Pseudomonadota > Gammaproteobacteria > Lysobacterales > Lysobacteraceae > Luteimonas > Luteimonas sp. KH_071. The sequence goes on along the minus strand of NZ_CM174458.1, from coordinate 2,504,072 downwards.
ATGACCACCGTTGGAATTCTGGGCGGCGGTCAGCTCGCCCGCATGCTCGCGCTGTCGGGCGCGCCGCTGGGTCTGCGGTTCCTGGTGATGGATACCGCAGACGATGCCTGCGCGGGCCAGTTCGCACCGCTGCTGGTGGGTGACTACCGCGACGAGGCGGCGCTGGCCGAACTCGCCGCCAGGGTAGACGTCGCGACCTTCGATTTCGAAAACGTGCCGGCCGAGAGCGCGCACTGGCTCGCCGAGCGCGTACCGGTGTTTCCCAACCCCGGCGCGCTGGCGCTGACCCAGGACCGGCTCGCCGAGAAGACACTGTTCCGCGAACTCGATATTCCGGTGCCGGATTTCGCGGACGTCGCCACGCGCGTGCAGCTCGACGATGCGGTCGCCCGCATCGGCACGCCGTGCATCCTCAAGACGCGGCGGCTGGGGTACGACGGCAAGGGCCAGTTCCGGATCAAGTCGACGGCGGATGTCGATGCGGCGTGGGATGCGCTCGGCGCGCAGGCCGACACGGTGGGCCTGATCCTCGAGGGCTTCGTCGCGTTCCAGCGCGAACTTAGCGTCGTGGCCGTGCGTGGTCGTGATGGCGAATTCCGCGCCTGGCCGCTGACCGAGAACTGGCATGTCGACGGCGTGCTGTCGGCGAGCCTGGCGCCTGCGCGCGTCGATGCCTCGCTGCATACGACCGCGCTGTCGCATGCGCGCGCGATCGCCGAGCGTCTGGGCTACGTGGGTGTGTTCGCGCTCGAACTGTTCTGCCGCGACGGCGAACTGCTCGCCAACGAACTCGCGCCGCGCGTCCACAACTCCGGCCACTGGACGATCGAGGGCGCCGAGACCTCGCAGTTCCAGAACCATCTGCGTGCGGTGCTGGGCCTGCCGCTCGGCGACACCGCCGTGCGGGGCGTGGCCAGCATGCTCAACTGGATCGGCGAGATGCCTGATGCCGCGCCGGTGCTGTCGGCGGCGGGCGGGCACTGGCACGACTACGGCAAGCAATCGCGTGATGGTCGCAAGGTCGGCCACGCGACGCTGCGCGCCGACGAGGCCGAGGCACTGGCGCAGCGGCTGGCGGATGTCGGCGAAGCGCTGGGCCGCCAGGCGCAGGTGGCGCCGGTGGTGGCGCGTCTGCGCGACGCTTGATCGCTTGTGTGGGCGCGCGCTCGCGCGCGAGCGCGCACCCACAGGGTCAGAACCTCAGGCAGACCAAGGGTCGTAGCTGCCGAACCACCACAGGTGGCCTTCCGGGTCGCGACAGGAATAGCCGCGGCCGCCGTAGGGCTGGTCGGCGATGTCCTGCACGATTTCGGCGCCCGCGGCCTTCGCGCGTACGTAGTGCGCATCCGGGTCGGCGACGACGACACAGGGACTCTGCGTGGTGCGGCCACCGATGTCGCGCGGCTGGGTGATCAGATCGCCCCACGTGCTGTCGCGCTGCGTCGAGCCGAGCATCAGCATGCCGCCGCCGAACACCAGTTGCGCGTGGTGGACGGTCGGGCCCTCGGCGTGGACGGCCTGCACCTCGAAGCCGAAGGCATCGCACAGCCAGTCGATCATGTGCGGGGCGTCGTCGTAGCGCAGGCAGGGAATGATGGTGGAACCGGCGGACGTGGGCATCGCGGGCCTCCGGGACGGGATGCGTCGGATCGGGCGGGGGTGACCCGATGATGCGCTGGGGGGCGAAAGACGCCAAGTGAAGCGCATCGCGCGATCGGACGCTGGATCGCGAAGAACACCCTCACCCCAACCGCTCTCCCGGAAGAGGGGCTCTGATGCCGCAGCCTGGCGCAGGCCGAGCGACGGATACCGTCCTGTGCTGGTGCATGGCGAAACGCACCGCGTGGCCGAGAATTGAATAGTTCGCGACCAATCAGTCGCGCAGAGCGGGTGAACTCAATTCGCCGAACGCGGATCGTCGCTGACGACCAGCGGCACGCCGCGGGTCGGGTGTTCGAGCACCAGCACCGGCTGCGCGTAGACACGCTCGATCGTCGCCTGGGTCAGCACCTCGCGCGGGCTGCCGTCGGCGGCTACGCGGCCGCCATGCAGCATCACGATGCGGTCGGCGTGACCGGCGGCCAGATTCAGATCGTGCAGCACGACGATCACGCAGGCGCCGTCGTCGGCCAGACCACGTGCGATGCGCAGCACGGCTTCCTGGTGCTGCAGGTCGAGCGCGGCGGTGGGTTCGTCGAGGAAGACGACGGGTGTGGTCTGCGCCAGCACGCGGGCGAACGCGGTGCGCGAGGCTTCACCGCCGGACAGCGTCTGCACGTCGCGGCCTTCGAAATGCACCACGTCGGCCGAGGTGAGCGCTGCATCGACGATGCGGCCGTCTGCGTCCGGATCGGGTGCATGCGGCAGCCGGCCCATCGCGACGACTTCGCGCACGCTGAAGCCGAAACGCACGGCGTGATCCTGCGGCAGCACGCTGCGCTCGCGGGCGAGTGGTCGCGCCTTCCAGTCGCGCAGTTCGGCGCCCGACAGGCGCACGCGGCCGGCGGCCGGCACGAGATCGCCGCTGGCGACCGCGAGCAGGGTCGACTTGCCGGCGCCGTTGGGGCCGACCAGTGCGGTCAGCGTGCCGCGCGCGAAGCGCAGATCGACCGCGTCGAGAATCGCGCGGCCGTCGATGCGCACGCTCACGCCGTCGAGCGCGAGCACGTCCTGCCCAGCGTCGGCGGCGTCGTGGCTCATGCGGCGCCCTTGCGACGGAGCACCAGCCACAGGAAGAACGGCGCACCGAGCGCGGCCGAGAACAGGCCGAGCGGAATTTCCGACGGCGGATCGAGACTGCGTGCGGCGGTGTCGGCGACGACGATCAGCAGGCCGCCGGCGACCGCCGACAGCGGGATCAGCCAGCGGTGGCCCGGGCCTGCGAGCAGGCGCACGAAATGCGGCACGACGAGACCGACGAACCCGACCACGCCGGCGAACGCGACCGCCGAGCCGACCAGCAAGGCGCAGACCGCGATCAGCATCAGCCGTGCGCGTTTGACGTCCAGACCGATGTGCTGCGCCTGGCGCTCGCCGAGCGCGAGCATGTCGAGCGGCGTGGCGAGCGCGCGCAGCGCCACCGCGCCGAGCGCGAAGGCGGGCAGGGCGGCCAGCATCGAATTCCAGTTCGCCATCGCCAGCGAACCCATCTGCCAGAACACCAGCGACTGCAGCTCGTCGGCATCGGCGATATAGGTGAAGAAGCCGATCGCCGCCGAACATGCGGCCGCGATCGCGATGCCGACCAGCAGCAGGGTCGCGGTGCCGGTGCCGCGGTCGGGCCGGGCGAGCACATAGATCAGCGTCGTCGTTGCAGCGCCGCCCAGGAACGCGGCGACCGGAATCGTCCAGGCGCCGAATGCGGTCGCGCCGATCACGATCGCGGCGACCGCGCCGAGCGCCGCGCCGTGGGTCACGCCGACGATGCCGGGGTCGGCCAGCGGATTGCCGAACAGGCCCTGCAGACCGGCGCCGGCCATCGCCAGTGACGCGCCGACGATCACCGCCAGCAGCGCACGCGGCACGCGCAGGTTCCACACCACCGAGATGTCGCGCTGGCTCAAGCTTCCGGCATCGGCCAGGCCCAGCTTGTGTGCGATCACGTGGATCACGTCGCCCGGCGGAATGCGCAGCGGACCGATGCCGAACGACAGCACGATCAGGACCACCAGCAGCGCCAGCATGCCGACGAACAACAGCCCGCCCGGCGGTCGCCGGACGAGGCCTGTGCGTCGTGCCGCGGCGCCGCTCATGCGCCGGGCGCGGCGTCGAGTTCGGCGGCCAGGGTGGACAGCGCCTGTGCCAGTGCGACCGCGCCGGCGCCGCCGCCGATGCTGCTCACCTTGAGCTGCGTATCGGGCATCACCCACACGCGGTTGGCGAAACCGGCGGGCGTCTGCGCCAGCGACGGATACGCCTTCCACAGGCCGTCGGCGCCGCCGAACACGCGCAGGTCGTCTTCGCTGACGAGGATCACCTCCGGCTCGACGGCGACGATGCCCTCGTTGCTGAGCTGGGAGTAGTTGGACACCTTGGCTTCGTCGCCGACATTGATGCCGCCGGCCAGGCGGATCAGCACCGCGGCAGCGGTGTCGGCACCGCCCACGGTCGGGGCACCGCCGCCACCGGTCGCGGAAATGTGGATCACGCGCGGCTTGCGCGTATGGGTGGCCGCGATGCGCGCGGCCTCGTCGAGCTGTTGCTGCACCTGCGTGGCGAGCTGCTCGCCTTCGTCGGCATGGCCGAACACCGCCGCGAGCTTGCGCACCTTGTCGGGGATCGGCTGCAGCTCGTCGACGATCACCAGCGTCTGTCCGGCGTCGCGCAGCGGCTGCGCGAGCTTGCCGTGGCGGCGCAGGCTGTTGCCGACGAACAGGGTGCCGTCGAGGCTGAGGATGCCTTCGACGCCCGTCGTTCGGTTGAACAGGAAATGGTGTTGCGCATTGCGGCCGGTCTCGGTGACGGCGTTGGTCGGCGCCGCGAACACCTGGTCGGACAGGCCCAGCGAATCCATGACCATCACGATGTCGTCGTTGCCGACGATCGTGCGCGCGGTGTCGGTGACCGTCACCTCGACGCCGTCGTCGGAACGCACGGTGACGGGCAGATCCTGCTGCGAACGCGCGACGCGTGGAATGTCGGTGCCGGCGATGCGCAACCAGCCGTCGGGCAAGGCGGCTTCATCGGCCTGCACGGATGCATCGCCGGACGGTGCCACCTCGGGCGCCGGCGCACACGCCGCCAGCGCGCAGGCGAGGGTGAGAATCAGCGGGACATGGACGCGGCGTGCGGACATCTTCAATTCCATCGCGGCAAAAAAAAGCAGCGGCCGGACCGGGTCCGGCCGCTGCGAGGCACCGATTTTAGTTGGTTTTCGGCGTGATCCGACGGATCTGGTCGCCGTCGACATCCTCGGCGCCGCGCGACTTGTTGATCGCGTACACCGTGCCGTTGCCGACCGGCAGCACATGGTTGGGGAACGTGCCGCCGTCGAGATTGGCGACGATGGTGCCGTTCGCGTCCACGGCGGTGATCGTGCCGGCGCCGCGGCTCGCGACATAGGCGAGCTGGCTGTGCGGATCGAACGCGACATACACCGCGCCCGCGCCCACGTAGACGTCGTGCAGCACTTCGCCGGTGTCGGCGTTGGCGATCACCAGGTTGTCGCTGCCCTGCGCCGTGACGTAGAGGCGGCGGCCCACGGGATCGATCGCGACACCGATGCCGCCATTGATCGTGGGGAAGCGGAACATCCTGTCCACTGCGCCGGTGGCGCCATCGAGCACCACCACCTCACCGGTCGACAGGCCCACCGAATAGAGCTTGCCGCCCACCGGATCGACGGTCAGCGCCATCGGACCGAATTCCTCGCCGCGCACTTCCGAAGGCACCGTCAGGTCCTGCACCACCTCGAGCGTCTTCGCATCGAAAGCCACGAACTTGCCGCCACCGAAACCGCTGGCCCACACGCGGTTGTCCCTGGTGTCCACGACGATGTCGCGGCCGTGCGGGAGCACGCCCTTGTCGAACTGTTTGACCAGCGACAGGTCCGACTGGCGATACACGGCCACCGAGTCGTCACGGGTGTTGGTCACCCAGACGTTGCCGTTGGCGTCGTCGACGGCGATGCCATAGACCGCGTAGACGCGACCGTCGGTCTGGCCTTCGATCTGCGCCGGGGTCACGCGCGCGGTGATCTCCAGCGTCTCCGGATCGAGCTTGAGCAGCTCCGACTGGGTGACCGGCGGCCGGCCGACCGCGGCCGTGACGAACAGCGCGTTCGACGCCTGGCTGTGCGCGACCTGGTACAGGCCCTGCACCAGCTTGTTGGTGGTCACGTCATAGCGCTCGGCGCCCGACAGCGGCACGTCTTTGGAGACCTTCATTTCGATCACGGCGGCGGCATCCGGGTTGGCGACGCGCACGACCACCGGGTGGCGACCGACGGCCGCGTCGGCCGGCACCTGGACCTGGCCGCTGACCCGGCCCTCGGCATCGGCTGTCCACGGACTGGCATTGAGCACGCTCTCGCCGCGCAGCAGCGTCACCGCCTGGCCGGGCTTGAAGCCCTGGCCGGTCATGTCGACCGAATCACCGGCCTTGATCACCGGGCTGGCGGCGCGCACGGCGCCCTTGAAGTCGGGATCCGGCTGGCCGAAGTCCTGCGCACCCGCGGCGCCGACGGCGGCGCACAGGGCGATGGACAGCGCGGCAAGGCGCAGACGACGCGAGGACAGCTTTTGCATGACGAACTCCTGGAGCGTGGATTTGACCGGCGTTGCGTATCGCCGGAAGGACTCGGTGCGACGAGCGGGGACAGCGTGGGCTGGAAGAGCGATATGGGTCATCGCGGCACCTGGCGTACAGCGGCGGACCCGATCGCCGGCAACAGCGCCAGTGCGGGAACGCCGGGAAGTGGAGACAGTTGACGCGCCAGCGCGTCGGCCGAAGTGTCGCGGCTGGCCGGCAGGCAGGCATGCGCGAAGCCGGCCCACGTCAGCGCCTGCAGCGCCTGGTTGAGCAGGCCGGGCGTCGCGTCGTAAGGCGCCAGCGTCCGCAGCGTCGCGAACGATTGCGGGCCCTGCGCCAATGCGTCGAGCACCGGCGCGAAGAGTTCGCGGGCGCCGGTCACCGGGCCGATACGCGTGTCGAAGCGCAGATCGCCGGTGAGCGCCGCCGGCGCGCCGGGCAGGGCGGCGAACACCAGCGCATCGAGTGCGTCGAGATGCGCGGCGTCGTCGAGCCGCTGTGCGCCGCGCTGGAACAGATCGCGGCGCAGGCTCTGGTTGCGGGCGAGATCGCGTGCGGTTTCGGCCAGAGGTCCGGGCGGCAGCGTCCGCACCCGTGCCTGCAGCGCGCCGGGGATCGACAGCGCATCGATGTTCTCGATCGGCGTCGCGCTTCCGAGAAAACCGCAGCTCACGTCGGCGAACGCGCGGATCACGTCGGCGACGTGCTGCGGCTGCCAGTGCGCGCCGAGGAATTCGTGGGCGATGTAGCCGGCGGGCTCGCGTTCCATCGCATCGAGCTGGCGCGCCGCGCCCGGATGTTCGGCGAAGAACCCGGCACCGCCGTCGGCGAGATCGCGCAGCAGCGACAGTGCCGCGCCGACGCGCGCTGGCGCATCGCCTTCGAGATGGCGGCCGGCCTCGTACAGCAGACGCTGCGCGCCCTGCAGCTGCGACGCGCCGGGATGGCTCATGTAGCCGAGTTCGAGCAGGCTGCCGGGCGCGAGGCGGCGCTCCACGATGTCGAGGATCGCCTTGCGCACCGCATCCGACACCCAGGCCCACAGCCCGTGCGAGACGATGAAGTCGAAGGATTCACCGCTGTCCGTCGCGTACTCGAGGAGGTGGGCGTGGACGAATTCGAGATTGGCCAGGCCCGCACGTTCGGCGATGCCGCGGGCGCGGGCGATCTGCGCCGCATTCGCATCGACGGCGGTGAACCGCCCCGACGGATTGCAGGCCGCGGCGACCAGCGCGGTGAGCCCGGCGCCACTGCCGAGCTCGCACCAGCGATAGGGCCGCGCAGGATCGGGCGCGCGGAAACCCAGCGCCGTGGCGGTGGCGTGCAGCCACGCCGGCATCTGTTCGCGATGGAAATGCATCGGGTAGGCGGCATCGGTATCCGCCACATAGCCGTCGATGTCCATCGCGACCGCGCTCACCGGTTCGGGTCCACGCCGTCGGCGCGGCTGGGGGTGTCGCTGTGGTCGGCAATGCCGGTGACCGCGTGCAGCGCCCACATCAGCGACGCGCGGAACATCGGGCCGTGGGTCAGCGCGGGGAACTCGCGGTATTCGACCTGCAGGCCGTCGACGTCCGACAGCCGCTGCGCGAGCTTTTCAGCCGAGTCCGCCGGCGCCGCCTGGATCCGGCGCAGGTGCACCTGCACGCGCGGATCCGACAGGTCGCGGTGCGTGACCTCGCGCTCGCCCTGGCCGAGGCCGAGCAGCACGCGGGCGTGACGGCCGGCGTTGTGTTCGACGAAGCGCTGCTCCGGTGCGCCCAACATGGCGCCGTCACCCCACCACAGCGACGGGCTGCCGGCGGCATAGGTGTCGAACGCGCCGGTGCGGGTGTAGAGCACATGCAGCGCGAACAGGCCTGCCAGCGAATGGCCCCACAGCGTCTGCTGCGCCGGGTCGGTCGCGACGCGGCGCTCGACTTCGGGTCGCACCTGCCGCTCGATGACTTCGAGCAGCGCATCCGCGCCGCCACCACCGGTGATCATGCCGCCCTCGCGCACCGGCCGCTCGCCGGCGAACGGCGTGTAGTCGCGCGTGCGCGCTTCCGAATCGATGCGCAGGTCGTTGGCGTAGCCGACGAACACCAGCGCATGCGGCACGGGCTGCGCGGCGAGTTCGGCCAGCAGCGCCTCGTCGAATTCGATCAGCGCGGCATTGCCGTCGAGCATCCAGAACGCGGGCCAACCGCCGTCGGGCGCCGCACCCTTCGGCGCCGCGATGTGGACGCGCCACGTCCGCTGTCCGTCGGCGCTGTGCACCTCGAATCGTTTGAACGCGTAATGCGACGAGGGCTGGCTGGCGACGGTCTCTCCGATCGACCGGGTCGGATCGCGCTGCTGCGCGGACGCGGCCTGGGGCACGGCCTGCAGCGCGAACAGCAGGCCGGCGGTCGCGGCGAGCGTGGCCAGGCGCAACGGGCGGGGGGCGGAGGATGTGCGAATAGGCATGCGGGGCATCGTGGCGTGCGGGGTTCCGATCTTCGTGCGACGGGCCGGATGCGTCCAGATCGTCAGGGAATGGAGGTCGGACCGGGGACGGTCCGGTCGGGTGCGGCCCCAGGGGCCGCGCTGCATCAGAAACCGATATTCATGCTGACGTAGTAGGACCGGCCCGGCTCGTTGTAGGTCGCCGCGCCCGCGTACTGGCTGTTCGACTCGCGGAACAGCCGCTTGTCGAGCAGGTTGTTGACGCCGCCGCCCAGGCTCACCGTCGGCGTGATGCGGTAGCGGGCACCGATGCCCCAGACGGTGTAGGGGTCGCGCACCTGGCGCACCGACACACAGTCGGCGCCTGCCTCGTCGCAGCGGTCGTCATTGTTGATGTCGCGCGTTGCCGGTTCCTGGCGGCCGTAGAACGTGCCGGTCAGCAGCAGCGACAGCGCTTCGGTGGCCTGCCAGTCGAGCGAGGTGTTGACGGTGTATTCCGGAATCACCGACAGCGGCTGCCCGGTCACCTTGTTCTCGTTCTCGATCATGTAGGTGACGTTGTTGTTCCACTTCAGCACGTTGCCGCGCTTGCCGATCAGTGGAATGTTGACGTTGCCCTCCAGTCCCGACACCACGGCCGCGGGCGCGTTCTCCCACTGGAAGATGCGCGCCGGCGGCACCGGCTGCGCGCCGGGGACGCCGGGCGTCTGCCCGACCGGCGTGAAGCCGGCGACCACCTTGTCCTTGTAGTCGTTGTGGAAGTAGGTCAGCGACGCATGGTGGCCGGAGACCGGCGCCCACTCGATGCCGATTTCCTTGTTGAGGCTGGTTTCCGCGTCGAGATCCGCGTTGCCGAGGACGTAGCAGCCCGAACCCAAGCTCGCGAAGTTGTCGGGGCAGCCGTTGCCCATCGTGTAGTACAGGTAGTTCGGATTGGACTGGTACAGGTTGGGCGCCTTGAATGCGCGCGCCACGCCGCCCTTGAGCTTGAGGTCCTCGCCCAGCGAGAACTGCACGTTGAGGCTGGGACTGGCGTTGTTGCCGAATTGGCTGTGGTGATCGAAGCGCACACCCGGCGTCACGATCCAGCGCTCGCCGGCGTAGATGTTGTCCTCGACGAACACAGCCGACGTCTGCGCATCGGCCTTGCCGCCGCCGCGGTCCGGGTCGAGGCCCGGGATGCCGCCGCCGTTGCCGCCCGATTGCGACACCGAATACGGGTCTTCCAGTTCGCTGTCGCGATGCTCGAAGCCGACCGTCCAGATGTGTTCGGTCGCGCCGATGGTCGTCGGCAGACTCACCTCGCCATCGACCGCGTAGTTGCGCAGGCGCGAGGTCGACGATGCGGTCGCGCTGCCGATCGAGCCTTCCGGTCCGCCGGCCAGGCCTTCGTTGAGGCGGGTGTTGTTGGTGCCTTCGAACGCGAGCGTGACGCGCGAGGACGCATCGCCCCAGCGGCCGCGATGGGTGACCGCGCCGCTGTTGCGGTACATGCGGTTGGTCTCGGCGCCCTGTTCGGCGAGCTCGGTGATCAGCGGCGTGCCGTCGAGGCTCACTGCGCGGTCGCCGGCAAAGATGTTGCCCTGTCGGCTGGTGCCGGCTTCGAACTCGACCACGTGCGCCTCGCTGATGTCCCAGCGCAGCAGGGCGTTGACGTCCTTGTTGCGCACGCCTTCGCGGCCGGCGGGCGGGGTCACGCCGGCATCAGTCAGGTAGTCGGCGTTGAGGTCGAGCGAATCGGCATCGGTCTTGTTGAGGTTGCCGTAGATGCGGAAAGACAGCGCGTCGGTCAGCGGGCCGCTCAGGGTCACGCCGGCGCGCTGGCTGCCGCCTTCCTCGCCGTGCTGCGGCACCTGGCCGAACAGACTCAGTGAACCGGTGAGATCGCCGGTCGGGCGCCTGGTGATGATGTTGACCACGCCGCCCGAGGCGCCGGAGCCGTAGCGTGCCGCTGCCGGGCCGCGCAGCACTTCGATGCGCTCGACCGCCTCGGCCGGCACCCAGTTGGTGTCGCCGCGGGTGTTGCGCTCGCCGCTGCGGCCCATGCGGATCGAATCGCGCGAGCCGACCGGCTTGCCGTCGACCAGGATCAGGGTGTTCTCCGGGCCCATGCCGCGCAGGTCGATCTGGCGGTTGTTGCCGTACTGCCCCGACGAGCTGTTCCCGGTGAGATTCACGCCCGGCATGGTGCGGATCAGCTCGGACAGATCGTTGGCCGGCGGGCGGCGCTCGATGTCTTCCACGGTGATGACCGAGGTGCCCAGCGCCTGCCGGGCGATGGCTTCGGCGGTGACGCGGACGGTATCGAGCTCCACGGCATCTCGGCTGGTTTCGTCGGACACGCTTTGCGCCAGCGCGGGGGCAGACAACAACAGGGCGATCGAGGCGGACAGGGCGGTGCGCTGCAGGGGGGCGGACGACATGCGGAAACTCCGGCGCTGGTAACTCGCCATGGCGGCGGCAGGCGGTGACTTGGGGAAGGGCGTCACTGGACGACGTTCGCGAATAGTAAAATGAATGCGAATTATTCTCAATAACAGGTTCGGGCTGGAATGAATCGTTCCGGCGGGTCTCGCTGGCCGTCCGCAAATGCGACCTGTTATCATTTGCGCGCCGATCGCTGTCCCTGAAGCAGCACTCGCGCACCGCCTGCCGCGCCGCCGCCGGCGCCCGCCGACCGAGACCCCGATGCACACTGCGACCACTGCGCGCCCGACTGCGTCCGCCCTGCCGGCGCTGGTGTTCACCGTGTTCGTCGGCACGATGGCGATGATGGCGTTCGTCGCGGTGGTGGGGCCGATCGTCCGCCTGCTGGGGCTGGCCGAGTGGCATGCCGGTCTGTCGGTCAGCGCAGCCGGCGTGCTGCTGATCCTGTCGGCGCGGCGCTGGGGCCGGCTGAGCGACCGGATCGGACGCCGCCGCGTCCTGCTGATCGGCCTGGCCGGCTACGCCATCGTCTATATCGTGATGGCGGTCTTCGTGGATTCGGCGCTGCGCGCGCCGCCGGCGGTGCTGGTGTCGGTGGCGATGCTGGTCGCCACGCGCGCGCTGATCGGCCTGTTCTGGGCCGCCGTGTCCCCGACCGCGATGGCGACCATCGCCGACGAGATGCCCGCAGGCGTACGCAGCGCGGCGATGGCCAAACTCGGCACCGCCAGCGCCGTCGGCATGGTGGTCGGCCCGGCTGCCGCGGGCTGGATCGCGCCGCATGGCATCGCGTTCACGCTGTACATCGCCTCCGCGCTGCCCTTGCTGTCGCTGGCGGTCGTGTGGAGCCGGCTGCCCGATACAACGCGGGCCGACGCGGGGCGGGCCGGCCCCCGGCCGACGCTCCCGTATGCCGATCAGCGGCTGCGCTTGCCCCTGTGCGCGGTCTTCGCGGCGATGGCGTCGGTGAGCATCGCCCAGGTCGTGGTCGGCTTCTTCGCGATCGACCGCTTGCAGCTGTCACCGGCCGAAGGCGCGCGCGTCGCGGGTCTCGCGCTGACTGCGGTGGGCATCGGCTTGATCCTCGCCCAGTCACTGGTGATGCGCTTCAAGACGGTGCCGCCGGCGCGCTGGATCACCATCGGCGCGCTGGTGTCAGGCCTCGGGTTCGCGTCCTCGGCGCTGGTCGTCATGGAGTGGCAATTGCTGCTCGCCTACGGCGTCGCGGCGTTCGGCATGGGGTTCGTGTTTCCGTCCTTCCAGGCGCTCTCCGCCGACTCGGTGGAGTCGCACGAGCAGGGCGCCGCCGCAGGCACGGTCGCGTCGGTGCAGGGCATGGGCATGGTCGCTGGTCCGCTGCTCGGCACGCTGCTGTATCGCTGGTCGCCGGCAGCGCCGTATGTCTGCGTCGGCGTGGTCCTCGTCGGCTTGTCGCTGTTCGCAGCGCTGCACGCGAGGCGGCAGGCATGAGCGCGGCCCGCGCCATCGAAGTGCGCGATTCGACTGGCGACATCGCCAGCCTGTTCCGGCTGCACGCACCGGACCGGCGGCTGGCGACCGACGGCCTCCAGGCCCGGCTGCCGTCCGGGCCTGCGGCGACGCTCGGCGAACGCGTCGCCGCGTTCTTCGCCGCGCCGCGCATCGGGCCGGACCTGCTGGTCGGCGCGTTGCCGTTCGATCCGCATCATGACGATGCGCTGTATCAGCCGGCGCGCATCTCCGCGTCCGCGAGCGGTGCGGCACTCTCGACGCTCGGGCCGTTGCTGGTCGCGGCGGAACTGCCGCCGGCCGCCGACTACGCCGATGCGGTTGCACGCTGCGTGGCCAGGCTGCGCGAAGCCCCTGCGGGTGACGACGCGCTGCGCAAGGTCGTACTCGCGCGTGGCCTGCGTGTGGAAAGCGCGGCGCCGATCGATCCGAACGTGCTGGCGGTCCGGCTTGGCAGCGACGCCAGCGTGACCACCTATGTCGTGCCGCTGCCGGTCGCGTCCGGCGATGCGCCTGCCTGGTTGGTCGGGGCGACGCCCGAGTTGCTGGTGTCGCGTCGCGGCCGCGCGGTGGTGTCACATCCGCTGGCCGGTTCGGCGCGGCGGGTCGGGAACGCGGCCGAAGACCGCTTGCGCACCGATGCGCTGTTGGCCTCCGACAAGGACCTCCACGAGCACCGCTTCGTCGTCGAAGCGATCCTCGACGGCCTCGCGCCGCTGTGCAGCCAGCTGCAGCCGCCGCCGCGGCCGTCGCTGCATGCAACTGCGACGATGTGGCATCTCGCGACGCGCATCACCGGCACGCTGAAGCGCGACGACATCTCGTCGGCGATGCTCGCCGGCGTGCTGCATCCCACGCCCGCGGTCTGTGGCACACCGCGTCTGCAGGCGTTGCAGGCGATCCGCGAACTTGAACCTTTCGATCGCGGCTTCTATGCCGGCGCGGTGGGCTGGACCGACGCCTCGGGCGACGGCGACTGGTACGTGGCGATCCGCTGCGCGCGCGTGCAGGGTCACGCGATGCATCTGTTCGCCGGGGCCGGTATCGTGGCCGACTCGCAGCCCGCGCTCGAGGTCGACGAGACCGCAGCGAAGTTCATGGCCCTGCGCAATGCGCTCGGCATCGACGATGCCCGCGCGGCTTGACGCCCCACCAGGACACCCGTTTCGCATGACCGATGCACTCCGACACACCGTGCCGCTGCGGCAGACGTGGCCCGACGAATTCGTCGCGCGCTATCGCGCTGCCGGGTACTGGCGCGGCGAAACCTTCCCCGGTTTCCTGCGCGAACGCGCGACGCGTTTCGCCGACAGCATCGCCGTCGTCGGTGGCGAGACGCGCTGGACCTACGCGCAGCTGTGGGCCGAAGCCGAGCGCATTGCCGCAGGCCTGCTCGCGCAGGGCCTGGCGCCCGGCGACCGCGTGGTCGTGCAACTGGGCAACATGCCGGAATTCATCGCCGTGGTCTGCGCCCTGTTCCGCGCGCAGCTGGTGCCGGTGTACGCGTTGCCCGCGCACCGGCTGACCGAGGTCGCGCACTTCGCGCGCAAGGCCGAGGCCAGCGCCTTCGTCTGCGCCGAACGCCTGGATGCCTTCGACTACCGCACGCTCGCGCGCGACCTGCAGGCCGAGGTGCCGGCGGTGCGGCATGTGTTCTTGGTCGGCGATGCGGCCGAATTCGTGTCGATCTCGTCGCTCGACGGTCCGCGCGATGCGCTGCCCGGCGATCCCGATCCGCAGTCGGTCGCGTTCCTGCAGATTTCCGGCGGCAGCACCGGCCTGTCGAAGCTGATCCCGCGCACGCATGACGACTACATCTACAGTTTTCGCGCCAGCAACGCCCTGTGCGGGATCGATGCGGACAGCGTCTACATGGTCGCGCTGCCGGCCGCGCACAACTTTCCCATGAGTTCGCCCGGTTTCTTCGGCGCGCTGTACGCCGGCGCGCGCGTGGTGCTGAGTCCCGGGCCGGGGCCTGATGCTGCATTCCCGCTGATCGCACGCGAGCGCGTGACCTGTGTCGGCCTGGTGCCGCCGCTGGCGCTGCTGTGGGCCGACGCGGCAGGCAAGACGGCGTTCGATCTGTCGAGCCTGCAGGTGCTGCAGGTCGGCGGCGCCAAGCTCGTGCCCGAAGCCGCGCGACGCGTCGTCGCGGGCCTGGGCTGCACGCTGCAGCAGGTGTTCGGCATGGCCGAGGGCCTGGTGAACTACACGCGGCTCGACGATGCCGACGAGATTGTGCTGACCACCCAGGGCCGACCGATCAGCGCCGACGACGAAGTGCTGGTGGTCGACGATTCGGGTGCGCCGGTCGCCGACGGCACGATCGGCCATCTGCTGACACGCGGTCCGTACACGATCCGCGGCTACCACAACGACGACGCGGCGAATGCACGCTCGTTCACCGACGACGGCTTCTACCGCACTGGCGACATGGTGCAGCGCCTGCCCAGCGGGCATCTGATCGTGCAGGGCAGGGCGACCGACCACATCAACCGCGCCGGCGAGAAGATCTCGGCCGAGGAGATCGAGGATCACCTGCTCGCGCACCCGCAGGTGTTCGATGCGGCGGTGGTGTCGATCCCCGACGAATTCCTCGGCGAGCGCAGCTGCGCGTTCGTGATTCCGGGCGATACGAAGCCGCGTCCGGCCGAGCTCAAGGCCTGGGTGCGTGGACGTGGACTTGCGGCGTTCAAGGTGCCGGATCAGGTCGTGTTCGTCGATGCCTTCGACACCACGGCGGTGGGCAAGATCAGCCGGCGGGAACTGCGGGGGCAGTTGCGTGCGCGCTTCCTCGAAGAACAAAGGGACGCCGACTGATGGGCCTGCCGAAGATCGCACCATACCCGCTGCCCACCGCCGCCGAACTCCCGGCCGCGCACGGCCAATGGACGCCCGAGACAACCCGCGCGGCGTTGCTCGTCCACGACATGCAGCGCTACTTCCTCGCCGCATTCGCGCAGGACGACGCGCCGCTGGCGCCCGCGGTCCGGAACCTCACGCGCCTGCTCGCGCATTGCCGCAGCGCCGGCATCCCGGTGTTCTACACCGCGCAGCGCGGCAACCAGGACCGGCGGGATCGCGGCCTGCAGGCCGATCTGTGGGGCCCGGGCATGCAGGCGAGCGCCGAACACGAAACCATCGTCGATGCGCTGGCACCGGCCGATGGCGACCACGTGCTGGTCAAGCACCGCTACAGCGCTTTCCAGCGCAGCAACCTCGATACGCTGATGCGCGCGCGCGGCCGCGACCAGCTGCTGATCACCGGCGTTTACGCGCACATCGGCGTGCTCTCGACGGCGACCGAGGCCTTCCAGCGCGACATCGAAACCTTCGTCGTCGCCGACGCGATCGCCGATTTCTCGCGCGCCGACCACGACCTCGCGCTGCACTGGATCGCGCGCACTTGCGGCGTGCCGCTGACCACCGACCGACTTCTGGAACTGCTGTCATGACCACCGATCGCACCGGCCCGTTGACCCTCGAGCGCATGCGCACCGATGTCGCCAAGCTCGTCGGCGAAGCGCCGGAGGACGTGCGTGACGACGACAATCTCATGGATCTCGGCCTCGATTCGATGCGCGTGCTGGGTCTTGTGATGGCCTGGGGCGAGCACGGCATCGCGCTGGAGTTCTCGCAGCTCGCCGAGCACACCACGCTCGCCGGCTGGTGGCAGGTGGTGCAGGGCCTGCAGCGCGACACGCCTGCTGACGGATGACCGCGACGGCGTCTCCTGTCGAAGCCGATGCCGTCGCGTCGGGAACGGTCTGGCCGCTGACCGAAGCGCAGGCCGGCCTCTGGTATGCGCAGCGGCTGGCGCCGGACAACCCGGCATTCAACACCGCGCATGCGCTGTGGATCGATGGCGCGCTGGATGTCGCGGCCTTCGTGCGCGCGGCAAACCAGTCCGCCGACGAGGCGCCTTCGCTCGCCTTGCGCATGCGCGAGACCGCCGAGGGCCCGATCCAGTGGGTCGACGCGGGTCACGCGCCGCATCTTGAGGTCGTCGACCTGTCGAGCGAGCCCGACTCCGAAGCCGCCGCGCGCGCGGCGATGAGCCGTGATCGCCTGACGCCGGTCGACCCCGCGCGCGACCATCTGGCACTGCAACGCCTGTACGTGCTCGGCGGCGACCGGTTCGCCTGGTATCTGCGCGTGCATCACCTGTCGACCGACGGTTACGGTATGGCGCTGCTGACCGAGCGCGTCTGCGCGTTGTATGCCGATGCATCTGCGGGTTCGGCCTTCGCGCCGCTCGACGGCGTGCTGGCCGAGGACGCGACCTATCGCGCGTCCGACAAGCGCGCGGCCGATGCGACGTACTGGCAGGAGACGCTTGCCGGGATGCCGGCCGCGTCGGGTCTGGGCGGTGGCTTCGCCCATGCCGCGCCCGATTGCCTGCGTCATGTGGAATCGCTCGATGTGGATTTCCGCAACGGCCTCGCACGCGCGGCGACCGCGCTCGGCCAGCCCTGGCCGGACGTGCTGACCGCACTCACCGCCGCCTACTGCCAGCGCTTCGGCGGGCAGGGCGAGGCGGTCGTCGGTGTGCCGTTCATGGGCCGCCTCGGCAGCGCGTCCGCGCGCGTGCCGGCGATGGTCATGAACGTGCTGCCGCTGCGCGTGCCCGCGCTGCCGGATGCAAACATCGCGGACTTCATGCAGACGATGATCCGCGCACTGCTGCGCGGGCGCCGCCATGGCCGCTACCGCGGCGAACAGCTGCGGCGCGATCTCGGCCTGATCGGCGGCCAGCGCCGTCTGCATGGTCCGCTGATCAACGTGCAGCCGTTCTATCGGCCGACGGTGCTGACCGGTGCCCGCGCGTCGATGGAAATCCTCGCCACCGGGCCGGTCGACGACATCACGCTGGGCTTCCGCGGCGATGGCGTGCAGGCGCTCGATCTCGAGATCGAGGCCAATCCCGATCTGTACGCGCCAGCCGAGGTTGCCGCGCATGCGACACGGCTACGCACGTTTCTCATGAAGGCGTTCGCATGCGCATTGCAAGCGGACGCCCGTCTAGACGACGTACCGCTGGCCACACCTGAGGAAGCCACGCGCACGCTGTTCGACTTCAACGCCACCGCGCATCCGGTGCCCGACACGACGCTGACTGCGCTGATCGAAGCGTCGATGGCGGCGACGCCCGATGCGCCAGCACTGGTGTTCGAAGGCGAGACACTGACCTATCGCGATCTCGACACCCGCAGTCGCGCGCTCGCGCAGGCGCTGTGTGCGCGCGGCGCGAATGCCGACACCGTGGTCGCGGTCGCATTGCCGCGATCGATCGAACTGGTCGTCGCGCTGGTCGCCGTGCTTCGCGCCGGTGCTGCGTATCTGCCGATGGATCTGGCGCATCCGATGGATCGGCGTGCACGCATCCTGCAGTCCGCGCAGCCGGTCGCGCTGCTCGCGCTGGATGAGGACGGCATCGACTGGTCGGACGATGTGCCGCGTCTGGCACCGCGTGACTGGCCGCAGACCGCAGACGACACCGCGCTGCCGGTCGTCGTGCCGGAGCACGCGGCCTACGTCATCTACACCTCGGGCTCGACCGGCGCGCCCAAGGGTGTCGTCGTCGAGCATCGCGCGATCGTCAACCGCCTCGAGTGGATGCGCGCGCACTACGGCATCGACACGTCCGACCGCATCCTGCAGAAGACACCGGCCACGTTCGACGTGTCGGTCTGGGAGTTCTTCCTGCCATTGCTGGCCGGCGCTACGCTGGTAATCGCGCCGCCAGACGCGCACCGCGATCCGGTCGCGATCGCGCGGCTGATCCGCGAGACCGCTATCACGACACTGCATTTCGTGCCGTCGATGCTGGCCGCGTTCCTTGCAGCGCCCGAGGCGCGGGGGATTTCGACGCGCCGCGTCTTCGTCAGTGGCGAAGCCCTCGATGCCGACCTGCGCGATCGCTTCCACGCGACATTTGATGCGGAACTGCACAACCTCTACGGCCCGACCGAAGCCGCGGTCGACGTCAGCTACTGGCCCGCGAGTGCAGACGACAGCTCGCGTCCGGTGCCGATCGGCTTCCCGGTCTGGAACACGCGGCTGTACGTGCTCGACGCGCGCATGCGCCCGCTGCCGCCGGGCGTCGTCGGCGACCTGTACCTCGGTGGCGTGCAGCTCGCGCGCGGCTATCTGGGTCGCGACGATCTGACTGCCGAGCGCTTTCTCGACGATCCGCATCTGCCGGGCGAACGGATCTACCGTACCGGCGATCTCGCGCGCTGGCGCGAGGATGGCGCGGTCGAATTCCTCGGCCGCAGCGATCACCAGGTCAAGCTGCGTGGCCTGCGCATCGAGCTGGGCGAGATCGAGGCCGCGATTGTCGCCAGCGGGTTCGCATCGCAGGCGGCCGTCATCGTGCGCGAGGATCGCGCCGGTGACCGGCGGCTGGTCGGGTACCTGCAGCCGAGTGCCGATTTCGATGCGGCGGCATTGCGCGCATCCGTCGCTGCGCAACTGCCGGACTACATGGTGCCGTCGGCCTTCGTCGCGCTTGCCGATTGGCCGGTCACCGCGAACGGCAAGCTCGACCGCGATGCATTGCCGGCACCCGCGGTCGAAGCCGGTGTCTTCGTTGCACCGCGCAGCGCCACCGAGACCGCGCTTGCTGCGCTGTTCGCCGAGGCCCTCGGGATCGAGCGCATCGGTGCGGACGCTGACTTCTTCGCGCTCGGTGGCGATTCGCTGCTCGCCGTGCATCTGCTGCTCGCGATCCAGCAGCGCTTCGGCCGCGATCCGGGTCTCGGCGCACTGTTCGCCACCCCCACTGTCGAAGGGCTCGCCGCCGCGCTCGACGCGGGCGAGGGCGACGATCCCGATCACGGCCTGGCGCCGGTGATCGCGCTCGCACAGGGCGCGCCATCTCGGGCGCCGCTGTTCGTCGTGCATCCGGCCGGCGGCATCGCCTGGTGCTACCGCGATCTCGCACGTGCGTTGTCACCTGTGCGCAGCGTGTTCGGCCTGCAGTCGCCGGCGCTCGATCTGGACCAGGCGCTGCCCGGCAGCATCGACGCGTTGGCGACCGAGTACGCCGAACGCGTCGTCGCCCTGCAGCCAGACGGCCCCGTGCATCTGCTCGGCTGGTCGGTCGGCGGCATCCTCGCCCAGGCGATGGCGGTGCGCCTGCGCAGCCTCGGCCGCGAGATCGGCGTGCTCGCGCTGCTCGACGCGTATCCGGCCGAGGTCTGGCGTGCAGAACCCGAGCCTGATGCGATCGCCGCCTTGCGCGCGTTGCTGGCGATCGCAGGCTACGACCCGGACGCGTACCCGCAGCTGCAGACGCGCGCGGCCATCGTCGAGTTCCTGCGCCGCGGCGACAGCGCGCTCGGCAACCTGCCGGGCGCGGTACTCGACGGCGTCGTGCGCGCGGTCACCGACACCAACCGCCTGGTGCGCCTGCATCACCACGCACGCTTCGACGGCACGCTGCTGCACGTCCGCGCCGGCAATGATCATGCCGACCGTCCACAGCTGCAGTCTTCGCTGTGGGCCGATCACGCCGCGCATGTCGATTCGATCGAGCTGCCATTCCTGCACGCCGAACTTACGGGCCGCGACGCCACCGCGCGCATCGCGCCACTGCTCGATGTGCGTCTGGCGGCCTACGACAGGATGTAGGAGCGCGCTTGCGCGCGATGAAGCGTTCCCGGTAGCGCCACATCGCGCGCAAGCGCGCTTCTACAATTGCGGTCGGGCGGGCGCGTCGTGATACCGAACGCGCGCCCGAAGACCGCCGCCATCACCGATCCGGGACATCCCAATGCAACTCACAGGCTTCGACGGAAAGATCGCGCTCGTCACCGGCGCCGCGGGCGGTATCGGTGCTGCGGTCGTGCGATTGCTGCATGCGAGCGGCGCGACGGTGGTGGCGACCGATCGCGCCGCTCCGGTGATCGATCGCGACAGCCCGCGCATGCATGCGTGCGCGCTCGATGTGACTGACGCCGACGCCGTCGACGCGCGGGTGGCGCAGGTCGAGGCGGACATCGGTCCGATCGATCTCGCCGTCAATGTGGCAGGCGTGCTGTCTACCGCACCGGTCCTCGACCTCACAGCGGAAGAGTGGCGCCGCACGTTCGCGGTCAACACCGATGGCGTGTTCCACGTGTCCCAGGCTCTGGCCCGCGTGATGGCGCCGCGCCGTCGCGGCGCGATGGTGACGGTCAGTTCCAACGCCGCCGGCATCCCGCGCCAGAACATGGCGGCCTACGCCGCGTCCAAGGCCGCGACGACGATGTTCGTGCGCTGCCTCGGTCTCGAGCTCGCGCCGCTCGGCATCCGCTGCAATATCGTCGCGCCCGGCTCGACGCGCACGCCGATGCAGACCGGCATGTGGAGCGACGCCGGTGGCGAGGCGCGCACGATCGCCGGCACGCTGGAGACCTTCAAGAGCGGCATTCCGCTGGGCAAGCTGGCCGAGCCCGAGGACATCGCGAATGCGGTGATGTTCCTACTGTCCGACCAGGCCGGGCATATCGCGATGAGCGATCTCTACGTCGACGGTGGGGCGACGCTGCGCGGCTGACCTCGGCCGTGTCGTGGCGCGCGCGGTCTGCACGGTGCGTGTCGAAGCCTTTGGCACGCGATCACGAGGGCGCGGCGGGCCGGCACGCGCTTGCAGGGGGACGTCGGCGGCCGCGGCATCCGCGGAAACATCCTGGCAGTGATGCGATTGCTGCAGCGCCTCGTGGGTTAGTCAGGCTGGACGGGGCAGAGAGTGCGTCCGCACAGATCATGCGCCGCATCACCTCGGCGGGGTCCGGCGCCGCAATGCGCTGGATGCATCGCGCTTTCCGCAGCGCAGCAAGCCATTTTTCGAACTGCTGCTAGAGTGCAGCCATCGTCGATCTCCACCGACCGCACCCATGTCGCCAGACGTTCCAGTGAGCCTCCTTTTTTTTACCCCGTTGAATGTTAGCGCTAACTTTATTGGCCGGACGGTGGTGCCGTGACCGTCGTCGCCGGGCTCGATGCGGGCACCCAGAGCGTCAAGCTGGTGGTCTACGACGCCGAAGCGCGCCGGGTGATCGCCAGTGCGAGTGCACCGCTCGATCTGATCAGCGGTGAGGACGGCAGTCGCGAACAGCACCCGGCTGCGTGGGTCGACGCGATGCGCGACTGCTTCAACGCCGTCGATGTCGGCATCCGTCATCGCATCGAAGCGCTGGGCGTCTCCGGCCAGCAGCACGGCTTCGTGCCGGTCGACGCGGCGGGCGAGGTGCTGGGCCCGGCCAAGCTGTGGTGCGACACCAGCACCAGCGCCGAATGCGGCGAGATCATGGAGGCGGTGGGCGGCGCGGCGCGCAGCATCGAAGTGGCCGGCAATCCGATCCTCGCCGGTTACACCGCGTCCAAGCTGCCGTGGACGCGCAAGCACCGGCCCGAGGTCTACGCGAAGCTCGCTACGATCCTGCTGCCGCACGACTATCTGAATTTCGTACTCACCGGCGAGCGCTGGTGCGAGCATGGCGATGCCTCCGGCACCGGCTGGCTCGACGTGCGCACGCGCACCTGGTCGACCGCGATGCTCGAGGCGACCGACGCCGCGCGCGATCTGGCCGAGTGCCTGCCGCCGCTGGTCGAGCCCGATGCACTGTTCCCGGTATCGGCTGCGATCGCGAGCGAACTGGGCCTGTCGGCCGGCACACGCATCGCGGCCGGCGGCGGCGACAACATGATGGCCGCGATCGGCACCGGCTGCGTGGCCGAAGGTCGGCTCACGATGAGCCTCGGCACCTCCGGCACGCTGTTCGCTTACGCCGACCGGCCGATCGTCGATGACGGCGGCGCGTGGGCCGCGTTCTGCTCGTCGAGCGGCGGCTGGCTGCCATTGATCTGCACGATGAACTGCACCGTGGTCACCGAGCAGGTCGCGAAGATGTTCGGCTTCAGCACGCGCGACGGCGATGCGCGCATCGCGGCGACGCCGCCCGGCGCCGACGGCCTGACCTTCCTGCCGTTCCTCAACGGCGAGCGCACGCCCGACCTGCCGCTGGGCAAGGGCGTGCTGGCCGGACTCGGCGCGCACAACATGCGTGAGGCGCACGTCTATCGCGCGGCGATGGAAGGCGCGACCTACAGCCTGCGCTACGGCTACGACGCCTTCGTCGGCGCCGGCATGCGGTTCGACCGCATCGCGTTGACCGGCGGCGGCGCCAACAGCGCGGCCTGGCGGCAGATGGTGGCCGACGTGTTCGATTGTCCGGTCGATGTGCCCGCGCAGGTCGAGAGCGCCGCGTTCGGCGCCGCGCTGCAGGCGCTGTGGTCGCTGCAACGCGCGCAGGGCGATGCGAGCACGCTGGCCGAGGTCGCCGCCGCGCATGTCGCGGTCGATGCGTCGCTCGCATGCACGCCCGATCCGGAGCGCGTGCGCGCCTACCAGCCCGCCTACCAGCGCTTCCTGCGGCATCTGGACGCGGTGCGTCCGCTCTACGCCGCGCCGTCGCCATCGTCATGACCTGATGCGCGCGGACGCGTTCCACATGCGACCACGCTGACCACACCTCTTTCCACGCACTGCACGAGAACCCCACATGAGCGCACAGCATTTCATCGGCGGCCGCGAATACTTCGGCGGCATCGGCACGATCCCCTTCGAAGGCCGCGAGTCGGACAATCCGCTCGCGTTCAAGGTCTATGAGGCCGACCGCCGCATCGGCGGCAAGACGATGGCCGAGCACCTGCGCTTCGCGGTGTGCTACTGGCACACGTTCTGCAATTCGGGCCAGGACCCGTTCGGCCCGGGCACGCGGCGCTTTCCGTGGGACGGCGGCGCGCCGCTGGCCGCGGCCGAAGCCAAGCTCGACGCGGCGTTCGAGTTCTTCACCAAGCTCGGCGTGCCGTACTGGTGCTTCCACGACATCGACCTGTCGCCGGATGCCGACGACATCGGCGAATACGAGAAGAACCTCAAGCACATGGTGGCGCTGGCCAAGGAGCGCCAGCAGGCGACCGGCATGCAGCTGCTGTGGGGCACGGCGAACCTGTTCTCGCATCCGCGCTACATGAACGGTGCTTCGACCAATCCGGACTTCGCGGTGGTCGCGCGCGCGGCGGTGCAGGTCAAGGCCGCGCTCGACGCGACCGTCGAACTGGGCGGCGAGCACTACGTGTTCTGGGGCGGCCGCGAGGGCTACGCCAGCCTGCACAACACGGACATGAAGCGCGAGCTGTCCCACTTCGCACGGTTCCTGACGATGGCCCGCGACTACGGCCGCAGCATCGGGCTCAAGGGCAATTTCCTCATCGAACCCAAGCCGATGGAGCCGATGAAGCACCAGTACGATTTCGACAGCGCGACCGTCGCCGGCTTCCTCAAGGAACATGGCCTCGATAAGGACTTCAAGCTCAACATCGAGGCCAACCACGCCACGCTGTCGGGCCACACGTTCGAGCACGACCTGCAGGTGGCCAGCGATCACGGACTGCTCGGCAGCATCGACGCCAACCGCGGCAATGCGCAGAACGGCTGGGACACCGACCAGTTCCCGACCGATCTCTACGACACCGTCGGCGCGATGCTGGTGGTGCTGCGCCAGGGCGGGCTGGAAGGCGGTCTGAACTTCGACGCCAAGCCGCGCCGCGAGTCCACCGACATGGAAGACCTGTTCATCGCCCACATCGGCGGCATGGACGCGTTCGCGCGTGGCCTGGAAGTCGCGCACGCGCTGCTCGAGAAATCCCCGTGGGAACAGTGGCGCAAGGAACGCTACGCGAGCTTCGATTCCGGCGATGGCCAGGCGTTCGAAGCCGGCCGCCTGTCGCTGGCCGATCTGCACGGCATCGCGTCGAAGGCCGGCGAGCCGCAGCAGCGCAGCGGCCGCCAGGAGGCCTACGAGAATCTGCTCAACCAGTACCTGCTGCGCTGAGGGCCGGACCGCATGACGCCACGGGCCGCCCGCGCACATACCGGACCGATGTCCGCGCGCACGGCGGCCCGGATCCGCGCACCGCGGTGCTCACTTCGAGCGGGGCGGGCGCGCGACCGAATCGCGCACGATCAACCGGTGGGCGATCACGTGGTCGGCGAGCACGCGCGTGCTGGCGTCGTTGCGGCGGATGCCGCGCACCAGCACCTCGATCGCGGTGTTGGTCATCGCCTCGATCGGCTGGTTGATCGTGGTCAGCTCCGGCCAGACCGTGGTCGCGGCCGAGCTGTCGTCGAAGCCGACGACCGACAGGTGACGTGGCACGTCGAGGCCGCGCCGGTGGGCGACCGAGATCGCCGCGGCGGCCATGTCGTCGTTGCTGGCGAAAATCGCGGTCGGCGGCTTGCGCAGCGACAACAGCGCTTCGGCCGCCGCCAGCCCGGATCGATAGGTGTAGTCGCCTTGCTGGACGAGCGACGCGTCGAGGGTGATGCCGGCGTCGTCCAGCGCCGCCTTGAAGCCTTCGAAGCGCCGCGCGGTCGCGCTGAGATAGGTGCCGCCCTTGATGCAGGCGATGCGGGTGTGACCGTGTTCGATCAGATGCCCGGTGATCTCCTTGGCGGCGCGGAATTCGTCGACGCGCACACAGGAGATGTCGTCGCTGAAATGGCCGGACGCGATCGCGACCACCGGCACACCGGCGCGCACGAACTCGTTCACCGCGGCTTTCGATTCGCACAGCGGCGGCGGCAGGATCACCCCGTCGACGCGCTTGGCGAGTGCACGCGCGGACTTGCGCTCGGCGTCGGCGTCCAGTTCGTCCCAGTAGTCGATGACCAGCTGGATCGCGGTGCCCGAGGCCACGCGCAGCAGGCCGAGCAGCAGTTCGCGCAGATAGGCGCCGCTGGGATTGGTGTAGACCAGCGCGATGCGCAGGTGCTGGGCTGCGGCCAGCGAACTGGCGGCGAGGTTGGGTGTGTAGTTCAGCGCCTGCACCGCGCGCATGACCCGTTCGCGCGTGGCGTCGCGGACCTTGCCCTGGCCGTTGACGACGCGGGAGATCGTCATCGGCGACACGCCGGCGAGCTCGGCGACCTCGGCGATGGTGACGCCGCGGGTCTTGCGGCGCACCGATTTCTTGGGTTTCTCCAACGGTCCTTCCTTCAATCGCCAGGCGATGGATGGAGCCCGGCGTCTGGCGCGGGCCCACGTGCATGAAAGCCGGTTCCGGGGCGGGAATCCATAGGTCACGGATGTTAACGCTAACCCGTCATGGCGGCGACCTGACGTGCATCCGCGCCCTCAGGACGTGGGCACCGGGTGTGTGCGCGGCGCTGCTGCTGGTCGCGATGCCTGCCGTGCAGGCCGAGGACGGTTACGCGCTGTGGTTGCGCTATGCGGCGTCCGATGCGATCGCGGCTGGTCCAACCGCGGGCCGGGTCACCCAGCTTGTGACGGGCGGGCGTGCCGGGGTGCAGGCGTCCACGCGTGACGAACTGCAGCGCGGCCTGACCGGTCTGCAGGGTGCGACGCCGAGGATCGACGATGCAGTGACGCGCGCAGGTGCACTGCTGGTCGGCACGCCGGCTTCTTCACCGCAGATCGCGCGCCTGGCCCTCGACCTCGACGGGCTGGGCGAGGAGGGCTACCGCATCCGCAGCGCCGACGTCGGCGGTCACGCGACGACGGTCGTCGCCGCCAATACCGATGTCGGCGCGCTGTACGGCAGCTTCCATCTGCTGCGCCTGCTGCAGACCGGACAGCCGATGCGCGACCTCGACATCCGCGAAGCACCGCGCATCGCGGTGCGCGTGCTCAACCACTGGGACGATCTCGACCGCTACGTCGAACGCGGTTACGCCGGTCAGTCGATCTGGGACTGGCACCGCCTGCCGGGCTGGCTGGACCCGCGCTACACCGATTACGCGCGCGCCAATGCCTCGATCGGCATCAACGGCACCGTGCTCAACAACGTCAACGCCAACGCTGACGTGCTGACGCCGATGTACCTGGAGAAAGTTGCGGCGATCGCCGGCGTGCTGCGGCCCTACGGCATGAAGGTCCATCTGAGCGCGCGCTTCAGTGCACCGATGGAGATCGGCGGTCTCGCGACGGCCGATCCGCTCGATGCCGACGTGCAGCGCTGGTGGAAGACGAAGGCCGACGAGGTCTACGCGCTGATTCCCGACTTCGGGGGCTTTCTGGTCAAGGCAAATTCGGAAGGCCAGCCCGGCCCGCAGGACTACGGCCGCAGCCATGCCGACGGCGCCAACATGCTGGCCGATGCGGTCGCGCCGCACGGCGGCATCGTGATGTGGCGGGCGTTCGTCTATTCCGACGAGGAGCCCGTGGACCGCGCCAAGCAGGCCTGGAACGAGTTCGTGCCGCTCGACGGCAGCTTCCGCGACAACGTGCTGGTGCAGGTGAAGAACGGGCCGATCGATTTCCAGCCGCGCGAGCCCTTCCATCCGTTGTTCGGCGCAATGCCGAAGACGCCGCTGATGATGGAATTCCAGATCACCAAGGAGTACCTCGGCTTCTCGACGCATCTGGCCTACAAGGGCCCGCTGTACGAAGACGTGCTGGACGCCGACACCCATGTGCAGGGGCCGGGCTCGACCGTCGCGCGGGTGATCGACGGCTCGCTCGACGGCCACGCACTGACCGGCATCGCCGGTGTCGCCAACATCGGCAGCGACCGCAACTGGAGCGGCTCGCATTTCGACCAGGCCAACTGGTACGTGTTCGGGCGCCTTGCGTGGAATCCGGACCTGGCGTCGCGCGACATCGCCGTCGAGTGGACGCGGATGACGTTCTCCAACGATCCGGCGGTCGTCGAGCCCGTCGTCGGCATGATGATGGCCTCGCGCGAGGCGGTGGTGGACTACACCGGCGCGCTGGGCCTGCATCACGTGATGGGCCGCGGCCACCATTACGGCCCGGGACCGTGGGTCGAAGGCGGTCCGCGCGCGGACTGGACGTCGGTGTATTTCCATCGCGCCGACGCGAACGGCATCGGCTTCGACCGCACCCGGCGGGGTAGCGATGCGGTCTCGCAGTACACGCCGCCGGTGGCCGAGGTCTTCGACGATGTGGCGCGCACGCCCGAGGAATTCCTGCTGTGGTTCCACCACGTGTCCTGGGACCACCCGATGCGCAGCGGGCGTCCGCTGTGGGACGAACTGGTGCTGCGCTACGACCGCGGCGTCGACACCGTGCGCGACATGCGCGCGACCTGGGCCGGGCTCGACGGCCGCGTCGATGGCGAGCGCCATGCGCAGGTCGCCGCGTTCCTCGCGATCCAGCAGAACGAGGCGCAATGGTGGCGCGATGCCAGCGTTGCCTACTTCCAGTCGATGTCCGGTCGTCCCTTGCCGGCGGGTGCCGCGCCGCCGCCGCATCCGCTTGACCATTACAAGGCGCTGGAATTTCCGCATGCGCCGGGAGACACGCAGTGATCCGCACATATGCTCCCCTGGCGTGTCGACCGGCGCGCCTCGGACTGGTGGCGCTGCTGCTCGGTTTCGCGATGTTCGCGCCGGCGATGGCCGACGAGGCCGGCGCTGCGCTGCTGCATCCGCTGTTCCAGGACCACGCGGTGCTCCAGCGCGGCAAGCCGATCCGCATCTGGGGCGAGGCCACGCCGGGCGCGTCCGTTGAGATCACCCTGGCGCGGCAACAGCGCCGCGCGCGGGCCGATGCCGGGGGGCGATGGCAGGTCGAACTGCCGGCATTGCCGGCCGGCGGGCCTCACCGGCTGCAGGCGCGCGCCGGCGACGTCACGCGCACGGTCGAAGACGTGATGGTCGGCGACGTGTGGTTGTGCGCCGGCCAGTCGAACATGGAACTGCAGGTCTGGCGCTCGCTCGACGCCGGTGCCGAGATCGCCGGCGCGGCCAATGACACGATCCGTCTGCTGACCGTGCCGCAGGCCGGCCACCCGGCACCGCAGGCGACCTTCGGCGCCGACACGCGCTGGCACACCGTCACCCCCGACTCGATCCGCGACTTCTCCGCTGCCTGCTACTACTTCGCGCGCGAGTTGCAGCAGACGGTCGACGTGCCGATGGGCCTGGTCAATGCGGCCTGGGGCGGTTCGCGCATCCAGGCCTGGACCAGCGCCGACGCGCTGCGCGCCGGGAGCGGATTCGATGCGGAACTCGACGTGCTGGCGCTGTACGCCACCGATCCCGAGGCCGCGCTCGCGCGCTGGGGTGAGGTCTGGATCGACTGGTGGCGGCAACGTCCGGGCATCGCCGATGACGACCGGCCCTGGGACGGCGACGCCAGCGGGTCGGACTGGCGCGATGCGCCGCGCGATCTCGGCGCCTGGGAGCGCTGGGGCGTGGCGGAGCTCGCCGCGTTCGACGGCATGCTCTGGTACCGCACACAGGTCTCGCTGACCGAGGCGCAGGCCACGCAGCGGGCGACCCTCATCCTCGGGCCCGCCGACGAGATGGACACCACCTGGGTCAATGGTCGCGCTGTCGGCAGCACCTACGGCGCCGGCACGCCGCGCGCGTACGACTTGCCGCAGCGCCTGCTGCGCGCCGGCGAGAACCACGTCGTCGTCAACGTGCTCGACACCTATCGCGAGGGCGGACTGGCCGGCCCGGCGTCCGCGCATGCGCTGCAGTTCGCCGACGGCAGCACGGTGCCGCTCGACGGCGGGTGGCGCTATCGCATCGTGCCGAACGCGGTAGGCGCGCCGCCGCGGGCGCCGTGGCAGTCGGCGGCCGGGCTGTCGACACTGTTCAACGGCATGATCGCGCCGCTGTCGGGCATGCGCCTGCGCGGCATGCTCTGGTACCAGGGCGAATCCAATACCTTCGAAGCCGATGCCTACGCCGGGCTGCTGCGCGGCCTGCGCGACGACTGGCGCGGCCGCTTCGGGAATCCCGAGCTGCCGTTCCTCGTCGTCCAGCTGGCCAATTACGGCACGCCCGTCGACGCGCCCGGCGACAGCGACTGGGCCGCGCTGCGCGAGGCGCAACGCGCTGTTGCCAGCGATCCACACAACGCGCTCGCGGTGACGATCGACATCGGCGATCGCTACGACATCCATCCGCCGAACAAACAGGTGCTCGGCAAACGCCTCGCGCGGGCGGCCCGGCATGCGGTCTACGGGGAGGCAATCGCAGCGTCCGGGCCGGTGCCGCGGCACGCGCGCCGCGCGGGTGGAGATGTCGTGGTGACGTTCGCGGATGTCGAGGGCCGTCTGCTCGCGCACGGCGCCGCCGGACCGGTCGGCTTCGAGCTGTGCGGTGCGGCAGCGGACAGTTGCCGCTTCGTCGACGCGCGGCTCGACGGTCACCGGGTGCGTCTGCACGTCGATGATGGCCCGGCGCCGACGCGGGTGCGCCATGCCTGGGCCGACGCGCCGCTGGTCAACCTGTTCGATGCCACGGACCAGCCCGCTGGCCCGTTCGAGATCGAGATCCGCTGAAGTCGTGCGGTGCCCCCGCACGCCGCGCAACTGTTCCGTCCAGATCCTCCGCACGATCGCGCCTGGAGCCACGATGCCGATATTCCGTTCCCACGATGCAAGTCCCCACAGCTCGAGCCGCGGTCGCGGGATCATCGAGGCGCGGGTCATCGCCGACTGCCGCGGGCCGGTGATGAAGACTGCGATCGCCGCGGTCGATCTCGCGCAGCGGGAGATCCTCGGCAGGATGGCCGGCCTGCCGCTGTATGAGTTGTGCGGTGGCCGCTCGTCTGAAGGCGCGCTGGTCAACCCGCACGCCAACAGCCGCGACATCGCCGAGGCCGCTGATGCGGTCGGCGCCTGCATCGAAACTTCGGCAGCCGGCAGCACATGTTCCACAGCGACGAGGCCCACGCGGTGTTCCCGCGCGACCACGTTCCGCGCCGGCCGCATGCAGCTTGGCGACACGCCGGGCCACGGCGTGGAGGTCGATGACGTATTGGCTGCAACGTATCCCTGCAACCCGAAACAGCTGCCGTTCGGCCGTCTCGAGGACGGCGCGATGTGGACGCGTAGCGACATGGAGGAGACCGGAATGAAGCGATCGAAGACGCATGCGGTATGGACGGCGAACGGCAGTGGCGTGTGGTGCGGCGACAAGATGCCGAGGCTCTGCAACGAACGCAGCGCGTCGCGCTGCCCGTGCGCCTTTCGAACGCCACGGACACTGCGGCGCACGCGCGTGCATGCGCTCGTGATGGCTGCGCTCGTCGCGATGTCGACCATGGCGGGCAGCAGCACATTCGCGCAGACGCCGGCATCTGACGCCGCCGAATTGCGGGCCGACGCCGCGGCGCCCGTGCTGTTCGACTGGTTCGAATACTCCGGCCGGGATCGCGCGTTCGAGATGCCGCTGCCCGACGGCCACTTCCGCAATCCGATCCTCGCCGGCTTCCATTCCGATCCGAGCATCGTCGCCGCACGCGGCAGGTTCTACATGGTGCATTCCACGTTCACCTACTTCCCCGGCATCCCGGTGTTCGAGAGCGAGGACCTGGTGCACTGGACGCAGGTCGGCAGCGCCATCCATCGGCCCGGCCAGCTCGACTTCGACGGCCTCGGCCTGTCGCGCGGCGTGTTCGCGCCGACGATCGAGTACCGCGACGGCACCTTCTACGTGGTCAACACCTCGGTCGATGCGGGCGGCAACTTCATCGTCACCGCGACCGATCCCGCGGGCCCATGGTCGGACCCGGTGTGGTTGCCGGGCATCGGCGGCATCGATCCCTCGCTGTTCTTCGACGACGACGGCCGCGCCTACATCCTCAACAACGACGAACCCGAGGGCCCGGTGCGCTACGACGGCCACCGCGCGATCTGGCTGCAGGCGATCGATATCGAGACCCTGAAGCCGTTCGGGCCGCGCAAGGTGCTGGTCGACGGCGGCGTGAAGCCGGAAGAGAACCCGATCTGGATCGAGGGCCCGCACATCTACAAGGTCGACGGCTGGTACGTGCTGTCGAACGCGGAGGGCGGCACCGGGCCGCAGCATTCGCAGGTGGTGCTGCGCAGCCGCGATGTCTGGGGGCCCTACATCCCGTACGAGCACAATCCGATCCTGACCCAGCGCGACCTGCCGGCTGATCGCGACCTGCCGATCACGAATGCCGGCCACGTCGACATGGTCGAAGGCCCGGACGGCAACTGGTGGGCGGTGTTCCTCGCCAGCCGCAATTACGACGTGCGCCAGTACAACACCGGCCGCGAGACCTTCCTGCTGCCGGTGACCTGGAAGGACGGCTGGCCGACGATCCTGCCGCTGGGCGAGACCATTCCGTACACGCTGCCGGCGCCGTCGTGGATGACGCGCAGCGCCGACCAGGCGCCGATGTCGGGCAACTTCACCTGGCGAGACGGGTTCGACGGGCCGCAGCTTGGGCGCGAGTGGATGTTCGTGCGCGTGCCGAAGCGCGACTGGGCCGACCTGGCGTCGCACCCCGGCAGGCTGGCCATCCATCCGCTGCGCGAGGGGCTCGAGACGCTGGGCAATCCATCGTTCATCGGCCGCCGCCAGCAGCATCTGGTCTTCGAGGCGAGCACCGCACTCGCGCCGCCGGCGCAAGGTGTCGCCGCAGGCCTCGCGGCGTTCCAGAGCGGCAACCACTGGTACGTCGTCGGCGCACGTCGCGAAGCGGACGACGCGCTGCAACTGTTCGTCGAACGCGCCAAGGGTGAGGGCGCGCCGGTCGAGGTGCTGGCCACACGCATGGTGGCAGCCGCCGATGCGCTGCGCCTGCGGATCTCGGGCGACGAGGGCGAGATCGCGTTCGCGTTCGCGGCCGATGACGGTGACTGGCAGCCGCTGCTGGAGGGCGCCGACGCGACCATGCTCAGCACTGACGATGCGGGCGGATTCGTCGGCGTGACCCTCGGGCCTTACGCGCGCGACGAGCGATGATGCTGCCGCGACGGTCGCCGCGCTGTCGCCGGAGATCGCGCGGGCGTCGCTGCTGCGCGATTTGATCTGCGCAGCCGAAGACAGAGACCGAGCCTCGACCATTCGACGTGCGAGCGCCTCATCGCTTCGTGCTGACGGGTACCGATGACGGCGCCCATCTCGTCGGCGAGAGTTGCGGTCAACGGTTCGTGTGCCTGGAACGCGCGGCCCACATTGCAGGACATAGAACATGGCGCCCGTGACGCAGGATCAGCTGGCACACCCACATGCGTAGGAGCGGCATCCCGCCCTGCCATGGCGGTGAGATCCGTCCGCAGATTCCAGGTAACGCCGGGGAAATCGGCGTCGTCGAACAGGACCGGCCCCGGACGTCCGTGATCGATCAGCGCGAACGCGTCGGGCATGGCCCCGCGCATGGACCGCGGCGTGCGCGCGGTCGCGGGCGTGCGGTGGTGCAAACAGAGCAGCGCCAGCACACACGGGGCACCCGCAGACGCGCACTTGCGCGCGGCGAGGCGTTCCCGGCGGCCCGGTCCGCGTTTCTACAACCGCGTCATCGCGTGACTTCCCTGCGCACATACGTGCGCAGCCACTGCAATGCCGGGCGTTCGCTGCCATCCTCCCGGATCAGATAGGCGCCCTGTTCGTCGCGCCACAGGCCGCGGCGAAACCCCCACAGCGTCATGCCTTCGACGGCGGGGTGCTCCCAGAACACCGGGAACACGCGCTGGTAACTGGCCAGCTGCACGGCGTCGTCGACACCGTCGAGATCGAACTCGGTCACGTGCACCGGCAGGCCGGTCGCGCCCAGCGCATCGAGGTTGACGCGATGCACGTCCATCGCCGTTTCCTCGGTGGTGGCGAACGCATGGCCCTGCACGCCGATCACGTCGATCAGGTCTTCTGCCTGCAGCAGGCGCACGATTTCCAGATAGCGCCGCGTCGCGTCCTCGCTGTTGGTCACGCTGTACTCGTTGAGCATCAGCTTCGAATCGGGGAAATGCCGGCGCGCGAGTCGGAAGGATTCGAGAATCCAGTCCCAACCGCTGGCGCCGTCACCGCCCAGTGCCTCGATGTAGTTGCCGCCGCCTTCGTCGTCCTTCGACGGCGGGTCGTTGAGCGGCTCGTTGACCACTTCGACAATGTCGATGCCCGGATAGCGTTCCGCCACGGCGGCGAACCATTCCTCGATCTCGGCGCGCTGCTCCTCAGGGGGCAGGGTCTCCATCCATTCCGGCTGCTGGTTGCCCCACACCATCACGTGCATCTGAAACGGCAGCTCGTTGTCCTGTGCGACGCGCCAGGCGGCGTCGAGTTCATCCCAGTGCATGACGTCGCGCTCGGCCTCCACCTCGCCCCACTTGCCGCCGTTTTCCGGCGTGACCTTGTTCCAGTAACCGGTGAAGCCTTCGGCCTGCAGCGGGCTGTGCGCGCTACCGAGAAACCGGTCCAGGCCGTGGGCGAGGGCGGTGGAAGCGGGCGCGACCGTCGCGGTGGAGACAGGCGCGGGCGTGACCGCAGGGCGGTCTCCGCAGGCGGTGAGTGCCAGCGACAGTGCAGCGAACAGCGGTATCGGGATGTGCCTCATCGTGACTTCCTCCGGGTGGGTGCGTTGCGGACGCGCGTCCACGCGCGTTGCAGTGTCGTGGGGCGGTCCAGCCGCGCGGTGCAGTGTCCGGATCAGCCCGCTGCAGCTGCGGCGCCATTGGTGATAGCGCTATCACTAGCACAGCCTTTTGTGATGCGCGTTCTGCACTGCGTCACAGCGGGTGGGATCGCGAGGCGAATCGGAGAAAAGACTGCAAGGAAAGGAAGTATTGCGATTCGAAGAGGTGGAGCCGCAAATGCTGCTTCGCAGCGTGCACAGCCAGAATGATAGCGCTACCTTTAAATACACCTCGTGTTGGATAGGTTGGTCGGCGCGCTGCGGGAACAGGATCAGGCGAATCCGGCTGCCGGTGCGCTGCTGGGACCTGAGCAGTCCAACACGAGGATTGGGAGGGGGTGCGGTGCAAATCCACGTCACACGAGTCGCGTTGTCGCATGCGTCGAGCCTGGCGGTTCCAGGTCTGTCCAGCACTTCCACGCTCGCGCAACGTCCACAGGTTCCGGTGCTCGCGCCGCAGCCCAGAGCGTCGCAGGCACACGACACTGCGGCCATGCCACAGCTCACTCCGCGCGATACGGTGTCGATCACCGGGTATCGCCCGGGCCTGCAGTTCGCGACGGACGCGAAACCGGATTCCACCGGCTTCACCGATTCGAATTTCGTCGAGGAGCCTGGCAGGTGCCTGGACGCCCGCGTCGGTGAACGGTTGATCCGTATCCCGGCTCTCCACTCGAACAGCGACGTCAGCGGCAAAGGCCTGGACACAGCGATCCGCGGTCCGGGCAGCCGCTTCGCCTCGGCGGCGGTCGAGGTTGCATCTGTGGCGAAGGCATTGATCGACCTCGATGCCACCCAGCAGAGCCACGAGGTCGATCTCGACATGCCCTGCGCCCCCGGCACTCTGCACACCATCGGTATCCGGAGCACGTTCTGAACCGGGTCCCGTTGTGCCTGCCTCCCCACGGTCTGTCCCGGCGCTCCGGCGCCGGGGCGGATCGTGTTCTCCTCGCGTCACGCCCATCGACGTGCCACCGGCGCCGCAGTTCCTGCGGTGGCGGATGACCGTCGGTGGACGTACCCGGGTCCTTGACGCAACGTCGGCATCGGCCGCCTCCACACCGGATCTTCCTCCGCAATGAATCCCGTGCTTCCGCCCAGCGTGTCCGAGGTGCTGTCCGTCCGCGAGAAGGTCGGCTACAGCCTTGGCGATCTCGCCGCCAACCTGATCTTCCAGACGCTGGTCACGTATCTGGCGTTCTTCTACACCGATGTCTACGAACTGCCTGCCGCCACGGCGGCGACGATCATCTTCGTCGTCGGCCTGCTCGGCGCGTTCGTGTTCACGCCGATCATCGGCCTGCTGGCCGACCGCACCCGCACGCGCTGGGGCAAGTTCCGGCCGTGGATCCTGTGGACCGCCGTGCCGTTCGGCGTGCTGTCGCTGCTGGCCTTCAGCACGCCGGACCTCGGCGAGCGCGGCAAGGTCGTCTATGCACTGGTGACCTACACCCTGCTGGTGCTGGTCTACGGTGCCAACAACCTCCCGTATTCGGCGCTGAGCGGGGTGCTGACCGGCAACATGGACCAGCGCAACAGCCTGTCGTCCTACCGCTTCGTCGCAGTGATGGTGGCGCAGTTCGTGATCCAGGTGCTGCTGCTGCCGATGGTGCTGATCCTCGGTGATGGCGACCGGGTGCGCGGCTTCGAACAGGTGATGACGATCTTCGCCATCGTCGGCACCGTATTCTTCCTGATCACGTTCCTGACCACACGCGAGCGCATCGTGCCGACGGCGGCGCAGTCGTCCGGTGTGCGCCAGGACCTGACCGATCTCGTGCACAACCGGCCCTGGCTGATCATGCTGACGCTGACCGTGCTGGTGTTCGTCACCCTGGCGCTGAAGGGCGGCATGACGATCTACTACTTCCAGTACTACCTCGATGCGGCGGCGCTCGCTGCGTTCCTGCAGGGCACCGGTTTCAACAGCTTCATCGGGGGGCTCAACGCGACGTTGACCGGCGTGGGCCTGGCCGGATTCCAGTGGCCGGAAGACGCGCCGACCTCGGCCTTCAGCCTGTTCAATGCCGGCGGCATCGTCTTCATGATCCTCGGCATCGGCCTGTCGCGACCGCTGGCGGAGCGGTTCGGCAAACGGGATGTGTTCGGTGGCGCGCTGTTCGTGTCGACGCTGTTCGTGCTGGCGTTCTACGTCTACCCGCCCGATGCGATCTGGCTGGTCTTCGGCTCGCAGATCCTGCACGGCTTCTTCTACGGCATCACCATCCCGTTGCTGTGGGCGATGATCGCCGACGTCGCCGACTATTCCGAGTGGCAAAACAACCGGCGCGCGACGGCAATCATCTTCTCCGCGATGATCTGCGGCCTGAAAGTCGGGCTCAGCATCGGCGGCGCGCTGGTCGCGGCGATTCTCGCGCGGTACGGCTACGAGACCGGCGGCGGCGCGCAATCGGCGCCGGTCGTCGATGGCATTCGCCTGGCGATCAGCCTGTATTGCGCGACGCCGTTCCTGCTCGCGGTCGGGTTGCTGTTCTTCTACCGGATCGACCGGACCATGGAGTCGCGCCTGGAGCGTGAGCTTGCCGAGCGCCGTCTGCGTGCAGGCGTGGAGGCCGTATGAGCGCGCATCCCACGCCACCGCCCCCGGCGTCCGCGCCCGGAGACGAAGCGCTGTCGGCCGAACTCGAGCTGCTGGCCGCCCGCGCGATCTCGCCACCGCTGGTGACCCATCTCTACACCGCCGATCCCTCGGCACACGTGTTCGAAGGCCGCGTCTACGTCTACCCCTCGCACGACATCGATGCCGGCAAGCCGTTCGACGACGAAGGCGGGCATTTCGGCATGGAGGATTACCACGTGCTGCGCATGGACGCGCCCGACAGCGAGGCCGTCGATTGCGGCGTCGCCCTGCACGTGCGCGACGTGCCCTGGGCGGTGCGCCAGATGTGGGCACCGGACGCCGCGTGTCGCGATGGGCGCTACTACTTCTATTTCCCGGCCAAGGACACCGACGACATCTTCCGGATCGGTGTGGCGGTCGGAGAGCGGCCGGAAGGCCCGTTCATTCCGCAACCCGAGGCGATGGCCGGCACGTACTCGATCGATCCGGCGGTCTACGACGACGACGGCGTGCATTACCTGTACTTCGGCGGCATCTGGGGCGGCCAGTTGCAGAAGTACCGCGACAACGTGCGCGACACTGCACACGAAGAACCCGTCGGTGGTGCGCCCGCATTGGGCGCACGGGTGGGGCGGCTGCGCGAGGACATGCTCGAACTCGATGAGCCCACGCGCGAGGTGCTGATCCTCGACGAACACGGAGTGCCGCTGCGCGCCGACGACGACACACGCCGCTTCTTCGAAGGCCCGTGGGTGCATAGGCATGCGGGCAAGTACTACTTCTCCTATTCGACCGGCAACACGCATCTGCTGTGCTACGCGGTGGGCGACAGCCCGTACGGTCCGTTTACCTATCAGGGCGTGATCCTCGAGCCGGTGGTCGGCTGGACCACGCACCATTCCATCGTCGAGTTCGATGGCCGCTGGTGGCTGTACTACCACGATGCCTTGCACTCGGGCGGCGTGACCCATCTGCGCACGGTCAAGGTGACCGAGCTGCATCACGACGAGACAGGACAGATCCGCACGATCGATCCTTATGGCGGCTGAGCCCGACGCCGCGCTGGCGCCACTCGCAGCCGGGCGGTTGCTGCGCATCGCCTGCGGCACGCTGTCGGTCATCGTCGCGCCCGAGGCGGGCGGTCGTATCGCGCAGATCGTCCACGACGGCGCGCCGCAGCTGATCGGTCCCGAAGACGGGCATCCGGGCACGATCGCCTGGGGCTGCTACCCGATGGTGCCGTGGGCCGGGCGGGTGCGGGACGGCAGCTTCCGGTTCGACGGGCGCGACCATGCATTGACGCCCAATCTCGGCGGGCATGCGATCCATGGCGTCGGCTTCGCGCTGCCATGGACGGTCGAACTGCAGACCGCCGACTGCATCGTGCTGGCGCTGCGACTGCCGCGCGATGCGCGCTGGCCGTTCGGCGGAGCGGTGCGTCAGACGATCCGGCTCACGCCGCGACGCCTGCGTCTGACGCTGCGCCTGGATGCGGGACAGGATGCAATGCCCGCGGTCATCGGCTGGCATCCCTGGTTCCGCAAGCCGGACCGTGTGGAATTCGCGCCGGCGCAGGTGTACCCGCGCGATGCCGAGGGCCTTGCGACGCTGCCGCTGGGGCCGATTCCGACGCCGCCGTGGGACGACTGTTTCGTCGGTGCCGACGGCGCGGTGCTGCATCGCGAGGGCCAACGTCTGCAGCTGAGCTCGGACTGCAGTCACTGGGTTGTCTACGACGTGCCCCCGCATGCGACCTGCATCGAGCCGCAGAGCGGCCCGCCCGATGGGTTCAATCTGGAGCCGTCACGGCTCGAGGCAGGCGCGCGCCTGTCGCGGTGGTTCGAGATGGCGTGGGGTGCGCGTCACGCGTGATGGCCTCGCGGCAGCAGCAGCAGCGGCATCAAGGAAAGACCACATGGCGATGCTGCGATTGCGATCAACCTGGTCTGCTTCGACGGCAGGGCGCGCATCTGGTCCGTTGCTGCCGCAGCTATCGCACGACGCAGACACGCGCCAGGCGATCAAGTCGGGTGCCAGCTCACCTGGGCGCGGCGTTACCGTCGCGAAGATACTGCCAGTCTCGCGGCACTGGGGAGGCCCGGTTCGCCGCGCATGATGTCCGCAGCGCCGCATGACGGGGATGTGCGAAGCCGACGGTGGCGGCCTACGCCGCTGCCACCACCGTAGCCCGTATCCTTTGGTCGATTCCACACCGGCGCGTTGGACGAAGGCGGTCAGATGAGTGATGAGTCGCAAACGATACGCGTGGGCGTCGGCGTGATCATCGTCCGCGACGGGAACGTGCTGCTCGGCGAACGTGCCGGCGCGCATGGCGCGGCCACCTGGGCCTTGCCGGGTGGGCATCTGGAGTTCGGCGAAACGGTCGCCGATTGCGCGCGGCGCGAAGTGCTGGAGGAAACCGGTCTCGCGATACACGACATCGCAGCTGCGCCGTACACGAGCGATATGTTCATCGCCGAGGGCCGTCACTACGTCACCCTGTTCGTCACTGCCAGGGCGAACGGTGACCCGGTGGCGCTCGAACCTGGCAAGTGTCTGGGCTGGCACTGGTTCCGATGGGCCGATCTGCCGCGGCCCCTGTTCGCGCCCTTGCAGACGCTTCACGACTCCGGCTTCGTGCCCGCAGGCGTCGCCTGAGGATTCTTCAATGCGCGCGTCTGCTCGCACGGATGCGATGCGGCATGATCTGCCGTTCTCTCCCTGAGCACGCCGCCATGCCCATCCACGCAAAGCTCGACTACGTTGAATTCCCCGCCCGCGATCTGGACGCGACAAAGCGCTTCTTCGCGCAGGCGTTCGACTGGACCTTCGAGGACTACGGGCCCGATTACGTCGCGTTCGCGAACCAGGGGCTCGACGGCGGCTTCTACCGCGCCGACCTGCAGGCGCGCAGCGAAGCGGGCAGTGCGCTGCTGGTCTTCTACAGCGCACGCATCGAAGAGACGCTGGCGAAGGTCGAAGCGGCGGGTGGCACGATCCTCAAGCCGGTGTTCGAGTTTCCGGGCGGCCGTCGTTTCCATTTCGCCGAGCCCAGCGGCAACGAGTTCGCGGTGTGGTCGGATCCGTCGGCTTGATCGAGGCATCCACCCGATCGAACGTCGCAAGTGCATATCCGATTGCGCGGATCAAGTGGACGTTTTCATCGGGGATGCGCGCGTGGTGATTTTTTGATCGCATCGAACCAGGTCGCTTCCGAGGCGGCCTCGCGGCGCTTATCCACACCTTTGTCATCAGAGCATCCACACCCGGTGTGGACAACCGGCGCCGGGCGCCTGGATGGCCGCGCGTCAAGCACGTTCGTATGTGGAACATGTGCAGCTTGCGTCGCGTTGATTCGGCGGCGCCGGCTGTCAATTTCGATGCGCGCTGTGCGACGTCGCGCGCTCACTGCCCGCATGCACGTTGCGCTGCGCGGGTCAAGACTGACCTGGCGTCCGCAAGACGCCGGTGGTGAAAGATTGACCAGCTGCTTCCGGGCCGCCGGCGGAGCGGGTTCGCGAGGCTTATCCACACCTTTGTCAGCAGACCGTCCACACCCGGTGTGGACAACGCTTCGGCAACCCTCCAGTTCGACGCGGTCAAGCGCAAGCGGACACCGTACCGGCATCAATGCGCCGGCCTGTCGT
The DNA here is from genome assembly GCF_057838005.1 of Luteimonas sp. KH_071. Classification (NCBI taxonomy): domain Bacteria; kingdom Pseudomonadati; phylum Pseudomonadota; class Gammaproteobacteria; order Lysobacterales; family Lysobacteraceae; genus Luteimonas; species Luteimonas sp. KH_071. Next base: position 2,463,819 of record NZ_CM174458.1, on the reverse strand, counting down.
CCGGATCCACCAGCGACATCGCAACGGCGCGCCCGCGGTCGGTGAGGTGTGCGAGTGTTCGCGCGCCGTCCTCGACCGTGCGCACCCAACCGGGTCCCTGCGCATCGCCGATGCGTTCATCACCCAGGTAGGCCAGAGTGCGCAGCAGCACGCTCATGCGGATGCCCAGCCGCTTGCACAGCCGCGGCAGCGACATGCCGTCCGGCACTGCTGCCAGTTCGGTCAGCAGCGCCTGCAGCAGGGCTTCGTCAGCGGACAACGGCGGCGGGGATGTCGCGCTGGCGCGGCATGTGCGCGCCGACATCGGCGACGTGCGGGGTGACGATGACCGGCACCGACTTCGACGTCGGCGTCCGCGATTCGTCGGCGAAGCTCGACAGTGGCACCAGTGGGTTGGTCTCTGGGTAATACGCCGCCAGGCATCCGCGCGGGATGTTGTACTCGACGAGCAGGAAGCGAGGCGCCTGCCTGCGCACGCCGTCCTCGCAGATGCTCTCCAGATCCACCCAGTCGCCGGCGTTCATCCCCAGCGCGGCGATGTCGTCGGCATGCGCGAACAGCACGCGGCGCTCGCCGAACACGCCGCGGTAACGGTCGTCGAGGCCGTAGATCGTAGTGTTGTACTGGTCGTGCGAGCGCGTGGTCGCCAGCGTGAAGACCGGTTGCGTGCCGTGCATGCGGCGTGCGCGGTGGATCGGATTGTCGGTGGGCACCGGGCAGGCGAAGAACACCGCCTTGCCGGCGGGGTTCGCCCATTTGCGATCGCGCGCGGTGTTGGAAAGACGGAAGCCGCCGGGCACGCGCACGCGGGTGTTGAAGTCGTGGAAGTCTTCAAACGTCATCGCGATCATGTCGCGGATGCGGTCGTAATCCCCGATTGCGCCCAGCCAGTCGATCTTCGATCGTGCGCCGAGCGTGGCGTGTGCGAGACACGCGACGATCGCCGGTTCCGACAGCAGCGTGTCGGACGCCGGCGGATTGATGCCCGACGACAGGTGCACCATGCTCATCGAATCCTCGACGGTCACGCCCTGCGGGCCACCGGCCTGGATGTCGATTTCGGTACGCCCCAGGCACGGCAGGATCAGCGCGTCCTTGCCGTGGATCAGATGACTGCGGTTGAGCTTGGTCGTCACGTGCGCGGTCAGTGCGCAGTTGCGCAGGCCGCGCGCGGTGGCGTCGGAGTCGGGCGTGGCGATGGCGAAGTTGCCGCCCATGCCGAAGAACACCTGGCCGCGGCCGTCGAGCATCGCCTCGATCGCACCGACGGTATCGAAGCCATCCTCGCGCGGCGGCTCGAAGCCGAACACGTCGCGGATGCGGTCGAGAAAGGCGACCGGCGGCTTCTCGTAGATCATCATCGTGCGGTCGCCCTGCACGTTGCTGTGGCCGCGCACGGGGCACGCGCCGGCGCCGGGACGGCCCAGGTTGCCGCGCAGCAGCAGCAGATTCGTCAACACGTTGATCGTCGCGACCGAATGCTTGTGCTGGGTGATGCCCATGCCCCAGCACAGGATCACGCGCTCGCAGGACAGATACAGCTCGCCGGCGCGGCGGATCTGCGCTTCGTCGAGTCCGGATTCCTCGATGATCACGTCCCACGGCTCGGCCAGCACGTCGCCGGCGAACGCGTCGAAACCGGTCGTGTGCTCGGTGATGAACGCCTGGTCGAGCAACGTCGCGCCGCCGTTGCCGGTGACCTCGATGTCGCGCTCCAGCACGTGCTTGATCATGCCCTTCACCGCGGCGAGATCGCCGCCGATCTTGAGCTGGAAGTAGTCCGACGAGATCTGCGTCGAGCCATAGGTCGCCATCTCCAGCTTGTCCTGCGGATCGGCGAAGCGTTCCAGCCCGCGCTCGCGCAGCGGATTGAACGAGACGATCTTCGCGCCGCGCTTCGCCGCCTCGCGCAGCTCACCCAACATGCGCGGATGGTTGGTGCCCGGGTTCTGGCCGAAGATGAAAATGCCGTCGGCCAGTTGGAAATCGTGCAGTGAGACTGTGCCCTTGCCGACGCCGATCTGCTTCTTCAGCGCGGTGCCGGACGACTCGTGGCACATGTTCGAGCAGTCGGGGAAATTGTTGGTGCCGTATTCGCGCACGAACAGCTGGTAGAGGAATGCGGCCTCGTTCGAGGTACGGCCCGAGGTGTAGAAGATCGCGTTGTCGGGCGAGGGCAGGGCATTCAAGTGCTGGGCGACCAGCCCGAGTGCCTCGTCCCAGCTCACCGGTACGTAGTGATCGGTGGCCGCGTCGTAGCGCATCGGTGTGGTCAGGCGGCCCTGCTGTTCCAGCCAGTAGTCGCTGTATTCGGCGAGCTGCGTCACCGTGTACTTGGCGAACAGCTCGGGACCGGCGCGGAACTTCGTCGCTTCCGCGGCCACGGCCTTGGCGCCGTTCTCGCAGAACTCGAAGGTCGAGGTGTGGTCGCGGTCGGGCCAGGCGCAGCCGGGGCAGTCGAAGCCGTCGGGCTGGTTGGCGCGCAGGAGGGTCTTGGCGCCGCTGACCGCGATCTTCTGTTCGCTCAGGTGCCTGGCCACGCTTTTGAGCGCGCCCCAGCCACCGGCGGGGCCGTCGTACTTGCGGATCGTGTCGTTGCTCATGGTGCGGAATTCCTGCCTGGGCGCGCGGCAGCCGGCGATGTCGCCGACGGGGGGAGCAGCCGCTGCGCGTGGGTGTACACGGCGTGCCCGTCGTCGCGGGCAAAACCGATCAGGGTGAGGTGGGCGCGCTGCGCCAGCGAGATCGCCAGCGCGGTCGGCGCGGATATCGCCGCCATCAATGCGATGCCGACGCTGGCCGCCTTCATCGCCATTTCATAACTGGCGCGGCTGGTGACGACGAGAAAACCATTTGCGGGATCGAAATCATCGGTGTGCAGCGCGCCGATCAGTTTGTCGAGCGCGTTGTGGCGACCGACATCTTCGCGTGCGATCTGCAGCGTGCCGTCGAGCGAGGCCCAGCCGGCCGCATGCGTCGCGCCGGTGAGCGCGGCGATTGATTGCGCATCGCGCAGTGCGCGCAATGCACGTGAGAGTGATTCGGGTGATACGCGGACATCGGTCGTGACCGGAGCCGGATAACGCAACGCGGCTTCCAGCAGTTCGCTGCCGCAGACGCCGCAGCCACTGCGGCCGCTCATGCTGCGGCGACGCAAGGCCAATGCCTCGGCGCGCGCATCGGGAATCCGCAGACGGATCTCGATGCCTTCGATGAAATGTTCGACGCCTTCGATCGCCACATCGCCGGGTGCAACGACGATGCCTTCGCTGATCGCGAAACCCCGCGCGAAATCCTCGAGATCCGCGGGCGTTGCCATCATCACCGCGAACGGCACCTCGTTGTAGACGAAGGCCACCGGCACTTCCTCGGCCACGTGGTCGTCGACCTGGCGCACTGCGCCGTCGCGCCAGCGTTCGACCGGACGGCGCACTGCGCCGGCAGTCGTCGGGTCCGCATGGAGATCGCTGTCGTGGGAACGTGTCATGTCAGGAGGGTACCGACGACTGCGTGAGCGGCCGCCGGTCCTGCGTCATGCCTCAGGTAAACAACACCAGGGCTTTTTCCAGCGTTTTCCAGATGCCGAAGGCGAGCGGAATGCCGACCGCGGCCCAGCAGAACGCCACCAGTGCCGGGTTGCCACCTGCGCCGATGCGGTCCATCTCGTCCTGCGACACCAGCGACTTGCCCGATGCATCGACCTTCTCGTGCGCCAGCTGCTTCTCGTGGGCGAGTTCCTCGGGCGACATGAAGTATTTCGCGTTGACCGGACGCACCAGCAGGTTGCAGATCAGGCCCAGGACCAGCATGCCGGCGAGGATGTACATCGTGGTGTTGTAGACCTGCGACGGCGGCATGCCCAGGCCCAGCTGGTACTCGCGCATGTAGCCGATGACGAAGGGGCCGAGGATGCCGGCCGTCGCCCAGGCGGTCAGCAGGCGGCCGTGGATCGCGCCGACGTGCTGGGTGCCGAACAGATCGGCCAGATACGCCGGCACGGTGGCGAAACCGCCGCCGTACATCGACAGGATCACGCAGAACGCCGCGACGAACAGCGCGATCGAACCCGCATTGCCGAGCGTCGGCGCGGCGGCGTAGAGCGCGATGCCGAGCACGAAGAAAATCGAGTAGGTGACCTTGCGGCCGAACTTGTCCGACATCGAGGCCCAGAAGAAGCGGCCGATGATGTTCGCCAGGCTCAGCATGCCGACGAAGCCCGCGGCGATCGCGGCGATGGCCGACAGCTGTTCGGTGCTCAGATCACCGAAGCCGATATCGAGACCGATCAGGCGGCCACCGAACATCTCCTGCAGCATCGGCGAGGCCAGACCCAGCACGCCGATACCGGCCGACACGTTGAGGCACAGGACCGCCCACACCAGCCAGAACTGCGGAATGCCCCAGACGCGCTTCACGTGCACGTGGCCCTGGGTGATCATCGCGTTGTCCTTCGCCGGCGGCGGCGTCCAGCCCTTGGGCTTCCAGCCGGTCGGCGGTACGCGGTAGCCGAACGCGCCGGCCATCATGAAGACGAAGTAGGCCGCGGCCATCACCAGGAAGGTTTCCTTCACGCCGACCGAGGTCGGGGTGGCGAAGTGGCGCATCAGCATGTCGGCCAGCGGGCTGCCGATCAGCGCACCGCCGCCGAAACCCATGATCGCCATGCCGGTCGCCATGCCGCGGCGGTCCGGGAACCACTTGATCAGCGTCGACACCGGCGAGATGTAGCCCAGGCCCAGACCGATGCCGCCGATCACGCCCGAACCCAGCCACAGCATCCAGATCTGGTGCAGATGCACGCCGAGCGCGGAGATCAGCAGGCCGCCGCACCAGCACAGCGCGGCGACGAAGCCGGCCTTGCGCGGGCCGACGCGTTCCAGCCAGCCGCCCCAGATCGCGGCCGAACACCCCAGCAACACGAAGAACAGCGTGTACATCCACTGCAGCTCGCTGATGTTCCAGTCGCAGCTGGCCGAGGTGATGCGGGCGAAGAAGCCCATGTCGGGGCCGCAGGCGATGGCGGCATCGATGCCGACCGCCTTGGACAACGGCAGCCAGAACACGCTGAAGCCGTAGGCCATGCCGATGCACAGATGGATCGCCAGGGCGGCCGGCGGCACCAGCCAGCGGTTGAAACCGGGCCTGGCGATGATGCGTTCTTTCGACAGCAGGCTGCCTTCGCGGGCGCTGCTGGTGGGCTGTGTCGCTGCGGAACTGGTGGCCATGAATCCTCCCCGGGTCGATGTGCCGAACTCTGGATATCGCTGCGCAGTTATGTTTCTGGAGACATATTGGCTGCGACAAAGCGTCGCAACGGTACCCTCGCGACGCTTGTTCCGCTAGGTTCAATAGTCGAATATCCGGCTTTCAAGAACATATTGAACCTGCGGCGTGTGCGCACTGCGCTGCAGCAGGTTCGAAGGGAATCGCGCATGTACAAGGTCCGCATCCAGCCGCGCTGGGAACTGGAGAACAGCGCCGGCGCAACACTGCCCTCGCACCTGGTCGAACTGTTGATCGCGGTCCGCGCCACCGGCTCGCTGGCTGCGGCGGCGCGCAAGGTCGGCCTGTCCTATCGCTATGCGTGGGGACAGCTGCAGGATGCGCGCGAGGTCTTCGGCCAGCCGCTGCTGCGCATGACCCGCGGCCGCGGCGCACGTCTGACGGCGATCGGCGAACGGTTGGTCTGGGCCGACAGCCGCATCGCCGCGCGCCTGTCGCCGATGCTCGACAGCCTGGCGACCGAACTCGAAGCCGAGCTCGAGCGCACGGTCAGCGCGCACGCCACACCACTGCGCATCCATGCCTCGCACGGCTTCGGCGTGGAAACGCTGCGCCGCACGATGGCCGAGGCCGGCCTCGCGCTGGATCTCAAGTACCGCAGTCCCGATGACGCGCTGGTTGCGCTGCGCAGCGGTGCCTGCGACGTCGCCGGCCTGCACCTGCCGATCGGGGAACTGGAACCGGTGCTGTTCGCGCACTACCGCGACCGTCTCGATCTCGACGCCGACCGTGTGATCCATCTGGCGATGCGTCGGCAGGGCCTGGTGCTCGCGCCCGGCAATCCGCGCGCCATCCACACGCTGCAGGACCTCGAGCGCCCGGACATCCGCATGATCCACCGGCAGCCCGGCTCGGGCACGCGGTTGTTGCTCGAGGCAATGCTCGCGCGCCACGGCATCGCATTCGAACGCATCCGCGCCTGCGATGTCGAAGAGCTCACCCACGCGGCCGTGTCGGCCTATGTCGCCAGCGGCCTGGCGGATGTCGGCTTCGCGCTGGAACCGCCGGCGCGCAAGTACGGACTGGATTTCTTCCCGCTGATCACCGAGCACTATTTCTTCCTGTGCCACAGCGACATGCTCGACGCCGGCCGGCTGGTCGACCTGCTGACGCTGCTGCGCAGCGATCGCTTCCGGCGCGCGCTCGGACTGCTGCCGGGCTACGACCCGAGCTACTGCGGCAACGTGCAGACGCTGGGCGAAGCGTTCGCGTCGGCGCGCATGTAGTGGCGGCGAGATGCGGTCGGGGCGGATCGACACGACGCAGCGGGCGCGATAGTTCGGGACAGGCATGCGGTGGATTCGCGTGCGGCAGGCGCGCACGCATGGTCCGAGGCGTGTATTGCGGCGGTTTCAGTCCGACCCGGGCGCCTGCGCTGGGCGCGCTTACCCCGCCTGTTCGCGACCAGGGCATGCCGGCTTGCCACCCGTCCGCGTCGCACGTAGTGTGCGGCGGCGCTGTCCGTCCGGGCGGCGCGCGGACGATCCGTCCACAGGAGACGCCATGCACTGGGCGCTGCAGCTCATGGGAGTCGCGATCGGGGGTGCCCTCGGCGGCGCGGCGCGGTTCTGGCTGTCGGGCCTGGTTGCGCGCCGGATCGGCGAGACCTTTCCCTGGGGCACGCTCGTGGTCAACCTGAGTGGCGCATTCGCGATCGGCGTGCTGGCTGCGTTGCTGACCGACCGCCCCGGACATGCCGTACTCCATGCGTCGCTGTGGACCGGGCTGGTGATCGGCGTGCTCGGCAGCTACACCACCGTGTCCTCGTTCTCGCTGCAGACGCTGGCGCTGTTGCGCGACGGCGAACACGCACGCGCCGTGGGCAATGTCGCCGCATCGCTGATCGGCTGCCTGGCCGCGGTGTCGGCAGGGTATCTGCTGATGCTGCAGGTCTGGGGCCGGGGATGAGTACCGGGCGTGCCTATCTCGCGGTGATGCTCGGCAGCGCGCTGGGCGCGGTCGCGCGTTTTGGCTGCTCGGTGGCGGCACTCGAATGGCTGGGCCCGGGCTTTCCCTGGGGCACCTTGACGGTCAATGTGGTCGGTTCGTTTCTCATCGGCCTGTTCGCCGCAGTGACCGAACCCGGCGGCCGGATCTTCGCCACGCCTGAGCAGCGTCAGTTCCTGCTGGCAGGGTTCTGCGGCGGCTTCACGACGTTTTCGGTCTTCAGCCTGGAAACGCTCTACCTTGTCGAGGCGGGCGCGTTGGCATTGGCCGGCCTCAATCTCGCCGTCTCGATCAGCGCGTGGCTGCTGGCGGTGTGGGGCGGCCATGCGGTCGGCGCGCGACTCAACCGTCTCCAGGAGACTTTGTGATGAGACAGACCACCCCGGGCACATCGCTACGGATCTTCGTCGGCGAAGCCGAGACCTTCGATGGCAAGCCGCTGTACGAGGCCGTCGTGCTCAAGGCGCGCGAACTCGGCATCGCGGGCGCCACGGTGCTGCGCGCTGCGCTGGGGTATGGCCACACCAGCCACCTGCATACCGGCAAGATCCTGCGCCTGTCCGAGGATCTGCCACTGATCGTCGAACTGGTGGACACGCCCGAAGCGATCGAGCGCTTCCTCGACCGGATCGAGCCGATGCTCGACCGCTGCGTGGTCACGCTGACGCCGGTCCAGCGACTTCATCGCGAGGTACCGGCGCCGCATCCCGCTGATTGACGGATGGGCGCGCAATGCGCACACCTGACAGAATCGCAGAGGCTTGAGGGTATCGCCGCGATCACCGCGCTGCGCGGCTTCGAATCGGGCTGGTGCGACGTATTCCGACCTGGGCGCAAGCCGCCTTCGCGGATCGGACGAGCCTGCATTTGGAGTTCCCGTTGCACGTCTGCTCCGTGTAAGCGGCAGGCGCGCCGCTACAGCCCCTCTTTCGCCAGCCTGGCCTTCAACGCCGCCACCGCCGGCGCATCCCATCCATCCGGGGCCGTCGTCGCGATCCACGCATCGACGTAATCCTCCGCCGCGAATACATGCCCGTAACCGGTCGGCGTCGAGGTCGCGACCGCCATGTCCATGCCCAGTTGCAGGAACGTCACCATCGGAAACCAGTGCAGCGAATCGGAGACGTCATCCGCACGCGGCCCGGACAGCCATGCAGGCCGACGTAGCGCCGATCCCGCTTCGAAGAACGTGATCGGATCGCTCGGATACTGCAGATAGACGATGCGCGTGCCGCCCCATGGAGCATTGCCGGCAGGCGCGCCGTCCTGGGTCACGAAGCGCACGACCGAGCCGTCGCCGTAGCGCGGTCGCCATGCCGGCGTTTGCGGATCGCGCCCGAGTGTCGCGTGGCGCCAGGTGCGGCTGGGGAACGGCGGGCCGGCCCACAGCGCGCCGTCGAAAGGCTCGCCCAGGATGTCGAACAGATCGACCGACAGATCGGAGTTCAGCGCGCCCAGGCTCAGGCCGTGCAGATACAGGCGCGGACGCCGGTCGCGCGGCAGCGTGCGCCAGTGGCCGTGCACGGCGGCGAACAACGCGCGCGCCGAATCCGCGCCATAGGTGGGGTCGACCATCAACGCCAGCCAACTGGCGAGATACGAGTACTGCATCGAGACCGTCGCCACATCGCCGCGCTGCAGGTATTCCAGCGCCTTCTGGCTTGCAGGGTCGAGCCAGCCGGTGCCGGTCGGCGTGTTGATCACCAGGGTCGAACGCTCGAACGCGCCGACGCGGATCATCTCGGCCAGTGCGAGCTCGGCACGCGCGCGGATGTCGGGTGCGGAATTGAGGCCCACGTAGACGCGCAGCGGCGCCTGCGCGGGTTGGCCGGTCAGTGCTTCGATCTCGGCCTGCGTCGGACCGGCGGCGACCGCCGCGCGGCCCATGCGGCCGAGCCCGGACCAGCCGATCAACGACGCCTCGCTGCCGGTCTTCAACGGGTCCAGCGGCGGCTCGAGCGCGGTGTCGACGACGGCATCGAGCTGCCGGTACGACGAATCCAGTGCACGCAGACCGGCTTCGAACACGATGCCGTTGCCGATGCCCCAGAACAGCAGGCCCGCGAGCGCGACGCTGACGATCAACGACACGCGCCGTGGCAGATGCCGGCCCAGGCGCTGCGAGAGCACGTACACCACGCCGCCGAAGATCCGGCCGAGCAGCAACAGCACCAGGGCGACACCGCCCGCCACCAGACCGACGAAGAACGGACGCGCACTCGCCACCGCCTCCATGCCCATGCGCGCGCGGATGTCGTTCTGCCAGCCGGACGCCTGCGTCAGGAACACGATCACCATCGCCGCGCAGACGACCACCGCCAGGCCGGTCGCGACACGCCCGATCGCCAGATCGCGCAGCCGCGGCAGGCCGAGAAAGATCCACAGCCACCGCATCAGCACGCCGACGCCGTAGCCGGCCGCGAACGCGATGCCCGACAACACGCCCTGCAGCAGCGCATCGCGCGGAATCAGACTGGGCGTCAGCGATGCGGCGAAGCACAGCGTGCCGAGCCACAGGCCCATGCTGCACAGCGGATCGAGCATGCGAGCGGCGGCGTGGCGGAGCGAGGCGCGTGTGGGCATGGCGCGATGATATCGCGGGTGCTTTCACAACCTGGAAAGTGATCGTGCCAAGCGCAACATGGGGCGCTTGAAGCTCCTTGCTGCGCCTGCCGAGTCTGCGAATTCTCCGGCTCCGTTGTCCCGGGAGCCTTCAAGAGACGCACGTCTGGCCATGCTGGGCGCCGTTTTGATCCTCCTGCCGGGAGGGAGATCAAAATGGGCCCCAGCTTCCGCTGGGGCGACGACGCCGCGGTACCTGCTGGCCGTGATCGCTCACCGCGCAGTCGTGGGTTTCGCCAGCGCCTCTATCGGGAGTTCCGGATTCGAGTCACTGGACCCCGGCGTGCGCCGGGGCGACGTCACCTTGCGGTCAGCGATTCGAGAACCAGTCGCTTACTCGATCGTCTCGTCCAGCATCAGCTGACGCGCGAAGCGTACCGGCGGCGCGCCCTGGGCGAGCATGGCGTCGTGGTACTGCTTGAGGTTGAACGCCTCGCCAGCCTTGGCTTCTGCTGCCTTGCGCGCGTCGAAGTGTTCCTGCGCGCCGACGAAGTAGGTGGCGAGCTGTGTGGACGACAGCTGCGCGCGGATCCACTTGCCTTCGGCTTCGCTGGTCTGCTGGAAGGTCTGGCGGACCATCAGGTCCATCGCCTGTTCCTTGGTCCAGTTGTCGACGTGCACGCCCTGGTCGAGGATCGCGTTGGCGACGGCGCGCGCATAGAACTTCAGCTGCATCAGGCGGAACAGTGGATCGTTGTCGGCGTAACCGGCGTCGGCCATCATCCGCTCGGTGTAGACCGCCCAGCCTTCTGCGAACGGGCCCGAGCGGAACACCGCGCGCAGCGTCGACGGGTGATTCGCCGAATGCGCGCCTTCGAGGTAATGGCCGGGCATCGCCTCGTGGATCGTCAGTACGTGGATCATGTGCTTGTTGTATTCGCGCAGGAACGAATCGACCTGGCCGTCGTCCCAGTCGTCGGGGATCGGCGAGATCGCGTAATAGGTGTCCAGGCCCTTGTCGAGCGGTCCCGGCGAATCGCAGTAGGCAACCGCGACGCCGCGCTGGAATTCCGGCATCAGGATGATCTTGACCGGATCGTCGGGGACCGTGACCAGGTCGTGCTGGCGGGTGAATTCGGTCGCGACGTCCAGCGTGTGCTTGGCGAAATCGACGACCTCGTCGCGGCCCGGCTTGTCGGCGTAGGCGACTTCCATCGCCGCTTCGATCGCCGCCTGGCGCTGGTCCTCGCTCGGCTGCGCCGGGGTTTCCGGTGCACCTTCGCGATCCTTCAGCACGGCCTGGGCGACGACATACATCTCGTCGCGGATGCGCACGAGTTCGGCTTCCGCGCGCTGGCGGATGTCCTGGCGGCTGAGCGAGGAATTGAGCGCGAACTTGAGCTTCTGGTCGTAGATGTCGGCGCCGACGCGGAACTCGCCCTTTGCGTTCGGCACCAGCGTGCCGTCGAGCCAGGTCTGGTGTTCGTCTACCGCGGCGCGCAGCGTCTCCACCGCGGCGTCGAGACGCGTCCGGTCTTCGCCCTGCAACTGGTCGGCGTTGGGCGTGATGAAGGTTTCGATCAGCGACAGCACGCCCTTGTTCTGCGCGGCGACGGTGCGCGCATGGGTCGCGGGCACGCGCGCGGGGTCGAGGTTCTCGCGCGCCTGGGCGAGGATTGTCGGGATCTTCTCCATGCGCGCGGTCGCCGACTTCAGGCGCTCGGGCATCGGCGCGAACTCGCGCGCCATCAGGGTGTAGATCGCGCCGCCGGCCAGGCCGCTGTACATCTGCGGATCCCAGGCCCAGCTCTGCAGCGTCTCGGTGTCCCAGAGGCCGTATTCGAGCGTGTTCTTCAGGATCAGCGCATCGACATGGTTGTCGCGCGAGAGCTGGGCCAGATCGATCGCGTCGAGTTCGGTCAGGTAACGGCGGTTGAAGTCGAGCCCCGCCTGGCGGCCGGCCGCGGAGAGATCGTCGACCTCGGAATCGAAGCGGTGATCGCCGATCTGCGTGGCCGAGATCGGCGACATTCGCATCGACTCGTCGAGGAAGCGCTTCGACAGGTCGGCGAATGCGGCGTCGGCCCGCGACGGCGCAGTGGCGGTCGCGCCGTCCTGCGTGGTGGCGGGCGTGGTCGGCGCCTCACGGTTGCAGCCGGCGAGGGCGGCGGTGAGCACGGCGACAGCGAGCAGGGAACGACGCATGCGGCGGTTTTCCGGGTATGGGACAGCGGGCAAGCATAGAGGCGCCCTGGTCGCCCCGCATGTGCCGATGGTGGCGGAACGCGTCGCGCCCGTAGAAGCGCGCTCGCGCGCGATGTGGCCTTTGCCGATGAAGCCACATCGCGCGCAATCGCGCTGCCACACGGGCTGGAACGCAATCCTGATTTGACGCATGCACCTTGCGCACCGAAGAATCGGGCGGTGTGCGGCCATCGCCGCGGGGAGAGTGGAATGCGGCGTCGTGACTTCATGGCCTACGGTGGAATCGGGCTCGGCAGCCTGTTGTTGCCCGGTGGCATCGGCCGCGCGATCGCGGCGGAAGAGCTGACCAGTACGCTCGATCCGGCGCTCAAGAAGCGGCTCGCCGACGTGGCGCTGCAGGCCTCGCGCGACGGCGGGGGCAGCTATTGCGATGTCCGCATCGGTCGCTACCTGCGCCAGTATGTGATGACCCGCGAGACGCGGGTCGAGAACGTGGTCAACGAGGAATCGACCGGTGTCGGCATCCGCGTCATCGCCAACGGCGCCTGGGGGTTCGCGGCCACGCGATCGCTCGATCCAGACGGGATTGCCGAAGCCACACGTCAGGCGCTGGCGATCGCCAAGGCCAATGCGCGCATCCAGACCGCGCCGGTGCAACTGGCCCCGGTGCGCGGCGTCGGCGAAGTGTCATGGGCCACGCCCGTGCGCCGCAACGGCATGGCAGTGCCGCTGGAGGAAAAGGTCGCCCTGCTGATGGACGTCAACGCGGCGGCGACTGCCGAAGGCGCGGACTTCGTGAGCTCGCGGCTGTTCCTGGTCAACGAGCAGAAGTACTTCGCCAGCACCGACGGCTCCTATATCGATCAGGACGTGCACCGGATCTGGGCGCCGTTCACCGTCACCGCCGTCGACAAGGCCAGTGGCAAGTTCCGCACGCGCGACGGTCTCGCCGGTCCGATGGGCCTGGGTTACGAATACCTCACGCCCGATTCCGCGCAGCGCTTCGAGCTGCCGGGCGGCGTGATCGCCTACGGACAGGCCTACGACATGCGCGCCGATGCCGCGGCCGCGGCGCGTCAGGCGCGCGAAAAGCTGTCCGCGCCGTCGGTGCAGCCGGGGCGCTACGACCTCGTGCTCGACCCGTCGAACCTGTTTTTGACCATCCACGAGAACGTCGGTCACCCGCTCGAACTCGACCGCGTACTGGGCTACGAGGCCAACTACGCCGGCACCAGTTTCGCCACGCTCGACAAGCGCGACGAGGGCTATCGCTGGGGCAGCGACATCGTCAATTTCTTCGCCGACAAGACCCAGCCGGGCAGCCTCGGCGCGGTCGGTTACGACGACGAGGGCGTGCAGTGCAAGCGCTGGGATCTGGTCAAGAACGGCATCCTCGTCGACTACCAGACCACGCGCGACCAGGCGCACATCCTCGGCAAGACCGAGTCCGATGGCTGCAGCTATGCGGACGCATGGTCGAGCGTGCAGTTCCAGCGCATGCCCAATGTCTCGCTGGCGCCGGGCAAAGCGCCGCTGACGGTCAAGGAGATGATTGCCGGCGTCGAGCGCGGCCTCTACATCCACGGCCGCGGCTCGTACTCGATCGACCAGCAGCGCTACAACGCGCAGTTCGGCGGGCAGCTGTACTACGAGATCAAGAACGGCGAGATCGCCGGCATGGTCGAAGACGCGGCCTACCAGATCCGCACGCCGGAGTTCTGGAACGCCTGCTCGGCGATCTGCGACGAACGCGACTTCCGCTTGGGCGGCTCGTTCTTCGACGGCAAGGGCCAGCCGAGCCAGGTCTCTGCGGTGTCGCACGGCTCGGCGACGACACGTTTCGACGGCATCAACATCATCAATACGGCGCGGAATATTTGAGGCGTGCAACGCGCTTCGCAGGATGGGTAGAGCGGAGCGAAACCCATGCTGCTAGCAGAAGTCCGCATTGATGCGGTCGTCTGCCCTCACCCCAACCCCTCTCCCCGAGGGAGAGGGGCTCAGTCCGTGCGTAGGTTAGGCTTTTCGCTACTTCCACGACGCGCTGAGCGCATCGCATGATCCAGCACCTCTCCCTCCGGGAGAGGTCGACGCGCGCAGCGCGTCGGGTGAGGGCAGGCAGTGACGAAGTGCAAAACATCTCCGCTCGATCCAAGCGGTCATCTCCAACGCATCGACCGCGACACAGCGCCCAGCGACCCCCGTCACACGCGCCTGTGCCGAAAGTCACTGGACCTTTCGCCCGCATCGCGTCAAGAATCGGGGTGGCCCCGCAGGACGCGAAGCCGCCTTCAACCCCGTCCGTGGCGAGCGCCGCTGCGGACCCGTTCTCCGGAGAGCTCCCTTGCATAGACGCGACTTCCTCGCCCTCGCTGGTGTCGGCGCGGGCGGCCTGATGCTGCCTGCCGTCTTCGGCCGGGTCATCGCCGCCGAGCAGCTGGTGTCCACGCTCGACCTCGGCTTCAAGAAGCGACTCGCCGATGCCGGCCTCAATGCCGCGACGTCCGCGGGCGCCACCTATTGCGATGTCCGCGTCGGCCGCTACCTGCGCCAGTTCGTGATGACACGCGAGGACAAGGTGCAGAACGTCGTCAGCACCGAGTCGATCGGTGTCGGCGTGCGCGTGATCGCGGGCGGGGCCTGGGGCTTTGCGGCGACCAACACACTGACCGAGCAGGGCGTGGCCGAAGCCGCGCGCCAGGCGACGGCGATCGCGATGGCGAACTCGAAGGTGCAGACGGCGCCCGTGCAGCTGGCGCCGGTCAAGGGCGTCGGCGAAGCCTCATGGCGCACGCCGATCACCAAGAACGGCATGGAAGTGCCGGTGGCCGAGAAGGTGGAACTGCTGCTCGGCGTCAACGCCGCGGCGATGGGTGCGGGCGCGAGCTTCGTCAATTCGACGCTGTTCTTGGTCAACGAGCAGAAGTACTTCGCCAGCACCGACGGGTCCTACATCGACCAGGACGTGCACCGCATCTGGGCGCCGATGACGGTCACCGCGATCGACAAGGCCAGCGGCAAGTTCCGCACCCGCAGCGGGCTGTCCTCGCCGATGGGCATGGGCTACGAATATCTGGACGGCGCGGCGTCGGGCAAGATCGTCTCGCCCAATGGCGTGACCAACTACAGCAAGTCCTACGACATGCGCGAGGACGCGATCGCCGCGGCCCGCCAGGCGCAGGAGAAGCTCAAGGCGCCGTCGGTCAAGCCCGGTCGCTACGACCTGGTGCTCGACCCCTCGCACACCTGGCTCACGATCCACGAGGCGATCGGTCATCCGCTCGAACTCGACCGCGTGCTCGGTTACGAGGCCAACTACGCCGGCACCAGCTTCGCCACGCTCGACAAGCGCGAGCAGCGCTTCCAGTACGGCAGCGACATCGTCACCGTGTTCGCCGACAAGACCCAGGAAGGCAGCCTCGGCGCCGTGGGCTATGACGACGAAGGCGTGGCGACCAAGCGCTGGAACATGATCACCGACGGCAAGCTGGTCGATTACCAGGCGATCCGCGACCAGGCCCACATCCTCGGCAAGACCGAATCCGACGGCTGCTGCTATGCCGATTCGTGGTCGAGCGTGCAGTTCCAGCGCATGCCCAACGTCTCGCTGGCGCCGGGCAAGGCCAAGCTGAGCGTCGCGGACATGATCAAGGACGTCGAGAACGGCATCTACATCATCGGCGACGGCTCGTTCTCGATCGACCAGCAGCGCTACAACGCGCAATTCGGCGGCCAGCTGTTCTACGAGATCAAGGACGGTGCGATCACCGGCATGATCGAGGACGTGGCCTATCAGATCCGCACCCCGGAGTTCTGGAACGCCTGCACCGCGATCTGCGACGAAAGCGATTACCGCCTCGGCGGCTCGTTCTTCGACGGCAAGGGCCAGCCGAGCCAGGTCTCGGCGGTCTCGCACGGCTCGTCCACCGCCCGCTTCGACGGCATCAACGTGATCAATACCGCGCGTTCGCTCGGCTAAGGAGACTCCAACATGACCATCTTCACCGAAGCCCAGGCGCGCGAGATCCTCGAAAAGACCGTCGCCCTGTCCACCGCCGACGAATGCACGGCCACGCTGGCCGGCTCCGTCGACGGCAACATCCGCTTCGCGCTCAACAACGTGTCGACCAGCGGCATCGTCAGCAACGCCGAGCTCGCGGTGCAGGTCGCGTTCGGCAAGCGCGTCGGCACGGCCAGCATCAACGCCTTCGACGAGGCCTCGCTGCGCAGCGTGGTCAAGCGCGCCGAAGACCTCGCACGCCTCGCGCCGGAAAACCCGGAATTCCTGCCGGCGATCGGCAAGCAGGAGTACCGGCCCAGCCCGACCTTCAGCGAATCGACGGCTGCGATCACCCCGGAATTCCGCGCACAGGTCGCGGCCGGTTCCATCACCCCGTGCCGCGCCGAGAACCTCATCGCGGCGGGCTTCCTCGACGACGGCAAGAACTTCGTCGCCTTCGCCAACAGCAACGGCAACTTCGGCTACCAGCAGGCGACCAACTTCAACTACACCTGCACCGTGCGCACCGAAGACGGTCGTGGTTCCGGCTGGGTCGGCCGCAACCTCAAGGACGCCAGCGCGTTCAACGCCGAACGCGACGTGCGCGTGGCGATGCGCAAGGCCAGCGATTCGGCCGAGGCCAAGGCGCTGGAGCCGGGCAAGTACACCGTGATCCTGGAGCCGGCGGCGGCCGCGGGCCTGATCAGTTTCATGATGCGGTTCTTCGACGCGCGTACCGCGGATGAGGGGCGCAGCTTCCTGTCCAAGCGCGGCGGCGGCAACAAGCTGGGCGAGCAGGTCTACGACCCGCGGGTGAACATCGTCGCCGACCCGTGGCACCCGGAAGCGGCGGTGATGCCGTGGGACGGCGAAGGTCTGCCGCGCGAGCAAATGCCGATCATCGAGAACGGCAAGATCGCCAACCTCGACTACTCGCGCTTCTGGGCGCAGCAGCAGGGCAAGCGCGCGGTCGGTCGACCGGGCAATTTGCTGATGTCGGGCGGCGAGGGCACGACCGCCGATCTGATCCGTGGCACCGATCGCGGCATCCTGGTCACGCGCACCTGGTACATCCGCATGGTCGATCCGCAGACCGTGCTGCTGACCGGTCTCACCCGCGACGGCACGTTCTACATCGAGAACGGCGAGATCAAGCACCCGGTCAAGAATTTCCGCTTCAACGAATCGCCGGTGATCATGCTCAACAACATCGACGAGCTGGGCCGACCGGTGCGGGTGGGTGGCGACGAGTCGTCGATGGTGATGATGCTGCCGCCGATGCGGCTCAGGGATTTCACGTTCACGTCGTTGTCGGATGCGGTCTGAGGACGTTGCGCACTCGCGCCGTCGGATAGCACGAGGCTTCTGCTCGCCGTGACGCACGCAGTGCAGTTTGCAGACCCGAAAGGCGCCGGCCATGGATGGCCGGCGTTTTCCGACCGAGGCAGGATGCCGAGTCGGAAAATCCCGGTGCACGCGACGCCGCGGGCTGTGGACGTGTCGGGGAAGCGCTTTTCTTTGGTTTCGTTTCTTTTGGCGCTTACCAAAAGAAATGAACTCGGTCGCGTTAGCGGACGAAAGCGTTGGATTTTCGCGTTTGCTTTTGCTTCCGGCGAGAGGAGAAAAGTCAAACGCTTCCACTCGCCTTGCGGCGAGCGGGTTCATTTCTTTTGCTGGCCCAAAAGAAACGGAACCAAAGAAAAGGGCCAGCCCCGACCACAGCGTCAGGGCGAGTCATTCGTTCCGGGATTTTTCGACTCGCCATCCATGGCTCGGTCGAAAAACGCCGCACATCCATGTGCGGCGCCCTACGGGTCTGCGTCCTGCATTGACCATTCATTGCAAAGCCAAAGCCAAAGCCAAAGCCAAAGCGAGTACCCCGGCCCTGCGAAGTCGCGCGCACGATGAATCGCCGCCAGTCCTTACAACTGTTGCTCGCCAGCGCCGCAACGCTCGCGCTGCCACCACTCGAGGCCCAATCGGCCCGCTACGACTTCTGGTTCACCCGCCTGCGCTACGAGTCGGGCAACTGGGATGTAGACCAGCGGATGCCGTCCAACGTCATCACGTCGCTGATCGATTACACCAGCCTGCGGGTCGATCCGGAGGAGCGGGTCGTCGCGCTGTCGGATCCGAAGATGCTGGCATCGCCGTTCTGCTATCTGGCGGGACACAAACTGGTCGAGTTCAGTCCGGCCGAGCGGCGCAACTTCGAGCGCTACGTGCGAGGTGGCGGCTTCGTGTTCGTCGATGACTGCAACCACGACATTGACGGCCTGTTCGCCAAATCGTTCGAGGCGCAGATGGCCGCGATCTTCGGCGCGTCGGCGTTGCGGAAGCTGCCGAACAATCATGCGCTCTACCGCAGCTTCTTCCAGTTCCCGGATGGGCCCCCGGCGACGAGCTTCGAGCTCAACGGCTGGGGCGACGATCTGGTGCACGACTATCTCAAGGGCATCACGATCGACGGGCGCCTGGCCGTGCTCTACAGCAACAAGGATTACGGCTGCGAGTGGGACTACGACTGGCGCAACAAGCGTTTCCTGGCCGAGGACAACACCAAGTTCGCGGTCAACATCGTCATGTATGCGTTGAGCGCATGACCGGCATTTCTGTCGTGGGCGCGCGCCCACACCCGCATTTTTCGAGGCACGCATGACCGAGACAGCCCCCACCGAAGCCGACCTGCAGGCGCGCCTCGCCGAACTCGATGCGCTGCGCGCCGCGATCGGGCGCGCGGTCGTCGGCCAGGCCGATGTCGTCGAACAGCTGCTGGTCGCGCTGCTCGCGGGCGGTCACGTGCTGCTCGAAGGCGTGCCGGGCCTCGGCAAGACCTTGCTGGTGCGCACGCTGGGGCAGGCGCTCGATCTCGGCTTCCGGCGCGTGCAGTTCACGCCCGACCTGATGCCCAGCGATCTGCTCGGCACCGAACTGCTCGAGGAAGATCACGGCACCGGCAAGCGCCACTTCCGCTTCCAGGAAGGCCCGGTGTTCACCCAGCTGCTGCTGGCCGACGAGCTCAACCGCACGCCGCCCAAGACCCAGGCCGCGTTGCTGGAGGCGATGGCCGAACGCACGGTCAGCCATGCCGGCGTGACTCGTGCGTTGCCGCGGCCGTTCTTCGTGTTGGCGACGCAGAATCCGATCGAACAGGCCGGCACCTATCCGCTGCCCGAAGCGCAGCTCGATCGTTTCCTGCTGCACGTCGCGCTCGGCTATCCCGATGTCGACGAAGAGCAGGCGATCCTCGCGCGCACCACCGGCACGGCCGAGGCCGAGGTGCCGCGGGTGATGGGCGCCGAGGCGGTGCTCGCGCTGCAGGCGCTGGTGCGCCAGGTGCACGTGAGCGAGGACCTGCTGGCCTGGATCACCGCACTGGTGCGTGCGACGCGTCCGGGCGAGGGCGCGCCGGAGATCGTGCGCGAGTACGTGCGCTGGGGCGCGGGTCCGCGTGCGGGCCAGTCGCTGGTGCTCGCAGCGAAGGCGCGCGCGCTGCTGCAGGGCCGGCTCGCGGCGACGCGCGAGGATGTCGCGGCCCTGCTCGCGCCCGTGCTGCGCCATCGTCTGGTGCTGTCGTTCGCGGCCGAAGCGGCGCAGATCGATGCCGATGCGGTGATCGCCGGCCTGTTGCGCGCCTTGCCCGCGCCGGCGCGCTGATCGCCGCGATGGCGACTGCGGGACCCGACGCACCCGGAACGCCGGTGGCCGACGCCGATGGCGACATGCTGTCGCCTGCGTTGCGGTCGCTGCTGGCGACGCTGCGCCTGCGGCCGCGCCACGCACTGGGACGACAGGGCATCGGCCATCACGCGAGCCGCAACCGCGGCAGCGGACTGGAGTTCGCGCAGTACCGCGCCTACGAGTCCGGCGACGAGCCGCGGCAGATCGACTGGAAGCTCTACGCGCGCAGCGACAGGTTCTTCGTCCGAGAAGCCGAGCGCGAGAGCCCGGTGCGTGCGTGGGTGCTGCTCGACACCACGGCATCGATGACCCAGACCGACGAAGCCTTGCCGCCGCGCACGCGCTTCGATGTCGCACGGCTGCTGGCGACCTGCGTCTACGAGATCGCGCAGCGTCAGGGCGATGCCTGCGGTCTGGTGCTGTGCGGCGGTGCGGGCGTCGCGCTGGTCACGCCAGGCACCGGGCCGCGCCAGCGTGACCGGCTGCGGCATGCGCTGGCTGCGGTGCGGCCGAGCGGCGAATGGCCGGATGCGAAGGCGCTGGCGCCCGCTTGGGGACGCATCGGACGTGGCGACCTTGTCGTCGCGATCGGTGACTGGTTCGATGAGGCCGCGGTCGAGCAACTGGTCCAGCTCGCCAATGCGGGTCGCGACGTGCTCGCCCTGCAGGTGCTGACCGCGGACGAGCGCGATTTCCCGTTCCGCGATGGACGTCGCTTCGTCGAACCGGAGGCCGGCGAGTCGCTGCTCGGCGATGGTCCTGCGCTGCGCGCCGATTACCTCGCGCGCTTCGAGGCCGCGCGACACGCGCTGGCGGCGCGATTCTCCGGAGCCGGCATCCGCTTCGCCACGCATGTGATCGACACGCCGCCGGAATCCGTCCTCAGCACGCTGTTCGGCGATCGCGCGTCATGAGTGTCGGTCTGCTCGCGCCAGCTGCGCTCGCAGCGTTGATCGCGTTGTTGTTGCCGCTGTTGCTGCATCTGGCGCGGCGCGATGCGACGCGACCCACGCCCTTCGCCGCGTTGCGCTGGCTGCGCGAGCGGCCGAAACCGCGACGTCGCCTGCGGTTCGACGACTGGTCGCTGCTGCTGGTGCGGCTGCTGCTGCTGGCACTGCTCGCGGTCTGGCTGGCGTGGCCGGTCCTGCACGGCGAAACCGCGCCGGCGCGCTGGACCGTCGTCGTGCCCGGCGTCGCCGACGCAGCGCTGCCGCGTGCCGAAGATGGCGCGCCGGCGCCACGCTGGCTGGCGCCAGGGTTTCCCGAAATAGGGCGCGAATCCGCGCCGGCACGCGACGGCGCCAGTGTCGCCAGCCTGCTGCGCGAGCTGGACATGACCGCGCCGCCCGGGACCGCGTTGACCGTGCGGGTGCCCGACACGATCGATGGCGCCGACGGTGGACGCATCGTGCTGTCGCGGCCGGTCGACTGGCAGATCGTGGCGGGCAGCGGAACCGACGTGGACGTGGCGCCGGTCCCGCCGCCACGTCTCGATGTCTTCGGCATCGCCGCCGATGATCCGGCACTGCGTGTGCTGCGCGCCGTTGCACGCGCGTGGCGCCCGGAGGATGCCGACGCGCTGCGCATCGCTGATGCAGACGAAGCGCCGCGCGCGGATGCGACTCCCGTGTGGTGGGGCGATACCGCGCCGCCGGCCGCGTTGCGTGCGCAAACGGGTGGTCGCGTGCTGCTGCTGGGCCCGGCCGTACCGCGCGACGCGATCGACTGGCAGCCGGTCCGGCAGGGCGCCGCAGGCGCCGCGTTGTTCGAACGCGCCGCCTGCGGCGAGGCGATCTGCGTGCGTTTCGCGCAGGCCGTTGATCCGGCGACGATGCCCGTCCTGCTGGATCCCGGATTCCCGTCGCGCCTGCGCGACCTGCTGCAGCCGCTGCCTGCGCCGCAACGCATCGCCGCAGCGGATCTGACACCGTCGAACGGTGCCGATGCCTGGGCGCCGACACCGCGCGATCTGCGGCCGTGGTGGGCCTTGCTCGCCGCGCTGGTCTTCGCGCTGGAGCGCTGGATGGCCGCAGCGCCGCGTCGGAACCGGTCGGCATGGGCGTGACCGCGCAGCTGTCCCGCACGCTGGGCGCCGCGCGCCGTCGCGCAATCGCGATCGTGCTGCTGCGTGCGCTGCCGCTGGTCGCGGGCATCGCAGTGCTGGGGTGGCGACTCGCGGGCGTGCCGCTCGCGGCCGGCCTCGCGCTGGCGGGACTGGCGACCGTCGCGTGGCTGGCGTCGCGGCGTGCGGCGCGCTTCGATCGTGCCTGGCTGACCCGCAGCCTGGACGCGGATCGCGCCGACATGGACGACAGCGCCGCGCTGGTGTTCGCACGCCCCGAGGCGCTCGGTGCGCTGCAGCGGTTGCAGCAGTCGCGTCTGCTGGCACGTCTCGCGGCGACACCGTGGGTGCCTGCACCCGCACCGTTGCCGACGCGCGCGATCGCGGCTGCCTGGGTGGCCGGCGCGGTCCTGATCGCCGCTGCCGTGTGGTGGCCGCCGATCACGCCGCACGCGGACACGCAGACACGTGCGGTGTCGGCTTCCGCTGCGGTGGACGGCACGCCGGTCCTGCAATCGCAATCGCTGCGGATCGATGCGCCGGCCTACACCGGCCAGGCAGTGCGCACCCAGACCGGACTCGACGCACAGGCGCCCGCGGGCGCGACGTTGCGCTGGACGTTGCGCTTCGCCCCGCAGCCGCAGCGTGTGGCGCTGCGGCTGCACGATGACAGCGAGATCGCGTTCGTCCGCGATGGCGAGAACTGGGTGGCGACGCTGCGGCTCGACCAGCCCTGGCTGTACCGCATCGCCGTCGATGGCGACACCGACCACATCCTGGCGCGCGCGCAGCCCTGGCGACTGGACGCGGTGCCGGACCGGCCGCCCGAGGTGCGCGTGCGGACGCCGGAAGAGACCCTGTCGACCTACGCGCGCGGACAGCGCGCCTGGGCGCTGGCGTTCGAAGCGATCGACGATCACGGCGTTGCGGCTGACGCGCAGCTGCGGATCACGGTCACGCGTGGCAGTGGCGAGGCGATCACGTTCGAGGACCGCACGATGCCGCTGCGCGGCCGCGGCGATGCGCGCGCGATGACGTTCGCGACCACGCTCGATCCGGTCGCGCTGGGGCTGGAAGAGGGCGGCGATCTCGTCGCCCAGCTCGAAGTGCGCGACAACCGCGCGCCGGCTCCGCAACGCGCCCGCAGCGCCAGCCTGATCCTGCGCTGGCCGCCGCCGGCGCCGGTCGATGCGGACGGGCTCGAAGGACTCGCACGCGACGTGTTGCCCGCCTATTTCCGCAGCCAGCGCCAGATCATCATCGATGCCGAAGCCCTGATCGCGGAACAGCCGCGCATCGAGCGCAACGTCTTCGAAGGACGCTCGGATGCACTCGGCGTCGACCAGCGCATCCTGCGCCTGCGCTACGGCCAGTTCCTCGGTGAGGAATCGGAAGGCGGGCCGCGTGCGCCACCCACCGCCGATGCGCAAGCGCCGCCGCCACCGCCACCGCCGCGCAAGCCGCTGCCGATCGACGACTTCGGCCAGACCGACGCGCCCGCGGTGGAGGCGGACGATGATCACGCGCACGCCGATGACGACCACGCGCACGACGCGTCCGCGCCGCAGGGCGC
Organism: Luteimonas sp. KH_071; assembly: GCF_057838005.1. Classification (NCBI taxonomy): domain Bacteria; kingdom Pseudomonadati; phylum Pseudomonadota; class Gammaproteobacteria; order Lysobacterales; family Lysobacteraceae; genus Luteimonas; species Luteimonas sp. KH_071. Next base: position 2,440,506 of record NZ_CM174458.1, on the reverse strand, counting down.
GGCCGCGCACGACGACCACGATCACGACCACGCACCGCAGGACGCCATGACCTTCGGTCGCGCCGACGACGTGCTGGCGACGTTCGGCCACACCCACGACCTGCCGGAAGCGGCGACGCTGCTCGATCCGAAGACGCGCGAGATCCTGCGCGGCGCGCTGCAGGCGATGTGGCAGTCGGAACTGCACCTGCGCCAGGCCGCGCCGCGCGAGGCACTGCCGCACGCCAACCGCGCCCTCGAACTGATCAAGCAGGTACAGGAAGCCGATCGCATCTATCTGGCGCGGGTGGGCTCGTCGTTGCCGCCCGTCGATCCGACGCGACGCCTCGGTGGCGACCGCGACGGCATCGCGCCGCGCGCCGTGCCGGCGCCGGACGTGGAGTCCGACGCCGCGCCCGCGAATGCCTGGCGCGCGCTCGCCTGGAACGATGCGCCGGATCTGGACGCATTGATCGGCTGGGCGCAGGCGCATCCGCGCCAGGTCGACGATCCGCTCGCGTTGCTCGCCGCCGTCGATGCGTTGCGACGCGACGCGGCCTGCGTGGATTGCCGGCAGGCCTTGCGCGGACAGTTGTGGCGCGTGCTGCAGCGACCGCTGCCTGCACCCGCACGGCGCGCATCGCCCGATGCGATGGGCGCACGGTACCTCGATGCATTGCAGGAGGACGCGCCATGAGCCCGGATCGCTGGCTGCTCACCGTGCTTGCCGTCGGTGCCGCGCTCGCGGTGCTGCGACTGGTCATCGGACATCTGCGTGCGACGCCCGACGCACGTCCGGCCGTGTGGCGCACGAGCGCGCTCGTCGCGTTGACCATGGTGTCGACAGGCCTGCTGTATCGCGGCCTGTTGCCGCCGCCCGTTGCGGTCGAGCGCGGCACGCTGGCCGTGCTGACCGCGGGTGCGGCCGGGCTTGCGGTGCCGGCGGCCGAGGTCGGCGTCGCCTTGCCCGAGTCCGGCGACGTGCCGCCGGGCATCGAACGCATGCCGGATCTCGCGACCGCGTTGCGTCGGCATCCCGATGCCCGCGCACTGGTCGTCGTCGGTCATGGACTCGAAGCACGTGATCGCGATTCGGTCGATGGTCGTGCGCTCGCGTTCGTGCCTGCCGAAACGCCTGCGGGGCTTGTCGAACTCGGTGCGCCGGAGCCGATCGGTGCGGGCTCGCGCTTCGAAGTGCGCGGCCGCGTCGCGGGAGTCGACGCGGCACGCGTCTCGCTGCTGGATCCCGCGGGGCGTGTCGTGTCGACCGCGGAGGTTGACGACACCGGACGTTTCCGGCTGGACGCGACCACGCGCGATGCGGGCGCGACCCTGTTCGATGTCGTCGTGCACGACGCGAACGCGCGCGAGATCGAGCGCGTGCAGGTGCCGGTGATCGTCGATGCGGCCGCGCCGGTGCGCGTGCTGCTGATCGCGGGATCGCCGAATCCGGACATGCGGGCGCTGCGTCGCTGGGCCGAGGATGCGGGTCTCGCCTTGCGCTGGCGTACGACCTTCGGTGGCGGTGCGGGCGTGGGCGATGCGCCTGCCTTCGATGCCACATCGCTCGCGCAGCTGGATCTGGTGCTGCTCGACACGCGCGCCTGGGATGGCCTCGGCGCCAGCGCGCGTGCGTCGTTGCTGACCGCCGTGCGGGGTGGGCTGGGCCTGCTGATCCATGCGCCACAGGCGCCGTCTGCAGCGCTGCGTGGCTGGCTGCGCGGCGCCGGGCTGACGATCGAGACGGGGCGCGCCGTCGACTGGGAACCGGACGTCGGCCCGGACGATGTCGCGCGGCTGCGCGCCTGGATGGGGCCGGGCAGCGACGATGCACCCTTCGATCCGTTGCTGGCCGGTGAAGCGGCGCCGACGCTCGCGTATCTGCCGCTGTCGGGCGGCGCACCGGCGCCTGGCGATGGGCCGTCCGGAATGATGCGGTGGCAGGCGGCAGGGCAGGGGCGCATCGGTGTGGTCACGCTCGCCGACAGCTGGCAGCTTCCGCTGGCCGGCCGCGTGGATCTGCACGCCGGCCTGTGGAGTGGCTGGGCGGAAACGCTCGCCCGCGCCGGTGACTTGCAGCTGCCGCGTTTCGAAGGCGAATTCCGTGTGGGCACGCGTTCGATGATCTGCGGGCTGGAGGCCGACGCGCGCCTCCATGCGCCCGACGGCACGACATCCGCGCCCGTGCCCGATCCCGCGGCGAACGGGTGCGCCGGCATCTGGCCGACGGTGGCCGGATGGCATCGCATCGAATCGGCCTCCGGCAGCTGGCCGGTCCTGGTCCGCGCCGAAGAGGCCGCCGCAGGCCTGCACATCGCCGCACTGCAGCGTGCGACGCAGGCGCTGGTGCGCGCATCGGACACGACGCCCGACACGATGACGGCGACACGTCCGGGCCGCGCCTGGCCGTGGCTGCTGGCCTGGCTGTGCGTCACTGCTGCGCTGTGGGCATTGGGTCGCGCGCGCGCGGGGCGTCAGCAGCTGCCCGGGCCCGCACGAAGCGCATAATCCCGCCGCACAACCGGAGAGACGACGATGGCGCATACGGGGCGCTGCCACTGCGGCAGCCTGGCGTTCGAACTGGACGGCGACATCGCCGAGGCCTACGACTGCAATTGCTCGATGTGCCGACGGCGCGGCGGCCTGCTGGCATTCGCAGCCGCCGACGCACTGCGCGAAACCGGCAGCGGCGCGCCGCAGACCTATCGCTTCAACACCGACAACATCGCGCACCACTTCTGCGGGACCTGCGGCATCGCGCCCTACAGCCGCGGCGTCGGTCCGGACGGTGCGCAGATGGCCTGCGTCAATGTGCGTTGCGTCGACGGAATCGATCTTGCGTCGCTGAAGGTCGTGCAGATTGATGGAGCCAGCCTGTGACGCGTGCGCGACTGCGTTGGACCTCTGCGGTCCTGGTGGCGGCTGCGCTGGCGAGCGGCTGTTCTGACCCCAGCACGGATGCAAACGGCATGGCCTATGCGGAAGCGGGCAGCGCGCCGACCGCGGATTCCGAAGGCGCGTTGCTGGCCTACGAACACAGCGTCGGCGTGCAACTCGACCGCGACACCATCCTGCCGCGCCTGCAGGCGATCCAGGCCGCGTGCCGCGATGCCCGCTTCGGTGCGTGCACGCTGATCGAAGCGCAGCAGTCCGCCGGAGATCGGCCGTCGGCGCGCGCGGTGCTGCGCATGGCGCCTGCGGGCATCGAGCCGATGATCGCGCTGGCGGGCGAGGGCGGGGAGGCCGGCGAGCGCAGCACGCGCGCCGAGGATCTCGCGGTCGTCGTGCGCGACAACACCACCGAGCAGGACCGGCTGAAGAAGGAAATGACTCGGCTGCAGGCGTTCGAGTCGCGACGCGATCTGTCGGTGGCCGACATGATCGCGTTGTCGGAGCGGATCGCTGCGACCGAAGCGCAGATCGAGGCCGCGCGTCGCGATGGTGCGCAGCACCGTCGTCGCATCGATACACAACTGCTGACCGTGCAGCTGCGCGCGCGTGACGGCGAACAGGGCCGGAGCGAGATCGCGATGGCGTTCCGCGAGTTCGGCGGCACGCTCGCGGTCGGCACTGCGTGGACGATTCGCGCGACCGCGTTCCTGCTGCCGTTGGGAATCGCTGGATTCGCGCTGTTCCTCGTGCTGCGCGCGCTGTGGCGGCGTCGCCGCCACGGTTGATCGCCTGGCGTGCGCGTCGGTTGCCCGACACGCCGGGCTATTGCAGACTCGGTACGCCGCATGTCATGCCGGCATTCCGGGCGCGCAGCGCAATTGCGGACACCGCACCGGTTCACGACGCAGGCCCGGCCTGCGCCATCCATGCAAGGAGGACGCCATGGTCACCCGTCGCGATGCCCTGAAACTCTCACTCGGTGCCGGCCTGTCGCTGGCATTGCCCGGCACGCTGTTCGCCGCCACGCCCGCGCCGATGCTGACGCGCCCGATTCCGTCGAGCGGCCAGCGCATTCCCGTCGTCGGTCTCGGCAGTTCGGCCACGTTCTCGTCGACCGCGCGCGAAGACGCGTCCGCGCTCAATGCCGTGCTGCGTACCTTGATCGACGAGGGCGGCGCGGTGTTCGACACCGCGCCCAGCTACGGCGCTTCGGAAGAAGTCGCCGGCAGGGCGGTGCAGGACCTCGGCATTGCCGATCGGGTGTTCTGGGCGACCAAGGTCAATGTCGCCGGTCGCGAAGCGGATGCGAAGGCCGATCCGGCTGCGGCGCGCGCGCAGATCGAAGCCTCGTTCTCGCGCCTCGGCCGAGACACGATCGATCTGATCCAGGTGCACAACCTGGGCGATATTCCGACCCAGCTCGGCATCCTCAAGGAACTGAAAGAGGCCAAGCGCGTGCGCTACATCGGTGTCACCTCGACCAGCAAGCCGGCGTATCCGAAGCTGATCGAGACGATGCGCAACGAGCCGCTGGACTTCATCGGCGTCGACTACGCGGTCGACAACCGGGATGTCGAAGAGACGATCCTGCCGCTGGCTGCCGAGCGCGGCATCGGCGTGCTGGTCTATGCGCCGTTCGGTCGCACGCGGCTATGGCAGCGCGTGGGCGAGATGCCGGTCCCGGACTGGGCCGCGGAATTCGATGCGGCCAGCTGGGGGCAGTTCTTCCTGAAGTTCGTCCTCTCGCACCCCGCGGTCACCTGCGTCACGCCGGCGACCAGCCGCGCCTCGAACCTGATCGACAACCTGGGTGCGGGCCGTGGGCGTCTGCCCGATGCCGCGCAGCGCGAACGCATGGCGACCCTGATCGAGGGTTTGCCGAGCGTTTGATGCACTCCGGTCCGCATCCGCCCGGCACATCGCCGCGTGGATGTCGGTGGATCGCGAGCATCGCCCTGGCCGCCGCACCCGCGATGCGCAGTGGCGGCGCATGAGCCCTTTACGCGCGGCCTGGCTCCGCCACATGCCACACGACCGTCGTTGAGGCTGCATGCCGAACGGCGGGCTGGTCTGCCGTACGTGGCGCGCGGCTCACCTCACGACCCGGGCGAAGCGTGCCGCCTGGGTTGACGGCGCCGGGACACGCACCGGCTCGGCCAGTGATTCGGCGCCCAGCGCCGGCAATCCCGCCCCATCGCCGCAGAAGATTGCGTGCAGCGCGCCGAGCAGGGTGCGCATGCGCGGGTCGGCGATCGAGTAGTGGATCGAGCGTGATTCGCGCCGGGTCTTGACCAGATCGAAGCGGCGCAGTTCGGCCAGCTGCTGGGACAGGCCCGGCTGGCGCAGTCCCAGGTCACGCTCGAGTTCGGCCACGGACGGTTCGCCCTGAGCGATCTGGCACAGCAACAGCAGCCGCGTGGGCGTGGCGATCATGCGCAGCAGTTCGGCGACCTCGGGCACCTGCGCCTTCATCGCCTCCAGGTCCGCGCTCGGCATGCTCATGGCGCCCGCCAACGGAAGTACCAGGCCTCGTCGTCGGCCGGCTGCACGGCGAGAGCGGTGTCGGCGTCCAGCGGCACGGGCTCGAGCAGACGATCGCCGGGCTGCCAGCCTTCCGGGGTGGAAGCGCGCTCGCGGTCGGCGGTCTGCAACGCGGTGACCAGCCGCAGCAGTTCCTCGACCGAACGACCGACCTCCATCGGATACCAGTTCATCGCGCGCACGATGCCCTGGGGGTCGATCACGTAGGTCACGCGCGTCGTCGCGCTGTCGCCTGCAGCGGGATCGACCATGCCGTAGCCGCACGCGATCGCCATCGACGGGTCTTCGATCACCGGAAACCCGATCGTGATGCCGAAGCGCTGCTGGATGTCGCGCAGCCACGCGAGGTGCGAGAACAGGCCGTCTACCGACAACGCGAGCAGCGCGCAGTCCAGCGCGTCGAAACCCGCCTGGGCGCGGGCGAAGGCGATGAATTCACTGGTGCACACCGGGGTGAAGTCGGCCGGGTGCGAGAACAGCAATACCCAACGGCCGCGATAGTCCTCCAGCGCAATGTCGCCCTGTGTGGTGCGGGCGCGGAATGCGGGCGCCGGCTCGTGCAGACGCAGGGGCGAATGGGCGGGCGAGGCAGGGAGGTCGGGCATGGGCAATGTGCGGTTCCGGAGGCGGCCCACGCTAAAGCCGAGCGGGCAGGATGTCGATGTCACGCATCCATACTTGCATACTTTCGCAAACTATGAAAATTTAACGGCAATTCTTCTGGAGTCCGTGTCATGTCGCAGCCCGTCGTGCCCTCGACCGCCACCCCGGACGCACCCCTCGCTGCGGCGCGCGCACGGGTGGAGCAGGCCCTGGCGGGCGGGCGCACGCCTCCGGTGGTCGCCTCGTTCTTCGACGAGGCCACGTTCACGGTGAGCCACGTGGTGCGCGACCCGGACAGCACGGCCTGCGCGATCGTCGACAGCGTGCTCGACTTCGACGCGCCCAGCGGCCGGACCGGCGACGACTCCGCAAGCCGCCTGGTCGAGTTCATCGGCGACCACGGCCTGACGGTCGAATGGCTGCTGGAGACCCATGCCCACGCGGACCACCTGTCTGCTGCGCCGCTGCTGCAGGCGCGCGTCGGCGGGCGGCTCGCGATCGGCGCGCACATCACCACGGTGCAGGAGGTGTTCGGCAAGATCTTCAACGCCGGCACGCGCTTCGCGCGCGACGGCAGCCAGTTCGACCAGCTGTTCGCCGACGGCGACCGCTTCCGCATCGGTGGGCTCGAGGCCGTCGCGCTGCATGTGCCGGGCCATACGCCGGCCTGCATGGCGTACGTGATCGGCGATGCGGTGTTCCCTGGGGACACGCTGTTCATGCCCGACTACGGCACCGCGCGCTGCGACTTTCCCGGCGGCGATGCGGCCACGCTGTATCGCTCGATCCACCGCCTGCTCGCACTGCCCGACGCGGCCCGCGTGTTCTTGTGCCACGACTACAAGGCGCCGGGACGCGATGCGTTCGCCTGGGAGACCACGATCGGCGCGCAGCGCACCGGCAATGTGCATGTGCGCGACGGCGTGTCCGAGGACGCGTTCGTCGCCATGCGCGAGGCCCGCGACGCCACCCTGCCGATGCCGAAACTGATCCTGCCGTCGGTGCAGGTGAACATGCGCGGCGGCCATCTGCCCGAGCCCGAGGACAACGGCGTGCGCTACCTCAAGCTGCCGGTGGACGCGCTGTGAGTGTCGCCGCGCTGCACTGGGGCTGGCCGGTCGCCGGCGGGTTGATGATCGGCATCGCGGCGGCGTTGTATCTGATCGCCGCCGGCCGGGTCATGGGCGTCTCCGGCATGTTGGCGGCTGCGACCGGCCTCGGCCCCGGCGGTGCGCGCGTGCAGTCGGCGCTGTTCGTCGCCGGGCTGCTCGGCGGCACGGTCGCCGCGATGGCCTGGATCCGCACGCCCGCGTTCGAGGTCACCACGTCGTGGCCGCTGCTGGTCGCCGGCGGGCTGCTGGTCGGCTACGGCACGCGATTGGGATCCGGCTGCACCAGCGGCCACGGCGTCTGCGGCCTGGCCCGGCTGTCACCGCGCTCGCTGGCGGCCACCGGCATCTTCATGGCCACCGCGGCGCTGACCGTCTTCGTCGTGCGACACGCGATCGGCGGTGGCGTATGACCCGCGGGATCGCGCTGCTCTGCGGCCTGCTGTTCGGCGTGGGCCTGGTGGTCTCGGACATGGTCAATCCCGCGCGCGTGCTGGCGTTCCTGGACGTCGCCGGCGACTGGGATCCGGCGCTGGCGCTGGTGATGGGCTCGGCGCTCGTGCCTTCGACCTTGGCCTACGCCTGGCGCCGCCGTCGGCAGCGCCCGCTCGCGGCGGCGGCCTTCCATGTGCCGGACAACCGGCGCATCGATGCGCGCCTGCTCGGCGGCGCCGCGCTGTTCGGCATCGGCTGGGGCCTGGTTGGCCTGTGCCCCGGGCCGGCAATCGCGGCCCTCGCCACGCTGCAGTGGCCGTTTCTCGCATTCGCCGCCGCCATGCTCGCCGGCATGGCCCTTCATCGCGCGCTGCATGCGCCCGCCTGATCCCGGAGGGATCCCGATGCCTGTTTACGCCCAGCTCGATGACCGGTTGTCGGTCGCCCCGCAGATCGCCCTCAACGACATCCCCGCGATCGCCGAGGCAGGGTTCACCACGCTGATCGGCAACCGGCCCGATGGCGAAGCCGAAGACCAGCCCGAGACCGCCGCACTCGCTGCCGAAGCGCGCCGGCATGGCCTGGCGTTCGTCCACCAGCCGGTGGTCGGCAGTGCGATCGGCGCGGCCGACGTGGACGCGTTCGACGCGGCGCTCGCGCAGGCGAGCGGACCGGTGCTCGCGTTCTGCCGGACCGGGACCCGCTCTGCCACGCTGTGGGCGCTGGGGCAGGTGCGTCGGCGTGCCGTCGACGAGGTGCTCGACGATGCGCGGCGCGCCGGATACGACCTCGCCGGCATCCGCCCACGGTTGGAGGCGACGGCCGCCGTCGCCGGACCCGCGGTGCCCGACGGCGTGGACGGCTGACGCCGATGGATGTCCTGCACCTGCTCCTGGGCGGCCTGTCGGGCGTGCTGGTCGGCTTCACGCTTGGACTCGTCGGCGGTGGTGGCTCGATCCTCGCCGTGCCGTTGATGGTCTACGTGGTCGGCGTCGACAATCCCCACGTGGCGATCGGCACCAGCGCGCTCGCGGTGGCGGCCAACGCGGCGATGAATCTCGGCAACCATGCGCGTCGCGGCAACGTGCGCTGGCGCTGCGCGCTGGTGTTCGCGGCGGCCGGCGTGATCGGTGCCTACGGCGGGTCGTCGCTGGGCAAGGCGATCGATGGACAGAAGCTGTTGCTGCTGTTCGCGCTGCTGATGCTGGTCGTCGGTGCGCTGATGCTGCGCGGACGCGGCGAGGGCGGCAATGCGGATGTGCGTCTGGACCGCAGGACGGCGCCGCGCCTGGCCGGGTTCGGTGGGCTTGCCGGTGCGCTGTCCGGGTTCTTCGGCATCGGGGGCGGGTTTCTGATCGTGCCCGGGCTGGTCGCCGCGACGCGCATGCCGATGCTGCTGGCGATCGGCAGTTCCCTGGTCGCGGTGACCGCATTCGGTCTGACGACCGCGCTCAACTATGCGCGGTCGGGGCTCATCGACTGGACGCTGGCCGGCGTGTTCGTCGGCGGCGGCCTGCTGGGCGGGCTGTTCGGCGCGTCGCTGGCGACGCGCCTGTCGCGCTCGCGCGGCGCGCTCAATCGGGTGTTCGCGGGGCTGATCTTCGCGGTCGCGCTGTACATGCTGGTGCGCAGTGCGCGCGCATTGATCGGCTGAGGTCGGCTCAGCCTTCTTCTTCGGTCTCGAACTCGACGACGGCGTCGAGATCAAACGCCAGCGCTTCGATCGCTTCGCGCACCTTGCGCTCGGTCGACGGGTTGCCGACCTCGACTTCGATCTCGTGCATCTTCGGTCCGGCGACATCGCTGAGACCGGCGGAGCTGGAGTCGGCATCGTCCATGTGCGGCATCAGGTCGTCTATCTCTTCGACGTGTTCGATGCCTTCCACGCTGGACAGCAGATTGATCACCGCGCGTGCGGTGTCGTCGCTGCCGGTGAGGCGGATGCGGAGCATGGGCATGTCGGTGTCCTTGTGGGGCGGGATGGCGTGCAGGCTAGGCAGCGAAACGGAAAGCCGACGTGACGACACCACGCATCTGTCATCGGCGAGGCGTAGGCTCATGCCCATGAATGCGACCGCGTCCAGACCGGCCACGTCCGAAGAACAACCGCCGGTGTTGCTGCGCCCGCTCGAACGCGGCGACCTGCATTTCGTCCATGAGCTCAACAACAACCGCACGGTGATGAGCTACTGGTTCGAAGAGCCCTACGAGTCCTTCGTCGAGCTCGAGGAACTGTTCCGCAAGCACATCCACGACCAGAGCGAACGGCGCTTCATCGTCGAGGACGGCAGCCACACGCGTGTGGGCATGGTGGAGCTGGTCGAGATCGACCACCTGCACCGGCGCGCCGAGTTCGCGATCATGATCTCGCCCGCGCACCAGGGCCGCGGCTATGCGCGCCCCGCGACATCGCTGGCGATCGCCTACGCGTTCCGCGTGCTCAATCTCTACAAGCTGTTCCTGCTGGTCGACGTGGACAACGCCGCCGCGATCCACGTCTACGAATCGCTGGGCTTCCAGCGCGAAGGTGTGCTGGTCGATGAGTTCTTCAGCGACGGCCGCTATCGCAGCGCGATCCGCATGTGCCTGTTCCAGCACCAGGCGCTGGGCAGCGACGACAGCCGGCGGGACGCCTGATCAGGCGCGCGGGCGCAGGCGTTCGAAAGTCAGCGTGGTCTCGCCGTGGTACTGCGTCGGTCCGGTCTCGACGTAGCCGAGCTTGCCGGCCAACTTCCGCGACGGCGCGTTGTCCGGATTGATGATGCACACGCTGCGCCCGCCGAAGGGCTGTGCGTCGAACCAGGCGTGCATCGCCTGCGTGGCCTCGGAGGCGATGCCGCGGCCGTGGGCTTGCCTGGCGAACAGCCAGGCGCCTTCGGGCGATGCGGAGAACGAATCGCCCAGCCCGCGGCGGAAATCCGCAAACCCGACGCTGCCGATCGTGCGACCGGTCTCACGCTCGATGACCGCGAAGATGCCGAAGCCGAACGCGGTCCAGTGGCCGATGTAGCGCAGCAGCCGGTTCCAGACGTCCTCGTCGCTGGGCACGGTCGAGGTGATGTGCCGCATCACCTCGGGGTCGCGGATCATCGCCCCCAGCGCGTCGAAGTCCTCGATCGCGTGCGGGCGCAGCAGCAGGCGTCCGGTTTCGATCCGCATCGTGCTCAGCCTGCGGGCGGGGTGCGCACCGGCACGCTGATGTTGCACAGGTCGATGTGGCCGGCCGGCTGCACGTACCAGTCGTCGCGGCGGTTGCGGCGTGATTCCACCACGGCGTCGAACAGCGGTGTATCGGTGCGCAGCACCTGCAGCGGCGTGCGCTCGGCCGCAGGCACTTCGGAGGCGAGGCGGATGCGGCGGATCGGCGCGCGCTGTTTCGGGTCTTCGTAGAAGCCCAGCGGGCCGGTGCCGCGCGGCAGCACGCTCAGCAGTTCCATGCCCTGCAGCACGCGGCCGACCGTGGTGATGTTGCGGTCGAGCTGGCGCGGCGACTGGCCGGTGACGACGTAGAGCTCGGTGCCGTTGCTCGAATCGGGCGCCATGTCACGGCCCGCGCCCAGCGTGCCGTAGCAGTGCGCGAGCCAGGCGCGGCCATTGCCGCTGCGGTCGTCGCGCGCGGCCGGGAAGCCGTCGGCGAACCCCGCCTGCGCCGCCCAGCCATCGGGATCGGGCAATGCGTGGAAGGCGAGGCCGGCAGACGCGCGGTCGAATTCCGCCGGCAGGCTCGCCCGCGCGCTGCCGATCGGGCGGCCCGGCACACCTTCTTCGGTGATGTCGCCGAACTGCACGACGAAGTTGTCCTGCGAGCGGTACAGGGTGAGCCCGTCCCAGAAGCCGCCGCGGGCGAGGGTGCGGATGTTGGCGACGTGCTCGGGCGCGAACGCCGGCGCCAGCTCGATCACCACGCGGCCGCCGTCGAGGTCCATGTACAGCAGGTTGGCCGGGTCGGGTGTGCGCCAGTCCGCCGGCGTGGACGCATCGAGCAGCGCCTGCGTGGAGCGGGTTTCGACGGCGGTCGGCGCGCCGGACGTGGCGCAGCCGGCCAGCGCGAGCACGCAGGCGGCGAGAGTGGCGGACAAGGCGTGGCGCGACAGCTGGCGCATGGATGGATTCCCCGGAAAGACAGACCCGATTGTGGCCGAGTCGATGGCCGGCGTGACTACCGGCACATCCGCTATAGCGAAGTCCGCACTAGTATCTGGATCAACCTAGTGGAGGTGGCCCATGGCCGACGCCCCGGATGATAGCGATCTGCAACTGCGCAAGTTCCAGAAGGAACTGAGCGCGGGCACGGTGTCGCTGGCGTTGCTGGCGGTGTTGGGCAGCGCGGCCGAGCCGATGTACGGCTACCAGATCGCCAAGCGCCTCGAATCGCTCGACGGCGTGCTCAGCGGCAAACAGAGCGCGCTGTACCCGGTGCTGCGCAACCTCAGTGCCGCCGGCCAGCTCGACAGCCATGTCGAACCGTCCGTGGCCGGACCGCCGCGCCGTTATTACCGCATCACCGAGGCAGGGCGGATCACCCTGCAGCAGTGGACCGCCGCCTGGCGGGCCACACGGGATTCCGTCGACGCCGTCCTGGAGGGGATACGCGAATGAATATGCACCGCCCACCGCAAAGCATCCCCGAGTACCTGGAACAGTTACGCGTCGCGCTTACCGGCGCGGATCCCGCACTCGTGCAGGACGCGCTCTACGACGCCGAGGAGTACCTGCGCTCGGAACTGGCCGAACAAACGGGCCGCTCGGAAGCCGAGGTCATCGCATCGGTCGCGTCGAGCTACGGTGCGCCGGACGAAGTGGCCGACATCTACCGCGACACCGAGGTCAAGGTGCAGACCGCGCTGCGGCCGCCGGCGCCGACGCCGCGCACGTCGCTGATCGGGCGCTTCTTCGGCGTCGCCGCCGATCCGCGTACCTACGCGTCGATGTTCTACATGGTGCTGTCGCTGGCGACCGGCATCTTCTACTTCACCTGGGTCGTCACCGGCCTGTCGGTGTCCTTGAGTCTGGTCGTCGTGCTGATCGGCATTCCGCTGCTGATCCTGTTCTTCGGATCGGTGCGGCTGCTGTCGCTGGTCGAAGGGCGGCTGGTTGAAGTGATGCTCGGCGAGCGCATGCCGCGCAGGCCGCTGTACTCGGTGCGGGGACGCAACTGGCTGCAGCGCATCGGCGACATGTTCACCGACGCACGCACCTGGAGCACGCTGCTCTATCTGCTGCTGATGCTGCCGCTGGGCATCGTCTACTTCACGATCAACGTGACCCTGCTGTCGCTGTCGCTGAGCATGATCGCCGCACCGCTGCTGGTGTGGACGGGGATCGCGACCTCCGGCGTGAACGAGTTCGGCTGGTCGGTGCTGAACTGGGCGCCCGGCGGGGGGCTGTCGACCTCGTTCCCGTTGCTCGCAACCCCCTTGCTGCTGGTCACCGGCGTGCTGGTCCTGTTCGCGAGCCTGCATCTGTTCCGCGGCATCGGCCGCATGCACGGCAGCATCGCCAAGCACCTGCTGGTGAAGACCGCGCAGTACAGCTGAGCAATCGGTTTTCCGATCCACGAAAAAGGCGCGCCGGTCGAAACCGGCGCGCCTTTTGTTTGCGTGATCCGCGCCTGCGTGGCGCGCGTGATCAGGTCGGTTTCTTCGTCGACCGCTTTGCAGCTTTCTTGCGCGCGGTTTTCGCGACTGGCGCCGCTTTCGCCGGGCTTGCGTCCTGCGCGTGCGAGGCGATGAACGCACGCACCTGCGGATAGACCTGGGTGCGCCAGCGGCGACCGCTGAAGATGCCGTAATGGCCGGCGCCCTCGACGGTGAGATGCGCGCGGTGGGATTCGGAGACGCCGGTGCACAGGGTGTGCGCGGCGCGGGTCTGGCCTTCGCCGGAGATGTCGTCGAGCTCGCCCTCGATCGTCAGCAGCGCGGTGCCGGTGATCTTGGACGGATCCACGCGTTCGCCTGCCACGATCCATTCGCCGCGCGGCAGCAGATGCTGCTGGAACACCACCCGGATCGTGTCGAGGTAGTACTCGGCCGGCATGTCGAGCACGGCGTTGTACTCGTCGTAGAAGCGGCGGTGCGACTGCGCGTCGTCGTCGTCGCCCTTGACCAGGTCGCGATAGAAATCCCAGTGCGATTCGAGGTGGCGCTCGGGATTCATCGCCATGAAACCCATGTGCTGCAGGAAGCCCGGATACACCAGGCGGCCGCGGCCGGGATAGTTCATCGGCACCGGGTGGATCACGTTCTGCTCGAACCAGGCGTGCGGCTTTTCGGTCGCGAGGTTGTTGACCGCAGTCGGCGACTCGCGGGTGTCGATCGGACCGCCCATCATCACCAGCGAACGCGGCGTGGTCTCGCCACGCCCGGCCATCAGCGACACCGCCGCGAGTACCGGCACGGTCGGCTGGCAGACGCTGACCACATGCAGATCTTCGGCGCCGATGTGGCGGATGAAGTCCTCGATGTAGGCGATGTAGTCGTCGAGCGAAAACGCACCGGCATCGGCCGGCACCATGCGGGCGTCGATCCAGTCGGTCACGTAGACCTTGTGGTCGCGCAGCAGCGTGCGCACGGTGTCGCGCAGCAGCGTGGAATGATGGCCTGACAACGGGGCGACGACGAGCACGGTGGGCTGCGCCTTGATGACGTCGAGATGCGCCGGGTCGTCGGTATAGCGCTTGAAGCGCAGCAGCTTGCAGAACGGCTTCACCAGCGCGTCGAGCTGTACGACCGGATAGGTGCGGTCGTTGTCGTCGTTCTCTACGGCGTGGATGTCGAACGCCGGCTTCTCGTAGTCCTTGCCGATGCGGTACAGCAGCTCGTTGGCGGCCGAGAGCTGCTCGGAACCGGGCAGGTTGGACAGCCAGGTGCTGTCGGCGCCGAACGCCTTGGCGTTCGCGTCGGCCAGCAGCGTCCACGGCTTCATCCAGGCGCGGCCCATCTCGTGCAGTTGGTAGTACAGCATCGGCATTCCGGTCAGTGGGGTTGCTGCGGCGCAGCATAGCGTATCCCCCGTGCAGCGCCGACTGGCGGCAAGACGGAGGTTCAGGCCGGTGAACACCCGCGATCAGGCGGTTTCGAGCGCGGTTGCGTGTCCTGCCAGTTGCGGCGACAGCCAGCACTGCGAGCCCAGAGCGCGGAAGCCGGCATCGGCAAAGCGCGTGCGGTAGAAGCGGGCGGGGCGTTGCTTGAAGCCATCGTCGTCCCCCTCGGCGCCGTCTTCGCGGGTAAAGCACTCGAGGAACGCGACACCGCCGGTGAGTGCGGCCAGGCCCGGCAGGCCGCGGTCGAGTTCGCGGGTCTCGAGGTAGTGCAGCACATCACTGCAGATCAGCAGATCCACCGGCGGGCAGGGCCGCAGCATCTCGAAGTCGGCGAAGCGCGCGTGGTGCAGATTGCGCGCCCGGCCGAAGCGCGACACGGCGTAGTCGCTGGCGTCGAAACCCAGGTACTGCACCTTGGGGCGCAACTTGAGCAGCGGCGCGCGCCACGCGCCCTCGCCGGCGCCGATGTCGAGCACGGTGCGCAGCGGACGCTCCAGGTGGTACTCGGCCGTCGCGACCGCAAGTGCGACCTTGCGCGTGAGGCGCGCGGCCCCGCCGATGTCACCGGCGCGGTACCAGCGGTCGAAATAGGCGCGGTCGTATTGTTTGGACATCGAGGGGCCGGAACTCTGCGGGGACGCGCATTCTAGGTGCTGTCGCCGGCTGCGACACAGCGTCGCGGCCCATGCGTCACGTGCGGACCCGATGCGTGGGCGTGCGATCCTTGCCCCTCAGCCGAGGGAGCCAAACGCGATGCAAGCCTATCTGTGGGTCAAGACCTTCCACCTCGTCTTCGTGATGGCGTGGGTCGCCGCCGCGTTCTATCTGCCGCGCATTCTCATCAACCTCGTCGAGGCCGGCGAGACTGTCGACGTGCGCGCGCGCCTGGTCCTGATGGGCCGTCGCCTGTACCGCTTCGGTCACGTGATGCTCGGTCTGGCGCTGGGGCTGGGTGTGGTGCTGTGGATGGGCTACACGTTCATCACCGACTTCCCGACGATGGCGCCGATGGGCAGCGGCGCCGGCTGGCTGCATGCCAAGCTGGGGCTGGTCGTGCTGCTGGTCGTGCACTACGTGATGGCCGGTCGCTGGCTCAAGGGGGTCGACAAGGGTCGTTCGCTGCCATCGACGAAGGCGCTGCGCTGGTTCAACGAGATCCCGGTGCTGCTGCTGGTCGGCGTGGTGTGGCTGGTGCTCGCCAAGCCGTTCTGACCGGATCTCCGCGCAGCGTCAGCGCGCCGCGTGCAAGGGATCGCGCGGCGACATCCGATCGTCGGCCACCTGATTCCGTCCGGCGTGCTTGGCGCGGTACATCGCATCGTCCGCGCGGCGCAGCAGCGCCACCGGTTCGGTGTCCGCCGCGATCCGCGTTGCCAGTCCGATGCTGGCGCTGAGTTGCAGGCCGGGCATGCGCAGATCCGGTGCCAGTGCCGCGATCCGGCGCCGCATCCCCTCCAGGCGCGCCCGCGCTTCGGCGCTGTCGACGCCAGGCAACAGGACGAGGAACTCTTCGCCACCCATGCGCACGATGTCGTCGTGCGAGCGCACGTCGGCGACCAGTGCGCCGGCGACGGCGACGAGCACCCGGTCGCCCGCATCGTGGCCGTGGGTGTCGTTGATGCGCTTGAACAGGTCCACGTCGACGAAGCCGACCGACAGCGCCGTGCCGTTGCGCCGGGCGTCGGCGAAGCACCGGTCCAGGCGCGCGAGTCCGGCGCGCCGGTTCGGCAGACCGGTCAGGCCATCGGTATCGGCCAGCTGACGCAGCGCGTCGCGCTGCGCGCGCAGCCGCCCATAGCGGTTGGTCAGCGTGTAAGCCATGACGATCAGGAACCAGGTGAGCACCAGCTGGATGATCTCGACGCGGTACTCGGTCACCAAAGTGCTCGACGCGACGGGCGGCGTGAACAGCGCCAGCAGCGGCAGGGTCGCGACGATCGCCGCAAAAGACCGGCGTTCGCCGCGCAGCAGAGAAGCGGCTGCCACCGCCACCAGTCCAAGCGCCGCGAAGAAGAATGCGTTGTCGATCAGCCACCACGCGCTGCGCAGCGCGCTGCCCGGCAACAGCGGCACCAGCACGCCGACCGCGAGGAACAGACGCACGCTCCACCGCATGAGCGGACGGATGCGGGGCCAGCGGCCGCCCACGTCGGCCTGGCTCGAGATCCCGTAAAGCACGGCGGCAAACCCGAATGCGGTGCACGCGACCTGCCACCAGGCCTCGCGATCGCCCACGGGCAGCCAGGGCTGGGGATAGCCGCCCAGGCCGTTCAACGTGGTCTGCCAGAGCAGCAGCCCCAGGCACATCGCCACATGGCCGAGAAACGTGCGTTCTCGTGCGCCGACGAATCCCATCAGCGCGGAGAACGCGAGCGCGAGTGCGATCGCCAGGCAGGCCGTGCGCAACACGAGCCGCAGGGTGTCTTCCTGCTGTACCGGGCTGGGACCGCCGATGCGGACGGTCGGAATCCAGTGCGGTTTCACCGGCGGCACCCAGCCCACACGTACCGGATCGCGGGTGCCGGCCTGCGGCACGACCACGATGCCCACGCCCGCCCGGAACCGCGAATCGCGCGTGCGGGCGTCATGCATGCGACCGCAGATCACCCGGTCGCCGAGCCCGACCATTACTTCACCGGCGAAGACGTTGAAGACGTTCACCGCCTGCGGCACGCCGGACCAGCCGCCGTCGGGCGCCGGAATCTCGATCGTGTACAGGCCCTCGACGAGGGCGGGATCGCAGGCGCGCATCGGCGTGCCTTCGCTGGTCGGCGCGCCGCCGACGAGATAGCCCTCGGCGCGCCGGGTCTCGTCCGCGAGCGCCGGCCCCAGGCCGACCACCAGCAGTCCCATCAGCAGCAGGCACCGCCACACCAGGCCGTGCATTCCTCGTTCAAGCATCGCCCGCATTCCAGATCAGTACGGGCGCATGCCCCCGTGTGCCGGATGCAAGTATCGCGCCAGCGCACCGGTCCTGTCCGCGGGCCGCAGGTCGCAGCCGGGCGCGTCAGGTCTCCGGTGTGCGGTGCACGTCATGGGTGGCGACGCCGACGTCGCGGTCGGGCAGGTCGAACCACGTCGCGTGCTGCAGCGTGCGGTCCATGTCGCGCCGACCGCTGTCCCAGTGCTCGCGCAGCGGGATGTGGCCGAAGGCGTAATCCTTGTTCTGCTGCTCGTGCGCCTTGGTCTGGTAGATCAGGTGGATCACGTTGAACACGCGATCGTCGAGATAAGGCGACAGGGACGCTTCGAGATGCGCGGGCAGCTTGCGCCCGGGCAGATGCTCGATCAGTTCCTTGAGCGAGGTGCGCAAGGTCTGGGCCATCTCGACCATGCGGGTGCCATGGCGCGTGCGGCTGGAGAAACGGATGTCCTTCATGCGCTCGAGCACGTCGAGGACCGATTGCGGCGCCGCGCCGCGCGCGCTCCACAGGTCGACCTGGAACGCCAGTGTGTCCTCGTGCGGCCGGCAGTCGAGGATGTATTCCAGCGGCGTGTTGGACACGATGCCGCCGTCCCAGTAGGGCTCGCCATCGATCTCGACGGCCGGAAACGCCGGCGGCAACGCGCCCGACGCGAGGATGTGCTCGACGCAGATGGCTTCCAGCGCACTGTCGAAGTAGCGGAAGTTGCCACGGGTCACGCTGGTCGCACCAACGGTCAGGCGCACGCTGTGGTCGCGGTTGATGCGGTCGAAATCGACGAAGCGCAACAGCGTCTCGCGCAGCGGCGCGGTGTCGTAGAAGCTCGTGGCGGCCTCGCTGCCGTCGCCGGGTACGAGGAACGGAGAGATGGGTCGCGCTTCGAAGAAGCCGCGCTGTCCCTGCAGCATCGCGCCCATCGCGCTCATGCCGCGCGCCCACGACAGCAGCGCCGGGTCTTCGGGCAGGCCGGCGATCGCGGTGCGGATCGCCAGCGCCGGCAGCGACATCGGCCCTGCAGGCTCGGTGATCGTGTGCCAGAACGCCTGCAGTTGCGCGACCCGGTCCTCCGGCGCGTTGCCGGCGAGGATCGCCGCGTTGATCGCGCCGATGGAAATGCCGGCGAACCAGTTCGGCGCGATGCCGGCCTCGTGCAGGCGCTCGTACACGCCGCACTGGTAGGCGCCGAGCGCGCCGCCGCCCTGCAGCACCAGAGCGACGGTGGGATAGCGTGCGACGTGCCGGCGGATCGCGGCGTCGGTCACTGCATGTACCAGCCGTGGCTCACGACGAGGCTCTGGCCGGTCAGCGCGTTGGTCTCGAAGGCGGCCAGCATCAGCGCAACATTGGCCACGTCGTCGACGGTCGTGAACTCGCCATCCACGGTGTCCTTGAGCATGACGTCGCGGATCACCTCGTCCTCACTGATGCCCAGCTCCTTCGCCTGTTCGGGAATCTGCTTGTCGACCAGCGGCGTGCGTACGAAGCCCGGGCAGATCACATTGGCGCGAACGCCGTAGGCCGCGGCTTCTTTCGCGACCGTGCGGGCGAGTCCCAGCAGGCCGTGCTTGGCGGTGACGTAGGGTGCCTTGAGCTTGGACGCGGCGTGCGAATGCACCGAGCCCATGTAGATGATCGCGCCGCCGGTCTTGCGCGTTTCCATGTCGCGCAGGCACT
Organism: Luteimonas sp. KH_071; assembly: GCF_057838005.1. Classification (NCBI taxonomy): domain Bacteria; kingdom Pseudomonadati; phylum Pseudomonadota; class Gammaproteobacteria; order Lysobacterales; family Lysobacteraceae; genus Luteimonas; species Luteimonas sp. KH_071. The sequence goes on along the minus strand of NZ_CM174458.1, from coordinate 2,421,307 downwards.
CGCGCGTGGTCAGGAAGGCGCCGTCGAGATGGATGGCGAGCATCTTCTTCCAGTCGGCGTAGCTGAAATCGGTGATCTTGTTGACGATCTGGATGCCGGCGTTCGACACCAGCACGTCGACCTGACCGTAATGCGCGACGGCCTTCGCGATGCCGTCGACGACCTGGGCCTCGTCGGTGACGTCCACCGCCACGGCCAGTGCGTCGCCGCCGGCGTTGCGGATCTCGGTGGCGGTGGCTTCGGCCGCGTCGAGCTTGAGGTCGGCGATGACGACCTTGCCGCCGGCCTGGGCGTAGACCTCGGCGATGCGCTTGCCGATGCCGCTGGCCGCGCCGGTGACCACGCAGACCTTGCCGTCGAGTCGATTCATGGGTGCCGCTCCGCTTCGAATGGGGATGCGGCCAGCTTAGCTGCTCGATGCGACAGGGCGTGTCGTACCTTCGGACGATGCGGGATCCTCGCGTGGAACGCTCCGTACGCGATGGCGCGCGCCGATCGCGTACGGATCAATGGCGTCGACTTCAGTCGGCGGCGCGCACCGGCGCATCCACCGGCGTCATCACCGGCAGTTCCACCGGCACGCCGTCGGCGTTGCAGTGGCCGGTGGCGCACAGCTGCGCACGCAGCGCCGGCGTGGCCTGGACGATCAGGTGATAGATCACGTTCTGCTCGACCGTGCCGCGCACCGCTTCGCTGCCGGGGCCGCGCGCCCAGATGCCGACGTCATCGCCGCCGTGGGTTTCGCTCTTCATCGGCACCAGCGCTTCCTGCATGAAATCCGGGTGCTCGGTATCGACTTCGCGCAGGTCCGGGCGACCGCTGGCGGGCGAGAATCCGCTGGGCTGGTGGTGATGGGTCTTCGGACCCGCGGGCTGCTGGTTGCTGGCGCCGGTGTAGCCCGGGCCGTTGGCGTAGGACAGCGTCGTGTAGGGCAGGCCGGTCGCGTCGAGCGCATAGGCGTTCGGGTCGTCGTCCTCGCTGACCCGGCCGCGCACCTTGCCGAGGATCGGGTTGCCACGCGTCGGGTAGCCAACGAAGTTCAGCGTATGCGAATGGTCGGCAGTCACGAGGATCAGCGTGTCGTCGGCCGAGGTCGCCTCGGCGGCGGCCTGCACCGCGCGCGACATCGCAACCGTCTCGTCGAGCGCGCGGAAGGCGTTGCCCTCGTGATTGGCGTGGTCGATGCGACCGCTTTCGACCAGCAGCACGTAGCCCTTGCCGTCGCGCGATAGCCGCTCGATCGCGACGCGAGTCATCTCGGCGAGGTCCGGCTCGCCGGTGTCGCCCTGGTCGCGGTCGTGTTCGTACTGCATGTGGTCGTACTCGAACAGGCCGAGCACGGCGTCGGCATCCGCGGCCGCGCGCAGCTGCGTGGTGTTCCAGACATAGGCGCCGCCCGGATTGGCCGCCAGCCATTCGGCCGGGAGGTTGCGGCCGTCGAGGCGCTGGCCGACCTTGTCGGCGTGTTCGGGATCGCGCTCGGTCACCGGCAGGAACTCGCCGCGGCCGCCCCCCAGCAGCACGCGCGGGCCCTTGCCGGACGGGAAGTCCAGGATCTGCTGGGCGATGTCGCGGCAGCCTGCCGCCCGGGCCGCCTCGGGCAGATCGGTGTCGTTCTCCCAGTTGCGATCCGGCGAATGCGCATAGGTCGCGGCTGGCGTGGCATGGGTCAGCCGCGCGGTGGTGACCACGCCGGTGGCGAGGCCGGCATCGTCCGCCAGGCGCAGCCAGGACTGCACGTGACGCTGCCGGCTGTCGGCGCAGTCGAAACGGTTGCCCGACGACACCCCGATCGCGCCCATATGCGATTTCACGCCGGCCACGATCGCGGTCATCGTGCCGGCCGAGTCTGGCGTCTGCGAATCGGTGTTGTAGGTCTTGGACAGCCCGGTATGCGGGAAATGTTCCCAGCTCAGCTGGTGCTCCTCGCCGCTGCCGCCCAGCCGCTGGCCTTCGAGAATGCGCGCCGCCGCGACCGTGGTCAGGCTCATGCCATCCCCCAGGAACACGATGACGTTCTTGGCATTGCCGTCCATCGCGCCGTTGCCCGCTGCGCGTGCGGCGCCGCTGCGGTACCACCACGACGCAGTCTCGTCAGCGCGCGAGGCCGCAGTCGGTACGTCGATCGGGCGGATCTGGCCGGGAGCCGGAGTGTGGGTGGATGCGCAGGCGGCGCAGAGCAGGGTCAGCGAGCAGGCGAGGCCTGCGGTCAGAACACGCATGGGGCAGGGGATTCCAGTAGAAACGCCGCGCAATTATGCCCGCCGTGCATTGCAGCTTCGCGGCGGGCCCATGCCGGCCACGTTCGCGTGACGCAAGATGGAGGCGCTAACCCAGCTTCCAGCGTTCCGGATATGGGACGCTGGCGTCCCGGTGCCGGCATCGCCAGCATGGATGGCGTCACGTATCGTCGCCGGTTGAAGTCGCGGACACTCTTCGAATGAAAGCTCTGGCCTGGTGGTTCCGGATTCCGTTCTGGCAGCGGGTGCTGGGCGCGTTCGTGCTCGGGGCGCTGGTCGGCTGGCTGATGGGACCGGCGGCCGGCACGTGGCTGCAGCCGCTGGGCACGCTGTACGTGAATCTGATCCGCATGATCGCGGTGCCGCTGGTGTTCTTCGCGGTGATCAACGCAGTGGCCGCGCTGCACGGGCAGCAGTCGATCGCCGCGCTCGGTGGCCGCACCTTCGGCTGGTTCGCCGCGACCGCCGTGCTCGCGGTCGGCGTGGGGTTCGCCGTCGCCTACACCTTCAATCCGGGGCTGAGCATCGAGGCGGGCTCGCTGATCCCTGCAGCCGATTACACGCCGCGCGAAGTTCCCACGCCGGTCGAGGTGCTGCTCAATGTGGTGCCGACCAATCCGTTCGCGGCGCTGTCGAACGGCAACATCCTGCAGGTGATCTTCTTCGCCGGGCTACTCGGTTTCGCGCTGGTCAAGCTCGGTGAGCGCGTCGCGGCCTTGCGCGCGCTGGTCGGGCAGGCGTCCGACGCGATGATCCAGGTCACGCGCTTCGTACTGGAGATCACACCGATCGGCACCTTCGGGCTGATCGCCGCGCTGGTCGGCACCTACGGCTTCGAGAAGCTGCTCCCACTCGGCAGCTTCGTCATCGCGCTGTATGTCGCCTGCGCTGTGCACATCGTCTTCGTCTACGGCGGCTTGCTGCTGGCGCACGGACTCAACCCGCTGAAGTTCTTTCGCGGCGCGGCGCCCGGTATGCAGGTCGCCTTCGTCAGCTCGTCGAGTCTGGCGTCGATGCCGGTCGCGCTGCGCAGCGTGACCCACAACCTCGGGGTCAACCGCGATTACGCCGCGTTCGCTGTGCCGCTGGGTGCGACGATCAAGATGGATGGCTGCGGCGCGATCTATCCCACGCTCGCGTCGGTCTTCATCGCCCAGTATTTCGGGATCGAACTGAGCTTTGCCCAGTACGCGGCGATCCTGCTGGCCTCGGTGCTCGGCAGCTTCGGCACCGCCGGCGTGCCGGGTACGGCGGTGGTCATGGCGACGGTGGTGCTGTCGGCGGCCGGCCTGCCGCTCGAAGGTCTCGGACTGCTGCTCGCGATCGACCGCATCCTCGACATGATGCGCACGATGACCAACGTCACCGGGCAGATGCTGGTGCCGGTGCTGGTGGCGCGCGAGACCGGGCTGCTGGACCGTGAGATCTATGAATCGGCGCGCAGCAACGTCGGACTGGACGACGTGGACGCGGACGTCGAGACGCGCAAGCAGTAGGGCGTCTGCCCGCCGACAGGGTGCAGCAGCGTCCACGCCGACGTCGCGTTGCGCGTGACCACCGGCACGCGCAGCCGTCGCGCCGCACCTTATAGTCGGGGTTCGTGCCCCGGGGAGCGGGGCGGACAGGGAACCGACCATGAAACGACTCGCAGGACTGGGTGGCACATGCGTGCTGCTCGCGATGCTGGCCGCGCCCGCGGCCGCGCAGCAGGCCGACTGGCGTCTGCCGATCGAAACCAAGAAGCTCGACAACGGCCTGACCGTCGTCGTCTCCGAGGACCGCAGTTCACCCACGGTGGGTGTCAGCGTGGTCTATCACGTGGGCATGCGCCTCGAGCCCGAGAACCGCACCGGCTTCGCCCACCTGTTCGAGCATCTGATGTTCCAGGGCACGCCGACCGCGCCCAAGGGCACGTTCGACCGCGTGATCCAGGGCGGCGGTGGCCGGCTCAACGGCTCCACGCGTCCCGACTACACGAACTACATCGAGACCGCGCCGGTGTCCGCGCTTGCGCCGATCCTGTGGCTCGAAGCGGACCGCATGAAGACGCTCGACTTCTCGCCCGAGAACCTCAAAAACCAGCAGGACGTGGTCAAGGAAGAGATCCGCGTCAACGTGCAGAACCAGCCCTACGGGCTGTTCTTCGTGTTCGACATCAACCGCCTCGCGTTCACCAAGTGGGCGAACGCGCACGACGGCTATGGCAGCTTCAAGGATCTCGAGGGCGCGACGCTCGCCGATGTCGAAGCCTTCCATCGCGACTACTACGGCCCGAACAACGCGGTGATCGGCATCGTGGGTGACATCTCGCCGGCCGAGGCCTTCGCGATGGTCGAGGCGTATTTCGGCGACATTCCGTCGCGCGCCACGCCCGCGCGTCCGGACGTGTCCGAGCCGCTGAACACCGAAGGCCGGCGCGAGGCGCAGGCCGACGCCCTGGCGCAGGTGCCCGCGCTCGCCGTCGGCTGGAAGATGCCTGCACGCGGGACGCCCGACCATGCGCCGATGGCGGTGCTGTCGCAGCTGCTGGCCGGCGGCGACGCCTCGCGCCTGTACCAGGGACTGGTCAAGGGCCGCGAGCAGCTGCTCAACATCGACGGTGGGCTGGGCTGGCCGCTGGGCCATGCCTGGGACTTCGACGGTCCGACGCTGATGACCCTGTTCGCGCTGTACAAGCCCAATGTCGAGCCGGACGCGGTGCTGGGCGCGGTCAACGAAGAAGTCGCGCGCATCGTCGCCGAGGGTGTGCCGGCCGAAACGCTGGCCGCCGCCAAGACCAAGCTGCTGGCCGACTACGTCAACGGCCTCGAGCCCTTCATCTCGCGCGCCGACGAGCTCGCCAAGGCGCAGCTGCTGTGGGGCGACGCCGAGACGCTCAACCAGGTGCCCGAGTGGGTGCAGGCGGTGACCGTCGCCGACGTGCAGCGCGTGGCCAGGACCTATCTGACCGATGCCAACCGCACCGTCATCGACCGCGTGCCGGCCGCGATGGCGCCTGCGCGCGGTATCGCCCCGCCGGCCGCACCGGTGCCCGCCGCCGCACCGGCGCAGGACTGAGGAGATCGACATGGATACCCACTACATTTCGAGCCGCGCCCTGCGTCCGCTCGCCCTGGCGCTCGGCGCCTGCCTGTTCGCGAGCGCCGCATACGCGCAGCAGCCCGCTGCACCCGGCGCGCCGCCGGCCACACCGCCGCCCACCGAACTTCCCGCCGGCCTGCCGGACTACGGCGCCGACAAGCCGCTGCCCGAACTGGGCCTGATCGAACGCCGGCTCGACAACGGGCTGACCGTCTGGGTGCTGCCGCGCCAGGGCGGCCTGCCGAAGGTCGACTACGTGCTCGCCGTACGCGGCGGACTGGCCAGCGATCCCGCTGCGTTGCCGGGCATGTCGAACCTGCTCGCCGGCCTGCTGCAGGAGGGCACCGCGACGCGCAGCTCGGTGCAGATCGCCGAGGAACTGCAGCGCCTCGGTGCATCGATCGGCGCGAGCGCCAGCAGCGACGGCCTGTTCGTCACCGCGTCCGGACTGTCGTCGTCGGCGGAGCCGCTGTCGGCGGTGTTCGCGGACGTGGTGCGCAATCCGGCATTCCCGGCCAACGAAGTGCAATTGGCCAAGACCAATGCGCTGCAGGGTCTCAAGGCGATGCAGGCGCAGCCCGCCTACCAGGCCAATCGGGCGATGGGGCGCGTGCTGTTCGGCGCGCATCCCTACGGCAATACGCTGCCGACCGAGGCTGGGATCGAAGGTACGGAGGTTGATGGACTGGTGGCTGCGCACGGCGCCCGCTTCCATCCCGAACGTGCGCTGCTGGTGATCGCCGGCCCGGTGACGGAGCGGCAGGCGATGGCGTTGGCGCAGTCGGCATTCGGTGACTGGCGCGGCACGGACACCACGGTGGCCGACGTCGCCGCGCCGGACTACCCCGCCGGTCCGCAGTTCGTGCTGGTCCCGCGCGCCGGCAGCGTGCAGTCGGCGGTCCGCATCGGCCGTCCGGCGTTCGACGCGGACGACGACCGCGCGATCCCCGCCGCGCTTGCCAATACGATCCTCGGCGGCGGTTTCGACAGCCGGCTGATGCGCAATCTGCGCGAGGACAAGGGCTACACCTACGGCGCCGGCAGCAGCTTCGGCCTGCGCGCGGAAGGGGGCGTGTTCCAGGCCCAGGCCGACGTGCGCAACGAAGTCACCGGGGCTGCGATCGGCGAGTTCTTCAAGGAGTTCGAGCAGATGCGCAGCGTGACCGTCGACGCGGACGAACTGCTGCGCGCCAAGCGGTTCACCGCCGGCACCTACCTGTTCCAGAACCAGTTGCAGGGTGCGGTCGCGTCGGCGCTGGCGTCGAACTGGGTGCTGGGTCGTCCGGCCGATTACCTCAGCAGCTACGTCGAAAAGGCCAACGCGGTGACCGCGGCGCAGGTGCAGTCGGTCGCGCGCGAGTTCTTCGACCCGAAGCAGCAGAGTATCGTCGTGGTCGGCGATGCGGCGGTCGCCGAGCAGCTGAAGACCTACGGGACCTTCGGCAGCGGCGAGTGAGTCCGGACATCCCGTGATGACACAGGCCCCGCACATGCGGGGCTTTTTTTCGCGCGGCGCCGGAATCCGGCGGGCGTGCAGCGACCTCCACGCCATCGTCGATCGCGCTGACACCGGTCACGTCGGACGAACGCGGATCGTCCTTGGCCGCGCCGGTCGCGGGATCTGCCTGCAGGAAGCGGGGTCCGGAACTGAGAGGCGGACGCCGTCCAGACAGGCCGCCAGCCCGCCGCGCGGCGTGGTCTGCAGCCGCCTCAGGCGGCCGCGTCGGGCGCGCTGGCACCGCGCCGGTTGAGCCACGCGGCGAAGATCGCGGCGGTGAAGAACATCAGCAGGCTGTAGACCGCGGCCGGTGCCGACATCGTTGCGTTGCCGAGCACGCTGAGCGCGATGAAGATCGCCAGCGTGCCGTTGTGGATGCCGATCTCCATCGCGATCGCGATCGCCTGCCGGCGCGGCAACTTCAGCGCCCGCGGCGCCGCGTAGCCGACGCCCATGCTGACGAGATTGAACAGCAGGCAGGCGATGCCGACCGCGGCGAAGTAGGCGAGCAGCGTGTCCCAGGTGCTGGCGACGGCTGCGACGATCAGCAGCGCGAGCACGACCACCGACAGCAGGCGGATCGGCTTCTCCATCCGCGACGCGAAGCCGGTCGCGAACGCGCGCACCAGCATGCCGATGCTGACCGGCAGCAGGATGATCAGCGCGACCTCGACGATCTTGCGCGTCGGCGGCGGCACGTACTGGCCGGCGCCGAGGAAGAATTCCAGCGACAGGTTGAGGATGATCGGCAGCGTGAGCAGGCACAGCACGCTGTTGACCGCGGTCAGGGTGATGTTGAGTGCCACGTCGCCGCGCGCGATGTGGCTGTAGATGTTCGCCGTCGCGCCACCCGGCGATGCCGCCAGCAGCATCAGGCCGACCGCGAGCTCGGGCGGCAGCCGGAACAGCAGCGCAAGTCCGAGTGCAGCCCAGGGCAGGATGCCGATCTGCAAGGCGAGACCGATCAACACGGCGCGCGGATAGCGCGCGACACGGCGGAAATCGTCGAGCGTCAGGCCGAGCCCGAGTCCGAACATGATCACGCCGAGGGCGAGCGGCAACAGCAGTGTGGTCAGCAGCGAAGCCTGCATGGAACGTCCTGTGTCCTAGGCGGGCGCGTCGGCGCGATCGCGCCGCAGCGCGAGCCGGCCCCCGCACCAGGCGAGCGGGATCGGACCGATCACGCCGAGCAGTGTCATCCACAGCGGATGCGGCAACATCCAGGCATTGCCGATCACGCCGAGCACGATCAGCACGCCGACCGCGATCGCGGCGCTGATCCGGCGTACGCGCGCGAGCCGCGCCGCGACCCAGCCGCCGCAGACCGCAGCGAGGAGCCAGCCCAGCAGCACCCAGACGAGCTTGCCGGTCGGCGCGTTCGCGACGATCTCGGCCAGGTCGGCCTCGTTGGCGAGTTGGCCGGCGGGTATCGGAAACATCCACGAACCGACGAACTCCAGCCCGAGCATCACCATCATGGCGACGACCATGCCGAGCATCACCGAGAACATCGTGCGGATCATGGCGCCTCCCCAGCGAGAACGGGCTGCAGCATCGCGCGGTGGGTGGAGGAGGGCAAGCGGCGGTGCGGCAGGAGGCGCGTGTTGTCTGAGAAGCTCTGCGACCGAGCGCAAGGCTGAAGTCACTGGATCCCGGCTTTCGCCGGGATGACGATGTTGAAAGGTTCTGTCATCCCGGCGAAAGCCGGGATCCAGTGACTTGCGCTTCAATACAGAAAAGCAGGCAATTGGCTCCGTCAGCTGCCAGGGAAACTGAAGCGCGGTCTGCGTCCAGGAAATCCAGGGGAGTACAGGACTACCCGAGTCCTGTCGCTTCAGCGGATGCTGGGCCATCTTGATCTTGGCTGATAGCGAAAATGGGTGACCAGCACTGTGTGCTGTTGAAAAGCTCTTCCAGCGTTCGCTGGTTCGACGCACTGGAAACCAACATGGGCTGTCAGTGCACCCGCAATCGAGTCCGCGCTCGAGAGATCCGCCTTACGACGCCACCCCCGCCGGCGCCGTCGTGATCGGCTGGTCATCGATCCGCCCGCGCTGCGCCGCGATCCACGCGTCGATCTTCGCGTCCAGCAGCGGCAATGGCAGCGCGCCGTCCTTCAGCACTTCGGCGTGGAATTCCCGGATGTCGAACGCGTCGCCCAGCGCGGCCTCGCTGCGCTTGCGCAGCTCCTGGATCTTGAGCTCGCCGATCTTGTACGCCAGCGCCTGGCCGGGCCACGCGATGTAGCGCTCGGCCTCGGCGATCGCGTCCGGCTCGCTGACCGAGGAATTCTCGAACATGTAGTCGAGCACCTGCTGGCGCGTCCAGCCCTTGCTGTGCAGGCCGGTGTCGACGACCAGCCGCACCGCGCGCCACAGTTCGCCCTGCAGGCGCCCGAAGTAGTCATAGGGATCGGTGTAGAGGCCGAGCTCCTTGCCCAGGCTCTCGGCGTAGAGGCCCCAGCCTTCGATGTAGGCGGTCTCGCCACCGAAGCGGCGGAACGCGGGCAGGTCCGTCAGCTCCTGCTGCAGCGCCAGCTGGAAATGGTGGCCCGGGATCGCTTCGTGCAGGAACAGGTCTTCGGCGTCCCAGCGTTTGCGCGTCGGCAGATCGAACGTGTTGACGTAGAAGATGCCGGGCCGGCTGCCGTCCTCGCTGGGCGACATGTAGGAGCCGCCCGCCGCGGATTCGGCGCGGAACGCTTCCACGGGCCGGATCTCGAAACCGGCCTTGGGCGTCAGCGAGAACAGCTCGGGCACCTTGGCCTCGATCTTCTGCTCGATGGCCCGGTAGTGCGCGAGCAGCTGGTCCTCGGAGCGGAACTCGAACCGGCGGTCGGTCTGCATGAAACGGAAGAAATCCTGCAGCGAGCCTTCGAACTGCGTTTCCGCCATGACGCCGCGGATCTGCTCGTGGATGCGCGCCACTTCGTCCAGCCCGATCTGGTGGATCGCCTCGGGCGTCAGGTCGGAGGTCGTCTGCTGTTTCGCCGAGAACGCATACCAGGCCATGCCGTCGGGCAGGGCGTCGAGGCCGACGCTGTCGCGCGCGCTCGGGATGTACGTGTTGGCGATGAAGTCGCGCTGGCGCCGGATCGCCGGGTTGAGTTGATCGGTGATCAGCGTGCGGAATGCGGCGGTCAAGCGCTCGCGGTCTGCGTCGGAGATGCCATCCGGGAATTTCTCGACCGGGCCCCAGAACGGGCTCTTCTCCACGTCGTCGACGAGGATTGCGTCGAACTGCGGCAGCACCTTCTCCATCACAACGCGCGGCTGCACCACATTGGCCTCGATGCCGGCCTGCATGTTGGCGATCTCGGTGTCGAGCAGTACGGGCACGCGCGCGGCACGGCGCAGCCAGGCCTCGTAGTCGGCCACGGTCGCGAACGGCTGCGCGTTGGTGCCCGAGCCCAGCAGCACGACGTAGCTGACGATGCTGCCCATCTGGTTGACCGGCATCATCCACGACGGGAAGCGCTCGGCGTCGAGCGCGTTGCGACGCTCCTGCACGAAGATCCGGTAGCTCAGCAGATCCTGCCCGGCCAGACCTTCACTGCCGACCGCTTCGACGGTTTTCAGCCAGCGCTCGTTGAAGCTGCGGACCTGTTCGCGGTACTCGGCGCTGCCGAAATCCGGCAACTGGTCGTTGTAGCGCGCATCGCCCTGGAAGGTCGCCTGGATCGGGTTGAGCTTGAGCAGTTCTTCCCAGTACTCGGCATAGAGCGTGGTCAGCCGCGCGGCACGCGCGGCCGCATCCTCGACCGGCACGTCGGCGATGGTGGCGGCCGACGCCTGCGCGGGGGCATCGCGGTTGCAGCCGGCGAGTCCGCCGCCGGCGGCGATGGCGACAGCGATGGCGAGGACGAGCGGCTGCTTCATGTGATGCTCCAGAAAGTGTGCGTGTCGATGCTGTCGAACCCTGTGCGCCGGTGGCAAGGGCCGGAGGTCACGTGCTCAAGGCGACGGCGCGTCTTCGGCGGGCGTGGCCCGCGGCGGATCGAACGGAATCGTGTCCGGTGCGACGGCGCCGCCCGAGATGATGAAACTCATCGCCTGGTCGACGGTCCAGTCGGTCGGCGTGATCTTCTCCAGCGGCACGATTTCCAGATAGCCCGACGTCGGGTTGGGCGTGGTGGGCACGTACACCGCGGCGAGTTCGCGTCCGGTGCCCTGTTCGCGGATCACCCGGGTGACGAAGCCGACCGACTTCATGCCGGGATGCGGAAAGTCGATCAACACGACGCGCTGGGTGCCGTCGGGCTTGGTCTGCAGGATGTCGAGCAGTTTGCGCGCGCTGGAATAGATCACGTTCGCCAGCGGAATGCGGCGGACCAGCACGTCGACCCACGACAGCATTCGCTGGCCGATGACCCGGCGCGCGAGCCAGCCCACGCCGAGGATCAGCGCGATGGTCGCCAGCAGCGCGATGGTCGCCTGCACGGACGCGGCGTTGGCCCAGCCCAGAGAATTGGGGAAGCCTGCAGCGATCCTGTGCGCCAGCGGCGCGACCCAGGGCGTGCTGATGTCGGAAAGCAGGACGAAGACGAACTTGACGACGATCCAGGTCAGCCAGATCGGCAGCAGGGTCAGCAGGCCGGTGAGGAACAGACGCTGCAGGCGTCCGCCCAGGGTGTGGGCACTCATTGGAATCCGCGTGGGGTGATGGGGCCGGACATGATGCGCCCGGCACCTGTACCGCGGAAGCGTGGGCGCGTGCGTGTGACAGCGGACGGTGTTGCGCGGATCGGACGCGCGTCAGGGCAGGTGCGCGAGCCGGAAGCCGACATCGTCGTATCCACGGCGCGGATCGAGCGCCCGGCTGGCCAGTTCGTCGCGCTGGCTGCGGCCTGCTGCGACGCGGTCCTTGCAGGCCGCTGCGCAATCGCTGCGCCATTCGGCGGGGCCGGTGGCGCGCGTGGCGACATTCGCGCCCTGCGCGGTCGATGCGACGACGATGCTGCGGCCCTCGCGCTCGCTGCGCCAGCGCGCGTACTCCACCGCGTCGTGCCAGGACACGCAGACCACCGGATCGGAAGGCGACTGCTCGAACCCGGGGTCCTCCCAGTCCTTCGAAGACAGGGCCCGCAGCACCGAGCCGCGCGCGCGGCACGAGGCCGACTTGTGGCCGGTGGCGGCAACGAACGCGGCGTAATCCGCACGGCTCACGGGTGCATTGGAAATCGCGTAGACGCCATCGCTGCTGCGGACCACGCGCGCACCGCCAGCGACGCTGGCAGCGAGTGCGGTGACATCGGGAATGGTCATGGCCTGGCGGCGCAGGCGCGCGGTTGCGGCGGCATCGAGGCCCACGGCTTCGGCCGAGGCCAGGCTCGCGACCGCTTCGCCGCGATCGACATCGGTGACCGCCTGGCCGATATGCGTTTCGAGCGCGTCGTCGACGCGTGTGCGCAACCGGCGCATCGGATCGCCATCCGCCTGTCCGGTCGCGATCGCATGCTGGCGCGCCGCGGTCAGCAGCGAGGCCGCGTTGCCGTGGTCGCCCTTGGCGATCGACGCGATGGCGCGCGCACCGGCCGCATCGATGGCGCGTGCGGACAGGGGCGCGAATCGCAGATGCTCGCGATCGGCCTGCCAGGCGCGCGTCAGCGACTCGAACGCGTTCGCGCCGACGGGCGCAGCCAACCGGCCAGCGCGCAGCTGGCGTTCCGCCTCGCCGAGATGGCGGTCGGACGCCGAAACCGGCGCAGCCTGCGGCGTCGCCGGTTCAGGTGTGGCCTCGGCGACCGGCGTGCGTGCATCGTCGTAGGCCAGGCCTTCGGCATCGACCGGTGCGTTTCCGCTTCCCGCGACGCGCGACTGACCGGAGGCGGCCGTATCGGCGCCCGGTACCTGCATTGGGCGCAGCAGGAACCCGATCCCGGCCGCGACCACGAGCACAGCCGGGATCCACAGCATCGGCGATACCCGTCGCGCGCCGTTGCCGACGCGACGCGCGCCTTCGCCCAGGCGACGGAAGGTGGCGGTGACGACCGGCTCGCGCTTGCCGTCGCGCTGCGGCACCTGCGCCAGCGCCGCCAGCATCTGGTTGGCATCGGCGAAGCGACGGCCAGGCGATTTCGCCAGCGCGCGATCGATGAAGCGCTGCCAGTGGCGTAGCGGCGGGGCGAGCCGTGGAATCGGATTCTGGGTGTGGGCGATCGCCATCGACAGTGCGTCTTCGCCCTGGTACGGAAGACTGCCGTTGAGCATTTCCCAGGCCAGTACGCCGACGCTGTAGAGATCGGCGCGGAAGTCGACCTGCTGGCCGCGCGCCTGCTCCGGTGCCATGTAGGCGGTGCTGCCGACGGCCAGCCCGACCATGGTGACGCGCGTGCCGTAGCCGCGACGCAGGGCGATGCCGAAATCCGCCAGCAGCGGCCGGTCGGCCTCGTCGAACAGCACGTTCTCGGCCTTGACGTCGCGATGGATCACGCCACGCGCATGCGCATACGCCAGGGCGGAGAGCAGGGCGCGCAGCACGTCGCGCACGCGGGCGTGGTCGCCGGTGAGGTCACGACTGCCCAGATGGCCGTGCGGCAGATGGGGCATGGCGTACCACGGCAGCCCGTCCTCGGTGCGGCCGACCTCGTGGATGCCGACGATGTTGGGATGCTCGAGCCTGGCAATGGTGCGCGCTTCGTTCTCGAAGCGTCGGCGGCTCACCTCGTCGGCGAGCGCCTCGGGCAGCATGACCTTGATCGCCACGTCACGCCCCAGCGACAGCTGCGTGCCGAGATAGACCGTGGCCATGCCGCCGTGTCCGATGACACGCAGCAACCGGTAACCGGCGATGTCCGGAAAGACCGTCGAATCGGGCCCGGTTGGCGTATGCGGCATGGTTCCCCCTGTGCGTCGCACAGCATAGCGACGGCGCGACGGAAAACGGTGTGATGCGTGGCGCGCCTGCGGTCCGCGGTCTGCGATGCGTCCAGTGTGATCGATGGGTACGCAGCGCGTGGTGCGGGCGGATGCAGGCCGCGCGCGATCAGGCCGCGCGTGCGTGTCCGGCTGCGACCATCGCCATGGCCACCGATTCGGCCGCCTTGATGCCGTCGACGCCCGCCGACAGGATGCCGCCCGCGTAGCCTGCGCCTTCGCCGGCCGGAAACAGCCCACGCGTGTTCAAGCTCTGGCCATCGGCATGGCGGGTGATGCGCAACGGTGACGAGGTGCGTGTCTCCACGCCGGTCAGCAGCGCATCGTGCATCGCGAAGCCGCGCAGCTGCCGGTCGAATGCCGGCAGGGCTTCGCGGATCGCGGTGATCGCGTACTCGGGCAATGCGTTCGACAGATCGCCCAGGCGCACGCCGGGCGTGTACGACGGCACCACGCTGCCCAGTGCACCCGACGGGCGCCCGGCGAGCAGATCGCCGACCAGTTGTCCCGGTGCTTCGTACTCGCCACCGCCGAGCACGAAGGCATTCGACTCCCAGTGCCGTTGCAGGGCGATGCCGGCGAGCGGCCCGCCTTGCGGTGCGTAGGGCAGGAAATCCTCGGGCGTGATGCCGACCACGATCGCCGCGTTCGCATTGCGCTCGTTGCGCGAGTACTGGCTCATGCCGTTGGTCACCACGCGCCCGGGTTCGCTGGCCGCGGCCACCACGGTGCCGCCCGGGCACATGCAGAAGCTGTAGACCGAGCGGCCGTTGCGGGCGTGGTGCACCAGCTTGTAGTCGGCCGCGCCCAGTAGCGGATGGCCGGCCTGCGGGCCGAAGCGCGCGGCATCGACCAGCGATTGCGGGTGCTCGATGCGGAAACCGATCGAGAACGGCTTCGCTTCGAGAAACACGCCGCGCGTGTGCAGCATCGCGAAGGTGTCGCGCGCGCTGTGGCCCAGCGCCATGACCACGTGGTCGCTGCGGATCGCCTCGCCATCTGCGAGTGTCACGCCGCGCACGTGCCGCACGCCGTCGGCATCGGATTCGACCAGCAGATCGTCGACGCGGCTGGAGAATCGGATCTCACCGCCCAGCGATTCGATGGTCGCGCGCATGTGCTCGACCATCGACACCAGCCGGAACGTGCCGATATGCGGTTTGCTGACGTAGAGGATTTCCTCCGGCGCACCGGCCGCGACGAATTCGGTCAGCACCTTGCGGCCGTGGTGGCGCTTGTCGGAAATCTGGCTGTAGAGCTTGCCATCGGAGAACGTGCCGGCGCCGCCTTCGCCGAACTGCACGTTGGACTCGGGATTCAGGACCTTCTTCCGCCACAGCCCGAACGTGTCCGCCGTGCGCTCGCGCACGGCCTTGCCGCGTTCCAGCACGATCGGGCGGAACCCCATCTGCGCGAGCACCAGGGCTGCGAACAGGCCGCAGGGCCCCGTGCCGATGACCAGCGGGCGCAGCGGCAGGGCATCGCTCGCGCGTGCGACAAACCGGTACGAGGTGTCCGGTGACGGGCCGACCTTGCCGCTGCCGCTGGCCACGGCGCCATCGCCCTGCTCACCTGCCGCTGCCGCCTCGGGATCGAGTTCCAGCCGCTGCAGGATATCGGCCTCGCGCGGCGTCTCGACATCGACCGAATAGATCAGCACGATCGCGCCGCGACGGCGCGCGTCGTAGCTGCGCTTGGCCACAGTGAAACCGGTGAGCTCGTCGGCATGGATGCCCAGGCGCGCGATGATCGCCGCGGGCAGCGCGGCATCGTCGTGGTCGAGGGGCAATTTGAGGTCGGTGAGTCGGAGCATCGGCATTCAGGGCGGTGGAGGCGGGCGTGGGTCTGCGAGTTGCGTACTGCACGCATGGGAACGGGTGCTTCGCGCGTCCGGGCAGGGTCTGGCGCGGCGCACAGGATACCTGTCGCGCCTCTGGACACGGCGCTGGTCTGCCCGTCGAGCAGTCGCAGACATGCCGGTCGAAATGGCAGACTGCCGGTCCGCAGGATGCGAATCAGGGGAGTCGGGAATGGGCTGGTTGAAGCGGTTGGGCTTGGGGTTGCTGGTCGTGGTGCTGGTGCTTGCAGCGCTGTGGACATGGTCGAAAGTGCGTGGACCGACGCCGGCGCAGCGCGCGGCACTGGAACTGCTGGAAGCGCCGAACACGTTCGAAGGACGCAATGCCTTCGATGCGATCTGGGTGTTGCCGTATGACGTGCCCGAGGCGGAGATCACCGCGGTCGCGGATGCGGACATGCAGGCGCTGGCCGAGGCGCTGCGCGAACCAGGTGGTCCGCTGGTATTCACCAGCGCCGCCAGTCGATATCCGGAGCTGAAACCCGTGCGTGGCGCGGTCGAGCCCTGCAGTGCAGGCGGCTCAGGCTGTCTGGCCAAAGTGTCGTCCGCATTCGAGGGCTACGCGGCACTGGTGCAGGCCAATGCCCGGTTGATCGAGCGTGTCGAAGCGCTGTCGGCATACGGCCATCATGCATCGCGCATTCCACCCGACCACAGGTCCCCGCTCCAGCCGTGGACCCTGTTGGCCTGGCCCGTCACTGCGCATGCGGTGCAATTCGTAAGCGGTGAACGGGCAGAGGCGTTGGAGGCCACCTGTCGGGACTTCGCAACGCTGCGCCGCATCGGCGCGAACAGCGACACGCTGATCGTGCAGACGTCTGGGACCGCATTGGCCACCAACGGCTATGGCGCCCTGCTGGCGAGCATGCTGGCGGAAATGCCGCGCGACATGCCACTGCCGGCGAACTGCGAGCGCGCGCTTGCGTCACCGGCGGCCGACGAAGCCTCGATCTGCCCCGCGATGCGCGGCGAACTCGCATGGAGCACGGGGTTCGTCCGGTCTGCGCGCCACACGTATGCGGCCGATCCGTGGGCCTGGCTGGTGTTCCAGCCAGACAGTTTCCGCGCGTTGATCGCCGAACAGATGGCAGCCCCCTGCCTGGTAGGCGTGGAAACGCTGCAGCACGACGCGCCACTCGTTGCGACAGCCTCGCCCCGGCCCGCCTGGCAGCGCATCGAATGCGTCGCGAACAGCCTCGGATGCGCCCTCGCCGACACGGGAGATGGATACGTGCACTATGCCAATCGGGCGCTGGACCACCGCGCGCGCCTGCAACTCCTCGCAACGCTCGCCTGGCTGCGCGACGAGCCCGATACCGGGACGCTCGCCGAACGCCTCGCGCGTCGCCCGGGCGACCTGCGCAGTCCGGCGCGCGACATCACAGTCACCGCGGACGGGCGTTCGCTGGAGATCGCGCAATACGACACCGGGTACAACATGAGCCGCGGCGCGACCTGGTCGCTGCCGCTGCCGCCCTATCTCGTCGAATCGACCACAACCTCGGACTGACCGCTGCGCCGCTTGCGGCGCACGTAGACCTGCTTGCGCACGCGGGCGACCAGTTCGCCCGAGGCGTCGAGCACGTCGGTGGTGAACCAGTGCAGATGTTTGCTGCCGTCGGCGGTGACGGTGCGGATCGCCTCGACCGTCGCGTCGTCGAGATCGAAGGCCGCGTGCACGGTGCCGCGGCCGGGGCGGATGAACTCGATTTCGCCGGCCTTGTCCCAGACCACGTGGTCCTTGCCCAGCGCCCGCAGCGTCATGATCATCCAGAACGGATCGGTCATCGCGAACAGGCTGCCGCCGAAATGCGTGCCGACGTAGTTGCGGTTGAACCAGCGCTGGCGCAGTTCGACGCGCGCATGCCGGAAGCCATCGTCGATCCGGGTCACGCGGATGCCCGAAAACAGGAACGGCGGCCACAGGTTCATCAGCAGGCGGAAGCGGCGTGGCGTCATGGGCGGGCGATCGGCGAGGGGACGCCGATCTTGCCATGCGCCGCTGTACGGAGACGCCCGGAGGCGCGCCGGATCAGAACAGCAGCGATGCCATCTTGCGGCGGTAGCGGCCGACGAGCTCGGCATCTTCGATGATGCGGAATGCATCGATCAGCGCCTTGCGCGGCAGGCCGTCGTCGAAATCGCGGTCGCGGCGCAGCAGTTCGATGAACTGTTCGAGGCCGGCTTCGGTGGCGCCGGCGACGATGTGCTGCACGCCGAGCAGATGACGCGCGCGCAGATCGCCGGCATCGGCCTCGATCGCCGCCTGCAGCGCTTCGGTCGACGGTGCGCCGGCCAGCACGGTGGCGAAGCCCAGACGCGCACGCGCCTTGACCGCGCGGTCGTCGGTGGCGAGGTTCGCCGGCAGACCATCCAGCAGCGTCTCGGCTTCCTGCGTCGCGCCGGTCTGCAGCAGGGCGAGTGCGAGGTCGAGCTTGAGTTCGGCCTTGTCCGGCGCGGCGACGACCGCCTCGCGCAGACGCGCGACTTCGGCAACCGGGTCCAGCGGCGCGGGTTCGGCGTCTTCGACGACGCCCTCGGCCGGCTCGATGCCGTGCTTCTTCAGGAACGCGCGGATCTCGCCCTCGGGCAGCGCGCCCGGAAAGCCGTCGACCGGCTGGCCACCGATCAGCAGGAACACCGTCGGCACCGAGCGGATCTGGAACGCGGCCGCGATCTGCTGCTCCTTGTCGACATCGACCTTGGCCAGCACGAACGCGCCGTTGTATTCGGCGGCCAGCTTTTCCAGCACCGGCCCCAGCGACTTGCACGGGCCGCACCATTCGGCCCAGAAATCGATCAGGACCGGAGTCTGCAACGACGCCTGCAACACCTCGGTCTCGAAGGTCGCCGTGGTCGCGTCGAAGACATGGGGCAGGGCAGCGGGAGCGGGGGCGTTGCCATCGAGGAGCATGCGGAAGTCCGTTGAAGAGGGAGTGCGCCGTGCGCGATCCCGAAGGATGGCGACGGATGCGCAGGATACAACCATGTCAAAAATAGTTGACATGGCGGATGCTCGATGTAAGGTATTTTTTACTTTGCTTCGAACGGAGTCGACAGGATGGAAATCTCGGGCGTCCCCGTCATCAGCGCGGCGAGGAAGGTCTCTGCCTTTTCCGCAGTCTGGCCGACGGCCTTGTGTCTCGGCTTCGGCATCCTGTTCGTGGCGAGGGATCCAGCTGGCCGGGCGCTGACGCTTGGACCCGTGCTGGTGCTCCTGGTGTACGTCGCGAGTCTGGCGTGGCGAAGCACGCGGCTGTCGGCCGAGGGAGAAGGCCCCTCGCCGGCCGAAAGCGATGCCTGGTACCTGACCCAAGGCTTTCTTGCCGGCGTGATTTTCCTGCAGATGATTGCGGCGGGAACCCTCGGGAATGGCTGGTGGCCCTATCTGATGTTGTTCTCGTACGGCGTTGCAGTGGTGGTGGCGCCCGCTTTTCGAAAACGACGTCTGGCAGCGAGGTCGCGGCATCGCGGCGTCGTGGAAGACGAGCGTGATCGCGTCATCCAGGCAGAAGGCACACGTTGGGCGAAGCGAGCGACCGAGGCGCTGATCGTGACGGGCGCTGCCCTCTATGCATTTGCTTCCACGCACGCGGACGTTGACCTCGATGCGCGGGCCACTGTGGCAGCCGTGTTCGCACTACTGTTCGTTGCCAACGGGATCGGGCAATGGCGCGCAGCACTGCTGTACTGGAAGGACCGTAGATGAGCCGCTTGCGATGACCGGCACCCCCATTTCCAACGAGATCCGCCGGCTGCGCTTCGAGAACGGCGAGATGACCCAGCAGGCGCTGGCGGATGCCTGCCAGGTCACCCGGCAGACCATCATCGCGCTGGAGGCGGGGCGCTATGCGCCGTCGCTGGAACTCGCGTTCCGGATCGCGCGGACGTTCGGCGTCGGTGTCGAGGGGGTGTTCCGTTGGGCGGCGTGAACGGCGCGCGTCTGCTCCCGATGGTCGCGGGCGCGCATGCCTGCACATTGCTGGCCCTGCTGGTGTTCGCGGTGATGACCGCCGTGCCTGCGGGCGCGCCGCTGGCGTGGTCCGGCGCGCGCGGCATGCCGCTGGCGTGGCTGTTCAATCTGCTGGCGTGGATCGGGCCAGGTCTCGTTGTCGCGTTCGCCGCGCTGCGTCTGCGCGAGGTGTTGCCTAACGAAGGGCTCGGCGCCGGCATTGCGCTGCGCCTGTGGCTGCTGGCCGCGTTGGCGTTCGCGGCGCAGGGCGTCTGGACCCTGGATCCGAACGAACTCGATGCCGGTGCCAGCCGCTGGCATGCCACGGCATGGATGGTCTGGAACCTGGCGTTCGGCGCGGGCGCGCTGATGGCGGGCATCGCGCTGCGTGCGGTGCGCTGGCCGTCGCTGGTCATCTGCGCGCTGGTGGCGCTGTGCCTGCTGGTGCCGTCGCTGTTCGGCGATCAGCTCGGTGCGCGCGTGGTGCTGGTGTGCTGGTGGAGCTGGACGTTGCTGCTGGCGTGGCGCGTGCCGACCGTACGATGATGTCAGGACGTTCATTGTAGGAGCGCGCTTGCGCGCGATGCGGCTCCATAGGCAGCGCCCATCGCGCGCAAGCGCGCTCCTACAGGGAGCGCTTTTGCGTGGTTTAATCGTCCGCGGTGCCATCCGCGTCCGGGCTGCGATGCACGCGACCGGCCGCCATGACGAAATCGACACCCATCACCGCATTGATGTCGGCGACCGGATCGCCCGGCATCGCGATGATGTCGGCACGCTTGCCGGACTCGATGACGCCCTGGTCGTCGACACCGAGCACGGTCGCTGCATGCAGCGTCGCCGACTGCAACGCGTACGCCGCCGGAATGCCGGCTTCGACCATGTAGAGGAATTCGCGCGCGTTGTCGCCGTGCGGGCCCACGCCCTGGTCGGTGCCGAACGCGATCGGCACGCCGGCGCGATACGCACGCGCGGCGGTGTCCTGGATCTGCGCACCGATCGTCGCCGCCTTCGGGCGCACGACTTCCGGGAAGTAGCCCGGCTCCTTCGCCTTGTCGGCGACGAAGCGGCCGGCATAGATCGTCGGCACATACCAGGTGCCCCGCTGCTTCATCAGCCGCATGACTTCGTCGTCCATGTGCGTGCCGTGCTCGATGCTGGTCACCCCGGCCAGCACTGCACGCTTCATGCCTTCGGTGCCGTGCGCGTGCGCGGCGACGCGATAGCCGTAGTCCTTGGCGGTGTCGACGATCGCCTGCACCTCGTCGACGGTGAACTGCGGCGCATCGCCGCTGCGCGCATAGCTCAGCACGCCGCCGGTCGCGGTGATCTTGATGACGTCGCTGCCTTCCTTGTAGCGCTGGCGAACGGCCTGGCGCGCGTCGTCGACCGAGTTGATGACGCCTTCTGTCGGGCCGGGCGGACCGAGCAGATGCGAGAGCATCGAGTTGTAGCCGTTGCTCGGATCGGCGTGCCCGCCGGTCGTCGCGATCGACTTGCCGGCGGCGAAGATGCGCGGTCCCGGCACCAGGCCCTGGTTGATCGCGTCGCGCAGGTGCGGACTCACTTCGCCGCCGAGATCGCGCACGGTGGTGAAGCCGGCCGATAGCGTCTTCTCGGCGTAGCCAACCGCGCGGAACGCGTAGTCCACAGGATCCAGACGGAAGCCTTCCGAGTAGCTCGCCGGGCTCGACTGCGAACCCAGGTGCACGTGCAGATCGGTCCAGCCCGGCATGCAGGTGCGACCCGCGAGCGGGATCACCGTGTAGCCTGCGGGCGCCACCTGTCCGCCGACCACGCGTTCGATACGGCCGTCCGCGACGACAATCGTGTGCGCGCCGAGAACCTGCCCGGCCCGGGCATCGAACAGCCGCTCGCATTGCAGGGCGGTGTTCGCTGCGGGCAATGCGGCAGGCACGGCGAGCAGCGCGAGACATGCAGCCGTTAGGCGGGAACGTCGAAGTCGCATGTGGGCCGGCCCTGGAGTGGATGACCGGCGCATTGAAGCACGCCCGCCCGCCGTGCGCTGCCCGCTCAGTCCGCGTAGGACGCGTGCAGCACCCGATCCCGCCCCTCGGCCTTGGCGCGATAGAGCGTGGCATCGGCCATCTGCTGCAGCAGTTCAGGCGTGGCGCCGTCTTCGGGGAGCGTGGCCACGCCGATCGATATCGAAACCGGCCCCAGGACACGACCGGCATGCTGCACGGTGGCCGTGCCAACGGCGCGGCGGATGTCTTCGGCACGTGTGCAGGCGGCCTGTGCGTCGAGTTCCGGCATCACCACGATGAACTCCTCGCCGCCGTAGCGGCACGCGATGTCGTCGACACGGACACCGCTCTGGATCAGGCGTCCCACCAGCGCAAGCAGGGCGTCGCCCGCGGCGTGGCCATGGGTGTCGTTGAAGCGCTTGAAATGGTCCACGTCGAGCATCAGCACCGACAGAGGGAGACCCCTGCGCTCGCACCGCTGCAGCTCCCGCGCGAAGCTCTCTTCGAGGTAGCGGCGGTTGAACAGACTCGTCAGTGGATCGCGCAGCGACTGGATCCGCAGTGTGTCGCGCAGTTGCTGGTTGGCGATCGCCAGGCTCAACTGCTCGGCGATCTGATTCACCAGCTCCAGATCGTTGTCGTCCTCGCCGCGCGGCGGGCCGCTGACATGCAGCAGGCCGATGGTGCTGCCGTGCGCGATCAGGGGCACGCACAGGGTGGACACGTGATCCAGTCCCGCTTCGGCATCGATGTGGCCGCAGCGAAGTCCCGAGTCGCCGGCGGGCAGGTGATAGGGCTGGCCGCGACGCAGGGCCCAGCACTGCTGGGCCGCCAGGCTGTCGGTGGAGCTGACGACGGCATTGCCGAACACCGCGGTGCTCGCATAGAAGTTCTGCGACGCGCGCAACAGGTAGCAGTGTCCGCTCACGCCGGGCAGGAGGGTCTGCAGCACCGAGATCGAGACGTGCATGATTTCAGGAACGGTGTCGCAACTTTGCAGCAGGCCGACGTAGCGGCTCATGTGATGGCGCTGCCCGGACAGGCGGTCGATCGAGGCCATGGTCACCGCCATACCCTGCGCGCTGGTACGGGCCTGGCGTTCCAGAGCGCGCGTTCTGCGGTTCTCGCGCAGCAGGCTCCAGGAGAAGAACGCCATCAGCGCGAGCGCGGTGGCGAGGGCGGAGGCGACCGCGTAGGCCAGATAGCGGGTCTCCCGCTCGAGCTGGGCCCGGCGCTCGCGCAGCAGCCCGGTTTCGGTATCGGCGATCTCCTGGCCGAGCGCACGAATGCGATCCACACGGGCGAGGCTGGCGTCGATCCGCAGATTGAGCGCTGCGGCATCCAGTGCATCGACGGACGGCGGATCGAGCAGGATCTGGATCGCCTCGATCTGTTCCAGCACCGCCGCCTCGTGCGCGCGTGCACGCTGCTGCTGCTGGGGGTTGTCCGCCGTCAGCGCGACGAGTTGCCGGCCGTTCTCGCGGGCGCTGAGGATCGCGACGTAGTAACGGTCGCGGAAAGCCGGACGGCTGGCGATGCGATACCCACGCGCACTGGCCTCTGCGGCGTACAACGCACCTTCGGTCATCTCGAGCAGATTGATAACCTGGTAACTGTGGGTCAGCCAGTGGCTTGCGGAATCGAGCGTACGCAGCTGTCGGATCGACGCGGCCGCGGAAGCCGCGATCAGGGCCGCAGCGAGCAGCACGATCAGGATTCGGAATACACGGCGACGCGGCATCGGCATGTCTTGCGGGAACCCTGATGGACGGAAATACGCGTCGACGAGCGTGGCGAAGCGCGTCGTGCTGGGATAGTCTAACCCGTTGCCCCCAGAACCCGCGGATTGCCGTGTCCACACCTGTCGTCGTCGATCCCAACGCCTATCAGCCCACGCCGGTGGAATCCGACGCCCAGCGGTTCTGGACCTCGACCCGCGCGTTCGAGGTCACCGAGCGGGCCGACAAGCCGAAGTACTACTGCCTGTCGATGCTGCCGTACCCGTCCGGCGCGCTGCACATGGGCCACGTGCGCAACTACACGCTCAGCGACGTCATCAGCCGCTACCAGCGCATGACCGGCAAGAACGTGCTGCAGCCGATGGGGTGGGACGCGTTCGGCCTGCCGGCCGAGAACGCCGCGATCAAGAACGCGACCGCGCCGGCCAAGTGGACCTACGCCAACATCGACCACATGCGCAGCCAGCTGCAGTCGCTGGGCTATGCGATCGACTGGAGCCGCGAGTTCGCGACCTGCGCGCCGGACTACTACGTCCACGAGCAGCGCATGTTCGTGCGCCTGATGAAGAAGGGCCTGGCCTACCGCCGCAACTCGGTCGTCAACTGGGATCCGGTCGACCAGACCGTGCTCGCCAATGAACAGGTCATCGACGGCCGCGGCTGGCGCTCCGGCGCGGTCGTGGAGAAGCGCGAGATCCCGCAGTGGTTCCTCAAGATCACCGCCTACGCGCAGGAACTGCTCGATGGCCTGGACACGCTGGGCGGCTGGCCTGACTCGGTCAAGACCATGCAGCGCAACTGGATCGGTCGCAGCGAAGGCCTGGAGTTCGCGTTCGACGTGGCCGGCAGCGACGAGACGCTCGCCGTCTACACCACGCGCCCCGACACGCTGATGGGCGTGACGTTCGTGTCGGTCGCCGCCGAGCATCCGCTGGCGATGCGCGCCGCCGAGCGCGATGCGGATCTGGCGGAATTCATCGCCGACCTGCGCCAGGGCGGCGTGTCCGAGGCGGAGCTGGAAACCCAGGTCAAGCGCGGCATGGACACCGGCCTGCGTGCGATCCACCCGGTCACCGGCGAGGAGATCCCGGTCTGGGTCGCCAACTTCGTGCTGATGGGTTACGGCACCGGCGCGGTCATGGCCGTGCCCGGCCACGACCAGCGCGACTGGGAATTCGCCAAGGCCTACGGCCTGCCGATCAAGATGGTGGTGGTGCCCGACGAGGTCCGCGACGCGCTACAGGAAATCGGCCGCGACCGCATCACGCACAGCGATCCGATGCAGTCCGCGCTTGGCGGCGGCGCGTCGCTGGATGTCTACGACACCGGCGCGGCGGTGCAGGTCGTCGAGTCCTTCGAGCGTCGCATCGCCGAAGAAGGTGCCTACACCGACCGCGGCTGGCTGGTGAATTCCGGCGAATTCGACGGGTTGGATTTCCAGCAGGCGCTCGACGCCTTGGCCGCCCGATTCGAAGGGGAAGGGCGCGGCAACCGCAAGGTCAACTTCCGCCTGCGCGACTGGGGCGTCAGCCGCCAGCGCTACTGGGGATGCCCGATCCCGGTGATCTATTGCGACGGCTGCGGCGCGGTGCCGGTGCCCGAGGACCAGCTGCCCGTGCTGCTGCCCGAAGACGTCGAGGACGCGTTCGCGAACCCGGGTGTCGTGCAGTCGCCGATCAAGTCCAATCCCGAGTGGCGCAGGACCACGTGCCCGACCTGTGGCGGCGCGGCCGAGCGCGAGACCGACACCTTCGACACCTTCATGGAGTCGAGCTGGTACACCGCGCGCTACACCTCGCCGGGCGCGGCCGACATGGTCGACGAACGGGCCGACTACTGGACGCCGGTCGACCAGTACATCGGTGGCATCGAGCACGCGATCCTGCACCTGCTGTATTTCCGCTTCTACCACCGCCTGATGCGCGACGAAGGCCTGGTGCGCAGCGACGAGCCGGTGATCAACCTGCTGACCCAAGGCATGGTCATCGCCGACACGTTCTATCGGGAACTCGACAACGGCGGCAAGGACTGGATCAACCCGGCCGACGTCGAGATCGTCCGCGACGACAAGGGCCGGATCACCGGCGCGACCTCGAAGCTAGACGGCCAGCCGGTGCAGATCGGCGGCACCGAGAAGATGTCCAAGTCGAAGAACAACGGCGTCGACCCGCAGTCGATGATCGGTAAGTACGGCGCCGACACGGTGCGCCTGTTCTCGATGTTCGCCGCCCCGCCCGAACAGTCGCTGGAGTGGAACGAGGCCGGCGTCGAAGGCATGTCGCGCTTCCTGCGCCGGTTGTGGAACCAGGTGCAGAAGCATGTGCAGGGCGGTGAGGCCGGCGCGTTCGACGTCGGTGCGGCCACGCCCGCGCAGAAGACCCTGCGTCGCCAGCTGCACGAGGCGATCCAGAAGGTCGGCGACGACTACGGTCGCCGCCACAGCTTCAACACCGCGATCGCCGCGGTGATGGAGCTGCTGAACCATGTCGGCAAGTTCGACGAGATGGATGCGAATGCGCGCGCGCTGCGCCAGGAGACGTTCGAGACCATCGTGCTGCTGCTCAACCCGATCACCCCGCACATCGCGCACACGCTGTGGCAGGTGCTGGGCCATGCCGAAACGCTGCTCGAGGACCAGAGCTTCCCGCAGGCCGACCCGGCCGCGCTGCAGCGCGACGCGGTGACGCTGGCGATCCAGGTCAACGGTAAGCTGCGCGGCACCATCGAGGTCGCGGTCGACCTGCCGAAGGATGCGATCGAAGCGATGGCGCTCGCCGACCCGAATGTCGCGAAGTTCCTCAGCGACCTGACGGTGCGCAAGGTCATCGTCGTGCCGGGCAAGATCGTCAACATCGTCGCCGGCTGAACCTTGTATCGCCGCGCGCCGAGCGCGGCGCTTGCCGGCCCTGTCCCCCTCGTCCAGACTCCGCCCATGCGCATCCTCCGACCGGTTTTCCTGCCCCTGGCCCTCGTCACCCTCGTGCTGACGCTGTCCGCCTGCGGCTTCCACCTGCGCAATGCGCTGACGCTGCCGCCGAATCTCGGCCCGGTCGACATCGTGTCCAGCGACCCCTACAGCCGCCTGGCACGCTCGGTCGAGCGCGCGCTGGCCGCTGCCGGTGCCGAGATCGCCGATCCCGACGCGACGGGTGTCGCAACGCTCAACATCCAGTCCGAGCGTTGGGCTGCGTTGCCGGCGAGCCTCGACGCCCAGGGCCGCGCGCAGGAATACACATTGCGCTATGCGGTGGTGTTCTCGATGCGCGATGCCGACGGCCGTGACGTCATCCCGCAGCAGGCGATCGAACTCGCCCGCGACTATCTCGCGCCGCCTGCAGACTCGATCGGTGCCGATTCGGAACGCGAACTGCTGTCGCGTGAGCTCGAGCGCGAGATGACCGCGTCGATCATCCGTCGCATCGACGCCGTGTTCCGCAACCCGCAGCTCCGCTCAGCCGAGTGATGCGGGCGCTCGTCACCGGCGCGCCCTTGTCGTGGAACTGACGCCCGAACGCCTGCCCGCGCAGCTCGCCCGCGAGCCGCTGCGCCCCGCGTATCTGATCGCCGGTCCCGAGCCGTTGCGCGTGCTCGAAGCCGCCGATGCCGTGCGCGCCGCCGCGCGCGAGCAGGGCGTCACGGAGCGCGAGGTGTTCGAACCCGAAGGCCGCGACATCGACTGGAACGCGGTCGAAGCCACGTTCCGGGCGCCGAGCCTGTTCGCATCGCGACGTCTGGTCGAAATCCGCCTGCCGACCACCAAGCCCGGCAAGGATGGCGCCGCGGTCATCAGTGGCTTCTGCGCCGATCCGCCGCCGGACGTCACCTTGCTGGTCACCGGCGGCGAGTGGAGCCGGCAGCACGGCGGCAAGTGGAGCGAGGCGATCACCGGCATCGGGCATCTGGTCGTCGCCTGGCAGGTCAAACCGCACGAACTGGAGGGCTGGATCGAGGCGCGCCTGCGCAGTCGCAACGTGCTGGCCGACCGCGCCGCCGTGCAGCAGCTGTCCGAGCGCGTCGACGGCAATCTGCTGGCCGCCGCGCAGGAAGTCGACAAGCTCGCGCTGCTGGCCGATGGCAGCACGCTCGACGGGCCGCGCATGCAGGCGCTGGTCGCCGATGCCGCGCGCTTCGACGTCTTCCGCCTGCTCGACGCGACGCTCAACGGCCAGCCCGCCCAGGTGGTGCGCATGCTCGCCGGTCTGCGTGCCGAGGGCGCGGCGATTCCGGCGCTGATGGGCATGGTGGTCATGGAACTCGCGCGGGCCGCGCAGCTGGCGCAGGTGCAGGCCCGTGGCGGCAATATGGCCAACGAATTCAAGGCGCAGCGCATCTGGGACGCACGCCAGGCGGGCTACCGGCGGGCGCTGCAGCGGCATCCCGAAGCGCGCTGGGTACGCTTCGTCGCTGAAGCCGGGCGCGTCGACCGTATCGCGAAGGGTCGGGGTCGCTGGGGCGTGGATCCCGTCGACGGCTGGCTTGCGCTGGAGCGCCTGCTGGTCGCCGTCGCCGACGCGCGCGCGGGCGCCCTGCTGGCCGCCTGACCGCCCATGACGGCGCTGCACCTCGTCTACGGCGGCACCTTCGATCCGATCCACAACGGGCATCTGGCGATCGCCTGTGCCGCGCGTGACGCGCTGGACTGCACCGTGCACCTGATGCCGGCCGGAGATCCGCCGCATCGCGCGCCGCCCGGCGCCGACGGCGCGACGCGCGCGGCGATGGTTGCGCTTGCAATCGCGGGCGTGCCGGGTCTCGTGCTCGACCGCCGTGAGCTCGAACGCGAGGGTCGCAGCTACACCGTCGACACGCTGGCCGAGCTGCGCGGCGAACTCGGCCCCGCGAAGCCGCTTGCCTGGTTGGTGGGCGCAGACAGTGTGCTGGGCCTGCCAGGCTGGCATCGCTGGCGGGATCTGTTGGCGCTCGCGCATCTGGTCGTCGCCGAGCGACCGGGCAGTGCGCTCGACGCAGCACTGCCAACCGAACTCGCCGAGGCACTGCAGGGCCGCTGGACCCGGTTGCCGGCGGACCTGCAGTCGCAGCCTGCGGGGCGGGTGCTGCGGCTACATCAGCCGCTGTCGCATGTCTCGGCAACGGCGGTGCGCGCGCTTCTCGCCGCAGGCGCTTCCACCGCGGAATGCCTGCCGCCACGCGTGGCCGCATTCATCCACGAGAAGGGGTTGTACGGGGTGGCGGCCCGCGCTCCGCTATAATTTCCGCCGCACTTTCAGAGCCAGACCCTTGTCCAATCCCGCACACGTCATCAAGACCCGCCTGCCCGAGCCGCCGCCGTCCCCGGACGCGCTGCTGGAAGTGGCCCGCGCGGCCGTCGCAGAAATCAAGGCCGTCGACGTCATCGACATCGATGTGCGCGGTCGCAGCAGCGTCTGCGATTTCATGGTCATCGCGTCGGGCACGTCCAGCCGGCACGTCAAGTCGATCGCCGACGAAGTCGTCAAGCACGCCAAGAAGCTCGGCTGCCAGCCGCTGGGCGTCGAAGGCGAGCGCGAGGCCGAGTGGGTGCTGGTCGATCTGGGCGACGTCGTCGTCCACGTGATGCTGCCGCGTGTACGCGAGTTCTATGCACTCGAGCGTCTGTGGACCGTCGGCGACCAGCCGCCGGACGACGAGCGCGGCCCGCGTCGCGATGCCTGATCGCGGCGTCCCGGCACCTTCGTCGGGACGACAGACGACATGAAAGCGAAACTGATCGCCGTCGGCGAGCGCGCCCCCGCGTGGGTGGCCGAGGGTTTCGCCGAGTACCGCAAGCGGCTGTCGCACTGGCTGCCGCTGGATCTGATCGAAGTCGAGCCCGGTCTGCGCGGCAAGGGTCGAGACACCGTGCGCGCAATGTCCGACGAAGGCGCGCGCGTACTGGCCGCGATTCCGCGCGATGCGCTGGTGATCGCACTGGATGGTCGTGGCCGGCTGCATTCTTCCGAAGACCTGGCGCAGCGCCTCGAGCACTGGCGCATGCAGGGGCGGGATCTCGCGTTCCTGATCGGCGGACCGGAAGGCCACGCGCCGGAGGCCCTCGCACGCGCCGACGAGCGCTGGTCGCTGGGCCCGTTGACGCTGCCGCACATGTTGGTGCGTCTGGTGCTGGCCGAGCAGGTGTATCGCGCGGCGGCGATGCTGGCGAATCATCCGTATCACCGGGCCTAGGGCTGGTGAGCTGCCACGCTTCGATCTGATTGATCGGAGGGGCTGTGTCTGGATGCGGCGTGCGTGCGGTGCCCTCCGCGAGATGTAAACGCGTCATTCCGGCTCGACCAGACACGCGACAGTCGAAAGCCGCCGCAATGACGGGCAGTGCCCTGTTTGGTTTCTGCTCCTTTGGAAGAAGCTGCCCGTCGGGCATCCCTGCGACCCAGCCCTCACCCGAGGCGAAGCGCGTGGACCTCTCCCCCGGGGGAGAGGTGTTCGGTGCCCGCTCGCTGGAACACGATGCGAATCGGGCTGGGCGCAGGCACGTCTTATCCCTGCGACAGATTGAACGCGATCGGCACCAGCCCGATCGCCTCCACTGGCGCGCCATCGCGCATCGCCGGCTGGAACGTCCAGTGCCGCTGCACGTGACGCATCGCGGCGCGATCGAGTTCGCGGTTGCCGCTGCTGCGGTGGAGGCGCACGTCCATGGGGCGGCCATCGCGACCGACGTGGATCTCCAGCAGCACCACGCCCTCCGCCCCGGCCATCAGCGCGCCGCGCGGATAGTCGGGCGCCGGCGCATTCGCGTACTGCAGGGCGATGCCGGACATCGGCGTGGTATCGCGCACCGCAGGCGCAACATCCGCTGGCGGGCCTGCGATCGTCGGCAAGGCGGGCAGGGTGCCGGCATCGACGACGACCGCGGCCTCGACCGGTGCGATCCGCGGCATCGTCTGTCTCGGCACGACCGGTGACGGCGTGCTGCGCGGTTGCACCACCTCGACCCGTTCGGGTGGCAGTTCGGGCTTCGGCGCGAGGGGGGTGATCCAGTTGAACTCCTGCTTGCGCTCCGGCAGGGCGTATTCGAGTGCGTCGCGACTGGCCGGCACCAGCAGGACCATGAACAGCATGGCGTTGAGGGCGAGGGTGCCGCTGAGTCCGACGATGCGCACGGCATCGGGACGCGACCGTTCGTGGACGGGTCCGCGCATGCGGGGACCAATGGGCTGCAGCACCATGCACCACCTCCTGTGTGCGGGCCGGATGGCCCGTGGAAGCGTCAACGTGGCAGCGGTGGCCATGGGGTCGAAGGCCAGCCGCGCCGTCGCATCGTTCGGTTCGAACCTGCGCCGAATGCGGCAGGTCGACAAGCCTGTGCCGACGAACGGATGCGTGCGCGGGATTGGCGGTGCGTTTGAGTGTTGAACAAAGGTGAGGGGCTTGGCTGCCCTCGATCCATCCCGAGAACGCACGGATCGCGCGTCCGGCCCATCCGCAGGGTGGGTAGAGCAGCGGAACCCATCGGTCGGTAACGCATGGCGATTCGAAGGCCAGGCAATCAATCCTCCAGCACAATCCGCATATGACAGGGCCCGCACATGGCGGGCCCTGTCGACGCATTCGATCGCGATGGATCAATCCTCCGGCATGTTCTCCGGCTCGCGGTCGAGGCCGCCCTCGTCGGGATTGTGCTCACCGGTATCGGCCGGCTGCTGGGCATCGCCCTTGTCGGTCGGGTTCTTCTCCGGGTAACCGGGGTTCTGGCCGGGCTTCGTCGGCGGTTCGGGGGTGGTCCTGTTCTGGCTCATGTCAGCGTCCCAGTTCGAAAACAACGTCGAGATTGGCGGACAGCGTGGTTTCGCCAGGTGAAACCGAGGTGGCCATGCTGTCCTGTTGCACCGCGCGCATCGCCATCATCGGACGCGGCGGCTGGAAACCACCGCCCTCGCTGATGCTGACGATGCGGCGCACGCGCATGCCCAGCGAGGCCGCGTAGACCTCGGCGCGCTGCTGCGCCTTCTTCAGCGCCTCGCCGCGCGCCAGGTCCTGCACGCCTTCCGCGTCTTCGATCTCGAACGTCGGGCCATTGATCTGGTTGGCGCCACTCGCCACCAGGGCGTCGAGCACCTGGCCCAGCTTGCCGATGTCGCGGACCTTGAGGTTGACCGTATTGCTGGCCTGGTAGCCGGTGATCACCGGCGGCTGGTTCTCGGCGTAGCGGTATTGCGGGCTGAGGTTGATGCCCGAAGTCTGCACGTCGCGCTCGGCGATGCCGGCCGCCTTGATCGCGCCCATCAGCGTGGACATCTGCTCGGCGTTGGCGCGCATCGCGGCATTGGCATCGGCGGCCTGGGTCACGACGCCGGTCGACAGCGTCGCGATATCGGGTGCGCGGCTGGCTTCGGCCTGCGCTGAAATCGACAGTAATGTCCCGTCACTGGGCGCGGCCTGGTGCGTGGCGGGCTGTGCACTTGCGGTCATTGAGAAGGTTCCGAGGGCGAGGCCGCAGGCGAGCAGCAGAGGGCGGGGGATCAGGTGCATTTGAAGCT
Source organism: Luteimonas sp. KH_071 (assembly GCF_057838005.1). Taxonomy (NCBI): domain Bacteria; kingdom Pseudomonadati; phylum Pseudomonadota; class Gammaproteobacteria; order Lysobacterales; family Lysobacteraceae; genus Luteimonas; species Luteimonas sp. KH_071. The sequence continues at coordinate 2,389,599 of NZ_CM174458.1, read as the reverse complement.
CCAGTGAGATGAACAAGGGTCGGCACGCACCGGTGAACGGCCCGTGAGCCGGACCGGGGTCAACCGGGTTCAGCGGACGGTCGGGCAGCGCCCGCACGGTATCCTTTCCCGATGCTGCATCTGGCTTCGCAATCTCCCCGCCGTCGCGATCTCCTGGCCCGTCTCGGACTGCCCTTCGGGCGGGTCGATGTCGACGTACCCGAGGTCCAGGATCCCGGCGAATCTGCTGCCGAGTACGTGCTGCGCGTTGCCGCCGACAAGGCGCGTGCCGGGCTGCGGGCGCTCGCGGAATCCGGCGAACCCGATGATGCGGTCGTGCTCGGCGCCGACACCGAAGTCGTGCTTGACGGCGTCGTGTTCGGCAAACCGCGCGACGATGCCGATGCCACCCGCATGCTGCAGGCGCTGTCGGGCCGTACACACCAGGTGATCTCGGCCGTGGTACTGGCCGCCGTCGGCCGGCAGATCGACGCGGTGGTTGTCACCGAGGTCACCTTCGACGTACTCGATTCGGACACGATCGCGGCGTACGTCGCCAGCGGCGAGCCGCATGGCAAGGCCGGTGCATACGCGATCCAGGGCGGCGCGGAGCTGTTCGTCACGCGCATGACCGGCAGCCATTCGGGTGTGATCGGGTTGCCGCTGCAGCAGACCGCAGCGCTGCTGCGATCGTTCGGACTGCAGCCGCAGCCCTTCGCCACCCACGACCACAAGGCGTGACCCGCAGATGTCCGAAGAAATCCTGATCAACGTGACGCCGCGCGAAACCCGCGTGGCAGTGGTCGAGAACGGCATGCTGCAGGAGCTGCACATCGAACGCGGCTGGCGGCGCGGCGTGGTGGGCAACATCTACAAGGGCAAGGTGCAGCGGGTCATGCCGGGCATGCAGGCGGCCTTCGTCGACATCGGCCTGGAGCGCGCGGCGTTCCTGCACGCCAATGACGTGATGCGGCCGCCGCAGACCGGCAACGATGGCGAGGGCGGCGGAGACAGCCTGTTCCCGTCGGGCGCGCCGACGCTGCCGGTCACCGAGCTGCTGCGCGACGGGCAGGACATCGTGGTGCAGGTGGTCAAGGACCCGATCGGGACCAAGGGTGCGCGCCTGACCACCCAGATCAGCATTCCCTCGCGTTATCTCGTGCTGCTGCCGCAGTCGCGCGTGGTGGGCGTGTCGGCGCGCATCGAGGACGACGTCGAGCGCACACGGCTGAAGACGCTGGTGTCCGAACTGGCCGCGGCGACCGGTGGCCACGGCTACATCGTGCGCACCAACGCGGAAGGGCAGAGCGCCGAGGCCCTGGCCGAGGACATCGCCTACCTGCAGCGCGCCTGGGCACTGATCGGGCACACCACCGGCGATTCGCGCGTGGGGGCCTGCGTCTACGAGGATCTGACGCTGCCGATGCGCGCGGTGCGCGACCTGATGCGCCGTGATGTCGACAAGGTCAAAGTCGATTCCCGCGATACCTACGAGAAGCTCTGCATCTTCGCCGCCCAGTACCTCCCGGCGCCGGGTCCGGCCGAACAGGCGCGCCTGGTCGACCGTATCGAGTGCTACACCGGCGCGCGACCGATCTTCGATCTGTATGGCGTCGAGGACGAGATCCAGCGGGCGCTGAAGAAGGACGTGCCGCTGAAGTCCGGCGGCTATCTGGTCATCGACCAGACCGAGGCGATGACCACGGTGGACGTCAATACCGGTTCGTTTCTCGGCCAGCGCAATCTCGAGGAGACGGTGTACCGCACCAACCTCGAGGCCGCGCAGGCAGTTGCGCGCCAGCTGCGCCTGCGCAACCTGGGCGGGATCATCATCATCGACTTCATCGACATGGTGGACGCCGAGCACAAGCGACAGGTGCTGCGCACGCTGGAGAAATCGCTGGCCAAGGACCACGCCAAGACCACGGTCTACGACTTCTCCCCGCTGGGTCTGGTCGAGATGACCCGAAAGCGCACCGTCGAGAGTCTGGAGCGTCAGCTGGGCGAGGCCTGCACGGCCTGCAACGGCCGGGGCATCGTCAAGACGATCGAAACCGTGACCTACGAGATCTTCCGCGAGATCGTGCGCGCGGTGCGCCAGTTCGAGGCCGAGCGCCTGCTGGTGATCGCGTCCCCGAAGGTCGTGTCTACGATCACCGACGAGGAGTCGGCGGCAGTCGTCGAGCTGGAGGAGTTCCTCGGCAAGGCGATCCGTTTCCAGTCCGACGACCAGTACCTGCAGGACCAGTTCGACGTTGTGCTGCTCTGACCGCCAACACGTGCGGCTCGCGCACCCGGCCCATGCCGGGTGGGCACGCGCATGACCGCAACCTGGGCGACGCGCCTGCACCGCGTGCGGCGCAGCGCGTGGTACCTCGTCGCCGCGGTGCTGGTCACGATGGCGCTGGTGGCGGTCGTGGCGGCGCAGCTCGCGCTGCCCTGGCTCGAACGCAATCCGCAGACGGTCGCCTCGTGGCTCGGCGAGCGCGCCGGGCGTCCGGTGGCGTTCGACACGCTCGATGCGTCGTGGACGCGTCGTGGTCCGCTGCTGCGCGTCACCGGCCTGCGCATCGGGGATCCCGACGCCGCGGTGCCGATCGGCACGGCCGAAATCCAGGTCGCGCAGTATTCGGGCCTGCTGCCCGGGCGCTCGCTGACCGAACTGCGGCTGCACGGCATCGAGCTGACGCTGCAGCGCAATGACGACGGCAGCTGGCAGGTGCGCGGCCTGCCGGGCGCGGCGCATGCCGAAGAAGATCCACTCGATGCGCTGCAGGGCCTGGGCGAGCTGCAGGTCGTCGATGCACGGCTGACGATCAATGCGCCGTCGCTGTCGATCGCACACACCTTGCCGCGCGTGGATCTGCGCATGCAGGTCGACCGGCGTCGTGTCCGCGCTGCGGCGCGCGCCTGGGTCGATACCGGTGCCGCGCCGCTGGATCTGCGCCTCGAACTGCTGCGCGCACAGGGCGATGGCCGCGCTTATATCGCGATGCCGCGCAACGATCTGCTGCTGTGGTCGCCATTGCTCGCGCCCAGTGGCGTGGCGATCCGCGAAGGGCATGGTCGCGTCACGGCATGGCTCGACCTGCGCGCGCGCAAGGTCGAGGCGATCACCGGCGACGTGACGCTCGATACCCTGTCGCTGCAACGCGCCGGCGACGTGGCGCAGGCTGCAGGCGATGCGCCGACGGTCGTGTTCGACGGTGCGACCGCGCGTCTGCACTGGACGCATGCAGATGGCGACTGGCGGCTCGACGCGCCGACGTTGCGCGTGACGCAACAGGGCCGCGAGCAGGTGCTCGACGGTCTCGTGCTCGCCGGCGGGCAGCACTGGGCGATGCACGCGGATCGTGTCGAGGTGGCGCCACTGATCGCGCTGGCCGCGCTCGGCGATGGCGTGACGCCCTCATTACGCACCTGGCTGCAGGCGGCCGCGCCGCACGCGGTGCTGTCCGATGTCGACTTCGCCGCACGCGCCGGCGGGTCGGTGCGGGTGTCGGCGAGGATCGAGGATTTCGGATTCTCACCGGTGGCGGATCGTCCGGGCCTGCAGGGCCTCGGCGGCACCGTGATCGGCGACGGGCAGGGGGTGGTGTTCCGCCCAGATCCCGATGCGCGCCTGGTGTTCGATTGGCCGTCCGGTTTCGGTGTGCCGCACCCGCTGCGGCTCGACGGCGAGATCGCCGGCTGGCGCGATGGTGGCGCGTGGCGCATCCAGACGCCGGGCCTGCGTGTGGAAGGCGACGGTTACGCCGTCGATGCGCGTGGCGGTCTGTCGTTCGACGGCGACGGCACGCGGCCGCGACTGGATCTGGCGGCCGATGTCGACGCGGCGCAGATTCCGGTCGCGAAGAAGTTCTGGGTCCATCACACGATGCCGGTCGCCGCGCGCGAATGGCTGGATATGGCGCTGGTCGCCGGCACCGTGCGCAATGGCCGCGGCATCGTCGCCGGCGATCTCGACGACTGGCCCTTCGGCGGCGAGGGAGGCAAGGATCGACGCGGCGTGTTCTTCGCCGAAGGCGATATCGCCGACGCGACCATCCGCTTCCAGAGCGAGTGGCCGGCGGTGACCAGGCTCGGCGGCCATGTGCGTTTCATCAACGACGGGTTCCGACTCGAGCCGTCGACAGGTGAACTGGCCGGCGTGCCGCTGCACGACGTCGTCGCCGGTATCCGCAACTACGGACAGACGCCGGTGGAAGTGTCTGCGGCGGCGCAGGCCGATACGAAACAGTTGCTTGCGCTGCTGCGGCAGAGTCCCTTCCAGGACGCGCACGCCGAGACGCTGGATGCGTTGGAGGTCTCGGGCCCGGCGCAGGTCGAGGTGTCGGTCGCCGCAGGCCATGGCGCGCCGATGCGGCTCGACGGCGAAGTGAAGCTGGAAGGCGTGGCGATGCGCGAATCGCGGTTCGATCTCGCGTTCGACCACATGCGCGGCCAGGTGGCGTTCGACCAGTCGGGATTCCACGCCGACGCGCTCGATGCGCACCAGGATGGGCAGGCCGGGTCGCTCGCGCTGCGCGCAGGCCCCGGCCATGTGCGCCTGCGGGCCAATGCCTTCGAGGGCGAACTCGACATGCCGCTCGATGCCAACGCGCTGCTGGCACGCGCGCCGGATCTCGCGTGGCTGCGTCCGCACGTGCGCGGCCGCGCGCCGTGGCAGGTGCAGGTCGCCGTGCCGAATGCGCCGGTCGCCGGCGCACCTGCCGCGCGTCTGCTGCTGCGGTCCGATCTCGTCGGCACGACGCTGCGACTGCCGGCGCCGCTCGACAAACCGGCCGCGCGCGCGCTGCGCACGACCATCGAAGCACCGCTGCCGTTCGGCACCGGCGATGTGCTGGTCGGCTTCGGTAATCGGCTCGCGGTGCGTGCGCGCACCAGCGGCGCGCGTGCCGGTATCCGTGTGGACATGGGCCAGGCGCGCGTTGACAACGCGGCGCCGGCGGCTGGCATCGTCGTTTTCGGGCGCACGCCGGTGGTCGACGTGCTCGACTGGATCGGTCTGATGGGCGCGGGCGGCAATGGCGACGGTCTGGCGCTGCAGCAGGTCGACGTGACCACGGCCGACCTGCGGCTGGCCGGTGGCCGTCTCGGCCAGACCCGCATCACTGCCGCGCGTCGCGATGCCGGCACCGACCTGCGGCTCGACGGCGCTGCGCTGGTTGGCGACGTGCGGATTCCCGATGCCGACGGCGCGCCGGTTGCGATCGCGCTGCAACGTCTGCACTGGCCGGCGCCCGCGCCGAAGCCGGACGCCGTGGCGGTCGCCGCGCCGACTGCGCCCGTGATCACGCGGGTGCCGGCATCGACGCCGGTCGACGACGCGCTCGATCCCGCATCGGTGCCGCCAATCCAGCTCGCGATCGACGATCTGCGCTACGGCGCCGTGCTGCTGGGCCGCGTCGACGCCGCCTCGCGTCGCATTCCAGGCGGCCTGGCGGTCGAACGTCTGGAGGTCCGTGCACCGGACCACCGCATCGATGTGACCGGTCGCTGGACCGGACGCGGCGCGGCGGCGCGCACCGCGTTCCAGGCCCAGGTGGATAGCGAGAACTTCGGCCGGCTTGCCTCGGGGCTCGGCTTCGCCGGCAGCATCGTCGGTGGTCAGGGGCGCGTGGAGTTCGATGCGGCCTGGCCGGGCGCGCCGAACGCGTTCCAGGTCGCGCAGCTCGAAGGTGCGATGAAGATCGCGCTGCGCGACGGGCAACTGGTCGAAGTGGAGCCGGGCGCGGGCCGCGTGCTGGGCCTGCTGAGCGTCGCCGAGCTACCGCGCCGCCTGATGCTCGATTTCCGGGATTTCTTCAGCAAGGGATTCGGCTTCAACCGCATCGCCGGTGACATCCGGTTCGGCAATGGCACCGCGCGTGGCGACAATCTCGTCATCGACGGGCCGGCGGCGGAGATCCGCATCCGCGGCAGCGCCGATCTCGCTGCGCGCACGCACGATCAGGACATCGAGGTGCTGCCCAAGACCGGCAACCTGCTGCCAGCGGTCGGTGCACTCACGTTGGGGCCGGTCGGCGCCGCGGTGGGCGCGGTCGCGAATGCAGTGCTGCGCAAGCCCCTGGCGGAGATGGGCGCACGCAACTATCACGTCAGCGGTCCCTGGCAGGACCCCAAGGTGGACGTGGTCGAGCGGCGCGACGCCGCGCAACCGGCGACGGCCCCTTCGACGGGCTCGCAATCGGCAGACTGAAGCGTTTTCCCGCCAAAACGCGTGTCTGCGCGTTCAGTTCCGGCTTGCCATCGGCGGCTTTGCCCCCACACTTGTCGGATGTCCGAATCTCCCGTTTCTTCCGGCGGCGCGCTCGCGCTGGCCGAATCCCGCCTGCTGCTGCCCGCCGGTCTCGATACCTCCGGCCTCGACCGCGCGTTCTCCGCCTTGCTCGGTCCCGGCATCGATTTCGGTGACCTGTATTTCCAGCACTCGCGTCGCGAGAGCTGGGCGGTCGAGGACGGCATCGTCAAGAGCGGTTCGCATGCGATCGAGCAGGGCGTCGGCGTACGTGCGATCAGCGGCGAGAAAACCGGCTTCGCGTACTCCGACGACATCGATGCGGTCGCGCTGCTGGGCGCGGCGCAGTCGGCGCGTGCGATCGCCCGCGATGGCCGCGCACATGCGCCGCTCGCACTGGCGCGCACCCGTGCCCACGACCTGTATCCGGCGCAGGACCCGATCGATGCGCTCGGCAGCGAGGCGAAGGTCGAAGCGCTGCGCCGCGTCGATCGCCTGCTGCGTGCCGCCGATCCGCGCGTGCAGCAGGTGATGGTCAGCCTGTCAGGCGGTGTCGACACGGTGCTGGTCGCACGCAGCGATGGCGTGCTCGCCGGCGACGTGCGGCCGCTGGTGCGGCTCAACATCCAGGTGCTGGTGGAACACAACGGCCGCCGCGAATCCGGCTACTCGGGCTACGGCGGGCGCTACTCGTACGAAGAACTCCTCGGCGACGGCAAGCCGGAGCGCTTCGCGCGCGAGGCGCTGCGCCAGGCACTGGTGAATCTCGAAGCGATCGACGCGCCGGCCGGCACCATGCCGGTCGTGCTCGGCGCCGGCTGGCCGGGCGTGCTGCTGCACGAAGCGGTCGGCCACGGCCTCGAAGGCGATTTCGCGCGCAAGGGCACCAGCACTTATGCGGGCCGCATCGGCCAGCGCGTCGCGTCGAAAGGCGTGACCATCGTCGACGACGGCACGCTCGCCGGCCGCCGCGGTTCGCTCAACATCGACGACGAGGGCACGCCCACCCACTGCACGACGCTGATCGAGGATGGCGTGCTGACCGGCTACATGCAGGACACGCTCAATGCGCGCCTGATGGGCGTCGCGGCGACGGGCAACGGCCGCCGCGAATCCTTCGCGCATCTGGTGATGCCGCGGATGACCAACACCTACATGCTGGCCGGGCAGGACGATCCGCAGGACATGATCCGATCGGTCAAGAAAGGGCTGTACGCGGTGAATTTCGGCGGTGGCCAGGTCGACATCACCAACGGCAAGTACGTGTTCTCGGCGACCGAGGCCTATCTGATCGAAGACGGCAGGATCACCGCGCCGGTCAAGGGCGCGACGCTGATCGGCAACGGTCCGGAGACGATGCAGCGCGTGCGCATGATCGGCCACGACATGGCGCTGGACGAAGGCGTCGGGGTCTGCGGCAAGGACGGGCAGAGCGTGCCGGTCGGCGTGGGCCAGCCGCATCTGCTGATCGACCAGCTGACCGTCGGCGGCACGCAGGCTTGAGAGCCGGCGTGCGGGATTCGGGTAACGGGAGTCGGAACGGATTGAGGCTGCCCGCCGTCAGATCTGTCATCCCCGCGTGCGCGGGAATGACGGCGGATGGCACTCAGCGCGCGTCGTCGCCGTTGCCGGGTTCGTCAGCCTCGTCCGCTTTGCGCTCTTCTTCAGCCGCAGCGTCTTCGCCCGCCGCCAGCGATGCTGCCGCGAACACGCCGCGCAGTTCGCGGAACAGTTCGCGGAAGGCGGCCGGCGGCTTGTTCTTCGCGCGCTCGGCCAGTGCATTGCGCACCAGCTGGCGCAGGCGCTGGCGATCGGCCTCCGGGTACGCATCGAGCAGTTCGGCCAGTGCCACGTCGCCATCGTCGAGCAGGCGCGTGCGCCAGGCTTCGGCGCGGTGCAACTGGGCGGTCTCGACGCGTGCGGCGGTGCCGCCGGCATCCATCGCGTCGCGGATCGCTTCCAGCGTCTCGTCGCTCTCGCGGCGCATCTGTTTGGCGAGGAACGCCAGCTGTCGCTTGCGCGCGATGTGCGACGTGATGCGCCGCGCATCGGCGATGTGCGTCAGCAGGCCTTCGGGAATGGGCAGTTTGCCCAGCTGGTTTTCGGACAGTGCGGCCAGGTCGTCGGCCAGCGACAGCACTTCCAGCGCTTCGCGCCGGTTCTGCTTGCGGCTGGGGCCCAGGTACTCGCCCGATTCTTCGTCTATGCCTCTCATTGCAACAGGATAAGTCATTGCCCATGTCCCACGCCTTGATCGACGTTCATCCGGCCGACGATTCGGCCGTCCGTCTCGACGCACTGGCCGCGCTGTCCCAGCGCCTGCTCGACCGCTGCCGCGCCGCCGGCGCCACCCAGGCCGAGGTGTCCTGCTCGGAAGACGCGGGTCTGAGCGTCAATGTGCGCATGGGCGAGGTCGAAACCGTCGAGTCCACGCGTGATCGCGGCATCGGCGTGACCATCTACTTCGGCAAGCGCAAGGGCACCGCCAGCACTGCCGATCTGCGCGAGGACAGCCTCGCCGCGACGGTCGATCAGGCCTGCGCGATCGCGCGCTTCACCGAAGACGACGCGGCTTCGGGCCTCGCCGATGCCGACCTGATGGCGCGCCCTGGCCCGGACGGTCGCTTTCCCGAATACGACGCCTGGCACCCCTGGATGCTGGACGCGGACGCCGCGGTGGATCTTGCGCTGGCCTGCGAGGCGGCCGGCCGCGATGCCGATTCGCGCATCGCCAATTCCGATGGCGCCTCGGTCAGCACCTCGAAGGGCCTGAGCGTCTACGCCAACAGCCACGGCTTCGTCGGCGCCGAGCGCGGCAGTCACCACAGCATCGGCTGCGCGCTGATCGCGGGCGAAGGCGAACACATGCAGCGCGAGGGCTGGTACAGCGTGGCGCTGGCGCAGTCCGATCTCGAAGCGCCGGCCTCGATCGGTCGCCGCGCCGCCGAGCGCACCCTCGCGCGACTGGACCCGCGGCCGCTCGCGACCGGCAGCTATCCGGTGCTGTTCCAGGCGGAGGTCGCGCGTTCGCTGATCGGACACCTGCTGGGCGCGGTGTCCGGCGGCGCGCTGTACCGCCGCGCGAGCTTTCTGCTCGACAGCGTCGGCACGCAGCTGTTCCCCGAGTGGTTCGGCATCCATGAGCGCCCGTTCCTCGAGCGCGGTTTCCAGTCTTCGGCCTATGACGCCGAAGGCGTGGCCACGCGCGAGTCCCCGTTGATCGAGGCGGGCGTACTGCAACGCTATGTGCTCGGGAGCTATTCGGCGCGCAAGCTCGGCCTGCAGACCACCGGCAATGCCGGCGGCGTGCACAACCTCGAGATTCCCGCCAACGCCGGCGGCCTCGACGATCTGCTGCGCGGCATGGATCGCGGCCTGCTGGTCACTGGCCTGATGGGGCAGGGCGTCAATGCGGTGACCGGCGATTACTCGCGCGGCGCTTCGGGCTTCTGGGTCGAAGGCGGCGAGATCCGCCACGCGGTCGATGGCATCACCATCGCCGGCAGTCTGAAACAGATGTTCGCCACCATCGAGGCCGTGGGCAGCGACATCGACCCGCGTTCGCACGTGCGCACCGGCTCGATCCTGCTCGGGCGCATGACCGTTGCCGGCGGCGACTGACGTTTCCGCACTTGACGGTGGTGCCGCATCCCTGAACAGTGCGCCGCAAGGCCATGGCCTGATCCTTTCACCCAACCCGAGGCGTCCCGCATGAGCGAGTTCGACAAGTACACCACTGCATCGCCTCCCCCCGCCGGCGTCGCGTCTTCGGAAGAGCGCCAGTGGGGCCTGTTCGGTCATCTGTCCGCGCTGACCGGCCTGTTCACAGGTGGCATCGGCAACATCGTCGGTCCGCTGGTGATCTGGCTGATCAAGAAGGACACCATGCCCTTCGCTGCCGACCAGGCGCGCGAGGCGCTGAACTTCAATATCACCCTGCTGCTGGTTGGCGTGGTGCTGTTCCTGATCACGCTGGTGACCTTCGGCATCGGTGCGCTGCTGACCGTGCCGCTCGGTGTCCTGATCGGCATCGCCTGGCTGGTGCTGACCATCATCGGCGGCATGAAGGCGAACGAAGGCGTGGCTTACCGCTACCCCTTCGCGCTGCGTCTGATCAAGTAAGCAATCGGCGTTGCCGTACCGCACAGGCCCCGGCGTCCGCGTCGGGGCCTGTCGCGTTCGGGGGTGCCGGAAGTCCGGGTGACCTCCGCGTCTGGCGCCGGACGCGACGCGCGGGCAGGCTGAAGCCACGATCCCCGACCGGAGGTGTCCCATGCAGACCGCATCCTTCCCGCAGACCCTGCCCGCCAGCGACAGCCGCAACTGGGCGGCGGCGATGCACATCGGCGCGCTGGTGCTCGCCCTGCTGACGAGCTGGGTGTCGGGTGTGGCCGGCGCGCTCGTGGCTGGTGTGGTCTATCTGGCCAAGCGCGACGACGACGCCTTCGTGGCCGACCATGCGCGCGAGGCACTGAACTTCCATCTGAGCATGTGCCTCTACGCCTGCGCGATCGTCGTGACGGGCATCGCCCTGCTCGGCGCGACCGTGCTGACGCTGGGCATCGGCGCGATCGTGACGCTGCCGGCCGGCCTGTTGCTGGTCGCCGCGGCCTGCGGACTCGCATTGCTGTGGCTGGTCAGCAGCATCGTTGCCGCAGTGCGCGCCTTGAACGGCGAACACTATGCACACCCGCTGACGATCCGGTTCTTCGGCCGCTGAGGTCGCGACTCGCGACGTGCTTCGTAGGATGGGTCGAGCGCAGCGAACCCCATCGTCCTGATGCCAGACAGTTTGGCGAGGCTGGAACGCGAGCGCGCGTGACCTGACGCCGCTGATCGCCGCAGCGAGCGTCAGGAAAGCAACGATGGATGTGGCTGCGCGCGACCCATCCTGCGGTGCGGCAAACGCGTCGCTTCAGTGATCGCGTTCGATCGCGCGGCGGCCAAGTGCGGCCAGCGGGACGACGGCCTCGCCGAACGGAGCGAGCGCCTCATCCATGCGCGTCGCGAGTGCATCGAGACGCGCGCGCGAGGCATCGGCACCGATGAGCGCGGGGAACGTCGCCTTGTCCTGGGCGACGTCCTTGCCGGCGGTCTTGCCGAGCGTCGCGCTGTCGCCTTCGATGTCGAGCAGATCGTCGCGGATCTGGAACGCCAGGCCCAGCGCACCGGCGAAATCATCCAGACGCGCGCGCGTGCCTGCATCGACGCCGGCCGCGAGCGCACCGAGTGCAACGGCCGCGCGTAGCAGCGCGCCGGTCTTCATCGCATGCAGGCGTTCGAGTGCGGCCACGCCGATCGAGCCACCGTCACCGGTTGCCGCCAGATCAAGCGCCTGGCCGCCACACATGCCGTTCGCACCGGACGCACGCGCGAGCGTCGCGACCATCCCAAGGCGCACTTCGGCGGCCAGCGGCGCCTCGGCGAGCAACGAGAACGCGAGCGTCTGCAGCGCATCGCCTGCGAGGATCGCGGTCGCTTCGTCGAAGGCGACATGCACGGTCGGCTGCCCACGACGCAGGGCGTCGTCGTCCATCGCCGGCAGGTCGTCGTGGACCAGAGAGTAGGCGTGCACAAGCTCGACCGCAGCGGCCGCGGCATCGGCGGCGGCAGACGGCGCACCGAATGCGTGCGCCGTTGCGTGGACCAGCAGCGGACGCATGCGCTTGCCACCCAGCAGGACCGCATGCCTCATCGCCGCATGCAGACGCGGCTCGCTGTCGGTGACGGTGTCGAGTGCCTGCTGCAGCGTGGCGTCGGTCCGTGCACGCCAGGCCTCGATCAGCGCGGCGGTGTCGCTCGCCGAATCAGGCATCGGAATCGTCGACCGCGGCGTCGCCGAAGGGCTGCGCGCGTTCGGGCGCTGCGGGATCGCTGAGCAGCTTCACGCGCAGCTCGGCGTCTTCGAGCGCCTGCTGGCAGCGCCGGTACAGGCCGACACCGCGCTCGTAGGCGCCCAGCGATTCTTCGAGACTCAGCTCGCCGCCTTCCATGCGCTCGACCAGCGTTTCGAGCTGGGTCAGGGCGTTCTCGAAGTCGGCGACGGGACTGGTTTCGGTAGCTGCGGGTTTTTTCGGCATCTGCGGATTTTAAGCGATCGGCGCGCGCGGCACCGTGTGCATGGCGCCGGGCGGCGACCAGTGCAGGTGGCGGCCGCCCTCGCGCAGCCAGGTATCGAAGCCGGCGTCGAAGGCGAGATCGCCCGCGGCCAGCACCTGGCCGTCGGTATCGAACAGAACCGGAAGATGGGCGCGGACCCAGGGCGGCACGCCGAGCGACTGCAGCACGTGCTTGAGCGCGTGCGTGTGGGCGCGGCCGGGCAGGCGGATGCGCTCGCCGCCCTGGCGGGCGCGGACGGTCCACGCGCGATCATCCGTCGGTCCGTTGAGCCACAGCCGGCCGCCGTCGGGCAGCTGCAGCGGTGCGCCGCCATCCCACCGCGCGGTGAGGCCGGCATCCAGCGGCATCCGGATCGGCGCGGCCTGCAGCAGCCCGCGCCAGCGCTGCAGGCGGTGTCGGGCCCAGTCGACGCAGGGCACGCGATCAGCGCGGCCGGTCTCGAGGTCGGCGTTGCACCAGTCGATGGCGCGCGCCGGCAGCGGAGGCAGTCCAAGTGTGTCGATCCAGAGGCGCAGCGCGCGTGCGCGTCGTGCCGCTGGGAGCGCGCGCAGCGCATCGAGTCGCAACACCGCCGGGTCGTGTGTTCTCGCTGTCGCCAGCGCATCGTCGTCGCCGGCAGCGAGCAGGGCGCTGGTGTCGGCCTGCAAGGTGGCGACCGTCGACAGCGCCGCATCCGCATGCGGCCAACGCGTGCGCAGCAGGGGCATCACGCGATTGCGCAGGAAATTGCGGTCGGCGTCGTCCGCGGCGTTGCTCGGGTCCTCGATCCAGTGCAGACCATGCGCCTGCGCATAGGCCTGCAACTGCGCACGAGGCAGCGCGAGCAGAGGCCGCCACAGCCAGCCGTTCGCGAACCGGCGCAATGGACGCATCGCGGCGAGGCCATCCGACCCCGACGCGCGCAGTGCACGCAGCAGCACGGTTTCGGCCTGGTCGTCCCGGTGGTGGGCGAGGGCGAGGACATCGCCCGGCTCCAGTTGCGCGGCGAACGCGGCGTGGCGCGCGGCACGTGCCGCGGCTTCGAGACCTTCGCCGCTGTCACGCGGCACGTCGACATGAACCACGCTGCATGGCAACTCGAGACGTGCGCAGGCCGTCACGCAGTGCGCGGCCCAATCGTCTGCGCCGGCCTGGAGACCGTGATGCACATGCACGGCGCGCAGCCCGCGCGTGCGCAACGCCGGCGTGAGCGCGAGTGCGTGCACAAGCGCGCCGGAATCCAGTCCGCCGCTGAAGCCGACGACGATGCGGCCGTGGGCATCGGGCGGCAGGTCCGGCAGCGGCAGTTCGATCGACATGCGGCCATGGTAGCGAGGCCGGCCGGCGCCGCGGTTTCCGTGCTGCGGTGGGGAGCGCGCATCCACGCGATGCAGCGATCCGGTGGTGCGGTGTTCGCGCGTCCGCCCGCAGCCTACAGTCGCGGATCGCATCCGCAGGAAGTTCCCGCATGTCCGCCCTGTTCACCCCGTTCCGCCAGCGTGACCTGACGCTGCGCAACCGCATCGCGGTGTCGCCGATGTGCCAGTACGCGTCTGTCGATGGCCTGCCAGACGAGTGGCACCGCGTGCATCTGGGCAGCCGCGCCGTAGGGGGCGCGGGACTGGTGATGACCGAGGCGTGCGCAGTCTCGCCCGAGGGCCGGATCTCGCCGCAGGACGCCGGCATCTGGAACGAGGCGCAGGCGCAGGCCTGGGCGCCGATCGCGCACTTCATCCGCGCGCAGGGCGCGGCGCCGGCGATCCAGCTGGCGCATGCCGGGCGCAAGGCCAGCACGTTCGCGCCGTGGCGCGGACGCAGCGCGGTGCCGGTCGCCGATGGTGGCTGGCAGGTGGTCGCGCCGTCGGCGCTGGCCTACAACGCGGACTATCCGTCGCCGCGGGCGCTCGACGCGGCCGGCATCGCGCAGGTGGTCGAGGATTTCCGTGCGGGCGCGGTGCGCGCACTCGATGCCGGCTTCGAGGTCGCCGAACTGCACGCCGCGCACGGCTATCTGCTGCACCAGTTCCTGTCGCCGCTGTCGAACACGCGCGATGACGCCTGGGGCGGCAGTTTCGACAATCGTGTGCGCGTGGTGCTCGACGTGGTCGACGCGGTGCGCGGCGTCTGGCCCGAGCGCCTGCCGCTGTGGGTGCGCATCTCGGCGAGTGACTGGGTCGAGGGCGGCTGGGATATCGGGCAGAGCGTGGAACTGGCGCGCCTGCTCAAGGATCGCGGCGTGGACCTTGTCGATACCTCGAGCGGTGGCCTCTCGCCGCTGCAGTCGATCGAAGCGGTTCCGGATTACCAAGTGCCGTTCGCGCGCCGCATCCGCGAAGACGTCGGTATCGCGACCGGCGCGGTGGGTCTGATCACGACGCCGGCGCAGGCCGAGCGCATCGTCGCCGACGGCGATGCCGACCTCGTGCTGCTGGCACGCGAACTGCTGCGCGATCCGTATTTCCCGCGTCGCGCGGCGCGCGAGCTCGGCGTCGAGATCGAGACGCCGGACCAGTACCTGCGCGCGTGGTGAGGCTGGTCAGCGCGTCAGCGCCTCGGCGTTGCGGGTGAAGACATCGGTGATGTCGAAGAACACCTCGCGCGTGCTGCCATCGCCCATCGTCAGGGTGAGTTTGTCGTAGTGCCGTCCATCTTCGTGCACCAATGCCTGCTGGGTGACATCGCGCGCCCGCAGGACCTGTTGCACGAAAACGTACTCGTTGCTGACGAGACACGGATGCCAAGCGGTCGCGGGTGTCGCGCCGTCGCCGCTGCCGTCGATGTGCTGCAGCAGCGCGTGCGTAAATGCCCGTCCTTCGATCAGGCGTTCGCGATCGTCGGCACTGTTGGCAAGCGCGTTGCGCAGCATCTGCAACTGCAGCGATGGCACCCGGTCCAGATCTCCGATGCGTTCTGCCAGCGCCGCAAGGATGGGCGCGGCGGCACGCACGGTCGCCTCGGAGGTCACCGCTGTGCCAACGGCGGCGCGTGCGTCGCGGATCGCGCTTTCGATTTCGAGCGGTGACCGGCCGGAGACACTGGTGATCGCGGTGCAGGCTGACCGCACGGCACCTGCCAGCGCGGGCGCGCGGGCTGCGACCTCGCGAGTGGTGTCGTCAGCCGCGGCGGTCGTGGTCGCCGTAACGACGCACAGCACCAGGGCAAGGGACAGGGCAGACAGTCGGCCACGGTGGGCAGAGGTGCGCGTTTCCATCGAGGCATCCATTCGTCGAGTGAACGGCGAGTCTGCCACGCGCCCCGAAAGAACCGTTGAAGGGCCGGACGCCGACGCGGACTACGCCCTCAGGCCGCCTCGTACGCCCCGTAGCTGCGCAGGCGCTCGTAGCGGCGCTGCAGCAGCGTCTCGACCGGCAGCTGTTCCAGCTGGTCGAGTTCGTTCATCAGCACGGCCTTGAGGCGCGTCGCGGTCTGGCGCGGATTGCGGTGCGCGCCGCCGATCGGCTCGCGCACCACCTTGTCGACCAGGCCCAGCGACTTGAGCCGCTTGGCAGTCAGGCCGAGCTGCTCGGCGGCGTCGCGCGCCTTGCCGGCATCCTTCCACAGGATCGACGCGCAGCCTTCCGGCGAGATCACCGAGTAGGTGCTGTACTCGAGCATCAGGGTGCGGTCGCCGACGCCGATCGCCAGCGCGCCACCCGAGCCGCCTTCGCCGATCACGGTGCAGAGGATCGGCGTCTTGAGTTCGGCCATCTCCAGCAGATTGCGGGCGATGGCTTCGGACTGGCCCCGTTCTTCCGCGCCGATGCCCGGGTAGGCGCCGGGCGTGTCGATGAAGGTCAGCAGCGGCAGCTTGAAGCGCTCGGCCATCTTCATCAGACGCAGCGCCTTGCGATACCCCTCGGGACGCGGCATGCCGAAATTGCGACGCACCTTGGTCTTGGTATCGCGGCCCTTCTGGTGCCCGATGATCACCACGCTGCGGCCGTCGATGCGGCCGAGACCACCGACGATCGCGGCATCGTCGGCATAGGCGCGGTCGCCGGCCAGTTCCTCGAACTCGTCGCAGATGCTGCGGATGTAGTCGTTGGTGTACGGGCGCTGCGGGTGACGCGCGAGCTGCGACACCTGCCAGGGCGTGAGGTCGCGGAAGATGTGCGCGGTGCGCTTGCGCAGCTTGTCGCGCAGCGTGGCGAGTTCGGCGTCGATGTTGACCGCCGGGCCGTCGCTGGCCTGGCGCAGTTCCTGGATCTTCGCTTCGAGATCGGCGATGGGCTGTTCGAAGTCGAGGTAATTCGGATTCATTCGGGAAAGCCGTCCATTGGGAGGCGACCGCGGTGCGGACCCGGGCGCACTGCGCCACGCGGGCCCGGCCGGAGCCGGAAAGGGCGACAGTCTAGCGGAGAGCGCCCGTTGGGGCCGTACGAGGGCGTCTGGATCGCAGATCGCCGCATGTTGACGGATGTTGCGAAGCCGGACGTCTCGCCAGCAGGCCGTCAGTTCGCCCAGGGCTTGGCGATGTCCAGCCGGGCGATGCGCACGCCGGCCTGGGCGCGCAGGGTGCCGGGCAGTTCGGCGTCCACACGGACCGAGTGCGCCCCGTTGACGTCCAGCGTGCCGGCGCTGCCGGTCTCCAGCAGCAGATCCAGACGCAGCGGCGTCTTGCCGGGGCGGTGCTGGGCCAGCACCTGTTCCACGCGCGCCAGCGTGCCGGGCACCCGCAGGTCCAGGCGCAGCGACAGCCGGCGCGCATGTTCCGGACACACGGTGTGGAAATCCCAGCAGCGCTTCACGCGCAACGCGAAGCCGCCACTGAACTCGTCCTCGCGCAGGCCGCCCTCGACGATCAGGATGCGGTCGCGCGTCAGCAGATGCGCGTACTCGCTGCTGGCATCGGCGAAGAAGCCGCATTCTAGCCGGCCGCGGCCGTCTTCCAGCAGCACGAAGGCCTGCGAGTCGCCGCGCTTGCGCATCGCGCCGACCTGCCCGGCGATGATGACCTGGGTTTCCGGCCGCCAGCTGTTGCCGCCGCCCTTCTGGTCGCGCGCCGCCCACAGGCTGTCGAGCTGGCCCAGATCGGTGCCGACCAGCGCCTGCAGCTCATCGCGATACGGATCGAGCGGATGACCGCTGAGGTAATGGCCGAGCGTGTCGCGTTCGCCGTCGAGCTTCTGCTTGAGCGGCCATTCCTCGCATTCGGGCAGATCGATGTGCAGCGCATCGCTGTCGCCGACGCTGCTGCCGAACATGTCGACGATGCCGGCGTTGCGGTTGCGGGTGAGCTGGTCGGTCGCTTTCAGCGCTTCGGGCAACTGCAGCATCAGCGATGCCCGGTTCTTGCCCAGCGCATCCATCGCGCCCGCATTGATCAGTGCTTCGAGCGTGCGCTTGTTGAGGCGCGAGGAATCGACGCGCCGGCAGAAGTCAAGCAGGTCGGGGAACACACCCGCCTGCACACGGGCTTCGACGATGTTCTCGCAGGCGCCGCGGCCGACGCCCTTCACTGCGCCCAGGCCGTAGCGGATGGTCTGCGGATCGATCGCCTCGAACATGTAGGCCGACGCATTGACGTCGGGCGGCAGCACGTCCAGGCCCATCGTCCGCGCTTCGGTCAGAAAGCCGGTGACCTTGTCGGTGTTGTCCATGTCCGAGGACAGCACCGCGGCCATGAACTCGGCCGGGTAATGCACCTTCAGCCATGCGGTCTGGTAGGCGACCAGCGCATAGGCGGCCGAGTGCGACTTGTTGAAGCCGTACTCGGCGAATTTTTCCATCAGGTCGAAGATCTGCGTCGCGACCCGCGGGTCGACGCCGTTTTCGGCCGAGCCCGCCTCGAACTTGGCGCGCTCCTTGGCCATTTCCTCGGCCTTCTTCTTGCCCATCGCGCGGCGCAGCAGGTCGGCGCCGCCCAGCGAATAGCCGGCCAGGACCTGGGCGATCTGCATCACCTGTTCCTGGTAGACGATGACGCCGTAGGTGGGCGAGAGCACCGGCTCCAGCGACGGGTGCGGGTAGCTCACGTCCGTGCGGCCGTGCTTGCGGTCGACCCATTCCTTGTCCATCCCCGAGCCCAGCGGGCCGGGCCGGAACAGGGCGGCGAGCGCGATGATGTCCTCGAAGGTGTCGGGCTGTGCGCGCTTGAGCAGCTCGCGCATGCCGCGCGATTCGAACTGGAACACCGCGACCGTGTCGCCACGCGCGAACAGCTTGTAGCTCTCCACGTCGTCTAGCGGCAGCGCGGCGATGTCGAGCGGATCTTCGCCGGCCGCGGCGCGGCGCGCGTTGATCGCCTTGACCGCCCAGTCGATGATCGTGAGCGTGCGCAGGCCGAGGAAGTCGAACTTCACCAGGCCGATCGTCTCGACGTCGTCCTTGTCGAACTGGGTGACCGGGTTACGGCCCCGGTTGCCTTCGTCGTGTTCCGCGTACAGCGGGCAGAAATCGCTGAGCGGCGAGGGCGCGATCACCACGCCGCCGGCGTGCTTGCCGGCGTTGCGGGTCAGGTCCTCGAGCTGCAGGGCGAGATCGAGCAGGTCGCGGACGTCGTCCTCGTCGTTGTAGCGCGCGATCAGTTCATCGGAGCGCCAGGCATCGTCGCTGCGCGACTTGTCGGTGCGCCCCAGTGCGTCCTCCAGACCGATGCCCAGCGTCGGTGGCACCAGCTTGGAAATGCCGTCGACCATGCCGTAGGGATAGCCGAGCACGCGGCCGGTATCGCGCACCACGGCCTTCGCGGCCATGGTGCCGTAGGTGATGATCTGGCTGACGCGGTCACGGCCGTACTTCGCGGCGACGTAGTCGATGACCTCGTCGCGACGGTCCATGCAGAAGTCGATGTCGAAGTCGGGCATCGACACGCGTTCGGGATTGAGGAAGCGCTCGAACAGCAGGTCGTAGGGCAGCGGATCGATATCGGTGATCTTCAGCGCCCACGCGACCAGCGAGCCGGCGCCCGAACCACGCCCCGGACCGACCGGGATGTCGTGTTCCTTGGCCCATTTGATGAAGTCCGAGACGATCAGGAAGTAGCCCGGAAACCCCATCTTGCAGATGACGTCGAGCTCGATGTCGAGACGCTCGATGTAGCTTTCGCGCGTATGCCCCGGCGCGATCGGGTACTTCGCCAGACGCTCGACCAGACCCTCGTGCGACTGCGCGCGGATCCAGGTGTCGAGCGTGTGCTCGTCGGGCACCGGATAGGCCGGCAGATAGTAGGTGCCCAGCCGCAGTTCGAGATTGCAGCGCTGCGCGAGCGCGAGCGTGTTGTCGATCGCGTCGGGCACATCGGAAAACAGCGCGGCCATCTCGTCGGCCGACTTCAGGTACTGCTCGCGCGTGTAGAGCTTCGGGCGACGCGGATCGTCGAGCACGCGGCCGGTGGAAATGCACACGCGCGCTTCGTGCGCGTCGAAACCCTCGGCATCGAGGAAGCGCACGTCGTTGCCGGCGATCACCGGCAGCGAGAGATCGGAGGACACCTGCAGCGCGAGCGCGTTGTGCACGGCCTCGTCGTCGAAGCCGCAGCGGGAGAGCTGCAGGAACAGGCGGTCGTCGAACACCTCGCGCCATTGCGCGTACCAGTGCCGAGCGAGATCGTCGCGGCCACCGGTGAGCAGCTTCGCCGCCGGGCCGTGTCGGCCGGCGATCGCGAACAGGCCGGTATTCGCCTCGCGAAGCCAGTCCGGCCGCACGACGACGCCATCGGTGCGATGGCCTTCCATCCACGCGCGCGTGAGCAGGCGCGACAGCGACAGATAGCCGTCGTGGTCGCGGCACAGCAGGGTCAGCGTCGAGGCCGGTTCGTCGCCTTCGGCGAGCGAGATGTCGGCGCCCATCACCGGCTTGATGCCGGCACCTTCGGCCGCCTTGTAGAACTTCACCAGCGCGAACAGGTTGTTGCGGTCGGTCAGCGCCACCGACGGCTGGTCGAGCGCGGCGCAGCGTTTGACCAGCTCCTTGATCCGGATCGTCGAATCGGAGAGCGAGTATTCGCTGTGGACGTGCAGATGGGCGAAGCGGGCGGACATTGCGTGGGCGTGGCGACCGGAGGGTCAGGTTAGGGCCGGGGCGGGGGACGGACAAGGCTTGACAGGGGACGGGTCGCGCTCTGGCGCGGCGGGTGCATGGCGGCCGCCGGGAAACGGTTCAGTCGCGGGCTTCCACGCGCTGCGGTCAGGCCGGCAACGGCTCGGCGAACAGGTCCGCGGTCGCGGGTTCGGCGATGACGTCCGACACGGCCTCGGGCAACAAGCGCGCCACCGGCGCGAAGCTGCGACGGTGATGCACGCAGGGGCCGTGCGCGAGCAGCGCGGCGAGGTGCGTCGGCGCGCCGTAGCCCTTGTGCCGGTCGAAACCGTAATCGGGAAACGCTGCGTGCAGTTCGACCATTGCGCGATCGCGCGCGACCTTGGCGAGGATCGACGCCGCCATGATCGATTGCTCGAGCGCGTCGCCGCCGATGATCGCGCGTGCGGGGCAGGGCAGGCCGCGTGGCAGGCGGTTGCCGTCGATCAGCACGCGTTCGGCCGCCGGCGCCAGCGCCTGCACCGCGCGCGCCATGCCGATCATCGTCGCCTGGAAAATGTTGATGCGATCGATTTCCTCGACATCGACGAATTCGACGCGCCACGCGAGCGCCCGCTCGACGATCTGCGGGTACAGCGCCTCGCGGCGTTTCTCGGTCAGCTTCTTGGAATCGTCGAGGCCATCGATCGGACGCTTCGGATGCAGGATCACCGCCGCGACCACGACCGGTCCGGCCAAGGGACCACGCCCGGCCTCGTCGACACCTGCGATGCGCAGGCGACGGGTCACGGTGTCTGCGCCGGTGCGGGCAGGGCGGGCACGGCCAGACGCAGGACGGCATCTGCCGCGGTGGCCGACGCGCCCTGGCGCAGCTGCAGATGCAGATCGAGATAGACCGGCTGCAGTGCATCGGCCGCGGCCGGATCACGGAACCAGTGCAGCACCGCAGCCGACAGGTTCTCGGGCGTGCAGTCTTCCTGCATGAACTCCGGCGCGATCAAACGGCCGGCGAGCACGTTCGGCAGCGAGAAGCGATCGACCTGCATCAGTTTGAAGAGGCGCACCAGAAACGCCGTGCTCGGCGCGATGCGGTAGCCGACGACCATCGGCCGTTTGGCCAGCAACGCTTCCAGCGTCGCCGTGCCCGAGGCGAGCAGCACCACATCACTGGCGACCATGGCGGCACGCGCCTGACCGTCGAGTACCTGCACATCGAGGGCTGTGAAGCGCGGTTGCGCGAGCAGCGCGTCGATCGCAGCGCGGCAACCGGCATTCGCGGCCGGCACGACGATGCGCAAACCGGGCAGCGCGCCGGCGACACGCGCGGCGGCCTCCAGGAACACCTCGCCGAGCCGCGAGATTTCGCCCAGGCGCGAACCCGGCAGCACCGCGAGCACGGGCGCGTCCTGCGGCAGTCCGAGCGCATCGCGCGCCGCAGCACGGTCCGGTTCGAGCGCCAGCATTTCCGCCAGCGGATGGCCGACGAAGCGCGCATCGACACCATGGGTGGCGTAGATCGGCGGCTCCATCGGAAACAGGCACAGCACGAGATCGGCGCTGCGGCCGATCTTCGCAGCGCGTCCCTGCCGCCAGGCCCAGATCGACGGACTCACGTAATGCACGGTGCGGATGCCGCGGTCCTTGAGCGTGCGCTCCAGACCGAGATTGAAGTCGGGTGCGTCGATGCCGATGAAGACATCGGGCTGCCAGTCGAGCAGGTGCGCGCGCAGCGTCCTGCGCAGCTTGAGCAGGCGCGGCAGATGCCGCAGCACTTCCGACAGCCCCATGACTGCGAGTTCGGAGGCGTCGTGCCACGTCTCCATGCCGGCCGCGCGCATCGCATCGCCGCCGACGCCGGCGAACGTCGCCTGCGGATAGCGCGCGCGCAGCTGTTCGATCAGACCTGCGCCGAGCAGATCGCCGGACGCCTCCCCGGCGACGAGCGCGATGCGCAACGGCGCACCGGATGGGCTGCCGGGTATCAGGGAAACGGAAGCGGGCGCAGTCATGGACACGGCGTCATTGTGCGGCATCGACAGATCGTCGTGCCGCGGACGAGGTCAACGCAACAGCGGACGATCGCCTGCGTCGATGAAATCCAGGAACGTGCGGACATCGTCGCTGTCCACTGCCATCTCGGCCAGACGCACACGTGCATCCGCCAGCGAATCGCCGGAGACATACAGCGCGCGGTAGGCGCGCTTGATCGCGGAGGTACGCGCGGCATCGAAGCCGCGCCGCTTCAGCCCCTCGGCATTGATGCCGCGCGGTCGGCCGTAGCCGTCCTGCGCCACCATGACGAACGGTGGCACGTCGCCGTTGACGAAGGCGCCCATGCCGATGAACGCGTGCGCGCCGATCCGGCAGAACTGGTGGATGCCGACGAAGCCGCTGAGGATCACGTGGTCGCCGACGGTGACGTGGCCGGCCAGCGTGGCGTTGTTCGAGAACACACATCGGTTGCCGACGACGCAGTCGTGCGCGACGTGGGTATAGGCGAGGAACCAGTTGTCGTCGCCGACGTGGGTGATGCCGCCACCGTCGCCGGTGCCGCGGTTGATCGTGACGAATTCGCGGATCGTGTTGCGGTCGCCGATGACCAGTTCCGCGCGTTCGCCCGCGAACTTCTTGTCCTGCGGCTCGCCGCCGATCGCGGCATGGCCATGGATGTGGTTCTCGCGGCCGATGCGCGTCGGCCCGTGGATGCTGGAATGCGGCCCGACGATGGTGCCGGCGCCGATCTCGACGTCCGCTCCGATCAGCGTGAACGCACCGATGCGCACGTCCTCGCCCAGCGTCGCGCCGGGATCGACGACCGCGCTGGGATGGACCTGCGCAGCGCCCATGTCAGCGCGGAACCTCGGCGCAGAGGATCTCCGCGCAGGCCGCCTGTTCGCCGTCCACGCGCGCGATGCCGCTGTACATGGTCATGTTGCGGATCTCGCGCTTGATCGTGACCTCGAGTTCGAGACGATCGCCCGGCACCACCATGCGCGAGAACTTCGCCGCATCGACCTTGACCAGATACGACAGGTTGCCTTCGCAGTCCTTGCCCTTGGTCAGGTGGGTCAGGATGCCGCCGGCCTGCGCCATCGCCTCGACGACGAGTACGCCCGGCATCACCGGCTGCCCGGGAAAGTGGCCCTGGAAGAACTCCTCGTTCGCCGAGACGTTCTTGTAACAGAGCACGCGCTTGCCATGCTCGAACTCGACGACACGGTCGACGAGCAGGAACGGATAGCGGTGCGGCAGCAGCTTGTGGACGCCGTCGATGTAGATCGGCAGCGTGATCGGGTCTGTCATGGTTCCCCCTTCCCGAGCGCCGTGACGCGGCGCGCGAGCGAATCGAGCTGGCGGATCCGCACGGCATTCTTCCGCCACTCGCGCGTGGGCTGGGCAGGAATGCCGGCGGAATACTCGCCGGGCTCGGTGATGGATGCGGACACCATCGTCATCGCGTGGACGACGACCTTGTCGCAGATTTCAAGGTGACCGGCGACGCCGACCTTGCCTGCCAGCAGGCAGTAGCTGCCTATTTTCGTACTGCCGGCGATGCCGACGCAGCCCGCGATCGCGGTGTGCGCGCCGATGCGCACGTTGTGTCCGATCTGGATCAGATTGTCGAGGCGCACGCCTTCGGCCAGCGTCGTGTCTTCGAGTGCGCCGCGATCGATCGTCGTATTGGCGCCGATGTCGCAGTCGTCGCCGATCACCACGCCGCCGAGCTGCGGCACATTGATCCAGCGCCCGGCGTCCATCGCCAGACCGAAGCCTTCCGAACCCAGTACCGCGCCGGGATGGATGGTCACGCGGGCACCCAGACGCACGCGCGTGACCAGTGTCACGCGTGCAACCAGCCGGCTGCCCTCGCCGACGACGCAGTCCTCGCCGACCGCGCAACCCGCGCCGAGCGTCGCACCGGCGCCGATCACGCTGCGCGCGCCGATGCTGACGTGCGGGCCGATCGACGCGCTGGGATCGACGCGCGCGGAGGGATCGACCACGGCGGAGGCGTGGATGCCCACGGGTGCATCGCTGGACGGTTCGAACAACGCGGCGATCTTCGCGTAGGCGACGTAGGGATCCTTCGCGATCAGTGCCGTGCCCGCGTAGCCTTCCGCATCGGCCTCGCGCAGCACCACGATGCCGGCGGCGGTGTCGGCGAGCTGGGGGCGATAACGCGGGTTGGACAGGAACGCGAGCTGGTCGCGCGTGGCGCCGGCGAGCGTCGCAACGCCGGACACCGAAGTGTCCGATACACCGTGGACGACCAGGCCGAAGCGCTGCGCGAGCGCTTCGGCGGTATGGCGGGGCTGCTGCGTGTCGGTCATCGGTCGCGCTGGATCAGAACGCGCCGCCGAAGGTGAACTGCAGACGCTCGATTTCGTCGCCCTGCTTGATCAGATCACCCGCGCCACCGCGCACTTCCTTCTGCTGGCGCAGCGGATACGAGTAGCTGATCGAGATCGGACCAACCGGTGCGCGCCACATCAGCGCGACGCCCGCCGAAGCGCGCAGTTCCTTCGCATCCCAGCTGTCGACGTCCTTGTAGACGTTGCCGAAGTCGACGAAGGCGGAGACGCGCGCGGCCGGCGACTTGATCAGCGAGGGGAAGAACATTTCCGCCGAGCCGATCGTCTTGACCGCGCCGCCGATGGGCTGCAGGAACGAGCTGTTGAACGCCGTTTCACGCGGCCCCAGGGTGTTGTCGCGGAAGCCGCGCACCGAGCGGGGACCGCCTGCGTAGAAGTTCTCGTAGAACGGCAGGCCGCTGGCGGTGATCGTGCGGAGATAATCGTTCGACGTCGGATCGCAGGGGTCGCTGGGCGCTGCGCCCGGCACTTCCGTGTCGACCACGCCGTCGCCGTCGCTGTCCACGAATGTCGACGGGGTGAAGCAGACGTTGCGCACGACATCGTCGCCGTAGCTGTCGCCGTAGCCGAGCTCGGCGCGCGTGTTGAGCACCAGGTGGCGGTTGATCGGCCAGTACTTGGAGATTTCGTAGTTGAGCTTGTAGTACTCGGCGGTCGAGCCGGGCAGCGTGGCTTCAAGTGACACGCGCTGCATCATGCCCCGGGTCGGCTGCAGGAAGTCGTTGCGTGTGTCGCGCGCCCAGGCGAGCTCGCTGCGCCAGGCGTGGAAGGTGCGTGTGCCGAATGCGTCGACATAGTCGACGATCGATTCGGGCGACGAACCGCGGAACGTGAAGATCTGGTTGCGGTCGATACCGAGCAGCAGCGAAATCGAGTCGTTCTCGGTCAGCGGGATCCCGAGGACAGTCTGCGCCGCGGCGCTGGTCGACGAGTATTGCGCAGTGTTGAACTCGGAATTGTCGAACTCGCGCCACCACAGGTTGTAGCCCAGCGACATGCCGCCGTCGGTGAAGTACGGGTTCATGAAGGAGAACGAGTAGCGCTGCAGATAGACGTTGCGCTGCGCTTCCACAGACACCCGGTTGCCGCTGCCGAGGAAGTTGTTCTGCGACAACTGCACCGAGGTCGTGAGGCCTGCCAGCTGCGAATAGCCGAGACCGAAGGTGAAGCTGCCCGACGTCGTCTCGGTGACGCTGAACACCACGTCCACTTCGTCATTGCTGCCGGGTACCGGCTGGCTCTCGACATTGACGCTGCCCGATTCGAAGTAGCCCAGGCGCTGCAAGCGGACCTTGGAGCGGTCGACCGCGGCCTGCGAATACCAGCTGCCTTCGAACTGGCGCATTTCGCGGCGCATCACTTCGTCGGATGTGCGGCTGTTGCCCTTGAACTGGACGCGGCGCACCTGGACGCGCGGGCCCGGTACGACCTGGAGATTGATCGAGACGGTGCGGTTCTCGCGGTCGACTTCCGGAATCGGATTCACCTGCGCGAAGGCGTAGCCGATGTTGCCGAGCGTTGCGACGATCGCATCGGAGCTGAGTTCCAGCAGTGCGCGCGAGAACACCTGGTCCTTCTGCACGAACACGCGGCTCTCGATCTCCTCCTTAGGCAGCACCGTATCGCCGGTGATCTGCACGTCCGACACCTTGTAGATCTCGCCTTCGGTGACGCCGGCGGTGATGAACATGTCGGCCTTGTCGGGGCTGATCGAGACCTGGACGCTGTCCTCGCTGAAATCGATGTAGCCCCGGTCGAGGTAGAAGTTGTGCAGCTTCTCGCGGTCACCCTCGAGCTTCTCGCGCGAGTACTGGTCGTCGCGGCGGTACCAGCTGAGCCAGTTCGACTCGCCCGATTCCCAGCTGTCGGTCAGCGTGTCGAGGTCATAGGTCTCGTTGCCAATGATGTTGATGTGGCGGATCTTGGCCGCCTTGCCTTCTTCGACGTTGATCGCGATGTCGACGCGGTTGCGATCGAGGCGCGAGACGGTCGGAGTGATCTTGACGTTGTACTTGCCGCGGTTGTTGTACTGGCGCACCAGTTCCTGGGTCACGCGGTCGAGGTCGAGGCGGTCGAAAGTCTCGCCCTCGGACAGGCCGATCTCGGTCAGGCCCTTGGTCAGGTCCTCGGTCTTGATGTCCTTATTGCCGGTCAGCGTCAGGCGGTTGATCGCCGGGCGCTCGGTCACGGTGAACACGAGGATGTCGCCCTGACGCGCCACCTGGATGTCCTCGAAGAAGCCCGTGCGGTAGAGCGCGCGGACCGAATCGCTGATCCGGGTCGGATTGACGGTATCGCCACGCTCGACCGGCAGGTAGGTGAACACCGTGCCCGCGCCGATACGCTGCAGGCCATCGACACGGATGTCGCTGACCGTGAAGCTGCTGGCGCTGGACGGCGCCAGCGGAGGCAGTTCGGCGGGCGTCGGCGCGGCGGCAGGTGCGTTCGCGGCCGTCTGGGCCCACGCCGGCGCGGCGATCACCGTGGCAAGGGCGAGGGCAAGCAAGCGGCGGTCAGGCATTCGCGTCATCTTTGAATCCGGGTAGGGGAGTGGTTCCGGCGCGGTGGGTGCGGCGGAATCCGGGTCGGGACAGGTGTCAGCGCACGAGTTGGAGGATGTCGTTGTAGAACGCCAGGCCCATCAGGCTGGCCAGCAGGGCCAGGCCGACATATTGCCCGGCCACCATCGCGCGCTCGCTGACCGGGCTGCCTTTGACCAACTCGATAAGGTAATACAACAGGTGCCCCCCATCCAGCAGCGGGATGGGGAGGAGGTTCAGGATCGCCAGGCTCAGGGACAACAGTGCGAGGATCGTCAGGTACCACGCGGGCCCCTGACCGGCATAGGTATTGGCCGCGCGGGCAATCGTGATCGGGCCGGCGACCGTGTTTTCGATCGCGACGCGGCCGCTGAAGGCGCGACCGATCATGCCCACCAGCTGGCCCGTCAGGTGGCCCACCTCATGGAACGCCGCCGGCACAGCCGCAAGCACGCTGTACTGCTGCATCGCGTTCTTCGGCGGCATCGGAAGATCACGCGGCGGCGCGATGCCGAAGGCCCAGTACTCGCCGCGACCCTCGGGCAGTTCCATGCGCCTGGGTGTGATCTCCAGCGCGAGGCGCTCGCCGTCGCGTTCCACTTCGACCATCGCCTGGCCGCCGCGGTCGCCCAGCCTCTGCACCAGCGGGCCGATGTCCTCGAACACGCGCACCTGGCTGCCGTCGATGGCGGTCAGCCGGTCGCCTTCAGCCAGCACGCCCCATGCGGCGGAATCCGGTGCGACGCTGCCCACGACCGCGGGCAGCAGCAGATGCTGCGGCCACAGGCCGATCGCGGTCGTGATGCGCCGCTGGTCGAAGTCGGCGGGCAGCTCGGACAGACGCAGCTCGCGGGTGATCTCGCGGTCGCGTTCGTCGGTCACGCGCAGCGTGACGTCTTCCCGGTCGAGCGCGGCGGGCAGCAGTGCCAGCTGCACCTCCATCCAGGTCGGCGTCTCTCGATCACCGACGGCGTCGATGTGGTCGCCGGCGCGCATCCCCGAGGTTTCGGCGATGCCGCTGGCCTGGCCGACGACGGGTGCGTAATCGGGACGGCCGATCACGAACATCGCCCACAGCAGCGCGACGCACAGGATCAGGTTGGCGACCGGACCGGCTGCGACGATGGCGATCCGCTTCCATACCGATGCGCGGTTGAAGGCCTCGTGCGCTTCGGCTTCCGGCACCGGGCTCTCGCGTTCGTCGAGCATCTTGACGTAGCCGCCCAGCGGGATCATCGCGATCTGGTAGACCGTGCCGTCCCTGCCACGACGCGACCATAGCGCGCGGCCGAAGCCGACCGAGAACCGCAGCACGCGCACGCCACAGCGGCGCGCGACCCAGTAGTGGCCGAACTCGTGGAAGGTCACCAGCACGCCGAGGCTGACGATCAGCCACCACACCGAGCCGACAAATTCAGACATCACGCTTGTTCAATGGATGGCACCGGATTCGATCGCGTGGGTGGCGACACTGCGCGCGCGTGCATCGGCATCGCGCAGCACGGCCAGCGACGCCGCGTCGGCGGCGGGAAGCGTGTCGAGTACGTGCTCGACCAGCGTGGGAATGGCTAGAAAACGCAGTCGCCCCTGAAGAAACGCTGAAACCGCCACTTCGTTCGCCGCGTTCAGCAGCGCAGGCGCGGTGCCGCCAGCGGCCAATGCGCCGCGTGCCAGCGCCAGGCAGGGAAATGCGTCGGTATCCGGCGCCTCGAAATCGAGGCGGCCGTGGCCGAGCAGGTCCAGGCCCGCCACACCGGATGCGATGCGATCCGGATATCCAAGCCCGACGGCGAGCGCGGTGCGCATGTCGGGCAATCCGAGCTGCGCCAGGGTGGAACCGTCGATGAATTCGACGAAGGAGTGCACGAGGCTCTGCGGATGGACCAGCACGTCGAGGCGCTCGGCCGGCATTGCGAACAGATGGTGCGCCTCGATCAGTTCCAGCCCCTTGTTCATCAGCGTGGCGGAGTCGACCGAGATCTTCGGCCCCATCGACCACTTCGGATGCGCGACCGCCTGGGTCGGCGTCACGTCGGCCAACGAGGCGCGATCTCGGCCGCGGAACGGGCCGCCGGATGCGGTCAGGATGATGCGCGCCACACCGCTGCAGTCGCCGTCGGCGGGCAGGCACTGGTGGATCGCGTTGTGCTCGCTGTCGATCGGCACGATGGTGGCGCCCGCGTCGCGCGCGGCCTGCATCATCAGCGCGCCCGCCAGCACCAGCGATTCCTTGTTGGCCAGCAGCACGCGCTTGCCGGCGCGGAGCGCGGCGAGCGTGGAGTCGAGCCCGGCCGCGCCGACGATCGCGGCGACGACGGTGTCGCTGACGTCGGCATCGCTGGCGAGCGCGTCGAGGGCGGGCATGCCGGCATGCGGCGTGGTGTCGAGGCCGGCATCGCACAATGCGGCCGCCAAGGCGTCGAGCAGCGTCGGATCGGCGATCACCGCATGATCCGGTCGATGCGCCACGCACAGCGTGACCAGGGCATCGACATTGCGGCCTGCCGCCAGCACGCTCGCGCGCAGGCGATCGGGGTGCCGGGCGATGACGTCCAGCGCCGAGGTGCCGATCGAACCGGTGGCACCGAACACCGCGACCTTGCGGATCATGCGCGGCATGTCCGGCCGTGACATGGGAGTACGGGCTGCATCATCAGAAGCCGAGCCAGATCTGGCCGAACGCGAACACCGGCAGCGCCGCCAGCACGCTGTCGAGGCGATCGAGCACGCCGCCATGGCCGGGAATCAACGTGCCCGAATCCTTGGCGCCGACGTGTCGCTTGAGCAGGCTTTCGAACAGATCGCCGACCACCGATGCCAGCACCGTCAGCACCGCGACCAGCGCGACCAGCGGCAACTGCGCGGTGGTCGCCCCTGCCAGCGGTGCGAATGCGACGGCAACGACGACCCCTGCCACCACGCCTCCCGCAAGACCTTCGACGGTCTTGTTCGGGCTGATGCGCGGCGCGAGCTTGTGCTTGCCGAACTTGCGACCCGCGAAGTACGCGCCGGTGTCGGTGGCCCAGACGATCGCCAGCGCCAGCAGCAACCAGCGATTGCCGTGGCCGCCGTTTTCGCCGGCGTGTATCACGCACAGCGCGGCCCAGGCCGGAATTACCGCCAGAGTGCCCGCGGCGAGCTTGAATACCCGCGCCTTGGTGTCGTGATCGGAAGCGAAGTCGTAGTAGCGCAGCCACAGCGTCGCCAGCAGCCACCAGCCGACACCGATCATCGCCAGGATCTTCAGCAGCACCAGCGAACCGCCGCCGGTCGCCGAGGCCCAGACGATCGCCACCATCAGTAACAGGTTCAGCGCCAGCAGCGCGGTCCGCGCGAGCGTGTCGTCGATGTCGGTCAGGCGCAGCCATTCCCACAGCGCAGCGAGGAAGATGATCGCCGAGACCGCGGCCATCCAGGGCGTGTTGAGCAGCAGTACGGCGGCGATGGCGACAGGCGCCATCAGCAGGGCCGCGAGGATGCGGGTGGATGTCATGGGTGGCCCTCCCCGGGCGATGCGTCGTGTGCGGTGGCGATCTGCTCGCCCGTCAGCCCGAAGCGTCGCTCGCGCGAAGCGTAGACCTGGAGTGCCTGCTCGAGTTCCGCGACCCCGAGTTCGGGCCACAGCGTCTCGGTGAACCACAGTTCGGTGTAGGCGAGCTGCCACAGCAGGAAATTGCTGATGCGCAGGTCCCCGCCGGTGCGGATGAAAAGATCCGGTGCCGGCAGATCGGCCAGCGCCACGCGGGCCCCGAGCGCGGCCTCGTCGATCTGATCGGGGCGCAACCTGCCGGCCGCGACATCCTCGGCCAGCGAACGCGCGGCTTGCGCGATGTCCTGGCGCCCGCCGTAACTTGCTGCAACCGCCAGGGTCAGTCGTGTATTGCCGGCGGTCAGGGCTTCCGCCGCCGCCATTCGGCCGCGAATGCCTTCGCTGAAGCGGCTGCGCTCACCGATGAAACGCAGCCGCACGCCGCGCCGGTGCAGCTCGCCGACTTCACGGTCGAGCGCGCCGAGAAACAGCTTCATCAGCGCCCCGACTTCTTCGTCGGGGCGGCCCCAGTTTTCGCTGGAGAACGCGAACAGGGTGAGTACGTCGACGCCGCGATCGAGGCAGAAGTCGATGCAGAGATTCACGGTGCGTGCGCCGGCACGGTGGCCGATCGCACGCGGACGCTTGCGGCGCGCCGCCCAGCGCCCGTTGCCGTCCATGATGACGGCGATGTGGCGCGGGACGTGCCCGCTCGGAATCGGAGCGTTCATGCGGACTGCGGCCAGGCCGTCAGACCGACATCAGTTCCTGTTCCTTGGCCTTGACCACCTCGTCGACATCCTTGATCGCCGCGTCGGTGATCTTCTGGATCTCGTCCTCGCTGCGGCGCTCGTCGTCCTCGGAGATCAGCTTCTCCTTCAGGAGTTCCTTGATCTGCTGGTTGGCATCGCGGCGGATGTTGCGGATGGCGACCTTGCTGTCCTCGCCCTCGCTGTGCACGACCTTCGACAGGTCACGGCGGCGTTCTTCGGTCAGCGCGGGCAGGTTGAGGCGGATCGTCGTGCCGGCGGTGTTCGGGGTCAGACCGAGGTCTGAGCCGAGGATCGCCTTCTCGATCGCGCCGACGATCTGCTTTTCCCACGGCGTGATCATCAGCGAGCGGGCGTCGGACACCACCACGCTGGCGACCTGATTCAGCG
This sequence comes from Luteimonas sp. KH_071, assembly GCF_057838005.1. NCBI lineage: Bacteria > Pseudomonadati > Pseudomonadota > Gammaproteobacteria > Lysobacterales > Lysobacteraceae > Luteimonas > Luteimonas sp. KH_071. Next base: position 2,357,698 of record NZ_CM174458.1, on the reverse strand, counting down.
GCATGTCCGAACCGTGGTAATTGACCTTGATGTTGTCGACCAGGGCGGTGGACGCGCGCCCGGTCCGTACCTTGACCAGCGTGTGCTTGAGCGCTTCGACGCTCTTGGCCATGCGGGTCTGGGTGTCTTTCTTGATGTCGTTGAGCATTGGCAGCCCCGGTCCGTGTGCGAATCGGACGATTATAAGCGTCCGGGACCGGCGACGGGGCCGGGGGTTGTTGCAGCGCGGCGCGGGGCCGCGCGGAAGGGACTCAGCTGCGGCCCTGCACCAGCGTGCCGATCGGCTCGCCGCGCAGGATACGCAGCAGCACGCCGGCCTGGCTCATGTCGAAGATGCGCAGCGGCAGATCCGAGTCGCGCGCGAGCGCGAACGCCGCGGTGTCCATGACTTCGAGGCCCTGGCGCAGCACGTCGTCATAGGTCAGGCGATCGTAACGTTTGGCATCCGGCACCTTCTTGGGATCGGCATCGTAGACACCGTCGACCTTGGTCGCCTTCAGCAGCAGATCCGCGCCGATCTCGATGCCGCGCAGTGCAGCGCCCGAGTCGGTGGTGAAGAAGGGGCTGCCGACGCCGGCGGCAAAGATCGCGATGCGGCCCTTTTCCAGATGGCGGATCGCACGACGGCGGATGTAGTCCTCGCAGACGTCGTTGATTTTGATCGCGCTCATGACGCGGGCGCGCGCGCCGCGCTTTTCCAGCGCGTCCTGCATGGCCAGCGCGTTGATGACGGTCGCCAGCATGCCCATCTGGTCACCGGTCACCCGGTCCATGCCGGCTGCGGCCAGGCCGGCACCGCGGAAGATGTTGCCGCCGCCGATGACCAGACCGACTTCGGCGCCGGCCTTCTGCGCTTCGATTACTTCATCGGCCAGGCGGCCGATGACCTTGGGATCGATGCCGTAATCCTCGTCGCCCATCAGGGCCTCGCCGGACAACTTGAGCAGGACGCGGCGGTAGGCGAGAGGGGCAGACGACATGCGATGACTCCGGGGGCGAGGACGGTGCGGATTCTAGGGGATCGACGCTGGCCGTGCGCGAACCGCCCGTCATGTTCGCCTCGCCGGGCACCGGTGATCGCGACAGTGGACGCATCTGATCACCGCATGTCGCGGTGGGTGAGAATGGTCACGTGCAGCGCGACACAACTGCGTGGTCCCCAGCCAGGCGCGCCCGGCGTCCCAGGTGTGCAGGCGGGCGACCGCATTCCCGGCAATGTCTGTGCACGGGATTTCCCAATCGAATCACTGGACGTGTGCAACCGGGGCCGCATTCGGCGGCATCGCACAGCCGGGACGCATGGACAGGAGCGCCGACAGCGTCACTGCCCTGGGAAATGAAGCCGGCACCCGGGCGCCCGGCACGCGATTCCGCGCGGGTTACGAAGTGCCAGCTGCATTCCGGTCGGATGCGTGATCAGCACTGGTCTGGGCATCGTCGTCTTCTGTCCCGGGTTGCACACCCTCGACGGTGCCGTCGCTGTGGACGCGGCGTTCGAAGCTCGGGCCGGAGATCAGCGCGGCATCGTTGCCTTCTGCGGAGCGGTTGTTGTCGTCTGCGAAGTCATCGCCGCGCGACGCTTTGCGGTCGTTGACCGCCACATGATCCGCCTGCTGTGGCTGGTCGGGTGCATTTTCCGATTGGGGCGTCTTGGAGGACACGGGGTCGATCTCCTGCTGTGGACCCCGACCGTGGCGCAACCGGTGCCCACGGATCGTGAACCCCGCAGGTGCACGACGTCGCGCGATCGCTGCGGGCGCGCTGCTGCGCTGGCATCCGTCCGACGATCGCGACGCGCGCGTGGCGAGGTGACGCACGCGCCTCGCGCACCGCCTTGAACCCTCGCTCCATCGCAGAGGTCATCGCGCCCGCCGCGCAGCCCACCGGCTCCGCGCCCGGGGTGGCGAGCAGGCCTCGGTGCGACCGATGACGATCGACGGGCTGCGCGCCGCTACAGGCGTGCGCCGATCGTGGCGGCGTCGCCGGGCATGCCGAAGTGGAAGCCCTGCAGCGAGGTGCACCCCAGTTCGGTCAGCAGGTGCTGCTGGGCGGCAGTCTCCACGCCTTCGGCAATCACCGACAGGTTGAGCGTGCGGCCGAGCGCGATGATTGCCGAGACGATCGCGGCGTCCTCGCTGCCGGCAACCAGATCCTTGACGAACGCGCGATCGATCTTGAGTTCGCTGGCCGGCAACCGCTTGAGGTACAACAGGCTGGAATAGCCGGTGCCGAAATCGTCGATCGAGATCTGCACGCCCAGCGCCGACAGCCGTTGCAGGATCACCATGCTCGCTTCGGGGTCGTGCATCGCGGTCGATTCGGTGATTTCCAGCACCAGCGACGACGGTGGCATGCTGTACCGCGCCAGCGCTTCCTTGATCTTGCCGAGCAGGCCGGGCGAGCGGAACTGGGTCGCCGACAGATTGACCGACACCGTCGGCACCTCGCGCCCGAGCGCGCGCCATTCCATCAACTGGCGGCAGGCCTCGTGGATGACCCAGCGGCCGATCTCGAGGATCAGTCCGGTCTTCTCGGCCAACGGAATGAACGTGTCCGGCATCACCAGCCCGCGCTCGGGATGGTGCCAGCGCAGCAGCGCCTCGACGCCGACCAGCGGGCCGTCCGGCGCACGCAACTTGGGCTGGTAGTTGAGCGTGAACTGGTCCAGCGCCAGCGCCCGGCGCAGGTCCTGCACGAGGGCAAGCTCGGCGTGGGCACCGCGGTTCATCGACGGCTCGAAGAAGCAGTAGGCGTTGCGCCCCTGGTCCTTGGCCGAATACATCGCCGCGTCGGCGTTCGCCATCAGTTCGCGCGCATTGGTGCCGTCGGCGCCGAAGATCGCCACGCCGATGCTGCCGGTCACGTGGAGATCGCCGCCTTCGATCTGTACCGGCATCGCCACCGTCTGCAGCAGTTTCTCGGCAAGCGTTGCGGCATCGCCCGGGTCGCTGATGTCGGCGACGACCACGAACTCGTCGCCGCCCAGGCGCGCCAGCGTGTCTTCGGCACGGATCTCCGCATCGAGATGTCGCGCGACCTGAAGCAGCAGGCGGTCGCCCACCGGATGGCCGTAGGCATCGTTGACGGCCTTGAAGCCGTCGAGATCGACGAACAGCAGCGCGAACCGATGGCCGTTGCGGACCGCTCGGCGGATCGCGTGTTCGAGCCTGTCCTCGAGCAACAGGCGATTCGGCAATTTGGTCAGGTTGTCGTGCAGGGCGAGATACGTCAGTTCCTGGTTCGCTTTCTTGAGCGAGTCGCTGAGCAGGGTGGTGCGCTCCTGCAGGCGCCGGTCCAGGATCGAGGTCGTGAGCGCCATGCCGAGAATCGCGAACGTCGTGGCGCCGACCAGGCTCGCCAGCCATTGTGGCGAGATGCCGCCTGCGATCGCCGCGCCGCAGATGCTGCCTTCTGGAAAGCGCGCCGCGGCCATGCCCGTGTAGTGCATCCCCACCACCGCCACGCCCATGACCAGGGCTGCCAGGCCGCGGGCGCGCAGCACGCCGGTGCCTTCTCGACGCAGCGAGAACGCGATCCAAAGCGCCGCGCCGGCGGCGACGATCGCGATCACGATCGACAGGGCGAACCAGCCCGCGTGGTAGTCGATGCCCGGCTGCATGCGCATCGCTTCCATGCCGACGTAGTGCATGGCGGCGATACCGGCGCCGAGGATCAGCGCCGCGACGCAGAGCTTGCGTCCAGGCAGATCGCGACCGGAGATCACATTGAGCGCATAGGCGGAGCTGCAGATCGCGATCAGCAGCGAGTACAGCGTGACTGCGAGGTCATAACCCTGCGGAATCGGCAGCTCGAACGCCAGCATGCCGAGGAAGTGCATCGACCAGATGCCGAAGCCCATTGCGATCGCACCGCCGACCAGCCAGCTGCGCGACGCCCAGCCGTCGCTCGCGGCGATGCGTCCGGCCATGTCGAGGGCAACATAGGAGGCGAACACGGCCACCACATACGAAACGACGACAAGCAGCGGGTTGTAGGTGCCGACGAGCATGCGGACTGGACCGGAGGGGGGGCTGCATCTCGAAAGCAACCGCCGTGCCAATGCGCGACGCTGTCGACATCCCTCCGGGTGCGGGTGCAGCCTGAACAACCTGCGCAAATATAAGACCCGGCCATACGGCCGGGTCAGGTTGTGACGCAGTTGGCAGATCGGCCGGCCGGAACAGGCCGTCTGCAGTCGGTCAGACGACGTCCGGCTCGCTGAAGGCCTCGGGCTCGTCTTCGGCCGAGCCGATCGGAATGCAGCTGCAGAACACGTTCTTGTCGCCGTGCACGTTGTCGACGCGCGCGACCGGCGGCCAGTACTTGGTATGGCGCAGCGTCGCCAGCGGGAACGCAGCCAGTTCGCGCGGGTAGGCGTGGGTCCACTCGCTGGCGGTGACCTGCATCGCGGTGTGCGGCGCGTGCTTGAGCGGGTTGTCGTCGCGGTCCAGGCGGCCGTCCTCGATCGCGCGGATTTCGTCCCGGATCTGGATCATCGCGTCGATGAAGCGGTCGAGCTCGTGCAGCGATTCGCTTTCGGTCGGTTCCACCATCAGCGTGCCCGAGACCGGGAAGCTCAGCGTCGGCGCGTGGAAGCCGAAATCGATCAGCCGCTTGGCCACGTCCTCGGCGCTGATGCCGGTCGCGTCCTTGATCGGGCGCAGGTCGAGGATGCATTCGTGCGCGACGAGATCGTTGCGGCCGGTATAGAGCGTCGGGTAATGCGGCGCCAGGCGCCTGGCCACGTAGTTGGCGTTGAGCAGCGCGACCTGGGTGGCGCGGCGCAGGCCGTCGGCGCCCATCATCGCGATGTACATCCAGCTGATCGGCAGGATCGAGGCCGAGCCGAACGTGGCCGCCGACACCATGCCGACCGCGCCGTCGCCGCCGAGCGCGCGCGGCAGGTAAGGCGCCAGATGCGACTTCACCGCGCACGGGCCGACGCCCGGGCCGCCGCCGCCGTGCGGAATGCAGAAGGTCTTGTGCAGGTTCAGGTGGCTGACGTCCGAGCCCCACTTGCCCGGCTTCGCCACGCCGACCAGGGCGTTCATGTTGGCGCCGTCCGTGTACACCTGGCCGCCGTGCTGGTGGACGATGTCGCAGATCGCGACCACGTCCTCCTCGAACACGCCGTGCGTGGACGGGTAGGTGATCATCAGCGCGGCCAGGCGATCGGAGTACTTCTCGGCCTTGGCGCGGATGTCGTCGATGTCGACGTTGCCGTCCTTGTCGCAGCGGGTCACGACCACGGTCATGCCGACCATCTGCGCCGATGCGGGATTGGTGCCATGCGCGGATTCGGGAATCAGGCAGATGTCGCGATGGCCCTGGCCCTGCGCCTGCTGGTAGGCGCGGATCGCGAGCAGGCCGGCGAACTCGCCCTGCGCGCCGGAATTGGGCTGGAAGCTCACCGCGTCGTAGCCGGTGATCTCGACCAGCATCGCTTCCAGGCCGTCGATCAGTTCGGTGTAGCCCGCGGTCTGGTCGGCCGGCGCCAGGGGATGGATGTTGGCGAACTCGGGCCACGTGACCGGGATCATCTCGGCGGTCGCGTTGAGCTTCATCGTGCACGAGCCCAGCGGGATCATCGTGCGGTCCATCGCCAGATCGCGATCAGCCAGGGTGCGCATATAGCGCAGCAGTTCGTGTTCGCTGTGGTGGGTGTTGAACACCGGGTGGGTCATGAACTGCGTGTCGCGCGCGAGCGTCGTCGGCAGCGCATCGGCGGTCGCGGCGTCGAGTGCTTCGATGTCGGCGTGCGCGCCGAACAGCTTCGCCAGCGCGACGACTTCGTCGCGCGTCGTGGTCTCGTCGAGGCTGATGCCGAGCGAGCTGCCGTCGATCGCGCGCAGGTTGAAGCCGGCATCGCGCGCCTTGGCGTGCAGCGCATCGGCGTCGACGCCTGTCACGTGCAGCGTGTCGAAGAACGCGTCGCCGACCGTGACGCCGGCCTTGCCGAGCGCGGCGGCGAGGATCGACGCGAAGCGGTGCGTGCGGCGGGCGATGCGGGTCAGGCCGTCGGGGCCGTGGTAGACGGCGTACATCGACGCCATCACCGCCAGCAGCACCTGCGCGGTGCAGATGTTCGACGTCGCCTTCTCGCGGCGGATGTGCTGCTCGCGCGTCTGCAGCGTCAGGCGATAGGCCTGGTTGCCTGCGGCGTCGACCGACACACCGATCAGGCGGCCCGGCATCGAGCGCTTGTAGGCGTCGCGACAGGCCATGAAGCCGGCGTGCGGGCCGCCGAAGCCGAACGGCACGCCGAAGCGCTGCGAGTTGCCCACGACGATGTCGGCGCCCCAGCGGCCCGGGGCCTGGATCAGGGTCAGCGCGAGCAGGTCGGTCGCGACCGCGACGACGCCGCCGCGCGCGTGCACGGCCTCGGCCACGGCAGCGTGGTCGTCGATGCGACCGAAGGTGTTCGGATACTGCAGCAGCACGCCGTAGGTGTCGGCGTCCCTGGCGTCGGCAGCGGGGCCGATCAGCAGCTCGATGCCGAGGCCGTCGGCGCGGGTGCGCAGCACGTCGAGCGTCTGCGGATGCACGTCGTCGGCGACGAAGAACACGTTGGACTTCGACTTCGCCGAGCGCTTGGCCAGCGTCATCGCCTCGGCCGCGGCGGTCGCCTCGTCGAGCAGCGAGGCATTGGCGATGTCCATGCCGGTCAGGTCGGTGACCATGGTCTGGAAGTTGATCAGCGCTTCCATGCGGCCCTGCGAGATCTCCGCCTGGTAGGGCGTGTAGGCCGTGTACCAGGCCGGGTTCTCGAGGATGTTGCGCAGGATGACGTTCGGCGTGTGCGTGCCGTAGTAGCCCTGGCCGATGACGCTGCGCAGCACGGTGTTCTGCTTGGCCACGCCGCGGATCTTCGCCAGCGCGTCGACCTCGGTCATCGCGTCGGGCAGGGCGAGCGGGCTGCGCGAGGCGATGCTGCCGGGCACGATCGCGTCGGTCATCGCATCGAGCGAATCGTGGCCGACGACCTCGAGCATGTGGGCGATCTCGGCGTCGTTCGGGCCGATATGGCGCTCGACGAAGGCCGAGGGGTGTTCGAGGTCGCGCAGGGTCGAAGCGGTCATGGCGGGCATCCGGAAGGGGCGGGCGTCAGGAATGCCGGCGCAGATCCATGTCGATCCGCGTCGCGGACGACAGGGCCGAAGACCGCCGGTCTTCCGCGTTGCCCCTCTGTCCTTTTGCCTGAGAGTTTGGAAGCGGTGCGCTTCGTGCCCCTTCGGCGCCGGGTGTGCCCTACGGGCCTCCGGTCTCTCCAGAGTGTTGCCGCTGCAGCGGTACTGGGCCTGAGCGATTCCGGGCGGTTGCGCCTACGGCAGGGACACTCACGAGGAGCGCCCGCTTCTCCCACTGCATACGCGGCGCAGTATACCGGCCACTCCGCGCGCCCGCGCGTGCCGCTTGCGCCCGGACGGAACGCGCCGTTGCCGGAGCACGCGCACCGGCCGGCCTATGATGTCGCGCTTCGAAGCGGCCTCTGCGCCGCGCCCGGTCCGTGAATACGGACGTCTGCCGGTGTCCCGATGTCCGAATCCTGTTGTCCTGCCGTCGCCTGCGTGCCGGCGCTTCGTGTTGCAGCCGTCGCCGCAGGCGCCTTGCGGGTGCGCGCATGAGACAGCCGCGCATGCCGTCGATCCGCACCCTGGCGCTGCTGCTGGCGGGCCTGGCGATGTTCGGCCCGTTCTCGATCGACACGATCTTCCCGGCGTTCCCGGCGATGGGCGGCGACCTGGATGCCGATCCGGCGGCGATGCAGCAGACGATCGCGGTGTATCTGATCGCCTACGCGCTGATGAGCATCGTGCACGGGCCGCTGTCGGATGCGATCGGCCGGCGCGCGGTGATCCTCGGCGGCCTGGCGGTGTTCGTACTGGCGTCGGTGGGCTGCGCGCTGTCGACCGATCTGACCACGCTGCTGTGGTTCCGCGCACTGCAGGGGTTGTCGGCCGGCGTGGGCCTGATCGTCGGCCGCGCGGTGATCCGCGACGTGCTGCAGGGCGACGATGCGCAGCGGCTGATGAGCCAGGTCATGATGATCTTCAGCATCGCGCCCGCGATCGCGCCGATCATCGGCGGCTGGCTGCTGGGCTGGGGCCGCTGGCCGCTGATCTTCTGGTTCCTGGTCGCGTTCTCGCTGGTGTTGCTGGTCGTGGTCTGGCTGTGGCTGCCGGAAACCCATCCGCGCGAGCACCGGATCTCGCTGGCGCCGCGGCGGTTGCTGGCTGATTACACGGCGATCTTCGTCAACAGCCGCTTCCAGCGCATCGCCGCGGCGGGTGCATTCAATTTCTCGGCGCTGTTCCTTTACATCGCCTCGACGCCGGTGTTCGTCGTCGATGTGCTGGGGCTCAACGAGCGTCAGTTCGGCTGGTTCTTCGTGCCGATGATCAGCGGCATGATGATCGGCTCCTGGGTGTCCGGGCGTGCGGCGGGGCGCATCACCGGCACGCGGCTGGCGAATATCGGCTTCGCCTGCAGCGGCGTCGCAGTGGCCTTGAACGTCGCCTACAACCTGCTGGTCGACCAGCCCGCGATTCCGTGGGCGGTGATGCCGGCGATGCTCAATTCCTTCGGCATCGCGTTGACGTTTCCGATTCTCACGCTCGCGATCCTCGACATGTACCCGCGTCAGCGCGGCTCGGCGTCTTCGCTGCAGGCCTTTACGGGACTGGTGCTCAATGCCGCGGTCGCCGGTCTGCTGTCGCCGCTGGTCAGCCACCAGCCCGTGCTGCTCGCGGCGACGTCGGCGGCGTTCATGCTGGTCGGCTGGATGTTCTGGCGCTGGGAGCTGTCGCGCGGCACCTCGCCGCCGCCGGCCTGTCCGCGCGACCCGGCAGCGCTGGAGCCGACCGACCAGATGTAGGCGTGCGGCTGCCGCCACCATGGAAAAAGGGCCGGCAGATTGCCGGCCCTTGCGCGTGCGCGAGCTGAGCTCAGCCCCGGGGCGGAGCCGCGGGTGCAGGCGCCGGCGACTGGGCCGTGGCCGGCGCCGTCCATCCGCAGCTGCGGCCCTCGTTCTGCTCGGTCAACCAGGTCTGCAGCGGCGCGAAGTATTCGAGCACCGGTGCGGCGTCCATCTGCTCGCCGCCGGTCAGCTCCTTGAGCGTCTGCTGCCACGGCTGGCTGTTGCCCTTCTCGAGCATCGCCCAGAACTTCTCGCCGGCGGCCTTGTTGCCGTAGAAGCTGCATTCGTACAGCGGCCCGGTGTGGCCCGACGCATCGCACAGCGCCTTGTAGAACTGGAACTGCAGCACGTGCGACAGGAAGTAGCGCGTGTACGGCGTATTGCCCGGCACATGGTACTTGGCGCCGGCGTCGAAGAACTCCTCGCCGCGCGCGGTCGCCGGGGCGACGCCCTGGTACTGCGCCTTCAGTGACCACCACGCAGCGTTGTAGTTCTGCGGCGTGATCGAGCCGTCGAACACGCCCCAGCGCCAGCGGTCGATCATCAGGCCGAACGGCATGAACGCGACCTTGGCCAGGGCCATGCGCATCTGCGAGTTGACCAGCGATTCCTGCGACTGCGTCTGCTCGCCGACCAGGCCGATCGACTGCAGGTACTGCGGCGTCATCGCCAGCACGATGGTGTCGCCGATCGCCTCGTGGAAGCCGTCGTGCGCGCCGTTCTGGAACAGCGGCGGACGGCCGTTGTAGGCCAGGTAGTAATAGACGTGGCCGAGCTCGTGGTAGATCGTTGTGAAGTCTTCCTCGTTCGGTTTGGTGCACATCTTGGTGCGCACGTCGCCGGCCATGTTCATGTCCCAGGCGCTGGCGTGGCAGACCACGTCGCGGTCGCGCGGCTTGATGAACTGGGTCTTGGTCCAGTAGCTCTCGGGCAGTGTGGGCATGCCCAGCGACACGTAGAAATCCTGTGCGCGCTCGTTCATGCGCTTGGCGTTGTCGAGCTGCGCGGCGTGCGCGACCTCGGTGCGGCGATCGGAGTCGATCAGCGCGTTCTCCTTGACCATGCGCTCGTTGAGCAGCACCTGGTAGTTCTTCTCCAGGGCGCCGGTGATGTCGAGATCGCCGGCATTGGGGTAGGGCTGCAGCACGTCCCACAGATTGCCCCAGTCCTGCTGCCACATGTTGCCCATCAGGTGTGCAGGCAACAGCCCGCCGTCGACGGTGCCGCGGCCCGGATACCGGGCATCCATGCGTGCACGGGTGTAGCAGTGCAGTTGTTCGTACAGCGGCTTGACCTGGCCCCACAGGCGATCGGTCTCGGCGGCGAGTTCGGCCGGCGGCATGTCGTAGCCCGAGCGCCAGGCCTCGCCGGCATCGGCGAAGCCGAGATCGCGTGCGCCCTCGTTGACCAGTTCGACGAAGCGCGTGTAGTCGCCGCGCATCGGCTGGGCGATGCTGTGCCAGCCCTGCCAGGCGTCGAGCTGCGCGTCGTAGTCGCGGCTGGTGCGCAGCACGTCCTCGAGCGCGCCGAGCTGGCGGCAACGGCGGGCCTCACCCTCGCCGGTGCAGTACTGGCCGGCGCCGTAGGTGCCTTCCATCTTCGATGCGATGCGGGTGAGCTCGGCGAGGTGTTCGGGATTGCGCGGCGGCGGCATCGACGCGCCGAGCTTGAGCAGGTTGATCGCGCGCGCGGTCTCGGGCGACATCTGCTGGCCTTCGAACTTGCGCGCCTGTTCGATCCAGCTGTTGAGCTGGGCGAGATAGCGCTCGTTGTACTTCGCGGCCAGCAACTGGCTGTCGTCGTTGATATAGGTCGCCGACAGCCACTGCGAGGCGGTCAGCTCCGGCATCAACGCCCTGACTTCCTCGTTGACGCGGGCGATGAACTGGTCGGCGGTCTCGCCTGCGGGCGCAGCAGTGCCGCCTGCCGGCGCAGCGGTATCGGGCGATTCGGAACGGTTGCAGCCGGCGAGCGTCAGGCTCGCGGCCACGGCAAGGGCGAGCAGGGCGTGGCGATGAGTCACGGACAGCTTCCGGTCAGCTAGGGAACGAGGAGGCTAGTGCGGCGTGTCCATGCCCGCAAGTGACGTCCGCGTGGACATGTCATAACGTGGGTATCGAAGATCAGGACCACCCGTCTGTGTCGCATCCGGTGGGCGCAGACCACGACAGGAGTCCCCGCCATGCTGGCGTACCGAAGCCGTTGCGTCCGCTTGTTCATCAGCTGCGCACTCATCGTCTGCGGATCGAGTCTGACGGGGACAGTGCTGGCGCAGCCACATGGTGCCCGACCGGTTCCGGAGTTCGCGAGCGACGCTATGGCTGCATTTTTTGGCGACGCGCGTGCGGCCTATCTGTATTCCGACGGCCCGGTGCTGGCGCAGATGTGGGAGGTGCTGGGCATTCCCGATGGCGATGACCGGCGAGCCACGCGGGCGTGGGATCTGGGCGGCGGTCGGATCCTGCACGCCGGGTGTCGCCAGCACAGCTGCATGGAAAAGGGGGCGGTCGTCTACGACGCGGAAACGCGCACCGTGCTTGCGGCGGCCATGCTGCGTTTTCGTTGCGCGGAAACCACGCCCTCGCGCGTGGGCTGTTCGCGCCAACCGGTCCTGACGACCTTCGTGTCGGCAAGCCGGCCTGCGCCTTCCGGCGCGCTCGCGACGATCGGGCAATGGGCGGACGCCAAGTCGCCCGATGCCGAACGCGAGATGCGCACGCTGCCCTGAGCCGTGCATTTTGCCGGAGGCGAGGTCGGCGTCAGCGCGGCAACAGATCCCGCGCGAGCAGCCACGCGCGCGCATCTTCCGCGTCCTGCTCGAACCACGCGCGCGTCGAGCCGAGGCGGAAGGTGTAGCCCCAGGTGTCCATGTCCGCCATCAGACGATCGCAGCCGACACCGGGCAACGCATCGGCCAGCACGATCTGCAGATAGCAGGTCGCGTCTTCTTCCTCGACCGAATCGGTCGCATCGGTATGCACGGCGGCGCGGCGCTCGGGCGGCAGCACGATCAGATGACCGGCCTCGTGCAGCAGCGAATGCACCGGCGTGTCGCCACGCGCATGCACGTCGGTACCGATGATGCCGGCCTCCGGCGCCCCCCAGTAACTGCCCGGAATCGGCGCGCCGTCGGGCACGCGATGCAGGGTCAGTCCGTAACGGGCGAGCAGGGCGGCCGGCGCGTCGAAGCCGATGTCGGCCAGACACAGCACAGGTCCGGCCGCGTCCGGCGCCTCGATCGTGCGTTGCGCATCCACCCGTGTGGCTCAGGCAGTGGCTTGACGCTCTTCGGGCAGCGCGACCGAGATGTCCAGCACGTCGTGGTCGCCGTCCTTGACCAGGTCCACCTTGACCGCGTCGACGTCGATGCTGACGTACTTGCGGATCACCTCGAGCAGCTCGCGCTGCAGCAGCGGCAGGTAATCGGGGGCGCCGCGATTGTTCCGCTCCTGCGCCACGATGATGCGCAACCGGTCCTTCGCGATCGAGGCGGTGTTCTTCTTCGGCTTGAGGAAATCGAACATACCCATGATCAGCCTCCGAACAGCTTGCTGAAGAAGCCCTTCTTGTCGGTGGTGGTGAAGCGCATCGGGCGCTCCTGGCCCAGCAGGCGTGCGACCGCGTCGTCGTAGGCCTGGCCTGCGTTCGACTCGGCCGACAGGATCACCGGCTCGCCCTTGTTGGACGCGTTGAGCACGTCGCCGGATTCGGGAATCACGCCGATCGTCTTCAGGCCCAGCACTTCTTCGACGTCGGTGATCGACAGCATCTCACCGGTCTCCACGCGCGCCGGGCTGTAGCGGGTCAGCAGCAGGTGCTCCTGCACGCGCTCGCCGTTCTCGGCGCGGCGGGTCTTGGACTGCAGCAGGCCGATGACGCGGTCGGAGTCGCGCACCGACGAGACTTCCGGGTTGACGACCACGACGGCGCGGTCGGCGAAATACATCGCCAGGAACGCGCCCTTCTCGATGCCCGCGGGCGAGTCACAGACGATGTACTCGAAGCCGTCGTCGGCGAGTTCCTTGAGCACGCGCTCCACGCCTTCGGTGGTCAGCGCGTCCTTGTCGCGGGTCTGCGACGCGGCCAGCACGTAGAGGTTGTCGAAGCGCTTGTCCTTGATCAGCGCCTGCTTGAGCGAGGCTTCGCCCTGCACCACGTTGACCAGGTCGTACACCACGCGACGCTCGCAGCCCATGATCAGGTCGAGGTTGCGCAGGCCCACGTCGAAGTCGACGACCGCCGTGCGCTTGCCCTGACGGGCGAGGCCGATGGCGATGCTCGCGCTGCTGGTGGTCTTGCCGACGCCGCCCTTGCCCGAGGTGACTACGATGATTTCAGCCAAAACACATCTCCTGGTATGTCGCCGTCACTCGAGTGCGGCGATCTTCAATTCGTCATGCTCCAGCCAGACCTGGACGGCCTTGCCATGGAGTTCGCGGGGAATATCGTCCAGCACTTTGTAATGGCCCGCTACTGCGACCAGTTCGGCGTGGAAACTGCGGCAGAAGATACGCGCAGTCTTGCTGCCCTGTGCGCCTGCCAGTGCACGGCCGCGCAACGGGCCGTAAATGTGGATGGAACCGTCGGCGATGACCTCGGCGCCGGCACCGACCGAAGACAGCACGGTCAGGTCGCGGTTCTGGGCATAGAGCTGCTGGCCCGAGCGCACGGCCGACGCCTGCACCAGGCCCGGTTCCGCGGCGGTCGCCGCTGCCGGTGCCGCAGGCTGCGGCGCAGCGGGTTCCGGTGCCGCCGCGGCGCGCGAGGGGGCAGGGGCAGGCGCCGCGTCGGCGTTTTCGTATTGCGCGCGGAACTTCGACAGCACCGGCAGATCCAGCGCTTCGGCGAGCGCTGCGTTGGCCGGGCTGCCCCAGGCCAGGGCGACGGGCAGCGCGCCGGCGTCGCGCAGCGCGTCGATCAGCGCGTGTGCGGTGGTCGGGTCGGGCAGTTCCGCCAGGCCGCCGAAATCCAGGATCACGGCAGCGCGGTCGAAGAGCTTGGGCGCACGCGTGACGCGGCTGCGCATTTCTTCGGCCAGCCGGGCGACATCGAGCGTGCGTACGCGCAGGTTGGCGATGCCCACCTGGCCGATCTTCAGTTCGCCGGCCGGTTCGAAATCGGCCGTGGGGGCAGGGCGGGACGCCATCAGGCTTTCGTCTCCTCGGGGGTGCGGGCGGGCACGCGGGGGCGGCCCAGCCAGGGTTCGTCGGGCAGCGCGCCGCCGTAGGTTTCGCGCACCCAGGGATAGCTGCACAGGTCCTTGACCAGCATCGACGCGCGGATGCCGCTTCCCGGCATCACGTGCTGGCCGACCTCACGGAAACCGAAGCTCCCGTGGAACAGGCGGACCGGATCGTTGTCGTGTTCGAGGAACACCTCGCAGGTCAGCAGCGGATGGCGCACCTCGGCGTAACTTTGCACATCGGCGTAGAACGCGCGCCCCACGCCACCGCCACGGCGGCGGCTGGCGACCACGACGCGGTCGATATAGAAGAAATCGGGATAGTGGGATTCGAACCAGCGGAAGTTGCTGCTCTCGTGGCCGCTGCCGGCACCGAAGCCGATCAGAAATCCCACCATCACCGAATCACGTTCGGCGACCCGGAAGTACTCCGCGGTGTCGTGTAGATGGCGGAGACGGACCGCATCCAGCGGCAGGATCGAGGGACCGGCGGCGTTGTTGAGTTCGAGGATGGAATCCAGCTCGTGCGCATGCACGTCGCGGACGACGATCGACATTCCAGACTCCAGAGACTACCGATGAACGCGCGAGACGACCGGTCGCGGCGCTCCTGCCGCTGCGCGTCGCACAGGCCGGGATTATTGCATGCCGGGGATCGACGGGCGACCGGCGACGAGGTTGCCTGCATGACTTCAGGCCCGTCCGTAATCGCGCACATGTGCCTAACATGCCGGCATGCTCCGTGATCTGAACCACAATCGTCTGCTGCGCATCGCCGGCCTGTTCACCTGGGCAGTGATCGGCCTGCCGCTGTTGATGCTGTCGTTGGCGCCGGTCGAGCAACTGAGCGATGGGGGCATGCGCCTGGCGCTCGACAGCTGGCCGACCTGGGCCGCCTGGGCGGTGTTCGGCTTGAGCTATGCCTGGCTGACCCGCGGGCTGGGAGAGCGCCGGATCCGCGCGCTGGACCATCTTCTGGTGCTGCTGCTGGCGGGCAGCGCGATCGCGATCAGCTACTACAGCCAGAGCGGTCTGGGCAGCATCCTGCTGATGGTCGTAGCCTGTGTGTTGCCGTGGCTGTTGCCGCTCTGGGTGGGCGTGGCGCTGCTGGTGGCCTGCGAGTTCGTCATCGTGCCGGTCTACGTGCGCGGGTTGGATTTCACCTGGCCCGAGGCGGTGTTGCAGGCGGTGCTGTACGTCGGTTTCACCGGCTTCGCATTCGTCACAGGCTTTGTCGCCCACCAGCAGGCGCAGGCGCGCGAGGAGCAGCGCCGGCTCAATGCGGAACTGCGCGCTACACGCGCCTTGCTGGCCGAGAGCGTGCGCGTCAACGAACGCACCCGCATCTCGCGAGAGCTGCACGATCTGCTGGGCCACCACCTCACGGCCTTGAGCCTCAACCTCGAGATCGCCAGCCATCTCGCCAGCGGCCAGGCGCAGGAGCATGTGGGGCAGGCGCAGACGCTCGCGAAGCTGCTGCTCAGCGACGTGCGCGAAGCGGTGAGCCAGCTGCGCGACGACGATGCGATCGATATGCGCGCAACCCTGCTGCCGCTTGCCGAGCACGTGCCCAGCCTGCAGGTCGACATGCAGTTGCCGGTGCAGTTCGTTGTCGACGACCCCGAGCGCGCGCACGTGCTGCTGCGCTGCACGCAGGAGATCATCACCAATGCCGTGCGCCATTCCGGCGCGAGCCTGCTGCGCCTGCGCTACAGCCAGGACCGCGACACGATCCGCGTCGACGCGCGCGACGACGGTCGCGGTGCCGAGGCGGCGCGGATCGGCAACGGCCTGACCGGCATGCGC
Source organism: Luteimonas sp. KH_071 (assembly GCF_057838005.1). Taxonomy (NCBI): domain Bacteria; kingdom Pseudomonadati; phylum Pseudomonadota; class Gammaproteobacteria; order Lysobacterales; family Lysobacteraceae; genus Luteimonas; species Luteimonas sp. KH_071. Next base: position 2,341,793 of record NZ_CM174458.1, on the reverse strand, counting down.
GAGCGACTGGCCGCCTACGGCGGCACCTTGCACGTTGAAACCGCGCCCGACCGCGGTTTCGTCTTGAAGCTGGAACTGCCGCTGGCGGATGCGACCGTGCTGCGCGATGCTGCGCGCCGGGGCGAAGCGCAGTCGCCGGCATGAATCCGCAATGGGAGGCACCATGATCCGAGTCTGCCTGGTCGATGACCAGACCCTGGTGCGCCAGGGCATCCGCTCGCTGCTCGCGCTCGATGGCGGCATCGAGGTGATCGCCGAGGCGTCCGATGGCCGTCAGGCGGTCGAGACGATTCCCCAGGTCAAGCCCGATGTCGTGCTGATGGACATGCGCATGCCTGCGATGTCGGGGCTGGAAGCCATCCAGGCGCTGTCGCGCGCGGGCACGCTGCCGCCGACGATCATCCTGACCACGTTCGACGACGATCAGCTGGTGCTCGCTGGCCTCAAGGCGGGCGCCAAGGGCTATCTGCTCAAGGATGTCTCCCTGGACCAGCTGGTCGGCGCGATCCGCACCGTGGCCGGCGGCGGTTCGCTGGTACAGCCGGCCGTGACCCAACGCCTGCTGACGGGTCTGGAACAGATGCGGAACGAGTTCGTCAGTCTCGACAAGCCGGACCCGCTGACAGATCGCGAGACCGAAATCCTGCGACTGATGGCCGGTGGTTTTTCCAACAAGGAAATCGCCAATTCGCTGGGCGTGGCCGAGGGCACGATCAAGAACCACGTGTCGAACATCCTGTCCAAGCTCGGCGTGCGTGACCGCACCCGGGCCGTGCTCAAGGCCTTCGAGCTGCAACTCGTCTGACGGCAGGATGGCCGGCCCGTCGCAGCGCGACGGGCGTTCGTCCGCCCCGCGAGGCGGTGCCTCGCAAGCGGGGCGTCCTTACCCTGTCCAAGCTCGGCGTACGCGACCGCACCCGTGCCGTACTCAAGGCCTTCGAATTGCAGCTTGTTTGATCCAAGCTCGGCGTACGCGACCGCACCCGCGCCGTGCTCAAGGCCTTCGAATTGCAACTGGTCTGACGGCAGGATGGCCGGCCCGTCGCAGCGCGACGGGCGTGCGTCCGCCCCGCGAGGCGGTGCCTCGCAAGCGGGGCGTCTTCACCCTGTCCAAGCTCGGCGTGCGCGACCGCATCCGCGTCGCACTCAGGGCTTTCGAACTACAGCTTTTCTGAGCGCAACTCCGCGCGCCACGCGAAAGGCGTGCGGATTGGCAGGCGGTCTCCAGCTGCGGGCCAGGCGGAGTCTCCTGCCACGCCGACGTCATGGATGCTTCACCGGATGCCGACACCGACTTGCTGAATGTGCCGACCCTGGCGCGACGGGGGCATTCGCGGGCGCGCATCCGGTACACCGGGCAGGCCCTTGCATCGATGCTTGAATAGACTCGCCCGGTAACACGCAACTTGATACGATTGCCGGTCTGTGCCGCCTCAGGCCGGATTTGGTCCTGGAGAACTCTGAATGACCCGTCTGCTCGAACTGCTGATTTCTTGCGTCATCGTCGCCGTGCTGTTTCTCGTGGTGGCCGTACTGCTTCCCTCCAGCCGCACCCTGACCGAATCAGCGGAAACCAACCGCCGCCAGACGATCGTGTTCGACACGCTCAACAGCGTGCTCCGCTTCAAGGACTGGTCGCCGGTTACCGCCTACGACCCGAACGCCGAGCTCAAGGTGTCCGGTCCCGAAGCTGGCGTCGGTGCCCGCATCGATTACAGCTCGTCCCTCAAGCGCGTCGGCGACGGCAGCTGGGAGATCGTTGAGTCCGATCCGGGCACCCGCGTGGTCTATGCGGTCGAGAACCCGACGCGCGGCGACAACAAGCAGACCACCTTCACGTTGAGGCCGACCGGTCGCAACAACCGCAACATCGAAATCACCCAGACTTACAGCGTCGATTACGGCTGGGATCTGCTAGGCCGCTTCGCCGGTCTGTATGTCAGCCGCAACGTCGGTGATGGCATCAAGCTGGGCCTGGGTCGTCTGACCAACATGCTGGCCGCCGTGCCGAACGTCGATTACCGCGCCGAAGGCAGCACGCTGGCCAACCTGACCGCCACGGAGCGTCCGGCCGAAAATCTGCTGGTCGTCGCAGCCGGTGCGGTCGAGCGCAACAACCAGGTCATCCAGGACTCGATGAAGGCCAACGTGGAGTGGATGAACCGCACCATGGCCGCCAACAACCTCGAAGCTGCCGGTCCGCTGCGCATCATCACCACCGAGCTGGGCCGCGAGACCTATACGTTCGACATCGCGATGCCGGTCCGCAAGAGGGGCACCGGTCCGGCCGCGCCTGTCGCACCGGCCGCTGTCGAGGGCGAGGGTGAAGAGACTGCTGCCGCCGCGCCGCCAGTCGCCGCATCGACCACTGACGCCGTCGAGATCACCGGTCTGGAGCTGATGGGTCCGGTGAAGTCGATGTTCGTGCCGCGCGCCCGCGTCGCCAAGGCGAACTACAAGGGCTTCATGGCCGAGCTGGACAATGTCCGCAATGCAGTCCGCGCCTGGGCGCTGACGCAGGGCTACGAAGTCACCGACCGTCCGTACGAGAACTACGTCAACGGGATCGATACCGCGTTCACCGAGAACGGTGAGTTCGAGGTGTTCTGGACGCTGCGTGATCCGAATGCGGCACCTGCTGCAGCGGCGCCCGCAGCGGCGCCGGCGCCGGCCGAGGCACCTGCGGCGGCTCCGGCCGAGTAAGCAGGCGCATCCGCGCTGGTTGTGCATCGCACGCCGCATCCCCCGGGATGCGGCGTGTGTCGTTTCAGGGCTGCTGTTTCACGGCGATACGGTCGGCTATAGCGCCGTTGTGGCGGCATCGGAGACTGCAATGAGGATCGGGTCGACTCGCAGTTCACGGCACATCGGCGGACTTGTCGCAGCCGGCGCACTGCTGGCGGGCGCGTCGGTCGGGCTGTCGGCCTACGCGTCGCACGCCGTCGATGGGGATGCGCGCGCCGCGCTGCAGACGGCGGCGGTGTTCGCCTTCGGTCATGGCATCGCGCTCGCGCTGCTGGCTCGCGCCGTGCGCGGCACGCTCGAACTCGCTTCGCTGGTCGCTTTGCTGGCCGGCACGTTGCTGTTCGGCGGCGCGCTGGTGTCGCGCCATCTGTTCGGCGGGCCGTCGTTCTTCGCGCCCTGGGGGGGCATGCTGACGATGCTGGGCTGGCTGTTGCAGGCCGTGGCTGCAGTGCGGCGCTGATCGCTCAGCGCAAGATCGGTCAGTCGACGGCGGCCCGGTATCGCCAGTGCCAGGGCTCGTAGACGAGGCCGTGCGGATTGTCGCGCGGGTAACTCATCGTGAATCCGTGATCGGCGGCGTGGCGCGTCAGCCACTCGAATGCCGCGGTCTTCTCGAAGGTTTCTTCAGCCGGCGGCTCGCCCGGCGCGCTGATGTCCAAGGCGCAGCCGGCGTGATGTTCGCTGTAACCGGGCGCGGCATTGACCGCGAGGATCGCGTCGAGCGGCAGGCCGCGCGCGCGTTTGCGATCGAAGATGCCCAGCTGGTAATCGTGGCTGCGATAGCCCGACACCGCGTCGAGTGTGATGTCGTCGCGTGCAGCCGAGGCGTGCAGCGTCTGCCAGGCACGCGCGGTCTCCGTCTCCAGCCACAGCGGGCGGCGATAGCGGTCCAGGCCCGCGAACGCCAGCCATGCCGGTTCGGCGACGAGATCGAGGCCGGTGCGCGCGGCGTAAGTGTCGGCGTCGAGGCCCAGTGCATCGAGTCGGGCTTCGACCTGCGACAACGGCAGATCCGGTGCGGCGGTTCCAGGCGCGTGCAGTGCGCCGGCATCGAGCAAGTCCAGGGCGTCGTCGATACCGGGCTCGCGCTGCCAGCGCGGCATCAGGCCGACGACGCCTTCCGGCAGCACGGCGGCGAGATACGCGCCATCGCGTTTGCGTCGCAGGACCTGCGTTGCACGCGACAGCACGCGTGCGTCGCGATTGCTGCGCGCACGCAGCAGGGCCGCGGGCCAGAGTTCGATGTCGGGCGTGTTGAACAGGAAGCGGGACGACGGCTTGACGTGCATACCGTGCAGCTTAGCGCGCCGGTCCGGGTCGTCAGGGTGTCGCGGCGACCGGTGCGAAATGCAGCCCGGCCACGCGACCTTCGGCGTCGAGCGCGACGGTCGCATCGAGACTCGCCTGTGCCCGATGGACGCGCGTGACCACGACCTTCATGCCCTGTTGCTGCGTGACCTGTGGCGCGTCGCGTGACGTGACCGGGCCGGCGGCTTCGATCTGCGTTTGCACCTGGCGCAGGGCGTCGACGCTGAGTGCGGCGGTCATCTGCGGGTCGAACGTCGCGGTGACTGCGGCGTAATCGCCGGCGTCCAGCTGGTCGAGCACGCGGCTGGCGGTGGCTTCGGCATCGCGGGTCGCGGCCTGGGCAATCGCGCTGCCCGTGGTGACGCAGAGCAGAGCGGCGAGCAGCATTGAACGGGTACGCATGATCGAGTCCTTTCGTCGGCAATACGGGATGAAGTGCGATTGAAGCATGCCCGTTTCCTACAGCACACCCTGTGGCAGCAGCAGGGGAACCAGTGCATGCAGGACAAGGTCCGCGGCGAAGTGCGACAACACGGCCATCTCGAAACCGCGCTTCCAGTACAGCCAGCCGAACACGGCGCCGCCGATGCCGTTGAGCAGCAGCGTGCGCACGACGACGCCGGCATCCAGGCCCCAGACCATCGACGCCGTCGGCAGATGGCCCAGCCCGAACAGCAGCGCCGCGATCAGGATTGCGGCCCAGGCCACGCGCGGCGACAGCGTCCCGTCGAAGCCCGAGCGCCTGCGCAACAGCCAGGTCGCCGCCCACGCAATCAGCGTCATCAGGAACAGACGCAGCTGCAGTTCTTCGACGATGCCGCCGTAGAACGAGGCCATCAGGCCGTACAGCGCACTGCGCGCGCCCGCGATGTCGGTCATCTGGACCTCTGTCGCGGGCAACAGCAGCGGATCGAACACCCGCGACAGCACGAGAATCGCGATGGCGGCGGCGACACCGAGTCCGATCGCCTGCCAGGGCTTGCGATCGCGTAGCTGCGCTCCGCCATGCCGGCTGACCCAGTGTTGCAGCAAGGGTGCGCCGAGGCCGACGCGGTGCCCCATGCGCAGGCCTGCCCACGCGAGCAGCGCGCACAGGATGAACATCGACATCGCCTGGATCGCGACCAGCGCCGGCAGTGCGATCGCCCCGTCGCCGGTCATGCGCGCCGGATCGATCTGCAGCAGATACGGAATCACGGCGAGCGTGGCGACGGCGCCAGCAGCGGCAAGCAGCACCGCGATGCGCAGGTCCTGCCGCGGACGCGGCGGGGTCACGGCGATGCTCATGCGCGGCGCTTGAGGAACAGCAGCGTGGGCGTCATCGCAGACAGGTGCACCACGCTGACGAGTTCCCAGCCCTGCAGGCCGAGCGTCTGCAGGCTGTCCTCGATCTGGTTCGACTTGATGGCGCCGAGGAAGCCCGGCTTGATCTCGTGCACCTTGTACTGCCAGCGATCACTCATGGTCGGAGTCCTTGGACGGTTCTGGTTCGGTTGCAGGGGCAATACGGCCCGCACGTCTCAGCGCATCGCGCAGGAGGAACTCGATCTGCGCGTTCGCACTGCGCAGATCGTCGTCGGCCCAGCGCTGTACAGCCGCGAGAATCGCGGCGTTGATGCGCAGCGGATAGGCCTTTTTCTCGGTCACCCGCCGCCTCCGCGCGCGCGACGCTTGGCGCTGGCGACAGTGAAGATGCACGCGACAGCGAGGCCGTTGACGGCGAAGAACATCACCACGATCAACGCAAGCAGGCGACGTTCCTGATCGCCCCACAGCACGAGGCCGAGCGCGGTGGCCAGCATCGCCAGGCCGATCATCCGCAGCAGCCGCGCGAGTCTGTTGTCGAGCACGGCCTTGTCGCGCACGGTCATGCCGCCGCTGCCGCTCGACAGCGGCAGACGGCCCTGCACCAGCCAGCGCGCCGAGACGAAAGCCGGTACCGCCATCAGTGCGAACACCAGCGCTGCGATGTGATGCGGGGCCATCAGTACAGCGAGCCGGTGTTGACGATCGGCTGGGTGCCACGATCGCTGCACAGCACGACCAGCAGATTGCTGACCATCGACGCCTTGCGCTCCTCGTCCAGCGTGACCACGCCGCTCTTCTCCAGTTCCGCCAGCGCCATCTCGACCATGCCGACCGCGCCGGCGACGATGCGCGTGCGCGCGGCGATGACCGCGTTCGCCTGCTGGCGCTGCAGCATCGCGTGGGCGATCTCCGGCGCGTAGGCGAGGTGGCTGATGCGCGCGTCGAGCACGTCGACGCCGGCCGCGGTCAGGCGCTCGTCGAGGTGTTCCTTGAGGCGATCGGAGATCTCGGTGGGATGGCTGCGCAGCGAGATCTGGTCGTCCTCGTGCTGGTCGTAGGGATAGGCGGTCGCCATCGCGCGCAGCGCCGCCTCGGACTGGATGTGCACGAAGCTCTCGTAGTCGTCGACGTTGAACACGGCCTCGGCCGAATCGACGACGCGCCAGACAATGACCGCGGCGATCTCGATCGGGCTGCCTTCGAGCTCGTTGACCTTGAGCCGGCCGCTCTCGAAGTTGCGCACGCGCAAGGACACCTTCTTCTTGGTGAGGAAGGGATTGTTCCAGCGCAGGCCGGCGTCCTTGACCGTACCGACGTACTTGCCGAACAGGCTCAGCACCGCGGCCTGGTTGGGTTCGATCATGTAGTGGCCGATCAGGGTGAACGCGGTTGCCAGCGCGACGATGATCGCGACGATCGGCAAGGCGCCGCCGCCAGTCGTCAGCGTCCACGCGCACAGTGCCAGGAGCACCAGCTGGCCCAGCAGGACCGGGATGCCGGGCAGGGATCGGATCGGGTTCTCTTGCATCGCGGCATCCTCGAGTGGGTTTCGAGTTTGATATCGAATTGATATCTTGATGTCAACACTCACGTAACCGCATGGGCCGGGCCTGCACCATCACGCCACGCCACCTACTGGATTCCCCATGTCCCGACCCCGCCACTTCTCGATGCTCCGCGACTTCCAGCTGGCCGACTGGTTCACGCTGGGCAACGCCTTCTGCGGTACCGGTGCGGTGTTCGCGGCGATGCGCTATCTGCAGGACGGCAGCGTGCGCGATCTGCTCGTGGGCATGGCTCTGATTCCGCTGGCGTTCGTCTTCGATGCGCTCGACGGCCGAGTCGCGCGCTGGCGCAAAGTCGCGTCCACGCTGGGACGGGAACTCGATTCGCTGGCCGACGTGATCTCGTTCGGTGTCGCACCGGCCGCGCTGGCCTACGCCTGCGGCATGCAGGGCGGCTGGGACGTGCTGGTGCTCGCCGGCTTCGTCTGCTGCGGTGTCAGCCGTCTCGCGCGCTACAACGTGACCGCCGAAACCCTGTCGCAGGGCAGCGACAAGGTGAAGTTCTTCGAGGGCACGCCGATTCCGTCGAGCCTGCTGCTGGTGATCCTGCTCGCCGTCGCGGCGTGGCAGGGCCAGATCGGCGATGCCTTGTGGCTGGGCGAGATCCGCCTCGGTCCCTGGCTGCTGCATCCGCTCGTGCTGGTGTTCGCCGCGTCCGGCGCGATGATGGTCAGCAAGACGCTGCGCATTCCGAAGTTCTGAAACGACCGGCGCCGCAAGGCGTTGTTATGATCGAACACGGTTCGCAGGAGTCGACGATGTTCAACATGGGACAGGGACCGGACGCGCAGGGCGCGGATCTGGAGCGCCTCGCGCGCCGCTACTGGGATACATGGCGTGACGCCTTGCAGCGCACGATGCCGGGCAATGCGTGGAATCCAACGGGTGCCGCGCCGCCGAATGCAGGGACCACGCCTTGGGGCGATCCTTCGCAGTGGTTCAAGGGCGGCGCACAGACGCCTGACGCTGGCACCGATGCACTGCGGCAATTCCAGTCTATGGCCGGGCCGTGGCTTGAGCAGATGCAGCGCGTCGCGGCCGGATTCGTGGGCCGCGAAGCCTCGCCCGAGGCGATCACCGCGGCGTGGCGCGAAGCCATGGGTGGCAATCCCGTCGGGTCGATGTTCGGCAGCCTGCACGGGCCGGGCATCGAGGGATGGGAGACGTGGCTGCAGCGGCTCAAGCCCTGGCTCGACGCGGCGGGTGCAAGCCCGGCGATGGGCAGCGGTGGGCGCGATGCGTTCGCGCTCCCGACCTTCGGCCTGACACGCGAGCACCAGGAGCGTTGGCAGCACCTCGGCCGTGCGTTCGCCGAGCACCAGCGCAGCCAGCAGGGTTACCAGACGCTGCTGATGCAGGCCTCGACGGCTGCGTTCGGCATCTTCGAACGCAAGCTCGCCACGCGCGATCCGGCGACGCCGATCGAGACGCCGCGGGCGCTGTTCGACATGTGGATCGACGCGGCCGAGGAGGCCTATGGCGAGGTCGCGCTGTCGCCTGCGTTCCGCAAGGCCTATGCCGACATGGTCGGCGGCCAGATGCGTCTGCGCCAGGCCGTGCAGCGCGAGGTGGAACAGGCCTGCCGCGTGCTCGACCTGCCGACGCGCACCGAACTCGATGGCGCGCACCGCAAGATCGCCGACCTCGAGCGTGCGCTGCGCCGTGTGCGTGACCGGCTTGATGCGGTCGATGGCGCGGGCGCGCCTGCAGCCGCCACATCGAGCGCACCGCCGCGTCGTCCTGCGGGTCCGACGCGTGTCGTGACGACGGCGGCGCCCGGTCATGTGTCTTCCAACCCCGGCGTCGGGGCAGACAGCGCGGCGCCGGTAAAGCCGGCCGCGAAGCGGGCAGCGGTGGGGAAAGCGCCTGCGAAGAAGTCGGCAGTGAAGAAGACAGCGGCGAAGAAGGTCGCCGGAAGGAAAGTCACAGCCAAGCGCGCGGTCACGAAAACGCCTCAACGCAAAGTCGCTTCGGCGAAGAAAGCCGTTGCGAAAAAAACCCCCGCGAAGACAGCCGCATCGAAGCCCGAGCCGGCAGCGAAGTCGCGCTCCGCATCCGCGAGCCGGCGTCGCAGTCCGGCCGCGGCCGCGAAGACCACGCCGCGCAGTACGCGATCCCCCCGTCGTACAGCGAAGACGCCCGCCGCGCCGGCGCGCGCCACGCGCAAGGCCGCGCGTACGCCGAGCCGCGTCGCCAGTCTGCCCAACCTCGGCTTCATCTCGCCGATTCCGCAGGCGCCCGAGCCGCTGCAGGGCAAAAGCAGAAAGTCGCGTAAAGGGACGCGCTGACCATGACCGGACCACTGCACATCACGCCCGACCGCATCGCCGAGGAAGCGACGCGCGTCCAGCAGAAACTCGGTGCCAGCCTGCGCACGTTGCGCGAGGTGGGTGATTTCGATTACGGCGCGACGACCAAGCAGGAAGTCTGGCGCGACGGCAAGGTCGTGCTGTACCGCTTCATCGGCGAAAAAGCGCCGACCGCGCGCGTGCCGCTGCTGATCGCCTATGCATTGGTCAACCGGCCGTACATGGTCGACCTGCAGCACAACCGGTCGATCGTGAAGGGGTTGCTGGAGCGCGGCGAGGATGTCTACATCCTCGACTGGGGCTATCCGGACCGCTCCGACCGCTTCCTGATGCTCGAGGATTACATCGAACGCTTCCTTGGTGGCGCGGTGGATCATCTGCGTCGCAGCGCCGGACTCGATTCAATCAACCTGCTCGGCATCTGCCAGGGCGGCACGTTCGCATTGAGCTACGCCGCGCTGCATCCCGAGCGCGTGCGCAATCTGATCACGATGGTCACGCCGGTGGATTTCCACACCGACGACAACATGCTCGCCCACTGGACGCGCGATCTCGATGTCGACCTGTTCGTCGACACGCTCGGCAACGTGCCGGCCGACATGATGAATGCGTGCTACCTCACGCTGAAGCCGTGGCGCCTGCTGGTGCAGAAGTACGTCGGTGTGGTCGACATCCTCGACGATGCGCCGGCGCTCGAGGATTTCCTGCGCATGGAGAAGTGGATCTTCGATTCGCCCGACCAGGCCGGCGAGACCTTCCGCCAGTACATCAAGCAGTTCTACCAGGGCAACGGCTTCGTCAACGGCGGCATCGTCATCGGCGACCGCGAAGTGCATCTGGGGCTGGTCGAGATGCCGGTGCTCAACATCTTCGCCGAGCAGGACCATCTGGTGCCGCCGGACGCGTCACGCGCGCTGCGCGGGCTCGTCGGCACGCAGGACTATTCGGAACTGTCGTTCCGCGGCGGGCACATCGGCATCTATGTGTCGGGACGCGCGCAGACCCAGGTGCCGTCGGCGATCCACGACTGGCTGGCGCAGCGCGCATGATGCGCCCGCACTTCAGGCGCAGGCGCTGATGGCGTCGCCCACCTTGAGCCGCACGCGCGAGGACCGCGTGCTCGCGGGTGTCGCCGGCGGCATCGCCCGTCGATTCGACTGGAATCCCACCGTTGTGCGCGCGCTGTTCGTGATCGTTTCGGTGGTGTCGGCCGCGTTTCCCGGTCTGCTCGTCTATCTGCTGTTGTGGATGCTGATGCCGGAAGGCGAGGGCTGAACGTGCGCATGGCGGTGCGCGGCGCAGGGCTGGTGCTCGGTGCGGCGTGGACGCTGCCCAATACCTTGATCGGACTCGTCGGCGGCCTGGCAGGCCTGCCGTTCGGCGCGCACTGCCGCTGGCGGCGCGCCGACCTCGCCCTGGTGTTCGACCGCTGGCCCTGGGGACCGGGTGGGGCGATCACCTTCGGCAACGTGATCCTGCACACCGGCGATTCGCTCGATGTGCGCTGTACGACCTACGCGCACCGCGCCGCGTGGTGCGAGGACGCGCCGATCCGGCTTGCCGACCACGAGCGCGCACACGTCTACCAGTACATGGTGCTCGGCCCGCTGTTCCTGCCGCTGTATCTGCTGTTCGGTGGCGTGAGCGTGCGCAACCGGTTCGAACGCGCGGCGGATCGTTATGCTCTGACCGGTCGCGGCTGGTGGCCGTGGCCGCGTCCTTGATCATGTCGACGGGCGTTCGATGGTGTTGACGGCTCGATGGCGGTCCCGCGCGGCGCGCCCAGCGTGGCGGCAAGACCGGAAAGCGCGGGTCCAGCCATTGGCGCTTCCCTAAGGAAAACGCGGCGGGTCGCGTAAATCCGGCAGACTCGTGCTTCATCTATCCGGCCTGTCGATATGCCGGTGTGTCCCTGAGGTTTCTGGAGCCGACCATGCGCTACGACCGTGAAGCCGTATCCCCCTGGGCCTTCTTCCTGCCGATCGCGCTCGCGGTGATGGTCGGCAGCCTGGTTGCCGATGCCATCGGCGGCATGTTGCGCGACCGCTTCAACGACGCGCCACCTGCGATTGCCGAGCAGGTGGCGGCGTCGGTGAACACAGCGCCCGTCGAGATGGCCGCGCCGGTCGAACCCGCGCCTGTAGTGCCGGAACAGGTCGCGCCACCTGCGCCTGTCGTCGCGCCACCGAATCCAGATGCGGCCATGCTCGCCGAGCCCGACAGCGAGGGCGCGCCATCGGCGACCGCATTACCTGCCAGCGATACCGGGCGTCGACTGTCGGGTCCAATGACCGCCCGTCAGGCGGGCGAGAGCGAAAGCTGCATCAACAACACCGTTGCCACGCGCAGTCCTAATGGCTGGGAGCAGGCGCTGGAGAACGATGCACCGGTGCGGTGCGAGGCCACGTCGAACTGAAGTCATCGGCGTCATCGGTATGCTCGACGGCACGTGATCTGCGCGCATCGGCAGCGCCACTCCCACACGCGGGGCGTTGCGCCCTTGGGGGCACATGTAGCGACGGAGTTGGTGTGATCGAGCCCTTGCGCCAGGAGCTTGGGCTTTACGGTGTTCGCGTCTTCAACCGCTGGTGCGAGGTATCGATTGCCTCACCCGCAGCATCGAAGCGCCGCTCGCTGAGCAACACGCCGTCCTGATCCACCAGCACGACACTGCTGCACCGCGTCCCATACCGCGGATCTTCGATGAATGCCGGGGACAGCCGCCGCTCCAGCGCGAGCCCGACACCCGTATCGGGCAACGTGGTATCCGGCGCGGTTCGCGTGTCACGCAGTCCGGCGAATAATGGCTCCAGCGCTACATGGTCGATCGACGCAAGCGATGTACTGGACGCAGTCGTGTCCAGCCAGTCCGCCAGCGTCCGCGTCGCCGCAGTGCTCTTCGGCCATGGCGCGTCGAAGGCGCCGTTCGACATCGCATGCAGACCCGGCGCAACCGGCGCGGCATCGAAGCGCGGATGATTGCTGGCGAACCACAGCGCATCGCCATCCCAGACCAGCAGATTGAAGCGGCCGTAGTCCTGAGCCGTTGTGGACAGGCCCTGCGCGAAGTCGCCACCGGACGCAGTGCCATGCACGAAATCGCGCACCAGCCAGCCACGCGACCGCGCAGCCGTTTCGGGTGCGGCGCCTGCGCGCACGTTGGTCACCGCTGCCAGCCGACGCCGCGACGAGGCCAGCAGCCAGCTGCCGCCCTGCACGAGGTCGCGGCCACCGTAAACGTCGGAGGCCCGTGGATCGAATGAAGCAGGGGCGCTCGGGCGCGCGTGGAATTCGTCGCGATTGGCGATCAATGCGAGCGGCAGGTCGGGACGGGTCTTCCAGGCGATGGCGATCAGGCACATGGACCAATGCTAGCCGAGCGGTCCGCTGTGTGACGGGACCTCCACGCAGCGCCGCATCGTTTCGATGACCCTGAAAACGGCAACGGCCCGCATGCGCGGGCCGTCGACTGGTACCGGAGGCGGGACTCGAACCCGCACGCTTTTAAGGGCGGCGGATTTTGAGTCCGCTGCGTCTACCATTCCGCCACTCCGGCACGGACGCCGGAGTATAGCGGAAGCGCGGCGCAGCCTGAATCCCGCCGTCTTTGCGTTCTCCAAACATGCGGGGCGGCATCATGCGCGTGCCGGCGCAGGGCCGGGAGCCCGGGAGGGGACATGCACGATCGAACGACGCCGCATCCGGAAGCGGCCTGGATGCCTGCGCGACCGGGCCTGTCCACTACGCGTGCGCGCCGTGTGCGGATCCTGTTCGCGATGCTGCTGCCTCTGGCTGCAGCCGCCTGCATGAGTCAGCCGGCGTCGCGTATCGCCGATCCGGAGCCTGTCGCGGAACGCGAACTCGCGGTGCCACCGGGCGGGAATACCGTCCCGTCTCAGCCAAACGGCCAGGTGCGCCTGGCCGAGGGCGTGTTCCGCGTGCATCTGAGCAACATCCGCTGCGTGCGGGCGCCGTGCCCGAACGGCTACATGGTGTCGGATGTCGAGGGCCAGGCGCCTGCGCTGCGTCCCGATGTCCCGCAACCGGTGTCGCGGATGCCGGAACAGGTCCGTTTCGATGCCGCGTCCGGCGGCGCCGTCGAGGACGGTCTTGTCGAACAGGCGCATGTCGGCGACGGCATCATCGTCGAAGGCCGCGCCTGGCTGATCGAGGGGGGCCGGACCCTCCGTGTCGAGGTGGCGCGGCTCGTGTCCGATTGAGGGTCGGGCTGGATCAGCCAGCGCCACCCCCGTCCTCGATTTTCGACACGGCGATCCACGCATCGACTGCGCTTGAAACCACATCCAGTGGCAAGGCGCCGTTATCGAGCAGCACGCCGTGGAAGGCGCGCAGGTCAAATCGCTCTTTCAAAGACTGCCGTGCATGCCCGCGCAGCGCGAGCAGGGTATGCAGGCCCACCGTGTGTGCGCACGCGCGGCCCGGACGCACCAGCTGGCGCTGCGCCTCGCTGCGTGCCTGCGCCTCGCTCATGCCGGCGACGTCGCGCAGGTAGGTCTGCGCCTGCGCCAGGCTCCAGCGTTCGGAGTGCAGCCCCGTATCGACGACCAGTCGCGCGGCGTGCAGGAGCTCGGCGCGCAGGCGGCCGAGATCGCCCTGTGGATCATCGTCGTAGACGCCCATCTCCACCGCGAGCCGCTCGGCATACATCGCCCAACCTTCGGTGAATGCGGTCGGGGCGAGACTGCGCCGGAGGCGCGGCAGCGCGACATGCGCCTGTGCGAGACCAACCTGCAGATGATGGCCAGGCAGACCGTTGTGGTAGACGAGCGTCGGCAGGCCGCCTTCCGGCAGGGCACGCACCTGGGCGACATCAATCATCAGCGTGCCGGGGCGGACGTCCCCGCCAGGTGGAATGTAATAGACGGCCGCCGTACCGGTGGCACCGGGAGGCGCAAGCTGGACGTCGAGCGGCTGGGTCGGCAGTGCGTCGAAAAAGCCGGGCAGGCGCGCTTCGATCGTATCCACGCGCGCTTGGACCCGCGCCCGCAACGCCTCCCGCGCTTCGTCCGTTAGTTCGACGTCAGCCGCTGTGGCCGCGTCGCCGCCGCTGGCGTCCTGCGGCGTGTCGACATCGCGCAAGGGCAAGCGGTCGCGAACGATCGCTGCCATCTCGCCGCGGATCCGGCTGACCTCGTCGTGGCCGAGGGCGTGCAGCTGGGTCGCGTCGATACCGACGCCGGTATTCCAGCGGAGCGCAGCGGCGTAATAGTCGTCGCCGTCCGGCAGGGACCAGACACCCGCGTCGGCTTCCTGTGTGGCGATGGCAGCTTCGATGCGGGCGAGGAGTCGCGCGTAGGCAGGCAACGCGGCGTCCTCGATCGCGCCGCGCGCGTCGCGCAGCAGCTCCTCACGCAGCGCAGCGTTGATGCCCTCCGCGTCGTCCAGCTTGCGGGCAAACGCATTCACGAAAGGACTGGCGTCCACGCCCGCGCGCACCAGATCGCGCATCTGCAACGCGGCGCCTTCGAGCGCGATGCGCGGCGGCACGACGCCGTGGCGTGCCTGGAGATCGAGGTTGTCCCGCACCTGGTCGAGCTTGCTCGCCACCGCGTGCAGGCGCGCGACATAGTTGCGTGCGTCGGCCGCGCCGGTCACCGGCTGCGCGCTCTCGAAGAAGCCCGGCAGCGACATCGGAACACTCGACAGCTGGTCGACGGCGTAGAGATTCGTGCGTAGCGGCAACCAGGCCGGCGCCCAGTCGAACCGGAGCAGGTCGGCCTGACTGCGGTAGAACCAGCGTGCCATCTCCAGCGTGCGCTGCTGCTGCGGCGCGAAGGCAGCGTCGTCGATATCGTCGAGCGCGGCGAGATTGGCGTCGAGCGTGCTGCGCAGTTCTGCGCGATGGACCAGGGACGCGTCCGTCAGCCGGCCGGCAGCGAGCCGCGAATCCGGATTGTCGATGCCGAGCACGGTCATCGCTTCGGGATCGTTGGCGAGTAATGCATCGAACTGCGCGTCGACCAGCGCATCGACAGCGCGGCCGTCGGCATCAGGCACGTTGGGAGACTGGCCGCAGGCGGCAAGCAACATCGCCAGAGAGGCGGTCAACAGCGATCGGGTCATCGGCCTCGACGGAGAAACAGAGGGAGCGCCGGGTCACTGTAGCGGCTGGGGTCGCAGGATGCGCCTGCCTGTTCACGTTCACGCGGATGCGTGGGACGCAATGCTCAGTCGACGGTATCGACCACCAGCGAAGCGTCGTAACGCAGATACCAGTCGTCCGCTTCGGGACGGAAGCGCGCGCAATGCATGATCGGTGCCTGGTAGACATGCAGCGACACGGCGACCGCATCGCGGCTCGCGTTGCGGATCGTGTGGTACTCGTGCGGTGGAATCAGGCTCCCGGCGCTGCCGACGCCGGCCTGCATGCCCGAGGCCGCGCGGAACCGGAAGCGCTCGCCATCGGATTCGAGCAGTTCGTACTGGGCGATTTCCAGCGCGCCGCGCCAGATGCCTTCCACGCACCACAGGCCGTCGTGGTCGTGGATCGGCGTGCCCTGACCCGGGGCCCAGGTCATCGCGACGACGCTGTAGCCGTGCGCCGGACTGCGGTAGAGCTCACGGCGCGCGTAGTGGCCGTCGACCGGCAACTGCGTGCACGCAGGCAGTTCGACGGCGGGATCGCGGATCAAGGCGCACATGGCGCTACGCAGCGCGCTGGTAACGGCATGGTCGTCACCGGCCACGACGGCGGCATCGACCGCGGCGATCAGGCGATCGCGGCCCGCGAAGGGGATGTCGGGTGGATCGGTCACAGGGGATTCGAAACGCATCGCTGCAGTCTAGCCCGCGGCCTCGGCGGTTGCAGGCGGCAGTGCAGCAAGGAAGTCCGCGACCGCCGGGCCGAAACGCGCGATGTCGACGAGGAAGGCGTCGTGACCCTGCGGCGATTCCAGCGGCAGGAAGGTCGCGTCGACACCGCCCGCGCGCAGGCCGTCGGCGATCTGCTGTTGCTGCTGCAGCGGGAACAGGATGTCGGTATGCACGCCGATCGCGAGCGCGCGTTCGATGCGCAGGGTGGCCAGTCCGTCATCGCTGCTGCCGCCGCAGCTCTCGCCAATGTCGAACCAGTCCATCGAACGGCTGAGATACAGATAGCAGTTGGGATCGAAGCGGCGCACGAAGCGGCGCGCATGACCTTCGAGGTAGCTCTCGACTTCGAACTCGAGGCCGAAGGGCTCGTCGTCCTCGCGGCGGTCCGATTCGAGGCGCACGCGACCGAAACGCCCGTCCCATTCCAGCGCGGAGCGGTACGTGATCACGCCGAGCTTGCGCGCCATGCGCATGCCACTTTCGGGATACGCCGCCTCGGTGTAGGCGCCGCCCTGCCACATTGGATCGAGGCGGATCGCCTCGCGCTGCAGCGAACGGATCGCGATCGAGAACGGCAGCGCACGCGCCGCGCCGCAGATGTTGATGTGGGTGCGCGCGAGTCCCGGAAAGCGCGCGAGCAGCGCGAGTGCGGTCATGCCGCCCATCGAATTGCCGATCACGCAGGCCAGGCGGTCGATGCCGAGCGACGCGACGACATGCGCGGCGGCATCGGCGCCGTCTTCGATCGACAGGTCCGGGAACGCGAGCCGGTAGGGCGCACCGGTCTCAGGGTCGACCGAGGCCGGTCCGGTCGATCCCTTGCAACTGCCCAGCGAGTTCACGCAGACCACGAACCAGCGATCGGTGTCGATCGGTTTGCCGGGGCCGAGCATCGCCTCCCACCAGCCGGGCGTGGCGTCGTCGGCGTGGCTGGCGGCGTGCGCATCGGGCGAGAGGCCAGTGACGATCAGAATCGCGTTGCCGCGCGCGGCGTCGAGCGTGCCCCAGGTCTCGAAGGCCATGCGTGCGCCACGCAGCGCGCCCCCGCGCTTCATCGGAAACGGCGAGGTCAGATCGACAAACCGGCTGCCCGGCGGGATGAATTCGGTCATCGTGCTGTAGGAGCGCGCTTGCGCGCGATTACCCGGAGTCCGGGGTAGAGGAGGACGGCCATGATCACGGTTGCACCGGGAAGAGGGCAACCAAGCGCGGGCTTCAAGGCCGCGTCGCGCTGACAGTCACGTCGACCGGCGCGTCCGTCGGCAGCGTCACCCGCACCGGCGCGGATTCGAGATCGCCCTCGCTACGCGACGCATCGCCACTGCGCGAGATGCGCGCGACGATCTCGACCGCATCGAGCGCGGACAGCGGTTGCGTCGGCATCGGGCTGTCGCCGTCGCCCAGCACGATGTCCAGCGGCAGCGCGGAGACCGGGTGGCGCTGTACGGCGACCGGCATCGGCGGGCCGCCGGGTTGGCGGGCGATGACGAACACCGTCGCGTCGCCGGGCAGGGTGGCGACATCAGGATCGAGTCGCACGCGGACGCGCACCGAATGTGCGCCGGCGGGCGCCACTTCTGTGGTTTGCGATGCGGTGTCCGTCGGCATGCCGGCAGCGGTGCGCGCGACTGCGATCTGTGTGCGCAGCGCATCGGCGGCGGCGCCATCGAGCAGCGGCAGCAACGGTGTCCACGTCGCCACCGCGCCCGCATCGTCGCCGGCCTGGCGCTGGGCGATACCCAGATACCAGCGCGCATGCTGATGGTCGGGAGTGCGCGCGAGCACGTCGCGCAGTGTCTGCACCGCGGCGGCATCGAAGCGCCGATCCGGCGCCGCGCGTGCGCTGGCCTGGGCAGCTTCGACCTGTACGGCGTCGTCCTCTGGCATGAGTTTCGCCGCGCGTGCGAGCGCGTCGCGCGCGTCATCGAAGCGTTCGAGTCCCGCATACGCGCGGCCCAGCAGCAGCCAGCCTTCGGGCTGCCGTGGATCGCGCTGCAGGTCGATTTCCAGCCGCGCGATCGCATCGTCCAGTGAATCGGGTGCTGCAAGCTCGGCGGGATCGAGCGCCTGTGGCGTGCCGACCAGCATGTACATGCCGGCCACGAGCACCGGCACCAGCAGGGTCACCGCGAGCGCGACCCGCGACGCGCCCCGGCGCAATCCCCAGGTCAGGGCGACCACGGTCGCCAGCGTCAGCACGATCGCGAGCACGACGAACAGCAGCATCACCACGTCTCCGTATCGTCGGGTGGCAGCGGCGCGGCCTGTCGGCGCGAGGCGACGACGCGCCAGATCACAAGGCCTCCGGCGCCGAGCAACAGCAGCGGTCCGAACCACAGCAGCCACGTCGATGGGCCGACCTGCGGGCGATACAGCACGAATTCGCCGTAGCGCGCGACCAGATGCGCCTTGATCGCCGCATCGTCGTTGCCCTGGCGCATCAGGGTCAGCACTTCGCGGCGCAGGTCGTGGGCGATCTGCGCATTGGAATCGGCCAGCGACTGGTTCTGGCACATCACGCAGCGCAGTTCGGCGACGAGCTTGTGGAAGCGTCGTTCCTCGGCCGTGTCTTCGAAGCGCAGCGGCGCGGCGTCGACCGCGACCTGCGCGTGGGCCACCTGCGGCCAGGCCAGACACAGCAGCAACGCGAGCAACAGCGCGCGGATCACAGCGCCTCCAGTCGTTCGACGTGCGGCATGAGCTGTTCGCGGATGGTGGCCTCGGTCATCGGACCGACATGCTTCCACACAATCATGCCGTCGCCATCGACGAGGAAGGTTTCCGGCGCGCCGTAGATGCCCCAGTCGATCGCGGCCTTGCCGTCGTAGTCGGCCAGCACGAGGTCGTAGGGATTGCCGAACTGCGCGAGCCAGCGCGTCGCGTCTTCGGGCTCGTCCTTCCAGTTGAAGCCCACCACGCGCACGCGGCCGGTCTTCGCGAACGCATTGACGACAGCGTGTTCCTCGCGGCAACCCGGGCACCAGCTGCCCCACACGTTGAGCAGATACGGTGCGCCGCGCAGGTCGTCCTGCGTGACCCGCTGATCGGGTGCGCCGAGCACCGGCAGGCGGAACGCGGGCGCCGGTTTGCCGATCAACGGCGACGGCAGGGCGTCACGATCGGGATCGCGGCTCAGCCACACGCCGGCCGCCAGCAGCGCGAGGATTACGCCGAAGGCGGCCAGCGGCAGCCAACGTGCGCGCGAGGCGCGGGGCGTGCTCAAGCGGTCTTCTCCCGGCGTGGGCGGCGGAACCGGCGGTCGGCGGCCGTGACGAAACCGCCCAGCGCCATCAGGAACGCCCCTGCCCAGACCCAGCGCACGAAAGGTTTGACGTGTACGCGCAGCGCCCAGGCGCCACCGCCCAGGGGTTCGCCGAGCGCGACATAGACATCGCGCAAGGCGCCGGGACGGATCGCCGTCTCGGTCATCACCTGGCCGCCGCTGGCGTAGGTGCGCTTCTCGGGATGCAGCGTAGTCACCAGCCGGTCGCCCCGCAGCATGCGCACCGTGCCGCGATCGGATTCGTAGTTCGGGCCGACGTGATGCGCGACGCTGTCGAGCACGAAGGCATCGCGGCCGATCTCCAGCGACTGGCCCGGCAGCAGCGCGACCTCACGCTGCACGTTGAGGCCTTCCACCAGCAGCGCGCCGATCAGGAACACCGAGATGCCCAGATGTCCGAGCACCATGCCGGTCATCTCCGCGCCCATGCGGCCGCCCGGCGCGCGCAGGCGCGTCCACACGAACCGTGCGGTGCCGCCTGCCACCCAGACTGCACCCGCCACGCCCATCGCGACCTTCCACGGCCCCTGCGGCGCGGTGAAGAACGCGAGGGTCGCCGCGATCAGCGCGAGCGCTGCCCACGGCAGCAGCATGCGCAGCGGTCGCTTCATGTCCTCGTTCTGCCAGCGCGTCAGCGGCCCGAACGGCAACAGCAGTATCAGCGGCGCCATCAGCAGCAGGAACAGCAGGCCGAAGTAGGGCGGGCCGACCGAAATCTTCCCAAGATCCAGCGCATCCGCCAGCAGCGGATACAGCGTGCCCAGCAGCACCATCGCGCAGGCCGCGACCAGCAGCAGGTTGTTGGCGAGCAGCAGCGTTTCGCGCGAGGTCGCGGCGAACGGCTTGCCATCACGGCCGTCCGGCGCGCGCAGTGCGTACAGCAGCAGCGAACCGCCGACGACGAGGCCGAGGAACACCAGGATGAAGAGTCCGCGCGTCGGATCGGCGGCGAAGCTGTGCACGCTTGTGAGTACGCCCGAGCGCACGAGGAATGCGCCCAGCAGCGACAGCGAGAACGTCGCGATCGCCAGCAGCAGCGTCCAGCCGTGGAAGCTGCCGCGTTTTTCGGTGACGGCCTGGGAATGGATCAGCGCCGCGCCGGCGAGCCACGGCATGAAGCTCGCGTTCTCGACCGGATCCCAGAACCACCAGCCGCCCCAGCCGAGTTCGTAATACGCCCACCACGAACCGAGCGCGATGCCGATCGTCAGGAACGCCCACGACACGTTGGTCCAGGGCCGCGTCCAGCGCAGCCAGTGCGCGTCGACCTTGCCGTCGAGCAACGCGGCGATCGCGAACGCGAACGGCACCATGAAACCCGAGTAGCCGATATAGAGCATCGGCGGGTGCACGATCATCCCCGGATCCTGCAGCAGCGGGTTCAGATCGCGGCCTTCCAGTGGCATCGGCAGAATGCGTTCGAACGGGTTGCTGGTGAAGATCAGGAAGGCAAGAAAGCCCAGGCACACCATGCCCATTACGCTAAGCACGCGCGCCAGCACCACATCTGGCAGCGAGCGCGAGAACCATGCGACCGCGGCGTTCCAGCAGGCCAGCACGAACACCCACAGCAGCAGCGAACCTTCATGGCCGCCCCAGACCGCGGTGAAGCGGTAGACCATCGGCAACAGCGAGTTGGAGTTCTCGGCGACGTAGCGCACCGAGAAATCCTGTTGCACGAACGCGGCCGTCAGAATGGCCCACGCGATCAGCGTCAGCGCCCATTGCGCATACGCGGCGGGCCGTGCGGTCGCCATCCACGGCGCGAGACCGCGATGCGCGCCGAGCAGGGGCAGCACTGTCTGCAGCGTCGCTGCGACCAGCGCCAGCAACAGCGCGATCTGGCCGATCTCAGGCAGCATCGGCGACTCCGGCATGCGCGCCACGCACCACTTCGATCACTGCGCAGCGTCCGTGTCGGCTGGCGTCACGATGCCGTGGCGGTCGTGCGCCAGGCCCATCTTGTCG
This sequence comes from Luteimonas sp. KH_071, assembly GCF_057838005.1. Taxonomy (NCBI): domain Bacteria; kingdom Pseudomonadati; phylum Pseudomonadota; class Gammaproteobacteria; order Lysobacterales; family Lysobacteraceae; genus Luteimonas; species Luteimonas sp. KH_071. The sequence goes on along the minus strand of NZ_CM174458.1, from coordinate 2,320,473 downwards.
GCGACTTCCTTGGGCACGTAGGTCTCGTCGTGGCGCGCGAGCACCTGCTCGGCGACGAAGGTGTCGCCGTCCATGCGCCCTGTGGCGATCACCGCCTGGTGTTCGCGGAACAGATCCGGCAGCAGACCGGTGTAGCGCACCGGCAGTTCGGCATCGCCGTCGGTGACCCGGAAGCGCGCCTCCATTGAACCTTCGGCGCGCGAGAACGAGTCGCCGGCCACCATGCCGCCCAACCGGAACCGCGCTTCGCCCGACGACACCGCGGCGCCGGCAATCCCGCCCAGCACTTCGTGCGGCGTGTAGAGATAGGACACGTTGCGCTGCAGTGCGAACGCGATCAGCGTCATCGACAGCGCACTGGCCGCGACGATCGCGACCACGAACAGCAGACGGCGGCGGCGGACCGGATTCATCGGCGCAGCTCCGCGGAATCGTCAGCGGCCACGACCGTCGCCGCCACCCGACGCGCGGCCACCAGACGCACCGCGCGCAGCAGGTGCGCGGTGCGGATGCGCGGCGCCACGAAATCCCAGGCCAGCACGGCGGCGAACACCGCGTAGGCGGCGACGACGTATTCGATATAACTCATGCACGGTCTCCGATGGGTGCGGCCAGCGCCCGCACCCAGTCCTTGCCGGCTTCGCGGCGCAGGTTGTCGGCCCGCGCGCGCGCCAGCAGCGAGCCGACGAACCAGAACTTGGTGCCGACCACCGTCCACACCAGCGGCCACAGCATGCTGCCGTCGATGCTCGATTCGCCGAACACGCGGATCGTCTGGCCCTGGTGCAGCGAGTCCCACCACACCACGGAATAGCGGATCACCGGCAGCAGCACGACGCCGACGATCGCCAGCAGCCCGGCCGCGCGTGCAGCGGTGCGGCGGTCCTCAATCGCGTGATAGAGGCCGATCACGCCCAGATACAGGAACAGCAGGATCAGCTCGGTGGTCAGGCGCGGGTCCCAGTCCCACCACGTGCCCCACATCGGCCGGCCCCAGATCGAGCCGGTGGCGAGCGTGATCACGGTGAACGCGGCGCCAATCGGCGCGCAGGCCATCGCGAGGATCTCGCAGAGCTTGATCCGCCAGACCAGTGCGATCGCGGCGTAGATCGCCATGGCCGCGAACACGGCCAGGCTCATCCACGCGCTCGGCACATGGATGTAGAGGATGCGGAAGCTGTCGCCCTGCTGGTAATCGGCCGGCACCACGTACAGCGCGCCGTACAGGCCGACCGCCATCGTCACCAGACCGAGGCCGAAGGCCCACGGCGCCCAGCGCCGCGCGAAGCGGTCGAAGGTGGGGGGAGAACCGAGTTGATGGAACCAGCGAAGGACAGGATTCATTCGGCGAGGCGTGCGGGCGTGGCGGGCTTGCGGTCTCGGCGCGCGCATGACGGGCATGCGGTCGCGGGCGTTGCGCGGCGTTGCGGGACGGATTGCACGTCGGCGACGGGGCCCTCCAGACCCGTCGCGGGGCCGGTCAATTGAGTGCGATGCGGATGGCGGTCGCCGCAGCGACGGGTGCCAGCACGAGCGCGGCGACAAGGCCCGCGGCGAGCAGCAACAGCCCGCCGGAGGGATCATGCCCCTGCGCCGCGATCGCGACGCTGCCGGCACCGAACACCAGCACCGGAACGTACAGGGGCAGGGCCAACAGTGCCAGCAGGATACCGGAACGGCGCATGCCGATGGTCAGCGCCGCGACCACCGCGCCGAGCAGGCTCAGCAGCGGCGTACCCAGCGCGAGGCCGGCCAGCAGCACCGGCAACTGCGCGCGCGGCAGGCCCAGCAGCTCGGCCAGCAGCGGGGTGGCGACCAGCAATGGCAGCGTCGTCGTCGCCCAGTGCACCGCGGTGCGCACCAGCACCAGCCAGGCCAGCGGCACGGGGCTGAGCATCCACTGTTCGAGCGAGCCGTCCTCGGCGTCGCCGCGGAACAGCGTGTCGAGGGCGAGCAGGCCCGCCAGCACCGCCGCGACCCACAGCACGCCCGGCGCCACGGCGCGCAACGTTGCGGGCGCGTTGCCAAGCGCCAGTGCGAACAGCACCACGACCAGCAGGGCGAACAGCGCCGGCTGCAAGGCATCGCCGCGCCTGCGCCACAGCAGGCGCAGGTCGCGTGCGATCAGCGCTGCCGCGCTGCCGGGCAGGGTCGGTGTCGCGCTCATGCGGCCGCGTCCAGCCGCAGTTCGCGGGTGCGTACCGGCGGCGCGGCGTAGGCGCCGTGCGTGGTCACCAGGGCCGCGCCACCGTCTTCGAGCTGGGCCCGAACCATGCGGTTGACCAGTTCGATGCCCTGCAGGTCCAGGTTCGCATAGGGTTCGTCGAGCAGCCACAGCGGTGCCGGCGACATCCAAAGCCGCGCCAGCGACAGGCGCTTCTTCTGTCCGGCCGACATCTGCCGCACCAGCAGGTGCGCCTGCGCGGCGAGCCCGACCAGTGCGAGCGCGCGCTCGGCGGTCTGGCTGTCGCGCCGCCCCTGCAGACGGGCGAGGAAGTCGAGATTCTCGACTGCGTCGAGATCGGCCTTCAGCCCGGGAAGATGGCCCAGATAGGCCATCGCGCCGGCGCGCATCGCACGCGCAACCGGCGTCCCGCTGACTTCGACCGTGCCACTGTCGGCTTCCAGCAGCCCGGCCAGCACGCGCAGCAGCGTGGTCTTGCCCGCGCCGTTGCCGCCCTGCACGAGCAGGGCTTCGCCGGATGCGACATCGAAATCGAGCGGTCCGAACACCGGCCGCTCATCGCGGAGGAAGCACAGGCCGCGTGCAGCGAGCAGCGGTGGGACGGCAGCGGATTCGGACATGCGGCGACGACGGGCCCGTGGGCGCGACCCAGCCGGTCGCGCGGCCATCCTATCCGCAGCGACGCGATTTGCGTCAGCGCAGCCAGTCGACGTGCTGGTCGCCTTCGAGGCCCGCAGGCCGCTTGGCGTACATACGCAGGCGCACCGAGGTCTCGCGCGGCCACCACAGCGTGCCGAGCTGCCCGTAGCGCTGGGCGAGTGCGTCGAAGGCGTCGGCTTCCATGCCGAACACGATCCAGCTCGGTTCGCGCCAGCTGCGGTCGGTGGCGCTGGCGAAGGCGGGCATGTGCGGCAGGCCGAGTGCGCTCAGCTCCGCCTCGAGCGCCTTGTCCGAGCGGCGGTTCTCGGTCGGCGGGCGCGCGACCGACATCGGATTCCACGCCGAGACGAGCCCATAGCCGGCGGCGTCGGGGTAGCGCAGGTCGAGGCCGGGCGTCGGCAGTCCGATCACGATGTCGTGCCAGTCGTCGCGGTGCTGCCAGCGATACCGGGCATCGAGATAGGCGTGCAGCAGCGCGATCAGGCGGGTGTCGTCGATGGGATGCTGGTTGTTCATGGCGGCGGTTTATCCCCGTTGTCCGCGTCCGTACACTCGTGGCCCCTCAGATCCCCCAACGGCATGCAGGCGATGATCCGGACCAAACTCCCCAGGGTCGGCACCACGATCTTCACCGTCATGTCTCAACTGGCGGCCGAACACGGCGCCGTCAACCTCGGTCAGGGCTTCCCCGATTTCGACGTGCCGCAGCGCCTGGTCGACGCACTCGCCGCAGCCATGCGCGCCGGCCACAACCAGTATGCCCCGATGACCGGGATTCCGGCGCTGCGGCAGGCGATCGCGGGGAAGACCGAACGCGTGTACGGACATCTGCCCGACGCCGATGCGGAGATCACCGTCACCAGTGGTGCCACCGAAGCGGTGTTCAATGCGATCCATGCCGTCGTGCGCGCAGGCGAGGAGGTCATCGTCCTCGACCCCGCCTACGACTGTTATGAGCCGGCGATCGAACTGGCCGGCGCCGTGGCCGTGCACGTGCCGCTGGATCCGGCCACGTTCGCGCCCGACTGGCAGCGCGTGCGCGATGCGGTCACGTCGAAGACGCGCATGTTGATCATCAACAGCCCACACAACCCGTCGGGCGCGATGCTTGGCGCAGCCGACATGCAGGCGATCGCCGGGCTGCTGCAGGGCACCGGCATCTATCTGCTGTCGGACGAGGTCTACGAGCACATCGTGTTCGATGGCGCGCGCCACGAGTCCGCGTTGCGCTGGCCGGAACTGCGCGAGCGTGCATTCGTCGTCTCGAGCTTCGGCAAGACCTACCACTGTACCGGCTGGAAGCTCGGCTACTGCATCGCGCCGGCCGCGCTGAGCGCCGAGTTCCGCAAGGTGCACCAGTACAACGTGTTCTGCACGTTCGCGCCGGCGCAGCATGCGTTCGCGGAGATGTTGCGCGAAGAACCCGGACACTACGAGCAGCTCGGCGCGTTCTACCAGGCCAAGCGCGACGCCTTCGCCGCGCAGCTGGCGACCACGCGGCTGAAGTGCCTGCCGGTGCCCGGCGGCTACTTCCAGCTGGTCGACTACTCGGCGGTCAGTGATCTCGACGACGTCGACTTCTGTCGTTGGCTGACGATCGAGAAGGGGGTCGCCGCGATACCACTGTCGCCATTCTACGCGCAGCCGCCAGCGGGCCAGCGCCTGGCGCGGCTGTGTTTCGCCAAGAACGATGCAACCCTGGACGCAGCCATCGATCGCCTGCGCGCGCTCTGAAGGTTGCGCTGCGACGATCGGTCGCGGCGGACCTTCAGTGACACGCCGCTAGACTGGCGTCGTGCACCGTGCGCGCCCGTCTCCGACCGCCGCTTCCGACCATGTCCGTCCGACTCTTCATCATCGCCGTGTCCATCCTGCTGCTCGCGGGTTGCAGCGCGCCGCCGGCCGGGCCGTATACGGGCACCGACCTGACCGGAGTGCCGTATGGACGCAGCCTCGATCTGCAGGACACGCAGGGGCAGCCACGCAGCCTCGGTGATTTCCGCGGGCGTTACGTATTGCTGTCGTTCGGTTACACGCACTGCCCAGAGGTCTGCCCGACCAGCTTGCTGAAGGCTTCGCAGATCCGTCGCGCACTCGGCGAAGATGGCGAGCGGCTGCAGATCGTATTCGTCACCGTGGATCCGAAGCGCGACACCGGCGAGATCCTCGAGCAGTACGTCGGCGCGTTCGGCGGCGACATCATCGCGCTGCGCGGCGACGACATGCAGACGCGACTCGCGGCCCAATCGTTTCGCGTGACGTATCGCGAAGTACCGACGAGTTCGTCGTATGCGATGGATCACACGATGGTGAATTACCTCATCGGTCCCGACGGGCGTTTACGTCTCGCGTTCCAGTATGACCAGCCCGCCGATGCGATGGTCGACGACATCCGACTGGCGATGACGCCTGCGCACGCCGCGGGCTGACGAGCCAGTCAGCGTTTTCCGACTTGCGATTCGTCTCCTGCGCAGCGTAGCCTCGGACCCAGGGGTGGCAAGGGAATGGAGAAACAGGGATGACGATTCGCGTGTTCATGGTCGACGACCATGCGCTCGTCCGCACCGGCATGCGCATGATCCTCGCCGGCGAAGCGGACATCGAAGTGGTGGGAGAAGCCGAAAGCGGCGAGGAGGCCTTGCCGCTGATCCGCAAGCTCAAGCCCGACATCGTGCTGTGCGATCTGCATCTGCCGGGCGTCAGCGGGCTCGAGGTCACCGAGCGCGTGGTGCGCGGGCAGCCGGAGACCCGGGTGATCGTGGTGTCGATTCTCGAGGACGGGCCCATGCCGCGCCGCATGATCGAAGCCGGTGCCTCCGGTTACGTGGGCAAGGGGGGCAATGCCGCGGAACTCGTACGCGCGGTGCGCGATGTCGCCCGTGGACGGCGTTATCTCGCGAGCAATATCGCGCAGAATCTCGCGCTCTCGGGCATCGGCGGCAACGAGACGCCGTTCGATGCACTGTCGCCACGTGAGATGGAAGTGGCGATGCTGCTCTTGCAGGGCCTGCGCCAGGAAGACATCGCGCGACGTCTGAGCCTCAGCGCCAAGACCGTCAACACGCACAAATCGCGGCTGTTCGAGAAGCTGCAGATCCAGGATTCGATCGCGCTGGCGCGCCTGGCGAGCCAGTACCGCGTCGCGCCGGTGGAGCTCGCGATCTAGAGCGCGTTTCATGCGCGGTCGTCGCTGCCGTCGCTGCCGTCGCTGCCGTCGCTGCCGCGAAGCGTCTCGTTCGCAGCAACAGCGGAGGACGCCAAAAAAAAACCCCGGCCGAAGCCGGGGTTTTTCGTGGCGCTGCGCAGCGCCTCAGGCGTCGCTGGAGCGCGACCGCAAGCGTGGATCATTGCGGTAGTCCGATTCCGGCTCGTCGTCGTCGAGTTCGGAGTCGACTGTCTCAGCGAACGCGGGATCGCCTGACGGCGCCGTCCCGTCATCCGGCAGCGCCGCGTTGCCGTGCGCAACGCCAGCCGTTTCCGGCTCGGCCGAAGGCGCTTCGTCGACACCTGCGACGGCCGATGCAGGCGCGTCGAACAGGCCCTGGGTCACCGGCGCGGTAGGCGCAGCGGGCGGGGCGTCGAGCTGCGCCGTGGTGCGGCCCGCTTCGGCCGCCGGGGCGAATGCCTGCGGTGCTTCCGCGACGAAGTCAGGCTCGGTGCGCGAGGCGGGGGTGACCGACTCGCTCTTCTCGCCCGACACGACCATGCGCGCTGCATGCTCGGCATCGTCTGCCGCGGTGTCGGCCGGTGCTGCAACCTGCGCCGGCGTCACTGCGGCTGCGTCAGCTTGCGCGTCGGTCGCGGGCTGCTGCATGCGTACCTCGGCAACCGCAACCGGTGATGCGTCCTCGAACGCAGCCTGCGGTGCTTCGGCCTCCTCGACTGGCGCCGGTGCCGCCGCCGTCGACGCGTCGACCTGCGGCGCGGGCTGCGGCGTCTCGACGGCCGGCGGCGCGACATCGTTCGATGGCTGCGCGAGCGGGTTTGTCACCACGACAGCAGCGGTGGCGGCATGTCGGGTGTCCTGCGCAGCAGGTGCGCGCGGTTCCGCAACGGGTGCAGGCAGGTCGTCGAAATCGAACTCGGGCTGGCCGTGACCGGTGGCGGCGATCGGGTCGTCCTCACCCGCCTCATCGCTGTCCAGCGAGGTCTCGTCGCCCGCAGCGCCGTCGCCGGCCTTGCCACGACGACGACGGCGACCACCGCGACGACCGCGACGGCGACGAGCGTTGCTGCCATCGTCGTCGCCGGGTTCGCCATTGCCATCGGCATCGGACGCGCTGGTGTCGTTGGCGTCGTTGATGTCGTCAGCATCCGCATCCGTGTCCGCTTCAGCACTGGCTAGTGTTGCCTCGTGGCGCGGCGCAGCGTGCGGGCGGACGGCGACGGGTGCGCTGTCGGTCGAGGCTGCCGGCGCGGCCTGCTGGGCGCTGGGCTGGGTGATGCTCGGCACTTCGATCGAAGCCCCGGCAACCGGCGCGGCAACCGCGATCGCCGCCTGTGCCTCGGTCGCTTCGCCTTCGGTCTTCTGGCGCGGGCCACGCTGCTTCTGACGCTGACGGCGTTCCTGCTGCCGGTCCTTGCGGGCGCCGGCATCGGCGACGGCGGCGGCGGCGGGATCACGACGCGCGTCCCGCTGCGCATCGTCGCGCGCCGGCTGTGCAGCCGACGCAGGCCTGGTCTCGTTCGGGGCAGGCATCTGGTTCGAGCCGCCCTGACTCTGCCGGCCACCACGACGGTCGCGGCGCTGGCCGCCGTTGCGACCGCCACGTTCATTGCGATCGCCGCGGTTGTCACCGCGCGACGCACCTTCGGTGCGCGGCGCACGCTCGCCGTGCGCGGAGGCAGCAGGCTTCGCGGGTTCCGAAGGTGCGAACAGCGACTTGAGCCATCCCATGACGCCACCGGTCGCGACGGGTGCCACGGCTGCAGGTCGGGGCGCCGGCGTCGGCACCGGGGCCGGCGTCGGTGCAGCCGCTTCGGGCTTCGGCTCACGCACCGGCGCGGGCTGCGTCGGACGCACATTGGTGACGGCCGGCGGCGGCACGTTGAGGTTGTTCTTGCTCAGCGCGATCGTCGCTACGCGACGCGGCGTGCCGCGCTGGTAGCTCGGACGGGCAGTCTCCTCGCCGAGCTCGTTTTCGCGGATGCGCGAGACCTCGTAGTGCGGCGTGTAGAGCTGCTCGTCGGCGACGATGATGATCGGCGCGGCATGCCGCTTCTCGATTTCCTCGAGCGCGCTGCGCTTCTCGTTGAGCAGGTAGTTCGCGATCTCGACCGGCGCCTGCACCAGCACCTGTCCGGTGTTGTCCTTCATCGCGTGCTCTTCGGCGACGCGGATGATCGACAGCGACAGCGACTCGATGCTGCGCATGCGGCCGTGGCCTTCGCAGCGCGGGCAGACGATCTGACTCGACTCGCCCAGCGACGCGCGCAGGCGCTGCCGGCTCATCTCCAGCAGGCCGAACTTCGAGATCTTGTTCTGCTGCACGCGGGCGCGGTCGTACTTGAGCGCATTCTGCAGCTTGTTCTCGACGTCGCGCTGATGCTTGTTCGACGACATGTCGATGAAGTCGATGACCACCAGGCCGCCCAGGTCACGCAGGCGCAGCTGACGGGCGACTTCCTCGGCCGCTTCCAGGTTGGTGTTGAACGCGGTTTCTTCGATGTCGCCGCCCTTGGTGGCGCGGGCGGAGTTGACGTCGATCGCGGTCAGCGCTTCGGTCTGGTCGATGACCAGCGCGCCGCCGGACGGCAGACGCACGGTGCGCTCGTAGGCGCTCTCGATCTGCGACTCGATCTGGTAACGGTTGAACAGCGGCACGTCGTCGGTGTAGTGCTTGAGCTTGCGCAGGTTGTGCGGCATCACCTGCTCGACGAATTCCTTCGCCTCGGCGTACATCTCCGGCGTATCGACGAGGATCTCGGCGATATCGGCACGCATGTAGTCGCGCAGGGCACGGGTGATCAGGCGCGATTCCTGGTAGATCAGGAACGGCGAAGGCTTGCTCAGCGCGGCTTCGGCGATCGCACGCCAGATGCTCAGCAGGTAATCGAGGTCCCACTGCAGCTCTTCGGCATCACGGCCGACACCGGCTGTGCGGATGATCACGCCCATCTCGTCCGGAATGTCGAGCGCGTCCATCGCCTTCTTCAGCTCGGCGCGGTCCTCGCCCTCGATCCGGCGCGACACGCCACCGGCGGTCGGCGAGTTCGGCATCAGCACCATGTAACGGCCGGCCAGGGAGATGAACGTGGTCAGGGCGGCGCCCTTGTTGCCGCGCTCCTCCTTGTCCACTTGCACGACGACTTCCTGGCCCTCGCGCAGCAGCTCCTTGATCGAGCCCTTGTTCGGGTCGGCGCCGGCCTGGAAGTAATCGCGGGAGACTTCCTTCAGCGGCAGGAAGCCGTGGCGGGCGGCGCCATATTCTATGAATGCGGCTTCGAGCGAGGGCTCGATCCGGGTGATGCGGCCCTTGTAGATGTTGGACTTCTTCTGTTCCCTGGACGGCTGTTCGATGTCGATGTCGTACAGGGACTGGCCATCAACGATGGCGACGCGCAGTTCTTCTGCCTGCGTCGCGTTGATCAGCATGCGCTTCATGGTTGCGTTTCCTTGCGCGCTCTCACGCGCGGAACGCCGGGGCGTTTCGCCTGGATGAAGCCTGAAGCCGCCGCGCACGCGCAGCGACGAACCGGATTGTCCAGCGCTACGACACCACGGCGGGCCGCGGGAGCGCTCTTGATTTGTCTGGGTAGTGCAGGCCGCGGACCGCTTGCGACCGGTGTTGGGCGGTCGCGAACGTCGCGCGGGACGTGTTCAGCGCCGATGCCAGGCATCGGGCGATGGCCGGTGCTGCCGTACAGCCGCTAACATGGCCGCCCCTGGGGCGGTGGCCGCGCACTGTCCGGAAGCCTTTGAAAGGCAGGCTTTTGGCCCGTGTTCTTTCAAAGAAATCAGCACCTTAGATCGCGGCCCGAGTGTACCAGATAAACAGGCGACGATGACTGACAACGGTTCCGGCTCCGCCGGCGGCGGTGGCGTGCGACTGGTCCGGGTTCCGGACGATCGCGACGGCCAGCGTCTCGACAATTTCCTCCTCGGCCAGCTCAAGGGCGCGCCGCGGTCGATCATCTACAAGATCGTGCGCAGCGGGCAGGTCCGTGTGAACGGCGGGCGCGCCAAGCCCGAGCGCAAGCTCGATGCCGGCGACGAGGTGCGGATTCCGCCCGTCCGGCTGGACACGTCCGGCGAGGTCGGGACGCCCTCCAAGGGACTGCTGGCGGCGATGGATGCCAGCATCGTGTTCGAGGACGCGCGGTTGCTCGCGATCAGCAAGCCAAGCGGGATCGCCAGCCACGGCGGCAGCGGAATCAGCTTCGGGGTCATCGAAACCCTACGCGCGTTGCGGCCGAACCAGCCGCTGGAACTGGTGCACCGCCTCGACCGCGACACCTCGGGCCTGATGGTGCTGTCGAAGAAGCGGTCGGCCCTGACCCAGCTGCAGGCGCTGCTGCGCGAGGATCACGGCGCCGGCATCCGCAAGCGTTATCTGACACTGCTGGCCGGGCGCATGCCCGACGGCACGATGAGTGTGGACGCGCCGCTGCACGTCGGTCTGCGTCAGGGCGGCGAGCGCCACGTGCAGGTCAATCCCCAGGGCAAGGTCTCGCTGAGTCATTTCGGCGTGCTCGAGCGGCGCGGCGGGCAGTCGTACTGCGAAGTCCGGATTGAGACCGGCCGCACCCACCAGATCCGCGTCCACGCCCAGCACATCGGCCATCCGGTCGCCGGCGACGACAAGTACGGCGATGTGGAGGTGAACAAGCGCATGCGGGAGCAGATCGGCCTGCGCCGCCTGTTCCTGCACGCCGCGTCACTGGAGTTCACCCTCGACGACGGCGAGGCCTATGTGCTCAATGCGCCGCTGGCCGACGACCTGCGCGAGGCGCTCGACCGGTTGCGTTGATGCGACGAGCGCAGGGCGTCCGGCCGCACGCGTCGCGCATGCGACGCGCCCGGGCTGGCTTGCGGTGCTATGCGACCAGCTGGTCGGCCTTGGCCGCACAAATGAAGTCGTTCTCGCTGAGGCCGCCGACATCATGCGTGGAGTAGCGGACTTCGGCACGGTCGTAATGGACGCCGAGGTCGGGATGGTGGTCTTCGCGATGGGCGATGAAGGCCAGCGCGTTCACGAACGCCATCGTGCGGTGGTAGTCATCGAAGCGGAAGGTACGCGTCAGTGCCTGGCCGTCTTCTGCGAGGCTCCATCCGGGCACTTGCGGCAGCAGCTCGCGCACGCGCGCTTCGGACAGGCGGTGGTCGTCGCCGCGGCGGGGAATACAGTGGGTCTGGGCGAGGGGCGTCAGGTCGGACATGCGGGGCTCCAGGAGGCGCGAAAGGCGTTCATGCGGCAGACGGGCACGGCCACGTGCCGGCACGCAGGCCCGCTAGAATACGCCGCATGATCAACATCTCCGAAACTGCGCAGACGCATTTCCGCAAGCTGATCGAGCGCGAGACGCTGCCAGGCTTGGGCGTGCGGCTGTCGGCCGTGCATGCCGGGACGCCGCGGGCGGACGTGCGCCTGGAGTTCGCGGGCAGCGACGACCTGCAGGGCGACGAGTGGGCCATCGATTGCGACGGATTCACCTTGTGGCTCGATGCGCCGAGCGTGCCGTATCTCGATGGCGCGGAGATCGATTACGAAAGCCGCGCGACCGGCGGTCAGCTGCAGATCCGCGCGCCCAGGATCAAGGGCGAGGCGCCACCGGAAGCCGCCTCGCTGGTCGAGCGCGTGCGCTGGGTGGTCGAGCAGGAGATCAATCCGCAGCTGGCCCAGCACCGCGGTCATGTCAGCGTGCAGGAAGTGACCGCCGAAGGCGTTGTCGTCCTGCGCTTCGGCGGCGGCTGCCACGGCTGCGGGCTGGTCGATGTCACGCTGAAGCAGGGCATCGAAAAGACGCTGATGGACAAGGCGCCGGGCGTGACCGCGGTTCGTGATGCGACCGATCACGACACCGGCGACGCGCCCTACATGCCGCGCGACGCGGCCTGATTTCTCCGGCACCGGCGTCCGCTCCCGGATGTTCACTGCGACCGAACTGATCGACGTATTGCGCCGTCGTCGGCGCCGTTCGATCCGGCCCGAAGACGCACCCGAGGGGTTTCCCGCAGGCTGGACACGCTGGTTCGACGCGATGCGCGCGCGCGTCGGTGCGGTGACCGGCGCAACCGCTGAAGCGATCGTCGCGGTCCTCGCCGCAAGGCCTGCGCCACCGCGGCGCAAGGGGCGCGTGCCGAAGAACGCGTTGGCTGCCTGGATCAGCCTGCTGCATCCGCGCTGGGAGCCCGAGCCCCAGGACCACCGGGGTCCGAAGCGCGTGTCGATGGCGCTCGCGCTGCTGGCGCAACTGCTCTGGGTGAGTGGTCTGCTGTTGCTGACCCAGGCACATTTTGCAGCCCCGGCACCGGTCGCGCAGGGCGAACAGCAGGTGGTGCAGGTCGTCTTCATCGGTGACGGCACGCCCGAGGACGCGGGGCGTGGTGAGGAAGGCGAGCCGGTGCCGGTCACGGTTGTGCAACTGCCGCCGGCGCCGACCGCCACACCTGCACCGGCGAACGCGCAACCCGCGCCGACCGCACCGCGGGACACGTCCACTGCGCAGGACGCGGTGGTCGCGACCGAACCCGTCGAGCCGACCGAGCAGGTGTTGCAGGTCACGCAGACGCCGGTGCCGGATATCGAGTTCACCCTGCCACCGCCGCGTCCCGGCGCGGTGCCCGAAGTCGCCGTGCGCGATCGCCAGGTGCCGGAGGCGCAACTGCAGGCCGTCGAGATCCCTGCATTGCGCACGCCTGCGCCGCTGGCCGAAGTCACCGCGCAGCAGCGCGAGGTCGAGGTCGCAGTTCGCGATCTCAGCGTGCCGCAGCCGACCGAGACCTTGCGTCTGCCGACGCGAGAGGCGCCATCGGTCGTCGTCGATGCGCCGGAGGTTCCGACGCGACAGATCGCCGACGTGGTGGCGCGCGAACGCGCGGTGCCCATGCGCGAAGCACCTGCTCCTGCGCCTGCGGCCCAATCGCCGGCGCCTGCTGCACCTGTCGCAGCCACACCGTCCCCGCGTCCGCCGACACCCGCGCCGCCAGGCACGCGCGCGCCTGCGCCGAACCCGACAGCAGGAGCCGGTGCCCGTACCGGTGCGCCGCCAGGCGCCGCGCGCTCGACTCGCGCCGCCGACGACTGGGGCGATGGCGCCACCGCGCGCGAGGGCGGCCAGCCCGGCAGTCCGTCCGGCCTGCTCGGCGCGGACGGGCGCCCGCGTCTTGCGGGGGATGGTCGGGTCGGCGGTGGACTGCCACCGGGCACGATCACCGAGGATTTCGCACGTATCGACCGCGAAGGCACGTGGCTCAAGCGACCGCCGACCGACTACGAGCCCACGAGTTTCGACCGCTTCTGGACGCCCAGCGAAACCCTGCTGGAGGAATGGGTGCGGCGCAGCATCAAGACCGTGCTGATTCCGATCCCGGGCACGAGCAAGACCCTCCAGTGCAATGTCGCGCTGCTGGCATTCGGCGGCGGCTGCGGCATCACCGATCCGAACATGCAGGACGTGGAAACCGACGGCCGGCCGCCGCCGGATGTGCCGTGGAAGCCGGAGCTGCAGGAAGATCAGGACAGCCTTGGCGGCTGATTGATCTGTGGGCGGCGCATGGGTGACGTCGTGCCTCCTGTGCGCGTATCGCTCTGCCGTCGTCACTCCCGTGCAGGCGGAAGCGTTTTTCAACAGCCGAATGGCTGGTCAGTCCATGGACTTCGCGCGCCGCGTCCGTTTCTGCTTGTGCCGGCGTTTTGTTCTGGCTCTGGCTCTGGCTTCGGCTTCGGCTTCCAGCTTTTGATCTGAATCGAGCCGTAAAGCGAGCCGAGCATCGCAGGGCGGCGGGGTCGAAGAGCAGCCCATGTCTGAGCGCAGCGAGTTTGGGCTGCGTGCCCCGTCGCTCAAGAAGCGCAGGGGACCGCCGCGGCTGTATCGCGGCGGATCGCGTCCGGCGAAGGGACCTTTTGGTTCCTTTTGGGTCCATCCAAAAGGGACTCGCACGCGCAGCGGGCGAAAGCCTTGCACTTGCTCAAGCTTCTTCGCCCGTCGCTTTGCGACCCTGATGTTCCGAGAAAAAAAGAATCAACCACAGGAGCGAAGATCAAGGACAGGGCTTCCGCGCTGTCGCGCGGCTTACTTTTGTCTTGGCAAAAGTAAGCAAAACCGTCTTCGCCGGACGCGAGCCGACGCGATGAAGCCGCGTCGGTGCCCTCCGCTCCTCGCCTGACGCGGCACGCAGCCCAAACTCGCTGCGCTCAGACATGGGCTGCTCTTCGGCCCCGCCAGGCTCCGGTGCTCGGCTCGCTCTACGGCTCGATTTCAGATCAAGAGCCAGAAGCCAAAGCCGCCGGGCAAGAGCAGAAAGACACACGCACGAAACAGAACCAGGCAGAAAGCCTGGTCAGATCCACTCAACAAAAGCCCCTCGGGGCGAGACAGGCGCGTGCCCGTCGAAACGGACGCGCCGCCATCAAGCGGCGCGCAAACAGCGCCGCCGAAATCCGCTCAGCGGTCGTGCGCCCCACGCAGGTCGCGCAGCTGGCTCGGCTGCGCCGCAAAGTACGCGGCGAGATCGGCGATCTGCTGATCGCTCAGGCCCGTCGCCTGCTGCGACATCAGCGCGTGCTCGCGGTCGCCGTCGCGATAGGCCTGCAGCGAATGCGCGAGGTAGTCGCGGAACTGGCCCCCGATCTTCGGATACGTCGGATCGATCGGCGCGTTGCCGCCGGCGCCGTGGCAGTCGATACAGGTCTGGCCGGTCGCCGCGCTCTTGACGTTTGCAGCCTGCTCGCCGGCGTCGACCGTGCCGGAAGGCAGGCCGGCGGACGAGCTGCGCGCAGGCTGGGCTTCGGGGTCGTGCGACTGGCCACCGCAGGCGGCCAGCAGGCCGGCGATCAAAAGCACGGGCAGGGTACGGACCGGACGGATCATGGCGCCGCTCACTTGGTCAGTTCCGAAAGGAAGGCGGCAATGTCGGCGATGTCCTGGTCGGTGAAGCTCTGCGCCTGCGCCTGCATCGTCGGGTGACGACGGGTGCCGCGCTTGTATTCGTGCAACGCGTTGACCAGATATTCGGGAGACTGCCCGCCGATCTTGGGCACGTGGTAGTGCGGATAGACGTTGCGATAGCCGTCCACGCCATGACAGCCCTGGCAGGTGTAGGTCAGCTGACGACCGGTCTCTGCATTGCCGGCCAGCGGCGCATTGGCGGCAGCCGCTTCGGCCGCGGGTGCAGCCGGGGTGGCAGGTGCGGGCGCATCCTGAGCGGATGCGCTCGGGAGCGGCGTTGCAAGAACGAGGCAGGCGGCGAGCATCAGCAGTCGCGTCATCGGGTTTTCCGCAATCCTGAATGGCTTAAAGTGCTGTCTGGGGAGCGCGATGTGCCGGGACGAACAGCGTTCGCTGCATGAACCGGTGCACAACCGGGCCAGTATAGCCACGGCTGCGTCGCAAACCCAACGCACTGCAACATCGACACCAGGCCCGTCTGCACCGGAGGTCACCATGACCTATGGCGCATTCAACGTCATGCACTGGTGATATACCTTGCTACAACACCGTAGGGGTCCATCGAATCCACATGTCCACACCGCATGCTTTCGCGTCCGCGGGACGCGTCCTGACTGGCGTCATTCTCGTGTCTGCCGCCCTTGGCCTGTCTGCATGCAAAGGCGGAGGAGGCGATGCCGAGGCCAAGCCTGGCGACAGCGCGCCCGCCCCAGTGCCCGTGGAAACCGAAGCGGTCGTGCGCCGCAGTGTGGCGGCCAGTTACGTGGGCACGGCTGCGCTGGAGGTGCCGCGCGGCGCGGACGTGGTTGCCAAGACCTCTGGAATTGCGCTCGACGTGCTGGTCGAGGAAGGCGACACGGTCCGCGCCGGTCAGCCGCTGGTGCGGCTCGATCCCGACCGCGCTCGCCTCGCGGTCGTGCAGAGCCGCGCGACGATGGGCAAGCTGGAGAACAGCTACCGTCGCGCGCAGCAGCTGGTGGGCCAGCAGATGATCAGCGCCAATGATCTGGATCAGATCAAGTTCGATCTCGACACGGCGCGCGCGCAGCACGAGATGGCGCAGCTCGAACTTTCCTACACCACGGTGACCGCGCCGATTGCCGGTGTGATCTCCCAGCGGATGATCCGCACCGGCAACTTCGTGCAGATCAATACACCGATCTTCAGCATCGTCGACAACGCCCGCATCGAGGCCACGCTCAATGTGCCCGAGCGCGAACTGCGCGTGCTCAAGCGTGGCCAGCCGGTGCGTCTGCAGGTGGATGCGCTACCGGGCGAAAGCTTCGAGGGCGTGGTCGAGCGCGTGGCGCCGATCGTCGAATCGCGCAGCGGCACGTTCCGAGTGGTGACCGCATTTGAAGGCAACGAATTGCTGCGCGCCGGCATGTTCGGCCGCATCCACGTCGATTACGACCAGCGCACCGACGCGTTGGTGATTCCGCGCAGCGCGCTGCTCGACGAAGGTGACGAGACCGCGGTGTATACCGTGCGAGACGGCAAGGCGATACGCGTGCCGGTCGAACTGGGCTACATCGACGGCAATCTGATCGAGGTGCGCAGCGGTCTCGAAGAAGGCGACCCCGTGGTGACCGCCGGCAAGGTCGCGCTGCGTGAAGGCAGTGCGGTGCAGGTGGTGGGTGATGCACCCGTCGCCGCGACGCCCGCCGCCGACGCCAAGAGCGACGCGCGGTAATGGCCGGCGCGCCCCATGACGGCCCTGTCGGCGACGGCCCGGCCATGGATCCGCACGCCGCGCCTTCGGGTCGGTTCGATCTCGTCGAGTTCTCCACGCGTCGCCGGGTGACGGTGTGGATGGTGGCGATCAGCATGATGCTGTTCGGTCTCATCGCGCTGACCAACCTCAAGGTCAATCTGCTGCCCGATCTCAGCTATCCCACGCTGACGGTGCGCACCGAGTACACCGGTGCGGCGCCGTCCGAGATCGAGACGCTGGTCAGCGAGCCGGTCGAGGAAGCCGTCGGTGTGGTCAAAGGCGTGCGCAAGCTGCGCTCGATCTCGCGCACCGGCCAGAGCGATGTGGTGCTGGAATTCGCCTGGGGCACCGACATGGACCAGGCCGGCCTCGAAGTGCGCGACAAGCTCGAGACGCTGCAGCTGCCGCTCGAGGTCACGCCGCCGGTGCTGCTGCGCTTCAACCCCTCGACCGAACCGATCCTGCGCCTCGCGCTGACCGCCGGCGACAAGGGCGATGCGGTCGATGAACTCACGCGGATGCGTCGCTACGCCGACGACGACCTGAAAAAGAAGATCGAGCCCGTCGTGGGCGTCGCTGCGGTCAAGGTCGGCGGCGGCTTCGAGGACGAGGTCCAGGTCGAGCTCGACCTGCAGCAGATGGCGCGCATCGGTCTGCCGATCGAGAACGTCATCCAGCGGCTGCAACAGGAGAACATCAATCTCTCCGGCGGCCGCCTCGACCAGGGCACGCAGCGCTATCTCGTGCGCACGGTGAACCAGTTCTCGAGCGTCGAGCAGATCGGCGAGATGCTGGTCGCCACGCAATCGGGTGGCGACGACGGCGCCGCGAGCGCGGCGCAGCAGATGGCGGCGATCGCGGCCGCGAGCGGTTCGCAGGCGGTGCTGGCGGCCGCGGCATCGGTGCAGAGCGCATCGGGCGCGGACAGTTCGACGATAGGCGCTGGCCGCGCGATCCGCCTGCGCGATGTCGCCACCGTGCGGCAGGGCTTCAAGGAACGCGAAAGCATCATCCGGCTCGGCGGCGCCGAAGCGGTGGAACTGGCGATCTACAAGGAAGGTGACGCGAATACCGTCTCGACCGCCGACGCGGTGCAGGCACGACTGGACGCGATCCGCAAGGAACTGCCGCCGGACATGACGCTGACCGTGGTCGACGACCAGTCGAAGTTCGTGCGCGCCGCGATCCACGACGTGCGCACCGATGCATTGATCGGCGGCACGCTGGCCGTGCTGATCATCTTCCTGTTCCTGCGCAACGGCTGGAGCACGCTGGTCGTCAGCCTGTCGCTGCCGATTTCGATCATCACCACCTTTTTCTTCATGGACCAGCTGGGGCTGAGCCTCAACGTCATGTCACTGGGCGGGCTGGCGCTGGCGACCGGTCTGGTGATCGACGATTCGATCGTCGTGCTCGAGAGCATCGCCAAGGCACGCGAACGCGGACTGGGGATTCTGGAGGCCGCGATCACCGGTACCCGGGAAGTGGGCATGGCCGTCGTCGCATCGACCTTGACGATCATCGCCGTGTTCCTGCCGCTGGTGTTCGTCGAAGGCATTGCCGGTCAGCTGTTCCGCGACCAGGCGATGACGATCGCGATCGCGGTCGGTGTATCGATGCTCGTCGCATTGACGCTGATTCCGATGATGGCGTCGCTCAAGGGCCGCCCGCCAATGGCGTTTCCGGAAGAGGCGCCGCATCCGCAGTGGCGTCCGGACAGCCGCTGGCAGAAGCCGTTCGCGGCGACGGGGCGTGGCATCGGCGCCGGGTTCCGGGGCGTACTGTTCGGGATCGCCTGGGCGGTCGTGCGCGCGTGGCGCTTCGTGTCGGGCGGGACCGGCCGGGTCATGGGTCGTGCGAGCGATCTGGCGATGTCGCCGTATAACCGCGCCGAACGCCGCTATCTGAAGCTGCTGCCGGCCGCGCTCGGACGTCCTTGGCTGGTGCTGGGCACGGCGACCGCGGTGTTTCTGGTCAGCATGCTGGCGGTGCCGTTGCTCGGCACCGATCTGATCCCGCAGCTCGCCCAGGACCGCTTCGAGATGACGGCCAAACTGCCGCCTGGCACGCCGCTGCGCGAGACCGACCGCATCATGCGCGAGGTGCAGCAGGCGCATGCCGGCGACGACGGCGTCGAACTGCTGTTCGGCGTGAGCGGCAGCGGCACGCGGCTGGATGCGAATCCGACGGAAAGCGGCGAGAACATCGGCAAGCTGAGCATCGTCATGAGCGGCGGCGGCAGTCGCGAATTCGAAGCCCGGCAGACCGAACGCCTGCGCGGCACCATGCAGCAGTATCCGGGCGTCCAGGTCGACTTCGCACGGCCGCAGATCTTCAGCTTCTCGACGCCGCTGGAAATCGAGCTGCGCGGCCAGGATCTCGATGGACTGGCCAGGGCCGGCCAGCGCATGACCGAACTGCTGCGGGCCAATCCGCACTACGCCGACGTCAAGAGCACGGTGGAGCAGGGCTTTCCCGAGATCCAGATCGTGTTCGACCAGGAGCGTGCGGGCGCGTTCGGCCTGACCACGCGGCAGATCGCCGATGCGGTGGTGCGCGCAGTCCGCGGCGAGGTCGCCACGCGCTACAACTTCCGCGACCGCAAGATCGACGTGCTGGTGCGCGCGCAGGAGAACGAACGTGATTCGGTCGACCGCATCCGCAACCTGATCGTCAATCCCGGCAGCGCCTCGCCGGTGCGGCTCGACTCGGTGGCCGACGTCGTCGCGACCGTGGGCCCGAGCGAGATCCATCGCGCCGACCAGGTACGCGTGGCGGTCGTCTCGGCCAACCTGCGCGGGATCGATCTCGGCACTGCGATGGAGGAAGTGCGGCAGATGGTGTCGGAGAATCCGCTCGGACCGGAAGTCGGCCTGCACATCGGCGGCCAGGGCGAGGAACTCGCCGAATCGATGCGTTCGCTGCTGATGGCGTTCGCGCTGGCGATCTTCCTTGTCTACCTGGTGATGGCATCGCAGTTCGAATCGCTGCTGCATCCCTTCGTGATCCTGTTCACCATCCCGCTTGCGATGGTCGGTGCGATCGGCGCCTTGCTGCTCACCGGCAATACGATTTCGGTGGTCGCGTTCATCGGGTTGATCCTGATGGTCGGTCTTGTCGTGAAGAACGCGATCATCCTGATCGACAAGGTCAACCAGCTGCGCGAAGCCGGCGTGGCCAAGCGCGATGCCCTGGTGGACGGGGCACGCTCGCGCCTGCGGCCGATCATCATGACCACGCTGTCGACGCTGTTCGGCTTCCTCCCGCTGGCACTCGCGTTCGGTGATGGCGCCGAGGTGCGCTCGCCGATGGCGATCGTGGTCATGGGCGGGCTTGCGGTATCGACGGTGCTGACGCTTCTGGTGATCCCGGTCGTCTACGACCTGCTGGATCGCAAGCCCGATGCTTACTACGCCGAACGTGGCCGACGTGCGCGTCTGGGCGCCGCCGCCGATCGCCCCGATGCGGAGGCCAGCGCGACATGAGCATCGCCGAGCTGAGCCTGCGGCGTCCGGTCACCACCATCATGTGCTTCATCTCGATGGTGGTGATCGGCCTCATCGCGTCGGTGCGCCTGCCGCTGGAGGCGCTGCCGGATATCTCGGCGCCGTTTCTGTTCGTGCAGTTGCCCTACACCGGCTCGACGCCGGCCGAGGCCGAGCAGAATCTGCTGCGCCCCGCGGAAGAAACGCTGGCGACGATGAGCGGCATCAAGCGCATGCGCGGTCAGGCGGCATCCGATGGTGCGTTCGTGATCCTCGAGTTCAGCGACTGGGATCGAGACATCGCGATCAGCGCGTCCGAGGCGCGGGAGCGGATCGATGCGATCCGCAGCGATCTCCCCGACGACTTCCGCCGCTACTTCGTGCAGAAGTTCTCGACCAGCGATCAGCCTGTGCTGCGGCTGCGACTGGCGGCGAATGTCGATCTGTCCGGCAGCTACGAACTCATCGACCGCCAGCTCAAGCGCAGGCTCGAGCGTGTGCCCGGCGTGGCGCGCGTGGAGATCAGCGGCGCGGCGCCGAACGAGGTCGAGATCGCGGTGCAGCCCGACCGCCTGACGGCGCACGGCATCGAGCTCAATGCTTTGGCCACACGCCTGCGGGCGATGAATTTCTCGGTGTCGGCGGGGCAGATCCTCGATGGCGGGCAGCGACTGCGCGTGCAGCCGATCGGTGAGCTTGACGATCTGCAGCAACTACGTGATCTGGTCATCAACCAGCAGGGTCTACGCCTGTCGGATGTCGCGGACGTGCGCCTGCGGCCGCAGCGCATGGACTACGGACGACGTCTGGACGGCCGCGCGGCGGTGGGTCTGGAAATCTACAAGGAGCGTGACGCCAACCTCGTCGAGGTCGCGCGGACCGTGCTGGCGGAAGTCGACAGCGCACGCAGTGAGCCGGGGCTGGAGGACATCGACGTCAAGGTCACCCAGAACATGGGCGAGGAGGTGACGTCCTCGCTGATGGAGCTGGTGGAGGCCGGCGCGATCGGCCTGGTGCTGTCGATCATCGTGCTGTACTTCTTCCTGCGCCACTGGCCATCCACCTTGATGGTGACGCTGGCGATTCCGATCTGTTTCATCATCACGCTCGGCTTCATGCACTTCTTCGACGTCACGCTCAACGTGCTGTCGCTGATGGGTCTGCTGCTCGCGGTCGGCATGCTGGTCGACAACGCGGTCGTCGTGGTGGAGAGCATCTACCAGGAGCGCGAACGCATGCCCGATCAGCCGTGGCTGGCGTCCGTGCTGGGGACCCGTCACGTCGCGATCGCGCTGTCGGCGGGCACGCTGTGCCACTGCATCGTGTTCGTGCCGAACCTGCTGGGCGAGACCAACCAGATCAGCATCTTCATGACCCAGCTGGCGATCACCATCTCGGTGTCGCTGCTGGCATCGTGGCTGGTCGCGGTGAGCCTGATTCCGATGATGTCGGCCCGGATGAAAACGCCGCCGGCCGTCGCCAGTCCGAATGGCGTGATCGCCCGCATGCAGCGCCGCTACGCACGCGTGCTGCGCTGGTCGCTGGAGCATCGGGGCATGACCGTGGCCTCCATCCTGCTGGTGGTGGTGGTGAGTCTGGTGCCGATGACGCAGACCAAGTTCGACATGTTCGGCGACGGCAGCGGCGGCAAGGAGATCCAGCTCTATTACCAGTGGAAGGGCAGTTACAACCTGCAGCAGCGCTCCGACGAGGTGCTCCGGTTCGAGACCTTTCTCGACGAGAACCGCGAGGCCTACCGGATCAAGCAGCTCTATTCCTGGTTCGGAGAGGGTGGCGATTCCGGCACGATGATCACCTTCGAGGATTCGGTCGGCGACACCAAGGCGCTGACCGAAACGATCAGCGCGGCGCTGCCCAAGTCGGCCCGCGCGGAAGTCGGCGTCCGTGGCAGCGCGGGGCAGGGCGGCGGTGGCGGTGCGAGCCAGGGCGTGCAGGTGCAGCTGGTCGGCGATTCGACCCAGGTGCTGCGCGAGATCGCAGACGGCGTGATCCCGATCCTGGCCGCCAATCCGGCATTGCGCGATGTCCGTGTGGACGCGGGCGACCTCAACCAGGAGCTCAACATCCGGGTCGATCGCGATCGCGCGGCGGCGTTCGGCTTCAGCGCCGAGCAGGTGTCGAGCTTCGTCGGTCTGGCGCTGCGTGGCAGCCAGCTCCGCGAGTTCCGCCGGGGCGAGGAAGAAGTGCCGGTCTGGGTGCGCTTCGCCGGCGCCGAGCAGTTCAATGAAGCCGACATCGCCAGCTTCATGGTGCGAGCGCCCGACGGTCGCAGCGTGCCGCTGACGAGCCTGGTGGACATGCGCGTCGAACCGTCGGCCAGCCGGATCACGCGCGCCGACCGACAGACTTCGCTGACGCTGCAGGCCAACCTCGCCGGCGACACCACGATGCCCGACGCGCGCAAGGCACTCGAACAGACGCTGGAATCGGTCCCGTTCCCGGCGGGGTACGGCTACACGTTCTCCGGCAGCGGATTCGAGGACGACGCCGAAGCCAGCCGGCAGATGGTGTTCAATTTGCTGATCGCGGTGATCATGATCTACGTGGTGATGGCGGCGGTGTTCGAATCGCTGCTGTTCCCGGCGGCGATCATGAGCTGCGTGGTGTTCTCGGTGTTCGGCGTGTTCTGGCTGTTCTGGCTCACCGGTACCTCGTTCACAGTGATGGCCTTCATCGGCATTCTCGTGCTGATGGGGGTGGTGGTGAACAACGGCATCATCATGGTCGAGCACATCAACAACTTGCGACGGCGCGGCATGCCGCGTATCGATGCCCTGGTCGAAGGCAGCCGCGAACGCCTGCGCCCGATCCTGATGACGATGGGCACGGCGATCCTGGCGATGATCCCGATCTCGCTCAGCGACACCGTGGTGCTGGGCGGCCTGGCCTACTCGCCGATGGCGCGCGCGGTGGCGGGCGGCCTGGCCTTCTCGACCGTGGTCAGCCTGCTGTTCCTGCCGACGATCTACGCGATCCTCGACGACATGCGGCATGGCACCGCGCGGTTGATCCGGCGGGCGCGGGGTGTTCGGGGCGAGACTGCTGCTACGGCAGGCTGAGAGGCCTTTTCAGCATCTGGCGCCCGGCCGGGCGCTAGATATCTTCTTGCCTTGGCTCTGGTTTTGGCTTTTGATTTGCTTCTGGCTTTTAGCCCTTGATGTCAATCGAGCCGTAAAGCGAGCCGAGCATCGCAGGGCGGCGGGGTCGAAGAGCAGCCCATGTCTGAGCGCAGCGAGTTTGGGCTGCGTGCCCCGTCGTCCGAGAAGCACAGGGGACCGCCGCGGCTGTATCGCGGCGGATCGCGTCCGGCGAAGACGGTTTTGCTTACTTTTGCCAAGACAAAAGTAAGCCGCGCGACAGCGCGGAAGCCCTGTACTTGATCTTCGCTCTTAAAGCATTTCGTATGGCGGCCGCATCAAAATCCAACGCTAAGGTTGAGAAGCCGAAGCAAGTGCAGAGCTTTCGCCCGCTACGCGTGCGAGTCCCTTTTGGATGGACCCAAAAGGAACCAAAAGGTACCTTCGCCGGACGCGAGCCGACGCGATGAAGCCGCGTCGGTGCCCTCCGCTCCTCGCCTGACGCGGCACGCAGCCCAAACTCGCTGCGCTCAGACATGGGCTGCTCTTCGGCCACGCCAGGCTCCGGTGCTCGGCTCGCTCTACGGCTCGATTCAGATCAAGAGCCAGTGCAAGTGCCAAGGCCAAAGCCAAAGCAAAAGCAAAAGCAAAAGCGAAGCCAAAAACCAGACCCACGCCTGCAAAGACCAGGCGCTCCGCTAGAGCGGCGCCTAAGCCTTCCGCTGTCACTCAAGCGCCAAAATCGCTCCTCAGCTGAGCACCTTGCCGGCAATCCGCAAACCCGCCACCCACACCCCGATGCTCGACCCGATATTGGCCAGCAGAAAGCTCAGCAACGTGCGCGAGACGCGGTTGCGGTACCAGCCGCGGACCGTGCCAGCGTCGTCGCGCAGCGACATGAAATCGCTGTAGGCCGGTTTGCGCAGGTAGGCCTCGACCAGTCCGCTGAACAAACCGGGCGAGATGCCCGGCGGTCGGATCGGCTTGAGCGGCGCGGCGATCGCGGCGGCGAGGATGCCAAGCGGATGCGACAGCGCAGCCAGGGCGCCGAGTGCAGCGAAGCCGGCGGTGATGACGATCCATTCCTTGACCAGCTGGCGGCCGAGCTCGGCGCCGCCCTGGTAATAACCCCAGCCGATCATCGCCAGGATCGCCAACGTGATCGCGGTCATGACCCAGCGGATGCTCGTTCCCTTGGGCGCGTGCTCGAGTTCGGCCGTCGTGGTGGCGGGCGCCTGCACGTCGTCGGCGAGATGCCGCGCCAGTCCGGCGAGATGACCGGCGCCGACCACGGCCAGCACTTCGCGCGCATCCCCGGAATGTTCCCGCAGCTTGGCGGCCATGTAGCGATCGCGCTCGGCGATGATCGCCTCGTAGAGCTGGGGACTGCTCTTGGCGAATTCGCCGAAGCTCGATTCGAGCATGTCGCCCTGCTTGAGCTTCTCGATCTCCTCTTCGCCGAGTTCGTCGGAAGCCATGAGGCCGCCGAGCAGGCTGCCGATCAGTTTCATGCGGCCGAAGAAGCCGAGTTTCTTCGACGCGCGCTTGAACGTCAGGCCGACATCACGGTCGATCAGCGCAACCGGCAGATCGCGTTCGTCGGCCAACGCGACCGCGCGCTTGAGTTCGGCGCCCGGTTCGATGCCGAGCTGTTCGGCAAGGCGACGCTGGTACGCGGCCAACGCGAGATTGGCGGCGAACAGGGCGACGCGGCCCTTGCGGATCACGTCGACGAGATTGAGCTTCGCCAGTGCGTCGGGATCACTGATGGCCTGCAGACGCTGCGCATCGAGTTCGACGGCGACCGCGTCGAATGCGCCGCTGCCGATCGCATCCTCGACCGCTTCCACACTGACCCGTGAGACATGCGCGGTACCGAGCAGGGTGTAGCGCACACCGTCGCGCTCGACGATCGCATGCGGCTGCGACTGCCAGGACGTGGCGGCAGGAGGCGGCGTCGCGCCGGTCATCGGTTCGGTCATCGGGTCATTCGTCTTCAGGAGGAGTGGCGGCGCCGTCGCCGAGGACGCGCTGCATGAGAGTGGCGTCGAGCCAGCGTCCGTGTTTGCGGCCGACGCCGGGCAGCACGCCGACAGTCGTAAATCCAAGGCGCTGGTGGAACTGCACCGAAGGCCCGTCCGTTGGCGGTCCGATCACCGCCATCATCTGCCGGTAGCCACGCTGCTGACACAGTGCGATCAATCGCTCCATCAGCAGGCGGCCGGTGCCGAGGCCGCGCTGTGCGTGCTCGACATAGACCGAGCTCTCGACCGTGAAGCGGTATCCGATGCGGGCGCGGAATCCGCCCGCGTACGCGTAACCGGCGAAGGCGCCGTCGCGGGTCGCGACGATGTAGGGATAGCCGGCCGCGGTGACGTTCGACCAGCGGCGTCGCATGTCGACGGCATCGGGCGCGTCGTACTCGAACGTCGCCACGCCGCCCGCGACTTCGCCGGCATAGAGCGCGGCAATGGCATCGAAATCGGCGTCGACGGCGTCGCGAAGCTCGAGCGGCATCGGATCAATCGATGTAGCGCTTGAGCAGATCGCCATAGGCGTCGATGCGGCGGTCGCGCAGGAATGGCCAGATGCGACGCACGTGCTCGCTGCGGCCCAGATCCACTTCGCAGCTCAGCACGGTCGGCTCGGTGCCCGCTTGTGCGAGGAACTCGCCCTGCGGCCCGAGCACATGGCTGTTGCCCCAGAAATCGATACCGGACGCACCGATCGGCGAAGGCTCGTGGCCGACGCGGTTGCACGACAGCACTGGCAACCCGTTCGCGACCGCGTGTCCGCGGTGGCTGAGGATCCAGGCATCGCGCTGGCGCGTTTTCTCGTCGTCGACGTCGGTCGGATCCCAGCCGATCGCAGTCGGATACAGCAGCAGATCCGCGCCCGCCAGCGCCATCAGGCGCGCGGCTTCCGGATACCACTGGTCCCAGCAGACGAGCAGGCCGAGCCGGCCGACCGAGGTGTCGATCGGCTTGAAGCCGATATCGCCCGGCGTGAAATAGAACTTCTCGTAGAAGCCCGGATCGTCGGGGATGTGCATCTTGCGATACTTGCCCGCCGTGCTGCCGTCCGCGTCGAAGACCACACCGGTGTTGTGGTAGAGCCCAGCCGCGCGGCGTTCGAACAGCGAGCTGACCAGCACGACCTTGTGCTGCTTCGCCAGCGTGGCGAGACGCTCGGTACTCGGGCCGGGAATCGGCTCCGCGAGATCGAACTCATCAACCGACTCGTGCTGGCAGAAGTAGGCACCGTTGTGCAGCTCCTGCAGCAGTACAAGCTTCGCACCCTGCCTGGCGGCTTCGGCGACGCGCGATTCGATCAACGACAGGTTGGCGTCGGCATTGCCGGCGCCCTGGTCGATGACGGCGCGCTCCTGGATCAGCGCGACAGGCAACGTGGTCTTGCGGGACATGGATTCGAACCCTCGGGGGATGGCAACAATGCTAACGCGCCGCTGCGTGCGGGCAGATAAACGATGGAATGCACGAACGCATCGCGAGCAGTGCAATCCATCGCGTGCGACGCGAGCACGTTGGGCAGGGGAGACGCGCCGGCGTCGGGGGCGGGCACTTGATGACCGAGCCGGCACCCGAGTCCGATTCGCGAACGCCGGGCGTCCTCCCGCCGTCAGACGGGCAACGCGTCCCGCAGCAGGCCAGCGGGCAGCTGCATGGTGATGCAATGCAGACTGCCGTTCTGCCAGATCAGCGGTCGGCACGGCACCTGCACGATCTCGCGACCGGGATGCGCCTGCGCGAGCACGGCCGCCGCCGCGTCGTCAGCAGGGTCGCCGTAGGCCGGCATCAGCACCGCGCCATTGAGAATCAGATAGTTCGCGTAGCTCGCGGCGAGGCGGCGCCCGTTGTCGAGTACCGGCTGCGCCCACGGCAGCGGGAACAGCCGATACGGCGCGCCGTCGCGGGTGCGCAGCGCGGCGATCTCGTCGGCCATCGCCTGCAGTTCGGCGTGGTGCGGATCAGTGACGTCGTCACAGGCCTGGAACACGATCGCATCGTCTGGCGCGAAGCGGGCGAGAGTGTCGATGTGCGCATCGGTGTCGTCGCCCTCCAGATAGCCGTGGTCGAGCCACAGCACGCGATCCTGCGCGAGCCAGTCGGACAGCTTCGCGGTCAGCGCTTCGCGGGACGCGTCGGGATGACGTTCGTGCAGGCAGCGCCAGGTTGTCAGCAGCGTGCCGGCGCCGTCGGTCTCGATCGCACCGCCTTCGAGCGCGAAGTCGATCTCGCGTCGCCGCGCGTCGTCGGCGAACACCCCGGCTGCATGCAGATGACCGACCAGCAGATCGTCCTGGCTCGCATCGAACTTGCCACCCCAGCCGGTGAAGCGGAAATCGTTGAGCAGGAACGCGGCGTCGCCACGGCGCAGCGAGATCGGGCCGGAATCACGCAGCCAGGTGTCGTCGTACGCCGCTTCGACAAAGCGCACGCGCGTCATGTCGATGCGATTCGACGCCAGGCGCACGTAGGCGTAACTCTGGATGTCCTCGTCCGGCACACAGATCACCACCGGCTGGAAGCGGGTGATCGCCGCGACCAGCGCGATGTACGTGTCTTCGACCTCGCCCAGGCGCGCGGCCCAGTCGGTGTCTTCGTTCGGCCAGGCGATCAGGATCGCGGACTGGGGTTCCCACTCCGCGGGGAAGCGCAATGCGTGTTCGGTCATGGACTCAACGGATGGCGGGCTTGGGGCCGATCTCCGACGCCGTGGCGCGGTTGGCGACGGTGTCGATGACCCGGTTCCGCTCGAAATAGACAGTGAAGGTGGGATAGACCCAGCGGTTGATCGTCGGCCACTGGCGCTTCTGGCCGCCACGCGGGTCCATGCGCTCGCTCGGCACGCCAAACCGGGCTTCCACGTCCGCCATCGACATACCACGCGTCGGCACAGCCGCACCGGCAGGCTGCTTGGTGCGGTCGACAAGCAGCGTGTCTGCGGAAGCGGGCAGACTGGCGAGCAGCGCGCAGCTCAGCGCGGTACCTGCGAGGATCGAAGCAAAGGAACGCGACATGGCGGTGACTCCTGGGCAGGACAGCGATGGATGGCGAGGGCGCCGACAGGGCGCACGCGCCTGTTTATCAGAATTCGCGCGACGGCGATGCCGACGCGATGCGAGAAGCGCCCCAAACGAAGAAAGGCCGCATCGCTGCGGCCTTTCTCGCGTGCGCGCCGCTTGCGCGGCCGCAACGCGTTTTCAGCGCTGACGCGCCTTGAAACGCGGGTTGGACTTGCAGATCACGAAGACCTTGCCGCGGCGACGCACTACCTTGCAATCGCGGTGGCGGGTCTTCGCCGACTTCAGGGACGACAGGACCTTCATGGTGAACCTCTGGGATGGGATACAAACAGCAAGCCGGCTATTCTAGCGGCTCTTTCCCCCACGATTCAAGCGCTTGGGTGTTCGCCCGCGGACAGGGCCCCGGCGCAGGAGATGCAGATGACGGCGACGGTGCCGGTTTTGACGATCGACGGGCCCTCGGGTTCCGGCAAGGGCACCATCAGCCGCGCGGTCGCGCAGCAGCTGGGTTGGCATTATCTCGATTCCGGTGCGCTGTACCGCGCAGTCGGGGTCGCCGCGGGCTGGGCCGATCTGGATCTCGATGACGGCGGCGCCCTGGTGCGCTGCACCTTCGATACCACCATCACGTTCGACGAGCGCGGTGACGAACTGCGCGTGCTGGTCAACGGCCACGACGCCACCGACGAGCTGCGCACCGAAACCGCGGGCGCGGCTGCGTCGGCCATTGCCGCGATTCCGGAGGTCCGCGCTGCGCTCAAGGACCGGCAACGTGCATTCAGGGTGGCGCCGGGCCTGGTCGCGGACGGCCGCGACATGGGCACGGTGATCTTCCCGGATGCGGGCTGGAAGGTCTTCCTGACGGCGAGCGCGGAGGAACGAGCGGATCGCCGCTATAAGCAGTTGAAGAACAAGGGGGTTTCGGTGACAATGGACGGTCTGCTGCGCGAGATCCTCGCCCGCGACGCCCGCGATGCCAACCGTGCGGTGGCGCCGTTGCGGCCGGCCGAAGATGCCGTCCGTATCGATACCACCGGTCAGGGCATCGAAACCGTCGTCGAACGGGTGCTTGCATTGCTGCCTGCACGCCACGCCTGATCCGATCCGGGGTCGGGCGTTTGTCGCAAGCCGGGGTGGTCCATTTCGGGCTGCTTCGGCGTTGTTGGAAAGTGTGACGTTCCATCGCTGTACCGCTGCACCCATGTCGCCGTCCGGAGAGCGTTCCGGCCGGCGGTCCGTTCACCTCAACACTCACGGCCCTGCAATCCCGCGACGGCCGACCAACGGGTGGACTGCCGGCATTCCGCGCTGACAAGGCGCCGCCACGCAGTCTGAGTCAACCAGGTATTTACCAATGACCGAATCATTCGCAGAACTGTTCGAAGCCAGCCAGACCAATCTGGCCAAGCTCAAGCCAGGCTCCATCGTCACCGGCATCGTCGTCGACGTGCGCACCGACGTGGTCGTGATCAACGCCGGCCTGAAGTCGGAAGGCATCGTGCCGATCGAGCAGTTCCGTAACGACGCCGGCGAGATCGACATCGCCATCGGCGACTCCGTCAAGGTGGCGCTGGATTCCCTCGAGAACGGCTTCGGCGAGACCGTGCTGTCGCGCGAGAAGGCCAAGCGCTCGATGGTGTGGGACGAACTCGAGGAAGCCCTCGAGAAGAACGAGACCATCACCGGCCGCATCAGCGGCAAGGTCAAGGGCGGCTTCACCGTCGACATCAAGGACGTCCGCGCGTTCCTGCCGGGTTCGCTGGTGGACGTGCGCCCGGTGCGCGACCCGGTGTACCTGGAAGGCAAGGAACTCGAGTTCAAGCTGATCAAGCTGGACCGCAAGCGCAATAACGTCGTCGTCTCGCGCCGCGCGGTTGTCGAGAGCGAGCACTCGGAAGAGCGCGAGCAGCTGATGGAGAAGCTGGTCGAGGGCGCGGTGCTCAAGGGCGTCGTCAAGAACCTGACCGATTACGGCGCGTTCGTTGACCTCGGCGGCATCGACGGCCTGCTGCACATCACCGACATGGCCTGGAAGCGCGTGCGCCATCCGTCCGAAGTCGTGGAAGTGGGCGCCGAGCTCGACGTCCGCGTGCTGAAGTACGACCGCGAGCGCAACCGCGTCAGCCTCGGCCTGAAGCAGCTGGGCGAGGATCCGTGGGACAACATCGCCCGCCGTTACCCGTCCAACACCCGCGTGTTCGGCAAGGTCTCCAACGTCACCGATTACGGCGCGTTCGTCGAGATCGAGCCGGGCGTCGAAGGTCTGGTGCACGTGTCCGAAATGGACTGGACCAACAAGAACGTCAACCCGTCCAAGGTGGTGCAGGTCGGTGACGAACTCGAGGTCATGGTGCTCGACGTCGACGAAGAGCGTCGCCGCATCTCGCTGGGCATCAAGCAGGTCACCTCGAACCCGTGGGAAACCTTCGCGGCCATCCACAAGAAGGGCGACAAGGTCGACGGCCAGATCAAGTCGATCACCGACTTCGGCATCTTCATCGGCCTAGACGGCGGTATCGACGGCCTGATCCACCTGTCGGACATCGCGTGGAACTCCACCGGCGAAGACGTGGCACGCGCGTTCAAGAAGGGCGACACCGTCGAAGCCGTCGTGCTGGCGGTCGATCCGGAGCGCGAGCGCATCTCGCTGGGCGTCAAGCAGCTTGAGCAGGACCCGATGGGTCAGTTCATGGCGACCACACCGCGCGGTTCGAAGGTCACCGGTACCGTCAAGGAAGTCGATGCCAAGGGCGCCGTCGTTGATCTGGGTGAAGGCGTGGAAGGCTATGTACAGGCGCGCGACATCAGCGACCAGCGCATCGACGACGCCAGCCAGCACCTGAAGGTCGGTCAGGAAATCGAGGCCAAGTACTTCGGCGTCGACCGCAAGACCCGCGTCCTGCAGCTGTCGATCAAGGCGAAGGACGAGGCGGAAACCGCCGAGACCCTGGCCGAGTACAACAAGCAGGCATCGGAAGCGTCGAGCGGCACCACCAAGCTGGGCGCGCTGCTGCGCGAGCAGCTGGGCAACAAGGGCGAGTAAGCCCATGCGGCGCCGGCCCGGGCATTCCCCGGGTCGGCGCTGTCGCATCTGCAAGCACGAGACATGACGAAGTCGGAACTCATCGAACTGCTGACCCAGCGCCAGGCGCATCTCAAGGGCGAGGACGTCGACCTTGCGGTCAAGGCCATGCTCGAAATGATGGGCGGTGCCCTGGCGGCCGGCGATCGGATCGAGGTCCGTGGTTTCGGCAGCTTTTCGCTGCATTTCCGTCCGCCGCGCACCGGACGCAACCCGAAGACCGGCGATGCCGTCGCGCTTCCGGGCAAGCATGTGCCGCATTTCAAGCCGGGCAAGGAACTGCGCGATCGCGTCAGCGACGTACAGCCGATGCCGGCCGAAGACTGACCGCCCACCGCGGTCCCATATTCTTTTCCACGCCCGCTGCGGATCGCCGCATGGTTGGCGTGCAGGATCGGCAAGCGGGTAGGATCGTCGACGCACCGTCGGCGGGGCGCGTATCGCGCTTTGATGTCCATCGCCGGCCCGGGTCGCGCGTTCGCGGCCGATCCATCGATGGAGCGTGATCCATGGCGTTTGTGACCGAGTGGTTCTGGTTCTTCCTGCTGCTGCCGATCGCGGCCCTGAGCGGCTGGGTGATCGGTCGCCGCGGCGGCGAGCGCCACAGCGATACCCAGGTCAGCCGCCTGTCGACGACCTATTTCCGCGGCCTGAACTACCTGCTCAACGAGCAGCCCGACAAGGCCATCGAATTGTTCCTGCATATCGCGGAACTCGACAAGGACACCTTCGAAACCCAGGTCGCGCTCGGACATCTGTTCCGTCGCCGCGGCGAAGTGGATCGGGCGATCCGTCTGCATCAGGGACTGGTGCAGCGCCCCGATCTCAACGACCAGCAGAAGGTCCAGGCGCTGCTTGCGCTGGGCGAGGATTACATGAAGTCCGGTCTGCTCGATCGCGCGGAGACGGTGTTCTCCGATCTCGCGCGGATCGACCAGCGTGCGCCGCAGGCGTTGCGCCACCTGATCGGCATCTACCAGTCCGAGCGTGACTGGCAGAAGGCGATCGAGAACGCCACGCGCTACGAGACGGCGACCGGCGAGCCGATGGGCAAGCTGATCGCACAGTTCGAATGCGAACTCGCCGATCGTCTGCGTTCGGCGGGCGATACCGACGGCGCACGCAGCGCGGTGCAGCGGGCCTACGCCGCGGATTCGGGGTCGGTCCGTGCCGGCATTCTGGAAGGGCGCATCGAAATCGACGCCGGCAATGATGCCGCGGCCATTCGCGCATTCGAGCGCGCCGCACGTCATGACACCGACTTCCTGCCCGAGATTCTCGCGCCGTTGCTGGCTGCATATGAGCGGGTCGGTGACGTGCCGGGTGCGCGCAACTTCCTGTCGCAGATGACCGAGCACTACAAGGGCGTCGCGCCGGTGCTGGCGCTGACGCGACTGGTCGAACAGGAGGAGGGCGTGCGCGCGGCACGCACCTATCTCGCGCGGCAGCTCAAGGACCGGCCGTCCGTGCGCGGCGAAGCGGCGTTGATCGATCTGACCCTGGCCGACGGTGTCGATCACGTCGGCACACTGCAGGAACTGCGCCTGATCACCGAGCAGCTGCTGGTGCGCAATCCCAGCTATCGCTGCAAGCAGTGCGGCTTCGGCGCGCGCAGCCACCATTGGCAGTGCCCGAGCTGCAAGGAGTGGGGCACGATCAAGCCGCTGCTCAACTACGCCGTGGTCTGAGTGTCCGTGTCTTCGTTCCCCGTGGCGGCCCTGTGTGCCGCCGCGTTGCTGGTCGCCTGCGCGCTGACCGCGCTTGCGCGTCGTTATGCGCTGTCCCGGCGACTGGTCGACGCGCCGGGCGAGCGGCGGAGTCACACGGTTGCCACGCCTCGCGGTGGGGGCATTGCGATCGTCGCGGTCGTCTTGCCTTCGATGATCTGGCTCGGCTCCGCAGGCGCCGGCATGTCGCCCGTGCTACTGCTCGGCGCCTGTGGCCTGGCGCTGGTGGCGACCATCGGCTGGATCGACGATCACCGGCCGCTGTCGCCCTGGGGCCGCCTGGCCGTGCATGTCCTCGCGGCCGCGCTCCTTGCCGTCGGTGTTGTGTGGGCCGGCCAGCCCCTGTGGTGGGCGATCGTTGTTTCTGCACTTGCGCTGGGCCTGATCAATGTCTGGAACTTCATGGATGGGATCGACGGTCTGGCGTCCACACAGGCGATTCTGGTCGCGTTGGGCTTGTTGCTGCTTGGGCTGACCGGCGGCGGCGCCCTGTTGGCCTGCATCTTCGCCGCAGCCTGCGCTGGCTTTCTGCCGTTCAATTGTCCAAAGGCCCGGATCTTTCTCGGTGACGTCGGCAGCGGTGCGCTGGGTTATCTGGCGGCCTGTCTGATCGCGCTCGCGCCGGCGCCTGATCCCGTGGCGTCGCTGCTGTGGCTGCTTCCGGTCAGCGCCTTCGTGATTGACGCGGCTTTGACATTACTGTCCCGCATGATCCGCGGCGAACGGTGGTGGACGCCGCACGTACAGCATATGTACCAGCGGTGTGTGCAGGCGGGGCACGCCCACGCCGTCGTGACAGGCGCTTATGCCGCCTGGACGCTGTTGTCGATCCTGGTCGCCACCTGGATGGCAGGCGCGCAGCAACCCGTTATCATCGGAGCCTTCGCCACGTGGTATCTCCTCGGTGTCACCATCTGGCTCACATTCCGTATCCGGCATACACGCCGGATGCGCCTGTCGTAGGGAAGCGACTGGATGATTGACCTCAAGACCAGAATCGGTGTTCTGGGGCCACGTGTGGCCGTCGTGCTCCACGATCTGGCGATGGTGTGGCTGTGCTGGATCGGCCTCCACCAGTTCCGTCATTCGGTGATGGAAAGCGCGCCGACGTTTGCGTTCTGGTCGGCCGAAATCGCATTGATCCTGATGGCGCAGGGCCTGATTTTCTGGCGCGTCGGTCTGTATCGCGGTGTCTGGCGGTTCGCCAGCGTGCCCGATCTGATGAACATCGTGAAGGCTTCGGTGCTGGGCCTGCTCTCGATCATGCTGGTGTTGTTCGTCTACAACCGGCTGAATCTGGTTCCCCGAACCGTCCTGATCACCTACCCCTTGCTGCTCGCGGCCTTGCTGGGCATGCCCAGGCTGCTGTATCGCGCTTGGAAGGATCACGGCATGACGCGGACGAGCCACTCCGCAGTCAGGGTGCTGATCCTCGGAGCCGGGCAGGCCGGGGAGACGCTGGTGCGAGATCTGCGCAGGACAGGGGCCTACGATCCCGTCGGCTTCCTCGACGATGCCCCCAAACTGCGTGGCAGCCAGCTGCAGGGCGTTCCGGTGCTGGGCAAGATTCAGGAGCTTGAGAAGCTGGCGCCCGAGACTGCCGCCAAGCTGCTCGTGATCGCCATGCCTTCCGCAGACGCCGTGGCAATGCGCAAGGTGGTCGAGGCCTGTGAGCGGACCGGGCTTCCGTTCCGCACCGTACCCAAGCTCGACGATCTGCTTGAGGGACGCTCGCTGCCGGGCGAGCTCAAAGAGGTCGCGATCGAGGATCTGCTCGGTCGCAAGCCGGTCATGCCCGACTGGAAGGCGATCCGTGCGTGGCTGCGGGGACGCAGTGTGCTGGTGACCGGCGCCGGTGGATCGATCGGATCGGAACTGTGTCGCCAGTGCGCGCGCAATGGCACCGCGCAGATCACCCTGATGGAGATGGATGAGCTGGCGCTGACCCGCATCGAAAGCGAATTGCGCCGTGATTTTCCACGGATCGTACTGGTGCCGGTGCTGGGCGACTGTGGAGACGCAGCCGTGATCGAACATGCAATGCGACTCTCTGCGCCCGATGCCGTGTTCCACGCAGCAGCGTACAAGCAGGTCCCTGTGCTCGAAGCCCAGCTGCGCGAGGGCGTGCGCAACAACGTGCTTGCGACGCGCACCGTCGCCCGTGCGGCGATTGCGCACAAGGTCGGTACGTTCGTACTGATTTCCACCGACAAGGCGGTCGATCCGGTCAACGTGCTCGGCGCGACCAAGCGACTGGCCGAAATGGTCTGCCAGGATCTGGCTGTCGGCGCGGCTACGGACTTCATCACCGTACGCTTCGGCAATGTCCTCGACTCGGCGGGCAGCGTGGTGCCGCTGTTCCGGGAGCAGATCCGTCGCGGCGGGCCGGTGACCGTGACCGATCCCGAGGTCACGCGATACTTCATGACGATCCCCGAGGCCTGCCAGCTGATCATGCAATCGGTGGCGATCGGTTCCGCCCAGGCGGTCTATACGCTCGACATGGGCGAACCCGTCTCGATCCGCCTGCTTGCGGAGCAGATGATCCGGTTGGCGGGCAAGCACCCCGACCAGGACGTCGCGATCGTCTATTCCGGCTTGCGCCCGGGCGAGAAGCTGCACGAGACACTGTTCCATGCGGACGAGCGGTATCGTCCCACCACGCATCCCAAAATCCTGCTCGCGGAAGCGCGGACCGTGCACGCGGAGCGGCTCGCGACGGCTCTGGTCAAGCTGTCGGACGGCGTCGCGCGCTACGACCTGGAGCTGCTCGCCGCTTCGTTGCGCGAAGCGGTGCCCGAATTCGCGCCTTTGCAATCGCGGTCCACACACAACGGGGGTGCGACGATCGTCGCCTTCCCACCACGACACGCGAGACAACCATGACGCAGAGAATCCGGAAGGCCGTTTTTCCCGTTGCAGGGCTCGGTACGCGCTTCCTGCCGGCGACGAAGACGGTGCCGAAGGAAATGCTGCCCATCGTCGATCGTCCCCTGATCCAATACGCGGTGGACGAGGCGATCGAGGCGGGCTGCGATACGCTGGTGTTCGTGACCAACCGCTACAAGCACGCCATCGGCGATTACTTCGACAAGGCCTACGAGCTCGAAGATCGTCTCGAAGCGGCGGGCAAGCACGAACTTCTCGAAAAAGTCCGGCGTCCGCTGCCGGACGGCGTGCAGGCGATTTTCGTGACCCAGCCCGAAGCGCGTGGTCTTGGCCACGCGGTGCTGTGCGCACGTGCCGTGATCGGGGACGAGCCGTTTGCGGTGATGCTGCCCGACGATCTTCTTTGGAACCGCGACGGCGCAGGCGCACTGCGGCAGATGGCGGATGCGCATGAAGCGACCGGCGCGAGCATGATCGCGGTACAGGACGTCGCGCGCGAGCAGACGGCCAGCTACGGCATCGTCGCAACCGACGCGTTCGAGGGCCGCCACGGGCGCATCCATGCCATGGTCGAGAAGCCCAGGCCCGAGGACGCCCCCAGCACGCTGGCAGTGGTGGGCCGCTATGTGCTCGACGGGCGCATCTTCGAGCTGCTCGAGAACACCAAACCGGGGGCGGGCGGCGAGATCCAGTTGACCGACGCGATCGCGGCGCTGCTCGCCGAGCAGCCCGTGCATGCGTACCGGTTCAAGGGTGTCCGCTTCGACTGCGGTACGCATCTCGGACTGATCGAGGCGACGATCCGCTACGCGCTCGACAACGAGAAGCTCAGCGAACCGGCCGCGGTACTGATGCGCAACGCGCTCGAGGAGCTCGGAGTGCGCGAGCTCGAGTGATGTGGGCAGCCGCAAGTTGATCCGAATGCCCGGCTCCGGCCGGGCGTTTTCGTAACGCAGTCCCTCGAAGCGTGGGTGCACACGCACGGCGAGGCGTCTGTTGGCGACGCGAAATGCGTGACCACCGGCAGCGGCACCCGGCGAAACAGGCAGGCCGGAGATGCCAGGGGCGGCAGATGCATGGCATGCGTCTACCGACGGTTGGCCCGAATCGCTTGCCGCCCACGCTGCTATTGGACCGGGGCGACACCGATCCGATCGCACACAAAAAGAAACGCGCCCTTGCGAGCGCGTTCTTCAGTCAGACCACACTGTCGACGCCGCGGCGCCGACGGGTGCGAGGCGAATCAGGCCAGGCCGGCCTGCTTCATCACTTCGGCGGCGTAGTCCTCGACCACCTTCTCGATGCCTTCGCCGACTGCCAGACGCTGGAAGCCGATGACTTCGGCGCCGGCTGCCTTCAGCACGGCTTCGACGGTCTTGTCGGTGTCGAGCACGTAGGGCTGGCCGTACAGCGTGACCTCGTTGACGATCTTGCTCATCTTGCCGCTGATGATCTTCTCGAGGATGTCGGCCGGCTTGCTCTTGTCCTTCTCGGACATCTTGGCCAGCTCGATTTCCTTTTCCTTTTCGACGAAATCGGTCGGGACATCGCTCGCCTTGTTGTAGGGCGGGTTCATCGCCGCGACGTGCATCGCCAGGCCGCGCGCGAGGTCGACATCGCCGCCCTTGAGCTCGACCAGCACGCCGATACGGCCGCCGTGCACATACGCGGCGACGTTGTTCGCGCTCTCGACACGGACCAGGCGACGGATCTGCACGTTCTCGCCGACCTTGGAGATCACCGCGGCGCGGGTTTCCTCGATCGTGTCGCCGGACTCGACCTTCGCAGCCTTCAGCGCGTCGGCATCGGCGGCTCCGGAGGCCAGCGCGGTCTGGGCGACGACGTCGGTGAAGCGCAGGAAGTTGTCATCCTTGGCGACGAAGTCGGTCTCGGAGTTGATCTCGACCAGCACGGCGACGCTGTCGTTCTGCGCGGCAGCAATGCGGCCCTCGGCAGCGATGCGGTCGGCCTTCTTGTCGGCCTTGGCCAGGCCGGACTTGCGCAGCGCCTCGGCGGCGGCGTCGATGTTGCCGCCGGTTTCGCTGAGTGCCTTCTTGCACTCCATCATGCCGGCGCCGGTGCGCTCGCGCAGTTCCTTGACCAGGGATGCGGTGATTTCCATTGGAGACCTCTGAATTCGGGGAATGTCGTGCGGGCCGTGGCCCGCCTCACGGAATCGACGCGATGGCGGGATCACCCGCGCAAGGCGTGATGCGCGGCCGCCCAGCATGGGGCGGCCGCATGTCGCGGCGGTTACTCGGCTGCAGGTGCTGCAGGTGCTGCAGGTGCGGCCGGGGCGGCGTCTTCGGTCTTCTTGCCACGCGGCGCACGGGCCGGCTTCTCGCCACCTTCGACGAACTCCTCCTCACGCACGGTCGCCGCACTCGGCGTCGCAGCCTTGCCTTCGAGCACGGCGTCAGCCGCGGCGTTCGCATACAGCTGCACGGCGCGGATGGCGTCGTCGTTGCCCGGAATCGCGTAGTCGACCAGGGCCGGATCGTAGTTCGTGTCGACCACCGCGATCACCGGGATGCCGAGCTTCTTGGCTTCCTTGATGGCGATGTCTTCATGGCCGATGTCGATGACGAACAGTGCGTCGGGCAGACGGTTCATTTCCTTGATGCCGCCCAGCGAGGCTTCCAGCTTCTCGCGTTCGCGGCGCAGGCCCAGCACTTCGTGCTTGACCAGCTTGTCGAAGGTGCCGTCTGTTTCGGCAGCTTCCAGTTCCTTCAGGCGCGACACCGACTTCTTCACCGTGGCGAAGTTGGTCAGCGTGCCGCCCAGCCAGCGCTGGGTCATGAACGGCATGCCGCAACGCTCGGCTTCTTCCTTGATCGCTTCGCGCGCGCTGCGCTTGGTGCCGATGAACAGGATCATGCCGCGCTTCTGCGCGATACCCGAGATGAAGTTCATCGCGTCGTTGAACAGCGGAACGGTCTTCTCGAGGTTGATGATGTGGATCTTGCCGCGCGCACCGAAGATGTACGGGCCCATCTTCGGGTTCCAGTAACGGGTCTGGTGGCCGAAGTGGACACCGGCTTCGAGCATCTGGCGCATGGTGATCTGGGGCATGGTGGAACTCCTGACAGTGGAACCGGCCGCCACGGAATAGGTTTGGGCGGTTGCGCCGCGCGGGGCGGGGCAGTGGTTCCGGGGTTGGGCCTCCCTGCCGCCTCCGTGACCGAACCTCATTCGAGGCACCCCGGCACGGGACATTGCAGCAGGTGTGTATTTACCGGTGACGCCCGGCATCTGCGGCGGGTCACCCCGCACAGTAGCAGAATTGTAGCAGTCATCGCGGGTGGGTGCGACAGGCCCCAGGTGCCGGGCGCGCATGCGGACGCGGCTCGGACTGTTGCTTTGCGAAACGTGCATGCGGCACGAGGTGGGCGGGTGGCTCCAGCAAGAGGACCGCGTATGTCGGACCGCAGGCCTCGCGTCTACCGCGCCCCATTGATGCGTACATCCGGAAATTCATGCAGTAAATGCGTACGGTGGGCCGGCGCGATGTGAGCCTGCAGACACGGGCGTCATACGGAGCCGTTCCGTTTGATGCGATCGAAGCTCTGCTGGAGATCGCGGATGTTGAGCGCTCAGTCGCCCCTCGTGCGCTCAATTCGGCGATAATGCCGCCATGAGTATCCACACCAAGACGCCCGAAGAAATCGAGAAGATGCGCGTGGCCGGCCGGCTGGCGGCCGAGGTGCTGCAGATCGTCGCCCCGCATGTGAAGCCGGGCGTGACGACCGAGGAACTGGACCGCATCTGCTACGACCACATCATCCGGGTCCAGGGCGCGATTCCGGCCAACGTCGGCTACAAGGGCTATCCCAAGACGACGTGCATCTCGGCCAACAACGTCATCTGCCACGGCATCCCGAATGACGCCAAGGTGCTCAAGGACGGCGACATCATCAATATCGACGTCACCGTCATCAAGGACGGTTGGCATGGTGATACCAGCCGGATGTACTTCGTCGGCACGCCGTCGGTGATGGCGCGGCGTCTGGTCGAGGTGACCCGCGAGGCGATGTGGCGCGGCATCCGTGAGGTGAAGCCGGGCGCGACGCTGGGCGATGTCGGTCACGCGATCCAGAAGTACGCGGAAGGCGAGCGTTTCAGCGTGGTGCGCGAGTACTGCGGCCACGGCATCGGCAAGGTCTACCACGACGAACCGCAGGTGCTGCACTACGGCACGCCGGGCGCCGGCGTGGTGCTCAAGGAAGGCATGACCTTCACGATCGAGCCGATGATCAACGAAGGCACGCGCTTCACCAAGGTGTTGCCCGACGGCTGGACCGTCGTCACCAAGGACCGGAAGCTGTCCGCGCAGTGGGAGCACACGGTCGCGGTCACCGCCGATGGCGTGGACGTGCTGACCCGTATCCCCGGCGACGACAACGACGCGTTTCTCTGACGTGGCCGAGCGCACCGCCCAGGTCCCCGGCGCCGACAGCGACGACACGACTTGGGTGGCGGAGGCGCGTGCAGCGCTCGCCGCGCACGATGCACGTCTTGCGCAGGGCTTCGATTCGGGCCAGCACATCGACCGTCTGCTCGCCGCGCGCGCCAATGCCGTCGACGGATGGGTGCGCAAGGCCTGGGCACGCTCTATTCCCGGCGATGCACCGCTGGCGCTGTTCGCGGTCGGTGGTTATGGGCGCGGCGAACTGTTTCCGCATTCCGACATCGATCTGCTGGTCATCGCCACGCCGCAGGCGCAGACCGAGCACGCCGAAGCGCTGGGCCGCATGCTCGCACTGCTGTGGGACTTCGGCTTGCCGGTCGGTCATGCGGTCCGCAGCTTCGAGGAGTGCACGCGCGCCGCCGACGATGTGACCGTGCTGACCGCGTTGCTGGAAGCGCGCCCACTGCTGGCCAATATCGGCGAGGTGCGTGCGTTGATGGACGCGATCGCCGATACCAGGGTCTGGCCGGCGGACGATTTCTTCCACGCCAAGCGCCGCGAACTCGAGATGCGCCACGCACGTTATGGCGACACGGCCGACAATCTCGAACCCAACATCAAGGACGGCCCCGGCGGCCTGCGCGATGTCCAAAACCTGCGCTGGATGGCGCGGCGTGTGCTGGGCGTCTACGGCACCGAGGAACTGATCGCGCTGGGCCAGCTGGGCGTCGACGAACACGCGACGCTCGAGCGCGAGCGCCGCACGCTGTCGCGGCTGCGTTTCGGCCTGCATCTGGTCGCCGGCAAGGCAGAAGAGCGCCTGCGTTTCGACTACCAGAAAGCCCTGGCCGCGCGCCTGCATCACGTCGAGGCCGCTGACAACCCGCTCGTCGAGAAGATGATGCAGGAGTTCTACCGCAGCGCCTCGGTGGTGCAGCGGATCAGCGAACGCCTGCTGCAGCGTTTCGAGGAGCAGATCGAGGGCGAGGGCACGCTGCAGCCGCTCGATGCCGAATTCGGCAGCCAGCGCGGCTATCTGGTCGCACGCGACGACGTCTGGCCGGGCGGTGACATCGCCCGCGTGTTCGACCTGTTCGCGATGTGGGCCGATCACCAGGAATTGCGCGGCCTGCATTCGCAGACCGCGCGCGCGCTGGCCGAATCGCTGCATGCGCTGCCATCGTGGCGTACCGCCTCTGCCGAACTGCGCGAGCAGTTCCTCGGTCTGCTGCGGGGCCCGATTCCCGTACGCACGCTCGAACGCATGGCGCGGCTGGGCGTGCTGGGCGTGTGGATTCCCGAGTTCGCGAACGTGACCGGGCGCATGCAGTTCGATCTGTTCCACGTCTACACCGTCGACCAGCACACGCTCGCGGTACTGCGCAATATCGCCAGCTTCGCGTCCGAGGCGCCGGACGAGCGCTTCTCCAGCGCGCACGAAGTCTGGCCGCAGCTGCGCAAGCCGGAACTGCTGCTGATCGCAGGACTGTTCCACGACATCGCCAAGGGCCGCGGCGGCGATCATTCCGAGCTGGGCGCGGTGGATGCGCGCGAGTTCTGCGAAGGTCACGGCCTCAGCGAGCCCGATACCGCGCTCGTCGAATGGCTGGTCAAGCGTCATCTGCTGATGTCGACCAGCGCGCAGAAGCTCGACATCTCCGACCCCGCGGTGATCCACAAGTTCGCGACCGAAGTCGCCGACCGTGAGCGCCTCGATTACCTCTACCTGCTGACCTGCGCCGACATCGCGGGTACTTCGCCGAAACTCTGGAATGCATGGAAGGACCGGCTGCTGACCGATCTGCGCAGCGCGACACGGCTTGCGCTTCGGCGCGGGCTGGAGAATCCGGTGGCCGCCGTCGAGCGCATCGCCGAGGCACGTGATCGCGCGCGCGGCCTGCTGTCGGCGCACGGCGTCAACGATACGGAGGCCGATGCCCTGTTCACGCGCATTCCGCAGGAGAGCTTTCTGCGCGGCCGTGCCGACCAGGTGGTCTGGCAGGCGCTGGGCCTGCGCGACACCGTGGACGGCGATGTCGTCGTGCGCGTGCGCAGGCTGGCCGCTGGCGCGCAGGCGCTCGAAGTCTTCGTGCATTCGCCGGATCGCGACGGCCTGTTCTCGGCCATCGTCATCACCCTCGACCGCCTGGGTCTGGTGATCCAGCAGGCACGCGCGCTGGACGGCCCTGCGGGTACGATCTTCGACGTGTTCCAGGTGCTGCCGGCCGATGCGAGACAGAATCTCGAACTCGCCTCGATCGAGCGCACGCTCACCATGGCCCTCACCGGCTCGATGGACCTGCGCCCCGCACGCCGCGCGCAGCCCCGGCACCTGCGGCATTTCCGCGTACCGCCGCGCATCGAATTCAATGCCAGCGCCGATGGCCGGCACACGGTCTTCAGCCTCGTCTGCACCGACCGCCCCGGCCTGCTGGCCGATGTCGCCCACGAGCTGCGCCAGCATGGCGTGCGCGTGCACGACGCGCGCGTTGCGACGTTCGGTGAGCGTGTCGAGGACGTGTTCCGTCTCAGCGACAACGCCGGCCACCTGCTCGATGAAGATGCGCAGGACGCGCTGCGCACGGCGCTGCTCGCCTCGATCGACGGCGACGTGGCACGATAACGCCCCGTTTTCCCCACGAAGTCCCGTCATGACCAGCACCCTGCAGAGCACCATCGAAGACGCGTTCGCGCGTCGCGCCGAACTGACCGCTGCCGAGATCTTTGATGCCGTCAAACCGGCCGTGGAGCAGGCGATGCAGGGGCTGGAGTCGGGTGAGCTGCGCGTCGCACAACCCGATGGCAACGGCGGCTGGCAGGTCAACGAATGGCTGAAGAAGGCGGTGCTGCTGTATTTCCGCACCAACGACATGGCCGTCGTCGATGCGCAGCCGGCGCCGTTCTGGGACAAGGTCGAGCCACGTTTTGCCGGCTATGACGAGGCCAAGTTCAAGGCGGCCGGTGTGCGCGTGGTGCCGGGTGCGGCCGTGCGCCGTGGCACCTATTTCGGCCGCGATGTCGTGCTGATGCCGAGCTTCGTCAACATCGGCGCGTATGTCGGTGAGGGCACGATGGTCGACACCTGGGCGACGGTCGGCTCCTGCGCGCAGATCGGCAAGCACGTGCATCTGTCGGGCGGTGCCGGCATCGGCGGCGTGCTGGAACCGCTGCAGGCCAGCCCGACGATCATCGAAGACCACTGCTTCATCGGCGCGCGTTCGGAAGTCGTCGAGGGCGTCGTCGTCGGCCACCACAGCGTGATCGGCATGGGCGTGTTCCTCGGCCAGTCGACCCGCATCTACAACCGCGCGACCGGCGAAGTCAGCTACGGTTACGTGCCGCCGGGCAGCGTCGTCGTCTCCGGCCAGCTGCCGGCCCAGGATGGATCCCATTCGCTGTACTGCGCGGTGATCGTCAAGCAGGTCGACGAGAAAACCCGCAGCAAGACCAGCGTCAACGATCTGCTGCGTGGCCTGGCGGACTGAGCGCCATGACCACCACCGTCTACGGCCTCAAGAACTGCGATACCTGCAGGAAGGCGACGAAGTG
The DNA here is from genome assembly GCF_057838005.1 of Luteimonas sp. KH_071. NCBI lineage: Bacteria > Pseudomonadati > Pseudomonadota > Gammaproteobacteria > Lysobacterales > Lysobacteraceae > Luteimonas > Luteimonas sp. KH_071. Next base: position 2,276,518 of record NZ_CM174458.1, on the reverse strand, counting down.
GCTCGACCGCTTCGGCGTCGCGCACGCATTCGTCGATTACCGCGATGCCAAGCCGACGCCCGAAACGCTGGTCGAATGGGCCGGCAAGCTCGGTGGCTTCGAGGCGATGGTCAACAAGTCCTCGACGACCTGGCGTCAGCTGCCGGACAACCGCAAGGCCGCGGCCAGCGATGCCGAGTGGAAGCTGCTGCTGCGCGAGTATCCGCAGCTGATCCGGCGTCCGCTGGTGGTCACCGACGACGGTGAGATCAGCCAGGGCTTTTCCGACAATGGCTTCAAGAAGCGCTTCGGCATCGACTGATGCAGATGGCGTGCGGCAGAGCCACCCTGTAGGAGCGCGCTTGCGCGCGATGGTGCGGTCCCGGCAAAGCCTCTTCGCGCGCGAGCGCGCTCCTACACGAGAGTTCCATGACCGACGTCCTCGATCTCACCCGTGACCTGATCGCACGCAAGTCGGTGACGCCCGACGACGCCGGCTGCCAGGCGCTGATCATCGCCCGTCTGCAGGCTGCGGGTTTCACCATCGAATCGATGCGTCACGGCGAGGTGGACAATCTCTGGGCCACGCACGGGCAGGGCGGGCCGGTGCTGGTGTTGCTCGGCCATACCGACGTGGTGCCGAGCGGGCCGGTCGAGGCGTGGACGTCCGATCCGTTCGCGCCCGAGATCCGCGATGGCGTGCTCTACGGCCGCGGCGCGGCGGACATGAAAAGCGGCGTCGCGGCGTTCGTGGTCGCGGCCGAACGATTCGTCGCCGCGCATCCCGAGCACAGCGGCACGCTCGCATTGCTGCTGACCTCCGACGAAGAAGGCGAGGCGATCGATGGTGTGCGCCGCGTCGCGCGGACGTTCGCCGAGCGCGGCACGCGCATCGACTGGTGCATCACCGGTGAACCTTCGTCCACCGCAACGCTCGGCGATCTGTTGCGCGTGGGCCGGCGCGGCAGTCTGTCGGCGACGCTGACGGTGCATGGCGTGCAGGGGCATGTGGCCTATCCGGACAAGGCGCGCAACCCGATTCACGACGTGGCGCCGGCGCTGGCCGAACTCGTCGCGCGACGCTGGGATGATGGCTTCGAGTCCTTCCCGCCGACCAGCCTGCAGATCAGCAACATCTCCGCCGGCACCGGCGCGACCAACGTCATTCCCGGCACTGCGACCGTGCAGTTCAACCTGCGCTACACGCCGCACTGGGATGCACCGAAGTTGGAGACGGAGATCGCGGAGTTGCTGGACCGCCACGGGCTCGACTACACGCTCGCCTGGCACCGCAGCGGCGAACCGTTCTACACGCCGGAGGGCCCGCTGCGCGCCGCGGCACGTGAAGTGCTGACGACCTTCGCGGGTGCGTCGCCCGAAGAAAGCACGGGCGGCGGGACCTCGGATGCGCGCTTCATCGCGCCGCTGGGTGCGCAGTGCATCGAGATCGGGCCGGTCAACGCCAGCATCCACCAGGTCGACGAACACATCCGCGTCGCCGATCTCGACGCGCTGCCCGATCTCTATGAAGCGCTCATCGCGCGGCTGCTGCCCGACGCGGGTTGAGGCCTTGCCCGTGCGTCGACGCACGCACCTGCACGCTGCGCAAAAAGGAAGGACGCCATGACCGATACCGCCATCGTCGCCTGCCCGCAGTGCCACACCCGCAACCGCGTGCCGCAGGCACGTCTGTCGGAAGCGCCGACCTGCGGCCGTTGCCATACCGCGTTGCTGCCGGGGCACCCGATCGCGTTGACCGCGGGCAGCTTCGACGCACATGCGCTGCAGTCGGACCTGCCACTGCTGGTGGACTTCTGGGCGCCGTGGTGCGGGCCGTGCCGGACGATGGCGCCTGCGTTCGAGCAGGCCGCTGCGCAGCTCACGCCGCAGATCGTGCTGGCCAAGGTCGATACCGAAGCCGAGCCGGTGCTGGGCGGACGCTTCCATATCCGCAGCATTCCGACTCTGGTGCTGTTTGCGGGCGGGCGCGAGATCGCCCGCCAGTCCGGCGCGCTGTCGCAGCAGGCGATCGTGCAGTTCGCGCGCCAGGTGCGGTGATCGGCGTCAAACCCAGCCGGTCAGGTAGTGCAGCGCGATCACCGCGAACACCGCGGCGGTGCTGATCAACGTGATCGCGAAGATGTCCTTGTAGGACTGGCGATGCGTGAGACCGGTGACCGCGAGCAGGGTGATCACCGCGCCGTTGTGCGGCAGCGTGTCCATGCCGCCCGAGGCCATCGCCGCCACCCGGTGCAGCACGTCCATCGGAATGCCCGCTGCCTGCGCGTTGGCGATGAAGCTCTCGGCCATCGCGGCCAGCGCGATGCTCATGCCGCCTGAAGCCGAGCCGGTGATGCCGGCCAGCGCGGTGACCGTGACCGCCTCGTTGACCAGCGGGTCGGGGATCGAGTTGAGCGAGTTGGCGACCAGCAGGAAGCCGGGCAGGGCCGCGATGACGGCGCCGAAACCGTACTCGGATGCGGTGTTCATCGATGCCAGCAACGCCCCACCCACCGCCGTGCGGCTGCCTTCGGCAAACTTCGCCCGCACCGGACGCCATGCCAGCACGAGCACCGCGACGATGCCCACCAGCAAGGCCCCCTGGACCGCCCAGATCGCTGCGATGCGGGAGATCTCCTGCACCACCGGGACCGCATCCTGCATGGCCGACGACGGGAACGCATGGCTGCTGCCGTAGAGCTGCGGGATCGCCATGGTGAACACTTTATTGGCGATGCCCACCAGCAGCAGTGGCAGCAATGCGACCAGGGGATGGGCCAGACGATCACCGATGAATGGTTCGGGTTCGTTGCGCAGGTCCACCCCGTAGCCTTCGCCCGCCGCGGCCGCTGCGCGGCGGCGCCATTCCAGATAGAGCATGCCGGTGGCGAAGATCAGTACCGACCCGAGCGTGCCCAGCACAGGGGCGGCCCAGGAGTCGGTGCCGAAAAACGCGGTCGGGATGATGTTCTGGATCTGCGGCGTCCCCGGCAGCGCCATCATCGTGAAGGTGAACGCACCGAGCGCGATCGTGCCCGGGATCAGGCGTTTGGGAATGTCGCCCTGCCGGAACAGCTCGGCGGCAAAGGGGTAGACCGCGAACACGACCACGAACAGCGAGACCCCGCCGTAGGTCAGCAGCGCGCAGACCACGACGATCGACATCAGCGCCTGCTTCGGCCCGAACAGCCGGATGGTCGCGGCGACGATCGATTTCGAGAATCCCGAGATCTCGATCAGCTTGCCGAACACCGCACCCAGCAGGAACACCGGGAAATACAGTTTCAGGAAGCCCACCATCTTGTCCATGAACAGACCGGTGAACATCGGCGCGACCAGCGTCGGGTCGGTCAGCAGCACCGCCCCCATCGCCGCGATCGGTGCGAACAGGATCACGCTGTAGCCGCGGTAGGCGACCACCATCAGAAACACCAGCGCGCCCAGTACGATCAGAAAGTCCATCGGTTCCACGATTGCGGCGGCCGCATGGCCGGACGGTCCGCAGTGTCGGCTTGCCGATGGACCGGCGGCCATTGTCCGAAGGTACGATGCCGCGCGCCGCCTGTACTCCCTAGTCTTGCGTTCGAGCGGCACCGTGCCGCACACATGCGACCCGTGGGAGGGGACACAATGAAGCGCAACACCATCCGGCATACCGCCCTGAGTCTGGCCGTCGGTTTCGGCCTGTCCGTGCCTGCGGTGCACGCGCAGCAGACCGCCGAGCCGGCGACGCAGACGCAGGCCGGCAGTTCCGCGACCACGCTCGATGCGATCACCGTGACCGCGCGTCGCCGCAGCGAATCGATCCAGGACGTGCCGGTTGCGGTCAGCGCCTTCGGCGAGGAACAGCTGAAAGACCTGCAGGCCAACAACATCGACGGCCTGCAGGGCGCCGTGCCGAACCTCAACATCGTGCAGGGCCGCGGTTCGGCCAACAGCGTCAACGCCTTCATCCGCGGCATCGGCCAGCCCGACGCGCTGCAGACCTTCGATCCCGGCGTGGGCCTGTACGTCGACGACGTCTACTACTCGCGCATCAACGGTGCGCTGTTCTCGCTGTTCGACGTGCAGCAGGTGGAAGTGTTGCGCGGCCCGCAGGGCACGCTGTACGGCAAGAATTCGACCGGCGGCGCGATCAAGGTCACGACCAAGAATCCCTTCGACGACAGCGGCGGCGCGGTCGAACTGACCGGCGGCGACCACGGCCGCGCCGAGGGTCGCTTCTATGTCTCCGGCCAGCTCAGCGACACCGTCGCGGCCAGCTTCGCCGGCGCCTGGCTCAACCACGACGGCTTCATCCGCGACCGCGACACCGGCCGGCACTACAACGACGACGACACCCGCGCGCTGCGCGCCAAGATCGCGTTCCAGCCGACCGACGCGTTCCGCGCGACGTTGTCGATCGACCACACCAGGCAGGATGCCGCGCTGTCGCTCGGTCAGCCGACCGCGCCGCTGCGCCGGACCGACCTCGCGCTGGGCACGGTGACGCTGCTGCCCGCGCCGACCGGCGAGTTCGACTTCACCGCGCGCACGTCGTTCGGCCCCGACCAGGGGCAGGAGCTGAAGCACTCCGGTGTATCGCTGGCCGCCGAGTGGGACCTCAGCGATGCCGCGCTGTTCAAGAGCATCACCTCGTATCGCGAGCTGGAAACGCGGTCCTTCATCGACATCGACGCCTCCGAGTTCGAGCTCGGCGACGTGCTGGTCGCGCTGGACCAGAACCAGTTCAGCCAGGAATTCCAGCTGCAGCTCGACAACGGCCGCAACCTGCAGACCACATTCGGCGCGTACTACATGAAGGAGGACGTGCCGTCCTACCAGGAGGCCTACGCGGATGATCTGTTCGCGTTCGCCGGCGTGCCGATCTCGTTCCTGCGCACGATCGGCGACGACCTCAGCACCGAGAGCATCGCCGCGTTCGCCCATGCTAACTGGGAGTTCGTGCCGACTTGGACGCTGGCCGCCGGCCTGCGCTGGACGCGCGACACCAAGGACTACGACCGCAGTACCAGCACGTTCTGGGGCGTGCCGTTCACCGCGCTCGGCGAAACCGTGGCCTTCAGCGCGAAGAAGAGCTGGACCGCATGGACGCCGTCGGTGAGCCTGCAGAAGGCGTTTTCCGACAACCTGATGGGCTACGTCTCGGCGAACCGCGGCTTCAAGTCGGGCGGCTTCAACGGCCGCGCCAACACTGCGGCCGACGCGGCGGCGCCCGACTTCGATCCCGAGTTCGTCTGGACCTATGAAGTCGGCATGAAGGGCAGCTCGTCGGACAATCGCCTGCGCGGCAGCGTCGCCGCGTTCTGGAGCGAGTACAAGGATTTCCAGGCGCGCGTATCGCAGGACGTCGGCACGTTCCCGGTGCTCAATGCCGCCGAGCTCGAGATCAAGGGCATCGAGTTCGAGGGCATGGCGCTGCTCGGCGAGACCACCACGCTCAGCGCGCAGGTCGGCTATCTCGATGCGCAGTACAAATCCTTCGAGGATTTCCGTCTCGATCCGGCGTTCCCGGGCTTCGATCCCAGCGTCAACCACGACCACGTGCCGTTCTCGCCGGAATGGACCGCGCGCGTGGCCCTGCAGCACGGCTTCCCGCTCGCCAACGGCGGCCAGGTCAGCGTGGGCGGCGATGTTTCGTATCGCAGTGACACCTGGCTGTCGGTCGACAACCGCGTCAACCTCAGCCAGGACGCCTACACCCTGGTCGGCGCCTACGGCGTCTGGGATTCGCCGCAGTACGTGTGGCAGGTGCGCGCCGGCGTGCGCAACCTGACCGACAAGACCTACAAGGTCGAAGGCCAGGAGTTCGCCAGCGTCGGCAACATCCAGACCGCGTACTACGGCTGGCCGCGCAACTGGTACGTGTCGGTGCGCTACAACTTCTGACGCGTCGCGGTCCGGACGTGTCGGATGCTGGAAGCGGAGGCCGCCTGCGGGCGGCCTTCGTGCGTCCGGACCACAGCCCGCGCTGCGCTATGCTCGCCGGCGACCTGGGGGACAGTCACGTTGTGACATCGGAATCGGCATCGACAACGCGTCTGCGGCTCCCGGCATGTTGAGTGTCGGCGTCGTCGTTGCAGCGGTCGGCCTGTGGCTGGCCGCGATGTTCGCGGCCGCCGTGTATGGCGAGCGGCATCCCCATGCGCTCGGCTCGCGCTGGCGCGATATCTACGTGCTTTCGCTCGCGGTGCACTGCACCTCGTGGACCTTCTACGGCACGGTCACCCAGGCCGCCCGCTACGGCTGGCCGTTGCCGCCGACCTTCCTCGGCGCGATCCTGTTCCACCTGCTGGCCTGGCCGGTGCTGCTGCGTCTGGTGCGGCTGGCGCGCGACAGCAACGCGACCTCACTGGCGGATCTGATCGCCTCGCGACTCGGGCGTGATGCCTGGCTGGCGGCGACGGTGACACTGGTCGTCGCCCTGGGTCTGGTGCCCTACATCGCGCTGCAGCTCAAGGCGGTGGCGATGAGCTACGCCACGCTGCTCGGCCGTCCGCGGGCGCTGGCGGACGTGGTCGCGCCGTGGCAGGACAGTGCGCTGTACGTCGCGCTGGCGATGGCGCTGTTCACGATGCTGTTCGGCACGCGCCGCGCGAGCGCCGCGGGACACAACCGTGGCCTCGTGCTGGCGATGGCCTTCGAGTCGGTGTTCAAGCTCGCGGCGATGCTCGCGCTGGGCCTGTTCGTCTGGTTCGGATTGCGCGGTCTGCCCGAACTCGCGTCGTCGCCTGTCGTCACACTGCCGGTCGGTGGCGCCAGTGGATTCGTGCCACTCGTGGTGCTGGGCGCCGCGGCGATGTGCATCATGCCGCACCAGTTCCATGTCGGGGTCGTGGAATGCCGCGACGAATCGCATGTGCGCGCGGCGCGCTGGCGCTTTCCGCTGTACCTGCTGCTGATCGCGCTGCCGATGCTGCCGCTGGCACGCGCGGGCAGTGCATTGCTCGGCGATTCGGTGTCGTCGGACATGTACGCGCTCGCGCTGCCATTGGCGATGGGGCAGGAAGGGCTCGCGCTGGTGGTGTTCCTCGGCGGCCTGAGCGCGGCGACCGGCATGGTCATCGTCAGCACGCTGACGCTGAGCCTGATGATCGGCAACCACTGGTTCGCGCCGGGCCTGCTGCGCGGCGCGTGGTCGCGCGGCGACGGCGACGATCATCGCGGCGCGCTGCTGATGCTGCGGCGTGGGGTGATCGTTGCGATCATGCTGCTCGGCTGGATCTACAGCCGCATGGTCAGCGGCAACGATGCGCTGGCCGATGTCGGCGCGGTCTCGTTCTCGGCGCTGGCCACGCTGGTGCCCGCGCTCGGCTTCGCGGTGCTGCGCCCACAGACGCCGCCGTTCGCCGCGCTGCTCGGTGTGCTCGCGGCGTTCGCCGCCTGGGCCTGGGTGATGCTGGTCCCGATGCTCGCCGGCGACGCGTCGACCTGGCTGCTGGCCTGGCCTGCAGGGCTTGCGTGGCTGTCGCCCGATGGCCTGTTCGGACTGACCGGCTGGAGCCGGCTCGGGCGCGCGGTCGGTGCGAGCCTGTTCGTCGGCGTCGCGCTCACATTGCTGCTGTCGCTGCGCCACTCGCCCGACGATGCGGCCGCGCGTCGGCGTCGCCCCGGCGCGAGCCGGCAGACGCTCGCGAGCGCCGGCCGGCGTTTTCTGGCGGGCGCGCGCGTCGACGAACTGCTGCAGGACGCGCCGGCGCAGGGTCCGGTACCGCGACGCGTGCAGGCGCGGATGGAGCGCGAACTCTCGGCCGTGCTCGGCGCGGCCTCCGCGCGACTGCTGCTCGATGCCGCGCGCCGCGATGCGGGCCCGGATTTCGACACCGTCGCGGCGATCGTCGGCGAGGCCTCGCAGGATCTGCGCTTCAACCAGCGCGTGCTCGAAGCCGCACTGGAGAACATGACCCAGGGCATCAGCGTCGTCGACGAACAATTGCGCCTCGTCGCCTGGAATGCGCGCTACGCGGAGCTGTTCGGCTATCCGGCCTCGTTGCTGCGCGTGGGCGTCGAAGTCGCGGCGCTGGTGCGGCACAACGTCGGCAGCGGCCTGATCGGCCCGGTCGATGTCGAGGCCGAGGTGGACAAGCGCCTGCGCCACATGCGCGCCGGCACGCCCTACGTCGCCGAGCGCACGCTGGCGGGTGGGCAGGTCATCGAGATCCGCGGCAACACCATGCCCGGCGGCGGCTTCGTCGCGACCTTCACCGATGTCACCGCGTTCCGCCGTACCGAACACGCCTTGCGACTGTCGAACGAGACGCTGGAGCAGCGCGTCGCCGAGCGCACCGACAGCCTCGACCAGGCGCGTCGCGAGGCCGAGCGCGCGAACCTCGCCAAGACCCGCTTCCTGACCGCCGTCGGGCACGACCTGATGCAACCCTTGCACGCCGCGCAGCTGTTCACCGATGCGCTGTCGCAGCAGCTGCCGGGCGACGTGGAACCGCGCCTGCGGCAGATCCGCGGTGCACTGGATTCGACCAGCGATCTGCTGACCGGCCTGTTCGACATGTCGCGACTGGAAGCCGGCGGTCTGGTGCCGCAGCCGCGCGCGTTCCCGCTGGCCGAAGTGCTGGAACCGTTGGCCTCCGAGTTCGCCGCGCTCGCAGCCGAGCGTGGACTGGCATTCCGTCATGTGCGCAGCCGCGCCTGGGTCGACAGCGATCCGCAACTGCTGCGGCGCGTGCTGCAGAACTTCCTCGGCAATGCAGTGCGCTACACGCCGCGCGGCGGCGTGCTGATCGGCGTGCGCCGCGTGCGCGGGCAGGTGAGCATTGAAGTCCACGACACCGGGCCCGGCATTCCGGACGCGCAGCAGGCGCTGATCTTCGAGGAGTTCCGCCGCGGCGAAGGCGCGTCCGGGCAGGGGCTCGGGCTGGGTCTCGCGATCGCGGATCGCATCGCGCACCTGCTGCAGGCGCCGATCGCACTGCGCAGCCGCATCGGGCAGGGCACGGTGTTCTCCATCACGCTTGCCGCCGCGCGCGCCGATCGTGCCGCGCCGCCGCCGACCCGCGCGGGACTCGCCGGCGCGCGCGTGCTGGTCGTCGACAACGATCCCGCTGCGCTTGCCGCACTGGCGACCCTGCTGCGGGGCTGGGGCTGCAGTGTCGATGCGGTCGCCGACAGTGATGCGGCCGCGCGTGCGCTCGCGCAGAGGCCGGCCGACCTGTGGGTGTTCGACTACCACCTTGATGCCGGCGACACCGGCATCGCGCTGCACACGCGATTGACCGCGTGCTTCGGCGAGCGGCCGACGCTGATCGTCAGCGCCGACGACACCGGCGCGGTCCGCAGCGATGCGCTCGCCACCGGGTTGTCGCTGTTGCCCAAGCCGGTGCGGCCCCTTGCGCTGAAGTCGGTGCTGGATCGCATGCGCGCGATGCGCGGCTGAAGGCCGCAGTCGACCCGCTCGCTACAATGGTCGGCTTCCCAAGTCCTCGACCGTCTCCCGATGCCCTACACCCCGATCGTCGCCACCCTCGGCTACGTGCTCTCGCCCGACCGCCGCCAGGTGCTGATGATCCATCGCAATGCGCGGCCCGGCGATCATCATCTCGGCAAGTACAACGGTCTCGGCGGCAAGGTCGAACCGGACGAGGACGTCGTCGCCGGCATGCGCCGCGAGATCATGGAAGAGGCCGGCATCACCTGCGAGGCGATGACGCTGCGCGGGACGATCAGCTGGCCCGGCTTCGGCAAGCAGGGTGAGGACTGGCTGGGCTTTCTGTTCGTCATCGAGGCGTTCGAGGGCACACCGATGACCTCGAATCCGGAAGGCACGCTGGAATGGATCGATGTGGACCGCATCCTCGATCTGCCGCTGTGGGAAGGCGACCGCCAGTTCCTGCCGTTGGTGTTCGACGCCGACCCGCGCGCATTCCACGGCGTGATGCCGTACCGCGACGGGCGCATGCAGTCGTGGTCGTTCTCGCGACTCTGAGGCCGAATGCGCCATCGGAGCGCGCTCGCGCGCGAACAGGCAATCCCCATGGATCCTCCGCGCTCGCGGCCGTATGCCGACGGCGCAGCGGCGATCAACGTTCGCCTGAAGGCGCCAGGGCGATCAGCAACCCACGCGCTGCCTGGATACGCGTCTCCGCGTCGGGCAACTCCAGCGTGATGCGCAGCTTGTCGGGCCCATCCATCCTGTAGTGCTTGGGCTGTCCCTGGATCAGGCGGATCACCGCCATCGGATCGACCCTGGGCTTCTCGACGAACTGCACGCGGCCGCCCTTGTCGCCCAGATCCAGCTTGCGAAGGCCAAGCGTCGTCGCCTGCAGCTTGAGATCGGCGATCTGGAACAGATGCTTGGCGGGATCGGGCAGCAAGCCGAAGCGGTCGATCATCTCGACCTGCAGCTCGCGCAGCTTGTCGATGTCGCGCGCGCTGCTGATGCGCTTGTAGAGCATCAGGCGTGTATGCACGTCGGGCAGGTAGTCCTCGGGGATCAGTGCGGGCACGTGCAGCTCGATATCGGCGCCGCGCGCGTCCACGTCGTCGGCATCGGGCAGCTTGCCCTGCTTGATGCTGCGCACCGCGCGTTCCAGCAGCTCGGTGTAGAGGCTGAACCCGACCTCGGCCATCTGCCCGCTCTGGCCTTCGCCGAGCAGTTCGCCGGCGCCGCGGATTTCCAGATCGTGGGTCGACAGGGTGAAGCCTGCGCCGAGTTCGTCCATCGACGCGATGGCCTCCAGCCGCTTCTTCGCATCACTGCTGATCGAACGCTGATCCGGTATCACCAGATACGCATAGGCGCGATGGTGCGAGCGACCGACGCGGCCGCGCAGCTGATGCAGCTGCGCGAGGCCGAACTTGTCGGCACGATTGATGATGATCGTGTTGGCATTGGGAATGTCGATGCCCGATTCGATGATCGTCGAGCACAGCAGCACATTGAAGCGCTGCTTGTTGAAATCCAGCATCACCTTCTCGAGCTCGCGCTCGGGCATCTGGCCGTGGGCGATGCCGATGCGCGCTTCGGGCACGAGTTCTTCCAGCTCGCGCTGCATGCGGCCGATGCTCTCGACATCGTTGTGCAGGAAATACACCTGGCCGCCGCGGCTGAGCTCGCGCTGGAAGGCTTCGCGCAGCTGCGCATCGTCCCAGGGCACGACGAAGGTCTGCACCGCGAGGCGATGCGCGGGCGGCGTGGCGATGATCGACAGGTCGCGCAGGCCGGCCATCGCCATGTTGAGCGTGCGCGGGATCGGCGTCGCAGTCAGGGTGAGCAGATGCACGTTCGCGCGCAGCGCTTTCAGCGCTTCCTTCTGGCGCACGCCGAAGCGCTGCTCCTCGTCGACGATGACCAGGCCCAGATCCTTGAACTTCACGTCCGGCTGCAGCAGGCGGTGCGTGCCGACGATGACGTCGAGCGTGCCGTCGGCGATCTTGCCGATCTCGGTCTTGATCTCCTTGGTGCTCTTGAAGCGCGACAGCACTTCGACGCGGATCGGCCAGTCGGCGAAGCGGTCGGCCATTGTGCGGTAGTGCTGTTCGGCGAGCAGCGTGGTCGGCACCAGCACCGCGACCTGCTTGCCGGCCGCGGCGGCGACGAAGGCCGCGCGCACGGCGACTTCGGTCTTGCCGAAGCCCACGTCGCCGCAGACCACGCGGTCCATCGGCTGGCTGGAACCGAGGTCGCGGATCATTGCCTCGATGGCAGCGTGTTGATCCGGCGTTTCCTCGAACGGGAATGCGGCCGCGAACGGCTCGTACATCGTGCGGTCGACTTCCAGCGCAAGGCCGGCGCGCGCCTGGCGCTTGGCCTGGATTTCCAGCAGTTCGGCAGCGACATCGCGGACCTTGTCGGCGGCCTTCTTGCGCGCCTTGGTCCAGGCTTCGCCGCCGAGCGAATGCAGCGGCGCGGTCTCCGGCGACGCGCCCGAATAGCGGTTGACCAGATGCAGCTGCGACACCGGCACGTACAGGCGGTCGCCCTTGGCGTATTCGATGTCGAGGTATTCGCCCGGCTGGCCACCGGCTTCGAGCACGACGAGTCCGCGATAGCGACCGACGCCGTGATCCTCGTGCACGATCGGCGCGCCTTCGCTGAGTTCGCCGAGGTCGCGGATGATGCTTTCGGGGTCGCGCGCGGCGCGCTTGCGGCGACGCGGCTGCGCGGCGCGTTCCGGGAACAGCTGGCGCTCCGTGAGCACGGTCAGCTGCGGCGCATCGATGGCGAAGCCGTTGTCGAGCGGCGCGATCGCGACCGCGAATGTCGCGTCGTCATCGGCGACGAACGTCGGGAAGTCTTGCAGCACCGACGGCCGCAATTTGCCCGCGTGCAGGATTTCCAGCAGCGCCTCGCGGCGGCCGGCCGAATCGGCGGCGATCAGCACGCGGCCCGGATAGCTGCCGAGGAAGCGCACCAGCGCATCGGCCGGGGTGTGGTCGCGTGCGGCCAGGGGCAGATCGGGCGCCGGCTGGTCGCCGAGCGCGGATGCCTGCGCGTGGCGCGGATGTTCGGCGTCGCAGACCTCGACGCGCGCGCCCTGGTTGAGGCGCTCGCGCAGCGCGTCGGGCGTCAGCCACAGCTCGGTCGGCGGCAGCAGCGGGCGTTCGATGTCGTGGCGCAGCTGGTCGTAGCGGTGCAACACCTGCTGCGTCCAGAAATGGTCGCTCGCCGGCGAGGCGCCGGTGTCGATGACCGGCAGTGTGTTCGCCGGCAGGTAGTCGAACAGCGTCGCCGTCGACAGTGGCGCTTCGCCCTTGTTGAGCAGGGTGCGTCGCGGCGCTTCGAAGAACAGCGGCAGGTAGTACTCGATGCCAGCCGGCGCGGCGCCGGCCTTGAGGTCCTGGTACAGACCGCTGCGGCGGGTGTCGATGTCGAAGCGCTCGCGCAGGGTGTCCATCGCGCGCGCCGTCGCGGCGTCGTCCAGCGGGACCTCGCGGCCGGGCAGCATGCGCAGCGCGGCGATCTTGTCGAGCGAACGCTGGGATTCGGGATCGAAGGCGCGGATGGTCTCGATCGCGTCGTCGAACAACTCGATGCGATAGGGCTGGTCGGCGCCCATCGGGTAGACGTCGAGCAGACCGCCGCGCACGGCGAAGTCGCCCGGATCGTGGACCTGCGGCACGTGCGCGTAGCCGGCGCTTTCGAGCCGGCGTTTTTCGGCGTCGAGATCCAGTGTCTGACCGACGTCCAGATCGAAGCTGGCACCCGCGACGTGCCGCACCGGGGCGAGTCGTTGCATCAGCGTCTGCACGGGCACCACGACGATGCCGCGCTTCAGCGACGGCAGGCGGTGCAACGCGGCGAGGCGCTGCGACACGATGTCCGGGTGCGGGCTGAAGCGGTCGTAGGGCAGGGTTTCCCAGTCGGGGAACGGCACCACCGGCAGATCGGCGTCTGTTCCGCCGAGCGTGCGCAGATCGTGCTCGAGCTGTTGCGCGCCGTGATTGTCGCGGGCCACCAGCAGCAGTGGTCCGTCATGCGTGCGCGCCGCCTGCAGCACCGCCCACGCCAGCGCGCTGCGGCTGGCGGGCGCGCGCCACCAGGCGCGTGCGTGACCGGCGGTGGGCAGGGGGGGCGAAGCGATGACAGCGTGCGGCATGAAGAAGTCCGGATGGCGGAGCACAAAACAACAACAGCGCCGAAAGCCAAAGGGCCGGCGCAAATCAGGGAACGAATTCTAGACGAGCGCGTCGCAACAACTGCGACGGTGCCACCGCGACCGCGCCGGAGCAGACCGGCGCGGCGGCCTCAGGCTGTCAGCCCAGGCGCACGTTGGGCGTGGTGTCGACGACTTGGCGCTTGAGTTCCAGCGACACCCGGACCATGCCGGGCGTGTCGACGGCCTGCTGCTGGAAGCTCAGCGACTTGGCGAGCGCGAGCATCGGCTCGTTCTCCTCCAGCACGTCGCCGAAGATACGCTCCAGTCGCTTGCCCTTGGCCCAGCGCACCAGGCGCCGGAGCATGTGCCGGCCCAGGCCCATGCCGGCCACGTAATGGCTGACCAGGATATGGAACTCGGCCTGGCGCGTGCCGGGCAGCACGGCGGCGCGGGCCACGGCGCCGACCAGGGCATCACCCGGGGTGTAGGGCTCGGCGGCAACCAGCACGAACTCGGACTTCGGATTCGGTTGGGTCAGGCGGTTCGCCGTTTCAGGCGAGAGCTCCGCCTTTGCGTATAGAAAACGCTGCCGCACTTCATCGGGCTCGAGCAACGCGAACGACGCACGCAGCGGTTCGGCATCGGCGGGACGGATCGGGCGGATCAGCACCTGGCGGCCATTGGCGAGGCGGATTTCCTCGTGCCACGGCGGGAGTCTGTTGCGTGCAGTCATCGAGAGTGGGGTCTGAACGGGTATGGGCGACCTTACCCGCAGGGTCTATTCACGAACCGTGAAGGCACCGCGGCCACTGCGCGAAGTTACCCCATTCATCCTCCGCTCCGACCGCCGGCGTTCAGGCCGGTTCGCGCAGCCAGTGAAGCCGGGTGTCAGCCCCGGTCTCGCCAATCGCCTGCTTGAGCGCGTCGAGCGCCGGGGCGAGCGCGGTCGCCAGCTGCCACGGCGGATCGAGGATCAACAGGCCGCTGCCATTCATGCGCAACGGCGAATCGTCGGCGCGGACCAGCAGTTCGACCAGCAACGAGGACTTGGTTTGCAGCTTGGCGGCCGAGCGCAGGAACGGCGTCAGCGTGCGGCGCTGCTTGATCGGATACCACAGCATCTGGATGCCCTGCGGCCAACGCGCCAGGCCCTCGCGCATCGCCTTGAGCGCGATTTCGAACTCCGCGGCCTGCGCCTCGTAGGGCGGGTCGACCAGCACCAGGCCGCGATTGAAGCGCTGATCGCCGATCTTCGGCGGCAACAGCGACTTGAATGCCGCATAGCCATCGCCGCTGTGGATGGCCACCCTCGGATCGCTGCCGAGTGCACGGCGCAATGCGCCCGCGGCGGCGAGCTCGGTCTCGCAACAGGCGATCCGGTCCTGCTCGCGCAGCGCATGGGCCAGCAACCACGGCGAACCCGGGTAGGCATCCGCGCCGTGCTCGGCCCGGCAGGCGTTGACCGCCGCGAGATAGCGCGCGATCAGCGGCTGCTTCGGCGCCGTGGCCAGCAGCAGGCTGATGCCGTCGTCGGCTTCGCCCGTGCGCCGGGCGCGCTCCTCGCGCAAGCGATAGACACCGCCGCCCGCGTGGGTGTCGAGCGCGAAGCAGGGCGCGGGTTTGGCGGTCAGCGCATCGCAGATCGCGAGCAGCACGAGATGCTTGAGGACATCGGCATGGTTGCCGGCGTGGAAGGCGTGTTGGTAGTTCATGGTGTCAAGGTTGCCGGTTGGCGGGGCAGATAACGAAAGCGCTGGTAGCGAGTTGTACATACCCGTCTCCAAGCGCGGTGCTTGAGCCGGACAACTGAAGCGCGGAAGATCGCGCACAGGCCGGCTTGTCGCCTGTCATGGAGGATGGAATATGGCATCTCGTGGAATTGCAGGAATTCTGGTTGGAATTGCGCTGCTTGGATCGGTAGGGGCTGTGGCCTTCGCCAGTGATGGCAAAGGTCTGGGCGTCTGCGAAGGCACAACGACGAAGATGCTGTTTGGCCCCCGAGTGAGGACCATCAACGATAATATGGCGTCTTGGGTCGGATCCAGTCTGGAAGAGATTGTGGCGGATTGGGGCTCGCCGTCTTCCACATTCGAGAATCGGGACGGTTCAAGAATCGTCACGTGGAAGAACTGGGATTGCACGCAGAACTTCAAGGTGGACGCGCAAGACGTCCTGACGCAGTGGAACGTCGGCTCGGGTTGTAGCTGCTTCGGCGATTCCAGCCGTCGCGACATTCCCAGAAGCACGCCGATTCCGCAGATGACGCTGTGATGCGCCGCTTCCGGCCGCGGCATGCGTCGACCATTCCACACTGATCTGCGCGAGCCTCTTCGACGATGTCGCGAATTTTGCTGGTCGAGGACGAAATCGCGATCGCCGAGACCGTGGTCTATGCGCTGCAGGCCGACGGCCACACGGTGCGCCACTGCCTCGACGGGCAGCAGGCGCGGGCGGCAGTGCTCGAAACCGCCTTCGATCTGGCGATCCTCGATGTCGGCCTGCCGGACATCAGCGGCTTCGCGCTGTGCGGGGAACTGCGTAGGGGTACGCCGCTGCCGGTGATCTTCCTGACCGCGCAGGCGGCGGAATCGGAGCGCGTGCTCGGCTTCGATCTCGGGGCCGATGACTACATCGCCAAACCCTTCTCGCTGCGCGAGCTGGTCGCGCGGGTGCGTGTGGTCCTGCGTCGCGGCGTGCCCGATACGGCAACGCCCGAATCGAAGCGCATCGGCGCATTCGAGCACGATGACGAAGGCCGGCGTATCCGCTATCACGGACATGCGCTCGATCTCACACGCTACGAGTACGGTCTGCTCGCCGCGCTGCTGGCGCGGCCGGGTGCGGTGCTGTCGCGCATGCAGTTGATGGAGCGGGTGTGGGGCGATGCCCTCGACAGTGGAGACCGCACCGTGGATACCCACGTGAAGACCCTGCGCGGCAAGCTGCGCGCGGTCGCGCCCGAGGTGGATCCGCTGCGCACGCATCGCGGCATCGGCTATTCGCTGGATCTCGACTGAGGTGCGCATCGGCCTGCGCATCCTGCTGGGCTATTTCCTGATCGTCGCGCTGGCGGCGTTCCTGTTGATGCGCGTCTTCACCCAGGAGATCAAGCCGGGTGTCCGCCAGGCGATGGAAGACACACTGGCCGATACCGCCAACGTGCTCGCCGAACTGGCGACGGACGATTTCCTCGCCGGGCGCATCGACGACGGCCGCTTCGCCACTCGCGTGCGCGCGCTGCGCGAACGCGATATCGGCGGCAACATCTGGGGCTTCCGCAAGACGCAGGCCGAGTACCGCGTCTACGTCACGGATGCCGACGGCATCGTGGTGTTCGATTCGGCGGGCCGCGATCTCGGCCGGGACTACTCGCGCTGGAACGATGTGCTGCTGACGCTGCGCGGGCAGTACGGCGCGCGGTCCACACGCAGTGATCCCACCGACGACAGCACCTCGGTGATGCACGTCGCCGCGCCGATCCGCGACGGCAACCGCGTCATCGGCGTGCTGACGGTGGCCAAACCCAACAGCGCGATCGCGCCCTTCATCGCCCGCAGCGAGCGCACCATCCTGCGCTGGGGATTCCTGCTGCTGGGCACCGCGCTGGCGGTCGGGCTGCTCGCGGCGTGGTGGCTGTCGCGCCAGCTCGGTGGCCTGCGCCGCTACGCCGACAAGGTCACGGCAGGCGAGCGCGCGACGCTGCCGGATGCCGCCGGCGAGTTCGCCGATCTCGGCCGCGCGCTGGAAACGATGCGCGAGCGGCTCGAGGGCAAGCAGTACGTCGAGCGCTACGTGCACGCGCTGACCCACGAACTGAAAGCGCCGCTGGCGGCGGTGCGCGGCGCCTCGGAACTGCTCGAATCGCCCTTGCCGGACGCCGACCGCGCGCGCTTCGCGACCAGCGTGCGCGAGCAGAGCGAGCGCATGGCGCAGATGATCGACAAGCTGCTGGCACTGGCGGCGGTGGAACATCGCCAACGGATCGAGCAGCCGGCCGATATCGACGTGCGCACCCTGATCGACGCGGCCGTCGCGCCGTTCGCGGATGGCGGCGTGCAGGTGCAGGTCGACTCCGGGGACGCCGCCGGACTGCACATCCGCGGCGACGCCTTCCTGCTCCGGCAACTGCTGTCGAACCTCGTCGACAACGCCTGTGATTTCTCGCCGGCCGAAGGCGTGGTCGACGTCACGGCTCGCCGCGATGGCGGGCTGCTGCAGATCGTCGTGGCTGATCGCGGACCGGGTGTGCCGGATTACGCGCTGCCGCGCGTCTTCGAACGCTTCTTCTCGCTGCCGCGCCCGGGTGGCCGCAGCCGCAGCAGCGGTCTGGGCCTGGCGTTCGCGGCCGAGGTTGCGGCCCTGCATGGCGGCGCCGTGAGTCTGGAGCACCGCGATGGCGGCGGCACGCTGGCGACCGTCGAACTGCCACTGTCCGTCGCCGACTGAGACTTCTTCTCCGCTTCACACAGCCCACCGCGTGCCACCACGGACGCGGCGCAGTCTGCGCGCACCCCAACAAGGAGCGTCGCGATGCGACTGATGCTGAAGATCCTGATCATCGCCGGGCTGAGCCTGGCGATCCTGATACCGCTGGTGCTGATCCGCGCCGTGATCCACGACCGCGAGCAGCACCGCGCGGCCGCGGTCGCACGCATTGCCTCGAGCGAGGCGGGCGCGCAGACCTTGAGCGCGCCGGTTCTCGTCGTGCCCTACACCGAACGCGTGGAAGTGGAACAGACCGATGCCCAGGGCCAGCCGACCGGCCGCGTCTGGCGCGACCGCACCGGCACCTGGACGTTCTTTCCCAAAACCATGGAGATGACGGGGACCATGTCGCCATATCTGCGCCAGCTCGGCCTGCACGACGTCCGCATGTACGCGCTCGGTGGGCAGCTCTCCGCGGACTTCGACGTGCGGCTTCCCGACGATGCCGAAGGTCTGCCGCCGCGCCGCATCGGGACGCCGTGGGTCGGTTATACGGTCGCGGATGTGCGTGGCCTGCGCGGCACGCCGCGCCTGCGGATCGATGGCGCCGGCATCGCGCTGCACCAGGGCGCGGGTGCCGACGGTGGCAGCGGCGTACATGGTGTGCTTGCTGGGCCGGCACTGGCTGGCGCGCCGCTGCGCCTGCGCACGGTGCTGGACTTCGAACTGACCGGCGCCGAGACGCTGGCCGTCGTGCCGTTGGCCGACGAGAACCGGGTGACCCTCGATTCCGCATGGCCGCATCCGCAGTTCAACGGCCGCTTCCTGCCGCGCGCCCGTGAGGTCGGCAACCACGGCTTTCACGCGGAGTGGGCGGTGTCCTCGCTGGCCAGTGACGCGCAGCTGCAGTACCGCAACGGCACGCGTGCCGAATCCCACACCGCGTCGCTGCTGCGCGGACACGGCGACGCGGGCGTCGACGTGCTCGGCATCTCGCTGGTCGACCCGGTGGATGCGTACACACGGGCCGACCGCGCCAGCAAGTACGGCATTGTCTTCGTGCTGCTGACCTTCACCGCATTCTTCATGTTCGAGATGCTGCGGGGCCTGCGCATCCACGCGATCCAGTACGGACTGGTGGGGCTGGCGCTGGCGATCTTCTTCCTGCTGCTGCTCGGCCTGTCGGAACACATCGCATTCGACCGGGCCTACCTCGCCGCCAGCGGCGCCTGTATCAGTCTGATCGGCGTGTATCTGAGTGCGGTACTGCACAGCCGGGCGCGCGGACTGGGCTTCGCGGCCGGACTGGGCCTGCTCTACGCGGCGCTGTACGGGTTGCTGGTCTCGGAGGACAACGCGCTGGTGCTGGGCGCCGGCCTGCTGTTCGCGATCCTTGCGGCGATCATGCTGGTGACGCGCCGGGTGGACTGGTACCAGGTCGCGGCCACGCCGACGGCGCCGCCGCCCTTGCCGCCGCGTTGATCGAACGGTTCTGTGCACGTGGCCGCCGGCCTGCCTGCGGCCACGCTGCGTTCCGTGGTGCAGACGAAGCGCCGACTGCACCCATGCGAAACTCCCGCCATGACGTCTTCAGCTCCCACCGTGCGCGCGCTGTCCGGCGATGCCCTGCAGCCCTGGCTCGAGGCGGTCGCGCAGTTGCGCATGACCGTGTTCCGCGACTGGCCTTATCTGTATGCGGGCGACGCCGACTATGAGCGCGCTTACCTGGCCGCGTATGCGCGCTCGCCGCGCAGCGTGTTCGTGCTGGCCTTCGACGGCGACACCGTTGTCGGCGCGTCGACCGGCCTGCCGCTGGCCGACGACACGGCCGAGTTCCAGGCGCCGTTCGTCGATCAGGATGTCGCGGTCGACCGCGTGTTCTATTTCGGCGAATCGCTGCTGCTGCCGCAATGGCGCGGACACGGGATCGGTCACCGGTTCTTCGATCTGCGCGAGGCACATGCGCGCGCGCTTGGCGATTTCGATCTGACCGCCTTCGCCGCTGTCGATCGCGCCGAACACGATCCGCGTCGGCCCGGCGCGCATCACGACAACGAGGTGTTCTGGCACAAACGCGGCTATGTGCGGCAGCCGGGCATGACCATGTTGCTGCGCTGGAACGAAGTCGATGTCGGCGATGTGGCGCATCCGATGACCTTCTGGACCCGTCCGCTGGAGGCGCGTGCATGAGGGTCGCCGCCGCACGCTATGCGATCGGCATGCCGCCGGATTTCGACGCCTTCGCCGCGCACCAGAGACGCCTGCTCGGCGACGCCGCCGCGCTGGGTGCGCAGGTCGCGGTGCTGCCGGAATACCTCGCACTGGAACTGGCCGCGACCTTCGACGACAGCGTGCGCGCCGGCACGCTCGCCTCCATGGCGGCGGTCCAGCGCTACCGCGGCGACTGGCTCGCGCTGTTCGCAGGGATCGCCCGCGACACCGGCATGCATATCGTCGCCGGTTCGTTTCTGCTCGACATCGGCGATGGCCGCTACCGCAATCGCGCCGACCTGTTCTCGCCGGCGGGCGGTCACGGCTGGCAGGACAAGCTGCAGCTGACCGGCTTCGAGAAACAGACCGGCGTGATCGAACCGGGCGACACGCTGAAGGTCTTCGACCTCGGCGGCGTGCGCGCCGGCATCGCGGTCTGCTACGACATCGAGTTCCCGCTGCCGGCGCGCACGCAGTGGGAGGCCGGCGCGCGGCTGCTGTTGGTGCCCAGCTGCACCGACACCGATGCAGGTGCGACGCGCGTGCGCGTGGGCTGCCTGGCACGCGCGCTGGAGAACCGCTGTTTCGTCGTCCAGTCGGTGACGGCGGGCGAAGCGCCCTGGACGCCGATCCTCGACGTCAATACGGGCCGCGCGGGCCTGTTCGCGCCGATGGATGTGGGGTTCCCGTCGGACGGGGTGCTGGTCGAGACGGGGAATACGGATGTCTGGGCGATCGCGGACGTCGATGTCGACGCACTGGAAGCTGCGCGTGTGGATGCGCAGGTCGACAATGACCGGGATTGGGTGGGGCAGGTAAGGCCGGCCTTGGCGCGGGCGGTGTTGTCGTCGTTCGATTCGCCCGCTTAGCGCTCGCACCCGCGCCAGTCGCGCGAGAGACTCGCTTCTGATCTTCGATCAGGCGATGCCACGACTTGAACACCCGTAGGGCGCCGCACCTGGATGTGCGGCGTTTTTCGACCGAGCCAGGATGGCGAGTCGAAAAATGCCGGAACAAATGACACGCCGGATGAGCTTCCTCGGGGCTGGCCCTTTTCTTTGGTTCCGTTTCTTTTGGGCCAGCAAAAGAAATGAACCCGCTCGCCGCAAGGCGAGTGGAAGCGTTTGATCTTGCTTCTCGCCGTGAGCGCGAAGCGGAACAGCAACGTCAGACGCTTTCGTCCGCTGACGCGGCCGAGTTCATCTCTTTTGGTTGACGCCCACGCGCGCAGCGCGAACGGCGCGGCCGGCCCCGAAGGGGCGAGCATCGAAGATGCGAGTCAAAGAAACGGAACCGAAGAAAAACGTCTCCCCGCCACGTCCACAGCCCGCGGCTTTTTGTACACAGGGATTTTCCGACTCGGCATCCTGCCTCGGTCGGAAAACGCCGCCCATCCATGGGCGGCGCCCTACGGGTCGGCACACTTTGCTGGAGCGTCCTGCGTTATGGTGAAGCGACAGCCGACCAGCCAAACGCCAGGCGCCGAATCAGATGACACCAACACACCACAACGAAACAGTCCCCAACACGCTGCCAATCGCCGTCGCCGCCAGCACATCACTCGGATAGTGCAGGCCCAGCACCACCCGCGACACCGCCACACTCGCCGCGAACGGCACCAGCACCCCGGCGAGCACCGGATACCACGCCACCGCGACGATCGAGAACGACACGGCGTGCAGGGTGTGGCCGGACGGAAAACTGAACTCGTCGAGCGGGGCGACCCACGCGCGGATGCGGCCGTCGGCGGCGAAGGGGCGGGGACGTTTCGTCCAGCGCTTGAGGGTTTTGTAGAGCAGCAGGGCGACCGCGCCGGTGGCGGCCATGTGCGTCGCGGCGACCAGACCGTCGAAACCGTCGACCAGCACCAGCGCGGCCATCAGCAGGTACCAGAACACGCCGTCGCCGAGGCGGCTGACCGTCGAGAAGTAGCGGCGGATCCAGAGTCGGGTGCAGGCGCGGTTGGCGCGCAGGCACCAGCCGGTGTCGTGGTGGAGCAGTCGGCTACGCGGCGGCGCGTCCATCGGCATCCTCGGCATCGGTCGGGGCGGAAAGCGGTATGCGCGCATCGGGCGCGCCGCCACGCAGGCCGGCCAGCAGCGCGTCGAGATCGTCGGCGACGTGCCTGGGCGTCAGGCGACGCATGGCTTCGCGACCGGCCAGGCCCATCGCGCGCCGCGTGGACGGATCGCGTGCCAACGCCACCGCAGCGGCGACGAATGCATCTTCGTCGTCGCCGGCGATGCGGACGCCCTGGAACCCGTCGCACAGGTGCTCGGTCGCCGCGCCGTGGTCGAAAGCGACCTGCGGCACGCCGCAGGCCATCGACTCGAGCACCACGTTGCCGAAGGTCTCGCTGCGGCTGGGAAACAGGAACAGGTCGGCGCTGGCGAAGTGCCGGCCGAGGTCGTCGCCGCGCTGCGAGCCGCTGAATATGAAATCCGGATTCGCGGCCTGCAGCGCGTTGCGCTCAGGGCCGTCGCCGACGAACACCATGCGCGCGTCGGTATGTTCTGCCTGCAACGCGCGAAACGCACGCACTGCGAGGCCCAGGTTCTTCTCGGCGGCGATGCGACCGACATGGATCGCGACGAGGCCGCTGTCGTCGACGCCCCACTGCGCACGCAGTCCCGCGTCGCGGCGCGCCGGATCGAACTGTGCGCAGTCGACCGCGCGCGAGAGCACCACCGGATGGCCGATCCCGGCCTCGCGCAGTTCGAGTGCGAGCGCGCGCGTCGCTACGAGCGTCGCGTCGGCGCGCGCGTGGAAGCGGCGCATCCACGACAGCGCAGCCGGCTGCAGCCACGGCACACCGTAGGCACCCATGTAGAGGTCGAAGCGCGTGTGCAGCGCGGTGACCACCGGGATGTCGAGCGCCTGCGCGGCATTGAGCGCGGACCAGCCCAGTGGGCCCTCGGTTGCAACGTAGATGGCGTCTGGGCGGGCGGCGCGCCAGCGTGCACGCAGTTGCCGGCCGGCCGGCAAGGCGAGCCGCAAGCCTGGATAGCGAGGCACGCGCATGCCGCGGATGCGCAGCGATTGCGCATCTCCACCCGGCGGTTCGCCGGCGCGGGCGGAGCGGATCACCTCGACCGCGTGTCCCCGCGCGCGCAGGCCGCGGACATAGGATTGCAGCGTCAGGGCCACGCCGTTGATATCGGGCGTGTACGTATCGGTGACGATCGCGTAGCGCATCGTTCGGTCCGGTCGCTGGTTGTGGACAGCTTGGGCGCGGACGATGCCGCTCCGATGACCGGGGTTTGACGCTTCGGTGACAGCGTGGCCGCGTGGGAGCGCGCTTGCGCGCGATGGGGTCCAGCGGGGCAGCCGCGTCGCGCGCAAGCGCACGCCCACAACTGACCCGCGGGCACTCAGTCCGCGGTGAGTGCCAGCGTGATGCCCAGCGCGGCCATGTCGTCGGGCTCGCCCTCCAGATCAGTCCGCAGCAGCGGACGCGCCTCGAGCCACTGGCGCGGCAGACGCAACTGCAGCAGCGGGCCATCGGCGCTGGCGTGCAGATGCGGAATTTCCTCGGCCTCATGGCTGCGGTGCAGCAGCACTGCCAGACGCAGCAGCGCGGCGGTGCGGCGGGCCGGCAGCAGCAGGCGGTCGGGCAGGGCCTCGAACGCGGACTTGCCGACTTTGCGCCGCTGGCAACGTACCAGCGTCGCCAGGAATTGTTGCTCCTGACGCGAGAAGCCGGCGATGTCCGAGTGTTCGAGCACATAGGCGCCATGCACGTGGTACTGGCTATGGGCGATCACCAGCCCCAGTTCGTGCACGCGCGCGGCCCAGGCCAGCATGCGCAGGTTGTCGCCGTCGAGATTCCAGCTGCGCGCGACCTGGTCGAACAGCCGCAGCGCGGTCGTCTCCACCTGCGTCGCCTGCGCCTGGTCGATACCGTAGCGCTGCTCGAGCGCAGCGATCGAGCTTTCGCGGGGATCGTCGCTGCCGCCGCGGCCCAGCATGTCGCGCAGCACACCTTCGCGCATGGCCGCTTTGCTGACCTGCATGCGGTCGATGCCGAGCACCTGGAACGCGGCTTCCAGCACCAACACGCCGCCGGCGATGATCGGGCGACGGTCATCCGACAGACCGGGCAGGTGGATCGCATCGATGTGCCCGGCCTGCAGCAGGGTGTCGCGCACGATCGGCAACGCCTGCGCGGTCACCGCGCCCTTGGTGAGCTTCATCGCCGCGCAGATTTCGCCGATGGCCTTGTTGGTGCCGGAGGCGCCGACCACTTCCTGCCAGCCGAGCGCGCGATAGGTACTGGCGAACTGCTGGAATTCCGCCGAGACCTCTGCCAACGCCTCCCGCCAGCGCTTCTTCGACAGCTTGCCGCCGGGAAAGAACCGTCGCGTGCTGGCGACGCAGCCGATCTGCAGACTCTCGCGTTCCAGCGCGTCGAGGCCGCTGCCAATGATGCATTCGGTCGAGCCGCCGCCGATGTCGATCACCAGCCGGCGCTCACCGGGTTTCGGCGGCTGCGCGTGCGAAACCCCCAGATAGATCAGACGCGCTTCCTCGCGGCCCGAGATCACTTCGATCGCATGACCCAGCGCAGTTTCCGCCGGTACCAGGAATGCCTGTGGCGCGGAAAGCCGGCGCACGGTGTTGGTGGCCAGCGCGCGCACACGCTGCGGCGGGATGTCGCGAATGCGCTGGCCGAAGCGGGACAGGCACTGCAGCGCACGCTGGCGCACTTCGGGCGTGAGACCCCCGCGGCCATCGAGGCCTTCCGCCATGCGCACCGTTTCGCGCAGCCGATCCACGACGCGCAACTGCCCCAGCGTGTAGCGGGCCACGACCATGTGGAAACTGTTGGACCCCAGGTCGATCGCGGCGAGCATCTCGCCATCCTCGAGCGGTGCCGTCAGTGCGTCGGCGAGCGCGAGCGTGTCATGACCGGTCATGGCGTTCCTGGATGCCGCGGCGCAAGGCGCGCCCGCGGCGTTGGGGGAGCGCGCATGTTAATGCATGCCGGTCGCCCCGCTCAGCCGCACAGGTGCGCGAGCAGCCAGCCTTGCGCGGAGTGCGGCATCGTGTCGCCATCGGGCACGATCTTGACGTAGCTGCCGTCCTCTCGCAGTTCCCAGGCATTGACGTTGTCGGCCAGATAGTTGTCCAGCGACTCGCTGCGCACGCGTACCGCGATGTCCGGGTCGAGGATGGGGAACCCGGTTTCCACGCGACGCAGCAGGTTGCGCTCCAGCCAGTCGGCGCTGGCGCAGAACAGGTCCGGGTCGCCGTCGTTGGCGAACCAGTACACGCGGTGGTGTTCGAGGAAGCGGCCGACGATCGAGCGCACGCGGATGTTCTCCGACACGCCCGGCACGCCGGGTCGCAGCGCGCACGCGCCGCGGATAATCAGGTCGATCTGCACCCCGGCCTGCGAGGCCACGTACAACGCACGCATCACCTGCGGTTCGTTGAGGGCGTTCATCTTGGCGACGATGCGCCCCGGCCGCCCGGCCTTCACATGCGCGGTCTCGCGCTCGATACGTGCGATCACCCCGGCGTGCAGGGTGAAGGGCGACTGCAGCAGTCGCTTGAGCCCGATCGCCGGCGCCAGGCCCGACATCTGCTGGAACAGCAGGTGCACGTCGTTGCTGATGTCCGGATCGGTCGTCAGCAGGCCGAAGTCGGTGTACGCCCGCGCGGTGCCGGCGTGGTAGTTGCCGGTACCCAGATGCACGTAGCGGCGCAGCTTGCGGCCTTCGCGGCGCACCACCAGCAGCATCTTGGCGTGGGTCTTGTAGCCGACCACGCCATAGACCACCTGCACACCCGCTTCCTGCAGCCGGTCGGCCAGGCCCAGGTTGGCTTCCTCGTCGAAGCGCGCGCGCAGTTCGACGACGACGGTGACGTCCTTGCCGTTGCGCGCCGCCTGGATCAGGTGTTCGACGATGCCCGAGTCCTTGCCGGTGCGGTACAGCGTCTGCTTGATCGCCAGCACGTTCGGGTCTTCGGCGGCCTGCTTGATCAGCTCCAGCACCGGGGCGAACGAATCGAAGGGATGGTGCAGCAGGATGTCGCCGTCGGCGATGAGTTCGAACATCGCATCGGTACCCTTGGGCATCCGCTGCTGGAAGGTCGGGAACTTCAGGTCCGGTCGCTGCACCAGGTCGAAGATCTGACTGATGCGGTTGAGGTTCACCGGCCCGTCGATGCGATAGACCGCGTTCTCGGGCAGGTCGAAATTCTGCAGCAGCGTGCGCACGATCGGCTTCGGACACTTGGCCGAAATCTCCAGCCGCATCGCCCGCAGATAGCCGCGGCCTGCCAGCTCGTCGCGCAGGGCGAGGGCGAGGTTCTCGACTTCCTCGTCGTCGACGATCAGTTCCGAATTGCGGGTCACGCGGAACTGGTAGGCGCCCTTGACGTCCATGCCGGGGAACAGCTCATGCACGAACTCCGACAGCACCGACGACAGGAACACGAAGTCGTATTCGCCGCCGGAAATGCTCTCGGGCAGCTGGATGATGCGCGGCAGCGAGCGTGGGGCGCGCACGATGGCGAGGTTGCCCACGCGGCCGAAAGCATCCTTGCCCTTGAGCACGACGACGATGTTGAGCGACTTGTTGAGGATCTTCGGGAACGGGTGCGCGGGATCCAGCCCCAGCGGCGACAGCACCGGCATCACTTCGTCACGGAAGTAGGCGCGCAGCCAACGGGTCTGACGCGCGGTCCACTGGTCACGACCCAGTACGCGCACGCCGGCTTCGGACATCGCCGGCCGCAGCACCTGGTTCCAGCACGAATACTGCGCCTCGACCAGCTGCGCGGTGCGCTCGTGGATGCGTTTGAGCACCGTGGCCGGGGTCAGCCCGTCGGGCGGCAGCGGCACACCGAAATCCTGCGCGTGGTGCATCGTCGCTGCGCGAATCTCGAAGAACTCGTCGAGGTTGGTGCAGGCGATGCACAGATACTTCAGGCGCTCGAGCAGCGGTACGGACTCGTCCTGCGCCTGCGCCAGCACGCGGAAGTTGAAGTCCAGCTGCGACAGTTCGCGGTTGAGGTACAGCGCGGGGTCGCGCAGCGGATCGATCGGATCTGCGAGAACCTCGGGTTCCAGGCCACGCGTGGATTTCGTGGATGTGTGGACGCGGGGGCGGGCGGCGCTCATGCGGTGGCTCCGAAATACTGGGTGTCACGGGCGCGGACGCGCTCGGCGGTGAAATGACAGGCGAAGCGGCTGCCGGCGCCGACCTCGCTCTCGATCTCGAGTCGTGCCTGATGCAGGTGCAGCACGTGCTTGACGATGGCGAGGCCGAGGCCGGTGCCGCCGGACTCGCGCGAGCGGCTGGTCGAGACGCGATAGAAGCGTTCGGTGATGCGCGGCAGGTGCGTGGCCGGAATGCCGTAGCCGGTGTCCTCGACAGAAAGCGCCACACCGCCACCGGCGAGTGGCGCGTAGCGGATCGTGATGCGGCCACCGGCGGGCGTGTAGCGCACGGCATTGCTGACGAGATTCGAGAACGCGCTGTGCAGCTCGCGGGTCGAGCCGATGAGATCGGTGGGCGAGGTGTCCTCGACCGAGATGGTGTGCCGACCCTGACTCAGCACTTCGAGTTCTCGCCGCAGCGAGGCCAGCATCGAGGCCATCGAGACGCTCTCGTCGCCGACGCTCTCCTGCGCCTCGAGGCGCGACAGCGTGAGCAGGTCCTCGACCAGCTGGGTCATGCGCTGCGACTGGTTCTGCATTTCGGCCAGCATCGGCGCCCACTCGGGCTGCTCGGCCGGATCGAGCATGTCGAGATAGCCGTGGACGACGGTCAGCGGCGTGCGCAGCTCGTGCGAGACATTGGCGACGAAATCGCGGCGCATCTGCTCGAGCTTCATGATCCGGGTGACGTCGCGGGCGAGCAGCAGCCACAGATCTTCGGAGTATGGAATCAGCCGCAGCTCCAGGCGCGTGCCGGAGGAGTGCGGCGAGGGGACATCGAGCATCGGCTCGGCGCGGCGCCCTTGCGCCAGCCAGTGCGCGACCGGTAGCGGCTGCAGCATGTCGCCCACCGGCTTGCCCACATCGCGCGGCATCTGCAGCCCCAGCAGGCTGGTCGCTGCGCGGTTGAACCACTGGATGCGCTGGCTGTTGCGCTCCACCACGACCACCGCATCGGGCAGTGCGGCCGCCACGGCGCGGTACGCGCGCAGCATCGCGATCAGACGCCGCTTGCGTGCGCGCATGTCCTGTTGTCCACGGTGCAGCATGCGATCGGTCTCCTGCCAGACGCCGTCTCCCTGCGGCGGCGGCACACGGCTGCGCGAGGTCAGGCGCGTCAGCAGGTCATAGAGCTTCCAGTAGTGCCAGACCAGCACGCCCAGCGCCGCGATCGCCAGCGCCATCCACACATGCCCCGCGATCGCGCCCAGTACAGCCGCCACGCCGAGTACAGCGACAAGCTGCACCAGCGTGCGGGTCCAGGCGGCGTGGATACGAGGCGGCATGTCGTGGAGTCTAGGCAATGTCAGGTGACAGGTTGGCGTAGTAAATCAGGATGTTGAGGGTGCTTTGCTGTTGCTGTTGCTGTTGCTGTTGCTGTCGAGGTTGCCGTTACTTGAAACAGAACGCCCCGCATACAACGCTGACCCGGAGGGCGCCGCCCAAGGATGGGCGGCGTTTTCCGACCGAGGCAGGATGCCGAGTCGGAAAATCCCGTTGCACCTGCCGCCGCGGGCTGTGGACGTGTCGGGGAGGCCGTTTTCTTTGGTTCCGTTTCTTTTGGGCCAGCAAAAGAAATGAACCCGCTCGCCGCGAGGCGAGTGGAAGCGTTTGATCTGTGTTTTGCCGTAAGCAGCGAAGCGAAAAGCAGCGTCAACCGCTTTCGTCCGCTGGCGCGGCCGAGTTCATTTCTTCTGGTTGACCCCAAAAGAAACGGAACCAAAGAAAAGCGTCTCCCCGACGATGCAAATCCGGTCATTCGTTCGTTCCGGAATTTTCCGACTCGCCATCCTGGCTCGGTTGGAAAACGGCGGGCATCCATGCCCGCCGCCCTCCGGGTGTTCGATCTGCACAGCTGCGTTTCGAGAGTCAAAAGCGCAAGCAGGTCGGCTGGAGCGTCCCTTACACCGACGCCGAGAATCGATACCCCGACCCCCGCACCGTCTGCACCATCCCATCCAGCGCACTCGGTTCGAGCGTCTTGCGCAGCCGGCGGATGTGCACGTCCACCGTGCGTTCCTCGACGTAGACGCTGCCGCCCCACACATGGTCGAGCAGCTGCGAGCGGCTGTAGACGCGTTCGGGATGGGTCATGAAGAAATGCAGCAGGCGGTACTCGGTCGGTCCGATCGTCACCGGCGCGTCGCTGGCGAACACGCGGTGTGCGGCGCCGTCGATGCGCAGGGCGCCGACGGTCACGCTGCCGTCCTCGTCGTCGTCGCGGGCGCGGCGCATGACCGCGCGGATGCGGGCCAGCAGTTCGCGGGCCGAAAACGGCTTGACCACGTAGTCGTCAACGCCGGCTTCAAGACCGCCGACGCGGTCGTTCTCTTCGCCGCGGGCGGTGAGCATGATGATCGGGATATCGCGGGTCAACGCATCCTTGCGCCAGCGGCGGGCAAGTTCCAGGCCGCTTGTGCCCGGCAGCATCCAGTCGAGCAGGATCAGGTCCGGTACCCGGTCGACGATCGCCGACTGCGCCTCGCGGGCGTCGCCGGCGTGCATCGGTTCGAACTCGCCCTTGCGCAGCGCGAAGGCCACCATGTCGCGGATCGCCGGTTCGTCATCGACGATGAGGATGCGTTTCTGCATGGATCTGTCCATAGCGCCGGGGGGATGACGCCATTACACGACAGTTTTGTGACGGTTTGGCGACAGGGGTGGCCCGGTGTCATGCAGGGCTAGTGCCGGAGGACGCGGCACCCAAGCAAGAGCACGTCTTGTCTTGGGAAAGACGGGCGCGCACGCGTAGGACGATGGCATCGCGACGCACGGTGCCAAAGCGGGCGAACCTGGATCACCGCCGCCGCAGATCCTCGTCGCGGATGCCCTGTCGACGCAGTTCCAGCACCGTCGGGGTGATCGCGGCGATCCGCGCGTCGATGCGGGTGCGGGCGTAATAGTCGAGGTCCTCGCGTTTCTTCAGCGTATTGAGCTGGATCAGCGCCTGCTCGGGGCGTCCGCCGAGCACGGCCGCCTCGGCCCAGGCCTCGCCTGCACGGACCGGATCGCCGGCGGTCTCGCTGGCGCGGGCGAAGGCACGCTGGAAAGCCGGGTCGCCGCCGGAAGCGTTCAGTAGCGGTCGCAGGATCGCCTGTGCGCGCAGGCCGGCCTCAGGCGTGTTGCGTTCGGCAAGTGCCGCGGCATAGGTCAGCACCACGGCCGGATTCCGCGGCATCCGGTCGATCAGATTCTCGAAGCGCTGGTCTGCAGCCGCCGTACGGCCCGCACGGGCATCGATCTCGGCAACACCCAGCGTCAGCCACACGTCGCCCGGGTACTCGGCCAGCAATTCCGCGTACGCCTTGCCCGCGGCATCGAATTCGTTCAAGCGTTGGCGGGCGACGGCGAGACCGTAGCGCTGTGCGTCGGTCAGTGCGCCGTTGCGGCGCATGGCCTCGTATTCGCGCACTGCCTGCGCGGGCGTGTTGGCGCTCAGCACCCGCAGGCGTTCGCGTGCCCAGCCGAACTGGGTGCTGTCGATGCCGCCTATCGCATTCGCCGGCAGACGCAGGTCCACCGGCAGCATCGGGTTGCCGAAGCCGCGCGAAGGCGCCCCGGCACCAGCGTTCACCGCCACCCGTTCGGTGCGCGACCCCTCGGGCGTCGTGGTCGTGACCTGCACGGTGTCGCGGTCCATCCGCTCGGCGCGGTCGCGTGCCTCGCTGATGCGCGTCGTGGTCACCGGGTGGGTGCGCAGATAGTCGGGCAGGCGTTCGCGGTCGCCGCCCTGGTTGGTGCGCGACACCGCCTGCATGCGCTCGAACATCGAGGCCATGCCTTCGGGGTCGTAACCGGCGCGCGACAGGGTGCGGATACCGAGCCGGTCGGCTTCGGATTCGTTGGAACGCGTGTAGTCGATCTGGCGCTGCAGCGCGAGACCCTGCGCGCCGGCGATCACCGCCATCGCGGCATCGTCGGAAGAATTGCTCCCGCTCTGCGAGGCGACGGCGATCGCGCCGAGCATCGCCAGCAGCATCGGCATCTGGTCGCGCTGCGCGCGCTCGACGCCGCGCAGGACGTGCGACTGTGTGACGTGGGCGACCTCGTGCGCGAGCACAGCGGCCACCTCGTCCTCGCTCTCGGCGGCCAGTACCAGGCCGGCGTTCATGCCGATGTAGCCGCCAAGCGTGGCGAACGCGTTGATGCTGCGGTCGCGCATCATGAAGAACGTGAAAGGCTGCTGTGGCAGATCGCTCGACGAGGCCAGCCGGTTGCCGGTCGTCCGCAGCCAGCCGTCCACCAGCGGGTCCTCGAGCACGTAGTCGTAGTGGCGCAGCTGCGCCAGCAGCATCTGGCCGTACTCCGACTGCTTCGCCGGGCTGAGAACCGCGCCGGCGGATGAGCCGATGTCCGGCAGGCGGGTGTCCTGCGCCGGCGCAGTCACCGCAGCCGTCGCCAGCACCAGGGCCGTCATCGTCGGCAGCAGGGCAACGCGTGCACTGCGATGTGGAATGTGGGCTCGGCGCATCGGCTCGTTCGGTTGAGGCAGCGAAGGTGCAGCATGCCGGTGGCAGGCGGGGCAGGCATGAATGCCTTGTTAAGGGCGCGGGCAGTGGCTTCGGATGGAAAACACGGCGACGTACCCCCATCTGACCGACAATCGCCCCACAAGTTTCCGGAGAGTGCCGTGAGCCCCGATTCCCCTGTTTCCGCATCGACCGGCGCCGTGCCGGAAATCGTCATGTACACCAGCGCGATCTGCGGCTATTGCATGGCTGCCAAGACATTTCTCAAGAGCCAGGGACTCGAATGGCGCGAGGTCCGCATCGACCTCGACGTGGCAGAGCGTGAGCGGATGATGGCGCGCGCACGTCGCACGAGCGTGCCGCAGATCTTCGTCGGCGACACGCATGTCGGCGGCTATGACGACATGATGGCGCTGCATCGCAGGGGCGGTTTCCTGCCGCTGATGCAGGGCGCGGGCGCATGAGCGGCGACAGCGAGGGCGATCGCGTCGCCGAGTTCAGCGCATTCCGCAAGCGCATGAACGAGCGCATTCTGGCCGAGCCCAACCAGGTCGTGCGCCGGTTCTTTGCGCTCGACACGCAGACCTACCAGGCGGGCGCGCTGGATCTCAAGACCAAGGAACTGCTGGGCCTGGTCGCGTCGATGGTGCTGCGTTGCGACGACTGCATCAGCTACCACGTGGCGCAGTGCAAGGAGGCCGGCGCGACCCGCGAAGAGCTGTTCGAGACCTTTTCCGTGGGCCTCGTCGTCGGCGGCAGCATCGTGATCCCGCACATGCGCCGCGCGGTCGATTTTCTCGACCGTCTGGAGCAGGGCGAAACCGGTGCACCGGCGGAGCACGCGCACGACTGAGTGCCGCTGCGGGGCGCGCCGGATGCGCGCTCCGTGATGCCGCGATCGTGTGCGGACAGGCCCGGGTTTGGGTGGGGCGGGGCGCCTCGGGCATAATGGGCGGGTTTCCCCTTCACCCGACGCCGCGCATTGCGCGTCGTCCCTGCGCACGGAATCCCACCCCACATGACGCACACGATTACGGTCATCCGCGGCGACGGCATCGGCCCGGAGATCATGGACGCGACGCTGCACGTGCTCGACGCGATGCAGCTCGGCCTCACCTACGAAGACGCGGACGCGGGCCTGATGGCGCTCGAGAAGCACGGCGAACTGCTGCCGGCTGCGACGCTCGAATCGATCCGCCGCAACGCGGTCGCGCTCAAGAGCCCGCTGACCACGCCGGTCGGCGGCGGTTTCAGCTCGATCAACGTGGAACTGCGTCGCCAGTTCGACCTCTACGCCAACGTGCGTCCGGCAACCTCGTTCCCGAATACGCGCTCGCGCTTCGACAGCGGCGTGAACCTGATCACGATCCGCGAGAACACCGAAGGTTCGTACATCAGCGAAGGCCAGGAAACCTCGGCCGATGGCGAGACCGCGGTGTCGATCACGCGCATCACCCGCAAGGGCTCGGACCGCATCGTGCGCTACGCGTTCGAGCTGGCGCGCAAGACCGGTCGCAAGAAGGTCACGATCGTCCACAAGGCCAACATCCTCAAGAGCACCTCGGGCCTGTTCCTGAAGGTCGCGCGTGAAGTGGCGGCCGAGTACCCGGACATCGAAGCCAACGAGATGATCGTCGACAACACCTGCATGCAGCTGGTGATGCGTCCCGAGCAGTTCGACATCATCGTGACGACGAACCTGTTCGGCGACATCATCTCCGACCTGTGCGCCGGCCTCGTCGGCGGTCTGGGTCTGGCCCCGGGCGCGAACATCGGTACCGATGCGGCGATCTTCGAGGCCGTGCACGGCTCGGCACCCGACATCGCCGGCAAGGGCGTCGCCAACCCGTGTGCGCTGCTGCTCGCCGCCGCGCAGATGCTCGACCATCTCGCGATGCCCGAGCAGGGCGAGCGCCTGCGCAAGGCGATCGTCGCCACGCTCGAAGCCAAGGACGGCGTGACGCCGGACCTCGGCGGCACCGGCAACACGATGGCGTTCGCCAAAGCGATCGCGGCGCGCCTGTAAGGCACGCCTGGAGTCCATGCGCGTCGTCCACCGGTGGCGCGATGACGGGAACGGGACGCTACGGCGTCCCGTTTTTCGTTTCAGGCCATCCTGCTGGTCGTCATGACGGGCCGACGCATCGTGCGCACAATGCGGGCACGCATCGTCGCTCCGGAATTCCGCGCATGACCGTCCGCCCCAGTGCAGTCGCGCTGACCCCCCTGCTGCTGTTTCTCATGCTGTTCTTCGGCGCCGGCCTGTATTTCACCGCGCAGGGCGAACCCATGGGTTTCTACCAGCTGCGCGCGCCGGTCGCGATCCTGCCCGCGCTGGCACTCGCCGCATGGATCGCGCACCGCCGTGGCCTGCAGGCCGGTGACATCCTGCTGCGGGGCATGGGCGATCCCAACATCGTGCTGATGTGTCTGATCTTCCTGCTGGCGGGCGCATTCGCGTATGTGTCCAGTGCGATCGGTGCTGTCGATGCAGTGGTCTCGATCGGCCTGTCTTCGATTCCCGCGCCGCTGATCCTGCCCGGCCTGTTTCTGCTCTCCGGTCTCATCTCGCTCGCCATCGGCTCGTCGATGGGCACGATCGCGGCGGTGGTGCCTATTGCGCTCGGCGTCGCGCAGGCCTCCGGCCTCCAGGAGGCGTTGGTGGTCGGGGCGGTGATCGGCGGCGCGATGTTCGGCGACAACCTGTCTGTGATCTCCGATACCACGATCGCGGCGACCCGCACCCAGGGCGCGCAGATGCGCGACAAGTTCAGCGAGAATTTCAGGATTGCGGTGCCTGCAGCGCTGGCCACGATGGGCCTGCTCGGCATGCTGGGCGGCGCATCGCCGATCGAAGCCGAGCCCACCGGCTCCGCGTGGCTGGTGCTGCCGTACGTGATCGTGCTGGCGCTCGCGCTGGCCGGCGTCAACGTGCTGATCGTCCTGGGCGTGGGCATCGTGCTGGCCGGCGCTTTCGGTCTGGCGTTCGCCGACGACTACGGCGTGGTGCCGTTCGTCGGCGATATCTGGAGCGGATTCGAAGGCATGGTCGAGATCCTGCTGCTGTCGCTGCTGATCGGCGGCCTCGGCGCGCTGACCAAGGCCAGCGGCGGTCTCGACTGGCTGGCGCAGCGGATCGCGACATTCGCGCGCGGGCGGCGCGGGCGGCGTTCGGGGGAGTTCAGCATTGCCGCGCTTTCCACCGCGGCCGACGTGTTCACCGCCAACAATACCGTCGCGATCCTCGTCAGCGGCAGCGTTGCCCGCGATATCGCCGAGAAGCACGGCATCAGCCCGCGGCGTGCTGCCAGCGTGCTCGACATCTTCGCCTGCGTCGCGCAAGGCGTGCTGCCATACGGCGCGCAGATCCTGCTGGCCGCCTCGCTGGCGTCGGTCTCACCGCTCGCGCTCGCCGGCAGCGTGCACTACTGCTGGCTGCTGGGTGCGGTGGCGATCGGTTTCATGCTGTGGCCGGGGCGCAAGGATGCCGGCGCCCTCGAGGTGCCGACGACACGGAGCTAATACGTTCCCCCAGAGCCTTAAAAACGCAGAAGGCGCCCGATGCGGGCGTCTTCTGCGTTGTGCAGCAGTGTTGACTCAGCGCTGCTGGAGCTTCGACAGCAGGCGCAGGAACTCGATGTACAGCCACACCAGCGTGACCATCAGGCCGAATGCGCCATACCACTCCATGTACTTCGGCGCGCCCTGTTCGACGCCGGTTTCGATGAAATCGAAGTCCAGCACCAGGTTCAGCGCGGCGATGACAATCACGAACAGGCTGAAGCCGATGCCGACCAGGCCCGACTCGTGGATCAGCGGAATCGAGATGCCGAAGAAGCCCAGCGCGATCGTCGCCAGATACACCAGCGCAATGCCGCCAGTCGCGGCCACGACGCCCAGCTTGAAGTTCTCGGTCGCCTTGATCAGGCCGGTGCGATAGGCGAACAGCAGCGCGAACAGCGTGCCGAAGGTGAGCATCACCGCCTGCAACACGATGCCTTCGTACATGAAGTTGTACATGGCCGAGATCGCACCGAGGAAGAAGCCCTCGACCAGCGCGTAGGCAGGTGCGGTGACCGGCGCCCATTCCTTCTTGAACACCGTGACCATCGCCAGAATGAAGCCGCCGATCAGGCCGCCCCACATGTAGATGCCGAAGCCGGGCTGCGGACGGCCGTCGGCGCCGAATTCGACCTGCGACCAGGCGAAGGCGGCGGTGAGGATCGTCAACAGCAGCAGAAAGCCGGTCTTGTTGACGGTGCCGTTGAGGGTCATCGCCTCGCTGTCGCGTGAAACGACGCTGCCGCTGGCGAGATCGAGGAAGGTGGATTCCTTCAGTGCGGGATTGCCGCTACGCATGGTGTAAGCCCCTGTCTGTCCATGGATTCGGATCGGACAGGAGGATACACCTGCATCCGTATGCTGCACTGCATTGACAGCGCGCGCGTCGGTCGTACAATTGCGCCCTTCGTACGGTCCTAGCCGTGTCGGGGTCAGGTTCGACCGCTTGTTCCGGCGGGGTATAGCGCAGTCTGGTAGCGCGCCTGCTTTGGGAGCAGGATGTCGGGGGTTCGAATCCCTCTACCCCGACCAACGGGTACCAGCCGCGTTTATCATTCGACGCACTGGCGCCCGTAGCTCAACCGGATAGAGCACCGACCTTCTAAGTCGGGGGTTACAGGTTCGATTCCTGTCGGGCGCGCCACGTCCCGTGGTACGAGACAAGTTTGCTGTGGTGGATGTAGCTCAGTTGGTTAGAGCACCGGATTGTGATTCCGGGGGTCGCGGGTTCAAATCCCGTCTTCCACCCCATTGCTTCACCGGGCAGCACTCGAAAAGTGTTGCCCAAGCGCGCAAAGTTTTATTACAATGCGCGCCCGCTTCATCGGGCCGTTAGCTCAGTTGGTAGAGCAGTTGACTCTTAATCAATAGGTCCAAGGTTCGAATCCTTGACGGCCCACCAGTTCCACGAAACGCCCGGCTTCGGCCGGGCGTTTTCGTTTCTGGCGTTTGCGAGGGATTCGAATCTGCGGTTCGCCTGCTGCACAGGTCCGGCCATGCGCAGCGCGCCTGGTGCAAGCAGGGGATGCAGTGCGCCGCGTGCCACGGCCTTCTTGTGCGGCGCGTGCGGCGAGTTCCTGCCACGGCTGTCTCGCGCCGTCGGGGTGCGGGCGCGCGCGGTGATCGTCTAAGATGCCGCGGCCCGTTAATGGCGGGCGGATAGAGCGAAAGTGGCGGAATTGGTAGACGCCCTGGTTTTAGGTACCAGTGCCGCAAGGCGTGGGGGTTCGAGTCCCCCCTTTCGCACCAGTCTTGAGGATGCGCCGCCCAGCGGTGGCGGCCATGGCCGGTTGCATGGTGGCTTCGCGACCGCAGGCGGGGCGCGCCGGCATTTCCACCGGCTACGGTGTCTCGACACTGGAGATGGCGCTTTCGAGGCGGGTGCGCCCGCGGCGGTGGCGGTCAGGTCCCGAATCCGCCAAACTAGTCCGTTCCGTCGCACGCCTCGTCGAGGTGGTGGCCGGCAGAGCACAGAACTCAATTCCCAACAGTCAGATGTCATGCGGCACCGTCCGCAAGCGCAGGAGTGGATATGCAAGTTTCGGTCGAATCGCTGGGTAGCCTGGAACGGAAGATGACGTTCCGCGTGCCGTCCGAACGCCTGGACACCCAGGTCGGTGGCCGTCTGCGCGAGATCGCGCGGACCACCCGTCTCAAGGGCTTCCGTCCGGGCAAGGTGCCGGCCAAGGTCGTCGAGCAGCGCTTCGGCGAGCAGGTCCGTGCCGAAGAGCTGGATCGTCTGCTGCGCGAAGGTTTCGACCAGGCTATTCGCGAGAACGAACTGCAGATCGCCGGCCAGCCGCGCATCGCGCCTGAAGGCGAAGCGGGCGAGGGCGAACTCGCGTTCACCGCGACCTTCGAGATCGTGCCGGACTTCGGTTCCATCGACCTCGAGACGCTCGAAGTCGTGCGCCACACCGCCGAAGTGGCGGAAGACGACATCGATCGCATGATCGAGAACCTGCGCCTGCAGCGCCGCAGCTGGAGCGCGGTCACGCGCGGCGCGCAGAAGGGAGACGCGGTCGATGTCGAGACCTGGTCGCAGATCGGCGACGAACGTCTGCCGGCCGAAGGCGCCGAGCGTGGCGTCACCGTGCTCGGCTCGGGCGCGATGTACCCGGAGATCGAGGACGCGCTGACCGGTCTGGCCAAGGGCGACGAGAAGGCGATCGAGGTCAACTTCCCCGCCGACTGGCGCGTGCCGCAGCTGGCCGGCAAGCGGGCCACCGTGCACGTCAAGGTCGAGCAGGTGTCCGAGCAGCACCTGCCGGACGTCGACCAGGCCTTCATCCGCAGCTTCGGCGTCAAGAGCGGCGAGATGGCGCAGTTCCGCACCGAAATCCGCAGCAACCTGGAGCGCGAGCTCAAGGGCGCGCTGATGAACCGTCTGCGGCGTGAAGTGGGCGAGCAGCTGGTCGCCGCCTTCGCGCACGTCGAACTGCCGCCGAAGCTGGTCGAGTCCGAGGCGAAGTCGCTGCTGCGCCAGACCGTCGAGCAGGCCCGTCGCAACGGCCAGAACCCGACCGTCGCCGAAGACGCACACAACGAGTTCCTCGAGCCGGCGCGCAAGCGCGTGCTCGTCGGCCTGCTGGTCGGTGAAGTCGCCCGTCGCAACCAGCTCAAGCTCGACCCCAAGCGCGTGAACGAGACCATGCGTCTGATCGCCTCGACCTATGAAGAGCCGCAGCAGGTCATTGAGATGTACCGCAACGACCCCCAGCTGATGTCGGGTCTGCAGAACCGTGTGATGGAAGAGCAGGTGATCGACTGGATCGCCGAGCGCGCCAAGCACACCGAGCAGTCGATGAGCTTCCAGGACGCGATCGGCCCGCAGGGCTGAGCCACGCGCACCCCGTCCGGCCCATGTGGGCCGGACGCTCCACCGACGGGAATTGATTGATGAGCATCGAGACGAAAGCCCTCAACCTGGTGCCGATGGTGGTCGAGCAGACCAGCCGCGGCGAGCGCGCGTACGACATCTATTCGCGCCTGTTGAAGGAGCGCGTGATCTTCCTCGTCGGCGGCATCGACGACCACATGGCGAACGTGATCGTCGCCCAGTTGCTGTTCCTCGAGGCGGAAAACCCCGAGAAGGACATCAACCTGTACATCAACTCGCCCGGCGGCATCGTCACTGCGGGCATGGCGATCTACGACACCATGCAGTTCATCAAGCCGGACGTGAGCACGATCTGCATCGGCCAGGCGGCCAGCATGGGCGCGCTGCTGCTGTCGGCGGGCGCGGCGGGCAAGCGCTATGCGTTGCCGAACTCGCGCGTGATGATCCACCAGCCGCTCGGCGGCTTCCAAGGCCAGGCGACGGATATCGATATCCACGCCCGCGAAATCCTGTCGATGAAGCAGCGCCTGAACGAGATCATGGCCCACCACACCGGCCAGCCGCTCGAGACGATCGCTCGCGACACCGAACGCGACAACTTCAAGAGCGCGCAGGCTGCGCGCGAGTACGGTCTGGTCGACCAGGTGCTCGAGCGCCGTCCCGAAGACTCGATCACCGCTGCCTGATTGTCGCTAAACGCTTGATCCAGCATGCATATGTGTGACGGCGCCCTCCGGTTGGAGGCGCCGGGCGCTGTGCTATTCTCGAAACGAAACCGCAATACAGATTTGGCCAAGGCATGAGCGAAGACCGTCAGGGTCGTTCCGGCGACAGCAACAAAATCCTCTACTGCTCTTTCTGTGGAAAGAGCCAGCATGAGGTGCGCAAGCTGATTGCGGGTCCCAGCGTGTTCATCTGCGATGAGTGTGTCGAGCTCTGCAACGACATCATCCGTGAGGAACTCGAGGAGAAGGCGCAGTCGGCGCGCAGCTCGCTGCCCAAGCCGCGCGAGATCCTCGAAGTGCTCGACCAGTACGTCATCGGCCAGCGACGGGCCAAGAAGACGCTGGCGGTGGCGGTCTACAACCACTACAAGCGCATCGAGAGCCGTAGCAAGAACGACGAGGTCGAGCTTGCGAAGTCGAACATCCTGCTGATCGGGCCGACCGGCTCGGGCAAGACGCTGCTGGCCGAAACGCTGGCGCGCCTGCTCAATGTGCCGTTCACGATGGCCGACGCCACGACGCTGACCGAAGCCGGTTACGTCGGTGAGGACGTCGAGAACATCATCCAGAAGCTGCTGCAGAAGTGCGACTACGACGCCGAGAAGGCGCAGCAGGGCATCGTCTACATCGACGAGATCGACAAGATTTCGCGCAAGAGCGAGAACCCGTCGATCACGCGCGACGTCTCGGGTGAAGGCGTGCAGCAGGCGCTGCTCAAGCTGATCGAAGGCACGGTCGCCAGCGTGCCGCCGCAGGGTGGTCGCAAGCACCCGCAGCAGGAATTCCTGCAGGTCGACACCAAGAACATCCTGTTCATCGTCGGCGGTGCGTTTGCCGGTCTCGACAAGGTGATCCAGGCGCGCAGTACCGATGCCAGCGGCATCGGTTTCGGCGCCAAGCTCAAGAGTTCCGAGCGCAAGGCGGAAGTCGGCAAGGTGCTGGCGGATGTCGAGCCGGAAGATCTGATCAAGTTCGGCCTGATTCCGGAGTTCGTCGGCCGTCTGCCGGTTGTGGCGACGCTCGAGGAACTCGACGAGACCGCGCTGATCCAGATCCTCACCGAACCCAAGAACGCGATCAGCAAGCAGTTCAAGAAGCTGTTCGAGATGGAAGGTGTCGAACTGGAGTTCCGCCCGGACGCGCTCGCCGCGATCGCCAAGAAGGCGATCAAGCGCAAGACCGGCGCGCGCGGCCTGCGGACGATCGTTGAATCGGTGCTGCTCGATACGATGTACGACCTGCCGTCGCTG
The DNA here is from genome assembly GCF_057838005.1 of Luteimonas sp. KH_071. Taxonomy (NCBI): domain Bacteria; kingdom Pseudomonadati; phylum Pseudomonadota; class Gammaproteobacteria; order Lysobacterales; family Lysobacteraceae; genus Luteimonas; species Luteimonas sp. KH_071. Next base: position 2,235,837 of record NZ_CM174458.1, on the reverse strand, counting down.
GAGAACGTCAGCAAGGTGGTCGTCGACGAGTCGGTCATCGAACACAAATCCGAGCCGTATCTGATCTACGAAACCCCTGCCACCGAGCAGAAGGTCGCGTCCGGCGACTGAGTCGACCGCCGGAACGAAACGTTCCGGCAGCGTGCCATTCTCCGTTTTCCAGACGCAGACCGCTTCACGACGCGCCGCGTGCCTTCGGGCCCGCGGCGCTTCTGTCTCTGGCGCTTCAGACGCGCTTGCATCCCGGCCGGACCCGCCCCATAAACGGGGGCAGGCGACCGTACGGCCGCCAGGGCCGTCCTGCCGGACGGCGCCACACCGAGGAACGACGATGCCCCCACGCAGCACTCCCGAAACCCACGAACTGCCGGTCCTGCCGCTGCGCGACGTCGTGGTGTTCCCGCACATGGTCATCCCGCTGTTCGTCGGCCGCGACAAGTCCATCCGCGCGCTCGATCTGGCGATGGAGGCCGACAAGCGCATCCTGCTGGTGGCGCAGAAGTCGGCCGAAACCGACGATCCGACTGCCGACGATCTCTACGAGATCGGCACGCTGGCGACCGTGCTGCAGCTGCTGAAGCTGCCCGACGGCACGATCAAGGTCCTGGTCGAGGGCACCGAGCGGGTCAGGCTGCGCGACATCCGCGACAACGACGGCGCACTGGCCGGCAGTGGCGTGGCGATCGCGCCGCTCGAATCGCGTGAGCCGCGTGAAGTCGAGGCCATCGCGCGCTCTTTGATGAGCCTGTTCGAGCAGTACGTCAAGACCAACCGCAAGCTGCCGCCCGAGCTGTTGCAGACGCTGGCCGGCATCGATGATTCCGCGCGTCTGGCCGATACCATCGCCGCGCACCTGGGCGTGCGTCTGGCCGACAAGCAGCGTCTGCTGGAAGCGACCGACACCGCCGATCGCCTTGAACTGCTGGTCGGCTTTGTCGACGGCGAGATCGACGTGCAGCAGATGGAGAAGCGCATCCGCGGCCGCGTGAAGTCGCAGATGGAGAAGTCGCAGCGCGAGTACTACCTCAACGAGCAGATGAAGGCGATCCAGAAGGAACTGGGCGAGATTGACGATGCGCCCAGCGACATCGACGAGATCGCGCGCAAGATTGCCGAAGCCGGTATGCCCAAGGCCGTCGAAGCGAAGGCCAGGGCCGAGTTCAACAAGCTCAAGCAGATGCCGCCGATGTCGGCCGAAGCGTCGGTCGTGCGCAATTACCTCGACTGGCTGCTCGGTGTGCCGTGGAAGAAGCGCAGCAAGGTGCGCAAGGATCTGAAGTCCGCGCAGGATGTGCTCGACGCTGACCATTACGGTCTGGAAAAGGTCAAGGAACGCATCCTCGAATACCTCGCGGTACAGACGCGCGTGAAGCAGATGAAGGGCGCGATCCTGTGCCTCGTCGGTCCGCCCGGCGTGGGCAAGACCTCGCTCGGCCAGTCGATCGCGAAGGCGACGAACCGCAAGTTCACCCGCATGGCGCTGGGCGGCGTGCGTGACGAGGCCGAGATCCGCGGTCATCGCCGTACGTATGTCGGCTCGATGCCGGGCCGCATCGTGCAGAGCATGAACAAGGTCGGCACCAAGAACCCGCTGTTCCTGCTCGACGAGATCGACAAGATGTCGATGGATTTCCGCGGCGATCCGGCATCGGCGCTGCTGGAAGTGCTCGATCCGGAACAGAACCACACCTTCAACGATCACTACCTCGAGGTCGACATGGACCTGTCGGAAGTGATGTTCGTGGCGACGTCCAACTCGCTCAACATCCCCGGTCCGCTGCTCGACCGCATGGAAGTGATCCGGATTCCGGGTTACACCGAGGAAGAGAAGCTCAATATCGCCACGCGTTACCTGCTGCCCAAGCAGCTGAAGGCGAACGGGCTGAAGGCCGAAGAGCTGACCGTGTCCGAAGGCGCGGTGCGCGACATCGTGCGCTACTACACGCGCGAATCGGGCGTGCGCAACCTCGAGCGGGAAATCGCCAAGATCTGCCGCAAGGTGGTGAAGGAGATCGCGCTTGCCGGACCGGTCGCCGTGGGCAAGGGCAAGGCCAAGGGCATCAAGACGGTCAAGGTCACCGAGAAGAATCTCGACAAGTACCTGGGCGTGCAGCGCTTCGATTTCGGTCGCGCCGAGCAGGACAACGAGATCGGTCTGGTCACGGGCCTGGCGTGGACGGAAGTCGGCGGCGATTTGCTGCAGATCGAAGCCACGCAGGTGCCGGGCAAGGGCCAGCTCATCCTCACCGGCCAGCTCGGCGACGTGATGAAGGAGTCGGCGTCGGCGGCGATGTCGGTCGTGCGGTCGCGCGCCGAGCGTCTGGGCGTCGAACTCGAAGTGCTGCAGAAGCACGACATCCATGTGCACGTGCCCGATGGCGCGACGCCGAAGGATGGACCGAGCGCGGGCATCGCGATGGCGACGACGCTGGTGTCGCTGCTGACCAAGATTCCGGTGCGCGCGGACGTGGCGATGACCGGCGAGATCACGTTGCGTGGCCGCGTCACCGCGATCGGCGGGCTCAAGGAAAAGCTGCTGGCCGCGCTGCGCGGCGGTATCAAGACCGTGATCATCCCCGAGGAGAACCGCAAGGACCTGGCCGATATCCCGAAGAACGTCACCGACGGCATGAAGATCATGCCGGTGAAGTACATCGACGAGGTGCTGGATCTGGCGCTGGAACGTCCTCTGCCGCCGCCGCCCGGACAGAAGGTCGAACGCAAGACCACGCGCAAGGTCGTACCGCGCGCAGAAGGCGCCAAGCGGACGCGCGTCAAGCACTGACGCGCGACAGGCTCAGGGTGCAAGGACAGGCTGCAGGCGACTGCAGCCTTTCTGTTTTGGGAGTGGGCTCACGAGGAACGTGCAACTACCTGGCTGTCACAACCGCCGCCAGGTGCGCGAGCCGACTGTGCCCGTACGCTTCGGCGCTTCCAGCGCTCAGCGCCGCGGCCGCAGCAACACCAGCACCGCGCCGGCGCCGCCCTGGCCGCCGGGTGCGCTGTGGAAGGCGAGTACGTCGGCACGTTGCCGCAGCAGGCGATCGACGAGGTTCTTGAGGATCGGTGCCTCGGGCGAGGAGTTCAGTCCCTTGCCGTGGATCACGCGCACGCAGCCCACGCCCGCATCGATCGCGTCGCGCAGGAACAGCCGCAGCAGTGCGCTCGCCTGATTCGCATCGCTGTGGTGCAGGTCGAGCTCTTCCTGCGCGGCGTATTCGCCGCGTCCGAGGCGACGCAGCACGCGCGGCGAGATCTCGTCGCGCCGGTACTGCATCGTGTCGCCGCCGCCCAGCAACGGGCCGTCGAGCAGTTGCCTGAACTCGCTGCGCGCCTCCGCATCGTCGCGTTCGGCCATGCGTGTCGACGGGCGCGGCTTCGGTGTCTGCGGCGGCAGAGGCGCGGCCGGCAGTTCGCGGACCGGACCGATCGCATTGCGGAACAGCGCGGCATCGTCGTCTTCGGACGGCGCTGCAGGTGGATCAGGGCGATGGCGTCCTCGTTGCATGACGCTAGCGTAGCGGCGCGCGTGCCCGCTTGCAGTCTTACGCCGCATCCGAACTGGGGTGGGGGAGATGCATCCGGTATCATGTGGGCCTTGTCCGACGGCTCGGGGCCTCTAGAACGATCCATGCGCGTACTGGTCAGTAACGACGACGGCGTCGACGCCCCCGGCATCCGGATTCTCGCCCAGGGTCTGCGTGACGCCGGCCACGAGGTGCTCGTCGTCGCACCCGATCGCGACCGCTCCGGCGCGAGCAATTCGCTCACGCTCGACATGCCGCTGCGCACCGTGCAGGTCGATGCCTGCACCTGGCGCGTGCATGGCACGCCCACCGACTGCGTGCATGTCGCGATCACCGGTCTGCTCGAGCTCGAGCCGGACATCGTGGTGTCGGGGATCAACAACACCGCCAATCTCGGCGACGACGTGATCTATTCGGGCACCGTGGCCGCCGCGATGGAAGGGCGTTTTCTCGGTCTGCCTGCGGTGGCGATGTCGCTGGTCACGCGCAACCATGACGGCCAGCACTACGAAACCGCCGCGCGCGCCGCGGTCGAAATCGTCGCGCGCCTGAAGGCTGACCCGCTGCCCGCCGACACCATCCTCAACGTCAACGTGCCGGATGTGCCGTGGGACGAACTCGCCGGCTTCGAGGTCACGCGGCTGGGTAACCGCCATCGCGCAGAACCCTGCACCTCGATCGACGATCCGCGCGGCCGCACCTGGTGGTGGATCGGGGCCGCCGGTCCGGAGCAGGACGCCGGCCCCGGTACCGACTTCCATGCCGTGCGCACCCAGCACATCGCGATCACGCCGATCCACGTCGACCTCACGCGTTACCAGGCGCTCGAACATGTCGCCAGCTGGGTCGGCGGCCTCGAAGCGGACCTCAAGGCGACCCAGGCGTGACGGCGCGGATGCGCCTGCAGCCCGAAGCAGTGGGGGTCGGGATGACCTCGCAACGCGTGCGCGACCGGCTGATCGAACGCCTGCGAGACGGTGCGCATCCGGGCGGTGGCATTTCCGATGAGCGCGTACTCAACGCCATCCGCACCGTGCCGCGGCATCTGTTCGTCGACGAGGCGCTGGCCACGCGCGCCTATGAAGACACCGCGCTGCCGATCGGTCATGGCCAGACGATTTCGCAGCCCTGGGTGGTCGCGCGGATGACCGAAGCGCTGCTCGCGAACGGCATGCCCGGCAAGGTGCTCGAAGTGGGCACCGGTTCCGGCTACCAGGCCACGATCCTCGCCGCGCTCGGGATCGAAGTGCACACCGTCGAGCGTATCGGCGAACTGCTGCGCATTGCGCGCAAGCGTTTCCGCTCGCTGGGCCTCAACGTGCGCAGCAAGCACGATGACGGCCGCATCGGCTGGCCGGAGAACGGCCCGTTCGACGCCATCATCGTCACCGCGGCCGGCCCTGCGCTCGTCGAAGCGCTGACCGAGCAACTGGCGCCGGGCGGCACCCTCGTCGCGCCGGTCGGTGCACCGGGTGCGCAGCGCCTGCTGGTGTTGCGCAAGCACGCCGACGGGCAGATCGAGCAGCAGGACGTCGCTGCAGTCGCATTTGTGCCCTTGTTGTCGGGATACGTGGACTGATGCAGTTGTTTGCAAGGATGTACGACACCGTGCTCTCGTGGGCGCGCCACCGCCACGCACCGCGTTACCTCACCCTGATGAGCGCCGCCGAATCCGTGGTTTTCCCGATTCCGCCGGACGTGATGCTCGCGCCGATGTCGCTGGCCAAGCCGAAGTCGTGGTGGCGCTATGCGCTGTTGTGCACGCTCGGTTCCGTGGCGGGCGGCCTGCTGGGTTATCTCATCGGTCATTTCGCGCTGGATCTGGTGTGGCCATGGGTCGTGCGCATGGGCTGGCAGCCGGCGTTCGAGAACATCCAGGCACTGTTTGTCACGCATGGACTGCTGTTCGTGTTCATCGCGGGATTCACCCCGATCCCGTACAAGGTGTTCACGATCGCGTCGGGTTCGCTCGGTGTGGGACTGCTACCGTTCGTGGCCGGCTCGTTGCTCGGACGGGGCGCGCGGTTCTTCCTCGTCGCCGGGCTGATGGCGTGGGGCGGTCCGAAGCTGGAGCCGATGCTCAAGCGCTACATCGAATGGCTCGGCTGGTTGATGGTGGGTCTGGTGGTCGTTGGACTGGTCTGGTTGGAGATGCGTGGATGAGGAAGCTGGCGGTGTGGCTCGCAGTGGGACTGTTGTCGGCCTGCGGCACCAGTACGGTGGTCCGCGAGGGCGGCAGCAGTGCGCCGACGTCGACGCCTCGCCCCGGTCAGGCGGTGACTGTGCAGCGCGGCGACACGCTCTACCGGCTCGCGACCAGCAACGGCATCAGCGCGCTCGACCTGGCGACCTGGAACAACATCCGCGCCCCGTACACGATCTACCCCGGCCAGCGCCTGCGCCTGTATCCCGGTGGCGGCAACGCAGCGCCGGCGCGACCCGCCAGCTCCGGCAGCGCGACCGCCCAGCGGCCAGCGGTACGACCCACGCAGACTGCGCCGCAGGCACCCGCTGCCGCGCCTGTGCGCAGCCCGTTCCGCTGGCAGTGGCCGACCGACGGCCAGATCGTCGGCCGCTACGTCGGCAACGATCCGACGAAGCAGGGCATCGACATCGCCGGCACGCCCGGTCAGGCCGTCAACGCGGCCGCCGACGGCGTGGTCGTCTACTCGGGTGCCGGCCTGGTCGGCTACGGTGAACTGATCATCGTCAAGCACGACGAGCAGTGGCTGACCGCCTACGGCCACAACCGGACGCGCCGCGTCAACGAAGGCGAGCGCGTGCGCGCCGGGCAGCAGATCGCGGAACTCGGCCGTACCGGCGCCGCGCGCGACATGCTGCATTTCGAGATTCGCTACAACGGCAAGCCGGTCGATCCGCTGACGTATCTGCCGGCGCGCTGACTCTCTGCCTGCCGCCCACATGGGCGGATCCCCGGCACGGCGCCGCTCGCCGGGCGTTCACCGATGCTGCGGTCCTGCGGACCGCAAGCGACATCGTCTCACCCACTACAACGGCAAGCCGGTCGATCCGCTGACGGATCTGCCGGGGTGTCGACTGGGCGGGCGAGGTGACGATCAGGCCCCAGACCTCTTCGATCCGCCGCCCCAGCGGCTTCAAACAGACGAATGTCTGGTCACGCTGTTGTCCATTTCGATTTTTGCCGGAGCTGCGCGATCACGCGCAAAGCCGAAGCAATGAACAGCTGCTCTGCTGTTGAGATGGATGCGGGCAGGGACCCGGCTTCGCCCCGTCAGTGCTTTGCGCCCGGAGACGCGCGTCTTGTGGAGCGTCGCGACGGTGACTTGAGCGCTCTACGCGTCCGACGCTGCATCGCGTTCGACCAGCACGAACGCCGCGACCACGCGCCGGCCTTCTCCTGCCAGCACATTGAACGTGCGCGCCGCGGCAGCGTTGGTCATGGCTTCGAGTCCGATGCCGCGCGACAGGCAGGCGGCCATGGTGGCAGGCGGCGGGAAGCCCTGGGTCTCGCCGGTGCCGAGCAGCACCACTTCCGGCGCAAGCGCCAGCACCGGATCGAGGGCCGCGACATCCAGGCTGCGGACGTCGGTGACCGGCCAGTCCTCGACGAGGCTGCGCGGGGCGACGATGAAACTCCGGGTCAGGCGGCGATCGTTGACCAGCGCCAGGCGCCCGTCAGCGCCGCGCAGGACGTAGTCGAAGTCGGGCGATTCGAGATTGAGCTGCATGCGGCGCCCGTCGTGCGGTCAGGCGCGCGGCAGGACGATCTGGCGGCGGTCCTTGCTCTGGCGATACAGGATCGCCACGTGGCCGATACGCTGCACCAGTGCCGAATCGGTGCGTCCGGCAATGTCGGCGATCATCGCGTCGCGGTCGTCGCGGTCCGACGCACCCACCTTCACCTTGATCAGTTCGTGATGCTCGAGCGCCGCATCGATTTCGGCGATCAGCGCTTCGGTGATGCCCTTGCCGCCTACCTGCAACATGGCCTTGATGCCATGGGCCTGGCCGCGCAGAAAACGGGTCTGGGCAGCGGTCAGGGCATTACTCATGGATGAACCGATCGGGGAAATGAAAGCGGTGGGCAGGATATCATGGCCACCGGACGCACCTGTCCCGCACCCGAGCCGTTGATGGCCTCCCGCAGCAAAAGCAGCCAGCGCTGGCTGAAAGAACATTTCTCCGATCCCTTCGTGAAGAAGGCCCAGAAGGACGGCCTGCGTTCGCGCGCCGCCTACAAGCTCGAGGAGCTGGTCGAACGCGACCGCCTGCTCAAGCCGGGCATGGTCGTGGTCGATCTGGGCGCCGCGCCCGGCGGCTGGTCGCAATGGGTCCGGCAGGCGCTGGGCGACTCCGGGCGGGTGATCGCGCTCGACATCCTCGACATGCCTTCACTGGCCGGCGTGGAGTTCCTTCACGGGGATTTTCGCGAGGATGCGGTCCTCTCGCTGCTCGAATCCACCCTCGGCGGGCAGCAGGTGGACCTTGTGTTGTCCGACATGGCCCCCAACAAGAGTGGGATCGATGCAGTTGATCAGCCCCGCGCGATGCACCTGGCGGAACTGGCGATGGATTTCGCGGACAACCACCTGCGCACCGGCGGTACGTTCCTGATCAAACTGTTCCAGGGCACCGAGTTCGATGATTACGTGCGCAATCTGCGGCGGCGTTACACGAAGCTGTCGATCCGCAAGCCGGCTGCATCCCGGCAGCGTTCGCCGGAAGTCTATGCGCTGGCGCAGGGCAAGCTGGCGACGATGAAGTAGCATGAAGCCGATTCAAACGCTCCACCGAACTCTTCACGAGAACCCCGAAACATGAACGATCTGGTCAAGAATCTGCTGCTCTGGGTGGTCGTCGCCGTCGTACTGATGGTGATCTTCCAGAGCTTCAGCCCCAGAACCGGCGCAGGCGGGCAGGACGTCCAGTACTCGCAGTTCATGGAACAGGTCCGTCGCGACCAGATCGGCTCGGTGAAGATCGCCGAGGACGAGCGCACCATCACGTTCCAGAGCAAGGGCGGCCAGAGCGGCACGGTCATCGCCCCGCGTCGCGACGATCGCATGATCGACGACCTGATGAACCACAATGTCGCGATCGAGCAGGCGCCGCCGTCGAGTGGTATTTCGCTGGGTTACATCCTGATCCAGCTGCTGCCCGTCGCGCTGATTATCGGTTTCTGGTTCTTCATGATGCGGCAGATGCAGCAGGGCGGCGGCAAGGGCGCGATGTCCTTCGGCAAGTCCCGTGCGAAGCTGCTCAACGAGGAGCAGACCAAGATCACCTTCGCCGACGTCGCCGGTTGCGACGAGGCCAAGGAAGAAGTGTCGGAGCTGGTCGAGTTCCTGCGCGATCCCTCGCGCTTCCAGAAACTCGGCGGCAAGATTCCGCGCGGCGTGCTGATGGTCGGCCCGCCCGGCACCGGCAAGACGCTGCTCGCCAAGGCGATCGCCGGCGAAGCCAAGGTCCCGTTCTTCTCGATCTCCGGCTCGGACTTCGTCGAGATGTTCGTCGGCGTCGGCGCCAGCCGCGTGCGCGACATGTTCGAACAGGCCAAGAAGCAGGCGCCGTGCATCATCTTCATCGACGAGATCGACGCCGTCGGTCGTCATCGCGGCGCCGGTCTCGGCGGCGGGCATGACGAGCGCGAGCAGACGCTGAACCAGTTGCTGGTCGAGATGGACGGCTTCGAAGGCGGCGAGGGCGTGATCGTGGTCGCCGCGACCAACCGCCCCGACGTGCTCGATCCCGCGCTGCTGCGTCCGGGCCGTTTCGACCGCCAGGTCGTCGTGGGCCTGCCGGACGTCAAGGGTCGCGAGCAGATCCTCAAGGTCCACATGCGCAAGGTGCCGCTGGACGAAGACGTGCAGCCGCTCATCGTTGCCCGTGGCACGCCCGGCTTCTCCGGCGCGGACCTGGCGAACCTGGTCAACGAGGCGGCGTTGTTCGCCGCGCGCGAGAACGGCAAAGAGGTCCGTATGGACCACTTCGACCGCGCCCGCGACAAGATCCTGATGGGCGCCGAGCGCCGTTCGATGGCGATGAGCGAGGACGAGAAGACGCTGACCGCCTATCACGAGGCCGGCCACGCGATCGTCGGTCGCCTCGTGCCCGAGCACGACCCGGTCTACAAGGTCACGATCATTCCGCGAGGCCGTGCCCTTGGCGTCACGATGTATCTGCCGGAAGGCGACCGCTATTCGATGAACCGCGTGGCGATCGAATCGCAGCTGTGCTCCTTGTACGGCGGCCGCGTCGCGGAGGAACTGATCTTCGGCGGCGACAAGGTCACCACCGGCGCATCGAACGATATCGAGCGTGCGACCAAGATGGCCCGCAACATGGTCACCAAGTGGGGCCTATCCGACGAACTCGGCCCGATCGCCTATGGCGAAGAGGACGACGAGGTGTTTCTCGGCCGTTCGGTCACCCAGCACAAGTCGGTCTCCGACGATACTGCGCGGCGTATCGACGAGGTCGTGCGCACGATCCTCGACAAGGCCTACGAGCGCACAACCGAGCTGCTGACCGCGAACATCGACAAGCTGCATGCGATGTCCAAGCTGCTGCTCGAGTACGAGACCATCGACGTGCCGCAGATCGATGCGATCATGGAAGGCCGCGATCCGCCGCCGCCGATGGGCTGGGCAAAGTCGAACGCTGACAAGAACGACGACAGCGGCGACAAGGGCGGCAACCGCCCGCTGCAGCCGCCGATCGGTGGTCCGGCCGAACAGGCCTGATCGCAACGCAGGTGTCACCAGAAGGCCGGGCGCAATCCCGGCCTTCTGCGTTTCTGCCGCTGTGCGCCGCAGGAGAGCGGGGCGCGCAGCGACGCCTCGCGTTCGGTCGTGTTCGCGACGTGCGTTGATACGGCTGCGGGCCACGCTGCAGCGGACGACACGATGGGAGGCGCGATGTCCCGGGGTCCGTCGATCAGAGCGGTTCGAGACAAGCCGAATGCGCTGTTCCCGTGGCAGTGCGCGCGCATTCAACGCTTGCGTGTCGTCACGCTTGCGATGGCGCTGGCGAGTCGCCAGAGTCTGCACTGACGTATTCCGACCTGGAGCAGGCGATGTCAGAACCGAACCCGCCAACCCGGAAGCCCCAGCTGCCGATTGGACTCTGGGAGAGACGTGCGAACGGCGTGTCCCCCCGTGCGCGGTCGGGTGTGCGTTGCTGCATGGCGACGGCCGCGCGCGACGGTCGCGAGGAGATGCGCTGATGTTCGACACCGCTCCGCAGCTCGACTGCAATGGCCGCGTCCTGCGGCTCGATCGCCCGCGCGTGATGGGCATCGTCAATGTCACACCCGATTCGTTCTCCGACGGCGGTGCGCACGACAGCGCCGATGCGGCGATCGCGCACGGCGTGCGGCTGGCGGACGCGGGTGCCGACATTCTCGACGTCGGCGGCGAATCCACGCGTCCGGGTGCGGACGCGGTGTCGGTCGAAGAAGAACTGCGACGTGTGGTGCCGGTGATCGAAGGTCTGCTCGCGCGCACGACGGTGCCGATCAGCATCGACACGTCCAAGCCGGACGTCATGCGCGCCGCCGTCGCTGCGGGCGCGGGCCTGATCAACGATGTCTACGGCCTGCGCCGCGACGGTGCGCTCGAGGCCGCGGCGTCGCTGGGCGTGCCGGTGGTGCTGATGCACATGCTTGGCGAACCGCGTGACATGCAGACAGCACCGGAATACGACGATGTCGTCGGCGAGGTGCACCGCTTCCTCGCCGAGCGGATTTTTTCCGCGGAAATGGCGGGTATCGACAAGAAGCGCATCATCGTCGATCCGGGATTCGGCTTCGGCAAGACCACGGCCCACAACATGGCGCTGCTGGCGCAGTTGTCGCGCTTCGTCGAACTCGGTGTGCCGGTACTCGCCGGGCTGTCGCGCAAGCGCAGCATCGGCGAGCTGACCGGACGCGAGGTGCCGGCCGAGCGCGTTGCCGGGTCGGTGGCCGCGCATCTCATCGCCGCGCAGAACGGCGCACGCATCCTGCGCGTGCACGACGTCGCGGAGACGGTCGACGCGCTGAGGATCCTGTCCGCGGTGGTCGCGGTGCCGACGCCGCGTGCCGCGACGCCGAAGCCCGCGATCAGCTGGCCCGACGACGCCTGACCCACGGCGTTCCCGAACGTGAGCGGGTGGTGCATTGCAAAGCAAGTCCGCACGCTCGATGCCGTCGCCGCGCGCCGGGCGCGGTCAATGCCCGGGGGCAGCCGTCCGCACGCGGCTTGAGGCCGTTGTGCGCGGTGCCGCAGCCGATCGCCGCGGCTCGCCGACACGCGCAGCGCTGGCGGCACTGCGCATACGCGCGACTGACCGCAGCGCGGCGCTGCGTTAGGCTGGCGCACCGCCGTGGCAGTCGCTGCGGCGTTTTCCGTGTCGCGATCCAGTCCAGGAGGCCCCGTGCTCAGATCCAATACGCCGACCGTCGTCATGTTCCTCGTCTACCTGGCGGTGATGGTCGTGATCGGTATCGTGGCCTGGCGCCGGACCAAGAACTTCGACGACTACATCATCGGCGGCCGCAGCCTGGGTCCGGGCGTCACCGCGCTCTCGGCCGGTGCCTCGGACATGAGCGGCTGGCTGATGATGGGCCTGCCGGGCGCGATCTTCCTCAGTGGCGTGTCCGAGGCGTGGATCGCAGTCGGCCTGCTGCTCGGGGCGTATCTCAACTGGCGTTTCGTGGCCGGGCCGCTGCGCGTGTACACCGAGCGCACCGGCAACGCGCTGACACTGCCGGACTTCCTGACCAATCGCTTCGACGACCGCAGCCGCATCCTGCGCGTGTTCACCGCGCTCGTGATCCTGGTCTTCTTCGCCATCTACTGCGCGTCCGGCGTGGTCGCCGGCGCCCGTCTGTTCGAAAGCGTGTTCGGGATGAGCTACGGCCAGGCGATCTTCCTGGGTGCATCGGTCACCGTGCTTTACACGCTGATCGGCGGCTTTCTGGCGGTCAGCTGGACCGATGTCGCGCAGGGCGTGATGATGATGTTCGCGTTGCTGCTCGCGCCGATCCTGGTCTTCATGCATACAGGCGGCTTCGACGCCAGCGTCGACCTGATCCGGGCGAACGATCCGCTCCAGCTCGACTGGTTCCGCGGCGGCAACCTCGGCGTCATCGGCATCGTATCGCTGCTCGGCTGGGCGCTCGGCTACTTCGGCCAGCCGCACATCCTGGTGCGTTTCATGGCGGCGCACAGCGTGCACACCATCCCCACGGCGCGCCGGATCGCGATGGGCTGGATGACGTTGTGCATGATCGGCGCGATGTCGGTGGGCTTCTTCGGCATTGCCTACTTCGAGGCGCACCCGGACCAGGCGGCGCCCGTGCTGCAGAACTCCGAGCGCGTCTTCATCACGCTGGTCGAACTGCTGTTCAATCCGTGGGTCGCCGGCATCATCCTCGCGGCGATCCTGGCCGCGGTGATGAGTACGCTGTCGAGCCAGCTGCTGGTGTGCTCCAGCGTGCTGTCGGAAGACCTGTATCGCGGCTTCTTCCGCAAGCAGGCTTCGCAGGGCGAGCTGGTGTGGGTGGGCCGCATGAGCGTGCTGATGGTGGCGCTGGTCGCGATCTGGATGGCGCGTGATCCCGAGAGCCGCGTGCTGGGCCTGGTCTCGTACGCGTGGGCCGGTTTCGGCTCAGCGTTCGGTCCGGTGCTGCTGCTGGCGCTGTTCTGGAAGCGCATGACCCGAAATGGCGCGATTGCCGGCATGTTGACCGGCGCGGCGATGGTGATCTTCTGGAAGGAGATCATGGTCAACCGCATGGATTCCGGGCTCTACGAGATCATTCCGGGCTTCCTGTCTGCGGCGCTGGCGATCGTCGTCGTGAGTCTGCTGGGCCGTGCCCCGTCGGCGGCGGTGCAGGCCACACATGCGCAGGTGCAGCTGTCGTTGAAGGAGACGGGGTACTGAGGGGGAAGGAAAAGCCGTATGGCCTGGCAACCTCGAACGTGATCAGTCGCCGACACCCCCGCGCCATCGCCCTGATGGGCCCGACGGCCTCCGGCAAGACCGCGCTCGCGCTCGACTGGGCGGAGCGGTTCGGAGGTGAGATCGTCAGCGTCGATTCGGCGCTGGTGTATCGCGGGCTCGAGATCGGTGCGGCCAAGCCGGATGCGGGTGAGCGCGCGCGCGTGCCGCACCACATGCTCGATCTGCGCGAACCCTGGCAGACGTACTCCGCCGCCGAGTTCGCGCACGATGCGCGTGCCGCGGTCGAGGACATCCTGCACCGTGGTCGCGTGCCGATTCTCGCCGGTGGTACGGGCCTGTACTTCGCCGCCTTGCTCGATGGCCTCTCGCCGATGCCGGAAGCCGATCCCGACACGCGCGCGGCCATCGCCGCCGAGGCTGCCGCACTCGGCTGGCCAGCGCTGCATGCGCGCCTGGCGACGCTGGACCCCGACGCCGCCGTGCGCATCAAGACCGGCGATGCGCAGCGGATCCAGCGCGCGCTCGAAGTGCATCGACTGACCGGCATTCCGATCAGCGAATGGCAGAAACGCCCGTCCGAGTCGCCGCCATTTCCGGCGCGGGTCCTGGCGCTGGCGATCGCGCCGCCCGAACGGGCGACCCTGCACGCGCGCATCGCCACCCGATTCGACGCCATGCTCGCCGCCGGCTTTCTCGACGAGGTGCGTGCGTTGCGCGCGCTGCCGCAGTTGCAGGCGCATGCCGCGCCGCTGGAACTGCCGGCGATCCGGGCAGTGGGATATCGGCAGGCCTGGGAATTTCTGGACGGGCGGGGAACTGCCGAAGATTTCCGTGAGCGCGGAATTGCCGCGACCCGGCAGCTGGCGAAGCGTCAGTTCACCTGGTTGCGCGGTCGGGGGGCTGCGCGCTGGTTCGATCCGGCCACGCAGCGCGACGCGCTGGATGCGGAAGTGGCTGCGTTTCTGGGGTGAGCAGGGGGCTCAAGCCTTTCCTCATGGAGGGGCGGTCCGGGTGGGCGCACTCCGTCAATGGAATAAGAAGCGTCTTCGTGCGATCCATCAACCCCACGGGTTCCGGATCTGTTGCGCCTGAGGCTTCACCCCCTCCGAATCCTCCCCCGCGAGCGGGGGAGGGTGTCAGAAGCTTCGAGGCCTGGCGCCGCATCCGCCTTCACCGTCACGAATCCCCGATTCCGCACAGCAATCGCCCCCGGTGATCGCGCACAGACCGCATCGCGGTTGTGTAACATCGGCCGGTCGTCGTCCGGGGAGCGGGCGATGGCCCGGCCAACAGGTCATCAGAACAACAACTACGCTGGGGAAACACCATGTCCAAGGGGCAATCCTTGCAGGATCCTTTCCTGAACGCACTGCGCCGCGAGCGTGTGCCCGTCTCGATTTACCTCGTCAATGGCATCAAACTGCAGGGCACGGTCGAATCGTTCGACCAGTTCGTGGTGTTGCTGCGCAATACCGTGAGCCAGATGGTCTACAAACATGCCATCTCCACCGTGGTGCCGGCCCGCAATGTGCGTGTGGTGCCAGGCGGCGGGTTCGTCCAGTCCGGTGAAGGCGAGGACGAAGCGCCCGAGACCACCGACTGACCCGAGGTGTGAACTCTTTTGTTCGAACGCTCCCGCAAGGGTGAAAACGCGCTGCTGATCCAGCCGCATTCGCATGGCCCGGCCGACGAAGGCGCGCTGGAAGAATTTTCGGAACTCGCCCGCTCGGCCGGTGCCCGCGTCGCCGCGGTCATTCCGGCCCGCATCGACAAGCCCAATGCCGCGACGCTGTTCGGCAGCGGCAAGCTCGACGAGGTCAAGGCCGCGGCCGAGGCGACCGGCGCCGATCTGGTGCTGGTCAATCATCGGCTCACGCCGGGTCAGGAACGCAACCTCGAGAAATTTCTCGAGCGCCGCGTCGTCGACCGCACCGGCCTGATCCTCGACATCTTCGCCCAGCGCGCCCGCAGCCACGAAGGCAAGCTGCAGGTCGAGCTGGCGCAGCTGCGCCACATGGCCACGCGCCTGGTACGCGGCTGGACCCATCTGGAACGGCAGCGCGGTGGTTCGATCGGCCTGCGCGGCCCGGGTGAAACCCAGCTCGAGACCGACCGCCGGCTGCTGCAGAAGCGGCTCGAACAGCTGCAGGCGCGCCTGGACAAGGTGGAAGTGCAGCGCACCCAGATGCGCCGTGCGCGCGTGCGCAGCGAAATGCCGCGCGTGGCGCTGGTGGGCTACACCAACGCCGGCAAGTCGACGCTGTTCAACACACTGTCGGGCGCCGATGCCTACGCGGCCGACCAGTTGTTCGCCACGCTGGATCCCACCGTGCGCCGCGTCGACCTGTCCGGCGGCAGCGTGGTGCTGGCCGATACGGTCGGCTTCGTCCGCGACCTGCCGCATGAGCTCGTCGCCGCCTTCCGCTCCACCCTGAGCGAAGCGCGCGAGGCCGACCTGCTGCTGCACATCATCGACGCCGCCGACCCGCTGCGGAACGAGCGTATCGCCCAGGTCGATGCCGTGCTGACCGAGATCGGCGCGGGCGACCTGCCGCAGCTGCTGGTGTTCAACAAGATCGACCGCATCGAAGGCGCGACGCCGCGCTACGACCAGGATCCGAATGCGCTGGCCGATGACGCCGTGCGCGAGAGCGTGTGGATTTCCGCGCGGGACGGGCTCGGTCTCGACCTGCTGTCGCAGGCGCTGGCGCGCCGGCTGGGCATCCGCCGGGTGAGCGGCGAAGTGCGTCTGCCGCCCGAATCCGGTCGCCTGCATGCCCGCCTGCATGCGCTGGAAGGCGTGCGCGAGGAAACGCTCGACGAGTCCGGCTGGCTGCTGCAGGTGGACCTCGCCCATGCGGACGCCGCGCGCCTGGCTTCGCAGACGGACGGCGAACCGCTGCGCGCGCTCTTGCCTCCGGACGAAGACGACACCATCTGATTGATCTGTGGGAGCGCGCTTGCGCGCGTCGCGGCTTCCCCCTGGAGCCCCGAGCGCAAAAGGCCGCTCCCGCGGGTATTCCCGGCATGACCTCCGGTGCGTGGCCTGCG
This sequence comes from Luteimonas sp. KH_071, assembly GCF_057838005.1. Classification (NCBI taxonomy): domain Bacteria; kingdom Pseudomonadati; phylum Pseudomonadota; class Gammaproteobacteria; order Lysobacterales; family Lysobacteraceae; genus Luteimonas; species Luteimonas sp. KH_071. The sequence continues at coordinate 2,219,329 of NZ_CM174458.1, read as the reverse complement.
ACAGGCGCGAGCCGGTTAGACTATGCGACCCCCGCGCCGCCGCCGACGCAGGCTGCGCGCCCAGAACTGGAGCAGGCATGGCCTGGAACATTCCCGGCAACAACAAGGACAAGGATTCTCCGGACCGCAAGGATTCCGGAAGTCAGGGCGAACGCAATCCGTGGCCGCCACGCCGGACCGGCGGTGGTGGACGTGGAGGACGCGGTGGTGGTGGCGGTGGTTTCGACCGCATCCTCGACCAGTTCCGCGGGCTCTTCGGTGGTGGTTTCGGTGGCGGCAATCCGCTGCGCTGGATCGCGGTCGTCGTGGTCATCGTGCTGTTGCTCAACTGTTTCGTGCTGGTGGGTGAAACCCAGCGCGGCGTGGTGCTGCGCTTCGGCCAGGTCGCCCGCGTCATGCAGCCGGGTCCGAACTTCAAGCTGCCGTGGCCGGTCGAGCGCGTGACCAAGGTCGATGCGACCACGGTCCAGTCCTTCAGCAACACCGTGCCGGTGCTGACCCGCGACGAGAACATCGTCATCGTGTCGTTCAACGTGCAGTACCGCGTCGGTGATGCCGTGCAGTACCTGTTCGGCACCCGCAACGCCCGCGAGATGCTCGAGCAGACCGCGCTCAGCGCGGTCCGCGAACAGATCGGTCGTGTGAATCTGGACGCCGCGCTCAATGCGCGTGGTCCGATCTCGACCGCGGCGCAGACCTCCTTGCAGGCCTCGCTCGACAGCTACCGCACCGGCCTGTTCGTCAACGAACTCAACCTGCAGGACGCGCGTCCACCGGAAGAGGTCAAGGACGCATTCGACGCCGTCAACAGCGCGCAGCAGATGAACGAGCAGCTGGTCAAGGAAGCCGGCGCCTACGCGGCCAAGATCGTGCCCGAGGCGCGCGGTGAATCCGAGCGTGTGCGTTCACAGGCCGAGGGCTACAAGACCGCCGAGATCGCCCGCGCCACCGGTGACGCGACCCGCTTCTCGCTGCTGGTCGATGCCTATGCCGGCGCCCAGGACGTGACCCGCAAGCGTCTGTGGCTGGAAACCGTGCAGAGCGTGCTGGCCGACAACCGCATCGTCGTTGGTGGCGACGGCCGCCAGCTGATCTACGTGCCGATGGCTGGGCAGGGCGCGGGTGGTCAAGCCGCGCCTTCGCTGATCCCGCCGGAGGTGCTGTCGCCCTCCGTCGAGGCCACACGCAACAGCAGCAACAGCACCGCGATGCCGGAAGCGCCCGCGCGCGCTCTGCCGCGCCCGTCGCGTGAAGGAGCCACCCGATGAGACTCAACTTCGTCATTCCGCTGATCATCATCGTGCTGCTGGGCCTGATGGGCTCGGTCTACGTGGTCCGTGAAGGACAGGTGGCCCTGGTGCTCAACCTCGGCCGCGTCGCGCGGACCGACATCGGCCCGGGTCTGCACTTCAAGGTGCCGCTGATCGAATCGGCGCGCGTGTTCGACCGCCGCTTCAACGCCAGCGCGTTCTCGCCCGAGCGCTCGCTGACCTCCGAGCGCAAGGACGTCAGCGTGGACTTCGTGGCCATCGTCGCCATCAGCGACGTCGCCGCGTTCTACCGCGCCACGTCCGGCAACGAGTCCGATGCCAACCTGCGCCTCGAGCCGATCATCAAGAACTCGCTGCGTAACGAGATCAACGCCAGCACGCTGACCGAACTCGTCTCGGGCAACCGTTCGGAGTTCGTCGAGCGCCAGCTGCCGGGCATCAACGAAGCGGCCAAGTCGCTGGGCATGCGCATCATCGACATCCGTCTGAAGCAGATCGACCTGCCGACCGACAGCCAGGTGATCCAGCAGGTCTACAACCGCATGCGCGCCGAGCGACAGGAAGTGGCCACGCGACTGCGCGCCGAAGGTGAGGAACGCGCCCGCGCGATCCGCGGCCAGGCTGACCGCGAGCAGACCGTGATCCTTGCCGAAGCCGAACGCGACGCGCAGACCCTGCGCGGTGAAGGCGACGCCGAAGCCACCCGCATCTACGGCGAGGCCGCGAACCGCGACCCGGCGTTCTACGCGTTCCAGCGCAGCCTCGAGGCTTACCGCGCCGCGTTCGAGAAGGGCGACAGCGTGATCGTGCTCGAGCGCAACGATCCCTTCCTGCAGTACATGCGCAGCGATCGTTGATGGTGTGCGCCTGATGTCGGATCTGTGGGCGGCCTTGTGCCTGGTGTTCGTACTCGAAGGCCTGATCCTGTTCGCCATCCCCGGCTTCTGGAAGCGCAACGCCGAACAGATGCTCACGATGCCCACCACCACACTGCGCCGCATCGGCGCAGGGGTCCTGGCGGCGGGGATGGTTGCGCTGTATTTCGTGCGGGGTTGATGGGGTGGGATTCCCCCTGTGGCGGTTGAGCTGGCAAGAGGGCAGTTCACGGACTGCTTCCGGATCGGCCTTCAGCGCGTTCCACTGAAGCGGCTTCGCCCCCCGTCGTCATCCCGGCGCATTTCTGATCGTCATCCCAGCGAACGCTGGGATCCATCTGGATCCTGCCGCTCGCCGCCCGCGCTTCGAGATAAATCGAAATGGGGCCCAGCTTCACCAGGCATGCGTCGCTGAAGACCGCTGGGGCGACGTTTCGTTCACGCGTCTGGTCGTCGCTCGTCCGTGCCGGTGATGGTCGTCCCGGCGAACGTCGGGACCCAGCGCCTTTGCGTGGAACGGGCGACACGCACCCATTTCGGGAAGGACAGAGGCCCGTCGCGTAGAGGCGTTGTAGATCGGTAGTCCAACAGCGGCAATCCGGCTGCGACTTCGAGCTTTCCCGCGCGCGTCAGCCCTCACCCCAACTCCTCGCCCGGGGGAGAGGGGCTCAACGGGTGGCTGCATATGTCAGCAATCTTGAATCCAGAGTCCGCTGGAACATCACGCACGTCCGAACCCAACGCCTCTCCCTCCGGGAGAGGCCGGTGCGCTTTGCGCGTCGGGTGAGGGTCGGGCGCTACCGACGAACCTTCCAACCCCGTGAACACGCCCCACAAACAGGTGGCCCCCGTCACCCCTTATCCGGATAATGCGGAAAAGCCGGACGGGCCATCTCGCATGAGGGGACTGCCGGCTTTTTCCGTGTCCGGCCCTGCGAGGCGGTCGTCTCCCCGATGGAGCGTCCAATCCCCGCGCAAGGCTGGCCGGTCCCTTTCTGCGGCCCCGATGGCCGCAATGCGAACCAGGAGTCACGAGATGGGTCAGTCAGTCGTCGTAATCGGCGCCCAGTGGGGCGATGAGGGCAAGGGCAAGATCGTCGACCTGCTCACGCAGGACATCGGCGCCGTCGTGCGCTTCCAGGGCGGCCACAACGCCGGCCATACGCTGGTGATCGCCGGCAAGAAGACCGTCCTCCACCTCATTCCCTCGGGCATCCTCCGCGACGACGCGCTGTGCCTGATCGGCAACGGCGTGGTGCTCAGCCCGGCTGCGCTGATCAAGGAAATCGGCGAACTCGAAGCCGCCGGTGTCGAAGTGCGTTCGCGCCTGAAGATCAGCCCGGCCACGCCGCTGATCATGCCGTACCACATCGCCCTCGATCAGGCCCGCGAGAAGGCTGCCGGCGGCAAGGCCATCGGCACCACCGGCCGCGGTATCGGCCCGGCGTACGAAGACAAGGTGGCGCGTCGCGGCATCCGCGTGGCCGACCTGCATTACCCCAAGCAGCTCGAAGAACTGCTGCGCACCGCGCTCGACTACCACAACTTCGTGCTGACCAAGTATCTCGGCGGCGAAGCGATCGACTTCCAGAAGACCTACGACGAAGCTTTGGCGTTCGGCGATTACGTCGAGCCGATGAAGTCCGACGTGGCCGGCATCCTTCACGACCTGCGCAAGCAGGGCAAGCGCGTGTTGTTCGAAGGCGCGCAGGGCGCACTGCTCGACATCGACCACGGCACCTATCCCTATGTCACCAGCTCCAACACCACCGTCGGTGGCGCACTGGCCGGTGCGGGCGTGGGCGCGGACGCGATCGACTACGTGCTCGGCATCGCCAAGGCGTATGCGACGCGCGTGGGTGGTGGCCCGTTCCCGACCGAACTCGACGACGAGATCGGCCAGGGCATCCGCGACCGCGGCCAGGAATACGGCGCGTCCACCGGCCGCCCGCGTCGTTGCGGCTGGATGGACATCGTCGCGCTCAAGCGCGCTGTCGCCATCAACGGCATCTCCGGCCTGTGCATCACCAAGCTCGACGTGCTCGACGGCATGAAGACGCTGAAGATCTGCATCGCCTACGAATACCGCGGCAAGCGCACCGAGTACGCGCCGCTCGACGCCGCCGGCTGGGACGAGTGCACGCCGGTCTACCTCGAGTTCCCGGGCTGGGAAGAGACCACCCACGGCATCACCGAGTGGGACAAGCTGCCCGCCGCCGCACGCGCCTATCTGCGTGCACTGGAAGAGCTGGCCGGCTGCCCGATCAGCATCGTCAGCACCGGCCCCGACCGTGCGCACACGATGGTGCTGCAGGATCCGTTCGCCTGATCCAGGCGTTTTCTGGTCCGAAGAAACCCCGCGCAAGCGGGGTTTTTCTTGCGTAGTGCGGCGCACACAAGCGGGGCCTTTTCGTCGATGTGGAGCCGCGGCTTCACACTGCGGAACAACAGGGTCATCTCGATCACACCGCCTGTCTTGCGCGATCCCCTTATCTGATCGGCAGCGCATCGAAACCGGGCTGTCCATCGACCGGTCAGGAGCCGCACATTCGTGACGTGTGATCCGCACTTGGCGGCGGTCCACTTGGTTCCCCATACTTCGCCGTCCGCAGATCGCGGCCAGGCCAGGACGACCCCCCGATGCATGCCGTCACCACCATGGAAGTGTTCCTGATCGCGATGGCGATCATCTTCTGCGTCCCGTTCCTGATCTGGCGGTTCGGCCGCACGGACTATTTCGCGCCGCTGGTCGTGGTGCAGATCATCACCGGCATCGTGCTCGGGCCGGGCATCCTCGGCGCGGCGTTTCCCGGCTATTACGCGTTCGTGTTCACCCCGGATGTGGTGACCATCCTCAATGGCCTGGGCGCATGGGCGGTGATGCTGTTCGTGCTGATCGCCGGCATCGAGCTGGATCTGAGCAAGGCCTGGACCAATCGCCGCGAGAGCGGGATCACCGCGGGCCTCGCACTCGGTGTGCCGCTGGTGTTCGGCGCGCTGGCGGCGATCGGCCTGCTGCGCTTCCCGGGCTGGATCGGCATCGACGGCGCGAACTGGCAGTTCATCGTCGGCGTCGGCATGGCCTGCGCGGTGACCGCGCTGCCGATCCTGATCCTGCTGATGGAGAAGCTCGACATCCTGCGTCAGCCCGTGGGCCAGCGCATCCTGCGCTACGCCAGCCTCGACGACATCGCCATCTGGGGCGTGCTGGCGCTGGTGCTGGTGGACTGGGAGCGCATCGGCCGCCAAGTGGGGTTCCTGCTGGCGTTCGCGGTGGCCTGCGTGCTGTTCCGGCGCCTGATGCGTGCCATCCCGGAGCGCGACCGCTGGTACGTGATGCTGGTCTGGCTGGCGGTCTGCGCGTTCGGCGCGGACTGGTCGGGCCTGCATTTCATGGTGGGCGCGTTCCTGGCCGGCGTGGTCATCGACGGGGACTGGTTCGACCAGGCCGACATGGACCGCCTGCGCCACAACGTGCTGCTGGTGATGATGCCGGTGTTCTTCCTCAGCACCGGCCTGCGCACCGAATGGAGCGTGGGCGGCGCCACGGTCTTCATCGCGGCCATCGTGCTGCTGGTGGCCTCGGTGGCCGGCAAGCTCGCGGGCGTGCACATGGCCGGCCGCATCCTGAAGTGGAAGCCCGGCGAAGCGTCGCTGATCGGCTGGCTGCTGCAGACCAAGGCGCTGATCATGATCATCTTCGCCAACATCCTGCTCGACAAAGCCATCATCTCCAGCGCCACGTTCACCGCGCTGCTGCTGATGGCGGTGATGAGCACGATGCTGACCATTCCGATGGCGACGCCGCGGCTGCGGAAGATGGCCGCGACGTAGGGAGCGACCTGCGCAATCCGCAGCGCCTGCCGGTTGGCCGCAGACACAGGGTCGACGATGCCTGGCGCCGCTCAGAAGGCAGCCCGCAGTTCGAGATCGAGGGTCCGGGGCTCGCCGAGGTAGACCATCTGTGTGCCGATCGCGTGCATCACGTAGGTCCGGTTGCCGAGGTTGCGGCCACGCAGGGTGACCGCCAGCTGCGGCGTGGGACGCCAGCGCAGGTGCGCGCCCCACAGCGTGTAGCCGGCCGTCTCGAGTGTGTTGGCGTTATCGGTATAGCGGGCAGCGACGGCGCGCAGGTCGCCGCCGATCGACCAGCGCGGTGAGAGCGCGTAGTCGATCCAGAGATTGCCCACGCGCGACGGGGTGTTGGAAGGCCGGTTGCCTGCGCGCGAAACCGGCGCGCCGGCGACCGTCTCGAAGAAGTCGTCGAGCCGCGCATCCACCCAGCCCAGGTTCGCCTGCACGTGCAGCGCCTGCCAGGGGCGGATATCGAGCGTGGCTTCCACCCCGCGCGCCGATTGCTGGCCGACCGGCAGCGTCTGGCCCGGATTGTCGGGATCGGTGATGGCGAGGTTCTCGCGCACGATGCGGTACGCCGCCAGCGTCGCGGTTCCGAGCCCCTGGGCGAAGTCGGTCTTGGCGCCAGCTTCGAGCTGGCGGCCGCGACTGAGATCGAAATCGCGCAGCGCCGAGAACCCCGCAGTGGAGAGGATGCCCGCCGGCGGATCCGCCGCCGTGCTGACCTGCACGTAGACGTTGCTCGCCGGCGTGAGCTCGGCAGTCAGGCCGACTCGGCCTGTCGTCGACGCGTAGTCGCGGGCAAAGCGTGCGGGATTGGTCGCGGTCGGCGCTCGCCTGTTGGTCACGTCCAGATCGATCCGCTCGTGACGCAGCCCCGTCATCAGCGCGAACCGCGTGCCGAAGCGCGTGAGGTTCTCCGCCGATACGGCCGCCGTCCGCACACGGTTCGTCGCACCGGGCACGTACCCGGGCGATGTGCCGGGAATGTCGAAGAAGAAGCCGGGCGTGCGCGCATCGACCGGCACCAGATCGATTTCGCCGCCGATCGACTGTGGGAACCGCGTCTGCCGGTTGTGGCTCAGTTCGGCGCCGGCGGTCCACTGCGACGGCAGTCCGGCCAGGGTACCCGTGCGATGCCAGTCGGTCCGGTTGCCGGTCACCTGCTGGTCGTGCCGCTGCTGCAGGACGCCCGACCGCGCCACGCCGCCGCGCACGGGATCCCATCGGTAGGTCTCGACGTTGCGGTAATCGCGCAGCGCGTCGTAGTGATAGAGCGTGTTGACGATCCGGCCGAAGTCGCCGCCGTCCCATTCCAGCACCGAGCGCCCCCAGGCCACCGCCTGCGCGTAGAAGCCGTCGCCGACGTTGTAGTTGCGGCCGACACTGCCGGGCAGTGCGTCGAGGCGGCCCCTCGGTCCCACGACCGCCGGCGAGCCCCAGTACACGCGCCGGTTGTCTTCGTTCTGGTATTCGAGCGCCAGCGTATGGGTGAGCGTTGGCGTCAGCCTCGAGGCCAGCGAGGTGGCGAGCGTCCAGCCTTCGCGACGCTCGGCATCGACCCAGCCGTTGCGTGCACTGTAGGCGGCGTCGAGCCGGAGGGCGTGCGCCGTTTCACCCGTGGCGAAGCGGTGGTTCATGCCGGCCGCCAGCACGCGGCTCTCGTCAGAACCCAGGCTGGCGAGACCGCCGATGGCATCGGTGTCGAAGTCGGCGGTGCGGGTGACGTAGTTGATGGACCCGCCCACCGCGCCGGCGCCGTAGAGAAAGCTCGACGGTCCGCCGATCGCTTCCACGCGCTCGTAGATCCACGCGTCGACCGGCCGGGCGGCGATCGACGCGTACTTGACGTCGATGCCGTTGAACAGCTGGGTGATCTGCGCGCCGGAAAAACCGCGCCACGTCACGGTGTTGCCGTTGCCCGGCGGCGATGCGACGACCAGTCCGGGAATCGCAAACAGCGTTTCCTGGGTGGAGCGCACGCCACGTGCATCGAGCGTGTCCCGGTCGATGCGGAATACCGATGCGGGTGTCTCGCGGTCCGTCACCTGCAGGCGCGAGGCGCCGGTGGCATCGCGGTCCAGCGTCGAGCGCACGCCGCGCACCTGGATCCCGTCGAGGGTGGTCGCGGGATCGGTGGCGGGCGTCTGGGATTGCGCGATGGACACCGCGCCGGGGAGCAGCAGGCAGCCGATGGCCACGGCCAGGCGTCGAGGCGGATTGTGCATGGAGTGAAGACCTGTTCCGGAGGAAAGAGGGAGGTGCGAATGGCGTGCGGGGCAGGCGGGGCGAACCGTCGCCTGCAGATGCGAACGCGGGCATGCGTTGCGGCTGTCGATCACAGGTGCCACTCCAGACCCGCATCGGTCGAGCGCGGATCGCCCTGGACATGGCAGACGCCGGGCTGGCTGCCCGGCGTGTGCCGTTCGAACTCGGGACTGACAAACGCCGCAGTGACGAGCGCGAGCAGCGGAAGGCGATGGCAGATGACGGCACGCGGCGCGCCGTACGCGACGCGGCGTCGCAGCGAAATCGGAAATGACATGTCGGCACCCATGGGCACGTGCGGCACGGCAGCGCCATGCACGCAGGCGCGCGTGCGTCACATGTGGAGATGCCGGTCCCGGTGGACCGGCGTGGCGACGCGTTCCGGCAGGCCGGACGCGCTTCAGGCCGCCAGTGGTGGGCCGCGCGAGCCGAGTCCGCAGGGATGGCGTTGCGTAAGGCGGCATACGCGCGCGCCAGGGGCGCGGTGCGTCACGGGCAGCAGGCGCGCGACCGCGAACCACATCACTGCAAGCAGCGCGGTGGCGAGCAGCGGGCAGTAGCCGCAGTCCTGCATGTCGGGGTGCTGAGACGGTGCCGGCTGCGGCGCGGCGTCGTCGAGCAGGCTATGGGGATCGACGATGCTGATCAGCGTGTCGCTGCCCATCGTGCACATCTCCATCAGGATCATCCGCGGCGACGCGTCCTGTGCATGCGCCAAACGACCGATGGAGGGCAGCAACGCGAGCAGCAGCACGGCCGTCAGCGACAGCCATGCGAACGCTTGCCGGAGCGGGCGGTCGACGATCATCGACACAGTCTAGAGGGACGTGCAGCGCGTTGGCGACAGGACGCATGTCCGCAGGGCTGCGACGAATCGTCGCATGCATATGCAGCGCGCTGTTGGATCTACCGCGCGATGCAGACGCTCCGATCCCGCAGGGGATGCAGGTTGTCCTGTATGCATATGCCGACGATTCGCGATCTGCGGGAGCACGGACGATGCTGCCGATCCGGCGATGACGCGCGCTTGCGGGGAAGTGAGAAGCGAGCGCGTCACGCGCGGCTACGTCGCGACCCTGGGTTTATCGCGCAGATAGATCGCCCAGTACGCGAGCCCGATCCCGCCGCCGCCGATGATGTTCCCCAGCGTCGACCACACCAGGTTGATGACTGCCGCGCTCCACGACAGTCCGGCCGGCAGCTCCGCACCGGTCGCCATCTGCGCCAGCAGGCCCAGCGGCAGCAGCGACATGTTCGCGATCGAATGCTCCAGCCCCAGGGCGACGAACGCCGCGACGGGCGGCACGATGACGGCGACCTTGTCGATGGCGGATTTCCCGCCGGCGGCCATCCATACCGCCAGACACACCAGCATGTTCGCGAGGATGCCGCTGGCGACGATGCTGCTGGCGGATTTCGAGGCTTTCTCTGCGGCGAGTTCGATCGCGGACGTGGCGAATGCCCCGTCGCCGGCGAGGTGCAGGCCGGCGACGATGGCGAGCAGTACCAGCAGCAGGGCGCCCATGAGGTTGGCGAGCCACACGAGGCTCCATGCGCGCAGCAGTTGGCCGGGGCGGAGACGGCGTTGGGCGAGCGGCAGGGTCATCAGCGTGTTGCCGGTAAACAGTTCGGCGCCCGCCAGCAGCACGAGGATCAGCCCGAGCGCGAAGCCGATGCCGGCGGCGGCCTGTGCAAGGCCGTAGGGCAGGTCGTTCGCGCCCGCGCCGATCAGCACGGCAAGGAGACTGCCGACGCCGATATAGGCGCCGGCGAACATGCCGAGGCCGATCATCTTGCCTGCGGGTAGCGCGGCTTTCTCGACGCAGGTGTCGGAGATCGCGGTCGCGATGTTCTCGGGCGCTGCGATGGCAGGCGAGGTGTCGGCCAGGTGGGCGCATCCATCCGGAAGAACGTCCAGCTATACGCAACGCCCGGTGAAGCGGGCGGCGACGACATGGCATCGGGTTGCAGGGCATGCGGGCGTGTCGTGCGTCGATCGACGCCGACATGGCGTACGGCTTGCGGGTCGGCGCGCCCAGAATTCACCACAGTCTTGCAGCCGCATTCACTAGGCCTTGCGCGGCGATGGATCAGTGTTGCGGGTGCACCACGTCGTCGACCGGCGCGCGTGGTCCCCTGTCTATAACGAGATCTCCGATGGATACACATCCCGTAATCGTGACGCAGCCGTACCGGCCGCTGCACCCGTTGCACCTGCTGCTCGCCGGCAGTGCATTCCCGCTGTTCCTGGGCGCGCTGATCGCCGATATCGCCTATGCACGCTCCTACGAGATCCAGTGGACCAACTTCGCGTCCTGGCTGCTGGTCGGCGCGATGGTGTTCGCGGTCATTGCCCTGGTCTGGGCGCTGGTATCGCTGCTGACGCCGACTGCGCGTACGCGAACCCGTTTCATCTATGTCGGACTGCTGGCGCTGACCTGCTTGCTCGGCTTTCTCAATTCGCTGGTCCATGCCATGGATGCCTGGCAGAAAATGCCGCAGGCGCTGGTGTGGTCGGTGCTGTGCGTGCTGTCGATCGGCGCGAGCCTGTGGTTCGCGCTCGGCGGCACCTTGCGCCGTCGGGAGGTGCTGCCATGAACCGTCTTCACTCCAAGCGTCCGAAGTCCGCGCTGCTGGCCCGTGCGCTGGTGCCCGCGCTGGCGATCGCGCTCGTAGCCTGCGGTGGCACGCCGGATGAAACGTATGTGGGCCCGTCGCCGGATCTGCCGAAGCCGCAGCGCGGTCTGTTCCCGACCCTGAAGATCTCGTTGCCGGCCGAGTGGGGCGATCAGCTGCCGACGGTGCCGGAGGGTTACGAGATCGCGCCGATCGCGGACAACCTGCTGATCCCGCGCCAGATGCTGGTGCTGCCCAACGGCGACATCCTCGTGGCCGAAGGCCGCGGCGGCCGGGCGCCGAAGCTCACGCCGAAGGACATCATCGCCGGCATGATCAAGGCACGTGGCAACACGCAGGTCGAGAGCGGCAACCGTCTGACCCTGCTGCGCGATACCGACGGCGACGGCGTCTACGAGAACCGCTCGGTGTTCGCCGACAATCTCGATGCGCCCTACGGCCTGGCCTTCGGCAATGATTCGATCTATGTCGCCACGCAGGATGCGCTGCTGCGCTTCGCCTACACGGAAGGTGCAGTGAACGCAGGCGCCGCGCCACAGGAGATCACCAGGCTGCCGGCGGCGATCAACCACCACTGGACCAAGGCGCTGACGATCAGTGCGGATGGTCGTTATCTGTTCGTCGGTATCGGTTCGGACAGCAACATCACCGAGCGCGGCCTGGCAGTGGAAGAGAGCCGCGCGATGGTCTGGCAGGTCGAAGCGGCCACCGGTTTCCATCGCGTGTTCGCGACCGGCCTGCGCAACCCGACCGCGCTGGCGATGCAGCCGGGCATGGACCAGCTGTGGGCGGTGGTCAACGAACGTGACGAGATCGGCGACGAATTGGTGCCCGACTATCTGACCAGTGTGCGACCGGGCGGCTTCTATGGCTGGCCCTACAGCTACTGGGGCCAGAACGTCGATGACCGCGTGCGTCCGCAGAAGCCGGAGAAGGTCGCTTCCGCGATCACGCCGGACTTCGCGCTGGGCTCGCACGTCGCCGCGCTGGGCGTCGCGTTCTCGACGCCTGCGATGGGCGCGCAGTTCGCAAATGGTGTGTTCGTGGGCCAGCACGGCAGCTGGAACCGCAATCCGCCGGTGGGCTACAAGGTCTCGTTCGTGCCGTTCCGCGACGGCAAGCCGTCGGGCGAAGCGATCGACTTCGCCACAGGCTTCCTCGGTGAGGACGGCAAGGCGCGCGGTCGCCCGGTCGGCGTGACGGTCGATCCGCGCGGTGCATTGCTGGTGGCGGACGATCTGGCCAACACCATCTGGCGGATCACCCCGACGGGTGGCGCACCGGGGGCGCCTGCTGCACAGGCCACGCCGGCGACCACCGAGACTGCGCCCGCACCGGCGGCGGCGCAGGCTCCGTCGGGAGCGACGCCGCCTGCGGGCTGAGTGCGTTCGTCATGCTGTGAATGACACAGGGCCCGAAAGGGCCCTTTGTTTTGCAGACTTCGATGCGCAACAGGAAGGCACGCCATGCGTGCGCGTCATCCCGGCGAACGCCGGGAGCCAGTGCCTCTGCACGCGTCGAACGACGAGCAGAATCATCAAGACGATTTTTGCATCTCTAGGCGGAGTCGCTGGATGACCAGCGCCACGCGCTGTCGTGAAGCACGTCCCGCTTGTTCCGGGATGACGGTGCGGCTGGCGCGATGTCTGCCCGAGTTGCGCGCCGGGCGTATCACACCGATCAGCCAGCAGCACGTTCCGGCAGCTTCGCCACCACCTTGATCTCGAAATCGAAGCCAGCGAGCCACGTCACGCCCACGACCGTCGCGGTCGGAAACGGGGCCTCACCCCAGTACTCGGGCACGATATTCCAGGCGCGCTCGAAGCGGGTCCCGGGATCGACGATGAAGAAGGTGACGTCGACGACGTCGTCGAAGGTGGCGCCCGCCGCGGCAAGCACGGCGTCGAGGTTCTCGAACGCGCGGCGTACCTGTTGCTCGAAGTCCGGCTCGGGTGAGCCGTCTTCGCGGCTGCCGACCTGGCCGGAAACGAACAGGAAGCCGTCGGAGCGGACCGCAGGCGAATAGCGGTGCTTCTCGTACAGCGCGTGGCGGCCGGCGGGGAAGACGACGTCACGTGTAGCCATGGAATTCTCCAATGGGGCGAAGGGCCCGAACGATTGCGAGACGTGCAGTCTGCGGACACGCATCCCCGCGATAAACACGCGGTCCTGTCCAGCACTGTTCGTAGAATCCAAACAATCGTTCGCAACTGGATTGCCGATGGACCGTTTCGATGCGATGCAGGCGTTCGCGCGCGTGGTGGAGGCGGGCAGCTTCACCAAGGCAGCCGACACGCTGCACATGAGCCGCACCACGGTGACCCAGCTGGTGCAACAGCTCGAGGCTCGGCTGCGGGTGAAGTTGCTCAACCGCACGACGCGGCAGGTCAACGTGACCGCCGATGGCGCGGCCTACTACGAGCGCGTGGTACGCCTGCTGGCCGACATCGACGATGCCGAGACCAGCCTGTCGAGTGCGTCGGCCGCGCCGCGCGGCCGGCTGCGCGTGGATGTGCCCAGCCCGTTCGCGCGCATGATCCTGGTGCCGGCACTGCCGGACTTCCACACACGCTACCCGGACATCCAGCTGGATCTGGGCGTCAGCGACCGGCGCGTGGACCTGATCGGCGAGAACGTGGACTGCGTGGTGCGTGGTGGCACGATCACCGACCAGTCGCTGATCGCGCGGCATGTCGGCGACCTGCAACTGGGCGTGCATGCAGCGCCTGGGTATCTGCAGCGCATGGGCACGCCCACCCATCCGCGGGAACTGGAAGACACGCATCACCGTATCGTCGGGTTTCTGTGGGCGCGCACGGGCAAGGCCCTGCCGTACACCATGCATCGCGGCGACGAGCGGCTGCAGGCGCAGGGACGTTACGTCGTGGCGCTGGATGACGGCAATGCCTACCTCGCCGCGGGGCTGGCCGGCTTGGGCGTGCTGTGGCTGCCCGCCTACATGGCCAGGCCGCATGTCGCGAGCGGCGAGCTGGTGACATTGTTCGAGGACTGGACGCTCGATCCGATGCCGATGCATGTCGCGTTTCCGCCGAACCGCCACGTCAGCGCGAAGCTGCGGGTGTTCATCGACTGGATCGTCGAGCTGATGGACGTGCATGCACCCGTGTTGCAGCGTCCGCGCACATAAACGTGCCACTGGGTGGGCCAAGCAGCGATCTGTCAGACGACGTGGGCGATCGACGTCGTATCGTCCGCGTCCGGACGAAGATCGCCAGCGCCGTGACTCAACAAAGCGATGCCTTCATCGATCGCGGCCTGGGCGCCGTCCCTGATGCGGTCCACCAGCAGGCCGGCCGGTACGTCGGCGGCGGGTTGCAGCAAGGCCCAGTTGTTGCGTCCGTTGTGCTTGACCCAATACAGCGCGGCGTCCGCGATTTCGATCGTCTGCTTCCACGGCAGACCGGTAGTGCTATCCGAAGGCGCGCGTTGCGAGAACCCGACCGAACACGTGAGCGACAGCGGCGGATGTCCAGTCACTTCGAAAGCGTGTCCGGCAACCTGCGCGCAGATGCGTCCACCCAGCAGCGCCACTGACGCCGGCGGCATCGGCCGCAAGACCAGGAGGAACTCCTCGCCGCCCCAACGCACCGCATAGTCGCCGCTGCGGATCAGGCCGGCGAGGAGCTTGGCGAACTGCTGCAGCACTTCGTCACCTGCACGGTGCCCGAGGCGGTCGTTGATCCGCTTGAAGTGATCGATGTCCACCAGTGCGAAATACAGCGCCTGCTGTGGCGCGTGCGGCAGTTGCGTCTCGCGCTCGTAGAACGCGAGATCAAGCGGCAACTGGCGCGAGACATAGCGCCGGTTGCGCAGGCCGGTGAGCGTGTCGGTCTGACTGATCGCCTCGAGCCGGCGATTGGCCGCGTCGAGCTGGCGCGTACGCTCGGCGACCAAGCTTTCCAGCTCCGCCTGACGGATGCGCGTAGCTTCGGCCAACTGTCGCGCCGAGCGGATCGCCCCGACCCGCTGCACATGGATCGTTTCCATCAACATCAGCGGGAGGATCGCGAACAGATTGAGCAGTCCAAGCAGCAACAGGGTGTCGAGCGTGGTCGAGGGCGGCCGATAGGCAGCCAGTCCCAGCCCCAGCAGCGATGTCACGACCGATACCGCGACCAGGGTCGCTGTCGCTGTCCACAGACGACTGAATCGGAATGCACTCCATACGAGCAGCGCGAGCGGAATCGCGGTGATGCCGAGCGGATAGTGACTGGCCTGCGAACCCACCCAGTGCAGGAACAGATAGGCCTGGGCGCCCACCAGCAGCCACAGGCCGTGTTCTGTCGGTGATGCGTAGGCCGACCGCGGCGGCATATCCGCCAGCGCGTGCAGGCGTGTCTGCAGCACCAGGAGCAGAGGAGGCGCGACGCACGCGATTCCCAGCAAGTTGCTCAACACCCACTTCATGTAGGCGGCTCCTGCGGCGGCGGCCGGCACCATGTTCCAGCGGATCAGGCCGAGCGTGCCGATCGCCGCCGAGACCATCACCATGGCCAGTGCGCCGCCGAGGATGCCGTAGACACTCGCTGCCCGCTCCGCGCTGTAAGTGCCCGCGATGCGCAGGAAGGCCGCGCCGGCCAGAGCGCCCGCCAGATTGCTCAGTACCGAGAACGGGAGGAAGCCGGCGGGCACTGGCGCAAAGGTCGCGTGTGCGATCAGCAGGGCGACCGGCAACAGCAGCGCCCAGCGCAGGCCCAGTCCGACGACTGCGGCGAACGCGATGCCTGAGGCCGGCCAGAACAGGGTCACCGGCGGCGAGCCCACGACGAAGATCTCCGCGCACCAGACGGCCAGCAGCGAGAGTGCGGTCCAAAGCAGCGCACTTCCGACGAGCGCGTGTGGACGACCGGATGGGAGAAGCAATGACGACATCGAAAAGTGCGCCTGAACGGTGAGCGAGGCAATTTCGCCAGGCTGTGCAGCATGAAGCCGCAGGCGACATGCGCTGCGGGGGGAATCGAGGAGGTGCGCGTCTGGACAAAGGCCAGCCTGGCGCCGATTTCAGCAGCATGCGCCTATGCAGGTGAGGCGGGCGCGGACTCCGGGCCGATCGTTCAGCAGGCGCGGTGGTCGCGCTCGTCGCAGGAGTCTTCGAGCGGGCTTCAGCGGGTGCGCTATCCGTGTTCAAAGCGCAGGCGCATGATGCAACCGGCTCAACCCGGATCTCGCCAATGGCGCTTGCCGACGATCGTCTTCACCAGATGTTCCCCGTCCTCGATGCCGCCCAGATCGCGACCGCGCGTCGCTTCGCCAGCGGTCCGCCGCGGAGCTGCGCGGGCGGCGAAGTACTGTTCGATGTCGGCGATCGCGACGCGCCGGTGTGGCTGGTGCTCGACGGCGCGATCGATGTGGTGCGCCGCGACGGGCTAGGGCACGAGAAGCCGATCACCACGCAGGGCCCGGGCCAGTTCACCGGCGAGGTGAGCCAGCTTGCCGGCCGCGCGTCTCTGGCGGCCGGGCAGGCGGCGGACGGTGGCTGCACGGCGGTCCCGATCGACGCCGCGCACCTGCGGGCGCTGGTGGTGGGCACCGCCGAGCTGGGCGAAATCGTAATGCGGGCGTTGATCCTGCGGCGCGTCGGGTTGATCGAAAGCGATGCCTCGGGCTCGGTGCTGGTCGGCCTGCCCGGGGACGCGCACGTGACCGCGCTGCAGGGCTTTCTCACCCGCAACGGATATCCCAACACACTGCTCGATGCCGACGGCGAGGAAGGGCGCGAAATCGTCGAGCGGCTGGGCATCCAGCCCGGCGATCTGCCGCTGTTGATCTGCCCCAACGGCACGGTGCTCAAGCGGCCCGGCACTGCGGAAGCCGCGACCTGCCTGGGCATGACGCCGGAACTCGACCCGGATGCAGTGCACGACGTGGCGATCGTCGGGGCAGGCCCGGCGGGACTGGCGGCGGCGGTGTATGCCGCCTCGGAAGGCCTGTCGGTAATCGTGCTCGATCAGCGTGCGATCGGGGGGCAGGCGGGCGCATCGGCGCGGATCGAGAACTACCTCGGCTTTCCAACCGGCATCTCAGGACAGGCACTCGCCGGACGTGCCTACAACCAGGCGCTGAAGTTCGGCGCCGAGCTCGCCATCCCACTGGAAGTCGCGACGCTCGCCTGCGGCGGCGATGACGCTGCGGGCACTGGAACGGTGACGCACGCGCTACATCTGACTTCGGGCGAGGTTGTGCGCGCACGTGCGGTGGTCATCGCGTCCGGCGCGCGCTACCGGCGGCCGGAGATCGAGAACCTGGCGCTGTTCGAAGGCGCGGGCGTGTCGTACTGGGCCTCGCCGGTCGAAGCGCGTCTGTGCGAGGGCGAGGAGGTCGCGCTGATCGGCGCCGGCAACTCCGCCGGGCAGGCGGTCGTGTTCCTCGCGCCGAAGGTGAAGACGCTGCACCTGGTCGTACGCGGCGCCGGGCTGGAGGCTTCGATGTCGCGCTATCTGATCGATCGCATCCAGGCGCTGCCGAACGTGGTGCTGCACACGCGCACCGAACTGGTCACGCTGGAAGGCGATGCCGGGCGAGGTCTGGTCGGCGCGACGTATCGCGATCGGGAATCCGGCGAGACCCATCACTGCGATCTGCGCCATGTATTCCTGTTCGTCGGCGCGGATCCCAATACGGCCTGGCTGACCGGATGCGTCGCGCTGGATCACGCCGGCTTCGTGACCACCGGCGTCGACGGCGCAGGGCCGGGGCGCTCCACCTCTTTGCAGACCGATCGCCCCGGCGTGTTCGCGATCGGGGACGTGCGCGCGGGCTCGGTCAAACGCGTGGCGGCAGCTGTCGGCGAAGGCGCCGCCGTGGTCGCGCAGATCCACCAGTATCTGGACGCGGCCGAAGAGGTTGCACGATCCGATTCTCGAGAGAAGGTGATCGCCTGATGGCCAACGACTGCAGCCATCTCGACACCATCGCCACCGTCGTGCCGAGTGCACGCGGATGCGTGGAATGTCTGGCGATCCACAGCCCCTGGGTGCGCCTGCGCCTGTGTCGCAGTTGTGGCCATGTCGGGTGTTGCGACGATTCTCCGCACCGGCACGCAACCGCACACCACCACGCCACGGGCCACCCGATCATCGAAGGCTACGATCCGCCGGAAGGCTGGGGCTGGTGTTTCATCGATGCGATGGAAGTCGACCTGCCGGACCGGACACCGCAGCGCGGGCCGATTCCACGCTATGTGTAGCTGAGGGCGTCGGGCGCGGCGAAGACCTCAAGCAGGCCGTCGGTGTTCCGGTGTCGGCTCGCGATGCGCGTTGCGCGTTGCGGGCGAGCGGTGTTTCTGAAGCCACGTGCCTGCCGATCTACATCCGAAAACGGAGCATCGCGCGCTCCCAGGAATCGGTGCGCCTCGCGTCCAGGAGAGGTCGACGCGCGAAGCGCGTCGGGCGAGGACAGAGGGCCGTCAGGGCGCTTCGACACTGCGCGCAGCCGTCAGACGTTCAAGCCCACGGCGTTCGAGTTGAACGCATCTGCCCTGTTCGACGAGCAGATTGCATGCGTGTTGACTCGTGCCGCACGCTAGCCGAACGTCCGGCATCAAGAGAGCATCGCCCGCATCCCAGCCCCTCTCCTCTGGGGAGAGGGGCAACCAGAGCGGATTCGCCTCAGGCGATATCCGGCAGACCGCCGATCACCTTCTCCAGCGTGATCGGATACTCGCGCACCCGCACGCCGGTGGCGTTGTGGATCGCATTGGCGATCGCGGCCGGCACGCCGCACAGGCCCAGCTCACCCACGCCCTTGGCCTTCATCGGCGAGCTGTCCGCGTCGGCCTCGTCGAGGAACACGACCTCCTGCACCGGGATGTCGGCGTGCACCGGTACTTCATAGCCGGCGAGATCGTGATTGACGAAGAAGCCCATGGTCGTATCGACGGCGAGTTCTTCGCTCAATGCGGCGCCGACGCCCATCGTCATTGCGCCGATCATCTGGCTGCGCGCCTGCTTGGGATTGAGGATGCGCCCGGCGGCGGCCACTGACAGCATGCGACGCACGCGGGTTTCCCCGGTGTGCATGTCCACGCCGACCTCGACGAAATGCGCGGCGAACGTGCCCAGCACTTTCTGCTTGTCGAGATCGCCGAATTCGATCGCGTCTTCGACGACCAACTGTCCATCGCCCGCGGCGTCTGCGAGCGCGACCGACTTGCCACCGGCGCTGACCTTGCCGTCCGCGAACTCGGCCGTCGCGGGATCGAGCTCGAGCTTCGTCGCCACGACCTCGCGCAGCTTCATGCAGGCGGCGTAGACGCCGGCTGTCGCACTGTTTGCACCCCACTGGCCACCGGAGCCGGCCGATATGGGGAAGTCGGAGTCGCCAAGTCTCACGTCGATCGCTTCGATCGGCAGGCCCAGCGTTTCGGCCGCGGTCTGCGCGATGATCGTGTAGCTGCCGGTGCCGATGTCGGTCATGTCGGTTTCCACGGTGACGTGGCCGGCGCCATCAAGCCGCACACGCGCGCCGGATTTCATCACCGGCGCGTTGCGGAAACCAGCCGCCACGCCCATGCCGACCAGCCAGCGACCGTCACGCACGCTGCCGTGCGCCTTGCGCGCATTCCAGCCGAACTTCTCGGCACCCTGGCGCAGGCACTCGACCAGCTGGCGCTGCGAGAACGGACGCTCGGGCTTTTCCGGATCCACCTGGGTGTCGTTGCGGATACGGAATTCGACCGGATCCATGCCGAGCTTGTCGGCGATCTCGTCGATGGCGATTTCCAGCGCCATCATGCCGGGCGTCTCGCCGGGCGCACGCATCGCATTGCCCTCGGGCAGGTCGAGCGTGGCCAGGCGCATCTTGCTCATGCGGTGTTCGCCCGCGTAGAGCAGACGTGTCTGCTGTACCGCGACCTCCGGTCCGCCGCCTTCCAGATCACCGGACCAGCTCTCGTGGCCCATCGCGGTGATGCGACCGTCCTTGTTGGCGC
Organism: Luteimonas sp. KH_071; assembly: GCF_057838005.1. Taxonomy (NCBI): domain Bacteria; kingdom Pseudomonadati; phylum Pseudomonadota; class Gammaproteobacteria; order Lysobacterales; family Lysobacteraceae; genus Luteimonas; species Luteimonas sp. KH_071. The sequence goes on along the minus strand of NZ_CM174458.1, from coordinate 2,199,473 downwards.
CGATGCGGATGCGCTGCAACGTGGCCGGGCGGTGCGTCGTGTTGTTGGCGATCAGCGGGCGGTGCAGTGCGACCTTGACCGCGCGCTTGGCGGCCCTCGCACCCAGCGCGGCGAGCACGGCATCGGCGCGCACGAAGAGCTTGCCGCCGAAGCCGCCGCCAATGTACGGCGATACCAGACGCACTTTGTCCGGCGCGATGCCGAGCGTGCGGGCGACGTCGCCCTTGCCCCAGGCGATCATCTGGTTCGAGGTCCAGATCGTGACCTTGTCGCCATGCCATTCGGCGAGCGAGGCCATCGGCTCCATCATCGCGTGCGACTGGTCGGGCGTGGTGTAGGTCTCGTCGAGCGTGACTTCCGCCGATGCGAACGCGGCATCGAAATCGCCGACGGCGGTATCAGCCGGTGTGTCGCCGCCCTGCGGCTTCACCGCGTTGTCCTTCTCGGCTTCCAGCGAAAAGCGACCACGGCTGCGGGTATACGCCACGCGCACCAGCGATGCGGCGGCGCGTGCCTGCTCGAAGGTCTCGGCGACCACCAGCGCGATCGCCTGGTGGTAGTGCTGGATCTCGGGGCCACCGAGCAGCTTCGCGGTGTTCATGCGGCCCTGGCCGAGCTTGCCAGCGTTCTGCGCGGTGACGACCGCGAGGACGCCCGGCGCGCGTTCGGCCGCGCTCGTGCCGATGGACGCGATCCGGCCCTTTGCGATCCCGGCACCGATGACGTGACCGTAGGCCGCGCGTTCGGTGACGTCGTGCCACTCGTAGGCGTAATGCGCAGTGCCGGTGACCTTGTGCGGACCGTCGATGCGGTCGAGCGGCTGGCCGACGACGCGCATCGCGTCGATCGGGTTCTGGCCTGCGGGCGTGTCGAACTTCATGACGTGGCCTCCTGTGCTTCGGCCAGGGCCGCGGCGATGGTGCGCTCGGCGAGCAGCAGCTTGAACCGGTTGTCTTCAGTGGGGCTCGCGCCCTCGAACAGACGCGCCGCGACGGCCTTGGCACCGCGCGGCAGTTCGGCGTCGGCGGCATCGCTCTGCCAGGGCCTGTGTGCCACACCGCCGACGACCACGCGTCCGCTGCCGTCGCGCTGCACGATGGCGGCCACCGACACCAGCGCGAACGCGTATGAAGCGCGGTCGCGAACCTTGCGGTAGATCTGGCGGCCGCCGACCGGCGGCGGCAGCACGATCGCGGTGATCAGTTCGCCGGCTTCGAGCACCGTCTCGCGCTGCGGCGTGTTGCCGGGCGCGAGGTAGAAATCATCGAGTGCGATCCGACGCGCCTGGCCGTCGGCCTTGACGGTTTCGACCACGGCATCGAGGGCGCGCATCGCGACCGCCATGTCGCCGGGATGCGTGGCGATGCAGTCGGCGCTGCCGCCGATGACCGCGAGCTGCCGGCTGTAGCCTTCGATCGCGCCGCAGCCGCTGCCGGGCAGGCGCTTGTTGCAGGCCTGATCGGTGTCGTAGAAATAGGGGCAACGCGTGCGCTGCAGCAGGTTGCCGGCGGTGGTCGCCCGGTTGCGCAACTGGCCGGACGCCCCGGCGAGCAGGGCGCGCGACAGCAGTGGATAGTCTTTGCGCACGCGAGCGTCCGCGGCGAGATCGGTATTGCGCACGAGTGCGCCGATCCGCAGGCCGCCCTCGTCGCTTTTCTCGATCGTGTCGAGCGACAGTCCGTTGACGTCGACCAGATGGGTCGGCGTTTCGATCTCCAGCTTCATCAGGTCGAGCAGATTGGTGCCACCTGCGATGAACTTCGCACCGGGATTGCGCGCAGCGGCTGCGGCGGCGGCCGCGGGCGAGTCCGCGCGTTCGAATTCGAAGGCCTTCATGCGCGTGCTCCCGAGGTGCCGGCGACGTCTTCGATCGCATCGAGGATGTTCGCGTACGCGCCGCAGCGGCACAGGTTGCCGCTCATGCGCTCGCGGATCTCGCTGCCGTTGACCGCGGGACGTGCAGTGAGATCGGCGGTGACGTGGCTCGGAATGCCATCGCGGATCTCGCCGAGCACCGCGACCGCCGAGCAGATCTGGCCCGGCGTGCAGTAGCCGCACTGGAAACCGTCGTGCTTGACGAACGCGGCCTGCATCGGATGCAGCCTGTCCGGCGTGCCGAGGCCCTCGATGGTCGTGACCTTCGCGCCGGCATTCATCACCGCCAGGCTCAGGCAGGTGTTGATGCGGCGGCCGTCGACGATCGCCGTGCACGCGCCGCACTGGCCGTGATCGCACCCCTTCTTGGTGCCGGTGAGGTGCAGTTCCTCGCGCAGGAAATCGAGCAGCGTGGTGCGCGTGTCGACTTCACGCTCGACGGTTTCGCCGTTGACCTCCAGCGAGACGCGCTGGCGGACGGGCGGGCGCAACGGCGTGGGCGTGGTCGCGGCATTGGCGGCCTGGGCGACGGCGGGCATGGCGACTGCGCCGGCCGACGCGGCGCCGGCCTTCAACAGTTCCCGGCGGGTGAGGGGAGACATGGACATTCCTCTGGCTGGCTCGATGGGCTGGCGGGGTCACACGGACGTGCGTAGCAGGAGCATGCGGGTGGGTGTGTTGTGGTGCGGTCAACGCAGCCGGACGTGGCGCCCGGTCATGGAGACGTGTGTGCGTGACTGCGGGCGCCGCGCCACTGCTGCAGCTGGGTGGCGATGCTCAGGGCGATCGCTTCCGGCCCGCGTCCGCACCGGGGCGCACCGACAGGGGCATGCAGGCGGCCCTGCAGCGCATCGCGCTGGCCGGGTCGCAGCAGCATGCAGAGGTCGTCCCGGCGCCTCTCCGGCCCGAGCAGGCCGATGAAGGGAACCGGCGAACCTGCCAGCGCGCCGAGAGCTTCGAGATCGGATTCGAAGCCGTGGTGCATGACCAGAGCGACGTCGGCATGCCGGTGCGCGGCTACCGCGTCGCCGGGAGACAGGTCGAGCAGGTCTGGGCCCGGACCGGCCGCGTCGCGCCAGCGGGCACGCCGCTCGGCGACCGTCACGCGCCAGCCCAGCGATCGCAGCAGGGGCATCAGGGTCGGCGTTTCCGGGCCTGCGCCCAGGATCAACACCTCGGGCGCGCGCTGCACGGTCAATGTCCAATCACGCGTCGCGCCCTGCGGCAACGCGCCGACCGGCAGCGTCCACGACCACGCGCGCGTGCCCAGCCGGCAGTCGAAACGGCCGCTGCGCGCCAGCGCGATTTCCAATCCCTGACCGCCTTCGAGCCAGGCGGCGAGCGCATCCGACGCGTTCCCCAGGGCTGCCAGAGGCAACAGCGCCAGCATCTGCCGCCCGCGACAGCCGACTGCGCTGCCCGAGAACAGCGCACTGTCGTCGGTCGTGTCGATCTCCAGCCACTCGATGCGGCCTGCTTCGCCGGCGACGGACGCGACACGCGCGATCTCCGGCTCCAGACAGCCGCCACTGATCCAGCCCACATGTGGCCCATCACCGAACAGCGCGAGTGCGCCGGGGGAGGCGTAGGTGGAACCTTCGGTCTCGACGACAAGTGCGAGCACCGGCCTGCCGCCGTCGGACAACGCGTCGAGCCCGGCCTGCAGCACCGCGCCGGGATTGCCTTCGGCGAAGACCGGCGCGGGTCTGTGCAGCGCCGCGGCATTCGCGGCGACAACGGATGTGTCCACCGCCATCACGAGGTGCCGCGCGCGGTGGCGTGGGTTTCAGAAGGCGAGTGCGTGGCTGGCGTGGGGCTGGCCATTGGAGATTCCGGGCAGTTCAGTGAAAGAGTGTGTGGTGGGTCGTGAGTGTTGTGTGGACTGGATGGTTGATCGGTGTCGGTGATTCGTGGACGTTTGCCCTCACCCAACCCCCGCTCCGCGCCCCAGCCCTCGCGTTGCCGCAAGCGCGTTCGCCGCCACGCGAACCAATGGCTCGCAAGCGTGCCGCCTCACCCCAAAGGGAGAGGGGCTCGAAGCCGGCTGCTCGTCGTGCGCCGCAAACGCCTCGACCGCATTGACCGAGCCCCTCTCCCTCCCGGACTACGTGCCCGCCGGGGTAGAGGGGTTGGGGTGAGGGCTGTTCTCTGCGAAACAGCCACCGCATCCGACGCACTCGGCACAGCGCAGCGCATGCACGCCAGACTCATTCCCGGCATTCTTGCGGGATCGCCCGCGTCTCACGTCCGGGCCGACACGACCACCACCGCTTTCCAGGAGTCGCTGATGTCCTTCGCCCCGCGTCGTCATATGACGCTGTCCCGCCTCGTGCTGTCCGTATCGCTCGCCCTCGGCATTGCGTCGCCCGTGCTCGCGCAGGAGTCGCCCGCGCCGGTGCTGGCGCCGCCGGCGAATGCCGCCGAAACCGCGCTGCGCGATCTCTACACGCGCGAGTGGGAGTGGCGCCAGGCCGAGTTTGTGCGCGAGAAGGTCGACGGGCGCTGGCAAAGCAGTGACAAGCTGCCGTCTGTGACGCCTGAAGCCTGGGCGCGGCGCGCGGACTACTGGAAGGCGGCGCTCGACGCGCTCGACGCCATTCCGCTCGAGCAGCTGGGCCGCGAAGAGCGGATCAATGCCGCGGTGTTCCGCACCTCGATCGAGGCCAGCGAGGCCAGTGCGCGCTGGCGCACGTTTGAAGCGCCGTTCAACAGCGACAGCTTCTTCTGGGGCGGCATCAACCCGCGCCAGCCGTTCCAGACCGAGGCCGACTGGCGCCGCTTCATCGGCCGCCTGTCCGACGTGCCGCGCTATTTCGACGAGCAGATCGCGAACATGGAAACCGGCCTGGAACGTGGCTGGAGCGTGCCGCGCGCGACGCTGGAAGGCCGCGACAAGACGCTCGAGTCCTATGTGCTGACCGGTGAGACGAATCCGCTGCTGGTCACCTTCGACCGCATTCCCAATACGATTCCCGAGCCCGTGCGCGCGCAGCTGCGCGAGGCAGGCCGGCGGGTGGTGCTGGAGCAGACGATTCCGGCATACGCCAAGCTGCTCACCTTCATCCGCAGCGAGTACCTGCCGCGCACGCGCACGACCATCGCCGCCAGCGATCTGCCTGACGGGCGCGCGTTCTACCAGACCCAGATCCGCGAGTACGTCACCCGCGAGATGACCGCGCGCGAGATCCACGACTTCGGTCTGGCCGAGGTCGAACGCATCACCGCGGAGATGCGCGAGGTGATGGGCCGCGCCGGGTTCGAAGGCGACCTGCCGGCCTTCATCGACTACCTGCGCACCGATCCGAAGTTCTACGCCAGGACCCCGCGCGAACTGCTGGGCGAGGCCTCGCTGATCGCCAAGAAGATCGACGGCCAGCTGCAGTACGTGGTGGGCACGCTGCCGCGCTACCGTTTCACGATCCTGCCGGTCGCCGACGACATCGCACCGATCTACACCTCGGGACGCGGCGGCCTGGACGCCTGCTTCTTCAACACCTACGACCTGCCGTCGCGCCCGCTGTACAACCTGCCGGCGCTGGTGCTGCACGAATGCGCGCCCGGCCACAGCTTCCAGGCCGCGCTCGCGCTCGAAGCGCCGGCGCGGCCGGACTTCCGCCAGCAGACCTACTTCTCCGGCTACGGCGAAGGCTGGGGTCTGTACACCGAGTGGCTCGGCACGCGCATGGGCATCTACGAAACGCCGTATGAAGAATTCGGCCGGCTGACCTTCGAGATGTGGCGCGCCGCGCGACTGGTCATCGATACCGGCCTGCACGAGTACGGCTGGAGCCGGGAGCGGGCGATCGATTACCTCGCCAGCCACACCGCGCTCGCGAAGCACGACGTCGTGACCGAGGTGGACCGCTACATCTCCTGGCCGGGCCAGGCGCTGTCGTACTACATCGGCTATCGCACCATCCTCGACCTGCGCGCCGAAGCCGAACGCGAACTCGGCCCGGCGTTCGACCAGCGACCGTTCCACGACACCATCCTCAACCTGGGCTCGGTGCCGCTGCCGGTGCTGGAAGAAGAGGTGCGTCGCTTCATCGCCGAGCAGAAGGCTGCGGGCAGGACGTCGGGCTGATACCGGTGCCGGGCATGCGCGTCGCGATCTTCGACTGCGCTGCCCGGATCCCGTGCCACGCGCGGTGCCTTGCATTGGCAGCACACCGCGCGTGGTCGTGGGGTTTCGACCCCTTACGACGCGCTCAAGGTCCGGCGACGATCACGCCTCTCGCAGCTTCTTTTCCATGCGCGCGTGGTCGCGGCGGTAACGCTGCGCCGCGCGGGTTTTCTGGGCATCGGTCAGCAGTTTGCCCGAGACCTGGAAGAACTTGCGTTCCTCCTCGCGCAGGTGGTGGTGCACCTTCTCCGACAACTGCCTGGCCTTCGCCATCCACCCGGCGCCGGCGTGGTCGCGGGTCTGCAGGTCCTCGACGAGTTCGTCCATCTCGTGGTGCTCGTGCAGCGCGTGGCGCGACGCGTCGAGGCCGGCGTCATGCATCAGGATCGGCGCGTAGAGGAAGCGTTCTTCGGCGGCAGCATGCGCGGCGAGCTCGATGCGCAGGTCGGTGAAGAGTTCGACGCGGCGCGCCGTATGCGGTGGCGCGCGCAGCAGCTTGCGGCACAGCGAGCGCTGCCGTTCGTGGCTTTCGCGCAGGGCGTCGTAGATGGTTTCGGGCATGGCGGACTCCGGGGCAGGCGACTTGCGCGCACGTTAGGCCGTGGCGGGTGGAGTCCGTGTTCACAGTTCTACGCAGCACTCCTGCGCTTGAGCGTGCGGCGGGCAACACCGAGAATCCCGACATCGGTCGCGCGCATGCGATCCACAGGAAGCCGCCATGCAGAACCTTCGCGTCTCCACCGTCCAGGGCGCCACCCTCTGGCACGACCCGGCGGGCAATCGCGCCTATTACGGTGACCTCATCGCGCCGCTGCATGGACTGACCGATCTGGTCGTGCTGCCCGAGACCTTCACCAGCGGCTTCAGCAACGACGCGATCGATCGCGCCGAGGACATGGACGGCCCGACAGTCGCGTGGATCCGCGCACAGGCGGTCGCGCTCGACGCCGCGGTCACCGGCAGCGTGCAGCTGCGCGATGGCGACGGCGTCTACAACCGCATGCTGTGGGCGACGCCGGATGGCGAGTTGCAGTACTACGACAAACGCCATCTGTTCCGTTACGCGAACGAACACAAGCGCTACGCCGCCGGCCGTGATCGTCTGACGGTCGAGTGGAAGGGCTGGCGGATCAATCCGCAGGTCTGCTACGACCTGCGTTTCCCGGTGTTCTGCCGCAACCGCTTCGATGTGGAGCGGCCGAGCGGGCTGGATTTCGATCTGCAGCTCTTCGTCGCCAACTGGCCGGCGGCGCGGGCGTATGCGTGGAAGACCCTGCTGCGCGCGCGCGCGATCGAGAACCTCAGTTACGTCGTCGGCGTCAATCGCGTGGGCTCTGATGGCAACGGGCTGGCGTATTCGGGCGACAGCGCGGTGCTGGACATGCTGGGTCAGCCGCTGAGCGAGTCGATGGACGAGGAAGTGGTCTCGACGACCACGCTGTCGGCAGAACAGCTGCGGGCGCACCGGGACCATTTTCCGGCGATGCTGGATGCGGACAGGTTCGAGATTCTTTGAGGGTTGCTGCTTCAATCCGCTAAAGCTGATGTCTGGCGGAATGATTGAGCATCGTCGCCCCGGCGCAGGCCGGGGCCCAGTGACTTCGAGTGAGATTGCCAGACCCAGAAATCCGTCGACGCAGCGGCTTTCAACAGACGAACGTCTGGTCAAGCTGGGACCCATTTTGACTTCCGTGCAGCGTGCCGATCGCGGAAGTTGTCCGTGTCCCACGTCGAAAGTCACTGGGCCCCGGCCTGCGCCGGGGCGGCGGTCGAATTGACCGAGCGCCCGCGAATGGCACGAAGATCAAATAGGGGGCTAGTCATCCGTCTGTCGAAGAAAAAGCGTTTCCAGCGTGCGCTGGGACGACGGTGCCGCCTCTGACAGCTGATCCCGCGCTTCAGAGTCTCTGGACACAAAGACGGATCAACGACCGAACTTCACCGCGCGCCCTTCACCTTCCCCATCGCGTGCGCGCCGCGCAGCAGCATCCGGATCATGTGCGAGAGCTCGTCGACCAGTGCTTCGTCGCGCTCGGGCGGCGAATCCAGGGCGGTACCGCCCATTGCGAACACCAGCCGGGTGATCGCACGCGCGACCAGGCCCGGCTCGTGGAAGACCATGCCCTGGGCAGCGGCGATGCGCACCAGGTCGGCGCGCAGTTCGACTTCGAAGAACTGCAGCTGGCGGTCGACCGCGCGCTTGAACGCGTCCGAGCCGACCGTGCCTTCGCGCAGCAGCACGTGCAGCAGCTTGTCATCGGCGCGCAGGCGTTCCATGAACGCTTCGAGCGAGCCGCGGACGATGCTGCGGCCGGCGACCGCACGCTTGCGGGCGTCGCCGACGATGTTGCGCAGGGATTCGCCCGCCAGTTCGATCAGGGCGACCGCGAGTTCGTCCATGTCGTGGAACTGGCGATAGAAGCTGTTCGGCGCAATGCCGGCCTCGCGCGCCACTTCACGCAGGCTCAGCGTCGAAACGCTGCGGTGGGCGCCGGTGAGGCGCAGGGCGGCGGCGATCAGGTCCTCGCGGACGATCGTGGGTTTGCGACCGGCCTGGCCGTCTACGGAGCTCTGGCCGGGGTCGCCGCTGTCTGATGCGAGGGTGCGGGCGGTCACGGTCGGCCGTCTGGACACTGGGCGGCCAGCATAGCAGTGTCCATTAATGTACAAGTGTATACACGGCTGTGCGGATAGGTGTACAGTCGTTCCCATGTCGACAGTCCACCCCATGAAGCCGTCCCGCCGCAGCCGCCTGCGCAGGCTCGCCACGCCGTTCGTCGTGCCGCCCGTGTTCGATTTCTGGGCGCAGCGCCTGCATCCGACCTGGAGCTGGGAGCGTCCGCTGGCCCGCGTGGTGGCACACGCGCCGGCCGCAGCGAATGCGGTCACGCTGACGCTGAAGCCCAACCGCCACTGGGCGGGCGCGCAGGCGGGTCAGCACGTGAATCTGACCGCCGATATCGAGGGCGTGCGGATCACGCGCAGCTACAGCCTCGATGCGCCGGTCGCGGCCGACGGCCGCATCACGGTGACGGTCAAGGGCGTGGACGAGGGCCGCATGAGCCGCCATCTGCTGGCGTCCGCGCGCCGCGGTGACGTGTTCGACATCGGTCCGGCGTTCGGCGATCTGGTGTTGCCGGCCAAGGTCGATGGCGCCTGGCTGTTTCTCGCCGCCGGCAGTGGTGTCACGCCGTTGATGGCGCTGGTCCGCCAGCTGGCCGGGCAGGGCATGCCGGTGCCGGTGACGCTGGTCTACTGGGCGCGCACGCGCGCCGAACTGTGTTTCGTCGACGAACTGCGCGCGCTGGCCGCGCGCCATGCCGGTTTCGATGTGCGTTTCGTGCTGACACGCGAGGCCGCGGTGGCGGACGATGAAGCCGCCGGTCGTATCGATGCCGGACTGCTCGACGCGCTGGTGCCCGATCTCGCGACCCGCCAGGTATTCGCCTGCGGCCCCGGCGGGTTCGTGACGACCGCGACCGAGCTCGTCGAAGGCCGCGTCCCCCTGCTGCGTACCGAAGCGTTCACCCCGCCGCCGCGTCCGCAGACCGACGACAGCGGCACGGTCGAAGTGCGTCTCGCGCGCAGCGGCCGCGCCCTGCAACTGCAGCGCGGCGTACCGCTGCTGCAGGCCCTGGAAGCCGAAGGTCTGAAGCCGAAGTACGGGTGCCGCATGGGCATCTGCAACACCTGCGCCTGCGGCAAGGCGTCCGGCGCCACGCGCGATCTGCGCACCGGCGCTGCCAACACCGAGGCGACGGCCGCGCTGAAGCTGTGCATCAGCAGCGCCGTGTCGGACCTCGTGCTCGATCTTTGAACCACACCGTTTCGAAACACCCCGCTTCCAGTACCGGAGCCGTCATGTCCAAGCTCACTGCCACGCGCCGCCTCTCCTTGCAGGAACTCGATGCCTTCGGCGCCGAGCTCGATGCGTTGCACACGCGCACGATGGCGCAGGTCGGCAAAGTCGACGCTGCCTATATCCGCCGTGTCGTGCGCTGGGTCCGCTACTGCGCGGTGCTCGGCCGCGGCCTGCTGTTCGTCGGTGCGATCGGCGGCGCGTTCGTGCCGTGGCTGCTGTGGCCGGCTTGTATCGCCGGCGTGGTGTTCCTGGCGCTGGCCAAGATCCTCGAGAACATGGAAGTCGGCCACAACGTCATGCACGGCCAGTACGACTGGATGCACGATCCCGAACTCGACAGCAACAAGTACGAGTGGGACATCGTCGCGACCGGCGACAACTGGCGCCATTCGCATAATTTCCGCCACCACACCTACACCAACGTCCGCGGCATGGACGACGACATCGGCTACGGCCTGCTGCGCATCTTTCCCGAGCAGCGCTGGCGCCCGTTCTATCTGATGCAGCCGGTGATCGCGGTGGTGTTCGCGCTGTACTTCCAGTGGGGCGTGGCGATCCAGGAGCTCAAGCTCGGCCGTTTCTTCGCCGGCAAAATGCCCAAGGGCAAGCTGGCGCGCGATTTCGCGCCGGTCGGCCGCAAGATGGGGCGCCTGATGCTGCGGGACTATGTGATCTTCCCGTTGCTGGCCGGTCCCTTCTTCCTGCCGGTGCTGCTGGGTAATCTGGCCGCCAACGGAATCCGCAACGTGTGGACCTATGTGGTGATCTTCTGTGGCCACTTCACCGCCGATGTCGAGACCTTCCCGAAGGACAGCATCCGCAACGAGTCGCGCGGCCACTGGTACATGCGTCAGCTGCGCGGTTCGTCGAACATCGGCGGCGGCAAGGTCATGAACCTGCTGACCGGCAACCTGAGCCACCAGATCGAGCATCACTTCTTCCCCGACGTGCCGGCGCATCGCTACGCCGCGCTCTCGGTCGAAGTGCGCGAGATCTGCAAGCGCTACGGCCAGCCGTACAACACGGGTTCGCTGCCGCGCCAGTTCGGCGAAGTGACCTGGCGCATCCTGCGCCACGCGTTCCCGAGCCGCCCGCGCCGTCGGGCGCCGTCGGGCGAGTTGCAGGCCGCCTGATCCATCGCCGCAGCGCGCGATCACAGCGCGCCTTGCCCTCGAAACGCGTCCGCTCTGGCGGGCGCGTTTTCGTATGTGCATCTCCGGCGACATCAGACCGATGTGCGCCGTCGACCGCGACGATGGAAATACACCTGTTCGGCCGCGCGACGCAGCAGCGGCGAATGCAGGAGCAGGTTCACCGGCCAGTCAATCTGCAGATGATCGAAGGCCCAGCGCAGGCAGCGCTTCACGCGGAAGCGCGGCGCTGCGCACTCGGCCATCTGTTCCGGCGCGATCGCGGCGCCGATCCGGTGCTGCGCGATCGCAAGGCCGATCGCCTCGCCATGCGCCCAGGCCGAGTGGATGCCACCCGCGGTCAGTGGCGAGACGATGCCGGCCGCATCGCCGGTGAGGATCACGCCCGGCGCGGCGAGGCGCTGGACCGGACCGCCGCAGGGAATCAGGCCCGCGCGCGTGGCATCGGGCTGCAGTGTCGACGGCAACCCGAGGCGTTCGCCGATGCGTGCGCGCAAGCCAGCGATATCCGGCACGCCGTGGCGATCCGGGCGGTGCCGGAATGCGAGTCCCAGCTGCACGCCCGTCGGCGACTGCGCCGCCCAGCCGATGTAGCCGGGCGCGAGCGTGCGGCTGATGAAGCAGTGCAGGGCATCGGGCTCGGCCAATGCCGCGCCGTGGAACTCATGCTCGACGCCATACAGAAACGCGTCGACCAGACCGAGACCGGCGCGCTGCGCCACGCGTGATTTCGCCCCGTCGGCGCCGACCAGCCAGCGCGCGCTGCCGAGCCCTGCGATCTGCCAGCCGGTGCCTTCGCGGCGCGCATCGGTGAACGACTGCATCAGTCGCAGGTCGACGCCGGCCTCGCGCATCTCGTCGGCCAGCCAACGCAACACGTTCGGCGTATCGGTGGTCAGGAACGCGTAGTCGTCTGCCTGCAATTGCAGGCTGTCCAGACTCGGCGCATACAGCTGGACGCGCGGCACCTTGCGATACAGCGCCGGCGGCATGCGACCGAGCCGCGTCTGCGAGAACGCCTCGGCGACGATGATGCCGGTCGTGTGCAGGCGGATGCCGGGATCGTGCTTGCGCTCGAGCACACACACCCGCAGTCCTGCCTCGCGCGCGGCGAGCGCGCATGCCGCGCCGGCGAAGCTCGCGCCCACCACCACGAGGTCCCAATCGAATCGTGCGTAATCGTCCAAACCTGGTGCCTCCATCCGCGAGCGAGGCGCCAGTGTCGGCCGCACGGATGGAGTACCGATGGCGCCGCGGTGAAGCGGGTATGAAGTCTCAGGCGCTGCGCGGCGGCAGGATCTGCTGCGTGGCCTGACACAGCACGAACACCTTGCCGTCTTCGCTGCGCGCTTCCGCCGCGAGGTGCAGCACATTGCGCGTGCGCGCGACCAGACGCGCTTCGCAGATGATGTGTGGCGTGTCCGGCGCGACCGGCCGCAGGTATTGCGTGTTGAGCGTTGCGGTGACGCTGGGCGGTGCGATCAGATACGAGAACGGCCCGAGCGTGTTGTCGAGCGCGGCGACGATGAAGCCGCCCTGCATGTTGCCCATCGGATTGCGGTAGCGCGCCAGCACCGGAAAGCGCAGCGACATGCGCACGCCGTCTTCGTATTCGAGGAACGCGCCCTGCATGTCGAGCAGGCATGGCGGCGGCAGCATGGCGTGCATCGCCGCCGGCGCGTTCGCGCGGATCAGATCGTTGATGGCGTCGCCGGTGGTGACCATGGGCACTCCTGGATGGAGCAAAGAGTGTAGAAGCGCGCAAGCGCGCTCCACAGAGGTCCATGCATCTACAAACGCACACGGGGCCCGAAGGCCCCGTGTGTCGACACAGTTCCAGTGCGTGCGATCAGCGACCGCCGCCACCGCCGCTGCGCGGGCCACGGTTGCCGCCGCCCGGCGGACGTCCGCCCGGACCACGGTTGCCGCCGCCGGGACCACCGGGGCCACGCGCGCCGGGGCCACCCGGACCCTTCGGGCCGCGATTGCCACCGCCCGGACGCGGACCGCGGGGACCGGCATTGGGATTGAAGCTGCCCGGATTGGCGTGGTCGGACGGAAAGCTCGGCGCGCTGTCGGGATGGCCGTAAGGCGCACGCGGGCGACCCGGACCACCACCGCCACCGGCAGGACGTGACGCCCACGGCGTCTGTCCGCCGCCACCGCCACCGCCCGGACCACGCGGACCACCGCCGCCTGCACCGCGCGGACCCTGACCGCCGCCGCCCGGACCACCCGGACCGCGCTTCTTCGCGCCGCCGGGACCGCCTGCGCCGCCGTAGGGCTTCTTGGGGCCGCGGCCGTCCGCATTGCGATGCCCGGTGGGGCCGGTCTCCACGCCGTCGGGCACGTACCAGCTGCGGAACGCAGCAGGATTGCCTTCGGGCAGGGCGCGCGAGCCCTTGTCGGCGCGCTGCTTGAACGGCTTCTGCGACTGCTTGGCCGCGGCGTCGCCGCTGACCGTCAGGCCGCCGTGCGGCTTGCGCGGGCCGCCGCGGCCACGGCCGCGATCTTCGCGGACGTTGTCGAAACGACGCAGCTCGCGTCCTTCATCGGCGCCGCTGTTCTGGCCGTTGACGTAGGCCTTGCCCGCGCCCTTGCCCAGATGCACGGTCGCCTTCGTGGCCTTGCGCTGGCCGATGACCGGCTGCAGCGTCAACGCCGGCGGCGGGCCTTCCTCGAGCTTGAGCTCCTTGCGCAGGGCTTCGACCTGCGTCTCGGGCAGCTCCTGCGACTGGCCGCGCAGCAGCGGCTGCGGCAGCGTCACCTGGCCGTAGCGCACGCGCTTGAGGCGGCTGACCTGGCAGCCCTGCGATTCCCACAGGCGGCGCACTTCGCGGTTGCGGCCTTCCTTGAGCAGCACCTGGAACCAGTCGTGCGAATCGGTACCGCCGATGCGTTCGATCTCGTCGAACTTGGCCGGGCCGTCTTCCAGCGCGACGCCGCGCTTGAGGCGGTCGACGAGCTTGTCCGACACCGTTTCCTCGCCCTCGGGCGCGCGTACGCGGCACACATACTCGCGTTCGACTTCATACGACGGATGCATCATCGCATTCGCGAGTTCGCCGTCGGTGGTCAGCAGCAGCAAGCCGGTGGTGTTGATGTCGAGGCGGCCGACCGCGATCCAGCGCGCACCCTTGAGCGCGGGCAGGGCCTCGAAGATCGTCGGGCGACCTTCGGGATCTTCGCGTGTGGTGACTTCGCCTTCGGGCTTGTTGTAGATCAGCACGCGCGCCGGTTCGGTCAGCGCACTGGCGACGAACACCTTGCCGTCGAGCTCGATGCGGTCGCTGCCCTTGATCGACATGCCGGTCTGGGCGACTTCACCGTTGACCTTGACCAGACCGTCGGCGATGCGCTGCTCGAGCGCGCGGCGCGAGCCGAGGCCGGCCTGGGCCAGCACCTTGTGCAGGCGTTCCTCGAGCCTGGGCGCGGCATCCGCGGCCGGAGCTTCGCCGCGCTTGAGCGACAGCGGGGAACGGGCGGGTTTGTCGGAATTGCGTTGTTGCGTCATGAATGGCTCCGGTCGCTGTCGCCGTCTACGGCGAGGGCGTCTTGTGCGTTGGGTGTTGCGGTGTCGTCGTCGGACGGGATGTCCGACGGGGTCTGGGTGGCGTCTTCGGATGCGTCGCCGGCGGTCTCGCCGTCGTCGTCTCCGGGTACTGCTTCGGCGTCCTGCACATCGCGCGGAACGTCGTCGTCGGTGATCTGGCTGCCGTCGTCGGTGTCGTCGGTGTCGTCGGGATCGACATCGGCATCATCCGCCGCGTCGTTCGCCGCGGCATCATCTGCCGACGCGAGACCGCCCACCGTGCGGTCGGCGACCTCGGTGCCGGCGAAGCGCAACTGCGGATCCAGCTCGGCGAAATCCTTGAGTTCGGACAGCGGCGGCAGGTCGTCGAGACGCCGCAGGCCGAAGTAATCGAGAAAGCCCTTGGTGGTGCCGAGCAACTCCGGACGCCCGGGCATGTCGCGGTGGCCGACGACGCGGATCCATTCGCGCTCCTCGAGCGCCTTGATGATGTTGCTGTTGGTCGCCACGCCACGCACCTGCTCGATCTCGCCGCGGGTGATCGGCTGGCGATAGGCGATCAGCGCCAGGGTCTCCAGCGTGGCGCGCGTGTACTTGGTCTGGCGTTCGGTCCACAGCCGGGACACCCAGCCGTGCACGTCGCCGCGCACCTGGTAGCGCCAGCCCGAGGCCAGCTCCACCAGTTCCACACCGCGCTCGGCGCACGCGGCCTGCAGGTCGACGAGCGCCTGCTTGAGGCTGCCCTCGGGTGCGGGCTCGTCGAGCGTGAACAGCGTTTCGAGCTGCGCCACGGTCAGCGGCTGCGAGGAGGCGAGCAGGGCGGCCTCGACGATGCGGTTGATGAAGGTCTGGTCCATCGGGATTGTCTGGAGATCCGGTCGGTGGTCAGGACTGGGCGGGTTCGGGAACGTCATCGTCGAACTCGCTGGAGAAGGTGGTCGGGGGCGCGGCGCCGTCGGCATCGGCTAACGACTTGATGTAGATCGGCGCCAGCGGCGCCTCCTGCACGATGTCGAGCAGGCGTTCCTTGGTGAGCTCGAGGATCGACAGGAACGTCACCACGACGCCCAGCCGGCCTTCCTCGGGTTCGAACAGCGACTCGAAGCGGTGGAAATGACCGCCGGTAAGGCGGGTCAGCACTTCGCCCATGCGCTGGCGCACGCTCAATGCATCGCGACGGATCGCATGGCCGGTGAACAGCTCGGCGCGCTTGAGCACATCGTGCAGCGCCAGCAGCATCTCGCGCAGATCGACCGGCGGCGGATCGCGGTTGATCGTGCGCTCGGGCAGCGTGGCCTGCGCCGGCGCGGTGTCGCGATCCTGGCGCGGCAGGCGGTCGATGTCTTCGGCCGCCTGCTTGAAACGTTCGTACTCCTGCAGCCGTCTCACCAGCTCGGCGCGCGGATCGCCTTCGTCGAGTTCGTCGACCGGCGGCCGCGGCAGCAGCATCCGCGATTTGATCTCGGCCAGGATCGCGGCCATCACCAGATATTCGGCGGCGAGTTCGAACCGCAGTTCCTGCAT
The DNA here is from genome assembly GCF_057838005.1 of Luteimonas sp. KH_071. Taxonomy (NCBI): domain Bacteria; kingdom Pseudomonadati; phylum Pseudomonadota; class Gammaproteobacteria; order Lysobacterales; family Lysobacteraceae; genus Luteimonas; species Luteimonas sp. KH_071. The sequence continues at coordinate 2,183,406 of NZ_CM174458.1, read as the reverse complement.
CACGCCGATGTAGGCGACGTACTGCTTGGTGATGTCGGCGACGGGGATGTCGAGGATGTCGAGGTTCTGGCGGCGGATGAGGTAGAGCAGCAGGTCGAGCGGGCCCTCGAACGCATCGAGGATGACTTCCAGCGCGTCCGGCGGGATGTACAGATCCTGCGGGATCTGCAGCACCGGCTGACCATGCACCAGCGCCAGCGGGAATTCCTGCTGCTGCGGCTGGGCGGCAATGGCGGACGCCTTGGCGTCGGATGCAGGCTGTGTCATTCGATAGGCAACAGCGGCGTGGCGCTCGGGCGCGGAGAATGGATCACGGGCAGTGGATCGCTGGCAGGGCGGGGCGACGGCTCGGCGGGCCGCGGGAAGCGGATCCGGTCGGTTGCGCGGCTCGGGCCGGCGCGGGGACAACGGTGCTGCGTAACATCTTCGTCTGGGTCGGTCGTCGCCAAGCGCGAAGCGCGTCTGCATGCGGGGCAGGCGCGTGGATCGGAAGGGCGTTGGACCGGGCCGGTGGGGCGACCGCGTGCGGCAGCGTCTGGAGACGTGACGGGCGGCGAACTGGCCGGATGCTGGTGCACAGAGTACGCGGTGCCTGCGGGAGCTGTCCAGCGGGTGCGCTCGCTACACTGCGCGCCTCACGAACGGACGGGGATGCCCATGTGGTACGCGATCGAAGGCTATGACGGCGAAGACGTGCTCGCGCGCCGCGCGCAAGCGCGACCGGCGCATCTCGCGCGGCTGCTCGCATTGCGTGATGCGGGACGGCTGCTGCTGGCCGGGCCGTGTCCTGCGATCGACGCCGAGGACCCGGGCCCGGCGGGCTTCAGCGGCAGCATCGTCATCGCCGAATTCGATTCGCTGGCCGACGCGCGCGCCTGGGCGGATGCCGATCCGTATGTGGATGCAGGCGTGTACGTGCGGGTGGACGTCCGTCCGTTCCGTCAGGTGCTGCCGTGAGCGCGATCGCACGATCGGCGGAATAGGCCGCAGATCGCTGCAGATATAGTGCAGTGCAGCATCGATTGGTTGTTACATCCGGTTTACATGACGCTGTGGAAACGCTTACAGTCCGGCCCATCGCGGAAGCGGGAGGATGCGGTTTGAGCGTGACGATCAAGGATGTGGCCAAGGCGGCCGGGGTGTCGGTCGCGACCGTATCGCGCGCGCTCAACGGCCACCAGAACGTCGCCGAGGCGGTGCGCGAGCGCGTGTTCGCCGTCGCTGCCGAACTCCGCTACAGCCCGCACCACGCCGCGCGCAGTCTCAGCAGCCGGCGCACCCAGACCGTCGGCGTCGTGTTGCCTGACCTGCATGGCGAATTCTTCTCCGAACTGATGCGCGGCATCGACCAGGTGGCGCGTACGCGCGGCCAGCATCTGCTGGTCTCCAGCTATCACGGCAACCCGGAAGAGCAGGGCGCTGCACTGCGCGCGATGCGCGGACGCGTCGACGGCCTGCTGCTGATGTCGCCCTACGTGCACGATGTCGATTTCCTCGAACGCAACGTCGACGCCAGCCTGCCGATGGTGCTGATCAACGCCGCGCAGGGTCGGCCGCAGCTTTCGGTGGGTATCGACAATTACGGTGGCGCGCGGGCGATGGTCACGCATCTTATCGACGCGGGGTACAAGCGCATCGCCTTCATCGACGGCCCCGAAGACAACGACGACGCACGCGAACGCAAACGCGGTTATCGCGATGCACTGGCTGCCGCGGGCGACGCTTTCACCCCGTGGGAATTGCCGGGCCAGTTCGACGAGGACTCCGGCCATCGCGCAGGGCAGGCGTTGCTTGCACTCGAGACGCGTCCCGACGCGGTGTTCGCGGCCAACGACATGATGGCGATCGGCTGTCTGTATGCACTCGGTCGCGGCGGTGTGCGCACGCCGGCGGAGATCGCAGTTGTAGGCTTCGACGATATCCCGCTTGCACGCTATGTTCACCCATCGCTAACGACGATGCGCGTCGACATCGCTGAACTGGGCGCGCGCGCGTTGAAGGCATTGCTGGAGATCGACTCGGCAACGGCCGAAAGCAAGGGGGCGAATGTGGCCTTGCTGGCGCCCGTACTCGTGATCCGTGATTCGAGTGGCAAGGCCGCATCACCATCGTCCAGTGGAGAGCCGTCGACCCGGTCATGACCGGTCGACGTCAGCGCCTTGGGAGGGGTCGCATGACATCAAGTCCGATACCGATCGATCATCGTGTGTGCAGGGGCACACGGGTGACGTCGCGCGTGGGCGAGCGTGTCTTCGGTCTTTCCGACGGACGTTCGAGGTGACACCGCCGCGTTGCGGCACACGGGACGGCAGATCCGCCGTTCGAACCAATATCCCCTGATAGAGACCGACGACATGACACACACCGACACCCGGCCGCGCGCCTTCTCGCGTTCACTTCTCAGTCTCGCGCTGGGCGGCTGCCTGGCGATGGCGGCGCCCGCGCTGATGGCGCAGTCGACGTCCGCCACCATCCGCGGCCAGGTGATGGTGGACTCCACGCCCGCGACCGATGCGCGCATCACGGCCGTGAACACGGCCACCGGTCTGAGCCGCAGCGTGGGCGTGACCGCGAACGGCAACTACAACCTCGCGGGTCTGACGCCGGGCACGTATCGACTGCAGGTCGAAGCGAACGGGCAAAGCACGTCGCAGACGGTGACCGTCGCGATCGGCCAGACCGCCACGCTCAACCTGGGTGTAGGCGGTGTCGCCGAAGCTGCGCCGGCAGGAGAAGCCACGGATCTGGATGCGGTGACGGTCACCGCCGACGTACTGGTGGAAACCAAGACGTCTGAAATCGCGACCTACGTATCGCAGAAGCAGATCGAATCCCTGCCGCAGAACTCGCGCAACTTCCTTGCCTTCGCCGACACCGTGCCGGGCATGCAGTTCGTCAACTCGCCCAACGGCACCGAGTCGCAGCTGCGCAGCGGTGCGCAGGGATCGAGCAACATCAATGTCTTCATCGATGGTGTCGGCCAGAAGAACTACGTGACGCCAGGTGGCATCACCGGTCAGGACGACAGCCGCGGCAACCCGTTCCCGCAGTCGGCGATCGGCGAGTACAAGGTCATCACCTCGAACTACAAGGCCGAGTACGACCAGATCAGCAGCGCGGCCGTGACTGCGGTGACCAAGTCGGGCACCAATGACTTCAGTGGCAGCTTCTTCTGGGACCGCACTGCGGACGAATGGAGCGCAAGGACGCCGCGCGAGATCCAGGATGGTGTGCAGCAGAAGCAGGTGACCGAGCAGTACGGCGTGACCTTCGGCGGTCCGATCATCCAGGATCGCCTGCACTTTTTCTTTGCCTACGACGCCAAAGACTTTGTGGTGCCGAAGGACACGCGGCCGCCGACGGTGTTCGACCCGTCGTTGCTCCCGGCCGATCTCGCCAGCCTCTACGGCGGATACAGCGTGCCGTTCAACCAGGATCTCTATTTCGGCAAGCTCAGCCTGCAGCTCGCGGAAGCCCATCTGATCGAACTGTCGCTGCGCTACCGGGATGAGGATTCCATCAGTCCCGGCAACGACATCAGCACGCCGTCGTTCGCGACCAACTTCACCAATGACGAGACGCGCGCAGACCTGCGCTACCAGTTCAGCAGCACGAACTGGTTGAACGATGCCCACATCACGTTCGAAGAGGCCGCCTACAACCCGGTGCCCGTGACGGCGGCACCCGGCCTGCGTTACACGATCATCGATCCCAACAATCCGGCCGTGCTCGATCTGGGCGTGCTCAACATTGGCGGCGGCCCGACCTTCCAGGACAAGGGCCAGCGCGGCGTCGGCTTTCAGAATGACCTGACGTTCTTCGGATGGGAGGGGCACACCATCAAGATGGGTGTGAAGTACAAGCAGGTGGACCTCAACGCCTTCCAGCAGAACCCGCCGTTCCCGCAGTACTTCTACGACGTCAATGAAGGTCTGACGCAGCCCTACCGCATCACGTTCTCCGCACCGCTCGAGGGCCGCAATCCGAATGTGGAATCGAGCAACAAGCAGTTCGGCATCTACATCCAGGACGACTGGGAAGCCACTGACCGCCTGACGCTCAATCTCGGCCTGCGCTGGGACTACGAGGACAATCCCAGTTACACGGACAATGTGCTGGACCCGGGTATCGCGGCGGCAATCCGCGGCTGGAGCAATCTCGACAATGCCGATTACAACCGCGAGGATTTCATCAGCACCGGCCAGAACCGCAAGAACCGGAAAAACGCATGGCAGCCGCGCCTCGGCTTCTCCTACGACCTGAGTGGCGATGAAACCCACGTGCTCTTCGGTGGTGCCGGCCGGGCATACGATCGCAACATCTTCGACCAGATGGCGCGCGAGTACTACGGTGGTGCGTTCACGGGCTACGAGATCCGGTTCGACACGCCCCTGCACCCCTGTGATTCGGCGACCGCGTCGAACTGTGTGCCCTTCGATCCGGCGCTGCTGACCCAGGCGGGGATCGATGCGTACACGGCTGCAAACCCCCGCTCGGGTGGTGAGGTGTACGCGCTGAACAATGATCTGAAGACACCGTACTCCGACCAGTTCAGCCTCGGTATCCGCAGCCAGTGGATGGTGATGGGGCACAACTGGAGCACCTCGGCGACGGTCGCGCATATCCGCAGCCGAGATGGCATCTATTTCCGTCTCGGCAACCGGTACGAGGACGGCAGCTTCCACCGTGTCCCGGGCGCTCCGGATGCGACCTGGGGCGGCGTGCCGTTCAATCAGCCCATTCCCGGTTACGGCAACCTGATCCTTGGTGACAACGGCATCGAGTACAACCTCAACTCGTTGCTGCTTTCGTTCGACAAGCCCTACACCGAAGATTCGGGTTGGGGATTCAACGTCGCGTACACGTTCAGCGATGCCGAAGAGAATCGTTCGGACGCATCGAACGGAGAGTCGTTCTATTTCGACGGCTCGCGCGTGGACCAGCGCTCCTATCGCTCGACCGGTCTGGCCAAGCATCGCCTGGTGCTCTCCGGCATCTACGAGTTGCCGTGGCAGACCACCTTCAGTGCCAAGCTGATCGTCGCGAGTCCGACGCCGCGCAATGCCACCAACTGCATCGCCGACCCGGCACCGGGAAATCCGTACTGCTTCTACGACCCCTATACGCCGGACGGCACGTTCGGTTTCAAGCAGTTCGACTTCTCGCTCGAGCGTCGCTGGGATACCGGCACGGATCTGTCGTTCAAGGTGCGGGCCGACGTGCTCAATGCGTTCAACTGGCGCAACTGGAACCAGTACGACCTGAACCGCGGTGGATGGGGCATCGACGACGCGCAACTCACCGTCAACGAGAACTTTGGTTCGCGTAGCGGCAATGAAATCCTGCTGCCGACGCGGACCTTCAAGCTGTCCTTCGGTATCGACTTTTAAGGTATCCCCCGCTGCCGGTCCCCTTCGGGCGACCGGCAGTTTTATACTGGCCCCTGTAAACGATTTCAGCGCGAGGTTTCCTTCACGATGCAATCCCGTCACCGTGCGTTCCAACTCCTGATCTCCGTCGCGCTCGCCGCGTTGTTCCTGGCCGGCTGCGGCAATCAGGCACCCGCCGAACCGGATGTCCCGCCGCCCAAACCGGGGCCGATCGAGCAGGTGCCGGAGGTGGCTGTGCCGGTGGAGGAAGAGGTGAAGGGGCCACCGGAGCTGCCGCCGCTGTTCGCCGACATCGAACGGCGCACGTTCCAGTACTTCTGGGACACGACCAACGAGGTCAACGGTCTGACGCCCGACCGGTTCCCGTCGCGTCCGTTCTCCAGCGTCGCCGCAGTGGGCTACGCGCTGACCGCGTATCCGATCGGGATCGAGCGCGGGTGGGTGAGCCGCACGCAGGCGGTGGATCGCACGCTGACCACCTTGAAGTTCTTCCGGGACGTGAAGATGGGCCCGCAGGCCACCGGGACCGGTGGTCACCAGGGCTTCTTCTATCACTTCATCGACATGCAGGATGGCCACCGCTTCGAGCCGTGGGTGGAACTGTCGAGCGTCGACACCGGCCTGATGATGATGGGCGTGCTGTTCGCGCAGTCGTATTACGACCGCGACGATCCGCGCGAGGCGGAGATCCGCAAGCTCGCCGACCAGCTCTACCGCAATGTGCGCTGGCCGTTCCTGCAGCAGCGCGCGCCGCTGATCTCGATGGGCTGGTATCCCGAGAGCGGCTTCATCGAGCACGACTGGACCGGCTACGACGAGGCGATGCTGGTCTACATCCTCGCGCTGGGTTCGCCGACGCATCCGGTCGGACCGGAAGCGTGGGAAGTGTGGACGCGCACCTACGACAAGTCCTGGGGCGTGTTCCGCGGCCAGGAGTACCTGAGCTTCGCGCCGCACTTCGGTCACCAGTACACGCACGTGTGGGTGGATTTCCGCGGCATCCGTGACGATTACATGCGTCGCCGCGGCATCGATTACTTCGAGAACAGCCGTCGCGCGACATACGCACAACGCCAGTACGCGATCGACAATCCGATGGGCTGGAAGGAGTACGGCGAGAACGTCTGGGGTCTGACCGCCAGCGACGGACCGCAGCGTACCGACCAGGACTTCAACGGCGAGCAGCGCGAGTTCCGTCACTACAGCGCCCGTGGCGCAGGCCTCGATGTCGCGTTCGACGACGGCACCATCGCCCCGACCGCCGCCGTCGCGTCGATCGCGTTCGCGCCGGAGATCGTGATTCCGGCGACCGAGGAGATGCATCGTCGCTATGGTGACTATCTGTATTCGAGCTACGGCTTCCTCGACTCGTTCAATCCGAGCTTCACCTACGAGGACGTGCCGCTGAAGACCGGCCGCATCGTGCCGGGCAAGGGCTGGGTGGCCAGCGACTACATCGCCATCGACCAGGGCCCGATCCTGGCGATGATCGCGAACTACCGGAACGACTTCGTCTGGAACGTGATGAAGAAGAACCCCTACATCCGCGCGGGTCTGGAACGCGCGGGCTTCACCGGCGGCTGGCTCGCCGGCGAGGACGAGCCCAAGGATTCCGGCCCGCCGGATACCGAGGCGGCGATGGCGCGTTCGATGGGCATCGCCGAGTCGCGCGCGGCGAACCAGCGTCCTGACCGCGATGGCCGCTCGCCCGCACCGGCGCCGGCACGGGCCTCCGACCCGGTTCCGGCGGAGTAAGGCCTTGCGTGCCTTCCGACGCGATCCTGGCGCCCGCCGTATCCCCGCGGCGGCGCGGCTCGTCTGCCTGTTGCTCGCGCTCGTATTGCTTGCAGGCTGCGCGCGGCGCGACGAGCAGACCGTCGTCCGCTTCTGGGCAATGGGTCGCGAGGCCGAGGTCGTGTCGGAGCTGGTGCGTGAGTTCGAGCGCGAGCATCCGGACATCCGGGTCGAGATCCAGCAGATTCCCTGGACCTCCGCGCACGAGAAGCTGCTGACCGCATTCGCGGCCGATGCTCTGCCCGACATCTGCCAGCTCGGCAACACCTGGGTGCCGGAGTTCGCGGTGCTCGGCGCGCTGGAGCCGTTGCAGTCGCGCGTCGATGCCTCCGATGTCATCGAAGAATCCGATTACTTTCCGGGCATCTGGCACACCAATGTCGTCGACGACACCCTGCTGGGTGTGCCGTGGTACATCGACACGCGCCTGATCTTCTATCGCAAGGACATTCTGGCCGCGGCCGGTGTCGAAACGCTGCCGCGCACGTGGCAGGAGTGGGAGACCGCGATGGCCGCGGTCAAGGCGCATGTCGGCCCGGAGCGCTACGCCGTGATGCTGCCGCTCAACGAGTTCGAGCAACTGCTGTCGTTCGGCCTGCAGCAGCGCGATCCGTTGCTGCGCGACGACGACAGCCGCGGCAACTTCACGAGCCCGGGTTTCACCCGCGCGCTGGGCTTCTATACCAACATGTTCGAGCAGGGCTGGGCGCCGCGGATGTCGGAAACCCAGATCTCCAACGTCTGGGACGAATTCGGCCGCGGCTTCTTCTCGTTCTACGTGTCCGGCCCCTGGAACATCCGCGAGTTCCGCGACCGCATGCCGGCCGAGCTGCAGGACCAGTGGGGCACCGCGCCGCTTCCGGGTCCGGACGGTCCGGGTGCGGGCATCGCGGGTGGCACGTCGCTGGTGATGTTCCGCGACTCGCCGAACAAGGACGCGAGCTGGCAGCTGATGGAATTCCTGTCGCGGCCGGAGATCCAGCAGCGTTTCCACGCGATGATCGGCAACCTGCCGCCGCGTCGCAGCACCTGGGAATTCCCGCAGTTGCGCGAGGACCCGTATGCGCAGGCGTTCCGCGACCAGCTCGAACGCGTCGAGCCCACGCCCAAGGTGCTGGAGTGGGAGCGGATCGTGCAGGAGATGCGCCTGATGAGCGAGCGTGTGGTGCGCGGTGGCATGGCGCAGGACGAGGCGCTGCAGGCGCTCGACGCGCGCGTGGACACGCTGCTCGAGAAACGTCGCTGGGTGCGTGAGCGCGAAGCGCAGGAAGGCGAGCGCGTCGGTGCGAGCGATGGACCGCACGCCACTGACCGGAGTGACGTCCATGCGCGCTAGTACCGCTGGCTGGATCTTCGCCGGGCCGGCCCTGATCGTGCTCGGCATCTTCTTCGGCATTCCGGTCGCGTCGGCGTTGCTGCTGAGCCTGACCGACTTCGACCTCTACGCGCTGTCGGACATGTCGAACCTGCGCTTCGTCGCGCTCGGCAATTATTTCGACCTGCTGCAGACGCCGCTGTTCTGGAAATCGCTCGGCAATACGGCGTACTTCGTCGTCATCGGCGTGCCGCTGTCGATCGGCGTCTCGCTCGGCGCCGCGTTGCTGCTCAACGCCAAGGCTGCGCGCTTCAAGGGTCTGTTCCGCACGGCGTTGTTCGCGCCGGTGGTGACGACGCTGGTCGCGGTCGCGGTGATCTGGCGCTATCTGTTCCACACCAGCTACGGCCTGGTGAACTGGGCACTCGGCCACCTCGGCATCGCGCCGGTCGACTGGCTGGGCGATCCGGCGTGGGCCATGCCGACGATCATCCTGTTCGCGGTGTGGAAGAACTTTGGCTACAACATGGTGATCTTCATCGCCGGCCTCGCCGCGATTCCCGAAGACCTGTACGAGGCCGCGCGTATCGACGGCGCCTCGCGCTGGAAGCAGTTCGTGCACGTCACGCTGCCGATGCTCGGCCCGGTGCTGCTGGTGGTCGCGGTGATCACCGTGTCCGGTTACTTCCAGCTGTTCGCCGAGCCCTATGTGATGACGCGGGGCGACCCGCTGCAGAGCACGGTCAGCGTGCTGTACTTCATGTACGAGGAAGGTTTCATGTGGTGGAACCTCGGCCGCGCATCGGCAGTGGCGTTCATGCTGTTCCTCATCATCCTCGGCGTCACCACATTGCTGCTGCGCTTCGGGCGCAAGCGGGAGCTGGTATGAGCCGGATCGCGGCGTATCACGAAGTCGGCGCAACGCGCTGGTCGGCCTGGGCGGTCAACGGCGCGCTGGTCGCACTGGCGGTCGTCGCGCTTGCGCCGCTGGCCTGGATGCTGTCGGTCTCGTTCATGCCGACCGGCGAAGCCAGCGGTTTTCCGCCACCGCTGTTGCCGTCGGCGATGTCCTTCGACAACTACCACGCGCTGTTCGCACGCGCCGGCATGGGTCGCTACTTCGCCAACAGCCTGATGATCTCGGCCGCGATCACCCTCGGCGCGTTGCTGATCAATACGATGGCCGGCTACGCGTTCGCCAAGCTGCGCTTCAAGGGCCGTGAGCGGATCTTCCAGATCCTGCTCGCCGCGCTGGTGATCCCCGCCCAGGTGGCGATGCTGCCGCTGTTCCTGATGATGAAGGGCCTGGGCCTGGTCAACAGTTTCGGTGCGGTCGTCATCCCCGGTCTGGCGACGGTGTTCGGCATCTTCCTCGTGCGCCAGTACGCGCGTTCGATTCCCGACGAACTGCTCGAAGCTGCGCGCATCGACGGCGCCGGCGAGATGCGGATCTTCTTCCAGATCGTGCTGCCGATGCTCAAGCCGGTCCTGGTGACGCTGACCATCTTCACCTTCATGGCCGCGTGGAACGACTTCATGTGGCCGCTCATCGTGCTGACCGACCAGAGCAACTACACGCTGCCGGTCGCGCTGGCCGCGTTGTCGCGCGAGCACATCCAGGATGTCGAGATGATGATGGCCGGCGCCGTTGTCACCGTGATTCCGGTGCTGCTGCTGTTCCTCGCGTTGCAGCGCTACTACATCCAGGGCCTGCTGCTCGGCAGCGTGAAAGGGTGAGCCGACGCGCTTGCGAACCGATGGTTCGCGCGTCGGCGAACGCCCGGCCAGGGGTGAGGGCGTGGCGCTTGCGAGGCATTGCCTCGCGCCATGTCCGAACGCCTCGCGTGCTACGCGAGGCCGGACCGGCCGGGCAGGGCTTCCCGGAGCCGTTGCTATCGCGCCATGGATGGCAGCGGGAATGTCTCGTGTGACTTGCGTTTCGAGGCAGTCCCAGCACGACAACATCGCCACATCGCGCGAATGCGCAGCAACAGTTCAAACCGCAACACCCGAATCGAACCACGGAGCCACCGCACCGCATGAAGATCCTCGACACCCGCGCCGTTCGCGCGCCTGCCGACACCGACATGACGCTGGCTGACGTCGCCATCGCGTCGTCCGACCGTTCCCGCATCCCACGCGTTGCCGGCATCGCCGCGCTGACCGCCGCGCTCGCGGCCTGCAACGTCTCTCCGTCGCCGACCGGCGACGCCGCCGCGCCTGCAGCGGGCGAGGGCATCCGCATCCTCGACGACTTCGATGATCCATCGACGTGGACCGTCGTGACCTCGAACCAGGTGACCGGCACGCTGCGCCAGGTCGATGTCGACGGCGGCAAGGCGTTGTGTCTGGACTACGACTACAACGGCGTGTCCGGGCATGTCGGCATCCAGCGCGATATCAGGATGGAATATCCGGAGAACTACCGCTTCGCATTCCGCATGCGCGGCGAGTCGCCGGCCAACGATCTGCAGTTCAAGGTCGTCGACGCCAGCGGCGACAACGTGTGGTGGGTCAACCGGCCGAAGTACGACTTCCCGACCGAGTGGACCGACGTCCGTTACCGCAAGCGCCACATCGACAAGGCCTGGGGTCCGGAGCCGGACAAAACGCTGCGCGCGACCGAAAAGCTCGAGTTCACGATCTACAACAACGCCGGCGGCAAGGGCACGGTCTGTTTCGACCAGCTCACGTTCGAGGCCCTGCCGCCCGACGACACTTCGCCGTTGACCGCCAGCGCCGCGTCGACCACGACGCCTGACGGCGTGGACAACGTCGTCGACGGCAACGCGGAGAGTGCGTGGACCACCGCCGCGGCGCCGCAGAACGTGGTGCTCGATCTCGGCTCGGTGCGCGAGTTCGGCGGACTGCGCCTGCAGTGGCAGCCGGGTCGTCACGCCTCGAGCTACGCCGTGTCGCTGTCCGCTGACGGCGAGCAGTGGACCCAGGTGCGCGAGGTGACCGAAGGCAACGGCGACATCGACTGGCTGGCGCTGCCGGAAGCCGAGGCGCGCTACATCGGTCTCGATCTGCGCGAGGGTCCGGCCGTCGGCTTCTCGCTGGCGGAGGTCGCGGTGCAGCCGCTGGGCATGTCCGAACATCCGAACGATGTACTCGAAGCCGTCGCGGCCGACCGGCCCAAGGGCCAGTTCCCGCGCGGTTTCAGTGGCGAACAGGCGTACTGGACGATCCTCGGCATCGACGGCGGCCTGCAGCAGGGCCTGATCGGCGAGGACGGTGCGATCGAAGTCGCCGCTGGCGGGTTTTCGATCGAACCCTTCGTGCGCGTCGGCGACACGCTGGTGACCTGGGCGGACGCGCAGATCGCGCAGACCCTGCAGGACGACTACCTGCCGATCCCGAGCGTCGACTGGACCCACGATGCGCTGCAGCTGCGCGTGACCGGCTTCGCCCGGGGCACGCCGGAGGATTCGCAGCTGGTCGCGCGCTATCGGCTCAGCAATCCCGGCGGCGAGGCGCGCGACTACCAGCTCGCACTCGCAGTGCGACCGATGCAGGTCAATCCGCCGACCCAGTTCCTCAACATCACCGGCGGCGTCAGCCCGCTGCGCCAGCTCGCAGTCACCACCGACGGCGTGCGCGTCGACGGCACGCCGCGCGTGTTCGCGCGTCAGCCGGCGCAGGCCGCGTTCGCGACCACGTTCGACGCCGGCATGGACGTCGAGCACCTGGCGACCGGCACCTGGCCGACGACGACCGAAGTCGAGGATCCGCAGGCGTTCGCGTCCGGCGCGATGGTCTACACGGTGCGTCTGGCGCCGGGCGAGTCGCGCGAATTCGATCTGCTGATTCCGATGACCGGCGACATGACGAATGCGCCGGCGAACTGGAACGCGCAGTCGATGCAGGACGCGGTGGCGGGCGAGTGGCGCGGCAAGCTCGACGAAGTGGGCTTCGACGTGCCGGCCGCCGGCAAGGATCTGGCCGACACGCTGCGCACGTCGCTGGCGCACATGCTGATCTCGCGCATCGGACCGCGTCTGCAGCCGGGCACGCGTTCGTATGCGCGCAGCTGGATCCGCGACGGCGCGATGATCTCAGAAGGCCTGCTGCGCATGGGCCGCCCGGAAGTCGTCAAGGACTACGTGGAGTGGTACGCGCCGTACCAGTTCGACAACGGCAAGGTGCCGTGCTGCGTCGATGACCGCGGCAGCGATCCGGTACCGGAGAACGACAGTCACGGCGAGCTGATCTTCAACATCGCCGAATACTGGCGCTACACCGGCGACGACGCCTTCCTGCAGAAGATGTGGCCGCACGTGCTCGGCGCGTACACCTACATGGAAGAACTGCGTGCCAGCGAGCGCACCGAGGAGAACCGCAAACTCAACGCGGCGTTCTACGGCATGATGCCGGCCTCGATCAGTCACGAAGGCTACTCGGCCAAGCCGATGCATTCGTACTGGGACAACTTCTGGGCGCTGCGCGGCTACAAGGATGCGGTGGAGATCGCCGAAGCGCTGGGCAAGCCGGAAGACGCCAGGCGCATGGCCGCGTCGCGTGACGAATTCCGCGTCGACCTCGACGCCTCGCTGCGCAGCGCTGCCGAGCAGCACGGCATCGACTTCCTGCCGGGCGCTGCCGAGCTCGGCGATTTCGATGCGACTTCGACGACGATCGCGCTCGCACCCGGCGGCGAGCAGGGGCGTCTGCCCGAGCCGCTGCTGACCAACACCTTCGAGCGCTACTGGACCAAGTTCACCGATCGCCGCGACGGCCGCGAGCCGTGGAAGGACTACACGCCCTACGAGTGGCGCAACGTCGCCGCGTTCGTGCGTCTGGGCTGGCGCGAGCGTGCGACCGAGGTGCGCGAGTGGTTCTTCGGCCATCGCGCGCCGCAGCCGTGGAACCAGTGGGGCGAAGTCGTGACGCCGACGCCGCGCACACCGTTCTTCCTCGGCGATCTGCCGCACGCCTGGGTGGGCTCGGATTTCGTGCGCTCCGCGCTGGACATGTTCGCCTACGTGCGCGAAGTCGATGACAGCCTGGTGCTGGCAGCGGGGGTGCCCGCGGACTGGTTGAACGAAGGCGTCGCGCTGCGCGGCATGCGGACGCCGCAGGGCACCGTCGGCTATTCGCTGCGTCGTGACGGCGATGCGTTGCTGCTCGATATTGCGGCCGGCAGCGGTCTGCCGGCGGGCGGTCTGGTGCTGCAGTGGCCGTATGAAAGCGTGCCGGGCGCGACGACGATCGACGGCCAGGCCGCGAAGTGGGACGGCAACGAACTGCGCATCACCCGCGCGGGCGCGAAGGTGCGGATCGCAGGCGCGGGTTGAGACACGACACGTTGCGGGTGCACATAGGCGCACCCGCAGCGGATTGATTCACAGGCGCGGCGCATGGCTGCGACGGGTTCTCCACGCTGGACCGGTCGCGCGCATGGGCCGCGCCTGCACCACATTCGAGGGGAGGGGAGTTCGATGAATACCCGGACATCGACGCGCATCCTGGTGTGCGCGTTGCTGGTGGCCGCGCCCGCGTTCGCGCAGGACGCGACCAGTGCGCAACCGTGGATGGATGCCGACAAGTCGCCGGACGCGCGCGCCGCGTTGCTGGTTGCGGCGATGACGCAGGACGAGAAGTTCGCGCTGATCCGCAGCCGTTTCGCGATCGGCGAGAAGAAGCCTGAAGAGGCGCTCACCGCTGCCGGTTACGTGGCGCCGATTCCACGCCTGGGCATTCCGGCGCAGGGGCTGGTCGATGCCGGCCTCGGCGTGACCAATCCCGGCGGCGCGCGCGCGGGCGATCACGCCACCGCAATGCCGTCGGGCCCGATGACCGCATCGACCTGGAGCCGCGAGATCGCGTTCAAGGGCGGCGAGACCATGGGGCGCGAGGCCTGGCGGCAGGGCTTCAACGTGCTGCTGGCCGGCAGCGTCAACCTGCAGCGCGATCCGCGCAACGGCCGCAACTTCGAATACGCCGGGGAAGACCCGCTGCTCGCCGGCACCCTGGTCGGCGAATCCATTCGCGGCGTGCAGTCGCAGCACGTGCTGTCGACGATGAAGCACTACGCGCTCAACGACATGGAAACCGCGCGCAATTTCCACAGCGCGGAGATCGCTGATCGCGCGATGCACGAATCCGATCTGCTCGCGTTCCATGTCGCGATCGAGACGGGCCGGCCCGGCGCGGTGATGTGCAGCTACAACCGCATCAACGGCACCTACGGCTGCGAGCACGACGAACTGCTCAACAACGTGCTCAAGCGCGACTGGCGCTACCCCGGCTACGTGATGTCGGACTGGGGCGGCGTGCACAGCGCCTCGAAGGCGGCGAACGCCGGTCTCGACCAGCAGTCGGCGGGCGAGGTCTTCGACAAGGCCGTGTATTTCGACGTGCCACTCCGCATGGCGGTCGGCGCCGGCGTCGTGCCGCAGGCGCGGCTCGACGACATGGTCCACCGCATCCTGCGCAGCTTCATCGCCGTCGGCGCGTTCGAGCACCCGCCACAGCGTCAGCCGGTGGATGCCGCGCTCGATGCGATGGGATCCGATGTCGCCCAGCGCACGGCGGAAGCCGGCGCGGTGCTGTTGCGCAACGAGAACGGCGTGCTGCCGCTCGCGCCCGGCGTGCGCCGCATCGCGGTGATCGGCGGACACGCTGACACGGGCGTGATTGCCGGCGGGGGTTCGTCGATGGTCGGCTGGACCTCGCGCGGCACCAGTGCCGTCACCGGGCTGCAGCCGACGACCTGGCCGGGGCCGGTGATGTTCCAGCCGTCCTCGCCGCTGCACGCGTTGCGCGAAGCACTGCCGGATGCGCGCATCGACTATGCCGACGGTCGCGATCGCGCCGCCGCTGCGTGTCTCGCGCGCGAGGCCGATGTCGCCATCGTGTTCGCGACGCAGTGGGCCGCCGAGTCGGTCGACCTGCCGGACATGCGCCTGCCCGACGGACAGGACGCGTTGATCGCCGCCGTCGCCGCGGCCAACCCGCGCAGCGTGGTCGTGCTGCAGACCAATGGCCCGGTCGAGCTGCCGTGGCTCGATGCGGTGCCCGGTGTACTGCAGGCCTGGTATCCGGGCATTCGTGGTGGCGAAGCCATCGCGCGGCTGCTGACCGGCGCGGCCAATCCATCCGGACATCTGCCGGTGACCTGGCCGGTCGACGTCTCGCAACTGCCGCGGCCCACGATTCCCGGGCTCGGCTTCAATCCGGCGGAAAAACCTGAAGACACGATCGACTACGACATCGAAGGTGCCAACGTCGGCTACCGCTGGTTCGCAGCGAAGGGCCTGACCCCGCGCTACGCATTCGGTCACGGCCTGTCGTACACGACGTTCGCGATGTCGGGGTTGCAGGTCCGCGCGGACGGGACCCGCATCACTGCGCGCTTCAGCGTGCGCAACACCGGCGAACGTGCCGGCGCCGTCGTGCCGCAGCTCTACGTGCATCTGCCGCAGGGCCACGCCACGCCGCTGCGCCTGGCCGGCTGGGACCGCGTCGAACTGCAGCCGGGCGAAACCCGCGAGGTGGAAGTCGCGCTGGCGCCGCGCCTGTTCGCGGACTACCACCCGGACGACCGCAGCTGGCGGATCGCTGCCGGCGACTACACCGTCGTCCTCGGACAGTCGGCCACCGACGCAGGCGCGCGCGCCGCGCTGACGCTGCCGGCGCGTCGTCTGGATTGACGACGCGCGAGGGGCGCTGGCCTACCAGCGCGCTTCGAGGCTCCGGAACGGCTTCGACAGGCGCACGCCGCGCGCATCGAAGTCGTCGACCGCGCGACCATCGACCACGACCGCGGTCGGCCGCGTGCGGTTCGGCCACATCACCTGCACGGGCAGCGCATCCTGCAGCCCGTCCTCGAGCGTGATCTCGAGCCGCGTCCCGGTCTGTTTCGCCGCCATCGTCAGCGGACCGTAAGCGGTCGGCAGCGCCCGCACCGACAAACCGTCGCCGTCGAGCCAGGCCTGGGGCGCGCCGGGCAGCAGTTGCAGGCCGTCGTCGCCTTCGTGCAGCAGCAGGCCGATCAGCGTGCGGGCGTACTCCGCGCCGATCCACGTATGCGGCATGTCGCCGATGTAGCCGGGGTAGCGCGGCCGCGAATGCACGACTTCGGGCCACATCTGCCATGCGAGGGGGCGGCGGTCGGCCAGCAGGCCGTCGAGCACGGTCTGCGCGTCGCCGGGCCGGTCGAGATGCACGAAGGTCAGCACGTTACGCAGTTCGTAGGGCGTGTAGGCCCACAGCGCATCGGGCGCGGTGCGGTCGCCGAACTGCCTGGCCAGGTAGCGGTCGAAGGTGGTGCGCAGTTCGCGCTCGGGCAGGACGTGTCGCGCGCCGGTGGGATCGAGCGCGATCGAGACGCTGGTCGGGTCGCTGTCGCCGAGATCGGCCGACGACGGAATGAAGTCGATGCCCTTCCACGCGATGGTCGCGCGCAGCGACGCGGCCACCGAATCCGACAGCAGACGTCCCTGTTCGCGCGCCCAGTCCGCGGTCTTCGCATCGCCTAGCGCATCGGCCAGCCAGGCACCGTCGTGCCAGCCCTTGATGCCGTAGAAATCGTCCCAGTAGCTGTGCGTCGGCGTGGAATAGCCTTCGTGGCTGATCGACGGCGCGAGGATGCCGCGAAAGCGTTCTGGCGACGGATGCGTGCCCATGTAACCCGCCACCAGCGTGCGTTCGCGCAGCTCCTGCAGGAACCGCATCGCCGCGGTCACCGCCGGCAGGTATTCGCGCACTGTTTCGGGGCCGCCATCGAGACGCGCCACGTCGGCGACGAGCTGGATGTACTGGCCCTGGCTGTCGTACTCGATGTCCGAGCCGAAGCCGCGGTTGATGCTGCCGTCCTCGTTGAGGATCGGCGAGATCATGCCGTTGGGGTTGAGCGCGTGATCGGTGTACCAGCGCAGGTAGTCGCGCGCGATCTTCGGCTGGCCCAGACGCAGCAGCGCCGTGGCCGTCGCCGCGCCGTCGCGCAGGAACGAGCGGTTGTAGTTGCGCGGGCCTGGCTGCATCGCCGGACCGGTCTGGTTGACCAGCATGTACGCCGCCTGCGCGCGCAGCATGTCGACGAGGTCCTGCTCCGGCAGGCGGATGTCGAAGGTGTCGAAGCGATCTGTCCAGCCGGCGGCGATGCGCGCGGCTTGCGCATCGAATGCGTCCGAGGGCGTCGCGGCATCGCCGGTGAGCGCGGCGAGATCCAGCGCCGGCGGCTCGGTCAGTTCGCCCTTGGACGGGTCGAGCGCCGTGTTCCCCAGCGGCAATGCGATCACGATGTCCTGCGTGGCGCCCGGCGCCACCCGCACCGGATACGCGAGCATGCCGGCGGCGAGTCCCGCGGCGTCCGATGCTTCGCGCGTGGCCGGTGGCGTGCCGCGCGCCGCAGCGGCGGTGATCTCGGTCTCGCCGTGCGCACCGAACGGCGCAGCGCCGGCCGCGCCGACCGGCGTCATCGAGGCCAGCAACGTGCGGCCGTCGACACGCACGCGCGTATGGCCGGCGGTTTCGTCGATCGCGATCTGCCGGATCGGCGACCAGCCGCCGTGCTGCCACGGCGGATTGACCTGCAGCGGGCGCACCAGCAGCGACAACGTGCCCTCGACCGGCCGCCGGCCCGTGTTGTGCAGGCGGTAGCGCATCAGCGTCACCGGCTGCCCGTTCTGCTCCAGCGCGAAGGCCTCGTTGCGGATCCTCAGATCGCGCTGGCCCTGCCACTCGACCGAGGGCATCGGCATCCACTGCGCGCGCAGGGCATGGCGACGCTGCGGATCGTTGTCGGCGACGCGCGCCTGGCCGTCGCTGCCGCGCCACACGGCCTGCAGCATCGGGCCGCCCTTGAAGGGCTCGAGATTGCCGTATTCGTCGAGCAGCGATTTCTGCCGCCCGGCGGGAATGCCGAGCGCCGTCCAGTAAACCTGCTGCTGGTGCAGCGACGACGGGAACAGCGCGCCGTGCGTGCGCGAGGCGACGATCTCGTAGCGCCGGGTCGGCGTCAGCAGCTGTTTCGGGCCGAGCAGACGCAACCGGGCGATTCCCGGCGCACGCCCGTCGACCTCGCCGACGACGAGGCGCAAGGCGGTTGGCGATAGCGGCGCCCCGGCCGCGAGCCACGAGCGCGTGCCGTCGCGGCCGGGATCTTCGGCCAGCACGGTCCAGCGACCGTCGGCATCGCGCGCTTCGAGCGTTGCGCCGTTGCGGGGACCGTCCCACCAGACTTCGAGCCCGGCGATCGCATCGGCGCGCGGCAGCGCGACATCGAGCTGGCGGGTGCCCGGCGCAGCGCCCGCGGCCTCGACGGTGGCCGGCGCCGCGTCGACGGCGAACAGCGTCGCGCCGTCCACGTCAGCGGAGAGCCCGGACAGGCGCGGCGCCGCGTCCGCGGCGAGCGGCTCGAACTCGAAGATCGACGTCGCCCAGTCGGAGGATTTCGACGGGCTGGCGATGCGGACATAGCGGGCACTGCGCGCGGGAAACACGATCGTGTCGGTGTCGCCGCGCGAGTCGGTACTCATGTAGGCCACGTCCCATCGCGTTCCATCGAGCGAGGTCTCGAGCGTCCAGCGCACCGGGAAGCCGCTGTCCCAGAGGATCGTGACGCCGCCGACGTCGGCCGGTTGCCCAAGATCCACCTGGAACCAGTGCCCGGGCAGAAAGGAACCGCCCCAGCGCGTCGTGCGGTCGCCGTCGATGGCGTGCTGCGGGGCGAGCGCATCGACCTGCGTCGAGGACGCCGATGCGGTCCACGCGCCGCGCGGCGGCAGCGGCGCTGCAGTGGCCGCAGTCACGGCAAGGCCGAGCAGGGCACCCAGCAGGCGCGGCGCAGCGTGGAGGCGGTGACGACGGGTCTGGAGACGGGCGTCAGGGCGCCGGGGTCTGATGATCATGCATGCGTGGTCAGCGACTGGAGAGCGGACGCTATCACTGGCTGGAACCGGTTACATGCTGCATTGCGATGCGGATGCAGATTCGCGTCGATCGACCGGCGCAATCCAGGTAGAGGCCGGCGTACCGTCGGCATGGCGCAGGCCGGAAACGCGTCTCGACGGCGACTGGCTGGTCACCCTGCGGCAGCTCGAGTCACTGGATCCCGGCTTGACCAGACATTCGTCTGTTGAAAACCGCCGGGATGACGACCGGCGTGGTGCAGGCCATCGCGCAAAGCCGTCAGGCCGGCCTCGCCGCGGCGCTCCGGTTCCTCAGCCCCGGACGTCCCGCACGATCTGGGCCGCACGCGCCGCGGTCTCGCGCACCCGGCCGTAGTCGCCCACTTCCAGCCAGCCCTTGTCGAGCATCCACGAGCCGCCGATGCACAGCACGTTCGGCTGGGCCAGGAATTCGGCGGCGTTGGATTCGGAAATGCCGCCGGTCGGGCAGAAGCGCATGTCGTGCAGCGGGCCGGCGAGCCCCTTGAGCATTGCCAGACCGCCGACCGCGCTGGCCGGGAACAGCTTGCAGTTGCGGAAGCCGCGCTCGCGCAGTGCCATGAATTCGGTCGGCGTGGCGGCGCCGGGCACCACCGGAATATCGGCTTCGGCCAGTGCATCGGCGAGCGCCGGCGGCGTGCCGGGCGTGACCAGGAAGTCCGCGCCGGCGTCGATCGAGGCGCGGATGTTGTCGGCGTTGAGGATGGTGCCGGCGCCGATGACGATGTCCGGACGCTCGCGCTTGAGCATCGCCAGTGCGTCGATCGCGACCGGCGTGCGCAGGGTGAGTTCGAGCGTGTTCAAGCCGCCTTCGAGCAGCGCATCGGCGATCGCGCGTGCCTCGTCGAGCGTGTGCACGGTGATCACCGGCAGCACGCCGGCCTTGCGCAGATGTTCGGCGGCCCGCGCCTGGCGGTCCTGCATGGAAGCAATGGAAGTCATCGTGTCAGGCGTCCTTGGAATCGTGTGGCGCATCGAGCGCTGCTGCATCGGCGCCCAGGTCGTATTCGGCATCGTAGTGCCACGCGCTGCCGTCGGTGGTGGCCGGGCCGCAGGAGATCGACAGCGCGCCCTGGTCGGCCGGCGACACGTTCGCGCGGTTGAAGCCGAACAGATTGCGGCCGTGGTCGGTGGGTGCGGGCGCGGTATCCGGCGCGGCGATGCGGGCCTGCCATTCGGCCGGATCGACCAGCGCTTCCAGCGTGCCGGCCTCGCCGTCGAGGCGGATGATGTCGCCTTCGCGCACGAAGGCCAGCGGTCCGCCGCGCGCGGCTTCGGGTGTCATGTGGATCGCGGCTGGAATCTTGCCCGACGCGCCCGACAGACGACCGTCGGTCACCAGCGCGACGCGCCGGCCCTGGTTCTGCAGCATGCCCAGCAGCGGCGCCAGCGAATGCAGTTCGGGCATGCCGTTGGCCTTCGGGCCCTGGTAGCGCACGACGGCGACGAAGTCCTGCGGCAAGGCCCCGGCTGCGTGCAGGCGGTTCAGTGCCTGCGGCGCATCGACCACGACAGCCGGCGCTTCGATGCTGCGGAATTCCGGCTTCACCGCCGACAGCTTGATCAGCGAGCGACCGAGGTTGCCGCGCAGCAGGCGCAGGCCGCCCTGTGCTTCGAACGGTGCGGAGACCGGACGTAGCACGCCGGGGTCGCCGCTGACCGTCGGGCCGGGTTCGTAGCGGATCCGGTCGCCCTCGAGTTTGGGCTCCTCGCCGTAGCGGGCCATGCCCCCGTCGACGATCGTCGGCAGATCGCCGTGCATCAGGCCGGCGTCAAGCAGTTCACGGAACACGTAGGCGTTGCCGCCAGCCGCGTGATAGCGATTCACGTCGGCTTCGCCGTTCGGGTACACGCGCGCCAGAAGCGGCACGGCCTGCGACAGCTGGTCCATGTCGTCCCAGGTCAGCACGATGCCGGCCGCGCGCGCGACCGCGATCCAGTGGATGGTGTGGTTGGTCGAGCCGCCGGTGGCCATCAGCATCGCGACGGCGTTGACGATCGCGCGTTCGTCGATCAGCTGGCCCAGCGGACGATAGTCGTCGCCGAGCGCGGTGATCGACAGCGCACGTTCGACCGCTTCACGGGTAAAGGCCTCGCGCAGCGGCGTGCCCGGATTGATGAAGGCCGCACTGGGCAACTGCACGCCCATGGCCTCGAGCAGGGTCTGGTTGGAATTCGCGGTGCCGTAGAAGGTGCAGGTGCCGGGGCCGTGATAGGAGGCCGATTCGACCTCCAGCAGTTCCTCGCGCGTGGCCTCGCCGGCGGCGTAACGCTCGCGCACCTCGGCCTTGGTCTTGTTCGGCACGCCGGGCGTCATCGGGCCACCGGGAATGAAGATCGCCGGCAGATGGCCGTAGGCCAGCGCACCGATCAGCAGGCCCGGCACGATCTTGTCGCAGATGCCCAGATACACGCTGCTGTCGAACATGTCGTGCGACAGCGCGATCGCGGTGGCCTGGGCGATGACGTCGCGCGAGAACAGCGACAGCTCCATGCCCGCGCGGCCCTGGGTCACGCCGTCGCACATTGCCGGTACGCCGCCCGCGACCTGCGCGGTGTGGCCGAGCGCACGCGCGGTCTCGCGGATGAATTCCGGATACGGCTCGTAGGGCTGGTGCGCCGACAGCATGTCGTTGTACGCGGTGACGATGCCGAGGTTCGCAGTCGGCCCGTTGCGCAGGCGGGACTTGTCGACCGGCCCGCACGCGGCGAAGCCGTGCGCGAGGTTGGCGCAACTCAGGTGACCGCGCAGCGGTCCTTCATCGCGCATGCGCGCGATGCCTTCGAGATAGGCCTGGCGCGATGGCGCGCTGCGCTTGCGGATGCGTTCGGTGACGGAATGGACGACGGGATGCAGGCTCATGGGCGGCGGCGATGAGAGGAACGGGCGCCCGGGGGATGGGCGGGGGCGCGCGGATCGCACTGCGCGCAACGGTCGAACAGGGCGCGCGTCACGGGCACCAGTGGACGTGCAGCGTGGCGCCCGGCGTGGTGAAGGCGATCCGTGCGGGGAACTCGGTGGCGTCGTCGCTCTGCATCAGGCGATCGAGCAGGGCGCGCTTCTTCTCGCCGCGGATCAGCAGGATGCGGGTGTGTGCGGGTGCCAGGCCCGCAGGCGTCAGGCTGATCCGCCGTTGCCAGCTGCCTGCGCCGGGACTGCCGCCGGCATCGACGCCGACGTAGGGCGCCGTGGACGCCAGCGCCGACTCGAGGTCGACCATGCCGGGAAACAGCGACGCGGTGTGCCCGTCGTCGCCCATGCCCAGCACGACCACGCCCGCAGGCTGGCGCGCGTGGAGGTTGGCGGTGGCGACCGCCTCGTCGAAGGGACGACCGGCGCGCGTGAGGGTTTCCAGCCGCGCCTTCTGCGCCTTGTTCTGGATCAGCGTCTCGCGCAGCAGGCGCGCATTGCTGTCGGGATCGTCGGGCAGCAACCAGCGCTCGTCGACCAGCGCCACATCGACGCGGTCCCAGGCGAGCGGTGATTTCGACAGCGCCGCGTACACCGGCCCCGGCGTCTTGCCGCCCGAGAGCAACAGCCGCGCACGCGGCTTCTGTTCCAGGTCGCGGGCAATGGCGGAGGAAATCGCGATCGCGGCGCCCCAGGTCCATTGGGTCGCCGATTCGTAGGCGTGCAGTTGCATGCGTCCATCGTCGCCGATTCCGCCTGCGATGCCAAAGGCCGGGGCGCCGGTCGGTGTCATGCGGCAGCCCTGCGCGTGGCGATCGCGGCAGCGCCGAGCAGGCCGGCATGCGGATGCAGCACTGCGACGGAGGGCACGCGCCCCATGTTCGGGGAGAAGCGGCCCTTGTGTTCGAAGCGCTGGCGGAAGCCCGAATGTCGGATCGAGTCGAGCATCTTCGGCACCAGGCCACCGGTGAGGAACACCCCGTCCCAGGCGCCGAGCGTCAGCACGAGATCACCGGCGATCGCACCGAAGACCGCGCAGAACACGTCGACCGCGCGCGCGCAGCGGGAATCGCCATCCTTTGCGCGTGCGGTGATATCGGCCGGCTGCATCGGTCCGGGATCGACACCGGCGATCTCGCTCAGTGCGCGGTGGATGTTGACCAGGCCGGGACCGCAGATCAGGCGTTCGTTGGACACGCGGCCGAACTGTGCCGACAGGCGTTCGAGGATCGCGGTCTCCTCCGGCGTGCCGGGCGGAAAGCTGACGTGGCCGCCTTCGGTTTCCAGCGGGTAGTGCCGGCCGTCGCGGATCACCAGGCCACCCACGCCCAGGCCCGTACCGGGCCCGATCACCGCATAGGTGCAGGGACCGCCCGGATCCTTCGGCACCGACCACGGCACGCCGCCGATGGCGCTGAAATCGCCGGGCTGCAGCAGCGGAATCGCCATCGCCTGGGCGGCGAAATCATTGGTCAGCACGACGTCTTCGATGCCGAGGCGCTGCCGGGTGCGCGTGCGCGAGATCACCCAGGGGTGGTTGGTGATGCGCGCATCGTCACCGTCCACGCGGCCGGCGACGGCGAGCACGGCGCGTGGCAACGGCGCTTTGCCGTCGTGACCGGTCTGCTGCAGGTAGTGCAGCGCTGCATCCGCCAGTGACGGGAAGTCGGAGACCGGGAAGACCTGGATCGTATCGAGCTGCAGCGGCGTCGGACTGGCGGTATCGGCCAGTGCGAAGCGCGCATTGGTGCCGCCGATGTCGGCGAGCAGGGCGAGCGCAGCCGTCACGATTTGCGCCCGTTGTGGGTGGTCAGCGTGCGCGGCAGGAACGGCTGTGCTTCCACCGGCCCCCAGCTGCCGGCCGGATAGTCGCGCACCGGCGTGCCGGCCTCGCGCCACGCGGCGCTCACGCTGTCGATCCAGCGCCACGCGGCCTCGACTTCGTCGTCGCGCACGAACAGCGTCTGGTCGCCCTTGAGCGCATCGATCATCAGGCGCTCGTAGGCGATGCGGCGCTTGGGCGGCAGCATCGCCAGGTCCAGCGACATCGGTTGCAGTTCGTTGGCGGCCCATTCGGACGCGGCGAGGCTGCCCATCAGGCCGAGCTCGATCGTCTCTTCCGGCTGCAGGCGCACCCGCAACTGGTTGGCGCGGGCGCGCTTGCGCTCACCCGGGCCGAACAGCCAGTGCGTGACAGGCTTGAACGTCACCACGACCTCGGTGGTGCGCGAGGGCATGCGCTTGCCGGTGACCAGGCGGAACGGCACGCCGGCCCAGCGCCAGTTGTCGATCCAGGCGCGCAGGCCGACGAAGGTCTCCACGTCGTCATGACCGCCATGCTTGAAGCCCTGCACGGCCTGGCCGTCGACCACGCCGGGCGCGTAGCGGCCGCGCACGCTGTCGGCCGCGGCATCGGCGGCGGTCATCGGTCGCAATGCGCGCAGCACCTTCTTCTTCTCTTCGCGGATGCTGTCGGTATCCATCGCCGCCGGCGGCTCCATCGCGATCAGCGCCAGCAACTGCAGCATGTGGTTCTGCACCATGTCGCGCAGCGCGCCGTAATCCGCGTAGTAGCCCTCGCGGCCGTCCACGCCGGCGGTCTCGGCGACGATGATGTCGACCGACTCGATCCAGCGCCGTTCCCAGGTCGCCTCGAACAGGGTGTTGCCCAGGCGCAGCGCGAGCAGGTTCTGCACCGGCGCCTTGCCCAGGTAATGGTCGATGCGGAAGATCCGCGACTCGTCGAGCGCCGACTTCAGCGTCGCGTCGATTTCCTGCGCGCTGGCCAGGTCGTGGCCGATCGGCTTCTCCAGCACCAGCCGCGACGGCGCTTCCAGCAGGCCGGCAGCCTTGAGCCCGCGGCAGGCGGATGCGAACAGGTTCGGCGGCGTCGACAGATAGCTGACCGTCGGACGGTCGGCGAAGCGCGACAAGGCGGCCGCCATCGCGTCCGCATCACCGAGGTCCACGGGCACGTACTGGATCCGGCGCAGCAGCTCGTCGACCAGCGAGGTGTCGTACTCGTCGCCGAGGCGCTCGCGCAGCCAGTCGCGAAAGCTGGCGTCGTCGTGCTCGCTGCGCGCGATCGCGATCACGCGGAAGTTGTCCGGCAGCAACCGGTCGCGCTGCAGATGCAGCAGGGACGGGAACAGGTAGCGTTGCGCCAGGTCACCAGTGGCGCCGAACAACAGCAGGGAATCGTGCATGGGCGCCGGGGCCGTCTCGGGTTCGGGATAGGGAATCACGGAGTGTGTCGCCGGAGGTGTGCCGATCGCAACGTCCACGATATCGAGGCATCAAGCCGGGGATGTCCAGCGCTGTCAATCGACGCGGGTAATGCGCCTCGTACGGAGGTGGATCCGGTCGATCGTTGCACCACGCTGTGCCTCCCACACGTGCGCCGGCTGGATTGGAAACGATTACATGCCAGAATAGCGCAAATGCATCACGGCGCGCGGTTCACGCAACCGGCGCCACGATTCGGTCCACGACGGATTTGCGACTCACGGGAGCGTGCATGGCACAGGTGCGGTTCGACGCGGTACGAAAGGTCTACCCCAACGGTTTCGTCGGTGTGGCCGGCGCGACGTTCGAGGTCGCCGATGGCGAGCTGCTGGTGCTCGTCGGTCCCTCGGGCTGCGGCAAGTCCACGCTGCTGCGCATGGTCGCGGGGCTGGAGGCGATCAGCGACGGCACGCTGAAGATCGGCGAGCGCGTGGTCAACGACATCGCGCCGAAGGACCGCGACATCGCGATGGTGTTCCAGAGCTATGCGCTGTACCCGCACATGAGCGTGGCCGAGAACCTCGCGTTCGGGCTGAAGCTGCGCGGCCAGTCGAAGACCGAGATCGCCGCGCGCGTGGACGAAGCCGCGCAGGTGCTCGAACTCGACCAGGTGCTCGATCGCAAGCCCGGCCAGCTCTCGGGCGGCCAGCGCCAGCGCGTCGCCCTGGGCCGCGCGCTGGTGCGCCAGCCGCAGGTGTTCCTGCTCGACGAGCCGCTGTCCAACCTCGATGCGAAGTTGCGCAGCGGCATGCGCGTCGAGATCGCCCGGCTGCACCGCAAGCTGGGCACGACGATGATCTACGTCACCCACGACCAGATCGAGGCGATGACGCTGGGCCAGCGCATCGTCGTGCTCAAGGACGGCCACATCCAGCAGATCGACACGCCGATGGCGTTGTACGAGCGGCCGGCGAACCTGTTCGTTGCCACCTTCCTCGGCAGCCCGGCGATGAACGTGCTGCGCGGATCGCTGGCACACAGCGGGGGCGGTTGGGCCTTCGACGCCGGCGAGGGCATCACGCTCGCACTCGGCGATGCGGGCTTCCCGGCCGACTGGGATGGCCGCACCGTCGATCTGGGCATCCGCCCCGAACATCTGCTGCCCGCGACCGACGCCGATGCAGTGCTGTCGCCGGTGGTCGAAGTGGTGGAGCCGGTCGGCAGCGAAGTCTTCGTCAACCTGCGCCTGGGCACGCACGCCCTGATCGCACGTCTGCCGCCCGACCGCGTGCCGGTGCCGGGGGAGGCCCTGGCGCTGACGATTCCGGTCGGCCGCGTGCATGTGTTCGATGTCGAGAGCGGCGAGCGGTTGATTCAGCGGGCGGGTTGAGCCTCGACTCGTCGAACGGTAAGCCGTCACGCGCCCCGTTCAAGCAGGGTCCGACCTCTCTCTCTGGGAGGGAGCCTGCCGCGGACCTGATCCGGGGTCGACGCGCATGGCGCGTCGGGAGAGGGTTGAGGCTCTACCTTGAGGCGTTCAAAAGCAGCCTCATCCGCCCTCCGGGGCCCTTCTCCCAAAGGGAGAAGGGCTGGGAATTCACCGCGCCGGAACTCTCGCTATACTGACCGCTTGCGCGCGCGAGCGGCGCTCCGTGCTTGTGGAATCAACCGCTTGCGATGGAAATTTCGCGTATCGCATGACACGCTATCCGTCATCCATCGCGCCCTGACGGGCGCCAAGAGGCCACCAAAGCCCGCATGCGCCTGTCCACGATCAAGCTCGCCGGTTTCAAATCCTTCGTCGATCCGACCACGCTGCACCTGCCGACCAACATGACCGGCGTGGTGGGGCCCAACGGTTGCGGCAAGTCGAACATCATCGACGCGGTGCGCTGGGTGATGGGCGAATCTTCGGCCAGCCGCCTGCGTGGTGACTCGCTGACCGACGTGATCTTCGCCGGCTCCACCGCCCGCAAGCCGGTGTCGCAGGCGATGGTCGAACTGGTGTTCGACAACTCCGATCACACGATCGCCGGCGAGTTCGCCGCGTTCAACGAGATCTCGGTCAAGCGCACCGTCAGCCGCGACGGGCAGAGCGGTTACTACCTCAACGGCACCAAATGCCGCCGCCGCGACATCACCGATCTGTTCCTCGGCACCGGTTTGGGGCCGCGCAGCTACTCGATCATCGAGCAGGGCATGATCAGCCAGATCATCGACGCCAAGCCCGAAGAACTGCGCGTCTATCTGGAAGAGGCGGCCGGCATCTCCAAGTACAAAGAGCGCCGCAAGGAAACCGAGACCCGCATTCGCCACACCCGCGAAAACCTCGACCGCCTCAGCGATCTGCGCGAGGAAGTGGGCAAGCAGCTGCAACATCTTGCGCGGCAGGCCAAGCAGGCCGAGCAATACACCGCGATCCAGGCCGAGCGGAAGATCCGCGACGCCGAGTGGAAGGCGCTGGAATGGCGCACGCTCGATTCGCGCCTGCGCGCGCTGCGCGAAGGACTGGCCCAGGAAGAAACCAAGCTCGAGCAGATCATCGCCGAGCAGCGCGAAGCCGAGCGCGAGCTGGAAACCGGTCGCGAGCGTCGCCACGAGGCGAGCGAAGCCCTCAACCGCGCGCAAGCCGAAAGTTACGAGGTCAGCGGCGCGCTGGCCCGTGTCGAGCAGCAGATCCAGCATCAGCGCGAGCTGTCGGCGCGCCTGCTCAAGGCCCGCGACGAAGCGCAGGCGCAGCTGGCCGAGATCGGCGAACACATCGACCAGGACCAGCTGCGACTCGACACCCTGCACGCGAGCATTGCCGACGCCGAACCGCAGCTCGCGCAGTTGCAGGACGACGATGCCGTGCGTCAGGACACGCTGCGTGAGGCCGAAATCGCGCTCGCCGACTGGCAGACGCGCTGGGACACCCACAATCGCGAGCAGAGCGAGGCGGCCCGCGAAGGCGACGTCGAGCGCACCCGCGTCGATTACCTGGACAAGCAGTCGCTCGAGGCCGACCGCCGGCGCGAGCAGTTGCAGGCCGAGCGCGGCGGCATCGATCTCGAAGCGCTGAGCGAGACCTTCGCCGATCTGCAGATCCGCCATGACGAGCAGAAGGCCGCGCTCGACACGCTCGGCGACGACCTGGAAACGCGCAAGGCCGCGGCGGTCGATCTGCAGGACGCACAGCGCGGCGCGCAGGAAGAACTGTCCGTCGTGCGCAAGCAGGCGCAGGAAGCACGCGGCCGCCTTTCATCACTGGAAACCCTGCAGAACGCCGCGCTGGGCCAGGAGCAGGGCGCGGCGGTCGAATGGCTGCGCCAGCGTGGACTCGATTCGTCTGCGCGTGTCGGCGAGCGGCTGCGGGTGGAGTTGGGCTGGGAATTTGCAGTCGAAAGCGCGCTCGGCCAGCTGATCGAAGGTGTGCTGGTTGACGGTGACGGCGTGCCGGCCGAACTCATCGATGCGCTCGGCGAACTGGGCGAAAGCCGTCTGGCGCTCGTGTCGGGTGAGACCGGCGATGAGGCCTTCGCGCCGACCTCGCTGGCGGCCAAGGTGCAGGGCCCGCTGGCGATCCGCCGGCTGCTCGCGCGTCTGCACGTCACTGAGACCCTGGCCGAAGCGCGCGCGCTGCAGGCAGGCTTGAGCGACGGCGATTCGGTGATCACCCGCAGCGGCGAGCGCCTTGGCGCGGGCTGGGTGCGCGTGTCGCGCTCGGGCGCGGCGAAGCAGGGTGCATTGCTGCGCGAACGCGAGATCCAGACGCTTCGCGAGACGATCGCGACGTTGCAGGAACAGGAACAGGGGCTCGAAGCGCGCATCGCGCAGGGCCGCGAACAGCTGCTCAGCGTCGAGCAGCAGCGCGAGGAAGCGCAGCGCGCGCTGTATGTCGCGCACCGCGCCGTCTCCGAACTCGCCGGCCAGGTGCAGAGCCAGCAGGGACGGGTGGAAGCCGCGCGCAACCGCATCGAACGCATCGACACCGATCTCGCCCAGTTGCACGAAACCCTCGACACCGCGGCCAAGCAGGCGCGCGACGCACGCGGCCGGCTGGAAGACGCCGTCGAGCGCATGGGTGATTTCGAGGCCGCGCGCGCGGCGCTCGAAGCCGAGCGTCGCGGTCTGGTCGAAGCCCGCGACCAGCTGCGTTCGGCCGCGCGCGAATCGCGCGACACGGCGCATGCGCTGGCGCTGACGATCGAATCCCAGCGCGCCCAGATCACCTCGCTGACCCAGGCGCTCGCGCGCATGGGTGGCCAGCGTGGCCAGATCGACAGCCGCCTCGGCGAACTGTCGGCGCAGCTGGCGACGGGCGATTCGCCGGTCGACACGCTGGAGCAGCAGCGCCAGGTCGCACTCGAAGAACGCGTGCGCACCGAGCGCGCGCTGGCCGAAGCGCGCTCCGCACTCGAAGGCGTGGACAACGAGCTGCGCACCTTCGAGCAGGTCCGCCAGCAGCGCGACGCGCAGGCGCTGACCCAGCGCGAAGCGATCGGCCAGCGCCGCCTCGACCAGCAGGCGCTGGTGATCGCCGCCGACCAACTGGCCGCGCAGGTGGTCGAGGGCGGGTTCGTCGTCGACGAGGTGTTGAACGGTCTCGAGGACGCGGCGAATGCCAAGGACTGGGAAAAGATCGTCACCGACTTCGACGCGCGCCTGCGCCGTCTGGAACCGGTGAATCTCGCCGCGATCGCGGAACACGCCGAAGCCGCGCAGCGCAAGGAATACCTCGACGCGCAGGACGCCGACCTCACTTCTGCGCTCGACACGCTGGAAGAGGCGATCCGCAAGATTGACCGTGAGACCCGTGGCCGCTTCAAGGACACCTTCGACAAGGTCAACGCCGGCGTGCAGGCGCTGTATCCGCGCCTGTTCGGTGGCGGTCACGCCTACCTGGAACTGACCGGCGAGGATCTGCTCGATACCGGCGTGGCGATCATGGCGCGCCCACCCGGCAAGCGTGTGTCGAACATCTCGCTGCTGTCCGGCGGTGAGAAGGCGATGACCGCGGTCGCGCTGGTGTTCTCGATCTTCCAGCTCAATCCGGCGCCGTTCTGCCTGCTCGACGAGGTGGACGCGCCGCTGGACGAGGCCAACGTCGGCCGCTTCACCGCGATGGTGCGCGAGATGAGCGAGCAGGTGCAGTTCCTGTTCGTCAGCCACAACAAGGCGACGATGGAAGCGGCTTCGCAGCTCAGCGGCGTGACCATGCGCGAGCCCGGCGTGAGCCGGCTGGTCTCGGTCGATCTGGCCGAAGCCGCGCGACTGGCCGGCGCCGCCTAGAGACTGTCATCATGTGCCGTCATGCCCAACGTGCCCGGCGCCTGCGCATAATGAACGCCCCCGAAGGAGAACACCGCGAATGACCGACGACTGGATGATGCGTATCGGAATCCTGGTCGCAGGCCTGCTGCTGATGGGCGCCATGTGGTATTTCGGCACCCGCCCGCGCAACGGGCAGGGTCGCCGCGTCGCCAGCACCGACGATCGCGAGCAGCGCCTGGAGCCCACGCTCGGCGCGCAGCTGGAACAGGATCTCGGCGAGGCTGGCGTGCCACGTGCCGAAGGCGACACCGACGCGGTGCAGGCGGAGATGGACCTGCTCGACCAGACGGTCGGCGCCGTCTCGCCCAACAGCGAACTCGGCAAGCGCACCAGCGACGATTTCGACAAGATCGTGACGCTCTACATCGCCGCGCGCGCCGGCAACGTGCTGCGCGGCCCGGACATCGTGGTCGCTGCCGAGAAGGCCGGTCTGACCTATGGCCATATGAACGTGTTCCATCGCCTCGTCGACGGACATCCCGAGCGCGGCCCGATCTTCAGTGTCGCCAATATCCGCAGCCCCGGCAGCTTCGACATGAGCGAGATCCAGGGTCTCGAAACCCCGGCCATCGCGTTCTTCCTGACCCTGCCGGCGCCGGTCCGCGCCCTCGACGCCTGGGACGCGATGCTGCCCACCGCCGAGCGCATGGCCGAACTGCTCGACGGCGTGCTGCTCGACGAACAGCGCAACGCCCTGGGCCGTCAGCGCATCGCCGGCCTGCGCGACGAACTGCGCAGCTGGGACCGCGAACACGACGTGCCCGCGGTGACCCGCAGCCCGCGCTGGTAGGGCTGCGTACGCACAGGTGCGAGTCGCTCGATAGGTTGTGCTCCTCTGTTGGACGAGACCTGTTGCCCATGCGCGTTCCGTTCGCGTCTTGATCGGGGGACAACGTGGCCCCTGAAAGAAACCCCGCAGTTTCGAAGCCCATCGACCATGACCCGGCCGGTGACGCCGAGCGGTGCGTGCTGGGAATCGTCTCGAACAGCGCTTGGTTCATGGAAGCACTCCGTGCGGCGCGCGCGCTTGATCTTCCCGTCTGGTGCATCGGCGCCGGTGCGCTTCGCAACCTGGTGTGGGACACGCTGCACGGGCATGCGCAGCCGTCCGCGCTTTCGGGCATCGACCTTGCCTGGTTCGACGCCTCCCACTCGGCGCCGCAACGTGACCGCGATCTCCAGCACCGTCTGCCGCGACTGAGCATCGCGCCTTGGGAGGTCACCAATCAGGCATGTGTGCACCGTTGGTTCGAGAGGCATTTCGGTCACGCGGTCGCGCCGCTCGCTTCATTGCACGAAGCGGTGGCTTCCTGGCCGGAGTTTGCGACCAGCGTGGGCGTGTGGCTGGATGCCCGTGACGACCTGAGACTCATCACGCCGTACGGTCTCGACGACCTGTTGGGAATGGTGGTCCGACGCAACCCGGCGCGGGTCGATGTGGCGACGTACCGGATGCGCACGATGCAGAAACGTTATGCCGAGCGCTGGCCCCGGGTGCGCGTCTTCGACGCATAGCTGCAAACCACCCGGCGCGCCCGGTTGCTGGATGCGGCATGATCGCGCGATGTCGATCACCGGCATCAGCCATCTGACCTTCGTCGTCCATGACCTCGACCGCACGGCCCGCCTGCTGGTCGAGGGGCTCGGCGCGCGTGAGGTCTACGACAGCGGCGATCGACCACATTCGCTTTCACGCGAGAAGTTCTTCGTGCTCGGCGGCGTGTGGATCGCGACGATGGAGGGCGAGCCGCCCGCTGAGCGCAGCTATCGCCACGTCGCGTTCCAGGTCGCCGCGGGAGACCTGCCCGACTACCGCGTGCGGCTCGAGCGGATCGGTGTCGACATCCGCCCCCCGCGCCCCCGGATCGAGGGCGAGGGCGAGTCGCTGTATTTCCACGATTTCGACAACCATCTGTTCGAACTGCACACCGGCACGCTAGCGTCGCGATTGCAGGCGTATCGCGCGGCCCTCACCCCAACCCCCGCTCCGCGCCCCAGCCCTCGCGTTGCCGCGAGGGCGTTCGAAGACATGCGAGCCAGTGGCTCGCAAACATGTCTCCTCACCCCGAAGGGAGAGGGGCTCGACCAGGCGAGCGTTGCGCGTTCAGCCCCAGAGGGGTTGGATCCGGCGAGCGTTGCGCCTTGAAGCCCCTCTCCCTTTGGGAGAGGGGTTGGGGTGAGGGCAAACGACTGCGGGAGGGCAAACGACTGCGGGAACGCCGCCGTCCTACAATTCGCCCATGCCAAAGCCATCTCCCGCCGAGCGCGTCGCCGAGCTGCGCGCGCTGATCGAAGACGCCAATCACCGCTATTACGTGCTCGATGATCCGTCGATCCCGGACGCCGATTACGACGCCCTGCTGCGCGAACTCGAAGCGCTGGAAGCCGCGCATCCCGAGCTCGCCAGCGACGACTCGCCGACACGCACCGTCGGTGCGCGACCCGATGGCGGTTTCCCTGAAGTCACCCATGCGATCCCGATGCTGTCGCTGGCCAACGCCTTCGAGACCGCGGGCGTCGCCGACGATGCCGATGACCGCACGCGCTACGCCGAGGTCGCCGATTTCGAGCGCCGCATCGAGCAGAAGCTCGACCTCGAAGCGCCGGTGTTCTCGGTCGAACCCAAGCTCGACGGCCTGGCGATCAGCCTGCGCTACGAAGACGGCGTATTCGTGCAGGGCGCGACGCGCGGCGATGGCAGCACGGGTGAGAACGTCACCGCCAACCTGCGCCAGGTGCGCGCGGTACCGTTGAAGCTGCGCGATATCGGCACGCCGCCCCCGGCAGCGCTGGAAGTGCGCGGCGAGATCTACATGCCGCGCAAGGCCTTTGAAGCGTGGAATGCGAAGGCGCTCGAGAACAACGAGAAGTTGCTGGCCAATCCGCGCAATGGCGCGGCGGGCTCGCTGCGCCAGCTCGATCCCGCGGTCACGCGCCGGCGGCCGCTGGCGTTCTTCGCCTATTCGGTCGGTGAGGTGCGCGGGCTCGAACTGCCCGAAACGCATTCACAGACGCTCGCGCTGCTGCGCGACTTCGGTTTTCCGGTCGCGCCCGAGTTCGACACGGCGGTCGGCTTCGACGGGCTGATCGCCTATTTCCGCCGCATCGGCCAGGCGCGCGACACGCTGCCGTACGACATCGACGGCGTGGTCTACAAGCTCGACGGCTTCGATCAGCAGGCGACGATGGGCTTCGTCTCCCGCGCGCCACGCTGGGCGCTGGCCCACAAGTTTCCGGCGCAGGAGCAGTCCACCGTGCTGCGCGCGATCGAGGTGCAGGTCGGCCGCACCGGTGCGATCACCCCGGTCGCGCGGCTCGAGCCGGTGCAGGTGGCCGGTGTCACGGTCACCAATGCGACGCTGCACAACGAAGACCAGATCCGTCGTCTCGACGTGCGCGAAGGCGACACCGTGATCGTGCGCCGCGCCGGCGACGTGATTCCCGAGATCGTGCGCGTGATCGAGGAGCGGCGACCTGCCGGCACGGTCGAATGGACGATGCCGGCCACGTGCCCGGTCTGTGGCTCGGAGTTGGTGCGCGAGGAGGGCGCGTCCGCGTGGCGCTGTACCGGCGGTTTGACCTGTTCCGCGCAGCGCAAGGAAGCCGTGCGCCATTTCGCATCGCGGCGCGCGATGGACATCGAAGGCCTCGGCGACAAGCAGGCCGAGGCGCTGGTCGAGTTCGGTTTCGTGCATTCGCCGGCGGATCTGTTCGCGCTGACGGTCGAGGACCTGGTGCGTATGAAGGCCGCGCTCGATGCGGCGACGGCGGCGGATTTCGCGCAGGCGATCTCCGACAGCAAGGGTGCCCTGGCACTCGATTCGGAGGGCGAGCGGGTGCTGGCACAGGAGTCGCCGGTATGGAAGGACGCTGCGTTCCTGCGCGTGCATCTGACGGTCGAGACTGGCGGCAAGCTCGCGACTAAATGGGCCGAGAACCTCGTTGCCGGCATCGACGCCAGCCGCACGACCACGCTGCCGCGTTTCCTGTTCGCACTCGGCATTCCGCATCTGGGCGAAACGACGGCCAAATCGCTCGCGCAGTGGCTGGGCACGCTCGACTTCGTGCGTACGACGCCCGCCGTGCTGCTGCAGGCGCTGCCCGACATCGGCGGGGAAGTCGCGCGCTCGATCGCGACATTCTTCGAGCAGCCCGGCAATGTCGAGGTCGTCGATGCGCTGCGCGCGGCCGGCATCACGTTCACCGATGAGGCCGCGCCATCGGCGGCGCTGCGCGAGCGGCTCGGCCTTGCCCACCTGCTGTCGACGCTGCCGGTCGACAAGCTCGGCGGCAAGAGCGCCGAGCGCCTTGCCGACACCTACGGCTCGCTCGACGCGCTGTTGCGCGCGAACGCCAGCGGCTGGACCGGCGCCGGCCTTTCGTCCGCAGGCGCGGACAATCTCTCGGCATTCCTCGCCGATGCGGATGCTTTGGCCGAATTGCGTGCCGGCGATGCCGCAATGCGCCGCCTGCTGGAGGCGGCGCCCGCGAAAGTCATGAAGGCAACGGGTCCGCTCGACGGCAAGACCGTCGTGCTGACCGGCAGCCTGGAGGCGATGACCCGGGACGCCGCGGGCGAGCAGCTCGAAGCGCTGGGCGCGAAGATCGCCGGCAGCGTGTCGAAGAAGACCTCGCTGGTCGTCGCCGGTGAAGCCGCCGGCTCGAAGCTGACGAAGGCGCAGGAACTCGGGATCGAGATCTGGGACGAAGCGGCGCTGCTCGCGTTTCTCGAGTCGCAGGCGTGAGTCTTTCGATGCTGCCCTCTGCGAGCTTCGACACCCTGCGCCTGCGCGCGCGGCTCAACACGACGTTGCGCGGCTTCTTCGCCGAACGCTGCGTGCCTGAAGTCGAGACGCCCATGCTCTCGCAGGCCGGCAACACCGACCCGAATGTCGCCAGTTTCCGCACGGAGTTCGGCGGGCACGTGTCGGCCGGCCCGCGCACACGTTGGCTGCGCACGTCGCCCGAGTTCCCGCTCAAGCGCCTGCTCGCCGCCGGCTTTGGCGACTGCTACGAGCTCGGACGCGTGTTCCGCGACGGCGAAGCCGGCGGCCGCCACAATCCCGAATTCACGATGCTGGAGTGGTATCGCGTCGGCTGGGACCAGCATCGATTGGCCGACGAAACGGTTGACCTCGTGCAGGGCGCACTCGCGCTTGTCGACCGGCGTGCGGAGGTGATGCAGACGACGTACCGCGCCCTGTATCTGGACGCGCTGGGCCTCGATCCGGTGACCGCGTCCGACGCCGAACTGCAGGCGGCGCTCGGTAGCGTGCAGATCGATCCCGAAGGCCTCACCCGCGACGACTGGCTGGACCTGCTGATGACGCATCGCATCCAGCCGGCGAATCCCGTCGACCGGATCCTCGTCGTTCACGACTACCCGGCCTCGCAATGCATGCTCGCGCGCATCGCCGATCGCGAGGGCGTCCCGGTGGCCGAGCGCTTCGAGCTGTATCTCGGGGCGCTGGAACTCGCCAACGGCTATCACGAACTCGCAGACGTCGCGGAGCAACGCGCGCGCTTCGAGCGGGATCATGCGGTGCGTGGGTCGCGGGGTGATGCGTTGCCGGCAATCGATGAGGCCTTGCTGGCCGCGCTGGATTCGGGATTCCCGGATTGCGCGGGTGTGGCGCTGGGAGTCGATCGTTTGATGATGGCGATGTTGGGGACGGGGCGGATCGCCGATGTGGTCGCATTCGATTTTGTGCGGGCCTAGCGGCATGCGCGCCTGTGTTTAGCTCCGGGAATCCATTGTCTTCATAGCCGCGTTTTTCGACAGACGCGTGTCTGGTAAGTCGGGCAT
The DNA here is from genome assembly GCF_057838005.1 of Luteimonas sp. KH_071. NCBI lineage: Bacteria > Pseudomonadati > Pseudomonadota > Gammaproteobacteria > Lysobacterales > Lysobacteraceae > Luteimonas > Luteimonas sp. KH_071. Next base: position 2,146,757 of record NZ_CM174458.1, on the reverse strand, counting down.
CCATCTGGATACTGATCTGGCTTCGGCTTCGGCTTCGGCTTCGGCTTCGGCTTCGGCTTCGGCTTCGGCTTCGTCTTCGGCTGTGGCTGTCGCTGTCGCTGTGGCTGTGGCCTCTGCTTTTGCCCGTGCTTTTGACTTGAATCGAGCCGTAGAGCGAGCCGAGCACCGGAGCCTGGCGTGGCCGAAGAGCAGCCCATGTCTGAGCGCAGCGAGTTTGGGCTGCGTGCCGCGTCAGGCGAGGAGCGGAGGGGACCGATGCGGCTGTATCGCATCGGCTCGCGTCCGGCGAAGGGACCTTTTGGTTCCTTTTGGGTCCATCCAAAAGGGACTCGCACGCGCAGCGGGCGAAAGCCCCGCACTTGCTTGAGCTTTTCGGCCCTGGCCTTGGCTTCCCCATTGGCGCTACGCGCTCTGAAGCGAAACGCTCGCTTCGCGAAGATCAAGTACAGGGCTTCCGCGCTGTCGCGCGGCTTACTTTTGTCTTGGCAAAAGTAAGCAAAACCGTCTTCGCCGGACGCGATCCGCCGCGATACAGCCGCGGCGGTTCCCTGCGCTTCTCGGGCAGCGGGGCACGCAGCCCAAACTCGCTACGCTCAGACATGGGCTGCTCTTCGACCCCGCCGCCCTGCGATGCTCGGCTCGCTCTACGGCTCGATTCAAATCAAAAGCCGAAGCAAGAAGCCAAGGCCAAGGCCAAGGCGAAAGCCAAAGCCAAAGCCAAAGCCAACGCCAAAGCCAACGCGGGGAGCTGGAGCCGAATCTGAGACTAAAACAAGATCAAGATGGATTCCCGCCTGACCAGACGTACGTCTGTTGAAAGCCGCGGGGATGACGGATTCTGCAAGCTGGCTGTAGGCCTCTTCGACGAGCGCGCGCACAAGCAGCATTAAGCGCATGAGGCCACATCAATCCCAACAACAGCAATCCAACATCCCCGATTTACAATGCCCCCATGATCACATCCCCCCTCGATTTCGACCGCTACGACCACATCCGCCCGATCCTCTGGACAGGCGACACGCTCGAACTACTGGACCAGCGGAAACTGCCGTTCGTCGTCGAGCACGTGTCCTGCACCACCAGCGACGAGGTCGCGCAGGCGATCCATGCGCTGACGGTACGCGGCGCGCCGGCGATCGGCATCGCGGCGGCATGGGGCGCGGTGCTGGGCGCGCGCGACATCGAGGCGGACGACGGTGAGACGGCGCTGATGAAGCTCGAGCCGGCGTTGCAGCGGCTCAATGCCGCGCGGCCGACGGCGGTGAATCTGGCCTGGGCGCTGGCGCGGATGCGGCGTGTGCTGGCGACATCGGGCGCCGACTGGCGTGAGGTGCTGGCGCGTGAGGCACAGGCGATCGCCGAAGAAGATCTCGCGGCGAACCGGCTCATGGGCGCGCTCGGCGCGGAACTGATCGCGCCCGGCAGTGGCGTCATGACCCATTGCAATACCGGCTCGCTGGCGACGGCTGGCTTCGGGACCGCGCTGGGCGTGATCCGCGCGGGCATGGCGCAGGGACGCATCGGCAAGGTGTTCGCCGGCGAGACGCGGCCGTGGTTGCAGGGCGCGCGCCTGACGGTGTGGGAGCTGCAGCAGGACGGCATCGACGCGACGCTGATCGCCGATTCCGCAGCTGCGCATCTGATGAAGACCGGCGCGGTGCAGTGGATCGTGGTCGGCGCCGATCGCATCTGCGCGAACGGCGATACCGCGAACAAGATCGGCACTTATCAGCTGGCCATTGCCGCGCGGCACCACGGCGTCAAGTTCATGGTGGTCGCGCCGTCGTCGACCGTCGACATGGACACCGCATCGGGCGATCTGATCGAGATCGAGCAGCGCGATCCGGGCGAGCTGTTCGGCATCGGCGGCACGCGCACCGTGGCCGAAGGCATCCAGGCCTGGAATCCGGTGTTCGACGTGACGCCGGGCGAGCTGATCGATGCGATCGTGACCGAACAGGGCGTCGTCGAACGACCGTCCACCGCCTCGATGCAGGCGCTGTTCAAGGCCTGATGCCCGCGGACTGTGATGCGCGTGCATGCGCGTCATTCGCTGCCTGCACTGCATTCGCCGGAAAGCACGACTTCGAACTCGCGCAAGTGATTGTTTTTGCGTCGGAAAGGCGGCCTGTGAGGGCCGCTTTTGTGCTAACATTTCCTGTCGTTTTGATCGCGTTGCCGGCGGCCGGTACGCGCCGCGTTGGTGCCTTGCGCCCAGCGCCGGAAATCCGGACCGCGTAGACAGGATGCAAACCCTCTAGATGGTCGATTCCGCGAAAGAAATCATCCCCGTCAACCTCGAAGACGAGATGCGCCGCAGCTACCTCGATTACGCGATGAGCGTGATCGTGGGACGCGCACTCCCCGACGTCCGCGATGGCCTCAAGCCGGTCCACCGTCGCGTGCTGTTCGCGATGCACGAGCTCGGCGCGCACAGCAACAAGGCGTACTTCAAGTCGGCGCGTATCGTCGGTGACGTCATCGGCAAGTACCACCCGCATGGCGACCAGTCGGTGTACGACACGCTGGTGCGCATGGCCCAGCCGTTCTCGCTGCGCTACATGCTGGTCGACGGCCAGGGCAACTTCGGTTCGGTCGACGGCGATTCCGCAGCGGCGATGCGTTACACCGAGTCGCGCATGTCGCGCCTCAGCCACGAGCTGATGGCCGACATCGACAAGGAAACGGTCAATTTCCAGCTCAATTACGACGAGAAGGAAAGCGAGCCGACGGTCATGCCGACCCGGTTCCCGAACCTGCTGGTCAACGGTTCGGCGGGTATCGCGGTCGGCATGGCGACCAACATCCCGCCGCACAACCTCGGCGAGGTCATCGATGCGCTGGTCGCATTGATCGACAATCCCGAAATCGATATCGACGGGTTGATGGAATACATCCCCGGCCCCGATTTTCCGACCGCGGGCATCATCAACGGCGTCGGCGGCATCCATCTGGCGTACCGCACCGGCCGTGGCCGCGTGCGCATGCGTGCACGTGCCGATATCGAAGTCGCGGACAACGGCCGTGAGGCGATTGCGGTCACCGAGATTCCCTACCAGGTCAACAAGGCGCGGCTGATCGAGAAGATCGCCGAGCTGGTGAAGGAAAAGAAGCTCGAAGGCATCAGCGAGCTGCGCGACGAGTCCGACAAGGACGGCATGCGCATCTACATCGAGATCAAGCGCGGCGACTCGGCCGATGTCGTGCTCAACAACCTCTATTCGCAGACGCAGATGGAGTCGGTGTTCGGCATCAACATGGTGGCGCTGGTCGACGGCCGCCCGCAGCTGCTGAACCTCAAGCAGATCCTCGAAGCCTTCGTCCGTCACCGCCGTGAGGTGGTCACGCGCCGGACGATCTTCGAGCTGCGCAAGGCGCGTGCACGCGCCCACATCCTCGAAGGCCTGACGGTCGCGCTCGCGAACATCGACGAGATGATCGAGCTGATCAAGACGTCCGAGAATCCGCAGGTCGCCAAGGAGCGGATGCTCGCCCGGCGCTGGGAAGCCGGGCTGGTGGGCTCGCTGCTCGGCGCAGCCGGTGCCGAGGCGTCGCGTCCGGAGGATCTGCCCGATGGCGTCGGCCTCATCGACGGCCGCTACCAGCTGACCGAGGTCCAGGCGCAGCAGATCCTCGAGATGCGTCTGCATCGCCTGACCGGGCTGGAGCAGGACCGCCTCACAGACGAATACAAGCTGCTGCTGGAGGCGATCCGCGGCCTCATCGAAATCCTCGAGAACCCGGACGTGCTGCTGGACGTCATCCGCACCGAGCTGCGCAACGTCAAGGAAGAGTTCGGTGATGCGCGCCGCAGCGAGATCCGCGCCAGTGAGGAGGATCTCGACATCCTCGACCTCATCGCGCCCGAGGACGTGGTGGTCACGCTGTCGCATTCCGGCTACGCCAAGCGTCAGCCGGTCAGCGCCTATCGCGCGCAGAAGCGCGGTGGCCGCGGCCGCAACGCGGCAGCGACGAAGGACGAGGATTTCATCGAGCAGCTGTGGCTGGTCAACACGCACGACACGCTGCTGACATTCACCAGCGCGGGCCGCGTGTTCTGGCTGCCGGTGCACCAGTTGCCCGATGCCGGCCCGAATGCGCGCGGCCGTCCGATCATCAACTGGATCCCGCTGGAAGCCAACGAGAAGGTCCAGGCCGTGGTGCCGGTGCGCGAGTACGCCGCCGACCAGTTCGTGTTCTTCGCCACCCGTGCGGGCACGGTCAAGAAGACGCCGCTCACCGAATTCGCCTATCGCCTGGCGCGCGGCAAGATCGCGATCCGTCTCGACGAGGGCGATGCGCTGATCGGCGTGGCGCTGACCGATGGCGACAAGGACGTCCTGCTGTTCGCGTCGAACGGCAAGACGGTGCGCTTCGGTGAGGACCGCGTGCGTTCGATGGGCCGTACCGCCGGCGGCGTGCGCGGCATCCGTCTGACGAAGGGCGAGCAGGTGGTCAGCCTGATCGTGTCCGAGAGCGCCGGCGGCATCGAGGACGAATCCGAGGACGCCGTCGAAGACACGGGTATCGAGACGACGGCCGGCGACGTCGCGGTCGAAACCGGTGCGGGCGACGACATTCCCTACATCCTCACCGCGACCGAGAACGGCTACGGCAAGCGCACGCCGTTGTCGGAATACCCGCGCAAGGGGCGTGGCACGCAGGGCGTCATCGGTATCCAGACCACCGACCGCAATGGTCCGCTGGTCGGCGCGGTGCTGCTGCGCAACCACGACGAAGTGCTGCTGATCTCCAATGGCGGCACGCTCGTGCGTACCCGCGCCTCGGAGATCGCGCGCGTGGGCCGCAACACCCAGGGCGTGACCCTGATGCGCGTGTCCAAGGACGAGCGCCTGCAGGGCATCGAGCGCGTGGACGGCTCGATCGTCGACGTCAGCGATGACGACATCGATGCACTGCCGCCGGGCGAGACGCCGACGACGGATGCAACGAGCGCGTCGCCTGACGCCTGATCCGTTTCGAGTGATGAAAAAGGGCCGGCATTGCCGGCCCTTTTTTTTGCGGATGTTCCCGACACGCATCGTCGCGAGCGAGCGACCGACGAATCGAACGGTGGGACGGGCCCCGCGCCCTGTGGGGTGGGGAGACAGACTTGCGCGCCACTGGCTGTGTGCGGAGGGGGGATTGCGGTGAGGGCAGACGCCCGCGCGACCCCCGGTTGCCGAGGAATTCAATGCGCCCGCCGCGCCACCCGGAGGCATCCGAACCCTGACCCGACGCCGCGCCGAAACGGCACGCTGTCCACACATCGACTGCCCCCGGAACGCCGCACCCGCGGCCTATACTCGCGGCCAACGCCCATCGGAGCACAGCGGATGTCCTTCGGAACCGAACGCGCATCGCTGCGCATGCGCCATCTGCTGGCAGGCCTGACCGTCCTGCTCCTCGCGTTCGGGCTGGCGGCGTGCAAGCGCGAGCCAACCGGTCAGACGCCCGGTGTCAGTGGCGAGGCGATCCAGACCGATCGCGAGACGATCGAAGGCTTCGGCCTGGTGCGTGCGTTCCCCGACCAGCGCGACGGTGCACTGGCGCTGGCGCTCGAATTCTCCGAACCGCTCGTCGGCACGCAGGATTTCGACGCGCTGGTGACCTTCGCCGACGGCGCCGCCCGCGAGGGCAGCTGGACGCTCGATGACGACGCCAGGATTCTGCGTTTCCCGCATGTCGAAGCGAACCGCGATTACACCGTGCGCCTGTCCGCCAAACTGGCCTCGGCAGGCGGCGACACGCTCGGCGCCGATGTCGAACGCAAGGTGTTCACCGGCGAACTCGACCCGGTTGTCGGCTTCGCTTCGCAGGGCAGCGTGCTGCCTGCCAAGGAGTCGCGCGGCCTGCCGATCGTCTCGATCAACGTGACCGAGGTGGATGTCGAATTCCTGCGCGTCGACGACGACTCCCTGCCTGCATTCCTGACCCAGTACCAGCGCGGCGGCCGCCGCGGCAGCTGGGAACTGGACAACCGCTGGGGCGAGAACACGCCATTGTCGAAGCTGGCCAAGCCGGTCTACGTCAACCGCTTCGCGATCGACGGCGCGCGCAACGAACGCGTGCTGACCTATCTGCCGTTGCAGGAGATCCGCGAGTTGCAGCAGCCGGGTCTGTACTTCGCGGTGATGAAGCGCGCCGGCGCGTTCGCCGATCAGTACGAAACGGCGTTCTTCACCGTCAGCGACATCGGCCTGCACGCGCGCGCCTACGGCGAGAAGCTGTTCGTGCATACCGCGTCGCTGCACAACGGCGCGCCGATCGGCAGCGCCGAGCTGAAGGTGCTCGACGCGAAAGGCGCGACCGTCTACCGCGCCAGCTCCGATGCCAAGGGCAACGCGATGCTCGATTACGCGCTGGACGCCGGCCACGTGCTCGTCGCCAGCCGCGGCAGCGATGTGTCGTTGCTGCCGTTCAACCAGCCCGCGCTGGACCTGTCGGAGTTCGCGGTCAGCGGCCGCGAACAGGCCTGGTTCGACGTGTTCGCGTGGTCGGGTCGCGATCTCTACCGCCCCGGCGAAACCGTGCGCGTGTCGGCGTTGCTGCGCGATCAGGATGGGCGACCGGTTGCGGCGAAGGACGGTCGCTCGCAGTCTTTGTTTGCGCGCCTGCGTCAGCCCGACGGCAAGACCTTCTTCGAAACCCGCGTCGAGCCGGGCGAGAGCGGCTACTTCCGGTTCGAGCGCGAGATTCCGGTCGATGCGCCTACCGGGAGCTGGCGCGTCGAATTCCGCACCGATCCTGCCGCGCGCGAGGCCGTGCAGGGCATGACGTTGCGCATCGAGGAGTTCCTGCCCGAGCGCATGAAGCTTGATCTCGATGCGCAGGCAACATTGCGACCGGGTGAGCCCCTGAAGCTGCAGGCGACTGGCGCCTATCTCTACGGCGCGCCGGCCAGCGGCAACCGGTTCACCGCGCGCCTGGCGCTGGCCGTGGAGCGTTCGCCGCTCGAAGGCCTTCCCGGTTTCGTATTCGGCGATGCGACGGTCGACCTGCCGCGCGAGGCCAAGGATGTCTTTGAAGGCACATTCGATGCGCAGGGTCGCCTGACGACGGACATTCCGTTGCCGGAAGAAGCCAGGCCCACAACGCCGATCGCCGCGATCGTGTCCGGCAGCCTGTACGAGACCGGTGGGCGCAGCGTCAACCGCACGCTCAAGCGCGTGCTGTGGCCGGCCGACGCGCTGGTCGGCGTGCGTCCGCTGTTCGAACCCGGCGATGGCGCCGATCCCAACACCAACGCGCGCTTCGAACTGACCCGCGTCGGCGCCGACGGCAAGCCGCGGCCGCAGGCGGGGCTCAAGGTGTCGTTGATCCGCGAGCATCGCGATTACCACTGGCGCAACGACGATGCCGGCTGGCGTTACGAGTTCACGCGTCGCTTCGAGACGGTGGAGACGCGCACGCTCGATGCCGGCAGCGATGCCACGCGTTTCGATTTCCCGGTGGAGTGGGGCGAATACCGTATCGATGTCGAGGATCCGGCGACGAAGCTGGTGTCGCGCTATCCGTTCCGCGCCGGCTGGAGCTGGGACGACGGCAACCGCGGCCTCGACGCGCGCCCGGACAAGGTCAAGGTCGCGCTCGACAAGGCGGGCTATCGCGCTGGCGACACGATGCGCGTGACGGTGACGCCGCCGCATCCGGGCAAGGGCCTGCTGATGGTCGAAAGCGACCGCATGCTTTACCTGCACGAGATCGACGCCAAGCCGGGCAGCACGTACGACATCCCGGTCACCGAGGACTGGGAGCGGCACGATGTCTACGTGACGGCGCTGGTCTTCCGTGGCGGCAGCGCCACCAGCACGGTCACGCCGGCGCGCGCGGTCGGCGTGGCGCATGTGCCGATGGAGCGTCGCGAGCGACGTGTCGCCGTCGGCCTGAAGGCGCCGGAACTCACGCGCCCCGAAGTCCCGATGCAGGTCACCGTCAGCGCGCCGCAGCTGGCCGGGCAGGACGCCTGGGTCACCGTGTCGGCGGTGGATGTCGGCATCCTCAACATCACCCGCTTCCCGGTGCCCGATGCCTGGACGCATTTCTTCGCGCAGCGCCGGTTCGGCGTGGATGCCTTTGATCTCTACGGCCGGGTGATCGAGAGTTTCGAAGGCGGCACCGCGCGCCTGCGCTTCGGCGGTGATGCGCCGCTGGCCGCGTTGCCGCAGGCGCGGCGTCCGACCGCGCGCGTGCAGACGGTCGATCTGTTCGCGGGGCCGGTGAAGCTCGATGCGCGCGGCAATGCGCGCGTACCGCTGCAGCTGCCTGACTTCAACGGCACGTTGCGGGTCTCCGCGCTGGTGTGGTCGGCGGATCGCTACGGCAGCCGCGATGTCGAAACCGTCGTGCGCGCGCCTCTGGTGGCCGAGGCCAGCATGCCGCGGGTCATGGCGCCGGGTGACACCAGCACGGTGACGCTGGATCTGAGCAACTTCAGCGGGCGCGCCGGCAGCTTCGACGTGCGCGTCGACGGCGTCGGCCCGCTGGCGATCGGCGGGGGCAGCCGCAAGGTGGAACTGGGCGTCGACGGCAAGACCACGTTGAGCTTTCAGCTGACCGCGCAGGAGGGCTACACCGTCGCCAAGGTGCGCGTGCGCGTGAACGGTAGTGGCGTCCGTGTGGATCGCAGTTACGACCTGCCGGTGCGTCCGGCGTGGCCGGCAATGCTGCGTTCGAGCACCCGCGTGCTCGACGGCGCGACACCGGTGACGCTGGATACCGGCCTGATGGATGGCCTGATGGCCGGTTCGGTCAACGCGCGCTTCACCGTCAGCGCGCTGCCACCGATTCCGTTCGCGGCGGCGATCACCGGTGCGCTGTCGTACCCCTATGGCTGCGCGGAACAGACCACCAGCCGCGGCTACGCAGCGCTGCAGCTCGACGATGCCACGGTGTCGATGCTCGGCATCCAGGGCGTGGATGCGGCCAAGCGCCGGCAGTTCGTCGAGGCCGCGTTCGGGCGCCTCGCATCGATGCAGGTCGGCACCGGGCACTTCTCGATGTGGGGCAGCGACGGCTACGTCAATCCGATGCTGACCCCGTACATCGTCGAGTTCCTGCTCGACGCGCGCGATGCCGGATTCTCGGTGCCAGACGTTGTGTTGCAGAAATCGCTGGAGCGCCTCGGCGAGGATCTGCTCTCGGGCGGCAACGAGTTCTACGGCCAGGACCACCGCGAGCATCTGCGCTTCGCGTATCGCGCCTACGCGGGCTACGTGCTGGCACGCGTGAACCGTGCGCCGCTGGGCACGCTGCGCGCGCTCTACGACAACGACCGTGGCCGCACGCTCAGCGGCCTGCCGCTGGTGCACCTGGGCCTCGCGCTGTCGCTGCAGGGCGACAAGGCGCGTGGCGAGCGGGCGGTGCAGGCCGGGTTCGACTTCAAGGGCGATCGTCCGGGCTACCTGTGGGACTACGGCACGCCGTTGCGCGACTCCTCGCTGATGATCGCGCTGACCCACGAGCGCGGCGTGGCGAAGCCCGCGTTCGACGCGCGCGCGGTCGACATCGGTCGCGAGGTCGATGTGCGTCGCAACCGCGGCTGGATGTACCTCAGCACGCAGGAGCAGATCGCGCTCGCGCGCCTCGGCCGTGCCTTGTCGTCCGACCAGCGCAAGCGTGTCGGCGGCACGCTGCGCGAAGGCGACGTGGACGAGGCCGTGGCGCCCGCGACGATTGTCGGCCGCGCCTACGACGAGGCCGGCCTGCGCCGCGGCGTGCGCTTCACGCCGCAGGGTGAGCCGCCGATGTACGGCAGCATCGACGTCGCCGGCGTGCCGCGCCAGGCGCCAGCCGCCGATGCCAGCGTGCTCAAGGTCGAGCGCCGGCTCTACGGCACCGACGGCAAGCCGTGGACGCCGGGACCGCTGAAGGAGGGCGAAGCGCTGATCGTCGCGCTCTCGGTCGTCGCCGACCGCGACATGCCCGACGCGCTGCTGACCGACCTGCTGCCGGCGGGCCTGGAGGTCGAGAACTTCAACCTGGGCGATGCGAAGCAGTGGGCGGATGTGGTCGTCGACGGCATCCGGATCACCGAGCGCGGCAGTGCGGCGACGGTGCAGCACGAGGAATACCGCGACGACCGCTACGTCGCCGCGCTCAAGCTCGACAGCGGCCGCACCGCGCGCGTGTTCTACCTCGTACGTGCGGTGAGCCCGGGCATGTACACCGCGCCGCCCCCGCTGGTCGAGGACATGTACCGGCCGCAGTTGCGCGGCGTGGGTACCTCGGTGCCGGCGCGGATCACGGTGGTGCAGCCTTGAACGGTCCGTTCGACGGCGTCTGCGGGATTGCCCTCTGCGGATACATGACGGTGGAGATGCATGTCCTCTCCGCCGTCATTCCCGCGTAGGCGGGAATCCAGCGCCTTGATTGACGCAGGTGCGAAACGGCGCAACCGGGCAGGGCAGGTGTGGCGCGGCGTCGCGCCATGGTTGCGCTGGGGCACGGTCACCCTTCTGCTGACGCTGCTGGCACTCGATCTCGCATTCTCACCGCAACTGCCGACACGCGCCGACACCAGCGTCGTCGTGGTCGCACGTGACGGCACGCCGTTGCGCGCGTTCGCCGACGCCGACGGCGTCTGGCGGCATCCAGCCACGCCGGACACGGTGTCGCCGCTGTATCTGCAGGCGCTGCTCGGTTATGAGGATCGCTGGTTCCGGCGGCATCCGGGCATCAATCCCTGGGCGCTCGCACGCGCCGCCGGGCAGTGGACGCGGGGCGGGCGCATCGTCTCTGGTGGCTCGACGCTGACGATGCAGGTCGCGCGCATCCTCGATCCGCAGCCGCGCGGCCGCACCGTGAGCGGGAAGTTCGTGCAGATGCTGCGCGCGGTGCAGCTGGAAGCGCATCTGTCCAAGGACGAGATCCTCGCGCTGTATCTGACGCGCGCACCGTTCGGCGGCACGATCGAAGGCGTGGAGGCCGCGAGCTGGGCCTATCTCGGCAAGTCGGCCGCGCAGCTTTCGCATGCCGAGGCCGCGCTGCTTGCGGTGTTGCCGCAGGCGCCGAGCCGGCTGCGCCCGGATCGCGAACCCGAGGCCGCACGGGCGGCACGCGACAAGGTGCTCGAACGCATGGCGACGCTGGGCGTGTGGTCGCGCGCCGAGGTCGACGACGCCAAGGTCGAAGCGGTCGTCGCACGCAGCCTGCGCCAGCCGATGCACGCCGCCCTGCTTGCGCAGCGCCTGCGCGAATCCGCCCCGCGGCAGGCGCGCATCGTGTCGACGATCGACATCGGTCTGCAACGCGTGCTCGAGCAGCGCGTCTCGAGTTACTTCTCGCAACTGCCCGAGCGCACGTCGGCCGCGTTGCTGGTCGTCGACAACCGCACGCTGGAGGCGCAGGCCTATGTCGGTTCGGTGGCGTTCGGCGATCGCGCGCGGCTCGGGCATGTCGACATGGTCCGCGCGTGGCGATCGCCGGGGTCCACGCTCAAGCCGTTCCTCTATGGCATGGCGCTCGATGACGGCCTGATCCATTCCGGCAGCCTGATGAGCGATGCGCCACAGTCCTTCGACGGCTACCGCCCCGGCAACTTCGATGCCGCGTTCAACGGCCCGGTCGCGGCGGACGACGCATTGCGGCTGTCGCTCAACGTGCCCGCGGTCGATCTGCTCGATCGCGTGGGGCCCGCACGCTTCGCGGCGCGGCTCGACAACGCCGGCGTCACGCTGCGCTTTCCGCGTGGCGCGGCGCCGAACCTGTCGCTGATTCTCGGTGGCACCGGGGCGACGCTGGAGCAGCTGGTCGGCGCCCACGCCGCGTTGCATCGCAATGGCATCGCCGGCCGTGTGCGCCTGACGCCCGAGTCTCCGCTGGTCGAACGCCGGCTGATGTCGCCGGGCGCGGCCTGGATCGTGCGTGAGATCCTCGAATCGAATCCGCGCCCGGGCGAGCGCATCGAGACCTTCGACACCGGCGCCCGCCCGCGCGTGTCGTGGAAGACCGGCACCAGCTACGGCTACCGCGATGCCTGGGCGATCGGCGGTACGCATCGCTACACCGTTGGCGTCTGGGTCGGACGGCCGGACGGCACGCCGCTGCCGGGCCAGTACGGTGCAGTGACCGCATTGCCGCTGCTGTTCGAGACCGTCGACAGCCTGCCTCGCGACCGCAGCGATGCCGTACGTGCGCCGCCACCGGGCAACGTGCGCGAGGTCGAAATTTGCTGGCCGCTCGGCACCGCCGCGGACACGCAGACCGATGCGCTCTGCCAACGCCGACGTGATGCCTGGACGCTCGACGGCAATGTGCCACCGACACTGGCGGAGCGGGATGCAAACCGCTGGGGCGCGGGCATCGTGCGCTTCGATGTCGATGCGGGCAGTGGGCTGCGTCTGTCGGCGGACTGCAGCGCACCGCACCTGCGACGCAGCGCCGAGGTCGCCCGATGGCCAGCGCTGGTTGCGCCATGGCTATCGGACACCACGCGCCAGGCGTCCAGACTGCCTGCGCTGGCACCCGACTGCGTCCCCGACGGACGTGACGCGTCTGAAGCGCTGCACATCGAAGGTCTGACGCCCGGCACGCTGTTGGCGCGGCCACCGAACAGTACCCACGGCGTGCGCCTGCAGTTGCGCGCGCTCGGCAGCGAGGGGCGCGTGCAATGGTTGCTCAATGGGCGATGGATCGGCGAGACGCGTGGGACGCAATGGCTGCGGCACGAGTTCGATACGCCGGGCGCACACACGCTGACCGCGCTCGCGGATGACGGCGCGTGGCGCAGCGTGGATTTCCGGGTGGCGGAGTAGGCACACTCGAAACCGCCCTGGCTCCAGCGTGCAATCAGCGCAGACAATCATCCGCTTCAATCAACGCCGAAACCGTTATCCCAGCGCACGCTGGACACGCTGTTCAACAGCCGGATGGCGGGTCATTCTGCTTCCCCACACATTCGCCAGGATCAGGATGGGCCCCAGCTCGACCAGACGTCCGTCTGTTGAGAACCGCTGGGGGCACGATCCGAGATCCATCTGCGTTTGAAGATGTTGCTTTGAAGCGTGTCGAAGATCTCGCTCAAGTCGCTGGACCCGGCCTGCGCCGGGGCGACGTTCTCTCGACACGTCGTCCCGGCGCAGGCCGGGACCCGGCGACTTCGATCTCAGCGACTTCTTTGCCTGCAGCGTTCGCCAACACTCACCCGAGGTTCGCTAGCACATGCTCCGCCGACGACACCTTGAACTCGCCCGGCGATTCGACGAAGAGCTGCTTGACCACGCCGTCGTCGGCATACAGCGCGAAGCGCTTCGCGCGCAGGCCCATGCCGTAGGCGCTGGCATCCATCTCCAGGCCCATCGCCTTGACCAGGTCGCCGTTGCCGTCGGAGACCATCTGCAGGCCATCCGGCACGCCCGCGCTTTCGCCCCAGGCCTGCATGACGAAGGGATCGTTGACCGCGATGCAGATGACGTCGATGCCGCGCTTGCGGAATGTCTCGAAGTGTTCGACGAAGCCGGGCAGGTGATGTTCAGAGCAGGTCGGCGTGAACGCGCCGGGCACGGCGAACAGGACAACCTGCTTGCCGGTGAACAGCGTTGGTGTGTCGATAACGCGCACGCCGTCGTGGATGTGCTTGAGCGTGACTTCGGGGATCGTGTCGCCGATCTGGATGGTCATGTGGGTGCGGTCCGGGGGAGGGTGAATGGAAGTCTAGCCGCTCATGGCGTGAGGTCGTGGCGATGCTTGAAAGCCGTGCGGCCGATCCCAGATCGGGCACATCGCGGCCTACGGTGCCGCCCCCAGATCGGAGTCATTCCATGCGCCATGAAGCATTCCGCACCAACACCGCTCGCCAGCCGGGTCAGGGCACTTCGCCGCGTCTGCACGAGGAGATGCGCCAGTTCCTGCAGCAGTTCGTCCACGGCGATGCCGACGCGTCGTCGGTCGTCACCAGCGAATGGACGCCCCGCGTCGACATCCGCGAGGAGCGCTCGCGGTTCGTGATCCTGGCCGACCTGCCGGGCATCGATCCGGCGCAGGTCGAGATCTGGATGGACAAGGGTGTGCTGAGCCTGAAGGGCGAGCGCGCGCCGGCCATCGGTGATGCGGCAGATGGTGAAGCCAACGAGGTCCGGTTCTCGCGCCTCGAGCGCACCACCGGGCGTTTCCATCGTCGTTTCACGCTACCCGACAGCGCCGATGCAGACGCGATCACCGCGAGCGGTCACCACGGCGTGCTGGAGATCAGCATCCCCAAGCGTGCCGAATCCACGCCGCGGCGCATCCAGGTCGGCGCAGCGCCGGAGGGGGGCACGCGCCAGTAAAGGTCGACCCGCAACTGTCGATCCGCGGTGGCCGCGCATCGGGCGGCCGCGGCAACCACGACGTCACGACGGCCTGCGGGTATCCTGCGGGCCGTCGCCGATCGTGGCGTTGAATGCCTGACGGGCTTGCGCCCGCACTGGACGTCAAACACATGCAGTTCAAGGATTACTACGGAATTCTCGGCGTCGAGCCCAATGCAGGCGATGCGGAGATCAAGACCGCGTATCGCCGGCTCGCGCGCAAATTCCACCCCGATGTCAGCAAGGAGCCGGGTGCGGAAGACACGTTCAAGTCGATCAACGAGGCCTACGAGGCGCTGCGCGACCCGGAAAAGCGCAAGGCCTACGACCAGCTCCGCGCGCGTGGCTATCGGCCGGGCGACGAGGTGCAACCGCCTCCGGGCGGCTTCGGCGGCGGGCCGGGCGGTGTGGATTTCGACGAGATCTTCGCCGGCGGTGGCGCGGGCGGCGGTTTCAGCGATTTCTTCGAACAGATGTTCGGCCGGCGCGCCGGTGGTTATGCCGGTCCGCAACAGCCCGGTCGCGGCGGACCGCAGCCGCGCGGCGACACGCGCGCGCGACTCGCGGTGACGCTGGAGACCATCCACCGCGGCGACAGCGTGCGCGTGCCGGTGATGGGCAAGACCTTCGAGGTCAGAATTCCGCGCGGCATCCGTCCGGGGCAGATCGTGCGTCTGCCGCGCCAGGGCCAGCAGGGCGGTGACCTGCTGCTGGAAATCGAATACGCCGCGCATCCGGATTTCGAGGTCGATGGCCGCAACATCATCCACACGCTGCCGATCGCGCCATGGGATGCCGCGCTCGGTGCGACGATCAGCGTCGCAACGCTCGGCGGTCATGTCGACCTGAAGATCCCGGCCAGTTCCGAAGCCGGACGCAAGTTACGCCTGCGCGGTCGCGGATTGCCGGGCACAGGCGGTGCACCGGACGGCGACCAGATCGTCGAACTGGAGATCCAGGCGCCGGTGGCGAAGGACATGCAACAGATCGCGGCCTACGAGGCGCTGCGCGATGCGTTCGCGATGGGGAAGAAGTGAGCTGACGCGAAAGCGTCGACGTAGCGTCTGGCTTGTCCGTTGGCGCGTGCGCCTATCGTCATCCCAGCGCTTTCAACAGACGAACCTATTGCCGAGCCGGGACCTGTCTCGAAGTCGCCGTTCTCTTTCAATCACGACGATCAAGATGGGCTACAAGGTGCGCCTGGGCGAGAGCCGAGGCGCCCCACCTAAGCCAGCGACGATTCAAGCGGCCGGCGCACCGCCCCCGATCGTCTTGAGAATCGCGTCCGACAGCTCGACTTCACTGAAGGGCTTGGTGAGGTAGGCCTTCGCGCCCTGACGCATGCCCCAGACGCGGTCGGTGTCCTGGTCCTTCGTGGTCACCAGGATGACCGGAATATGTGCGGTCGTCGGCTCACGGGTGATCGAACGCGTCGCCTGGAACCCGTTGAGGTTCGGCATCACCACGTCCATCAGGATCAGGTCCGGCAACTCGCGTTTGGCCGCGTCGACGCCGGCCTGGCCGTCCTCCGCGGTCAATGCCTCATGGCCGAGCTTTTCCACGATCCGCCGGATGCCCATCAACTGGGACGGCGAGTCGTCCACGATCAAAATACGTGCCATGGATTCCCCCTGATATGACGTCTGCGATTCTAGCGGCGCATTCAGCGCACGCGTGCGCAGGTGATATCAAAGCGTGACGAGCGTCCGCCCGAACGAGCCGCCGCCGAGCATCGTGTCGAATACAGCCGGCAATTCCGACAGGCCGACCTCGCGCGTGCAGATCGCATCGAGATGGCGCGGCTTCCAGTCGCTGGCGAGATGCTGCCAGACTGCGTCGCGCACATCGCGCAGCGTGCCCGCCGATGCCACGCCCAGCAGCGATACGCCGCGGATGATGAAGGGCATGACCGTCGCGTCGAGTTCTGCACTCGCGGCGAGCCCGGCGCTGGCCACGTTGCCGTAGGGCACCGTCTGCGCGAGCAGGCTGACCAGCATCGGGCCGCCGACGTTGTCGAGCCCGCCACCGAAACGCGCGGACTCCATCGGGCGCGTCGTGCCCAGCGCATCGCGACCGAGCACTTCGGACGCGCCGATCGTTTTCAGATAATTCGCGTGCTCGGTCTTGCCGCTGACTGCGTGCACTTCGAAACCCGCGCTGCTGAAGATGTCGACCGCGAGCGAGCCGACACCGCCGGTCGCGCCGGTCACCGCGAGCGGGCCGAGCGCGGGCGTCTGCCGGTTCTCGTGCATGCGCAACAACGCGAGCGCGGCGGTGAATCCGGCGGTGCCGAGGATCATGCTTTCGCGCAGGCTCAGCCCCGCGGGCAGGGGGACTGCCCATTTCGACTCGATGCGCGCATAGCGCGTGTAACCGCCGTCGCGTGTCTCGGACAGGCCACTGCCGGTGACGAGCACCGCGTCGCCTTCCTTGAACGCCGGGTCGCGCGAGGCGACGACATGCCCGGCGACATCGATACCGCCGACCAGCGGAAAGCGCCGCAGGATCTTGCCCTTGCCGGTGCCCGCGAGCGCGTCCTTGAAGTTCACCGACGAATGCGCGACCGCGATGTCGATCTCGCCATCGGCCAGATCGTCGATGGCGATCTGCTCGATGCCGCTGCGGTAACCGGCGTCGTCGTTGTGGATACGGAAGGCGTCGAAACGGTCGGGGATGGACATCCGGAAACCTCGTGTGTCAGATGAGGTGAGGATACAGGTCGTGCCAGTACGGATTGGCGTCCTCAATCAGTGCAAGCTTCCAGTCACGCTTCCATTCCTTGACCGCTTTCTCGCGTGCGATCGCGGATTCCATCGTCTCGTGGACTTCGTACCAAACCAGGATGTGGATGCGGTGTTGCCGGGTGAAGCCGGCGACCAGACCAGTTCTGTGTTGCCAAACGCGCTGCAAGATGTCTGAGGTGACACCGATATACAGCGTGCCGTTGCGGCCGCTCGCCAAGATGTAGACGCAGGGAATCCGTTCCCGCATTCGCTCGCTCGGTGGTGCATCGTTGCTTGATGCTAGTCAGCGGGCAGCTGTGCGGTAAGTCGCTGGATCCCGGCGTGCGCCGGGACGACGGTGCATGTGAGCGTCAGGCTTCTCCGCCGTCATTCCGCTGAGGCCGTGTGCGCTGAGGCTTTGGCCACCTTTTTTCTTGCTCGTCATCCCGGCGCACGCCGGGATCCAGCGCCTTCGAATCGAAGCGGCGGGCTACCGTCTTTGACCGGGCCGCAGACAACCTATCTAACAACACTCCGCCGCTTCTCGTCGATCCACTTGCTCGCCTGCGCCGGCTCGTACGCCCGCATCCACGCCAGCATCTCGTCGATGTCGCTGCCGTACCAGAGGTCCGCACGCTGGTCGGGGTGCAGGAAACGTTCCTCGACCATACGATCGATCATGCCGATCAGCGGCGCATAGAACCCGTCGACATCGAGAAAGGCGCAGGGCTTGTTGCCGATGCCCAGCTGGCGCCAGGTCAGCATCTCGAAGATTTCTTCCATCGTGCCGAAACCGCCGGGCAGGGTGACGAAGCCGTCGGAGAGTTCGAACATGCGCATCTTGCGCGCATGCATCGAATCGACGATCTCGAGTTCGGTCAGGCCGCGATGCGCGACTTCCCAATCGGCGAGCTGCTGCGGGATCACGCCGGTGACCTGGCCGCCGGCATCGAGCACGGCGTTGGCGACGGTGCCCATCAGGCCGACGTTGCCGCCGCCGTAGACCAGGCGCAGGCCGTCCTTCGCGAGGCGGTCGCCCAGCGCCATCGCGCGTTCGGCGTAGACGGGCTTGCTGCCGGCATTGGAACCGCAATAGACGCAGATCGATTTCATGCGCAGATGTCCTTGTAGTCGGAGGTGATCGCCCGCTGTCGCGCAGACGGTTTGCCGGGCCGGAAAGCAGGAAGGCTCCGCCTGGGCGGAGCCTTCTCAGGTCAGGGCGATGGAACTCAGTTCGCCTTGTGGATCGACCGCTTGTCGACCGCCATCGCCGCGTCGTGCACCACTTCCGACAGCGAGGGATGCGCGTGGCAGATGCGGGCGAGGTCGTCGGCCGAGCCGCTGAACTCCATCGTCAACACGCCTTCGTGCACGAGCTCGGAAACGTTCGCGCCCACGAGGTGCATGCCCAGCACGCGGTCGGTCTCGGCGTGCGCAAGCACCTTCACGAAGCCGGTCGCCTCGATCATCGCGACCGCACGGCCGTTGGCGGCGAACGGGAAGCTGCCCGCCTTGTACGGGATGCCTTCGTCCTTGAGCTGCTGCTCGGTCTTGCCCACCCAGGCGAGCTCCGGCTCGGTGTAGATGACCCACGGAATCGTGTCGAAGTTGACGTGGCCCGGCAGGCCGGCGATCAGCTCCGCCACCGCGATGCCTTCCTCGAAGCCCTTGTGCGCGAGCATGGGGCCGCGCACGCAGTCACCGACCGCCCACACGCCGTCCACGCCGGTGTGGCAGTGCGCATCGACTTCGATCTGGCCGCGCTCGTTGAGCTTCACGCCCGAACCTTCAGCCAGCAGGCCCTTGCTCGCAGCCTTGCGGCCCACGGCGACCAGCAGCTTGTCGACGGTGATCGTCTGCTCGCCATCCTTGTCGGCATAGCTGACCACGACTTCCTTCTTCTTGCCCTTGCCGGTGATTTCGGTCTTGGAGACCTTGGCGCCGAGCTTGATGTCGAGGCCCTGCTTCCTGAATTCCTTGAGCGCGACCTTGCCCACTTCGGCGTCCGCCAGTGCGAGGAAGTCGGGCATGGCTTCGAGGATCGTGACCTCGGCGCCGAGACGCTTCCACACGCTGCCGAGCTCGAGACCGATGACGCCGGCGCCGATGACCGCCAGACGCTTGGGCACTTCGGTGAAGTCCAGGCCGCCGACGTTGTCGACGATGGTGTCGCCGTCGAACTTCGCGAACGGCAGTTCGATCGAATCCGAACCGGCCGCGATGATCACGTTGGCGCCGGTCAGTTCGATCTCGGTGCCGTCGTGCTGCGCCACCTTGACCAGGCGATCGGCATGCAGCGTGGCGAAGCCGTAGTACGGCGTGACCTTGTTCGCCTTGAACAGCATCGCGATGCCGCCGGTGAACTGCTTCACGATCTTGTCCTTGCGGCCGATCATCGCTTCGACGTCGATCTTCGCGTCCTTGAAGCTGATGCCGTGGTCGCCAAAGATGTGGCCCATGTTCCAGAACTGGCGCGAGGAATCGAGCAGCGCCTTCGACGGAATGCAGCCCACACGCAGGCAGGTGCCGCCGAGCGCCGGCTTGCCGTCCTTGCCCAGCGCAGCGTCGATGCAGGCGACCTTCTTGCCGAGCTGCGCAGCGCGGATGGCGGCGTGGTAACCGGCCGGGCCGGCACCGATGACGACGACGTCGAATTGTTCAGCCATAGGGAATTCCTTCTTTCGATGCCTGCCGGGACGGGCAGGATGCCGATGCGGCGAATTTGGGGGTGCGGCGCGGGCGCCACAAGTGCGAACCCCCTCCGTGGAGGGGGTCGCGGCGCATCACATGCCGAGCAGCATGCGGTGCGGGTTTTCCAGCTGGTTCTTGATGTCGACCAGGAACAGCACCGCGTCCTTGCCGTCGATGATGCGGTGGTCGTAGGACAGCGCCAGATACATCATCGGCGCGGCGATCACCTGGCCGTTCTCGACGATGGCGCGCTCCTTGATGGCGTGCATACCCAGGATCGCCGACTGCGGCGGGTTGACGATCGGCGTCGACATCAGCGAGCCGAAGGTGCCGCCGTTGGTGATCGTGAACGTGCCGCCCTGCAGATCGTCCAGACCCAGCTTGCCGTCGCGCGCCTTCTTGGCGAAATCGGCGATGCCCTGCTCGATTTCAGCGAAGCCCTGGCGCTCGACGTTGCGCAGCACCGGCGTCACCAGGCCGCGATCGGTCGAGATGGCGACCGAGATGTCGGCGTAGCCGTGATAGATGATGTCGTTGCCGTCGACCGAGGCGTTCACCACCGGATACTTGGCCAGCGCATTGGCGGCGGCCTTGGCGAAGAAGCTCATGAAACCGAGCTTGATGCCGTAGTCCTTCTGGAATTGCTCGCCGAGCTCCTTGCGCAGCGCCATTACCTTGCCGAGATTCACCTCGTTGAACGAGGTCAGCATCGCGATGGATTCCTTCGACTGCATCAGACGCGCGGCGATGGTCTTGCGGATGCGGGTCATCGGCACACGCTCTTCCGGACGCGCGCCGCCGGACACGCCCGGGGTCTTGCCCGAGGCGTAGTTCAGCAGGTCTTCCTTGGTCACCGCGCCGCGGCGGCCGGTGCCTTCGACCTGCGAGGCGTCGATGCCCTTGGACTCGGCGGTGAAGCGCGCACCCGGCGGCAGGCCGTCGTTCTTGCCCGATGCGGTCTGCGGCTTGGTCGAGGCCGGCGCCTGGTCGTCGGCCTTCTTGGCTTCCGACTTCGGCTGCACTTCCTCGGCACCGGCGGCTGGTGCTTCCTTGTCCTGGGCGCCCGATTCGGCGGCCGGCGCTTCGGCGGTGGCACCTTCCTCGATGATCGCGATGACCTGCGCGCTGTTGACCGTCGCGCCTTCTTCGAACTTGATTTCCTTCAGCACGCCGTCAACGGTCGACGGGACTTCGAGGACGACCTTGTCGGTCTCCAGGTCGACGAGATTCTCGTCGCGCTTGACCGCATCGCCGGCCTTCTTGTGCCAGGTGGCGATGGTCGCGTCGGAGACGGATTCGGGCAGGACCGGGACTTTGATTTCAGT
This sequence comes from Luteimonas sp. KH_071, assembly GCF_057838005.1. Lineage (NCBI taxonomy): Bacteria > Pseudomonadati > Pseudomonadota > Gammaproteobacteria > Lysobacterales > Lysobacteraceae > Luteimonas > Luteimonas sp. KH_071. The sequence goes on along the minus strand of NZ_CM174458.1, from coordinate 2,125,730 downwards.
GGCCATGTGGCTTCCTGGAAAAGCGTTGAATGTGGGAAATAGGTGAGCGGGGTGCGCGCCGGATTACTCGGCGAGCACCTTGCCGGCGAGATCGTTGACCAGCGCATCGGCGATGAGCTGCGTCTGCTCGGCGACGTGGTCGTTGAAATGACCGACGGCGGGCGAGGGCGAACGTGCGCGACCGGCGTAATGCACCGACTGCTTGGGCCCGGAGCAGAACTCGAGGTGATGCTTGATCTGGTACCAGGCGCCCTGGTTCTGCGGCTCTTCCTGGCACCAGACCACCTCGGTGGCCTTCGGGAAGCGCTTGAGCTCGGCGGCCAGCAGTTCGCGCGGGAACGGATACAGCTGTTCCACGCGCAGCAGTGCGACGTTGTCGAGCGCCTGCTTGCGGGCTTCTTCCAGCAGGTCGTAATAGACCTTGCCCGAACACGCCACCACACGCGTGACCTTTTTCGGGTCGGCGTCGGTGTCGGGGATCAGGTGCTGGAACTCGCCGTTGGCCAGTTCCTCGAGCGAGGACACGGCCAGCTTGTGGCGCAGCAGCGACTTCGGCGTCATCACCACCAGCGGCTTGCGCGTGGTCATGCACAGCTGGCGACGGATCATGTGGAAGGCCTGCGCCGGCGTGGTCGGCACGCAGACCATCATGTTGTCGAGCGCGCACAGCTGCAGGAAGCGCTCAAGACGCGCCGAACTGTGCTCGGGGCCCTGGCCTTCGTAGCCGTGCGGCAGGAACAGCGCCAGACCGCACAGGCGATCCCACTTGGCTTCACCCGACGACAGGAACTGGTCGATGACCACCTGGGCGCCATTGGCGAAATCGCCGAACTGGCCCTCCCAGATGCACAGCGTGCCCGGCTCCGACGATGCGTAGCCGTACTCGAACGCCATGACCGCTTCCTCGCTGAGCAGCGAGTCGATGATCGTCGCGTCTTCGGGGTTCTGCACCAGCTCGCGCAGCGGCATGTAGTGCTCTCCGCTCTTCTGGTCGTGCAGCACCGCATGACGGTGGAAGAACGTGCCGCGACCGCTGTCCTGGCCCACCAGGCGCAGACGGTGGCCGGCGTCGAGCAGGGTGGCGTAGGCGAGATTCTCGGCAAAGCCCCAGTCACCGGCCTGCTCGCCGCGCGCCATCTTGCGGCGGTCGTCGTAGATCTTGGCGACGCGGGCCTGCAGCGTGATGGTGTCGGGCAGCGTGGTGATCCGGGTCGCCAGCGCCTTGAGCGTTTCGACCGACACCGTGGTGTCGAGCGTGTCGGTCAGGCGGCCGGCGAGATAGGGATCCCAGTCGATCGTCAGTTCGTAATCGCTCGGCTTGGCGTCGGCCAGCTCGACCGTGACTTCGCCTGCATCGAGCTTGTCGCGGTAACTGTCGACCACCGCCTTGGCCGCCGCTTCGTCCAGCACGCCTTCGGCCACCAGCTGCGCGGTGTAGAGCTCGCGCGGCGTCTTGTGCTTGCGGATCACCTGGTACATCAGCGGCTGGGTCGCGGCCGGCTCGTCGGCCTCGTTGTGGCCGTGGCGGCGGTAGCAGACGAGATCGATGACCACGTCCTTGCCGAACTGCTGGCGGAAGTCGTAGGCGAGTTCGGCGCAGAACACGACCGCTTCCGGGTCGTCCGCGTTCACGTGCAGGATGGGCGCGCCGACCATCTTGGCGACATCCGTGCAATACAGCGTGGAGCGCGCATCCTGCAGGTCGCTGGTCGTGAAGCCGACCTGGTTGTTGATGACCACGTGCACCGTGCCGCCGACCGCGAAACCGCGGGCCTGCGACATCTGGAACAGTTCCATGTTGACGCCCTGGCCGGCGAAAGCCGCGTCGCCGTGCAGCAGCACCGGCAGCACGAGCTTGCGCTCGGTGTCGCGGCGACGGTGCTGACGCGAACGCACGCTGCCGGCGACCACCGGGTTGACGATTTCCAGATGCGACGGGTTGAACGCCAGCGCCAGGTGAACCGGGCCGCCGGGCGTGGTCAGATCGGCCGAGAAGCCCATGTGGTACTTCACGTCGCCGGTGTGGGCGCGATCGCTGTCGTGGTGATCGAACTTGCCTTCGAATTCGTCGAACAGGATGCGCGGGCTCTTGCCCATCGCGTTGACCAGCACGTTGAGACGGCCGCGATGGGCCATGCCGATCACGATGTCCTTGACGCCTTCCTTGCCGGCGCGCTGGATCACGCTGTCGAGCAGCGGAATCAGCGCGTCGCCGCCTTCGAGCGAGAAGCGCTTCTGACCGACGTACTTGGTATGCAGGTAGCGCTCGAGACCCTCGGCCGCGGTCAGGCGCTCGAGGATGCGCTTCTTCTCCGTTTCGCTGCGTGCGAAACGGCCACCGGCCGCTTCGAGGCGCTGGTAGAGCCAGCTGCGCTGTTCGAAGTCGGGGATGTGCATGAACTCCGCGCCGATCTGGCTGGAGTAGGTGGTCTTGAGCAGCGCGAGCAGGTCGCGCAGCTTCATCCGCGGCTGGCCGCCCACGCCGCCCGTGCTGAACTCGTCGTCGAGGTCGGCATCGGTGAGCTGGTGGAAGGGCAGGCCCAGATCCGGCGGATTGAGCGGCGGCGCCAGATCCAGCGGATCGAGCTTGGCGCCCAGATGGCCGCGCGAGCGGTATGCCGTGATCAGGCGACCGACATGGCGTTCGCGTTCGTCGCCGGCAGCGCCGGGCGTCGACTCGACAACGCCGCGGAGCGCTTTGCGACCGGCTTCGGCCACGGCCGACACCACTGCGGAATGGGGGACATCGCCGGCTTCACGACCCTTGAAAGCATCGAACCAGCGCTTCCAGTCCGAACCGACGCTGTCGGGATCGACGAGGTACTGCTCGTACAGGTCTTCGATAAAGGCGGCATTGGCGCCGAACTGGGAGGACTGCGCAAACTGCTTCAGGAGACTGTCCACGTCGGGTGATTCGTGCTCGTTTGGAAAGGGCAGGGCTGACCCGGAGCGATCTCCGGAAAACAGGCGGGATCTGGCGCGAAACGACGCCCGAGAGTATACGCGGGTCGTTCGCCGCGATGCACCATCGAGGCGCGCCGCGGCCGTCGCGACGAGGTGTTCCGACCGCGTCCCGCGCACGCCGGAACGGCGCAAAACAGCTCAGATGCCCAGTGCGCGGAACTCGTTGCAGATGCGTGAACGTTCCCACACCGGCGCGAACTGCTGGGCGAGCTGGCGCGCGCGTCCCGGCAGGTCGGTCGCGACTTCGCCGTCGACGCGATGTCCCAGCGGGCGGACATGGAGGCCGCCGGCGTCGTTGACCAGGAATGCGCCGGCGAACTCGCGGTCCACCGGATCTTCCACCGCGCGGAACACGAAGGCGCTGCTCAGCCTCTGCGCCATCGCCAGCACGGCGGAACCGCGCCGCTGCAGGGTCACGGGGTCCTGCAACAGCACCTGTATCTGGACACCGCGGCGCGCGGTGGCCAGGCCACGCAGCGCGGCCAGGACATCAGGATGGTCGTAAAGACCGGGATCGAGATCGCGCGTCCGCAGCCAGACCGAGCGCCGAGCGGCGGAGACCAGGGTCACCGTTGCATCGATCGCGGTCTGGAGGTCTTCGACGGGGAACGTTGCGCCGGCGACACGACGCATCGTGCGATGGGCGATGCCCGCTTCCTCGTAGCGCGCACCTTCGGCGATGAACCCGGCGCGCGCGTACACCGCCATCGCCTGGAGTTGCGCATGCAGATAGGTTTCCCGCAGACCGGCATCGCGGGCGGCATCGAGCAGCGCACGCAGCATCGCCGCGCCGACGCCGCGACCGCGCCAGTCACCGCGGACGGCGAGCCGGCCGATGCGGCCGTCGGGCGCGATGCGTCCGGCGCCGATCGGGGCGCCGTCGAAGGCGGTCGCCAGCACGTGCTGGCTCAGGGCATCGAGCGCATCGCGTTCGAGTTCGGGCGGCACGCCCTGTTCGTCGACGAACACGGCCGTGCGCACCGCATGCGCCGACGCCAGGTCAGCGGCATCGGTGACGACGGCGACCCGGAAGGGCGCCGCCGCGCTCATGCGTCCTCGGCGTCCAGCAGGGTGTAGTGGCCCTCGGCCAGCAGGTCGAGCAGCGTATCGCGACCCGTACCCGACAGCGCGGCATACGCGCGTCCGTCGATCCGTGATTCGGCGGCCAGCGTGCGTGCATCGCGCAGCGACAGCGGCCACGCGGTGCCCGACACGAACAACCGCGCGCCGCTCGCGGCCTGGCGCCAGGCCATCCGGGTGAAGGGATTGCGGTGCAGCACGGCCTGGCCCTGCGAGAGCAGCCATTCGAGTTCGATGCGCGGCGGCACGTCGCCCCCCGAGACCACCTGCTGCGCATTGCGGTAGCCGGTGATGAAGCTGCCGAACCAGTCGCCGAGACGATCGGGGTCCTTCATGCGCATCACGTTGAGCGCCTCGACCACGCGTGCCATCGCGTCGGCGTCGATCTCGTTCGGGTCGGCCGGCGGCTGCAGGGTCTCGTCGTGATAGCGCATCGATTCGTCGGCGTCTGCGGCCAGCGTGTCGATGTAGTCGCCCATCAGCTCGCTGACCGACGGCGCGCGCATGCCCACCGAGAACGTCAGGCAGGGATTTTCGGCCACACCGTGGTGCGGCACCATCGGCGGCAGGTACAGCATGTCGCCGGGGCCGAGCACCCACTCGTGGGTCGGCGCGAACGTGCGCAGCAGGCGCAGTTCGACATCGTCGCGGAAATCCTGCGGCGGCACGCCGCGGCCCATCGCATCCGAGGCGTCGATCTGCCAGCGCCGATGGCCCTGGCCCTGCAGCAGGAAGACGTCGTACTGGTCGACGTGCGCGCCGACCGAGCCGCCGGTCGCGGCGAAGCTGACCATGATGTCGTCGATGCGCCAGCGCGGCAGAAATGCGAAATGCGGCAGCAGCGCGGCGACGTCGGCGTCCCACTTGTCGACGTCCTGCACCAGCAGCGTCCAGTCGCGGTCGCCGAGCCCGGGAAACAGGTCCTCGTCGAAGGGGCCGGTCTCGACCTGCCAGCCATCGCGGCTGCGGTCGTGGCGGATCAGCCGCGACAGCGCGACGTCCTCACAGGCCAGGCCGGCCAGATCCTCGGGCTGCAACGGCGTCTCGAAGTCCGGGAACGCGTTGCGGATCAGCAACGGGCGCTTCTGCCAGTAGTCGCGCAGGAACTGCGCAGGCGGCATGCCCAGCGGGCCATCGCCGGCGAATGCGCGGGCGTCGATTTCGAAGGGGAGGCGGGCTCTGCTCATGGGCGGGGAGCCTACGCGAAAACGACAACGGCAAGGGTGCGCGAGTTGAGTTCGTACCAATCTCCAGTCGGGCCCGCCAGATATCTGAAAGCTCTAGCTAGAAAGCATTTCAGGTGCGTAGAAAGCGAATGCGAAAGTCAAGCGCCTGCGAAACTGAAGCCGAGCGCAAACCACCCGCTCATAAGCGAAAGCATAAGAGTACTTAAGATTATCCAAGACATCATCAACCATGGTTTGTCCAGCCAACATGCCAAGACCAGGAAGACCGGCAGGCACGTTAGGACGTAGCGGCCCATGCTTATCAAAGTCCCGGTCGACCAAGGTGCCAGTACGGTAAGAATGACAAACAGAGCGAGCGCTCGGCTCGAGTTTCGCCACAACCAAACAGCAGCCGCCAACGCGAGGACAAGCGCACCGCCATTGATCAAACGCATGTTCCATTGTTCGGCGACTTGAAGTGGTGTTGCAGCCCATTGAAGGAAAGGGGTTGCAATGCTACCTCCACCACGTCCCCAAGCCGTTTGAATCTCCACGAATGCCAGTGGGTTTCCAGTCCGTAACCACAGCCAACCCATGAAAAGCAACAAGCCCAGGCTAGCAAGTGCAGAAAGTACCCAGACCGGCAGTGTCTGAAATCGATTGGTTCGGCGCCCTTCCCACCAGATCACACCCGCCATCAGTACACCGGTTGGCCGCGTGGCAGATAGTAGAGCGCCCCACAACGAGGCACTGCCAAGATAAGAACGCGAGATGGCGATTAGAGCGCTTGCCGAAAGCAGCAAGAACAGCGATTCGGTCCACGGCAAAGAAAAGAAGTACGCCGTAGGGAAGAGCGCCAGGCAGAGCACAGCCCGGTCTGCGGTAGCGCGATCGCGGATCAGCTGGGTCCAGCGGTGCAGTTGGAACAGCCCCAGCAGAAGAAAGAGGTGTGCCAGCACCATCCCTCCTACCGCGGGATCGATACCTATGCGGATCAGGACGCCCCACGCCAACGGGTGCAGCGGGAAAAAGGCCCAGTTCGCCTGTTGCGAAACGTCGAACGTACGCGTTTCATAGCCCGACTGGGCAATCGAGAGATACCAAGCCGCGTCGTTGCCAACGACCCGCTTCTGAAGCGTCTCGCGTGAGGCGGAATCGAACAACCAGACTCCGTCCTGGGCGCCGTTCGGCTCCCACTGTTGCGAGACAGCCACTGCAAAGCCCGCACTGAGTAGCACGACAACACGCGAGAGGACAAACGCAAGTAAGGCGGCCTTGATAGCATGCCGCCAGTCAGCGATAGACTCAGGCTCGATCGGTACCGTTAAGAAACGCTTTGTAGTGATCGTCACAGTTTCCGTGCCAGAGCTTCGGCCAGCCCGGTGTAGCCGGCGGGCACCAAGTTGCGCAGGCGCGCCTTGTCGTCGGCCGGCAGGTCGAGCCCGTCGACGAAGCTGCGCATCGACTCGGCGGTGATGCCCTGGCCGCGGGTCAGCGCCTTGAGCTGCTCGTAGGGATTGGGCAGGCCGTGGCGGCGCATCACCGTCTGCACGGCTTCGGCCAGCACTTCCCACGAGGCGTCGAGGTCGGCGGCGAGGCGCTCGGGATTGACGCTGAGCTTGCCGAGGCCACGCTGCAGCGCATCGAGTGCGATCAGGGTGTGGCCGAACGCGGTGCCCAGCGCGCGCAGCACAGTGGAATCGGTGAGGTCGCGCTGCCAGCGGCTGATCGGCAACTTGGCGGCGAAATGCTCGAACAGCGCATTGGCGATGCCGAAGTTGCCCTCGGCGTTCTCGAAGTCGATCGGATTGACCTTGTGCGGCATCGTCGAGCTGCCGACTTCGCCTTCCTTGAGGGCCTGCTTGAAGTAGCCCAGCGAGATGTAGCCCCAGATGTCGCGGCACAGATCGACGCCGATCGTGTTGATGCGCTTGTGCACGTCGCTGATCTCGGCCACGCAGTCGTGCGGCTCGATCTGGGTGGTGTAGGGATTGAATTCGATGCCCAGCGATTCGACGAAGCGCTGCGCGAACGCCGGCCAGTCGACATCGGGGTACGAGACGACGTGCGCGTTGTAGTTGCCGACGGCGCCGTTGATCTTGCCGGTCAGTGCGACCTCCCACAGCAGTTCGCTCTGGCGCTGCAGACGTGCGACGACGTTGGCCAGCTCCTTGCCGACCGTCGACGGCGATGCGGTCTGGCCGTGCGTGCGCGACAGCAGCGGCAACGCCGCGTGGTCGTGCGCCATCGTGCGCAGCGTCTGGATCAGTGTATCGAGCGTCGGCAGCAGCACCGTGCGGCGCGCTTCGGCCAGCATCAACGCGTAGGACAGATTGTTGATGTCCTCGCTGGTGCATGCGAAATGCACGAACTCCAGCGACGGCGCCAGCGAGGCGTCGTCCTTGAGCTGTTCCTTGATGAAATATTCGACCGCCTTGACGTCGTGGTTGGTGGTGCGCTCGATCGCCTTGACGCGCGCGGCATCACTGACCGAGAAATCCTTCGCCAGCGACTTCAGGCGGGCGCGCTGCGCATCGTCGAACGCGGGCAGCTCCACGATGCCCGGCTCGTCGCCCAGCGCCAGCAGCCATTCGATCTCCACCCGCACGCGGGCGCGGATCAGGCCGTATTCCGAGAAGATCGGACGCAGCGCATCGACCTTGGTGGCGTAGCGGCCGTCGAGCGGCGACAGGGCGAGCAGGGCGGCTTCGGTCTTCTGAGTGTCGGACATGGGAGGCGTGGGGCGCAGCGGGCGAAGTCGTCATTTTAGCCTGTACAACCCTCGCGTATCCTGCCGCCACAACGCCAGCGACCGTGCCAGCCGAGTCATTCCCCCTCCTGGAGCCGAATCGATGCGCAAGACCAACGACGCGAATGCGTTCCGTACCGAACACGACAGCATGGGCGAGCTGCAGGTCCCCGCCGACGCCCTGTGGGGCGCGCAGACGCAGCGCGCGGTGCAGAACTTCCCGATTTCCGGCCGCCCGATGCCGCGCGGTTTCATCCGTGCGCTGGGCCTGGTCAAAGCCGCCGCTGCCGAGGTCAACGCGGGCCTCGGCCTGTTGCCGGAGAAGTCCGGCAAGGCGATCCGCGCCGCCGCGCTCGAAGTCGCCGACGGCAAGCACGATGCGCATTTCCCCGTCGATATCTACCAGACCGGTTCCGGCACCTCGTCGAACATGAATGCCAACGAGGTCATCGCGACCCTGGCCTCGACCGCCGCGCGCAAGGTGCATCCCAACGACCACGTCAATCTGGCCCAGAGTTCGAACGACGTGGTGCCGACGGCGATCCGGGTGTCGGCGCAACTCGCCGTCGTCGAAGACCTGTTGCCGGCGCTCAAGCACCTGCGTCGCACGATCGACAAGCGCGGCCGCGCGCTCGGCAAGGTGGTCAAGACCGGGCGCACGCATCTGATGGACGCGATGCCGCTGACCTTCGCGCAGGAGTTCGGCGCGTGGTCGTCGCAGTTGGCATCGGCCGAGGCGCGCCTGGGCGACACGCTCAAGCGCCTGCGGCGTCTGCCGATCGGCGGCACCGCGATCGGCACCGGCATCAACGCGCATCCGCAGTTCGGGAAGAAGGTCGCGCGTGCACTTTCGACGCTGACCCGTACGCGCTTCGATTCCGCCGAAGACAAGTTCGAGGGCATCGCGTCCCAGGACGACGCCGTCGAGCTGTCCGGGCAGCTCAATGCACTCGCGGTCGCGCTGATCAAGATCGCCAACGACCTGCGCTGGATGAATTCCGGGCCGCTCGGCGGTCTCGGTGAGATCGAACTGCCGGCGCTGCAGCCGGGCAGCTCGATCATGCCGGGCAAGGTCAATCCGGTGATACCCGAAGCCACCGTCATGGTCGCCGCTCAGGTGATCGGCCACCACGCCGCGATCACCGTCGCCGGGCAGACCGGCAACTTCCAGCTCAACGTCGCGCTGCCGCTGATCGCGGCGAACCTGCTCGAGTCGATCCAGTTGCTGTCGAACGTCACCCGGCTGCTGGCCGACGACGCGATCGCCGGGCTCAAGGTGCGCCGTGAGAACGTCGACGCGGCGCTTGCGCGCAACCCGATTCTGGTCACCGCGCTCAATCCGATCATCGGGTACGAGAAGGCTGCGGCGATCGCCAAGCGCGCCTACAAGGAGCAGCGCCCGGTGCTCGACATCGCCCGCGAGGACAGCGGCCTGTCGGATGCCGAACTCGACACCCTGCTCGATCCCGCCGAACTGACCAAAGGCGGTATCCACGCAGGCGCCAGCGGCGGCTGACGCCAGTAAAAAGACCGGCCCAGGGCCGGTCTTCTGCTGTCGGATTCGTTATCTGACGAAACTCCCACTGTAGGAGCGCGCTCGCGCGCGATGAGGATCTCTGTAGAAGACCGCATCGCGCACGAACGCGCCTCCCGAATCAGCGCGTTGCCGGATCCGCGGCGGCATCCGCTTCCGCGGCCTCGTCGTCGCCACGGACGACCGTCTCCTTGCGGCAGTCATCGACGTCGGTCGCGTCCATCTTTGCGTAGGGCTCGAAGGCGGGCAGTGCAGCCGCCAGCGCCTGTTGCGAGGCGAGCAGGGCCGGCAGACGGTCGCACAGCTTGTCGGCCTCGGCTTCGATCTTCGCGCCCTCGGCTTCCATGCGCTGCTCGAACTCCGCGGACTTGCCCGACAGCGCGCTGGCGATTGCACCCTTGGCGGCTTCCGCGCCGAGCTGGGCGCCCTGGATGCCGATCGTGATGCCGGCGTCCGCGATTGCAATGATGTTGCTGCGATGCGCCAGCAGCAGCTCGCGTTGCGCGCCGTCGATCTCGATCGTCTTGCCGTCGACCAGGAAGTCGCCCGCCGGGCTGATCTCGGCTTTGGGAAGTCCGGAGGTGCGGCTGTCGTCGCCGCCGAAGCGGAAACCATTGACGTTCAGGCCGCCGCCCGTGCCCCCCACGCTGATGTTGTTCTCGACCAGATCCTTGCGCGCCGTTTCCAGCGCGCGGCGTGTCGTCCGGGCGACGAAACCTTCTTCGACCGGCGCGGTCGCGGTGTCGCCACTCGCTGCCGAGGGCGGCGCATCGTCTCGACCGCAGGCGGTCAGCACGCCTGCGCAGGCGAGCAGCAGGACCAGGGGAATTGCGCGGAACGGCAGGGTCTTCATCATCGGACTCCGGATCTTGAAAGGATTCAACGTCTGCTGGGTACGCTGACGGTGCCGCGGACATCACGGTGCGAGATCCCGCCGCTGCCCTTGGCGACCACTTCGAGATCGCCGCTGATGCCGCGTGCATCGACATCGCCCGATCCGATCGAGCCGACACGCACGTTGCCCTGCACGTCGCGCAGGTCGATGTCGCCGGAGCCGAGGCTGCCGATGCGGACGTCGCCACCGGCACCCTCGAGCTTGAAGTCGCCCGACCCGATGCTGCCGACCTCGACCGGGCCGCGGACGCCACGTGCTTCGACGTCGCCCGAGCCGATCGACAGCACCTTCAGCTCACCGGCATCCTCGATCGTGATGTCGCCCGAGCCGACCTTTGCGGTCGCCCGGCCGTCGATGCGGCGCAGTTCCGCGTCGCCGGACCCCACATCCGCGCTCGCAGCCGCGACGCCGGTCACCCAGGCGTCGCCAGACCCCACCACCGTCTGCACCAGTGCGCTCGCGGGCACCTGGCCGGAGAGGTCCAGGTAGGCGTACTGGTTGCCCATCCACCCCGTCGAATCGGAGCTGCGGCGCAGGCTGACGGTCAGCGTATCCCCGTCGCGCTTCTGCTCGAGCACCAGCGAGGCGAGCATGGCCTCGCTCGACGCGCACGCGCGGCCACGCAGGGTGGCGTCCGGACGCTCGGCGCCGTCGACGCGCAACTTGCTGTTGCCGATCTCGAACCGCACGGTGCGCACGCCGTCGAGCTGCAGGGCCAGATCGCGGGGCTGGCTGTGACGGCACTTCGGGCTGTCGTCGGCCTGCGCCGCGAACGGCAGTGCCAGCGATGCGGCGATGAGCATGGCGAACAGCGGGCGAGCGGAGATGGCTGACGTCATAGCGAAAAAACTCCCTGGCGAAGTGGCCGGCCTGCGTCATTGCAGGGCCGAGGCGTGCGTGGTGGCTGACGCTAACCTGAATCGATGGGCGTGCGCGAGTCGTCCGACTTGCGTGGCCTCAGCGCCCCGCGAACTCGCGGCGGACTTCGTTGCGACAGCTGTCCGCGTCCTGCGCTTCGAGACGCGCATAGGGCCGGAACGCCGGCAGATCGCTGGCCAGCTGCTGCTGGGCGTCCCGCAGGGCGGGCATTCGGTCGCAGATCAGCAGCACGCCGGGGCCGACGGTATTGCGCACGGTGCGCTCGATGCGCCGCTCCAGACTGCCGGTCATCGCACCGACCATCAGCGAGAACACGCCGCGGTCGACGGAGTCCACGGCTGCCAGCGCGCTGACCTCACCGATGTCGATGCCGGCTTTCGCGATCTCGATGACCATGCGCCGGTAGCCGAGCAATTGACGCCGCTGGCTGCTGTCGATGGCGACGGCCTCGCCTTCGATCAGGAAATCGCCCTGCGGCGTGATCTCGGCCTTCGGCAACTTCGGCTCCGTTTTCGCCTTGCGGCGTCCGTCGCCGTGGATCTGCAGGCTGTTGGCGACATCGAGGTTTTCGGTATCGAGCTCGGCGCGGGCCTTGGCGAGATCGGTGCGGATGTCACGACGGGCGTCTTCCAGATCCCGGCGGATCTCTTCCCGCACGCCGCCGGTTTCGGGCGGCGCCGACCATGCAGCTATCGGCAAACACAGGGCAAGGGCGAATGCGGTGACAGCTGCAACTTTCATGGGTTGTCTCCAGAATCAGTAGGGTCGGGAGAAAAACGGGTGGACTCAGCCTTCTTCGCGCCAGCGGCGCAGGCGGATGGCGATCGCGATCATCACGGCGCCGGCGAGGATCCCGATCCACATCGAAGGCGCGGCGAAGTTGCTGTAGAGGCCGGAGAGCGAGAAGAGCTCGCTGGTCGGCAGAGAGCCGGACTGCAGGAGACCCAGGTCGCGGTGGGTCACGGGCACCGTGCCCAGCAGCATCCGCGAGATCACGTTGCCCCAGAGCCAGTGGCGCTCCAGGCCGATCACCTGGAGCAGGCCGGTCATCGATGTCGCGACGCCCAGGGCCAGCGGGATCAGCAGCGCCCACAGGAAAGGCTTGCTCTTGGCCCAGGCCGAGCACAGCAGCAGCCAGCCGACAGTGGGGAACATCCAGGCCGCGTACACCGGGATCGCCGCCAGGAAGTGACCGCCCAGCAGAAACACCGCGCCATTGCCCCAGAGCAGCGGGAACGGGTTGGCGCCATGCGCCGCCGCGGCAATGCTCAGAGCAATCAGGAACGCGAACATGATGAGGATGGCGAACGCGGTGGCGAACAGCGGGATCATGAGCGTCGCCGTCACGACCTTCGACAGCACGGTCGCTGTATCGGAGATCGGCAGCGACTTCCAGAACAGCACGCTGCGGTCGCGGCGGTCGTCGTAGAGCGCGCCGAGGCAGTAGAAGAAGGCCACGAAGATCATCACCAGGAACGGCCAGGTCGAGGACAAGGCCAAGGTGTATGTGAGGCCTTCCGACAGTTGGTAGAGATCATCGCTGGTCAATTGCTGGGCAAGCGTACCCAGATCCAGCCCGTTGATGGTCACGCCGTTGTGCTGGACCAGATTGCCCTCGGCGACCGCCTTGTGGGCGAACACGATGCCGGCGATCAGCAGGCCGATCGACAGCAGCAGCGAAATGCCGCCGGCGATCATCGGCGCCCAGAAGATGCCGCCCCGGTGCTCCCAGTATTCGCGCCGCAGCAGCAGGCGGAATCGGCTGGTCGGGTGGGTGGCTGCGAACGTGCGGGACGGGACCGGTGTGTCCACGGGTTCGGCGGCGGCATTCATGCGTAGGCTCCTTTCATCGTGGCCACGAACAGGTCGGCCAGGCCCGGGGTGCGGGTTTCGCCGTACGTCGACAGGGTGGAAACGGGCACGTTGTCGAACAGCATCACGGTCTTGCCGAAGGGCAGGGCGCGCTCGTCGAGCGGGCGGTGCGCGCGCGCGGCGTCGAGGTGTTCGGCGTTCACTAGGACTTCGACGAAGCGCTCGCCGACATCGTCCATCGGCGCGTCCAGCACGATCCTGCCGTTCTGGATGAAGAGCACGTCGGTGAGGATGTGCTCGATCTCCTCGACCTGGTGCGTGGTGACGATGATCGTCTTCTGCTCGTCGAAGTAGTCCTCCAGCAGGCGCTGGTAGAACTGCTTGCGGTAGAGGATGTCGAGGCCGAGCGTCGGCTCGTCGAGCACCAGCAGCTTCGCGTCGATCGCCATCACCAGGGCCAGGTGCAGCTGCACGATCATGCCCTTGGACATCTCGCGGACACGCTGCTTCGGGCCGAGCTTGGTATTGGCGAGAAAGCGCTCGCAACGGGCGCGGTCGAAACGGGGATGCACGCCTTCGACGAAATCGATCGCGTCACGTACCCGCATCCAGCGCGGCAGCACCGCGACGTCGGCGATGAAGCAGACATCGTTCATCAGTGCGTCGCGTTCGGTGCGTGGATCGCGGCCCAGCACCGACATCTCGCCGTCGAACCGGATCAGCCCCAGCAGCGCCTTCAATGCGGTGGTCTTGCCGGCGCCGTTGGGGCCGATCAGGCCGACGATGCGGCCGGCCGGAATCTGGAAGCTGGTGCCGTCGAGCGCACGCGCGCCCTTGTAGGTCTTGGTGAGGTTGCGAGAGGTGATCACCGGGGTGTCGATGACGGCGTTCATTCGTTGGCTCCATTGCCGATGGATTGCAGCAGGTCCCGGGTCGACAGCCCCAGGCGTTCGATCCGTTCCACCACCTGCGGCCATTCGTCCTGCAGGAAGCGCTCGCGCTCGCTGGTGCGTAGCTTCTTCGAAGCTTCCTCGGTGACGAACATGCCCAGGCCGCGGCGCTTCTCCACCAGCGCCTCGTCGGCGAGTTCCTGGTAGGCGCGGGAGACGGTGATGGGGTTGAGCTGGTAGTCGGCGGCCACTTGGCGCACCGAGGGCAGCGCGTCGCCGGGCTTCAGGACGCCGTCGAGCATCATCGCGATGACGCGTTCCTTCAGCTGGCGGTAGATGGGAGCACCGTCGCTCCATTCGATATTGGCCATGGCCTCAGCTCCTTCCACCAGCGCCCCGCGCGAACGAGAAGTACGGCAGGGCGAAGCCGCTGCGCGCGCGGCGGGCGCGGGGACGCGGGGTCTCCGCTTCGATGTCGGTCGTCGTCGCAGCGCGTTCGGCCTGTACGCGGGCCTTGGCAGCGGCTGCCATGGCCGGCGGTGGGGTCTCGCCGGCGGCCGGCGCCGTAGCGGCGAACAGCAGGCCGGCCGAAAGCGCCAGGGCGGCGGCGGTGCATGCGATGATCGGGGTGTGGAGCCTGCGGTTCATGAGGACCGTCCTGCTCTAGTGGGTAGGTGTTGTAGGTGACTATAACACCACCGCAGCAGGTGTCAACGCGTCCTGCAGAAATTTTCTACCCAACTGATGGCACAGGTGAGCGCCTGTGCAGGAGACCCGGACATGCGTGGCAATCGGTGGTTCCAGCGCGCGGCGCTGATGGTGGGACTGGCTCTCGCTACAGGTGCGGCCTTCGGGCAGGCGCCCGCATCGCCGCGTGGGGTACTGGATCACCAGTTCCGCCAGCTGGCGGTCCGCGAGACCGTGGATCTGCGCAGCGCCTACGGCGGCGACGTGGTGCTGATCGTCAATACCGCCAGCAAGTGCGGTTTCACCCCGCAATACGAAGCACTCGAAGCGATGCATGCGCGCCTGCGCCCGCGCGGTTTTGCGGTGCTGGGCTTCCCGTCGGGCGACTTCCGGGAGCAGGAGTTCGAAGACGAAGCGGCAATCCAGGAGTTCTGCACGCTGACCTATGGCGTGAAATTCCCGATGTTCCAGAAAGTGCATGTGGTCGGCCCCGAGGCCACGCCCATGTACAAGCAGCTGGCCGCGGCCACCGGGCAGGCACCGCAGTGGAACTTCCACAAGTATCTGGTCGGCCGCGACGGTCGGGTGCTCGGCCAGTGGGGCAGCCGCACGAAGCCGGACGACCCGGAGATCCTGGCCGCGATCGACCGGGCACTCGCCGCGCCGAGGCCGGCCGCTCGCTGAAGCCCGCGGCGGGCGCGATTGCTCCGCCGCCGTGCGCCCGCGACAATAGCCGGCTGCATCGCCCCGCATCCGGGGCAGGAGAATCATGCGGATGTTGAATCAGATGCGTGCCGCAGCCCTTGCGTTGCTGCTGGCACCGGTCGCCGCGCTGGCCGTGGCCGCCGAAGGCACCGATCGCGACAGGAGCAGCTATGTGGTCGGCATGGACATGGCCGCGCAACTGGCCCAGGTGACGCCCGACCTCGATCTGGCCGCGTTCGAGGCGGCGGTGACGGCCGCGCTCGCCGGCCAGCCGCCCGCGCTGGACCAGGCGGAAACCCAGCGCATCGGCCAGGCGCTGGCGCAGCGCGTCGCGTCGCGCAGCGGTCGACCCGTGCCGGGCATGCCGCCGGGCAGCGAACCGCCTGCGGTGGATCGTGCCAAGGTCGGCCAGATGCTCGGCGCCGATGTCGGCCGTTCGCTGGCCGCGATGCGCGACGAGATCGCCATCGCACCACTGATGCGCGGGGTCCGCGACACGGTCGACGGCAAGCCGCCGACGCTGGCCGCCGACGAGATCACGCAGGTGCGCCAGGCCATGATCACCCGTAGCCAGCTGCGCACCGCGCGCGCCGCGGACGACAACCGCCAGGCCGGCATCGCCTTCATGACCGCCAACCGCGGCAAGCCGGGGGTGTTCGCGACGGCGTCCGGCCTCCAGTACAGCGTGGAGAAGCAGGGGCTGGGTCCGCGTCCGCGCGCCAGCGACCGCGTGCGTGTGCACTATCGCGGCACGCTGCTCGACGGCACCGAGTTCGACAGTTCCTACAGCCGCGGCGAGCCGGCCGAGTTCGGTCTCGGCCAGGTCATCGCAGGCTGGACCGAGGGTCTGCAGCTGATGCCGATCGGCGGCAAGTACCGGTTCTGGATTCCCGGCGAGCTGGCCTACGGCATGCGCGGCAGTCCGCCGAGCATTCCCGCCAACTCGACGCTCGTGTTCGATGTCGAACTGATCGACATCCTCTAGACAACCGCTTTCCCTCCCGCCGGCCGCCACGCGCGACCGTCCGTTCCAGATCCTCTTATCCCGGAGTTTTGACCGCATGAAGAACACCAAGCGCCTCGCCATCGTCGGCCTCGTCGCCGTCCTGCCGCTGGCGATGATCGCCTGCAAGCCGATCGACAAGGAGACCGGCAAGCCGGTCGAAGGCGCCGCAGCCGATACGGCCGCCGCCGGGGAAGGCGAGATCGCCGGCCTCAAGGGCGAGCGTGAGCAGATCAGCTACATCATCGGCAACCAGATGGGCGAGCAGCTCAAGCAGATCAAGGACGAGATCGACGTCAAGACGCTGCAGCGCGCGATCAGCGAGACGCTCGACGACAAGGCCGTCGAGATCAGCGACGAGCAGGCCATGGGCGTGATGCAGAAGTTCGGCGAGCGCATGCAGGCCAAGCAGGTGGCCGAGATGCAGGAGAAGGCCAAGACCAATGCCGCCGAGGCCGAGACGTTCCTCGCCGAAAACGGCAAGCGTGAAGGCGTGCAGACCACCGCGTCGGGCCTCCAGTACCGCGTGATCACCGAAGGCACCGGCGCCAAGCCGGGCCCGAACGACACCGTGCGCGTGCATTACAAGGGCACGCTGCTCAACGGCGAGACCTTCGACAGCTCGATCGATCGTGGCGAGCCGGCGCAGTTCGCGCTCAACCAGGTCGTGCCGGGCTGGCAGGAAGGCCTGCAGCTGATGCCGGTCGGCAGCAAGTACGAGCTGTGGATCCCGGCAGCGCTGGGTTACGGCGAGATGGGCTCGGGTCCGATCGGTCCGAACCAGGCGCTGGTGTTCGAAGTCGAGCTGCAGGACATCGTCAAGTAAGACCCTGGCCGGTGCGCCGCTCCGTGCGGCGCGCCGGTCCATCGAGAATGCAATGAATGACACCGGACATGACGCGCTGGAATCGCGCGTCACCGAACTGGAAACGCGTCTCGCGTTCCAGGAACAGACCATCGGCGAGCTCAACGACGCACTGGCACAGGCGCGACTCGAGCTCAGCGCCCAGACCGGGTTGCTGCGCCGGATGATGGACGACCTGCGCCAGGCGCGCACCGTGCAGTTCCCCGATGCGTCGGAAGAACCGCCGCCCCCGCATTACTGAGGTCGACCGCAATGACCGATACCCTCCGCGACCAGTTGCTCGGCCTCGGATTCAAGGCGCCGGCCCCGGCTGCGCCCAAGCCCCGTCGCGACGACCGTCGTCCGCGGCCTGATGACCGTCGAGGCCCACGTCCCGCCGGCCGCGCCGCTGATGGCAAGGGCGGCGCGCCGCGTGGCGATGCCGCCGCGCGTCCGCAGGCCCGCAACACTGGCGCAGCACGCAACGACGGCAAACCGCGTCCGAACACCGATCGCCGCGCCGCAGCGCCGGGCAAGCGCCCGCCACGCGAAGACATCGATTTGGCCAAGGCGTTCGCCATCCGTGCCCAGCGCGAGAAGGACGAGCGCATCGAGGCCGAGCGGGTGAAGCAGGAAGAGGCCCGTCTGCGCCGCGAAGCGCGCGCGAAGCTGGAAGTGTTCCTGGCCGACAAGTCGCTCAACATCAAAGAAGCCGAGATCGCCCGCCACTTCGAATACGGCGGCAAGATCAAGCGCATCCATGTCGACGAGGCCCAGCTCAAAGCGCTCAACGCCGGCGAACTCGGCGTCGTGCAGCTCAACGGCCGCTACATGCTGGTGACCGCTGCGGTGCTGGAAGAAGCCGGTGCGATCTTCGCGCCGTCGGTGGCGCTGCGCATCGATCCGAATGCGCCTGCCGCGGACGATCCCTACAGCGATCCGAAGTACCAGGTGCCGGACGACCTCGTCTGGTGATGTCGTCCATGCCTGCGCGTCATGTGATGCGTGCGGGCACGGCCGTCATGCTTGCGTTCGCCTGCGCCACTGCGCAGGCCCAGGACGCGGCCGGGGTCGAGTTCGACCGGCCCGGTATCGGCTTTTCGCCATCGGTACTGGCGCCCGGGCAGATCGCCTGGGAGCAGGGCCTACCCGATATCGGACATGACGACAGCGACGGGGTGCGCACCACGCGCTACGCCGCCACGAGTGTGTTGCGCGTAGGCCTGGGCGCGGATCTCGAATTGCAGCTCGGCAGTGACAGCCGCGTGTGGGAACGCACGCGCAGCGCGGATGCACGCGAGCACGTGCACGGCGGCGGCGACAGCGGCGTCGCGCTGAAATGGGTGTTGCCGGGATCGAGCGACAACACGCAGTGGGCGTTGCTTGCGCGGCAGGGCGTGCTGACCGGCGCACCCGACATCCGCGCCGAACGCGCGCAGCAGGATCTCGGCGTCAGCGTCGCGACCGGCGACCTCGCGTTCTACGTCAACGGCACGCGCGACGAGAACGGCACTGGCTGGACCGTCTCACCGAGTTACGCGCTCCTGGCG
Organism: Luteimonas sp. KH_071; assembly: GCF_057838005.1. Classification (NCBI taxonomy): domain Bacteria; kingdom Pseudomonadati; phylum Pseudomonadota; class Gammaproteobacteria; order Lysobacterales; family Lysobacteraceae; genus Luteimonas; species Luteimonas sp. KH_071. The sequence continues at coordinate 2,106,972 of NZ_CM174458.1, read as the reverse complement.
ACCGAGACCCTCGGCGCGTACGTCGAAGCAGGGCTCGGCACCGGGGCGCAGCGCTCACGCGCGCTGGGCACCGGCATCACCTGGCGCGTCGCGCCTGCGGTGCAGCTGGACCTCTCGGTGCTGCGCGGGTTCGCCGACGACGAAGACGACTGGACCGGCGGCTTCGGCGTGTCCTTCCTGTTGCCCTGACGGGTCCGCACGATCGCCGCGACACGCGCTGAAGTGCGGGTCGCGACGGGGCCTGCATCAGTCCCGCGCCTGCGGATCGTAGTCGGCAACGGGGCCTGCGACCTTTCGACCCGCCTGCCAGACGGCTTCGATGCTGCGCGTGTTGCGGATGTCGGTCAGCGGATCGGCCGACAGCAGGACGAAATCAGCGCGCTTGCCCGGCTGCAGCAGACCGCGATCGTCGAAGCGCAGCAGCTGCGCAGCCGCGCTCGTGGCGACGACCAGCGCCTGCTCGGGGCTGAAACCGGCCCGCTCGACCATCAGCTCCAGTTCGCGATGCTCGGCGAAGCCCGGCACGCGATGCGGCAGCGCGCCGGCGTCGGTGCCGAAGCCGATGCGCACGCCGGCCTCGCGCAGCGTCGACAGGTTCGCGAGATTCACCGCCAGCGCGTCGCGATGGCTCTGCGTCGCCGGATCGGCGAGTTTCTTGTCGCGCCATGCCGCATCCGACCATTGCGCGCGCACCGAGGCGGGCAGGGCATTGCGCAGGAACGGCGTGTCCAGCCAGTCCGGCTGCTCGGCGTAGATGTAGTTCGCTTCGTCGATCTGCAGCGTGGCGATGTAGCCGGTGCCCGCCGTTTTCATCGCCGCGACGAGCGGCGCGCCGATCGCCTGGTCGCGGATGCCGTGGGCGATGATGTCGACGCCGCTGGCGACCAGATCGGCGGCCGGCGCCAGATCATGGATGTGCGCGGCGACCAGCAGGTCGTGGCGATGCGCTTCCTCGATCGCGGCCTTGTAGACCTCGGGCGTCATCTGCGGTGACTTGCCTCCGAGATCGTCGACCCAGAGCTTGATCAGATCCACGCCCGATTCGGCCTGCGCGCGCACCGCGGCGCGGGCACCTTCGGCGTCAACGGGACGTGCGACGGGATCGTCCGACAGGCCCATGTTTGCAGCCGGCGGTGCGCCGTCGGGTGTGCCGACGCCGCCACCGGCCCCGTAGAGCTGGGCGCCGAGCATCGGATCGGCATTGATCGCAGTGCGGATCTCGCCGAACGCACTGCCGTTCATGCCCAGCGACGCGACCGTGGTGATGCCGTAAGCCTGGAACTGGCGCAGATCGGCCGAGACATGGTCCTGCGTGTAGAAACGGTCGCCGTGCTCGGTGCCGCGGGTGTTGCCGACGTGCGCGTGATCGTTGACCAGGCCGGGAATGATGAAGCGGCCGCGATGGTCGATGCGCTCGGCGCCTTCGGGCAGATCGTTCGCACCCGGCTCGGCGATGCGTTCGATCAGGCCGTCACGGATCACCAGTGAGACTTCGCCCAGATCGCGCACGCCGTCGAACACGCGGGCGTTGTCGACGACAATCACGCCGGTGTCTGCATCGCGCGTGGCGGATGCGTCAGCGTTGGCGGAGTCCTGTGCAGGGCCGCTGCAGGCGGCGAGGCAGGCCGTGGCGGCGAGCGCGACGAGTGCGCCGGGGCGTCGGGACATGCGTGCGTCCTGTTTCGTGGAGGACGCAACAGCCTACCGACCGCCGGGTGGCGGTCGTGTGTCCATGCCTGCGCGCGTCGCTATTCCGGGTCGTAGTCGAGGTTCGACGCGAGCCAGCGTTCGACCTGCGCGAGCGTGGCGTGCTTGCGCTTGGCGTAGTCCTGCGCCTGTTCCTTGGAGACACGGCCTACGACGAAATACTGGCTCTTCGGGTGGCTGAAGTAGTAGCCCGACACTGCCGCCGTCGGCAGCATCGCGAAGCTTTCGGTCAGCGTCATGCTGGTGTGCGCGGTCGCATCCAGCAGTTCGAACAACCGGCCCTTCTCGCTGTGTTCCGGGCACGCCGGGTAGCCGGGGGCCGGTCGGATGCCGCGGTACTTCTCGGCGATCAGCGCGTCGTTGTCGAGGCTTTCATCGGTGGCGTAGCCCCAGTAATCGGTACGCACGCGCTGGTGCAGCCGCTCGGCCAGCGCTTCGGCCAGACGATCGGCCAGTGCCTTGAGCAGGATCGCGTTGTAGTCGTCGTGCGCGGCTTCGAAGCGGGCGACGTGCGGCTCGATGCCGATGCCGGCGGTGACCGCGAACGCGCCGATCCAGTCCTCGACGCCGCTGTCCTTCGGGGCGATGAAGTCGGCCAGACAGAAGTCCGGGCGCTCGACCGGCTTGTCGACCTGCTGGCGGAGGAAGTGCAGGGTGGCTTCACCGTCTTCGTGTTGCAGCACGACGTCGTCGCCGACACTGTGTGCCGGCCACAGCCCGAACACGGCCTTTGCGGTCAGCCATTTCTCGTCGACGATCCGGCGCAGCATCGCCTGCGCATCTTTGAACAATTCGGTGGCCTGCGGGCCGACGACATCGTCGCCCAGGATCGCCGGGTACTTTCCGAACAGTTCCCAGGCGTTGAAGAACGGCGTCCAGTCGATGATCTGGACCAGATCCTCAAGCGGATAGTCGTCGAACACATGCACGCCCGGCCTGTTGGGCGTGGGTGGCGTGTACTGGCCCCAGTCGCCGTCGAAGCGCTGCGCGCGGGCTTTCGCCAGCGACACCAGTCGCTTGGCGTCGCCACGATTCGCGTGGCGCTGGCGAATCTCGGCGTAGTCGGCATCGTTGGCGGCGACGAAAGCGCCCCGCAGTTCCGGGCTGATCAGCGACTGCACCACGCCGACCGCGCGCGAGGCATCCTTCACCCAGACCGTTGGCGAGGCGTAATGCGGCGCGATCTTCAGCGCGGTGTGCGCGCGTGAGGTCGTCGCGCCGCCGATCAGCAGTGGCGTCTCGAAGCCCTGGCGCTTCATCTCGCGGGCGACGTGGCTCATTTCTTCCAGTGACGGCGTGATCAGCCCGGACAGGCCGATGACGTCCGCCTGCACCTCACGGGCCTTGTCGAGGATGGTCTGCGTGGCGACCATGACGCCGAGGTCGACGACCTCGAAGTTGTTGCAGGCCAGTACCACGCCGACGATGTTCTTGCCGATGTCGTGCACATCGCCCTTGACCGTCGCCATCAGCACGCGGCCGTTGTTCTTGCCGGCGTCGCCGGTGCGCAGCTTCTCGGCTTCGATGTAAGGCAACAGATAGGCGACCGCCTTCTTCATCACACGCGCGGACTTGACCACCTGCGGCAGGAACATCTTGCCGGCGCCGAACAGATCGCCGACGACGTTCATGCCGGCCATCAGCGGGCCTTCGATGACGTCCAGCGGCCGCGTGAACGACTGCCGCGCTTCCTCGGTGTCCTCGACCACGTACTGGTCGATGCCGTGCACCAGCGCGTGGGTGAGCCGCTGCTGCACCGGCGCCTCGCGCCAAGCAGTGTTCTCGACGTGGGCCGCGCCTTTCTTGCCCTTGTAGCGCTCGGCGAGATCGAGCAGGCGCTCGGTCGAGTCGCTGCGGCGGTTGAGCACCACGTCCTCGACGCAGTCGCGCAGTTCGGGATCGAGGTCATCGACGATCGGCATCGCGCCGGCATTGACGATGCCGAAATCCATGCCGGCCCGGATCGCGTGGAACAGGAACACCGCATGGATCGCCTGGCGCACGACCTCGTTGCCACGGAACGAGAACGACACGTTGGAGACCCCGCCCGAGACGTGGCAATGCGGCAGCGTGGCCTTGATCTCGCGCGTGGCTTCGATGAAGTCGACCGCGTAGTTGTCGTGTTCGGCGATGCCGGTGGCGATCGCGAAGATGTTGGGGTCGAAGATGATGTCCTCGGGCGGGAACCCGACGACTTCGGTCAGCAACTTATAGGCGCGGGTGCATATCTCGACCTTGCGGTCTTTCGTGTCGGCCTGGCCGACCTCGTCGAAGGCCATGACCACGACCGCCGCGCCGTAACGCAGCACCTTGCGCGCCTGTTCGAGGAACGCGGCTTCGCCCTCCTTGAGCGAGATCGAATTGACCACGCCCTTGCCCTGGAGACATTTCAGGCCGGCCTCGATGACGGTCCACTTCGAGGAGTCGACCATCACCGGGATGCGCGCGATGTCGGGCTCGGCGGCAATCAGGTTGAGGAAGGTGGTCATCGCATGCTCGGAATCGAGCATGCCTTCATCCATGTTGACGTCGAGGATCTGCGCGCCGCCTTCGACCTGCTGGCGCGCGACCTCGACGGCTTCCGGATAACGGTTTTCCTTGATCAGCTTGCGGAACGCCGCCGAGCCGGTGACGTTGGTGCGCTCGCCGACATTGATGAAGAGCAGCTCCGGGGTGACGATCAGCGGCTCGAGACCGGACAGGCGCATGTGGCGGCTCATACGGCCTCTCCCGGTGCAGGCGCGCGCCCGCGCGCGATCGGGCCTTCATGGCAGAGCGTCTTCGCGCGCGAGCGTGCGCCTACGGAGGATGTGCGCGTGCCTGTCATGCCGCTGCCTCCTGCGCGCGCCCCGGTACACGCGGCGTGACATCGCGCACCGCCTCGGCGATCGCGCGGATGTGGTCGGGCGAGGTACCGCAGCAGCCGCCGACGATGTTGAGCAGACCGGCGGTCGCGAATTCGTGCAGCACTTCGGCCATGTCCTCGGGGGTCTCGTCGTAGCCGCCGAACGCGTTCGGCAGGCCGGCATTGGGATGACACGACACATAGGTCTGCGCGACCTGCGACAGCGTCTCGACGTGGGGGCGCAGGTCCTTCGCGCCCAGCGCGCAATTGAGACCCACCGCATGCGGACGTGCGTGCTGCAGCGAGTACCAGAACGCCTCCGCGGTCTGGCCCGAGAGCGTGCGGCCGGAGGCGTCGGTGATCGTGCCGGAGATCATCACCGGCAGCCGGCCGCCGCGGTCGTCGAACACGGTTTCGATCGCGTACAGCGCGGCCTTGGCGTTGAGCGTGTCGAACACGGTCTCGACCATCAGGATGTCGGCGCCGCCGTCGATCAGGCCGTGCGCGGCGTCGCGGTAGATCGCGACGAGTTCGTCGAAGGTCACCGCGCGGTAGCCGGGATCGTTGACGTCCGGGCTGATCGACGCGGTGCGGCTGGTCGGGCCGAGGATGCCGGCGACGAAGCGCGGGCGGTCCGGCGTCTGCGCCTGCTGGGCGTCGCAGGCTGCGCGCGCCAGCGCCGCGCCTGTCCGGTTGAGCTCGTGGACGAGGTGCTGCAGGTGATAGTCGGCCAGCGAGACCGCCGTCGAGTTGAAGGTATTGGTCTCGACGATGTCCGCGCCCGCGGCGAGGTAATCGGCGTGGATGCCCTGGATGATGTCGGGCCGTGTGAGCGTGAGCAGGTCGTTGTTGCCGCGCTGGTCGTGGCTTTCGCAGCCGCAGCCGGTGCCATGCGCGTGACCTTCCGCCGCATGCAGCGCGTCGTAGCCTTGCGCGAAGCGCTCACCGCGGTAATCGGCTTCGGTGAGCTCGTGGCGCTGGATCATCGTGCCCATCGCCCCGTCGAGCACGAGGATGCGCTGCGCCAGCGCCGCGTCCAGCGCGGCGACGCGTTCAGGATGCAGCCAGCTGCTCAAGGTTTTCTCGCGATGATCGAAATCACCTGGAAATGCGGCGGGCGCTTTTCCCGGGTGACGGTCTCCGCGCTGTGGATCTCGAGCCCCGCCCTGGTGACGAAGCGGCGCAGTTCCTTGTCCGGGAAGCCGAGGTTGGCGTGGCCGTAGGCCTGCACTGCGGTCTCGTGGCCGTGGCGGTCGAGGCTCGACAGCAGCAGACGGCCGCCCGGTCGCAGCACGCGCGCGGCTTCGGTGACGGCCTGCGCGGGCTTGGTCGCGTAGGTCAGTGCGTGCATCAGCACGACGAGATCGAAACTGGCGTCGTCGAAGGGCAGGGCATGCATGTCGCCTTCGCGCACCTCGACGTTGGAGAAGCGCTTCAGCCGTTCGGCCGACGCCGCGACGACCCGTCGGCTGGCATCGAGACAGACATAGCGGTTTGCATGCGGCGCCAGCAGTTCGGCGAGCACGCCATCGCCGGACGCGATGTCGAGCACGTCGCCCGTCTCCAGGAGCGGCAGCGCGGAGCGTGCCAGCGCCTCCCAGGTGCGGCCCGGCGAGTAGTGCCGCTCCATGTCGCCGGCCACGGTGTCGGCCCAGCTCTGGTCGGCGGCGCGTGTCGCCAGTACCGCCGGCGTGCGCTCGGCATCCTGGCGCAGCAGCGGGTCATCGCTGCCGGTCGACAATGCCTGCCAGAGCGCGCGCTGCGCGGGATCGAGCGCGGCATCGTCGAAGCGGTAGTAGGCGGACACACCGGCGCGGCGGTCGCGCACCAGGTTGGCTTCCTTGAGTCGCGCCAGATGGGTGGACACGCGCGGCTGGGCGAGGCGGGTGATCGAGGACAGCTCGGCTACGGTGAGCTCTTCGACTTCGAGCAGGGCGAGCAGGCGGACACGCGTGGGGTCGGCAAGCACCTTCAGGCGCGCGGACCAGGCCTCCAGATCCATCAATATCTCCATATCGCGATATAGAGATAATTGTCGGCGTGCGCAGCGTCGGGGTCAAGGTTCCACGCGCGCACCGTCATGCGGCCCTCACGTTGCGAGGGCGCGGACATACACCGTTTGCACGGCCCCTGCCGGTGCCCGCCGCACGGTGTTTCCGGGCGATTCATGCTGCAGTGCGCCACCGGCTTGTCGGGTGTTTTACCGGGTTGAAACGTTACAATCACCGGATCGTTTTCGAGCAGGAGTTGCACGCCGTGGAGTTCGGTTTCAGCGAAGAGCAGTTGATGATCCAGGACATCGCGCGCCGGATCGCACAGGAAAAGATCGCCCCCAGCGCCGAGCATCACGATCGGACTGGTGAATTTCCGGTCGAGAACATGCGCGTGCTTGGCGAGAATGGCCTGATGGGCATCGAGGTCTCCGACGCCTACGGCGGCGCTGGCATGGATCCGATCTCCTACGTACTGGCGATGATCGAGGTGGCCGCGGCCGATGCTGCGCACTCGACCATCATGTCGGTCAACAACTCGCTGTTCTGCAACGGGATCCTGACCCACGGCACCGAGGCGCAGAAGCAGGAATACGTGCGCGCGATCGCCGAAGGTCGCGAGATCGGCGCGTTCGCGCTGACCGAACCGCAGTCCGGCTCCGACGCCACCGCGATGAAATGCCGCGCAGTGAAGCAGGCCGACGGCAGCTACGTGATCAACGGCAAGAAGAGCTGGATCACGTCCGGCCCGGTCGCGAAGTACTTCGTGCTGTTCGCGGTGACCGAGCCCGACAAGGGCGCGCGCGGCATCACCGCGTTCCTGGTCGACGGCAGCCGCGACGGCTTCCACCGCGGCAAGACCGAACCCAAGCTCGGCATCCGCGCGTCGGCGACCTGCGAGATCGAGTTCCAGGACTACGTCGCCCGTGCCGAAGACGTGCTCGGCGAGGAAGGCCAGGGCTTCAAGATCGCGATGGGCGTGCTCGACGCGGGCCGCATCGGCATCGCCTCGCAGGCCATCGGCATCGCCCGTGCCGCCTACGAGGCGACCGTCGCCTATGTGAAGGAGCGCAAGGCTTTCGGCCAGCCGATCGGCGCGTTCCAGATGACGCAGGCCAAGATCGCCGACATGAAGTGCAAGCTCGACGCGTCGTTGCTGCTCACGCTGCGCGCGGCCTGGCTCAAGGGCGAGGGCAAGCGTTTCAGCAACGAGGCGGCGATCGCCAAGCTCACCGCATCGGAAGCCGCCATGTGGATCACCCATCAGGCGCTGCAGATCCACGGTGGCATGGGCTATTCGAAGGAGATGCCGATCGAACGGTACTTCCGCGATGCCAAGATCACCGAGATCTACGAAGGCACCAGCGAGATCCAGCGTCTGGTCATCGCCCGCAACGAGACCGGCCTGCGCTGATCCGCATGCCGCTTCTCCACGCCAGCATCGCGTGTGTCCGTCGCCTGCGCCGCCCCCGTGGCCGCGCGGCGTCGGTGGTTCCCGACCCGGTCGCACCTGCGGCCGCGTTGTATTGAGAGATTCCTTCCCGTCGGCCCGCGTGAAAACGCGGGCCTCATTGCATCGGAACGTTTGTCGTCATGACCTCATCCCGCAAGACAGGTAAATCCGCCGCGGCCGCCGCGCCTGCGAAATCCAAGAAGTCGGCCAGCGTGCTGCCCGTGCCGCCACGCCGCGCCGGCACCGGATTGCTCGACCCGATCTTCGATGCCGTGCGTCGCCGCGCCGGCAAGGCCGCGCATGCCGACGCCAGCGCGTTCGCCCAGGCGTTCTACCGGCGCATGACCGAGGACGAACTCCCCCTGCACAACGCCGACGGCTGGGCCGCGCTCGCCGCGGATCTCTTCGACTTCGCCGGCAAGCGCAAGCCGGGCACGGCGAACGTGCGCCTGTTCAACCCGGTGATGAGAACCCACGGCTGGGAATCGCCGCACACGGTGCTGCAGGTCGTCAACGACGATATGCCGTTCCTCGTCGACTCGGTGACGATGGCGCTGGCCGAGCAGGGCATCGGCGTGCACGTGCTGGGCCATCCGGTGCTGTCGATCGCGCGCGACCGCGCTGGTCGGCTGACCGGCGTGGGCGAGGGCGATGCTGAATCGGTGATGCATCTGGAAATCGACCGGCAGACGCCGGAAGAGAATGCGCGCATCGAAGCGCTGGTGCGCGGTGTGCTCGACGACGTGCGGGTGATCGTCGCCGACTGGCCGGCGATGCGCGAGAAGATGCTGCAGATGGCGACCGATCTGGACTCGCAGAAGATTCCGGTGTCCGAATCGAGCCGCGAGGAAGCGCAGGAATTCCTGCGATGGGCCGCGAGCGACCACTTCACGTTCTTCGGCTATCGCGCCTACAAGGTCCGGCGCAAGGGTGACGACGCGCGTCTCGAGGCGGTGCCCGACAGCGGCATGGGCCTGCTGCGCACGCCCGGCGCGGTGAAGTCGCGTCCGGTCAGCGAACTCGGCGCCGATGCGCTGCGCCGCGAAGGTCTGATCGACGCGCTGATCCTGACCAAAACCAGTGCGCGTTCGACCGTGCACCGCCCCGGTTACATGGACTACATCGGCATCCTCGGCTACGACGACGCCGGCAATGTCGTCAGCGAGCAGCGCTTCCTCGGCCTGTACACGTCGAGTGCCTACACGCGCCGCCCGTGGGACATCCCGCTGGTGCGCGAGCGCTTCGAGCACGTGATGACCGAATCCGGTCTGAAGCCGACCGGCCACAGCGGCAAGGCGCTCAAGCATCTGCTCGAAACGCTGCCCCGCGACGAGCTGTTCCAGTCGACGCCCGACGAACTGTTCCGCCTCGGCACCGGTATTCTCGGTCTGCAGGAGCGTGTGCGCAGCCGTCTGTTCCTGCGCAAGGACCGCTACGGCCGTTTCTATTCGGTGCTGGTCTACATTCCGCGCGACCGCTTCAATACCGATGTGCGTCACCGCATCGAGCAGCTGCTGCGCGAAGTCATGCAGGCTGATCACGTGGATGCTAGCGTGGTGCTCGGCGAATCGCCGCTGGCGCAGCTGCATCTGATCGTGCGTCCGCGCGCGGGCGTCGCGGCCGATATCGACCAGCCGGCGTTGGAGCAGGCGTTGCAGGCGATCGTGCGCAACTGGCAGGACGATCTGCGCGACGAACTCGTGCGCCGTCACGGCGAGGCCGACGGCCTGCGCCTGGCCGGCCGCTTCGGACGCGCCCTCACGCCGGCCTACATCGAGTTCGCGTCGCCGGCCGCGGCCGCGACCGACGTCGAGAAGCTGGCCGCGACCGCCGAAAGCGACGCGCTGCAGCTCAGCTTCTACAGCCAGCCGCTGCCGACCACCGGTGAGTCGGTGCTGCACTTCAAGCTCTATCGCCGCGATGCGCACATCCCCCTGTCGGACGTGCTGCCGGTGATGGAAAACCTCGGCCTGCGCGTGATCGCCGAACATCCCACCCGGATCGAAGTCGACGGTACGACGCTGTTCCTGCAGGACTTCTACGTCGAGGCCACGGTCGGTGCGATCGACGTCGAGGCGCGCGCCGAAGCGTTCACGGAAGCCTTCGACCGCGTGTGGCGCGGCGATGCCGAGAACGACGGCTTCAACCGCCTCGTGCTGGGCGCCGATCTGGACTGGCGCCAGATCTCGATGCTGCGCGGCTACTGCAAGTACCTGCTGCAGGTCGGTGTGCCGTTCTCGCAGGCCTACGTCGAAGACACGCTGGGCCGTTACCCGCTGCTGGCGCGTCTGTTGGTGGAAGTGTTCGAATCGCGCTTCGACCCGGCGACGGGCACCGAGAGCCGGGCCCAAATCCAGACCGGCCGCGACGCGTTCGCTGTCCAGTTGCAGGCGCTGAGCGGCAACGACGATGCGACGCTGACGACGCTGCAGCCCTTGCTCGAGGCCCGTGGCAGCGACCGCGACGCGCAGTACGACGCCGCACGCGCGGCGCTCAAGGGGCTGCTCGATCGGGTGTCCAGCCTCGACGAGGACCGCATCCTGCGCAGCTATCTCGCCGTCATCGACGCCACGCTGCGCACCAGCTACTACCAGAAGAACCGCGACAACGGCCTGCTCGACACGATCAGCTTCAAGTTCGATTCGGCGCGCGTGCCTGAACTGCCGAAGCCGCGCCCGTACCGCGAGATCTTCGTCTACGGTCCGCGCGTGGAAGGCATCCACCTGCGCTTCGGCCCGGTCGCGCGTGGTGGCCTGCGCTGGTCGGACCGGCGCGAGGATTTCCGCACCGAGGTGCTGGGTCTGGTCAAGGCGCAGATGGTCAAGAACACGGTCATCGTGCCGGTCGGTTCGAAGGGCGGCTTCATCGTCAAGCGTCCGCCCGCCGGCGGTGATCGCGACGCGCAGTTCGCCGAAGGCGTCGCCTGCTACACGCTCTTCATCAACGGCCTGCTGCAGATCACCGACAACATCGTCGAAGGCGAGATCGTGCCGCCGCGCGATGTCGTGCGTCACGACGACAACGATCCCTATCTCGTCGTCGCCGCCGACAAGGGCACCGCGACGTTCTCCGACATCGCCAACGGCATTGCCCGCGAGCACGGCTTCTGGCTCGACGATGCGTTCGCCTCCGGCGGTTCGGTCGGCTACGACCACAAGGGCATGGGCATCACCGCGCGCGGCGCGTGGGAATCGGTCAAGCGCCACTTCCGCGCGATGAACCGCAACTCGCAGACCGAGGACTTCACCTGCGTGGGCGTCGGCGACATGTCAGGTGACGTGTTCGGCAACGGCATGCTGCTGAGCGAACACATCCGCCTGGTCGCCGCGTTCGACCACCGCCACATCTTCATCGATCCGAACCCGGATGCCGCGCGTTCGTTCGCTGAACGCCAGCGCATGTTCGCGATCCCGCGTTCGAGCTGGGAGGACTACGACACGTCCCTGATCGCCAAGGGCGGCGGTGTGTGGTCGCGCAGCGCGAAGTCGATTCCGCTGTCGGCCGAGGCCCGCGAAGCGCTGGGCATCGAAGGCGATGCGACGTCGATCAGTCCGAACGAGTTGATGTCGGCGATCCTGCGCGCGCCGGTCGATCTGCTGTGGAACGGCGGTATCGGTACCTACGTGAAGTCGTCCAGCGAAACGCATGCCGACGTCGGCGACCGCGCCAACAATGCACTGCGCGTCGACGGCCGCGACCTGCGCTGCAAGGTGGTGGGCGAGGGCGGCAACCTGGGTCTGACCCAGCTCGGCCGCATCGAGGCCGCGCTGCACGGCGTGCTGCTCAATACCGACTTCATCGACAACTCGGCCGGCGTGGACACGTCCGACCATGAGGTCAACATCAAGATCCTGCTCAATGCGCTGGTGCAGGACGGCAGGATGAAGCTGCCCGCGCGCAACAAGCTGCTGGCGTCGATGACCGAGGAGGTCGCCGGTCTGGTGCTGTGGGACAACTACCGCCAGAACCAGGCGCTGAGCCTGATGGAGCGCATGAGCGTCTCGCGCCTGGGGTCCAAGCAGCACTTCATCCGCACGCTGGAATCGCAGGGTCTGCTGGATCGCCAGATCGAGTTCCTGCCGTCCGATGCCGAGATCGCCGAGCGCAAGACCAAGGGTCTGGGTCTGACGCGTCCCGAACTGTCGGTGCTGCTGTCGTACTCGAAGCTGGTCGCGTTCGACCAGATGCTCGATTCCGACATCCCGGAAGATCCGTATCTGTCGCGGGAGTTGCAGCGCTACTTCCCGCAGCCGCTGCAGAAGAAGTACGCGGAGCTGATGGAAGGCCATCGCCTCAAGCGCGAGATCATCGCGACCGCGGTCACCAACACGATGATCAACCGCATGGGCGCGACGTTCCTGCTGCGCATGCAGGAAGACAGTGGTCGGGGCCCGGGTGAAGTCGCCAAGGCGTTCACGATCACGCGCGAAACGATCGAAGCCCGTGCGCTGTGGGGCCAGATCGATGCGCTCGATGGCCAGGTGCCGGAATCGGTGCAGGTCGATGCGCTGCAGGTGATCTGGAATCTGCAGCGTGCGTTCACGCGCTGGCTACTGGCGCGCCCTGGGGCGATCCCGGACATCACCACCGCGGTCGAGCGCTACCACGACGGATTCCACGCCATCCGCGACGGCAGCAAGATCATCGCCGACGTCCAGCGCGCCGAACACGACGCGAGCCTGCAGACATGGATTGAGAAGGGCGTGCCGAAGTCGCTCGCGATCGAGCTGGCGGCGCTGCCGTATCTGGAAGCGGCCTGGGACATCATCGAGGTCGCCAGCGAGCGCAAGCAGAAGCCGGTCGATGTGGCGCGTCTGCACTTCCGCCTCGGTGAAGCGCTGAATCTGCCCTGGCTCACGGCGCAGATCGATGCGCTGGAAGTCGACGGCCGTTGGCACGCGGTCGCGCGTGGCGTGCTGCGCGAGGAACTCGGTCAGCAGCATCGCGCACTGGTCTCGCAGGTGCTGTCGATGCCGGGCACGACGCCGGAAGCCAAGGTGCAGGCGTGGCTGGAACGCGACGATGCCGCATTGCGCTTCACGCTGGCGATGCTTGGCGAACTCGCCACGCAGAAGTCGCTGGACTATCCGACCGTCTCGGTCGCAGTGCAGCGCGTGTCGCAACTGGTGCAGCGCAGCTGATCCGGTTGCGCGTGCGGCTGCCCGCTTCGTGCGCGAACCCCGCTCCGTTTCGGAGCGGGGTTCGGCTGCGGCAGGCCGTACACGCGACATCCCGCTACAGCGCCTGCGCTAAGCTGCGCGCCGACGTTCACGCACCGGCCCGCCGATGACCTCAACGCCCCGCATCGCTTTCATCGCCAGCCAGGCCGAGGAGGCGCAACGCGCCCTCTCGGTGCTGACCGGCCTGCACGGGCAGTGTGATCCCGAGTCCGCCGATGTGCTGGTCCCGCTCGGCGGCGACGGCTTCATGCTGCAGACGCTGCATCGCCATGGACAGCTGGGCAAACCGGTCTACGGCATGAAGCTGGGGACCGTTGGCTTTCTGATGAATCACTACCGGCAGGACGATCCCGCATCGGGCTCCGACCTGCTGGCGCGCATCGCAGCAGCCGAACCTGCGGTGCTGCGACCACTGGAAATGCGCACCGAGACCGAATCGGGCGCGACGGTCACGTCGCTCGCCTACAACGAGGTCGCGCTTCTCCGGCAGACGCGCCAGGCCGCGCATCTGCAGATCGATCTCAATGGCGTCACCCGTCTGGAGGAGCTCGTCGCCGACGGCGTGATCCTGTCGACCGCAGCCGGCAGCACCGCCTACAACTTCTCCGCGCACGGACCGATCCTGCCGCTGGGCGCGGGCGTCGTCGCATTGACGCCGATCGCGCCGTTCCGGCCCCGGCGCTGGCGGGGCGCGATCCTGCGCGCCGAAACCGAAGTACGCTTCCGTGTGCTCGATCCCTACAAGCGCCCGGTCAGCGTGACCGCGGATTCGCATGAAGTGCGCGATGTCGTCGAGGTCACCATCCACGAGTCGCGCGAGCGCACCGTGACCCTGCTGTTCGACGCCGAGCACAATCTCGAAGAGCGGATCCTCAGCGAACAGTTCGTGGTCTGAGCGGCGTCAGTCCACCAGCGGCGCACCATCGCCGACGGCGACTGCGAGCGGACGTACACGCTGTACCAGCGTCATCAAGGTGCGCCCCGGTTCTTCGATCGGGGCGAAGTGCGCGGAGTGCTGGAACCACGCCGCATGCTTGAATGGCGCGTCGACAGCAGCCAGCCAGTCGGCGACCGGCTGCGAAGGCGTGGTGAGATCGTGCCGGCCCAGCAGCATCACTACCGGCGCCTGCACGCGTTGCAGGCCGCGGAAATCGACGCTGCGCCACTCGCCGAGAATGCGGTCGAGCGTGAGCGCGCTGCCGGCGGCGATCGCGCGCCGGTCTTCAGGCGTGTAATCGGGCGACAGGCGCTGCGCGCGGAAGTAGTAGGCCGAACTGTCGCGGTACGCGCTGTGGCCGCCGTAGTGGATGACCCACTTGCGCTGGGCATCGATGCGACCGTTGCGCAGATCTGTGCCCGGATAGGGCGCCAGCGCTTCGAGCTCGCTGACTGCGGCGTCGTTGCTTTCGGCGCGCGCGGCCTCGAGCGCATGTGCGTAACCGATGGTCTCGTCGGTCCAGGGATGGATGATCTGGCCGATACCCACGTAGGCATACAGCCATTCGGGCTTGTCGGCCAGCACACGCATGCCGACCACCGTGCCCCAGCTGTGGCCGACCAGGATCACCTTGCGCTTGCCATAGGTGCTGCGCAGCCAGTCGATCAGTTCGATCGCATCACTGACGTAGCGATCGATCCCGATCGTCGGCGCGACGGCATCGGCATCGTTTGCGCGCAGCGTGCGTCCAGCGGCGCGCTGGTCCCATTGCACGACGGTGAAGTAGTCCTCCCACGGCTTCTGGAACGTCCAGGAGGCCGGCATCATCGGCGCCGCCGGTCCGCCGTGGAGATAGAGCAGGATCGGATTGGCGCGATCCATGCCGCGTACCGTGATCACCTGGTCGATGCCGCCGATGCGCAGCGTGTGCGTGTCCTGCACGCCGGACGGCGCCACGATGCGCTGCAGGTCGCGGACAATGCCGCGGGCGTCTGCATAGGGGTCGTCATCGGGCGTAACGGCAGCCGCGCACAGCGGAAACGCGAGCAGGGCGAGGGCACATAGGCGGACCAGGGGCATGGGGTGTTCCTCGTGACACAGGCTGGAATCCACGCTGCGCCCGCAGGCGCTCACGGCCCAGTGCCGTTGGTCAGGGGCCCGTGTGCCGGGATCGCGCATAATTCGCACAGGCTGTTCCCGCCGCTTCACGGTCTTCGTACCGTCGACGCCTCTCCGGGCACCGCCGCCCCCATCGACCTGCGATCCGCCATGCCCGATCTGTCCGTGCCCACGCTCACCGTCGCGATCACCACGCGCGCCCTGTTCGATCTCGAGGACAGCCATGCCGTGTTCGAGGCGCAAGGCATCGACGCCTACGCCGAGCACCAGCGTGCCCATGAGGACGATGTCCTCGAGCCGGGCATCGCGTTTCCGCTGGTGCGCAAGCTGCTGGCCCTGAACATCGACGCCCCCCCCGATGCCCCGCACGTCGAGGTGATCCTGCTGTCGCGCAATTCGGCCGACAGCGGGCTTCGGATCTTCAATTCCATCCAGCACCACAATCTGGGCATCACCCGCGCGACCTTTACCTCCGGCGAGCCGACCTGGCCCTATATCAAGCCCTTCGGCACCCAGTTGTTCCTGTCGGCGAATCCGGACTCGGTGCGTCGCGCACTGGAGAACGGGGTCGCCGCCGCGACGATCATCCCGGCGCGCGCGCCGGCGCATCGCAATGACCAGTTGCGGATCGCATTCGACGGCGACGCGGTCATCTTCGGCGACGAGGGCGAACGTCTCTCGCAGGAGGGCGGCCTCGACGCATTCCACAAGCACGAGCGCGAACGCGCACGCGAAGAGATGGCGGGCGGTCCGTTCCGGGGCTTTCTGTCGGCGCTGCACGATCTGCAGGCCGCGTATCCACCGGGCAAGGACGCGCCGATCCGCACCGCGCTGGTCACCGCGCGCTCTGCGCCCGCGCATGAACGGGTGATCCGCACGCTGCGCGCCTGGGGCGTGCGTCTGGACGAAGCGCTGTTCCTCGGCGGTCGCCCGAAGGGCCCGTTCCTCGATGCATTCGGCGCCGACATCTTCTTCGATGATTCGCAGCACAACATCGACTCCGCGCGCCCGCACGTCGCCGCCGGCCACGTGCCGCACGGCTGGTCGAACCGCTGAGCACGATGACGGGCACGAACGGACGCGGCCGGCTGGGCCGCTGGATCGACCGGCTGCGCGGTGGCGCCTCGGGTCCGCGCAAGCCCTACGTACGCGAGCACGACGGCTTCGTGTCGCTGCAGTTCGTGCGTCGGCAGACCCAGAGCCGCATGGTCGGCAACGATCCGGATCGTCTGCTAATCGACTACACCCGCACCATGTTCGCCGCGCTGCTGTGGCAGCCGGCGCCGGGCGTGCTCGGCATGGTGGGGCTCGGTGGTGGTTCGCAGGTGAAGTTCGCGTACCGGCAGCTGCCCGGCACGCGCATCGAGGTCGTCGAGAACAATCCGCACGTGGTCGCGCTGCGTGGCGCGTTCGGCATCCCCGACGACGATGCGCGGCTGTCGGTCGTCGTCGATGACGGCGTGCGCTTCGTCGCGGAGCGCCGTGGCCGTTTCGACGTGCTGCTGGTCGACGGCTACGACGAACACGGCATTCCCGCCGAGCTCTCCACACAGGGGTTCTACGACGCCTGCCGCGATGCACTGACCGCATCCGGCGTCATGGCCTGCAACCTCTACGTCCGCGATCCTGAAACGCACGTGGAGAAACTGCGCGCCGCGTTCGGCGCCGATCATGTGCTCGTCGTCGACGAGCCGAAGATGAGCAACCGGGTTGCGTTTGCCTGGCGCGGTGCGTTGCCGGTACTGGATGCGGAAGCCCTTACGACGCGCGTGCCGATGTCGGTGCGGTCGTTGCTGCCGGAGGTGTTTCCGCGGATGGCGGTGCGGATGGTGCGGCATCGGACGGTAACGGGGCGGTAGACCAGACCCGGGAAAAAGAAACCGTCATCCCGGCGGAAGCCGGGATCCAGCGACGTGCTGCGTACCAGTATCGTGCGGTACCACTCCAGGTCAGCAGTCCACGGCTACATCGCCTCGCAGTCACTGGATCCCGGCTTTCGCCGGGATGACGGGATGCGGAGACCCACGTGAAGCGCGGCTGACACGGGCGGATGCCCGCCGCGACATTGCACCCCCGTCCATTCCCCTGCAAAGTCGCCCGTCGACTGCAACCGTTCACGGGGAAACCGAATGCACACATGGATCCGGACACTCGCCTGCGCGCTCGTGCTGGCCACCGGCGCGCCGCTCGCGGGCGCGGCCACGACGACGGGCGGGATGACGCTCGAACAGGTCGCGCAGACACGCGCCGTCACCCAGGCGCAGATCAGTCCGGACGGTCAGGAGGTCGCGTACATCCTGTCGGTGCCGCGCACGCTGGGCGTCGATCCCGACGGTCCGGCGCGCACCGAACTCCACTTCGTCGACCGCAGCGGCAACACCCGCGGCTTCATCACCGGCAAGGTCGATGTGGCGTCGCCGCGCTGGCTGCCCGACGGCCAGCGCGTGGCGTATCTGTCCAAGCGCGAAGGCGACGAGACCCGCGGGCTGTACACGATTCCGTTGCGTGGCGGCGAATCGACCCGCGTGGTGAAGCTCGCCGGTGACATTTCCAGCTACGACCTCTCCCCGGATGGCCGCCGCGCCGCAGTCTTGTCGGCGCAGCGCGAAAGCGACGCGCGCAAGGCGCTGCGCGACAAGGGCTTCTCGCAGAAGGTCTACGAAGAAGACTGGCGGCCGATCGAACTGTGGATCGCGGAACTCGGCGCTGAGGCCGAGCCGCGCCGCATCGACATCGAGGGCAGCGTGCAGGCGGTGCGGTGGAGCCCGGCAGGCGATCGCCTGGCCGTCGTGGTCACGCCGCGCCAGCTCACCGACGACACCATGGTCGAGGCGCGCGTGCGCATCTATTCGGTCGAAGGCCGCGAGCTCGGCCGGGTCGACAATCCCGGCAAGCTCGGCGACATGGCCTGGAGTCCGGACGGTGCCCATCTGGCGATCATCTCCGCCGAAGACAAGAATGATCCGAGTGAAGGTCGCCTGACGGTGGTCGGTCGCGACGGCGGCGCCCAGCGCGATCTGCTGCCGGGTCTCGAAGGCCACGTGCGCGGCGTCGCCTGGCGCGACGCGACGACGCTGGTATTCCTCAGCCATGAAGGCGTGCAGAGCCGGGTCGGCGAGATCCAGGTCGATGGCGGCATCCAACGCACCGTGCTGGCGGCGGGCGGCCCGGTGCACATGGGCCTGAGCGTGTCGCCACGCGGCGACATCGCGCTGGTCGGCAGCGATCCGACGCATCCGTCCGAAGTGTTCCATCTGGCTTCGGGCGCGGGCGAAGCGCGCCGGCTGACCGACAGCAATCCGTGGCTCAAGGATGTGCGTCTCGCACGCCAGGAAATCGTGCGCTACACCGCGCGCGACGGTCTCGAACTCGAAGGCCTGCTGGTGCATCCGCTGGAGCGTCGCGGCAATGCGCGCGTGCCGTTGATCCTGGTCGTGCACGGCGGTCCGGAGTCGCACTTCTCGAACGCCTGGCTCAACGGCTATTCGCAGCCAGCGCAGGTCGCTGCCGCGCAGGGTTTCGCGTCGTTTTTTCCGAACTACCGGTCGAGCACCGGACGCGGCGTCGCATTCTCCAAGCTGGGGCACGGTCGTCCGGGCATGGAGGAGTTCGACGATGTCGTCGACGGCGTCGATCATCTGGTCGAGACCGGCCTGGTGGACCGCGACAAGGTGGGCATCACCGGCGGCTCCTATGGTGGCTACGCGAGTGCCTGGGGCGCGACGTACTACAGCGAACGCTTCGCGGCCTCGGTGATGTTCGTCGGCATCTCCGATCAGGCGAGCCTGGTCACCACGGGCGACATCCCCTACGAGCAGTACAACGTGCACATGCAGACCTGGCCGTGGGAAAGCCCGGAGATGTACCGCCAGACCAGCCCGATCACGCATGCACAGAAGTCGCGCACGCCGACGCTGATCCTGCATGGCGAAGCCGATCCGCGCGTGCCGGTGATGCAGTCCTACATGATGTACCGCTACCTGCAGCTCGCCGGGCAGGCGCCGGTGCGTCTGGTGCTGTACCCGGGCGAAGGTCATGGCAACAGCCGCGGTGCATCGCGGTACGATTACTCGCTGCGCCTGATGCAATGGATGACGCATTACCTCAAGGGTCCCGGCGGCGAGCCGCCGGCATACGAGATCGACTACGCGTTGCCGGCGCAGGGCAGCAAGCGCTGAGGTCCGATCACGTTGATTCCCATGAAGCTGCGCCGGGTGTCCGGCGCGGCTTTCTTGTGGCGCAAGAACCGTGCGGCCTCTGAAAATCCCTGGCCGTCGTCCCGACGGAAGTTGGGATCCATGGTGATCTTCAGATTCCATCAGGCTTCGTCGGCTGGGTCGCGCGCAGCGAAATCCCGTCCCTCTCGCCACACGTCATTCGCACATCCACCCGTTCAAAACCTGAAAGGGTTCCGGGCGCTGGACACGCCTTGGATCCCGCTCGCGGACATTCAGCGTGCATGCGGTCATCAGGACCAACACGCGCTGCGTTCACGCCACCGTCGCCTGCGCGTCACGCGTCGTTGCCCGCAGCCTCGATATCGTCCTTCCCATCGATCCGCGCCACGGCATTCCCGGTCGCGATTCGCGACACCGGCCTTGTCCGGCCGGCGCCCGGACGATGCGGCAGCGGTACGCCGCCCCCCTGATTTCCCCGAATGGAGAACCTCATGTCCAACAAGACTGCGCATACCCTCAACGATCTGATCGCCATTGCCCGCGACGGCAAGGATTTCTACGAAGAGGCCGCACAGAAGGTCGACGACGCCGAGCTGAAGACGCTGTTCGCGCGCATCGCGACCACCAAGTCGCAGATCGTCAGCGAACTCAGCGCGGCCGTGCAGGCAGCGGGTGGCAAGCCGGAAGATTCCGGTACGTTCGTCGGTAGCATGCAGCAGATGTACGGCAAGGTCCGTGCGACGCTGGGCGACAAGGAATACGGTTATGTCGCCGAGCTCGAAGAGTCGGAAGACCGTCTGCTCGAAGCGTTCGACGAGGCGTCGCGCGATGCCGACACCCCGCCTGCCGCCCGTGATGTCGTCGTGCGCCTGATGCCGGAAGTGCGTGCATGTCATGACGTGATGCGCACCCGTAAGCTTGCGATGAAGAACGCCAAGTAATCCAGGCATCCAGCGGCATTCGTGTCGCCCGACGGGCCGGTCCATGACCGGCCCGTTTTTTGTGGGCCCTCGAAACGCGATCTGCGCGCTTGGCGAGGCGGCACCGGACGCGGCGTGCCGCGTTCGGAATGCACGCGTCGGCCCGTCACAGGTTGCCGACGCAACGGTCGAGGAACGGTGGCCCGAATGGCAGAATCGCCGGCTGCCCCGTTTCGCGAATTCCGATGACCGCACCCGTCGCCGCAGCGCCTGCCAAGGGGCGTGTGCTGTTCGCCAGCCTGATCGGTACAACGATCGAGTTCTTCGATTTCTACATCTACGCGACCGCCGCGGTGCTGGTGTTCCCCAAGCTGTTCTTCCCGTCGGCCGACCCCGCATCGGCCACGCTGCAGTCCCTGGCGACATTCGCGCTCGCATTCTTCGCGCGGCCGATCGGCTCGGCGGTGTTCGGCCACTACGGTGACCGCGTCGGTCGCAA
Source organism: Luteimonas sp. KH_071 (assembly GCF_057838005.1). Classification (NCBI taxonomy): domain Bacteria; kingdom Pseudomonadati; phylum Pseudomonadota; class Gammaproteobacteria; order Lysobacterales; family Lysobacteraceae; genus Luteimonas; species Luteimonas sp. KH_071. The sequence continues at coordinate 2,086,143 of NZ_CM174458.1, read as the reverse complement.
GGCGACGCTGGTCGCAGCCCTGCTGACGATGGGCATCTCGACGGTCGTGATCGGCCTGCTGCCGACCTATGCGCAGATCGGTGTCGCCGCGCCGCTGCTGCTCGCGCTGTGCCGGTTCGGCCAGGGGTTGGGACTGGGTGGCGAATGGGGCGGGGCAGTGCTGCTGGCCACCGAGAACGCACCACCCGGCAAGCGCGCCTGGTACGGCATGTTTCCGCAGCTCGGTGCGCCGCTCGGCTTTTTCCTGTCGACGGCGATCTTCCTCGTACTGACCGAAGTGATGAGCGACGACGCGTTCTTCGCCTGGGGCTGGCGCATTCCGTTCCTGGCCAGCGCGGTGCTGGTGCTGGTCGGGCTGTGGGTACGCTTGCGCATCACCGAAACCCCGGATTTCCAGAAGGTGCTCGACCAGGGCGCACGTGTGCGCTTGCCCATGCACGACGTGCTGGTCAACCAGTGGCGCGGGGTCGTCGTGGGCACGCTGCTGGCGCTGGCGACGTTCGTGCTGTTCTATCTCATGACGGTGTTCGCGTTGAGCTGGGGGACGTCGCGACTCGGCTATTCGCGTGAGCATTTTCTGATGCTGCAGCTCGCCGGCGTGGTCTGTTTCGCGGCCACGATCCCGATTTCCGCACTGTATGCCGACCGCTTCGGGCGCCGCCGCGCGATGCTGATCGCCAGCGCCGGCATCGCGGTGTTCGGCCTGTGTTTCGCGCCGCTGTTCGTCGCCGGCAGTCACATCGCCACGCTCGCGTTCCTGATGATCGGGCTCGGCCTGATGGGCCTGACCTACGGCCCGGTCGGCACGCTGCTGGCCGAGCAGTTTCCCACCGCCGTGCGCTACACCGGCGCGTCGCTGGCATTCAATCTGGCCGGCATCTTCGGCGCCTCGCTGGCGCCCTACATCGCGACCTGGCTGGGCGACCGGCATGGCCTGGCGTCGGTGGGCGGGTATCTCGCGGGCGCGGCGGTCCTGAGTTTCATCGCCCTGTGGACGCTACCGCGCGATGGCGCACCAGGCGATCTCCCGGCCGGGCGCTAGACTGGTCCGCCCTCACTGCGGAGTCGCGCATGCATCACTGGCTGCTGCTGAGCATCGTCGTCGCCGTGCTCGTGGGCATGCTGCTGCCGTTTCAGGCACTGCTCAATGCACGCGTCGGTGTGCTGACCGAAGGCGCGTTGTTCGCATCCTTCCTGTCGTTCGCGGTCGGAACCCTTGCGCTCGCGCTCGTGCTGCTGGTCACGCGCACGCCGCTCCCGTCGATGCGGACGCTGACCACGCTGCCGCCCTGGCTGTGGTGTGGTGGACTGATCGGCGCGGTGTTCGTGTTCTGCGGCACTTTGCTGGTGCCGCGGCTCGGCGCAGCCGGGATGATCTGTCTGATCGTCGCCGGGCAACTGGTCGGTTCGCTGTTGCTCGATCATTACGGCGTCCTGGTGCAGTCACGTCCTGTCGATACGATGCGGGTGGTTGGCGCGTTGCTGGTCGGCATCGGCGCCTTGCTGGTCGTGCGTCCCTGGCAGGTGGGGTAGACCATGTCGGGTCCCGGGCACACGGTGTTTCCGTTGCCGGCCGCGATGCAGGCTGCGCTCGAATCCGCGTATGCATCACCACCGCGTGCCTATCACAACTTCGGACACGTCGAGACCTTGTTGCGGCATTTCGACGAGGTGTCCGCGCGCGACGGCTGGTCGCAGCCGGACGAGGTGCGGCTGGCGATCCTGTATCACGATGCGATCTACGACGCGCGCGCCGGCGACAACGAAGCGCGCTCGGCGGATCTCGCGGTCGAATCCATCGCACGCTGGCTGCCTGGCGTCGGCCTCGACGTGGCGCGCGTCGCGCACCTCGTCCGTCTGACCGCGCGTCACGGCCAGCTGTCGCAAGAAGACTTCTCCGACGATCCGAATGGCGACGACGCGCGCCGGTTCCTCGACTGCGACATGGCGATCCTCGCAGCCGACGATGCAGCCTTCGATGCCTACGATCGCGGCATCGCCGCCGAGTACCGGCATGTGCCGCGCTGGCTGTATGCGGTGAACCGGCGGCGGTTCCTGAAATCGCTGCTCGCGCGGCCCCGTATCTATCTCGACGATGGATTCCATGCGCGCCTGGACGCACGCGCCCGCCACAACCTGCGCCGCGCGGTCACCACCAAACGCTGAAGGCGGCCGGGTGGGCGCGCGCCTGCGGACAGCCATGCCGGTATCATGTCCACATGGCGAAACTGCTGCTCAATCTGCGCTACGTGCCCGACGACGAGGCCGCCGACGTGTGCGCGTTTCTCGAAGAGGCGGGTATTCCCTGGTACCAGACCCGTCCGAGTCCGTTCGGCATCTCGCTGGGTGGCATCTGGCTGCGCGAGAACGACGATCTGCCGCGCGCGAAGGCGCTGATGGCCGAGTACCAGAAGGGTCGTCAGGCGAGAGCAAAGGCCGCCCAGACGCAGGCCGAACGTGACGGCACTGCCGAGACCTTCGGCGACATCGTGCGCAACGATCCGAAGCGGGTGGTGCTGATCGTGATCGCGATCGTGTTCCTGATCGGCTTCATGGCGGTGCCCGGCTATATGCTTTCGCGCTGAGAGGCGTCTGCTGTCTGCGCACGCGTCACCCCGCGCGAACAGACGCCACGCAAGACTGCACGCCTGTCCGTGACCGCCTGGGCCGACGCCATGTCGCCAGGCGGGGGCGGGCAACCAGGACGAGCCCATGACGACGCCCCCTGACCGATCGCATCCCAAGCCGAAAACCAAGCCATGGACCCGTCCGAATCCGAAGGCGGGTGCGGTGCGTGGGACTCTGACCGACGCGCAGAAGAACCGGGCCCGCCAGCGCGCCGACGAGGCCGGTCGCCGCTATCCGAATCTCGTCGACAACATGTGGGCCAGCAAGCACGTCGCAAAGGACGGGGCGTCCAAAAGCTGAGTGCGGTCGTGTGGCGGGGACGGCGGTGGCCTGTGCAGGCGCCGGGATGCGCCCGAACTCCTGGTCCGTCTGCCGGACAGGCTTCGCACGAGGGATCTGCATCCCGTACCGGAGCCGCGCGATACCGCGAAGCTGCGGGCGGCTTGGGCCACCCGCCACCGTTCGGAGCGAATCGTGCTGAACGGGCGCCACGGGGTAGAGACATGACGATCGGCACGGCCCGGGTGCGTGGGGGCTTGTTAAGGTCGATGGTTGCCCGCGCAGACGCGCGGCAGACCTGACCATCGCCCCGGAGATTCCATGCGTTCACGTCGCACGCCATCGCACACCTTGCTCGCCGCCCCGATTGTCCTGATCGCCGCATTCGCTGCCATGCCGGCCGAGGCGCAACGCGAGATCCGCTTCGAGAGCGCCGGGACACCGGAAGCCGGCACGCTGGTGCTGCCGGTTCCGGAGGTCGCGGAAGGCGGCACCCGGGATGGCGCGTTCGCCCGCATCGACGCCGGCAGCCAGCGCGCTCTGACGCGAGCGATCACGGCAGCCGGGTTCAGCGGCAAGGCCGACAGCCAGCTGGACCTTCCGGGTATCGCAGGCTACGACCGCGTGCTGTTGGTCGGGACCGGCACGGGTACGCCCGACGCGCGCCGCATCGAGGATGTGGGCGGACGCATCGGTCGCTTCGCCGCACGCAGCAAGGCGCCCCGGATCGACGTGGTCTGGGAAGGCAGCGAAACCGGCGCGGCCGCACGCCTCGCGTTTGGCGCCGCGCTGGGGGAGTACCGCTTCGACAAATACAGAACGACGCAGGACGTCGACACCTCGCGTGCGGGTGAGGGCATGCTCGTGGTGCGCAGCGCCGAGGGCGCTGCGGCGTCGCAGGCCTGGGATGGCGACCTGAAAGCAGTGGCCGAAGGCGTGGCGTTCGCGCGTGACCTGGTGACCGAGCCGGCGAACGCGATCTATCCCGAAACCTTCGTCGAGCGCACCCGCGCAGCATTCGCCGGCAAGCCGAATGTCAGCATCGAGGTGCTCGACGTCCCCGCGATGGAGCGCCTGGGCATGGGCAGCATCCTGGCGGTCGGGCAGGGCAGTGCACGTCCACCTCGGATGATGGTGGTGCGCTACAGCGGTGGTGCGCGCGGCGAGGCGCCGGTCGCGTTCGTCGGCAAGGGCATCACATTCGATACCGGCGGCATTTCGATCAAGCCCGGCGAGAACATGTGGCGCATGAAATACGACATGACCGGCGCCGCGAGCGCGACCGGCGCGGTGCTCGCGCTGGCCGGACGTGGCGCGGCGGTCAACGCGATCGCGGCGGTTGCACTCGCCGAAAACATGCCTTCCGGCACGGCCACGCGACCGGGTGACGTGATCCGCACTGCGGCCGGCAAGACCTACGAGGTCATCAGCACGGATGCCGAAGGCCGCATGGTGCTCGTCGATGCGCTCTGGTACGTGCAGCGTCAGGACAATCCGCGCGTGATCGTCGATATCGCGACGTTGACCGGCGCCATCGTCACCGCGCTGGGCAACGACTATGCCGGTCTGTTCACCCGCGACGACGCACTCGCTGCGCAGTTGGCAGCCGCTGGCGACGCATCGGGCGAGCCGGTGTGGCGCATGCCGTTGCATCCGGGCTACGGCAAGATGCTCGAATCGCCGATCGCCGACATGCGCAACGGTGGCGGACGTCCCGGCTCCGGCACCGCGGCGCATTTCATCGGCGAGTGGATCGATGCGGGCCGTGCCTGGGCGCATCTCGATATCGCCGGCATGGCCTGGCGTGATGGCGAGGAGCTGTCGACGACGCCATCCGGTGCGTCGGCGTACGGCGTGCGCTTGTTCGACCGGTTCGTGCGGGACAATTACGAGCAGTGATCGACCGTCGCGCGCAATCCGCATGCGCGCGGCCGGGGGCCGTCCTCCGCGTTCGGGGCATTGCGCTCTTCACGTGAGGAAGGCCGTGATGGGGGCGCCCTCAGGGGTCGGCTCGTCGCATCACAGGGCGTTCCTTCGCTCCGGCACCGCGCCTCGACCTGAAGGTTGCCCCCACCCGACCCTCTCCCGCGAGCGGAGGAGCGCCAGCTCCATAGCGGGTCGCCGCTACAATTGCGTCCATGATCGACAACCTCGCTGCCTACCACTTCGTCGCCATCGACGAGCCCGATGCGGTCGCCGCGTGGCTGCGCGCGTTGGCCGAGGCGGGCGAGCTGCGCGGTACGGTGCTCGTCGCTCCGGAGGGCATCAATCTGTTTCTCGCCGGCGGCGTCGATGCCATCGATACGCTGATCGAGACCGTGCGCGGTGACGCGCGGTTCGCGAGGCTGCAGGTCAAGCGCAGCCGCAGTGACGCGGTGCCGTTCGCGCGGCTGAAGGTCAAGGTCAAGCCGGAAATCATAAGTTTCCGCAGATCCGAAGCCATGCCGCTGGGTGCACCGGCGCGCGCGCCGGATGTGGCGCCCGACACGCTGGCGCGCTGGATCGCGCAGGGCCATGACGATGCCGGCAAGCGTCTCGTGCTGCTCGACACGCGCAATCGCGAGGAATTCGGATTCGGTACGTTCAAGGATGCACTGACGCTGCCGATCGACAACTTCACCGAGCTGCCCGATGCTCTCGCGCCGCATCGCGAGACGCTGCGCGATGCGACGGTGGTGAGTTTCTGCACCGGCGGCATCCGTTGCGAAAAGGCCGCGCTGTGGATGCGTGCCGACGGCATGGACAACGTGCTGCAGCTCGACGGCGGCATCCTCGGGTATTTCGAGCAGGTCGGTGGTTTCGGTTACGACGGGCGCTGTTTCGTCTTCGACGATCGTGTGGCGCTGGATCCGCAACTGCAACCGCTGCGCGAAGGCGTGCCGGCATGACCTGGCTCGGCTTCGTGCTGGTGATCCTCGGGATCTGGCTGGCCTTCAAGGTCGCCGGCGTCGTGCTGCGTCTGATCGTCACGGTGCTGATCGTGATCGCCGCCTACTGGTGGCTCGCCCCCATATTCGGCTGGCCGACGCTGGGTGAGCTGTTCCATGTGCTGGGGCCGGATGTGCGCCTGCCGGACGTACCGATGCCGGAACTCAAGCTTCCGTAGACATCAGCTGGCGATGCACTGCCCGCGTCTGTAGGAGCGCGCGCGCGATCGGGCTGTCCCGACGAAGGCCCATCGCGCGCGCTCCTGCAGAAGCCGACGCGTCAGCCGAACTCGCGCGACGGCAGCACGAAGCGGCGGTCGGGACGGCCGACGAGATCGAGGAAATTGTTGAACACCGCTTCGGCCTGCGCCTGCATCGGGGCGATATGGGTCTGCGTCAGTGCGCGGATCGCGGCGTCGTCGTGCGGCAGGCCGGAGGCCGCGAGCTCGTCGCGATATGCCGGCGTCGCCAGCCAGCGTTCGATCAGGGGTGCATCCATTTCCAGATGGAACTGGAAACCGTAGGCGCTGTCGCCGTAGCGGAAGGCCTGTTGTTCGCAGCTGTCGGTTCGGGCCAGATGCACTGCCGTCGACGGCACTTCGAAGTGGCGCCCGTGCCACTGGAACACCGGCGATGCGGCGCCGAGTGGCGCGAGCACGGGATCGGTCTGGCCTGCCTCGGTCGTCAGCAGCGGATACCAGCCGATTTCGGGACGTTCGATCCGCCGCACCGGCGCGCCGAGCACGTGCGCAAGCAACTGCGCGCCAAGGCAGATGCCGAGCACCGGCCGGCCGAGTTCGAGCATGCGTTCGATCGCACGCAACTCGGTCAGCAGGTGTGGGCGCGCGCCGCGCTCCTCGACATTCATCGGCCCGCCGAGCACCACCAGGCCGCGATAGCGGTCCACATTCGGTTGCGCGTGGGGTTCGCGTTCGAAATTGACGAAACGGATGCGATGCCCGCGCCTGCGGATCAAGGGATCGAGCGTGCCCAGCGGTTCGGCGGCGACGTGCTGGAAGACAAGGATGCGGGGCATGGGGGGATTCTAGGACACGGTCGAGCGGCGCCTTGCTGCTCGACCTGATCTCCTTGCTCGTCGTCCGTCGGCTTTCATAGACGAGTGCCCGGTCAAGCCGGGCTCCAAGGCTTGAAACCCTGCTGAAAGCCAAACCTCGGGACGCCGACTCCGTCATCCCGACGTAGGCCGGGATCCAGTGTCCCGGACCTTGCGGAAGGCAGAGCGTCACTGGATTCCGGCGTGACCGGACATTCGTCCGTTGAAAAGATCGCCTGAATGACGACCACGATGCGCGGAGCTGGAGACTCAGCGCGGATCGCGACGCGGCGGCGGACCCTTGCGCGGGCCGCCCGGCTTGAATCCGCCCGGCTTGTGGCCCGGCGGCTTGGCGCCGAACGGGCGCTTCGCGCGCGGCGGAGCCGCGGTCATGTCGGCGTCTTCGGCCCGGCGGATGCGGATCGGCTGACCGCCGACGCGGACCTTCTTCAGGTGCTCCAGCAACTCGCGGGGCATGCCTTCCGGCAGGTCGACCAGGCTGTAGTCGTCGCGGATGTCGATGCGGCCGATGAACTTGCTTTCGAGATCCGCCTCGTTGGCGATCGCGCCGACGATGTTGCCCGGCTGCACGCCGTGCACGTAGCCGACCTCGATGCGGAAGGTCTCCATGCCGACATCGGGATCCCGCGGACCGGTATCGGGACGCGGGGCGCGCGGTTCGCGGGGCTCACGCGGTTCGCGCGCCGTGCGCGACGCCTCGCGGCCACCCGGACGCTCGACGAACTCACGCTCGAACGCGGGCTTGTCCGGCTTGCGCGGCGGCTCCAGCAGCAGCGGCGTGTTGCCCTGGACCACCTTGGCCAGCGCAGCGGCGATCTCCGCCGCCGGCACGTTGTGCTCGCGCTCGTAGCGTTCGATCAGCTCGCGGAACATGCCCAGCTCGCTGCTTTCAAGCGCGCCGGTGATCTTCTCGAGGAACTTCGACACGCGCGCCTCGTTGACGATCTCGACGCTCGGCAGCTGCATCTGCTCGATCTTCTGCCGCGTCGCGCGCTCGATCGCGCCGAGCATGCCGCGTTCGCGCGGGGCGACGAACAGGATCGCCTCGCCACTGCGACCCGCGCGGCCGGTGCGGCCGATGCGGTGGACGTAGCTCTCGGTGTCGTAGGGAATGTCGTAGTTCAGCACGTGGCTGATGCGGTCCACGTCCAGGCCACGCGCGGCGACGTCGGTCGCCACCAGCACGTCGAGGCGGCCGTCCTTGAGGTTCTGGATCGCACGCTCGCGCTGCTTCTGGTCAAGATCGCCATTGATCGCGGCTGCCGACAGGCCGCGCGCCGCCAGCTTCTGCGCCAGTTCCTCGGTCGCCAGCTTGGTGCGCGCGAAGATGATCATCGCGTCGAACGGTTCGGCCTCGAGAATGCGCGTCAGCGCGTCGAGCTTGTTGACGCCGCTGACCATCCAGTAGCGCTGGCGGATGTTGGCGGCCGTCGTCGTGGTCGCCTTGATCGCGATCTCGACGGGATTCTTCAGATAGGTCTGGGCGATGCGCTTGATCTGGCTCGGCATCGTCGCCGAGAACAGCGCGACCTGACGCGTCTCCGGCGTCTTCTTCAACACCGCCTCGACGTCGTCGATGAAGCCCATGCGCAGCATCTCATCGGCTTCGTCGAGCACCAGGGCGCGCAGTTCGGACAGGTCCAGCGAGCCGCGCTCGAGGTGGTCGATGACCCGGCCGGGCGTGCCGACGATCACCTGCACGCCGCGCTTGAGCGCGCTCAGCTGCTGGGCGTACCCCTGGCCGCCGTAGATCGGCAGCACGTGGAAGCCGGGCATGAAGGCCGCGTACTTCTGGAAGGCTTCGGCCACCTGGATCGCCAGTTCGCGCGTCGGCGCGAGCACCAGCGCCTGCGGCTTGCGCTGGGCGGGATCGATGCGCGCCAGCACGGGCAGCGCGAACGCGGCGGTCTTGCCGGTACCGGTCTGGGCCTGGCCCAGCAGGTCGCGGCCTTCGAGCAGCGGCGGAATGGTCGCGGCCTGGATCGGCGACGGCGACTCGTAGCCGACTGCGGTCAGTGCCCGCAGCAGGGTCTCGGGCAGCGCGAGATCGGTGAACTTGGGGGCATCGGCAGGCGTGATGGGCGACTCGGCGCTCATGATTCGGTCTCTTTTAGCGCCGGCAGGGCCGGTCGGGGAACCGCATAGTGTAGCGGGCGGGCCGCGACGCCGCAGTCGCGCCGGGCGGAGTGCGTGAGCGCCGATGCCTGCCATTCACATGCGGTAACGGATGCACACGCGCCGATGCGAGGACGCTTCGGTCGGGCCGATGCCGCCCCCATCATGGACGGCATTCCGCCTCGAGTCCGCCCATGATCCGCGTGCACCATCTGAACAACTCCCGCTCGCAGCGCGTGCTCTGGCTGCTGGAAGAGCTCGGTCAGCCCTACGAAGTGGTGCGCTACGCCCGCGATCCCAAGACCATGCTGGCGCCGCAGGCCCTGCGCGACGTCCATCCGCTCGGCAAATCGCCGGTGCTCGAGATGGACGGGCGCAGGTTGGTCGAATCGGGCGCGATCATCGAGGCGCTGGTCGAGCGGTTCGATCCTGATCACACGCTGTCGCCATCCCCGGAGGACGAGGACGAGCGCCTGCGGTATCGCCAGTGGCTGCATTACGCCGAAGGCTCGGCGATGCCGCCGTTGCTGATGTCGCTGGTGTTCGGGCGCCTGCGCAGCGCGCCGATGCCGTTCTTCGCCAGGCCCATCGCGCGGGGGATCGCCGACAAGGCGATGCAGGCCTTCGTCGGCCCGCAGTTGCAGACCCATCTGGACTACGTCGAGCGTGAGCTCGGTGCCTACCAGTGGTTCGCAAGCGACCGCTTCACCGCGGCCGACATCCAGATGAGTTTTCCGCTGGAAGCGGCCGTCGTGCGCGCCGCCGAACGCGTGGGGCCCAACATCCGCCGTTTCGTCGAGCGCATCCATGCGCGGCCGGCCTATCAGCGGGCGCTGGAAACGGGCGGTCCGTTCGAGCTGGGTCGATGACCGAGGCCCAGCAGGTGCCGGCCTCGGCGCCGCTCGCGCACACGCTGCGCCTCGACAACCGCTTCGTCCAAGCGCTGCCGGGCGATCCGGAAGCCGGTGCGCGACGCAGGCAGGTCGAGGGCGCGCTGTGGTCGCCGGTGCTGCCCACGCCGGTGGCACGTCCGCGCCTGCTGGCGTACTCGGCGGAGATGGCCGACGCGCTCGGTTTCGATGCCGACACCGTCGCCTCTCCCGAGTTTGCGGCGGTGTTCGGCGGCAACGCGCTGGTGCCCGACATGAAACCGTATGCCTCGAACTACGGCGGTCACCAGTTCGGTCACTGGGCCGGGCAGCTCGGCGACGGCCGTGCGATCACACTGGGCGAAGGCCTCGCTGCGGACGGACGACGCTGGGAACTGCAACTCAAGGGCGCCGGCCCGACGCCGTATTCGCGCACCGCCGACGGCCGCGCGGTGCTGCGCTCGTCGGTGCGCGAGTTCCTGTGCAGCGAGGCCATGCACCATCTGGGCGTGCCCACCACGCGGGCGCTGTCGCTGGTCGGCACCGGCGACGCAGTAATGCGCGACATGTTCTACGACGGCAATGCCGCACCCGAGCCCGGCGCGATCGTCTGCCGGGTCGCCCCGTCGTTCATCCGCTTCGGCCACTTCGAACTGCCGTCCGCGCGAGGCGATGTCGCGCTGCTGCGGCAGCTGGTGGACTTCACCACCGCCCGCGATTTCCCGCATCTGACGGGCGAGGGCGAGGCGCTGTACGGCGCCTGGTTCGCCGAGGTCTGCACGCGCACCGCCGTGATGATCGCCGGCTGGATGCGGGTCGGGTTCGTGCATGGCGTGATGAACACCGACAACATGTCGATCCTCGGTTTGACGATCGACTATGGCCCCTACGGCTGGGTCGACGACTTTGATCCGGACTGGACGCCCAACACGACCGACGCCCAGGGCCGCCGCTACCGCTTCGGCTGGCAGCCGCGCGTCGCGCACTGGAACCTGGGCCGTCTTGCCCAGGCACTTGCGCCACTGTTCGGAGATGTCGCGCCGCTGCAGGCCGGGCTGGATGCGTATGCCGAGACCTATGCACGGCTGGATCGCGAGACCATCGCCGCGAAGCTCGGATTGCCCGACTGCCGCGACGACGATGTCCAACGCATGCAGCGCCTGCACGGTCTGCTGCAGGCGGGCGAGGTCGACATGACGCTGTTCTTCCGCGGGCTGGCGGATCTCGACCCGGCGGCGCCGTCGCTGGAGGTGGTGGCCGAAGCGTTCTATGACGCCGCGAAACGTACTGCCGTGCAGATCGAGTTCGACGCCTGGCTCACCGACTACGCGGGCCGATTGCAGGAAGCGGGCGAGACGGGCGAGACGCGGCGTATCCGGATGCATGCGGCGAATCCGCGCTTCGTGATGCGCAACCATCTGGCGCAGCAGGCGATCGATCGCGCCGAGGCCGGCGATCCGTCGGGCATCGTCGAACTGCTGGATGTCATGCGTCGGCCGTATGACGAACAACCCGGCAGCGAAGCGTTCGCCGGCAAGCGGCCGGATTGGGCGCGGAAGAAGGCGGGGTGTTCGATGCTGTCGTGCAGTTCCTGATGCGTTGATGTTTCGCCGCAGGCGGAACGCATACGCCCCCTCCCTCGGGGAGAGGGGAGGACCACCAGCGGATGCCGATGGTGGGGTGAGGGACGGGGCTCTCGCGGGATCTGCCTTTTCACGTTCGGCGACGCGTCCGCGTGCCCTCACCCCAACTCCCGCTCCAGGCCCCGGCCCTCGCGTCGCCGCGAGCGCGTTTATCGGCACGCGAGCCAATGGCTCGCAATCGTGCCGCTTCACCCCAGAGGGAGAGGGGCTCGATTCTCCGCATGGGGCGAGACTTGCGCGTCGGCGATCGACCCGCGGCTCGGCGCAACTTTCGTTTCCGGCTTGCAGTACCCGCATCCGAACCACCCCGACCCGGTAGAATGCCCGGATGCCTTTGATGACCTTGAATGACGTCGACTACAGCGTCGGCGGACCCTTGCTGCTGGACGGTGTCGAGCTTTCGATCGAACGCGGCGAGCGGATTGCGCTGATCGGCCGAAACGGTGCCGGCAAGTCCACCCTGATGCGCCTGATCGATGGCGAGCTCAAACCCGATGATGGCGAGATCCGTCGCGAGCAGGGCGTGCGCGTCACGCGGCTCGAGCAGGAAGTGCCTGCGGGCGCGGACGGCAGTGTCTACGACGTGGTCGCCGGTGGCCTCGGCGATGCCGGCGCGGCGCTGGCCGAGTATCACCGGCTGCTGCATGCGGAAGACTACGACGCGCTCGCCGATGTGCAGGCGCGCGTCGAAGCACTCGACGGCTGGCGGATCGACCAGCGCGTGACCGAAGTGCTGGAACGTCTGCAGCTCGATGGCGATGCGGCGTTCACCAGGTTGTCGGGCGGCATGAAGCGGCGCGTGCTGCTGGCGCGCGCGGTCGTGTCGGCGCCCGACATCCTGCTGCTCGACGAGCCGACCAACCACCTCGACATCGCCGCGATCGACTGGCTCGAAGGCTTCCTCAAGCAGTGGCCCGGCGCGCTGGTGTTCGTGACCCACGACCGGCGCTTCCTGCGCGCACTGGCGACGCGGATCGTCGAGATCGAGCGCGGTGGGCTGACCAGCTGGCCCGGCGACTGGGACAACTACGTGCGCCGCCGCGAGGAGCGCTTGCACGCCGAAGCCCAGGAGCAGCAGCGCTTCGACAAGATGCTGGCGCAGGAGGAAGTCTGGATCCGTCAGGGCATCAAGGCCCGCCGTACCCGCGACGAAGGCCGCGTGCGACGGCTCAAGGCGATGCGCCTGGAGCGCAGTCAGCGTCGTGACCTGACGGGCAATGTGCGCATGGCCGCTGCCTCGGCGAATGCGTCGGGCAAGAAGGTCGTCGAGATGCAGGACGTCTCGTTCTCGTTCGGTGAGCGCACGCTGATCGAGAACTTCTCGACGACGATCTTCCGCGGCGACCGCATCGGCCTGATCGGCGCCAACGGCACCGGCAAGACCACGCTGCTCAAATTGCTGCTCGGTGAACTGCAGCCGCAGGCGGGCGAGGTCAAGACCGGCACCCAGCTGCAGATCGCCTACTTCGACCAGTATCGCGCGACGCTGCGCGAGGACTGGAACGCGCTGGAGAACGTCGCCGAAGGTCAGGATTTCGTCGAGATCAACGGCACGCGCAAGCACGTGATCGGTTACCTGCAGGACTTCCTGTTCACGCCGGAACGCGCGCGTGCGCCCATCACCCGGCTGTCGGGCGGCGAGCGCAACCGTCTGCTGCTGGCCAAGCTGTTCGCGCAGCCGTCGAACCTGCTGGTGATGGACGAACCGACCAACGATCTCGATGTCGAAACCCTGGAACTGCTGGAAGAGCTGCTGGGCGACTATCCCGGCACGCTGCTGCTGGTCAGTCATGACCGCGACTTCCTCGACAACGTGGTGACTTCGACCCTGGTGATGGAAGGCGAGGGCCGCGTCGGCGAGTACATCGGCGGCTACGAAGACTGGCTGCGCCAGCGGCCGCAACCGGGCGCGGCGTTGCCGGGCACGACGCTCGCACCGAAGGCTGCAGTCACGGCCGCGGCGACTGCCGCGCCGGCGACGCCGGCGCCGGTCGCCAGGCGCAAGCTCAGCTACAAGGACCAGCGCGAACTCGACCTGCTGCCGGCCCGTATCGAGCAGCTGGAAGCGGACGTCGCGCGTCTGACCGCCGACATGCACGCGCCGACGTTCTACCAGCGCGACGCCGAGGCCATCGCCGCGCACGGGCAGCAGTTGCAGGCCGCGCAGGCCGCGCTCGATGTGGCCTACCTGCGCTGGACCGAACTCGACGCCTGATCGCCGCCGCGTACGCGGCCCACTGGAAACGCCGCCGTGCTGATCACATGTCCGCTGCCTGCCGAGACCGACCTGCTGGCGCTGCAACGCGCCGCGCCCGCGCGTCATCCGCTGCTGCTGCAGTCGGTCGCGCACGGCACCGCGCATGCGCGCTGGGACCTGCTGCTGGCGACCGACGGGACGCGCCTGCAGCTGGATGTCGACGGCGTCACGCGTGACGCCGCGGGCGCGATCGTCGATGGCGATTTTCTCGCGGCACTCGATGCCGCGTGGTCGCAGCTGCGCACGTCGCGCGACGCACCGCGCTGGCCGTTCCGCGGCGGCTGGGCGCTGTATCTCGGGTATGAGCTGGCGGGGCAGGTCGAGCCGGTGCTGAAGCTGCCAGACGCCGTCGGTGGCCTGCCGGTCGCCGTGGCCTGGCGCTGCCCGGCCGCGGTGCTGCGTGATCACGTGACCGGCGAATGCGTCGCCGTCGCCGAAGCCGGTGCGGACGCGTTGCTCGACGAACTCGTCGCAGCAGCGGGCGCGCCGGTCGCGTCTTCCTCCACGTGGTCTGCGCCTGAAACGCTCGACGAGGACGCGCCTGCGCGATTCACCGATGGTGTGCGCCGCGTGCTCGACTACCTCGCGGCCGGCGACGTATTCCAGGCGAACCTGTCGCGCGGCTGGCAGGCGCGCTTCGGTGGCGCGCTCGACCCGACCGCCCTGTATGCACGTCTACGCGAACACAATCCGGCGCCGTTCGCCGGCCTGTTGCAGGGCGATGGCTGGGCAGTCGCCAGCGCGTCGCCGGAGCGGCTCGTTTCGGTGCGCGGCGATCTGGTCGAAACACGCCCGATCGCCGGTACCCGTGCGCGCTTCGACGGCGACGACGATGCCGCCCGTGTGCAGGAACTCGTCGGCCATCCGAAGGAACGCGCCGAGCACGTGATGCTGGTCGATCTCGAACGCAATGACCTGGGTCGCGTCTGTGTGCCGGGCAGCGTCGAGGTCGACGAACTGATGTGCGTGGAGAGTTACGCCCACGTGCACCACATCGTCAGCAACGTGCGCGGTCGTCTGCGCGCCGATGCGACGCCGGGTCGCACGATCGCCGCGGTGTTTCCGGGCGGCACCATCACCGGTTGCCCCAAAGTGCGCTGCATGCAGATCATCGCCGAGCTCGAAGAGCAGGGCCGCGGCGCCTACACGGGCGCGATGGGCTGGCTCAATCGGGATGGCGACCTGGATCTGAATATCTTGATCCGGAGTGCGGAAGTCGAGGGCGACACCGCACGCTTCCGCACCGGCGCCGGCATCGTCGCGGACTCCGAGCCGGACCGTGAGCTGGATGAAACACGGGCCAAGGCGCGTGGCACGCTGCGGGCACTCGGCTTCTCCGGCTGATTCCGTGGGAGCGCGCTTGCGCGCGATTGCAATCCGGATCGAGTCGTACCGCGCACGCGCGCGCCCCCACGCCCGCGTCAGTCGATCCGCGCCAGCGCACGCAGTCGCGGCTCGCCTTCGCCGGCGCCTTCCAAGTCCGTCCGCAAGCCGTTCTCATAACCGCCGCCGCTGCCCGAGTACAGCAGCCAGACCGGACTTTCGTTGCGCAATACGTCGAGCGCGTTGTGGAAATCGTCGAGGTGGTAATGCAGTGATGGCGCCACCCCCTGGATGGCGTCCTCGGGCAGCGTTTCGCCGTTGGCATGGAAGACCAGCTGACCGATCGAGCCGCTGTCGCCGTGCAGCCAGATGCGCGGCGGGAAACGGTTGGCCGAATACATCACCTGGTAGCCCGTGATCCGGGTCTGCTGCATGGCGCGCTCCGCGTGGATGTCTGTCTCCGTCACAGACGCGGGAAGCCGCGCCCAACGGCCATGCCTTGCATGGCCTTCCGCCGGCCACGGTATCCTGCACGCCCTTTCCGCATCGACGGTTCACGCCGCCCATGACCGACTCCGCACCGCCACGTCCCCGTCGCCGTATCGGCAAGATCCTGCTGGGCGGGCTCGTGATCGTCGCGCTGGTGGCTGGTCTGTCCGCCTGGTTCCTGCATGCGCGCTACAGCCGTTTTGCTGACACACCGCTGGCGGGACTGTCGACCGACGGCACGCTGGTGGTCGCGCGCGGCGACTCGTTCCAGCGCGTGCTCGGCCGTCTACGCGAGGCGGGCGCAGTGGAGGGGCACGAACTCGAGTGGCGCCTGTTGGCGCGCGAGCTGGGCGCCGATGCGCGCATCCAGGTCGGCGAGTATCCGCTCGATCCGAAGACGACCCCGCGCGAGCTGCTGGTGCGCATGCGCGACGGCAAGGTGATCCATCACCGCTTCACGATCGTCGAAGGCTGGAACATCCGCGAGCTGCGCGCCGCGCTCGGCCGTGCGACGCCCTTGGTGCAGACGCTTCAGGACATCGACGACGCCGCGCTGATGGATGCACTCGGCAAGCCCGGCGTGCATCCCGAGGGCCGCTTTCTGCCCGAGACCTATCTCTACACCACCGGCGACAGTGACGTGGATCTGCTGCGCCGCGCGAATGCCGCACTGGAGACCGCGGTCGACCGCGCCTGGGAATCGCGCGCCGAAGGTCTCGAGCTGAAGGACCGCGAGCAGGTGCTGGTGCTGGCCTCGATCATCGAGAAGGAAACCGGCATTGCCGAAGAACGTCCGGCGATCTCGGGCGTGTTCAATCGGCGCCTGAAGATCGGGATGCGGCTGCAGACCGATCCCACCGTGATCTATGGCATGGGTACTGCCTACGACGGGAACATCCGGCGCAGCGACCTGCAGACCGACACGCCCTACAACACCTACACCCGCGACGGCCTGCCGCCGACGCCGATCGCGATGGCCGGTGCCGCCGCGATCCACGCGGCCACGCATCCTGCCGATGGCGATGCGCTGTATTTCGTCGCGGTCGGTGACGGCAGCGGCCGTCATGTGTTCTCGCCGACTTACGCGGCGCACAACGTCGCGGTGCGCGAATACGTGCGTCGCTACCGTTCGAAGTTCGGACAGGGCGATGCCAGCAGTGGCAATGCGGCCGAAGCGGCCGCGGGCGGCGACGCCGCGCCGCCGAATGCGATCGAAGTGGAAGCGGCCACCGGCGCAGCGGACGGCGACGAGTGAGCGCATTGCGAACGTATCCGCGCTTCGTGACGATCGAAGGCGGCGAGGGTGCCGGCAAGACCACGGTGCTGCGCGCCCTGCGTGACGCGCTGGCCGTCGATGGACACAAGGTGGTGTGTACGCGAGAGCCCGGCGGCACGCCGCTCGCGGAACTGATCCGCGGCCTGCTGCTCGATCCCGGCCATGAACCTGCACGCCCGGACACCGAACTGCTGCTGGTGTTCGCCGCACGCGCCCAGCATGTGCAGGAGACCATCCTGCCCGCGCTTGAGCGCGGCGCCTGGGTCATCAGCGACCGCTTCACCGATTCCAGCTATGCCTACCAGGGCGGTGGTCGGGGCATCGATCCGGCGCGTATCGCCGCGCTCGAAGCCGCGCATGTCGGCATCGCGCCGGCGATCACCCTGCTGCTCGATCTCGGCGTGGCGCAGGGGCGCGAACGCGCGCGTGGACGCGATGCGTTTCCCGATCGCATCGAAGCGGAGCAGGACGCATTCTTCGAGCGCGTGCGCACTGTATTCCTGGCGCGCGCGCAGGCCGATCCGCAGCGCATCCGCGTCATCGATGCGACGCGCGCAGCCGATGTCGTCGCAGCGGATGCGGTGCAGGCACTGCACGCGGCGCGGGTGGTGGCATGAGCGCGCAGCCCGTCTTCGCGCCCTGGCAGGCGCGCATCTTTGAGCAGGTGCGCAGCGCGCTCGACAGCGGCCGGCTCGGCCATGCACTGCTGTTCTGTGGACCGGCGCGTCTCGGCAAGCGCGCTGTCGCCGATGCGCTCGCCGCGCACGTGCTCGGCCTCGATCGCGAGGTGCGCAGCGCGCAGCTGCTCGCAGCCGGCACGCATCCTGATTTCCATGCGGTGTCGTTCGTGCCGACCAAGGACGGCACCAAGCTGCGCACCGAGATCGTCATCGACCAGATTCGGGAACTCTCGGCGAAGCTGTCGCTGACCCCGCAGTACGGCAGCGCGCAGGTCGCGATCGTCGATCCGGCGGGTGCGGTCAATACCTCCGCCTGCAATGCGCTGCTGAAGACGCTCGAGGAGCCGCAGCCGGGCCGCCACCTCTGGCTGGTGGCGGCCAATCCGCTGCGCCTGCCGGCAACGATCCGCAGCCGCTGCCAGCGCGTCGAGTTCCGCCTGCCGCCGCGCGAGGAAGCGCTGGCCTGGCTTGCAGGGCGTGGCCACCGCGAAGCGGACGCTGTGGAAGCGCTGGACGCCGCGCGTGGGCATCCCGGCCTTGCCGCCGAATGGCTCGACGGCGGCGGCATGGCCTTGCGGCGCGAGGTGGCCAAGGATCTCGCCGGCGTGGCGAAGGGCGATCTGCCTGTCGTCGCCACCGCGCAGCGTTGGGCGGGCGGCGAGGATGCATCGGAGCGCGTCGCGCATGCCGCAGATCTTGCGCTCGCCCGCGCATCCGGCTTGACCGATGTCGCGGGAATCGGGAAGCTGGCCGCGTGGTTCGACGCCGCCAACCGCACACGTGATCTACTGAGGACCACGGTACGCGCCGATCTCGCCATCGCCGAGCTGCTGCTGGCCTGGCGCGGCACCGTCGCCCGCAACTGACTTCTTCGCTGGAAACCGAACCATGAGTGCAACCGCTGCTGGGGCACGACAGGGCATCCTGTCGCTCGCCGTCAAGGACAAGGCCGCGCTGTACAACGCGTACATGTCCTATCTCAAGCACGGTGGCATCTTCGTGCCGACGCCCAAACGCTACTTCCTCGGCGACGAGGTGTTCCTGCTGCTCACGCTGCCCGAATCCAGCGATCGCCTGCCGACCGCCGGCAAGGTGGTGTGGGTGACGCCGGCCGGCGCGCAGGGCAACCGCACCGCAGGCGTTGGGGTGCAATTCGCCGACACGCCGGAAGGCGAGGCGGTCAAGAACCGGATCGAGACGCTGCTCGCGGGCACCCTGCAGTCCGAGAAGTCGACCCACACGATGTGAGTCCGTTGTCCGCATTGCGCGGGCTCGAGTTCACTCCGATGCGCTCAGCGCGCGTCGTCGAGCATCGCGCGCAAAGCGGGATGCCTGATCTCCACGATATCGAACAGGCCCGCCGCACGCAGATAGACCGCGCGTCGCAGCAGTTCGTCTTCGTAACCACGACGCAGACCTTCGTCGTCTTCCTCGGCGATCGCCATCTGCGCGAGCTCCGAGAATGCTTCGATCCAGCCCATCGCCGCATACGCATCCGGCGCTGTCGCCGCTATCTGGAAAGACTCGCGGCTCGACGGGTTCGGAAAGCCATGCATGGAGAGATCCTTCAGGTTAACTAAACCGGCTGGACGGTATAGTCTAGAATTCACGACTTCCCGTCAAGACGTCCATCCATGACCCGCAAGCCCCGCAGCGACGCCCGCGCGCGCATCCTCGATGCGGCGCTCGCCGTATCCGATCGTGTCGGTGCCGCCCATCTCACCCTCGACGCCGTCGCTGCCGAGGCGGGGGTCAGCAAGGGCGGGCTGCTGTACCACTTCGCGAGCAAGGATCTGCTGTTAAAGGGTGTCGTCGAACACCATATGGACCAGCATCAGCGCGATCTCGAGCTGGCTGAAACCATGTTTCCCGCAACGCCCGGCGGTTATCTGCAGGCATTCGTGCATGCGCAGCGTCAGGGGCTGGAGGCCAAGCGCCTGCACGGTCCGAAGGCGACGCAATCCTTTATTGCGGCGGCGGTCAACACACCCGAGCTGATGGACTCGCCGCGGCAGTACGCAGGCGTCCATGCGCAGCGGCTGCGCAAGCTGGGACCGGATTTCGTCGAGGCGTTGCTGGTCACGCTCGCGTTCGACGGGCTGTTCTTCGGCGATGCGTTCGAAATGCTGGACCTGACCACGTCGGAGCGTGCGGCGCTGATAGCAGCGCTGGAGTCGCGGGCCGCGGCGCTGGCGGCGAAGCATCCGGGCTGATGTCGCCGCTGACGCGCGTGTTGTCGTCGCGGCGATTGAGCAGGGCAGATGGATCCGAAGGCGTGAGTACGGGCAGAGCGTCCGGGCAGCCCTTCGCGCGCGCTTGTGCAGAAACAGGCCGCGCTTGTGCCAGCGCGGCCTCTTTACCTGGAGTCAGGCGTTGCGCGGAACCGCCTGCAGCGCCGGGCTGTCCCAGCCGGGACGCGGTGCGAAGCGGTCGCCATGGCGCGCCTGCAGCGTGCGGAGTCGCTCGACGATGACGTCGGCGCCGGTCTCGCGGATGTACTGGATCGGGCCACCGCGGAACGGCGCAAAGCCGGTGCCGAAGATCACGCCCGCATCGAGCAGATCGGCATCGGCGACCACGCCGTCGTGCAGCGCGGCCACGGCCTCGTTGAGCAGCGGCAGGATCAGACGATCCTGCAGATCCTCCGGCGCCTTGTAGTCCTTCGGCAGGTCGGGCTTCTGCGCCTTGCCTTCGACCCAGGTGTAGAGGCCCTGGCCGTCTTTCTTGCCGCGCTGGCCCGGTTCGGGCGGCGTGGCCAGCGACGCGGGGATGCGCAGGCCGAGGAACGGCGCGAGTTCCTGGCCGACGCCCGATGCGACATCGAGGCCGACGGTGTCGATCAGTTCGATCGGCCCCATCGGCATGCCGAAGTCGACGGCGGCCTTGTCGATCGCCTTGCCCGGAATGCCTTCGGCATAGGCGCTCGCGGCTTCGAGCATGTACGGAAACAGCAGGCGGTTGACCAGGAAACCCGGCGTGCCGGCGACCGGTACGGGGAGCTTGTCGATCGCCTTGCAGAACGCGGCCAGACGCTGCGCGGTGACCTCGTCGACGCCGTCGTGGTGGACGATCTCGACCAGCGGCATCGACGCAACCGGATTGAAGTAGTGCAGGCCGGCGAACTGTCCCGGACGCTGCACGCCGCTGCGCAGTTCATCGAGCGGAATCGACGAGGTGTTGGTGGTCAGCAGCGCGCCCGCAGGCAACCGCGGTTCGACATCGGCATAGAGGCTGCGCTTGGCGTCCGCATTCTCGACGATCGCTTCGATCACCAGATCGGCATCGGTGATGCCGTCGCCGGCGAGATCCGAGCGCAGGCGCGCAGCGACCTCCGGACGCTTCGCGGGATCCTTGACCTTCTTTTCGAACAGCGTCGCTGCACGCGCCTGCGCCTTGTCGATGAACGGCTGCTCGCGGTCCTGCAGCGTGACGTCGAAGCCCTTGTAGGCCGACCACGCGGCGATATCGCCGCCCATCACGCCGGCACCGATCACATGCACGCGCCGGATGGGCGCCAGGCCGCTCGCGGCCTTGCCACCGAGTCCCTTGAGGCGCTCCATCAGGAAGAAAACACGGGTGAGATTGCGGGCGGTAGGCGTGCCGGCGAGCTTGACCACGGACTTGCGTTCGGCGTCCAGCAGGCTGCGGGTATCGCCGGACGCGCGGCGCCAGGTTTCGATCATCGCGTAAGGGGCAGGGTAGTGCTGCTTCTTCGCCTTGCGCGCGACCTGCTTGACCAGCACCGGCGCCAGCGCCTGGCGCACTGGCCACAGGTTCGTCGCCCAGCCCATAAAGCGCTGCTTGAACGGACGCGTGGTGCCGCGGAGCGCCAGCGCGATTGCCGCATCCACGATCAGCGCCGGCTCGACGACCTTGTCGACCAGACCGATGCCGCGTGCGGCCTTCGCCGACAGCGCGCGACCGGTGAGCATCATGTCGAACGCGGCGGGTGCACCGACGAGCCTCGGCAGGCGCACGCTGCCACCCCAGCCGGGATAGATGCCGAGCTTGACTTCGGGCAGGCCGATCTTCGTCGACGGATCATCGCTGGCGACGCGGTAGTCGCAGGCCAGCGCGATCTCGGTGCCGCCGCCCATGCAGAAGCCGTGGATCGCGGCGACCGTCGGGCAGCGCAGCTCGGCGAGGCGCTGGAATGTCATCTGGCCGCGGCGGATCGAATCGCCGATCGTGCCCTTGGCATCGAACGCCTGGAATTCACGGATGTCGGCGCCGGCGATGAAGCCCTTGGCCTTGGCCGAGCGGATGACCAGCGCCTTCGGCGGATCGAGCGCGAGGCGTTCGAGCAGGGCATCGAGCTCGATCAGCACATCCTGCGCGAAGGTGTTGACCGATTCGTCGGCGCGGTCGAAGGACAGCACGAGCACACCGTCTTCGCGTGGCTCGGCTTGCCAATGACTGAAGCGAAGCCCGTCGAGGCCTGCGAACATACGACACCATTCTTGTAGGGATGTGGGATCTGCCTATGATCCCGAGGTTGCTTCGACGCCGTCAAATCGGCGCTTGAAAGCTGCGTTTGAATCGATCGCCGCGTGCGCCGGCGATTGGAGCGCATCCACGTCTTGCAGGGCGCGGGCGCCGCCCCAAGAACAGGCAGCACGGTGACGCGGCGACGATGCCACACCGCCTGTGACGGAACTTTTCGCGCAGTGACCTGTCCTAACTACCCGAGCCAGGCCGGGTGTCCCCAAGGAGATCCGGCCCGATGGTCGAAGAACACCACAGCCAGGAGCGCATTCAACTGGACGAGGAACTGGTCAAGCGGGTGCAGGCGGGCGACACCGCGGCCTTCGATCTGCTGGTGCGCAAGTACCAGCACCGGATCGCGGCGCTGATCGGGCGCTATGTCTCCGACTGGAGTGAAGTCCAGGACGTCGCCCAGGAAACCTTCATCCGCGCCTATCGCGCGATGGGGAACTTCCGCGGCGATGCGCAGTTCTATACCTGGCTGCACCGGATCGCGGTCAACACCGCGAAGAACCATCTGGTGGCACATAACCGCCGTCCGCCGACCGACGACATCGACATCGAGGACGCCGAGCATTTCGACAGCGGCATCCGCCTGCGCGACAGCGATACGCCCGAGCGTGAGCTGATGCGCCAGCAGCTGGAACAAACGGTCATGCGCGCGGTCGAAGCGCTGCCCGAGGAACTCCGGGTGGCGATCAACCTGCGCGAAGTGGACGGCCTGAGTTACGACGAAATCGCCGAACGCATGGGCTGTCCGATCGGCACCGTGCGTTCCCGGATCTTCCGGGCACGCGAGGCGATCGATCGCGAACTGCGGCCTTTGATGGACAACCAGACACAAGTGGAGCGCGTGACCCGATGAACACTGCCGACGATATCGACACCCTGCAGATCGGCCCCGATCCCGACAAGCTCGAGCGGTTCCACCGCCAGCAGTTGTCGACGATGCTCGATGGCGAGCTGTCACAGGACCAGGCGCGCTTCCTGCGCCGCCGGCTCGAGCACGATGCGGAGCTGTCCGGCTGCTTCGAGCGCTGGCAGGTCTGCGGTGATGTGTTGCGGGGCCGCCAGGTCTCGCTGCTGCCGCCGGATTTCGCCGATCGTGTCGCGCGCGGCATTGCTGCTGGCGATGTGGTGATCGCACCGGTGGCGGCGACAAGGCGACCGCGTCTGTTGCGCTGGGGTGGCGGGGCCGCGTTGGCGGCATCCGTCGCGCTGGTGGCGCTGTTCGTCGGTCGCCCGGGCGCCTCGTTCGATGACACGGACGACGTGCTGCCGATGGTCGCCGATACCGCGCCTGCCGTGCCCGCGACGTCGAACGCGCAGGATGCAACCGCCGATGCCTCCGCGCTCGTGGCCGCGTCGCCGATCGAAGCCACGGCTGCGGTCGCCGGCGCCGCCGCGTTGGCAGTGGCCGAAGTGCCGCGTCGCAACAGCGCTGATCGTGCTTCGCGCGGCCAGTCGCAGCGCGCCGCGTTGCGCAA
The DNA here is from genome assembly GCF_057838005.1 of Luteimonas sp. KH_071. Lineage (NCBI taxonomy): Bacteria > Pseudomonadati > Pseudomonadota > Gammaproteobacteria > Lysobacterales > Lysobacteraceae > Luteimonas > Luteimonas sp. KH_071. The sequence goes on along the minus strand of NZ_CM174458.1, from coordinate 2,062,610 downwards.
TACGCGCCAGGCGCCGGAATCGCGCATGGTCGCGTCCGCGTCGCCGCGTCCGGCTGTCGCGAACGATGCGTCTGCATCGCCGACGCGTGCGCTGGCGACGACGTCGGTGATCGCGACCGGTCTGCCGGAAGCGTCTGCCGTCTCGCGCCCTTGGCCGAAGGCCTCGTCGCTGTCGGCCAACAGCAGCTTCTCGGTGCGCTACGGCGGCGCGTTCGCCGCGCCCTCATGGGATGCGCCGCAGGCATCGGGCAGCACCGTGCTGCCGAGCTTCCCGGTCGATCCCGCCGACGCCGCGCGCCCGCAGCTGCGCGCGGTGCCCTGAGTCGTATCGGCACGCTTTCGGTCCAGATGCGCGGCCACGTCTAGCCGCCGCGTCCTGGCGCATCGCACATTCCCCTCAGAGTCCGTCATGTCCTCGATGAAGAAGTCCCTGCTCGCGGTGTCGCTTGTGGCCGTGCTCTCGGCCGGCACCACCGCATTCCTCCTGCCGAGCGCCACCGCGCAGTCCGGCGCGCAGACGCCGGCCGATGCCGCGGCCAGCGTGTCGTCGACGCCCGAAGCGCCGCTGGTCTCGGGCTTGCCCGATTTCACCCGTCTGGTCGAGCGCGTGGCCCCGGCCGTCGTCAGCATCGAATCGACGATCGGCGCGCGGCAGGCGCGCGGCCAGCAGATGCCCGACGACGCGCAGATTCCCGAGATCTTCCGACGCTTCTTCGGCCCGGGTTTCGAAATGCCCGGCGGACCGGGTGGTCCGGGCCGCGGCGGGAATGCGCCGCGCGGTACCTCGATGGGCACCGGTTTCATCATCTCGGCCGATGGCTATCTGCTAACCAACCATCACGTCGTGGACGGCGCTGAAGAAGTGAAGGTGCGGTTGTCGGACCGTCGCGAGTTCACTGCGAAGGTGGTCGGCAGCGATGCCGAATCCGATGTCGCAGTGCTGAAGATCGACGCCACCGGCCTGCCGACGCTCCGCTTCGGCAACGGCGCCAGCGTCAAACCCGGCCAGTGGGCGGTCGCGATCGGCTCGCCGTTCGGCTTCGAACAGTCGGTGACCGCCGGTATCGTCAGCGCGGTGGCGCGCTCCAACCAGTATGCCGACCAGCGCTACGTACCCTTCATCCAGACCGACGTGCCGATCAACCAGGGCAACTCCGGCGGTCCGCTGCTGAATGTGTCGGGCGAAGTGATCGGTATCAATTCGCAGATCTTCAGCAACTCCGGCGGCTACATGGGCGTGAGCTTCGCGATCCCGATCGATCTGGCGGCGAACGTGGCCGAGCAGATCAAGCAGACCGGCAGCGTGCAGCGCGGCTCGCTCGGTGTGCAGGTCTCCAATGTGACCTCGGAGGTCGCAGCCGGCTTCAAGCTGCCCGATACCAAGGGCGCGCTGGTGCAGGAGGTGCTGCCGGGCAGCCCTGCGCAGCGGGCCGGCATCGAGCCGGGCGACGTGATCCGCGCGGTCGACGGCACCGAGATCATCGCATCGAGCGAACTGCCGCCGCTGGTCGGGGGCAAGACCCCGGGCACCAAGGTGCGCATGCGCGTGCTGCGCGAAGGCCGGACGCGCGATTTCGACGTCACCTTGACCGCGCTCGATTCGAGCACGGCATCGTCTTCGGCACGCGCAGAGCAGTCGCCGTCGTCCGCGTCGGCTTCGAGCGGCAACCCGCTGGGCCTGACCGGGCGCGATCTCGACGCGGCCCAGCGGCGCCAGTTCGGTCTTGCGGGCGATGAAGGGGTGCTGGTCACCAACGCCGGGCGCGGCGCTGCGGCGAATGCCGGCATCGCGCAGGGCGACGTGATCCTGCGTGTCGGTCGCACGCCGGTGGGCAGTGCGGCCGCGCTCGACCGGGCGCTGCAGAGCGTCAAGCCGGGCGATACGGTGATGCTGCTGGTCCGCGGACGCGGCGGCGCCACCCAGTACCGCGCGGTATCGGTGCCGGAAACCGCCGAACGCTGATCCGGTGCCCCGGTGTGCGAAATCAACGGCCCGCGCATTGCGCGGGCCGTTTTCGTACGCACGCCGGCGTCCGCGGTGAACGGCCCACCCGGTCTGATCCGCCAGCCGCGTGCGACGCGGGTGCTGTGCGATAATCGCCCGTTACCTTTTCGACGACGGCCCGGCCGCCGCCCAATGACCCACGATCCGATGCGGAACATCCGCAACTTCTCCATCATCGCCCACGTCGACCACGGCAAGTCGACGCTCGCCGATCGCATCATCCAGATCTGTGGCGGCCTCCAGGCGCGCGAGATGGAAGCGCAGGTGCTCGACTCGAATCCGATCGAGCGCGAGCGCGGCATCACGATCAAGGCGCAGTCGGTGTCGCTGCCGTACAAGGCGCGCGACGGGCAGATCTACCATCTGAACTTCATCGACACGCCCGGCCACGTCGACTTCTCCTACGAGGTCAGCCGCTCGCTGGCCGCGTGCGAAGGCGCGCTGCTGGTGGTGGACGCGGCGCAGGGCGTGGAAGCGCAGTCGGTCGCCAACTGCTATACGGCGATCGAGCAGGGTCTGGAAGTGATTCCGGTGCTCAACAAGATCGACCTGCCGACGGCCGACATCGACAAGGCCAAGGCCGAAATCGAAGCGGTGATCGGCATCGATGCCGAAGACGCCGTCGCGGTGAGCGCCAAGACCGGGCTCAACGTGGAAGAGGTGCTCGAGGCGATCGTGCATCGCATCCCGCCGCCCAAACCGCGCGACACCGATCGCCTGCAGGCGCTGATCATCGACTCCTGGTTCGACAACTATCTGGGTGTGGTGTCGCTCGTGCGCGTGATGCAGGGCGAGATCACGCCCAAGAGCAAGATCCTGGTGATGTCGACCGGACGCACGCACGACGTCGACAAGGTCGGTGTGTTCACGCCCAAGCGCAAGGAATTGCCGGCGCTGCGCGCAGGCGAAGTGGGCTGGATCACCGCGTCGATCAAGGACGTGCACGGCGCGCCGGTTGGCGACACGCTGACCCTGGCCGCGAAGCCCGCCGACAAGCCGCTGGCCGGCTTCCAGGAGATGCAGCCGCGCGTGTTCGCCGGTCTGTTCCCGGTGAATGCCGAGGATTTCCCGGACCTGCGCGAAGCGCTCGACAAGCTGCGCCTCAACGACGCCGCGCTGCGTTTCGAGCCCGAAAGCTCGGAAGCCATGGGGTTCGGCTTCCGCTGCGGGTTCCTGGGCATGCTGCACATGGAGATCGTGCAGGAGCGTCTGGAGCGCGAGTACGACCTCGACCTCATCAGCACCGCGCCGACGGTGATCTACGAGGTGCTCAAGACCGACGGCGAAGTGATGCCGCTGGACAACCCGGCCAAGCTGCCCCAGGCGAACCTGATCCAGGAAGTGCGCGAGCCGATCATCCGCGCCAACATCCTCACGCCCGAGGCCTACATCGGCGCGATCATCAAGCTCTGCGAAGACAAGCGCGGCATGCAGATCGGCATCCAGTACCTCGCCAGCCAGGTGCAGATCAGCTACGAACTGCCGATGGCCGAGGTGGTGCTCGATTTCTTCGACAAGCTCAAGTCCGCAAGTCGCGGCTACGCCTCACTGGACTACCACTTCGTACGCTTTGATGCCGGCCCGTTCGTGCGCGTCGACACACTCATCAACGGCGACAAGGTCGACGCACTGTCGTTGATCGTGCACCGCAGCCACGCCGACCGCCGTGGCCGCGAGCTGACCGAGAAGATGAAGGAACTGATTCCGCGCCAGCAGTTCGACGTGGCGATCCAGGCCGCGATCGGCGCGCAGGTCATCGCCCGGACCACGGTCAAGGCGCTGCGCAAGAACGTGCTGGCCAAGTGCTACGGCGGCGACATCTCGCGCAAGAAGAAGCTTCTGGAAAAGCAGAAGGAAGGCAAGAAGCGCATGAAGCAGGTCGGCCGCGTGGAGATCCCGCAGGAAGCCTTCCTTGCGGTGCTGAGCACGTCGCGCGAGTCCTGATTCGTGTTTTCATAGCGGCGGCCCAGCGCGGCCGTCCGATCCCGTGTCCGAGGATGCTGCATGAAATGGTTTGAGACCGCCCTGGTCGTGCTGACGCTGCTGACCGGCGTCATCTGGCTGCTCGACAAGCTGGTGCTGGCCAAGGCGCGCGCGCGCCGCGCCGGACTGCTCGAGGAAAAGGAACCGATCGTCGTCGATTACGCGAAGGCCTTCTTCCCGGTGCTGTTCGTCGTGCTGATCCTGCGCAGCTTCGTGTCGGAGCCGTTCCGTATTCCGTCCAGTTCAATGATGCCGACGCTGCTGATCGGCGATTTCATCCTGGTCAACAAGTTCAGCTACGGCATTCGCCTGCCGATCACCAACAAGAAGGTGATCGACATCGGTGAGCCGGCGCGCGGCGACGTGGTGGTGTTCCGTCCGCCGCAGCACCCGGACCAGGACTGGATCAAGCGCGTCATCGGCCTGCCGGGTGACACGGTGGAGTTCCGGGACAACGTCGTGTTCGTCAACGGCACGTCCTTCGACTACACGCGCGTGGGCGCCTACGAGGGCGTGGGCCGTGGCGCGGAAATGACCGGCGCCTCGCTCTACACCGAGCAGATGCCGGGCCGCAGCCACGACATCCTGCACATCGACCAGGCCGCGCCGTTCCATCTGGGCGAGGGCACGTTCCACGTGCCGCAGGGCCATTATTTCGTCATGGGTGACAACCGCGACCGCAGCGATGACGGCCGCTTCTGGGGTACGCTTCCCGAGACCCAGTTGCGTGGCAAGGCGTTCCTGATCTGGATGAACGTCGATACCGCCGCGCCGGGCTGGGTCGACTGGGGAAGAATCGGTCAGAGCATCAAGTGACCAACGGCATCGGCTCGAGGGGACGTCCATGAAACGCACGCAACGCGGCATCACCCTGCTGGGATTCATCATCGTCCTGGCAGTCGTCGGTTTCTTCGCCTATGTCGGCATGAAGCTGTTTCCGATGTACTCGGAGTACTACAGCGTCAAGACCGCGCTCAAGGGGCTGGCCAGCGAGCCGGGCACCGCCGCGTCCGATCCGGCCCGTATCCAGGACCTGTTCTTCCGCCGGCTGTACATCAGCTACTCGGAGAACGTGAAGCCCGAGAACGTGAAGATCCGCCGCGCCGACAACGGCTGGCAGATGGATGTGCAGTACGAAGTGCGTCGTCCGCTGGTGTTCAACCTCGACGTCGTGGGCAAGTTCCACGCGACCCAGATGCTGACCCGCGGTGGCGACGGAATTTGACCGGCAGCAGGGTCGGTTCGCCGGGCACGTTTTTCGTGATCCCGACCTGCTGATCCAGGCGCTGACGCATCGCAGCGCCGGCGCCCCGCACAACGAACGGCTGGAGTTCCTGGGCGACGCCGTGCTCGGCGCGCTGGTCGCCGAATCCCTGTACGCCCGCTGGCCGACTGCCGACGAAGGCACGCTCACCCGTGCCCGTGCCGAGCTGGTGCGCGAGTCCTCGTTGGCCGCGGTGGCACGCGAACTCGACCTCGGCGCGCGGCTGGTGCTGGGCGCGGGGGAGCTCAAGTCCGGCGGGCACCGGCGCGACTCGATCCTGTCCGACGCGCTCGAAGCGGTGATCGCTGCGATCTATCTCGACGCCGGCCTCGAGACCTGTCGCGACGTGGTGCTGCCGCTGTTCGAGAAGACCATGGTCGCGCTGGCCAGCGGCCGCGTCGCCAAGGACGCCAAGACCCGCCTGCAGGAGTGGCTGCAGGGGCGGCAGAAGGCCCTGCCGGTCTACGAACTGCTGTCGGAAAGCGGCGAGGAACATGCCAAGACCTTCTTGGTCCGCTGCGCGCTCAGCGACGCTGGCGTCGCGGCCGAAGGGCAGGGCAGTTCGCGCCGGGCGGCCGAGCAGCAGGCCGCGGAAGCGGTGATGGGCCAGCTCGAAGGTCCGGGCTGACCGTCCGCGAGACGCCCGACACTGTTTCCGCGTCGCGCCACCGGCATTTCCGTAGAATGCCGGCATGACCGAACCCCACACCACGCCCCACCATGCCGGCTACGTCGCCGTCATCGGCCGACCCAATGTCGGCAAGTCCACCCTGGTCAACGCCCTCGTGGGCGCCAAGGTGAGCATCGTCTCCAACCGTCCGCAGACCACGCGCCATCGTCTGCTCGGCATCGCGACGTTTCCGGAAGGCCAGCTGATGCTGGTCGACACCCCCGGTATCCACCACGAGCAGAAGCGGGCGATGAACCGCATCATGAACCGCGCCGCGCGCGGTGCGCTGGAAGGTGTCGATGCCGCGTTGCTGGTGGTCGTCGCCGGCCGCTGGGACGACGAGGACAGCCTGGCATTCGACGCCCTTCACGAGGCCGGCGTGCCGGTGGTGCTGGTCGTCAACCAGGTCGACCGGATCAAGGACAAGACGGCGCTGCTGCCGTATCTGCAGAAGGTCACCGAAGGCCGCGATTTCGCCGGCGTCGTGCCGCTGTCCGCGCTCAAGCGCAAGGGTCTGGAACAGCTGAAGTCGACCGTGTTTCCGCTGATACCGGCGCAGGACGCGCTGTTCGGCGAAGACGAGATCACCGACAAGAGCCAGCGCTTCCTGGCCGGCGAACTGGTGCGCGAGCAGCTGATGCGTCAGCTGGGTAACGAACTGCCGTATGCGACCACGGTCGAGATCGAGAGCTTCGCCCTCGACGGCACGATGCTGCGCATCGGCGCGGTGATCTGGGTGGAGCGCGAGGGCCAGAAGGCGATCGTCATCGGCAAGGCCGGCACCCGGCTCAAGGACATCAGCACCAAGGCGCGCATGGGCATGGAACGTCTGTTCGATGCCAAGGTGTTTTTGGAGACCTGGGTGCGCGTGCGCGAAGGCTGGTCCGACGACGAAGCCGCGCTCAAGGCGCTCGGCTACGGTGACTAGGAGCGCGCGCGCATGAGCGAAGCTGCCGACGACGTCGGCCGCCTGCACGGGCATTGTCTGTGCGGTGGCGTCGCGCTCAGCGTGCCAGGCAATGTGCACGCCGTGCACGCCTGCCATTGCGGAGCCTGTCGCCGCTGGCATGGCGGTCCGGCGATGGTGCTGCCAGCGGGCGAGGACCTGCGGATCGAAACCGGTGACGCGCTGGTGCGCAGGTTCGCATCCTCGGACTGGGCCGAGCGCGTATTCTGCGGCGCCTGCGGCAGCAGTCTGTTTTTCCGCACCACCGGTGACGATCAGCATTACGTCGCGGCCGGTCTGTTCGATGCGATTCCAGGTGCGCACTTCGAATCCGAAATCTTCATCGACGCCAAGCCGCAGTGGTATGCACTCGACGGGGCGGACGAACATCTGACCGGCGAGGCGTTCTTCGCCCGTATCGGCGTTGGCTGACGCGAGTCGCGGCAGACGGTGCGCATCGAGGACCAGCCGGCGTTTGTGCTGCATGCGCGCCCATGGCGCGAGACGAGCCTGCTGGTCGAGGTGCTGAGCCTCGATCACGGCCGCCTGGGACTGGTCGCCCGTGGCGTGCAGGGACCGAAGAGGCACGTGCTGCGTGCGGCGCTTCAGCCGCTGCAGCACATCCGCCTGACCGCGATGCTGCGCGGTGAACTGGCCCAGCTGCATTCGGCCGAAGCGCTCGACGCGGCGCCCAGGCTCACCGGTGATGCGATGCTCGCGGGTTTCTACATCAGCGAACTGGTGCTGCGGCTCGCGCCGCGACAGGACCCGGCGCCGGAACTCTACGAGGCGTTTTCGCGTGTGCGGCAGCGGCTCGCGGGGGAGGGCCTGGCCTGGACGCTGCGCCGGTTCGAGCGGGATCTGCTCGATGCGATCGGTGTGGGTTTCGCATGCGATGTCGATGGCGACGGCAACGACATCGAGCCGGCTGCGCGCTATCGGCTGGATCCCGAGCATGGCCCGCGTCGTTTGCAGCGCGATGGGGAGGCCACGGATCGCAGTGCCGCCGCAACGGGCCATGCGCTGCTGGCGCTCGCGGCTGACATCGCGCCGGAGGCTGCCGACATGGCCAGCCTGCGACGTGCACTGCGCGCGGTGCTCTCGCACCACCTCGGATCGCGTGGGCTGAAATCCTGGGAGCTGGCCACGAACCTGTCACGGCGTTGAGCGTCAGGCAGGCCTCGTCACGTTCGCGCTCGTGCGTGTGGCGTCGAGCGTCTCGAGAAAGCTCTGCAGCGCACTTGCCGATGTTGGATCGATATGCAGCACCCGCGCCGCCAGCCCGAGGCGCTCTGCACCGACGAAGCCGCAGCCGGCGCGCAGACGATGCAGGTCACCCCGGATCGAGGACGCATCGCCCACAGTCGCAGCTGCCGCAATCCGCGAGCGGGTGGTGTCGAGTTCGCCGACGAAGAGATCGCGCAGGCCGCGCACGTTACGGATGTCGCCGCCGACCGCGGCGAGCGCGGTTTCGCCGTTCCACAGAGGGGCTTCGCCACTGCGCCGCGCGTCGGGCAGCGGCGCGGCGCCCCCGCCCAGGCGCGACGCATCCGAGCGCGGGACCAGCACCCGGCGGATCGCGCCCAGCCAGGCCTCAGCCGCCACGGGCTTGCTGATCGCAAGCGCAAATCCCGCAGCACGCAACGCGTCGAGCTCCCGGCGTTCGCGTGCTGCGGTGTGCGCGATGGCAGGCGTGGATCGACCCTCGGCGCGTAGACGGGCCAGCAGCCCGCCTCCAGTGCCGTCGGGCAGGTTGGCGTCGATCAGCCAGGCGTCGTAGGTATTCACGGTGGCCAGTGCGTACGCGGCTTCGACCGAATCGGCGGTATCGACTTCGGCGGGCAGTGCGGCACTTGCGGCTTGCAGGAAACTGCGGCTTGTGGGGTCGTCCTCGACCAGCAGCAATCGATTCATCGCGTCCTCGATGTGGCGGGTATCCTGCGGCGATGCCGCGCCCCGTTACCACGATCCTAACGCTGTTTCTCGCCTGTGTGCCGGTTGCGGCGCACGCGCAGTCCATGCAGGCGCGGATCGCGAAGGTCGAAGCAGCCGGCATGCAACTGCGCGACGTGCACCTGACGCTGGACTGGCCGGCCGGAGCCCCGGATGGCCGGCTGCGACTGCAGGCAGCGGACCTCGATGCCGGTGGCCTGGGCTGGCGCTTCCGTGATGTGGACTGGCGCTGCCCGTTACGGCGCGAAGTCGCAGGCGACGATGTCCGTTGGCGCTGTGACGGTCCGCTGCGCACCGGGCGTGGAGCGCCGCTGCAGCTGGCGATTTCGCTCGATGCGGCGACCACCTCGGCTGCATTGTCGGACGGCGGCGCGCGGGTCGGCCTGACGCGCAGCGCGGCAAGACCCGACGCGACCCGGATCGATCTGCGGCGCGTGCCGGCTGCCTGGGTCGATGCGTTATTGCGCGCAGGCTGGACGTCCGCGCGCCTGACGGGCGGCACACTGGACGGGACGGTCCGGATCGACACGCCCTCCGGCAGCCCGTTGCGCGTGGAGGCGGACCTCGCGATCGCGGGGTTGGCCCTGGAAACCGAGGACGGCAGCATCGCCGCCGGCGATATCGATGGCGATCTCGCAGTGCGCCTGTCCTTGCCCAACGACGCACTGGATGCGCGCATCGAGGGCAGCCTGCGCGGCGGCGAACTGCTGTTCGGCAACGCCTACGTGTCGTTGCCGGAGACGCCGGTCGGCATCGGCATGGACATGACGCGCGTCGGTGAGGGCGACTGGTCGCTGTCGCGGTTGGCCTGGCGCGACGGAGACAGCTTGCGCGTCGATGGCAATGCGCGCCTGACGCCGGACTTCGGCATCGGCGCGCTGGCGCTCACGCTGGCCAGTGACGACGCCACGGCGTTGCCCGGCCGTTATCTCTCCGGCTGGCTGGGACTCGCCGGCGTCCCGGGGCTGTCGCTGTCCGGGGGCTTTCGTGCAGGTGTGATGCTCGACGACGCGACCTTGCGCAGCGCGGACATCGCACTGCGCCGGCTCGATATCGGCGACGCCGACGGCCGCTTCCGGCTTGACCGGCTCGACGGCACCGTCCGCTACTCCGCGTCGACCCCTGTGCGCAGCGCTTTCGCCTGGCGCGGCGGGGCGCTCTACGGCATGCCGTTCGACGCCGCGGCTTGGAGCCTGGAAAGCGGGGGCGGCATGTTGCGCCTGCGCGAGCCGGTCGCGTTCTCGTTCCTCGGCGGCGAGATCGGTTTCGAATCGCTGCAGCTGCAGCCGCCGACGGGTGATACCGGCCTGCGCATGCAGACCGCGCTCCGCCTCGATGCGCTGGATGTGGGCGTACTTGCGCAATCGCTCGACTGGCCTGCCTTTGAAGGCACGCTGGGCGGCGTGATTCCGACGGTGCGTTATGCCGACAACCGCATCGATTTCGACGGTGGGCTGTCGATGACCCTGTTCGACGGCCGCATCGATGTGTCGTCGCTGGCCATCGAGCGACCGTTCGGCGTCCTGCCGACAGTGACCGGTGATCTCGCCCTGTCGTCGCTGGATCTGCATGCGCTGACCGGCGTGTTTGGCTTCGGCAGCATCGAGGGGCGCCTGCACGGGCGTATCAACGGCCTGCGTCTGGTGGATTGGAACGCGACCGCTTTCGATGCAGAGCTGCACACCGAGCGCGCCCCGGGCGTGCGCCAGCGCATCAGCCAGCGCGCCGTGCAGGACATCTCCAGTGTCGGCGACGCGTCGTTCGTGACGACCTTGCAGGGCAGGGCAATCGCGCTGTTCGACGATTTCGGTTATCGCGGCATCGGGATTTCGTGCCGTCTGCAAAACGCGGTCTGCCGGATGGGCGGCCTGCGTTCAGAGGTCAACGCCTTTACTATCGTCGAAGGTGCCGGCCTGCCGCGTCTGAACGTCGTGGGTTTCAACCGGGACGTCGACTGGCCTGTGCTCGTCGAGCGCCTCGCAGCCGCCGCAGGTGGTGATGTCGCGCCGGTCATCGAATGACCGGCGCCCCGAATGTCTGACTGGAGAGTGTCGATGACGCGTTGGATGGGTTTGCCGGCCGTGGCCGCACTGGCGTTGACCGCCTGCGTGACGATCAATGTGTATTTTCCCGCTGCCGAGGCCAAGGAAGCGGCGCGCGAGTTCGTCGAGAACGTGATCGGCGATCAGGCGCCCGCGACCGAGACGCCGCCTGCGAGCGTGCCCGGCGGCGGCATGGCGCAGACCATGCAGCGCTTCGATCCCTGGATGTTGATCGGCATCGGCAGCGCGCAGGCACAGTCCCCCGATATCAGCATTCGCACGCCGGCGATCCAGGCGATCCAGGCACGCATGGAGCAGCGCTTCAACGGCACCCTGCGCCCCCATTTCGATTCCGGCGCGCTGGGCTTCGGCGGCAACGGCACGATCGTCGTGCGCGACGCCTCGCAGCTGCCGATCAAGGATCGCGTCGCGGTGAACTCCGCGGTCGCCGACGACAATCGCGACCGCCAGGCCGTGTATCGCGAGATCGCGGTCGCCAACGGCCATCCCGAGTGGGAGTCGCAGATCCGCGACGTGTTCGCGCGCCAGTGGATTTCGAGTGCGCGTCCGGGCTGGTGGTATCAGCAGGGTGGGAGCTGGATGCAGAAGTAAGGCGCACATCGACACCTGCTTCGAACAGGCCGCCTCCGGGCGGCCTGTTTCCTGGCATCGCAGGCGAGGAGCGGGGCGCGCACCGCATCTGCGACAATACGCGGCCCTCTGCCCGCAGCCTTCGCCACGTGGCCCGTAAACGTCTCGATCAGACCCCTTTCGAGGTCGAAGTCCTCAACCTCACCCACGACGGCCGTGGCGTGGCGCGCTTGCCCGATGGCAAGGCGCTGTTCGTGACCGGCGCGCTGCCGGGCGAGCAGGTCATCGCCCAGCGCTTCGCGCGTTCGCGCAGTTTCGACGAGGCGGTGACGCTCGAGGTGCTGCGCGCCTCCGAACATCGCATCGCGCCGCGCTGTCCGCATTTCGGGACCTGTGGCGGCTGTGTGCTCCAGCATCTCGACGCCGAGCAGCAGATCGTCGCGAAAGACCGGGTGCTGCGCGAGAACTTCGAGCGGATCGGCCACGTCACGCCGAAGCGGTGGATGGCGCCGATGGTCGATCGCGCCTGGGGTTACCGCCGCAAGGGCCGGTTCTCGGTCAAGCGCGTGGAGAAGAAGGACAAGACGCTGGTGGGCTTCCGTGAGCGCGATCCGCGCTTCGTCGCCGATCTGCAGGAATGTCACACGGTGATCGCGCCGATCGCCGCGATCATCCCGGCCCTCGCGCAGCTCGTCGACGGCATGGACGCGCGCAGCACGATCCCGCAGATCGAGTTCATCGCCGGCGATCCGCGTCCCGATTTCGACGGCGTCGCGCTGGTGTTCCGCCATCTGCAGCCGCTGATCGAATCCGATGTGGCAGCGCTGCTCGCGTTCGGCCAGCAGCACCGCATGGCGATCTTCCTGCAGCCCGGCGGCAACGACAGCGTGCATGCGCTGTGGCCGGAAGCGCCGGCGCTGTCGTTCCGGCTTGAAGACTGGGACATCGAACTGAAGTTCAGGCCGCTGGATTTCATCCAGGTCAATGCCGGCCTCAACCGGACGATGATCGCGCGCACGCTCGAACTGCTCGATGTGCAGCCCGACGACCGCGTGCTCGATCTGTTCTGCGGCCTGGGCAATTTCACATTGCCGCTGGCGCGCCGCGTGCGCGAGGTCGTCGGCGTGGAAGGCGAGGCCGGTCTGGTGGCGCGGGCGAAGGAGAACGCGGTGCACAACGGACTTCTCAACGCCCAGTTCCATGCCGCCGATCTCACCCAGGACCAGCGCAGCGCGTCGTGGATGCGGCAGGGCTTCGACAAACTGCTGCTCGATCCGCCGCGCTCGGGCGCGATCGATGTGCTGCGCCAGCTGCCGCTGGAACGCTTCAAGCGCATTGTTTATGTCAGTTGCCACCCGGCCTCGCTGGCGCGCGATGCGGGCTACCTGGTCAACGAGCGTGGCTGGACGCTCTCGGATGCGGGTGTCATGGACATGTTCCCGCAGACCGCGCACGTCGAATCCATCGCCCTGTTCGAGAAACGCTGAGGACCGCATGGGCATCGAGATCGAACGCAAATTCCTCGTCGCATCCGATGCCTGGCGCGCGGCCGCGCATATGGTGGTGCCGATGGCGCAGGGCTATCTCAACGATGCCGCGTCGATCGCCAGTGGCGCGCAGAACGCATCGGTGCGCGTGCGACTCGAGGGCGATGTTGCCTTCCTCAACATCAAGTCGCGCGAGGCCGGCACCACGAGGCAGGAGTTCGAGCTGCCGCTGCCGGTCGACGATGCGCAGGCGTTGCTGAAGCTGTGCGTCGGTGGGCTGGTGGAGAAGCGCCGGCACCTCGTGCGCCACGGCGCGCATCTGTGGGAAGTCGATGAGTTCCTCGGCGACAACGCCGGTCTCGTGGTCGCCGAGATCGAACTCGACGACGCCGACGAAGCCTTCGATCGGCCCGACTGGCTGGGCGCCGAAGTCACCGCGCACCAGCGCTATTTCAACCTCGCGCTGGCCGCACATCCGTTCTCGCGCTGGGACCCGGCGGAACGCGGCTGACCGATGCCTTCGGACCGCGCGGCTGGGTGGTGCGCGAAGCCGAGCTGAAGCACCGCGCCGAGCGATGCGTGGCGCGCGGGCAGCGGCATCCGTCGCGAGTCTCCGACTGCGACTGAACACGCCGCCTCGCTCGACGGCACGCGCGCCCGCATCTGCGACAATGCCCGTCCGCGCCATGGGGCGTGTTCGATGGAGAGGTCCGCAATGCTCGTGATCGGCGTCGCCGGCACCGAACTCACCGCGCAGGAGCGCGACTGGCTGCAGCACGATGCCTGCGCCGGCGTGATCCTGTTCAAGCGCAACTTCGCTTCGCGCGCGCAGATCGCCGAACTCTCGGCCGCGATCCGCGAGGCCGCCCCGCGTCCGCAGCTGGTCTGCGTGGACCAGGAAGGCGGCCGCGTGCAGCGCTTCCAGGACGGTTATTCCGAACTGCCGTCGCTCGCCGGTTTCGGCGCGCAGTATCTCGCCGATCCTGATGCTGCGATGGCCGCGTCGCGTGCGCATGCGCGTTTGATGGCGCAGGAAGTGCGCGCCAGCGGCGTCGATCTGAGCTTCGCGCCGGTGGTGGATGTGGGCCACGGCAATCTCGCGATCGGGGATCGCTCGTTTTCCGAGGATCCTCGAATCGTCGCAGCGCTCACGCGTGCCTATGTCGAAGGCATGCACGAGGCCGGTATGGCCGCAACGCTCAAGCACTTCCCGGGTCACGGCTCGGTGCGCGAGGACACGCATTTCGACGACGCGGTCGACAACCGTAGTCTCGATGCCATCCGCGCGCACGATCTGGTGCCGTTCGTCGCCGGCCTCGATGCCGGCGCCGATGCCGTGATGCTGGCCCATGTGGTCTACCCGCAGGTCGCGCCGGAGCCGGCCGGCTATTCGCCGCTGTGGATCAACACCATCCTGCGCGAACAGATGGGCTTCCGCGGTGTCGTGTTCTCCGACGACATCGGCATGGCCGCGGCGTTTTCCGCTGGCGGCATCAAGTCGCGCGTCGATGCGCACCTCGACGCCGGTTGCGATGTCGTGCTCGTATGCCATCCGGAGCTCGTTGCTGAATCGCTGGCCGCGGTCGAAGGCCGCGCCCTCAACACCATGGCCCTGACCGGCCTGATCGGACGCGGTCCGCTCGGCTGGGACGGCGCGCTCGCCGGCGACGCGTCCGCCCCCCGCACTGGAGACATCGCATGAACGTCCCACGCCTCGACGACGTGATCGACACTGCCGACCTGCTGTTCGACCGCGACGCGCTCGAAGACGCCATCGAGACGATGGCCGAAGAGATCGCCGACGAGTACGGCGATGACGACGTGCCGCCGGTCTACATCACGATCATGCACGGCGGCATGCCGTTCGCCACGCAGCTCGCGTTCGCGATCGGCGAGAACGAAGTCGATCTCGAGTTCGACTATCTGCACGCCACCCGCTACCGCGGCAACACCACCGGCTCGGGCCTCGCCTGGCTGCATCGCCCCGCGACCGCGCTGCAGGGCCGCCGCGTGCTGCTGGTGGACGACATCCTCGACGAAGGCCACACCCTCAAGGCCGTGCGGCAGTGGGTCGAAGACCAGGGCGCGGCTGACGTCCGCGTCGCCGTGCTCGCGGTCAAGGTCCACGACCGCGGCGTGGACGGCGTCGAAGCTGACTATGTCGGCGTCGAAGTGCCGGACCGGTATGTATTCGGCTACGGCATGGATTTCCATGAGCAGGGCCGGAATCTGCCCGGGATCTACGCTCTGGCGGAGTGACTGGCTGAGCGCATTGCGGCTTTGCCATTGGCCGATGCCGCGTCACACTCGGAATCGAGTATTGATTTGCCCGTCTGACGCCCTTTGCCGCCGTTCTAAGGTAGGTCGGAGGACACTTTCGTCCCGGCCCCATCCTCATTGCGAGAACCCCCATGCACCTCGACATCGATCTCGCCGTCATCGGCGGTACCGGCCTCTACCAGTTGGCCGACCTGCAGGACGTGGAGCCGCACCAGCCGGTCACACGCTACGGCGCGCTGTCGGGTCCGGTGCGGGTGGGGACGCTCGACGGCAAGCGCGTCGCGTTTCTCGCGCGGCATGGCGAGGGGCATTCGGTGCCGCCGCACCGGGTGAACTACCGGGCGAACCTTTCGGCGTTGCAGGCGCTGGGGGCGACGCGGGTCCTGGCCCTCAATACGGTGGGCGGCATCACCGAGCGCTTCGGACCGCGCGTGCTGGCGTGTCCTGACCAGTTGATCGACTACACCTGGGGCAGGGTGTCGACTTACTGCGAGGAAGAGGGCACCGAGGTGCTGCACGTCGACTTCGGCGATCCGTATACGCCGACGCTGCGCAGGCGCGTGCTCGATGCGGCGGCATCGGTCGGTGTGACGCTGGTCGATGGCGGCTGTTACGGCGCGACCCAGGGGCCGCGATTGGAGACACGCGCCGAAATCGCGCGCATGCGTCGCGACGGCTGCGATCTGGTCGGGATGACCGGCATGCCGGAGGCGGGTCTGGCGCGCGAACTGGGGCTCGATTACGCGTGCCTGGCGATCGTCGCCAACTGGGCGGCGGGCGCCGGCCCACAGGTGGACGAGGTGATCACCTTCGAGGACGTGCTCGACAATGTTGCCGCCGCGTCGTCCGGCATTCCGCCGCTGTTGCGGGCGGTGCTCGCGGGCTGACTACCAGGGCTGCGCGACGTGTGTGCCCGGATCGAAAGCCCCGCAAGCGCGGGGCTTTTTCATGGGCGGCGATCGGACTCGACGAAGCGCAGGCCGACGCCGGGTTCGGTGGCGATGTAGCGTGGTTGCGCCGCGTCGTCGCCCAGCTTCTGGCGCAGCTTGCCGACCAGGATGCGCACGTAGTGCGCGTCGTCGGTGTGGGTCGGCCCCCAGATTTCGCGCAGCAGCTGGGGCTGCGTGATGACGCGACCGGCGTTGCGCAACAACAGCGACAGCAGTGCGAATTCCTTGCGCGAGAGCACGAGCGTCGCACCGTCGAGGACCACTTCGCGACGCGCGAGATCGATGCGCAGGTGACCGTCGTCGAAGACAGGCAGCGCGTCCGGCGATTGCGCCTGCAACCGCAGCAACGCGCGCACGCGGGCCATGAGCTCCTGGGTGCCGAAGGGTTTGGTCACGTAATCGTTGGCGCCGGCATCGAGGGCGGCGACTTTGCCGCCTTCGTCGCTGCGCACCGACAGCATCACCACGGGCACCTGCGACCAGTCGCGGATCGCACGCAATACGGCATGACCGTCCATGTCGGGCAGGCCGATGTCCAGCACGACGAGGTCCGCGCCGTCGCGGGCGAGGGTGTCCAGCGCCTGTGCGCCGGTTTCGGCCAGTGCGACGCGCCAGCCCTGCGCGCGCAGGCTGATGTCGAGGAAGCGGCGGATCTGCGGCTCGTCGTCGACGACGAGAATGCGCGCGGCGCTTGCGGACGTTGCGTCATTCATGGGGGGCGTCATGCTCCGGTCCGGTCGGACGCTGCATCGGCAGTTCGATGCGGACCAGCGTACCCGTGCCGCCCGGGCCGCGCAGCGCCGAGACGGCGCCGCCGTGTGCGCCGATCATGCCCTGACAGATCGTCAGGCCCAGACCCGTTCCCTTGCGACCGCGATCGCCACGTTCGACGCTGTAGAACATGTCGAAGATCCGGCTGCGCTCGTCCTCGGGAATGCCCGGTCCCGCGTCGACGACATCGATGCGCAGCCAGTCGCGGGCATCGCCCGGTTCTGGCGATGCGATACGACGCGCCTCGATCCGCACAGGCGCGCCGGACGGCGAGAACTTCGCCGCGTTCTCCAGCACGTTGAACAGCGCCTGTTCGACCAGCGCCGGATGCACCCACAGCGGCGGCAGGCTCGCGGGCACGTCGCTCTTCACCACGATCTCGGGCTGATAGCGACGCAGGCGACCGACGGCCGCGCCGACCAGTTCGTCGACGCCGATCCAGTCGCGGTTGAGCGCCAGACCCTCATGGCCGAGACGGGTCATGTCGAGCAGGTTTTGGATGTAGCGATCGAGCCGTTCGCCCTCGAGCACGATGGTGTCGAGCAGGGCTCGGCGATCGGTCGCGTCCATCGTGTCGCTGTAGCCGACCAGGCTGCTGGCCGAGCCGATCATCGACGCCAGCGGAGAGCGCAGGTCGTGCGACACCGACGACAGCAGCGCCGAGCGCAGGCGCTCGGTTTCGTTCGAGACACGCGCGCCTTCGAGATCGGCGACCAGTCGCGTGCGCAGCGCGGCCTGGGCGATGTCGTCGGCCATCGCCTGGGCCAGTCGATGCTGTTCGAGGCCGAGCCGGTTGCGCGACTCCGGGAAGCGCAGCGCCGCGACGCCGAGGGTCTCGCTGCCCGCGCGCAGCGGCAGCAGCCACCAGCGCGACGCCGACAGCGTATCGGTGAAGCGGCCGGCCGGCTGCCCGTGTCGCAGCGTCCAGTCGACCGCGGCCGGGTCGAGACCGTCGGGCCACTGGGCCGCTGCATCCACGTCGCCGATGCGCAGCCATGCCTCCGCATCGAGCGCCCGCGCGAGCGCGTTGCGTCCGGCCGCCACCACTTCGCCGAGATCGGCTGCACCCGCCAGCTGCCGGCCCAGCGCCTGCAGGCCGGTCGCGTGCGTGTTGGCCGCGCGCAAGGCCAGCACCTGTTCGCGCAATCGCGCAGCGAGCCGCCCGGCGACGAGGGCCGCAGCGAGAAACAGCACGACCGTGACCACGCCGCGGTGCGCGCTGATCTGGAACGTGAAGCGCGGCTCGATGAAGAAGAAGTTGTAGCTGACGAAGCACAGCACGGCGGTGGTCATCGCCGCGGCCATGCGCGCCTGCGCGGCGACGACGACGACGGCGACGATGAACACCATCGACAGGTCGTCGAGACCGGCAACGCGCTGCGCCAGCCAGCCGAAGCCGATGGCCAGTGCGGTCGCGAGCAGCGGCAGGCCGATGTCGCGCGCGCCGAAGGCCGCCTCGCCGATGCGTCGGCGCCGACGCGCTTTCGCCCGCGCGTCCGGCGTGCCGATGATGACCAGTTCGTGGCGCGCGCCCTGCTGCAGCAGTCGCTGGGTCAGCGTGCGGTTGACCATGCGTGCGAACGGCCGCTCGCGCGTGCGGCCGACGACGATCGTCGACGCGCCGATGCGTTCCGCATGTTCGAGCAGCGCATCGGCAATGCGGCTGCCGTGCAGCACGTCGGTCTCGGCGCCCAGACTGCGCGCGAGTGCGAAGGCCTGATCGAGTTCGAGCTGGCGCGCCGCATCGCCGCGACCGCCTGCATCGACGGTCACCACGCGCCACGGCGCATCGCGCCGCTCGGCGATCCGGCGGCCCGCGCGCACGAGGTATTCGGAGGTCCCGAGGCCATCGATCGCGACCAGCACCGTGCGCCGCAGCGCGAAACCCGGCAGTCCGCGTGCCGCCTGGGTGCCGCGCAGGTCGGCATCGACGCGGTCGGCCGCGGTCTGCATCGCCAGTTCGCGCAGCGCGGCGAGGTTCGAGGGCGAGAAGAACGCCTGCAGCGCACGCGTCGCCTGGTCGGGCAGGTAGACCTTGCCGGCCTTGAGCCGCTCGATCAGCTCCGCCGGTGGCAGGTCGACCAGCCGGATGTCACGCAGCCGGTCGAACAGCGCATCGGGCACGGTCTCGGTGACGCGCACGCCGGTGATGCGGTGAACGACGTCGTTGAGGCTTTCCAGATGCTGGATGTTGACCGTGGTGCAGACGTCGATGCCGGCATCGAGCAGGTCGACGACGTCCTGCCAGCGGCGCTCGTGGCGGCTGCCGGGCACGTTGCGGTGGGCGAGCTCGTCGACCAGCACCAGCGCCGGGCGACGCGCGAGCACGGCATCGACATCCAGATCGTCCAGCATGCGGCCCTGGTAGGTGATCTGGCGACGCGGCAGCTGCTCCAGACCATCGAGCAGCGCCGCGGTGTCCGCGCGTCCGTGGGTTTCCACCAGGCCGACGACGACGTCGACACCGGTCGCGCGCAACTCCCGCGCGCGCGACAGCATCGCGTAGGTCTTGCCGACGCCGGGCGCCGCGCCGAGGAACACCGTCAGCCGTCCGTTCGACTCGCGGCGTCGGGTATCGGCCAGCAGGGCATCGGCCCGGGCGTCGCGGTCGTCGGTCATCGCACTATTCTGCGCCGCGCCCGCCGGCCTGCGCATCGAGCGCGAGGTTCAAGGCCAGTACGTTCACGCGTGGCGCGCCGAGCATGCCGAACTGCGGTCCGGCGGTGTGGGCGTCGACCAGACGCTCGACGTCGGCGACCGCGAGACCGCGTGTCCGCGCGACGCGGGCGACCTGCACGCGCGCGGCGTCCGGACTGACATGCGGATCGATGCCGCTGCCCGAGCGGGTCACGAGGTCGCCGGGGACGTCACGCGCGTCGATGCCTTCGCGCGCGGCGACCTCGTCGACCGCGGCCGCGATCGTCGCGCGCAGGTCCGGATTCGTGCGCGCCTGGTTGCTGCCGGCGAGTGCCATCGGGTCGTAGCCGGCGGCCGACGGCCGCGGCATGAAATAGCGGGCATCGACGAACGGCTGCGCGACCAGCGCCGAGCCGACGATGCGGCCTTCGCGCTCAATCAGACTGCCTTGCGCCTGCGCGGGGAACAGCAGTCCGCCGAGCGTGGTGGCAGCAAGCGAATACAGCAGCCCGAAGCCGAGCAGGGTGACCGCGGCGAGACCGCAAGCCGCGCGCAGCAGACCGCGTGGACGCGATGCCGACAGGGAAAGCGAGGGAACGGTGGACATGGGCATTCCTCAGGAACCGAAAATGGCGGCAAGCGCGAGGTCGATGAGCTTGATCGCGGCGAATGGCAGCAGCACGCCGCCGAGGCCGAAGACCAGCATGTTCCGGCGCAGCAGGGCGGTCGCGCTGCCGGCGCGGAAACGCACGCCGCGCAGCGCCAGCGGAATCAGCATCGGGATCACCAGCGCGTTGAAGATCAGCGCCGCGAGCACCGCGTTGCCCGGGCTCGACAGCCGCATGACGTCGAGCGCGGCCATCTGCGGAATCGCCGCGGCGAACAGTGCCGGCAGGATCGCGAAGTACTTCGACACGTCGTTCGCCAGTGAGAACGTCGTCAGCGCGCCGCGGGTGATCAGCTGCTGCTTGCCGACCTCGACCACGCGCAGCAGCTTGGCCGGGTCGGAATCCAGGTCAACCATGTTGCCTGCCTCCTTGGCCGCCTGGGTGCCGGAGTTCATCGCCAGGCCGACGTCGGCCTGCGCGAGCGCGGGCGCGTCGTTGGTGCCGTCGCCGACCATCGCCACCAGCCGGCCGGCGGCCTGTTCGCTGCGGATGCGCGCGAGCTTGTCTTCCGGCCGGGCCTCGGCGATGTAGTCGTCGACGCCGGCCTCGGCCGCGATCGCCGCCGCGGTCAGCGGGTTGTCGCCGGTGATCATCACCGTGCGGATGCCCATCGCCCGCAGCTGCGCGAACTTCTCGCGGATGCCGGTCTTGACCACATCCGACAGTTCGACGACGCCGAGCACGTGCGCCCCGTCGGCGACGACCAGCGGCGTGGCGCCACCGCGCGCGACCTGTTCGACGCGCGCGCGCAGTTCGTGCGACGGCTGGCCGCCGAGCGCCTGGACGTGCGCGAGGATCGCATCGAGCGCGCCCTTGCGGATCCGTCGCGGCGCGCCCGCGTCCCCGAGATCGACGCCCGACATCCGCGTCTGCGCGGTGAACGCGACGAAGCGTGCATCCGCCGGCGCTTCGATCGCCTCACCGGGCCGACGCGCGAGCGCGACGATCGACTTGCCCTCCGGCGTCGGGTCGGCCAGCGACGACAGCAATGCGGCATCGCGCAGGGCGTCCGGATCGATGCCGGCCAGCGCATGGAATGCGGTCGCCTGGCGGTCGCCGTAGGTGATGGTGCCGGTCTTGTCGAGCAGCAGCACATCGACGTCGCCGGCCAGTTCGACCGCCTTGCCGGACTTCGCCAGCACGTTCGCCGACAGCGCGCGGTTCATGCCGGCGATGCCGATCGCCGGCAGCAGCGCGCCGATCGTCGTGGGGATCAGGCACACCAGCAGCGCGATGAGCAGCACCGGATCCAGCCGCACGCCGACGAAGCCCGCGATCGCCGGCAGCGTCAGCACGACGACGAGGAACGTCAGCGTCATCGTCGTCAGCAGCAGCCCGAGTGCGATCTCGTTCGGCGTCTTCTGGCGGTTGGCGCCTTCGACCAGCGCGATCATGCGGTCGAGGAAGCTGTGTCCCGCCTCGACCGTGACCCGCACGACGATCGCGTCCGACAGCACCTTGGTGCCGCCGATCACGCCGGAGCGGTCGGTCCCGGCTTCGCGCAGCACCGGCGCGGACTCGCCGGTGACCGCGGCCTCGTTGATCGTGGCGACGCCGCGCAGGATCTCGCCGTCGGCAGGAATCAGTTCGCCGGCCGACACGGCCACGAGGTCGCCCGGCTTCAGCTCCGCGGCGGGCACCCGGGTTTCCGCGGCGCCTTCGGCCTCGCCGGCCAGACGACGCGCGACGAGGTCCTGGCGCGCACGCCGCAGCGATGCGGCCTGGCCGCGACCGCGGGCCTCGGCCATGGCTTCGGCGAAGTTCGCGAACAGCACGGTCAGCGCGAGCACCGCGGTGATGCTGCCGCCCATCGCAGGCGCGGCGTAGCCGAAGATGGTCAGGGCGCCGGTCAGCACGGTGCCCAGCCAGACCACGGCCATCACCGGGTTGCGCAGCGCGTGGCGCGGCGACAGCTTGCGGAACGCGTCGACCGATGCGCTGCGCAGGATGGCTGCATCGAACAGGCGGGGATTGGTGCCGCGCGTCGGCGCGGCGGTGTCGGCGAGAGGAGGCATCTGGATCATCCGGCAATGGCGGCCAGCGCGAGGTGGTCGGCCACGGGGCCGAGGACCAGGACCGGCATGAACTGGAGAAGGGTGAGGATCACGACGATGGCGATCAGGGTCAGCGCGAAGGTCGGTGTCTCGATCCGCAGCGTGCCCGCGCTTTCCGGCGCGGCGCGCTTGGCACCGAGCATCGCGGCGATCGCCAGCGGCAGCAGCAGCGCGGGGTAGCGACCGAGCGCGAGCACGGCGCTTGCCGAAACGTTCCACCATCGCGTCGCATCGTCCAGGCCCTCGAAGCCGGAGCCGTTGTTGGCGAACGCCGACACGTACTCGTAGAACACCTGGCTGATGCCGTGGAAGCCAGGATTGCTGTTGCCGGTCCAGGCCGGCACCGCCAGCGTCAGCGCGGTGAGCCCGAGCAGCACCACCGGCTGCAACAGCACCAGCACGGCGAGCAGGCGCACCTCGGGCGCCTCGATCTTGCGACCGAACAGTTCCGGCGTGCGTCCGGTCATCAGTCCGGCGACGAAGACCGCCAGCAGCAGATAGACCAGGAACTGTTGCAGTCCGCAGCCGATGCCGCCCCAGATCGCGTTGATCAGCATGTTCGACAGCGTGACGAGGCCGGTCAGCGGCGCCAGCGAGTCGTGCATCGCATTGACTGAGCCGTTCGAGGTCTGCGTGGTGAGCGCCGCCCACATCGCGGAGGGCGCGGCGCCGTTGCGGACTTCCTTGCCTTCCATCAGCGCGACATCCGTGGACGTCGGCGACGCGGATTCCGACCACACCGCCATGCCCGCGGATGCGAGCGACATCGCCAGCATCGTGCCGAGTACCAGCGGCGTCAGTCGCCGACGCCCTGTGAACGGCCCGATCATGCAGGCGACAGCGACCGGCAGCAGGATAAGCGCCAGCGTCTCCAGCCAGTTGGAAAACGGCGTGGGGTTCTCCAGCGGCACGCTGCTGTTGGGGCCGTACCAGCCGCCGCCGTTGGTGCCGAGCTGCTTGACCGCGACCATCGCCGCGACCGGGCCGAGCGGAATCTTCTGCGTCTCCATGCCGGCGCTCGCATCGACCGGCGTCGCCTCGGGCCCGCCCGACAGCGTCGCCGGCACGCCCTGACCGGTCAGCAGCACGCTCCACAGCACAGCCAGCGGCAGCAGCACGCGCACAGCCGGCCGTAAGACATCGGCCCAGTAGTTGCCGACGTCGGCCACGCCGCCACGCGCGACGCCGTGTGCGTCGCGATCGCGTCCGCCGAAGAACGCGCGCAGCGTCGCCGCGACCAGCGCAAGGCCCATCATCGGCGTGACCACCTGCAGGCCGACAATGCCGGCCATGTGCGCGAGATACGACAGCTGCGCCTGGCCGGAATAGTGCTGCTGGTTGGTGTTGGTCAGGAACGACACCGCCGTATGCAGGGCAAGGTCCCACGACATGTTGGGCGCCGCGTTGGGATTGAGCAGCAGCCAGGCCTGGGTCATCAGCAGACCCCAGACCAGCGCGCCGAGCACGGCGTTGCTGGCGAGAAACGCCAGCGCGTAGTGCTTCCAGTCCATGCCGCGCGCGGGGTCGACGCCGAGCAGGCGATAGACCGGACGCTCGATGATCCCGAAGAAGCGGTCGCCCGGAAGCGGGCCACCGCGCAGTACGGCGGCGAGATAACGGCCCAGCGGCCAGCCGAGCGCAAGCGCAAGGCCGAGGACGGTGAAGAATTCGATCATGGCGGTGATCCGTCAGCGGAAAGGAAGAAGCGCCGCGGCGCTCAGAACGACGCCTGCAGCGCAGCTTCGACGCAGGTGCCGGCGAGACCGGGGAACGCGCGCACGGCGCTCGAATCGGTATCATGGAGCGTCACGCGCAGTTCGACAGGCGACGCGAGCGCCCACACCGCGCCCAGCTGCGCGTGCGCGTAATCGTCGTAGCCGCTGTCGCCCGCCAGCCAGTAGTGCCCGGCCGCAGCTTCGATGCGGACCGTGTCGGTCAGCGGCCAGCGCGCGCCGAGCTGGGCGTAGGTGCCGGCCGTATCGCTGGCGAGTGCATCACGCGAATGCCCGACCTGCAGCCAGTAGCGCTCGTGCAAGGTCACCGTCGCGTTGGCTTCGGTCCAGTCGAGATCGACCGTCGCCGAGGGATAGACATAGCGCGTCAGATTGACGTCCAGCGCCCAGGCATCGGACAGCGCGCCCGACCAGCCGGCGACGAGATCGAACTCGGTCGACGCGCGGGTCTCCGGCGCGAATTCGACGCTGGACCCCCAGACCTGGGCGTAGACGCCCGAAACGCCGGCAACCTTGAAGCCGGCCTGGACAGCAGGATCTTCGTTGCTCTGCGAAGTGCCGCGCCAGACGTAGTCGGTGGTGAGTGCGGCGGTGCCGCTGAAGTCGCTGGCCTGCACGGATGGGGCAGTCGACAGCGCCAGCGCACAGAGGGCGAGGCCGGAGGCGCTTCGCAGGGACGAACGGGTGGACATGCGGGTATCCCGGGCGGAAGCGTTCCGCCGATGCCGCGCATGGTCCGCCCGGGCCGCATAAAGTCTCCATGCGACGCTCCAGGCTGCAGCGTAAATTCGCCGTAAAACCTGCGGCCTGACACGCACACGGCCGTCATGCGACGGCCGTGTGGGATCAAGTCGAATGCGGCGTGCGCCGCGGCTGGGTCAGCGCGCGGTCGGCGACCAGCGCAGCGACAGACCGTACTCGCGGCCGGCCTGGTAGTACCACGCGATGGTCTCGTAATCCTTGTCGAGCACGTTGGTCGCGCGGGCTTCCAGCGTCCAGTCGGGGTTGAATGCCCACGCCGCGCGCAGGTCCAGCGTGCCGTGACCGGCGACGCGCACGGTGTTGGTGGCGTTGTCGAAGCGGCTGCTGCTGGCGCGCAACGTGGTGCCGATGCGGAAGTCGCCCAGGCTGCGGTCGATGTCGAGACGGCCACTGTTGCGCGCACGACGGGCAAGCAGGTTGCCGTTGTTGGCGCTATCGCTGCGGTCGCGTGGATCGACGTGGCTCAGCTCGGTCGACAGGTCGAAGCCGGCGAGCGTGGTCGCGAACGTCAGTTCGGCGCCGCGGATCCGGGCTTGCTGGATGTTCTGCGGGACGAAGTTGCTGTCGAGGAAGATCAGATCGTCGACCCGGCTCTCGAAGGCATTGATCGACCAGTTCCACGTATCGCGGTACTGGGCGAGTCCGAGGTTGGCGGTCTTCGCGCGCTCCGGCTCGAGATCCGGATTGCCGCTGCCGAACGGGAAGTAGAGATCGTTGAACGTCGGCGCCTTGAAGCTGGTGGCGGCGCTGGCGTTGAGTCGCAGGCCGTGGTCGAAATCCAGACCCCAGCCGAGGCTGCCGGTGGTATGGCCGCCGAACTGCTCGTTGTCGTCGTGACGCACACCGGCCTGCACGCGGTGCGCGCCGAAACGCGCCGTGTAGTCGGAGAACACCGCGAAATTGTTGCGCGCGGTCAAGGCGTAGGCGGTATCGCTTTCGATGTTGTCGGACATCCAGTCGAAGCCGAGCGAGAAGCGCTGGGTCGGCGCCAGACCGAAGTCGGCCTGCAGCGAGGCGGTATCGCGGCGTGTGTCGATCTGGCCGACATCGACGCGCGTGCCCGCGTCGATGTCGCGGAAGTAGGTGCTCGACTTGTCGTAGGCCCGGCCGGCCTGCGCGGTCAGCGTGACCACCTCGGACGGCGCATAGCTGAGCTTGCCGCCGGCCACCTGCTGGATGTTGTTCGCCTCGTTGCCGCCGAACACGCTGCCGTCGTACTCGTTGAACGCGTCGGCATGGAGCACGTTGCCTTCGAGCGTCAGACCCTGCGTGAGTTCGACGCCGCCGCGTGCATTGAGCGAACGATTGCGATAACCGTCGCGGTCGGGCTCGTCGACGAAGCAGCCCTGGAACAGCGTGCCCGAACCGCGGCAGCTGTCGATGCCATCGGTGCGCTGGAACGCCGCGTCGACACCGAACCAGCCGCGGCCGGTGCGGCCGCCGAGGCCGGCGCTGGCTTCGCGCAGGTTCTGGCTGCCCACCCCGACACGCGCGTGCGGGCGGACTGCACCGGTGTTGCGGCGGGTGAAGATCTGGATGACGCCGCCGATCGCTTCCGAGCCGTACAGGCTGGAGCGCGGGCCGCGGACGATTTCGATGCGCTCGATCTGGTCGACCGGGATGTCCTGGAACGACGCCAGTCCGGCGGTCGCCGAGCCGATGCGCACGCCATCGACGAGCACCAGCACGTGGTCGGACTCGCTGCCGCGCATGAACACCGAGCTGAGCTTGCCCGGACCGCCCTGGTTGGCGATCTGGATGCCGGCGCGGCCGCGCAGCAGTTCGGGCAGGTCCCGCGCCTGGGTGCGTTCGATCTCGGCGCGGTCGATGACCTGGGCTGGCACGATGGTGTCGCCGAGCGTGCTTTCGGCGCGGTTGGCGGTGACGAGCACGGTGTCGAGATCGCGCGCGTCGGCGGCGGTCGCCGCTGCGGCGATCGGGGATGCGAGTGCGGCGACGATCGCCACGGTCAGAGTACGGAACGGCATTGCAGTCTCCTGGTCGCGTGCACCCACGCACGCGGTGTGTCGGGAGATCGCGAGGACGGACACGGCTGCCGGCCGGACGCGCACAAGCCGTCCGGAACGCCGCCGCAATGCCCGCCGCATCGCAATCGAGGAAGACTTCGTGGCCGGTCTCCGGACTCGCGCGTGGGAGAGTTCTCCCGGGCGTCGCGCCTTCCCGTGCCGAAGCACAGTGGCGGATGCGATGCCTTGAACACGCTTACCGTTGCGGGGGCAGTGCCGGACTGGCGCATACGCGCGTCACCGGCTTCCCGTTTCAACCCGGACGGCAGAGCGCCGGCGGGTCACCATGAAGCTGGCGCGGATTGTACGTGAGCGCGGGGCTGCGGGCGCGGGCGGTGCGCGCCGGTGGTGCGGTCAGTCGTCGCGGCGGTCGAACAGGCTGTCCAGCGGAGACTCGGACTCGAACGTTTCACTGACGGTCGTCGTCACCGGTCCGGCGGCCTGGCGCGCGCGCGGATCGGGGAGCAGGGCGGTCGCGGCCTCCGCGGCTTCGACCAGTTGCACGCGACGCGTTTCGGGCACGTCCTGCCAATGGCAGTCGAGCAGGGCGCCTTCCAGCGAATACAGCAGGTTGAGGCTGGGCTTGAAGCCCGCGCGCCGCACTTTGACGAACGCGTCCACCGCGCCGGCCGCTTCCAGATCCTCGCGCGTGCGCAGGCCGACCTGGCGCAGCCAGGCCGCGGACTTGGGGCCGATGTTGCGCAGCTTCAGGGGCGTCGGTGCGGTCATTGCATCGATTCGAGATAGGCGGCAGCGAGGGACTCGATACCGGTCTGGTCTTCAACGTCGAAACGCGCCGGCACCGGACTGTCGATGTCGAACACGCCGATCAGGCGCTCGCCGATATACAGCGGGACGACCAGTTCCGAACGCGAGGCGCTGTCGCAGGCGATGTGGCCGGGAAACGCATGCACATCGTCGATGCGCTGTGTCTCGCGCGTACGCGCCGCGGCGCCGCAGACGCCCTTGTCGAGTGGAATGCGCACGCAGGCCGGCAGACCCTGGAACGGGCCGACCACGAGTTCGGTGCCGTCGAACAGGTAGAAGCCCACCCAGTTGAGGTCGGGCAGCGCGTGATAGACGAGCGCCGACAGGTTCGCCGCATTGGCGATCGCATCGCGTTCGCCGTGCAGCAGCGCCCGTGCCTGTGCCGCCAGCGCGGCATACTGTTCGGCCTTGGAGCCGGTCAGGGGAGATGAAGTGAACATGCCGCGAAGTGTAGCAGCGGCCCCGCAGGGGCCTGGCGGACTCGAAGCGCTGCCGCGCGATGCGGACGGGCTCCGCCTGCGCGGCGTGCAGGCCACACATCCCGGAATGCAGCGCATGGCGCCGGAATTCGCATGAGCGCGCGCAGTGTCCTGGTCACCGGTACGGACACCGGCATCGGCAAGACCCATTCGAGCGTGGCCTTGCTGCATGCACTGCGCGCCAACGGTCTCCGCGCGGTCGGCATGAAACCGGTCGCCAGTGGATGCGACTGGATCGACGGGCGCTGGCGCAACGAAGACGCTCTCGCCCTGCAGGCGGCCAGTCATCCGCGGCCCGACTACGGCGACATCAATCCGGTCGCACTGCCCGAACCCACGGCGCCGACGTTGGCTGCGATCGCGGCCGGTGTGACGGTCGACGTCGCGGAGCTGTATGCCGCGCATGCGCGGCTCGCATCGAATGCGGACGTGGTACTGGTCGAAGGCGCCGGCGGTTGGGATGCGCCGCTCGCCGAGGGACTCGAACACCAGGATCTCGCGCGGCAGCTCGGCGGCGCCGTGGTGCTGGTCGTCGGCTTGAAGCTCGGCTGCCTGAGTCATGCGCGACTAACCGCGCGCGCGATCAAGGCGGACGGCTGCCGGCTGGTCGGGTGGATCGGCAACCGCATCGATCCGGACTTCGCGCGGGCGGACGATTACGTCGGCCTGCTGACGGACGCCTTGCCGGCACCGTGTCTGGGGGTGTTGCCGTTCGTCGCGGACGGGCGCGATCCGCCTGCGACGTTGTCGCTCGATGCGGCGTGGGTCGCGACCCTCTAGCGAGTTGCACGAAGCGCAGCGGATCCATCAAGCCATCTGATCCAACTCGACTCACCCGAAGAAAAAGGCGCGACCGAAGTCGCGCCTTGTCCGTGTCACCTGTCGCCGGAACTCAGTGCCCCTGCGGTGCCGGTTCCAGATCGTCACCGTCCCGACGGTCCGCCTGCTGTACCTCGGTCGCATCGCGGTCATGGCTGTGGTCGCGGGCCAGCAGCAGATAGAACGCCGGCAGCACGAACAGGGTGAACGCGGTGCCGATCGACATGCCGGCGGCGATCACCAGACCCATCGAGAAACGCGCTGCGGCGCCGGGACCGCTGGCGATCAGCAGCGGCACCATCGCGAACACCAGCGCGGCCGTCGTCATCAGCACCGGGCGCAGACGGATCGCCGCGGCGCGTTCGATGGCCTCGGCCTTCGGCACGCCTTCGTTGACCTGCAGCTTGTTCGCGAATTCCACGATCAGGATGCCGTGCTTGGAGATCACGCCGACCAGCGTCACCAGGCCCACCTGCGTGTAGATGTTGATCGACATGCCGGGGAATGCCTCGATGCCGGCGAACTGCAGCACGCCCGACAGCAATGCCAGCGCATTGAGTACCAGCAGCGCGCCACTGATCGCCATGGGCACGGTGGCCAGCATGATCAACGCGTCACGGAAGCTCTCGAACTGCGCGGCCAGTACCAGGAAGATGATCACCAGCGCGAAGGCGAGGGTGATCAGCATCGTCGTACCTTCCTGCTTGAACTGCCGCGACTCGCCGGCGTAGTCCACGCTGTAGCCCTGCGGCAGCACCTCGGCGGCGATCTCGTCGAGCACGCGCAGCGCCTCGCCCTTGGTCACGCCGGGACGCGGCGCGAAGGTGATGCCCACCGCGTTGAGCTGCTGGAAGCGCTTGAGCGATTGTGGCTGCGCGCTCTCCTTGAACGAGATCACCGTCGACAGCGGAATCAGGTCGCCGTCGCGGGTGCGGGTGTAGTAGTTGCCCAGCTGCTCGGCGTTGAGCCGGTCGCTGCGCTGCACCTGCGGGATCACGCGGTAGGAGCGGTTCTGCATCGCGAAGCGGTTGACGTAACCGCCGGCCAGCAGCGCGCTCATGTCGGCGGCCAGCGTGCGCATGTCGATGCCGAGGAGCGCCGCCTTGTCGCGGTCGATCTGTACCTCCACGCGCGGCTTGTCGATCTTCAGATCCTTGTCGAGGAAGATGAAGCGACTGCTGGCCTGCGCCCGCGCGACGACTTCGTCGGCGATTTCCGACAACTGCTCCAGCGAGCCGATACCGCCGATCAGGAACTCGCCACCACCGTCACCACCGGCCGACGGCAGCGACGGCGGCACCAGCGCGAAGATGTTCAGACCGGTGATCTCGGCGAGCTTGGGCTGCAGGTCCTGCTGCAGGATCTGGTTGGTCGAGCGGTCGCGCTGGCTCCAGGGCTTCATGACGAAGCCACCCATCGCGCTGTTGCTGCCACCCATGCCGCCCATGCCGCCGTTGAACAGGAAGAAGTCGTTGATCTCCGGAATCTGCTCGACGACCGCGGTCATCTCTTCGGTGTAGCTCTCCACGTAATCGAGCGTGCTCGCCGCATCGGCGCTGCCGATCGCGAACACGAAGCCCTCGTCTTCCGGCGGCGCCGGTTCCTTGGGCGCGCCGATGTAGAGGAACACGCACGAGACCAGCACGATGCCGCCGAAGGTCAGGATCACGGCGCGCGTCTGCAGCGCGCCGTGCAGCCTGCGCTGGTAGCCCTGCTGCAGCCAGTCGAAGCGACGGTCTAGCCATTTCTCGAGCCGGCTCTTGCTCTGCTCGCCATGCGGCTTGAGGATCTTGGCGCACATCATCGGCGTGAGCGTCAGCGCGATGATGCCCGACAGGAACACCGCGCCCGCCAGCGTGAACGCGAACTCGGTGAACAGCACGCCGGTCAGGCCGCCCTGGAACCCGATCGGCAGGTACACCGCGATCAGCGTCGTGGTCATCGCGACCACCGGCCACGCCAGCTCGCGTGCGCCGCGGATCGCGGCGTCGTGCGGTGTCATGCCTTCCTCGATGTGGCGGTGGATGTTCTCCAGCACGATGATCGCGTCGTCGACCACGATCCCGATCGCCAGCACCATGGCGAGCAGGGTCAGCAGGTTGATCGTGAACCCCATCAGCAGCATCAGGAACAGCGCGCCGACCAGCGACAGCGGCACGGTGACCGCCGGAATCAGCACGCTGCGCAACGAGCCGAGGAACAGGTAGATCACCACGATGACGATGATCACCGCCTCGATGATCGTGCGGATGACCTCGTTGATGCCGTCCTGGATCGATTCGGTGCTGTCGTAGGGAATCGTCGCTTCGATGCCTTCGGGCAGCTGCGGGACGATCTCGTTGTCCCAGGCCTTGCGCACCTCGGCGATCACGTCCAGCGCGTTCGCATCCGGCGAGACATAGATGCCCATGAACGTCGCCGCGGCGCCGTTGATGCGGACCGACGAGCCGTAGTTCTCCGAACCCAGCACGACATCGGCGATGTCGCCGAGCCGCACGATCGCGCCATCGGCTTCGCGCACGACGAGCGCACGGAACTCCTCGGGCGTGCGCAGGTCGGTGCGCGCGGTCAGGTCGACCGAGACCATCTGGCCCTTGGTGGAGCCGAGCGCGGACAGCACGTTGTTGGACTGCAGCGCGGTCGATACGTCGCTCGCGGTGACGCCGAGCGCGGTCATGCGATCGGGCTTGAGCCACACGCGCATCGCGAACGAGCCAGGTCCCATGATCTCGGCGCGCTGCACGCCGGGGATCGTCGCGATCGTCGGTTCGACGGCGCGGGTGAGGTAGTCGGTGATCTGGTTGTCGTTGAGCGCGTCGCTGGCGAACGAGACGTACATCGCCGCGACCTGCTGCCCCTGCTGCAGGTCGATGACCGGGTCTTCCGATTCGGCCGGCAGTTCGCTGCGCAGCTTGTTGACCTTGGCCGCGATCTGCGTAAGCGCTTCGTTCGGGTCGTAGTCCAGACGGATGTAGGCCTGGATGACGCTGACGCCGGCCGAGCTGGTCGAGGTGAGGTAGTCGATGCCCTCGGCGCTCGCGACCTCGCGTTCCAGCGGCGTCGTGATGAAGCCCTGGATCAGGTCGGCGTCGGCGCCGAAGTACGTGGTGCTGATGTTGACGACCGCATTCTGCAGCTCGGGGTACTGGCGCACGTTGAGTTCGGAGAACGCGCGCAGGCCGAACAGCAGGATGAAGAGGCTGACGACCATCGCCAGCACGGGTTTACGGATGAAGATGTCGGTGAATTTCATCTCGGTCTCCCCCGCGCGGTGTCGCGCGGGTCAGGGAGCGGGGCGGACGCAGGGCGCCCGGACACATCGATCAGGAAGCGGCGATCGCGATCAGCGGTTCTCAGGCGTCGGCGCGGCGTCGGCGCTCGGCTGCACCTTGTTGTTGATCGTCACGACAGCATCGTTGCGCAGCTTCAGCAGGCCGCTGGTCGCGACGCGTTCGCCTGGCTTGAGGCCTTCGGTCACGGCGATCAGGTCGCCGCGGGTCGCGCCGGTCTTGATGAAGCGCTGGCGCACGATCAGGGTCGGGCCCTGCTGCGCGTCCTCGCCTTCGGCCCTGGGCGCTTCCGGATCGACCGGCTGCTCGGACACCACGTACACCGCGTTCCCGTAGGGATTGAAGGTCACCGCGGTCTGCGGAATCACCACGACATCCTGTTCGCCACCGACCGCGAGGCCGACGCGTGCGAACGCACCCGGGCGCAGCTTGCCATCGGCGTTCGACAACGTCGCCTGCACCATGAAGTTGCGCGTACCGGCGTCGACGGAAGGCTCGATCGCGGTGATCGTGCCTTCGAACTGTTCGCCGGGCAGCGAATCGACGACCGCCTGCAGCGTAGCGCCGGTGTTGATCAACGGCAACTGCTGCTCGGGCAGGGTGAAGTCGAGGAAGATCGGATCGAGCTGCTGCAGGCTGACGATCGGCGTGCCCGGCGAGACGAACTGGCCGAGGTTGACCTTGCGGATGCCCAGCACGCCGTCGAACGGTGCACGAATGGTCTTCTGCGCGATCAGGGCGCGCTGCGCCTCGACCTGGGCAAGCGACGTCGCCGCCTGCGTCGCGCGTTCCTCGACCTCGGCCTTCGACACCAGCTGCGTCTCGCCGAGCTCGCGCCAGCGATCGCGCTGCACGACGGCGAGCTTGGCGGCGGCTTCGCTCGAGCGCAGCACCGCGAGTTCGTTGTCGGTGTTGAGTTCCACCAGCACGGTGCCGGCCTTGACCGGCTGGCCGGGCTCGAACGACAGCTTGCGGACCACGCCGCCGGCCTCGGTCGTGACATCGGTGCCGTTGACCGCGACCAGCGTGCCGACCGCTTCCAGCGGTGTCGACCACGACTGCTGCGCGGCCTCGAAGGTCGTGATCGCGACCGGCGGCTGCGGCATGTTGTCGAAGAAGTCGTTCATGCCCTTGCCCATCAGGGCCTTGGCAAGAAAGACCCCGCCGAAAATCACGGCGACGAGGATCAGCATCACGATCATCCGCAAGCGGGGACGCGGTTTGCGCGCTGCGGGCTGGGTTTCGGTCCTGGACATGGGCGGTTTCCGTCAGGAAAGAGGAAGGGTAGGGGGCAGGTCGGGCGTGATGCTCGACCAGTCGGTATCGAAGACGGCGCGGCTGACGCGAGCGATCAGCGCGTCGAGCGCGGCATCGTCCTCGGCGTCGATGAGCGGTTGCCAGCCGTAGCCGTTGAACAGGTACTGCAGCTGGCGGATCAGCAGGCGGTAGGGATCGCCGGTCACGGCGGTGTCCACCAGGCCCTGCTGCTGCACGAGCGCGTGCATGCCGACGGTCATCATCCAGGGCCCCATCGTCAGCGCGCCATCGGGCAGCGCCGACGCAGGCAGTTCACCGCGTGCACGTCCCTCGGCGACGATGCCGTCGATCAGCGTGGCCAGTGGCTCGCAAGCGGCCAGCGCACGCCGCCGGCTTTCGACCGAGGCCGCGCCCCAGACCACGTCGGTCCAGACGAACTGGGCAAGGCGGAAGTGCTCGGGTTGCTCGCGGATGATCAGCATGTCGGCGAGCACGACTGCAAGCATGCGTTCGCGCGTCGGGCCGTTCCACTTCGCTGCGCGCTCGAACAGTTCGACGCGGTCGAAGCTGTTGCGCGTGGCGAGTGCGACCAGCAGGTCTTCCTTGCTGGCGAAATGCTTGTAGAGCGTGCCGATCGCATAGCCGCATTCCTCCGCCACGCGTGCCATCTGCAGCGACAGCAGTCCGTCGCGCTGGATCTGCGCCTGGGCGGTGTCGAGCAGGGTGCGTTCCCGCGCGAGAATCTCGCGCTGGCGACGTGCCACGGCGGGGGACAGGAGCGTCATCTGGAACCTGAATGGAACGGGAGCGGCGCGGATTATGAACCCGGTTCATTCCGTGAGCAAGGTTCGATTTCACCGGGCCCGCATCGCATGCAACAGAGCATCGCGCCTGACGACGGCGCCAATGACTTCCGTCACGGTGCGAAGCGCAATCTGAATTAGCTATACTGACCGGTATAGTAAATCCCGTCCCACCTCTCCCAGGTCATCCCCCATGCGCCGACTTCTCTCCATTGCCGTGCTCGCCGCGGCACTTTCCGCCTGCGGTCAACAAGAGGAGCAGGCCGCGCCGCCTCCGCCGGAAGTAGGCGTGCTGACCGTGCAGCCGACGAGCATTGCGCTGGAACAGGAGCTGGTCGGGCGACTGGCGCCGTTCCGCAGTGCCGACGTGCGCGCCCGCGTGCCGGGCGTGCTCGAACGTCGCGTCTACCAGGAAGGCAGCGACGTGCAGGAAGGCGACGTGTTGTTCCGGATCGATCCTGCCCAGCTGCAGGCTGCGCTCGGAACCGCACAGGGTGCGCAGGCGCAGGCTCAGGCCAACGCGATCAACGCCAAGAGTGCCGCCGACCGCGCCCGCCAGCTCGCGCCGACGAACTTCATCTCCAAGGCCGATCTCGACAATGCGCTGGCCGCCGAGCGCAGCGCGGAAGCCGCCCTGCAGGCGGCCCGCGCGTCCACCCAGACCGCGCAGATCAATCTCGGCTACGCGACCGTGCGTGCGCCGATCTCCGGCCGCGCCGGCAAACAGCAGCTGACCGAAGGCGCTCTGGTCGGGCAGGGCGATTCGACGTTGCTCACCACCGTCGACCAGATCGATCCGCTGTACATCAATTTCTCGATCAGCGCCGCCGAGTTCAATCGCATCCGCGCGATGTCGCTCGACCAGGGCGCCGGTGGCGGCCAGGTCGAGATCGTCCTCGCCGACGGCTCGGTGCACGACCAGCTGGCGACGCTGGACTTCTCCGGTGATGTGGTCGACCCGGCATCGGGCGCGATCCAGCTGCGCGCGACGGTCCCCAATCCGGACCGGCGCCTGCTGCCCGGCGTCTATGTGACGCTGCGCGCGAACATGGGCCAGCAGAGCGGTGTGTATCTGGTGCCGCAGGCTGCGGTGCTGCGTGATGCCAACACGGCCTACGTGCTGGTGGCGGGCGAAGGCGACAAAGTGGTCCGCAAGCCGGTCCGTACCGACCGTGCGCAGGATGGCCAGTGGGTCATCACCGAAGGTCTGGCGGCCGGGGATCGCGTGATCGTCAGCGGCGTGCCGAAGGCGCGTCCCGATGCGGTGGTCGTGCCGAAGCCGTGGACGCCCGAGCAGGCCCAGGCTCCCGCGGTTCCCGGCGGTGAGACAGGGGCAGCGCCCGCGGCCCAGCCCGCAGGCGAGGCCGCCGCGCCCGCAGCGAGCGAAGCCGCCACGGCGGCTCCGGCCCAGGAAGGCGCCGGTCAGGCACCCGCTGCGAACGACACGCAGGACTGATCCGCCATGCCCAAGTTCTTCATCAACCATCCGGTCTTCGCCTGGGTCGTCTCCATCCTGATTTCGCTCGCGGGCGTGATCTCGCTGCTGAACATGGGCGTGGAGTCGTATCCGAGCGTCGCACCGCCGCAGGTCACCGTCTCGGCGACCTATCCCGGCGCCAGCGCCGACACCACAGAGCGCGCGGTGACCCAGGTCATCGAGCAGCAGCTCACCGGCATCGACAACCTGCTGTACTTCAGCTCGACGTCGAGTTCCTCGGGCCGCGCCAGCGTCACCCTGACGTTCGAGACCGGTACCGACGCGGACATCGCGCAGGTGCAGGTGCAAAATAAGGTGTCGTTGGCGACGCCGCGTCTGCCCAGTGAGGTGGTGCAGCAGGGCGTCGTCGTGGCCAAGGCCAACGCCGGCTTCCTGATGGTGGTGGGTCTGCGATCGGACGATCCGTCGGTCAGCCGCAACCAGCTCAACGACCTGATCGGCTCGCGCGTGCTCGAGCAGATCGCGCGCGTGCCCGGCGTCGGCAGCACCCAGCAGTTCGGTTCCGAGTACGCCATGAACATCTGGCTCAACCCGGACCAGCTGCAGGGCTACGGCATGTCGGCCACCCAGGTCATGGCCGCGGTGCGCGGGCAGAACGTGCAGTTCGCTGCCGGCTCGGTCGGTTCCGATCCGGCGCCGGCAGGCCAGGGGTTCACCGCAACCGTCTCGGCCGAAGGCCGTTTCAGCACGCCCGAGCAGTTCGAGAACATCATCCTGCGCGCTGACAGTGAAGGCGCGACCGTGCGCCTGAAGGATGTCGCGCGGGTGGAGATCGGCGCGTCCGGCTACGGTTTCGACACCAAGTACAACGGCCAGGCCACCGGCGCATTCGCGATCCAGCTGCTGCCCGGCGCCAATGCGCTGACCGTGGCCGGGGCCGTGGAAGCGCGCATGGACGAACTGCAGCCCTCGTTCCCGCAGGGCATCGAGTGGTTCAAGCCCTACGACACCACCACGTTCGTCACGCTGTCGATCAAGGAAGTCATCGTGACCCTGATCGAGGCAGTGGTGCTCGTGTTCCTAGTGATGCTGCTGTTCCTGCAGAACCTGCGCGCGACCATCATTCCGACGCTGGTGATCCCGATCGCGCTGCTCGGCACGTTCCTCGGCCTGAGCATGCTGGGCTACACGATCAACCAGCTGACCC
Source organism: Luteimonas sp. KH_071 (assembly GCF_057838005.1). Classification (NCBI taxonomy): domain Bacteria; kingdom Pseudomonadati; phylum Pseudomonadota; class Gammaproteobacteria; order Lysobacterales; family Lysobacteraceae; genus Luteimonas; species Luteimonas sp. KH_071. Next base: position 2,025,726 of record NZ_CM174458.1, on the reverse strand, counting down.
TGTTCGCGATGGTGCTGGCGATCGGCATCGTGGTCGATGACGCGATCGTGGTCATCGAGAATGTCGAACGCATCATGGCGGAGGAGCATCTGCCGCCACGCGAAGCGACGATGAAGGCGATGGACCAGATCACCGGGGCGGTGGTCGCGATCACCGTGGTGCTGGCCGCCGTTTTCATTCCGAGCGCCCTGCAGGGCGGCGCGTCGGGCGAAATCTACAAGCAGTTCGCGATCACGATCGCGATTTCGATGGGTTTCTCGGCGTTCCTCGCCCTCGGCTTCACGCCGGCGTTGTGCGCGACGTTCCTCAAGCAGCATGCGCCGCCGGGCGAGCGCAAGAGCAACATCGTCGTGCGCACGTTCAACAAGTACTACGACAAGGTCAACCGGACCTACGTCGGCCACATCGGCAGCGCCGTGCGGCACGCGCCGCGCTGGATGGCGGTGTTCGCGGTGCTGTGCGTGGTCTGTGCGTTCCTCTACATCCGTCTGCCGTCGAGCTTCGTGCCCGAGGAAGATCAGGGCTATGCGCTGGCGATCGTGCAGCTGCCGCCGGGCTCGACCCTGCAGCGCACCAACGCGGTGTTCGAGGATGTGCGCGCGCGCCTGGAGCAGAACCCGTCGTACGAAGCGATGCTGCAGGTCGCGGGCTTCAGCTTCGTCGGCCAGGGCGAGAACGTCGGCATGGGCTTCATCAAGCTCAAGGACTGGGCCGACCGCGACGCCGACATCAACCAGTTCCTCGGTGAAGCCAACGGCGCGCTGCAGGGCGTGCAGGATGCGACGATCTTCGTCGTGAACCTGCCGACGGTGCAGGGCTTGGGCCAGTTCGGCGGCTTCGACATGTATCTGCAGGACCGCACCGGTGCCGGCAACGCAGCGCTGCAGCAGGCACGCAACCAGCTGCTGGGCGCGGCAGCGCAGAAGACCGACGTCCTGCAGGGCGTGCGCCCGAACACGCTGGAAGATGCGCCGCAGCTGCAGCTGCATGTCGATCGCGTGCAGGCACAGTCGATGGGGCTGTCGGTCACCGACATCTACAGTGCGATCCAGCTGATGCTGGCGCCGGTATACGTCAACGACTACGTGTCCGACGGGCGCATCAAGCGCGTCAACATGCAGGCCGACGCGCAGTACCGCACCGATCCGGGCTCGATCGGCCGCTTCTACACGCCGAGTGCGATGTCGACCAATGCCGACGGCACGCCGACGATGATTCCGCTGAGCACGGTGGTGAATCCGGAGTGGGGCGCCAGCACGCCGTCGCTGACGCGCTACAACGGCTATTCGGCGATCAACATCGTCGGTTCGCAGGCGCCCGGCCGCAGTACCGGCGAAGCGATGGCGGCGATGGAAGAGATCGTCGAGAACGAACTGCCGGAAGGTTTCGGCTACGACTGGGCGGGCATGTCCTACCAGGAGATCATCGCGGGCAACACGGCGACGCTGCTGCTGCTGCTGTCGGTGGTCGTGGTGTTCCTGTGTCTGGCCGCGCTGTACGAGAGCTGGTCGATTCCGGTCGCGGTCTTGCTGGTGGTGCCGCTGGGCATCCTCGGCGCGGTGGTCTTCACGATGCTGCGTCCGGGTCTGTCGAACGACATCTTCTTCAAGATCGGCATGGTGACCGTGATCGGTCTGGCGGCGAAGAACGCGATCCTGATCGTGGAATTCGCGGTGCAGCAGTACAAGGAAGGCAAGACGTTGCGCGATGCGACGGTGGATGCGGCGAACCTGCGTTTCCGCCCGATCCTGATGACCTCGTTCGCCTTCATCATGGGCGTCACGCCGATGGCGCTGTCGAGCGGCGCGGGTTCAAGCGCACGTCATGCACTGGCCACCGGCGTCATCGGCGGCATGCTGTTCGCCACGTTCCTCGGCCTGCTGCTGATCCCGGTGTTCTTCATCATCGTCCGGCGCGTTCTGGGCGACAAACTCGACGAGCCGGATCCGCGTCTCGCGGATGCCCGTGAGCGCGATCACCGTCTGGAAAAGGATGGCGACGAACGACCGGCGCACTGACCGCGTCCCCGTTCGATCTGCAAGGGCCGCCCCGGCAACAGGGCGGCCCTTTGCATGTGTGGCGCGCGCTTCGGTCGCTGCCGGATCTGTGGACGCCCCGGTATGCTGACGACCCGCAACGGAGCCCCCATGACGCCACTGCGTATCGCCATCGTCGGTTACGGCACAGCAGGACAGGCCGCGGCGGTCTTACTGGCACGCGACGGCCATCGCATCGAGGTCTTCGAACGTGCGCCCGAGCCGGGACCGGTCGGTGCCGGTTTCCTGCTGCAGCCCACCGGGCTGCAGGTGCTGTGGCGCATGGGACTGCTCGATGCGTTGCTGGCGCATGGCGCGCGCGTCGAGCGCCTGTATGGCGAAACACCCTGCGGCCGCTCGGTCATGGACATGCGATATGCGGGTCTCGACCCGCGCCTGTGCGGCATCGGACTGCAGCGCGGTGCACTGTTCGCGATCCTCGACCAGGCGCGCAGCGACGATGTGCGGCTGCATGCCGGCGTCACGATCGAAGGTCCGGACGACACCGACGACCGCTGGCTGTGCGACGCCGATGGCGGCCGGCACGGTCCGTTCGATCTGGTGCTCGCGGCCGACGGCGCTGCCTCGCGTCTGCGCTGCCGACTCGGTGGCGTGCGTCGCGACGTGGTGTATCCCTGGGGTGCGCTGTGGTGCCTGCTCGACGCCGACGGCTGGCCACACTTGAATGAACTCCGGCAACGCTATGTCGCCGCGCGCCGGATGATCGGCCTGCTGCCGGTCGGCACCCGCCCGGGCGATGCGACTCCACGGCTCAGCTTCTTCTGGAGTCTGCCGGTCGCGGCCTTCGACGGCTGGCAGTCCACGGCGCTCGACCACTGGCGCGACACGGTGACATCGATCTGGCCCGAGGCGTCGCGCTTGCTCAGCGCCACCACCACGCATGCGCAACTGGCGCGCGCGACCTATCGCGATGTCACGCTGACGCAGTGGCATCGCGGCCGCTGGGTGCTGCTCGGCGACGCCGCGCATGCGATGAGTCCGCAACTGGGGCAGGGCGTCAACATGGCCCTGCTCGATGCCGAAGCCTTGCGTGATGCCTTGCGCGCGGAAGCACTTGCGGATGCGTTGAGCACGTATGCCCGCGTGCGTCGCCGGCACGTGGCGATCTACCAGTTCTGGAGCCGCTGGCTGACGCCGGTGTTCCAGTCCGAGCGCGACGTGATCGCGAAGGCGCGCGATGTGGCGTTCCGGCCGATGGGGAATCTGCCGGGCGGGCGCGGGCACATGCTGCGGGTGCTCAGTGGCACGCAGCAGGGGGTGTTCGGGTCGATGGCGCTGGAGCCGGCGTTTGTGGATGCGTTGGGAGCGTTTCGGGTGTCCGGGGTTTCTACGAAGTAGTTGCGCCTCTTCCTGGCTTTCGTTGTTGCGCACGCTTTGGGCTTTGGGCTTTGGGCTTTGGGCTTCTGCTTCTGCTTTGGCTTTAGTTTTGGTTTTCAGCGTTTGATTTGAATCGAGCCGTAGAGCGAGCCGAGCACCGGAGCCTGGCGTGGCCGAAGAGCAGCCCATGTCTGAGCGCAGCGAGTTTGGGCTGCGTGCCGCGTCAGGCGAGGAGCGGAGGGCACCGACGCGGCTTCATCGCGTCGGCTCGCGTCCGGCGAAGGGACCTTTTGGTTCCTTTTGGGTCCATCCAAAAGGGACTCGCACGCGCAGCAGGCGAAAGCCCTGCACTCTGCTTCAGCCTTGGCGTTAGATATCCATATTCGCCAGACGAATCGCTCGCAGAGCGAAGATCAAGTACAGGGCTTCCGCGCTGTCGCGCGGCTTACTTTTGTCTTGGCAAAAGTAAGCACGACAGTGCGAATGCACTGGCGAACGGCAAAGCCGGCCCGAAGGGCGAGCGCCAAAGGCGCGAGTCAAACCGTCTTCGCCGGACGCGATCCGCCGCGATACAGCCGCGGCGGTCCCCTGCGCTTCTCGGACGACGGGGCACGCAGCCCAAACTCGCTGCGCTCAGACATGGGCTGCTCTTCGACCCCGCCGCCCTGCGATGCTCGGCTCGCTTTACGGCTCGATTCAAATCAAAAGCCAACGCGAGAAGCAAAGGCCAAAGCCAAACCCAAAGCCAAAGCCACGTGTAGGAGCGCGCTTGCGCGCGAAGAGGTCTTGCCCAGAACGCCCATCGCGCGCAAGCGCGCTCCTACACCTCAATCGATGAACTGCAACCGCGCCAGCTCGGCGTAAAGCCCACCCTGCGCCAGCAGATCCGCATGCGTGCCCTGGGCGACGATGCGGCCGCGATCCATGACCACGATGCGATCGGCCTTGAGGATCGTCGCGAGCCGATGCGCGATGACCAGCGTCGTGCGGCCTTCCATCAGCCGCGCCAGCGCTTCCTGCACCGCGAACTCGCTTTGCGCATCGAGCGCGGAGGTCGCTTCGTCGAGCAGCAGCACCGGCGCGTCGCGCAGCAGCGCGCGGGCGATCGCGATGCGCTGCTGCTGGCCGCCAGACAGCCGCGCGCCGCGCTCGCCGAGCTGGGCGTCGTAGCCCTCGGGCAGTTCCCGGATGAAGGCATCGGCTTCCGCGGCGCTCGCTGCCGCTTCGATGTCGGCATTGCTGGCATCAAGGCGGCCATAACGGATGTTCTCGCGCGCAGTCGTGGCGAAGATGGTCGGCGACTGCGGCACCAGCGCGAGATGGTCGCGCAGCGCGGCGGGATCGAGCCCGCGGATGTCGACACCGTCGATCGACACCGTGCCTTCGGCAGGGTCATGGAAACGCAGCAGCAGCGACAGCACCGTACTTTTGCCGGCGCCGGACGGGCCGACCAGGGCGACGGTCTCGCCGGGTGCGACATGTAGGTTGAAATGCTCCAGCGCAGGCGCATCCGGGCGCGAGGGATAGTGGAACCGCACGTCTTCGAAGCGCAGTTCGCCGCGCACGGGTTCCTGCAGCGTGGCCGGCGCGTCCGGCGCGCGGATGCCGGGGTGCTCGACCAGCAGCTCGCCGATCCGGCCCATGCCGCCGGCGGCGCGTTGCAGCTCGTTCCACACTTCCGCAAGTGCGCCGACCGATCCTGCGCCGAACAGCGCGTAGAGCACGAACTGGCCCAGCGTGCCGGCGGTCATGCGGCCTTCGATGACGTCGTGGGCGCCCGACCACAGCACCACCGTCACCGCGCCGAAGATGAGCGTGATCGCGATCGCGGTGATGATCGACTGCAGGCCGATCCGCCGACGCGCGGTGGCGACCGACTGCGCGACCGCATCGCCGAAGCGTCCGCGCTCCCAAGGTTCGCGCGCATGCGCCTGCACGGTGCGGATGGCGGTCAGCGTCTCGTTGGCCAGCGCATTGGCATCGGCCACGCGGTCCTGACTCTGGCGCGAGATCTTCGCCAGCTTGCGCCCGCCCAGCACCAGCGGCAGCACGAACAGCGGAATGCCGATCAGGGTGAATGCCGCGAGCCGCGGACTGGTGACCACCAGCATCGCGACGCTGCCGATCACCATCACCGTGCTGCGCAGCGCGACCGACATCGTCGAACCCACGACCGCGCGCAACAGTTCGGTGTCCGCGCTCAGCCTTGAAACCAGATCACCGCTGCGGGTCTGCTCGAAGAAAGTCTGGTCGAGATCGAGCAGATGACCGTAGAGCCGGTTGCGCAGGTCAGCGACGACACGCTCGCCGAGCAGCGAGACGAAGAAGAACCGCGCCGCGGTGAACACCGCCAGCGCGATCGCGACGAGCAGCAGCAGCGCGAACGCCTGGTCGATCTGGTCGCCGCCGGTGAAACCGTGGTCGATCATCTGCTTGACCGCCATCGGCAGGCTCAGCGTCGCGGCCGACGACAGCGCGAGCGCGACCATCCAGGCGGCGAACAGGCCGCGCTGGCGCATCACGAACGGCCACAGGGTCTTGAGCGCGCCGATGCGCGCCTTCGGTTCGCCGGCGTCAGGCGTTGAGCGGGGGGATTGGAATGCCATCAGCCATTGTCGTCGATGCGGACCCGGTCACGGGTGGCATCGCGCAGGCGGGTTTTCAAGTCGTCGACGCGATCGGCCGGCAGCTCCAGCACCAATGCCACGCCGTGAGCGTCGAAGGTTTCTTCGCGTTTGACCGCGAAGGCGCCCGGCAGCGCGGCGTGCACGCTGCCGATCGCGTCGAACGGCGCATGCAGGCGCAGCGTCGCCATCTCGACCAGCGCGACGCGGGGCGCAGTACGCAGGCATTCGGCTGCGCAGCCGCCGTAGGCACGGACAAGCCCGCCAGCGCCGAGCTTGATGCCGCCGTACCAGCGCACGACCACGACCGCGACGCGGTCGAAACCCTGGCCATCGATCGCGGCAAGGATCGGGCGACCGGCCGTGCCGGCCGGCTCGCCATCGTCGCTGGAGCGGTATTGATCGCCGGTGCGCCAGGCCCAGCAGTTGTGGGTGGCATCGGCCACATGCACCTGCTGCATGAACGCGGCGGCGCCGTCGGCATCATCGACCGGCGCCGCGTGCGCGATGAAGCGACTGTGTTTGACCTCGAGCGTGTGGTCGACCGGCCCGGCCAGGGTGTCGAGCGGCATCAGTCCAGCAACGCGCGCAGGTCCGGCGGCAGTTCGGACTGGGGGTGCCGGCGGTGGAACTCGGCCAGGCTCGCCTTGGCCTCGGTGATTCGGCCGGCATCGAGCAGCTCCCGCACGCGGGCCAGCCATGCGGCGCGGACTTCGGGTGCATCGGCCGACGCGGGCGGATCGCCGTCGTCGGGACCGTCGTCGATCGATTCGAGCATCAAGGCCTGCGAGTCCGCCCGCGTCTGTCGCGCAGCCGCCGGCGCCGGCGCAGTCGGCGCCGCGCGACGCGCCGCTGATTCGGCAGGCGCCTGCACGGGAGAGGGCGGCGAGGGTGGGGCCGGCGGCGGTGCTGGCACGGAGGGCGCGGACGCAGGGATCGCCGGCGGTGGTGGCGGTGGTGGCGGCGAGACGGCCGGATGCATCTCCGCGCCGAACGCGGTCGATCGCTCGACCGGTGCCGGCACGTTCGCAGCCGCAGCGGAAGACGCGATGTCCGCGGACTCGGTGGCCACCGTCTCGTTGCGTATCGACGCGGCAGGGGGCGTTTCGTCGGCCGCGGGCGCTGCAGGCGCCGGAACGTCGGTCGTGGCTTGCGCGGGCAGCGGCGCGGAGTCGGCGAGCGGCGGTGGCGCGACCTCGCGGGACCGCAACACTTCCGGGGCTGGCGCGGTGGCTGCAGCAGGTGCAACTGCAGCTGCAGGTATCTCGGACGCCGCTCGCATTTCGCTGTCGGGCACCGGGCGCAATTGCCATGCGATGCCGACCGCCAATGCCAGCGATGCGGCGATGCCGGCCGCGAACGGCCAACGACGGCGGCGCGGGGACACAGTCCTGTGCGCGATGGCGGCGCGTGTCTGCGCAGGCGCTGCGCCCGAGGCGTTTCGCGCAGCACCCAGGATCGCCGCGTCCAGCGCGGCCGACGGCGACACGGCACTGCCGTCGCGTAACAGGCGATCGGCCAGCAGGCGTTCTTCGGGTGTCAGCGGTTCGCGGTCGGGTCGGTTCATGGGCTCAGCAGCGTGCGCAGTTTGTCCATCGGATAACGATGTTTCCGCTGGCGATGGCACACATACAAAATTCTGGCACACACCTCATAAGAAAAATTATTCATATCAATCTCTTAGGAGCTGTGCTCGCAGTTTGTCCATCGCGTAGCGCAGGCGCGACTTCACGGTTTCGCGGCCGACGCCGGTGATCGTGCCGATCTCCTCCAGCGTCAGTTCCTGTTCCAGCCGCAGCAGCACGACCTCACGTTGCTCCTCCGGCAACGATGCCAGCGCGAGCTGCAAGCGGCGCCGCTGTTCGAAGGCGGACAACTGCCGCTCGGGCGAATCGGGATCGACGATCCGCGCGGTGCGCAGGTCCGCATCCTCGGGCGGCGGCGGTCGATGCTGCGCCGCACGCCAGTGATCGGCGAGCCGATTGTGGGCGATGCGATACAGCCACGTCGTGAACATCGCATCGGGTCGCCAGTCGGCGCGCGCGGCGATCACGCGTTGCCAGATGTCCTGGAAGATCTCGTCGGCCAGCGCCCCGTTGCGCAGCTGGCGTACGAGAAACCGGTAGAGCTTCTCGCGATGCCGGCGGTAGAGCGTCTCGAATGCCGCCACATCCCCTGCGACCCATGCCTGCATCAGGGCATCGTCGCCGGTCGGCTCCTGCTGGCTGGCGATGTCGGGCATGCGCTGCAGGTTACGTGCTGGGGACGGGGCCGGGAAGGCCAGTCGGCCAGGAAGCGCTGGTGAGACGGTCGCGTGCATGGAAACGCGAACGTCCCGAGGGCGACGATGGGGTCAAGTTGCGGGTCGATGTGACGATTTGGTTATGCTCGCGTCAGCCAGGATCCGCCAACGCCCCGTGCCCGACCGCCGCCACGCCATCGACTTTCCCCGCCCCCCGCCTGTCGATGCGGCGACGCGTGCGCGCGAGATCCTGGCCACCGCGCCGACCGGCCTGGCGATCGCGATGGCTTGGCGGTGCACCTTGAGCGGCCGCGGGGTGATCCATGCGGATGACGCGGGCAGCGTGCTGCGTGAGATCGCAACAGCTGCGCTCGACGATCCAGGCGTGATGGCCCCCGGTATCGGCGTGCAGCACGCAGTCCGAGGCGACGTGCGCATCGCGGTCGCCTTCGATGCGGCTGCCGACCAAGCGCTGCGCGACGCGTGGGCGCGACTGGCCGCCGACGCCATGCGCAGCGGGCTCGAAGCGCTGATCACCGAGCACATCGTCGCGACGCTGCAGCGCTCGGAACGGCTGCAGCAGGCGCTGTACGAGATCGCCGACCTTGCCGGTTCCGCCTTGGAGATGGGTGAGGTGCTGGCGCGGATCCACGCCGTCGTCGGCACGCTGATGACCGCCGAGAATTTCTACATCGTGCTCTATGACGACCTCAGCGAGACACTGCGGTTCCTGTATTTCGTCGATGCGCACGATCCCTGGACCGCCGATCCCGAGCAGGAACTGCATGTCAGCGAGATGCCCAACAGCCTGACGATCGCGCTGTTGCGTGCCGGGCAGCCGATGCTGGGCCCGTCGGCGCAGCTGCGACGGACGCATGGTGTCGACGACGGCAACCTGCTGCACGGGCCCGACAGCGCCGATTGGCTGGGGGTTCCGCTGCGTCGCGACGGCCGGGTCTGTGGCGCGATCGTCGTGCAGAGCTACGACCGGCCCGACCGCTACAGCCAGGATGACCGGGCGCTGCTGGAATTCGTCGCCCAGCACATCCTCACCGCGCTCGACCGCAAGCAGGCGCATGCGGAGCTGGAGCGGCGGGTGGACTCGCGCACCCAGGAATTGCAGGAGGCGAACTTCGGCCTGCAGGCGCAGATCGCCGAACGCGCGCGCGCCGAGCGTCTGCAGCGTGCGCTGTACCGCATCAGCGAACTGTCGGTCGCTGCCGGCAGCGTCGAGCGCTTCTATGCAGACCTGCATGCGATCGTCGGCGAGCTGCTGTACGCCCGCAACTTCTACATCGCGATGCTGAGCCCTGACGGGCAGCGCATCGAGTTTCCGTATTCGGTCGACGAACGGGACGCCGCGCGTCGTCCGCGCGATCGGGCCAACGGCCTCACCGAATACGTGATCGACAGCGGCGAGCCGCTGCTCGCACGACGTGAGGGCATTGCGCTGCTGGAAGCCAGCGGCGAACTGCAGAGTCGCGGTACCCAGGCGCAGTGCTGGCTGGGCGTGCCGTTGAGCCGGGATGGTCGCCCGGTCGGTGCCATCGCGGTGCAGAGCTACGATCCGGAAATCGCGTTCACGCACAGCGACCAGGCCCTGCTGACCTTCGTCGCGCACCACATCGACAGCGCACTGGAGCGCAAGCGCGCGCAGGAAGCGCTCAAAGCCGCCCACACCGAACTCGAGTTCCGCGTCGATGCCCGCACGCGTGAGCTGGAGGAGGCGAACCGCGAACTGCGTGCGCAGATCGGCGAGCGTGTGCGTGCGCAGCAGCGCCTGGTGCACCAGGCGCGGCACGATCCGTTGACCGGGCTGCCCAATCGCGTGCAGCTGCTCGAACGCCTCAATGCCGCGCTCGCGTCCTCCGAAAGCCGGCAGGAACCATTCGCGGTGCTGTTCCTCGACCTCGACCGCTTCAAGCTCGTCAACGACAGCGTCGGCCACGCGGCTGGCGACGCGATGCTGGTCGAGATCGCGCAGCGGATCTCCGCGCTGCTCGGGCCGCAGGACATGGCCGCGCGTCTCGGCGGCGACGAATTCGCGCTGGTGCTCGGCGGGGTCGATGACGCATGCGTTGCCGACACGATGGCAGCGGCATTGCTGGCGACGCTGGCACGGCCGATGTGGGTCGCCGGACGCGAGCTGTATCCATCGGGCAGCATCGGCATCGCGATGTCGCATCCCGGCGCCGATGGCGACGGTCTGCTGCGGGATGCGGACGCGGCGATGTATCGCGCCAAGGCCTGCGGCCGTGATCGCAGCGAACGCTTCGACGAGGCCATGCGCGCCGAGGCCACGCGCCTGCTGGATCTCGAGGCCGATCTGCGTCGCGCGATCCTGCAGGATGCGTTCGAGCCGTTCTTCCAGCCGATCGTGCGCCTGTCCGACGGTGCGGTGATCGGCCATGAGGCGTTGCTGCGCTGGCGCCACGAACTCCACGGCATCCTGCCGCCTGCCGACTTCATCGGCGTAGGCGAGGACAGCGGCCTGATCGAACAGGTCGACTGGCTGATGTACCGCAAGGTCATCGGCATGATGGCGACGCTGGACGCGCCCGGCTATGTGTCGATCAACGTCTCGCCGCGCCATTTCCGCTCCGACGATTTCGTCGAGCGACTGATGCTGCTGGTGGACGGGGCCGGCGCCGATCCGTCGCGCCTGCGCATCGAGATCACCGAAGTCGCGTTGCTCGACGATGCGCCGCGAGCGCTGCGCATGCTCAGCCTGCTGCGCGAGCGGGGCGTGCTGGCGCTGCTGGACGATTTCGGCACCGGTTTCTCGGCGCTGTCGTATCTGCATCGCTTCCCGATCCAGGCGCTGAAGATCGACCAGAGCTTCGTACAGGGTCTGGGCAGCGACCTGCACGCCGAGAGTCTGGCCCTGGTCCGCGCGATCCTCGCGCTTGCCGGCACGCTCGGCATCGACACGATTGCCGAAGGCGTGGAAACCCAGGCACAGCGCGACATGCTCGACGAGCTCGGCTGCCAGTACGGGCAGGGCTATCTGTACGGGCGACCCGCGCCGCTCTGATCGGACCAGAGCCGATGCGGTGCTAGAGTGCCGGCGATTTTTCAAACGCCGGAGTACGCCATGCAGCAGACCACGTCCTATCCGATCGGCACGCCCGGCCAGCCCTGGGGCGATGCCGAACGCGCGCAGTGGCGGGCAAGTCATGTCCGGCATCGCAGCCACGCCGACGATGTCGTGACACGCGTCGAGGCCTTGCGCGATCGCTTCGACATCGAAACCTACGACACGCTCGAAGCCGGCGGCCGCCGCTATCCGCTGCTCGCGATCCGCAGTCGCGACTGGAGCCGGGATCTGCCCGTCGGCGTGGTCACCGGCGGCGTGCACGGCTACGAGACTAGCGGCATCGTCGGCGCGCTGGAATTCGTCGAACAGTCCGCTGCCGGGTACGCCGGGCGGATCAATCTGCTGGTCGTGCCCTGCGTCAGTCCCTGGGGCTACGAACATGTGCAGCGCTGGAACATCGATGCGATCGATCCGAACCGGTCGTTCCGCGCGGGCAGCCCGGCCCGGGAATCTGCGGCGCTGGTCGCGCTGCTCGCCCCGTTGCGCGGCCGGGTGCTGGTCCATGTGGATCTGCACGAAACCACCGACACCGACGAATCCGAGTTCCGGCCCGCGCTCGCCGCGCGCGATGGCGTGGCGTTCGAGCCGGGTGGCATTCCCGACGGTTTCTATCTGGTCGACGACAGCGAACGCCCGCAGCCTGGATTCCAGCAGGCGGTAATCGCCGCGGTGGAGCAGGTGACGCATATCGCGCCGGCCGATGCCGACGGCCAGATGATCGGCTCCCCCGTCGTCGCCCACGGCGTCATCGAGTATCCGGTCGCCGAGCTCGGCCTGTGCGCCGGCATCACCGGCGCGCGCTACGTGACCACGACCGAGGTCTATCCCGACAGCCCCCGCACCACCCCGGCCGAATGCAACGCCGCGCAGGTCGCCTCGATCGTCTCGGCATTGGACTACGCCCTGGCCCATCGCTGAGCGTCGGAGTGGATGGACGGTGTCGGTCGTGCGACTCCGGGTGTACCGAAGGCGAGCAGGCAGGCGGCACCAGGCCGCCCAGTCTGAAAAAGCACCCCGCGCTTCGTAGACCTTCCCCGCGGCGGGGGAAGGGAACAGATTCCCATGCGGCCCGGTTCGACTGATCCTCCACGCCTCCTGCATCAACCGGACTTGTTTCAAGAGCAATAAGCAAAAAAAGAAAGGCCACCGCGAGCGGTGGCCATTTTTTTCGTGCCGCGCATACGTCCAGCGAATCAGAAATCCGCGCGGAGTCCCAGCGAGATCCGGCGGCCCGACAGCTCGTACATCGTCGGGAACGACGGGTCCATGGTGTAGCCGGTCGTCGCCTCGTCGGTCAGATTGATGCCCTTGAGGCTCAGCTTGAGGTTCTGGGCCAGACGCACACCGATCGACACGTCGAGCTGGCCGTAGGCATCGCGGTAGATCGGATACATGTTGTAGCCGATCGATTCCACGTATTCGCTCTTGTGGTTGTAGGACACGCGGGCGTCGAAGCGGTCGTTCTCGTAGTACGCGGTGAGGTTCCAGGTCTTCTCCGCCAGGCCCGGCATCGACGTCTGGATGCCGAGATCGGATTCGCCGGCCAGCGAGCTTTCGAGCATCGTGTAGTTGGCGTTGATGCCGAAGCCTTCCAGCGCCGGATGCAGCATCGTCAGCGGCAGCTGCGCGATGAGCTCGACGCCGTCGACCTCGTACGCGCCCGCCGCGTTGACGGGCTGGTAGACGTCGAAGTCGTAGATGCCGTTGAGCGTGCCGTTGGCGTTGTAGACCGGCACATCCTCGACCACGCCGGTCAGCGCGTTGATCACCACGCCGTCGATCTTCTTGCGGAAGTAAGACGCCGCCAGCAGGCCGCCATTGTCGAGGTACTGCTCCAGACCCACTTCCCACTGGTCGGCATAGGTCGGCTTCAGCGCCGGGTTGCCGTCGGTGAAGCGATAGGAGCTCCAGCTCGCGGTGCGCTTGTAGGCGATGTCGGTCATCGCCGGGCGGATCAGCGTCTGCGACGCCGCGGCGCGCAGCAGCAGGCCGTCGCGCAGTTCGGCGGTGAGGTTGACACTCGGCAACACGTCGCTGTAGCTGCCGTCCATCGAGATCGGCGTGTCGGTGTAGCCGGTGCTGCCGTCGGGGTTCTGCACCGGGTGATAGCCGAACGACGTCACCGAGGTATCGACATAACGCACGCCCGCATTGATGTCGACCGGTACGGGGCCCAGATCGAACGCGACGTCCGTCATCAGGTACAGCGCCGTGGCCCGCTCGTCGACACGGTAGTACTGGGCGTCGTCGAACGGCGTGGAAAAACCCGCATACCGGAACGTGTCGCGCGCATAGGCGTTGGAGGCCATCTGCCAGTCGAGATCGCGCGCGGTGTAGGCGCCGCCGGGCACGATGTCGCCGATCGGCCGCAGCTGGCTGTCGGCCAGCGTGCGCGTATTGACCCAGCTGTTGTCGCCGGCCGACGGCCCGCCGATCTTGGCTTCGCCGTATTCGCGCGCTTTCGACTTGTCGGTGTGGCGTGCGCCGAACTGCACGCTGCGCAGCGCCGGCAGGAACGCAAGATCGAACGTCTTGGCGATGTTGACCTGGGCGGCGTATTTGTCGTCGGTGATCCGCTCGAGCGTGGTCTCGTAGGCCTCGAAGAGATAGCGTTCCGGCGAGTTGTACATGTCGAATCCGTTCGACGACGCGCTCGGGATGGTCTCACCGCTGTTGCCGTTCCAGCGCGTGCGCGACGGCGCGTAGGCGACGTGCTTGAGGTTCGCGTAGTCCAGCGACTTCTTCGCGCCGGAGTAGCCGAGCAGCGCATCGATGGTCCAGGTGTCGCCGCGCCAGTCGAGCGCCGCGCTGTACTGGCGGAAATCGGTCTCGTTGCGCCGCTCCTTGCTCAGGAATTCGTGCTGGGTGGCGGTGTACGACACGTCGCGCAGCACCAGGATGCCGTGCTGGGCCAGCGTGGTGTCGTCGTATTCGTGGATCGTTTCCAGCGTGCTGCGGCTGGAAGCGGAATACGCCGCCGCGTCGTACTCGTCCTCGTTGGAATCGTAGCCGCCGACCAGTGCGTCGAAGGTCAGGCTGAAATCGTTGCCGGGCTTGAACTGCAGCGAACCCGTCGCGCCCCACTTGTCCTGCTCGTTGAGGAAGACGCGGTCGCCGACCTTGTCCTGGAACACGATCAGGTTGGATTCGGCAGTGTCGTTGCGGTTGCCGATCTCGCGGCCTGTGTCGCGCTCGATCACCGCTTCTGCCTGCTCGCCGCGCACGCCGGAAGCGCCGAGGAAGCGCGACATCGGACGGAAGTTGATGCCCGAGGTCGCGTCGGTGCGATTGGTGCGCTTGGCGGTCGAGAACGACACCAGCGCGCCCCAGTTACCCCAGGTGTCGGCAGCGAGGAAGGAGAGCTTGGGATCGATCTCTTCGGAGATCGAGTTGTGCGCGCCCTCGACCGAACCGACCAGCTGGCGCGTGCTGTAGTCGAACGGACGCGCGGTGGAGATCTTCACCGAGCCGGCGATGCCGCCTTCCTCGTCGGCCGCGGTCGGCGATTTCTGCACTGTGACCTGCTGGATGATCTCGGACGCGAAGATGTCGAACTCGACCTCGCGGCCGCCGCTGCCCGAGGCCGTGGCGAGATCGTTGATCGACACGTGGGTGTAATCGGACGGCAGACCGCGCACGTTGACGCGCGAGCCCAGGCCCTTGTTGCGCTCGATGGTCACGCCGGGCATGCGCTGCAGCGCCTCGGCGAGGTTCTGTTCGGGGAAATCGGCGACGTCGGTGGCCACGATGGAATCGGAGAAGCCCACGTTGTCGCGCTTCAGGTCGACGGCCTGCTCGAGGCTGCGGCTGTAGCTGCCGGTGACCGAGACGGCGTCCAGTGCCCGGATGTCGTCGGCTGCCGGCGCGTCCTGCGCGAGGGCGAGCGTCGGCATGGCGGCCATGCCGCCGACGAGAAGGAAACGGATGCTGCGGCTCAGGCAGCGCGGGCGCGGCCCGGACGCGCGGCGCGCCGGGTGGAAGGACTTCATGCCAGGTGTTCCCCTTGGAGACGAATGGACGAGCGCGCGCGGTGCGCTTGCACCCGACGCGATGGGCCGACGTGCGACCGGGGCCGGAGGCTAGCGAGGATGTATTGAAGTTTTGTTGCGGTGCAGCGCAGCGTCACGGCGGTCGCACGCCTTGCGACACGCGCGGCGATTACCATCCAGGGCCAACCCGACCGCTGGAGCACGCCATGGCCACACCGCCAAAACAGACCGCACGCGACTTCGATCCCGATGTGCTCGCCCTGTTCGACGACTATGTGCACGGGGCGATCGATCGCCGCGGATTCCTCAGCCGCGCGGGACGCATCGCCGGCGCCGCAGGCGCGGCGGGTCTGCTCGCCGCACTGAGTCCGCAGTTCGCGCGGGCGCAGCAGATCGCACCGGACGACGCGCGCCTGCAGACGCGCCACGTCGAATTCGACGCGCCCAGAGGGAACGGCCGCGGCCGCGGCTATCTCGCGCGCCCGGCCGGAGCGGACGGTCCGCTGCCGCTGGTCCTGGTGGTCCACGAGAACCGCGGACTCAACCCACATATCGAGGATGTCGCACGCCGCATCGCGCTCGAGGGCTACATCGCATTCGCACCGGATGCGCTGTTTGCCAAGGGCGGCTACCCGGGCGAAGAAGACGCCGCGCGCGCCCTGTTCGCCACGCTCGATCAGGACAAGGCGCAGCAGGACTTCCTGGCTGCCGCGGGCTGGTTGCAGGCGATCGACGGCGGCAATGGCCGCCTCGGCGTGGTCGGCTTCTGCTACGGCGGCGGCATGGCCAACTGGCTGGCGACGCAGCTGCCGACGCTGCGCGCAGCCGTACCGTTCTACGGACCGGCGGCGCCGCTGGAGGACGTGCCGAAGATCGCGGCCGAACTCCTGGTGGTACTGGCGTCCAACGATGCGCGCGTCAACGCGCAATGGCCGGACTATGAAGCCGCGTTGCAGGCAGCCGGCAAGACATTCGCGCTGCACCAGCCTGCCGATACCGAACACGGCTTCAACAACGACACCACGCCGCGCTATGACGAAGCCGCTGCCAAGGACGCCTGGTCGAAGATGCTGGCGCTGTTCGCACGCACGCTCAAGGCACCTGCCTGACGATGCTGCGCGGCATCCACCACGTCGCGGTGATCTGCAGCGATTACGCGGTCTCCAAGGCGTTCTATGTCGAGACGCTCGGCCTGCAGGTGCTGGCCGAGCATTACCGCGAGGAACGGCGATCGTGGAAGCTCGATCTCGCGCTGCCGGATGGCGGCCAGGTGGAGCTCTTCTCGTTTCCCGACGCACCGCCGCGGCCGTCCTGGCCAGAGGCCCGCGGCCTGCGCCATCTTGCGTTCGCCGTCGACGGCATCGAGGCCGCGTGTTCGCGCTTGAACGCGCACGGCGTGGCGCTGGAACCGGTGCGCGTCGATCCCTACACCGGACGACGCTTCGTGTTCTTCGCCGATCCCGACGGCTTGCCGCTGGAATTCTATGAAGTGCCGGCGGTGGCCTGAACCTGCGGGCGCGCCCGGCTCAGGACGCGGCGGGAAATACCGGCTCAGGACCCGCCGGCACGATGCCGGTCGGATTGATCTGGCGATGGCTCTGGTAGTAGTGACGACGGATGTGATCGAAGTCCACCGTCGGCGCGACTGCGGGTTCGGCATACAGCCGCTGGGTATAGGCCAGCAGTCCGGGGTAGTCGCGGAGCTGCCGCAGATTGCACTTGAAATGCCCGTGGTAGACCGCGTCGAAGCGGAGCAGGGTGGTGAACAGCCGCCAGTCGGCCTCGGTCTGCACGTCGCCGCACAGCCAGGTGCGTCCGGACAGATGCGATTCCAGCCAGTCGAGGGTGTCGAACACGCCCCGCACCGCCGCGTCGTAGGCGGATTGGCTGGTCGCGAAGCCGGCCTTGTAGACGCCGTTGTTGAGTCCGTCGTAGATGCGGTCGTTGAGCGCATCGATCTCGCCGAGCAGCGCCGCCGGTGCGTAGTCGCCGGGGGTGGCGCCGACGCCGTCGAACGCGCTGTTGAACATGCGGATGATGTCGGCGGATTCGTTGCTGACGATGGTTTCGCGTTGCGTGTCCCACAGCACCGGCACGGTCACGCGACCGGTGTAGTGGGGATCGGCGCGCACGTAGAGTTGCCAGACGGTCTCGGCGCCGTAC
Source organism: Luteimonas sp. KH_071 (assembly GCF_057838005.1). Taxonomy (NCBI): domain Bacteria; kingdom Pseudomonadati; phylum Pseudomonadota; class Gammaproteobacteria; order Lysobacterales; family Lysobacteraceae; genus Luteimonas; species Luteimonas sp. KH_071. The sequence goes on along the minus strand of NZ_CM174458.1, from coordinate 2,008,237 downwards.
AGGGGATCTGCGATCACACCGGGGCCGGTGGCGAAGGTCCAGCCGTCGTCGGCCATCAGCCAGTGGGTGACGGACAGGCCGATCATCGGCTGCAACCCCTTGAGCTCGCGGAACAGCGTCGCGCGATGCGCCCACGGACAGGCGCGCGCCACATAGAGGTGATAGCGGCCGGGTTCGGCGGCAAATCCGCCTTGTCCGGTCGGGCCGGGCGTGCCGTCGGGCGTGATCCAGTTGCGGAACACCGAATCGGGCCGTTTCAGCGCACCGTCGTCCCCGACGAGCTTGTCGTCATCGGATTCCCAGCGTCCCTCGATCAGCATGCCCATGTGGTGGATGTCCTGTATGCGATTGCAGCGCGACGCGCGCCATGGCCAAGACTCGCGCATCCGGGGTCAAGACCATGTCCCCGGGCGCGCGCGCAGCGCGCCGTGCAACGCTGTTGGTGACACGCTCATCCGGTGCCTCGACCCTCCGGCAGGGCTGTGCAAATAGCGACTGAAAACGGTTACGCTCCGGTCGCGACGGCCCATGTGCCGGCGTCGCGACCCTGGGGAGGGCGTGCGGATACAGCGCGGAGCGACGATGCGAAACCGGGTGCGGTGGCTGTGTGGATTGGTGTATGCGCTGGTCGGCGTGTCGGCACATGCGCAGGAGGGCTTGCCGCCGCGTGCGGCGTGGACGGCGACGAGCTCGTCGACGCAGGTCCAGGCCGAGGCGATCGAGCATCTGATCGACGGTGATTTCGCGACCAAGACCGGCGGCGCATTCAGCGCCGGCCACTGGTTCCAGGTGGATCTGGGCCGGGCGAGCGACATCGGCGGCGTGCGGATCCGATGGGATCTCGCCAATCCCGAAGGCTTCGTGCTGCAGGCCGCCGAGCATGAAGGTGACTGGCGCGACGTGCACGTGCAGCCGGATTCGCTGGGCGGGGTCGAAACCCTGTTCTTCGCGCCGGTGCGTGCGCGCTGGCTGCGGCTGGCGGCGCTGCCGAAAACGTCCGACTGGGGCGTCTCTGTCTTCGAATTCGAACCGCTGCCGGTCGCCGAAGCCGCACGGATCGCCGGCCTGGACGATCCCGACAATGCGCGCGTCTGGCGCAAGGACGGCGCCCCGGTACCGGTCGCAATGAACGGCAATGCCGGCATCGTCTCACTGTCGTTCGCCTCGCCGCAGCCCACTGCCGGTGTGCGCGTCGAATGGGCCGGTACGCGCAGTGGCGCGACGCTGGAGGCACGCGATGCCGCGGGCGAGTGGCAGGTCGTGGCGCGCGATCCGTTTCCGGGCGACGGCGGGATGTCCACGCTCGCCAGTGCGGTGGCGCTGGATGCGCGTGCGCTCCGCGTTCGCGTCTCCGCCGGCGATGGCGCGCCCCCGGCCGTCGCGCGACTGCGCCTGCTCGGTCCTGGCGAGGTGATGACACCGATGCGCGCCTACCAGGCCGCCGCCGCGCGTGGAACCGCTGCGCTGTTTCCACCGTCGTTGCGCATGCAGCAGACCTACTGGACGGTCGTCGGTGTACACGGTGGCCTGCAGAAATCGATCTTCGACGAGTGGGGCAACCTCGAAGCCTGGAAGGGCGCGCCGCTGGTCCAGGCCATCTGGCGCGATGCGCGCGGCGCGGCCAGCGCAGCGGGCGGTACGCCGGTGCACACACTGCGCGAGCGCTGGATGCCGATGCCGGCGGTCGAGTGGACCGCGACACCGGACATCGCGGTGCGCAGCGAGACCTTCACCACCACGCTCGACGGCCAGCCGGTCACGTTGCTGCGGCATCGCGTAACGAATCGCGGCGCTACCGCGGTCGACGGCACGCTGTCGCTGCTGGTGCGACCGATGCAGATGAATCCGCCGTGGCAGAACGGTGGGCTGTCGCCGATACGCGATATCGCCATTGCACCTGATCCGCTCGGCACTGCAGTCCGCGTCAACGACCGCACGCTGCTGACATCGCTGACGCCGCCGACCCATCAGGGCGCGGCGCCGTTCGGCGAAGACGGGGCGACGGAACTCACCCCGCATGCCGCGGCCGGTACCGCGCCTGACGCCATGTCCGCGCATGACGATGCCGGCCTGGCTGCCTCGCTGCTCGGCTATCGCATGCGCCTCGCGCCCGGTGCGAGCGAATCCGTCGTGATTGCGTTTCCGCTGGGCATCACGCGCACGGACCGCAACGACGGCCCGCTGCCGGAAGCGCCCGCGCTGGTGCCGGCATCGCTACGCGTCGCGGCGACACCCGACGCGAGCTTCGATGCACTGGCCGTGCGCGTCGCCGACGACTGGCGCGCACGCTTGGGCGACGTGCACATCGCCTTGCCCGATACCGAGATGATCGATGCGCTGCGCACGCAGGCGGCGTATATGCTGATCAACCGCACCGGTCAGGCGATGCAGCCGGGACCGCGCAACTACGACCGCTCCTTCATCCGCGACGGCGCCGCCACAGCCGCCGTGCTGCTGCGCATGGGGCAGGCCGAGGTGGCCCGCGATTTCCTGCGCTGGTACACCGATCACGCGGTGCGCGAATCGGGGCTGGTCTCGCCGATCATCAACGACGACGGCACGCTGTTCACCGGCTACGGCTCGGATATCGAGTTCGACGCGCAGGGCCAGTACATCGCGCTGGTGGCCGATGTCGCCCGCCTCGACGGCGGTCCCGAGACCGTGCGCGACTACCTGCCGCAGGTGACGTCGGCGATGCGCTTCCTGCAGACCCTGCGCGAACGCACGCTGGTGCCCGGTTACATGGCCGATGCGCCGGCGCCGGCGCGCTTTCGCGGCATCATCGCGCCGTCGATCAGCCACGAGGGCTATTCCAGTCCGACACACAGCTACTGGGACGACTACTGGGCGCTCAAGGGCTGGCACGACGGCGCATGGCTCGCCGAGCAGCTGGGCGATGCGCAGACCGCCGCCTGGGCGCGCGCGCAATACGACGCGCTGCGCACCGATGTGGCCGCATCGATCCGCGCGACCATGGCATGGAGTGGTCAGGACACCGTGCCGGCGGCCGCCGATCTGGGCGGCAACGATCCGACCAGCGTCTCGATCGCACTCGACCCCACCGGTCAGCAGGACCTGCTGCCGGCCGATGCGCTGCGCACGACGTTCGATCGCTATCTCGCCGATTTCCGGCGCAATGCTGGACCCGATGCGCTGTATGCGTATTCGCCCTACGAACTGCGCAATGTGCTGACCTTCGTGCACCTCGACCAGCCGGAGGCGGCCTGGGAGATGCTCTCGCGCATGTTCGAAGACCGGCGTCCACAGCCCTGGCATGTCTGGGGCGAGGTGGTGCATTCGCGGCTGCGGTTCCCGCGCTATCTCGGTGACATGCCGCACACCTGGATCGGGGCGGAGTACGCGCGGGCGGTGTTCGGCATGTTGATGCGCGAAGAGGACACCGTGCTGCAGCTGTTGCCCGGCACGCCGACCGACTGGTTGGCGGGTGAAGGCCTGCGCCTCGATGCATTGCCGACGGCCTACGGACCGCTGACCCTGCAGGCGCGTGGCGATGCCGGCCGACTCGATATCGAACTCGGCGACGGATTGCGCGCAGGCAGCACGGTGCATCTCGCATGGCCGCAGCGCACACGGCCACAACTCGTGCGCATCGACGGTGTCGAAGCCCACGACTACGACGCGAAGGGCATCACGTTGCCGGCAACGTTCCGCAGGCTTGAAGCGGAGTGGTGAGCCGACTGAGGTGCGCGACTGTGACCGCACGGTCACACCCGCATCGCCATGCTGCACGCCCGTATTTCAAGCCGAGTCGACATGCGCAGCCCTCCGCAGAACCCGCATGACCTTGGGCGCCACGACATTCCGGAGATCCTGCGAACGATCCACGCCGAAGTCCGCGAACGCTTCGGCGAGCACAAGGGCAAGGTTGCCGACTACATCCCCGCACTGGCGTCGGTGTCGCCCGACACCTTCGGCATGGCGGTCGCGACGCTCGATGGCGACATCCACACCGTCGGGGAAGCACATGCGCCGTTTTCGATCCAGAGCATCTCCAAGGTGCATACGCTGACGCTTGCGCTCGACAAGGCCGGCGACGACCTGTGGAAGCGGGTCGGCCGCGAGCCGTCGGGCGACCCGTTCAATTCGTTGATCCAGCTCGAGCACGAGAGCGGCATCCCGCGTAATCCCTTCATCAATGCCGGCGCGATCGTCGTCGCCGACGTGATCCTGTCGCACTACGACGATCCGGAGGCCGCGCTGCTGCAGTTCATGCGCGAGCGCTCGGGCAATGCGGAGATCGGCCGCGACGACGAGATCTGGGAGTCGGAGCGCAAGAGCGGCTACCGCAACGTGGCTCTGGCCAATTTCATCCGCAGCTTCGGCAACATCAAGAACGACGTGCAGGCGGTGCTGGATTTCTACTACTTCCAGTGCGCCTTGAAGATGAACTGCATCGATCTCGCGCGCAGCCTGCAGTTTCTCGCCGACCGCGGCAGATGCCCGTCATCGGGCGAGCAGGTGACCAGCATCGAGCGCGCCCGGCGCACCAACGCGGTGATGATGACCTGCGGCACCTACGACGCTGCCGGCGAATTCGCGTTCCATGTGGGCCTGCCGGCCAAGAGCGGCGTCGGCGGCGGCATCGTCGCGGTGGTGCCGCACGTGCTGAACCTGTGCGTCTGGTCGCCGGCGCTCGACGAGAAGGGCAATTCACTGCTCGGCGGCTACGCCTTGCATCGCTTCACCCGGCTGACGGGTCTGTCGGTGTTCTAAGCCGGGCGCGGCGTACCGCGCCCGGCCGGGCGACTCACGGGCTCTGGTAGTAGACGTTGTCGATGAACAATTCGACGTCCTGCGCCGGCGGGTCGGCGACGACCATGAACATCTGTTTCACCGCATGCAGGTCCAGATTGTAGAAGGCACTGAAGGGGATCGTGACCTCGTGCCACTGCCCGTCGCGGACGAGACCGTAGTTCGCCCCGCCTGCAGCGAAGTCGACCCAGCTGTCACCGAACGAGGTGTTGATGCCGATCTTGAACGTCGACGACGTCGTCGTGCGCATATGGAACTTCAAGGAACCACCTGCGTAGGCGCTCATGTTCCGGTATTCGGTCAGGATGCCCAGACCGAACCATTGCCCGGCGCTCGCGCGGAACGCCATCGCCTCGTTGCCTTCGAATGGCGCGGCGCTGATCGGCGCGAGATTGTTCCAGACGAACAGGTCCGCGTCGCTGCCGAAATCCAGCGCGCCGGCCAGGCTGCCCTGTTCGGAGTAGACACCGAAGCGACCCGCCGGCACGGCACTGTCGCCGCCGATCTGCAGCTCGCTGTCGGGATGGTCCTGGTAGAGCCGGATCCAGTCGACGAGCATCCGGCCGGGCAGTGGCGCGGTGATGCCGTTCGGATCCGAAATGCCGGTGTAGGTGCCGCCGACCGCGAGATTGAGCAGCAGGAAATGCGGCTGGTGGAATTCGTGCAGCGAGGCGCCTTCGATGTCGGAGATCGCCATCTCGAAGTACTGCAGGCCGTCCACCGTGACGCGGATGAATTCCGGATCCCAGGTCATGCGGTAGGTGCGGTAGTCGTCATGCAGATCCGTCGGGAAATCCGCGAAATCGCCGTGACTGGCATGGCCGCCGCCGTAGTTCCAGTGCACCGCGCCGCCGACCCGGCGGTTCGCCATGCCGGCCGCGATGCCGTCGACGTGGCCGATCTCCATGATGTCGATCTCGCCCCGGTCGGGCCACACGCCGATCGCGCCGAGCATCCAGTACGCCGGCCAGAGGCCGTTGCCGGCTTCCGGCGTCTTGATGCGCGCCTCCAGCGTGCCGTACTTGAAGTGCACACGGCCTTCGGTCTTCAGGCGCGCCGAGGTGAAGGGGCTGCCCTCGAAATTCTCGCGACGCGCTTCGATGACGAGATTGCCGTTCTCGACGCGCGCGTTCTCCGGACGGCTGGTGTAGTACTGCAGCTCGCTGTTGCCCCAGCCGCAGATGCCGATCTGGCAGCCGGTGCCGACGTCGTAGGTCCAGGTGTTGCCGTCGATCGAACTGCCGTTGAAATTCTCTTCCCAGACCGGTGCCTGCGCCTGCACGGAAGCGGGCAGGGCGAGTGCGGCGAGGCCGACGCAGGCGGCAATCGGAAGGGCGATGAGGGACGTGCGATCCATGTGGGCTCCTTGCGTGATGGGTTGTGGCCCACCCCCTGCGCTGGACCGGTACCGACGCTGCCGTCGATTGACAACGCTGTCAAAACCTCGCCGCGCCGATATGCCGTTCGGGGCATGCAGTCACGGAATTAAGTTTGCGCCCTGTGAAATCACGCGCATACAGAACCGCCGATGCTGCGGATGCAGCATCGGTGGGCGAGGGCGTCGCACAGCACACGCGACACGGTGAGACCGGATGACGCGCTTACGGCGCGGTATCGACCAGCACCAGCTCCGCGTCTTCGATCGCCGTCACGCGGATCACCGTTTCGTCGCGGATGGCCGCGCCATCGCGCGCCTCGATGCGCGTGCCGTTGATCTCGACTGCGCCCGATGCCGGCACCAGATAACCGAGACGTCCATCGGCGAACGCGTACTCGGCGGTGTCGCCAGCCTTGAGTGTCGCACCGAGCACGCGCGCGGCGGCGCGGATCGGCAGGGCATCGTCGTCGCCGTCGAAGCCGCTGGCGAGCGCGATGAAGTCACCACTGCGCGCATCCTTCGGAAACGGCTTGGTGCCCCAGGCCGGCGCGCCGCCGCGTGCATCGGGAATGATCCAGATCTGGAAGATGCGGGTCTGCTCGTCTTCCATGTTGTATTCGGCGTGCTGGATGCCGGTGCCGGCACTCATCACCTGCACGTCGCCTGCGCCGGTGCGGCCGGCATTGCCGAGGTTGTCCTTGTGGCTGATCGCTCCTTCGCGGACATAGGTGATGATCTCCATGTCCGAATGCGGATGCGGCGGAAAGCCGGTGCGCGGCGCGATCAGATCGTCGTTCCACACCCGCAACGCGCCCCAGCCCATGCGCGCCGGCTCGTGGTAGCTCGCGAACGAAAAGTGGTGGTGCGCGTCGAGCCAGCCGTGGTTCGCGGCGCCGAGGGTATCGAAGGGGCGGCGTTCGATCATGTCGATCTCCAGTGCGTGTCGGGAATGGCGCCACGTTACGCCTTGCGCATCATGCTGGGAACGGAAAGAATGGAACACCATTCATTCCATTTTCGTTGTCATGCAGCTTCCCGATCTCGAAGCCTGGGCGATCTTCGCGCGCGTCGCGGAATTCGGCTCGTTCGCGGCGACGGCCGAGGCGCTGGGCATCACCCAGCCGACGGTCTCGAAAGCCATCGCACGGCTGGAGAAACGCATCGGCACGCCGTTGCTGCACCGCACTTCGCGTCGGATGACCTTGACCGCGGCCGGAGAAGCGGCTGTGGAACGTGCAAGTCGCTTGTTGGCCGAGGGCGAAGCGGTCGAGGCGTCCGTGACCGCGCAGGCCGTCAGCCCGCGTGGACACGTGCGCATGGCCGCGCCGATGTCGTTCGGTGTCGCCCATGTGGCACCGCTGCTGCCGGCTTTCATGACGAAATTCCCGGACGTGACGCTGGAACTCGCGCTCAGCGACGAGACCGTCGACATCGTCGGCGGCGGCTTCGATCTCGCGCTGCGTATCGGCACGCTGGAAGATTCCAGCCTCGTCGCGCGCCGGCTGTGCGGCGTGCGCATCCTGCTGGTCGGCGCACCGGCGTACTTCGATCGCGTGGGGCGGCCGAAACATCCACGCGATCTGGGCGCGCATCGCGGCCTGACCTACGCCTATGCACGCTCCGGCGCCGCCTGGCGTTTCCACCATGCGCGGCATGGCGATTACTCCGTGGGCGTGCCGTCGGTGCTGCGGGCCAACAATGCCGAGGCGCTGACGCCGGCGCTGCTGGCCGGCGCCGGGCTCGCGCTGCAGCCGGAGTTTCTGGTGTGGCGCGAACTGCGCCGTGGCGCGCTCGAGGTCGCGCTGCCCGGCTGGCAGCCGCCGGAGATCGCGGTGCATGTGGTCATGCCGCCCGGCCGCGGACGACCGGCGCGCGTGCAGGCGCTGGTCGACCATCTCGCCCGCAAGCTCGCGCAGGCGCCGTGGGCCTCGGGTGAGTGACGTTGCCGCCTCAGCGTCCGGCGCTGTGGTCGTGCACGTGGTCGCCGCGCAGCGCGAGGGCGCGATAGGCGGTCCGCGCCGCATCGTCGAACACCGCCGCCGCGCCGCGTGGACGGTCCGGGCCCGCGGCGCTGTCGAGCACCAGCGTGGCACCCAGACCCGCGTAGAGATAGCGATCGCCATAGGCCCGCTGCAGCGCCGCGAACGTGGCCTCGCCGGTGCAATGGCCGGGTGCGATGAAGTCGATGTCGTAGGGGGCCAGCGCTTCGACGACGCCGGCAATCGCCGCGTCATCGGCATTGACGTAGTGGAACCCGCCGATCACGAGGTGGATGTCGGGGTCGAGCCTCGCCGCCTCGGCGACGATCACCGGCAGCCCCGGATGCGAGCAGCCGACGACCAGCAACAGGCCTTGCGGCGTGCGCACGGCCAGCGACAGCTCGCGCAGTTCGCGCGTGCCGGGTACGTCTGAGACGGTCGCGATCGCCCAGACGCCCGGCGCGATTTCAGTGGTCTGCGCAATCGGCTGCAGCTTCGCGCCGGACCAGGCGCTGCCGAAATTCAGGGTCTCGGGCGGCGTGCCGTCGAAGTAGCGCATGCGCGCCGGCAGGGAGTCGTCCTTGCGGTAGAAGCTCGACGGCAGCGACGAGCCGTAGATGCCGAAACCCTCCTGCGGCGCGTGGATGGCGACGTCCGGATTGGCTTCGAGCACGACCGACAGACCCGCCATGTGGTCGGCATGGCGATGCGACATCACCACCATGTCGAGATCCGCCAGATCCACACCTTTCGCCGTGACGTTGCGGCGGAACGTCTCGGCATCGTTGCCGGTGTCGAACAGGATGCGCTGGCCCTCGACCTCGATCAGCGCAGCGAATCCCCAGTCCTTCTCCAGCGCAGCGTCGTCGCCGAAGGCGTCGTAGAGCACGGTGATCTTCGGCGCGCCGTTCTCGGCGAAGGCGGGAACGGCGGCGGACAGCAGCAGGCTCAGCAGCAGAACGGGGCGCAGTGTCATGGCGGTGGCTCGGCAGGACCGGACCTGCAGCTTAGGTCGCCACGGCACTCATCCACGCATCGATTCCGGCACACCGTGTTGCCGGATCCGCGATGCTGGCCGCATGTCGTGCGTTACCCTGCGCCGGTTTCCCACGAGCCCTGCCATGCGCGTTGCCATCCGCCTGTTGCTGCCCTGCCTGATCGCCGCGCTCGCCGGGTGCGTGGCGGGCCGCTCGACCCTCTCCCCGCCAGACACCGATGCCATGACCGACGCTGCAGCCTTCACGGAAACCCGTTTCACGACGCCGGCGCGCTACACGGATCAAGTGTCCGCCGCCGCGTCACCGAAGACAGACATCACAGCGCCGGACGTCGACGGCGTGCGGATCGGCACGTTCGCCGGCTATCCGGCGGTGCTGGTCGAGACCGCGGATGCACGCGCGGCGATCGCGCTCCACGGCGGCCATCTGCTGTCATACGTGCCGGCCGGCGGCGAAGACCTCTTGTGGCTGTCGCCGCGGCTCGCCGCCGCGCCGGCCGCGATCCGCGGCGGTGTGCCGGTGGTGTGGCCGTTCTTCGGGCGCCAGGGGCAGGGCGACGATGTACCGTCGCACGGGTTCGTCCGCACGGTCCGCTGGCAGCTCGTCGACGTGTCGCGCGATGCCGACGGCAGCATGTCGCTGACGCTCGCGCCGCCGCGCTACGCAGACCTCGGCCTGGACCTGCGCATGCATCTGCGCATCGGCGCCGCGCTCGAGCAGACGCTCGAAACCACCAACACCGGCGATGTGCCGGTGGCGTTCACCCAGGCGCTGCACAGCTATTTCCGCGTGTCGAACGTCGCGCAGGTGCGCGTCGACAGCCTCGACGGCCTGCGCTTCCTCGACAAGAACGATGGCTACGCTGCGCACACGCAGATCGGCGACTGGGTGCTGGACGACACCCGTGATCCGGGTCGCAGCGACTACATCTATGCCGGTGCCGGCGGACGCTACAGCCTCGACGATCCCGGTCTCGACCGGCGCATCGAGCTCACGACCTCGGGCAGCCGCACGCTCGTGGTGTGGAACCCGGGCGAGGCGTCAGCGGAACGCAGCAGCGACATGAACAACGGCGCCTGGCGCGGGTTCCTGTGTCTGGAAGCTGCGAACGCCGGACCGGATATCGTCCGTCTGGCGCCTGGACAGACGCACATCCTGACCCAACGCGTCCGGGTCCTGCCGCGCGGCTGAATCTTCGGGAATTCCTCTCCGGATGTGAAATCCGCGCGTCGACCCCGCGATTTCCATTACCGCGAGTGCCATTCGTTGGGTCCAGGTCAGGGCGGCGTGCACGCCCGGGCCGGTATGCTGGGTGACCGGTTTCGCGTGCAACTGCGGCCCCGGACCCGAAAACGAATTCCCGGAGATCGACCTTGAAGAAGACCCTGCTGTCCGCGGCCACCGCCGTCGCGCTGACGATGGCGGCCTCGTCCGCTATTGCCCACGACCACGAGCACGCCTGCCTCGACGACCTGTGCCAGCTGCAGTCGCTGTTCCAGGCCGACACGTCCGCAGGCGGCAGCGCCGAAGCGACGGTCGCGGCCAAGCGCATGGGCACCTGGGGCATCGACACCGCCGGCATGGACACCAGCGTGCGGCCGGGCGAGGACTTCTTCCGCTACGTCAGCGGCAAGTGGGCCGAGAACACCGAGATTCCGTCCGACAAGTCGAGCTACGGCGCGTTCCTCGTGCTGCGCGATCTGTCCGAGGCGCGCGTGCGTCAGCTGGTCGAGGGGTATCCGACCGGCGATCCCGCCACCGATGGAGACCAGGCCAAGGTCGCCGCACTGTATGCCGGTTTCATGGACGAGTCGGCGATCGAATCGCTGGGCGCGAAGCCGCTCGAGCCGAAGCTGGCGGCGATCCGCGCCGCCACCGACCGTGAGGCGCTCGCCACCCTGATGGGCGAAAGCCAGGGCGACTTCGGCCGCAGCTTCTTCGGCCTGGGCGTGTCCGACGACCAGCGCGATCCCGATCGCTACACGCTGTACATGAGCCAGTCGGGCCTCGGCCTCGGCGATCGCGAAATGTACCTGCGCGAGAACTTTGCGCCGCAGCGCGAGCGCTACCAGGCCTACATCGCGCAGATGCTCGAGCTCGGCGGCTGGGAGAACCCGCAGCAGAACGCCGAAGCCATCCTCGCGCTGGAAACGAAGATCGCCGAAGCGCACTGGACGCGCGCCGAAAGCCGTGACCGTGACAAGACCTACAACCCGGTCGAGCTGTCCGCGTTCGAGACCACCGCGCCGGGCTTCCCGTGGGCCACGTACTTCGCCGCGGCCGGCGTGCCGCAGGCGCCGCGCGCCGTCGTGCGCCAGAGCACCGCCATTCCGAAGCTGGCGGCGATCTTCGGCGAGACCGACATCGCCACGCTGCAGGCCTGGCAGGCGTTCGGCACCATCGACAGCGCGTCGCCGTTGCTGTCGAAGGCGTTCTCGGATGCCCGCTTCGAATTCCGCAACAAGTTCCTGTCGGGCCAGCCCGAGGAGCAGGAGCGCTGGAAGCGCGGCGTGTCGTTCGCCGAGAACACGATGGGCGAGGCGATCGGCCGCGACTACGTACAGCTGTATTTCCCGGCCGATTCCAAGGCCAAGATGGACGAACTGGTCGCCAACGTGAAGGTGGCGATGGGAGCGCGTCTGGACCAGCTCGACTGGATGGGCGCCGAGACCAAGGCCGAGGCGCACAAGAAGCTGGAAGGCTTCGGTCTGAAGATCGGCCATCCGGATACTTGGCGTGACTACAGCGGCCTGCAGGTCGCGCGTGGCGACGTGTTCGGCAATGCCGAGCGTTCGATGGCGTTCGAATGGGACTACCGCCGCAACCGTCTCGGCCAGCAGGTCGACAAGGGCGAGTGGGGCATGACGCCGCAGACCGTCAACGCCTACTACAACTCGGTCAAGAACGAGATCGTGTTCCCGGCCGCGATCCTGCAGCCGCCGTTCTTCGATCCCGATGCCGATCCGGCGGTCAACTACGGCGCCATCGGCGGCGTGATCGGCCACGAGATCATCCACGGCTTCGACGACCAGGGCCGCAAGTCCGACGGCGAAGGCGTGCTGCGCGACTGGTGGACGGCCGAGGACGCGGCGAAGTTCGAAGCCCAGGCGGCCAAGCTCGGCGCCCAGTACGAGGCTTACGAGTTCCCGCAGCTGCCGGGCATGCACATCAACGGCAAGGTCGCGATGGGCGAGAACATCGGTGACCTCGGCGGCATCACGATCGCGCTCGAGGCCTACCGCCGTTCGCTCGACGGCAAGCCGGCGCCGGAGCTCGACGGCTTCAGCGGCGAGCAGCGCCTGTTCATGGGTTGGGCGCAGGTGTGGCGCACCCTGTGGCGTGACGACGCACTGCGTCAGCAGCTGGTCAACGGCACGCATTCGCCGGGGCACATCCGCGCGTTCGCGCCGCTGCGCAACGTCGACGCGTGGTACGACGCGTTCGACATCACCGCGCAGGACGCACTGTGGATCGCACCGGAAGATCGCGTCCGCATCTGGTGATCCACGCGGATCGCTGAGCGAGAAGAAAGGGCCGGGATTTCCGGCCCTTTTTTTTATGCGGACTCAGTCGTTCAGCGTGCTCGCGATCCGGACCTCGCCGGTCAGCAGCTTGTGCACCGGACAGGCATTGGCGATCTGCAACAAACGCTCGCGCTGCTCCGCATCGAGCGGCCCGCGCAAGGTGATCCGACGCGCGATGTCGGCACCGACGATCGGCTTGCCATCCGGATCGAGCACGAGTGCGACGTCGACGCCCTCCAGCGGCCACTGCTTGCGTGCGGCGTACATGCGCAACGTGATCGCGGTGCAGGCGCCCAGTGCCGACAGCAGCAGATGATCGGGTGTCGGACCGGTATCGTCGCCACCCAGCGACGCCGGCTCATCGGCCGACCACCGATGACCGGCCTCGTCTTCCAGCGCGATGCGAAAACCGGCACCGTCGGTGCGTGCAATGAGTCGGGCGCGCGCAGTCATCAGCAGGGCTCCAGATCAAAACGGCCGCCGTGGCCGTCGTCGCCTCAGACTGCCACGCGCAGGGGTAGACCGTCAGCCGAAGGCCGCGCTCAGCCCGGCGTGTAGTAGGTCGGCGCACCCGGCCCGACCGGCAGCCCGAGCACGAACACCCAGACGAAGAACAACAGTGTCCAGCCGAAGAAGAACACGATCGAATAAGGCAGCATCATCGCGATCAGCGTACCCACGCCCAGGTCGCGTTTGTAGCGCGCGGCGAAGGCCATGATCAGACCGAAGTAACTCATCATCGGCGTGATCAGATTGGTCACCGAATCGCCGATGCGGTAGGCCGCCTGGATCACTTCGGGGCTGTAACCCACCAGCATCAGCATCGGCACGAAGATCGGCGCGGTCACCGCCCACTGCGCCGAGGCCGAGCCCAACGAGAGGTTGATCAGTCCGCACAGGGCGATGAAGGCCAGGAACACCAGCGGCCCGGTCAGGCCGATCGACTCCAGCAGACTGGAGCCGAGCACCGCCATCACCTGGCCCAGCTGGGTCCAGTTGAAGAACGCGACGAACTGCGCGGCGAAGAACACCAGCACGATGTACAAGCTCAGCGTACCCATCGATTTCGCCATCGCGTCGATGACGTCGCGATCGTTGCGGATCGAACCGGTGAGCGCGCCGTAGACGATGCCGGCGACCGCGAAGAACACCGCCACCAGCACCACGATGCCGGTCAGGAACGGGCGCAGGCTGCCCAGCGTGTCCTCGATGCCCGGCAGGCGCAGCGCGCCGTTCGACGGGACCACCAGCGCGGCGATACCTGCCGCGACGAGCAGCGCCGCGAGACCGGCCCACATCAGTGCCCGGCGTTCCCGGGCGGCCAGCGGATCCATGTTCACCGGCTCGGCGTCCGGATCGAGATCTTTCGGGTCGAAGGCGCCCAGCTTGGGTTCGACGATGTAGGTGGTCACGAACCAGCCCATCGCGGTCACGGCGAAGGTGCTGGCGATCATGAAGTACCAGTTGACTGCCGCATGCACCTCGTAGGCGGGGTCGATCAGCCGCGCCGCTTCCTGGGTGATGCCGGCCAGCAGCGGATCGACGGTGCCGATCAGCAGGTTGGCGCTGTAGCCGCCCGACACGCCGGCGAACGCGGCAGCCAGACCCGCCAATGGATGACGCCCCAGCGCGTGGAAGATCGCCGCAGCCAGCGGTATCACCACCACGTAGCCCATTTCCGACGCCGTGTTGGACAGGATCGCGGCGAACACCACCACCACCGTCACCAGACTCTTCGGCGCGCCGAGCACCAGCTGCTTGATCGCAGCGGTCAGCAGACCGGAGCGCTCGGCAATGCCGACGCCCAGCATCGCGACTAGCACCGTGCCCAGCGGCACGAACGAGGTGAAATTGGTCACCAGGCCGGTGACGATGCGGCGCAGCCCCTCGGCATCGAGCAGGCTGATGACCCGGATGATCCCGTCGTCGGCGCGCCCGCTGGAGCCCACGGGACGTGGATCGGGAACCGACACGCCATAGGCGCCGAGAATCCCCGACAGCAGCACGATCGACAGCGCGAGCAGCGCGAACAGCGTGACCGGGTGTGGCAACAGGTTGCCCAGAAACTCGACGCCGTTGAGCAGCCGCGTGATGGCGCTGCGCGGAGGAGGAGACGAGGAACCAGCCGCCTTGCGTGGAGTCATCGTGCCTGCCGTCTCGAGTGGCCGGACAGTCTAGCAAGCGTTGCGGACGCGCTCCCGGCAGGCCGGGGCGCGTCCGTCGGGCCTCAGTCGCTCGCGGCCGCCTGCGCGATGAAGTCGTCCACCTCGCGCTCCAGCAGTTCCAGTGGCACGACCCCGGTCAGCAGCACGCGGTTGTGGAAGGCGCGCGGATCGAAACGATCGCCGAGCGCTTCACGCGCCTTGTCGCGCAGGCGCACGATTTCCAGCTGGCCGATCATGTAGGACGTGGCCTGGCCGGGCATGACCACGTAGCGGTCGACTTCCGATGCGGGAATGCCGTAGTCGATCGCCTGCTGGCGCGTCCAGCGCATCGCATGCAGGCCGGTGTCGACCACGAGGCGGCGGGCGCGGAACAGCTCGGCATCGAGCTGGCCCAGGCGGCCTTCGGGATCGCTTTCGTACCAGCCTTCCTCGGCTGCGAGGCGCTCGGCGTACAGCGCCCAGCCTTCGCTGAAGGCGGAGATGCCGCCCAGCGCGCGGGTCTGGCGGAACTTCGGCAACGCAGGATTTTCGACCGACAGTGCAACCTGGAAATGATGACCGGGCACGGTCTCGTGATAGACCAGCGTGCGCAGGCCGAAGCGGGTCAGGCGGTCCTTGCGCAACGGCATCTGGTAGACGCCCGGGCGTGAACCGTCGAGCGGCGGCGCGGTGTAGCTCGCGGCGGCGCTGTCCCAGCGGTATTCGGGATAGGGCTGGGCGATCACCGCCGAGCGCGGACGGATGTCGAACAGCGCATCGCTACGGCGTTCGGCGTCGCGCATCATCGTGTCGATGTCGGCCATGATCGCGGCGCGGCCGGTGTCATCATCCGGATACGCGAGATCGATTCGGAGTTGCCTGAGCCTCGCTTCGACGCTGCCGTCGGTGCGGCCGATCGAACGCAGGATGGTGTCCATCTCCGCTTCGATACGCGCGACTTCGCGCAAGCCGATCGCGTGGATCTCCTCGGCGCTCAGCGCGGTCGATGTGAAACGCCGCAGTTGGTACGCGTAAGCTTCCGCGCCGTCGGGGAAACGCCACAGACCGGCGTCGTCGGTTGTGCGTGGCAGCTGGCGTTCGAGTTCCGCGATCGCGCGTGACCACGCGGGATACACGCCGCTTTCCACCAGCGCCGTCGCTCTGTCGACGAGCGCCGTACGGGTGGGCGCATCGATGGATTCGACCGTTTGCAGGCGCGTGTCGAACGTCGCCACCAGCGGATTGCGCGCGGGCGTATCGGCGATGAAGCGACGCATCTGGGCAATGGTCGCCTCGACGATGAAGCGGGGCGGCAACACGTCGCGCGCCGCGAGTTCCGATGCGCGGGCGGTGGACTCGTCCATCCGCGCCTCGAACTGCGAGAGGCGTGAGAGATAGCTGTCGGCATCGGCGGCGCTGCGCAGCGGATGCACGACCGTCATCAGATTCGGCAGATTGACGTTGGCGCCGCTGAACTGCTGCAGCGGAAAGCCGTAGTCATCAAAGCGATCGCCTTCGATGAGGCTGTGCAACTGCCAGTCCATCAGTTCGGCGGACACGCGGTCGACGTCGCGCATCGACGTGCGATCGAGCGCGGACAGTTCTGTCAGGCCGCGCTGGGCGAGCGCGAGGGTCTCAGCCCTGAACGCCTGCGTCTGCGGCGTGAGTTCGCGATCCATGCGCGCCTGTTCGGCGTCGCCGAAGTAACGGCTCGCGGTCGAGGCCGAGGGCTGGCGTCGCATCCACTCGTCGGTGAAGCGTTCGAAGAAGGTTGCGGCTTGGGTCGTTGATTCGACGGTCGCGCTTGCATCGCTCGATTCACCACGTGGCGCAGGTGCGCATGCGGTGAGCAGGCAGGCGCCCAGCGCAAGCGCGAGAGACGCGGGACGGATCGGCAGGCGCATCGGAACTCCAGACGAGGCAAGGCCCTGCGATTCTACGCAGGGCCTGCCAATGACCGGAGCGCACGGCGGGGATCAGCCGTGCACGCGGAACCGGATGGCGTCGTCGATGAAGGTCTTCTCGCCGAAACCGGCTTCGTGCGAACCGAACGGCATCTGCGCGCGCAGGCGCCACGTCGGCGGGAGATCCCACTCGGCTGCGACGGCAGCGTCGGGCAGCGGGTTGTAGTGCTGCAGGCTCGCGCCGATGTCCGCTTCGGCCAGCGCGGTCCACACGGCGTACTGCGCGATGCCGCTCGAATGCTCGGACCACACCGGGAAGTTGTCGGCGTAGAGCGGGAACTTCTCCTGCAGCGCCTGGACCGTCGCAGTGTCCTCGTAGAACAACACCGTGCCCGCACCGGCAGCGAAACTGTCGAGCTTGGCCTTGGTGTCGGCGAATCCATCGGCCGGCACGATCTTGCGCAGCGCGTCCTCGACGAAGCCCCAGAATTTCAGGCTCGCATCGCCGAACAGGATCACGGCGCGCGAGCTCTGCGAGTTGAACGAGGAGGGGGCCTGACGCACGGCTTCCTGGATCAGCGCGGTGGTGTCGGCCTGCGACAGCGGCAGCGCCTTGCCGAGGGCGTACTGGCTACGGCGACGGGTGGCGGCGGCGATGAAGGTGTTGGACATGGTCGGACTCGTGGTGGACGGATCGGTGCCGCGAAGGCGGCCTGTTCACAAGTCTGCATCCACACCATGGGTGGAACGACCCGAAGAATCGGGAAGGATCGTTGCATTCGCGCGCATGTCGCGCGTCGCGTTCAGCCAGCTGTCTTCGAAGCGGTGTCCTGGTGCATCAGATACAGCCGCAGATCGAATTCGAGCTGGTGGTAATCCGGCGACATGTGCGTGCACAGTTTGTAGAAGGCGCGGTTGTGGTCGCTTTCCTTCAGATGCGCCAGTTCATGCACCACGATCATTTCGAGGAACGCGGCGGGCGCCTCGCGGAACACGCTGGCGATGCGGATCTCGCGATTCGCCTTCAACCGTCCACCCTGCACGCGGGACACCGTCGTATGCGTGCCCAGGGCGTGTTTGAGCACCTGCAGTTTGCCGTCGTAGATCGCCTTGTGCAGCGGCGTGGACTGGCGCAGATACCGGTCCTTGAGCGCCTGCACATAGTCGTAGAGCTGGCGATCGTTGCGGACCGCGTGCGGGTCGGGATAGCGCCGGGCGAGATAATCGCCGAGGCGCCCTGTGTCGCGCAGCGCACGCACACGCATCTGGACGTCGGACGGATAGCCGGCGAGGTAGGGCAGGGGATCCATCGCGGCACCATAGCGCCGGAGCGGGCATCGCGCAGCCGGTATCATCGACGTCCGAACACCGTGGACGATGAGGCATGCGCAATCCGCTGCAGGAACAGCTGTTGAAGGCCGGCCTGGTCAAGAAGGGCAAGGTGGCTGAAATCGCGCGCGAGCAGACGAAGGCGCGACACGGCAAACAGCCCACGGCGAAGACCGAATCGCAGCGCGAGGTCGAGCGCGTGCGGCAGGAAAAGGCCGAGCGCGACCGCGCGCTCGCGCAGGCGCGCAACGAGGAAGCGCGCGAACGCGAGCGTCGCAGCCAGGCGCGCCAACTGATCGTCGACAACCAGGTCAGGTCGACCGGCGAGCGTGCCTACCGGTTCGATGTCGACGGCGGCATCCGCAACGTCGTGGTCGATGACGCCCAGGCGCGCCAGCTGGCCAGCGGCGCGCTGGTGATCGCACGGCTCGACGGCAGCTTCGTGCTGCTGCCGCGCGCCGTCGTGGCGCGTGTGCGCGAACGTGATCCTCGGGCGATCGTGCTCGATCATGCGGACGGCGCGTCAGGGCAGGGCAGCGACGACGACTACGACGATCCCAGGTACGCGGTGCCGGACGATCTGGTCTGGTAATACGGCGCATACGCGAACGGGCCGGCATATGGCCGACCCGTCCGGGTGATCGAACTTCCAGAACGCGTGTTCCAGATTCAGCGACGCACGCGTTCGCAGCGGGTTTCGACGACGCGATTGCCGTTCGCTTCCTGGCGATTGCCCTGCACGTTGCGGCCGATCGCGCCACCTGCGACAGCGCCACCCACCGTCGCGATCTTGCGACCACTGCCGCTGCCGATCTGGTTGCCGACCAGACCACCGATCACGGCGCCTGCAGCGGTGCCGCCGACGCGATTCGGATCGCTGGTGTTGCGCTGGACTTCGACGTCGTCGCAGACCACACGGCTGCCGTCGTTGAAGCGGCGTCCCTCGTCCTCGGGGCCATAGGTCTGGGCGTGGACGAGCGTCGTGCCGGCCAGTGAGAGCAGGCCAAGGGCGAGCAGGGTGCGGATCGGCTTCATGGGTGTTCTCCGTGCGGATGACAGACCTGCATCCTTGCAGCCGTGCGGGCAATCGCAGGTGAAAAACGTGGGAACCCAGGGCAGCGGTTCAGCACCGGGGGCGCAGCGTGACGCCGACGTCACGCGTACTGCATCGTCCGCGTCATGCCGCCATCGACCACGATGTTCTGACCCGTGATGAACGCCGCGGCGTCCGAAAGCAGATGCACTGCCAGTGCGCCGATGTCGCCGGGCACGCCGGCACGTCCCACGGGGTGCTGGGCGTGATCGCGCTTCGAGAGTTTCGGCGTGCGTCGCGCCGCCGGCTTGCGCCAGTCGTCGGTGACGATCCAGCCCGGGCTGATCGCATTGACCCGCACTTGCGGCCCTTCGCTGATCGCCAGCGCATGGGTGAACCCGACCACGCCACCCTTTGCCGATGCATAGGCTTCGGTATGTGGCTCGGATTGCAGCACCCGGCTGGAGGCGATGTTGACGATGGCGCCGCGCGCTTCGCGCAAGGCAGGCAGGGCGTGCTTGCTGCACAGGAAGGTGCCGGTCAGATGGCTGTCGATAAACCGACGCCAGTCGAGCAGCGACAGCGTCGACACGTCATCGATCACCGGGTCGGCCGGGCCGGCATTGTTGACGAGACCGTCGATGCGACCGAACGCCGCCAGTGCTCGGGTTGCGAATGTCCGCACCGAGGCTTCGCGCGACACGTCGAGCGGCAGGAAGCGTGCGCGATCGCCCACGTCCCATTCCGCGAGACAGGCTTTGCCTGCATCACGGTCGAGATCACCGATGACCACGCGTCCGCCTGCGCCCAGCACTGCCTGCGCGATGCCGCGTCCGATGCCCTGCGCGCCGCCGGTGACGAGCACCACGCGATCGCGCAGGGGCGTTGCATCGAAAGGCCGGATCGGCGGCGTCAGCGACATGCGGGCGGCTCCTGGAAGACAGGCCGACACATTAGGGACACGTGGATCGACGCGCCGTCGTCAGGACGACGGCGCGGCAATCAGCTCGCGCGGCGCTTGCGCGGCGCGGCTTCGACCGGCGGCGGCACCGCAGGTCCGTCGATACGGGTCAGTGTGCGCGTGTTGCCAAGCACTTCGATCTTGCCGCCCGACTTGCGGAACGAGGCCAGATCATCGGCGATGCGGTCGCTGGTCAGCGATGCGCCACGCTCGTTGGGTTTGCGTGCGCCTGCGAACAGGTGACGCGTGTCGGACTGCGGGGGACTCGGGGTTTTGGGTCTGGACATCCGGTGGACTCCGTCAATACATCGCCAGCGGGATACCGCGACTGCCACGCTCGATGTAATCGGCACGGATGTCGCGGCAGTAAGGACCATCCATGACGAAACGTCGGCAGACGTCAGGACGGCTTTCGTAAATCGAACAACACATGCGGGCACTGTCGATGGCGACGCACCAGCCTTCCTCGTCACGCGCCATGACCGGCAGTCCGGCGTCGGTGACATCGGTGAAACGTTCCGGGACAGCGTCGCCCGGTTGCAGCACCACCGTGAGGCGGCAACACACGGCATCGCAACGGTCGCAGTCGGCGCGCTCGCTCATTGCAGGCGCCCCATGCCGCGGCGGTAGTGCAGCAGGCGGCCGCGCGGCAACGCGGCGGCGTCGTTGTCGATGCCCGCGCGCGACTCGTGCAGCGAGAAGCCCTGCGCATCGAGCAGCCGGCTCAGGGCCGCGCTGTTGCCGCGGCCGGGATCGCTGATCACGATCTCGGCGATCGGCTGCGCATAGCGCTCGACCACATCCGCCAGCAGCGCCGCGTGCGCCCGTTCGTAGAGCACGTCGGACGCGATGATCATGTCGAACCGACCGAGCGTGGTGAGTTCGACGTCCCAGCGCATCTGCCGGTAGTGCACCGCATCCAACGCGTTGAGCGCCGCGTTGTAGGCGAGAAATCCTTCGGCGAGCGGGTGCACATCGGACGCGACGATGATCGCGCCACGACGCTGGAGCACCAGACTCGACAATGCGAGACCGCAACCGGTCTCGAGAATACGTTTGCCCGCCACATCCGCACGTTCCATCGTCTGCGCGAGCAGGCGGCCGGAGGGCCACACCTGGCCGAACAGCGACCACTGCGCCGACGAAATCCCCAGATCCGCACCATGACCATCGGGATCGGCGAACTGCTGCAGGTCGCCGAGGACGCGCAGGCGGTAGTCATGGCCACCGACCTGGACGGTCACGATACGTGTGGAGTAACCGGGCACGAAGCTTCCTGTGAGCGGAGCCCTCGAGGGGCGGTCACGCGGGAGAGAAAGCGAGGCGGGCGACGGCTCAGGTCGCGCGGAGCGCACGGATCGGGCGCGGCCCGAGAATCGAGCATAGCATCCGGACGCCCCGGACCGGCCCAAGGGCCTCGGGCCGGTTCAGCCGCGGTGGTTGGTGTAGCTGGCGTTGCCGAGCCCGGTGCCGATGGTCAGCACGCCCCAGCGCTCGACAGCGAGCATGCGAGGTCGCTCGCTGAGCCCCTGCACCACGGCGTCGTTGTGCAGCAGCACCCTCGGTGCGCGGTTGCCGATGCGGTCCAGCCTTGACTGCAGCGCATCCGCCAGCAGGAAATCCTCGGCCTCCCAGTCGCCCGGCAGGTTCTGCGCGCCGTGCAGGATGCGGCCGTCGAGGTCGATCTGCCCCGGACACGCAATACCGACGAAGGGCGAGAGCCGCAGGCCGAGCGTGCGTGCGTGTGCGATCAGTCCGTTGAGCATGGCCGCCATGCGGACCACCGCATCCTCTCGATCCGGCGATTCGGTGGCGTGCCGCCACTGGCTGCGCTCCAGGACCCGCGCGCGGCTGCCGTCGTCGCGCTCATCGAGATGCGGCGCCACGATGCCGCAGCGGATGTTGGTGCCGCCGATATCGACGGCGAGGAACGCGTCGTGTCGATGCGTCACCGCGGGTGCCAGCGGCACCCAGCCGAGCAGCCCGGCGTCGTCGCCATCGTGGCGCAGCAGCGACAGGTCCACGCCGCTGCGTGCGAGCTTGAGCAGACGCGCAGCGCGGCGGGCCGACAGCGCGCCCACGCGGCTGCCCGGAAAACCGCCGCCGATGACGATGCGACGCACCCCGTGCCACTCCTCGGTTGCCAGAAATCCACGCACCACGCCCGCGAGCTGGTGCGCGTGATCCTCGACCGCCGCATGCACGAGATGCGCAGCATCGGCGTCGCCACCGACCAGCACCAGGTCGATCTCGCTTTTCGGGATCGCGTGCGTCGCCGTGCGGCCGAAGGGATCGCGGCGTCCGGTGAAGTGGTGCCGGCGTCGTGCGTCGAGAAAGCGCCGGAACGCCGTCTGGCTCGCGCGATCGCCGAGGAATCCGTCGCCGTCTGGATCCCGCAACGGCAGATTGCAGCTGTCGATGCGTAGATCGGGGAGGCGGATCGCGGCGTGGCGGTTGCGGGTATCGCGCGGCATCGGGGCACAGGCTTGCGGAGTGTCCCGCATCGTCACGGCTGGGCGGGTAGCGGAACGTGACGGCTCCGGTAGCATGCGTCGCGATCTTCAGACCCCCGTTTCCCGATGTCCGAACACCCCGACACCACGCAACACCCGGCGATCCGTCGCGCGCACCACATCGCGGCCGCGAGTCTCGCTGTGTTCGTCACCGCGGCGGTCGCGCTGCACCTGTTGCGCCCCGAACTCGATCCGGTCGCCAGCCAGATGAGTCTGTATCTGATCGGCGACTGGGGTCCGCTGCTGCAGATCGCTTACGTCGCGCTCGGCGTCGGCATGGTCGCGCTGGGCTGGGCGCTGCGCGAAGCGCATGCACCACAGGCGCGAAGCGTTGCGGCGCTGCTGCTGTTCGTGCTCGCGGGCATGTCGCTGTCGATCACCGCCTACGCGTGGATGGACATGCCGGGCGTGGACCGTTCGCTGGAAGGTTTGATCCATGGCGTGTCCGCGCAGGGCGCGTTCCTGTTCGCGACGACCGGCATGGTGGTCCAGGCGCTCGGGTTCCTGCGCGATCCGGCGTGGCGGCGGACGGCGCGCTGGGCATTGCCTTGGGCGTTGCTGTGTTTTGCGTCGGTGTGGATCCTGGCTGCGTGGCGCGAGGCACCACGTGGGCTCGCGCAGAAGTCCGTGATCGTGCTGATTCTCGGCTGGATGGTCTGCGTCCTGCGCTTGCTGGCGATGCGTCTGCGCTGAAGCGACGCGCGTGTTGCGTTCACGTGCTGCGCACCAGGCCCGGCGGAAGATTTCGTCACTGGCGACGCGTGCTCGCGTCGCCCCGCAAGGAGAACGTTTCATGATCAAGTGGGCCATCATTTTCGCCGTCATCGGCCTCGTCGCCGGCGCGCTGGGTTTCAGCGGTGTCGCCGGTGGCGCGATGGGCATTGCGAAGTTCCTGTTCTGGGCCGCGGTCATCATCGCCGTCGTCCTGTTCGTGCTGGGCCTGACGGTGGCGAAAAAAGTCGTCCGTTAGCCCGCGCAGCTTCATCTGTGTCGACCGAACCGCCCGCTTGCCGGGCGGTTCGCGTTTCCGGGATCCGCACACGAGCAGCGCCTGCGCCTGCGTTGACGTGGGCCGCGTTAGGCTCGTTGCACGACCAACCTGGAGTGCACCGTGGAATCGACCGTCCATCCGTTTTCAGAACTCTTCGCCCAGCTGGGCCTCCCGAACGACGAGGCCTCGATCCGTGCCTTCATCGCCGCGCATGGGCCGTTGCCCGACGACATGCGACTGGAAGGAGCGCCGTTCTGGACCGAGTCGCAAGCGCAGCTGCTGCGCGAGGAGCGCATCGAGGACGCCGACTGGATCGTCGTGATCGACCAGCTCAATGTCGCGCTGCACGCGCGTCCGTCCACATGAGGTGGTTGCAGGGTCTCGCCGCGTCCACGTTGCTGTTGGCGGGGGCCGCGCACGCCCAGTCGACCGGCGATGCAGGCACTGCAGGCGCTTTCGCATTCGTCGATGTCGACGTGCTGCCGATGGATCGCGATGTCCGCCTGGAATCACAGACGGTCCTGGTCCGCGATGGACGCATCGTCGCCGTCGGCCCGAGCGCCAGCGTCGATGTGCCCGACGACGCCACGCGCATTGCCGGAGAGGGCCGGGTGCTGATGCCCGGACTGGCGGAGTTCCATGGGCACGTGCCTGGCGGCGACGATCCCGCCTATGTGCAGGACACGCTCGATCTGTATCTCGCCAACGGCGTGACCCTGGTGCGCAACATGTCGGGCGATGTCTCGCATCCCGAACTGCGCGCGCGCATCGAACGCGGTGAGGTCAATGGTCCGACGATGGTCGTGGCCAGTCCGTGGTTGCGCAGCGAGGATGCCGACGCGGCTGCACGGGACGTACGCGCGCATCACGCCGCCGGATTCGACCTGGTCAAGATCGGCAGTATTCCTGCCGATGCGTATCCGCGGATGGCCGAGACGGCCGATGAAGTAGGCATTCCGTTCGCCGGTCATATCCCGGACGGCGTGCCGCTCGAGGTGGCGCTCGACGCGAAGCAGGCCTCGATCGATCATTTCGACCGCTACGTGGAATTCCTGGTGCCGCCGGGGACCGACACCGGTGATCGCGAAGCGGGCTGGTTCGGCAGCGGCTGGGTGCAGTGGGTCGAGCGTGGGCGGATCGAAGACGCCGTCACGTGGACCCGTGCTGCCGGGACCTGGAATGTGCCGACGCTGACCCTGGTCGAACACATGGCCTCGACGGAGACGGCCGAGGCGATGCTGCAGTGGCCGGAGATGCGTTACATGCCGGCGTCGGAGCGCGAACGCTGGCGCCGCGCCAAGCACGAATACGCGGCGCGCGAGACCTTCCAGCCGGACGCAGCGCAGGCACTCGTCACGCTGCGCCGCGAGCTGCTGAAGGCCTTGCACGACGGCGGTGCGCCGATCGTGCTCGGTTCCGACGCCCCGCAGTTTTTCAACGTGCCGGGTTTCTCCATCCATCGCGAGATGGCGATGATGCAGGCCTCGGGTCTGACGCCTTACGACGTGCTGGTCACCGGCACGCGCAATGCGGCGCAGGCGCTGGGCACGCCCGATGCATTCGGCACTGTCGAAGTTGGCCGTCGTGCGGATCTGGTGCTCCTTGCGGGTGATCCGCGCGAGGACCTGTCGCATGCGCAGACGCCGCTCGGCGTCATGGCGCGCGGTCGCTGGTGGCCGCGCGAAGCACTCGACGCGCGCCTGTCGGAGATTGCCGAGCGCCACGCGGAGTGACCGGCGACCCGCCGCGCGCCTGTCGCGCGGCGGACCTGCACGGATCGATCAGAACAGCAGAAACACCAGGCTGATGATCGCGCCCGATGCGAACAGCACCATCAGGCAATACCCCATGATGTCCTTGATCTTGAGCCCAGCGATGGCGAGCAGTGGCAGGGCGAAGAACGGCTGCAGCATGCTGGTCCACGCATCGCCCCAGGCCACGGCCATCGCCACGCGCGGCAGATCGGCGCCCAGCGCCTGCGCCGCCGGGATCATCACCGGCGCCTGCACGGCCCACTGGCCGCCCCCGGACGGCACGAACATGTTGATCAGGCCCGCCGACAGGAACGTCAGCACAGGCAGTGTGTCTGCGCTGGCGAAGGACGCAAACCATCCCGACATTGTCGTCGCCAGCCCGGAGCCGACGAGGATCGCCATGATGCCGGCATAGAACGGGAACTGGATCACGATGCCGGCGCCGCCCTTGATCGCTTCCTGCAGCGCCGCGAGCAGGCGCGCCGGCGTGCGATGCAGCACGATGCCGAGCATCAGGAAGCCGTAATTGACGATGTTGAGATTGAGTCCGCCGCCGGCGATGAAATGATCGGCGAGGAACACCAGGCCGGCGATGCCCACCGCGACCGATAGGATCCCGCTGTGCTCGAGGCGTTCGGCCGGGCTCGAGTCGCGCGCGAGCACTGGCGGTTCCGGGTCTTCGGGCGGCGTGAACAGCACCGCGTCCTGATCGCTCGGCGTCATTGCGCGGTTGATCAGCGGGATCGCGATCACCAGCAGCCCGATGATCAGCAGATTGAAGGGCGCGAAGATGGTGTCCGATGCCGGAATCAGTCCGATGGCCGCCTGCATGAAATGGCCTTCGGTGGCGATCGTCAGCGGGATCGAACCCGACAGGCCGCCGTGCCAGATGACGAAGCCCGAATAGGCGCTCGCCACCAGCAACCGGTAATCCACTTTCACGAAGCGCGCCACTTCACGGGCGAACAGCGCGCCGATGACGAGTCCGAAACCCCAATTGATCCAGTTGGCGGCCATCGCGACGAGGGTCACCACGACAATCGCGGTCTTCGGCGTGCGGCAACGCGAGGCCATCCACGTCAGGCCGCGCTTGACCGGCGGAGTCTTGGCGAGAATGAAGCCGGTCACCAGGACCAGCAGCATCTGCATGGAAAAGCCGAGCAGTTCCCAGAAGCCGGTGCCCCAGTAGCGGACGAGTTCGAGCGGCGACGTCTGTTCGATCGCCAGGGCGGCGATGGCGGCCAGCGCGGTGAAGATCAGGACGAAGACGTAGGCATCGGGCAGGAACCGTTCGACGAGCCGAACGGACAGGCGCGTGGCGCGCTGGAACATGGTGGGTACCGGCGTGGGAAACGACCGCGCAGCTTAGCGGTGCAGCACCGGCATGCCTGCTGGACGATGGTCTACTGCTGCCGGCCGCGTCGCGGTGCGAAGCGTCGTGCGTGATGCAGGAAGACGCTTGCGCGATTCAACCGTGCGCGTCGCTCGAGAGAGGGCGTGGCGAACGCGTGCGCGCGGATGCACGCACGCGAGCCTTCAGCTCAGAGCGGTGCGGCGGGCGCGCCGGTACAGATGCGGTCGGGATGATCGGGACGCGTCAACAGCGCGTCGTGTCCGCCTCGCGTCCACAACACCACGCCGGCTTCGTCCATGTACTTGGTCCCGGTCGGCCCGTCTTCGGTACGCAGCACATGGTGGTCGCCGCCGACCGCGACACTGACCTGGCCATGGCCATCGAACGTGGCATCCACGGGCGTGCCTTCGCAGTCGTAATGGATCACCTGCGGTGCGGGCGATCCGGAATCCGGCGTCGCGGCGTCGGTATTCTCGGCCACCGGCGGCGTAGGCGAATCATCGACGGTGGGTGCTTCGGCCGGCGAACAGGCCGCCAGCGACAGGCCAATGGCCACGGTGAATCCAGGTGCAAACCAGCGCATGGTCGTCTCCTTGCCTTGGGGATCGATCGACGCGTGGGGGCGGGGAGAGCAGACCGAGGATATCGCCTCCGGCACACGGAGGCGATGAATGGGCGAATGCGTCAGTAGACGCGCACGCAGTTGCGTTCGTGCTGGCCCTGCAGAGTCAGACGCGCCTCGTCGGTGCCGTGGCTCCAGAACACGTTGCCGTCGGCATCGGCGAAACGATCGCCTTGTGCGGTCTCCGCGCGCGGCAGATCCAATGTCACGCCGTCGACGACGAACTGCACCCGGGCGTCATCGCCTTCGCCTTCCTGCGCGAGCGTGATGCGCGTGCCTTCGCAGTCGTAGTTGATCGTGTTCGACGGCGCGGTCTCGGCTTCGCGCGCGGCGAGCGAGCCGGTGGGCGGTGCTTCTTCCGCAGCGGTAGCGGCAGGAGGCGGTGGCGTGTCCGTGGCCGGCGATGCGGGTGTCGATTCACCGCCACATGCGGCCAGGGCCAACGTGAGCAGGAGAGCGGTTGCGGGTGCTGCGCGCATAGGGCGTCCTCTTCGAGTCGGGCGACGGCGTGGTGCCGACAGGTGACTGCAGGCTAGGGAAGGTGCGGTGAACGGAGGGTGGCGTTGTCGTAAGCGAGGCCTGTGCTGCTCGGAGGATGGGTAAAGCGCAACGAAACCCATCGTGTCAAAGGTTCGCGCGAAGATGCCGATCGACGACTGCCTCTCGATATCCCGCACCCGACGATCTCTCTCGAAGGGACAGGTACTGGATGCATGCGTTTATTCCGGCACGCGATGCCAGGGCTGGAATGCGCTGCCAACGAAAGAGCGCGAATGCCGATGCAACACGCGAACGCGCTTCGTACATGCCTGCACGAAGCGCCCCTGCATCCGATCAGGCCGCGAGGCCGCGCATCGCGTAGCGATGCTGGTCGGCGCCGCTGCCGGCGGTGTCGACGGCTTCGAGGAAATCACGGCCCCAGCGTTCGACGTCGTAATAGCGGACGATGTCGAACAGTTGGCGCTGCCGGCCGACGGCTTCGTGCTCCGGCATCGACAGCGCCTGCCGCAGGCCGGCGACGAGATCCGTCAGGTCGTGCGGATTGGTCAGCACCGCGCCCTTGAGTTCGGCGGCCGCACCGGCGAATTCCGACAGTACCAGCGTGCCTGACGAGCCCTCGATGCCGTGCGCTGCCACGAATTCCTTGGCGACCAGGTTCAGGCCGTCACGCAGCGGCGTGATCCACATCACATCGGCGGCCGCGTAGTGCGCCAGCACTTCCTCGAACGGCAGGCCGCGGGCGAAGAACCGCACCGGCGACCAGTCCAGCATCGCGTGGCGGCCGTTGATCCGGCCCACCGCCTGCTCGATCTGCGTCTGCAGCTCCTGATAGACGGTCATCTCCTTCGCCGCCGGCACGCACACCATCAATAGCGTGACCTTGCCGCGCAGGTCGGGCTGTTCACCGAGCAGGCGTTCGAAGGCGAGCAGCTTCTCGAGCGTGCCCTTGGTGTAGTCGAGACGCTCGACCGACAGCACTAGCTTGCGACCGGAGAATTCGCGGCGGATCTGCTCCAGCCGCACACGCACCCGCGGATGTGCCAGCCCGGTCTCGATGCGCTTGAGATCGGTGCCGACCGGGTGCGCGCCGAGGCCCACTTCGCGGTCGCCGACACGGATGCGCGTACTCATCTCGTCCATGCCCACCGCGCAGCCGTAGGTCAGGAACCGCGGGGCGCAGCCTTCGCGCTTCAGCACTTCAGTGGGCATCGCGCCGCGCACCACGTCGACGAAGTTCTCGACCTGGCGCGGGATGTGAAAGCCGATGTAGTCGCACTGCAGCAGGCTGCCGAGGATTTCGCGGCGCCACGGCACCACGTTGAACACGTCGGCGGACGGGAAGTAAGTGTGGTGGAAGAATGCGATGCGCACGTCCGGACGCAGTTCGCGCAGGTAGGCAGGCACCATCCACAGGTTGTAGTCGTGCAGCCAGACCGTCGCCCCGGGCGCGGCTTCGGCGGCGGTGGCCTCGGCGAACTTGCGGTTCACGCGCAGATAGATCTTCCAGTCGTCCTCGTTAAAACGCGCACGTTCCCAGAAGGTGTGCAGCATCGGCCAGAACGCTTCCTTCGAGAACCGCTTGTAGAACGCGTCCACCTCGCTGTGGGTCAGCGGCACGCGGGCGACGGTGAGGTTGGGATAGGCGTCGGCATCGACGGGTGTGCGTGTCTCGAACTTGCCGAGCTTCGGGTCATCTACGCTCCACGCGACCCAGGAGCCTTTCTGGCCGCTGCCGAAGAAGCCGAGCAGGCTGGGAATGATGCCGTTGGGCGAGGTCGGGCGCCGGCGCTTGCGCTGGCCGTCTTCCACGTATTCCTCGTATGGCAAGCGGTGATAGACCATCACCAGATCCGACTGGCCGGTGGCGGGCTCGGCGGTCTTGCGCAGATGCGGATCGTCGGCGTCGAGCAGGTCGAAGTGCGTGATCGCCTCGAGGATGCCGCCGCAACCCGGCGCCTGGGCATGAAACACGTTGGACAGCTGGTCGGTGGCCTTGACGAGCGCCGGCTCCGATTCACCCACGCACACGCCTTGGAACCCGGAGGTGTACATCGACAGGTCGTTGAGCGTGTCGCCGGCGACGAGCACGCGCTCGCGCGGCAGTTCCAGATGATCGGCGAGCGCGGCGAGCGTGCGGCCCTTGTCGGTGTCGGGCGGGAGGATGTCTAGATAGCGGTCGGCCGAATACAGCACCGAACAGCCGAGCTTGCGGGCGGTGGCTTCGATATCGCCGCGCACATCGGCCAGCGCTTCGGGCTCACAGAAGTAGGAGCAGCGGCGTTCCTGCGGCACGTCCTGGCGCACAAGACCGGCGAAGCCGGCCATCGCATCGGCCACGGCGCGCTCGCCCGGCCAGCGA
This sequence comes from Luteimonas sp. KH_071, assembly GCF_057838005.1. Taxonomy (NCBI): domain Bacteria; kingdom Pseudomonadati; phylum Pseudomonadota; class Gammaproteobacteria; order Lysobacterales; family Lysobacteraceae; genus Luteimonas; species Luteimonas sp. KH_071. Next base: position 1,978,120 of record NZ_CM174458.1, on the reverse strand, counting down.
CGGTCGATGCGCGTCTGCAGGGGCTGGATCGGCTGCAACGTGTGGCCGTCGACGACGGTGCCGCCGACATCGCAGATCACGTAGTCGGGACGCGGCAGGCTGGGATCGGACAGCAGCGGCATGACGGCTTCGAGGCCGCGGCCGGTGACGAAGGTCAGGCGGATCTCGGGATGGCGGTCGACCAGGCGGTAGAGCTGCTGGCGGTGCGCGGGAGAGCCGGCGAGAAAGGTGCCGTCGAGGTCGGTCGCGAGCATCAGTCGCGGCACGAACGGGGTATTGGCGGGTGTGAGGTCGGGTGTGGTCGTTTCCTGAGTCAATGTGGGTCCTTGTGATGTGGATCGGAAAGGTCGGGGCCCTCGGGTGCGGGGCCGGTTTCAGGCAGCAGTTCGAGCGCGGACGGCGTGGTGCGCAGCATCGGATGGAAGACCGACGGATGGTCGTTGTCGCGCTGGCGCAGCAGGCGGCGACCGGCGGCGATGAGCGCGAGCGCCCCGAGAATCAGCGCGAACGAGGCGGGCAGGGCGGTCGGGCCGAAGCGCGACATCGCAAAGCCGACGATCGCCGGGCCGATCGCCGAGCCGACGCCGTTGAGCAGCAGGAGGCTGGAACAGCCCGACAGCGTGTCCTCGGTCGGCAGGTGATCGAGCAGGTGCGCGACGCAGATCGGATAGATCGCGAACGCCACGCCACCGAACAGGAAGAACAGGCCGAACAGCGCCAGCTGCGAACGATCGCCGGCGAACATCATCGCCACACCGATCAGCGCGGCTGCCGCGCAGATCAGGGCCAGTGTCGTGCGCCGGTCGCCACCGTCGGAGAGGCGACCGATCGGCCACTGCAGCAGCGCACCGCCGAGGATCGTCGCGCTCATCAGCGACGCGATGCCCTGCAGATCGAGGCCCACGCCTGCTGCATAGACCGCGCCCATGCCCCAGAAGCCCCCCATCGCCACACCGGCCAGGAGTGCGCCCGTGGCCGCCGCAGGCGCGGTGCGCCACAGCGCGGCCAATGCCAGGCGCGGCACGACCGGCAACGTCGGCTGGGTCATGCGGCTGGCGACCACCGGCAGCGCCGCCAGGCAGATCAGGATCGCGACGATGCTGAAAAGTGCGAACGACGCGGGATCCTGGAAGCCGATCAACCATTGCCCGGCCGCCAGTGCCAGCAGGTTCACCGCCATGTAGACCGCGAAGACCTGGCTGCGCTTTTCCGGCGGCGCCTCGACGTTGAGCCAGCTTTCGATGACCGTGTACAGACCGACCAGCGCGATGCCGGTGATCACCCGCAGCGCGGCCCAGGCCCAGGGATCGATGAAGATCGGATGCAGCAGGATCGCCGCCGCGCACAGCGCCGCATAGAACGCGAAGGCGCGGATGTGGCCGATGCGCTGGATCAGCCCAGGCGCGAGGTAAGTGCCGAGGAAGAAGCCGACGAAGTAGCCGGACATGATCAGGCCAAGCGTCTGGTCACTGAAGCCCTCGAGACCGCCGCGCACGGCCAGCAACGTCCCGAGCAGCCCGCTGCCCATCAGCAGCAGGGCGACACCGACGAGCAGCGCGGCGAGATTACGGACGACTGGAATGGCGGAACCTCCACGGCATGCAGCGAAGGTGTGTAACTATAACATATTGAAAATATTGAATATTTTCACCGGTTATCGACAGCTCGTCCGGATGCTGCATTGCAGCGAAAACCCTATTGCAATCATGCGCTTGCGCCCGGTCACGGATGACGTGACCAAAAATGAACACGCGTCGGGCGAAGCTGTGGCAGCCGATCCGAGAGATGACCTGTCATGCGAATCCATGCGTTCCGACTGCTGCTGCCCGCCGTGCTGTTGATGGCCGGCTGCCAACCCGACGCGACGTCAGCGGACGCCGCCGATGGCGCGATACCTGCGCCAGGCCCCACGACACCGCGCGCGGATGCAGACGCAGAAGAGGACGTGGTCGTGTTGACCAACGAACCCTTCTGGCAGGCGCGCTTCGAGCGGGGTGCGATCGTGCTGAGCGGTCCGGACGAAGCCGGCCGCTTGTTCCCGGACGTGCGCAGTTCGATGACCGCGGACGGCCTGCGCCTGGATGCCGCCGACGCGACCGGCGACATCGTCGTGATCGTGCGCCGCATGCGCTGCGAAGACGATATGTCCGGAGCCCGCTTCCCGATGACCGGCCTGTTGACGATCGATGGTCGCGGCCCGTTCCGCGGCTGCGCGCGGCCTGCGTCCATGCCGCCGCCGACCCCACCGGACGAAATGGGCGACACCTCCGCATCGACCGCGATGCCTGCGCGCTTTCTGGGACATTGGGACGCCAGCGCAGAGGCCTGCGGATCGGACGGCAGCGACCTGGTGCTGCACATCGAGCCCGAGTTGCTGCGCTTCTACGAGAGCACGGTGACACCGGTGATGGTGCGGACGCCTGATGCCGACACGGTCCACCTCGAAGGCCGGTACGAGGGCGAAGGTGACACCTGGAACGAGACACGGACACTGACCCTCGACGGGGCCGATGTGCTGCTGGTCGAGGACGCGGCGGGCAATGTCACCCGCCGCGTGCGCTGCGAGGGTTGAACGTCAACGCGGCTGACGCGCGTGCATGTGTCCCAGACCCAATTCGCCGGCAGCCGATGGCTGCTTTCAGGCCCGCACGCGCAGCGTTGTGACGACCTCAGGCTGCGCCCAGCTGCTCGATGTCGCGCACGTCGCCCACCCAGAGGTAGTGCGGGGTGTCCGGATGTTCCAGATCGTCGAGCCGCAAGCGCGCGTTGTGGCCTTCGTCGCCATCGCTGTTCCGGAAAATCTCCAGCGTCGGCCGGGCGGACACCGTGCCCTCGACAACGGCACCGTCGTCCAGCGTGACCCGCACCCGGGCCTCGTCGTCGAGCAGAACGATGCGCCGCTCGATCGCTTCGAGATCCTCGCGGCTGGTGAAGATGCGTGGCGGTGTCTGACTCATGGACGGCTTCTCCGGTGACGGACGCCTATGCTCGCGCCACCCGCGCAACAGACCGTGAGGACGGAAGGCAAGAGGCCCCCGACACCGGCGCCCGAGCGACTCAGCTGTCGAGCGCAGGGCGTAGCAGACGGTCGTACTCGGTCCGCACAACGCCGTAGCACTCGCAGGTGCGTGCCGCCAGGCATTCGCGATCCAGCACCTGGATCACCCCGCGGCTGTAGCGGATGCAGCCTTCTTCCTGCAGCCGCCGCGCGGCCTCGGTGATGCCCTCGCGGCGCACGCCCAGCAGATGCGCGATCTGCTCCTGGGTCATCTTGATCTCGACGGAGCCGACCCGGTCGTTGACCAGCAGTAGCCAGCGCGAGAGCTGCTTGTCGACGGTGTGGTGGCGGTTGCAGACGCCGGTCATCGCGGTATGGGTGATCAACGCCTGGAAATAGCGCAGCAGGATTTCCTGGAACGCGCCGCCACGCTGGAATTCGCGGACCGCGAACTCGCCGCGCAGGGCCAGCGCTTCGCCGCCGACCTTGACCACCGCGCGCGTCGGCACGCTGCGCGCGCCTGTCAGCAGGCCCACGCCGACCATGCCCTCGTTGCCGACCATCGCGAATTCGCTGGTGTCGCCACTCTCAAGGGCGTACATCAGCGACACGATGCCCTCACGCGGGAAGTAGATGGTCGTCTGGGCCACATTGGCTTCGTGCAGCACCTTGCCGGCCGGCATGTCGACCAGCTGGACTTCGTCACCGACGCGGTCGCAGACATCGTCGGGCAGGTCCTGCAGCAATCCATTGAGCGGCGCCCAGGGCGCTTTCTTCTTCATGCGCAGCGAAAGGTCCATCGGATGAACGAGTATGGATTTTCCCGGCTGAATGCGGCGCCGTATGTACGGCAACGCGCATACAGCTGAATGCACTACGTGCGTTAGCGAACAGACCTGTATGCGTGCCGTTCACATGCTGTCGACGCGATGCCGGTGTCAGGAGGCTTCGCAACACTACGCTCAACAGGGGTATCGGCGTGAACGCAGATGACGTCGAGTTGTGCCGGGTCTATGGACAGATGTCGCGGGAGTACCTGGGCGATCGCGCCTGGAGCGACTGCGAGGCGCAGTTGCGCGAGGGCTGGATCCGGCTGCGGCGCAATCCCGAGGTGGACTGGGACGATGCGGCGCCCCTCGTGCGCACATTCTGGGAACTGACCCCTGTCGGGCCCGATCACGCCTGAAGGCAGGTCAGTCCTCGCGCCCGGCGTCTAGCCGGATGCCATCGTCGTCGACGGCCAGGTGCATTTCGATGGGCCGACAACACACGGGGCAATCCTCGACATAGTCCGCGTCGCCGACGCTGGCGTCGACCAGCGTTTCGAACCGTTCCCCGCACCAGGGGCAGCGCAATTTGGCGACATCCTGCATGCGTCGATCATGTGGACGGCCGCGTGGGGGCACCGTGAGCAACGGCTTCACGTCGAGGGCAGGCGCGCTGGGCGACGGTAAGCGCTTGATTCCCAGCGTTGAAGCAGGAGCCCGTCATGACCGAGTCGCACCCCACCTTCAAGCCGTACGAGGCACCTGCAGGCGGTTGGGGGTCGGTGAAGTCGCTGCTGCGTTACGGCACCGGTGATGGCGCGCAGACGATCGAAGGCGCCCGGCAGCTGCAACGCCAGAACAAGATCGACGGGTTCGCCTGCGTCAGTTGTTCGTGGGCCAAGCCGGCCGAGCCGCACACCGCCGAGTTCTGCGAAAACGGCGCGAAGGCCACGATGTGGGAGCTCGACACCCGTCGCGCCGATGCCGCGTTCTTCGCGAAGCACACCGTGACCGAACTGCTGACCTGGGCCGACCACGATCTCGAGGCCGCAGGCCGGCTGGTCGAGCCGATGCGATACGACGCTGCCAGCGATCACTATGTACCGGTGTCCTGGGACGAGGCCTTCGCGATCGCCGGCGGCGTGATGCGCGGCATGGCACCCGAGCGCGCCGTGTTCTACGCGTCCGGCCGCGCATCGCTCGAAACCTCCTACATGTACGGCCTGCTGGCGCGGCTCTACGGCAACAACAATCTGCCCGACAGCTCCAACATGTGTCACGAAAGCACGTCGGTCGGTCTGCCGCGCAGCATCGGCGTGCCCGTGGGCACGGTGTTGCTGGAAGACTTCGAGCACACCGACTGCATCCTTTCGTTCGGCCAGAACGTCGGCGTCAACAGCCCGCGCATGCTGCATCCCTTGCAGGAAGCCGCGCGCCGCGGCGCCGAGATCATCACGTTCAATCCCCTGTACGAACGCGGCTGGGAGCGCTTCACCAATCCGCAGGAACCGCTGGCGATGGTCACCGGCGCGTCGACGCGGATCAGCAACGCCTACTTTCCGGTACGCGCCGGCGGCGACATCGCGCTGATGCAGGGCCTGGCGCGTGCCTTGCTCGATCTCGACGATGCGGCGCAGACGGAAGGGCGCGCGCGCGTGCTCGATGTCGGTTTCATCGAGACCCACACCCACGGCTTCGACGCATTCGAAGCGTGGCTGCGGGCGGCAGACTGGACCGAGATCGAACGCGAGAGCGGACTGTCGCGCGCCGACATCGAAGGCGTCGCCGGGGTGTACGCCCGGGCCGAGTCGTCGATCCTGATCTACGGCATGGGTCTGACCCAGCATCGCCACGGCGTCGACAACGTACGCATGGTCTGCAACCTCGCCCTGATGCGTGGCAATGTCGGCCGCCCGGGCGCCGGCATCTGCCCGGTGCGCGGGCATTCGAACGTGCAGGGGCAGCGCACGGTCGGTATTTCCGAGAAGCCCGAGCTCGTGCCGCTCGACACACTCGCCGCGCAATATGGTTTCGAGCCGCCGCGCGAAAAGGGGCTCGATACAGTCGGGACGGTGGAGGGCATTCTCGACGGCAGCGTCGAAGCCTTCATCGGTCTCGGCGGCAATTTTTCCCGTGCCGCGCCCGATACCGGTCGGCTGGAACCGGCCTGGCAGGGACTCGCGTTGAGCCTGCAGATCGCCACGCATCTCAACCGCAACCATCTGCTGTGCGGTCGCGAGACCCTGCTGCTGCCGTGCCTGGGGCGGATCGAGGAGGACGTGCAGGGCGGGGTCGCGCAGCACGTCAGCATCGAGGACAGCACGACCTGCATCCACGCTTCGTTCGGCAACAGTCCGCCGGCTGGCCCGATGCTGCGCTCGGAGCCAGCGATCGTCGCCGCACTGGCGCAGGCGATCCTGCCGCCGGAGCGGGCGGCCTGTGCGCCCTGGCAGGCCTGGGTCGACGATTACGCGCGGGTGCGCGACGCGATCGAGGCGACCTATCCCGACCAGTTCAGGGACTTCAACGCACGCCTGCATACGCCGGGCGGTTTTCCGCGCCCGGTCGCTGCGCGCGAACGCCGCTGGTCCACCGAGAGCGGCAAGGCCGAGTTCCATGTGCCCGACGTACTCTGCGCGACCGGGTTCGAAGACCGGGCAGGGCGCTATCGCCTGCTGACGGTGCGTAGCAACGACCAGTTCAACACCACTGTCTACGGGTATCACGACCGCTTCCGTGGCATCGATGGCACCCGCCGCGTTGTCCTGATGAATGCCGAGGACATCGCCGAGCTGGGGCTCGCCGACGGAGAGCAGATCACGCTCGCCGCTGACTTTGACGGGGATGCCGAGGTCCGCGAGGTCGGCGGACTGCGCGCGATTCCATATCGCATTCCGCGCGGCTGCATCGCGGCCTACTATCCGGAATGCAATCCGCTGATCCCGGTCTCGCACCATGCGATCGACAGTCACGTGCCCGCAGGCAAGTCGGTCCCGGTGCGTGTGGTGCGGGGCGGCCACGCACCGGTGCCTGCAGGGCCTGCGCCGGGTTGAGCCTCGTCGACCACGTCAGATGCACATGCGGCGCTGCGCTGCGGCCGCTCCGCACCGAACAAGGGCCGTCGCCACGCGAAAGGGCGTCCAGCCGATCCTGTCGCTGCATGCCCGTGATTCCGAGTGGCGGCCTCATCGAGGTCGCCAACCGGATCTGAGGCGCAGCGCGCCAGTTACAGCATCGCCAGTTCGACGTTGCTGAGCGTCCTGCCGTAGTGCTTGCGCAGGCGCAGCTTGCGCTCGAGGTCGTCGAGGATGCGCCCGGAGAAATCGAGACCGGTCAGCTCTTCGAGCATGTTGATGCCGCCGGGCGTGTCGACATTCACTTCCATCAGCTTGTCGCCGACGATGTCGAGGCCGACGAAATACATCCCGTCGCGGATCAGCTTGGGCGCGACCAGCTCGGCCAGCCGGAGGGCGTCGGCGTCGGGCTTGGCCATCTCGTACTTCCCGCCGGCGCTGATGTTGCTGCGCGCGTCGCCACTGTCGTTGTAGCGGCGGATGCAGGCGTAGGTGCCGTCGACTTCGAGCGGGCGGCCGTTGAGCATCAGCAGGCGCAGATCGCCGTCTTTTGCCTTGGGCAGATATTCCTGCGCGATCGCGTAGCCGTCGCGCAGTACCGCGTCGATCATCTGGTTGAGGTTACCGCCGCTCTCGGGCGTGACCACGAAGACGCTCTGGCCGCCCGAACCCTGCAGCGGCTTGATGACGCCGTAGCCTTCGCGCGCTTCGATGAAGGCCTTGATCTCCTCGACATCCCGGCTGATGCAGGTGACCGGCCGGACGTCCTCGGGGAAATGCTGGAAGTAGGTCTTGTTGGACGCATCGGTCAGATGCATCGGGTCGTTCACGACCAGCGCCCGCTTGAGTGCACTGAGTTGCGCGAACAGCAAGCCGCTGCCCGGCGCCCAGGGGCGCTCGACCATCTCGTCGGCGGGATCGCTGCGCAGCATCAGCACGTCGAGATCATCGACGGAGATGCGTTCGGTCGGGCAGCCGTCGGACTGCAGGTCGGCCAGCAATGCCGCATCGTCGGCATAGTCCTGGCCGCAGGGCATGTGGGCACAGGCACGCACGGTGCCGTCGGCGTCATAGGTGAAATCGGCAAGGCCGATCAGTGCGATCTCATGGCCGCGCGAGAGGGCGCGGCGGGCTAGACGGATCGTGGTGTAGTTGTCCTGCTCGGTATCGACGTCGTTGACGACAAAGCCGAAACGCAGGGGGTGTCCGTCTGTCATGCAGCGTGCTCCGGGGTGCGGTGTGTGTGGAAGAGGCGTTCGATCGGGGTGCGCCGGCAGGCGTCGAGACGGCTGCGGAAATCGTCGTGCGTGGTGTAGCGGGGCAGCAGCGCGGGCGGCACGATCCATCCGTCGTCGATCAGTGCCTCCAGCAGCTCGAGTTGCGGCAGCGCGAACTTGCCGAGGAAGAGGGCGTCGAACTCTCCACCCGCTTCCAGGTAAGCCAGCAGATCGCGAAGGCCACGCAGATACACCGCGTCCTTGGTGAGGCCGCCGCCGCGCCGCGCGCGGACCGCGACATCAAAGGCATCGTCGGTGGGCATTTCGTGGGCTTCATGCAGGCAGGCGAAGATCGCCGGCAGTTGCTCGCCGTTCGCGGCCATCGAGGTCGCGACCACGCGCGCGGCCAGAATGCGCAGGCGTTCGCCGGGCAGATAGCCGGCGAGGAATTCGCCGAGCACGCCCAGGCCTTCCTGCATCGGATCGTAGTGCGCCAGACCGACTTCAAGCTGGCGCAACGCCTGCTGTCGCCCGTTGTGCCGCGTGACCACGTGGGTGCCGATTTCGTGCTGGATCAACGGCTGCACGCGCGCCCTCGGCAGGCGGATGTTGCCGTCGATGTAGAACGTGCCGTGCGAGACCATCAGCATCGAACTGATGTCGGTATCGACGACGACGTCGATATGGAAGTCCGGCGCCTGCGCGCGATACCAGGCGATCTCGGCGTCGACCTGGCTGCGGACTTCATCGATACCGCAATCCGCAGTCAGCGGTTCGCTGCTGCCGACGGTCGCGAGAATACGCTGCGCCAGATCGACCAGCTCCGGCTCCACTGCGCCGAACAGCGCCTCACTGGCGTCGACGAAGCCCGGCTGGTCGCGCTGCTCGACCAGATCGATCATGCGGCCGAGTTCGCCCTGCTTCTCGGCGAGCAGGGCTTGCAACGCAGGCGATTCGATCTCCGCGACGGGCAGCGCATCGAGCGTCTGACGCGTCTGTACCAAGTCGGTGTCGAGGTCGACATAACGCAGCGTCGGTTCGATCGTGCGGCCGGACGACTCGAACGTATCCCACAGGCCCACACCATCGAGCGGCGACAGGGCGAGCAGCCAGTCGAGACGCGCATCGAGCGCGGCCAGCGAAGCGTCCACGTGTGCAGCCACCGGCGGCAACGGTCGGGCGACCGGCCGCCGGGCAACACCCGCGCTCACTTGAGAAACTCCGGACGCACGGCGTCGACCGCGTGTGACAGGCCGTCGCGCAGGGCGTACAGCGCGGAGATATCCGCCTGACCGCTCCATTCGTCCATGAAGATCTTTTTGTATTCCGGCGAGATCGTGCAGACCCGATCGCCCCAGTGCGCGTAGACCCATTCCGGAAAGTGGCCGCCGGTTGGAAAGCGCACATTGCAACGCACATCCGGCAACACGCCGCGCACCGGATGGCGGCGCAGCACATTTGCGAAGCGCCGGGCGGTATCGCCCCAGCGGTCGGGATCGAGGGTGGTGATGCCCAGTTCGATATCGGGGTTGGCATCCTGCGAGGCAGGCGGCGCGTCCGGCCCGTCGCGGCGATGGTTGTAGCTGTGGATGTCGATCAGCAACGCGCTGCCCCAACGATCGACGGTGCGATCAATCAACTCGCCGACCATGTCGTAGAAGCGGTCGTGCAGCGCGAGCGAAGTCTCGTGCTCTACTTCTTCGAGCGGCGCCTTCCACACCTCCAGGCCCCAGGCAGCCTCGGGGGCGGTGTAGACGGCTTCAGCGCGGGCGCGGTTGAGATCCACCTCGAAGCGCGACTGGCGCACCCGCAGGCGGGTGTCGCCCACCTGGGTCAGCAGACTGGTGAGGGGGTCCTCCTCGCGCCAGCGCGCATCGTCGTCGAGCGCGACGCGTGATCGCAGCGAAGGACGCAATGCGTGGCCGTCGTGGATCGCGGTCGCGATGACCGGACCGTCGGCAACGGCGAGATCCCAGGCGTCGACGCGCTCGAGCAACGCTGGCGGCGTGGTGTCGGAGAACAGCGGGGCGGGGGCGGGACGGCGTAAATCAGGCATGGCGCGCATGCTCGCAATCCGGGAATGATGCGGTCGTGACCACATCGGTGCCCGGCCTTGACGACTGTTTAACCTACAATCGCGCCTCCCTCGCGCAGAGCCTTCCTCATGGCGCCCAAGGCCACCGTTTACAAAGCCGAACTCCAGGTCACCGACATGGACCGGCATTACTATGCCTCGCACGACCTGGTGCTGGCGCAGCATCCATCGGAGACCGAAGCGCGTCTGATGGTGCGGCTGATCACCTTCGCGCTGTTCGCCGACGAACGTCTGGAATTCGGCCGCGGCCTCAGCAACGAGGAAGAACCCGATCTGTGGCGCCGCGATTACACCGGCGACATCGAACAGTGGATCGATCTCGGCCAGCCGGACGACAGCCGCATCCGCAAGGCCAGCGGACGCGCGCGCCAGGTCGTGGTGGTGAACTACAGCGGCAACGCGGCGCAGATCTGGTGGGACCGGATCGCGAATTCGCTGACCCGCCTGAAGAACCTCACCGTGGTCGATCTCGACCCGGCGAAGATCGAAGAGGCGGTCGGCCTGCTGCAGCGGAGCATGCGCCTGACTGCGATGATCCAGGACGGCGAACTGCAACTGATGAGCGAGTCGGAGACCGTCACGATGACGCCGGTCTGGCGGGTGCGTCCGGCGGAGAGCTGATTCGCATCTTTTCCAGCTGTCTCGATGCCAGCACCTCTCCCTCCGGGAGAGAGCCTGCCCCGGACCTGATCCGGGGTCGACGCGCGAAGCGCGTCGGGTGAGGGCGGGGCTTTACAGGTGAAGCCCCAAAGCACCCTCATCCGCCCCCCGCCTTCGCGGGGGCAGGCTCTCCTGGCACCCCGTATCAAGTACGGGGCAGGCTCTTCCCCCGGAGGGGGAAGGAAAAAAAGCATGCGCAGCGCAAGCCCGTCTCACCCTGGACGCGCGCCGCCATGACCTCGGGCCGTTGCCCCGGCCGCAGCCGATGGCTAAGGTCGCGTCTCGCCTCGTTCGCAGGAAATCCCGCATGCCGCTTCGCCGTCCCGTCACCGCCGCACTTGCTGCAGGCCTCGCACTGTCTGCCGTGACTGCTCACGCCGACGAAGGCATGTGGATGCCGACCCAGTTGCCCGACATCGCCAAGCCGATGCGCGACGCCGGCTTCCGCGGTCGCGCCGACGCATTGGCCGATGTCACCGCGCCGCCGCTCAGCGCCGTGGTCAAGGTCGGCGGCGGCACCGGCGCCTTCGTGTCCGATTCGGGTCTGCTGCTGACCAATCACCATGTCGCCTATGGCGTGATCCAGTACAACAGCAGCGCCGAGCGCAACATCATCGACGACGGCTTCATCGCGGACGGCCGCGCCGACGAGCGTCCCTCGAATCCCGATTTCCGTGTGCTGGTGACGGTCGGTTTCGACAAGGTCACCGACGAAGTACTGGCCGAAGCACGTGGCAAGACCGGTCGCGCGTATTTCGATGCGGTGGACGCCGCCGGCAAGCGCATCGTGGCCGAGTGTGAGCAGTCGGGCGAGGTGCGTTGCAGCGTCGCCAACATGTACTACGGCACCGATTTCTACCGTATCCGCCAGCTGGAGCTGCGCGACGTGCGCCTGGTCTATGCGCCGCCGCGTGCGATCGGCAACTACGGCGACGAGATCGACAATTTCATGTGGCCGCGCCACACCGGCGATTTCACCCTGCTACGCGCCTATGTGGGCCGCGACGGTAAGCCGGCCGACTACAGCGCCGACAACGTGCCGTACGCGCCGCCGGCGCACCTGCAGATCGCGCGCGGCGGCCTGCACGCAGGCGATTACGCGATGCTGGCCGGTTATCCGGGCACGACGTTCCGGCATCGCACCGCGGCCGAATTCGACGCCCAGGTCGCACGCGTATTGCCGCAGCGCGTGGCGGTGTTCGATGCGCTGATCGACGCGGTCGAGACCGCCGGCGCGGATGACGCCGACATCCGCACGCGCTACGCCTCGCAGCTGCAGTCGCTGAAGAACAACCGCAAGCGCGCCGCCGGCGAACTCGAAGGTCTGCTGCGCAGCGACGCGGTACGCCTGCGCGGCGAGGACGAGACTGCAATGTTGGCCGCGACCACGGGCGACGACGCGACCGACATCGCCGCGTTGGAGACGATCCTCGGCCAGGCCGATGCCGCAGCCGCACGCGACCAGCTGCTGACACTGGTCGCCAGCCAGACCCAGCTGCTGCGCTCGGCGCTGCTGCTCGAACGCCTGCGCATCGAATCGGCGAAGGGCGAGGATGCCGCGCGCGAGACCGGCTACCAGCAGCGCGACCATGCGTTGATCGAAGGCGTGCTGCGTCAGGCACAGCGGCGCTACGCGCCGTCGGCGGAGAAGGCACTGCTGTCGGTGCTGGTCGGCCGCTACCAGCAGTTGCCGGACGCGCAGCGCCTGCCGGCCTTCGATGCCGCGTTTGGGCGCACGCCCGAGTCGCTGAAGGCGGCGCTGGACACAGTCTATGCGCGCACGACATTGGGCGAGGAGACCGAGCGGCTCTCGCGCTTCGCCGATGCACGCGCCGGCCGTCCGCTGGCCGACGATCCGCTGCTCGCGCTGGCCGCGCAGCTGGTCGCCGCCCAGCTCGATGCGGAAGATGCGCGCAAGACCCGCGAAGGCGAACAGCTGCGGCTGCGCCCGGCGTACATGCGCGCCCTGTTCGCATGGCGCGCGCAGCAGGGGCGCGCGGTCTACCCCGACGCCAACGGCACGCTGCGCGTGAGCTACGGCAAGGTCGAAGCGCTGGCACCGCGCGACGCGGTGGCGTTCGCGCCGGTGACCACGGTCGCCGGCATCGTCGAGAAAAACACTGGACAGGTACCGTTCGACGCGCCGCAACCGCTGCTCGATGCGATCGACAGGGGCGATTTCGAAGGCACCGCCGAAGCCTCGCTCGGCACCCAGCCGGTCAACTTCCTGACCAATCTCGACACCACCGGCGGCAACTCCGGTTCGCCGGTGCTCAATGCGCGCGGTGAGCTGGTCGGCCTGAACTTCGACAGCAACTGGGAGTCGGTCAGCGCCAGCTGGTGGTTCGACCCGCGCTACAAGCGCGCGATCCACGTCGACATGCGTTACATGCGCTGGCTGATGGCGAAGGTCTACCCGGCGCCGGCATTGCTCGAGGAAATGGGGTTGCCGGCGCGATGACGGCGGTCTCCGGTCGGGTGACGTTCGGGCGCGCGACCGGCGCAGGCCGCACAATGTCAGGCCAATCCAGAAAGCCCACCGTGCCATGAAGATCCCGCAGGGACTGCAGCCACTGATCGAGGACGGCATCATCGATGCCGTCCTGCGACCGCTCAAGAGCGGCAAGGAGGCCTCGGTCTACGTCGTCCAGGTCGGCGACGAGGTGCGTTGCGCAAAGGTCTACAAGGACATGGCGCAGCGCAGTTTCCAGGCCCGCGTGCAGTACCAGGAAGGTCGCAAGGCCCGCGGCAGCCGCGAACAGCGTGCGATGGGCAAGGCGACCAAGTTCGGCCGCCGCGAGCAGGAAGCCGCGTGGAAGACCACCGAGGTCGACGCCCTCTATGCGCTGGCCGATGCCGGCGTGCGCGTGCCGCAGCCTCACGGCTTCTTCCACGGCGTGCTGCTGATGGATCTGGTCACCGATGCCGAGGGCTTCAGCGCGCCGCGTCTGGCTGATGTGGACCTTGAGCCGGAGCAGGCCCGCGAGTGGCATCTGATGCTGGTGCGCGATGTGGTGCGCATGCTGGTGCTGGGCATGGTCCACGGCGATCTGTCCGAGTACAACGTGCTGGCGACGCCCGACGGCCCGGTGCTGATCGATTTTCCGCAGGTCGTCAGTGCGGCCGGCAACAATTCCGCGCGGGAGATGCTGCTGCGCGACGTGCACAACATCCGCGACACGCTGGCGCGCTTCGCCCCGGAAATCGCCGATACGCATTACGGCGAAGAGATGTGGGCGCTGTACGAGGCCGGCGACCTGCAGGCCGATTCGCCGCTGACCGGACGGTTCGTGTTCGATACCCGCAAGGCCGACACGGGCGCGATCCTGTGGTCGATCGAGGATGCGCGCCAGGAGGCGGTGATCCGCCAGCAGGGCCGCGAAGAGGCCGATGCGGCCGACTGACGTCGCGGCGATCGCATGAGCCGCCCGCGGTTCCCGCTGCAGGGCGGCGTGCCGGCGAGCCGGTTGCAGTTGCCGCCGGGCGCGTGGCGCACCGTGTTCGATGCGCTGGTTGCACACTTTCCGAACGTCGATGCTGCGACGTGGCGGGATCGCATCGCACGGGGCAGGGTGCTCGACGCGCAGGGTGAACCGATCACGCTGGAGACGCCGCATCGCGTCGGCGCCGAAATCGGCTACTACCGGGAAGTCGTCGATGAGCCGGTGGTCGAAGCGGCCGAACGCATCCTGCATGTCGACGCGCATCTGGTGGTCGCCGACAAGCCGCACGGTCTGCCGGTCGCGCCCACCGGCGCCTTCGTCACCCAGACGCTGTTGACGCGGCTGGTGGCGACGCTCGGCAATCCGGATCTCGTGCCGCTACACCGGATCGATCGCGGCACGGCCGGCCTGGTGCTGTTCTCTGCCGATCCCCGGAGTCGCGCACGCTATCAGGCGCTGTTCCGCGAGTCGCGCATCCGCAAAACCTATGAAGCGCTGGCGCCGCCATTGGCGGATCTCGTCTTTCCGCTCACGCGCCGCAGCCGCATCGAACGCGGAGACCCGTTCTTCCGCATGTGCGAGACCAACGGCGCGCCGAACAGCGAGACCCACATCGACGTGCGCGAACGTGGCGCCAGACTCTGGCGCTATGCGCTGTCCCCGGTCAGCGGACGCAAGCACCAGCTGCGCGTCCATATGGCCGCACTCGGCGCGCCGATCCTGTATGACCCCTGGTATCCGATGCTGCAGGACGACGCTGACGAAACGCGGCCGCCGCTGCAGTTGCTGGCGCGCGCGCTCGTTTTCGACGATCCGCTCGATGGACGTCCGCGTCGTTTCGAATCGGGATTCGGGCTTCTGGACGCGCTGGATTAGATCGGCCACCAGGCTCACGCGGTCACCCGAACGCATCGCGGCCACGGCCGCGCCTGCAGGGAACCGGCGTTGCAGGAGCGCGCTTGCGCGCCAACGGGCTGCACACGCAAAACCGCTCAACCTGTGGCATGCCCAGCCTTGCTCAGGCAGCGCCCACGTCGCGCCGCACCCACGCCAGCACACCGTCCACCGCGACTGCGGCACTCGCCCAGCACGCGGTCAGCAGGTAGCCGCCGGTCGGCGCTTCCCAGTCCAGCATCTCGCCGGCGACGAACACGCCGGGCAGGGCATCGAGCATCAACGCGTCGCCGGTCGCCTCCAGGCGCACGCCGCCTGCGCTGCTGATCGCTTCGGCAATCGGGCGCGGTGCCTGCAGCCGCAGCGGCAGACGCTTGATCGCCGCCGCCACGCGTGACGGATCATCGAGTGTGGCGCGATCGAGCAGTTCGAACAGCAACGCGGTCTTCGCGGCATCGAGCCCGGTCGCCCGACGCAGATGCTCGCCGATGCTGCGGCGTACGCGCGGGCGTGACAGATCGACCTGCAGGCGCGCGAGATCACGCCCCGGCGCCAGGTCCAGTTCGAGCAGCGCGCTGCCGTCCCGCGCGATCGTGTCGCGCAGCGTGCCCGAGATCGCGTAGATCGCGCTGCCTTCGATGCCCGTGGTCGTTAGCACGCATTCGCCCTGCAGCGCATGCGGCGTGCCGTCTAGCCCGGTCCAATGCAGCACCACCGGTTTCAGTGGCGCGCCGGCGTGACGCTCGGCGAGATGCGCGCTCCAGCCAACATCGAAGCCGCAGTTCGCCGGCAGCAGCGGCGCCACGTCGACACCGCGCGCAGACAGCACCGGCTGCCAGCGACCATCGGAACCGAGTTCCGGCCAGCTGGCCCCGCCCATCGCAAGCAGCGTGGCGTCGGCGACATGGCGCACGCCGCCATCCGGCGTCTCGAACACCAGCGCGCCGCTGTCGTCCCAGCCGGTCCAGCGATGCTGCACATGGAAGCGCACGCCGTCCTCGCGCAGCTGCCGCACCCAGCCGCGCAGCAGCGGGGCGGCCTTGAGATCCTCGGGGAACACCCGCCCGGAACTGCCGACGAAGGTCGGCACGCCGCGCGCCGCGGCCCAGTCGCGCAGCGCCTGCGCGTCGAAACGGTCGAGCCAGCCACCCACCGCCGTGTCGCGCGCGCCGTAGCGCGCATCGAAGGCGGGTCGCGGCTCGGAGTGGGTGAGGTTCAGGCCGCCCTTGCCGGCGATCAGGAACTTGCGTCCGACCGAGCCTTTGGCTTCGAACAGATCGACATCCAGACCCGCCGCCCGCGCGCGCTCCGCGGCGAACAGGCCGGCAGGCCCGCCACCGACGATGGCGAGACGCGGGGGACGTGCATCCGACATGTCAGGCGCCTTGCTGGAACGCCAGGATGTAGCCGTTGCAGTCGACGATGCCGAACTCGCGGGCGCCGTAGGGCATGTCCTGCAGCGACCACGCGAGCTGCGCACGGCCCTGCACCTGGGCGAAGCAGGCGTCGATGTCGGCAACGGTGAAGTACAGCGTGCCGGTCAATGTGGGCGCGCGGTGCCAGAGATCGGCGGCGGTGAACACCACGCGCGCGCCGTGGCCGGTCACGGTCAGCGTGTCGCCATCGGACGGAGCGACGGTGAAGCCGGGCAGGCCGGCGTAGAACGCGCGCGTGCGTTCGAGATCGGTGCAGCGCAGCAGCAGGGTCAGGGCCATGCGGGGGTCCTCGAGCGGAATCGACGCCATTATGACCGGGGCCGCCGATCATCCCGGGTCAACGCGACGCCTGCTAGCGTCGATGCACTGATCACACGCGACATGCAGGAGGCCGTCATGGCCACGGGTTGGGCAGGCGATGGCGCGGTGCAGGACCAGATCGACGCCACGGTGAAAGACGCGATCGAACGGGCCCGCAGCCAGCTGCGCAGCGGGCCGGGCCTCACCCACTGCGAAGAATGCGATGCGCCAATTCCAGAGGCGCGTCGCCAGGCTGTGCCCGGCGTACGTCTGTGCGTGGCGTGTCAGGCCGCGCACGACGATGACGATGCGCACAGCGGCTACAACCGGCGCGGCAGCAAGGACAGCCAACTGCGCTGAGCGCTCCACCGGGCTTGCACGCACGGTATGGGACAAAGGGCGCCGCGTTGCGACGCGGCTTCCCTTTACACCGGATCGACCATGCCCGCGACGCAGGATCTCGCGTTCTTCACCCGTCAAGTTCTGATCGTCCTCGCGCTGCTCACGGTGCTGGTGCTGTGCTGGGCGCTGACGCCGGTTTTCATGCTCGTGTTCGGCGCGATCGTCGTCGCTGCGCTGCTGCTGTCGCTGTCGGGACTGCTGCGCCGATTCGTGCCGATGCCGCATGGCTTGGCGCTGGCGATCGTGCTGGTCGTGCTGGTCGGTGGCCTGGGCATGTTGCTGTGGATGTTCGGCGCGCAGGCCACGCGCGAACTCGCCACGCTCACCGAGACCCTCCCGGCGGCATATGCGCAGTTCCAGCAATGGCTCGGCGAGACCAGCGTGGGCAGTCTGGTCCAGGAGCAGCTCGATCGGGTCCGCGACAACATGGGCCGGATCGCGACGGGTGCGGGCGCGATCGCGATGACGGTCTCCAGCGGCACGCTCGACATGTTCCTGGTGCTGGTCGGTGCGATCTACATCGCCGCGCAGCCCGAGATGTACCGCAACGGGCTGCTGCATCTGGTGCCGCCATCGGCGAAGGCGGCGGCGACAGATGCGCTCGAGTCCAGCGGCCGCGCGCTTCGGCTCTGGCTCGGTGGGCAGCTCGTCGCGATGCTCGTGGTCGGTGTGCTGACCGGTATCGGCCTCTGGCTGCTGGGTGTGCCGGCCGCGTTCGCCCTCGCGCTGATCGCCTTCCTGCTGGATTTCGTGCCGATCATCGGGCCGATCGTCGCCGCCATTCCCGGCATCCTGCTGGCGTTCACCGTCAGCCCGCAGGTGGGCTTCGCGACGATCGCGCTGTACGTGGTGCTGCAGCAGCTGGAGAGCAACCTGCTGCAGCCGCTGATCCAGCAACGCGCCGTCGAACTGCCGCCCGCGCTGCTGCTGTTTTCGCTGGTGATCTTCGGCAGCCTGCAGGGCGTGACCGGGCTGCTGCTGGCGGCGCCACTGACCGTGGTCGTCTACGTGCTGGTCAAGCGGCTCTACGTGCGCGAGCTGCTCGGCGGCGAGACCGCGGTGCCGGGTGAGCGCAGCTGATACGAACGCGCTGCGGCTTGTCGTCGACGCGCGCGCCGTCCAGCATGGGTGCCCCACACCCGAGGCACTCCCATGATCCAGCGCATCGACGCAGGCCCGCGCATGTCCGAGGCCACGATCTGCAACAACATCGTCTATTGCGCCGGGCAGGTGCCCGAGACCAGTGGCGCCGACATCGGCACGCAGACGCGCGAGGTGCTGGAGGCCATCGATGCGCTGCTCGCGCAGGCCGGCACCGACAAGACGCGGATCCTCCAGGCGCAGGTCGTGCTCGCCGACATCGCCGATTTCGCTGGCATGAATGCCGAATGGGACCGCTGGGTGGTGCCGGGTCAGGCGCCGGCGCGCGCGACGATCGAAGCACGCCTGGCCGATCCGGGCTGGCGCATCGAGATCATCGTGACCGCCGCATTGGCCTGAGCAGTCCCCGGCGCGTCAGACGTCGAGCGCATCGCCTGCAGTGCCCCGACCGCGCGCCGCGGGCAGGGCGCCGCCACGCCAGCGGCGCAGCGCACGCTGGAAGAACAGGCTGTTGGGAATCTGCAGACATGTGCCCGCGCCGTCGCCGTCGTCGGTCTCGCGCAGCGTCGTGTAGACGAGGTTGATGTCGACTACCTGGCCGCGCAGGCCGGGCTTCTCGCCGTTCTCCAGCAGTTCCACATGGTCGTAGAGCCGGAACGGACGCGTGGTGAGGATGAGCATCGTGCAGAAGATGTTCGACAGCACGCTCCACGCCGCAAAGAACGCCACTGCCGCCACCGCCGCGAAGCCGGTGAACGCTGTCCACAGCACCGTGCCGGACACGCCCATGCGTTCGAGGATCAGCAGCAGCGCACCCGCGTAGATCAGGAACGAGGCCACGCGGCGACCGCCGACCACGGCTTCGGCCGGCAACGTGTAGCGATGCCCGACGCGCTCGATGACACGGCGCACCAGCAGCCGCAGCAGCCAGGCGGCGAGCAGGATCAGCAGGATCTGGCCGATCGGCATGACGATGTCGAGCCAGTCATGCAGCCACACGGGCAGGCGGTCCTCGAAGCGCACGGCAGTTCCACGTTCGACGCCGATCGCGCCGTCGCCAAGTTTACGACGCGACGCAGCATGCGCTGCGGTCCGGCCTGCGCCGTATGCGCTCTGGCTGAAGCGCCTTCAGCGCCGCGTTACCATGTCCGGCCCCCGACCTGCGCGAAGAGGACATCCCGTGAGCACGCTTCTGGTTCCGGTGTCGATCGGCGAACTCGCCGACAAGATCACCATCCTCGAGATCAAGTCCGAACGCATCGGCGACGCGCAGAAGCTGGCGAACGTCCGCACCGAACTCGACGACCTGCTGCCACTGTGGGCGCCGCTGGCGGAGAAACAGCCCGAGATGGTCGAACTCAAGACCGCACTGCGCGAAGCCAACACCCGCATGTGGGACGTGCAGGACGCGCTGCGCGCAAAAGAAGCCGCGCAGGATTTCGGCGACGAGTTCGTCGCGCTCGCACGCGCGGTCGCGCGGCACAACGGCGACCGCGTCGAGATCAAGAACACGATCAACCGGCTGGCCGGCTCGCGCTTCGTCGAAGAGAAGCAGTACCGCGCCTGATGGACGCGAACGCCGCGTCCTGAAAGCAGAAAAGCCAGGACTGGGTCCTGGCTTTTCTGCGGTATCGAGTGGTGGAGCCAAGGAGGATCGAACTCCTGACCTCGTCGATGCGAACGACGCGCTCTCCCAGCTGAGCTATGGCCCCACATGATGCGTGGCGATTATACGGTCCCCGCTGCAGGCTCGCCAGCCCTGTCGAGCAACGGCGCCAGCGCCGGTTCCAGCTGACCGCGACGCCAGCCCGACAATGCGCCCGGCCAGTCGGCACCTTCGACCAGCGCTTCGAGCCACTTGCGTGACGCGAGTACGCCATCGGGCAGGCCGATCTCCGCGCTGCGCACGGCAACCGCCTGCTGCAGACGCTTGAGCTGCTTGCGGTCGGGTTCTTCGCCGCTCGACAGCGGCATCTCGGCTTCGTCCGGGAGCTCGGTGGTCAGGGCCTGCCAGATCACCTGGGTGAGTTTGCGCGGCGCCTTGGGATGCGCATCGAGCCGTTGCTGCAGCGCTGACGTGTCCGCAGGCGGATCACGCGCGAGCAGGGTGGCAAGCTCGTTGTCGAGGATCCAGTTGCGTGGCCGATCGGTGGCACGTGCGTAGGTCTCGCGCCAACGCAGCAGACGCGCGAGACGGCGCTGCGCGTCGGCGTCGAGAAACAGACCGGCGCGGCCGCCGAGTTGCGGCCAGCGGTCGCCGTCCATGTTGCCGGCGGTGGCGACGAGTCGCGCGCAGTCCTCGACCAGCCAGTCCGCGCGGTCGAGCGCATCGAGCTTGCCGGCGAGCACATCGTGAAGGGCGAACAGATGCGCGACATCGTCGACCGCGTATTCGAGCTGGGTCGCAGACAGCGGACGACGCAACCAGTCCGAACGCGTCTCGCCCTTGGCCAGTGCGACGCCGAGCGTCTCCTGCACCAGCCGCTGATAGCCCATGCCCGCGCCGGTGCCCGACAGCGCGGCGGCGATCTGGGTATCGAACAGCGGGGCAGGCACCGCGCCACAGGCGTGGCCGAAGGCGACGAGGTCCTCGCTGGCGCTGTGCATGATCTTGAGAATCGAGGGGTCGGCCAGCAGCGGCCGCAGCGACTCGGCGATGCCGGGTGCCAGCGGATCGACCAGCAGCACCTCGATGCCGTCGGCACTCTCGATCGCGATCTGGACCAGCGCGAGCTGCGGCCAGAAGGTGCGTTCGCGGATGAACTCGGTATCCAGGCCGACTCGGCAGGGGGCGTCGGGCAGGCGGGCCCGCAGGATCGCTGGATCGTCGATCCAGGAGGAATTGGGAGATGACATCCGCGGAAGCCTAGCGGCGCGGGCCGGTGGCGGCAATCGCCAGCGCTGTCGCATCGCCGCCACGGTCGCGATGGCTTAATCTGGCGCGATGTGGTCCAGGGAGCCCGGTTTGCGCAGTATTGTCGTCGTCGGCCTGTTGGGCCTGCTCGTGCTGGCTGGCTGCAGGGGCGACCGCTCCGACAGCGAAATCACGCCCGGCGACGGCAGCGTGACCATCACCGGTGACGACGCGGCGGTGCCGGAACTCAACTGGACGCCACCGCCGGTGGCCATCGCCGAAGACGGCGAAGCCGATGCCCTGGCGCAGGCGCGTGCGGCGCTGGAGGCAGACGATCTCTACGCGACACCCACGTCGGCGATTCCGCTGTATCTCGCACTGGCCCAGCGCCCTGACAGCGAACCCGCGGCGCGCGCCGGCCTGCGCCGCGCACAGACCCGGCTGCTCGCGCTCGGCGCACAAGCGCTGCTGGAAGCCGATGAACTGGACTCGATCGCCGGCATGCGCGCCGCGCACGACTTCGCCGCGGTCGCGCGCTATCTCGCGGCAGGCGACGAGCCGGTGGTGCGTTATCTCGAACGCGTGGACGAGAGCGACCGGCTCTGGGAGCTCAACCGCGCCGCAGAACGCGAACTGCAGGCCGGCGCGCTGGGCGAGACGGGTGGGGGTGCACTTGCCCTGTTCCGCGAGGCGGCGGCGCTGCGCCCCGGCCAGCCGCGCGCCCTGCAGGGCATGGCCGCGGTCGAGAGCGCGATGATCCGCCGCGCCGAAGTCGCCGCCGACGCGGCCGACTATTCTGGCGCGACGCGCTGGCTGGCCTATGCCACCACCATCCGGCCCGGGTTTCCGACCGTCGGCGATGCCGAACAGAGGCTCGAGCGGATGCGCGCGGCGCACATCCGCCGGCTGCGGGACGAGGGCGTCGAGGCCCTGCCCGCGATCGGCGGCGTGGCGATCGCCCGCGAACGGCTGGCGCAGATCATCGGCATCGCAACGCCGGGCGACCCTGTGGTCAACGATCTGCGCGATCGCATCGACCGCACCGTGCACTACGGCGACTTCCGCCCCGGCCAGGTCTTCACCGATGCGCTCGAAGGCGGCGCACGCGGTCCACAGGTGGTCGTGCTGCCGCATGGCGGTTTCATGATGGGCGCGCTGCCCGGCGATGCCGACGCCGAGGACAACGAGACCCCACGCCATGGTGTGCGTTTCGAGCGCGGCTTCGCGATGGGCGTGCGCGAGGTGTCGGTCGGCGAGTTCCGCCGGTTCGTCGACGCCACCGGCTACCAGGCGCGCGCGGTGCGCCGCGGCTTCTCGATGGCCTACGACGAACGCACCGGCAATTTCCTCCGGCGCAGCAACGTCGACTGGCGCTCGGACTACATCGGCCGTCCCGCCGGCGACACGATGCCGGTGCTGCACGTCAGCGCCAAGGACGCCCAGGCGTATGTCGACTGGCTGACGACACAGAGCGGCCGCCGTTACCGGTTGCCGAGCGAGGCCGAGTTCGAATACGCCTTCCGCAACGGCACCGCCGAACGCTATCCCTGGGGCGAGGGCACGCCGCCCGATGGCGCCGGCAACATGACCGGCGCGCTGGACCGCTCGCCCGGTGGCCGCAGCTGGGGCAATGCGTTCCCCGGTTACGAGGACGGCTACTGGGGACCTGCGCCGGTGGGCAGCTTCACGCCGAACACGTGGGGCGTGCACGATCTTGCCGGCAATGTCAGCGAGTGGATGGCCGATTGCTGGCACGAGAACTACCGGCGCGCGCCCAAGGACGGCTCTGCCTGGGTGAACCCGGGCTGCCGCAACCAGGTGATCCGGGGCGGGTCGTGGGCCAGTTCACCGGCGCAGACCCGCACCAGCTGGCGGGCGCTGGCGCAGGTGGATACGACAAACGCACGACTCGGTTTCCGTGTGGTGCGCGAACTTTGACTGTGTGCCGGGGGACCGGCCTGGGGAGATGGCATGCGACAGAATCCTTTCGGCGGCGGTGACCGTCGCCAGCCCGGCCGCGCACCGCGTCGCCGCTTCGGCATGCGTTTCATTGTGCTGTTGCTGTTCGCGGGCTACGGCGCGTACTACTACTTCTCCAACCAGAGCGTCGACCCGGTCACCGGCGAGACCGTGCTGATC
The DNA here is from genome assembly GCF_057838005.1 of Luteimonas sp. KH_071. Taxonomy (NCBI): domain Bacteria; kingdom Pseudomonadati; phylum Pseudomonadota; class Gammaproteobacteria; order Lysobacterales; family Lysobacteraceae; genus Luteimonas; species Luteimonas sp. KH_071. Next base: position 1,954,740 of record NZ_CM174458.1, on the reverse strand, counting down.
GACCGCGCGCTCGATGTGGATCAGGAGAAGGCGCTGGGCCTTGAGGCCTACCAGGAAATCCTGGGCCAGGAGCGCCCGGTCGATCCCGACAGCGAGATCTCGAAAGAGGTCCGCCTGATCGCCGAACGCCTGATCGCCAAGGTCGATGTGGTCGAGGCCGAGCTCGCCCGTGAGCACGGGCTGGAGCCCACGCGGTTTTCGGAGAGTTTCGACTGGGAGGTCAACGTGCTGGAGTCCGACCAGGCCAACGCGTTCTGCCTGCCGGGCGGCAAGATGGCGGTCTACACCGGCCTCATTCCCGTGGCCGAAAACGCGGACGCGCTGGCGATCGTGATGGGGCACGAGATCGCGCACGCCCTGCTGCGCCACGGCGCGCAGCGCATGGCCCAGCAGAAGCTGACCCAGGTCGGACAGATGGCCGGCGCGATGAGCGGCATGGACCCGCAGCAGCAACAGATGGCGATGGCCGCGATGGGCTACGGCTATCTGCTGCCGTATGCCCGCAAGCACGAAACGGAGGCCGACAACATCGGCCTGATGCTCGCCGCCGCCGCGTGCTTCGATCCCCGCGAAGCCGTGCCGCTTTGGGAACGCATGTCCGCGGCCAGCGGTGGCCAGGCGCCGCCGGAATTCTCGTCCACGCATCCCAATCCCGGCACCCGCATCCAGACGCTGGACTCGCTGATGCCCAAGGCGATGGAATACCGCGCGAAGTTCTGCGAAGACGCGCAGGGCGGTGCGGTGTCAGCCCTTTGAACTCAACGACGTAAAACGCGTACAGACCTCAACCAACAAGGAACGTTTATGAGAACCGTTTATCTGCTCGCTTCGACATTCGTGACAGCCCTCGCAATCCCCCAGTTCTCACAAGCGCAGGAGTCGGGCAACCAGCAGCCCTTTGCTCTCAACCTGGCGTGTGAGGGAAGCGGCCTTCGCAGCGACCACGTGGGGTACAACGCCCATCTGTACGTGCACATCAACGAAGGCGGCGCTGAAATCCAGATCCCCCGCCAGATGGTAGGTGGATTCAACCCGGTCGCCACCTGGGTTCCCCTGCGTGACGTCAAAGTCGATAGATCGGAGATAAGCGCAGGCTACCGGCTAGGCTTGTGGGGCTCTACACGCGTGAGAATAGATCGCGTGCATGGTGAGATCAGGGTGTCCGGCCCTGGTGGGACATTTGACGGCGACTGCTCGCCCTATGACCCAAGCGCCGTCGAGAACGCGTTTTAGAGGGGAGCACGGAGTAACGCGAGACGCACTCCCGTCCCTTCGGGAATCCCGCTTGACAGTCCCGGGTGTGCGCTCAGAACCCCATCAGCAGACCACCGTTGACCGGCAGGTTGATGCCGGTGATGTAACTGGCATCGTCTGTGGTCAGAAAAACGACCGCGCGCGCGATGTCGTCCGGTTGGCCCACGCGGCCGACCGGCACGCCGGCGATGGTGCGGGCAAGCACTTCGGGCGGCATCTTCGAGGTCATCGGGGTTTCGACGTAGCCCGGCGACAGGCTGTTGACGGTGATGCCCTTGGCCGCGACCTCGCGCGCCAGCGACATCGTGAAGCCGTGCAGGCCGGCCTTGGCGGCGGCGTAGTTGGTCTGGCCGAAGTTGCCCGTCTGGCCACTGACCGAACTGATGTTGACGATGCGGCCGAAGCCGCGCGCGACCATGCCCTCGACCGCAGCGCGGCACAGATGGAACGCGCTGTCGAGATTGATGCGCAGCACGTCGTCCCACTGCGCGGCGTCCATCTTGCGCAACGTCGCGTCACGGGTGATGCCGGCCGCGTTGACCAGGATGTCGATCCGGCCGTGACGCGTCTCGACGTCCCGGATCGCGGCCGCGCAGGACTCGGCATCACCCACGTCGACGGCGATCGTGGTCACCGGCAGCCCGGCCATGTCGGCTGCGAAGGCATCAAGACGCGCGGTATCCGCGGGCAGATCGGCTGCGACGACCTGGATGCCGCGTTCGGCAAGCTGCTTGCAGATGGCGCGGCCGATTCCGCCGAGGCCACCGGTGACGATGGCGATGCGAGGAGGGTTGTGCATGGGTGTGTCCTGACGGATTTGAGCGGCGGTAGGTGGGTCTCGCCCTCAGATCACGACGTCATCAGGCCCCGTCATTCCCGCGAAAGCGGGAATCCAGGGACTTTCGTACAGATCGAAAGAATGCCGATGGAGCGTTGGAACATCGCTTCACAAAGACGTAGCGGAGAAACCCGCACGTAATGCAAACGGAGAGCCAAGTCCTTGGATTCCCGCTTTCGCGGGAATGACGGCCGGGGCGGGAATGACTACCTGGATTGTCGTCTCGAAGCGGTAGAAAAACTCAGCGCCCGCGCTTGGGCGGGTCGCGATCGGCAGGCTTGGCGCTCGGCGCCGCGCCGGGGACCATCGTCTTCTGGAATTCCTTCCACAGCTCGAGATTGCGCTCGGTCAGCTGGTTCATCATCGTCCACGGCGTCTGGCCGAGCAGGCCGCCCATCTGCTGGCGGAACTGCTGCTGCTGGTCGAGGAAGGTCTGCATCGAGCGTTCGAGATAGTTGCCCATGAAGCCCTGCATCGAATCGCCGTAGAAGCGGATGATCTGGCTCAGCAGCTGGGTCGACAGGACCGGCTCACCGTCGGACTCGTGCTCGGAAATGATCTGCAGCAGCACCGAGCGGGTGATGTCGGTGCCGCTCTTGGCGTCGCGGACTTCGAAGTCCTCGCCGTCGACGATCAGCTGGCGGACGTCCTCGATCGTGATGTAGCTGGAGATTTCCGTATCGTAGAGGCGACGGTTCGGGTACTTCTTGATGATGCGCACGGCATTGCTCATGAAGCCAAGACTCTGATCCTTTGGTGCCGCGCAGCATGGCGTAGCGTGATGGGGTGCGCAACTGGACGCAGGGGCTGAACAGGGCGCCCCCGCGTCGCGCCGCGGACCGTCCTCGCACGTACGGTGCGGGATGGCCGCGCGCGATGCGCGGACCGGATCACCAACCCATGTGGTGACCGCCGTTGATGTCGAGATTCGAGCCGGTGATCCACGCGGCTTCGTCGGCAACCAGGAAGTTCACCGCATACGCGATTTCCTCCGGACGTCCCAGGCGACCGGTCGGAATATCGGCCGCGATCTTCGCGCGGACTTCTTCCGGCACCGCCATCACCATGTCGGTGGCGACGTAACCGGGCGACACCGTGTTGACGGTGATGCCGAGCTTGGCGTTCTCGCGCGCCAGCGAAATCGTGAAGCCGTGCATGCCGGCCTTGGCCGCGGCGTAGTTCGCCTGGCCGTACTGGCCCTTGAGGCCGTTGATCGAGCTGATCTGGATGATCCGGCCCCACTTGCGCTCGCGCATGCCTTCGATGACCGGGCGCGTGACGTTGTAAACCGAATTGAGATTGGTGTTGATGACGTCCTGCCACTGCAGCGCGTGCATCTTGTGGAACGTGCCGTCGCGGGTAATGCCGGCGTTGTTGATCAGAATGTCGATCGGACCGAGCTGCGCTTCGACATCGCGCACCATCTTCTCCGCGTCTTCGTGATCCGACACGTCACCCGAGGCGATCGCGATCTCATAGCCGGCATCGCGCATCTGCGCCTGCCAGGCCTGCGCCTTCTCGGCGTTGCGATAGTTCGTCGCCACCCGATAGCCGTTGTCGGCCAGTCGCTTCACGATTGCCGTTCCGATACCGCCGGTGCCACCGGTCACCAATGCCACGCGTCCGCTCATGCCGTCCTCGTCTGTGGGGTGTGCTGCCAGTGCGGCAGCGGGGTTTTGCAGTCTATGCACCGTCGATGTCAGCAGTGTTGTGCGACGCAGCAATCACGGCGTCGTGTATCGGCACGCATGCGCTGTCGAAACGCTCGACGGCGCGCGCGAGAAAATCCGCTGGCGCGTCTGCTGCGAGCGGCTGCTGTCCAAGTGCATCCCACACCAATCGCAACGCAGGCATCGGGTCTTGTGCATCGACGGGAATCGCCTGTTCGGACTTCGACAGCTTGCGCCCGTCTGCATCGATCAGCAGCGGCAGGTGCGCGTAGCGCGGCGTCGGCAGGCCGAGCATGCGTTGCAGCAGAATCTGCCGCGCGGTGGAGTCGAGCAGGTCGGCGCCGCGCACCACGTCGGTGATGCCCTGGTCGCCATCGTCGACGACGACCGCGAGCTGATACGCCCAGAACCCATCGGCGCGCCGCAACACGAAATCACCGACGTCGACATCGACTTGCTGCAGCTGCCGGCCGCGGATCGCATCGACGAATTCGATCGTCGTGCCGGGCGGCACACGCAAGCGGATCGCGGGATCCGGTCGCGTGCCGCTTGCACTACAGACGCCGAGATGACGGCCGCCGGTCGCTGCGAGATCGGCGCGGCTGCAATGGCAGACGAAGGCATGGCCGCGCGCGAGCAGATCGTCGACGACCGCGGCATAGCGGGCATCGCGTGTGCTCTGCACGAGCACAGGCCCATCGTGCTGCAAGCCGAACGCTTGCAACGTCGCCAGCTGTCCCTGCGCCGCGCCGGCGACTTCGCGCAGACGATCGACATCTTCGATGCGCACTGCCCACGTCCCGTGCGCCTGGCGCGCCATCACCCAGCTGCCGAGCGCAGCCAGCAGCGAGCCGGCGTGCAATGGACCGGTGGGCGAGGGCGCGTAACGCCCGCGATACGCAGGCGCGTCGCGTGTGTGCGTCAAACTGTCTGGCACATGAACTGTCATGGGGTCGCCACTGTGCCTTGCACGCTGCCGAATTGAAATCGGACGCCCGTGCACGCAGATTGTCGCGTCACGTTTCCATCTCCGCCTGGCGCAGGCGTCATCCGGACTCAAGGTACCCAATGTTCAAGCGTTTCGGTCTTCTCATCGCCACCAACCTCGCCGTGCTCGCGCTGGTCAGCATCGTCATGGCGATCTTCGGCATCAACCCGTCCACCTACGGTGGTCTGTTCGTGTTCGCGGCCCTGTTCGGGTTCGGCGGCGCGTTCTTCACTCTGGCGATCTCGAAATGGTCCGCCAAGCGCGCGACCGGCGCCTACGTCATCAAGGACCCGCGCGACGAGTCCGAACGCTGGCTGGTCAACACCGTGCGTCGGCAGGCCGAACAGGCCGGCATCGGCATGCCCGAGGTCGCCATCTACGACGCGCCCGAGATCAACGCGTTCGCCACCGGCGCCAACCGCAACAACGCGCTGGTCGCGGTGTCCACGGGTCTGCTGCGTTCGATGACCCGCGACGAGGCCGAAGCCGTGCTGGGCCATGAGGTCGCGCACGTCGCCAACGGCGACATGGTGACGATGACGCTGCTGCAGGGCGTGCTCAACACCTTCGTGATCTTCCTGGCACGCGTGGTCGGCCGCGCGATCGACGGCTACCTCAACGGCGGCCGCGACAATGGCGGTGGCGGCATCGCGTATTTCGCGATCGTGTTCGTGCTGGACATGATCTTCGGCCTGTTCGCCTCGATGATCGCGATGTGGTTCTCGCGCTACCGCGAGTTCCGCGCAGACGAAGGCGGCGCTGCACTGGCCGGCCGCGAAAAGATGATCGCCGCCCTCGAGCGCCTGGCCCAGACCTACGGCCAGAGCACGATGCCCAAGACCATTGCCGCGTTCGGCATCAGCGGTGGCGTGGGCACGGGCCTCAAGAAGCTGCTGATGAGCCACCCGCCACTGGACGAGCGCATCTCCGCGCTGCGTAATGCGCCGCCGAGCCGCGACTCGGTGCGTCAGGGGATTGTGGCCTGATCCATCGGTCCGCACTGATCCAAGCGAAAGCCCGCCGAAAGGCGGGCTTTTTGTTTCCGTCATTTTGTTTGGCTCATTCCGGCCAAGCGCGCGTTAGGGGCTGGTCATTCCCAGAACCCGTCATTCCGGCGAAAGCCGGAATCCAGTGCCTTTCAGCGGCAATCCCCAAGTCGCTGGATTCCGGCCTTCGCCGGAATGACGGTAGGGGGCCGTCAGATCAGCTCGCGTGCTTCTCCTGCGCCGCCTTGAACGCCGCCAGCTGCTCCGGCGTCGCATCCTTCTGATGCTGTGACTTCCACTGCGCAAACGGCATCCCGTAAACCGCCTCGCGCGCAGCCGCCTTGTCCATCGCCGCGCCCTCGGCATTCGCCGCATCGCGGTACCAGTCCGCCAGACAGTTCCGGCAGAAGCCGGACAGGATCATCAGATCAATGTTCTGCACATCCGGACGCGCCTCGTTGAGGTGCGCGAGCAGGCGCCGGAATGCGGCGGCTTCGATTCGGGTGCGGGCGTCGTCGGACAGGGTGGGGGTGGCATCGGCCATGAAGAAATCCAGGTGCGGGAAGCCCCACAGCATCGGGGCGTCCCGGCGCCCCCGCAAGCAACACCACGCCCCCTGTAGGAGCGCGCTTGCGCGCGAAGGGCATTCCCGACATCACCGCATCGCGCGCGAGCGCGCTCCTACAAGGGGCAGCCGAATCGGCGACAATAGCCGCCCTCACGCCGCACGACCTCCGCATGACCGCCGCTGATCCCACCCCGGCCCGCATCCTCGACGGCAAGCGCATTGCCGACACCTTGCTCGACCAACTGCGCGTGCGCGTGGATGCGCGTGTCGCGGCCGGCGGTTCGCGCCCGGGGCTTGCGGTCGTGCTGGTGGGCGGCGATCCCGCCTCGCAGTCCTACGTGCGCAACAAGCGCCGGGCAGCGGAAAAGGTCGGCATCCAGGCCTTCGATTTCGATCTGCCCGTGGGCACCAGCGAAGACGAACTGATCGCACTGATCGACCGGCTCAACGCCGATCCCGCCGTGCACGGCATCCTCGTACAGCTGCCGCTGCCGGGCATTCCGGATGCGACCCACATCATCCATCGCATCGATCCGCGCAAGGACGTCGACGGTTTCCACCCCGAGAACGTCGGCCGCCTCGCGCTGCGCCAGTTCGGCCTGCGCCCGTGCACGCCGCGCGGCATCACCACGCTGCTGGCCTACACCGATCGCCCGGTGCGCGGCGCCAGCGCGACCATCGTCGGCGTGAGCAATCACGTCGGCCGCCCGATGGCGCTGGAACTGATGATCGCCGGCTGCACCGTGACCACCTGCCACCGCTTCACCCCGCCGGACGTGCTGCGCCGGCACGTGGGCGAGGCCGACATCCTGGTCGTCGCGGTCGGGCGGCCGTCGCTGATTCCGGGCGACTGGGTGAAGCAGGGCGCGGTGGTTATCGATGTCGGCATCAACCGCACTGACGATGGACGCCTGGTCGGCGATGTGGGCTTTGCCGCGGCCGCGCAGCGCGCCAGCTGGATCACGCCGGTGCCGGGCGGGGTGGGGCCGATGACCGTCGCCACGCTGATGCAGAACACGCTGGAAGCCGCCGAAGCCGCGCACTGATCCCGGCCGCGCCGGGCCTGGCGACCCACGCACAGGCGCGTCGACGAACCGCTGTGTTGCCAGCGTAAACGGGCCAAACGCGCTAGAATGGCGCGCTTCTCCTCCCCGGCGCCCCACATGCTGCGCATCCAGGCCGAAGCACTCACGTACGACGACGTATCGCTCGTCCCAGCCCACTCCTTGATCCTGCCCAAGGATGTACGGCTCGCCACCCGCCTGACGCGCGACCTGCGCCTGAACCTGCCGATCATCTCCGCGGCGATGGACACCGTCACCGAAGCCCGCCTCGCGATCGCGATGGCCCAGCTCGGCGGCATCGGTATCGTCCACAAGAATCTCAGCGTCGAGCGTCAGGCCGCCGAGGTCTCGAAGGTCAAGAATTTCGAAGCCGGCGTGATCCGCGAGCCCTTCACCGTCGGCCCGGACACCACCATCGCCGAGGTCCTGCGCCTCACCCGCGCGCGCAACATCTCCGGCGTGCCGGTCGTCGACGGCACCAAGCTGGTCGGCATCGTCACCGGGCGCGACCTGCGCTTCGAGACCAAGCTCGACGATCCGGTCCGCAACGTGATGACCAAGCAGGACCGCCTGATCACCGTGCGCGAAGGCGCCAGTGACACCGAAGTACTGGCGCTGCTGCACAAGCACCGCATCGAGAAGATCCTGGTCGTCAACGACGATTTCGCGCTGCGTGGCCTGATCACGGTCAAGGACATCCAGAAAGCGCACGACAACCCCAACGCCGCCAAGGATGCCGACGAGCAACTGCTGGTCGGCGCCGCGGTGGGCGTGGGCGGCGACACCGAGGCGCGCGTCGAAGCGCTGGTCGCGGCGGGCGTCGACGTGATCATCGTCGACACCGCGCACGGCCATTCGCAGGGCGTGCTCGACCGCGTGAACTGGGTCAAGAAGACCTACCCGCAGGTGCAGGTGATCGGCGGCAACATCGTCACCGGCGACGCGGCCAAGGCGCTCGAAGATGCCGGCGCGGACGCAGTGAAAGTGGGCGTGGGCCCGGGTTCGATCTGCACCACGCGCGTGGTCGCGGGCGTGGGCGTGCCGCAGGTCACCGCGATCGACATGGTCGCCGAGGCCCTGCAGGACCGCATCCCGCTGATCGCCGACGGCGGCATCCGCTACTCGGGCGACATCGGCAAGGCGCTCGTCGCCGGCGCATCGACTGTGATGATCGGCGGCCTGTTCGCCGGCACCGAAGAAGCCCCGGGCGAGGTGGAACTGTTCCAGGGCCGCAGCTACAAAAGCTATCGCGGCATGGGCTCGCTGGGTGCGATGGAGCAGGGCTCCAAGGACCGCTACTTCCAGGACTCGTCGGACGCCGACAAGCTCGTCCCCGAAGGCATCGAAGGCCGCGTGCCGTACCGCGGCGCGCTCGGCGGCATCATCCACCAGCTCGCCGGCGGCCTGCGCGCGACCATGGGCTACGTGGGCTGCGCGACGATCGAAGACATGCGCACCCAGCCCAAGTTCGTGAAGATCACCGGCGCCGGCCAGCGCGAGAGCCACGTGCACGACGTCACGATCACCAAGCAGCCGCCGAACTACCAGGCGGGTTGAGGCCCGCCTGGCGGGATTGGAGAGTTGGGATAGGGGATTCGGAAAAGCAGATCCAGTCGCCCGTCCGCTTCCCTATGCCCCGTCATTCCCGCGCAGGCGGGAATCCATGGACTTTGCTCTTGATTCACCGTCCAGCACTGCGTCAGTGCAGCACAAAAGTCCCTGGGTTCCCGCCTGCGCGGGAATGACGGCAAAACAGGCTGAGCAATCCGTGATTCGACAAACATCAGATTGAATTGAGGCACACATGACCGGCGTTTCCGAATCACCGACCCCGAACCTCCACGACGACAAAATCCTGATCCTCGACTTCGGCGCGCAGTACACGCAGCTGATCGCCCGCCGCATCCGCGAGCTGGGCGTCTACTGCGAAATCTGGGCCTGGGACCACGATCCGGCCGAGATCGCCGCATTCGCGCCCAAGGGCATCATCCTGTCGGGCGGCCCGGAATCGACCACCGAACACGGCTCCCCGCGCGCACCGCAGCAGGTGTTCGATGCCGGCTTGCCGCTGCTGGGCATCTGCTACGGCATGCAGACGATGGCCAAGCAGCTGGGCGGTGAGACCGAAGCCGCTGACGCGCGCGAGTACGGCCACGCCGAAGTCGCCATCGTCGCCAGGGACAGCCTGTTCGAAGGCCTCAGCGATCACGCCGGCGCCCAGCGTCTCGACGTGTGGATGAGCCACGGCGACCACGTCAGCGCAGCGCCTCCAGAGTTCACCGTCACCGCCAGCACCGACCGCGTGCCGGTGGCCGCGTTCGCCAACGAGGCCAAGCGCTGGTACGGCGTGCAGTTCCATCCCGAAGTCACGCACACCAAGCAGGGCCTCGCGCTGCTGCGCCGCTTCGTCGTCGACATCTGCGGCTGCGCCACGCTGTGGACCGCGGCCAACATCATCGACGACCAGATCGCGCGCGTGCGCGAGCAGGTGGGCAGCGACGAGGTGATCCTCGGCCTGTCGGGCGGCGTGGATTCCTCTGTCGTCGCCGCGCTGCTGCACAAGGCCATCGGCACACAGCTGACCTGCGTCTTCGTCGACACCGGCCTGCTGCGGCTGGGCGAGGGCGACCAGGTCATGACGACCTTCGCCGATGCCTCCAGCTCGCATGGCCTGGGTGTGCGCGTGATCCGCGTCGACGCGCGCGACCGCTACTTCAGCGCGCTCGCAGGCGTGAGCGATCCGGAAGCCAAGCGCAAGATCATCGGCAACCTGTTCGTCGAGATCTTCGACGAAGAGTCCAACAAGCTCAGCAATGCCAAGTGGCTGGCGCAGGGCACCATCTATCCCGACGTCATCGAGTCGGCCGGCAGCAAGACCGGCAAGGCCCACGTCATCAAGAGCCACCACAACGTCGGCGGCCTGCCCGAGCACATGAAGATGGGCCTGGTCGAGCCGCTGCGCGAGCTGTTCAAGGACGAAGTGCGGCGCCTGGGCGTCGAACTCGGCCTGCCGCGCGAGATGGTCTACCGCCACCCGTTCCCGGGCCCGGGCCTGGGCGTGCGTATCCTCGGCGAGGTCAAGGCCGAGTACGCCGAGATCCTGGCCAAGGCCGACCACATCTTCATCGAAGAACTGCGGCGCGCCGACCTCTACGACAAGACCAGCCAGGCCTTCGCTGTGTTCCTGCCGGTCAAGTCCGTCGGCGTGGTCGGCGACGCCCGCGCCTACGAGTGGGTGATCTCGCTGCGCGCCGTCGAGACCATCGACTTCATGACCGCCCACTGGGCGCACCTGCCGTACGACTTCCTCGGTCGCGTCTCGAACCGGATCATCAACGAAGTCCGCGGCGTCTCGCGCGTGGTCTACGACATTAGTGGGAAGCCCCCGGCGACCATCGAGTGGGAGTAGGGCGAGGTTCCACAACGCCCTGAATGCACACTGGCGCGCATGCCACCAGAATCTAAAGCGTCGATGCGCCACTGCGCGCAAATCATCTGATTGGATGCGCGTTCTAAGCTGCGGCTTATATTTCTTGCGCCGGCCGGGCCGCCTTTGCATAATCTAAGCTACTGCTTAGATTTCGAGGTGCGCGATGCAGATCAAGTTGGAAACGGCCGGCGAGATCGGGCAGTGGATACGGGCTGTCCGCAAGTCGCAGGGGATGCGGCAGGATGATCTGGCTGCTTTGGTAGGGGCGAGCCATGTGTTCCTCGGCGATGTCGAGCGCGGCAAGGAGTCCGTGCAGTGGGGGCGGCTGTTCGCGGTGTTACGCGAGCTGGGCATCGAGATCCGTGTGGACCTGCCACTTGATCTGCCCCCCGAGTCTGGATCGCCATGAGCACACGGACAGCCCGCCGTCTCGAGCTTCTGCTGGACGAGCGCCGGGTCGGTGAACTGCGCGAACAGGGCAACGTCTGGGCACTGGCCTACGACCCTGCGTGGCAAGCAAGCGGCTTCGACCTCGCGCCAGGCCTACCAAGGGCGGAGGGTGAACTGATCGACGGCGCGAGCCATCGCCCGGTGCAATGGTTCTTCGACAACCTGTTGCCCGAAGAAGGCGCGCGAACTCTGCTCGCTCGGGATGCAGGCCTCGATGCAGCAGACGCCTTCGGGCTGCTGACGCGTTTCGGGCCGGAATCGGCCGGCGCATTGACGCTGCTGTCAGCCGGCCAGACGCTCGCCGAAGCGCAACTCAGGCCTCTGGCCGATGCCGAACTTTCCGCGCGCATCCGCAACCTGCCGCGTGTGCCGCTGGACCATGCTGCACCCAAGCGCATGTCGCTGGCCGGCGCGCAGCACAAGCTTCCGGTGGTCGAGCTCGACGAGCAACTGTGGGAGCCGGTTGGGCGTGCGGCCTCCAGCCATCTGCTCAAGCCTGATCACGAGCGCCGGGACGATTACCCGCACAGCGCCGCCAACGAATGGTTCTGCATGCAGCTGGCTCATGCCTGCGGTCTGCCGGTGCCGAGCGTCGCACTGCGTCGCGTGCCGGAGCCCGTCTATCTGGTCCGCCGCTTTGACCGGGTGGGCGACGGCCTCGACGCGCGCAGGCTTCACGCGCTCGATGCCTGCCAGCTGCTGTCGCTCGATCGCATCTACAAGTACTCGCAGGCAAGCGTCGAGCGTCTGGTCGAATTGATCGATCTGTGCAGGCGTCCCGGCGCGACGCGTCTCGCCCTGCTGCGCTGGCACTGTTTCAACCTGATGATCGGCAACGGCGACGCGCACCTCAAGAATCTCAGCGCGCTGGTAACTTCGGCGGGTATCGAGCTGGCACCGCATTACGACCTGCTCAGTACCGCCATCTATGTGGAAGGGGGTTGGGGCAGTTCGGAGAGTGTCATTCCCACCGGAGGCGAGCAGAAACTGGCACGCATCCGGCGGGCGCACGTGCTGGCATTCGCGGCCGCACTCGGCGTGCCCGAACGTGTGGCCGCCCGGCACGTGCAGACGCTGGTCGATGCAATCCTGCCCGCCGCGGCGCAGTTGCTCGATCGAACGGAAGCAAGCACCTTGCCGGGCGAAGCGCGCCTGTTGCGTCAGATCGTGCATGGGCCGATCGCGGATATGGCCCGGCAGTTGAAATAGTGGTCTCCTCGCATAGGCGGCTGCGTGCGTGCGCGACGGCTTGTCACACGGCGCGTCACGTCCGAAGACGCAGCATGTGGAACCGCCGCCCGAGCTGTTCAAGGACGAAGTGCGCAGGCTCGGCCTCGAACTCGGCCTGCCGCGCGAAATGGTCTACCGCCACCCGTTCCCGGGCCCGGGCCCGGGCCTGGGCGTGCGCATCCTCGGCGAGGTCAAGGCCGAGTACGCCGAGATCCTGGCCAAGGCCGACCACATCTTCATCGAAGAACTGCGCAAGGCCGATCTCTACGACAAGACCAGCCAGGCCTTCGCCGTATTCCTGCCGGTCAAGTCCGTCGGCGTCGTCGGCGACGCCCGCGCGTATGAGTGGGTGATCTCGCTGCGCGCCGTGGAGACCATCGACTTCATGACCGCCCACTGGGCGCACCTGCCGTACGACTTCCTCGGCCGCGTCTCGAACCGGATCATCAACGAAGTCCGCGGGGTCTCGCGCGTGGTCTACGACATCAGCGGGAAGCCGCCGGCGACGATTGAGTGGGAGTAGATGCAGACCACGCCTGCTGGAACGCATTGCTGATGAAGTTCTTCGCGAACTAGCCGATTACTTTGGCCGGCCGCTTGACGGAGGCGCTCCTGCCCGATTAATTCTCTCTCGATCGCGTAGAGAAAGATGCGGGACCGAACTGTTTATCGAGAAACCATTGGATTTTCTCGCTTGAGCTTGCCGAGCTTTACTGGTTCTTCACCGTGCCAGACGATTGAGTCCATTGGTGCTACTGACAGGCTGCGATTTCGGTAGATGGTGCAGAAGCTTTCGCGGCACTCGATCAGCCGGGCGTGGTGCGGGGTTGATGTCTGGATGAGAACAGTCAAAAAATTTCCATCACCTCTCTCGAGCTTGGAAATGAGTGTCTGCGCACTATGTTTCCCAGCCCACAGGGACGTGACGACCGGCAAAAGTAGCGCGAGTGAACTGACCAGGAAGATCAGGAGCCAGAAATTGATCACTTCGTAAATCGCGGCTGCTTTCCTCAGGGCGCTTGCATCATCGCCCTTCCTCGAAAAGAGCGTCCCGCTCACCGACGCAGCTCTCTCCGCCTGCCTGGCAGCCCAAGTCTTGAGCTTCTCGAACACCCATATCGCGCCGGTTAGAAGCGCGAGCGCAATGAACGGCGCGAGAAACGATACAACCACCGTCCATGACCCGAGCGGCGAAAGCGCGGTCAAGACACCCTTCGTTACAACGAAGAAACCAAAGTAGATGTAGTCCTCAGCGCTTGCGCCCATCAGGCTTGAGGGGATGCCGAGAGTCGACCAATAGCTCTCTGCGAACATTCGCCCCATGACGTAGAAGGCCGGGCCTCCAAAAAGCACTAGCTTGGTGAGGATTTCGACTGCAATCGTAAGGCGTGGGGCGCGCACGGGTTGCAGTGACGCAGCGGGGGCGGACGCTGGTTGGTCTGCCGAATTGGTATCAGTGGACATTGGCATGCTGCGTCGTGCCTTGTGTTCGACCCCGTAGCCAGCCATATGCCTCTGGCATGTCGAGGTTCAATGTTGCATAGCTGAGTTTGAGAAGGGATGGAGACAGCAGCCAATCCCATTTCTGCCGCGAGAGGTTTTTCGCGCCTTCCAACAGCTCATCGATGCTCGGCACCGCACTCCGGGCGAGCTCGGCGAGTACGCGCTCGATTTCATCAGCGCTGCGCTCTCCCTTTATGATTTCAACGCCCAGCGCGTCGGTTGAGGCGATGAGGCCGCGCTTCGCCAGCAGACAGACCAACGCTTCATTCGCGTCGTCCCCGAGCCAGGTGGTGATCAGGATGCTCCCGCCCTGATCGACAACATCTTGGCGCGGAAGATCCAGCGCGGTGAAGGTCGACCGCCCCTCGTCGACGAACCGTTGCGCCGCCTGATCCAGAAAGCCGAGCGACGCAGTGCAAAGGTAGATTTCCCGCATCCGTTGGCGCACCTGAGTGTGCACCCGGCCCGCGCCCCCGCTAAACAGCGGTGGCGCGCCGCCCTTCGCAGGCGCCACAAAGATCGTCTTCTGCGGCTCATCGACGCTTTCAACGAGCCAGGTCCGTCCGCCAAAGAGAATACGTTGCCCTGCCGTCAGCATCTGGCTGATCGGCAGGGTGCCGAGAGTGCGGCTGCCCGAGACGATGCGGAACTCCTCGTCAGAGGCAAAGGCCGCGTAGAAAGAGTAATGGTTCACCAGCTTGTCGCCTACACGACCATGCAGGAGAAGACCCGAGCTGTCCTGGATCAGTATTTCCTGCGTGCCGAGGTGTCGAAGCAGGTCGGCGAATGCCTGTGGGGAGACACTTGAAAACGGCGCGTGCGGGGCACAAAGGAGACGATACGCGTCTCCCGCCATCAGGCCGCCGTACTGAGCAATGGTGGAGAGGAGCTGCTGGATCAGGGTCGAAAGGTGCGCGCCCTCGATCTTGGGTGGTTCGAACCACCGATCGATCAGGAGCGAGACTGTCGCGGCGGACTGTACGGTTGAAAGGCGCAGCTGAGTTGCGAGCGGAGACTTTGCCACAAGCGCCTCTTCGATCACGTAGCCCCTCAGGATCGCAGGCTCACCTTCCCGCCGGCCCGAACGCCCAAGCCTCTGGCGCAGGCTGGCGACCGACGGGGGCGTGCCGATCTGGCACACACTTTTGACAGCGCCAATGTCGATGCCGAGCTCCAAGGTGCTGGTGCACACAGCAGTGGCGGCACGTTCGCGCTGCTTCAAGGCAGCCTCGGTTTCAAAGCGTATTTCTTTCGACAGGTTGCCGTGGTGCGGCCAGAACTCATTCGGAAGACGCTGTTCCTCGCACAGGCCCGAGAGGAGGTGGCTGTAGCGCTCGACTTCACGCCGGGAGTTCGGGAACACCAAGTTGTTGGTGCCGCGCAGCGCGATAAAGAGATGCCGAGCAATCTCGACGGGCGCGCGAGACTCCTGCTCGGAACCGTCTTCACTCGGGGGCACGGCGGCTTCCTCAAAGCCTTTGATCAGGACTTTGAGCTCATTGCCGCCCGAGGGAACATCGATCACATCGACTGGGCGATCGCTGCGCAGAAAGCGCGCTGCGAGGGCCATATCCCCAAGCGTGGCGGATAAACCGATCCGCGGTACAGCGCGGTCCAGCACGGTTTCGATGCGGTGTATGAGGGACTGAAGCTGCTTGCCGCGCTCGCTGCCGATGAAAGCGTGCAGCTCGTCAACAATCACGTAGCGCACATACCGAAACAGTCCTGCAACGCCGGTCCCGCGGTTGCAGAGCAGCGCTTCAAGGGATTCGGGCGTGATCAGAAGAACGCCTTGGGGGTCCTTAGCGAATTTTTTTTTGCCTGAGGCACCAATGTCACCATGCCACGGCCAGACGGGCACATCGAGGTTCTCGCAAAGACGGTCAAGTCGTAAGAACTGATCGTTGATCAGAGCTTTGAGGGGGCTGACATAGACGATTAGCCCTGGATCTTTTTCCGATAGGATTCGCGTCAGTGCCGGGAGGAACGCCGCCTCCGTTTTGCCGGATGCAGTACTCGCGGCAATGATGACGTCGCGGTCGGCCGCCAGAACGGGCGGGATGGCAAGTTCCTGGACCGCGCGCAGCGCGCCCCAGCCTTCGGACCATAGAAAGCGTTGGATCCGCTCGTCGAGCAGGAGAAATGCAGAGGAAGCGGCCACGTCAGAGCTTGAAGGACGCGAGTTCGTCGTCAGGGTCAACGGTAAGGTCCTGTTGGGCTCCCCCGTCTGCCTCCACCTCGATTTGCCCGAGCATCTGCGCCCAGTTCGCGCCGGGGTTTTGCTCAAGCACTGCGAGGAGGTTGATGAAGGACGTAATTGTCGTGCGAGGCGTGCGGAAAAAGGCGTCCCCGACGCGGCTCGCGCAGTGCGCCATGAAGCCCTCGACCGCGTCATCCGGCAGTAGGTAGCGATCCGCCAAGCCACCCGCATAAACGTGCCGGATCTTGGAGAGCAGTAGATAAAAGTCCTCTGCCGTCAGCGCCGACAGACGCACCACGGGACCGCTGAAATCGACGAGGCCGTCCACGGCGAAGGTGTTTTGCGCGAGGCGACCTTGCAGCGCCGCGTAGCTGTAAACGCCGCGCCGGGTGTCCAGCAAAAATTCGGGCGTCCCGCCGAGCACGAAGCCAAGGCCCACGGCATTGCCTTGCAGCGAGTCATTGAGCATCCGAAGCAGCTGCTCGTAGTTGGAGTTGCGGGCCTGGGAGTTGGCGAGCTTGTAGATGTTCACCATCTCATCCAGACACACCAAAAGTCCGCCAAAGCCCGCAAGCCGCACAAAGCGCGCCATCAGTTTGAGCTGGTCGTACACGCTAGCGTCGTCGACGATCGAGCGCACGCCAAGTGCGGCTCGCGCATCGGTGCGCGTTGAGAACTCTCCGCGCAGCCAGCGGACGGCGTCCGATTTGAGCTGCTCCTGACCCTCTTCGACCCCGCGGCAGTATGCAGCGATCACATCGGCGAAGTCGTAGCCGTTCACAAGCTCAGTCAGTTGACCCAACTTCTCGCGGATGACGTCCTCCGTAGATCGGCCTGAGGCCGTGCCCTCAGACTTAGCAGTTGCGATGAAGCGCTCGACGACGCCCGGCAGCGCGCCGCCGTCTGGTTTCGTGCGCGTCGCGGTGTTGCGCACGAGCTCGGCGTAAAGAGAGCGCGCCTGGCCGCCTGAGGCGTGGAGCCGCCGATCAGGGTTGAGGTCAGCCGTCATTACGACGAGCCGGCGCTCCAAGGCAACTGCACGGATGAGGTTCAGAAAGAAGGTCTTGCCGGCGCCATATTCGCCAATCACAAAACGAAACGATGAGCCGCCGTCGGCAACGCGATCGATGTCGCCAACGAGCGTTTCGACCTCGCGGACGCGCCCGACCTGGATCAGATGTTGACCCGCGCGCGGCACAACGCCTGCGCGCAAGGACTGGATCACGGCGTCTCGCTCTCTGGGGCGGATCGATGTGCTCATGCGGACAACTGCTCCAAGATGTGTGGATTGATTTCAACCGGGTCTTCGCCTTCGATGAGCGGCTCATCAAAGGCTTCAAATGCGGCTTCGTTGATCTGTTCGAGCGCACCGTCGAGCATCAGGTCGAGATCGGCAGCCGCATCTTCGAGTTCCGACCTTGTCCACGTGGGGCGGGAGAGAAGAAGGCGAAGGAGAGCATCGTTCGCAGCGTCCAGCCCCATCAGGGTCGCGTTCACAGGCGTCAGCGCTTCGGGCTCAGCCTCCGGGGGCGGGGAAGGCGCTGGCGGGGCCTCTTCCACGAAAATGGTCGACAGCAGTGCCGACACGCGCTCAGTGTCGCGTTGAAGCGCTTCGATACGCGAACGGTCGAGGCGAAAGCCTTCCGTCTCCGCACGCTGTGTGGACAGTGGCGCTGAGGCTCCTCCAGGTACCGCGGCGTGGATATCGCTAAACACTCGGCCGGCATCGACGCCGAGAAGCTTGTAAACACGCTCCAAGAGTTTGACCTCGTCCGGCGACACAAAGCCGTCCGCTTGTGCAAGCGTCGCCATGAAGCGCGCAATCGTCTGGCGCGAGTCGGCTGGAAGTGGCTCAAGCTTCTTCTTTAGTGCCGCAACAGTTGGAGGGTCGAGCGCCAGCCAATCCAAATGTGCCCCAAGCCGCGTGCGGTCAGAATCGGAAAGGTGCGACCAGGCTGCGATTTCAGCCCGCAGATGCGCGACTTCCCGAGCATTGAACTCTCCGTCTGCCTGCGCCATCGCAGACGCAAGCTGCAAGGTCAGGGCAGCCGTTTGAAACTCCGCACAGGGTCCCTGCGCGGGCGTGTGCGTAGTGAGTTCAAATAGCACCACCGTATCGGCTGCACCGGGGGCTTTCGCGCCAGCCAAGACGTGTGGCTCCATGCCAATTCCTTCACTCTCCAGAGCACGGGCAAGCGCGCGGACGCGGTCGCGCGTTAAAGGTTGTCGCGCGGCACCGAGGAGGCCGGCAACCTCGCTCAGCATCCTAGCCGCGCGTCCCTCTTGCATCTCTGCTCTGAGCGCTGCGAGGCGCACTCTGATGGACTCAGGCCAAAGCGCTTGAGGCAGGGCGAGGCGCCCTTCAAGCGAATGGGCGTTTGATGCGTCCTTGCCGATTAAGCGGCTATATGAACCAAGCTCCTCCGTGCAGGCGTCCGCAATTTCGCGTAAACGCTGCATCGGCTTGGTCATCGCGGTAACGTCCGGGATGTCCCCAAAATCCCGCGTCACACGAGCGCCAGACAAGGCGCGCGACGCGGGCTGATACACCATTTTCAGCTTGGTGCGGTTCTTCGGTAGGACGAGTCCAGCGCCCATGCGCTCTGCATAGCGAAGCTCGAACAGGTGGGTGAATTCCACGGGGCATCGCGTAGCTGCAGTTCGTAAATAGACGTCGGGACTAAGTCGTATCCAAGCTAGGGCAAGCTGCGGGGGGATGGGCTGTCGATCGACCGACGCTTGGCCGAGCGCAAGGCGCAGGTAGTGCGGCAACTCATAAGTGCGCGGAAACTCTGGCACGGGCTTGGCGTAAAGCTGTTCGGGCACGCTGTCGAGCTCCATCCAGCTCAGAAGCTCCGCGGCGTAGCGCGTGAAGTGATCGGATTTTTCCCCGTAGAGCTGGATCAGCCGACGCAGCTCGATAAGGAGAGCAGGCCATTCCGACTTCGTGGAGGGCTGGTCTCGGCCGTCCAAAAGCACTCGGCGCTCGATTCCGAAGAAGAACAGCAGTACGAAGCTGATGTCGCCCTCGGGATCAGAGCGTCCGCCCGCGAGCCAGTCGAGATAGCCGAAGCGGCCCTCTGGGCTCAGCTCGTCGTAGCTCGGCCAATAAGCTGTGTTCACGTCGGCCCGTTTACGCCCGACCCGAAGCGTTGGATCGATCAGGGCGGGCTCGACTCTCCCGTTGGTTGTATGAAGTCGCGTGCCCACGTAGAGCATGCCGTCAGGAATATCGAAGCCGGCTACGCTGACGGCTTCGCCCGGGCCATGCCACCGCGTCCTAGCCAGACCCGGTGGCGGCTTTGGCAATGCGAAGGAGGGCGGGGCCGGCGCAGTCGACCTGGCGGTGTAAAGCCTTTCTGCATCGGGCGCTCGGTCGGAGGCGACGCCTGGGCCGAGCGCGCTTCGAATTGAAGCTAAGGCGCCACGAAGGGAAAGGCCCGTTGACGAACTGTTGGCAGCGTGCGGCTTGATCGCCGTTTCCTCCTGCAGATCACTCGTAGCTACAGCTGCATGCAATCGCTCAGACGGCAAAGCCGGTGGATGCTTGGCCTCAGTCGGAGGCGCGGCGGATGTCGTTGCCATGATCGGCACCACCGGGAGCTTGGCGCGAAGCTCTGCAGCGCGCTGGCGATTCAAGCGGGCCGCTTCCTCCCGAGCAAGTTCCCACGTGGACATGGCCCGTGTTGCCGCGTCGGTATCTGCCGTACAGAGACGATCAGGTTCCATTTGCGCCAGCGCGACGTCCGACAGTTCATTGACCGATCTCGATTCGGAATGCAGGTGTGTGGACTTCGACGCGGGAGCGGGTGCCAAAGAAACGGACATTCGTTGTGGATGAGCAGCTCGCGCTTCTTCGGCCCGCTGCCTGTTTGCGCTGACGACTCGTTCTCGTGACAGTTGCTGCTCCCTCGCGCGCAAAGCTGCGCTCAACGACCTGTGAGCGACTGACTCATCCTCGCCGACAGTCGTTTTCTCGCCCAACGCATTGGGCGCCAGCACAGTTGGTCGAGAAAGGCTCTCGGGGCCAAGAATTTCCTCAGCCAATGGCAGCGCTTGGGACTGCGCTTGGCGAATCGTCATCGTCAGACCTGCCGGCGGCCGGCGTCGGGGGGAGGACACTGCATTCTTCGCTGTGAGTTCGGCAAGGGTCAGCTCCCTCGCTTGGGACGCTGATCGAAGGGCGCGTTTCGGCCGCGAATTCCAGATTCGCGGCGCGTAGTAAAATGCGACCCCAAGCAGGGCCAGGGCGGCTAGCGCGATCCAAATCTCGGTCGGTATCGCCGCGATCAGAACAAGGCCAGCGACGACCACCAAAAGCCCGCCCCCCGACGATCCCTTTGCCACAATCTCCCCCTGCCGATGCCTTAGGTAGCGCGGCTTCCATCCGTGAAGCTCAATCATAGACCAGGGTTGGGTTCACCCAGTCCCGCAGCGCATGCCTGTCGCCAACATCTTGAAAGTCTCAAAGCGGCCGTTGCGAAATTTTTGAAAGAGCTCGTCAGAGGGCTGCGAACCGCCCCGGGTTCCTGGAGGCAGTCGCTTTGAGTCAGGCCGACGACCAGAGCCCCGGAAACGGGGCTCTGTCTGTTGAGGTCTGCGGCGTGGGTGGTCTACGTAGGTCTTTGAATTGGACCGAAACCGGAAACGGAAATCAGACCGAACCGATGTCCTTCTCGAACCGCCGCACGAAGCCGGTGAGATCCCTCTTGCAGGCGGCGCAGTATTCACGCAGCTGAAGCAGATCCAGCCGCCTTACACCGCGCTCGACGTCGCTCACGTAGGACTGAGGCCGATCCAGTGCGACTGACAGCTCCGTCTGTGTCAGGCCGGCCTTGACCCGCATTTCCCGAAGCAACTCAAGCAGCACCTGGTACTCAGGCTTGTGGATAGACTTCGGAGACATGCGGCATCACAGATAGAAAGGCCGCACGAACCGTATATCTGGTTTTCCGTTATCCGAAAAACGGATGCATAGATGCCGCTGTAGAGCTCGATTTATGGGAGCGGCTGGTTCGCTTCAACAACGGCGTCTTCAAACCTTCCGACGAAAGCCGCGAGGTCCAGACCACAGTGCATGCAATGGTCCCGCAGCTGTAGTAGGTCGAGTCGGCGTTGCCCTCGTTCAACGCTACTCACGTATGACTGGGGGCGATCCAGCAGCTCAGCCAGCTCCGATTGATCGAGGTCGGCTTCTTTGCGAATTTCGCGAAGGAGCGTGGTGAGGACTTTGTTCTCTGGCCGATAGACAGATTTCTTACCCATTTGTGGCGTCCTAAGTTGAAGGCCACACCGAAGCTATATCTGCTTTTCAAATATCCGAAAAACGGATACGATCCGTCGCAGGGCGTCCCGACGTGTGTCTACTTGCCGGGCAGAGCATTCCTTATGGCGCCCTCCAGATGCCCGCGCGGACGCATAGACAGCAACGGAGATGCCGCATGCTTTGGGACAGGGTGGGTAACAAGCGAGGGATCGCCTCAAGATTCGGCTCAGGAGTGCAGACAGCGGAGGGGGAGGGCATTCGTCTGGCGGTAGCTGCATTGAAATGGCCTGCACTGCCTGATTACCGATCGCTGGGGCACGGATATCCATGGAAGGACAGGCAGAAGCCGAACGCACTTACGATCGCGATCGTTGCGGCAATGTCAGTCCTCGTCGCTCCTGCAGCGGCAGCACAGCAGGCCAGCGTTTTTGACCCGCAGCGAGAAGAAGAGACGACAGACGCCGACGCGATTCAACTCGACACGATTCAAGTCACCGGCACCCGCATCCGTGGCGGTGTGACGCCTTCTCCAGTCGTGACCATCGGAATCGAGAGCATTCGGGAAGAGGGCTTCAAGGATCTCGGCGAGGTCATCCGCAGCATCCCGCAGAACTTCGGCGGCGGGCAGAACCCGGGCGTGGCGGCGGGCGCGTCCACGGGTTCGGGTGGGCTGGCCAACCAGAACATCACCGGAGGCTCGTCCTTGAATCTGCGTGGGCTGGGTCCGGATGCCACGCTCACGCTGCTCAATGGCCGGCGCATGACCTACGGCGGCTTCGTGCAGACCGTGGACATCAGCGCCATTCCGGTGGAGGCGGTGGAGCGCATTGAAGTGGTGGCCGATGGCGCATCCGCCATCTACGGCTCGGATGCGGTGGCCGGCGTGGGCAATGTGATCCTGCGGCGCGATTACGAGGGCGTGCGGGTGGGTGCCCGCTATGGCGACACGGCGGATGGTGGATTGGGCACACGGGATTACACCGTCACCGCGGGTGCGGCGTGGTCGAGCGGTGGGTTCATCGCGGCGTTCAAGGACAGCACGGTCGATCCCATCCATGCGGCCGAGCGCGACTACACCCGGCAGCTGCGCCCACCCACCACCTTGTATCCCGGCAGTGAACTGCAGAGCGGGCTGCTGAGCCTGCATCAGTCCATTGGCGAATCCGTGGATGTGCGCTTGGATGCGCTGCGCACGCGCCGCGACCAGCGCTACGCCAACTGGCCGTCAGCGGCGGTGAACTATTACCACGCGTTTGCGCCGAGGACGACGGCGCACTTGCTCTCACCAACGGTGGAGTTCCACGGCCTGGGGGATTGGACGCTGTGGGCCGGCGCCACGTGGGGCCGGGATGAGCGCGAGCAGTTCGAGACGCGTGTGTTCCCCGATGCCGACGCGGTGCTCAGGACGAACGACTGCTACTGCAACGAAAGCCGTGCGTATGAGGTGGGCGGGGAAGGGCCGCTGCTTGCGATGCGGGGTGGCGAGGCGCGTGTGGCAGTGGGGGCGGGGTACCGCTCGAACGACTTCCTGCATGCGAACTACCTCACGGGCACCGCGACGACGGAAGGGAGGGATGCCAGCCGGTTTGCGTATGCCGAACTCAGCCTGCCTGTCATCGGGCCGGCGATGGCGGTCACCGGCGTGCGCCGGCTCGAGGCCACGGCCGCGCTTCGCAGCGAGGACTACGACAGCTTCGGTCGGGTGACCACGCCGAAGCTGGGCCTGGTGTACGCGCCGAGCGCGGATGTCACGCTGAAGTCGTCGTGGGGACGCTCGTTCAAGACGCCCACGCTGTTCCAGCAACACTGGGACCGGCAGGCGGTGCTGTACACGGCGCCGACGCTGGGCGCGGTGGGTGCGCCTGCTGGCGCGACCGCGCTGGTGCTGGGCGGCGGCAATCCGGATCTGGATCCCGAGCGGGCACGCACGCTCACGGCGTCGGTGGCGTTCCACCCTGTGGCGGCACCGAACCTGGAGTTGGAACTGACCTGGTTCGACATCGATTACACCGACCGCGTGGTCCAGCCGGTCACTGACTACGCGCAGGCACTACGCAACCCGCTGTATGCCCAGTTCGTCCAGCGTGCGCCGAGTGCGGCCGAGCTGCAGGCGGTCATCGGTTCGGCGGATGCGTTCTACAACGTGGCGGGCGCGCCCTATGTGCCCGGCAATGTGGTGGCACTGGTGCGCGCGGAATACGTCAACGTGGCGCGGCAGCGGATTCGCGGCCTGGACCTGTCGGGCTCGTACAGGATGGACCTGGGCGCAGGGCGATTGACGCTGCGTGGCTCGGGCAGCTGGCTGGACAGTTCCCAGCAGAGCGCGGCAGGGCAGGCGGCCTACGGGCTGTCGGGCGTGCTGTTCAATCCGGCCAGGGTCAATGCGCGGCTCGGTGGTGTGTGGGCGGTGGGCGGCTTCTCAGCATCGACGTTCGCCAACTACACCGGCGGCGTGACCAACACTGCGGACGACGAGAAGACGGCCTCGTTCACCACCTGGGACGCCACGCTGCGCTTTGCCAGCGAGCGGCCGGGCGCATGGTCGGGGCTGGAGCTGTCGCTTTCGGCGCAGAACCTGCTCAACCGCGCACCGCCGCTCCACACAACGCTCAACAGCTTGCATGTGCCCTTTGACTCCACGAACTACTCCGCTATCGGTCGGTTCGTGAGCGTCTCCGTCTCCAAGCATTTCTGAGGTGGTGATGAAGAGGCTTGGAAGCTTCGGTTTGGGCGGGGGCGCGCCGTTTGGGCACGCCCTTGGGCGACCGCTTCGGCGCCATTGGCGCGGGCTGGGGGCGGCATGCGTGCTGTTTGCTGCGTGTGGCCAAGCACTTGCTGCGGACGTCGCGCCGCGCAGGTTGCTGG
Organism: Luteimonas sp. KH_071; assembly: GCF_057838005.1. Taxonomy (NCBI): domain Bacteria; kingdom Pseudomonadati; phylum Pseudomonadota; class Gammaproteobacteria; order Lysobacterales; family Lysobacteraceae; genus Luteimonas; species Luteimonas sp. KH_071. The sequence continues at coordinate 1,930,428 of NZ_CM174458.1, read as the reverse complement.
AAGTCGTCGACTTCGGCACGCCCGTCATGTCGCCCGATGGATCGCGCGTGGCATTTCGCGTCGAGCAGGCGAGCGTCGAGCGCAACACGTACGACACCACGTGGTACGTGCAATCGATGGACGGCGGGCCACCCCGGCGTGTGGCCGATGGCGGCGTGCCGCTCCGTGATTCGGCAGGCAATCCTGTGCCACCGGATGCCGCATGGTCGCCGGATGGACGCTGGATCTACTACCGCGCTCTGCACGATGGCCGGATCGATGTGTGGCGCGCTGCCGCGGATGGTGCAGGTAGCCAGGCACTGACGCACGATCCTGCCGACGTGCGTTCCTTCATGCTGGGCCAGGACGGCGCCACGCTGACGTACAGCGTGGGCGCCACACGCGGGGCGGTAGCCGACGCCGAGCAACGTGAGTACGACCTCGGCATCCGTGTGGATGCGTCCGTACCGGTGGGGCAGCCGCTGTTCCGATCCGGCTTGCTGGAGGGCCGGCCAGCGACGCAGCGATACGGCGGTGTCTGGTTCGATCGGGGCGGGTTGCTGGCCACGGTCCCCGATCGATGGAAGACGCTCGACTTGCGGGATCCGGACGCTGGGGTCGCTCCCACGAAAGCGCCTTCCGCGCCGCTCATGGTTGAGGACGTGGCGGAAGGCGAGGGCGTGCCGACGCATGTGGCCGAAGAACGCGTTGGCCCGCGTATCGCAGTGCTGCGTCGCACGGCGGTGGGCGTTGCGCTGTCGATGCGTCCGCGGCGCGGCGCCGGATCCGAGCTGATCTGCGAGACCGAGATGTGCACAGGTAAGGCGATCACGTCGGTGCAATGGCGTCCGGCCAGCGACCAAATCCTGTTGACGGTGACGGATCCGCTCGAGGGCCTGGCGCAATCGATCTTCGCGTGGAACGTGGTCAGTGATGAGGTGCGCGAGGTTGTCGCCACACGCGGGCTGGTGAGCGGCGGCCGGGACAGCCGCAGCCAATGCGCGGCGTCGACCGGGACGCTCGCGTGTGTCACCTCGGAAGCCGATCGGCCGCCGAGGCTGGAGCGGATCGATCTGGAGACGGGCGCGCGGCGGGTGTTGTTCGATCCCAATCTGGCACTCGCCCAGGACATCGCAGCGCGCACGCCGGCCACGCTGCTGCGCTGGACCGATGCGCACGGCGACGTGTTTACCGGCCAGCTGTTTGCCGCGCCCGATCGGGCCGGCAGGCCGCCGCCGCTGTTCATCGCGTACTACACCTGCCCGGGCTTTCTGCGCGGCGGCATGGGCGACGAGTGGCCGCTGGCGTCGCTTGCGGCCAATGGCATCTCTGCGCTGTGCATCAACCAGCACCACGTGCGTCTGCCGGACCGTGTGGCGCTATACGAGCAAACGTTGGGCGCGGTGGAAGCGGTGATCGATCTGCTGGCGGCGCAGGGCGCGATCGATCCCGAGCGCATTGGGATGGGCGGACTCAGTCTCGGCAGCGCGATCACGCTGTGGGCGGCCATGCATTCCGACCGGATATCGGCGGTCTCAGTGGCGTCGCCGGTGGTTTCGTACAACTACTATCTGATGGGCAGCCTGAAAGGCGATGCGTTTACGGCCGGCCTGCAAGGCATCTGGCAACTGGGCGCGCCGGGCGAGACGCCAGGACGTTGGGCGCAGCTGTCGCCAGCCTTGAACCTCGATCGCATCCGCGCGCCGGTGCTGATGCAGATCCCGGAGCAGGAATATCTGTACGCCTTGGACTACACGGTCCCACTGCTTCGGGAGCAGCGGGCGGATCTCTACGTGTTCCCCAACGAGCCGCACCAGAAGTTCCAGCCGCGTCACAAGCTCGCGGTGTACCAGCGCAATCTGGACTGGTTCCGCTTCTGGTTGCTGGATGTCGAAGACGATGCGCCGGCAAAAGCTGCGCAGTACGCCATCTGGCGCGGAATGCGGGAAGCGCAGGCGCGCGCTCATGTGGCGCATCGCTCACCTGATCGGTGACGTTCGGTTGCGCACCCAGTTTTCGACCATGCACAGGACGAAGATCCGCATGAACGATGTATCGCGGGCGGCGAGCTCGGCGTCGAAGTAGGCCTCAAGTGCCGGCACATCCAGCAGAGCGCGCTCGCGCAGCTGGCCGTCGAGCAGAAAGGTCCGCATCCCTTGCTTGCTGCGACGGTATACCGCGCCCGAGTAGGCAGCGAACGAGCCTTTGCTGCGTCGATCGAGGATGGACGCTGGCAACTGGTCAGCGAAAGCGGCGCGAGCTACAGCGCGGTTCCGGCCGCCTGCGATCCACATCCAGGACGGCGTCCGCAGACAGGCTTCCACGACGGGCTGCGAGAGCAGGGGAAGCCGCATCCAACGCTTGGTGCCGCGGAGTGTGATGTCCCGAAAAATCTGGGTGCCCGCGAGGTCGCTGATCCGCTCGATGTCGCCGGCGTAGGCGCGAGCCGGCGGCACGGTCCATGGGTGCGGGGTAGGGCGTCCAGGGGCAACGCTTGCGTGGATGAAGCTTCTGTCTTCCATGAGCGCCGACCGCGGCGGACGCCGCAGCTTTCTCAGTGTCAGGCGACCCGCTTTCCAGAACGTGCATTGGTGGAGCCTTGAAAGATCCCGGGTCGCCGCGAGCCCTGCCGCAAGCCCACGTTCCCGGTAGGCATCGGCTGCGGGCGCCGCGCTTCGGAGGTAACCGAAGACGGTGTCACCGCCGCCACCGGAGAAGAAGCTACCCGTCCCGAACAATTCGGCTGCGCGCTCCATGGTCTGATCGACAGCGTGCTGCAGAGCCGCCACACCCGGGCTGGCGGTGTGTGGGGGCAGGGCAAACGAAAATGCTGCGTCTTCGAACCTCAAGGTGCCTAGGCGCAGAGGAACGGCCAGCTCGGACGCCATGAGTTCGGCGTACTGCTGTTCGTCCGCACCGGGCACGGGCGTGCTGAGGTTGAAGCACATGAGCTCGGCATCCGTGTCGCGGAGGCAAGTCGCCACGATCGATGAGTCGAGGCCGCCGGAGAGCTCCAGCAGCACGGACCTATCCGCATCTGCCCAGGCCGCCACCACGGTTTGCACAGCGGAACGGACATCGTCAGCGGCATCTCCCAGCACGTTGTGCCGATGCCCGCGCTCGACGAACGCCCAAGGTGACCAGACTTCACGCACCGCCGCGGCATCCGGGGTAAGCAGAAGAGATGTGCCTGGCAGGAGCTCGTTGACGTGCTTGAGGCCGGTACGCACGGTTTTGACATGTGGAAAGACGAGCGACTGCGCAATGAAATCCCAGTCGATCTCACTGCGCGAAACGCCGAAGGCACCACACAGCGTGATGTCGGACGTCACGATTCCGAGCCCGTTCCCGCTCGCGTAGACGCACGGCACGCCGCCCGATGGCTCTCGCATAACCATCAGGTGTGGCGAGTCGCTGGAAGGGCACAGCAGGAGGTAGTCGCCCCAGCATTGCGAAAGCAAGTAAGAGGCGAGGGCATCGGCATCGAGCGAATGCAGGAGGTCGTCGGCTGTGGCAGGCCGACCACATCGCAGGAAGATGTGGCCGATAACTATGCCTTGCTGCAGACGCAGGACCGGCGTCTCTGGTGCGGTGAAGATGGAGACCGATTCCGACGCATGCTGCAGCTGCAGGCCTGCGCGACCGAGGGCTTCCGCGGCGGCAGGGTTCGTCTCTGGCCGGGTCGCTTCGGTACCCGAGCCGGTCACGCAAGCGTGATAGCGATATCCCATCAGACTGTCCGGATCGGGATGTGGGCCATGACGTTGCCCACCGAGTCGTTGAGGACGAGATTGCCGCTTTGCAGCCAGCAATGCGCTGCGAAAGGATCCGTCGAGACGCCGAAGACCAAATGCGCGTGCAGGCCCCGTCGTGCGAGGAAGCGCAGGAGCGAAAGCGAATCCAACAAACAGCGCGGCTCGATGGGAACGAGAAGGCGGGCACGCGTGAAAGCAGCGACTGCGCGCAGGAGATCGGCCTCGCTGCTCAGGCCTCGCCGATGACCCGTGTGGCGTTGGCGATACGCTGATGCTCTGGCAATCAGGCCAAGGAGCGGCACGCGCTGGGAACGCAGCTGACCCCGCACGTGCGCGACGACTGCTGCGACTTCGGGAACTGCGAGTAGAGCCGTACGTCCAGACGAATCGTCCCGCTCAAGCGCGCTGCGATGCGGCTTTGCGAGAGTGAAGGATTGGGGAAGTATTTCACCATCTTGAGCGTCGACCAGAACCCGGTGTTTCGCCAGTTCGGCGAGTGCTTTCGAAGACGTTTCCCCGGTCTGCACGAATGTTCGAAACCTGCACTCCAGCGCTTCTGAAAGACGGAAGTACCGGTCTGATTCGAGATCGAGGAAGATCAGCTGACCGTCGATCTCGCAGTACGACACTGCGTTTGCAATTCGATAGGACATGTCGGTCGATCCGAGACAAAGGGCGCGCCTTTCGGCGCGCCCTGCCGGTCAGTCGGCGGAGATGCCCAGTGCGGGCGTGAAGCCCAACTCTTCGTTCTGCATGCCCACGATGCCCTGGGTCTCGATGCTGGCCACGCCGAGCTCGATGACCGCAACCGGGGCCGCGGTGCGGGTGGTGGTGTCGTTCGTATCCATCTCAGTCTCCTCGGGTTGTGTCATGGCGATTCCATGACGAGCCGAGTGTCGAGACGCGGAAACGTAATTTTCAATTGATTCTTGTTGTGTACTTTCTGTATTACCTGGAAGTGTGAGGCGCGTCGTATACACGTTCGTGCATGGTGCGAACGCGTCAGTGCAGCGTGTCGCGTGCTTCGGTCAACAAGTGCACAGTCGCCGGCACGAGCTTGCGGCGACGCGCGTGGTAGGCGCGCAGTGCGCATTTCAGATGCGGAATCTCCGCACGCTCCCACGCATCGATGAGGTCTGCCAGCTCCGCGCGTGCGTCAGCGACGAGCGTGCGTTTCGCGGTGCGGATCGGGGCGAGTCGATCGTTGGCGTTCCGCGTCGCGATGTACAACTCCGGCTGCGGCGTCCGCCGCGCAATGGTGTCGAACAGCTGCCAGGTGGCTTTTGCCATGCTGTCCTGCGTATCCAGGTCCCGCTGCCGCGTGCCATTGGGCACCGCGCCGTAATCGAGCGCCGCCATCAGCTGGGTTTCCATCCACTCGTAGAGCGCGCGCAACGCGGCCTCGGTAGGCAAGGGCATGTGGAACCCGTCGCGTCCCCTGTCAACGATCAGTCGTTCGCCACTGAGCTGATGCAGCGCGAAGCGGACTGGCGTGAGACTGGCGCCGAACTCGTTGGCCAGCGTGGCCGGCTCGAGCCGCTCACCGGGCGCGAAGCGCCCGCATTGCAACGCACGACGGATCTGTCCGTACAGGCGCGCTCCTTTCGACTGGCTCGCGATCATCGCGGCTCTCCATGTCAGCGATACCCCAGGTCCTGCGGTCGATATTACAGATGCGTGACCATGCCGCAACGCGCGCCGTCGGAGCCTCGGCTTCGCTCCCGTTTTGCAATCATTCGGCAGCAAGTCGGGATTTATTCGCGATCGGAAACTCTCGATCACGCTGCTTGATGTCCGCTTTCGGCCAGAAGACGAAGTTCAGAAAGTACTGCGAGAGCTCGCCCGAAAGATGGAATTTCAGGAGATTCCTACTGATCGCTTCGCAACCCTGGGCATCCCTTCCCGCCACTAAGGGCAGCAGCACACCGATAAAACGTTTGGCCCGGCCCCGCGTACACCGTGATGGCTAGGATCAGCGCGATCCACGCCAAGGCCTGGACCTTTGCCACCAGCGCGTCACCCGCCTGATTTCAGGCGCCGGGCCAGCCAAGCCAAACGCGATGCCACGCCTGCTCTTTGCTATGTCGTGGGCCTGCGCTCGACTTGAAATGATACCGATCGGTCTATATCATCCGCGGCACATCCACCGCCGGAGTGATCATGAGCAAGGTTCGCGAGCGCATCCTGGATGTCGCCACAAATCTCTTCTATCGGCAGGGGATTCAGGCGGTCGGCGTGGACGCCATCATCAGCACCGCGGACGTCGCCCGCATGAGCTTCTATCGGCACTTTCAGTCAAAGGAAGGTTTGGCGTTGGCAGTGCTGGAGCGGCGCGACGAACGACTCTGCGCCTGGTTCGAGCAGGAGGTCGAGCGCTTGGCGCCCGATGCAAATCTGCGGCCGCTGGCAGTGTTCGACGCCTTGGCGATGCGCCTGGCCAGCCCCGACTACCGCGGTTGCGCCTTCCTCAACACCATCGCCGAGACGCCGCCGCCCAGCCACCCACTGCATCGGGCTGCGGCTGCGCACAAGCACCGCTTTGAGGCCTACTTCGCCCGTTTGTTGCGAGCGGCCGGGCTGGACGAAAGCGCGGCCAGCGATCTCATGCTGCTGTTCGACGGGGCCGTGGTCACCGCGGTTCGCGAGGGAAATCCGACCCCTGCCACGCGGGCAAAAAACATGGCGGCGCGCGTGCTCGGCATCGCGCCGGCGAACTGAGTCAGTGTCTTACTGAAGAGTTTTTATGTCTGCGAAAGTTGCGTCGCAAGATCCGGTCGCTCGCGGCGAACGGTTGTTGCAGTTGGATGTGCTGCGCGGTCTGGCCTTGTTCGGCGTGCTGCTGGTCAATATCGGTTACTTCTGCGGTGCCGATTTGGCGCGGCAAGCCGGGGTCGCCTATCCGCTGGGAGACTTCGGTGGCTGGGCCGGCGACCTCGTTAGGGTGCTGTTGGAGAATAAGGCGGCGGCGCTGCTGTCGATCCTGTTCGGTGCCGGCCTCGCCATCCAGGCCGATCGTGCGTTCGACAAGGGGCAGTCGCTCTGGCCGTTTGCACTGCGTCGCAGCGCGGTGCTCGGCCTGTTGGGCAGCCTGCACACGTTCTTGTTGTGGAACGTCGACATCCTGCTCGACTACGCACTGATCAGCTTGATGGTTCTGCCCTTCCTGCGGCTGCCGGCCGGCAGGGTGCTGTGGGCGATCCCGGTGGTGCTGATCGTCTCGGCGGTGATTGCCGGGCCGATGCTGGCGCTTGCAACGGATCTGCCGCCTGCGCAAATCCATACCCTTGCTCTCGAGCACTACGGGCAAGGTGGGTGGCTCGAGGCCCTGCAATACCGATTGTGGGAAACGCTGTATGTCATCGGCCCGATGCGTATCGCCAATCGCTTGGTCATCCTGGCGCCGTTCTTCATCGTCGGCGTTGCGGCCTGGAAGGCCGGATGGCTTTCCGCGCCGGACGCGCATCGGCGCCGGCTGCGGCAGGTCTTCGTGATCTGCTTCAGCTTCGGGCTGGTGGCCAACGCGGTGCCGCAGGAGGCGCTGCATGCCTGGGTGAATCAGCTTGCACTGCAGCCGCTGCGGATCTTGATCAAGGCGACGTTCTTCTTCGCCAAGTTCGCGCTGACACTGGGCTACGCGGCCGGCATCCTGTTGCTGCTGCAGCGATCGCGCTGGCGCGTGTGGCTGGGTGTGTTCGCGCCGCTCGGTCGCATGGCACTAACCCAATACCTGCTGCAGTCGCTGGTCTGCACGTGGATCTTCTACGGCTTCGGTCTGGGCCAGTACGGGCGGATGCCGCTCGACCTGGCGCTGGCGCTGGGCGTGCTGCTGTTCGCTATGCAGGTGATCAGCAGCCGCTGGTGGTTGGCGCGCTTCAGCATCGGCCCGGTGGAGTGGCTGTGGCGGCGATTGAGCTACGGCGGCATTCGCCATCGCCCGCCGGCGCTCGCATCGGCCGAGGCGGAGGCTGAACAGGTCCGGAGCCGGTAGCGTGGGTCCCGCGTCGCGGTGACGATTCGCTGCGTGAATGGTCACGTTGGCTGCGATGCCGGCTGAAGTAGATGCCGAATGTCAACGGCAAGACGCTCGTGGCGCGCTCCACGCGTCCGCGGCGGGTCGGACATGGTGGCGTTAGCGGAGCGTTGCGCGACCTTGGTCCCAGAAGTATTTAGCTCTTATCTAAGCTCTTAACTACTGAAAAGCCTATAAGGGTTCATATGTGAACTATTTATGATATTCAGTAAAAGATCTTATATGATCCCGAGGACGCAATTCCGCGCTCAAGGGTCCTGATGTGAGCCGCTATCCCAAAAACGTGATGCCATCACCGGAGGTGATCCAGCGCACTCTCGGCGCACGGCTGGCCGGCTTGCGGCTGGGCCGCAACCTCACTCAGGCACATCTGGCCCGGGAGGCGGGGGCGTCGGTCAGCAGTATCAAGCGACTGGAGTCGGGTGAGAACACCTCGGTGAACACCTTGCTGCGGGTGCTCGCGGTGCTCGGCCTGGACGGGCGCCTGCTGGACAGCCTGCCGGATCCGGCCGTGCGGCCGGTCGAGCGGGTCCGACACGGCGGCCGCGAGCGTCGCCGTGCGCGCGACACGCAGACGCCGCCCAAGGCGACGGACTGGGCCTGGGGTGACGAGGGCGATGGCGACGCCGAGGAGACGGGCGCGTGACCGATGCGACCGTACGGCTCTGGGGGCGCGATATTGGCGCGGTGAGCTGGCTGGCCGATCGCGGGGTGGCGGCGTTCCAGTACATGCCGGAGTTCGTCGACAGCGGCATCCAGCTCGCGCCGGTGGAGATGCCGCTGCGTGAAGAACCCTACGAGTTTCCGGGCCTGCCCCGGGAGGCCTTCAAGGGACTGCCCGGCATGCTGGCCGACGCGTTGCCGGACAAGTTCGGCAATGCGCTGATCGATGCCTGGCTGGTGGCGCAGGGCCGGGCGGCAGGCAAGTTCAATCCGGTCGAGCGGCTGTGCTACATCGGCACCCGCGGCATGGGCGCGCTCGAGTTCCATCCGATGCTGGCCGGCGTGGCGGGGCGATCGCGCCCGGTCGACATCGATGCGCTCACCCGCCTGGCCAACGACGTGCTCAATCACCGCGGGCAACTGGCCGGCGTGCTGGGCGGCGAGGACGACCAGGAAGCGCTGGAGGACATCCTGCGCGTGGGGACCTCGGCAGGCGGTGCGCGCGCCAAGGCGATCCTGGCCTGGAACCCGCAGAGCGGGGAGTTCCGCTCCGGACAGGTCAAGGCGGGGGAGGGGTTCTCGTACTGGCTGCTGAAGTTCGACGGCATTTCCGGCAATCGCGACAAGGAACTGGCCGATCCCCAGGGCTTCGGCCTGGTGGAATACGGCTTCCACCTGCTGGCCGTGGCCGCCGGGATCGACATGAGCGAATGCCGCGTCCACCGCGAGGGCGGGCGGGCGCACTTCATGACCCGTCGCTTCGACCGCAGTGCCAGCGGCCGCAAGTTGCATATGCAGTCGCTGGCGGCGATGCGGCATTTCGATTTCAATGCGGCCGGCGCCTACTCGTACGAGCAGGCCGTGGAGACCATTCGCAGGCTGGGACTGCCGTCGATGGATGTCGAACAGCAGTTCCGCCGTGCGGTGTTGAACGTGTTGATCCGCAACCAGGACGACCACGTCAAGAACATCGCCTTCCTGATGAACCGCGCGGGCGAGTGGCGGCTGGCGCCGGCCTTCGACGTGAGCTACGCCTACAACCCGGACGGCAGCTGGACCCACCAGCACCAGATGAGCCTCAACGGCAAGCGCGATCATTTCGAGCTCGATGATCTGGTGCGGTTCGGCGTGTTCTGCGGCTTCAAACCTCCGCGGGCGCGGGCGGTGATCGACGAGGTGCACGCGCAGGTCGACCGGTGGATGCGGTTCGCCGAGCAGGCGGGGGTCGACGAGCGCATGGCGGCGGCGATCCAGCGCAGCCTACGGCTCGGCATCGTGGGCCGATGACGGCCCACACCGAAGTATCGGTTCCCTGCCGCTGTAGCGGACACAAGATGCACCTGTGTCCGTGCCTAGAGAGCAACGCATGAAGCTGTCCAAGAAACTGAGGCTCGCCCTTCTTTGCTGCGTGCTGCTGGGCGGGGCAAGCGTCGCCGCAGACGGGCCACCGGTACCGCCTCAGCAGGAAGATCTCACCGGCGCGATTGACCTGCGAGGACTCCCCACTGACGTGAGGTCCACGCGGGCGAAGTTTGAGTTCTTGCAGCGCTGCTCTGCTTATTGGCGGCTCAAGGTGCACTACGAGCGAAACCGGGACGATCCCGGGAGCATTTTCAACAACCCGGGCGCTGTGACGGCGATGCCGCCGATGGAACGACGGATGTTCGAGCGCAGCCAGGCGGTCATCGCCGCAGGAGATGCCGGCTGCGAACACTGGATGCGCGAGGTCTCGGTACCGGATGCGAATTGGCAGTTCTACAACGCCACCCTCGCGGCGGCGCTCGACGGGAGCAGGACGGCAGCGGTTTGCTTTGTCTCGAGCTCATGGAGCCCGCTCGACATACCAGGATCGGTCTATCCCTTTCTCAACCGCAACTACGCCCGCTACGCGCGTAGCTTCATCGACCGCGAGATCGCGAACGGCTCTTGGCCGATGGTGCTGGCGGCTTACAACGCGCAGCGGGCGCATCACGGAGTGCAGACCGCAGTCACGCTGTCCAAGGAGAGCCGCTATCTCTGGTCGCGACTCATGGAGCTCGGTGCTCACGATCCGAACTTTCGGTCAGGCTTCGCTCAAGACGCTGCCGAGTACGGCGCTGGTTTGACGCTGACAGAGTTTGCCGAAGCGGATGCAAAAGCGAATGCGCTGTATCGCGGAGCGTTTGGATCTCGCCAGATGACGGAAGACGAGTTCTATGAGAACTGCGGAAATTTGTAAGGTGCTCGTTTCAGGCAGCTGCGCTCTCGCAACGAGGCGCTCTCGCCATCAATGCTCACTTCCAACCAAAACCTGAGATTTCACACGTCAAACAGCGCTTGCTGGCGTCGACCTCGCACTTCGGCGCAGCGAGGCAATCAGAGCCTAGCGATCGCAATCGCCATGATTGCTTGAAGTGCGCCGGCGCGAGTAACGGCCCCAGGTTCACTTTTTTGAGTTAACTAGGCCACGGTCAAGGTCGCAGCTATCCGACCGTCCCCGCCGCGCGCAAACACACCTCGCGGATCGACTCCACCAGCTGCGCCGGTCCCGCCGTCTTCTCTCTGAGAATCGGCGCCACCGGCCCGACCAGCGCTTCGGTGAACGCGCCAACGATGCAGGCGGCGGTGACGTCGGCGTCCTGGGCGGGGAATTCCTTGCGTTCGATGCCGGCCAGCAGGATGTCGCGGAAGACTTCGCCGAAGCGGCGGCGGCCGCGGATACGTTCGGCGTCCACTTCGGGGTCCACGGGCTCGGCGATGAAGGCGTAGGCCAGCGCCGGGCCGGCGAGGGCGCGGCGCACGAAGGCTTCGATGGCGGCGCCCAGCTGGTCGCGGGCGTCGGTGTGGCCGGCGGCCGCGCTGCGCAGGATCACGATCTCGGCGTCGATGGCGACGGTCAGCACTTCGACGAACAGTTCCGTCTTGGACGGGAAGTAGCGGTAGATCAGCCCGGTCGAGACGCCGGCCTCGGCGGCGACGGCCGCCACCTGGGCCTCGCGGAAGCCGCCCACGGACACCAGCGTGCGCGCGGCGTGGACGATCCGCTCACGGTTGCGGGTCATCCGCTCTTCCATCAGGTCCGAACGCCGGTAGCTCAAAACGTGATCCTCGGTTCAATTCTTGAATGTTAGTTCAATTCTTGCCCGGAACCCGCTAGCCTGTGCCATCAGGACCACCGCGCAGGCGTGCTGCCTTGCGGGTCGTCGTCCCCGGGAACCTGGAGTCCAGCATGCGTATTCCGTCCATCGATTTCCAACTCGGCGAAGAGATCGAGATGATCCGCGAGTCCGTGCAGGACTTCGCCGCGCAGGAGATCGCGCCCCTCGCCACGCGTGCCGACGAGGACAACGTGTTCCCGCACGCGCTGTGGACCAAGCTCGGCGCGCAGGGCCTGCTGGGCATCACCGTCGAGGAGCAATACGGCGGCACGGGCCTCGGCTATCTGGCCCACGTGGTCGCAATGGAAGAGATCTCGCGCGCCTCGGGCGGCATCGGCCTGTCCTACGGCGCGCACTCCAACCTGTGCCTCAACCAGCTGCGCAAGAACGCCAGCGAGGCGCAGAAGCAGCACTACCTGCCGAAGCTCTGCAGCGGCGAACACGTGGGCGCGCTGGCGATGAGCGAGCCGGGCGCGGGCTCGGACGTGGTGGGCATGAAGCTGCGCGCCGAACTGCGCGGCGACCGCTACGTGCTCAACGGCAACAAGATGTGGATCACCAACGGCCCGACCGCCGACGTGCTGGTGGTCTACGCCAAGACCGATCCCGACGCCGGCCCGAAGGGCATCACCACCTTCATCATCGAGAAGGGCTTCAAGGGCTTCTCGACCGCGCAGAAGCTCGACAAGCTGGGCATGCGTTCGTCGGATACCTGCGAGCTGGTGTTCGAGGATTGCGAGGTGCCGGTCGAGAACGTGCTCGGCGAAGTAGGCGGCGGCGTCAAGGTGCTGATGTCCGGCCTCGACTACGAACGCCTGGTGCTGGCGGGCGGTCCGCTGGGCCTGATGGCCGCGGGCCTCGATACGGTGCTGCCGTACGTGCACGAGCGCCACCAGTTCGGCGAGGCGATCGGCAACTTCCAGCTGATGCAGGGCAAGATCGCCGACATGTACGTCGCCTACAACGCCTGCCGCGCCTATGTGTACGCGGTGGCGAAGGCGGCCGACGCCGGCAAGATCACCCGCCAGGATGCGGCCGGCGTGATCCTCTACGCCGCCGAGAAGGCCACGTGGCTGGCCGGTGAGGCGATCCAGGCACTGGGCGGCAACGGCTACATCAACGAGTACCCGGCGGGCCGGCTGTGGCGCGACGCCAAGCTCTACGAGATCGGCGCGGGCACGTCGGAGATCCGGCGCATGCTGATCGGCCGCGAACTGTTCCGCCAGACCAGCTGAGGCGCGCACCGATGGCCATCCTGCAGAGCCGGATCGATCCGGCCGGTGAGAGTTTCCAGACCAACGCCGCCGCGATGCAGACGGCGCTCGACGATCTGCGCGCCACGCACGCGCGCATCGCCCAGGGTGGCAGCGAAGCGGCGCGCGAGAAGCACCGCAAGCGCGGCAAGCTACTGGTGCGCGATCGCATCGATGCACTGATCGATCCCGGCACGCCGTTCCTCGAGGTCGCGCCGATGGCGGCGCACGGCATGTACGGCGGCGAAGTGCCAAGCGCGGGCGTCGTCGCGGGCATCGGTCTGGTCAGCGGCGTCGAATGCATGATCGTCGCCAACGATGCGACGGTGAAGGGCGGCACCTATTACCCGATCACGGTGAAGAAGCATCTGCGTGCGCAGGAGATCGCGCAGCAGAACCGTCTGCCGTGCATCTATCTGGTCGACTCCGGCGGCGCGTTCCTGCCGATGCAGGACGAGGTGTTCCCGGACCGCGACCATTTCGGCCGCATCTTCTACAACCAGGCGAATCTCTCAGCGCAGGGCATTCCGCAGATCGCCTGCGTGATGGGCTCGTGCACCGCAGGCGGCGCCTACGTGCCGGCGATGAGCGACGAGACGGTGATCGTCAAGGAACAGGGCACGATCTTCCTTGGCGGTCCGCCGCTGGTGAAGGCCGCGACCGGCGAAGAAGTGGACGCCGAATCGCTGGGCGGCGCCGATGTGCACACGCGCATCTCCGGCGTGGCCGATCATTTCGCCGAAGACGATCTGGATGCGCTGGCGCGCGTGCGCGACATCGTGGCGTCCCTCAACTGGCGCAAGCAGGGCGAGCTGCTGACGCAGCCGTCGGAAGAACCGCTGTATCCGGCCGAAGAACTCTACGGCGTGATCCCGGCCGATACGCGCAAGCCCTACGACGTGCGCGAAGTCATCGCGCGACTCGTCGACGGCTCGCGCTTCGACGAGTTCAAGGCGCGCTACGGCACCACGCTGGTCACCGGCTTCGCGCATCTGCACGGCTATCCGATCGGCATCGTCGCCAACAACGGCATCCTGTTTTCCGAGAGCGCGCTCAAGGGCGCGCACTTCGTCGAGTTGTGCGCCAGGCGCGGCATTCCGCTGCTGTTCCTGCAGAACATCACCGGCTTCATGGTCGGCAAGAAGTACGAGAACGGCGGCATCGCGCGGGATGGCGCGAAGCTGGTCACGGCGGTCGCCTGCGCGAAGGTGCCGAAGTTCACCGTCGTCATCGGCGGCAGTTTCGGCGCCGGCAATTACGGCATGAACGGCCGCGCGTATTCGCCGCGCTTTTTGTGGATGTGGCCCAACGCCCGCATCGGCGTGATGGGCGGCGAGCAGGCGGCCGGCGTGCTGGCCACCGTGCGTCGCGACGGTATCGAAGCCAAGGGCGGCACGTGGTCTGCGGAAGACGAGGACGCGTTCAAGGCGCCGATCCGCGAACAGTTCGAGCAGCAGGGGCATCCGTACTACGCCAGTGCGCGGCTGTGGGACGACGGCATCATCGATCCGGCCAAGACCCGACGCGCATTGGGGCTGGCCCTGTCGGCGGCATTGAACGCACCGAACGAAGAAACCAAGTTCGGCATCTTCCGGATGTGACCGGGCGCGACGAGGACACCGCAATGACCGACACACCGAACATCGGGATCGAACGCAACGGCGCCGTGGCGACCTTGTGGATGGATCGCCCCGAGCGGCACAACGCGTTCGACGAACACCTGATCGATGCGCTCGATCGCGGCCTGCAGACGCTGGGCACCGATGACAGCGTGCGCGTCGTCGTGCTGGCCGGCCGCGGCCGCAGTTTTTCCGCCGGCGCCGATCTCGACTGGATGCGTCGCGCGGCCGATTACGACGTGGCCCGCAATCGCGATGAAGCCGAAGCACTGGCGCGCATGCTGCGCCGCCTGGCGGAATTGCCGAAGCCGACGATCGCGCGCGTCCATGGCGCGGCGATCGGTGGCGGGCTGGGTCTGGTCGCTGCCTGCGACATCGCGGTTGCCAGCGACAAGGCGGTGTTCGCGACGTCCGAGGTCAAGTTCGGACTGATTCCCGCGACCATCGGCCCGTACGTGCTGCGCGCGATCGGCCCGCGCCAGGCTGCGCGTTATTTCCTCACTGCCGAACTGATCCAGCCGGCGAAGGCCTATGAGATCGGGCTGGTGCATGAAGTCGTCGCCGACGACGCGCTCGATGCCGCGATCGACGCGCTGGTGCAGGCGCTGGCGCAGGGCGGCCCGAATGCACAGGCGCAGTCCAAGCGGCTGATCCGCGATCTCGATGGCCAGACCATCGGCGATGCGCTGATCGCCGACACCGCCGCGCGCATCGCCGACATCCGCGCCACCGACGAAGCCCGCACGCGACTGGATGCGTTTCTGTCCGCGCGCCGCGCAAAGGACGCCCGATGACCACTGGAATTTCCGAAGGTGCGCTGTTCGACACCGTGCTGATCGCCAATCGTGGCGAGATCGCGTGTCGCATCATCGCGACCTGTCGCCGGCTCGGCATCCGCACCGTGGCGGTGTATTCCGACGCCGACCGCAATGCGCGCCATGTGCGTCTGGCCGAAGAGGCCGTGCACATCGGTCCCTCGGCGGCGCGCGAGAGTTATCTGCGCGCCGACAAGCTGCTCGACGCTGCACGCCGCACCGGTGCGCAGGCGATCCATCCCGGCTACGGCTTCCTGTCCGAGAACGCCGCCTTCGCGCAGGCCTGCGCCGATGCGGGCGTGGTCTTCATCGGCCCGAAGCCGTCGTCGATCCAGGCGATGGGCGACAAGCGCGAAGCCAAGGCGTTGATGCAGGCCGCCGGTGTGCCGGTGACGCCGGGCTATCACGGCGACAACCAGGACCCCGCGTTCCTGCAGCAGCAGGCCGACGAGATCCGCTACCCGGTGCTGATCAAGGCCAGCGCCGGCGGTGGCGGCAAGGGCATGCGTCTGGTCGAGAAAAGCGAGGACTTCGCCGCGGCACTGCTGTCCTGCCAGCGCGAGGCCGAGAGTTCGTTCGGTGATGCGCGCGTGCTGATCGAGCGCTACATCGTGCGGCCGCGCCACGTGGAGATGCAGGTCTTCGGCGACAGCCACGGCAACGTGGTGCATCTGTTCGAGCGTGATTGCTCGGTGCAGCGCCGGCATCAAAAGGTGCTTGAAGAAGCGCCCGCGCCCGAACTGAGCGACGCGCAGCGCGAGGCGATGGCACAGGCAGCGGTCGCCGCCGCGCGCGCGGTCGATTACATCGGCGCCGGCACGATCGAGTTCATCGTCGGCGAGGGCGGTGACTTCCATTTCATGGAAATGAACACCCGGCTGCAGGTGGAACATCCGGTCACCGAGCTGGTCACCGGCATCGATCTCGTCGAATGGCAGTTGCGCGCGGCCGCCGGTCAGGCGCTGCCGCTGCGTCAGGATCAGATCCACCATCGCGGACACGCGATCGAAGCGCGTCTGTATGCAGAGGACGCGTTGAAGGGTTTTCTGCCGTCGACCGGCACGCTGCAGGTCATGCAGTTTCCCGAAACGAGCGCGCATGTGCGCATCGACACCGGCGTGGAGCAGGGCGACGCGATCAGCCCGTGGTACGACCCGATGATCGCCAAGCTGATCGTCTGGGACGAGGACCGTCCGCGCGCCCTGCAGCGTCTGCGCCAGACCATCGATGCGGTGCGCGTCGTCGGCGTGACCACCAATGCGGTATTCCTCGGCCGCCTCGCGCGCCAGGCGGATTTCTCCGCCGCGCGTCTGGATACCGGCCTCGTCGCACGCGAGATCGACACGCTGCTGGCGCCGTTGCCCGAAGCCGACGACGCGGCGTGGATGCTGGCCGCGCTCGGTCTGTGGGCGCACTCGCAAGCGGCGAAAGACAACGCGACTTCCAACCCCGCTCCCTCAGGGAGAGGGGCAGGGGTGAGGGCGGCTTCCCCTTGGGCCATCGCCGACGGCTGGCGCCTCGACGCCCACGCCGCACGCTTCATCGAGTTGTCGGCGAACAGACAGACCCGCCGGCTCGCCGTGCGCCAGGACCGCGACGGCCTGAGTGTCGGCTTCGATGGGTCACCGATGCAGAGCGCGACCGTCGCATGGTCCGCACCGACGCTGACCGCCGCCCTCGACGGTGTGCGTCGCAACGTCGACGTGCTGGTGCAGGGCAGTCAGGTGGTGCTGTATCGCGGCGAGGACCGTTTCATGTTCGAACACGTCGATCCGCTGCATCGACACGCGGGCGCCGAAGCGCACGCCGGCGCCGTGATCGCGCCGATGCCGGGCCGCATCGTCGAACTGCTGGCGCCGGTCGGCACGCCGATTACCAAGGGCACGCCGCTGCTGGTGATGGAGGCGATGAAGATGGAACACACGCTGCAGGCGCCGCACGACGGCGTGGTCAAGGCGTTCCTCGCGAAACAGGGCGATCTGGTCGCCGACGGCGCCGTGCTGGTCGATTTCGTCGAAGGCGATGCGGAGTCGGCGGCATGAGTGACTTCGTCCGCGTCGTCGAAGTGGGCCCGCGCGACGGGCTGCAGAACGAGAAAACGCTTGTGCCGGCCGCGACCAAGATCGCGTTGATCGACCGGCTGTCGGCCTGCGGTTTCCAGGTCGTCGAGGCCACCAGCTTCGTCAGCCCGAAGTGGGTGCCGCAGCTGGCCGATGCCGAAGAGGTGCTCGCCGGCATCCAGCGCTGTGACGGCATCGCCTATCCGGTGCTGGTGCCGAACGCGAAGGGCCTGGAGCGGGCGCTGGCCGCCGGCGGGCGCCACATCGCGGTATTCACCGCGGCCTCGGACGCGTTCAATCTCAAGAACACCAACATCGATGTCGACGGTTCGCTCGAGCGGCTGACGCCGGTCGTCGAACAGGCACGCGCTGCGGGTGTCTCGGTGCGCGGCTACGTGTCGACCGTGCTCGGCTGTCCCTACCAGGGCCATGTGCCGCTCGCCGATGTCGTGCGCGTCGCCGGCGCCTTGCACGCGATGGGCTGCGAGGAGATCTCGCTCGGCGACACCATCGGCGTCGGCACGCCGGCGAAGGCACGCGAGATGCTGCTGGCCTGCGCGCAGGCCGTGCCGATGGCGCAGCTCGCCGTGCACTTCCACGACACCTACGGTCAGGCGCTGGCGAATGTGCTGGCCTGTCTGGAAGCCGGCGTGCGCGTGGTCGACAGCGCGGTCGGCGGTCTCGGCGGTTGCCCGTACGCGAAGGGCGCCAGCGGCAACCTCGCCACCGAGGATCTGCTGTACATGCTCGACGGCCTGGGGCTGCGGACCGGCATCGATCTGCCGGCCGTGACCGACACCGCGGTGTGGATCAGCGGCGAACTGGGCCGCAAGCCGGCCAGCAAGCTCGCGACGGTGGCCCTGGCGAACGCGGCGGCCTGATCCGACCGGCCTGCCGCGGCAGGGTCGCCGGGGGTCAGCCCTGCTTGTAGACGGTCCGCTGTCCGATCGGACTGCGCTTCTTCGCAGTCGGTCGGGCGAGGCCCGGGATGAGGAAGTCCGCGGCGCTCTGGCCACGCTTCGTCTTCTCTGCGAGCCAGCGCGGCATCCGGCCACGACCGGACCAGGTGTTCCGCCTGTTCTGCGGGTCGCGATACTTCACCGCCGCCTTCGCGCGCTTCTGCTTCTTCGCGGGCCTGCGGGCGGCGGGCGCCGGCGACGCGACGTCGATGAGTTCGTCGATCGCGTAGCCCTGCGACTCGGCATATGCGATCAGTGCGGTGCGCACGACGGCGGCGGGGCGACGGCTGGCCAGCAGCGTTTTCCGTCGCTCGGCAGCGACCAGCAGCGCATCGAGCTCGCGAAGGGTGAGTGCATCGACATCGATCTTCATGCCGGCGAGCCTCGGGCCGCCCCGTCGCGCTGTCAACACATGATTCGTGTGGAAGCTGACACGCACGACAGTCTCGATCCTGTGCCCGGCTGGATCGCCTGCGCGAGCCGGGCTCCGACCACGCTTCGAAGGCCCGCGCCGCGACCGCGCCGGTCAGCGTGGGCAGCTTGGGAACGTGCCCGGGTGGCGCACGCACCACACAGAAAAACGGCCCGCAATGCGGGCCGCTTTCTTATCCAATGAAGCGATGGATCAGACCAGGCGCGTCAGCCAGCCATGCCGGTCCGGCGCGCGGCCGTACTGGATGTCGAGCAGGTCCTTGCGGATCGCCATCGTGAGTTCGCCCGGCTGCGCATCCGCATCGCCGACGCTGAAATCGTGGCCCTTGAGCACACCGATCGGCGAGATGCTGGCCGCGGTGCCGCAGGCGAAAACCTCGGCGATCTCGCCCGAGCGCACGCCTTCGATCCACTCGGTGATCTCGACGCGGCGCTCGGTCACGGTGTGGCCGCGATCGCGCAGCAGCTGGATCACGCTGTCGCGGGTGATGCCCTCGAGAATGCTGCCGGTCAGCGACGGGGTGACGACGCTGCCGTCCTTGAGCACCAGGAACACGTTCATGCCGCCGAGCTCTTCGACGTACTTATTGGTTTCCGCGTCGAGGAACAGCACCTGCGCGCAGCCGTTCTCGACGGCCTCGCGCTGCGGCAGCAGCGACGACGCGTAGTTGCCGCCGCACTTCGCCGAACCCGTGCCACCTCGCCCTGCGCGTGCGTAGTCGCGCGAGAGCCAGATCGAGACCGGCTTGATGCCGCCCTTGAAATAGGCGCCCGCGGGGCTGGCGATCACGTAGTACGCCACGCGACGCGCGGGGCGCACGCCGAGGAAATCCTCGTTGGCGATCATGAAGGGCCGGATGTACAGGCTCGACTCGCCGCCGCCCGGCACCCAGGCTTCGTCCGCCTGGACCAGCTGCTTGATCGATTCGACGAACAGGTCCACCGGCAGTTCCGGCAGCGCCATGCGGCGGGCCGAGTGCTGCAGGCGACGGCCGTTGGACTCCGGACGGAAGGTCCATACCGAACCGTCGGCATGCCGGAACGCCTTCATGCCTTCGAAGATTTCCTGGCCGTAATGCAGCACGGCGGCGGCGGGCGAGAACGTCAGCGGGCCGTAAGGGCGCACGTGCGCGTCGTGCCAGCCGTCTTCGACGGTCCAGTCGATGGCGACCATGTGATCGGTGAAATGCACACCGAAACCGGGATCGGCAAGGATCTTCTCGCGGTCGGCCTGCGCGCGCGCCTGCTGCGAGGGGACGTGGCGGAAGGTCGGGAACGTGGCGTCAGTCATGCGCGGGGCACTCAGATGTGCAGGGCGTGGCCGAGTGCGCGGAGTGCGGCTTCCTGCACGGCTTCGCCCAGCGTCGGGTGGGGATGGATGGTACCGGCGATGTCTTCGAGCGTCGCGCCCATCTCGATGGACTGCACGAACGCGATCGACAGTTCCGACACCTGCACGCCGACCGCCTGCCAACCGAGGATGCGGTGATCGTTCGCACGCGCGACCACGCGCACGAAGCCGTCCGTCGATTCCAGCGACATCGCGCGGCCGTTGGCCGCGAACGGGAACATCGAGGTCTTGATCTCGATGCCCTGGGCCTTGGCTTCGTCCGGCGACAGGCCGACGACGACGACTTCCGGATCGGTGAAGCACACCGCCGGAATCGCTGCCGGCATGAAGTGGCGCTTCTTGCCGCTGACCACTTCGGCCACCAGTTCGCCCTGCGCCATCGCGCGGTGCGCCAGCATCGGCTCACCGGCGACATCGCCGATCGCCCAGACATTGCGCATCGAGGTCTTGCACTGGTCGTCGATCTTGATCGCCTTGCCGGCGAGATCGAGACCCAGCGATTCGAGATTGAAGCCGTCGGTCTTCGGACGACGGCCGACCGCGACCAGGATCTGGTCGGCATCGAGGGTGAGCTCGGTGCCGTCGGGGTCGCGCACACGCAGCGCGCCGCCATCGGTCAGGCCCAGCACGCTGTGGCTGGTCAGCACCTTGACGCCCGCCTTCTGCAGGTGGGTGGCGACCGGCTTGGTCAGCTCGGCGTCGTAGGCCGGCAGGATGCGGTCCTGTGCTTCGACCACGGTGACTTCGCAGCCGAGCTTGCGGTAGGCGGTGCCGAGTTCCAGGCCGATGTAGCCGCCACCGACGACGATCAACTGCTTCGGCAGCGCGGTCGGCGACAGCGCCTCGGTCGAGGAGATCACCTTGCCGCCGAACGGCAGGAACGGCAGCTCGACGACGTCCGAACCCGTCGCCAGCAGCAGGTGCTCGCACTTGATGCGCAGCGCGCCGCCGTCTTCACCGGCGCCCGCGACTTCGACGGTCTTGCCGTCGACGATCGTCGCCCAGCCCTTGATCAACTGCGCGCCGTTCTTCTTCAGCAGTGCGCTGACGCCGCCGGTGAGCTTCTTGACGATACCGGCCTTCCACTCGACGGTCTTGACCAGATCCAGCGCCGGCGCCTGCACGCTGATGCCGAGCGGGGACGTGCCGGCCGCATAGCTCGCGACCTTGGCGAATTCCTCGGCGGCATGGATCAGCGCCTTGGACGGAATACAGCCGATGTTGAGGCAGGTGCCGCCCGCATTGACGCCTTCGACGACGATGGTCTTGACGCCGAGCTGGCCGGCGCGGATGCCGGCGATGTAACCGCCGGGTCCGCCGCCGATGACCAGCAGCTGGGTTTCGATGGTCTGGGTCTGGCTCATCAATTACTCCACGAACAGCAGTGCAGGGGTTTCCAGGCGCTGACGGATCGCCTGCACGAATTCGGCCGCGTCCATGCCGTCGACGATGCGATGGTCGAACGAGGACGAGAGGTTCATCAGCTTGCGCGCGACGACCTGGCCTTCGCGGAACATCGGACGTTCGATGATGCGGTTGACGCCGACGATCGCCACTTCCGGGTGGTTGATGATCGGCGTCGACACCACGCCGCCGACCGGGCCGAGGCTGCTGATGGTGATGGTTGAACCGGACAGCTCATCGCGGGTCGCCTTGCCTTCGCGCACGGCGGCGGCGAGACGCCCGATCTCGGCGGCGGTCTGCCACAGGTCCAGCGATTCGGCATGCGCGATCACCGGCACCGACAGGCCCACCGCGCTCTGCGTCGCGATGCCGAGCTGCACACCCTCGTAGCGGGTGACGATGTTGGCTTCGTCATCGAACCGGGCGTTCATCTGCGGGAAGTCGCGTGCCGCGAGCACCACCGCGCGTGCCAGCAAGGGCAGCAGGGTGAGCTTGCCGCGCGTCTTGCCCCAGCGGTCGTTGAGCCTGGCGCGCAGCACCTCGACTTCGGTGACGTCGATCTCTTCCACATAGGTGATGTGCGGAATGTTCGACCACGACTGCTGCATCTTCTGCGCGATCTTGCGGCGCAGGCCCATGATCGGCACCTGCTCTTCGCCGGTGCGACGCGCGTAGCTGCTGCCGCCCGCGCCACCGCCGACCGGCTGCGCCTTGCCGCCGGCCTCGGCGTAGGCGTCGAGATCGGCGTGCAGGATGCGGCCGCCCGGACCGGTCGCCGGCACGTAGCGCAGCTCGATGCCCAGATCCCAGGCCCGGCGACGCACGGCAGGCGAGGCCAGCGGCTGTTCGCCGGCAGCGAGCACGCTGTTGGTGACCGCGCCACGCGCGTCGGACTTTGCGGCCGGTGCAGGCGCTGCGGCTTTCGCAGGCGCGGCGGCGGGCTTGGCTTCTGCAGCCGGTGCCGGCTTTGCTTCAACAGCCGGCTTCGGCGCTTCGGCCTTGGGCTCGGCAGCGGCTTCGGCAGGCTTCGCCGCAGCCGGCGCGCCGGCCGACGCAGCATTGCCGGCGCCTTCGACTTCGAGGCGGATCAGCTCGCTGCCGACGGCCATCATTTCGCCGGGCTTGCCGCCCAGCGAGACGACCGTGCCTGCGACGGGCGAGGGGATCTCGACCATGGCCTTGTCGGTCATGACCTCGGCCACGATTTCGTCCTCGGCGACCTGGCCGCCGACTTCGACCTTCCAGGCGATCACTTCGACTTCGGCGATGCCTTCGCCGATGTCCGGCATCTTGATGACGTGATGTCCCATGGCTCAGTCCTCCAGCACGCGCTGCAACGCTTCGATGACCCGGGCCGGGCCCGGGAAGTAGTCCCATTCCTGCGCATGCGGATAGGGGGTGTCCCAGCCGGTGACGCGCTCGACCGGTGCCTGCAGGTGATAGAAGCAGTGCTCCTGCACCAGCGCGACCAGCTCGGCGCCGAAGCCGCAGGTGCGCGTGGCCTCGTGCAGCACGATGCAGCGGCCGGTCTTCTTCACCGACTCGGTGATCGCGTCGAGATCCAGCGGCCACAGGCTGCGCAGGTCGATGACCTCGGCGTCGATGCCGGCGTCCTCGGCCGCAGCCTGCGCCACCCACACGGTGGTGCCGTAGGTCAGGATCGTGACCGCCTTGCCTTCGCGGACGATGGCGGCCTTGTCCAGCGGCACGCTGTAATAACCTTCCGGCACCAGGTTGTCGCTGTGCTTGGACCAGGCGACGACCGGGCGGTCGTGGTGGCCGTCGAACGGGCCGTTGTAGAGGCGCTTGGGCTCGAGGAAGATCACCGGATCATCGTTCTCGATCGAGGCGATCAACAGGCCCTTGGCGTCGTACGGGTTGGACGGCATCACCGTGCGCAGGCCGGCCACGTGGGCGAAGATCGCCTCCGGGCTCTGGCTGTGCGTCTGGCCACCGTAGATGCCGCCGCCGCAGGGCGTGCGGAACACCAGCGACGAGGTGAACATGCCGCCCGAGCGATAGCGCAGGCGCGCGGCCTCGGACACGATCTGGTCGTAGGCCGGATAGATGTAGTCGGCGAACTGGATCTCGGCGACCGGGCGCAGGCCGTAGGCCGCCATGCCGATCGCCGCGCCGGCGATGCCGCTCTCGGAAATCGGCGCGTCGAACACGCGCTGCTTGCCGTACTTGGCCTGCAGGCCGTCGGTGCAGCGGAACACGCCGCCGAAGTAGCCGACGTCCTCGCCGAACACAACGACGTTGTCGTCGCGCTCCAGCATCACGTCCATCGCCGAGCGCAGCGCCTGGATCATCGTCATCGGCGATCCGCCGTTGGTCTGGGTCTCACTCATCTTCAAACTCCCAACTGCTGGCGCTGGCGACGCAGGTGTTCGGGCAGCTCCTTGTAGACGTCGTTGAACATGTCGGCCGCGCCGGGACGGTTGTCGCTGCCGAGCAGACCGTGGGTTTCCGCTTCCTTCAACGCACGCGAGACTTCGGCGTCGAGTTCGGCGCGGACTTTCTCGTGCTGTTCGTCGCTCCACAGGCCGCGCTTGACCAGGTGTGCCTTGAGTCGGTCGATCGGATCACCGAGCGGGAAGTGCTGGGCGTCGTCGGCCGGGCGGTACTTGGACGGATCGTCCGACGTCGAGTGCGGACCGGCGCGGTAGGTCACCCACTCGATCATCGTCGAGCCGAGATTGTTGCGCGCACGTTCGGCGGCCCAGCGCGAGGCGGCGTACACGGCCAGCAGATCGTTGCCGTCCACACGCAGCGACGGAATGCCGTAGGCGGCGCCGCGCGCGGCGAAGGTGGTGTTCTCGCCGCCGGCGATCGCCTGGAACGTCGAGATCGCCCACTGGTTGTTGACCACGTTGAGGATCACCGGCGCGCGGTAGACATGCGCGAACACCAGCGCGGCGTGGAAGTCGCCTTCGGCGGTCGCGCCGTCCCCGACCCACGCGGTCGCGATCTTGGTGTCGCCCTTGATCGCCGAGGCCATCGCCCAGCCCACGGCCTGGATGTACTGGGTAGTCAGGTTGCCGGAGATCGAGAAAAAGCCGGCGTCCTTGTACGAATACATGATCGGCAGCTGGCGGCCCTTCAGCGGGTCGGCGGCGTTCGACAGGATCTGGCACATCATGCTGACCAGCGGCACGTCCTTGACGATCAGGATGCCCTGCTGGCGATAGGTCGGGAACTGCATGTCGCCGTCGCGCAGCGCCAGCGTCTGGCCGACCGCGATGGCTTCCTCGCCCGTGCACTGGATGTAGAACGAGGTCTTCTTCTGGCGCTGCGCGATCAGCATGCGCGCGTCGAATGCGCGGGTCTTGAGCATCGCGTGCATCGCGCGCAGCAGCACGTCGTCGTCGATTTCGGCGGCCCACGGACCGACGGCGTCGCCGTTGTCGTCGAGCACGCGGATCAGCTGCCGGGTCATTGGCATGGTCTGCTGGGCGGTCACGTCCATCGCGGGCTTGTCGACGCTGCCGGCCGGGGTGAGCTGCAGATAGGAGAAGTCGGTGGCCTGGCCCGGGCGGGCACTCGGCTCGGGCACGTGCAACCGCAAGGGTTCGGTCGCGGCCGGATTCTGGGATGTGGACATGTCAGGGGCCTCGCTGGGCATGGGTCATGGAGCTGCAGGCATGCCGGCGGCGGGGGGCGCAGGCGATGGCGAAGGCGGAACGGGCAGGGGCCGGAGCCGCGTGCGTCGGGCAGGCACGCGCAGGCTGCGCGCGCAGGCGGGGACGGAACGGGGCACGGTACAAAGAACGCTTCTCCCGGTCGTGCGGGCGTCGGCCCGCGGCTTTCGAGGCGGCATGGACGGTGACGCAGTCCGCCAGCAGTGAAGTCTACGGGCGCGACCCTGCATCGTAAATTTGTTTAATTGACTATGAGGTATCGTTTATTCAGATACCCGGGGTCCGAGGGAGGCCGCCGTGCAGATTCCCGCCAACATGTCACTTCGCCAGTTGCGCTACTTCGCCGAAGCCGCGGAGCTGGGGCAGTTCTCCCAGGCTGCGCGCAAGCTGCACGTGTCGCAGTCGGTGATCACCACCGCGGTCGCCCAGCTGGAGACCCTGCTGGGCCTGCGCCTGTTCGACCGGATGCCGCACGGCGTGGCGCTGACCGCGGAAGGCCATCGCTTCCACCAGCACGTGC
Source organism: Luteimonas sp. KH_071 (assembly GCF_057838005.1). Taxonomy (NCBI): domain Bacteria; kingdom Pseudomonadati; phylum Pseudomonadota; class Gammaproteobacteria; order Lysobacterales; family Lysobacteraceae; genus Luteimonas; species Luteimonas sp. KH_071. Next base: position 1,904,810 of record NZ_CM174458.1, on the reverse strand, counting down.
GCCACATCCTCGACACCCTGCAGGACGCGCTCAGCGAACCGATGTTCCTGGCCAACACGCTGGCCGGCACCGTGCGGGTGGGCGCGTCCTACACGGTGCTGGGCTACTTCCTGCCCAGCCTGCTGGCCCGGTTCAAGCGCTCCTACCCGCTGGTGGAGATCGACCTGATCGACATGGACCGGGTCGAGATCGAACGCGGCGTGGCCGAGGGCGCGCTCGACTTCGGGCTCTGCATCATCTCCAACATGGTCGAGCCCTACACGCTGAAGCGGCAGTTGCTGATCCGCTCGCGCCGGCAGCTGTGGCTGGCCGAATCGCATCCGCTTGCCGCACTGCCGGTGATCGGGCTGGCCGATGTGGCGGCGCATCCCTACATCATGCTGAAGGTGGACGAGGGCGAAGCCTCGGCGCTGCGCTACTGGCAGTCGGTGCAGCGCGAGCCCAACGTGGCCTTCCGCACCTCGTCGCTGGAAGCGCTGCGCGGGCTGGTCGCCTATGGCTTCGGGGTGAGCATCCTGTCGGACATGGTCTACCGGCCGTGGTCGCTGGAAGGGCGGCGGATCGACGTGCGTACGCTGGACGACTCGATCCCGCCGATGGAAGTCGGTCTGGTCTGGCGGCCCGACGACGCGTTGTCCACGCCGGCGGAAGCGCTGCACCAGTTCCTGGTGTTCGCATGCAGCGCTTGAGCACGCAGGGTCCAGCGACCCGCAGCGGCGGCGCGGCGTGCGAGCGTCGGGCACCCGGTCAATCGCAGGCGCTGCGACACAACTCCGCACCATCGCGTCGTTGCACGGACAGGGCGGGGTAGCGATGTCACGCAAGCGCAAGGGCGAGTTCGCCGGCAACAAGGCCTGTCTGCCCAGCAAACCCTGCGCGGTCTGCGGCCGCACGATGACCTGGCGCCGCGCGTGGGCGAAGACCTGGGACGAGGTGCGCTACTGCTCGGAGCGCTGCCGGCGCAACAAGCGCGCTGCAATCACGCCGGAGACATCGCGCGATGGCTGATTCCCGGCTGCGCCATCTCGTCGTCGTGCTCGGCGACCAGCTCGATCCGTCCGCGGCCGCATTCGATGGCTGCGACCCGGCGTGCGATGTCGTCTGGATGGCGGAGGTCGCCGAAGAATCCACCCATGTGTGGTCGACGAAGATGCGGACCGCGCTGTTCCTGAGCGCGATGCGGCACTTCGCGCAGGACCGGCGTACGCATGGCTGGACGGTCGACTACCGCACGCTCGACGATCCGGAGAACCGCGGCGCCCTCGGCGCGGAACTGGCCGCGGCGATCGCCCGCCTGCGGCCGCAGACGGTGCGGATGACGGCGCCGGGCGACTGGCGCGTGCTGCAGGCGATCCGCGATGCGACGTCGGCCGCGGGCGTCCAACTGGTCATCGAACCGGACCGGCACTTCTATTGCGATGTCCGCGCATTCGCCGCATGGGCGCGTGGGCAGCCCGAAATCCGGCTCGAAACCTTTTACCGGTCCATGCGCCGCACGCATCGCGTGCTGATGGACGGCGACGCGCCCGCGGGCGACCGCTGGAACTTCGATACCGACAATCGCGCGCCGTTCGATGCGCAGGGGCCGGGCGTCGTGCCCGGACCACCGCAGGTGGAACCCGATGCGATCACGCGCGAGGTGCTCGATCTGGTGCGCACACGTTTTGCCGATCACCCCGGCAGTCTGGAGGCCTTCGCCTGGCCGGTCACCCGGGCGCAGGCCTTGCATGCGCTCGAGCACTTCATCGAAGCACGACTGCCGGCCTTCGGCCGCTGGCAGGACGCGCTGTGGCCGGACGCGCCGTGGTTGTGGCATTCGCAGATCGCGTCGGCGCTGAATCTCAAGCTGCTGCATCCACGGGAAGTCGTCGACGCGGTCGAAGCCGCATGGCGCGCGGGCAGGGCGCCGCTGGCGGCGGCGGAGGGCTACATCCGCCAGATCCTCGGCTGGCGCGAATACGTGCGCGGTGTGTACTGGACGCAGATGCCGCGCTACGCGGAATCGAATGCGTTGCAGGCGAGCGGCGATCTGCCCGGCTTCTACTGGACGGGCGAGGCGCCGATGCCGTGCCTGGCCGACGCCCTGCGGCAGACGCTCGACCTCGGCTACGCCCACCACATCCAGCGGCTGATGGTCATCGGCCTGTACGCGCAACTGCTGGGCGTGGAGCCGGCGCAGGTGCACCGCTGGTTTCTCGCCGTCTACGTCGATGCGGTGGAATGGGTCGAGATGCCCAACGTGCTCGGCATGAGCCAGTTCGCCGACGGCGGGTTGATGTCGAGCAAGCCCTACATCGCCAGCGGCCGCTACATCGAACGCATGAGCGCCGGCAGTTATTGCGGCCGGTGTCCATTCGATCCGGGCCAGCGCACCGGCGCGCAGGCCTGTCCGTACACGCGGCTGTACTGGGATTTCATGCTGCGCCACGAAGCGCTGCTGGCCGCCAATCCGCGTACCGCGCAGCAGGTGCGTAGCCTGGAACGGCTGGACGCGGCGGAGCGCGATCTGATCGGCGAGGAAGCCGCGCAGTGGCGCCGCGATTCACGCTGAGCCGCGCCCTGCGATCGCGCCTGCGGTAAAGTCGCCGCCGGACTGCGGCACAGCGCCGCCAACGCGACGGCGAGGTGCGAATTGGTCAGGATTCTCGGCATTTCCGGCAGCCTGCGCGCCGCCTCCTACAACACTGGCCTGCTGCGCGCCGCGCAGGGATTCGCGTCCGACGACCTGGCCATCGACGCCGCCACGCTGCACGGCATTCCGCTCTACGACGGGGACGTCGAAGCGCGCGATGGCATTCCCGAAGCGGTCGATACGCTGAAGGCGCAGATCCTCGCGTCTGACGGCCTGTTGCTGGTGACGCCCGAGTACAACAACGGCATCCCTGGCGTGTTCAAGAACGCGATCGACTGGCTGTCGCGTCCCGGCAGCGGCATTCCCGCGTTGTTCGGTGATCGCCCCGTCGCCGTCATCGGCGCGTCGCTCGGCGGCTTCGGGACGATCCTGGCGCAGACCGCGTGGCTGCCGGTGCTGCGCACGCTCGGGTGCCGACAGTGGGCGGGCGGTCGACTGCTGGTCTCGCGCGCGGGCCAGGCCTTTGGCGAAGACGGCACGCTGCAGGACGAGAAAGTCCGCGGGCAGTTGGCTGCTTTCGTCGCGGATTTCGCCGCCTCGATCGGCTGAAACGCGCAATCGTTACGTGGTGCCACGGTGGTGCTGAAGGGAGACGGCAATTGGGCATACCCCATGAAATGAAGGAATCACGCGTTGGTGTGCTCGTTGACTGCGACAACGTGCCGCCCGGCATCCTCGAACATGCCCTGCGATTTGCAGCGCAGTTCGGGCGTGTGGTCGTGCGCCGCGGCTATGGGAATCCTGCGACGCTGAATCACCGTTGGCAGGAAAAGCTGGTGCAGCAGGCGTTCACGCCGTGTCTTCAATTTCAGTACGCAAGCGGCAAAAACACGGCTGACATCGCCTTAGCACTGGATGCGCTGGAACTGTTGTTCGACGAAAAGGTGGATACCTTCTGCCTCGTCACGAGCGACTCTGATTTCGCTTACCTGTGCCGCAAATTGCGCGAGCGCGGCTCGATGGTCAGCATCGTCGGCGAAACCAAGACACCGCAGGCGCTTCGCAATGCCAGTGACCACTTTTCCGAATGGTCGGCGTCGAACGACGGGGGCATTACAGATTCTGATTCGGTGGAGCTGCCGGAACATGCGGCGGCGACGGCAGAATCCCCCTCGACCGAGACGAATAGCGCAAAGCCGCCTCCTAAGCGACGCCCGCGCTTCGTTGTCGATGCCGTGGTTCTGATGACGGGTGACACCTCTGAGGGGAGAGTTGACCTAGGGTCTCTCGGCCACTATCTGCGTCGAACCGATCCTTCGTTCTCGCCGAAGTCGTACGGGCACTCCGGTCTTCTGGACATGCTCCGCACCTACGACCTGCTGCGGCTTGAACAGGCAGTGGGCGGGCATTGGCGCGTCAGTCTTGCGAAGCCCCTTGCGGAGCCCGCATGAGCGAAACCGACGTACTCTGGATGACGCGTGCCCTGGCCCTCGCCGAGCGCGCGATGCGCGAGGACGACGAGATTCCGGTCGGCGCACTGGTCGTGAGCGCGGATGGCGCCGTGATCGGCGAGGGCTGGAACCGCAACATCGCCGAGCACGATCCCAGCGCGCATGCCGAGATCGTCGCGATGCGGCGCGCAGGCAGCGCGCTCGGCAATCACCGGCTGATCGGCTGCACGCTGTACGTGACGCTCGAACCCTGTGCGATGTGCGCGATGGCGATGATCCACGCACGCGTCGCGCGGGTCGTATTCGGCGCATTCGATCCGAAGACGGGCGCTGCAGGCAGCGTGTTCGATGTGCTCGGCGATCCGCGCCACAACCATCGCATCGAGGTCACCGGCGGCGTCCTGGCCGATGTCGCCGGACCGATGCTGACGAACTATTTCCGCCGCAAGCGCGGCCTGCCGCCGCGGTAACTTTCAAGCCCTCCCCCGAGAGCAGGGGAAGGCGCAGAACACGCTCAGATCAACGGACTGCGCCGGTTCGCCCTGCGATGCGCATCGTCCATTTCCTCGTTGACCGCGTGCACGGCCATCGAGGCCTCGCGCGCCAGCAGCAGGCTGGCCGCGAACATCGCCAGCACGCCGAGGCAGGCGAGCAGGGTCGGCGCCTGTTCGAAGCGGTGATCGAGCAGGGAATCGCCTGCGACCGTCAGGCTGGTGCCGACGAAGCAACTGATCGCCACGTACAGCAACTGGCTGCCGCGCAGGATGATGCGGCTGCGCCGACGCTGCAGCGCGATGCGCGCTTCGAGCACGCGACGGTCTTCGGGATCGTTGCCTTCGTCTTCGGCCAGATCACGCAGCAGCGAGCGGGTGCGATCGATGACACGGGCGAGACGCGCATTCGCGGATCCGAGCAGCGAGGCAGTGGCGGTCAGGAAGAACGCCGGGGCGAGCATCGCAGTGAGAATGGCGTAGTGCGTCAAGGCGGGATTGGACAGCATCTGGGAAGGGAACACTGCGGACCTGGCGGCAGCGGCGGCTGCGATATCATGCGCCGTCACTCCGCGTAAGGCGAATGCACGCATGAATGCCGACAAGGCCATCGAGGGCCGGCTGATCTGGATCGATCTGGAAATGACCGGACTGGATACCGACCACGACCGGATTCTCGAGATCGCCACCATCGTCACCGACGCCGAACTCAACGTGCTCGCCGAAGGCCCGGAGCTGGCGATCGTGCAGCCGCTCGATGTGCTGGAAGCGATGGACGACTGGAACCGCAGCCAGCATCGTCGCTCAGGCCTGTGGCAGCGCTCGCTGGAGCAGGGCGTGGGACTGGCCGAAGCGCAGGCGCGCACGCTGGAATTCCTCGAGCAGTGGGCCGCGCCGGGCAAGTCGCCGATGTGCGGCAACTCGATCTGCCAGGACCGCCGGTTCCTGCACCGGCAGATGCCGGCGCTGGAGCAGTTCTTCCACTACCGCAATCTCGACGTCAGCACGATCAAGGAACTTGCGCGCCGTTGGGCGCCGCAGGTGCTGGCGGGCTTCACCAAGCACTCTGCGCACACCGCGCTCAGCGATGTGCGCGATTCGATCGACGAGCTCCGCCACTACCGCCGGCATATGGCGGCGCTGGCGTCACCGACGGCCTGACAGACTGCACCACCGGGTCAGCCGGACAGCGCGTCAGCGAACGACCGCATCGTCGCGCAGCGCAGGCGCCGGGAGCGACGCCCGCTTGCCGTCGCCGTCGTAGAGATACAGGTGGGTATCGCGCTGCGGGTAGGGAATGCTGATGCCCGCCCCATCGTAGGCGGTCTTGATGCGTTCGAGCAGGGTCGTCTTGGTGCCGAACCAGTCCGACGACTTCACGAAACAGCGGATCCCCAGGTTCACGGCGTTGTCGCCGAGTTCGTAGACCACCGCATCGGCGCCCGGCTCCTCGAGCACGCGCGCATCGGCGCGCACCTGCTCCAGCGCCACGGTGCGCGCCTGCTCGATGTCGTCGCCATAGCCGATGCCGATCACCAGTTCCACGCGACGGATGCCCTGGGTCGTCAGATTGGTGATCACGTCGGAGGTGATCAGGTTGTTGGGGATGGTGTGCAGCTGCCGGTCCGCACCTTCCACCACGCTCTGGAAAATGCGCACTTCGCGCACGGTGCCGGTCTGGCCCGCGATCGTCACGACATCGCCGACATGGAAGGGACGCAACGTCACCAGCATCACGCCCGAGGCGATGTTGGACAGCGAATCCTTGAGCGCGAGGCCGATCGCGAGGCCGGCGGTGCCGATGACCGCGAGCAGTGGCGCGGTCTGCACACCCAGCGTACCGAGCGCGACCACGACCACGACCACCACGGCGGCGATGTAGGCGATGTTGCGCAGGAAATTGCCCAGCATCGGATCGAAACCGAAGCGGGTGAGGGCGGCAGGCACCATGCCGCTGAGCCGGCGCGCGAGCCACATGCCGACCAGCATGACCGCGGCGGCCTTCAACAACGTGGGGCCCCACAGGACCAGCAACTGGTTCCAGTGCACGGATTCGAATTGAAACACGCGTTTCCCTCCATTCGGGTCGAGCGGGCCCGTACACCGCGGCCCTGAAACGCACGAGCCCCGCCGGAGCGGGGCTCGTGGACCGCATCAGACTGGCCGATGCGGCATTAACAGCACGTCGTCTCAGGCCGCGGACTGCTTCGCCTTCGACTTCGCGAGCTTGAGCCAGGTGTCGACGACGGTGTCGGGATTGAGCGACACCGATTCGATGCCTTCGTCCATCAGCCACTGCGCGAGATCCGGATGGTCGCTCGGGCCCTGACCGCAGATGCCGATGTACTTGCCCTTGGCGCGCGCGGCCTTGATCGCCATCGACAGCAGCTTCTTGACCGCAGGGTCGCGCTCGTCGAACAGATGGGCGACCACCGACGAATCGCGATCCAGACCGAGCGTGAGCTGGGTCAGATCGTTGGAGCCGATCGAGAAGCCGTCGAAGATGTCGAGGAACTCGTCGGCCATCAGCGCGTTCGAAGGCAGCTCGCACATCATGATGATCTTCAGGCCGTTCTCGCCGCGCTTGATGCCGTTCTTCTCCAACACCTCGATGACCCGACGGCCTTCGTCGAGCGTGCGCACGAACGGGATCATCACCCAGAGGTTCTCCAGGCCCATGTCGTTGCGGACCTTGAGCACCGCGCGGCATTCGAGCGCGAAGGCTTCGGTGAACGACGGATCGACGTAGCGGCTGGCGCCGCGGAAGCCGATCATCGGGTTCTCTTCTTCCGGCTCGTAGCGCTTGCCGCCGATCAGGTTCGCGTACTCGTTGGACTTGAAGTCCGACAGGCGCACGATCACCGGGTTCGGGGCCACCGACGCGGTCAGCGTGGCGATGCCTTCGGCAAGACGGTTGACGTAGAAGTCGACCGGGCTGCCGTAACCGATGGTCTTGGCGTCGATCTTCTTCTTCGTCTCGGCGTCCTGCTTGTCGTACTCGAGCAGGGCGTTGGGATGCACGCCGATGTGCGCGGCGATGATCATCTCCAGACGCGCCAGGCCGATGCCGGCGTTGGGCAGCTGGCCGAAGTCGAACGCGCGCTCGGGGTTGGCGACATTCATCATGATCTTCAGCGGCGCCTCGGGCATCGAGGTCAGATCGGTCGTGATGCGCTCGAACGGCAGGATGCCGCTGTAGATGAAACCGGTGTCGCCTTCGGCGCAGCTGATCGTGACTTCCTGGCCGTCTTCGATGGTCTCCAGCGCATTGCCGGTGCCGACGACGGCCGGCACACCGAGTTCGCGGGCGATGATCGCCGCGTGGCAGGTCCGGCCGCCGCGATTCGTGACGATCGCCGAAGCGCGCTTCATCACCGGCTCCCAGTCGGGATCGGTCATGTCGGCGACGAGCACATCACCGGGCTGCACGCGGCTCATGTCGTCGAGCGAACGCACCACGCGCGCGACGCCGGCACCGATCTTCTGGCCGATCGCACGGCCTTCGCAGACCACCTCGCCACGCTGTTCGAGCGAGAAGCGCTCGATCTGGGTGTTCTTGGCGCGCGACTTCACCGTTTCCGGGCGTGCCTGCACGATGAACAGCTTGCCGCTGGCACCGTCCTTCGCCCATTCGATGTCCATCGGGCGCTTGTAGTGCTCCTCGATGATCAGCGCCTGTCGCGAGAGTTCCTGCACGTCTTCGTCGGTGATCGAGAACGTATCGCGCAGGTCGGCCGGCGTGTCTTCGATGCGCACACGCTCGCCGGGCACGTCGGAATAGACCATGCGCAGCTGCTTGCTGCCGATGCCGCGACGCAGGATCGCCGGCTTGCCGGCGCGCAGCGTGGGCTTGTAGACGTAGAACTCGTCCGGGTTCACCGCGCCTTGGACGACCATCTCGCCGAGGCCGAAGCTGGACGTCACGAACACCACGTCACGGAAGCCGGACTCGGTGTCGAGCGTGAACAGCACGCCCGAGGCGCCGATGTCCGAACGCACCATCAGCTGCACGCCCGATGACAGGAACACGTCCTCGTGCTTGAAGCCGTGGTGCACGCGGTAGGCGATCGCGCGGTCGTTGTAGAGCGAGGCGAAGACTTCCTTGACCTTGACCACCACGTCGTCGGCGCCGGTGACGTTGAGGAACGTCTCCTGCTGGCCGGCGAACGAGGCATCGGGCAGATCCTCGGCGGTCGCCGACGAACGCACGGCGACCGCGATGTCGCCGCCGCCGTTCTCCGCCGCCAGCTTCTCGTAGGCGGTGCGGATGTCGGCATCCAGATCGGGCTGCAGCGGCGCGTCGATGACCCAGCCGCGGATTTCCTTGCCGGCCGCGGTCAGCGCACCGACGTCTTCGACGTCCAGCGGCGCCAGGCGATCGAAGATGCGCTGGTGCAGGTCGTTGTGGGCGATGAACGCCTTGAATGCATCCGCCGTGGTGGCGAAACCGCCGGGCACCGATACGCCGAGCTTGGCGAGGTTGCCGATCATCTCGCCGAGGGACGAGTTCTTGCCGCCGACCTGGGCGAGGTCGGACAGGCGCAGGTCATGCAGCCACAGGATGTTGGCGCTCAAGGTGAGACTCCGTGTCGCGTTGATCGAGAAGGAGGTCGGGCAGGCCCGGCATCGAACGGCTATTTTAGCCTTCCCGGGCGCCGCGGCGCTCGTCACGTGACTTCCGGAGCCCGCATGTCCAGTCCCCGCCCGGTGTTCTACGTGTCCGACGGCACAGGCATCACCGCCGAAACCATCGGCCACAGCCTGCTCACCCAGTTCAGCGGCACGCAGTTCAGTACCAACCGGATTCCGTTCGTCGACAACGAGACTCGCGCGCGCGAAGTCGCGGCCTTGATCCGCGCGCGCGGCGAGGCGATGGGCGTGCGCCCGATCGTCATCAGTTCCTGCGTCGACACCGGCCTGGCGCTGGTGCTCGGAGAGAGCGGGGCCCTGGTGCTCGATGTGTTCGCGCCTTTCATCGAACCGCTGGAGCGCGAGCTGCTGGAGACACGCGAATCGCGCGTCGGCCGCGCGCACGGCATGGTCGATTTCGAGACCTACCATCGCCGCATCAACGCGATGAACTTCGCGCTGACCCACGACGACGGCATGGCGACGAACTACGACGAGGCCGACGTGATCCTGGTCGCGGTATCGCGCGCGGGCAAGACGCCGACCTGCGTATACCTGGCGCTGCATCACGGCGTGCGCGCGGCGAACTATCCGCTGACGGAAGAAGACCTCGAGCACGACCGCCTGCCGCCGCGACTGCGCGCGCACCGGGCCAAGCTGTTCGGATTGACGATCGACCCGGTGCGTCTGGCGCAGATCCGTCAGGAACGCCGGCCGAACTCGCGGTACGCGAAGCTGGAGACCTGCAAGCACGAAGTGAGCGCGGCCGAGGCGTTGTTCCGCGCCGAGCGCATGCCGTCGCTGAGCACCACGCACACGTCGATCGAGGAGATCTCGAGCAAGGTGCTGTCGACACTGGGCATCGAGCGCGTGATGTATTGAAGCGGTCGCGCCGGAGATGGGGCCTGCAGGCCCCGAATCCCATCCCAAGCGACTGTGTTCGATCCTGACGGATTCATCGCTGCGGATGTAGCATCGATCCATGGAAAAAGTCCTGACCCGCCGCCGCCCACGCGTCCCTTCGATGGGCCGGTTCGGCTGGCTGATGGCGCTGTACGCGGAGAACCACAAGCGCCTGGTGCGCCTGTTCGATCCCGCGAGCCTCGCACCCGGACGCTTCCGGTCCGACGTGCCAGGCGCGCTGCCGGTGTTTCTCGACGTCATCGAGCAGCATCCGTACACGACGCAACTGCGCCTGAGCTACGCAATGCTCGATCCGGTGACCGGCGAACCCGACCCGTCCGCGCATCTGCGTCTGTACCGGGATGCAGGGCAGGTCGAGGCGACGCATTGCTATGTCGGCCGCCGCTGGCAGGACGTGATCGGCATGTTTCCGCCGCCGGAGGAAGTGGTCGATCATCGTCTACGCATGAACACTTTCCTCGGAAAGTGGCTGCAGTATCTCGACGATCAGGGACATGGGCTTGCAAGCCTGCGTCCAAATCAGGATGATGCGCGGCTCGATCGCAGCAAGGCCGGCGCCACCGGCTGAGACGTTCCCCGGAACGAATCGGAGCGAACGAAGGAAGTGCGAAATTCTGTTGACGTTGCCGACACGGAACACTACACTTTCGCGCTCCCAAACGTGGGGCCATAGCTCAGCTGGGAGAGCGCCTGCATGGCATGCAGGAGGTCGGCGGTTCGATCCCGCCTGGCTCCACCACAATTTGTCTGTCGATCAAAGGCCGATCGATAGAATGATGCAGGTTTCTGCGTCCCCATCGTCTAGAGGCCTAGGACACCACCCTTTCACGGTGGACACCGGGGTTCGAATCCCCGTGGGGACGCCACTTTTCAAGCACACGGGCAGCTCGCAAGAGCTGCCCGTTTTGCTGTGTGCGTGTTTCGGAATGCGGCGTTGATGACGCAGATCACCCTCCGGCGCGACGCCGGTGCATGCGCGAGTGCCGCCGCCACTGGAAAGTGCGGGCTGCCCGCGCGAATACGCCGACCTGACGTTCTGCAGGCGCGTGCTTGCGCGCGACTCAGTCGATCGCATGCGCAACCCTGTCTCGCATCAGCGCGCTCGTACGTCGAACTGTCCGGGGAGCAGGGCAGCGGGGCACCAGCTCGCCACTGTGTTCCGCAGTACGCGCACATGGCGTCGCGCACACAGAATGTTATAAATTCACAGGAATAACCTTCGGTCCGCGCTGTCGGATCGATGCCACTCGTGACGTCCAGCTTCGGAGCAACACTATGGTTCTACGTGCGTGCCTTCTCTCCACCGCGATCGCGGCGACGCTTCTGGCCAGCAGCCTGCCGAGCGCAGCGCAATCCGTCGAAACACGTGCGGAACAGGCCGCCAATCCGCTGACGGCGGCATGGGACACCCCCGACGGGGTACCGCCGTACGACCGCATCCGGCCCGAGCATTACGAGCCGGCGTTCGACCTGGCGATCGCCGACGCGCGTGCCGAGAGCCAGCGCATCGCCAACGATCCGGCGGCGCCGACGTTCGAGAACACGATCGAGGCAATGGAACGTGCAGGGCGGCAGCTGTCCCGCGTCTCGAGCACTTTCTTCACCGTGGCTTCGGCCGACGCGACGCCGGCCAACCAGGCGATCCAGAAGAACGTGGCGCCGAAGCTGGCGCGCCTGTCCAACGAGACCATGCTCGACCAGGCGCTGTTCAAGCGCGTGGACACGCTCTACACCACGCGCGCGCAGCTGGGGCTGACACCGGAGCAGACGCGTCTGCTGGAAGAAACCCACCGCCGTTTCGTGCGCGCGGGCGCCGCGCTGTCGCCCGAGGCGCGCACGCGCGTGGCCGCAATCAACGAGGAACTCGCCAATCTGGGCGTGGCGTTCGGTCAGAAGCTGCTCGCCGATCAGAAGGCCAACGACGTGCTGCTGAGCGCGGCCGAGATCGAAGGTCTTCCAGCCGACCAGACCGGTGCCGCGGCTGCGGCGGCCGAAGCGGCCGGCAAGCCCGGGCAGTACCTGTTCCCGGCGACGCGTTCGGCCGCCGAGCCGTTCCTGACGGCGGCGCCGAATCGTGAAGCACGCGAGAAGATCTGGCGTGCCTTCACGTTCCGCGGCGACAACGACAACGCCAACAACACCAGCGACGAGATCACCAAGCTCGTCACGCTGCGCATCGAGCGCGCCGAACTGATGGGCGCGCCGAGCCATGCGGACTATGTGCTCCAGGACTCGATGGCCAAGACCACCGACGCCGCGATGGAGCTGCTGACGGCGGTGTACCAGCCGGCACTGGTGCGCGCGCAGGAAGAATTGCGCGACATCGAAGCGCTGGCTGCGAAGGACGGGGTCACCGATGTCCAGCCCTGGGACTGGCGCTATTACGCCGAGCAGGTGCGCCGCGAACGGTTCGCGCTCGACGAAGGCGAGGTCAAGCAGTACATGCCACTCGACGGCATCGTCGATGCGATGTTCGAGACCACGCAGAAGCTGTTCGGACTGACCGCGCACGAGCGTACCGACATTCCGGTGTATGCCGATGGCGTGCGGGTGTTCGAAATCCGCGAAGCCGATGGGCGGAAGGTCGGTCTGTTCTACGCCGACTGGTTCGCACGGCCGACCAAACGCCCGGGTGCCTGGATGAACAGCATCCGCGTACCCAATGGTCTGCTCGGCGACAGCCCGATCGTCGTCAACAACCAGAACATCACGCCGCCGGCGAGCGGCGAGCGGGCGCTGATCTCGCTGGACGAGGCGCAGACCCTGTTCCACGAGTTCGGTCACGGCCTGCACGGGCTGTTGTCGACGGCGCGTTATCCCAGCCTGTCGGGCACGGCCGTGCCGCGTGACTTCGTCGAATTTCCCTCGCAGGTGTACGAACACTGGATCACCGAGCCGACGATCCTCCGCGCGCATGCCCGCAACGCGGAAGGCGAGCCGATGCCGGAGGCGATGCTCGAGTCGCTGCTGAAGGCGCAGACCTTCAACCAGGGCTTCCTGACCGTGCAGCAGCTCTCGTCGGCGATTCTGGACATGCGCCTCCACCAGATGACCGAACTGCCACAGGACTTCGAAGCGCGCACGTGGGAAGCCGCGCAGCTGCGCGAGTTGGGCGTGCCTGAGGAGATCGGCATGCGTCACCGTCTGCCGCACTTCAGCCACATCTTCGACGGCGGTTATTCGGCGAGCTACTACGCCTACACCTGGGCCGAGGCGATGGATGCCGACGGCTTCGACGCGTTCAAGGAAGCCGGCGACGTGTTCGATCCGACGCTGGCGGCCAAGCTGCGCCGCGAGGTCTACGAGGTCGGCAACACCCGCGACCCGGCCGAAAGCTACGAGGCGTTCCGCGGCCGCATGCCGACCGCCGACGCACTGCTGCGCAACCGCGGGCTGAAGTGACAGAGGCGTTGTTCGCCGAAGCGTGAGGCGAGGGCGATCCGATACTCCGGGTCGCCCGTTGCGCACCGTGCTGCAGTCCCAACGGGCGGCGAATCCCGGGCCGGTCGAACGTAACCGGCCCGATCTTCGGAAACGCGTGGATCTGGTGACCGCAGGCTGATCTGATCTGCGGTCACCGGTTTCTGCAGTCGGCAGAGTCGATCGGGGCGATGTGCAGCGACGTGATCAGATCCGTGCGGCAACCGCAAGCCTTGATGTGCGCAGCGAACCACCGGTACCGCACACGGGCTGCTTCGTAGGAGCGAACCTGATCAGGTCCGGAGCAGCGGCTTGTACTCTGGATCAGCTGGATCGAGCGGAGGTGCGGCAGCAACGCTGTCGGCGACCCCTTAACCATGGCGCCGAGAGATCCGGCAACCTAACCTCCTGAAATTGTGATGAAAATTGCTCGACGGTTCGAGCGCTTCACGCTGCAAGATGTCGGACCGCGTCGCGGTTAAGGAGCAGGGTCGAAGTTCGCGCCGTGGTATCGGAGGAAGCAAAGCTCGACAAAGTCGCACCGATGTCACGAGTTCGTTATTTGCGCCAGATCATGTCCTCGACATGGGACGGGAGCCTGCTCCAACCAGGTGAGAGGTCGTCAGGACGCTCGCGCATGAGTTCCCACGCCGTAATCCACAGACTTGCGCGCCGAATCGCGGGGTCGGCGATCTTCCGGTAGGCATCCCATCGCAGCGCCTTGATGGGCTCCTGATTGTGCAGGGGGCCGTGGATATACCTCGCCATGTTCCCGCTGGTTTGGACACACTTGGTCAGAGGAAGGTCCCTAACTGTGTTCATGTTGAAGCTCACCTTGAGGAGCATCTGGCGGGCAATGTGAGGACTACCGCGCAGGTCTTCAGGCCAGGGCTCTCCTGCGTAGAGGCTGCGCTCCAAGGTTTCGCCGAATGCCCCGATCAACTCGAGTATCCGTTGCTCGTGCTCCGCTAAGGCCGGGAGGTCCAAGGCACGGGGCGCAGACCACTTAGCCCGATGCTCAGGCCTGAGATGGAGCGCGCAGTCATGAGTCGGGCAGCGCGTGCACAGAACCCGCCTCCAGCTGCGACGGGTCCACAGGGGATCTCCTCGGCGTTGGTCTTCGTCCCAGCACATGGGGCAATAGACCTCGTCCGCCAGCGGTGCCAGAAGCCAAGGTGCGTGGGGCAGACGGTGTGCTGAGAGATCCGGTGCCCGCATTCCGATCGCAGCAGCCATCCTGCGCAGCGTTTCGACAGAGGGCGACTCGACCTCGCCGAAGGGTTGCGGATCGTCCCAGTTCAAGCATTCCCAGAGACGCGTGGGCGGACATTCGTAGAGCTCAGCGGCTCGGTTAACGACCGAGCGCAATGTTTCATCCGGCAACGGAGGTTGGATCCACCAGCGCTGAAGGGCAGGCTCCACCTCAGCCATCGACCTGCCTTAGCTCGGCCTGCACCGCGGCTTGCCTTGCGGCGGCCAGCGGTGGTTCGAACATGGCCCGCTCCAGGAGGGCCGTCGTGATCTGGTCATCACCCGACTCGACGGCATGTGCTGCCGCATGGGTCACGAGTTGTACGACCGCCTGAAGAATACCCTTCGAGAGCCGGATCAACTCTGTCGACAGAGTCGGCGACGAGAGATGGGAAGGCTTTCGCAACGGAAGTACTTTCTCTAGCGCATCGAGGAAGTTCTTCAGGTATGCGTCGCGCGTCCACAATGGCAACTCTCGGTACTTGAACCTGGCGTTCAAGTGCTCATCGACCTGCATCGCCGCGGGTGCATGAGATGTCCCAAGTATCAGGATCGGCAACGACAGTTCGTTCATCAAGAACTTGATGGTGTCCAGCGCAATCCGCTGCTGACGTGCCGTTGTGGTCAGGATGTCCTGGATTTCATCGACAACGAGCAGCTTGAGATTCGCAGCACGGCAGAGCTTGAGCACCATGCGTTCCCGTTCGCTTCCAGAGTAGCGACTGGGCTCGGGAACTCCGAACCTGGCCAGTATCCGGCTATAGAGCGTTTTGGCTTCCCGGGCGTTGGTCATGTTGATCGCCAGAACGGGTTGGCTAGCTCCTCTGCCGATTGCTGCTGGTGTTGGCGGGTACCTGCGAAGAATGGCTCGAGAGAGCATGGTCTTTCCCGATCCAGGTTTTCCGGAGACTACGAGTCCGTTGGCTCTCGTCTGGGCCGGCATGCGGATGAGGAATTCGATGTGGTCGAGAACCGGGACGAGGCGCTCATGCATGATGAAGCGTTCGACAAGCATGCGGCCGGCCCGCTCCTCGGCAGGCAGATCGAGCTGATCGCGAGCACTGGGATCGAGGTGGTGGAAGTTGCCCATGTTCGTCAGTCCCACTCTTCGAGTCGGATGGCGGCTCGGTTGGGTGGGGTCACAGGGTCTGCCGGAGCCGGATCCATCAGGGGCGCACCGCGCATGACTGCTGAAGGCTTTTCCAGGCGTTTGCCGCGGCGGGCCTGTCTGGTGGCTTCTTTGGCATTGAGCTCGATGCTGTCGGTGACCTCAAAGCCCTTGTCTGTCTCAGCGTCGATCCTGGCTCGTGTATCCCGATGCAATCGCCTGTTGCAGGAAGGATCTGTCGCACGACCACCGATCAGGTCTGCTGTAACCAGGACCCCATCCGAACGTCTCACCCAGACTGATCTTGGGTCTCTTGGGTCGTATCGCACTCGTACCGGGCCGTCCGAGTTGAGCATCGTCGCCAGATCATGGTGCCAGTAGCGCGAACCTCGGAGCTCGATACCGGTTCGACGGACAAGCCGCATCTCGAAAGGTAGGAAATCCATGCGGAACTCCATCGGCCGCGCAACCAAGGGTGGACTGCTGAGGTTTCCAGCCGCGTCAGTGAGGCTGCGCTCCCACGCGACAATAGGCGGCAATCCGAGCGTGCGGTGGATGCGCTGGTGGTAGAACCTGCAGATCTTCTGCGTCATCCATTGCCGGAACTCGTCCAGCGTGAGCGTGGCCTTGGCCTCGCTGTCATAGCTTCCGCGTTCCCTGATGTTGCTGAAAGTCGTGCCCGGCAGAAGGTGCGCAATCTTCATGAGCGTGCCGATGAGACGCTCGATGTGTCCTCCGTAGTGCGGTGTCCTGACAGGGCGCCATGCGAGCTCGATCTGATGTTCGTCGCAACCGCGCTCGAGCGCCAGACTGCGGAAATCCTTGCCGTTGTCGACGAGGAGCTTTTTCGGCTTTCCGTACATTGGCCAGACTCCGGGATCGCCGGCGTTCTCAGGCTTCGGCAGCGCGGAATGTTCGATGCACAGCGAAACCGAAACGGAGGAGGGCGCGTCCATCGAGATGTACATTCCAAGTACACAGCGAGTCGCGACATCGATCGCCAAGGTGATCCATGGACGACCCAGCACCGCGCAACGATCTTCGCTCAGCACCATGACGTCGGCGCGGGTGTGATCGATCTGGATAAGGTCAAGATGCTTGCCGACACACAATCCACCCGTTCGTGGCCGCCATTTCTGTCGAGCGGAGGGGCCACCTTCCCGCGCCATGTCCGCGGCGACACCGAGCTCTTGGCTCAAGCGCAGCAAGATGGCCTTGCGTGAAGGTATCGGCAGCTGGAGTCGTCGCGCCATGGACCGAACACGGACCACGACATGCTCCTTGGGCGGCTGCTCGCGCAGCATGTAGTGCTTGGCGATGGCGTGCCGAATCAACGCGTCGACGCGAGGATCAAGTCTACTGAGTCCACGCGGTCGCCCGCCGGAGTTTCTGGCCAGGGTGCTGGCGCGGGGAGCCTGTTGGAAGGCAGCTCGGATGCGCTGGAGTTGGCGAATACTGATGCCATGCCGCTCTGCCAGCTTTGCCAGTACAGCGCGGGGAACTGTCCTGTGGTCGACGTAGACGCTCAGGTCCTTGGCGAGCTCGGTGCACCTCCGCCATTCGGCCTCATGAATTGTTCCGGCCTCCCGGCCATGGGCAGGAAGGGGTAGTGATTCAATCTGGGAGATCGGAACGGAGATCATCTCCCCGCTACCCATGTCCCGCGCGTCGACGTGCGAAATCGAATTGACACCGTCGATCTGGATTACGCGTCCCTTGGACACGCAGACGGTTCCCACTTTCAACAGGAGGCTCATTAGGCAACTCCCTCAGTGTCGGCGTCTCGTGCTGGCCGTAAGTTTTCAGCGCGGTCGCCGGGCCGGATCCGGATTTGCCAGCTTGCAGGGGTCGTTGAAGAGTCCGGCAGATGCCGGGCGCAGGTGTGGACAGGCATTGAGCTCTCCCTGCCGGCCTCTCGGCGAGCGACCGGCGTGATCGGATATCTCCCGTCCTGTATGGACAGGACAGGGGAACTTGACTTCGTCGGAGGGTGCTCGGAACATGGCCGCAACGGCCTCGAATCCGTTTGCAGCAACTGGGCCCCGCATTGGCGTGCGGGGCCCACTTTGTTCTGAGCGACGGGATTTCATTCGCTCATCGGCGGCTCCTTCTTCGTTCGATTGATTCGGTCAGCCGGCCTGCCGAGGGCTGCCCCTTTCGCATGTGCCGACATGCCCGCCCATTCCGTCCGTGGCGTTCATCTGTGACGTCTCAAGCAGTCGCGGGTGGAGAGGCCTGGCGCCGCAGCGCCGCGAGCCACCAGGCAACGTCCTTGGTCAGGGCGTACTTGCCTCTTCGATGAGGAATGGCGAACACAGGTACCGGGAGCACGCCCCGGGCCAACGCCTGTCGGAACCCGCCGAGGGAGGCATACCCCAACGCCCGGCGCAGATCGTCTTGACCGATGACCGGTCCGTAGAGCTGCAACAAGTCCTGCTGCAGTGCGATGGCGAGAGAATCTGTTGGCTGGTCACGGTCGGTCACGCATGGAGCGTAACCGTTGCCAGGATTTCGGCCCACAGGGAACAACGAGCGACATCGTTACTCTAGTTCTTCGCCCGCGCACTGCGTCCAAGCCAATGAATCGCCTTAAGTTCTACGGTGACACACGTCTGAAGCAGCTAGTTCGGCATGCTGATGCTGGCCAGCCCAAGTCCGCGCGCAGGGCGCTCGATGTACTGCGAGTCGGCCTATGGTTCGAAGCATTGCGTGCGCAGCTAGGATGTGCGACGGCATACGGCCTCGGTCAGTTGATTCAGCCCAACACCTACAAGAAGGGGCTTCACCACAACAATCTCTGGGCGAAGTACGCCGCAGGCCGGCATCTGCCTGGTCCAGAGACGGTGCGGGCGAGTGCCATGAAGGTTCCAGGCTCAGAGGAGATGATCGCGAGCCCGGCATGGCGTGCACTTGATGCCACCGAATCACTGGAAGGGGGTGGTGGTGACGCAGTGCTGAGAAGCCTGCGCCCGAGGATCCAGAGTGCCGTTTTCGAGGGGGAAGCGCTGGCGAAAGGCCTGTACGTGCGTCGCCGATCCCTCGGAGTTTCACTGAAGATTCTGCAAGGAGAAGCGGGCCTGCACTCGTTGGCGGCCACTGTGGTCTTGCTGCGCGATGCTCATGCGACTGGTGACAGATCGCGAGCATTCACCATCGGACAGTCGCTGCACCGAACCCTTTTGATGGCTGCAGTGGGATCGCCGTTGAAATTCATTGCAATCGAGCTCTTTGAATTTTTCATCAGGAATATCTTCCCGATGGCAGAAAATCGCGCGTTCGCCATGGATCTCGACGCCGGTGTGCTCCACGAACAGGCGGTCTGGCTCAGACGGACAGCATTGCAGCAGCATGCTGCCGGCAAGCCGGGATTCTCTCTGGTCGGCAACACTCGTCAGCTACGACGGCTGTTGGAGTTCGACTTCGGCTTTGACCTGATGTATGGCCTTGGGCCGCGTCTCAAACTGATCATGCCACCTGAAGAAGCCGGTAGTGCTGCTCTCGATTTCGTGGCGATGAACAATGTCAGATGCGAATGGGGCAGATCCGTCCTGCGAAGCGGAAAGTGTGTGCGCTTTCCGCCAGATCATGTCTTCCGAAATCCGGGGTAGGCGTTCGGGCGCATGAAGCTTGCCTGAGCCGCATTCAAGTCAACCATCGCGGAGGCGGGCGGATGCCCTGTCGATGAACAGCGCCATCTCTAGCCGGGAAGACATGGCAATGGGTGGAATCTCGGTTTGCAGCTTTCGCGAGAGGACGAGAGCGTAGGCCAACTGCGCTCCTGTCGGTGCCTTGATGTCCCAGTCCATCGCTTCCGATATTGCGCTTGTCAGATGCTTGGCAAATCTCGCGCTGAAGCGCTCACGCGCATCAGGTTCTTTCAGGCGATCCCACTGCATGGCCAGAGCGCGCTCTTGCGAGCCTGGCAGGGGAACTTCGATGGCAATGCCGTGATCGGGGTCCACCAGATACAAGCCCATGGAGTGTCGGATCCTCGGGTTCTTGACCCAATACTAAGAGTATCTTAGTGTGAAAGGGCAGACGCTTACGCCATCCTACGGTGCGAACCCTAGGAGGCCCGGTGTCAGAATCCCCGCATCCAATCTTTGCCCGGAGACTGGCTGAAGCCCGCAAGCGCGCGGGACTGTCGCAGGCTCAGCTTGGAGCTTTGGCCGGTATGGAGCCCGATGTGGCGAGCCCTCGCGTCAACCAGTACGAGCGCGGTGTCCACGAACCACGCGCGGAAACGGTCCGAAAGCTCGCCGGAGCGTTGGGTGTTCATCCTGCCTTTCTGTACACCGAAGACGAAATTCTCGCCAAGCTGCTTCTGCGCTGGAACGGCCTCAGCAAGACCCAAAAGCGGGAGCTGTTGAAGCTGGCTGAGCAGCCGGTCATTGCTGGCAAGTAGTTCGAAGTCCATGGGAGCCCGCAGCGTCTTTTTCGTCCGGCATGGAGAAAGCCAGTCCAATGCCGGCGGGATAACAATGCGGCATGCGGACATCCCACTGACGGACGCAGGACGCCTCCAAGCCATCGAACTGGCCAATCGTCTGCCGGCTCGACCTGCCAGAATTCTGTCGTCTCCGTTCCTGCGGGCGGTTGACACCGCGAAGCCATACGCTGATAGGTCTGCAATTGAAGTTGAGCTTCAACCGCTCCTTCACGAATTCGACATGATCGATCCGACATTGATTTCCGGAATGAATCAGTCGCAACGCAGGCCGATTGCAGACAAATTCTGGCACCAAGCCAATCCGCATATGCAGTTGGGCAAGGACGCGGAGACCTTCGACGCCTTCGCTGACCGCGTGAAAGCGTTCACGACGCACTCGTTGACATCGCTGCCTGACAACAGCGTCTGCTTCGGTCACGGAATCTGGATAGGCATGCTCTCTTGGCAGTTGTTGGGCTTTCCCCTCAACACATCTGACGATATGCGCAGCTTCCGTCGCTTCCAATCCGGGCTTCCCTTGCCCAACGGTGTTGTTTACGTGGTGCGCGAGTTGAGGCCAGGGCAATGGGTGTTTGGGTATGCGGAGCCAGCCGGCCATGCGCCAAGTCGAGCCGCCTAAAATTTAGGTCGTGTGCTCGATGATTGGGGATGTTTGTCGAGGGTAGGGCGGATATCCGCTTTCGGCCAGAAGCAGACCTAAAACCACCTCCTCGCTCGATGTCGCCTAGATAGCGATAATTCTCTGAAGGGCTAGCTAGGCCCGGCCGATGGCAACGCATGAATCTGACATCCATTCGCAGCTCACTTGAAGATCGCCAGTTGGCGATCTACTTCCTTGCGATAGCGATGGCTGGTGCAACCGCGTGGGCGAGAAGCGATACCGATGGACTCTCCACTGCTATCGAGCCTCTTTTGGCTGTAATGCTGTTCGTGACGTTCCTGCAGGTTCCACTGATCGAGCTGGGTCGTGCGCTTTCGAACTTGCGGTTCCTCGCCGCGTTGCTGCTGACCAATTTTCTCGTTGTGCCTGTGTTCGTCGCAGTGCTGCTGCCGTGGCTGCCGAGCG
The DNA here is from genome assembly GCF_057838005.1 of Luteimonas sp. KH_071. NCBI lineage: Bacteria > Pseudomonadati > Pseudomonadota > Gammaproteobacteria > Lysobacterales > Lysobacteraceae > Luteimonas > Luteimonas sp. KH_071. The sequence goes on along the minus strand of NZ_CM174458.1, from coordinate 1,883,448 downwards.
ACCCGATGGTACGGATCGGCATCCTTCTGGTGCTGCTGACGCCCTGTATCGACTATGTCGTAACCTTCGCGCATCTGGGCAAGGCGGATGCGAAATCGCTGCTGGCCTCCACACCTCTGTTGCTGGGACTGCAGATGCTGTTGTTGCCATTGTACCTGCGGGTATTCATGGGCGACGCTGCGGAAGGACTGGTTCAGTGGCGCCCTTTCCTGCATGCGTTCATCTGGCTGATTGCAGCACCCTTGGCACTCGCGGCGATCTGCCAGGCATGGGGGACGCGCACGAGGGCCGGTGCGCGTGTCGTCGAGGGACTGGGCATCCTGCCTGTGCCGGCAACCGCTGTCGTCCTGTATGCGGTCATTGCGGCGGTTGCGCCGCAACTCGGATCCGCGCTGAGCGCCGTAAAGCAGGTTGTGCCGATCTATGTGATCTACGCCGTCATAGCTCCGCTGCTCGGCTGGATCGTCGCGCGTGCATCAGACCTCTCTCCAGAACAAGGCCGATCTGTCGCCTTCAGTGCCGGCACACGCAATTCACTCGTGGTCCTCCCCTTAGGACTTGCCATACCTGGTGCACTTCCATTGATCCCGGCCGTAATCGTCACTCAGACAGTGGTCGAGCTGATCAGCGAACTGATTTACATCAGGGTGCTGCCACGTTTTGGCGCGAGTGTGAGTCGGCCGCGCTCACCGTACAGCTGAGGCATTTATACCGCGGAGAGCAGCACACCGCTTTCGACCGAAACCAAACAATGAACAGGCGTGGATAAATGAACAGGTGCGGATAAAAGCCACGTTACGATCAAAATTTACAAATGCTGAATAGAAGTTGACGTGGGTCGGCTGGTTCACCTGCAACTGACGAAATGTAATTGTGTACCTGTTCCCTGATCAGAATACTTGGAGACATGTATAGGGCCTTCCACAAGATGAGTCGCACGATCGCCATGCTGCTCATCGCGGTGATGGTTCTCGTGCCTCTGTCCGAGGCTTTGACCTGTGCATTTGAGACGTCACCGTCACACGCGGCGTTGGAAGACGGTAGCAGCGTGGTCGACGCCGGCGACGCTTCCGATTCCGCTGACGGCAATCATGCTTCGTGCGCCCACAACCACTGCCATCACTCGACTGCGAGTGTCCCGATTGGCGTGGTAGGCATGCCCGTGGTCTTCTCGGGCGGATCGCTGCTGTCCTACGGCGACAGCCGCCGCTTTCTTGACGTGTCCGACGGATTGATTCGCCCTCCCCGGGCGTGACGTGACCGACCGGCTTTTTGCCGGCAATCCCACGTCTCAATCAATTCTGGAGTGACACATGTCCATGCTGCTTGGACGACCGCTTAAAGCGGTCGTACTGGCCGTGGCCGCCGCACTCTGCGCTGTGCCCGTTTGGGCCTCGCAGACCGGAACGGCTGCGCCCTCTTATGAAGTTCTTGCATTACGTCTTAGTGAGATGCCTGCGTCGCTTGAAGCGTCCGCACTCTCTGACGCGGCGGAAGCCCGAGCGCATCAAGCTCGAGCTCTGCCCAATCCCACGATTGGCGCAGAAGTCGAAAACATCTATGGTTCTGGCCCTTATCGCGGGACCGGAAACGGCGATGCCACCTTCTCTGTGTCTCAGCCGCTGGAGCTGTTCGGACAGCGCAGTGCACGGGTGCGTGCTGCGCGATCAGAGGCGGACGCGATTGGGCTGCGAAGTGAGCAGATGCGTTGGAATGCGGCGGGTCGCCTTGCGCTGGTCTACGCCCAGGCAGAAGCTGCTGAGCGCCGATATGAGCTGGCTGTCGAAGCACTCGCTCTGACTGAGCAGGATGCCCGGGCTGTCTCGCTGCTGGTTGAGGCAGGGCGCGAGGCGGCCCTTAGAGGCGTGCAGGCGGCGAGTGAAGCCGAGGCCGCGCGGGCGGCGTTGGATGAAGCCAAGGCGGTCAGGGAGGCAGCGTTCGCCCGACTGTCAACCATTGCCATGATTGAGCCGGTTGATCGCATTGAGGACAGTCTTCTCGATCGCGCACTGGAGCCGCATGGTCGGCACACGGAAACGACGTTGAGCGAGCGAATTGCGCAGGCGGAGCTTGAAACTGCGACCCGCAAAATCACCGTTGAGCAGCGGCGCGCACGGCCCGACATCAACGCGTCGCTCGGTCAGCAACGCATGCGCGAGAGTGGGGAGCGCGCGTTGACGGTTGGGCTCAGCCTGACTGTCCCGCTGTTTGACCGGAATCGCGGTGGAATTCGAGCGGCATTCGCTGACCAGCGCGCTGCAGAAGCGCGCCTGGAGACCCAAAGACAAGAGGTGCAGGCCGATCGCCTGGCTGCTGAAGCAATGCTCTCTGCATCCGCCACCCGCGCGCGCGCGGCCGACGATGGCGTTCGTGCGGCAGAGGAGGCCTACCGTCTCGCCCGCTTGGGATTTGATTCCGGTCGAATCTCTCAGCTGGAACTGCGAAGCACGCGCGCGGCTCTGGTGGGCGCACGTAACTCCGCACTGGATGCGCGCTTTGCGCGCGTCTCCGCCGAAATTGAACTCGCGAGCTTGGAAAGCCGAGCACCGTTTGGAGAACCACAATGAACACGAACACTCGTCGCTTGACTCTGGCTGCTGCTCTCGCCGTTGCGCTTGCCGCAGGTTTCGGTATCGCCAAAGTCACCACTGGTATTCCGACCGAAAGCGGCACGTCTCATTCCGAGGACGATGGCCACTCTGAAGAAAGGGCCGGCGCAGCAGATGACCATGCAGATCATGGCGAAGAGGGGGAGTCCGAAGAAGAAGGTCTCGTCGCGCTGACGGCACAGCAAATCGAAGCGTCTGGAATCACCGTCGCCAGCGTTGGTCGGGGCGGCGGTGCCGAAACCCGATTGAGCGGGCGTGTGGAGTCCAGCATTGGCGCACGCGCCGCGGTCGCTGCGGCAATCGGGGGGCGCGTTGAGCGGGTCATCGTGTCGCCGGGAACCAGCGTGAGTGAAGGGCAGCCGCTGGCTGTTCTGGTCAGTGGCGAGGCAGCGACCATGCGTGCGGCTGCTGATGCGGCAAGAGCAGAAGCTGAAGCTGCGAGGGCCGTCTTCAAGCGCGACGAAGCGCTCGTCACCCAAGGCGTCGTTGCGCGTCAGGAGCTCGAAAGCTCACGCGCACGATCGCTCGCCGCAGACGCCGCCGCTCGCGCAGCCTCGGCGCAGACGCGAGCCGCTGGAACGCCTGATGCGAATGGGCGCATCACGATCACCAGTCCCGTAGCCGGCGTCGTGAGCGCAGTCCAGGTGACGCCTGGCGGGTTTGTGAACGCAGGGGAGATCGTCGCGAATGTCGCCGATCCTTCCCAGACCGAGCTGGTCTTCTCTGCGCCCCCGATGCTGGCCACGCTGGTGACCGCTGGGACGCGCATCGATGTCAGTGGTCCGTCCGGGGCGTTCACCGCGCTCGTTACCGGCGTGGCCGCAGATGTGAACGAGCAGGGCGGTATGGCGGTCATTCGAGCACGACCCGAGACCGGGACGCTGCCACCGGCAGGCTCACCCGTGGCGGGAATCGTGGTCTCGAGCGGCGATGGGCAAGCGTTGACTGTGCCTGCGGACGCCGTGCAAACCGTCGAGGGCAACGCCGTCGTCTTCGTGTCGCAGGACAACGGCTTTCGCATGACCCAAGTGCTGGCGGGTCGCCGCGCCGGTGGACGCATTGAGATTCTCAATGGTCTGACGGGCGATGAGCGTATCGCTGCAACTAATGCCTTCCTGCTCAAAGCGGAACTCGCCAAGGGCGAAGCCGAGCACGGTCACTGAGGACTGCCAATGTTCAAGATCCTGATCGAAACAGCAGTCCGATTTCGATGGGCGGTGGTCTTCACAGCCGCGCTCATTGCGTCATACGGGCTCTATCAACTCAGCCAGCTGCCCATCGATGCTGTGCCGGATATTACGAACCGGCAAGTGCAGATCAATACCATCGCGCCTGCGCTCGCACCGGGCCAGATCGAGCGGCAGGTGACCTACCCACTAGAGACTGCTCTTGCTGGAATTCCAGGGCTAACGAGTACCCGTTCGCTGTCCCGCAACGGATTCTCACAAGTCACGGCGATTTTCACAGACAAGACTGACATCTACTTTGCGAGGCAGCAGGTTGCCGAGCGAATGCGGGAAGTCCAAGAGGAACTTCCCGACGACGTCACGCCGGTCATGTCGCCAGTTACGACGGGCCTAGGCGAGGTTTTGATGTGGACGGTCGACTTTGCTCCTTTCGACCCGAAAGCAGTCGCAGAGCCCGGCGCCGCGGGTTGGCAGGCAGATGAAACCTACTTGACCCCAGAGGGCGATCGTCTAAGCACGCCCGAGGAGCGCGCCACATATCTGCGCACGGTTCAAGACTGGATCGTCGCGCCGCAGATGCGTTCGACGTCGGGACTTGCGGGCGTGGACACCGTCGGTGGATACGTCAAAGAGTATGCGGTTCGACCCGACGCCGAGCGGCTGGCGGCGTATGGGCTGGGCGTCAACGATCTCGTGCTTGCTCTTGAACGATCCAATGTGCAGGCAGGCGCAGGGTTCGTTCAACGCGCAGGGGAGGGACTGATCGTCCGAGCCGATGCGCTGGCCGAAACTGTCGATGACCTTGCGCAAGCCCCCGTGGTGAATCGCAACGGTCTCGTGGTCCGCGTCGGCGACGTAGCGCGCGTGGAGATCGGGCGCGCGCCTCGCCTTGGCGCCGCCACCCGGGACGGCCACGAGGCGGTCCTTGGCACTGCGCTGATGATTGCCAGCGGCAACAGCCGCACAGTCGCGCAGGCTGCGGCTGAGCGGCTGGCAGAGGTCAACAAATCGCTTCCACCCAGCATCGTGGCCGAGCCGGTGCTCGATCGCAGCGTTCTGGTGAACTCGACCATCAAAACGGTGGCGAAGAACCTGACCGAAGGTGCGCTGCTGGTGGTGGTGGTTCTGTTTCTCCTGCTCGGCAACATTCGTGCAGCCGCAATCACAGCGCTCGTCATTCCGCTCTCGTTCCTCTTCGCCGTGATCGGAATGAATCGGTTTGGCATCAGCGGCAACTTGATGAGCTTGGGTGCGCTGGACTTCGGCATTCTTGTTGACGGTGCCGTGATCGTAGTCGAGGCGACGCTGCTGATGCTTGGGCAAAAGCAGGCTGAGCTCGGACGACGACTGTCTGCGGGTGAGCGCCTGGGCGTCGCGATCAAAGCGGCCCGCAAGATGGCTCGGCCTGCCGCGTTCGGTCAGATCATCATCCTTCTGGTGTTCGCGCCGATCCTCACGCTTCAAGGCGTGGAAGGAAAGACCTTCCAGCCGATGGCGGCGACCTTCATGTTGGCGCTCGTGGGTGCCTTCATCTTCTCTTTCACTTTCGTGCCTGCTATGGCCGCGCTGTTCGTGCGCGAGCCGAAGTTCGTCCCGAAATCGGATGGGCATGACGCGCATGACGGGGAGCATGAGACCAAGATCATCCGTTTCGTGCGGACGAGAACTGAGCCCGTTATCCGCAAGGCAGTGGGTCAGCCCATGGCGGTGCTCGTCGGTGCGCTGATGATGCTTGCTGTGGGCGTTGCTTCCTTCATGTCGCTGGGGCGCGAGTTCATGCCTCAGCTGGACGAGGGAAATCTTGCGATGCAGGCGCTGCGTGTTCCGTCCACGTCGATCGAACAATCGGTCGCAATGCAGCTTGCCTTGGAGAAGCGCCTGAGCCAAGAGCCTGAGGTCGAAACAATCTTTTCGAGAACGGGCACAGCGGAGGCCGCAATCGATCCGATGCCGCCGAACATCTCCGATAGCGTGATTATGCTCAAGCCGCGTTCCGAGTGGCCTGACAAGAGCTTGCCAAAAGAGGAGCTGGTGCAGCGATTTGAGGGCATTGCGGGCGAGCAGATTGGCAATGCGTTCGAGTTCAGTCAGCCGATCGAACTGCGATTCAATGAACTGATCTCTGGCGTTCGTACCGACTTGGCAGTCATGGTGTTCGGAGATGATTTCGAAGTGCTCCAAGGCGTAGCCGATCAGGTCGCGCTGAAGTTGCGAAGCGTAGATGGCGCTGCAGACGTGCGTGTCGAACAGGTGTCTGGACTTCCGACATTGACGGTCCGCGTCGATCATGCCGCGGCAGCTCAATACGGCTTGACAGCGGCAGACGTAAGCGAGGCACTTGCAACCGCTGTCGGCGGAACTTCGTCGGGTCGTATCTTCGAAGGCGATCGCCGATTTGACGTTGTGGTTCGGTTCGACGAGGAGAGTCGGAATGACCCAAGCCGCTTGTCTTCGTTGCCCATCATGGCGCCAAACGGCACGGTGGTGCCGCTCGCGTCGGTTGCACAGATCTCGGTGAGCGAAGGACCGAACCAGATCAGCCGTAACAACGGCAGCCGGCGCATTGTGGTGCAGGCCAACGTGCGTGGGCGGGATCTGGGGGGCTTTGTGCAAGAGGCGCAGGCCGCAGTTGGTGATGTATCGCTTCCGCCAGCTGTCTATCTCACTTGGGGCGGACAGTTCGAGAATCTGCAGCGTGCAGAAGCCCGACTGGCGCTGGTGGTGCCTGTGGTCTTCCTGCTGATCGGGGTCTTGCTCTACATGGCCTTGGGCACAGCACGCGAGGCAGCCCTCGTCTTTGCCTGTGTCCCACTCGCCCTGGTCGGCGGTGCCCTTGCTCTCCTCTTGCGCGGGATGCCGTTCTCGGTGTCCGCAGCGGTCGGGTTCATCGCGGTTTCGGGCGTCGCGACCTTGAACGGACTTGTGCTCATGCAGGCAATCCGGGAGCGGCTGACTGCGGGCGAAAATCCGTTCGACGCCGCAATTCTCGGTGCGGGAAGCAGACTGCGCGCCGTGCTGACGACCGCGCTTGTCGCGATTGTGGGCTTCATCCCGATGGCGATTGCGTCCGGCGCCGGCGCTGAGGTGCAAAAGCCGCTTGCCACGGTTGTGATTGGCGGACTGATCACCGCGACGGTGCTGACCCTGCTTGTCTTGCCGACGTTCGCAGCACGCGCTACGGCACATCGGCCAAAGCGCCATGTGACGTGAGCGCTCCCCTGGCGCATCAGAAGCAGGTCCTGAGGAGAGTCCTGCTTCTGAACTTCGCACTGTTCGCCGGGATGGGAGTAGCGGGTTGGGCGTCGGACTCCAGTGCATTGTTTGCCAATGCGCTGGAGTCATTCTCGAACTCAGCGATCTACCTGCTGAGCCTGCTGGCAGTTGATCAGCGCCGGATATGGAAGCGACGCGTCGCAGCGCTCTCAGGTATCGCACTGCTCGGTATGGCAGGCGCGATCATCGCAGACGTGTTGAGGCGAGGGTTTTTTGGAACCGAGCCCATGGGGTCTGTGATGATGCTATTTGCACTGGCCGCGGCACTGATCAACTACTGGTGCATGAAGCAGCTTCAAAGCCTTCGATCGGACGACATCAATGTCCGCGCGGCTATGACGTTCAGCTACTACGACTTTGCATCAACGAGTGGGCTGTTCGTCGCAGGTGCACTTGTGATCCTGCTCGGCTCGCCATGGCCAGATCTTCTCCTGAGCGCATTGGTGGCGGCGGTTGCGATGAATAGCGGGATCGAGATTATCGCCAGCGTTCGAGGCGGGGCTGCGTCGCGTGCTGCTCCGCCCAAGCAACCTGGTTTCAACGAGCGAAACAAGTAATTCATCCGGCCCCATCCAGTGGATGGAAATCTAGCTCCGAGGAGTCTGTGTCATGACCGTCAAGCTAAGAATTCAACTTCAAGTATTGCTGCCATCAATCGCTGACGAAGATGATGGGTGCGTGCGGCGACTTTTGTCCGAGATCGGCCGAATCCGAGGTGTCAAGGAGGTCCATCTTCAAAGCGGCGCGGTCGCGCGCGAGGTCTGCGTCCATTTCGATCCCGAAAGTATCAGCCTTGAAGAGCTTCAGAAAGGGGTTGCCTCCTTGGGCGCGGCCATCAGTGCGCGCTACGGACATGTGCTGTGGACGGTCGATGGCATTACCCATCAGCGCAAAGCGATAACGGTATCGGAGGCCCTCTCAAAGCTTGAGGGGGTCGTCGAAGCTGAAGCGAGTGCGGCCGGCTATGTTCGTATCGAGTTCGACCGTGAGCTCGTCAGTGAGCATCAGCTTCTAGAAGCACTTTCCAAGATGCAGGTGCTCACAATGAATGATGAACTCGGGAAGAGTCAGCAGCCGAAAGCTGCGCGGACTTCTGTTCAGCGCGCCGAAGATCACGACCACAAGCATCCATCTGGCGAGGCTGAGCGCTCACACAAGCACGGTGGCCTGTTGGGCGCGAACACCGAGCTCATCTTCGCGCTTAGCTGCGGCGCCGCACTGCTCGCCGGGTTCTTGATCGAGAAGTTCTCCACAGCGCCGGGGTGGGTCCCAACTGCGCTTTTCATCGTCGCCTACTTCTTCGGTGGCAGCTACACCCTGAGAGAGGCTATCGAGAACCTCAGGTTGAAGCGCTTTGAGATCGACACCCTGATGCTTGTAGCCGCGGCAGGTGCGGCTGCGCTCGGCTCATGGGCTGAGGGCGCTCTTTTGTTGTTCCTCTTTAGCTTGGGTCATGCACTCGAGCACTATGCGATGGGGCGCGCCAAGCGTGCGATCGAGGCGCTCGCTGATTTGGCGCCCGATGTCGCGACTGTGCGACGCAACGGCCAAGCGATGGAGATCGATGTAGATGCGCTCGAAGTAGGCGACATCGTGCTGGTGAAGCCAAACGAGCGACTCGCAGCCGATGGCTTTGTTGTTTTGGGCTCGTCCAGCGTGAACCAGGCGCCGGTCACGGGTGAGAGCATCCCCGTCGACAAAGTGCCCGTCGCCAGTGCCGAAACCGCCCGTGCCAGGCCTGATTCGATTGACGCAAGCGCTCGCGTGTTCGCTGGCACGATCAACGGTAGCGGTGCGATGGAGGTCGAGGTCACGCGGCGGTCCAGCGACTCGGCGCTGGCACGCGTGGTCAAAATGGTGAGCGAGGCCGAGACGAGGAAGTCCCCGACCCAGCGCTTGACCGACAAGTTCGAAAGAATCTTCGTCCCCGCCGTTCTCGCTCTGGCGGGACTACTTCTCTTCGCATGGGTCGTTGTTGACGAGCCCTTCCGAGACAGCTTTTACAGAGCGATGGCAGTGCTGGTGGCCGCGAGCCCCTGCGCTTTGGCAATCGCGACCCCAAGCGCAGTTCTGTCGGGCATCGCCAGAGCAGCCCGTGGCGGCGTGCTCATCAAGGGCGGCGCTCCCCTTGAAGAACTTGGCTCACTGACGTCCATTGCTTTCGATAAAACAGGCACCTTGACCGAAGGACGGCCTCGGATCACTGACGTGCTTGCGGCGGAAGGCGTTGCGGAAGACGAGCTTCTTGCAATTGCGGTCGCCGTCGAATCATTGAGCGACCACCCATTGGCAGCAGCGATCGCGAAAGACGGGCGCGACCGGATAGGCGAGAAGGTGTTGCCGATTGCCACGGACCTCAGGAGCCTGATTGGACAGGGCGTCACGGCGACGATTGAAGACCAGACCGTCTGGATCGGCAAGGCGGAGATGTTTGGCTCGGGCGGCGTCCCTGCGCTGTCCGAAAGCACAGCGGCGTCGCTGGAAGGTCTGCGCCAAAATGGACGCACCACGATGGCAGTTCGAATCGGCGACCGGGATCTTGGCGTCATCGGGCTGCTGGACACCGCTCGGGCAGGGGCCGCGGAGACGCTGGATCGTCTTCGCGACATGGGCCTAAAGCGAATGATCATGATCTCAGGCGACCATCAGAAGGTGGCTGATGCGATCGCAAGCGACGTCGGTTTGGATGAAGCCATCGGTGGTCTCATGCCCGACGACAAGGTGGAGGCCGTCAAGAAGCTCAGAGCACAGGGGCCTATCGCGATGGTCGGCGACGGTGTCAACGATGCTCCAGCAATGGCGAACGCCACCGTGGGGGTGGCGATGGGAGCGGCGGGATCGGACGTCGCTCTCGAGACGGCGGATGTCGCGCTGATGGCAGACGATCTGCGGCATCTTCCCTTCGCAGTCGGTTTGAGCCGCACGACGCGCAGAGTGATACGTCAAAATGTGTACGTCAGCTTGGGGATCGTGGCGTTCCTGGTGCCCGCAACGATCTTTGGACTTGGGATCGGTCCAGCAGTCGCGATACACGAGGGATCGACGCTGCTGGTTGTGTTCAACGCATTGCGCCTACTTGCCTACAAGGATCGAGATTGGGCAAGTTAGATCTAGGATTTGCGTGCGCCCGGTCGACTACTTCTGCATCAAACCCAGGTCGAGGACGGCAACCGTTCCCCGGCCTTGGAGGCGGTGGAATGTGAGTGTCCAACCCAAGTGCTTGCAGAGTCGCGCGATGAGCGCCAGGCCGATGCCCCCGCCTCTCGATACAAGCCCTCGTGCAACCCGCGCATAGATGGCGCTGATTTCCTCAGGGGTCATGCCGTGGCCAGGATCTTCGATCCGAACTTCGGCAGACTCACTGAGTGAGATACGAATGACGCCCCGATTACTGTTTTCGATTGCATTGCGAATCAGATTTCCAATCGACGCACGGACGACCATCTCGGGACCAACGATCGAGCAGTTGGGAAGTTGTGCCAGGGACAGCTCCAAGTCCTTCTCCTCGCACAGATAACGGTGATCGTTGACGATCACAGGGAGCAACTCATCCAACCTGAAGCGTTCGCTGGCTTTTTGAACGCGGTCTGGATCCTTCGCCAGAACGAGTAGCAAGGACACAAGCTGCTCGACATCGCGCGTCGTGGATTCGATCCGCAGCAGCTGCAGCTTGGACGTTGGGGACAGTTCGCCATCCGCGAGTGCAATCTCCGCAGCTCCCTTGATGACAGCGATCGGGGTCCTGAGCTCATGGCTGGTGGTGTTGATGAAGATCTGCTCGCGCTCTACGAACTGATCGTTGCGAGACAAATAGTCATTGAGAGACTCCGCGATCACCTGCAGCTCTGCGCTTGATCGGCGATCTACCACGAGCTGTTGTCCTCGCTGTTCGGGCTCGAGCTCAGAGATGCTCTGCGCAACTCGGCGCAAGGGGCCAGAGAGGAACCTCGCGCCTATGAATGTCAGCACTGCCAAGATCAAGACCATCATGACGGACGAAGCGATCACGGGCTTTACAAGCTGCCACTCAAGGTGTTCAAAGCCGTCAATGTCCAGCGCGAGAACATACTTGACGCCTGCGCGCTCCTTGACTTGTACGACCCATTCGTTTTCGTTGAAGAAGACGTTGTCGTGAAGACCGACGTCTAGGCCAGCAACAGATGGCGGCACTGAGTTGCCGGTGCTGTTGTCGGCGTAGAAATTGAGTTTCCCGTTGTTTCGCCAGCGATGCCCGGGATCTTCGACCTGGCGCGCTACGAAATTGTCCATCTCTACATCCAGCATCGCCTCCCATACCAACCGCTCGGCGCGTTCGTTCACAAGCAATCCGTGCGCGAAAACGGCAACGGAGAGTAGAACGCTATAGATGATCAAGCCGAGCGTGATCTGTCTTTCCAAGCTCATGCGCTTACGGATCATTGGACACCGCGATTCGATAACCAACACGTGGGATGGTGTGGATCAGCTTCTTGGGATTGTCTCCATCAACGCTGCGGCGAAGCTCGTAGATATGTGATCGGAGCATGTCGCGATCTGGTGGGCTGTCGCCCCACAGCGCGTGTTCAAGCTGCTGCCGACTGACCGCAGCAGGACTCGCCAAGAGCATCACCTCAAGCAGCTTGCGTGACGCCGGAAAAAGGTGGAGCAATCTTCCGCCTCGCCTGACTTCGAGAGTCTGAAGATCGAACTGCAGGTCGCCCACCACGAGCTCACGCGGCTTGCTTCGACCGCGCACGCGCGCGACCAGGGCTTCGAGACGCACCTCAAGCTCCCTGAGGTCGCAAGGCTTGGTCAGATAGTCATCCGCGCCTGCTCGGAACCCTACGATCTTGTCGGGTATCTGATCTCGCGCCGTGAGCATCAGAACGGGCGTTTCAATATTTCTGTCCCGAATGGACCTCAGGACAGTCGGACCATCGAGCCGAGGCAGCATCCAATCCAAGACGATGACGTCATAGACCTGACTCACCGCCAGATGAAGACCTACAAGGCCGTCAGGTGCCGCATCGAGATGGAAGCCGCGTGGCTCGAAGTAGTTGAAGAGGTTCGCCACCAGCGGCTGATGGTCCTCGACGACAAGTAGCTTCATCCACAACCTCCAAGCGGGAAATCCGCCACAGGATGCCTCTCCAGAACGGCATCCGCCAGCTAAGAATGACTGATTTTTAGGCTTCTTTCTGAGCTTGCTCGGCCTTTAATCATCTTCAAACCTGTTTCTGACTTCTCTCCGACGCTGAGCGCCGGATCCTGCGCCCGCCCAAGGAAAGCACAGGTGAGAGAACAGCGATGCACGTGATGAAGCCGACAGGCGCGAGGCGCCTCATTCTGGCCAGCCGTAACTCCTGGCATGGTTTGGTAGATACCTTTCGCAGCGAGGCTGCGTTCCGCCAGGAGATCGTTCTGGCGATTGTCGCCATTGCCTTGATCTTCGCTTTGGATCTCACGGCTTTCGCGCGCGCAGTGCTGGTCGCGACACTCGGGTTGATCCTGATCACCGAGCTGCTGAACACAGGCATCGAGGCAGTCGTGGATCGCGTCGGCCCCGAGTGGCACGCGCTCAGCAAAAAGGCGAAGGATGCCGGGTCCGCCGCGGTCACTGTGAGCCTCGTGGTCCACGGGGCCACTTGGGCCATCGTGTTGTGAGACTGGAATCCACCTCGCCCCAGGCTATCGCCTTGGTGCTAGGCGCGGCAGCGCTCGCCACGGTCCCGCTCATGTTCCTTGGCGGCGATCAGGCAATCGCAGATCTTCTCTACAGCGCTCAGGGAAACACGTGGAGCGCGCGTGATGGTTGGCTGACCTCGACACTGATCCACACGTGGGGCAAGCGCTTTAGCATCCTGTGCTGGCTTGTGGCTGCGCTCGCTTGGGCAATGACATGGTCAGGTGCGGTGCACCGAAAGTGGCGACAACCGCTCTCATACCTACTCGCCACATCTGTCCTATCCGCTCTGCTCGTTGCGCTACTCAAAGGGCAGACAGGGATAGATTGCCCTTGGGATTTGATCAGATACGGCGGAGACAGGGCCGACATCGGCCTACTCACGACGAGACCCGCCTCGATGGCGGCGGCCGCATGTTTCCCAGCCGGCCATGCCAGCGCGGGCTATGGCTGGGTCGCTCTCTACTTCGCCCTTCAAGCATCGGCGCCTCGCTGGCGGCTTTGGGGGCTCGGATTCGGCCTTTCCCTCGGCGTGATCTTTGGCGTCTCGCAACAGCTGCGTGGGGCTCACTTTCTCTCCCACGACCTCTGGACTCTGGTGATCAGCTGGACGGTCGCGTCGGTCTCTGCGCGTCTTTGGCTTATGCGCGCGCGGGTTCCCGCAGTCGCGTATCCGGTGCGGGCTGCCGATCAGATGACCCAGCCCATTGCAGTGAATCACACGCCATGAATGCATATCTTCAAAAGCGCACCACCTCAGTTCTGACGCTTGGGCGACCCGTTGATAGGCCCGAAATCTCCTCAGAAGCACTGATTTCGATCGTGTGCTTTTACTTTGTGGTTGCCTGCAACACCATGTTCTGGCAAAGCCTGGTCAAGAACGGCGCGACGCCAGGCCTCATGGCGTCGTTCTTCGTCGCCGTGTTCGCCTTGCATGCGCTACTCATCGGAATCTTCGCAACCAGGCGCACGATCAAGCCGCTTCTGACGGTCCTGCTGATCACCACGGGGTTTGCGACCTATTACATGAGCCGCTACGCGATCTTGTTCGACGTTGAGATGATCAACAACGTCTTAAAGACTGACTTCGTCGAGAGTCGTGAACTGATCTCGCTTGGCATGCTTGTTCACGTCGCGATCTTCGGCGTTGCCCCGGCGGCATTGATCAACTGGATCCGAGTGCGCCCGCGGTCGTTGAAAGCGGGGCTCTTGCGACGCTCCGTGTTCCTCGGTGCGATGGGCCTGCTGGCGCTGCTGGCTATTGCGATCTCCTCACAGGGCATCTTCGCAATGGTCCGGGTCGATCACGCCCTTCGGTATCAGATTACGCCAGGCAACTACATCGTCTCTCTTGTGCGCGCGCTTGCTGAGGAGAGAAATGGCCAGCCGAGCGAGCGGCATAGGATAGCTGAGGATGCGCGCGTGGCGAACGATGGAGCTTCCCGCAAGCCACGGCTGCTTGTGATGGTTGTTGGCGAGACTGTCCGCTCTGAAAATTGGGGTTTGAGCGGCTATGCGCGGCAGACCACACCCCAGTTGGCCGGGCGCGACGTGATCAATTTCTCGAAGGTGAAGGCGTGCGGCACAAGCACTGAGGTGTCGCTCCCCTGCATGTTCTCTGAAAGCGGTCGCGAGAACTACGATAAGCAGAAGATCCGAAGCTCCGAGTCGCTTCTCGATGTTTTGAAGCGAGTGGGCATCGCCGTGCAGTGGCGAGACAACCAGTCGGGGTGCAAAGGCGTTTGCGATGGAACTGGGATTGAGCGAATGGATGCTGCCATGGCTCCAGAGCTCTGCACGAACGGTCGGTGTCTTGACGAGATCTTGTTGCGGGATCTGGCGTCTCGAATTCAGGCGACGCCAGGCGACATGGTCGTTGTGCTCCACCAACTGGGAAATCACGGGCCTAACTACTTCGAGAGGTACCCGGCAGAGTTTGAACGGTTCAAGCCTGTTTGCAGGACATCTGAACTCAGTCGCTGCACGAGCGAGCAGATCGTCAACGCATACGACAACGCGATTGGCTACACAGACGCATTCCTCGCCAAGACACTGGACGTCGTGCAGTCACAAAGCACGCACGACGGCGCCTTTCTGTATGTGTCAGATCATGGCGAGTCGCTAGGGGAGTACGGTCTGTATCTGCATGGCGCCCCTTACTCGATCGCGCCCTCGCAGCAGGTAGATGTTCCGATGGTGATGTGGATGTCGCCGGGGGCCGAGACGAGCACCGGTATCGATGTGCAGTGCCTTCGATCTCAGGCGTCTGCGCCGCGAACACACGACAACGTGTTCCATACGGTTCTCAGCTACTTCGACGTCCAGACCTCGGCTTACAAAGAAGAGAAGGACATCTTCTCGAGCTGTAGAAGCAAGCGATCTGGCGCCTGAGGCGAGACTGCACACGGCAGACACCACACCACGGCCCAAGATGCCTCGATAGGGCATCTGGGGTCGCCGAGTGTGATCGCAGACCGGGTGCGTAGCGCGCGAGTCGCGAGGCTCTGTGGGCTGATTAACGGTTCCGATCCCTTATTCCGACTTACTTCCGACCGGACCGAATGGATCATTTCGGTCCGGTCGGCACAGAGGAATGCGAGCACGTCGCGCGCAGCAGCAGACCGAGTGGAGTCGTGATGCTGCTTCAAACAGGAAAGGCAACGGTGCTTCGGATCGCACCGTTCTTGATCTTCTTCGGGGTGGGGCTGGCTTCGCTCTCTCTATCCCGCATCGGCCTCGCCGTGTGGCATGCAAGCGCTGTCAGCGAAGCGGAAGGATGGCTGCGCGTGCTAGTGCAGGGCTTACGCGTGGACGTCGCGACGATGTGCATGTTCTTGGGAATTGCGGCCTGTCTGTATCTGGTGCTGCCAGACCTGGTCGTCCGTAGCAGGTGGTTCCAGCTCTCGATGACGCTCTGGCTTGCAGTGACGATCACAGTTCTGGTGCTTCTTGAAGCCGCTACCCCGACCTTCATGCAGGAGTATGGCCTGCGGCCGAATCGAACCTTTATCGAGTATCTGATCTACCCAAGAGAGGTGCTTTCGACCCTTCGCAAAGGTCACCTGGAATCCAGCATCATCGTGCTGCTGGTGACGCTTCTTGCTTTCTGGGCCTCCTGGCGGCTGGCCGCGAGCGTGCTGACGCACAGCTTGACAGCGGAGACTTCGTGGATCGCGCGTTTGATCCTGGCGGCTGCGTTGCTTGTTCTGGTGGCCATGGGCATCCGATCCACTCTAGGCCACCGGCCGATGAATCCAGCGATGCTCGCGTTCTCAGGTAACGCAACGGTCAACACTCTGCCACTCAACTCGTTTTACTCGGTGGCATTTGCGATGCGAGACTGGCTCAAATCGGATGTGGGCGCTCGTATCTATGGGGATGCGAGTGACGAGGAACTGATCTCCGCAGCGCTCGAGCGAGCAAACGCTCAGGGCTTGGTTGTAGCCCAATCCTCGCCGCCACTCCTCTTTAGCCGCGCCCCCACCTTCAAGGGGAAGCCTCGCAATCTTGTGATCATTCTCGAAGAGAGCCTCGGCGCGCAGTTTGTCGGTAGCCTTGGGGGGCGCCCACTTACGCCCAACTTGGATCGACTTGGCGCAGAGGGCTGGTTCTTCGAGCGCTTGTACGCGACTGGAACTCGCTCCGTCAGAGGGATCGAGGCCGTACTCACCGGCTTCACCCCGACGCCCTCGCAGGCCGTTGTCAAGCAGCCGCTCAGTCAGCAGAACTTCTTCACGATCGCAGATGCACTAAAGCGAGAGGGCTACGACACCACATTTTACTACGGCGGAGAGAGCCACTTTGACAACATGCGAGGGTTCTTCCTGTCAAATGGATTTGAACGCGTGATTGATCGTAAGGACTACAAGGATCCAACATTCGTTGGATCTTGGGGCGTCTCCGACGAAGATCTGCTCGACAACGCGAATCGTGAGTTCGTCAGGCTGCACCAAGAGGGCAAGCCTTTCTTCGGCTTTGTCTTCACCTCAAGCAATCATGATCCCTTCGAGTTTCCAGACGGAAGAATTGATCTGTACGAAAAACCCAAAGCCACACGCAACAACGCCGCGAAGTATGCCGACTACGCTCTCGGCAAATTTTTCGACCAGGCGAAGGCGGCTGGCTATTGGGAGGACACTGTATTCCTCATCGTTGCGGATCACGATTCGCGCGCTTTTGGCCGCGACCTTGTTCCGATCGATAACTTCCACATCCCCGGCGTGATCCTCGGGGCGGACATTGCTCCGCGCCGAGACGGGCGGATCGTGAGCCAGATCGATCTTCCACCAACGCTCCTGTCGCTGATCGGCATTGACGTGCAGACGCCGATGACCGGCCAAGATCTCAACGACCTTCAAAAGCTCGTGCCTGGGCGAGCAATGATGCAGTATGACAACAACTTTGCATTGATGAGAGGGAGTTCAGTCGCAATCCTCCAGCCAGGCCAGGCTCCGACACAGTTCCAGTACACCCCGCAAGGCGGCACTCAACGCGCAGATTCATTCGACGCGCAGCTTGCCAAGGATGCCTTTCAGATTGCGATGTGGGGAACGGTTTCCTATGAGAGAGGCTGGTATCGAACTGGAGGGCAAACGAAGATCAGCGTGCCTTAGGTCTTCTGAGAGGGCTTCTTGAAGGAGTTCATCGCGACCTGTCGCGGGCCGCGATCTGTGTCGGGCGATTGACTCAACTGGGCGGAATTGCTTTGGGGTGTCTATTTGAAGTGAACGCAAAGGACGGCTGCTTGATGAGCGACTTCCGATGGGGCAAGTAGGATTCAAGGGACCTGCGGATGGAGCCCCTAGCTGATCCGACGGCGCCCGGGCAGCTTTTCGGTGTCATCTCTCAGCCAAGAAGACCGATGCGTATGGAGACGCAGGTCATCGCGAAAATCCAACAGGTTGAGGTGGGCGCACGTCAAAGAGATCTGATGAAAGGTCGAAATCCGCGCGGCGAGATGCCGCAAACGGCACGGACGCATTTGCGCCGAGACGGGCCAAAGAGTCCGAGTTCGAGCGCGTAAGCCGGGCTGGTCTCGCGAATACAGCCTCGACGAATTTGACGCGCCGCCAATTGGCGGCCGTTCAAGCGTGGGGAGGGTAATCGATCTGACTGATGCGACCGCTCAGAAATATTGGCTCGCCAAGGTTTTGCGGTGAACCCAGATCGTTCGGTGCAACGCGCTACCTAAAGCAGCACCACCCCAATCTGCAGCACGCCTGATTCGTCGAGGAAAAACGCAACATTCGTGCTCTTCACGAGTTCGAAGCCCTCTTTCGTCCACACGATTGGATCGGGGGAAATTCGGATCAAGCGACCTCCCGCCATTCTCTCGATCTCGAAGTCGGCTCCGCGAACTAGATCAAGGGGCTGCAAGACATAGCCGTTCTCGTCGGCAGGCGCCAGATCTTCAAACACTCCAGCCTTCTGGATGAACTCGTCCACCGTCGCGTAGTGCATTGTGCTCGCAACATGCGCCCACGCGAACTTGTACGCGGACAGAACCCGATCTCTGTCAGCAGACGCCAGGGTTGCGTGCAGGCTTCGGTATGCCTCAAGTAGCTGTTGCCTCAGCTGCGAGTTGTCAGGAATGACAGGCGCGCGGGCCCACGGAAAAGCTGGAAACGAGCCATCCACTTGGAACTTCCTCGTCATCCGCCTAGCGGTCCAGCTACCGTCCCCCCAGCCGCTCGACAACTGCGTTTCGTCTAACACGCTATCGGCGGTTGCCATCGGCGCCGAATCTCGGACGTGGATCTGGCTTCCGACTCGCTTGACATCAGGCTGGATTAAAGCGTTTTCGGTGTCGATGCTGAGGTTCAACAACGTCACGTTTTCACGCGCTCTGCTGCTCAGCTCTAACGCCTCCAAGTCAGCCTCGAAGTAAAATTCTGGGTTGGCGACGTTGTATTGAATAGGTGGGCCAAGAACCGACACCATGGTGACGCTGATTTCGTTCTCACCTTCCCTGAGAAGCGTGTTGATGGGAATAGACACGGATCGATCTAGGGACTCGAAGTCTTGGACCGCAGCCACGTCGTTGACACGAACCTTGTAAAACGAACCTGCGCTCGCTATTGAAAGATAATGGTTCAATTGCTTGGGCATCTCTTGGGCTCGAGCATCTGAAAGAATTCCAGCCATAAGAAAGGCGCCTGTAGACGCCATAACTGCGAACTTCGTCATATGATCCATCAATCTGTCACGTTCCTGCACCGAAATGCGATATCGCAAAGCGTATCCGATTCGAAGGCGGCCTCGGTAGTAACCCAATGATCTCCTGCTCAGGTGTGAGCTTTTCAAGGAGACACCGATGAGCGCGGTAATGGAAGAAGAGACCAAGCGTGAGACAGCACGCCGCAAGTCGGCGCTAGTGCTGGAGATCATCCAGGGCAAACCACTGTGTCGGAGTCGAGTCGCCAGTTCAACTTGCTGCCATCATAGATCGAGAGCCGGATCGATGGCGGCAAGCGCGGGAGGAAGAGCGCGCTGCGTGCCAAACCGGCAGATGTGCGCCACAGTACGAGCGGCAGCTCAAGAATCTGTAGGAGGCGTATGGCGAGGCGATGCTGGAGGGTCCGAAAAAAATTGGCGTTCCTGCTGGGCAAGGGCGAGATCTGATAGTCGCGATCCAGCAGGGCTGCGCAACGACGCGTGGCGGTGTCGATGGCTTGGTTCGACGTGCCGCGCCGGACGGTTTGTCACCGGCCGGCGAAGGCCGCACCGACAGTGTGACCGGAGCTGACTGGCCCGATCAAGTCATTGATCCACTTAACTATGTGGACGCGGGTCCCAAGCTGCGGGACGCTGGTCACCAGTACAGCTTCTATGTTGCGCGCCGGGGCACGGACATGTTCTGAGAATCTAGGATCTCTGTTCGGAACTAGCTAGGGGTCGACTTTGAAAAGGGTTCGAGAAGAACGAACACCCTCCCAAAAAAAGGAGAAGTGTTGCCTTCGTTGAGATCTTAGTCGTCGATGTCTGCTTCTGACCGAAAGCGGACCTCAGCGGGGCAGGGATTAGTAAGATTTATCGGGGGTAGCGAGGGGGGCTTTCGACGCAAGGCGGCCCTCGACCGTCGTGCTGCTCCAGACAAAGGGAGCGTTGATTCAAAGGCGTTCCGGGTTTAGCAAGCCGAGAATCGTTTTAAGTGTGATGTTGGACCGCACTTCAGTCGCGGCTCGGGTGGGCAGGAATTCAGACGCACTGCGAGCTAGCTATTCATAGGTCGAAGCAAGCGATGGCTCCGAGGCTTGGGGTTGGTAAACGCCTCGAGAGTTGCTTGCGTCGCACAAGTTCGGCACGTTCAGCCCAGCGTAATCGCTCAGTCGTCGGTCGTACGGCGAGACCCTAATTAACATTATTTCTTGCGGAGAACGAAGTGACCATTGACGAACTTCGAGAAGCATTGGGCACGTATCTGGCGCCCCTTTTGTCTGCCCAAGTTTTGCCGAATACTTCTCCTTGCAAGTCAGCCAGCCCGCGGGTTGCTTCGCTTGACCCCAACAGGACAGCCATCAAGGCCGATCACGAAGGTACCGAAAGACTCGTCCTGTATCGCAAGCCCGGGTTCACGCCAGAGGAGTTGGCGCTCACGAAGGATTTGTTGAAGAGCTCGTTGCAATACATGGCGCTGCTGGGCCGGACTACAGAATAGAGCTCTTCACATTTTTGCCCGCGCGGGCAATTTCACGTCATTTGGGTGGCGTTTCAGCAGTGAGTCAGATATTGCGTCAGTTTGATGCATGGTCTGCCCGCACTTATGAAGGAGGGGCGATTACCTCCTCAATAGGAATTGATCCAAACGCTATAAGTCAAGGGATCAGCCTTTTGGAGATATTTCAAGAAGATTTCTCAGCCGTCATAAGCAACAGCTTTGACACTCTTTTAGTTGTGACTCCGGATTGCGACATATCAGGATCTGGTCAGCTGGCTGCGAGCGCGCTAGGTCTTGACTATGTTCCGTATCGATTGAGCGCCATAGCCGACTGGGCTAAAGGTGAGCGAATAGCGCTGATATTGAATCGCCTTGGAGAGCAGCTAATATTCAAAAACAAAAAATTGATGTTTGCGAAAAGGCGTGGCGAGTGGCAGTATTACGCTCACGAAATGTATCTCCGACAAATGCAGCCACCTCAAAATAGAGCGCTTCGTGAAGCAATCTATCAGAGCTGCCTGGATATATCATTTGCACGGAGCGGAGGTTGCATTATTGTAGTGCGGTCAGGATCACTAAGCGATGTTAGTAATATTGTATCCGAGCCTGATCTTATTTCAGGGGATGGGCCTTCGATAAAAGCAAGAACAATCCGCGCCATAGGCAGCAAGAAATTTCAAAACTTAGATAGGCGATTGCGCCAAGAACTACTTGCCCTAGATGGTGCAATGGTTCTGGACTACAGGGGAAATATCGTTGCTGCCGGCGCAATTTTGAGTGTATCAGCGGGTAGCGAAGGTGGTGGTCGAACTGCTGCCGCAAGGAAAGGGAGTCATCTCGGCCTCGGTATCAAGATTTCAGAGGACGGCGGGATCTCCGTCTACAAGGAAGAGAAGAAGGTTTTCATGGCATGACCATGGCAGCATCCGATCATCAGATCATCTGCCGAACGCGCGAAAGCTCTGTTTGCCGCTGGCCCGATTTCATCCGATATCTTCCCGGGCTGCTACAGCTACATGGCTCCAGCGGCACATCATTCGATTGTCGTCGACAAATTTTTTAAAGGTCCCCGAAAATGCGCGCTAGCAGTTCATTGAAGTCAGCAAAACCACGCGAAGAAGCTTAGTCCAACCTAGCGATTAGCGGCTTCGGCGAGCGTGGAGGTTTCCGAGGCGATGAGGTGAGGGCTTGATGAATTATCGAGTGAAGCGTGAGAGTGGTATCCATTCGATGTCGTCGCGCGGAATGAGTAGGTAGCCCTGCGAGACAAACACGACGCAATGCTGCTCGGTGCAGTCGACGATGTGTCCTGTCGCATTGCCGCGAGACTTGATTTTCACCACGGCGCGCGAGCCAGTGCCCTCAGCGAATGCTTTGTGAACCTGTTCAGCCCGCGCCTTCCCGATCGAGAATGCGACGACGACGGGAAGAAGGATGACTAGAAATCCCAGTAGAAAGATCAGCACCACGCCGGTGGCCGCTTCGACGATCGAGCTGGCTTTCCCGATCGCAGTCAAGCCATCGCGCCGTTGGAAAAGAACTCGCGGAGCTGCCCAAACAGGGAGAAGACCAACGGCCTCATGCGCTTTCGCAGCTTTCCCAGTGCCCAGATCGCGAGCGCGACTGCGGTCAGGAGACAGATAGACATGAGCGGGGCGAGCCATACGAACATGCTGTCCATGCGAGACGTGAAGTTCGTCAAGCCGCTCACGAGCGCCACGAAGCCGAAGTAGATGTAGTCCTCGGCTTGACGCGCCATCACCGACTCCGGGAAGCCAATCGTCGTCCAATAGCCTTCGTTGTAGATCCGGCCGAAGACGTAGAGTAGCGGCGTGCCAAAGAGCACAGCAGGCGTCAGGTGATCGATGATCCTAGTGGCCCACGTCTTGGACGGCGCAGGTGGCCCGCGCATTGCGACAGGTGATCCTGTGTCTGGCCCAGGTGAGGAGCTTCCCGCCCCTTCCAGATCATTTCCTGCCCCAGCACTGCGCATGTGAGAGGCGGACGTCGCTTCGGTCTCGATCACGCACCCGGCCCCGGCAGGCCAAGTCGATCCTCATCCATCCACCGTTGAACCTGCTCTTTGTTCTCGACGATCACATGCTGCTGTGCGGGAGCCTTCGACACGGTCAGAGAGTCGAGATTTAGATGACGCAGTGTGTAAAAGAGCATTGCCTTGCGGCACGCGAGCTCGCAACGGTCTTTGATCATGCCGTAGTCACGCACAACAACACGGCGCTGGGAGATGGTGAGCTTTGGATGGGGTATGAGCACGACCGTCACTTCGGTATTCCAGCCCGCATCCATCGCGGGATCGACCGCGGGTGCTTCGGAATCCTCGCTCAGCACTTCAAGGCGGCCCACGGCGAAGTCGCGGAAGATCTGACGGGTATGACACCACGCCCGTGCGTGCCATCTCAGGCCGTCGAAACCAAAGGCATGCGGCGTGAGCACCCATTCTTGGGGCTTTGGCGCGTCCATGGATTGATAGCGCACACGTAGCGCAGTTTGGTCGCGGATGGCGCGCACCAGTGTCGCTACTTCCGTCGCCTCGATCGCACGCGCGGGACTCGCAACAACCCCAGTGGGGGGCTGATAACCCACGAAGCTCTCGTCCTTCTCGACGATGCGGCGCGCCAAGCGCTGCAGCTCGTCGAGATATCGCGAGGCCTCACTGCGCCCGGAGATGGGGGTGAACGCTTCGGTCGCCAGATAGATCCGTTGGCGAGTGTCGTAGACCAGGTTGCGGGCGGCCACGTCTTGGTAGATGCCCAAATCCGCGCTGGCCTGAGGCGCGGAAATGTCGAAAAACGTCATCAGATCACTGCGGTTGATGCGGCCATCGTATTGGAGGCGCACATCGATGAAATTCAATCGACGCGTCTGTCCCCAGCGCACTTTCGGGGTCTCAGGGGTGTCCACAGCGCTCTCCACTTGGCAGGCAGGTGCCACTCTATCATCGCGTCTAGATACTTGACGACATAAATAAACACTACGTATGATTTCTTTACTGGATGGTGGGCTCATCGGGCCTCGTCACTCGCAAGTTCATCGGAGAGCGTATGAAGCCGTTTCGAGTGTTGTGCCTGGATGGCGGCGGGATGCGCGGGGTCTATCAGGCCGCCTACCTGCGTGCATTTGCAGGCCGGGTGTGCGGGGACGAGGCGCCTGAGCTTGACGTTGGGCGCTGCTTTGATCTCATCGTTGGGACAAGCACCGGTGGCATCGTGGCCTCCGCGCTAGCGGCGGGCGAACCGTTGTCAGCGGTCGACGATCTCTACGAAGTGCATGGCAAAGAGATTTTCCCGATGCAGCAGCTGCGGCGGGTGCCGTGGCTGGGCTGGGTCGTCCCGTTCCTCGGACTGGGCAATCGCTCGGGCGAGGCGGCGCTGCGCGCCGCGCTAGAAAAGACGTTCGGTGAGAAGACCTTTCACCGCATCCAGGATGGGCGTGGCATTAGTCTGGCGCTGACCTCGATCGACATGGCGCGGCACGCTGCTGTTGTCTTCAAGACGCGCCACCTTGCTCGCCTCAACGGCCGAGATGATGCGCGCACTCTGGTCGATGCCTGCATGGCGACGACGGCGGCGCCTGTGCTTCGCGCGCTTGCGAAGCTCACTGAGCCGGGCGGCAACACGGAAGTTGTCTACGCCGATGGCGGCCTTTGGGCTAACAACCCCGGCGCGCTCGGCGCGATCGAGGCAGTTGAGATTCTCAGCGATCGCAATGAAGCGCGGCCGATCCATCTATTCATGCTGGGTGCGCTCCCTGCGCAGGGCGGGGAAGAGCTCAGCGACTGGAAGCGCTATCGCGGCGCGATCGGTTGGCGGGGTGGCCTGCGCGCGATTTCAACGAGTCTCAACGCGCAAGCAGTCGGCTACGACTACCTCTGCAAGAAAATTCTTGAAGTGCGCGGCGACGGCAGCCGGGCGTTTCGCATGCCGGCGCAGTGCCCGTCCGAAAAGCTTCTCAAGTTCATCCAGAACATGGACGACGCGAGGCCCAAGGTGCTCAACGCACTGCGCCGCCAAGCAATTTCCGACGTCGACTACGCCTGGGCTCAGTTGGCGACGCCGAATAGAGAAATGGCGCACTTTCGCGCGGCCTTGACCGACGGTTTCGTCCAACAGACAGGAGGTGCAGCATGAGTGTGTTCGATTGCAGTCAGGAGATGTCGAAGTTCCATGCCGACGAAGTCACGCTTAGCGGCTCCGAGCGCAGGGAAATGCGTGAGCGCCGGAACACCGGCCGGAGGCGCCTCGAGATAGGGCTGGAGGGGGAGGGTCATCCCCAGCCGAAGATGACTTGCACGCAGGGCTCGTATGCCATGCATACGATGGTGGAGGACCCGGCGTGCGATTACGACATCGACGACGGGATCTACTTCGCGGAAGGGGATCTCGTCGACGGCCAAGGCGACCCGCTCACGCCCGAGCAGGCCAAGAACCGCGTCTGCGCGGCGCTCTCGCGCGATCAGCGCTTCGCGAGCCCGGCCAAGGTGTTTCCCAAGTGCGTGCGCCAGGTCTACAACGAGGGCTACCACATCGACATGCCCGTCTACCGCATCCGCAAGGAAGACGATGGGTGGGGCGGAACGCGCGAAATCTTCGAGCTGGCGGGTAGCGGCTCTTGGGACGCATCGGATGCGCGCGCGACCACGAAGTGGTTCAAGGCGGCAGTGTCTGCGCGCAACAGCGCTTCGGAGGACGAAGGCGATCAGATGCGCCGCGTGGTGCGGCTCACCAAGGCGTTCGCGCGAAGTCGCCCAGAGTGGAAGGAGAAGACGTCGAGCGGGATCGTGATCACCAAGCTGGTCCACGATCACTTCGTTGCCGCCCCGGGCCGTGATGACGAAGCGCTGCTGCGCACGTGGAAAGCCATAAAGGCGCAGCTGAACATCTCGACCGAGGTGGCGCATCCGGTGAACCAGGCGAAGCTCGCGGAAGCAGGCAACAAAAAGGTCGTTTTCTTCAAAGACAAGCTCGTGTGGGCGCTCGAGAGGCTCGCTATTCTTGAAGATGGATGCACGCGCTCGGAGGCGCGCGATGCGTGGGACAAAGTGTTCGAGCGCGACTTTTTCCAGAAGCAGCCGGACCCCACGGCCAAGGACGACGCGACCAAGGCAGTGTTTGTCCAGACGGCCAGGAAGACGGATACGCGCAATGACGGCAACGGCCGCTTCGGCTGAGCCTGGCTGTGGACTTCTCAGCGCCCGAAGTTTCGGGGATCGAAGCAGGCCTGGCCGGCGCTAGGCCTGATCGATGGCGCCGCGTCCGCGAGAATGAGGCGGCGGCGCTTGCCGGCTTTCAGCTCATCAGTGCGTGGCGGATCGATCTTCCAGGCGAGTTGCACCTGCACCCTAATGTGGATCACCTGGTGGTCGGGATCACGGCCGCCTTTCCCCTCAGCGACCCGATTGTGATAGCGCCCCAAGCAATTGCTATCGGCGCGCCGGCTTGGCCCCATATCGAATTCCGCGGTAATTTCTGTCTGCCGCGTTTGTTCTTCTCGATTCCTGCATCAGAGCGCGCTTTGACCGCGCTTGAAAACGCGCTCACGGTGCTTCGCATGACCGCGGATGTGCGGGATGGAGAGCATCGGCGTGAATTCTTGTCGTATTGGACGCGGTGGGGGCAGGCGAGCAAGTTGCCTTACTTGTCGCTTCTGAGCGCTCCCGGGCGATCGAGGGACATCGTGTATGTCAGCGCAGAGCGCGGGCAAAAGATCTTCGCTGAAGATGAAGACTCACTTGGGGAGTGGCAGCGCCGGGCGGGCGCCAAGCCAGCCCAGGTGCAGTCGACGCGTCTGATCTGGCTCAATGCGCCCCTGCTGCCGGATGACTACCCGAAGACGGGCGCGGAGGTCTTCGCACTCGATCCGACGCATTCTTTCGAGGCGAAGGTGCGAGCCGGGCAGGTGCTCCCCGTGCTCTTGGGATGCGAAATCGATGGTCAGGCGGTCTATGCCTGCGTCGAAATCGAGGGACTGACGCTGGCGGATTCGAAGAAGGGCTTTCGCGCGTCAAAGCCCATGCCCGCTTCGCTCGTCGCAGCAAGTTTTGGGGGGCGGAAGGCGGTTCGAAGGAGCGTGTATCGCGCGGATTACGCCTGGGTGCATGGGCGTGGTCGCAATCCTGACGCCCAGACGCTTCGCGGAAAGAAGGTGGCGATCGTGGGGTGCGGCGCGCTGGGCAGCTACCTCGCTCGCGCGCTCGCGCAGGCGGGCGTCGGATCACTTCTTCTGTTCGACAAGGACACGCTGGCGCCAAGCAATGTAGGACGCCATCTGCTGGGAATTGAGGCAGTTGGTCTTGCGAAGTCTGCTGCGCTCGCAACGCGTCTTGATCGAGATTTCCCCCACGCGGTGAGCTTTGACCCATGGCATGGCGCAATCGAGACGGCTAAATTCGAGCATGCGCAGGCGCTCGCAGAGTGTGATCTGGTCATTGCCGCCGGCATCGATCTGGACGGAGAGCTTGCGCTCGACCGCTGGCGGTCATCGCTCCCCTCGCCGCCGCCCCTTCTCTGGACATGGATCGAGGAGTTCGCGAGCGCAGGCCACGCGGTGCTAGTAGCTGGGTCGGTGCGCCTTGTTAGCGCGCTGGACGAAGAGGGGGCGTTTCGACTGCGCCTGACCTCGAACTGGCCGCCCGGGGCGCACGCTCAGGAGGCCGGATGCGGGACGGCTTACCAAGCCTATGATGCGGCCGAGATGATGGGGACAATCGGCGTCGCGCAACGGCTTGCGCTCGACGTGCTGCTGGAGAGGACGCAGGGATCGGTGATGAGGTCGTGGCTGGGTCATCGTGATCAGGCCATCAGCCGAGGCGCAACGCTCTCGTCCGCGTTTGACGGGGCGTATCGCGAGATCGAGCGCGACGAGGCTGGTTCGCTGTGACGCTTGTCGCCACAAGTGCGGCGTCTGCGCAGCGGATCGTCCTGACAGGCGGCGTGCTCGCCTATATCGCTCGGCATAAGCAGCTGTCGTGGTGGGCCAGGGAAGCGGGCGGCCAGCTCTTCGGAACGATGACCGGGGATGAGGTCATTATTGCGAGCGCCTCGGGGCCTTACCGGGGGGATCAACGATCGCGCTGCAGCTATCGCTCAAATCCGCGGGCGGCGCAGCAGGCGATCAATCATTTTGCCGCGCAGGGGCTGATCTACTTCGGCGAATGGCATACCCACCCCGAAGATAGTCCAGGAGCGTCCTTCGCGGATCTTGATGCGATGCGTCGGCTTCGCGCAGCCTCTGAGCTGCGCATAAGCAACTCCATCATGCTGATCCAAGGGCGGGCAGTAGGTCCCGAGGGGCTTGCACTCTACTCTGGCAATGCCGAAGGTCTTTTGCCTTGGAGGGTGCGATCCGAGAGGTCATGAGAGCCCCATCGCACTTAATTCAAGGGAGGCCGATGCGAAAAGAGTTGACTGGTTCGATTCTCATCAACCGCTCCACACGAGGACCATACGCGATGGCCTTCAGTCTTCGAGCAATCGAGCAGCGGGGTTCGCCGACGCACCACCAGTCTGAAAGTACCCCAAGACACTCGACACCGACCGATGTTCGGTGAGCTGCATGATTGCCGGCAGAGATACGCCCTGGCGGCTAGCCTCGGTCACGAATCCCGACCGCAGGCTATGTCCGCCGAAATCCCCCTCCAAGCCCGCCATGCGCGCCCGCCGTTGCACGATCTCGCCGACAGCGGCAGGGGATAGGGCAGGGCCCACGCGCTGCTTCCACAGACGACGGAAAATCGCTCCTTCCTGGATGCCAGCCTCGGTGATCCATTCCTCAAGCGCCACCGCCGCGCGGTCCAGCACCGGCTTGTCTGGCGTCGAAGTCGCCGTGACTCCTTCCTGTTGCGTCTTGCTGTGCTCGAGGCGGTAGATGTAGCCCTTGTCGCCGATCCGTCGCAGGTCGCGGATGTCCGCAGCGGCCACCTCACTACGCCGGCGACCGCCACTAGAAAAGGCAAAGCAGAGTAGGGCGCGGTCCCGGATGCCTTCCAAGCTGTCATCACAACTGGCCAGCATGGCCTCGAGCTCGGTCAGCGTGATCGCAGTCTTCTTGCGTGGGCGTTCGCCACGTTTGACTGCTGCACGCCGGGCGCTGCTCAAGACCAAACGGACCGCAGGCTGCTCGCAGGGATTGGGCAGCTGCTTAAGCCGGTGTGCCGTTGAAAGGACAGCGACCCGGTGGCGCACGGTGGTCAGCGTCCAATGGCCTAGCTTTGCCTTCAGGCCGGAGGCGACCAGCGCCTGATCCACGACGGGCGGCAACTCCCAGGTCAGATCGTTCTCGGTCGAGCGCCGCGCGACGTGGTCGACCACGAACTGCAGGACGACGGCCTCGGGCACCGGCAGGCTCAGCTCGACGCCATAGCGTGCTGTATGCCACCCAGCCCAGTACCGCAGGGCCGTGGTGTAGCTGCGCGTAGTGTTCTCGGCCGCGGCTTCGGCCAACAGTTCGCGCACTGCATCAGCAGCTTGCTGGGCCAGTTGCTTGGGCAGCACCAAGGTGCTGGAAGCACGAGCTAGGGCAGGAATACCGGAACTTTCTTTCATACTATGTAATGTACGATATGAATTTGTGAGCGTACCCACGATAATCATCACTTATCGCCAGTACGGAATCAACAGAGTAGGGCGGCCGCGTAGGAGGCACTTCCATGGTTCGAGGCATTAGCGAATCCGACGTTCACGTGGCTGCCGACGAGATCGTTGCCGCTGGAGAACGACCTACGGTTGAGCGCATTCGTGCGCACTTGGGCACCGGTTCGCCGAACACTGTCACGCGATGGTTGGAGACCTGGTGGAAAAGGCTCGGCGGCCGGCTGGAAGCTGATGACCGCAGCCGCGCCATTCCAGACGTCCCCGAGGCCGTTTCACGCTTGGCGGTTGAGTGGTGGGCGCTGGCCCTGAACCACGCGCGCAGCAATGCTGATGACGCGCTGGCAACCAGGCGTTTAGCCCTGGAAACCGAGATCCGGGCAGTCGAACAAGATCGTGAGACCTTCCTCGCCGAGGCCGCTGCCTTGCGGGAACAGATGTCTAGCGCGAACCACGAAGCGCAGCTGGCTGCTGCTCAAACCGCCGAACTTCAACGGTTGGCTCGACGGCTTGAAGCCCAACTCGAGGAGGTCGGCCGCCAGCGTGAGGTGGCGCTAGCTCAAGCGGCGGATGGCGAAATTGGCCGACAGGCTTTGGAGGCACGCATCCGATCGTTGCAAGACGCTGCTCAGGCAGAACGTGAATCCTTGGGCTCGCATGTCCGCGCAGTCGAGGACAGAGCCCTCGGCGAGATTGACCGCGCTCGCCAGGAGACCAAGGAGGTTCAAGGTCGGCTGGTGGCGGCATCTCGCCAGTCAGCCGCTACCGAAAAGTCGCTGCGGGAACTGATGGATCTGGCCAAATCGAAAGCACTGGAGGCATCTC
The DNA here is from genome assembly GCF_057838005.1 of Luteimonas sp. KH_071. Classification (NCBI taxonomy): domain Bacteria; kingdom Pseudomonadati; phylum Pseudomonadota; class Gammaproteobacteria; order Lysobacterales; family Lysobacteraceae; genus Luteimonas; species Luteimonas sp. KH_071. Next base: position 1,853,629 of record NZ_CM174458.1, on the reverse strand, counting down.
GCGATGCCTTGGCGCAGCGTGCTCGTGCAGACGCGCTTGAGGGGCAACTGAGCTCGTTGCGGGATCTACCGGCGGCGCTGGAGGCGGCAATCCGCAGTTCTGCTGGTCCGGTCGCGCGGAAGTCGCGCAGTAGAGGCAAAGCCACCGCTTTGAAGAAAGGCGAGCCCCAAAAGCCGGCGGACCGTTCCAATGAACGCCGCAAGCGCGCGAAAGCGCCCGATTGATCTACTGTTGGGATGTGACACGGTATCGGAACACGACACGGTTAAGGAAAAGCGACCTCGCGCAACGGCCTTGGGATCTTGCCGCGAGAAGTCTCTAAGTCTCTGATTGGCTTAGTTGTCGTTGTCGGGAGACGACAGGGTTAAAGCGCATGTCATGGTTAAGGGGCAGACGACAGAGTTTGGGTATCACCGACAAACGCGGCACAGCTGGCAGATTCCGTTAATTACATAATGTACATTATGCGAAGTCGTGGAGGCGTCGCGTTGGACTGGGTGGAACCTACCCCGCGTACGTGATCCAGCCCCGGAACGTGAGCGCCGCATAGAACAGGCCTGGCCGCTCGAAGCCTGCTGCCTCGAGCATTGCGACCTCCAAACGGCTGGCCATCAGATCGGCGCGCACTTCGGTATCCGCGTCGGAAACGCTGCAGGCGGATACGAACGCCACTCAGCGTCGGAACCAGAGCCGCTTCCCGGCGGGATTGTCGGGCACGCTGTGATGCGCGATCACAAGCGGTGCGCCCGGTTTCAGACGCCGTCTCGGTTCGCACAATATGCGCAGGCGTTGTTCGCGGTCCAGGAAGTGCAATGTCAACAGACAGCTCGCACCGTCGAACTCGACGTCCGGCGCTGACTCGATCGAGTGTCAGAACCGCGAGCGCCAGCATTTCCGCGCACGGGTCCACGCTGGTGAATCGCCATTCGGGACTGGCGTCCGCGAATGCGGCCAGTTCCATTCCACCGCCTGCGCCGCGCACGAGGACATGTCCATCTGTTGCCACGCGTTCGGCCAGCAGCAGGTGCGCCATCCGGTGCAAGGGCGTGGACGCCGGGCACCTGGCGGACGACGTTGCTCGCGTAGTCCGCAACTGCATCAGGATGCGAGAAGGACAAGCGCGGTCCGACCAGGCACGAGACGCCATAACGCAATATGTGTTGTTACGTTATGGAATTCCTACTGGTATCGACGTAATTCCCGACGTGCTGCGCCTCGACAGCCCGAAGCGCGCCACCAGAAGAAATCGTGCCCGCATCGCACCGGTGACGACCTTCGAACCCCACTTGGGGGAAGCGGTCCAGAAGTCGTCCGAGGTCAGCAGTGCGCCGTTTGCGTGCGCATCCAGAGCCAGCACGCCCTGCTCCGTTTGCCATCCCGTCCAGTGCAGCGGCGCTGCTGGCGGCGGCATGTCGCGGCGCTTCGAATGCGACAGACCGTATCGCGATCGCGCCGGACGTGGACATCACGAGGTTCTAATCTGCAGCCCCCATGCTCCGCGCCTCCGTCCCAGCCGAGGCCACGGCGCCCGCACGCAATCCAGCTGATGTCCAAGCCCGTCCAACACCCCCACTCACGTACCGAAGTCACGACCGTCGCCACGGCTGATTGCGCCGCCCCACCCCAGGGTTTCGCGCTGCGCGTCGTCGGCGCGGCTGCGTTCGCGCATCTGCTTAACGATCTGATCCAGGCGATGCTGCCGGCGATCTTCCCGATGCTCAAGGCCGACTTCGACCTGAGCTTCGGACAGATCGGCGTGATCGCGCTGGTCTACCAGATCACCGCGTCGCTGCTGCAGCCGTGGATCGGGCTCTATACCGACAAGCGCCCCCTGCCCTGGCTTTTGCCGGCCGGCATGGCGGTGACGTTTGTGGGCATTGGTGTGCTGGCGATGGCGCACAGCTACACGATGCTGCTCATTGCCGCGGCGGTTGTCGGCGTGGGGTCGGCGACGTTCCATCCGGAAGCCTCGCGGGTGGCGCGGATGGGTTCGGGTGGGCGTTTCGGCACCGCGCAATCGACGTTCCAGGTCGGTGGCAATACGGGCTCGGCGATCGGGCCGTTGCTGGCCGCAGCGATCGTGATTCCGCACGGCCAGTCGGCCATCGCGTGGTTTCTGCTGGTCGCCGCGCTCGCCGTGTTTGTGCTGCTGCGGTTGACGAAATGGACGGTGCAGCATGGACAGGCGCGCCTGAGCCGTCTGGCGGTCACCCGCGGCACGGGCCTGTCCCGCGGCAAGATCGTGCAGGCGATGACCGTGGTGTCGGTCCTGATGTTCGCGAAGTTCGTCTACATCGCGTCGTTCACCAACTACTTCACCTTCTATCTGATCCAGCGCTTCGGCGTGAGCGTGCAGCAGAGCCAGGTGGTTCTGTTCCTGTTCCTGGGCGCGATCGCGCTCGGCACATTCACCGGGGGCCCGATCGGCGATCGCATCGGCCGCAAGGCGGTGATCTGGATCTCCTTCCTCGGCGTCGCGCCGTTCGCGCTCGCCCTGCCCCACGTCGGTCTGGTGATGACTGCGATCCTTGCGGTGATCATCGGCCTGGTGATGTCGTCAGCATTCGCGGCGCTGGTGGTCTACGCGCAGGAAGCGGTCCCCGGCCGCGTGGGCATGGTTTCGGGCGTGATGTTCGGCCTGATGTTCGGTATCGGCGGGATCGGCGCGGCCGCGCTGGGCCAGCTGGCCGACGCGCGCGGCATCGTCTGGGTCTATCAGGTCACGGCGTTCCTGCCGCTGCTGGGACTGGCGACCGCCCTGCTTCCACGAACCACCCGCCGTGCTGCCTGAGCTGCCGGCGGATGGGTCAGCTGTCGCATCGGGCAGCAGGCGTTCCGGCGTCATCAAAAAGTTGCGGATAGCCTCCGTCCTCTGTTGAAACGCGGGCCGAACCAGCGGACGTCAGAGAGGCTCTGCCGCGATCACGTAATCGTGACCGGTGCGCAGACCGCCGTTCTCGGCGATGCGCAGATGCGCTTCCATCCGCAGCATATCGACGTGTGCATGCAGCGCGGCAGCGAGCTGGCGATCCGCCACGCGTTCGAGCACGCGTATGCACATGTCGAGCTGGCCATCGACGAAACGCGTGCCGAAGCGGATCGGCACCTGCTCGGCATGCAGGACGCGGAAGCCCGCGCGCTCGATCTGGCGCAGCGTCCAGTCCACTGGAAATTCGCGATATGGCCGATCGCCGGCCAACAGCAGACAGGCGTCGCGCAAGCGACCGATGCGCGTGACCAGACTGCCGGCTGCATCGAGCGTATCGGGAAGCTGCGGCACATAGGGCGCGAGGCCGACCACGTACAGCCGGCCGTCCGCCGCGACCAGATCGCGCAGGCGCGCGAACAGCTGGTCCTGCCAGTACGGCGCGAAACCTTCGATCGCGCCGAGCAGATAGTCGGCAAGCACGGTGTCGTAGCGCTCGCCCGCGAGCAACGCGGGATCGAGCCAGTTGCCGACGACCAGACGGTCGGCTTGGCGCCTGCACGTACCGATTTCGGTGTCCGTCCGGCGCGCCATCGACGCCGAGCCGGTGACCGCGGTCCAGCGTTCGGTGGGCAGTGACAGCAGCCAGCGCATTGAATTGCGGCCGGTCCCGGCGTCGAGCATGGCGCCCCAGGGACGATCGCCCTGGAGTTCGGCGATCCGGTGATACAGCGACATCGAGATCCTGATAGCTGGCGCGAAAGACGGCCGAGAAAGTTACAACATAACAATCACAGAACCAATCGCGGATGCGGTCTCAGTGGAAATCCCGCGACGGCAGCTGCATGCCACCGAGCATGCCGCTGAGATCCTCGAGATCACCGGCGATCAGGTGCGCCACGCCGTCGACGCGTTCCCAGCGGCCGCGTACCGCGAGCAGGCGTGATTCCAGCAACGCGCGGCGACGCCGCAATGCGAGGTGCGGCCAGACGATCACGTTGATCATTCCCGTCTCGTCTTCCAGCGTGACGAAGATCGTGCCCTTGGCGGTCGCGGGGCGTTGCCGTTGTGTCACCAGGCCCGCGACATGCACGCCGCTGCCGTGCCGGCGCTGCCGCAGATCGCGCAGGCCGATGATCCGGCGCCCGGCCATCTGCGCGCGCAGCAAGGCCATCGGATGCTGGCCGAGCGTCAGGCCGGTGCTGCGGTAGTCCGACAGGATCTCCTCTCCCGCCCGCGGCACCGGCAGTTCGACCACGTCTTCGTCGGGACTGCCGGGCAACAGCGGCCGTTGCCGTTCGATGCCCGAGACCGCCCAGCGCGCTGCATTGCGATGGCCCGCCAGTGACGCCAGCGCACCGGATTCGGCGAGCACGCTGCGCGCCTTTTCGTCGAGACCGGCGCGCAGGCACAGATCCTGGACGCTGGAAAACGGACGCCGTGCGCGGGCAGCGACGATGGCCTCGGCAATGTCTTTCGACAATCCCGCGACCAGACGCAGGCCCAGCCGGATATCGGGCTGCGTGCCCGGATCGGCGTCGCTGCGCCAAGGACGTCCGCCGACCAGAGTGCAGTCGCGATCGCTGACCATCACGTCGACCGGCAACACCTCCACGGGTGCACGATGCGGACTGCCACGACGGGCGTCCTGCACGATCTGGCTCGGCGAATAGAAACCCATCGGCTGCGCGTTGAGCAGAGCGCAGGCGAACGCCGCTGGCTCATGCCGCTTGAGCCAGCAACTGGCGTAGACCAGCTTCGCGAATGACGCGGCGTGACTCTGCGGGAAGCCGTAGGAACCGAAACCCTTGATCTGCTCGAAGATCTGGTCGATGAACGCCGACGCGTAACCCTTGGCTTCCATCAGCCCGCGGATACGCAGCCGATGCGGCTCCATGTCGCCGCCGCGACGCCAGGCCGCCATCGAACGCCGCAGGCCGTCCGCCTCATCGGCGTCGTAGCCGGCGTGGATCACCAGTTCCATCACCTGTTCCTGGAACAGCGGCACGCCGAGCGTCGGGCCGAGGATCTCGCGCACGCCTTCGGACGGATACGTCACCTGCTCGTGCCCCTGCCGGCGCCGCAGATACGGATGCACCATGTCGCCCTGGATCGGACCGGGCCGCACGATCGCGACTTCGACCACGAGGTCGTAGAACGCCTTGGGCTTGAGGCGCGGCAGCATCGCCATCTGCGCGCGGGATTCGATCTGGAACACGCCGACGGTGTCGGCGATCTGGATCATCTCGTAGGTCTGCGCATCCTCGCGCGGCAGGGTCGCGATCTCGAAATCGCGTCCGCGCTGGCCGCGCACCAGATTGAGCGCCTTGCGGATGCAGGTCAGCATGCCCAATGCGAGGCAATCGACCTTCAGCAGCTGCATGGTTTCCAGATCGTCCTTGTCCCACTGGATGATCGTGCGGTTGTCCATCGCCGCGTTTTCCACCGGCACCAGATGCGACAGCGGTTCGTTGGAGATCACGAAACCGCCGACGTGCTGTGACAGATGCCGCGGGTGGTCGCGCAACATCTCGGTGATCACGAGAATCTTGCCGATCAGCGGATTGTCGAGATCGAACCCGGCCTCGCTGATGCGCTGTTCCATCGGCGTCTCGCCATTGCCCCAGCCGTAGCAGTTGGCCAGCAATGCGATCTGGTCCGGCGGCAGACCGAAGGCCTTGGCGACATCCCGCACAGCGCTCTTGCCGCGATAGGCGATGACCGTCGCCGCCAGCGCGGCGCGCTCGCGGCCGTATTTGGCGTAGACGTACTGGATGACTTCTTCGCGGCGTTCGTGTTCGAAGTCGACGTCGATATCGGGCGGCTCGTTGCGGTTCTCCGACAGGAAGCGCGCCATCAGCAGACGGGTGTCGTCTGGATTCACTGCGGTGATGCCCAGCGCGTAGCAGACCGCGGAATTCGCCGACGAGCCGCGGCCCTGGCACAGGATGCCCTCGCCTCTGGCGAAGCGGACGATGTCGGCCACGGTCAGGAAGAACGCCTCGTACTCGAGCTTCGCGATCAGCGTGAGTTCGAACTCGATCAGCTCCCGCACTTTCGGCTGCGGGCCACCGGGCCAGCGCACGCGGATGCCTTCTTCGGTCAGATGACGCAGCCACGTCGTCGGCGTATGGCCCTGCGGCACCAGTTCGACCGGATAGTCGTAATGCAGTTCGCGCATGCCGAATGTGCAACGCGCCGCCAGATTCACGGCGGCCAGCATCAGATCGGCGCCGTAGATGTTGCCGAGCGCGCGCCGCGAACGCAGATGCCGTTCGCCGTTGCGGAACAGGTGTTCGCCGCAGTCGGCGATCGGCGTGGTGTGTCGGATCGCGGTCAGCGTGTCCTGCAGGATGCGCTCGCGCCGCGTCGCCATGTGCACGTCGCCGCTGGCCAGAGCGGGAACTCCGAGCGTGCGCGACAGCGCCAGCAGATCGCTGAGGCGGCCGGCATCGTCGCGTTCGCGGTGCAGTTCCACGGCGAGATGCGTCCGTTCGGGAAACACGGCGCGCAACCAGGCGCCCTGCCCCGCTTCGGGCGTCGCACCCGGCAGCCACACGGCGAAAACCCCGGGGGTTTTCCCACGAAACTCGGCTTCGACATCCGCGCGCGACAGCCGGTACTGGCCCTTGGTGCCGGCGCGGCGGCCGCGGGTGATCAGCGCACACAGCTGCGTGTAGCCCGCACGGGTTTCGACCAGCAGCACGAAACGCGTGTCGTCGATCAACCGGAATTCGCTGCCGACGATCAGCTTGAGCCCGGTTTCCTCCGACGCCTCCAGCCCGCGCACGATGCCGGCGAGCGAACATTCATCGGTGATCGCGAGCGCGCTGTAGCCGCAGTGCACGGCGCGCGCGAACAACTGCTCCGCGCTGGACGCGCCGCGCAGAAACGAGAAATCCGACAGGCAATGCAGTTCTGCATACGCCGGCAGATCCTCACTGGTGTCGTGGGCGACATCGTCATTCGCAGCTGCGCGCAGGCGTCCGGCGACGCGCAGCGCACGTGGCACATGGCTGCCCGGCGTGTCGCGGTCGACGCCATCGATCGCATCGTCCCAGCTCATGCGAACCAGCCGTGCAGCATCCAGCCGTCGAAGCGTCCCGGCGGCACGAAGGCCCAGCCGCGCTGGCCCTCACGGGTTTCGACCACGTAGTAATCGCGACGCGCATCGGCATCGTCCCACCAGCCGCTTTCCAGACGCTCCGGCCCGGACACGATGCGCAGGCCAGCATCGTGCAACGGTACCGGTTGCGGCAGCAGCCAGGCCGGACGCGGCGGGCGCGCAGGCGCATCCGCAATCGCGCCACCGCTATCGCCAATGCGGCGTGCCCATGCGCGCTCCGGACGTGGATCGCCGGCCGGTGTCACCCGATAGACCGCATCGTCGCCAAGCCGCGCGCGCAGGCGCTCCCGCAAATGCGGCCAGTCGAGCGCCTGTTGCGGGCGCGTATCGAACAGATCGCGCGCGGCCGGCACGAACGGCGGCAGTTCGCGTGCGAGCAGGCGCATCGCGACGACCGGCCTGGCGATTTCGGTGCGTTCGAGCCGGTTGCGCGCGAGTTCGAACAGCATCGTCGACGTGCGCTCGGGCGCGAGCAGGCCGACTTCGACATCGGTACTGCCTGCTTCGTGTTCCAGCCCGATCACGAAACGCTGCACGCCACCGTCGCGGGCAGAGAGATACGTGCACAGGTCGTTGATCAGCCGCCGCAACGGAAACAGCAGCGGCGGATGCGCTTCCACTTCGTAACCCAGCTCGACGCGCATGTCGAAACGGTCCGGCGGCGTGTAGCAGGCGACCGGATCATCGCCTTCGCCATACAGCCGGCGCACATGCGCCAGTACATCCGCGCCGAACCGGCGCTGCACGCCCGCGCCCGGCAGTTCGCGCAAGGCACCGAGCGTGCGCACACCCATGCGGTACAGACGTTCGCCGGCATCGCCCGGCAATGCGGCGCGGCGCACCGGCGTGCGGTCCAGCAGCGCCGACAGTTCCGCCGGCCCGGTCACCGCGAAGCCGTCGCGCAGACCGACCAGCACGCGCGCGGCGGTCGGCGACGGCGCGAGCGCGATGCGATGCGCGAAGCCCAATGCCGAGAGTTCTTCGCGCAGCGTGCGTTCGAACTGCGACCACGGCCCGAACAGTCGGAAGCTCGCCTGCACTTCCAGCACGATCGCGCGCGACCACTGCTGGCTCACCAGCGAACTGTGGCGATACGCCCAGGCGGCAAGGAAGCGGTGCGCGGTCGATTCCGCCAGCGGATCGTGCGGTTGCGTGCGCACGTCGGCCAGCAGCGCATGCGCGGCCGACAGGCGCATGCCGGCCTTCAGTCCGTGCGCACCGGCCGCGTCGTTGACGCTGTGCAACTTGCGCAGCTGCGCGGGTCCTTCGACCAGCGCGAATGGTGCGTCGGGATCGGGCAGACGGCGGAGAACGGCGTCGAGTGCCAGTTGCGGCAGGAGAAGACAGGCCCAGAGCATCGCAGGATCATTCAGCTCGCCAATCGCAGCGGTTGCGACGGCACCTGCCCGCCCCGGCATTTGCGCACCTGCCAGGCATGCACCTCGGGCAGATACTCCAGCCGCAATGCCGCCGGTGAGGCATTCGCCGCGTGACGCCGGTCGCGCAGCGCAAAAGCGTGGCAATCGCCGCTGTCTGCGGCGACCTGGAGGCGCCGTATCAACCGCGCATCACCGGTGTCCGGCCAGCCCAGCACCGCGGCGCAGGCGCCGCTGCGCAGGCATTGCTCGAACGCCCACAGTGCATCGCTGGGCGATGCCTCGACGACATCCAGCGCGTCCAGGCGAACGCCTGCTGCCTGCCACGCCGGTGCGTACGGAATGCACGGCGGCGCGACCAGCACCACGCGACCGCCGGCGGCGGTGATGCGCGACAGCGCCGGAAACAACAACGAGATTTCGCCGACGCCATCGGCCGGCAGCAGCAGTTCGGTCAATGCGCGCGGCGGCCAGCCACCGCCCGGCAATGCGGCATCGAGCGCGGCATGTCCGGTCGGCTGGCCGATGTCGGCGCAGCGCGTGCCGCGTCCGGCCGACCACACCGTGCGCGCGGCGAGCAAGGCATCCAGCGACTGGAGTGCAGGTGCCATCTCAGCCCTGCCGCACCAGGCCGCAGTACAGGCCTTCGATCGCGAAATCAGCATCGGCAGCGACCACGATCGGCGCGTGCGCGGGATTGCGCGGCAGCAGGCGCACGCCACCTTCGCGGTGTTCGAGCCGCTTGATGGTGATGGCATCGTCCAGACGCGCGACGACGATCTGGCCGTCGCGCGCATCGCGGCTGCGGTGCACACCGACGAGATCGCCTTCGAGAATGCCGTCGTCGATCATCGAATCGCCCTCGACCCGCAGCAGGTAATCCGGGCGCAGCGAGAACAGGCTGCGGTCCAGCCACAGCACGCGGTCGCTGCCGGTGTCCGGACCGATCGGCACGCCTGCGGCCACGCGCCCGAGCACCGGAAGCGCGGCCATGCGCTCGCCCTGCCCCGGCAGACGAAGCCCACGCTTCTGACCGGCCTGCAATTCCACGAGTCCGGCCGACACCAGCGCCTGCACATGCTTCTGCGCGGCATTGCGTGAGGCGAAACCGAAGGCCGCGGCAATCTCGGCCAGGCTCGGCGGCGCACCGGCGGCGATGCGCTCGCGCAGGAAGTCGAGGACGGCAGCACGCTGGGGGGACAGATCGCTCATGGTGTACATTTGTACACCTTCGAAACACGATATGCCATCGGTTCCAAGATCGGTCTTCCACGCCTCACTGCCGCCCTCGCAGTGGTGGCGGTGATGCGGCTGACCGGTTCATGCACGCGCCCTTTGCCAAGCGACGCGCGCACCACCAGCGGATGCACAGAAAAACGTTTACAGGGTTGTCCCCAGTAGCCCGCCCATCTTCCAGCGCCTAGCATCCAATCCAGTCTGCCCGGACTCTGGAGCGCCTCGTGGATCGGCAACGCAACGTGTTCCTGTTCCCCGCCCGCTGGCGGCGTTCGACCTGGCAAGTGATGGCGATCGTGTTGCTGGCCCTGCTGGTCGCATCCAATGCCGCCTGGCTGCACGCCAGTCGCAACGCCGACGATGCGACGGGGTTCTCCCGTCAGTTCGGCCACCTGCCCTCGCCCGAGCGCGTGATCTACGAATATCCGAAGCCGGCGGTCGTCGCGCCCGCTGCGCAAAAGCTCGTGGCGTATCGTTCGACGCCGCTCCAGGCCGGCGAGCGCTGCGCCGGCGGTCAGGTCATCCGTCGCCTGCCGAACGGTTGGGAAGGCACCAACCGTCCCTGCAATCCCTGATCACCTGGCGCCTCAGCCGCGGTGATTGCACACCGCCGACACGCGTTCGTTGAGCCGGCGCAGATCGTCATAACGGCGCTGGGTGCCGAGCTTGCGCAGGGCGTTCTCGCGACTGGCGCGTGCGGCCAGACATCGCGCGTGCCGGTCGTCGCGTCGGGGACTTGTCGCACGTACGGGTGTCTGCCGCGTCGATGCGGCCGCACGACGTCGCGTCGGCGGTGTCGCCGGGCGCTGCGTTGCCGTCGTTGCAGGCGCGTCCTGCACCTCGGCCATCCACGTCCGCAGCGCTTCGCCATCGGCGCAGGGTTGCGACTGATAGCTGTAGCTGCCGCGCCCGTCGGCGCATTTGTGCACCGACTGCGCGGCGACCGGCCACGCGACGAACAGCAGCAAAACCGCACAGATCCGCATCGGCATTCCCTCCGTGGAAGAACCGCCTACGACCCTGCGCGCGTGCCCTGGCTTGCACCATCGTGCGAACGCCCGCGCGCCTTCGGTCGCAGCCCGCAGGAATCGTCAGGAAATCCGCAGATGATCAGTCCCCGCCAGCCTCACGGGATTTGCGGATCGCTTCGGCACGCGCGGCGCGCAAGGCGTCGAGCTTGTCCTTGAGCTTGATCTCCATGCCGCGCGCGACCGGCTGGTAGTAGACCCGCTCGCCCATCGCATCCGGAAATGCGGTCTGGTCGAGCGCGATGCCGCCTTCGGCGTCGTGGTCGTACTGGTAGCCGGTGCCGTAGCCGAGTTCCTTCATCAGCTTGGTCGGCGCATTGCGGAAATGCATCGGCACATCCTGCGTGCCGTACTCGCGCACGTCGCGCTTGGCCTGGTTGAAGGCCATGTAGCCGGCATTGGATTTCGCGGTGCTGGCCAGATAGATCACCAGCTGCGCGAGCGCGAGTTCGCCCTCGGGACTGCCGAGACGCTCATACGTGTCCCAGGCATCGATCGACATCTGCAAGGCGCGCGGATCGGCCAGACCGACGTCTTCCACCGCCATGCGCGTCATGCGCCGGGCGAGGTAACCGGGGTCGCAGCCGCCATCGAGCATGCGCGTCAGCCAGTACAGCGCGGCATCGGGATTGGAGCTGCGTACACATTTGTGCAGCGCCGAGATCTGGTCGTAGAACTGCTCGCCGCCCTTGTCGAAGCGACGCGTGCGGTCGGCCAGCACCTGTTCGATCGTGCTGCCGGTGACTTCGCCGCCCTCGCCTGCCAGTTCGGCGGCGATCTCCAGCAGCGTCAGTGCGCGGCGCACATCGCCGTCGGCGGCCACGGCGATCAGCCGCAGCAGATCCTCGGCGATCCGCAGCCCGCGATCACCGAGTCCGCGCTCGGCATCGGCCAGCGCACGGTGCAGCGATTCGAGGATGTCGTCGGGCGACACCGATTCCATTACGTGCACGCGGCAACGTGACAGCAGCGCGGAGTTGAGTTCGAACGACGGGTTTTCGGTGGTCGCGCCGACGAAGACGATCGTGCCGCGCTCGATGTGCGGCAGAAACGCATCCTGCTGGGTCTTGTTGAAGCGGTGCACTTCATCGACGAACAGCACCGTGCGGCGCCCGCCATCGAAGCGGTGCGCGGCTTCGGCCAGCACCTGACGCACGTCCGGCAGGCCGGAGAGCACTGCCGAGATCGCCTTGAACTCCGCGTCCGCGTAATGCGCGAGCAGCAGCGCCAGCGTGGTCTTGCCGCAGCCCGGCGGCCCCCACAGCACCATCGAATGGATCTTGCCGGCCTCGACCGCCGTGCGCAGCGCGGTGCCTTCGGTCAGCAACCGGCGTTGCCCGACCATTTCGTCGAGCGTCGCCGGGCGCATACGTTCGGCCAGCGGACGCATGGCGCTGCGATCGACCTGCAACAGGTCGCCGCCATCGGCGCGGGTTGGGTGGGAACGGGGCAAGCGATTAACCTGTCGGCCTGGGCTGCAACGTAGTGCCGGGATGAGGATATTGCGACATACGGACGTGATCACAACCGCAAGACACCGACTGACCCGGCTTGCCAGCGGTCTTCTGCTGCTCGCCGCTTCGACCACGGCCGCAGCCGACTGGCGCAGCGATGCGGTAAACACGCTCGTTCGCGAAAGCGGCGCGCATCGACTCGTGGTTTTGGGCGAAATGCACGGCACGCGCGAGATTCCGCTGCTGGCAGGCGATCTGGTGGAGCACTGGAGCGAGACGGCGCCCGTACTGCTCGCACTGGAAATTCCCACGCGGGAGCATTCGGCGCTGCGCGAAGCCGTCACCGGTGGCGGCACCGACGCGCTGATCGACGCCCTGCGGCAACGGCCATGGTGGGCGTTGTCGCCCGAACAGAGCGATGGCCGACGCAGCGAAGACGTGCTGTCGCTGGTCCAGCGCATCGGAGGGCTGCGCAATGCCGGACACGATGTCGCGATCCTGCCGTTCGATCCGCGCAGCAGAGATTGCCATGAACGCGGAAACTGCGAAGCGGTGATGGCCGATGTGCTCAGGCGCGCGTACGACGGCTTCCCCGCGGGCCGCATCGTCGTGGTCGTCGGCAATCTCCACGCGATGCGCCAACGCCCGACCGATCCCGCGAGTCCATTCGCGGGCACGATGCCGATGACGGCCCATCTCCACGATCTGGCCCCGGTGTCGATCGACATCACCGCCGAGCGCGGACAGTTCTGGGCCTGCCAGGACATCGACGCATGCGGCACGGTGGACGTCAGCCGGCCACGCACTGCGGGCCGTCAGCCCGCCGATGCGCCTTACCACTACCGGCTGGTGCTGCCGGCGTTCACGCCGATCCGGCAGGTTGGCGAAATGCATCGCTAGGCGCTCGCACGATCGTATTGCGACGCACGAGGCCGGAAACGCAAACGGCCGCCCGAAGGCGGCCGTGTAATGCGATGCACCGCGAATCCCGCAGCGCGGGACGCGAAAGACTTATTCCTCGCCCACCACATCCACACCCGCCGGCGGCGTGTAGCGGAACGTGTCGGCGGCGAACGCGGGATTGCGCTTCCAGCCGCTGAAACCGATGGTCGTACGCTGGCCCAGGGTGTCGTGGATCTCCATGCGCGACAGGCTGCCATCGCTGCCGAAGCCCAGACGCGCGCGTTCGAACGCCGCGTTCTCGGCGCGCTTGGGGCGCAGCTCGAGCCAGTTCAGTCCACCTGCACTGCCGGCTTCGGCGACGCTGAAGTCGCGGTCGAGCTTCGACGGGTCGATCAGCGCGGCCAGCGGGCTGTCCTGTTCCTCGCTGCCCTGCGAACGGCGCGTGACCTGCTCCAGGTCGGGGTCATAGACCCAAACCGTGCGGCCATCGGCGACGATCAGCTGCGGGTACGGCTTCACGTATTCCCAGCGGAACAGACGCGGCGCCGACAGCGCCAGCGTGCCGCTCGAGCTCTCCTTGACCCGGCCGTTGCCGTCGGCGACCTGCTGGGTGAACTGGGCCTCGAGGCCCTTGAGGCCACTCGTGAACTGCTCGAGTTGCGGGCGCGCATCGGCGGCCTGCGCGAGGCCAGCCACCATCAGCACGGCAGCGGCGGCGAACCAGCGGGAATGACGGATCATCGAGCGCATGTACGGAACCTCTGGAGGCGGTGTGACGTTGGACCGGAGTGTGCGAATTCCCGGCTGAATGCGGCGATGACGGCGCAGCTTCGTGCCGATGCCGTGCATCGGCGATTCATCGCGGGGCCGCGCCTGCCGTTGGATCAGCGCGGCGGAGGCGGCGGCGCGAGCACGCTGCGGTCGCCATTGTGCTCGGGCGGCGTCACCACGCCCGCCGCTTCCATCGCCTCGACCAGACGCGCGGCGCGGTTGTAGCCGATCTTCAGCCGGCGCTGCACACCCGAGATCGACGCGCGGCGGGTTTCGGTGACGATCTTGACCGCTTCGTCGTACAGCGGATCGCTTTCGTCTCCGCCGCCGCTGCTGCTCGATTCCGGCAGGCCGGTCGCGCCGACGACGGTGCCGTCGCCCATCGTCTGCACCTCGTCGAGCACGCCGGTGATGTAGTCAGCCCGGCCGCTCTGCTTGAGATGTTCGACGACGCGATGCACTTCCTCGTCGGACACGAACGCGCCGTGCACGCGCTCGGGCATCGCCGTGCCCGGCGGCAGATACAGCATGTCGCCGTTACCCAGCAGCGTCTCCGCACCGGATTGGTCGAGGATGGTGCGCGAGTCGATCTTGGAGCTGACCTGGAACGCGATGCGGGTCGGGATGTTGGCCTTGATCAGACCGGTGATGACATCCACCGACGGCCGCTGCGTGGCGAGGATCAGATGGATACCGGCCGCACGCGCCTTCTGCGCCAGACGCGCGATGAGTTCTTCGACCTTCTTGCCGACGATCATCATCATGTCGGCGAATTCGTCGATGAAGATGACGATGTAGGGCAGCGGCTCGAGCAGTTCGGCGACGTCGCTCGATTCGGGATTCGGCCGGAACAGCGGGTCCGACATCGGTTGCCCGGCGTCCTCCGCATCCTTGACCTTCTTGTTGAAGCCGGCGAGGTTGCGCACGCCGACCGCGCTCATCAGCTTGTAGCGGCGTTCCATTTCCGCCACGCACCAGCGCAGGCCGTTGGCGGCCTCCTTCATGTCGGTGACCACCGGCGCCAGCAGATGCGGGATGCCCTCGTAGACGCTGAGCTCCAGCATCTTCGGGTCGATCATCAGCATGCGCAGTTCTTTAGGGCTGGCCTTGAACAGCAGGCTCAACACCATCGAGTTGACCGCGACCGACTTGCCCGAGCCGGTGGTACCCGCGACCAGCAGATGCGGCATGCGCGCGAGATCCGCGACCACTGACTGGCCGCTGATGCCCTTGCCCAGCGCCAGCGTGAGCGGACTCGGCGACTTGTCGTATTCCTTGGAGCGCAGCAGCTCGGAGAGATAGATCATCTCCCGGCGCACATTGGGAATTTCCAGGCCGATCACCG
Organism: Luteimonas sp. KH_071; assembly: GCF_057838005.1. NCBI lineage: Bacteria > Pseudomonadati > Pseudomonadota > Gammaproteobacteria > Lysobacterales > Lysobacteraceae > Luteimonas > Luteimonas sp. KH_071. The sequence continues at coordinate 1,838,464 of NZ_CM174458.1, read as the reverse complement.
ACTTGCCCGGAATCACATCGACCACGCGCACGGCCTTGACCGACAGGCCGCGCGCGATGTCCTTGTCCAGCGAACTGATCTGGCTGACCTTGACGCCCGGCGCGGGTTCCATCTCGAAGCGCGTGATCACCGGCCCTGGCTGGGCCTCCTTGACCACCACGTCGATGCGGAAGTCCTTGAGCTTGAACTCGATCTGCCGCGACAGGGTTTCCAGCGTGTCCTCGTCGTAGCCCTGCGGCTGCGGCTTGGGATCGTCCAGCAGCGACAGCGGCGGCAGGTCGGACCCGTTGGCGTTGACGCCGTGGAACATCGGAATCTGCTGTTCGCGCTTGGCGCGTTCGCTCTTCTCGACCGCCGGCGGCACGACCGGCGCTTCGATCTTCACCGGCGCGCGCTTGGCCCGCAGTTCGGTGTCGACCTTGCGCGCCTCGGTCCGCTCCTCGCGGTGCACGCGGGCTTCTTTCCAGTCGGTGGCCTGCTTGCTGCTGCGGCGGAACAGCACCGGCAGCTGCATGACCCAGCCACCGATGCGGTCCATCAACGCGAACCACGACAGGCCCGTCGCCAGCGTCACCGACACCAGGAACAGCGCGAGCAGCAGCAGATTGCCGCCGAACGCGCCGAAGCCCGCCTTGAGCGTATTGCCCACCAGCCGGCCCAGGATGCCGCCGCCACCGCCCGGGTAGTTCACCAGTTCCGGGAACCGCAGCGCGAGCAGCCCTGCGCCCGTGATCAGGAAGCCGACGATGCCGGCGAGGCGCAGCGCCGGCCCGAAATCGGCCCGGCCGTCACCGTCGCGATCCATGCCGAACAGCGCGATCCACGCGATCGCGCCGAGGATCAACGGCAGCGGATAGGCCATGAACCCGAACAGCTGCAGCAGCACGTCGGAAATCCATGCGCCGACAGGCCCACCGATATTGTGGATATCGGCCGGCAGCACACCGGTCTGCGACGACCAGCTCGGATCGGTGTGCGAATGCGTGACCAGGCACGCCAGCAGATACAGCAGCAGCGGCGCGATCAGGATCAGCGCGATGTCGCGGACCAGCCGCTGGCGGCGCGGATTGGGCGCAGCCTTGGCGGACGCCGCGGGTGCGGCGTCCTTGGCTGCGCTGCGCGTGCGCTTGGTGCGGTCTGAAAGCGGTCGTGCCACCGTGCGTCTTTACCTGAAGAAGTCGGTACAGGCCTTTGATCTTACGTCAAAGTTTCATGCCCTGCAGCGCAGGATGCACGAGCTTGCCGCCTTCGACGTTGATGCCGCGCACCAGCGCCTGGTTGTCGCGCCACTGGCCGGAAGCCAGCTTGTTGACCCACGGCAGGATCGCCGCGCAGATGGCCTGCGACGAGGTCTGCGGCACGGCGCCCGGCATGTTGGTCACACAGAAGTGGGTCACGCCCTCTTCCACGTACACCGGCTCTTTCCAGGTCGTGCCGCGCGAGGTCTCGAAGCAGCCGCCCTGGTCGATCGAGATATCGACGAGCACGCTGCCGTCCTCCATCGACTTGATCATGTCGCGGGTGACCACGTGCGGCGCGACCGCGCCGGTCACCAGCACCGCGCCGATCACCAGGTCGGCCGAAGCGACCTCGCGGGCGACGACGTCGTCGTAGGGATACAGCGCGGTGACGTTGTTGCCCAGGCGCATCATCTGTTCCATGCGGTCCTGGCGCTTTTCGAACACCACCACGTTCGCACCGCCCGCCGCGGCCAGCGCCGCCGACGCGCCACCGGCCACGCCGGCGCCGAACACCACGACCTTGCCGCGCTCGGTCGACGGCAGGCCGCCGAGCAGCTTGCCCTTGCCGCCGAGCGGCTGATGCAGGTAATGCGTCCCGACCTGCACGGCGATCTTGCCGGCGATCACCGACATCGGCGCCAGCAGCGGCAGCTCGCCGTTGTCGAGCTCGACGGTTTCGAACGCGACGCCGGTCAGGCCGATGTCGAGCAGACGCTTGGTCAGCTCGGGCAGCGGCGCCAGGTGCAGGTAGCAGAACAACAGGTGGTCCTTGCGCAGCAGCGCAAGGTCGCCTTCGATCGGCTCCTTGACCTTGACGATCAGTTCGCCCTTCTCGTACAGCGCGGCCGCATCCGGCGCGATCTTCACGCCCAGACGGGTGTAGGCCTCGTCGCTGAAGCCCGACTTCAGGCCAGCGCCCTGCTGCACCCACACTTCGTGGCCACGGTTGACCAGATCGCCTGCCGCTTCCGGCACCAGGGCCACGCGGCCTTCGAGGGTTTTGGTTTCACTCGGGATACCGATACGCATGTCGCCGACTCCTGCACAAAAAAACGCCGCTTTCGGCGGCGTGTCGCGGATGGATTGTTCCGGCCGGCTGACGTTGCCGAACCTTGTTTTGCGGGGGGCGCACCGCCAAGCTATGGACCACGTCAGGCCGCAGTGCCGAAGTCCGCGAGTATACATGAGCGCTCCGAATACCAGCCCCCGCCACCTCCGTCTGCTGATCCTCGGATCGGGCCCCGCCGGCTGGACCGCCGCCGTCTACGCCGCCCGCGCCAACCTCAAGCCGGTGGTCATCACCGGCATGCAGATGGGCGGCCAGCTGATGACCACCACCGAGGTCGACAACTGGCCGGGCGACGCGCACGGGCTGATGGGTCCGGACCTGATGGCGCGCATGCAGGCGCATGCCGAACGGTTCGACACCGAGACCATCTTCGACCACATCCACACCGCGGATCTGTCGCAGCGCCCGTTCCGCCTCAAGGGCGACAGCGGCGCGTACACCGCCGACGCGATCATCATCGCCACCGGCGCGACCGCCAAGTACCTGGGCCTGCCGTCGGAAGAGGCCTTCAAGGGCCGCGGCGTGTCTGCCTGCGCGACCTGCGACGGGTTCTTCTACAAGGACCAGGACGTGGCCGTGGTCGGCGGCGGCAATACCGCGGTCGAGGAAGCGCTGTACCTGTCGAACATCGCCAGGACCGTCTATCTGGTCCATCGCCGCGACACGCTGCGCGCCGAGAAGATCATGCAGGACAAGCTCAACGCGAAGATCCAGGCCGGCAAGATCGTCCCGGTGTGGCATCACACCGTCGACGAGGTGCTCGGCAACGATGCCGGCGTGACCGGCCTGCGGCTGAAGTCGGTGCAGGACGACAGCACCCGCGAGATCGCGGTGCACGGTTTCTTCGTCGCGATCGGCCACACGCCGAACACCACGCTGTTCGAAGGCCAGCTGGCGATGAACAACGGCTACCTCGAGATCCGCTCGGGCATCGACGGCAATGCGACCTCGACCAATGTGCCGGGCGTGTTCGCTGCCGGCGACGTGACCGACCAGCATTACCGCCAGGCGATCACGTCCGCCGGCTTCGGCTGCATGGCCGCGCTCGACGCCGAACGCTTCCTCGACCAGCAGGGCTGAGTTCCGATGCCGGGCGCATGCGTTCCGGCCCCGCGCACGGGGCGCCGCGCATGACCCTGGCGCAACTGCGATTGATCCTGCGCCGGGAATTCCGGCGCATGTGGGTGCGCGCGACGATCTACTGCGGCCTGGCGATCGTGACCGCGCTGGTCGGCGCACTGCTCAAGACCTGGATTCCCGAATCGCTGGCCGGACGCATCGGTGCCGATTCGGTCGGCAATCTGCTCGGCATTCTCGCCGCGTCGATGCTGGCGGTGACGACCTTCTCGCTGTCGACGATGGTCTCGGCCTACAGCTCGGCGTCCACCAATGCCACGCCCCGGGCGGCCCGGCTGCTCATCGCCGACAGTTCCGCGCAGGGCGCGTTGGCGACCTTCATCGGTGCATTCCTGTTTTCGGTGGTGGGCCTGATCGCGCTGAGCACCGGCATCTACGGCGACAGCGGACGCGTGGTGCTGTTCGCGGCGACCGTGCTGGTGATCGTGCTGATCACCCTGACCCTGCTGCGCTGGATCGAACAGCTGTCGAGCTTCGGCCGGCTCGGCGCAACGATCAACCTGGTCGAGGACGTGACCCGGCGCGCGGTGCGGCAGTATCTGGCCGACCCGCATCTCGGCGCAGCACCGTCGCCGGGCCTGCCCGACGACGCGGTGCGGCTCGAGACGTACGAGATCGGCTACATCGAACACATCGATGTCGCGCTGCTGGCCGAGATCGCGTCGGAACACGCGGGCGAGATCCACGTGGCCGCGCTGCCCGGCGTGTTCGCCACGCCGGGTCGCGCGCTCCTCGCGACGCGCGGGCTTCCAGCCACCGATGCCGTGGCCGGGCGCCTGCGCAGCGCGTTCACCATCAGCGACGAGCGCAGCTTCGAACAGGACCCGCGCTTCGGCTTCGTCGTGCTGACCGAGATCGGCAGCCGGGCCCTGTCGCCAGGGATCAACGATGCCGGGACCGCGATCGACATCATCGGCACCGCGACGCGGCTGCTGTGCGAATGGGCGCGGGCCGGCAGCGATCGCCCATCCGCCGAGATCCGTTACGCGCGGGTATTCGTGCCTGCGGTGACAATCGACGACGTGTTCGGCGACGTCTTTCCGCCGATCGCACGCGACGGCGCGGCCGTGGTCGAGATCGGCATCCGACTGCAGAAAGGCCTGGCCGCAATTGCCGCGTCCGGCGATCCGGCATTCGCGGAGGCCGCGAGCCGGCATGCCGGCCTCGCGATGGCCCGTGCGATGGCGGCACTGGCGTTCGAGCCCGATCGCACGTTGCTCCGACGCACCGTGATCGAAGCAGGCCACAGCGTGGACGGTCGCGGCGGATGACGGCGCGCGTGCTGTCGCGTGTGTCGGACGTGCCTGCCGCCGCCTGGGATGCGCTGCACGACGGCAATCCGTTCGTCAGCCACGCGTTTCTCTCGGGCCTCGAGTCGCACGGCTGCCTGCGCGCCGAATGGGGCTGGACGCCGCACCATCTGACGCTGTGGGACGGCGCGACGTTGATCGCCGCAGCGCCGGCCTACCGCAAGACCAATTCGCACGGCGAGTTCGTATTCGACCATGCCTGGGCGCGTGCCTACGCGCAGTACGGCCACGACTATTTCCCGAAGCTGCTGGTCGCCTCGCCCTACTCCCCGGTGACCGGCCCGCGACTGCTGGCGCGTGACGCGAGCGCGCGGACCGCACTGCGCATTGCGCTCGAACGGGCGACCGGCGATGCGGGCTGGTCGTCGGCCCACGTCAATTTCCACACCGAGTGCGAGGCGGATGCATTCGACGCGGACTGGCTGCCGCGCATCGACGTGCAGTACCACTGGCGCAATCCGGGCGACTGGTCGACGTTCGACGATTACCTCGGCGCGATGGACCACAAGCACCGCAAGAACATCCGCCAGGAGCGCGCCAAGGTCGCGCGTGCCGGGGTGACATTCCGCGTGCTGCACGGCGACGAGGCCAGCGACGACGACCTCGCGACGATGTACCGCTTCTACCTGCAGACCTTCGCCGAATACGGCAACTCGCCCGCGCTGACGCTGGATTTTCTGCGGCATCTCGCCGCGACGATGCCGCGCCAGCTGGTCCTGGTGCTGGCCGACCTGGGCGACGTGCCGGTCGCCGGCGCCCTGTGCCTGCGCGGCGACGACACGCTCTACGGCCGCTACTGGGGCGCCATCGCCACCCTACCCGGCCTGCATTTCGAGACCTGCTACTACCAGGGCATCGCCTATTGCCTGCGCGAGGGCCTGCGCCACTTCGAACCCGGCGCGCAGGGCGAACACAAACTCGCGCGCGGTTTCCTGCCGACACTGGTGCATAGTCGTCACTGGATCGCCGATCCCGAATTCCGCCGCGCGCTGCGCGAATGGTGCACGCAAGAGGCGCAGTCGATCCGCGGTTACGCCGCGACACTCGCTGCAAGCAGCCCGTTCAAACCCGCGCCCCCGTGAGCCTGCATCTGCCGCGCCTCGGCGTCGAACCCGACGCGCCATTTCCACCGGTCGACAGCGCGCTGCGCCGTCCGGACGGCCTGCTCGCGTTCGGTGGCGATCTGTCGGTGCCGCGACTGTGCAACGCCTACCGTCATGGCGTGTTTCCGTGGTTCTCCGAAGGCCAGCCGATCCTGTGGTGGTCGCCGGATCCGCGCACCGTCTTCGAAACCGCGACCCTGCACCCCAACCGGCGCTTTGCACGTGCCTTGCGCGGCAGCGGCTGGACGCTGCGCGCCGACACCGCATTCGCCGACGTCGTCACCGCCTGCGCACAGGCGCCGCGACCCGGACAGGATGGCACCTGGATCACGGACGCCATGCGCGATGCCTACACCGCACTGCACGGCGCGGGCTTCGCCCACAGCGTCGAAGTGTTCGATGGTGATGCGCTCGTGGGCGGCATCTACGGCGTGTCGATCGGCCGGATGTTCTACGGCGAGAGCATGTTCAGCGCGCGCACCGGCGCGTCGAAGGCGGCCCTGTTCGGACTCGCCCGGCAGATGCGTCTCTGGGACATGCCGCTGCTCGATGCGCAGGTCGGCAATCCGCATCTGGCATCGATGGGCGCCGCGAGCTGGCCGCGCGAACGGTTCATCGAATCGGTCGAAGCGCTGGCGCAAGCGCCGGCCCCGGTCAGTGGATCGTGGACGGGCGCGTTCGATGAAATCCGGGCTGTCGCGCTAGGCGCGCCAGACTGAATCCCACGGATCACCGTTTTGCATCGCCCGCAGCCGCGTGCGACAATGCCCCGCTTTGCTGGCGCCACCTCCGCGCGCCGCATCCCTAACGATGGATATTCCAGACGCATGGCGAAAGACGACGTCATCGAGTTCGAAGGCGCGGTCTCCGAGACCCTCCCGAACACCATGTTCCGGGTGAAGCTCGAGAACGGCCACGAAATCATTGCGCACATCTCCGGACGGATGCGCAAGAACTACATCCGCATCCTGACCGGTGACCGGGTCAAGGTGGAAATGACGCCCTACGATCTGACCAAGGGCCGCATCACCTACCGCATGAAGTAATCGGCGCAGACATTGCGACGATTGCAATTGGAAGGCAGCGCAGGCTGCCTTCTTGCGTTTGGGCGCGTCCATACCGCGACGCCGGGTCGCTGCGCTGCCCGTGATTTCCGGCGCCCGTCGGGGTATCTCACGATCCCGCGTCTGCCGTAGGCGAATCGATCGCGTAGGCTCGGTCCCCACGACCGACCGGATGCTTCCGATGCCCAGACTGCCCGCCATCACCGCGCTCGCCCTTGCGCTCGCGTTCGCCTTGGCCGCCCACGCGCAGCCGGCGCCTGCTGCCCCCGCGCCCACGGCGATGACCCAGGCGCCGCCGGCCGCCGAGACTGCGCGCCTCAATGCCTGGCTCGACCAGCAGTACGAAACCTCGCTGCGATTCAGTCCGATCGGGCTGACCTTCCTCGGCCGCAAGGAGCTCTACGACCAGCTCGACGATGTCTCCGACGTTGCGATGGAACGGCAGCTTGCCTGGCAGCGCGCGAGCGTCGCCGAAATGGAGCGCAGCTTCGATGCCGACGCGCTCGATCTCGAGGGCAAGCTGTCCTATGAACTCTGGGCGCAGCAGGCGCGCGAGGCAGCCGAGCAGTTCGAGTACCGCCGCAACGGCTACGCCTTCACCCAGATGATGGGGCCGCAAGCGATGCTGCCGACGCTGCTGATCAACTTCCACAAGGTCGACAGCGAGGCCGATTATCTCGCCTATGTCGCCCGTCTGCGTGCGTTGCCAACGATGTTCGACACCCTGCTCGAACACACGCAGGCCAGCGCCGACGCCGGCATCCGCGCGCCGAAGTTCGCCTACACAGGCGTCATTACCCAGTCGCGAAACGTGATCACCGGTGCACCGTTCGCCGAGGGCGACGACACCGCGCTGTGGGCCGACCTGGTCAAGAAGGCCGACGCGCTGCGCGAGGCCGGCACGATCGACGCCACGCAAGCCGACGCGCTCGAGACCCAGGCCCGCACGGCGCTGCTGGAATCCGTCGGCCCGGCCTACCGGCGCGTGATCGCGTGGCACGAGGGCGACATCGGCAACGCGCTGGAGAATCCCGCCGGCGTCGGCACCACGCAGTCCAACGGCAAGGCGTATTACGCCTCGCAGCTGCGCCACAACACCAGCACCGGGCTGACGCCTGAGCAGGTGCACGACATCGGTCTGCAGGATGTCGCCCGCATCCACAGGGATCTGGAGACGATCAAGACCGAGGTCGGCTTCGACGGCGATCTGCAGGCCTTCTTCCGCTTCATCGCGACCGACCCGCAGTTCAAGTTCCCGAACACCGATGCAGGGCGTCAGGCGTATCTCGACGAATCCACGCGTCTGCTCGACAACATCAAACAGCAACTGCCGCAGTTCTACGGCCTGCTGCCGAAGGCCGATCTGGTCGTGCGCCGCGTCGAATCGTTCCGCGAAGAACCCGGCGCCGCGCAACACTATTTCCCGAGCAGTCCCGACGGCACCCGGCCCGGCATCTACTACGCGCATCTGTCCGACATGAACTCCATGCCGAAGCCGGAGCTCGAAGTCATCGCGTATCACGAGGGCCTGCCCGGCCATCACATGCAGATCGCGATCGCGCAGGAACTGACCGGCCTGCCGCAATTCCGCACCCAGTACCAGACCACCGCGTACTCGGAAGGCTGGGGCCTGTATTCGGAGTGGCAGGCCAAGGAGATTCCGGGCACCTACGCCGACCCGTACTCGCGCTACGGCCAGCTGAGTTCCGAACTGTGGCGCGCGATCCGTCTGGTCGTCGATACCGGCATGCATGCCAAGGGCTGGACCGAGCAGCAGGCGGTCGATTACTTCAACGACAACAGCGGGTTCCCCGAAGCGACGATCCGCTCGGAAGTGCAGCGCTACCTGTCCTGGCCCGGCCAGGCGACGGCCTACAAGATCGGCATGATCCGCATCCAAGAATTGCGCGGTAAAGCCGAAGCACGGCTCGGCGACCGCTTCGACGTGCGCGGTTTCCACGACGCGGTGCTCGGCGGCGGCGCGTTGCCGCTCGATCTGCTCGAGCGTCGTGTGGATGCTTGGGTGGAGGCGTCAGCGCGCTGATCGACGCGTCCAGAAAGCACCCGACACAGGAGCGCGCTTGCGCGCGATGGAGCCGTCCCGCAAGGCCATCGTGGCCGAGGCCGCTTCTACAGAGGCAAAAAAAGAAGGCGCCCTCGGGCGCCTTCTTCGTCACACAGTTCGCCGCGCCAGTCAGTCGACCGTGGCGGTGAGCAGTCGCTCCGGCTCCGCCCAGGTCTCGACGGTGAGCTCGCCGTCCTGCACGTCGATCGAAACACGTCCGCCGTTTGCCAGCTTGCCGAACAGCAGCTCGTCGGCCAGGCGACGCTTGACCTTGTCCTGGATGACGCGCGACATCGGACGCGCACCCATCTGCGGATCGAAACCATGTTGCGCCAGCCAGTCGCGCGCGGCCGGCGTCGCCGACAGCGACACGTTCTTCTCGTGCAGCTGCGCCTCCAGTTCGATCATGAACTTGTCGACCACGCGCAGGATGTGCTCGAAGCCCAGCGACTGGAACTGCACCACCGCGTCGAGACGGTTGCGGAATTCCGGCGTGAAGCTCTTGCGGATGACTTCCATCGCATCGCTGCTGTGGTCCTGCCGCATGAAACCGATCGAACGACGCGACGCCTGGGTGGCGCCGGCGTTCGTCGTCATCACCAGGATCACGTTGCGGAAATTGGCTTCGCGACCATTGGTGTCGGTCAGCACGCCGCGGTCCATGACCTGCAACAGGATGTTGAAGATGTCCGGGTGCGCCTTTTCCACCTCGTCGAGCAGCAGCACGCAGTGCGGCGTCTTGACGATCTTCTCGGTCAGCAGACCGCCCTGGTCGAAACCGACGTAACCCGGGGGCGCACCGATCAGGCGGCTCACCGAATGCGATTCCATGTACTCGGACATGTCGAAGCGCACCAGTTCGATACCGAGCTGGAGCGCCAGCTGGCGCGTGACCTCGGTCTTGCCGACACCGGTGGGACCGGCGAACAGGAAGTTGCCGATCGGCTTGTCGGGGCTGCCGAGGCCGGAGCGTGCGAGCTTGATCGCCGAGGTCAGCATTTCGATCGCCGGGTCCTGCCCGAAGATCACCATCTTGAGGTTGCGCTCGAGATGCTCGAGCACGTCCTTGTCGGTCGCGCTGACCTGCTTGGCCGGAATGCGCGCCATCTTGGCGACGATGGTTTCGACTTCCTCGACGTCGATCAGCGCCTTTCGCACGCCTTCGGGCAGCAGGCGCTGACGCGCGCCGGCTTCGTCGATGACGTCGATGGCCTTGTCGGGCAGCAGGCGATCGGCGATGTGCTTGACCGACAGATCCACCGCGGCCTGCAGCGCCTCGTCGGCGTAGGTGACGTCGTGGTGGGCCTCGTAGCGGGGCTTGAGGCCCTGCAGGATCTGGTAGGTCTCACTGACCGTCGGCTCCACGATGTCGATCTTCTGGAAGCGACGCGCCAGCGCGCGGTCCTTTTCGAAGATGCCGCGGTACTCCTGAAACGTGGTCGAGCCGATGCAGCGCAGTTCGCCCGACGACAGCGCCGGCTTGATCAGGTTGGACGCGTCCATCGTGCCGCCCGATGCCGAACCGGCGCCGATGATCGTGTGGATCTCGTCGATGAACAGGATCGCGCCCGGATGCTTCTTGATCGCGGCCAGCACGGCCTTGAGGCGCTTCTCGAAATCGCCGCGGTACTTGGTGCCGGCGACCAGCGCACCGAGATCGAGCGAGAAGATCGTCGCATCGGCCAGTACCTCGGGGACCTCGCCATCGACGATGCGCTTGGCCAGCCCTTCGGCGATCGCGGTCTTGCCGACGCCGGCTTCGCCGACGTAGAGCGGATTGTTCTTGCGGCGGCGGCACAGCACCTGGATCGTGCGTTCCACTTCTTCGGCGCGGCCGACCAGCGGGTCGATGCGGCCCTCCCGAGCTGCCTGGTTGAGATCGCTGGCGAACTCGGCCAGCGCATCGCCCTTGCCTTCGCCCTCCGCGCCCTCGGCCCGGGCCTGCGTCGGATCATCAGCGGCACCGTCCGGCTCCTCACCGCCGGTCTTGGCGATGCCGTGCGACAGGTAATTGACCACATCCAGACGGGTGACGTCCTGCTGGTTGAGGTAATAGACGGCGTGTGAATCCTTCTCGCCGAAGATCGCGACCAGCACGTTCGCGCCGGTGACTTCCTTCTTGCCCGACGACTGCACGTGATAGACCGCACGCTGCAGAACCCGCTGGAATCCAAGCGTGGGCTGAGTGTCGCGCGTGTCGTCTTCGGCCAGTTTGGTGACCGAGGTCAGGATGGCCTGTTCGAGATCGCCTCGCAGGCGCTCGAAGTCCGCGCCGGTGGCCTTGAGCACCGCCTCGGCAGAGGGGTTCTCGAGCAGCGACAACAGCAGGTGTTCGACCGTCATGTACTCGTCGCGGGCCTCGCGGGCGCGCTTGTAGCACTGGCCGATCGTGAACTCGAGATCTTTGCTGAACATGGGGCGGACGCTCCGGCTTCACTGACACCCTAGATGGGGCCCGATTCCGGCAAACAAACCCTGCCCCCGTTGGACCCTACTTAGGCCTTTTCCATCGTACAGAGCAAGGGGTGCAGATTGAGCCGTGCGTATTCGTTCACCTGTGCGACCTTCGACTCCGCGACCTCACGGCTGTAGATGCCGCACACGCCCCGGCCACGCGTGTGCACGTGGAGCATCACCTGGGTCGCGCGCTCGAGATCCAGTGAGAAGAACCGCACCAGGATCTCCACCACGAAGTCCATCGGCGTGTAGTCGTCATTGAGCAGAAGCACCGAGTACAGCGGCGGCGGCGCGACTTCCGGGCGTCCGGGCGCCACGGCGGTGCCATGGTCGCGATCCTGGTGGTATTCGTGTTCGTGTCTGCGACTCATCGGCCGATTATACCGCCGCGCCGCGGATGGACGCCCCGGACACCGGTCGTCAGAATGGCCCGCATTCCCCCGACCCGGTGCCTCGATGCATCCTTGCCGCCGCTTGTCCCCGGCCTCACGCCTGTTGCCACTCGTCTGCGTGCTTGCGCTGTCGCCGTTCGCGATGGCCGAGGACGTGCTGGTGGACCAGCAGGCCCCCGTCGCCGATCTTGTGGCTGGCGCAGAGGACACGCTCGCGCAGCGGCTCGACGCGCAGGGTGTGCGCTACGAGCGCGACGAGGACGGCGATTACCGGGTCGTCTTTGCCTGGCAGCAGGAAAACCGCTCGCAGCTCGCATTCGTGGCCGGCAGTGCGCATGTGCTCGGCGACAGCGCGGTCCGCGAGGTGTTCTCGCCGGCCGCCCCGGTTCCCCAGGGCGGCTTCAGCGCAGCGCAGGCCGACATGCTGCTGCGCGACAGCCAACGCAATGTGCTGGGCAGTTGGGAGATTGCCGGAGACACACTGTTCTACGTGATCAAGCTGCACGACGACGCCGACGGTGCCCGGCTGGAGCAGGCGCTCGAAGTCGCAGCCGAGCTCGCCGACGACATGGAGTTGCAGCTGACCGGCGAGGATGCGATGTGATGGCGATATCCGCCGATCCGCGTTTCTGGCAGCCGGACGTCACCGTCGCGACCGTCGTCATGGACGGCGGTCGCGTGCTCTGCATCGAAGAGCGCATCGAAGGACGCCTGGTGATCAACCAGCCGGCCGGCCACCTGGAGCCCGACGAGTCCCTGCTGCATGCAGCGGTCCGCGAGACGCTCGAGGAGTCGGGCTGGACGGTCGAACTGACCGGCTTCATCGGCAGTTATCTGTGGAAGTCGGCGCCGCGTGCCGGCGAGGCCGATGGCCGGCACTTCCTGCGCTTCGCGTTCGCCGCCCGCCCGCTGGCGCACGACCCGGCGCGCACGCTCGACGACGGCATCGAGAAGGCCACGTGGTTCACCCCGGCGCAGCTGCAGGCCGAGGCAACGCGGCATCGCAGCCCGCTGGTCTGGCAGGTCGTCGCCGATTGCCTCGCCGGCCAGCGCTTCCCGTTGTCGGCCGTGCGCCAGATCCCGTGAGCACGCCGGAGGTCATCGTCGGCATGTCCGGCGGCGTGGATTCCTCGGTCGCCGCCCTGCTGCTGCGCGATGCGGGCACGCCGCTGGCCGGACTGTTCATGCAGAACTGGGCCGAGGACGGCAGCGGCGATTGCCGGGCCGAGGATGATCGCCGCGACGCGGTGGCCGTCTCCGGCCGGCTGGGCCTGCCGATCCATTTCCGCGATTTTTCCGGCGAGTACTGGGCCGGCGTGTTCGAGCACTTCATCGCCGAATACGCCGCCGGCCGCACGCCGAATCCCGATGTACTGTGCAACCGCGAGATCAAGTTCAAGCATTTCCTCGATGCGGCGCGCGATCTTGGCGCGGCAAAGATCGCGACCGGGCATTACGCGCGCGTCGACTTCGAAGATGGCCGCTGGCGCCTGCTGCGCGCGTGCGACCGCAACAAGGACCAGAGCTACTTTCTGCACCAGCTCGGGCAGGCGCAACTCGCTGCAACCCTGTTCCCGCTCGGCGAACTGCCCAAAACGGATGTCCGCGCCCTCGCCCGCGCCGCCGGCCTGCCGACCGCGGAGAAGAAGGATTCGACCGGCATCTGCTTCATCGGCGAACGCGACTTCCGCACGTTCCTGGGCCAGTACCTGCCCGCGCGCCAGGGCGAGATGCGCACGCCCGACGGGCACCGGGTCGGCACGCATCCCGGTGTCTTCTATTTCACCCTCGGTCAGCGCGAAGGCCTGCAGATCGGGGGCGTTCGCGGCTTCGATGCGGCGCCCTGGTATGTGGTCGGCAAGGATGTGGGCGACAATGTGCTCTTCGTCGCCCAGGGCGCCGACACGCCGTACCTGCTGTCGTCGCATCTGACGAGCGAACCCGCACACTGGATCGCCGGCGCCCCGCCGGCGCAGCGCTTCCGCTGCACCGCCCAGACCCGTTACCGGCAACACGAGGAATCCTGCGAAGTGACCATCGACGCGAACACCGGCCAGCTCGACGTGCGGTTCGACCGCCCCCAGCGTGCGGTCACGCCCGGACAGTCCGTGGTGCTCTACGGCGGCGATGTCTGCCTCGGCGGCGCGGTCATCGCGCGCACCGACGCGCCGCTGGAACTGCGCGCGCGCGGGGTGGCGGCATGATGGAGCAGCGTGTCCTCGCCCTCGCCGGCATGGCGCAGGCGCTCAAGCAGGTGCGCCGCATCGCCGAAACCGGCCAGGCCGACGCCGCGGTGCTGTCGACCGCGCTCGACAGCGTGTTCCGCATCGACGCGACGTCACCGGCCGACGTCTACGGCGGCCGCGATGCGGTGGTGCCCGGCTTGATGCTGCTGCGCGATTACTTCGGCAACCAGGGCAGCGACCCGTTGCTGCCCAAGCTCGGCCTCGCGGTCGTGCAGCTGGAACGCCGTTTCATCCAGGACAGCGCCGTCAGCGGCGAGGTCCACCACGGCATCCTCGAAATCAAGCCCAAGGCCGAAGAACTGGGGCATACCCACCCAGAAGTGATCGCAGCACTCGGCGCGCTCTACGCCGACACCGTCAGCCACCTGCGTCCGAAGGTGATGGTCCAGGGCAATCCGCACTACCTCGGCCAGGCGAACGTGGTCGCCGAGATCCGCGCGGTGCTGCTGGCCTCGCTGCGTTCGGCGGTGTTGTGGCGGCAGATGGGCGGCAGCCTGTGGGATTTCCTGCTGCGGCGGCAGCAGATGCTCAAGGCGATCTGAGGGGTTTCCGGTTGCGCGATCCGCAGCCGACTCCGACCGGATGCGGCGCTCGCGCGATTGACGTGGGCTGCCGGGACGGAACACAGCGGCGGCGCACAGGAATCGCAGGTTCAGGGCCGCCACACCCACGCTGCTGGATTCCACGTCCAGAATCGGTTGCTGCTGACCCCAGCATTTTCTGGCACGGACAGGGTTTCGAGCGGCTGTGCGCTGCCTTGCACGACTTGCCGTCCTGACGGATGGAGCGGCCGGCAGATCGCCTGTACAGAATCTCCACAGGTGCGTGCGGACGCCTGTGCGCCATCCGGCACCCGCCCTCACGCGCGTCGATCTTCGACGTGATGTGCAGCAAGGCGCGTTCGCAAATCCCCGTGTGCTTTTCGCCGCGCAGCCAGCGCCCCGGATCGAAGAGAATCCAGCACGGGCCCATGCGCGCGAGTCCAGCCGTGCACCCAGCAGATGAACGCGCGCGACGGGCTAAAGCCGCGGACCGGGATGCCGATACCGGAAACGTGAGTAACCCCCTGAGAGCGCCCATGTACGCACGCATTCTGATCCGCCTCGCCGCGCCGCTAGCGCTGACCCTGCTGCTGCCGGTGGCGTTTGTTCTCGACTGGCCCGCTCCGGCGCGCTGGGCGATCCTGATTACCCTGAGCGCAAGCTGGTTGGTCACTGCCTTCCTGCTGGTCCGGCGTGAAGGTCGCCCCGGTCCCGAGCACGCTCGCGCGATGAAGGAACAGGACGAGTTGTTGAGCGAACTGCGCCAGTTCGTCGGCACCGAGATCGAAGGCTCGCGTGTCGAGGTCGAGCGCGCCCGCGAACTGATCCGCCAAGCGGTCAGCGGCCTGGGTAGCAGCTTCGACGCGATGAACCGCAAGTCCCGTCAGCAGGCCCAGGCGATGAGCCGCCTGCTCGACCGCACCGGCGACCAGGACGGCATGGGCGGCGCGGACGTCGCCCGCTTCGCCCAGCACGCCAGCCAGCGGATGGAGCAACTGGTGGAAGCGCTGGAACAGGTCAGTGGCCAGAGTGGCGTCACCGTCACCCACATTGACGAAATGGCCGGACACCTGGACGGCATCTTCGCCCTGCTCGAGGACGTGAAGTCGATCGCCGACCAGACCAACCTGCTGGCCCTCAACGCCGCGATCGAGGCCGCCCGTGCGGGTGAAGCCGGACGCGGGTTCGCAGTGGTGGCCGACGAGGTGCGCAACCTGTCGGAGCGCTCGACGGCGTTCAACGAGCAGATCCGGAAGCTGGCGCATTCCTCGAAGGAATCCATCGCCAAGGTGCGTGACACCGTCTCGGGCATGGCGTCCCGCGATCTGGACCGCTCGCGCGAGGCCCGTTCCGAAGCGGCCGGCATGCTGGAACAGGTGGCCTCGATCAACCGCACCATGGGCGATGGCATGCGTGAGATCTCCGAATGCGGCAAGGCGATCGATGCCAGCGTGACCGATGCGGTGCGCGCCCTGCAGTTCGAGGACATCGCGACCCAGGCACTGGGCGGCGTGCACACACATCTCGAACGCTTGAACGCGATCAATCGCGAGGCGATCGACCTGCAGGACCTGCTGCGCCGCAACGGTGGCGTGTTCAACGAAGAGCTGATGCGAGCACTGCAGCGGATCGGCCAGCGGCTGCGCGAGCTGCGCAACACCTGGGAGCGTCCGCCCCACAAGCCCGTGACCCAGGATTCAATGGGCGCAGGCACCGTCGAACTCTTCTGACCGGCCGCCCCCTTGGACCGAGGCTCCAGTTGCGACACCCCGCATGCCCCGGCCCCGGCCGGGGCCTCTGCGTTGGTGGTGTCTGATCCGTCGCCGGTCCGCCGCATCGGAGGCGACCTGCTCGCCCGTCTCGAAGCCGCGGCGTGCCAGGAGCTGACGACCCTGCTGACGGCGGCCGCCTCGCCGACCGCGAACGGACACGCCGCCCCTCTCGACGCGGTCGAATCCGTCATCGCGTGGGATCTGGCAGCAGGCTTCTGATCCCGTCGTGCACTTTGCAGGTGGGTGCACGCGCAGTTGGACGGGGGCACTCCGCCAGCTAGTGACGGCCCTTCATTCGGGGGTCCACCGCAAGCGCCGGCGCGACGCAACGCGCGATCGATCAATGATGGTGGGGCAGATCAGCCGCCTGCCTGCGCTTTCCGCATCCCAGCCATGGAATCGCCTGACCAGCAACGCCTGTCCCCGGGCGCTGTGCCCGTGACGCGAACCGTTGAGGCAGCGTCAGGCGCGCGTTGCCGACGCCTCTCTGCGCTGCCCTGCGTTGCAGCGGGCACATTGGACAAAGCCTCGGCGACGGAGAAAAAGCCACCGCGACGGGCGCCTCGAAGCGCGCGTTCCGACGCGCAGATGCGCTTCCCGATGCTCCGCCGCTCTGAGAGCGTGCAGTCGCATTGGGAACGGGCGGACGCGAGGCGACAGCGGCGCCCACTGCCGGATGCTCGATACGGGCAGGTGCGTGGCAGACAGGCGTCTCCGCAGGTCGCACGCGAGATGGCGACACCCACTTCAGACGGACGATGTCCCGCGGGTGCATGCGCCGTATTCGGCAAGCTGCGAACCGGTGCGGCCGCACATGTGACCGGGAACGGTGGGTGATGAAGTCACGTCTTCAGCGCGGGCTACCGAAGCTGGCGCCCGCTCTGGTACGGGATCTACGCAACTTCCGCGCGATGTCTCCGCGCCACCCTGATCGCACCCGCGTCGCTGTCACTGTGCTGGCAGCAGGCGAAGCCCAGGGATATGACGGGTGTCGCGGGTGCCCTGTCGGCGCAACGCGAGGTATGCGGGTACGATGCCGTTCAATCCGCGGACCGCCATCTTCGGCGGCGACACGTGGATCAGGCCAGCGCCAGGCGATGCTCGGCCAGACCCTGGGCCTGGACCTGCAACCAGCGCACCATCTCGCGCGGCGGCAACGGGCGGGAATAGAGATAGCCCTGGACTTCATCGCAGCCGTACTCGCGCAGGAGCTGCTCGTCCGCGCTGGATTCCACGCCTTCGGCCAATACCTGCATGCGCAGCGCCTTGCCGAGCTGGATGATCGCGCGGGTCACAGCGACCGCGCGGCCGCTACCACCCGCGCTCGCCAGTTCGGAGATGAAGCTGCGGTCGATCTTCAGACGCCCCACCGGAAACCGGCTGAGATAGCTCAGGCTGGAAAAACCGGTGCCGAAGTCGTCGATTGACAGGCCGATGCCGGCGCCCTGCAGCACATCGAAGCAGGCCCACAACGCGTCGGTGTCCAGCAGCAGCGCCGACTCGGTGATTTCCAGCTCCAGTCGCGTCGCCGGCCAACCAGTGTCAACGCAGGCCTCCAGCACGCGCTGGGCGAAGCCAGGATCGCGCAGTTGCACCGCCGAGACATTGACCGACATGCGTCCGAATTCGAGCCCGGCCGCATCCCAGGCGGCCGCCTGGCGGCAGGCCTCGCGCACCACCCACTCGCCGATACCGACGATGTCGCCAGTGGCCTCGGCAATCTCGATGAATTCGTCCGGCGAACAGGCGCCCAGCTCGGGGTGGTGCCAGCGCAGCAGGGCTTCGATGCCGCAGACGGAATGTCGCGACAGATCGATCAGCGGCTGGTAGGCCAGCGAGAATTCCTCATGTTCCAGCGCGCCGCGCAGGGCGTGCTCGATGTCCAACCGCCGGCGCGCCCGGCGCCAGGCATCGGGACTGTAGAACTCGATGTGGTTGCGGCCTCGCTGGCGTGCGCCGTGCAGGGCCACGCCCGCGGCGCGCAGCAGTTCATCGAAACCGACGCCCGGCGGGCGCACCGCGATACCGGCGCTGACTCCGAAGCGCAGGACCTCCCCTGCGGCGGGCACCGGATCGGACAGCCCGGTGACGATCCGCTGCGCGGTAGCAGCGACGTCATCCCGGCCCGTACCCTGCTGCAGCAGCACGACGAACTCGTCCGCGCCCACACGACCGAACAGGTCGCCCGCGTCCACCAGCATGTGCAGCCGGGCGGCGACGGCCTTGAGGACGATGTCGCCGGCGGCATGGCCATGGGCTTCGTTGATGCCGCCGAATCCGGAAATGTCGAGCAGCAGCAGCGCCTGGTAGAGGGTGCCGCTGGCGGTCAGCGCGGCGTCCACGTCCTGGCGTAGCCGGCCACGGTTCGGCAGGCCGGTCAGCGCGTCGAAGTGGGCCAGGCGTTCGATACGTTCGCTGGCGGCGCGTTCGCCCGAGATGTCGCGGAACAGCACCAGGTAGCGCGGCGGCAATCCGCCGTCGTGGGAAAAGTCGACGACGGCCTGGGTCCAGATCTGCTCGCCATCGGGGCGGTAGAAGCACAGCTCCAGTGTCTCGGGCGGTGCGCCGGCGGCCACCCGGCTCATCGCGGCTTCCAGTGCTTCACGCGATTCGGTGGTGTAGTGGCGCAGCAGATCCTGCAAAGCCAGCGATTCGCCTTCGCGCCCGTGCAGGCCGGCGCACTCGCCCGTCCAGTGCAGCGTACGAGTATCGGCGTCGATCTCGCAGCCACCGATGCGCCCGAGCTCGGCCACGCGGCGCAGCAATGCGCTGCTGCGATGGATTTCCGCGTCGAGGCGACGCTGCCTGCTCACGTCCTGCACCTGGGCCACGATGCGTCCGGGGCCTCCGTCGGCGTATTCCTGCAAAGAGGCCCACACCTGCAGGTGGACCGGGCCATCGATGCCCTCTGCGACAAGGTCGAAGTGGCGCTGCGCACCGCGGTCGCGCAACTCGCGCCAGGCGCGGCGCACGACCGGACCATTGTCTCCACGCCCGCAACGCCTCAGCCATCCGCGGATATCGACGCCATCGGCCAGCCCCAGGCGCTCGCGCAGGGCAGCGGCGCACCAGACCTGTCCGGTGCCCAGATCCCAGCACCAGCTGGCCATACCCGCCAGGCGCTGGGTGTCCTCGACGAGACCGCGCTGTTCGCGCAGGGACTGTTCGAGCTGTTTCTGGTTGTCGATGCAGGTCAGGGTGCCGGCGACTTTCGACGGGCGACCCTGGGCATCGCGCGCGGTCACGCGCCCGCTGTCGCGGACCCAGCGCCATGCGCCGTCGGCACGCGCGCAGCGGTATTCGCACAGGTATTGCGTCGCCTCGCCTTCGAGATAGCTGTGGAGGGCGGCGCGCATCGCGGCGCGGTCATCGGGATGGATACGCTGTTCGATCGCCTGGAACGGCAGGGGCGCATCACGGCCCGGTGTGCCCAGCCAGTCGATCCAGGCGCCGGATCCGCGCATCTGATCGTGGCGCAGGTCCCAGACCCACAGGGCGTGCCCGCCGGACTCGGCTGCCTCGAGCCAGTCATCCAGATCTTCCGACAGCCGGATGCTCAGCGAGAACGCGATGGGCGCGCCGCCATCGATTTTCACCGTGCGCAGCAGCCCGCGCAGTGGCATGCCGGTGTCCGGCAGCTCGCAGGGCAGTTCGCGCTCGCCGTCGAGCAGGCGCGCGTAGAGACCTGCGAGTGAAGCGGCATGGCGTTCGACCAGGCGATCGAGGCCGCGCCGTCGTGCGGCCGGATTGGCCACCAGACAGCGGCCGCCCCGATCGAGCAGCAGCACGCCATCCGAGACCGGATGGTCGATAAGGCTGGAGATGAGGCCGGATTCCATCGCGCTGTGTCTGCTCCGTGATCTGAACGCCCCCGCCACCGGAACCGACGCAGGTATCCCTCGTGTTAGCGGCCCCTGCGCCCTGAAGTTGAGCCGCGCCGGAGCACGCGGGGTAGACTGGCTCCACTCGCATGGAAGGAGAGCCGCCGGTATGTCGACCGGACAGCCCAACGTCGAGGTGTCTCGTCGCAACCGCACCACGTCTGACAGATGGCGTTCCGCAATGCGTTGGCAGGCGCCGCTGGTGCTCCTGCTGGTGTCGCTGGTGATCGCGGCTTTGGCCTGGGGCCGCCCTATTCCGGCGGATGCGTCTTGGGCATGGGGCGCGATCTTCGCCGTCGCATTGCTGGGCGCCAGTGCGCTCTTCTGGTGGATGCGCTCGACAGCGAAGCGCTCTGCGTCCGTCGATCGGTGCGACGCACCCGCTGCGCGCGCGCGCGAGCTGCGTGAACTGATGCGCCTGCTGCCCGATGGGGTGCTGCTGGTGGTCGATGATCGGATCGCCTACGCCAATCCGGCCTGCGAGTTGATGTTCGGTCACGCGCCGGATGCGCTGGTGGGTCTGCCGGCGACGGATCTGGTCAGCGCCGATGCGCGCGTCGCATTCGGAGCGTGGCTGCGGGCACCGGGCGCGGCATCCGACGGCCCACCTCCCTCGCCCCGCATGTGCCGCCGCGACGGGTCCGGTTTCCACGGCGCGCTGACCGCAGCACAGACGCGACACGATGATCGCCCCTGCACCCTGCTGATCGTGCGTGACCTGACAGAAGCCGAGCGCATGCGTGACGAGCTTGCGGCCGGCAATCGCGAGCTGCAGGCGCTCGCCGCGCGCGTGTTCACCCTGCAGGAGGACGAACGCCGCGCGATCTCGCGCGAGCTGCACGACGACATCGGGCAGTCCGTGACTGCGATGAAGATGGCTGCCAGCTCGGCCCTCGACGAGGCGGATCCGCAGCGCCGCCGCGACGATCTCGAGGACGTCCTGGTGCTGGCCGATGCGACGCTGGAACGGCTGCGTGATATTTCGATCCTGTTGCGGCCACCCCAGCTCGACGCCCTGGGGCTGGAAGCGGCACTGCGCTGGCATGCCGAACGTCTGCTGCGCAACGCCGGCATCACCGCGGACCTGGAGATCGACGCCCTGCCCCGCCGACCCGACGCGGAAGTCGAGCAGGCCTGCTTCCGCATCGCCCAGGAGGCGCTGACCAATGTCATGCGGCATGCACGCGCGCAGCGCGTGACCCTGCGGCTGCGCGATGACGGCGATGGACTGCGTCTGTGCGTGCACGATGATGGCGGCGGCTTCGCCCCGGAAGCCGCGCGTGGCCTGGGCCTGGTGATCATGCGCGAGCGCGCACAAGGCGCGGGAGGCCGCCTCGACGTGACATCTACACCAGGCACCGGGACGCGCATCGAGGCCTGGCTGCCGTACGCACCGGAGCCGCCTTGCCACGGTCATGCGGGGTGAAGTCGATAGACTCTGTCGATGCACATGCCCCTTCCTGATCCGCCGCCTTCGCTGCCCCGTCTGGGCGCCGCCAATCCCGAGCTCGTGGACATGGTCAGGGAGGCCGCCGGCAACGGCGTGCCGCTGGTGCTGTTGCATATCGACATCGACCATTTCGCGTCGGTCAACCAGAACATGGGGATGGAGGTGGGCGACGCCGCGTTGGAAGCGGTCGGATTGCGCCTGAACGAGCGGCTCCAGGGACAGGGCCGTGTCTGGCGCCACGGCAGCGACGAATTCCTGGCGGCAGTGCCGCTGCACGAAGGTGGCGATGCCCAGGCTGCCCAGGCCGTTGCCGAGACACTGATCGCCGAGATCGAGCGCCCGCTCGAAGTGCTGCCCTACACGCTGTTCCTCGAAGCCAAGATCGGGGTGAGCCTGTGTCCGCAGCACGGCGACGATCCCAGCGAGTTGCTGCACCTGGCGGAAACCGCCGTGCGGCGCGCGTCGCATGCGGCGGACGAACCTGTCCAACTGCACGCCACCGACGTCCAGGACCGGGCCCACAGCGAAAGTGCGATCGCCCGTCAGATCGTCGATGCCCTGCTCAACGGCGAGTTCCGCCTGCGTTACCAGCCCAAGATCAGTGCGCGGGACGGGCGTGTGATCGGGATGGAGGCCCTGGTGCGGTGGCAGTCGCCCGTACTGGGCCTGTTGCTGCCCGAGCGCTTCCTGCCCACCGCCGAGCGCATCGGCGTGATCCTGCAGATCGGCGACTGGATGCTCGATCGCGTCGTCGCCCAGGTCCGTACCTGGCGCGAACAGGGCTTCGACGATTTCTTCGTCGGCATCAATGTGACCACGCAGCAGCTGCTGCAGGCGGATTTCGTGGACCGGCTGCTCGGACGGATGCAGCAGGCCGGCTTGCCGATGTCGTCCATCGTGCTGGAGCTCAATGAGCGCGTGCTCACCCACAACAGCACCGATGTGGTCTACCGCACGGTGTCGGCGCTGCGCCACGAGGGCATCTGCGTCACGCTCGACAACTTCGGCACCGGCGATGCCAGTCTCGGGGCGCTGGTGCGCTATCCGGCCGACATCCTCAAGATCGATCGCAGCTTCATCAGCGCCGCGCCGGCCGGCAGTCGCGAGACCGCGATTGTCCGCGCCCTGATCGCGATGGGCCACCAGCTGGGCATGAAGGTGATCGCGAATGGTGTGGAGACCGAAGCCCAGCTGGGCTTCCTGCGCCGCGCCGACTGTGATTACTTCCAGGGGTATCTGTTCGGCGAACCGGCCAGCGCCGAGCTCGCCGGCCAAGCCCTGCGAAGGCGCTACCTGCGACCGGAACTGTTCACCGCCACCCAGTCCGACCGCACGCTGCTGCTGGTCGACGATGAGCAGAACGTGTTGCGCTCGCTGGTGCGCCTGTTCCGTCGCGATGGCTATCGCATCCTCGCCGCCGGCAACGTCCGTGACGCGTTCGGCCTGCTGGCGACCAACGACGTGCAGGTGATCCTGTCGGATCAGCGCATGTCGGAGATGGATGGTACCGAGTTCCTCGGCCGGGTGAAGATGCTCTACCCCGACACGATCCGCCTGGTGCTGTCGGGCTATACGGACCTGGCCACCGTCACCGATGCGATCAACCGCGGCGCGATCTACCGGTTTTTGACCAAGCCCTGGGACGACAACAAGCTGCGCGAGCATATCCGCCAGGCGTTCCGCACCTACGACAGCCAGCGGGGGCGCGAAACCTCACCCTGATCAGGGCGCCGCGTCCGTCTGCGGCTGGCGCACCGGCAGGACCACACGGAACCGGCTCCCCGTCTGCGGCGTGCTCTCGACGTCGATCCGACCGTGATGCTTGGCGACGATGCCGTAGGAAATCGACAAGCCCAGCCCCGTGCCCTTGCCGACCGGCTTGGTGGTGAAGAACGGGTCGAAGATCCGCTGCAGCATCTCGGGTGCGATGCCGCTGCCGGTGTCGCCGATCTCTACCCACACCTGGCCGGCCTCATGCCCCGTGCGCACGCTGATCACGCCTTCGCCGTCGATCGCCTGGCCGGCATTCATCAGCAGGTTCATGAAGACCTGGTTCAACTCCGATTGCAGGCATTCGACCATCGGCAACGTGCCGTAGTCCTTCTCCAACGTGGCCTTGTAGCGCAGTTCGTTCCAGACGATGTTGATCGTCGAATCCAGCCCCGCATGGAGATCGGCCAGTCGCCAGGCGTGCTCGCGGTCGGAGCGCGAGAAATCGCGGAGATCGCGGACGATCGCGGTCACCCGTTCGATGCCCTGCCGTGACTCGGTCAGCAGCTGCGGCAGATCGCGGCTGATGAAGTCCACGTCGAGACGCTCGCGCGTGTCGTCGATCTCCGAGCGCATCGCGTGCGGATCGTGCGCGCGCATCGCGCGTTCATAGACATCGATCAGTGCGAACAGGTTGCCGACGTATTCCTGCAGGCTGCCCAGATTGGAGTGGACATAGCCGATCGGATTGTTGATCTCGTGCGCGACGCCGGCGGCGAGCTGGCCGATCGAAGCGAGTTTCTCCGATTGCAGCAGTTGCTCCTGGGCGGCGTTGAAGCGGACATTGAGTTCCTCGTGGCGCAACTGCAGCGCCTGCTCGTCGTCGCTACGCACGCGCACGCCATCCTTGAGCAGCAGCAGGAATCGGCCGGCATCGGGGCCAAGCCAGTACAGGCGCGCGTCCAGCATACGGCCGGGCAGGAACGGGACGATGCCGTGCCAATCGGGGCGCGCGCGCGCGTCCGCGATTGCCTGCGCAGGAACCATCCGATCGAGCTGCCCGCGCATCTCCATCCAGACCGGATGCAGGCGAATCAAGGCATCGGCGGCGGGATTGGCGTAGATCAGCCTGCCGTCGGCCTCGTGCAGGAGCACGCCTTCTTCGAGGCGGGTCAAAACCTTGTCGGCCAAGGGCGCGGACAGCGGTGAGAGCAGTTGCACGGCGGGCAGGATCCGGAGACATGGAACCCTGAGTCTAAAGCCCGGCACCGCCGGGCGTGTCCGCCGAGCGCGCTCAGGCGACGGCCAGCTCGCGTGGCCGGCGCGTGGATTCGCTGCGACCACTCGAGTCGTAGGCGGGCGCGCTTTCCACGCGGCCGAGATGACGCAGGGCCCAGTTGACCTCGCGCCGACGCCGGGCCAACAGCGCGCCGTTGGCGCGGTTGAGCTCGGCCAGTTCGGCCAGCGGACCGGACAGTTCGCCGCTGGGAAAGGCCTCGAGCTCACGCAGTGCGACGATCTTGTCGCGCGTGGAGCGCATCAGCGCCTCCACGTCGTGACCGATCAGGGCATCACGCTCGTCGGAGAGCGCGAGCGCCAGGCGCTCCAGACTGGCCTGCGGGTCGGACATCAGCCGGCCAGCCGGGCGTCCAGATCGAGCATGCGCGAGGCGATGGCCTCGGCGTCGACCTTGTAGCTGCCTGACGCGATCGACTCGCGAAGGGCCTGCACGCGCTCTTCGTCGAACGCGGGTTTGGTTGCGAGGTCACGCTGCAGGGCCTGCAGCCCCGTGGCTTCGCCCGTCAGGCGCAGGCTGTCGGCCGGTGTTGCAGCCTCGACCGGCTTGTCGCGCGATTCGCCAGCGCGGCTCACCGCGCCGGTGCCCACCGCACCGACAGCACGGTTGCTGACGGGGGCGGCAGTTCCTTCGATCCTGTTGCTCATGTCGGAGCTCCTGACACGCGGGTCTTGTTGGGGGACATGACAGGTATCGGCCAGGTCCCGGAAAGCTTGAGGAAGATCTTCATCGATTGCGGTTCACAGACCGACCTGCACGTCGCCGGCCGCGTTCACTGTGCCCTGCACCACCCGGCGCGAACTCAGGTTCTCGACGCTGACACGCTCGCGGACGCCTGCGTCAGCAAGCGCGCGACCCGCCATGCGGACCTCGATCCCGCCCCGGTTCGACACCAGCGCAATCGTATCGCCTCTGCGGACGAGGCGCGGCGTCACCAGGTCACCGGCGGTCAGGACCGTGCCGGCCACCAGGGTCCGCCGCGCACTGCGGCCGATGGCCTCGGCCGGATCACCAATCGCAGCACCCGCGATCCGGGTGGCATCGCGTTGTTGCGCAGTGAATGTATCGGCCGTGATCGCCTCGCCTGCAGCCACGCCGCGCGACAGCACCAGAACTGTCTGGTGGCGGCGTACGCGCAAGGGCACGAACAGCCGCCAGCCATCCGGACACGCAACCTCCACCGTGGCCGCGCCGGAGCGACGCGCCTGCAGATCCTGCGCGCAGCGCGGCATGCGCAGCGCAGGGTCCAGGCTGACATCGGCCTCTTCGCCGGCCTCGGTCGTCGACAGTGCGGCTGCGCGAATGGACTCCACGGGATGGAAACCATTGGCGGACGCGGTGGTGGCAACGACCGCGAACAAGGCACCCATGACGGCGCGCTTGACGAGGTGCCAATGCAGATGAGTGCGCAGCGACAAGAGCATGGGAAGGATCCGGCAGCAGGATGCCGTCTGCGATGCAAGTCCCGTGCCGCCGACGCCACATGGAAGCGGACGCGTGATCGGCACAGCCGTACCGCCAAGTGCTCAAGTGATTGCACCGGATGCCGATACCGGGACCATGTCGCACGATCTGCTCGACCGCATCGACCAACGCACCCGCCTCGCCGGTCACAACCGGCTGGCGCTGCTCCTGTTCCGTCTGGGCGGACGCCAGGTTTTTGGCGTCAACGTATTCAAGGTGCAGGAGGTTCTGCGCCGGCCCAAACTCTTCCAGGTACCGGGACTGCCGGCGCAGTTCGCCGGCGTGGCCGACGTGCGCGGGCGCAGTGTGCCGGTGCTCGACCTCGGACTGGCCATCGGCCACCCAGAGCGTGGCAGCGACGACTTGCCCGGCTATCTGGTGGTCACCGAGTTCAACCGGTCGGTACAGGGCTTCCTGGTCAGCGAGGTCGAACGCATCGTCAACATCGCGGTGGAAGACATCCTGCCGCCGCCCGATCTCGGCGCCGACGGCGGTTATCTGACGGCGGTCACCCGCTATCAGGGTGAGTTGATCCAAGTGATCGACGTGGAAAGCGTGCTGGCGGACATCTCCCAGGCGCGCATGGACGCCGACCTCTCATCCGAATACGCCCTGCCCGAAGGTGCACCGCCGATGCAGGTACTGGTGGTCGACGACTCGCGTGTGGCCCGCCAGCAGATCCGCAGCGTGCTCGATCAGCTGGGCGTCGGCGTGACCCTGCTGTCGGACGGGCGCCAGGCGCTCGATCACCTGCTGCAGTTGCATGCGGCCGGCGAGCCGCCTTCGCAGCGCTACGCCATGGTGGTGTCGGATATCGAGATGCCGGCGATGGACGGTTACACCCTGACGACGGAAATCCGTCGTCATCCCGGTCTGGCCGATCTGTTCGTACTGCTGCATACCTCGCTGTCGGGCGTGTTCAACACCTCGATGGTGCAGAGCGTGGGCGCCGATGCCTTCGTCGCCAAGTACAGTCCCCATGATCTAGCCGACGAGGTGCTCAAGCGCCTGAACGAGGTGGCAGAAGCCGCCGGCGGGCGGTTGGTGGCCAACGCCTGAGCAGGTCGCCGGGGCACACACAGGACCGGAAATCGCCGCTGCTGTTCCGCAACGGGCGCCACCCGCGCCATGCGGCCAGTCCAGTCCAGGCCGCTGTGAAGCACCGCAGCATGACCTGATCAGGCCGCCACACAGCGTTGCCCCGATTTCCCCCGCGCGAACGTGGGCGGATCCGGTCTCTTCGGCCTGATACCGCGCCCGAGAGCCCGCCCCCCGGCGCCGCGTCAGATCGCCGGCATCCGGCTTGCACACAGACGAGCCAGAGCCGCTTCAGCCCCGCGAGCCGCGCCACCCGGGCTCTGGCACGCCGCTTGCAGAGTTCCCCGGCACAGGTTTGCCGGAGGCGCCGATGTCCAATCCGATCTCGTCCTATCTCGGGCTGCAGGCCGACGCACTGCCGTTGCGCGAGCAGCGCATGAAGCTGATCGCCAGCAATCTGGCGAATGCGGACACCCCCGGTTACCAGGCCCGTGACCTCGACTTCAATGCCGCACTGGCCAACGCCGCCCGTGTGCGCGAGGCCGGCGCCGCGACGCCACGCGAGCAGGGCAACCAGATACCGCTGACAGGCTTCGACACGCTGCAACCCTTCGAAGTCTCCCGCGTCGCCACCCAGGCCAGCCTGGACGGCAACACCGTCGATCCCGACGCCGAACGGGCCGCCTACGGCCGCGCCGCGCTCGAGTACCGCGCGTCCCTGAGCTTCCTCGAGTCGCGGGTCCGCACTCTCCTGACCGCCATCACGGGACAGTAAGTCATGAGCAATCTGCCGATTTTCGACGTCGCCGGCTCCGCGCTGCAGGCCCAGTCCATCCGTCTGAGCACGCTGGCGAGCAACCTGGCCAACGCCGACTCCGTCGCCGGTTCACCCGACCAGGTGTACCGCCCGCTGGAACCCGTCTTCCGGGCCACCGCCCACGCCAGCGATCCCGCGCTCACCAACGTACAGGTGGCCGGCATCGTCGAGCGCGACACACCGCCGATCCAGCGATACGAACCCGGCCATCCGCTGGCCGATGCGCAGGGCTACGTCTACGCGCCCGATGTCGACCCGGTCTCGCAGATGGTCAACATGATCTCCGCCTCGCGCAGCTACCAGGCCGGCGTCGAGATGCTCAACACCGCCAAGGAACTGGCGGTGGCCACCCTCAGCATGGGCCGTTGAGCCCGCCGCCTCCGCCTGCATCCGAGTATCCGCCGATGAGCACCATCGCCAACGACATCTACAGCAGCCTCGGCATTGCCGGCGCGCCGAAAGCCGCCGACAAGAAAGCCGAATCACTCGGCCAGGCCGATTTCCTGCGGCTGATGACCGAGCAGCTCAAGCACCAGGACCCGCTCAAGCCGATGGAGAACAGCGCGTTTCTCGGTCAGCTGGCGCAGTTCTCCACCGTCCAGGGCATCCAGGGCCTCAATGAAACCGTCAACGGCTTCGCCGGCTCGATGGCAACGGACCAGTTGCTGCGCGGCGCCACGATGGTCGGACGCGAGGTTCTGCTGCCGTCGTCCAAGCTCGCGCTGCCCGCCGACGGCGAGGCCAGCGGCATCGTCGCTGCGCCCTCCTCCGGCATGGTGACCTTCGAGGTCACCGACGCCAACGGCTTGCCGGTCCGGCAGTTCACGGTGCCCGCGAAGGCGGCCGGTGAAGTGGCGTTCGCCTGGGACGGCACCAACGCGGCCGGGGAAAAACTACCCCCCGGCCCCTACGGCATCACCGCCAAACACGTCACCGAAACCGGCGCGACCAGCAACCTCGGCACCTACGTGCGCGGCAAGGTTGAAAGCGTGTCGGTGGGCTCCGATGGTCTCTACCTCGATCTCGAGGGTCTCGGCACCGCACCGCTCGCCCACGTTCTGCGGGTCGGCTGACCGGCCCCGTCCTCTTCCGTTTCCCCGCGCACGACCTCACGGAGTCCGCCATGAGCTTCAATACCTCGCTGTCCGGCATCAACGCGGCCAACGCCAATCTCAACGTCACCGCCAACAACATCGCGAACGTGAACACGACGGGCTTCAAAGAGTCGCGTGCGGAGTTCGCAGATCTGTTCTCCAACAGTTCGTACGGCCTGGCGCGCAACGCCATCGGTTCGGGCGTCAAGCTCAGCAACGTCGCCCAGCAGTTCTCGCAGGGCAACATCGATCCCACCGGGCGCAGCCTGGACATGGCCGTCGATGGCGAAGGCTTCTTCACGCTCAACAAGAACGGCGCCACCGTGTACAGCCGCGCCGGCAACTTCCAGACCGACGCCCAGGGCTTCGTCGGCACCCCGGAGGGCGCCCGCCTGCAGGTCTATCCGCCGCGCACCAATGCCGACGGCTTCGACGTCGGTCGGGTCGGGGATCTGCAGTTGCTGACCACCGACAGCCCGCCGCGTCCCAGCAGCCGGGTCAACCTGATGTTCACCCTCCCCGGAAATGCGCAGCCGCCGACGATGGCGACTTTCGACCCGACCGAGCCCAACAGCTACAACGCCTCGACCGGTGGCATCACCGTGTTCGATTCGCTGGGCGTCGGCCACGTGCAGACCTCGTACCTGGTCAAGACCGCCAATCCGAACGAGTGGCAGGTGCACAACTACGTCGACGGCGCCAGCGTCGGCGCGCCCACCACCCTGCAGTTCTCCGACAGCGGCGCCCTGCTCGCGCCTACCGATGGCCGCATCACGCTCGATCCGTTCACCCCGGCCAATGGCGCGGGCGTGCTCCAGCTCGACCTGGACCTCGCCGGCTCCACCCAGTACGGCGAGCGCTTCCAGCTGCGCGACACCCGCCAGGACGGCTACGCGGCCGGCAAACTCAACGAGATCAGCATCTCGGCAGAAGGCGTGGTGTTCGCGCGCTACTCCAACGGCGCCGATACCGCGCTGGGCCAGATCGCGTTGACCACGTTCGTCAATCCGCAGGGCCTGCAGCCGCAAGGCAACAATGTGTGGGCCGAAACCTACAGCTCCGGCGCCGGTCGCACCGGTGCACCCGACAGTTCGGATTTCGGCCAGATCCAGGCCGGCGCGCTGGAATCGTCGACGGTCGACCTGACCGAGCAGTTGGTCAACATGATCGTCGCGCAGCGCAACTTCCAGGCCAACGCGCAGATGATCTCGACCCAGGACCAGGTCACGCAGACGGTCATCAACATCCGATGAGCCGTTCTTGGTGATTCGTGATTCGTGATTGGGAGCGCGGCGACCGCACGGTTGCCGCATCCCGTCATGCATCCGCTCGCCGTTGCCCCGCTTCTTTCGAATCACCAATCACCCCTTACGAATCACGCCCCCCATGGACAAAGCCCTCTACGTCGCGATGACCGGCGCCCGCGCCACGCTGCAGGCGCAGGGCACGGTGTCGCACAACCTCGCCAACGCCGACACCGCCGGGTTCAAGGCCGCACTGGCGAACACCGAGGCCTATCGGGTCCCCGGTGGTCTGCATGCCTCGCGCATCGATGCGGTCCACGTCGACCAGGGCTTCAACAGCCGCATTGGCGCGCAGCGCGTGACCGGCAACCCGCTGGATGTGTCGATGCGCCCGGACCGCTGGCTGGCGGTGCAGTCCCCGGATGGCGGCGAGGCCTATACCCGCGCCGGAAATCTGTCGCTGACGCCCAACGGTCAGCTCGTGACCGGCGGCGGCCATCCACTGGTCGACGAGAACGGCCAACCGTTCGCCCTGCCCCCGCACCAGGCGCTCGACATCGGCCACGACGGCACGGTTTCGATCATCCCGCAGGGTGAAGGCCCCCAGACGATGGCAGTCATTGGCCGCCTGCGGACCGTCGAGGCCGCGCCCGATCGGCTCACGCGCGGGCTCGATGGCCTGATGCGCAATACGGATCCGCAACAGCCTTTCGCCCAGGCCCCCGGCGAGGTCATGACCACCGGCACGCTGGAAGCCAGTAACGTCGACGCGGCCGGCGCGCTGGTTCAGATGATCCAGCTGCAGCGCCAGTTCGAGATGCAGGTCAAGCTGATCAGCCGCGGAGACGAGAACGCCCAGTCGGCCAACAGCCTGCTGCGCCTGGGCGGCTGATCACCTCCGGTTCGCCGGTTGCGCCTGCCCCGTTCGCGGCGTCGTCGGCGGATCGACGTCCGTAGCCGCCGCGCCGTCGGCACGATGCTCGTCTGGCGTCCATGCCTCTATTCCAATGCCCCGCAACGGGGCGAACGCCCATTGCGCTTGGGACGACACGCGGCTTGGACCTGCGCACCCGCCCGACCCGGCCCAAGGCCAGGACGCGCGTCGCGGTCCATCACGCGTCAGCTTGTGCCCGGGCCGGGGCGACGATCCTTCGGCCCTGACAGCCTGGCCGCCCCACCGACACACAGCCAGACGACTTCTGGCACGCCGATTGCATCTGTATCCACGAAGGCGCACTCGCGTCCGCACCGAGGAACGACCGATGAACCAGGCGCTGTGGGTAGCGAAGACCGGACTGGATGCGCAGCAGACGCGCATGTCGGTGGTCTCCAACAATCTCGCCAACACCAATACCACCGGCTTCAAACGCGACCGCGCCAATTTCGAGGACCTGCTGTACCAGCAGGTGCGTCAGCCCGGCGGCGCCAGTTCGGCGCAGACCCAACTGCCGACCGGCCTGCAGCTCGGCACCGGCGTGCGTGTGGTCTCGACGTCCAAGGATTTCCAGCAGGGCAATCCGCAGCAGACCGGACGGGCGCTCGACGTCATGGTCAATGGTCGCGGTTTCTTCGAAGTGCTGATGCCCGACGGCACGCCGGCCTATACCCGCGACGGCAGCTTCCAGATCAACGCCCAGGGCGAACTGGTGACCAGCAGCGGCTTTCCGGTGCAGCCCGGCATCCAGGTGCCCGAGGGTGCGCAGGCGGTCACCATCGGCAAGGACGGCACGGTCAGCGTGCAGATCGCCGGCGAGGCGCAGGGGCTGGAGATCGGCGCCTTGACCGTCACCGACTTCATCAATCCGGCCGGCCTGCAGGCGCGTGGCGAGAACCTGTATCTCGAAACCACCGCCTCCGGCCCCGCGCAGAACGGCACGCCCGGGCTCAACGGGCTCGGCATGCTCGAGCAGGGCGCGCTGGAAGGCAGCAACGTCAACGTGGTCGAAGAGCTGGTCAGCATGATCGAGACCCAGCGCGCCTACGAAATGAACGCCAAGGCGATTTCGACGACCGATTCGATGCTCGGCTACCTCAACAACAACGTCTGAGCACTGCAATGACCCGCATCTTCCACTCTGTCCGTGTTGCTGCCCTCGCGGCGGTCCCCGCCCTGCTCGTGGGCTGCGTCGCCGCCGGCGATGTGCGCCCGTATCCAGCCATGGCGCCGATCCAGCCAGTCGTCGCCCTGCCCGCGCAGCCCTCACCCGGCGCCATCTACCAGGCCGGCGGCGGCAGCAGTGGCATGTCGCTGTTCGCCGACCGCCGCGCACGCGATGTCGGCGATCTGCTGACGATCCAACTGGTCGAGAACACCACCGCGCAGACCAATGCCAGCACCCAGATGGGCAAGGAAAGCAGCCTCGACATCGGCGTGCCCAGCGTGTTCGGCGCGCCGGTCACGATCGGTGGCCGCGACGTGCTCAGCGCCTCGGCCAGCGGCAGCCGCGATTTCGATGCCAGTGGCCGCAGCGCGCAGAGCAACCGCCTGCAGGGCAACGTCACGGTCACCGTGGTCCAGCGTCTGCCCAACGGCAACCTGGTGGTGGAAGGCAGCAAGCAGATCCGCCTCAACCAGGGCAACGAACTGGTCCAGGTGCAGGGCATCGTGCGCCCGGCCGACATCGGCCCCGACAACACCGTCGCGTCCAGCCGCGTGGGCGATGCGCGCATCGTCTACGGCGGTCGCGGCGCGATCGCGCAAACCAACGCGATGGGCTGGCTCGGCCGGTTCTTCCATTCGCGCCTGTATCCCTACTGAGTTTCCACCGGACCACCACCATGCCGCGTACTTCCCTGCTCCGCCTGATGCCGCTCGCGCTGCTGGCTTTCGCCACACTGGCGACGCCCGTCCACGCGCAGGAGCGCATCAAGGATCTTGCCTCCGTCGGCGGCGTACGCGGCAACGCGCTTGTCGGTTACGGCCTGGTGGTCGGTCTGGACGGCAGCGGTGATCGCACCAGCCAGTCGCCCTTCACCGTGCAGAGCCTGCGCAACATGCTCAACGAACTGGGCGTCACCGTGCCGGCCAACGTCAACCCGCAGCTCAAGAACGTGGCAGCCGTGGCGATCCACGCCGAGCTGCCGCCGTTCGCCAAACCCGGGCAGACCATCGACATCACGGTCTCGTCGATCGCCAATGCGGTCTCGCTGCGCGGCGGCACCCTGCTGATGGCCCCGCTCAAGGGCGCCGACGGGCAGGTGTACGCCGTCGCCCAGGGCAGTCTGGTGGTCGGCGGCTTCGGCGCCCAGGGCCGCGACGGCTCGCGGGTGTCGGTCAACGTGCCCAGCGTCGGCAGGATTCCCAACGGCGCGATGGTCGAACGCGAGGTCGCCGGCGGCTTCGGCGACAGCGACGAGCTCACGCTCAATCTCAACCGCGCCGACTTCAGCACGATCTCCAGCATGGTCAGCGCGCTCGATGCGCGGTTCGGTCCGGGCACGGCGCGGGCGGTCGACGGCGTGACCGTTGCAGTGCGCGCACCGTACGACCCGGGCGCACGCATCGGGTTTCTCGCCCAGGTGGAGAACGTCCAGATCTCGCCCGGCACCGCGCCAGCCAAGGTGATCGTCAATTCGCGCACCGGCACCGTGGTCATGGGCGCGCAGGTGCGGGTGATGCCGGCGGCGATCGCGCACGGCTCGCTGAGCGTGACCATCACCGAGAATCTCGACGTCAGCCAGCCGGACGCCTTCGGGCGCGGCAACAGCGTGGTGACCCCGCGCTCGGAAATTTCGGTCGATGAGGGCGGCAGCCGGATGTTCAAGTTCGCCGGTGGCTCGTCGCTGGACGAGATCGTGCGCGCGGTCAACGCCGTGGGCGCTGCGCCGGGCGATCTGATCGCGATTCTCGAAGCGCTCAAGCAGGCCGGTGCGCTGCGCGCGGAGCTCGAGGTCATCTGACATGCGCATCGCCGCCGCTCCCATCGAGCTCGATCCCGTCCAGCGACCCGATGCCGCGCGCATCGACAAGGCCGCGCGCGAGTTCGAAGGCGTGTTCGCGCAGATGCTGATCAAGAGCATGCGCGACGCCAGCTTCGGCGACGCACTATTCCCGGGTGAGAACCAGCTCTACCGAGACCTGTACGACCAGCGGCTGGCCAAATCGATGACCGACGG
Source organism: Luteimonas sp. KH_071 (assembly GCF_057838005.1). Lineage (NCBI taxonomy): Bacteria > Pseudomonadati > Pseudomonadota > Gammaproteobacteria > Lysobacterales > Lysobacteraceae > Luteimonas > Luteimonas sp. KH_071. Next base: position 1,803,955 of record NZ_CM174458.1, on the reverse strand, counting down.
CGAAGGCCTTGGCCTGGCCAAGGTCATCGCCCGCCAGCTCGGCGGCGACGCCTCGGGGCCTGCACTCGACCCCCGCCTCGCACCCCCTGCAGCGCCGCTGTCAGGAATCATCGAAACGCGTGGCGCCGGCATGAGCTCGCTGCCCGAGGCGCTGGGTGCGCAGACGCTCGACCTGATTGCGGGTCGTGCCACGGCGCAGGCGTCCTCGGAGGCATCCGAGGCGCGTTCGCCGATGGACGGCTTCATCGAAAACCTGATGGCCCGCGCGCGTCCGCTAGCCGATGCCGCCACCGGCGTCGCGCGCACTGCAGTCGCTGCCGCGTCGCAGGCACCGGCGGCCCTGGAACAGGCTGCGCGCGCCGCGGCCGACACCTTCGCGCCGCGCTCGCCGGAACGCTTCGTCGCATCGATCTGGTCGCATGCACAGGCCGCGGCACGCGAACTCGGCGTGGATGCCAAGGCGCTGGTGGCCCAGGCTGCACTCGAAACCGGCTGGGGCCGACGCACCATCTCGCGCAGCGACGGCAGCACTGCGAACAACCTGTTCGGCATCAAGGCCACCGGCTGGAAAGGTGACCGCGCCACCGTCAATACCCACGAATACACCAACGGCGTGCGCCATACCGAACGCGCCGACTTCCGGGCCTATGCCTCGCCGTCCGAGAGCTTTGCCGATTACGTGCGTCTGCTGAAGCAGAACCCGCGTTACCGCCAGGCGCTTGAATCGGGCGGCGACGTACGTCGCTTCGCCAGCGCCCTGCAGCAGGCCGGCTACGCCACCGACCCACGCTATGCCGACAAGCTCAGCGCGATCGCCAACGGGCCGACGATGGACCGGGCGCTGGCCTCGATCTCGCAGTTCGCGCGTGCCGGCACCGGCGCGGCGCAACCGCTGGCCGCGCCCGCAGCGGTCAATGCCATCAATACCGTCGCCGAGGCCGCCGAACGCGCGGCGCAAGCCCTCCTTCGTCGCTGAGTCCGTCCATGGCCAACATCCTCTCCACCGGCACCAGCGCGCTGCTCGCATTCCAGCGGGCGCTGTCGACGGTCAGCCACAACGTCGCGAACATCAACACGCCCGGCTACAGCCGTCAGCAGGTCGATTTCGAAGCACGCTCGCCGCAGTTCATCGGGTCGGGTTATGTGGGACGCGGCACCCAGATCGTCGACGTGCGCCGCGTGGCTGACGATCTTGCCAATGCGCGGCTGATCGACAGTGGTGGCGAGCTGGCACGGTTGGAGCGTCTGGCCTCGCTGTCGACCCGGGTGGACACGCTGATGTCCGACAAGGCGACCGGCATCTCCGGCATCTGGTCGAGCTTCTTCGATTCCGTCAGCGCGCTGTCGTCCAATGCGTCGGCCCCAGCCGAACGGCAGGACATGCTGGGTCAGGCGAACGCGTTGACCGGGCGCTTCCAGCAGCTGCAGGTCCAGTTCGACCGGTTGTCGTCCGAAGTGGACAGCGGACTTGCCGCCAGTGCTGGAGAGGTCAACCGGCTCGCCAGCGAAATCGCCAACCTCAATGGCAGCATCGGCAAGGCGCAAACCGCCTCGCCAGACCTGCTCGACCGCCGCGACCAGATGATCCGTGACCTCGTCGCGCTGACCGGCGGCACCGCCGTGCAGCAGGATGGCGGCGCCATGAACGTGTTCTCCTCGGGCGGTCAGGCGCTCGTGGTCGGCGTGCACGCATCGAAGCTCACAATGGTGGCTGACCCCTACCGCCCCGAGCGCCAACAGCTTGCGCTGCTGACCCAGGGACAGACGATCCGGCTCGACGAGCGCGTCATGGGCGGCGCGATCGGGGGCATGCTCGAATTCCGCAGCCAGGTGCTGGACCAGACCCAGTCCGAACTGGGCCGGATCGCGCTTGCACTGGGCACGACCTTCAACGCCGGCCACGCCTCCGGCGTTGACCAGTACGGCGAGATGGGCGGCGCATTCTTCAACATTCCGGCGCCTGCGGTCAGCGGGCATAACGGGAACACGGGGACGGCGCGCTTGTCGGCCAGCATCGACGATCTCGGTGCGGTCAGCGGGCGCAACCTCGTGCTGCAGTTCCAGGCAGGCGCGTGGTCGGCCACGGACGCGATGACCGGCGTTGCGGCCGCGGTGACCGGGACCGGCACGGCCGGCGATCCGCTGCGTGTCGGAGGCATCGCGCTGGCACTCGAGGGCGCCGCCCAGGAAGGCGACCGTTTCCTGTTGCAACCCACCGCGCAGACAGCACGTGGCCTGACGGTGGCAATCAGCGATCCGGCCCGGATTGCCGCCGCTGCGCCGGTGCAGGTGCAGGCCGCATTGGGGAATCTCGGCAGCGCCCTGCCCAAGGCGGTGCGTGTCGTCGATGCAGCCGATCCCACGCTGCGCACGCCTTCGACCATCGAATTTCTCGACGCCAACCAATACATGCTCGACGGTGACGGTCCGTTCGACTTCGCGCCGGGCGACACCATCAGCGCCAATGGCTGGTCTTTCGCGCTCGACGGCATTCCGGCGGCCGGCGACAGCTTCATCATGGCGCCGACGGCGCCGGGCTCAAGCAACAACGGCAATGCGGCGCTGCTGGCAGGGATCGAGAGCGGCGCCGCACTCAACGGCGGTTCGCTGACGCTCAACGGTGCAATCTCCGGCCTGACCACGGCGGTGGGCTCGGCCGCACGTCAAGCCGGCTATGCCGCCGAAGCGCAGGCGTCGCTGCACGAGCAGGCCTATGCGGCGCGCGAAAGCGTCTCCGGCGTCAATCTCGATGAGGAAGCGGCCAACATGCTCCGGCTGCAGCAGGCTTATCAAGCCGCCGCGCAGCTCATCTCGACCGCCGACAATCTGTTCCAGTCCCTGCTCGGAGCCGTCCGCCGATGACCCGCATCTCCACCGGTATGCGTTACCAGCAGTCGCTGACGAGCATGCAATCCAGGCAGGCCTCACTGGCGAAGCTGCAGCAGCAGCTCGCCACCGCCATGAAGCTCAACACCGGCAAGGACGATCCGGTCGGCGCGGGTACCGCCGTCGGACTGGACCGCGCGGTGGCCGAACTCGAGCGCTTCGGAAAGAACAGTGATGTGGTCCGTCATCGCCTCAGCATGCAGGAGAGCGTGCTCTCCCAGGCGGGCGACATCCTGGGCCGCATCAATGTGCTGACCATCCAGGCCAGCACCGGCACGATGTCAGACAGTGATCGCAAAACGATTGCGACCGAAATTCGAAGCCTGCGGGACGGCCTGCTCGATCTCAGCAACACCGCCGACGGCATGGGGCGATTCCTGTTCGGCGGCGCCCAGGACGGCGATCCGCCCTTCGCGCCCAGCGGCGGCGGCGTGGCATATGGCGGGGACCAGACGCAGCGGCAGGTGGAGATCGCGCCCCAGATGTTCGCATCCGATGCGAAGCCCGGCAGCGAAATATTCCTGCGCGTGCGCACCGGCAATGGACGGCTTGATGCTGCCGCGACAGTCGCCAACAACGGCACCGGTCAGATCGGTGGTTTTACGCTCACTGACGCGGCTGCATGGAATGGCGGACGCTACCAGGTCGAGTTCGGCGCCGGTTGCGACTACACCGTCCGTGATGCCGGCGGTGGCGCAGTTGGCACGGGGACATACAAGGCGGGCGAGGCCATTGCCTTCGCCGGCCTGCAATTGACGATCACCGGCAGTCCCGCCGCCGGCGATACCTTCCAGATCGGGCCTTCCGAAACGCGTGACGTCTTCGCAACGCTTGATGGATTGCTGCAGGCGCTGACCTCGACCCCTACAACCACTGCCGAACGCGCCGCGCAGCAGAACGCGCTTGGCAGTGCGCTGCGCGACATCACCATGGCCGAGAACCACTTCATCGACACGCGCGCCAGCGGTGGCGCGCAGCTCGCTGCGCTGGATCAGGCCGAGGAACTCCGTGGCGCGCTGGACGTGACACTCCAGACCACGCTTTCAGGCATACGCGATCTCGACTACGTCGACGCCATCGGCCGTTTCAATCTGGAGAAGATCGCGCTCGAGGCGGCCCAGCTGAGCTTCACGCAGATGCAGCGGCTGTCGCTGTTCGACCTGATGCGTTGAACCAGGTACTGGCTGAGGCGTCGGCAATCCTTTGCGTACCACGGGCTCATTTGCCCGCTTGGTTGTCTGCGACAGCGGATCCTCACCACTTCTAGTAACCCGGGGTAGCGTGCCCACCGCTCCCCTATCCACCCCGTGGAACCGCCGCCCGCCTCCACTGCGAACGCCTAACGCGCTGCGCGCTCAATCTCCGACCCCGCGCGCCGTTAATGGAAACGGTCCGGAAGCGGGCTGCGGATCGCCGGAAAAACAGCATTAAAGCTTGACGACGAGACGCCGTTATTGGTTACAGCAGAGGACAGGGCCCACAACGCCGACCCCCTGCGGAAGCCACCGGCCAGGCCCTGTTCCCGTGCCGGATTCCCCAAACCAGGAGACCTGCATCATGTCCGTCATCAACACCAACACCATCGCCCTGAACGCCCAGCGCAACCTGTCGACCAACAGCGCATCGCTGTCGACCACGATCCAGCGCCTGTCGTCGGGTCTGCGCATCAACAGCGCCAAGGACGACGCTGCCGGCCTCGCCATCTCGCAGCGTATGACCGCCCAGGTTCGCGGTATGGACCAGGCGGCGCGCAACGCCAACGACGGCATCTCGCTGGCACAGACCGCTGAAGGCGCGCTGGGCGAAATCGGCAACAACCTGCAGCGCATCCGCGAACTGACCGTGCAGGCCGCCAACGGCACCAACAGCAGCGACGACAAGGCCGCGCTGCAGAAGGAAGTGACCCAGCTCCAGTCCGAAATCCTGCGAGTCGTCGACAACACGAAGTTCAACGGCACCGAACTGCTGAGCAGCGGCACCACGATCTCGATCCAGGTCGGCGCCAACGCCACCGAGAACGACAAGATCGACATCACCCTGACCGACATCAAGAGCGCACTGAGCGGCGTGACCGCCAGCGGGTTCTCCATCTCGAGCATGGCCGCAGGCTCCGGTGCCACCCAGCTGACGACCCTCGACAACGCTTTGAAGTCGGTCAACGAAGCCCGCGCCGATCTCGGTGCGATCCAGAACCGCTTCAGCTCGGCGGTCTCCAACCTGCAGACCAGCTCGGAGAACCTCTCGGCTTCCCGCAGCCGCATCCAGGACACCGACTATGCTAAGGAGACGGTCGAACTGACCCGGACGCAGATCCTCCAGCAGGCCGGTACCGCGATGCTGGCGCAGGCCAAGTCGGCTCCGCAGAGCGTGCTCAGCCTGCTGCAGTAATTCTGCCGCGCAGTGCGAAACCCGAACCCGCCTCCGGCAACGGAGGCGGGTTCTTGTTGTCTGGGGGCTGCAGGCCCGACCGTCTCGCCGGGCGCCCTTCCTCCGGCGCGGACCACGGCTCGCAGTCGAGCCCGCCACTCCATCGGCGCCGCCGCCGATCGCTGCGTCGCGCCGGACCCCGGTGCGGCAGCGGTGCCTGGCACACGCGGCAGATTTCCGCCACACGCCCGGCACGTCTCTTGCAGTGGCAGGGACATCCGGCGGCCGCGGCGAGCGCTGGCCCTCCTTGGAGCCTGCGATGTCTGTCGACGAACCCTCATCTGCCCAAGTGCGTTGTGCATCCGCCACGCATGGCGATGCCGTCGATGGCGAGCTCCTGACCGCGCTGGCCGGGCCCCTGCCGATCAGGCTGGGAGCCGCGGGCGCGAACACCGCGGCAGTACCTGCGCCGGAGCAGATCTACGTCACCCGCCCCCACCTGCCGCCGCTGGAGGAGTTCATCCCCTACCTGCAGGGCATCTGGGACCGGCAGATCCTGACCAACAACGGGCCGTGCCATCGGGAACTGGAGGTGCGGCTGGCCCAGTATCTGGGCGTCGAGCACATCTCGCTGTTCGCCAACGGCACCCTGGCACTGCTGACGGCACTGCAGGCGTTGCGCATCACCGGCGAGGTCATCACGACGCCTTACAGTTTCGTGGCCACCTCGCACGCGCTGCTGTGGAACGGCATCAAGCCGGTGTTCGTGGACATCGACCCGGGAACGCTGAATCTGGATCCGGCACGGATCGAAGCTGCGATCACGCCTCAGACCACGGCGATCCTGCCGGTGCACTGCTACGGAAATCCCTGCGCGGTGGACGCCATCCAGACCATCGCGGACAACTATGGGTTGAAGGTGGTCTATGACGCCGCCCACGCTTTCGGTGTGCAGGATATCGGCGGCAGCATCCTGCGCCACGGCGATCTGTCGGTGTTGAGCCTGCACGCCACCAAGGTCTTTAACACCTTCGAGGGCGGCGCCATCGTCAGCCCGGACGCACGCACCAAGCGCCGCATCGACCACCTGAAGAACTTCGGCTTCGTCGATGAAACCACGGTGGTCGCGCCGGGCATCAACGGCAAGATGAGCGAGATCAATGCCGCGTTCGGCCTGCTCCAGCTCGAGCACATCGACGCGGCGCTGGCGCAGCGCCATCGGATCGCCGAGCGCTACGACGTCGCGCTTGAAGGCTTGCCAGGCATCACGCCGGTGCGAAGCGAGGCCTTCCGCCACAACCACGCCTACTATCCGATTCTGGTGCGCCCCGCCCATCCGCTCTCGCGCGACGCGCTGTACTTGGCGTTGAAGGACGAGGGAATCCATGCGCGCCGCTACTTCTATCCGTTGATCAGCAGCTTTCCGATGTACCGCGGCCTGCCGTCATCGGAGCCCGCACGGTTGCCGCATGCAAACGCGATCGCCGACCAGGTGATCTGCCTGCCGCTGTACCCGGACTTGGCGCCAGACGCACAGGACCGGATCATTTCGATCGTCGCGCGCGCCGCTGGACCGGCGTGAGATCCGGAGAGATCCGTCCTGGACACGCACCCCGCCACCCGCTACGTGATCTTCTCCGGCGCCAACGAGCGCGCGGTGCTGGCGATCTGTCGCTCGTTCGCCAAACGAGACGTTCCCTGCTCCGTGGTCGCACGACCTGGCAATGATCCGCTGCGGCAAACGGCCTACCGCAGCTGGATCGGAGCCGTGCGGTCTGTGGACGCCTTGGACCTGGACGACATGCTCGTCTGCGTGCGCGCCCTGGTCGCCTGCCATCCGGGACAATCATTGGCGTTCTTGCCGACCGCCGAATCGATCAACAGGCTGGTCCTGCGCCACAGGGAGTGCTTCGAGCGGGCCGGGCTGTCGGTGCCCCTCGTCACTGAAGCGATCTACGCGACGGTCTCCGACAAGGCCAGTCTGCTGGAACAGGCCGCGAGCTTCGGTCTGCTGCTTCCGCCGCCGCTTGCAGCAGCTACCCGCGAAGCACTGCCGCTGGTGGCGAAGCCGCGCTGCGAGTTCGCCGCGGACGGTCGCAAGCTCTACCCTGAGCTGATTCACGATGCCGCCGCGCTGGACACGTTTCTCGCGCGCGCCGATGTCACGCAGTACTTCTTCCAGCGCTACCTCGACGGCGCGAGCTACTACTATCTCGCGCACTTCGCCCGCGATGGCACTGCCACGTTCGCCTACCAGCGCAACCTGCTGCAGCAGGACAACGGCAAATCGATCATCGCCGCCGAACTATGCGACTGCCCGGACGTCACCACCCGTGAACGACTGACAGCCCTGTTCCAGACGCTGGGCTACCACGGCTACGCGATGATCGAGACGATGGCGCTGGACGGCCATCAGTACCTCATCGAGGTCAATCCGCGCTTCTGGGGGCCCTGGAGCCTGGCCGACCAGGCAGGTTTCCTGCCCGAAGCATTCACCGGCTACGGACGCCCGCAGTCGGGTGGCATCGCCGGCGGACGCTACCTGTGGCTGGGCGGTCTGCTGGCCGACTGGGCGCGGGGGCGCAGGCCCCGCATCTATCCGGCGGCGCGCGAACTCCCGTTCCACGAGCGCGCTGCACTGCTCGCGCGCGACGTCTACTTCAGGCGCGACAGCCTCCCTCTGTTTCTCAGCGAGATCGTCGGCGCGCTCAGATCGCGACTCGCTCGCCATCTGCGACCCGTCAACCCATGACCACGGATTCCGCCATGTCCGACCCGATGTTTGCCCTGCGCGACGCATTCCAACGCACCCGTCTGGGCAGCAAGCACGCCTGCTACCAAGAAATCCCGGCCCTGCTCGCGCCTCTCCTGGCCGACAGTGCCCCGCCTTCTCTGCGCAGGTACGAAGCCGCGCGCCTTCGCTACATGCTTGAGCGGATCGAGGTGGACGGCCGTAGCATCCTCGACATCGGCAGCAACGGCGGCTTCTTCCTGATGGAGATGCTGCGCGCCGGGGCCTGTCACGCGACGGCCTACGAAGGCAGCGCCGATCACGCCGCCTTCCTGCATGCCGCACGTCGTGCGCTCTCGCTCGAGGCGCGCATGGACGTGCATGCGCGCTACTTCGACTTCGAGCGCGAGCAAGGACGTTATGACGTCGCCCTGCTGCTCAACGTGCTGCACCACGTGGGCGACGACTATGGCGACGCTGCGCTGTCTGTGGACGGCGCGCGACGCGAGATCGTCCGCAGCCTCGAGCGCATGCGCGAGCACTGCGACACCCTGGTGTTCCAGCTGGGTTTCAACTGGAAGGGCGATCGCCACGCAGGTCTGTTCGAGCACGGCACCATCGACGAGATGGTGGCGTTCGTGGAATCGGGCGTACGCGACACCTGGCAGGTCCGCCACGTCGGCGTGGCCGAGCGCGACAGCGACGGGGAGATCGTCTATCACGACCTGTGCGATGCCAACCGCCATCGCAAGGACGAGCTGGGCGAGTTCCTCAACCGTCCAATCTTCGTCCTGGCGTGAGTCGTTCCTTCAACGCAATCGAGCCCCGGGAGCCGACGTGACCCTGCAGCTGGAATCCATCAGAACAACAACGCCGCCGGCGGCAGTCGCCGGCGATGCCGTGCGCGTCACCGTGGCCATCCCCGCGTACAAGCCGAACTACCTGGATGCTGCGCTACAGAGCGTACTGGCCCAGGACTTCGAAGACTTCGAAATCATCGTCTGCGACGACAGTCCCGGCAGCGAGGTCGCCGGCATCGTCGCCTCCTACATCGGTCGCGAAGACGGGCCGGCGGTGCGCTACTTCCGGAATCCCGCTCCGTTGGGTGAGGAAGGCAACGTCGGTGAGTGCATCCGCCGTGCCAGGGCGGACTACATCAAGTTTCTCTATGACGACGACGTCCTGCTGCCCGGCTGCCTGGGCAAGCTGGCGGACGTGCTCGACCGTCATCCGGACGTGGCGATTGCGACCTCGCGCCGCAACAGGATCGACGAGCAGGGCAACCTCCTGCCGGACATCGGCGCGACGCGCTCGCCGTTTGCCACCGATGTCCGCATCGACGGTCGGGAACTGGTGTCCCTGCTCGCCGACTGGACTCTCAACTTCATCGGCGAGCCCAGTTCGGTGATGGTCCGGCGCGCGCAGGTGCTTGCGCTGGCCGGCCGGCAGTTCTCCCTCGGCGGACGCAAGGTCAGCTGGCTCGGCGATCTGGCGATGCACGTCAACCTGCTGCGCGAGGGACATCTGGCCTATCTGGTGGAACCGCTGTCGAGCTTCCGCGTCTCGCGCGAGCAGACCAGTCACGCCAGCCTGCTCAATCCCGACATCGGCAACGAGTGGTACGCCTACTTCAAGCGCACCATCAGAGAGGCGGGCTGGCACCGCGCGACGGACAACCATCTCGTCCGGGTTGCGCCGCTGGGGACGCCCGATGCATTCGAGGCGATGGATCTCGGCCGCCGCATCAAACGGATGGTCCTTGGCCTTGAGCCCGTCGACCCCCTGCGCCATTGGCTTGCCCCGCGCGTGCCGACCGCGACGCAGTCCGCATTGCTCGCACGCAGGCAGGGGATCGCCGAGGCTCCGTCGATCGCCGTGATGATCCGGGCCGGGTCCGACGCATCCGCGCTGGACGCCACGCTTGAGAGCCTGAAGGCGCTACAGCCTCATCATGGACCGCAGTGGATTTTCGTCGTAGGCGGCGAGGCGTCACCAAACGACGCCGCACTGCCACAGCTCCAGCATGTGTCCACCGCCCACGGCGAGCACGCCCTGATGAGTATCAACCGTACGTGCGCCACGCACGCGTTCGATTGGCTGTTGGCGGTCGACGCGGGCGAAACTTTCACCCGGTCGGGATTGCTGATCCTCACCCATGAACTGCTCGGCGCCGAGAACATCCGCGCCGTGTACGCGGACGAGATGATGCGGAACGACGACGGCGAACTCTCCGCGCTGCTGCGCCCGGACTTCAACCTCGACCTGCTGTTGTCGATGCCGTCGGGCATGTCGCGGCACTGGCTGTTCCGACGCGATGTCTTCCTCGACGCCGGTGGCTTCGACCCCGACTTCGCCGACGCACCCGAGTTCGACCTGCTGTTGCGCCTGATCGATGCGGGTGGCGTCGACGGTCTGGGACACGTGCACGAACCATTGTTGATCCTCCCGCCGCAGGAGATCCGCACCCGCCAGTCGGAACTGGACGTGCTGCAGCGCCATCTGCGCAACCGCGGATACGAACAGGCGTCGATCGAGGCGTCCCGTCCCGGTTGCTACCGCATCCGCTACGGGCACCAGGCGACGCCTGGCGTCTCCATCATCATCCCGACCAAGAACCAGCTCGGCATGCTGCGTCGCTGCGTCGAGACGTTGCTAGAGAAAACCGCCTACCAGAACTACGAAGTGCTGATCGTCGACAACGGCAGTACCGACGCCGACGCCTGCGCCTGGCTGGACGGCATCGAAGCGATGGCGAGCCAGCAGTTGCAGGTCATCCGATATCCGCATCCGTTCAACTATTCGGCCATGAACAATCTCGCCGCGGGCCGTGCGCGTGGCGAGTATCTGGTGCTGCTGAACAACGACACCGCGATCCTGCGCGAGGACTGGCTCGACGCGCTGCTCAATCATGCGCAGCGACCCGAAGTCGGCATCGTCGGTGCGAAGCTGCTCTACCCAGATAGCCGCATCCAGCATGCTGGCGTGGTGCTCGGCCTGCGTGGGCCCGCCGAGCATCCCTTCATCGGCGACGCTTTCGATGCGCCGGGCTACATGTACCGCCTGCAGGTCGACCAGAACTACAGCGCGGTGACCGGCGCGTGCCTGATGATCCGCAAGTCCCTGTATGACGAGGTCGGCGGGCTTGAAGAGGACGCCTTCAAGGTGTCCTACAACGACGTGGACCTATGCCTGAAGGCGCGGTCGGCCGGGCATCTGGTCGTATGGACCCCACACGCGGTGCTGCTGCACGAGGGCAGCGTCAGTCAGGCGCGCGTCGATACGAGTGCGTTCGAGGCCAAGGCCAAGCGCTTCCTCGCCGAGCAGGACGCCTTCTACGATCGCTGGCTGCCGGTCGTCGCGCACGATCCCGCGTACAACCGCAACCTCACGCTGAACGGCCAGGCATTCCAGGTCGAGACCGACACCACGTTCAACTGGAACCCACTGTCATGGCGCCCGCTGCCCGTGGCGCTCGTGCTACCGGCCGATCGCTTCGGCTGCGGGCATTACCGGGTCATCCAGCCTGCGCTGGCGATGAATGCCCTCGGGGTGGCCGATGCGCGGATCGGCGATCGCTATTGCTCGCCGGTCGAACTGGAACGATTGGCGCCCGACGTCATCTTGCTGCAGCGGCAGATGCTCAAGAGACAGCTGGACCCGCAGAAACGCATGTTCCGGTTCAGTCGCGCCTTCAAGGTCGCCGAGCTGGACGACTACCTGCCCAATGTGCCGATCAAGAGCGCACACAAGGGCCAGCTGCCGAGCGACGTGCTCAAGACGATGCGCGATGCATTGAAGCTGGTCGACCGGTTCGTGGTTTCGACAGTGCCGCTGGCCGAGGCACTGGACGGCCTGCATCCCGACATCCGTGTCGTCGAGAACCGTCTGCCGCTGCCGTGGTGGGGATCGCTGTCGGCGCTTCGACGCCAGGGACGACGTCCCCGCGTCGGTTGGGGCGGCGGCGCCGGGCATCGCGGCGACCTGGAGCTGATCGCCGACGTGGTGCGCGAACTGGCCGACGAGGTCGAGTGGGTGTTCCTGGGCATGTGCCCTGACAAGCTGAGACCGTATGTCCACGAGTTCCATTCGGGTGTCGCGATCGACGACTACCCCGCCCGACTAGCCGGTCTGAATCTCGACCTCGCGCTAGCGCCCCTCGAGGACAATCTGTTCAACCGCTGCAAGAGCAACCTGCGCCTGCTCGAGTACGGCGCGTGCGGGTATCCGGTGGTCTGCAGCGATGTCGCGCCGTACCGCGGCGACCTGCCGGTGACGCGCGTCAAGCCACGCTTCCGTGACTGGGTCGAGGCGATCCGCATGCACACGCGCGATCTGGATGCCGCCGGCCGTGCGGGAGACGCGTTGCGCGAGGCTGTCCGTCGCGACTGGATGCTCGACGAGTCACACGCCGCCTTCTGGCTGTCGCAATGGCTACCCGATTGAGTCGATCAACCGGGTTTCCGTCCCCCGCAGCGGAATGTTTCTTGCAGCGGTGAACTGCGTCTCAAGTCCAACCAAAGCGGGCCGATACCCGATGTGCACCCGAGACAACGGGTGCTGCAGGAAGGCGCGTCCAGATAACAGGAGAACGACATGGCTATTTCCGCGACCGGATCCGGGATCGACATCCCCAGTCTCGTGTCCAGTCTGGTCAGCGCCTCTCGAGCGCCCACGGAAAAGCGCATTACGACCGTCGGGACCGCCGTCAACGCCAAACTGTCGGCGGTCGGCCAGGTCAGGAACGCGATGGCCAATCTGCAGACCGCATTGAACCGGCTTTCGACCAGCGCCGACAAGCCGGCTTTCAAAGCGACGACCGTCGCGGACGCCGGTTTTACCGCGACGGCAGCCACGGGCGCCGTGCCCGGGAGCTATAGCGTGCGCATCGATTCGCTCGCCGGCGCGCAGAAGCTTGCGTCAGCCGGCCTTGCGCAGGACGCCGCGCCCGGCAGCGGCACACTGCGCTTCGCCTGGGGCGAGGATCAGAGCCTGGAGGTCGAGATCGGCGAAGGCGCGACGCTGGCCGACATCGCCAACGCCGTGAACCGGGCGGCGGCCGGCAAGGGTGTGGGTGCCACGGTTGTGACGTCCAGCCAAGGCCAGCAACTGGTCTTCACCGCGGCCGAAACCGGTCTTGCCAATACCTTGACCATCACCGCAGAAGGCGGAGATGGCGGCCTGCAGGCATTGACCAACGGACCTGGCGGCGGATTGACCGAAACCGTCGCGGCGACCGATGCAGTCGTCTTCGTCGACGGCCTCGAGCGCCGCTCGTCCAGCAACAGCGTTACCGACCTCGTGCCGGGCACCACGCTTGAACTGACGCGCGTCACAGAAGGCACACAGACCCTGCGCATCGCCCAGGACAACGAGGCGCTCAGCGCGAACGTCGCCGCCTTCGTCACCGCGTACAACAGTGTCGTCAGCACGCTCAAGTCCAGCAGCAGCTACAACGCCACGACCAAGTCGGCGGCCGCGCTAAACGGCGACTCTCTAGTCCGTACGCTGCAACAGCAACTTCGCGGCCAGATCGGCGAGCAGTCTGGAAGCCTCAAGGCACTCGGCGTCACCGCAGGCAAAGACGGCCTGCTGAGCTTTAGCGCGAGCGACTTCGCAGTCGCCATCGCCGCCGATCCGGTCGCTGCCAAATCGGTCTTCGGCGCCGAGGGCGGCTACACCGCGAACCTGTCGACGCTGCTCAAGGACAATCTCGATTCCATCAGCGGCAGTCTGGTCAAGCGGACCGAGGGTCTGAACAAGCAGGTCTCTGACCTGGAAAAGCAGCTTGACGCGCTCGACGTGCGCATGACGCGCTTATCCAGCCTGTACACCGCGCAGTTCACCGCGATGGAGATGATGGTCGTCCAGATGCAGAGCAGCAGCAGCTCGCTCAACAGCCTGCTGTCGTCCAACAGCAAGAACTGAGCCTCAAGTACGGGACCCGCGCCGCCGATATCCTAGTGCCGGCAGCCCGGCCTCGTCATTCCAGGAACACTTCATGTACGGATCCAGCCGCCAGAACGCCGACCAGTACCGCCGAATGGCAGTTGCCACGAGCGTGACCGAGGCCGATCCGCACAAGCTGATCGCTTTACTGCTCGCAGGCGCCTGCGAGCGGATCCGGCTGGCCGAGGCCTGTATCGCCAACGGCGACCAGCCGCGCAAGGGCAAGGCGATCGGCGAGGCCTGCGCGATTGTCAGCCATCTCAACGGCTCACTCGACCACGAGGCCGGAGGCCAGATCGCCGGCAATCTGGCCTCGCTTTACGACTACCTGGTCCGCCGCCTGACCGAGGCCAACCTGCACAACGACGTCGGCGCCCTACAGGAATCGCTGGCGCTGCTGGTCGAGATCGAGGCTGCATGGCACGCAATCCAGCCCGCCGCGGCGCCGATGACCGCCGGGGCGGCGGCGTGACCACGCCCGATTTGGCGGAGCTCCACGCGCGTCTCGGCGCGCTCGGAACCGCCCTCGATGGCGATATCCATGATGCGAGCGAGCAGATGGCCGCGTATCACGAACAGTTGCACCTCTACATCGCCGAGATCGGCCCACAGGCGCCCGTCGAGGCGCTGCGCGGCCTGCTGCAGTTGCAGAACGCCCTGCTGCTGCGCATGCATGCGCGTCAACAGGTCATCGGCGAGGCATTGCGTCTGGCCCGTCGCACCGAGAGCGCGTCGCGCGCCTACGCCGGAGACGGGCTGTGAGCCCCGACGTCGACCCGCCACAGGTCGACGCCGCCGACGCGCAGCTGTTCGGTGAGTCGCTGAGCTGCGATATCGATCTTCCGGTTGCAGTCGAGCCCACGTCGTCCCGCGGCCGCCAGGCCCAGGCGGTCACCCTGTTGCACGGTCTTGCGCAGATCGAGGACCTGCGCAAGGAGGAAGGCTCCGACGAGCATGGAGACCTGCCACTGCTGGCCCAGCGGATGGATGCGAAACTCGATCTGATCCTCGCCCTGGTCGGGCGTCTGGCGATGCGCGCCGACGGCCTGTCCGAGCGGCCGCTTCGATGGTCGGCCGCGGGATTGCGGGTTGACCTGGAATCCGCGACGGACTTGGCGCCCCAGACTGCAGCCCTGATTCGCCTGCAACCCGCGGCATGGCTCCCCGACCACCTCGAACTGCCCGCCCGCGTGATCTCCCGGCGGGAGATCCCCGGTGGAATCCGCCTCTGGCTGGCCTTCGTCGATCTGCGCCCGGATCTGGTCGAAGCGCTCGACCGTCACCTGTTCCGGCTGCATCGCCGCGCCGTCGCCGAGCAGCGTCGGCGCTGAGGATCGGCGTCTGTCGTATCCTTGCCGTACCGGGCACGCCCGGCTGCAGGGAGAGCTGCTGTTGCGAGTATTGATCGTCGACGACCACACCCTTGTGCGGGCAGGGCTGGCCCGTCTGTTGCAGGGGTTTGGCGGGGTCGATGTCTGCGCCGAAGCCAGCCGCGCCGAAGAGGCGCTGGACATGGCGTTGATCCACCGACCCGATGTCGTCCTCATGGATCTGTCACTGCCGGGCCGAAGCGGCATCGAGGCGATGACTGCGATCCATGCGGAACTGCCCACCGCGCGGGTGCTGATCATGTCGATGCACGACGATGCTCCGCATGTGCGCAGTGCGCTGGAGCGTGGCGCTGCCGGGTTCGTGGTCAAGGACGCTGCCCCGCTCGAGCTCGAACTCGCGTTGCGCACCGCGCTGGCCGGCGAGGTCTTCCTCAGCCCCCGCCTGTCCTCGCGGATGATGGCGCCGTTGTTCGGCCGGCCCAAGACCTCAGGGGTGGATGCGTTGTCGAACCGTCAACGGCAGATCCTCGACCTGATCGGGCGCGGCCTGAGCAGCAAGGAGATCGGCGTCAAACTCGAGATCAGCGTCAAGACGGTGGAAACCCATCGTGCCCGCATGATGGAAGTGCTCGGCTGCCGCCGCGCGAACGAGCTGGTGCTGTTGGCCGCGCGTCAGTCCCGTAGCGATCCCTGACGCGGTCCCGACAAAAAGCCGCCACCGCCATATCCGCCCCGCTGTCAGGGAAACCCCTACAGACGTGGGGCGCACCCCGGCGGGCATGGGAAACACCCTGATAGCGGATCCGTCACCATGGCTTCACGATTCCTTCACTGGCGCAGGGCGCGCCACGACGGAATCCGGACACGCCATGAAAGCCAGCGCCACCACCTCGATGCAGCTTGGCCAAGGCCTGCAGATGACGCCGCAGTTGCTGCAGTCGATCCGGCTGCTCCAGCTCGACGGTCTGCAACTGGAGCTGGAAATCCGTCGCGTGCTGGAGCAGAACCCGATGCTCGAACTCGACGAAGAGACCGATGCAAGTCCAGTGCCGGAACGTGTCGATGGCAGCACCGAAGTTGCGGCATTCGACGAGTTGCCCGAGTCGTCGATGTGGGACGTGCGCGGCGGCAGCTGGAGCGGCGAGGACGAGGACGGACTGGACCGGATTGCTGCGGCCGAATCGAGCGATCCGCATCTGCGCATCCTGCAGCGCCTGGCGACGACGCTCGACACCGACGACCTGCCGATCGCCGCCTTCTGGCTCGAGCACTGCGACGATGCCGGCTACCTCGCTGCGCCGCACGCCAGGCTGCTCGACGACGCAGTGATCCGCTTCGGCCGCACGGCCGCCAAAGTGGAAAGCGTGCGTCGGGTCCTGCTTGCCGGTGATCCGGCCGGTGTGGCCGCGCGCGACCTGCGCGAGTGTCTGCTTGCCCAGCTCGACGCCCTGCCCGGCCGCGTGGCCGGTCGCCGCCTGGCGCGGCGCGTGATCGACGAAGCCCTGGATCTGCTCGGCACCCACGACATCGCGGCCGTCGCCCGTCAGTTGCAGCGCGACGAAGCGGACATCCACGAGGCGGTTCGGCTGGTTCTCTCGCTCGACCCTCGCCCTGCGGAAGCAGGTGCGCCGGTCGAGAACACCGCGGTCATCCCCGACGTGGTGGTGTGGCATGCCGACGCCGGCTGGCGCGTGGCCCTCAATCCCGCCGCCACGCCGCGAGTGTCGATCAACGCCGGCTACGAGCGCGCAATCGCCGATGGCGAAGCCAGCGGCCCGATGCGCGAAATGCTGCAGGAAGCACGCTGGTTCACGCGTGGCCTGTCGATGCGCTACGACACCCTGCTGCGGACGGCACGGGTGATCGTGGAGCGCCAGGCTGCGTTCCTGGAGCGCGGTGAAGAAGAGATTGCGCCGCTGACCCTCAAGGACGTGGCGGATGCGATCGGCATGCACGAATCCACGGTGTCGCGCATCACCAGCGGCAAGTTCCTGCAGACCCCGCGCGGCACGATCGAGATGAAGCGGTTCTTCGCCGTGCGCCTCGACGGCGCGACGGTTTCCGGCGCCGCGGTGAAGGCGATGGTGCGCAGGCTGATCGAGGCCGAACCGGCGCAGCGCCCGCTGGCCGACGATGCGATCGCGACCCTGCTCGCCCGTCACGGCGTGCATATCGCGCGCCGCACCGTCGCCAAGTACCGCGAACAGCTCGACATCGCCCCGGCCCGTGCGCGCCGTCGCGGCGCCCGCCCCACCCTGCTCGCCCGTGCGGGCTGAGGACATCGGAATGCAGACCATCCACGTCCTTCTGGTCGACGACCACGAAGGCTTCATCAACGCCGCGCAGCGCCACTTCCGCAAGGTGGACTGGCTCGAAGTGGTCGGTACCGCCAGCAACGGTCTCGAGGCAATCGCCCAGTCCGAGGCGCTGCGTCCCGATGTTGTGCTGATGGACCTGGCGATGCCGGAGATGGGCGGCCTGCAGGCCGCGCGTCTGATCAAGGCGCAGGACGCGCCGCCGTACATCGTCATCGCCAGCCACTTCGACGACGCCGAACATCGCGAACACGCGATGCGCGCCGGCGCCGACAACTTCGTCAGCAAGCTGTCCTACATCCAGGACGTCATGCACATCCTCGAATCGCTGCACGCGGACACGTCGCGTGATGGAGACGTGTCGTGAGTGAAGCCCGCATCCTCGTGATCGACAGCAACGACGACCGCGCCGAGCGTCTGTGCACCCTGCTCGAGTTCATGGACCTGCGTCCGCGCTGGGTGTCGGAGCCCGGTGAAGTGTCGGCAGCACGCAACCGGCCCAACGACTGGATCGCCGTACTCGTCGGCGCGATCGACGATGCATCCGCCGCGCAGACCTTCTTCGGCTGGCTCGGGCAGGACGCAGTCCCACCGCCGGTACTGCTGCTCGACGAAGAGCCCGCCGCATTCGCCGCGACGCACGGCCTGCACGAGGCCGGGGTGTGGGCACTGGAATCGCCGCTGCGCCACGCGCAGCTGGAGAATCTGCTCCGCATGGCCAGCCTGAAGCGTCTCGACGCGGAGGAGAAGGCCAAGACCGACGACGGCGGCGGCCCCACCGGCACCAGTGGCTCGGTGCAGGCGCTGCGGCGGATGATCGACCAAGTCGCACCGTTCGACACGACCGTCCTCGTGCTCGGCGAATCCGGCTCGGGCAAGGAGGTCGCCGCACGGGCGATCCACCAGCGGTCGTCCCGACGCAACGGCCCGTTCGTCGCGATCAACTGCGGGGCAATACCGGCCGAGCTGCTGGAAAGTGAGCTCTTCGGCCACGAGAAGGGCGCCTTCACCGGCGCGCTTTCAGCGCGCAAGGGCCGCTTCGAGATGGCCGAGGGCGGCACCTTGCTGCTCGACGAGATCGGTGACATGAGCCTGCCGATGCAGGTCAAGCTGTTGCGTGTGCTGCAGGAGCGCTGTTTCGAGCGGGTGGGCGGTAACCAGAGCATCAAGTGCGACGTGCGCGTGATCGCGGCCACACATCGCAATCTCGAAGCCCGCATCGGTGACGGCCAGTTCCGCGAGGACCTGTTCTACCGCCTCAACGTCTTCCCGATCGAAATGCCGGCGCTGCGCGAACGCCGAGAAGATCTGCCCGAGCTGGTGCGCACGGTGGCCACGCAACTGGCCCGCAACGGACGCGGCGAGATCCGGTTCGCGGCCGATACCCTCGACGCGCTGGCGGGCTATGCCTGGCCGGGCAACGTGCGGGAACTGTGCAACCTGGTCGAGCGTCTCGCAGTGCTCAATCCGGGCGGTCTGGTGCGCGTGCACGACCTGCCGCAGCGCTATCGCGAGCATCTCTATCCCGACGTGGCGCCTGTGATCGAAGCGTCGCCTGCCCCGTCGGTCCTGAAGACCGTCGCCGCGCCTCCTGCGGCTGCGCCGGCGGAGGCCCTTGCAGGCATCGAGGATGGCGCCCAGTTGCCGGAAGACGGCATGGACCTGCGCGACCACATGGCGCGGATCGAGCTGGGCCTGATCCGCGAGGCACTGGAGCGCAGTGAGGGCGTGGTCGCCCATGCGGCCCAGTTGCTGGGTCTGCGTCGCACCACGCTAGCCGAGAAGCTGCGCAAGTACGGCATCGAGCGCGATCTCGCGGCCTGAGCAACGGCCGTGGACCTGTCCGGGTGATCCGCGCCGTGGCCGCGGACACCGGGCGCTCTGGGATGCAGCGTGGATGCCTGCCTGACCGGCCGACAGCACCGCTCCAGGCGGCGCGCATGCGATCGCCGCGGTGCACGGCGCGCCGGAATCCCGACACCCCCAGGCACGCGTTCCGGCACACGTCTTGCATCACCGCTGACAGGTTTCCTGCCCCGGCCATCCCATGAGCCACTCCGTCAATTCGATCCTGTCGCAGATCCGCAGCTACCAGGGCCAGGTGACCCAGTCGCGGCCGATGGCCGGCGACGTTGCGCGCAGCGACGCGATCGCCGTGCAGGGCGGCGTTGGCGGGATGCAGGGGATCGGGGCGACCGGCGCAGCGGCGCCGACCTTCGGCGCCACGCTGCGCAACGCGCTGGAAGGGGTGAACGGCGCGCAGCAACGGTCGGGACAACTGGTGCGGGCATTCGAGCTGGGCGAGCCCGGCGCGGACCTCGCCAAGGTGATGGTCGCCTCGCAGCAATCGCAGGTGGCCTTCCGCGCCACCGTGGAAGTGCGCAATCGACTGGTACAGGCGTACCAGGACGTCATGAACATGCCGCTGTGATGCGGCCCGGACAGGAATAAGCGAACACCATGGCGATCACGCTGTCCAAAGAAGCCCTCAACACCGATGCGGCCAGTCGCAAGGCGGTCGATGTGCTCGATCGTCTGGAGAAAATGCAGATCGCCGGACGGCTGGCGAAGATGATGCTGCTGGCCGCGGCCATCGCGGTCGGGCTGATCGTGTTCTTCTGGGCGCAGAAGCCGGGCTACGTGCCGCTGTACGCCGGGCTCGACGCGAAGGCCACCGCGGAAGCCACCGACCTGCTGCGTGCCGCGCAGATCCCGTTCAAGATGGACCAGGCCTCCGGCGCGATCTCCGTGCCGGAGGCCAATCTCCACGACGCGCGCCTGAAGCTGGCCGGGTCCGGCCTGGGCGAGTCCGGCCGCATCGGCTTCGAGCTGATGGAGCGTGATCCGGGCTTCGGCGTCAGCCAGTTCGTCGAGAACGCGCGCTATCAGCACGCACTCGAAACCGAGCTGGTGCGCACCATCGCCGCGCTGCGGCCAGTGCGCGATGCCCGCGTGCATCTGGCGATTCCCAAGCCCTCGGCCTTCACCCGTCAGCGCGAAGCAGCCAGCGCATCGGTCGTGCTGGAGCTGCGCGGTGGCGCCACGCTCGAGCGTGGCCAGGTCGACGCGATCGTGCATCTGGTCGCGTCCAGCATCCCCGATCTGTCGCCCGACCGGGTCACGGTCGTCGACCAGAACGGGCGCATGCTCAGCAACGACGGTCAGGACCCGGCAGCCGCGCTCAGCGCACTCCAGTTCGAGCAGGCGCGTCGCCAGGAAACCTCGTTCAACCAGCGCATCCGAGAATTGCTCGAGCCGATGACAGGCGCCGGCCGCGTCAACGCCGAAGTCACCGTCGACATGGATTTTTCGGTCAGTGAGGAAGCGCGGGAGCTGTACAACGCCGATCCGCCGAAGCTGCGCAGCGAGCAGCTGAGCGAGTCCTCCAGCCGCGATGCGGTGGCCCAGGGCGTCCCCGGCGCCACCCCGAACCTGCCGGACAACACGATCAACCCCGCACCGCTGGACGCCCAGGTGGCTGCTGCCACGGGTGGCGACGCCGCCGGCGATTCCTCGCGCAGTTCCACCCGCAACTTCGAACTCGACCGCACCCTCAGCCACACCCGTCAGCCGCCCGGACGCATCCGTCGGGTCAGCGCGGCCGTGCTGGTCGACCATGTACCGCGCACCGGCGCCGATGGCACCTCCACCACGCAACCGCTGACCGCCGCGGAACTGCAGCGCGTCGAAGCACTCGTGCGCCAGGCCGTCGGTTTCGACGAAGCGCGCGGGGACACGGTCTCGGTGATGAACGCACCGTTCGTACGGGAGCCATCGGAAGGGTTCGAAGGTCCGCCGTGGTGGCAGCAGCCGATGCTGCGCGACATCGCGCGACTGGCGCTGGGTGCGCTTTTGATCCTGGCCCTGCTGTTCGGCGTGGTCCGCCCTGCCGTGCGCCAGATCACCGGCCCGTCCAAGCTGCCTGCACCCAAGACGCCGGCGACGGCCGAAGTCACCCTGCTTGACGGCGACGAGCCGCTGCCGGCGCTGGCCGAGGACACGGCGCGGATCGATGCGCTGGCCGATGCACGTGCGCCGATCGCATTGCCGTCGGACGCCTACGAGGACCGTCTGCGCACTGCGCGCGAGGCGGTGAAGACGGATTCCAAGCGCGTGGCGCAAGTGGTCAAGGGATGGTTGGACGATGAAGCGGCCGCATGACATCAACGCCCTGACCGGCGTACAGCGCGCAGCGGTTCTGCTCCTCTCTCTCGGTGAGGTGGACGCGGCCGAGGTGCTCAAGCACATGGACGCCAAGGAAGTGCAGAAGCTCGGCCTGGCGATGGCGACCATGGGCGCGGTCAGCCGGGAACAGGTTGCGCACGTGATGGAGGATTTCTCCGGCGCGCTCGACCGCCAGACCTCGCTCGGCGTCGGCGCCGACGACTACATCCGCGCGGTGCTGGTCCAGGCCCTGGGCGCCGACAAGGCCGGCGGCGTCATCGATCGCATCCTGCTCGGTCGCAACACCACCGGCCTCGACACGCTCAAGTGGATGGACCCGCGGGCGATCGCCGATCTCGTGCGTCACGAGCATCCGCAGATCATCGCGATCGTACTCTCGCACCTCGATGCTGATCAGGCCGCAGATGCGCTGAAGCTGCTGCCCGAGCGTACCCGCGCCGACGTGCTGCTGCGCATCGCCACGCTCGACGGCATTCCGCCCAATGCCCTCAACGAGCTCAACGAGATCATGGAGCGCCAGTTCGCCGGCAACCAGAACCTCAAGTCGTCGGCGGTGGGCGGCGTCAAGGTGGCGGCGAACATCCTCAATTTCATGGATACCGGCCCCGACCAGGGACTGCTCGCCGCGATCCGCAAGGTCGACGATGTCCTGGGGCAACGTATCCAGGACCTGATGTTCGTGTTCGACGATCTCATCGAACTCGACGACCGCGAACTCCAGTCGGTCCTGCGGGAAGTCTCCGGCGAGCGTCTCGGTATCGCCCTGCGCGGCGCCGACCCCAAAGTGCGCGACAAGATCACCCGCAACATGTCGCAGCGTGCCGCCGAGATCCTGCTCGAGGACATGGAAGCCCGTGGGCCGGTGCGTCTGTCGGATGTCGAAAGCGCGCAGAAGGAAATCCTCACCCTGGTCCGGCGCATGGCCGATGAGGGCACGATCTCGCTCGGTGGCGGCGCCACCGAGGCGCTCGTATGAACAGTGCCGTGCGCTGGTATGCGCCATCGCTGGAAGAGCCGTTGCCGGTCGTCTGCGAAGAAGAGCCGGTGGAGATGCCGCATCCGCCGTCGCTCGAAGAGATCCAGCAGATCCGCGACGACGCCCAGCACGAAGGCTTCAACGAGGGCATGGCCCAGGGCCACGCCGAAGGGCTGGCCCAGGCGCAGGGCGAAATGCGTCGTCTGACCGCCCAGATCGAAGGCATCCTCGATAACTTCTCGCGCCCGCTGGTCAGGCTGGAGAACGAAGTGGTCGCCGCGCTCGGCGACCTCGCCGTACGTATTGCGGGCGGTCTGGTGGGCGGCGCGTACCACGCGGACCCCGAACTGCTGGCCGGGCTGGTCGCCGAGGCCGTCGATGCCGCCGGCGGCATGGCGCGCGAGGTCGAGGTGCGACTGCATCCCGACGACATCGCCGCGCTGACCCCGCTGTTGTCGCTGAACCCAGCGACGCGGCTGGTCGCCGATCCGGCGCTGGCGCGTGGCGATCTGCGCGTCCATGCGGAAACGGTACGCATCGACGGCAGCCTTGATGCCCGCCTGCGCGGCGTGCTCGAGACCGTGATGCGCCGCGCCGGGACGCGCACATGAGCCCGGTCGCCCTGCCCTTTGCGGATCCGGCCGACTGGCTGACCGCGCGCAATCTGCGCCTGGCCACCCGGCTGGATGCGACCGGCCCGGATCCAGCGGCCGGTCGTGGCCTGGTGCGCGAAGGCATCCTGCGCCGCGCCGTGGGCCTCACGCTGGAGGCTGTGGGCTGCGAAGCGCCCATGGGCGCGACCTGCAAGGTGGAGGTCGATGGGGGCTGGGTCGAAGCCGAGGTCGTCGGCTTCGCCGGCGACCGCACCTCGTTGATGCCCAGCGCCGAAACCCACGGCCTGCTGCCGAATGCGCGCGTGGTACCGGTGCTGCGCCGCGGCGGCGTCGAGGTCGGTGAAGGCCTGCTGGGCCGCGTGATCGATTCCGATGGCGCACCGCTCGACGGCAAGGGCCCCATCCGCGCGGAAGGCAGCGTCGGCATGGCCGGCGTCTCGATCAATCCGTTGGCGCGTGAACCCATCATCCAGCCGCTGGACGTGGGCGTACGCGCGATCAATGCGCTGTTGCCGATCGGCCGCGGCCAGCGTGTGGGCCTGTTCGCCGGCTCCGGCGTCGGCAAGTCCACACTGCTCGGCATGATGACCCGCTTCACCGCGGCCGACGTCATCGTCGTCGGCCTGATCGGCGAGCGCGGCCGCGAGGTGCGCGACTTCGTCGAGAGCACGCTCGGCGAAGAGGGCCTGCGCCGCGCGGTCGTCGTCGCCGCGCCGGCAGACCGTCCGCCACTGGCACGCCTGCACGGCGCCTATCGCGCCACGGCCATCGCCGAATGGTTCCGCGACCAGGGTCTCAACGTGCTGCTGCTGATGGATTCGCTGACCCGCTTCGCCCAGGCCCAGCGCGAGATCGGCCTGTCGGTCGGCGAGCCGCCGACCACCCGCGGCTATCCGCCGAGCGTGTTCGCCAAGCTGCCGGCGCTGGTGGAACGCGCCGGCAATGGTGCCGCTGGTCGCGGCTCGATCACCGCCTTCTACACCGTGTTGACCGAAGGCGACGATCCGCAGGATCCGATCGCCGACGCCGCGCGCGCGATCCTCGACGGCCACATCCTGCTGTCGCGCCGGATCGCCGACGCCGGCCTCTATCCCGCGATCGACGTCGAATCCTCGGTCAGCCGCGTGGTCACCGAGATCGCCGACGAGACCTGGCGCCAGCGGATCCGCTCGCTCAAGCGGCTGATTTCGGCCTACTCGGCCAACCGCGACCTGATCGCCATCGGTGCCTATCAGCGCGGCGCCGATCCGGCGGTCGACGAAGCGCTGGCGCGCTGGCCCGAGATCGTCGAGTTTCTGGGCCAGGACATCGCCCATGCCGCCGATCTGCATCACAGCCGCGAGGCGCTCGAGCGCCTGCTGCATCCAGAGGAACCCGCCGCATGAAACAGTCCCGCCGCATCGATCCGCTGCTCAACCGCGCCCAAGAAACCGAAGACGCGGCGGCGCGCGTGCTGGCAGAGCGGCAGAGCACGCTGGCCCAGCACGAGGCCCAGCTGGACGAACTGCGCCGGTATGCCGACGAATACGGGCACAGCCAGATGGCCGCCACCAATCCCGCACAGCTGGCCAACCGCCGCGCCTTCCTCGATCGCCTGCAGTCGGCCGTCGAACAGCAATCGCGCGCGGTCGACAACAGTCGGCAGACAGTCGAGGTCGAGCGTGGCCGTCTGCTGCTCGCCAGTCGCGACAAGCAGGTGCTCGAGCAACTGGCCGCGAGCTACCGCGCGCAGGAACGCCAGGTCGACGAACGCCGCTCGCAACGGGAGCTCGATGACCTCGGCGCGCGACGGGTGCGCCTGGCCCAGCTCGCCGCCGCTGATGGAGCAGATGCATGACGCCGTTGACCGCAGCGCCGCCGACGCCTTCGCCAGCGCCCGCAACGAGCAGGAGCGGCGCGCCCGCCAACGGCGCAGCTGATGGCGAATCCAATGCGTTCGCCAAGGCGCTGCAACGGCGCCAGGCAGCGGACAGTGGCGCCGGTGGACAGCGGACTGCGAGCCCGGCCCAGGACGAATCGGCGACGTCGACCGACATCCGCCCGGAGCCGGTCACGCCGAAGCGCGACACCGTAGCGCCCGAGATCGAATCGGCCGCACCGGCGGCACCTGCCGCGATCGACGCGCAGCCGCCTGTGCCGGGGTGGCCGCCGGCCGGGTTGGCAGGTCTTCTGGGGTTCGCGGACGACGCTGCGATGCCGATGTCCGAGCCTGATATCGATACAGCGGCGCCAGCCCTGTTGCCGGACGCGCTTGGCCTTGCGGTGCGCGCGACACCGCCAGGCCAGGCCGCACCTGCCACCGCCAACGCCGCTGTCGCTGTCGCTGCGTTGCCCACGGCGACACTGCCGGTGCAGGACGACGTGCCGCTGCCGGCGCCGATGCCCGCACTGGCGGCGGAACAGGCCTTGACCATCGAAGGCGGTGAGCCCGCGCCCGTCGCCTTCGTGCTGCCGGCGCCGGCCCCCCTGCGCGAACCTCCGCCGCTGCTGGCAGCGCCACTGCCCACGCCCCAGGTGGGCGCGGAAGATTTCGAAGCACGGTTCGGCGCCCAGCTCGAATGGATGGCCGACCGCAAGATCAGCGAGGCCCGCATCCGGGTCACGCCGAACGAACTCGGGCCGGTCGAGGTGCGTCTGCACATGGACGGCGATCGCATCCGCGCCGATTTCGTCAGCGCCAATTCCGAAACGCGCCAGGCTCTGGAACACGGCATGCCGCGCTTGCGCGACCTGCTGGGTGAACACGGCCTCCAGCTGGCCCACACCCACGTCGGCAGCGGCCAGACCGGCACAGGCCACTCCGGAGACCCGGCGCCGCGCGCCGGCGACCGCAACGCCAGCGACGACGAGGCGGGCAGCGGCGCACCTGCGACGGCGCCGCATTCGCGCACACTCGGTCTGCTCGACGCCTACGCCTGATCGGGTGCGTCGCATGCGCATGGCGAGTGGAGCGCTGACCGTACGAGTCGGCGATCCACGCCCGCGCGGTTCGCGTCCGCGCGCGCTGCCGCCCGTCGCAGCGGGTGCCACGCAGCAGACCGCGCCCGCGCCGCGGTGACGGAATTCCGTCCTGCCCTCCCGCTCTGACCGCTACGCCGTACGGGGCCGCCGTGGCCGAGATGCGTCGGCGCCCGTTGCAGTGAGGCCTGACGGAAAACCGGCGCGGTTTCGGCATGGAGATTGCATCCCTTCCGGTGGATTCCCAACCGGTACAGCACCTTGACCGCCGTCAGCCCCACCCGCCCCGCGCCGTCCTCGAAAAACCGCCTGCTCCTGATCATCATCGGCCTGATCGTGCTCGCCGGTGCGGGTGGTGGCGGCTGGTACCTGCTCAAGCACAAGGCGGCGGCGCCTGAAGCAGCGCAGGCGGCGCTGCCCGCGCCAGCCCAGTACCTGCCGATGTCGCCGGCCTTCGTCGTCAATCTGGACGAGACGCCTTCTGGCCCGCGGTATCTGCAGGTGGAAGTCCAGCTGGTCACCCGCGATCCCCTGGCGGGCGCCGAACTGCAGGCGCACGAGCCGGCGTTGCGCGCGCGCCTGCTGATGCTCTTCGCGCAGCAGACCTACGACGGCGTGTCCACGCGCGCGGGCAAGGAAGCGCTGCAGGCGCAGGCCTTGAAGGAAGTGCAGGCGCTGATGACCGAGGAGACCGGCAAGCCGGCCGCCGAAGCGCTGCTGTTCACCAGCTTCGTGACCCAGTGAGCGCCACCTGATGAGCAACGACCTGCTCTCACAGGACGAGATCGATGCGCTGTTGCACGGCGTCGACGCCGGCGTCGTGGACACCGAGCCGACGCCCGACCCGGGCGTCGCCCGCACCTACGATTTCGCCAGCCAGGACCGCATCATCCGCGGTCGCATGCCGACGCTGGAGATGGTCAACGAGCGCTTCGTGCGCCTGTGGCGCATTGGCCTGTTCAACCTGATCCGGCGTTCGGCGGACGTTTCGGTGCGCGGCATCGACCTGGTGAAATTCGGTGACTACCTGCACCAGCTCTACGTTCCCACCAACCTCAACCTGATCAAGTTCAAGCCGCTGCGTGGCACCGGGCTCGTGGTCTTCGAACCCAAGCTGGTGTTCGCCGTGGTCGACAATTTCTTCGGCGGCGATGGGCGCTATCCCACGCGCATCGAAGGGCGCGAGTTCACGGCCACCGAGATGCGGGTGATCCAGCTGATGCTCAAGCAGACCTTCGCCGACATGGCCGAGGCCTGGGCGCCGGTGCTGGATGTGGAATGCGAGTACATCAACTCCGAGATCAACCCGCACTTCGCCAATATCGTCACCCCGCGCGAGTACGTCGTGGTCAGCCGCTTCCACGTCGAGCTGGAAGGCGGTGGCGGCGAAATCCACATCACCCTGCCGTACTCGATGCTCGAGCCCATCCGCGAACTGCTCGATGCCGGCATCCAGAGCGATCGTGTCGACCGCGACGAGAGCTGGAACATCTCGATGCGACAACAGCTGATGAGCTCCGAGGTCACCGTCTCGAGCGTGCTGGCCAAACGCAACATCGAGCTGCGTCAGCTCACGCGCCTGAAAGTCGGCGACATCCTGCCGATCGACCTGCCGGCCGAAGTGCCGATCTGCATCGAAGGCATTCCGGTGTTCACCGGTCGCTTCGGCACCGCCGGTGGCTACAACGTCGTGAAGATCACCGAGACACATCCGCCGGGCACCACGCCCGCGCGCCGAACCGAACCCCAGGATCTGCCCGCATGAGCAATCAGGACCACACCTTCCCGCAGGAAGCGGCCGCGCCCGCCAAGTTCGACGACCTGCATGCCGACGGCCCGCTCGATGGCGCCGACCTCAACCTCGACGTGATCCTCGATGTTCCGGTGGCGCTGTCACTGGAAGTCGGACGCACACGCATGCCGATCCGCAGCCTGCTGCAGCTCAACCGGGGTTCGGTCATCGAACTCGAACGCGGCGCCGGTGAACCACTGGACGTCTACGTCAACGGCACTCTGATCGCGCATGGCGAGGTCGTCGTCATCAACGACCGCTTCGGTGTGCGTCTGACCGATGTCGTCAGCCCCAGCGAGCGGATCCGGAGACTGCGGTGACTCCGACGCGTGTCGAAACGGCCGCGACGGACGCCGCCAAGCCGTCGATCGCCACTGAGATCGGTCTTGAGCCGGAGACCAATACCGCCCCGTCCAGCATCGAAGCCGACACCGGCACGGCAACCCTGGCAACAGGCGAAGACGCTGCGACCGTCGCCGAGACCGACGGTCAGGTCGATTTCTCGCCGGTGGTCGCGTCGACCACGGCGCCCGCGCGTCCGGTCGACACGACGATTGCCAGCATCGCCCCGCCCGCCAAACCGATCGTCATCGGTGCGCACGCGCCGCAGGGTCCCGGGATCGGCAGCGCGTTCCTTGCACTGGTGCTGGTGCTTGGACTGATCGTCGGGCTGGCCTGGTTGCTCAAGCGTTTGCCCGGCGGCGGTTTCCGACAGGCCGACGGCCTGCGCATCGTCGCGAGCATTCCGCTGGGCGCCAAGGAGCGCGCGGCGGTGGTGCAGGTCGGTGGCGAACAGTTGCTGCTGGGCATCGGCGCCGGCGGGGTACGCACATTGCATGTGCTGCCACAGCCACTCCCCGAGGCCGCGCCCGCGCAGATGCCCACGCTCAAGAACCTGCCCGACTTCAAGCAACTGCTCGCGCAGCGCCTGCGCAAGGACACCTGACATGCCACGCCGCACCCGTCCACGCTGGATCGCGCTGGTTGCCCTCGTCCTCGGCCTGCTGCTGCCGCTGTGGGCCGCGGCGGCGACAGGCGCGCCGCAGTTGCCCGCGCTGCCGGATGTGACCGTCGGCCAGATCGGCAATGCGCCGGTCAGCCTGCCGCTGCAGACGCTGCTGCTGATGACGGCGATCACGCTGATCCCGTCGATGCTGCTGGTGCTGACGGCGTTCACCCGGATCATCGTCGTGTTCGCCCTGCTGCGGCAGGCGCTTGGCACCGGGCAGACGCCGTCGAACCAGGTGCTGGTCGGCCTGGCGCTGTTTTTGACCGCACTGGTGATGACGCCGGTGTGGGAGGCGGCCTGGAACAGCGGCTTCGGCCCCTATCTCAACGGGCAGATCGACTTCCGCACCGCCTGGGACCTCGGCACCGCGCCGCTGCGCGGCTTCATGCTGGCCCAGGTCCGCGAGACCGACCTGATGACCTTCGCCGGCCTGGCCGGGCACAGCACCTACGCAGGTCCCGACGACGTGCCGTTCCAGGTCCTGGTGGCGTCCTTCGTCACCAGCGAGCTCAAGACCGCGTTCGAGATCGGTTTCCTGATCTTCATCCCCTTCATCATCATCGACCTGGTGGTGGCCAGCGTGCTGATGTCGATGGGCATGATGATGCTCTCGCCGATGCTGGTTTCCGCACCGTTCAAGATCCTGCTGTTCGTGCTGGTCGACGGTTGGGTGCTGACGGTCGGCACCCTCGCCGCCAGTTTCAACTGAAGGCGCGCGCATGTCTCCCGAACTCGCACTCACCGAGTTGCGGCGCGGGCTCGAGGTCGCCCTGTGGGTCGGCGGACCGCTGCTCGCCGTGGTGCTGGTGGTCGGTGTGGTGGTCGGCGTCGTGCAGGCAGCCACGCAGATCAACGAGCCCACCATCGCATTCGTCGCCAAGGCCGCGGCCTTGACGGCGGCGCTGTTCGCGCTGGGCGCGCTGCTGCTCGGTTACCTGGTCGACTACACCATCACGCTGTTTCGCAGCATCCCCCATCTGATCGGCTGATATCGCCGATGCGCAGGCACACACGCTAATGGATTCCGCGACCCAGATGGCGATCGATGGCCAGCAGGCCTTCGGCATGATCGGCACCCTGCTGTGGACCGCCCTGCGGGTCGGTGCGCTGCTGATGGCGATGCCGCTGATCGGCACCCGCGCCCTGCCCGCGCGCATTCGGGTCATCGCCGCCCTGGTGCTGAGCCTGGCGCTGGCGCCGCTGCTGCCGGCGCCGCCGCCCTGGACCGGCTTCGATGCCGCGACCGTGCTGTCGGTCGCGCGCGAACTGGCGGTCGGCGCCGCAATGGGGTTCATGCTGCGCCTGGTGTTCGAGGCGGGCGCCCTGGCGGGTGAACTGATCTCGCAGGGCTCGGGCCTGTCGTTCGCGACCATGAGCGACCCGATGCGCGGCGTGCAGTCCGGCGTCGTTGCCCAGTGGTTCTATCTGGCCTTCGGCCTGCTGTTCTTCGCCGCCAATGGCCATCTGGCGGTGGTGGCGCTGCTGGTGCACAGCTACGAGACGCTGCCCATCGGCACCGCGCTGCCCGACGTGCAGGCCACGCTGCGTATCGCGCCGGAGTTCTTCGCCCTGGTGCTGCGCGGCGGCGTGACCCTGGCCCTGCCGGTCATGGTGGCGCTGCTGGCGGTCAATCTCGCCTTCGGCGTGCTCGCGCGCGCGGCGCCCGCGCTCAATCCGATCCAGCTCGGCCTGCCGATTTCTGTCCTGGTCGGCCTGTTCCTGATTGCGATGCTGGCTGGCGAACTCGGCCCTCCGGTGCAACGCCTGTTCGACAGCGCCTTCGAGGCAGCCGGGCGGGTACCGCTGGGCGGCCCCTGAGCCGACCGCAACTGCACCAAGCCGCGCGACGGGCATCAGCGCGTCTGTAGCGGACTGTCGCGCCCGCGGGCACGGCGCTTGCAACGGGAACGTCGACTCCCCGCGCATGCAGGCTCATGGCCGAGAACGAAAACGGTCAGGAAAAGACCGAACTCCCCAGCGAGAAACGGCTGCGGGAGGCCCGTGAAAAGGGCAACGTGCCGCGATCGAAGGAACTGGGCACAGTCGCCGTCTTTGGCGCAGGGGTGGCGTCGCTGCTGGCGATGGGCGGTGGGGTAACCGCGCGGGCCAAGGACTGGATGCGCAGCGCCATGACGCCCGACCTTGCCCTTCTGGAGGCACCGCAGGACCTGTTCGGCCACTTCGGCGAACTGCTGCTGGGCCTGCTGTCGATTCTCGCCCCGCTGATCATCGCCACGCTGATCGCCTGCTTCGTGGCGCCCGCGGCCATGGGTGGATTCAATTTCGCCACCAAAGGTCTGGTGCCGGATCTCAAGAAGCTCGACCCGCTGGCCGGGCTCAAGCGCATCTACGGGCCGGAAGGCCTCGCCGAATTGCTGAAGTCGATACTCCGCGTGCTGCTGGTCGGCGGCGCCGCCGCATTGTTCCTGTGGCCGGCCATGCCGCGGCTGCGGGCGATGCTGCACCAGCCGCTGGAACAGGCCGCGGCAGGCGGGCTGAAGTTCGCCCTGTGGCTGTTGATGGCCACCGCCGCCGCGCTGCTGCTGCTGGCCCTGGCCGACGCGCCCTACCAGAAGTGGAACTGGCGCCGAAAGCTGATGATGACGCGCCAGGAACTGCGCGAGGAAATGAAGGAAAGCGAGGGCCGGCCGGAGGTCAAGGGGCGTATCCGCCAGCTGCAGCACGAGATGTCGCAGCGGCGAATGATGGAAGACATCCCCACCGCCGACGTGATCGTCGTCAATCCCACCCACTACGCGGTGGCACTGAAGTATGACGGCGGTGCGATGGGCGCGCCCCGTGTCGTGGCGAAAGGCATCGACGAAATGGCGCTGCGCATCCGCGAAGTCGGCAAGCGGCACCGGGTCGCGCTGGTCGAGGCGCCGCCACTGGCACGCGTCTTGTATCGGGAAGCGGAGATCGGTCAGGAAATCCCCGTGAAACTCTACGCCGCTGTTGCCCAGGTGCTCTCCTACGTCTATCAGCTGCGCGACTGGCGGGCGGGCACGCCGCAACCGCAGCTCGCCGATCTGGGCGTCGTCGACGCTGATACCCGCGGCGCAGGCGCATGAGCGCGGTGATCGCGTCCGGCCCGCGCCGCGCTTTTGACATGCTGCGCGGCGGCCTGGGTGCACCACTGCTGGTGATTGCGCTGCTGGCGATGATGGTGGTGCCGCTGCCGCCTCTGATTCTGGACATGCTGTTCAGCTTCAACATCGCGATGTCGCTGGTGGTGCTGCTGGCGGTGATCTACGTCCAGCGACCGCTGGATTTCAGCATCTTCCCGATCGTGCTGCTGATCACCACGATGCTGCGCCTGGCGCTGAACGTGGCGTCCACCCGGGTGATCCTGCTCAACGGCCAGGACGGCCCGGGCGCGGCGGGCAAGGTCATCGAATCCTTCGGCGAATTCGTCGTCGGCGGCAACTTCGCCGTCGGCATCGTCGCGTTCGCCATCCTGACCATCATCAACTTCGTGGTGATCACCAAGGGTGCGGGGCGCGTGTCCGAAGTCACCGCGCGCTTCATCCTCGATGCCATGCCCGGCAAGCAGATGGCGATCGACGCCGATCTCAACGCAGGCCTGCTCAATCGCGACGAGGCCAAGGCGCGACGCGAAGAAGTCCGCCAGGAAGCGGACTTCTACGGTGCGATGGACGGCGCCAACAAGTTCATCCGTGGCGACGCGATCGCCGGCCTCCTGATCATGTTCGTCACCATCTTCGGTGGCCTGGCGATCGGTGTGTTGCAGCACGGCCTGCCGGTCGGCGAAGCCGCCGGCATCTACACCCTGCTGTCGATCGGCGATGGCCTGGTGTCGCAGATTCCTGCGCTGCTGGTGTCGTCGTCGGTCGCACTGCTGGTCACCCGCGCCTCGCGCAAGCAGGACATGGGCGGCGCGATGAGCGGCCAGGTGTTCGGCCAGTACAAGGCGCTGATGATCGCGGCGATCATCCTGCTGGTGGTCGGCCTGGTGCCGGGCATGCCCAACCTCGCCTTCCTGAGCCTGGCGGCGGTGGTCGGCTACGGGGCCTGGGTGATGCGCAAACGTGCGCTGGATGGCGAACGCGGCGACGTCGATCCCGACCTCGTCGCGCTCCCGTCACCGGAACAGGTCGCCAATGCCGACCTCGGCTGGGATGACCTGCGGCCGGTGGATCCGCTGGGCCTGGAAGTCGGCTACCGGCTGATTCCGCTGGTCGACAAGGCCCAGGGCGGCGAGCTGATGGCCCGGATCAAGGCCGTGCGCCGCAAGCTCACCCAGGACGTCGGCTTCCTGATTCCGCCGGTGCACATCCGTGACAACCTCGAACTCGCGCCCACCGCGTATCGACTGCTGGTCCACGGCGTGCCGGTGGCCACGGCAGAAGTCCACCCCGACCGGCTGATGGCGCTCGATTCCGGCGGCGCGCTGCATCCGATCGACGGCATTCCCGGCAAGGACCCGGCCTTCGGTCTCGACGCGTTGTGGATCCTGCCGCCGCAACGTGCGAATGCCGAAGCCGCGGGCTACACCGTGGTCGATCCGGCGACCGTCGTCGCGACCCATCTCTCGCACCTGGTGCGTGAGCAGGCCCCCGAGCTGTTGGGCCATGAGGAAGTGCAGCAACTGCTGGCCACCCTCGCCCGCAGTGCGCCCAAGCTGGCTGAAGACCTCACACCCAAGGCGCTGCCGCTGGCAGTCGTCGTACGCGTGCTGCAGAACCTGTTGATCGAGCGCATTCCCGTGCGCCAGCTCCGCCGCATTGCCGAAGCCCTGGTCGAACACGCCGCACATACCCAGGATCCGGGCCAGCTGACCGCGGTGGTGCGGACCGCGCTGGGCCGCTTCATCGTGCAGGAAATCGCCGGCCCGTCCGAGGAACTGCCGGTCTACACGCTGGCGCCGAATCTGGAACGCGTCTTGCAGGATTCTGCGCAGGGTGCCGGCGCTGCGTTGGAACCGGGCTTGGCGGAACGACTGCAACAGAGTCTGGCCACATGTGCCGGACAGCAGGAAGCCAAGAACGAGCCGGCGGTGGTGCTGGTGCCCGGACAGGTCCGCGCCGCTCTCGCGCGCCTGGTCCGGCACAGCGTCCCCAACCTGTCGGTGCTGTCCTACAACGAAGTGCCGGAAGACAAGCGCTTGAAGCTCCTTGGAACGATCAATTGAACAGGCATGGGTCGAACGTGATGGACGACGCGACGCAAACGGATGACGCACCGCGGGCAGGCCGGCAGAGCGTGCGATGGCCGCTGCGTCGATTGCCAGCGCTCGCACTCACGGATCCGGCCGCACGCCGCACGGCGCTTCCGCTGGCGCGCTTCACGCCCTGCGACGAGCCGCCACGCGCACCGCAGTCACATTCGATCCACAGCGTCTCGAACCACTCACGCAGTACGAATCACGGGCTCCCGACATGAAAATCCGCCGCTTCGTTGCCGCCGACATGCGTAGCGCCCTGCAGATGGTGCGCCAGGCGCATGGACCGGACGCTGTGATCCTGTCCAACCGCCGCACCGACGAGGGCGTGGAGATCGTCGCGGCCAGCAATTACGACGAAGGGTACGTGCAGCGTGCCCTCGAGGACGCGCCGCGCGAAACGCCGCCCGCCGCGCCGCCACTCGCGACCATGCTGCGCGACAGCCGCACGGCACGCGACGCCGACGCCGCGCTGACGCCGTCCGAGCGCTGGCTCCGCGACCTCGCAGCCCCGAAAGCGCCGGCCGCGGCGCCGCTTTCCGCCCAGCCCACGGCACGGCCCGAGGCGAGCGCTCGCCCGGCAGCGCCGGCAGCCGTGTCGCCGGTCTCTGCTGCGGCCCAGCCGCCGGTGCCGGCCGCGTTTGTGCCGCCGGCCGAGCCTGCGCGCTTCGATCTCGACGGCCCCACCTTCGCCGAGCTTCTGGCCGCCGGCCATCGCGACGACACGCCGGCGGCGCCGACACTGCCGGCAGCCACTGCGGTCGCGGCGACCCCCCGCCCCGTCTTCGTTCCCCCCGCGACACACCTTGCCGAGGACGACGGTTTTCCGTCGCGGATCGCGCCCGAGCCGGCCGTCCTGTCGGCAGTGCCGACCCTGCCGGTGCCTTCGAGCGACAGGGAACTGGCGCAGATGCGCGACGAACTGGCGCAGATGCGCATGATGATCGAGCGCGAGATGGCCCGTCTCACCGACGAGCGCCTGCGCGGCTCACCTGCCCGCGCCCAGGCCATGGAGCTGATGGAAGACTACGGCTTCGATGCCGGCATCACCCGCGACACCGTGCTGCAGATTCCCGCAGACACGCCCGACTCACGGGTGCGCGGCCTGATGCTCGCACTGCTGTCCAAGCGTCTGCCGGTCTGCCCGATCGACCCGCTGCGCGAAGCAGGCGTGATCGCCCTCGTCGGTCCCACCGGTGCCGGCAAGACCACGACCATCGCCAAGCTGGCGGCACTGTATGCGGCCCAGCACCAGGCGCGCGACATCGCGCTGGTGACCACGGACACCTCGCGCATCGGCGGCCGCGAACAGTTGCACAGCTACGGCCGCCAGCTCGGCATCGCCGTGCATGAAGCCGACAGCGAGACCAGCCTGGTGCAGCTGTTGCAGAAGCTGGAGGACTACAAGCTGGTGCTGGTCGACACCGCGGGGCTGAGCCAGCGTGACCGTGCGCTGGCCGGCCAGCTGAACTGGCTGCGCGCCGCCCGCAACGTGCGCACCCTGCTGGTGTTGCCCGCCAACATGCATTTCGCCGATCTCGACGAAGTCGTCCGCCGCTTCGACAGCGTGCGCCCGCAGGGCGTGGTGCTGACCAAGCTGGACGAAACCGGCCGCCTCGGCAGCGCCCTGTCGGTCGCCGTCGACCACCAGTTGCCGCTCACCTGGGTGACCGATGGGCAGCGCGTGCCCGAAGACCTGCACCGGGCCAATGCCGCCCATCTGGTGCTTCGCCTTGAAGATCTGCGCCGCGATGCCGATAAGCCGATTGTCCCGGAACACACCCATGCCGTCGCCTGAGCTGCTGCCGATGTCCTCCGCTCCCTTCCAGCCCGTCCGCACCCTGGCCGTCACCGGCGGCAAGGGCGGCGTGGGCAAGACCAACGTGTCGGCCAATCTCGCGGTCGCGCTGTCGGGCATGGGCCAACGCACACTGCTGCTCGATGCCGACCTGGGCCTGGCCAACGTCGACGTGCTGCTGGGCCTGTCGCCCAAGCACACGCTGGCCGATCTCGTGGCCGGACGCTGCGAGCTCGACGACATCATTCTCGAAGGGCCCGCAGGCGTGCTCGTGGTCCCCGCCGCGTCCGGGCGTCGCCATATGGCCGAGCTGCGTCCCGCCGAACACGCGGGGCTGGTCAACGTGTTCAACGACCTGCAGCGCGACCTCGACCTGCTGGTCGTCGACACTGCTGCCGGCATCACCGATTCGGTGTTGACCTTCTGCCAGGCCGCGCAGGACGCGATTGTCGTGGTCTGTGACGAGCCCGCCTCGATCACCGACGCCTACGCGCTGATCAAGGTGCTGGCGCGCGAGCGCGGCGTCGACCGGGTACAGGTGATCGCCAACATGGTCCGCAGCCCGCAGGAAGGCCGCAACCTGCACGAGAAACTTTCGCGCGTGTGCGAGCGTTTCATCGGCGATGTGTCGCTGAACTACCTCGGTGCGGTGCCGCAGTGCGACTGGCTGCGCATGGCCGTGCAGCGACAGCAGGCGGTGGTCACTGCCTATCCGGGCAGTCCGTCGGCGCGCGCCCTGATCGAGATCGCGCAGCGCGTATCGCGCTGGCAGGCGCCGACCGCGCCGCGCGGCCACGTGGAATTCTTCGTCGAACGCATGTTGCGCCAGGGAGCAGCCGCATGAGCCTCGCCGCACGCCAGCAGTACGAGTCGGTGCAACGCGCCGTCACCCCCGATGTCGATCCCCTCGTGCAGCACGCCGAACTCGTGCGCCGGATCGCCCACCACCTTGCCGCGCGGCTACCGGCCAGCGTCGAAATCGACGATCTGATCCAGGCCGGCATGATCGGCCTGCTCGAGGCCTCGCGCAGCTACGACGCCGACCAGGGCGCCTCGTTCGAGACCTATGCCTCGATCCGCATCCGCGGCTCGATGATCGACGAGATCCGCCGCGGCGACTGGGTACCGCGTTCGGTGCACCGTCGCGCCCGCGACGCGGCCTCGGCGATCCGTTCGATCGAGCAGACCACCGGGCGCGCCGCGAGCGCGCATGAGGTTGCCGCGAAACTGGAAATGCCGCTGGAGGATTACCAGCGTCTGCTCGAAGACGCCGCCCGCGGCCAGGTCCTGAGCCTGGATTCGCACATCGAGGACCACGGCGAGGTCGAACCGGTGAACCGTGGCGGCGGTCCCACGCCCCAGGAAAACCTGGTGCGCGGCGAGTTCGGCCGCGAGCTGATGGCCGCGATCGGCCACCTGCCCGAGCGCGAGCAGCTGGTGCTGTCGCTGTACTACGAACAGGAACTCAACCTGAAGGAAATCGGCGCCGTGCTCGGCGTCAGCGAGTCGCGCGTCTGCCAGATCCACGGCCAGGCCGTGGTGCGCCTGCGCGGCCGTCTCACCGCCTTCGAACTCGCCGACACCGGATACGGTGCCGACGACTGATGTCACGCTCACACTGGAGTCCGTTTTGAACAAGAACATCCGCATCCTCGTCGTCGACGATTTCTCGACGATGCGCCGGATCGTCAAGAACCTGCTGTCCGATCTCGGCTTCAACAACACGGTCGAGGCGGAAGACGGCAACAGCGCACTCGCCGTGCTGCGTCAGGACGCGGTGGAACTGGTGGTCACCGACTGGAACATGCCCGGCATGACCGGCATCGAGCTGCTGCGCGAGATCCGCGCCGACGCCAAGTTCCGCACGCTGCCGGTGCTGATGGTCACGGCCGAGGCCAAGCGCGAGCAGATCATCGAGGCCGCGCAGAACGGCGTGAACGGCTACATCATCAAGCCGTTCACTGCGCAGACCCTCGAAGAGAAGCTCGGCAAGATCTTCGAACGTCTCGGCACCGCCGCATGAGCACGCCCGACATCGAGCGCACCCGGCTGGCCGGCATGCTCAACGATGCGCTCGAGGCGCTGGAGCGCGGCGACGAAGACGGTTGGCGCAAGCAAGTCGATGCGCTGGCGAACGCCCGCGCGCGCACACTGGTCACCGGCCTCGGCCGTCTGGCGCGCGAGCTGTCGCAGGCACTCGACACCCTGCCCCCGCCACCCGGCGAAGGAAGCGACGGGCTCGACGACGCCTGCGCCAGGCTCGACCACGTCGTCGAAATGACCGAACAGGCCACCCATCGCACGCTCGATCTCATCGACGACAGCCGTGCGCTGGTGGGGCGCCTGAAGGAGGGGCCGCTCGACGACATCCAGACCGACACGATCGAATCGCTGCGGGAGAACCTGCGCGAGATGGCACTGGCGCAGAGCCACCAGGACCTGGGTGGGCAGATCATCCGTCGCGTGGCGGGGATCGTGCGCGGCGTGCACGAGGGCTTCGGTGCACTCGGCCTGCCGCCGAAGGTGGATGATGCACGCGGCAACGGCCCGGCCGTCACGGGGCTGGACCGCAACACCGTCGGCCAGAGCGATGCCGACGATCTGCTTTCGAACCTGGGGCTCTGAGCCATGCAGGCGCCCGAGATCGTCGCCGACTTCGTGCTTGAGGCACGCGAACTGCTGGACGACCTCGGCGGGCAACTTGTCGGCCTCGAGCAGACACCCGGCGACCGCGAGCGTCTCAACGCGGTGTTCCGCGCATTCCACACGCTCAAGGGCGGTGCCGGCTTTCTCGGTGCCACACCACTCGTGCAGCTGTGCCATGCCGCCGAGGAAACCCTGGGCATGGTGCGCGCCGGCCAGGCCGCCCTGCTACCGCGTCACTTCGACGCCGCGCAGCAGTCGCTGGACTGGTTGCAGGCGATGGTCGACGCGATCGAACACCAGGACACCGTGCCGAGCGCGCCCGACGCGCTGATCGCCGGCTTCGCGCCGTACGACATTCCCGTCGGCGTACCCGTGCGCTTTGCAGTGCAGTCCCCGGCTGCGCCAGCGGCCGGCGGCGAGGCGATGATCACCGACGACGAGTTCGAATCGCTGCTCGACCAGTTGCACGGCGACAGTGCCCCCGGCCTGCAGACCGCGCCCGCACCTGACGCGGGGATGATCGGCGACGACGAATTCGAAGCCCTGCTCGACCAGCTCCACGGTGGCGCGGCGCCGGGCGCTGCGGCGCCTGCGTCGCCCGCGCCTGCGTCCACCGCCGGTGACATGATCGGCGACGACGAATTCGAAGCATTGCTCGACCAGTTGCATGGCGATGCACCGCCGGGCGCCGCTCACACGTCGGGCGCGGCACCCGCAACGGCCGCACCGGCCGCCATTGCGCCACCGCCGCGCCGCGCACCGCCGCCGCAGGCTGCGTCCCAGGCCACAAGCGCAGCGCCCGCGACCGAACGCGAACAGACCGTCCGCGTCGACACCAAGCGCCTCGATGTCATCGTCGATCTGGTCGGCGAGCTCGTGCTCGCGCGCAACCGGCTCAAGACCCTGCGTGCGCGCCTGCGCGACGAGGATCTCGACCGCGCGGTGACCACGCTCGACAACGCCACCGCGCGCCTGCAGAGCGCGGTCATGCGCACGCGCATGCAGCCGGTGGGCAAGGTGTTCTCACGATTCCCCAAGCTCGCCCGCGATGTCGCGCGCGCGCTCGACAAGGAAGTGGACCTGGATCTGGTGGGCGCGGAAACCGAGCTCGACCGGAACCTCGTCGAGGCGCTGGCCGACCCGCTGATCCATCTGGTGCGCAACGCCATCGACCATGGCATCGAGATGCCTGCGCTGCGCGAAGCCACCGGCAAGCCGCGCGCTGGCCGCGTACGCCTGAGCGCGCAGCAGCAGGGCGATTACGTCGGCATCGAGATACAGGACGATGGCGCCGGCATCGATCCCGAACGCCTGCGTTCGAAGGCGCGCGACAAAGGTCTGATCGACGCCGAGTCGGCTGCCAGGCTCAGTGCCGAAGAGTGTCTCAACCTGATCTTCATGGCCGGCTTCTCCACGCGCGACGAGGTCAGCGACATCTCCGGCCGCGGCGTGGGCATGGACGTCGTGCAGTCGCGCATCCGCGAGCTCGGCGGCCAGATCCAGGTCACGTCCGAGCTCGGCCGCGGCAGCCGGTTCTCCCTGCGCGTGCCGTTGACCCTCGCGATTCTGCCGACCCTGCTCGTGCATGCGGCGGGCGATGCCTACGCGCTGCCGCTGGCACGCGTGCAGGAAGTCCTGCACGCGCCGTCGCGCACGGTGAACTGGTTCGACGGACGCGCCGCGCTCGACCGCCGCTCGCACACACTCTCGCTGCTCGACCTGCGCCACTGGCTGGGGACACCGGCGCAGGACACGACCCTGCTGACCATCGTGGTCCTGCAGCGCGGCGACAGCCGGTTCGGCCTGGTCGTCGATGAAGTGCGCGGCCGCGAGGAAGTGGTGATCAAGCCGCTGCCCAGAGCGTTGCGCGGACTGCCCGGTTATGCCGGCGCCACGCTGATCGGTGACGGGCGCCTGGCACTGATTCTCGACGTCGACGCGCTGCGTCTGCGCTGATCGCCGGGCGCTGCTTGCCAGCGCTCTCTCATTCAAGTCCTTCCAGTCTCCGCCGATACCTACCCCATGGACCTCTTCAGCGTCGCCGGACTCGTGCTTGCCCTGATCGCGATCATGGGCGGCAGTGTGCTCAAGGGCGCGGGCCTGAGCGCGCTCTGGTCGCCCGCCGCCTTCCTGATCGTCATGGTCGGCACGGTCGCGGCGATCATGCTGCATACGCCGGGCAGCACCCTGAAACACGCCTTCAAGATTGCCGGCTGGGTGGTCAAGCCGCCGGTGTCCGATCGTGCGGCGCTGATCGCGCAGCTCATCGAGTGGAGCAATGTCTCGCGCAAACAGGGCCTGCTGGGGCTGGAAAGTCATGTCGCAGCGCAGACCGATCCATTCCTCAGGAAGGGCCTGCAGATGCTGGTCGACGGCGTCGAGCCCGAGGCCATCCGGCACATGCTGGAGATCGAACTGCAGGGCGAGGAACACCACGACCTCGCTGCGGCCAAGGTGTTCGAAGGCATGGGCATCTATGCGCCCACGCTGGGCATCGTCGGCGCGGTGCTCGGGCTGATCGCGGTGATGAAGAACCTGGCCGATCCGAGCAAGCTCGGCCACGGCATCGCCGCCGCATTCACCGCCACGATCTACGGCATCGCCTCGGCCAACATGTTCTTCCTGCCGATGGCGGCCAAGCTCAAGAGCGTGATCGGTCGACGCAGCGGCGAGCGCGAGCTGGCCATCGAAGGGCTGATCGCGATCGCGCAGGGTGAGAACCCGCGCAACATCGAGGCTCGGCTCGCCGGCTTCCTGCACTGATCCGCAGACATGGCACGCAGGAAGCCCCACGAGGACCACGTCAACCACGAAGCCTGGGCCATTCCCTATGGCGACCTGGTGACACTGCTGCTCGCGTTCTTCGTGGTGATGTACGCGATCTCCTCCGTCAACGAGGGCAAGTACCGCGCCGTCGCCGCGTCGCTGGCGAGTGCGTTCAACGCACCGCCGAGCACGCTCGATCCGATCCAGATCGGCGACAACCAGAAGATGGAAGCGTCGATCGGCAAGCCGACGCCGGTACCACGTGGCGCCCGGCAGGGGCCCTCTTCGCAGCCGGTGCTCGACTCGCCGTTGCGGCCGATCCTGGAATCCAAGCTGCGCGCAGACCGGATCGGCGACAGCGGCGCCGACGCCGCATCGATCGCCGCGTCCCGCAACCAGCTCGCGGGCCTGGCACTGCAGCTCGAAGACACGCTGTCGGAGATGGTCAAGGCGCGCCTGATCACCGTGCGCCGGTCCGACCTGTGGCTCGAGGTCGAGATCAACAGCGACCTGCTCTTCGCGAGCGGATCGGCCACCCTCGAATTCCGCGCCCGCGAACTGCTGGGGCGGCTTGCCGTGGTGCTGCGCGACCTGCCCAACCCGATCCGCATCGAGGGGTATACCGACGATCGTCCGATCGCGACCTCCCAGTTCCCGTCGAACTGGGAGTTGTCGGCGGCGCGCGCGGCCAGCGTCGTCCATCTGTTCGTCAGCGAGCGGTTCGCACCCGAACGCCTGGTGATGGTGGGCTACGGCGAGTTTCGCCCCAAGGCCGACAACACGTCCGATGCCGGCCGCAACGCAAACCGGCGTGTGGTGCTGATGGTGCTCGCCACGCAGGACACCGCGATCGCACCGCGCGCCGCGTCTGCCCCGGCGCCAGCGTCGCCAGCGCCGGCGCCCGCCTATCCGGCGGCACCGGTGCCGCAGCCTGCCGTCACCGCATCTGCGACGGCGCCTCCTCCCATTTCTTCCCCCCCACCGCAAGGAGACAGCTGATGCGTGTCTGGGCGATTGCCAACCAGAAGGGAGGCGTGGGCAAGACCACGACCTCGCTCGCCCTCGGACGCGCCATGGTGGCGCGCGGGCTGCGTGTGCTGCTGGTCGATCTCGACCCGCACGCGTCGCTGACGCGCGCTTTCGGCGTCCCGAGCGATCCGCCTCCGCCGGGTGTCGTCGACCTGTTCGGTGCACCACCACCGGCGTTGGCGTCGTTGATGCGGGCTTCGCCGACCGAAGGCCTGGACTTCGTCTGCGCGCAGACCGCGCTGGCCACACTGGAGCGGCGCAGTGCCACCCAGCCGGGCCTTGGCCTGGCGCTGTCGCAGGCGATCACCCGCCACGCTGGCGGGCATGACGCGATCCTGCTCGACTGCCCGCCGACGCTGGGCCTGCTGATGGTCAACGCACTGGCCGCGGCCGATCGCCTGATCGTGCCGACCCAGTGCGAGCCGCTCGCGCTCTACGGCCTGGCCGGCATGGTCCGGACCGGCGAGATGGTCGAGCGCTCGCGTCAGCGACCGCTGCCGGCCTCGATCATTCCGACGATGTACGACCGCCGCACCCGTATCGGTCGAGACACGCTCGCGCAGTTGCAGGACGAGTATCGCGGCCGCATCTGGAGCGAGGCCGTACCGGTCGATACGCAGCTCAGCAACGCGGACGTGCTGGCGTGCCAAGTGTTCAGCGGCGACATGCCCGGCCGCGCGATGTCGGCCTATACGCGGGCCCTGGATTGGCTGCTCGCGGAAGAGCAGGCGGTGGAGCAGGCCGCATGAGCGCCACTGGGGTGGTCGATGACTATCTGGGCATGCTGCTGGCCGCGCCAGACGCCGCCGCGCCGCCAGCGCAGCCGACCGCGCCTGCTGCCAGGCCGGCACCCGTGGCTGCCCCACCCCCGCGTCGAGCCGCCCTGCCCGCGCCCGCGCCGGCCCCTGCCCAGGTGCCTGCGCCTGCGGCGCTGCGTCGCCCCGTGACACCGGCAACGCCGCGCGCCGTCATTCCGCCGGGCGCCACGCCGGGTGGAAAGGTTTCCATCGCACCGTTGCCGGGCGCGCGCGACGACGTGGACGAGACGGCACACGCGCCGACCCAGCAACGCAGAAGCGCCGACCGCCTGGCGCGATGGCTGCGCCTGCGCTGTGGCCCGCAGGCCTATGCAATCGAACTGCTGAAAATCCGGGAGGTCGTGCTGCCCGCGCCATTGCTGTCGCTGCGAGGCGCTGCGCCGTGCGTGGTCGGCGTCATGAACCTGCGCGGGCAAGTGGTGCCGGTGGTCGACCTGGGCATTCAGCTCGGGGCAGCACCGGTGGAGGAAACAGTACTCACCCGCATCATCGTGCTCGACGACAACGGCGACGTGCTCGGCCTGCGGGTCTCGGCCGTGGAGGACGTGGTGCTGATCGGCGATGCACAGATCGAAGGCACGCACACCTCGCGGCTCGCGCCGGTGGGCGACCACCGCATCCGCGGCATCGCCCGCCTGGGCGGCATGGTGACCCTGCTGCTGGA
This sequence comes from Luteimonas sp. KH_071, assembly GCF_057838005.1. Classification (NCBI taxonomy): domain Bacteria; kingdom Pseudomonadati; phylum Pseudomonadota; class Gammaproteobacteria; order Lysobacterales; family Lysobacteraceae; genus Luteimonas; species Luteimonas sp. KH_071. Next base: position 1,759,942 of record NZ_CM174458.1, on the reverse strand, counting down.
CTCGGCCAAGCTCATGGCGATCCCGCTGTTCTCGCCCGACTGATCGACCGCGATCGACGGCACGGCTAAAGATCTTCGTCAATGCGCCGCTATTCCTGACCACCCCCTTTGAATCTGTCGGAGATGTGATGGACACCGTGCACCTAGGCGATGACCTCGGGATCGAGGCCAGCACCGGCCTGAAGGAACGGCTTGCGCCCTACCTCGACCGTGCGGACGCCGTCGTTCTCGACGCTGCCGATGTGCGGCGGGTGCATACCGCCGGCATGCAGGTGCTGTGCGCGTTCTTTGCAAGCCGCGCGGGCACCGGCCATCCGACCCGTCTCCAGGGCAGCAGCGAGCCGATGCTCGATGCCGCCCGGCTGCTCGGCCTGGGTCCGGCACTCGGACTCGGCGACAGCAGCCCAGATCCCTCTAACGCAACAGACGCAAGCACAGTGGAGAACGCCGCATGAGCGCACGCATTCTGGTAGTGGACGATTCGGCCTCGATGCGCCAGATGGTGGCCTTCGCCCTGACCTCGGCCGGTTTCACCGTCGACGAGGCCGAGGACGGCCAGATCGCCCTCGGGCGTGCACAGGGCCAGCGCTTCAATGCGGTGGTCACCGACGTCAACATGCCGAACATGGACGGGATCTCGCTCATCCGCGCCCTGCGCGGCATTCCCGACTACAAGTTCACGCCGATGCTGATGCTGACCACCGAGTCGGCCGCAGACAAGAAGGCCGAGGGCAAGGCGGCAGGCGCGACCGGCTGGCTGGTCAAGCCGTTCAACCCCGAGCAGCTCGTCGCCACCGTCCAGAAGGTACTGGGCTGACGCCCGGCCGCCCTCCCCCCACACCGATCGCAGGCCGAGTTCCCATGAGCATGGACATGCAGCGCTTTCACGCCACCTTCTTCGAGGAAAGCCGCGAGGGACTCGAAGCCATGGAGGCCGGCCTGCTGCAGCTCGAACAGGGCAACCGGGATTCGGATTTAATCAACTCGATCTTCCGCGCGGCCCATTCGATCAAGGGCGGCGCCGCCACGTTCGGCTTCGACGCCGTGGCGGCGCTGACCCATGTGCTGGAAACGCTGCTCGACGAACTGCGCGCGGGCAAGCGCGCAGTCACCGGCGCCGCGATCGACGCGATGCTGGCTTCGGTCGACGTGCTGCGCGCCCTGCTGGGCGAAGCCGAGACCGGCCACCCGGCCGACCCGCAAGCCTCGCAGGCCGTGCAGGCGCGCCTCAATGCCGTCCTTGCCGGGACCGAGGCGCCCGTGCTCGCAGCGGTGAAGGCCGAGGTGCCGGAGGCCGAGCCCGCGGGCTGGCGCATCGGCTTCACCCCTGCAGCTTCGCTGTTCATGAGCGGCAACGATCCGCTGCGCATCATCCGCGAGCTCGACCGCCTGGGCACCCTGGACGTCGCCTGCCGTACCGAGCGTCTGCCCGGGTTCGAGCAGATGGATCCGCTGGAGGCCTATCTGGCCTGGGACCTGGGCCTGATCGGCACGGTGCCACGCAGCGCGGTGGACGACGCCTTCTCCTGGGTCGAAGACGATTGCGAGCTCGACGTGCAGGCGATCCTCGCCGAAGCGTCGGCAGACCCCGACACATCCGATCTGGTGATGCCCGCCGCGCTCGAGCCGTCCACCGGCCCGGTGGCGGTCGCCGCGGACGGCAAGAGCGGTGGCCAGGATCCGGCCGAGAGTTCGATCCGCGTCAGCACCGACAAGATCGACGGCCTGATCAATCTGGTCGGCGAACTGGTCATCACCCAGGCCATGCTCAAGCAGGTCAGCGCCAACCTCGACCCGGCCCTGGCCGAGCGACTGTTCGAAGGCCTGGACCTGCTGGAGCGCAATACCCGCGATCTGCAGGAAGCCGTCATCGGCGTGCGCATGCTGCCGGTGGAAGCGGTGTTCCGTCGTTTCCCGCGCCTGGTGCGCGATCTCTCGGCCCGCCTGGGCAAGCAGGTCCGCCTGAAGACCCTGGGCGAAGGCACCGAGCTCGACAAGGGCCTGATCGAGAAGATCGCCGATCCGCTCGTGCATCTGGTGCGCAACTCGATCGACCATGGTCTGGAGCTGCCCGACGCCCGCCTCGCCGCCGGCAAGGAGCAGACCGGCACGATCACCCTCGCCGCGTCCCATCAGGGCGGCCATATCGTCATCGAAGTCGCCGACGACGGCCGCGGTCTGGATCGTGAGCGCATTCTGGCCAAGGCCGCCGAGCGCGGTCTGGTGGTGCCCGAAAAGCCCACCGACAGCCAGGTCTGGGACCTGATCTTCCAGCCCGGTTTCTCCACCGCCGATGCAGTGACCGACCTGTCGGGCCGCGGCGTGGGCATGGACGTGGTCCGCCGCAACATCCAGGCCCTGGGCGGCGAAGTGCAGCTGGAAAGCGCGCTGGGACGCGGGACCCGCGTGGTCATCCGCCTGCCGTTGACGCTGGCGATCCTCGACGGCATGACGGTCGCCGTCGGTGATCAAACCCTCATCCTGCCGCTGTCGCACGTCATCGAGGCCTTGCAGCCCGAGCCCGACGACATGCGCAGCGTGGCTGGCGAAGGCCGCGTATTGCGCGTGCGCGGCGAATACCTGCCGCTGGTCTCGCTCAACGAGTACTACCGCTACGGTCAGGCGCGCCGAGACGATGCCATCGTGGTCGTGGTCGAAGGCGACGGCCAGAAGCTGGCGCTGCAGGTCGACGATCTGATCGGCCAGCAGCAGGTCGTGGTCAAGAACCTCGAGAACAACTATCGCCGCGTCGATGGCATCTCCGGCGCCACCATCCTCGGTGACGGCCGCGTCGCCCTGATCGTCGACATCGGCGGCCTGGTGCGCTCGCTGCGGGTGCCGCAGGCGGCCTGATCACCACCGCTTCAGCGTCCGGGCGAAGCAGGCAGCAGTCCACAGCCTTATCTTCGCGCGCAGACCTGCCCGGTCCGAGTCGGTCGTGTGCGCAAGGACGTTGCCGGATCTATCGATCGTCCACCAGTTGCGTCTCCACGCAAACCACGTCCGCACCCGCCGCGCGTCGCAGATCGTGACACCGACCCGCGGGCGCCCTGCGATGTTGCACGCAGGCGAGCGATTGCCGCTGCCGACGCATCGTCCGTCAAGAATCCCGCCGGCGCGCCGCTATCGAATAACCGGGCGATCGAAAGCGCCCACCGCGCCGGCAGCACCCAGCGTCCGCGCACGCTTGGTCGACTGTCGATCGAACTCCGCCATCCAGTTTCCGGGAAGATCTTTCCATGAAATGGTTCCAGAACCTCGCCATTGGCCGCAAGCTGGCTGTTGCCTTCACCCTGACCTCGCTGATGACTGTCGCGCTGGGTCTGTTCGCGTTGCTGCAACTCGGCCAGCTCAATCGTCAGCTCCAGGGCGTGAGTACGCACAACGTCCCGGCACTGCAGTACATGGGCGAGGTCCGCGGCCAGCTTGGAGAATTCCGCACCTTCGAAATGGCGCAGCTGACACGACTCGACGAACCGGATGCGGTCGCCGACTACGACCGGCGCATGGCCGAGTCGATGGACATCGTGCAGGCCCAGAGAACGCTTTACGAGGCGCTGCCGCTGTCGGACACGGAGGAGACGCTCTACGCGCAGGTCTCCGAGCGTCTCGACGCCTACTTCGGCGCGCATGCCGAGATCACGGCTGCGCTGGCTGCCGGTGACCCGGTTGCCGCGCAGGCGGTCTCAGACGACAAGTCGCGTCCGCTTCGTCGCGAGCTGTTCGCCGCGCTCAAGACGCTGGGCGATGAGACCACGACAAGGGTGCAGGCCGATATCGCAGCAGCGGACACGCGATACGCAGCCGGCAAGCGTGCCATCGTTGGCGGCATGGTCGCGCTCGGCATGCTCGCCGGGCTGATGGGCTGGTTCATCGCACGCGCGATCGTCACGCCAGTACGCGAGGCCGTACGCGTCGCCAACGATGTGTCAGCCGGCAAGCTCGGTGGCGTCATCGATACCACCCGTCGCGACGAGGTGGGACAGTTGCTGGGTGCCATGCAGATCATGCAGTCCCAACTGCGTTCGGTGATCTCCGCACAGAGCGACATGGCGGCCAAGCACGAGGCCGGCCAGATCAGCTACCGCATGGACGACAGCGGGTTCCCCGGCGAATACGGGCGCATGGTGCGCGAAACGAACGCGCTGGTCGGCGCGCATATCGCCGTCGAGATGCGCATGGCCGAGATCATGCAGCGGTACGCCATCGGCGACCTGTCCGTCGACATGGACGCATTGCCGGGCGAACAGGCCAATCTGACCGAAGCCATGGTCACCACCAAGGCGAACCTACTCGCCATGAATACCGAGATCCGTCACCTGGTGAACGCTGCCGCCGGCGGGAATTTCGCTGTACGCGGCGACGAGGCAGCGTTCCAGCACGACTTCCGGATCATGGTCGAAGGCCTGAACCGTCTGATGGCGACGACCGACGGCAACCTCGCCCAGCTTTCGACGCTGCTGCAGGCGATCGCGCGTGGCGATCTGACCGTGCGCATGGACGGCGAGTTCCAGGGCGTGTTCGCGACGATGCGCGACGACGCCAATGCCACCGTCGCCCAGCTGACCGGCATCGTGTCGCGAATCCAGCAGGCCTCGGGCGCCATCGGCACCGCGTCCTCGGAGATCGCCTCCGGCAACAACGACCTGTCGCAGCGCACCGAGCAGCAGGCCGCGAACCTCGAAGAAACCGCAGCCTCGATGGAGGAGCTCACCTCCACCGTGCGTCAGAACGCCGACCACGCCCGTCAGGCCAACCAGCTCGCGATCGGCGCGGCTTCTGTTGCATCCCAGGGCGGCGAAGTGGTGAGCCAGGTGGTCACCACGATGGCCGATATCGAAAAATCCTCGCGCAAGATCGGCGACATCATCTCGGTCATCGACGGCATCGCCTTCCAGACCAACATCCTCGCGCTCAATGCGGCGGTGGAAGCGGCGCGCGCCGGCGAACAGGGGCGCGGCTTCGCAGTCGTGGCGTCCGAAGTGCGCACGCTGGCCCAGCGCAGCGCCGCAGCGGCCAAGGAGATCAAGGGCCTGATCGACGATTCGACCAGCAGGGTTGCCGATGGCGCCGCGCTGGCCGGCCAGGCCGGCAAGACCATGGGCGAGATCGTGTCGTCGGTGCAGCGCGTCACCGACATCATGTCGGAGATCGCCGCGGCTTCGCAGGAACAGGCGTCGGGCATCGAGCAGGTCAACCAGACCATCACCCAGATGGACGAGACCACCCAGCAGAACGCCGCGCTGGTGGAAGAAGCCTCGGCTGCGGCGCGCTCGATGGAGGAACAGGCCGCGGACCTCACACAGACCGTCGCAGTGTTCCAGATCGACGCGACGACGGCACTGCTGCAGCGCACGATGCACCGGGCGTCGGAACCGCAGCCGCAGTTCGAGCCGGGCTGACGCCCTCGACGATGCGGCCGCGCACCTCAACTCCCGGGATGCGCGGCCGCTAACGTAATGACTGGACCTTTCCCGGCCCCGGATGATGCTCGTTGCTGAAGACCCCGCGTTCCTGCTCGACGACGACGAAGGCTCCCCCTTCGCGCTGCGGCACCCGCTCGAGATCGCCAGCGTGCTGCGCACGCTTGTCGAGGCACGGTCGATCATCACCGCGCATCTGGTCCCCGGGGGACTGACCTGCCCGACGGCGCTGCTGGCCGTCCACGACGACGGCACGCTGATCCTGGACGGCAACCGGCACGAGGCTATGAACCGGCGCATGGCGAACGCCAGCCGGCTGGTCTGCAGGACCCAGCTCGATCTGGTGCCGATCCGGTTCCGACTGCCGTCGCCGACCCCGATGGACTACCAGGGCTACGCCGCGTTTCTCGTGCCATGGCCCGACTTCCTGTTGCGTCTGCAGCGCCGCGAACTGTATCGCCTGCAAATCGCCCCGACCGCGCCCGTCACCCTGCACATCGGAGACGGCGACGCCGCACCGGATCCCGCCGCGCCGGGCCTGCGCGTGCTCGACATCAGCGGTGGCGGTCTCGCGGTCGCCGTGCCCGACAGTGACGCAGCCCGCTTCGCTGTCCGCTCGCGCATCGGCCCCTGCCAGCTGCGTCTTGGTGAAAATTCGCTGCTGCAGGTGGCGCTCGAAGTGAGCCACGTCGAACGTTTCGATCTTCGCGGCGCGCTCTTCTGGCGCGCCGGATGCCGCTTCATCGATCTGCCAGCCGCCTACGAACAGCGTGTGCTGCAGTACATCTTCCAGATCGAGCGCCTGCGCAATGCGCGCCAGCGACACGGCGGTTGACCCGCGGCCTAAAGTTGAGCCCGCGCCGGCCGATCTCCTGCAGGTCACCACACGCCGCACTTCCGCGGCCCACGCAGCAGGAGCGCACCGCATGACCAGTTCCACCCCCAGCGCCGCTGGCGAATACCTGACCTTCACGCTTGGCGCCGAGCACTACGGTGTCGACATCCTCAAGGTCCAGGAGATCCGCGGCTATGACGCGGTGACCCGCCTGCCCGACGCGCCCGACTACATCAAGGGCGTCATCAATCTGCGCGGCACCATCGTGCCGGTGATCGACCTGCGGCTGAAGCTGCGCCTGGCCGAAGCGCGCTACGACAGCTTCACCGTGATGATCGTGCTCAACGTCGAGGACCGGGTGGTCGGCATCGTTGTCGACGGCGTGTCCGATGTCGTGCCGCTGGCCGAAGACCAGGTCCGCGCGACGCCGGAATTCGGCGCCGCGGTCGACACCAAGTTCATTGCCGGCATCGGCACCCTCGACGAGCGCATGTTGATCCTGCTCGACATCGAGACCCTGCTCGACAGCGCTGACTTCGTCGACACCGCCGCGCTCGATGTCGCAGCGTGAAATTCGTCTGAAGACACCCTCAAGTTTCCCGCCCCGTCGCCGCTAGTGGGGCAACGGGCTGCAGAACCATGGCCCGATATCCCCGACTGGAGTAGATCGTAATGCCCCTCAAGACCCCGACCCGCCTTCTGGCCGCGCTGCTGCTGAGCGGCCTCGCGTCCGCCGCTGTTGCCCAGGACGCCATCCGTCCCGACCAGGCCACCCGCTTCGTCGGTCAAAGCGGCATGGTCTGCGGCAAGGTCGAAAAGACCCGCTATGCAGAAAACTCGGAAGGCTCGCCGACGTTCCTGCACATGGGCGGCTCATTCCCGCGCCACACGTTCTCTGCGCGTATCCCGCAGGACCAGCGCGACAAGTTCCGTCCGACGCCGGAAGAGCTCGAAGGCCGCGACGTCTGCGTGATCGGCACGATCTCCCGCGACGCCAACCGCGCCGAGATCGCGGTCCGCTCGCCCAGCGACGTGAAGCTCGCCACGATCAAGTGATGTTCCGGCCCGGTCCCGCGATGCGTGACCGGGCCGTCTTCCATTCTGTCAACGGGAAGTTGCCCCATGCAGTGGTTCTCGAATCTCAAGCTCGCGCCCAAGCTGATGCTGGCTTTCGGCGTCGTCCTGATCATCATGCTCATCCAGGGCATCGGCGCCTACATGGGGCTGCGTTCGATGGACCGTGTCACGTCGGAACTCGCGACCGACGTGCTGCCCAGCGTGACGCTGGTCGGCGAGACGCGCGCCCTGCTCGGCGAGTTCCGCACGGCCTCCTACCGGGGTCTTGTGCGCGCCAGCGAAGCATCCAAGCAGCAGGCGCGTGAGCGGGCGAGGGCCATCGACGCGCAGCTTGCGACGAATTTCGAGAACTACAGCCAGTTCGCCCACACCCCCGAAGAAAAGAGCAGACTCGAGGAACTCGTCGCCGCCTGGGACAAGGCGCGTGCCTCCTACGCCGCGGTCAACGAGATGCTGGATCTCGACCTGCCCGACGACGCCACCGACACGTTCATCGGCGAAACCAGCGACCTGCACAACGCGACCAGCGCCGCGCTGGCCGCACTGGCTGACGAGGCCAACCGCATTGCCGCTGAATCGAATGCGCAGGCCGAGGGCGCGTATTCCGCCTCGACGCTGATGCTTGCGATTCTTCTGCTGGCAGGCATCGGTGGCGGCGTGCTCGTCGCCTGGCTGATGGCGCGCAACCTGACCGGCTCGGTTCGCAAGGCGGCAGACGTGGCGCAGGACGTGGCCAGTGGCAAGCTCGACAGCCACATCGACACCAGCCGCGCAGACGAGATCGGCGATCTTCTCAAGTCGATGCAGCGCATGCAGCGCGATCTGCGCGAGCGCATCGAGCGTGACCAGGCGATCGCCAGCGAGAACCTGCGCATCCGCACCGCGCTCGACAGCTCCGGTACCAGCGTGATGATCGCCGACCCGTCGCGCACGATCATCTATGCCAACGCCGCCGTCAGCGACCTGCTGCGCCAGTACGACACCGATGTCCGGAACACCCTCCCCGAGTTCGACATCGACGCATTGCTGGGCAGTTCCATCGATACCTACCAACCCAACCCCGAGCGGACCGCGGAGGTTCTGTCCCAGCTGGAAGGCGTGCACCAGGACGCACTCACGATGGGCGGCGCGCATTTCGGCCAGACCATGGCCCGCGTCGACGACGCTGCCGGCAATCTGCTCGGCTACGTCATCGAATGGCGCGATCGCACGCCGCAGGTCCACGTGGAAGTGGAGCTGGCAAGGGTGATCGACGCGGCCGCAGCAGGGGATCTGACCCACCGCATCGGTCTGGACGGCAAGACAGGCTTCTATCTCCAGCTCGCCAGCCAGCTCAACAGCCTGCTCGACGCCAACGCCGCAAGCCTCGACCAGGTGTCGAACGTGCTGACCGCGCTGGCCAGCGGTGACCTCACGGTACGCATGGACGGCGACTTCCATGGTGTGTTCGCCAAGATGCGCGACGACGCCAATGCCACCGTCGCCCAGCTGACCGGCATCGTGTCGCGAATCCAGCAGGCCTCGGGCGCCATCGGCACCGCGTCCTCGGAGATCGCCTCCGGCAACAACGACCTGTCGCAGCGCACCGAGCAGCAGGCCGCGAACCTCGAAGAGACCGCAGCCTCGATGGAGGAACTCACCTCCACCGTGCGCCAGAACGCCGATCACGCCCGTCAAGCCAATCAGCTGGCCATCGGCGCAGCCTCGGTGGCTTCGCAGGGTGGCGATGTGGTGGGACAAGTGGTCACCACGATGGCCGACATCGAAAAGTCCTCGCGCAAGATCGGCGACATCATTTCGGTCATCGACGGCATTGCCTTCCAGACCAACATCCTCGCGCTCAATGCGGCGGTCGAAGCGGCGCGCGCCGGTGAGCAGGGCCGCGGCTTCGCGGTTGTCGCCTCCGAAGTACGCACGCTGGCCCAGCGCAGCGCGGCGGCCGCCAAGGAGATCAAGGGCCTGATCGACGATTCGACCAGCAGGGTGTCCGATGGCGCGGCGCTGGCCGGCCAGGCCGGCAAGACCATGGGCGAGATCGTGTCCTCGGTGCAGCGCGTCACCGACATCATGTCGGAGATCGCCGCGGCTTCGCAGGAACAGGCATCGGGCATCGAGCAGGTCAACCAGACCATCACCCAGATGGACGAGACCACCCAGCAGAACGCAGCGCTGGTGGAAGAAGCCTCGGCCGCGGCACGCTCGATGGAAGAGCAGGCCGCAGGCCTGGCACAGACGATCTCGATTTTCCGCCTCGATCCGACGCAGGTCGCCGTCCAAGCTGCAATGTCCGTGCAGACGGTCGCACGCGCCGCCGCACCGGCGGCACCGGCCGCACGTCGCAAGCCCGCCCCGGCGGCACGTTCCGCCCCCATGAAGCAGGCCCCGAGCGTGAGCGAAACCAACTGGGCCGAGTTCTGACGTTCGCCAATCGAACCCACCCGCTCCACCACGCCGCCCCGGTCATCGATCGGGGCGGCGTCGTTTCTGGCGACCGTCCGTCGGCGGCGACTCAAGCGAAGCTTTCACGTGTCGATAACCACCGTGAACAAAAGTCACAGCTTGGAGTGATCCGAATGCAACGCGCCCTGCAACACGCCACGATCGGCACCCGACTCTCGCTTGCCGCGGGCTTTGCTGCGGGACTCTGCCTGCTGCTGCTGGCCATCATCGTCTATCGCGATTCCGCTGCCGTATACGAAGAGCAGGCCCGGGTCTCGCTTGCCGATGCTGCGGATACCATCGGCGAAAGCGTCGCGCTCTACGAGCGCACCCTGGTCGACAACACCCAGCGTCTGGGCAGCGCATTCGCCGCCTTGCTGCCCGCGGGCAGCCCGGCGCTCGACGCCGCCAGCACCGTCGTCGTAGGCGAGCGCGAGACGCCGACGCTGATGCTCGGCGATCAGGTCGCCAATCTCGATTTCGCCAGTGTCGACCGCTTCACCGAAAACACCGGCGCCGTGGCGACCATCTTTGCGCGCGATGCCGATGCGCTGGTCCGGGTGACCACCTCGCTGACCAACGACGCCGGCAACCGCGTGATCGGCACCGCGCTCGATGCTGCGCATCCGGCCTACGCACGCCTGTTTGCGGGCGAGTCGTATACCGGCCGTGCGCGCCTGTTCGGTCGCGACTACATGACCCACTACCGTCCGCTGCTCGATGCCGAGGGCGCTCTGGTCGGCAGTCTGTTCATTGGCCTGGACTACACCGAAGGCCTGGCCGCATTGACGACGCGTCTGCGCGAGACCCGCATCGGCGGCGACGGCTACATCGTCGTGGTCGACCGCAGCGGTGATGCGCCGGTGCTGGTGTCCCATCCCGCGGGAATCGATGGTGATCCCCTCGTCCTGGCCGACGCCGGCGAGCAGGCCACCCTGACGGCCATGCTCGCCGATCCAGCGATCAATGGTGATCTGCGGATGTCGCTGTCTCCGGATGGTTCGGCATCGCCGGCGAGCGCCGACCTGCATGCGGTCGCATTCGAGCCCTGGAACTGGGTCCTGGTGGCGGTCAAGCCGCGTCAGCATGCCGAAGCTGTGCTGGGCGCGATGCGCTGGAAAGTCGCGGGCGTGTCGCTGTTCGCGCTCTTCGTCCTCGTGACGGCCATCGTGGTCGCCAGCCGCCGGCTGGTCTCGCGACCGCTGGCCCGGGCGATCGCGATCGCTGACCGTGTCGCCGCCGGCGATCTGGACACCACGATCACCACCGTCGGGCACGACGAGACCGCAAAACTGCTGCAGGCACTGGCACGGATGCAGGACGGCCTGCGCCAGCGCGCCGAGGCCGACCTGGTGGTCGCCCGCGAGAACCTGCGTATCCGCACCGCGCTCGACAGCGTGACCACCCACGTGATGATCGCCGACACCGCGCGCGACATCGTCTACGTCAACCGTCCGCTGCAGCTGATGCTCGCCGAGGCGCAGGAAGATCTGCGCCGCGATCTGCCTGCGTTCGACGCTGCCGCGCTGGTGGGCAGCAACATCGACGGCTTCCACCGCGCGCCCGAGCATCAGGCGGCGATGCTGGCGAAGTTGCGCGATACCCACCGCGCGCAGATCCGCGTCGGCGGCCGCACGATGCAGCTGATCATCAATCCGGTGCTCGCCGCCGACGGTCGTCAGGAAGGCTTCGTTGTTGAATGGGCGGACCGCACCGCCGAAGTCCGGGTCGAAGCCGAGGTCTCGCGGATCGTCGCCGCAGCGGCGGCCGGCGACATGTCGGGCCGCGTCCGTACCGACGACAAGCAGGGTTTCCTGCTGCAGCTTGCGCAGCAGCTCAATGGCCTGCTCGACGCCAATGCCACCAGTCTCGACCAGGTGTCGAGCGTGCTGACGGCCCTGGCCGGCGGCGACCTCACTGCCCGAATGGACGGCGACTTCCAGGGTGTGTTCGCGCAGATGCGTGATGATGCCAACGCCACCATGCGCCAGCTGGCCGGCATCGTCGCGCAGATCCAGGACGCCTCGGGCGCGATCGGCACCGCATCCTCCGAAATTGCAGCCGGCAACAACGACCTGTCGCAACGCACCGAGCAGCAGGCCGCAAATCTTGAAGAGACTGCGGCCTCGATGGAGGAACTGACCTCCACGGTGCGCCAGAACGCCGACCACGCCCGCCAGGCCAACCAGCTCGCGATCGGCGCGGCTTCTGTTGCATCCCAGGGCGGCGAAGTGGTGAGCCAGGTGGTCACCACGATGGCCGACATCGAAAAGTCCTCGCGCAAGATCGGGGACATCATTTCGGTCATCGACGGCATTGCCTTCCAGACCAACATCCTCGCGCTCAATGCCGCGGTCGAAGCGGCGCGCGCCGGCGAACAGGGTCGCGGCTTCGCGGTCGTGGCGTCCGAAGTCCGCACGCTGGCCCAGCGCAGCGCCGCAGCGGCCAAGGAGATCAAGGGCCTGATCGACGATTCGACCAGCAGGGTTGCCGATGGTGCGGCGCTGGCCGGCCAGGCCGGCAAGACCATGGGCGAGATCGTCTCTTCGGTGCAGCGCGTCACCGACATCATGTCGGAGATCGCCGCGGCTTCGCAGGAACAGGCGTCGGGCATCGAGCAGGTCAACCAGACCATCACCCAGATGGACGAGACCACCCAGCAGAACGCCGCGCTGGTGGAAGAAGCTTCCGCCGCAGCGCGCTCGATGGAAGAGCAGGCCGCGGCACTGTCGCAGACCGTCTCCGTGTTCCGGCTCCAGAGCGACAGCGAAACGCTTGCGCCTGCGCGCAGACGCGAGACGACGCAGGACCTCATGAACGCCTGAGCATCCGGATCGCCATCGACGCGGAATCATCCCGTCGATGGCACGCGTCTGCAGCACGCAGACGCGGCGTAGCCAGACGCACGCTGCCCGAGGGGCAGCCTTCCCCGTCCGCCATCATCCGAGGCCGCGGATCTCCGCCGCTCCCCGCACGTTCGAAACAGAGGCTCGCGCCAGCCTGTCGCTGTATCACGCCGCACAGCGTGGGCATCGGCAGCGGCTCCAGATCACGGCGCAGGCGCAAAGCATGCACCGCGTTCTTGCTACGCATCTCGACGACGTTTGGATGCAGCAAGCCGATCAAATGATGCGTTGCATTTTTGAGTGCTCAGAATCGGATTTCGGCGCCGTTACACCAATCCGACCGGAGCGCCCGACGGTCCTGGATAGCGCGGCACAACCGGGTCCAACGACGAGACCATCATGCACATCGGCAATTATCGAATCGGACAGCGCCTCGCTGCCGGATTCTCCTTACTCATCCTGATGATGCTCGTGCTGAGCGCGATGAGCATCCAGCGCGTCCACCGCATCAGCGACAGTCTGCACACGATCAACGACATCAACAGTGTCAAGCAACGGCATGCGATCAACTTCCGCGGTAGCGTCCACGATCGCGCGATCGCCCTGCGCGATGTCGTACTGGCCGAAGGTCCCGAGGCCATCGGCGCGGCGGAAGCGCGGATCGACGCGCTGGCGGCGTTCTACGCCGAGTCCTCCGCGCCGCTGGACACCCTCGTGGGCCAGTCCACGGATCCGCGTGAAGCGCAGATCCTCACCAGCATCCAGGCGATCGAGGCGGAAGCATTGCCTCTCACCGCGCGGGTCCGCGCACTGCGCGAGGCCGGCGACGCGGAAGCGGCCCAACAGGTGTTGATGCGCGAGGCCGCGCCTGCCTACGTCACCTGGCTGACCCGCATCAATGCGTTCATCGATCTGCAGGAAGGCAAGAACCAGCAGGAGGCCGCGACCGTGGTCCATGCCACCGACGGCTTCGCGATTTTCCTGCTCACGCTGACCTTGCTCGCGATGGTAGCCGCCGGCGTGATCGCGTTCGTGCTGACCCGCAGCATCACGGTGCCACTGCGGCGCATGCGGGACGTGGCTGAACGGGTCAGCCGTGGCGATCTCGACGGTGCCAGCGGCACCGTTCGCAAGGACGAAGTAGGTCAGGTGCTCGCGGCAATGGCGCGAATGCAGGCGCAGCTGCGTGCGGTGATCGCCGCGCAACGCGACATGGCCCGTGAGCACGCAGCCGGCACGATCAGCTACCGCATGGACGCGGCGTCCCTGCCCGGCGACTACGGCGTGATGGTCGCAGGCACCAACGATCTCGTCGCCGCGCACATCGAGGTGAAGATGCGCGTGATCGAACTGGCCGGTCGATACGCGGTGGGCGACCTGTCGTGGGACATGGAGCGCCTGCCCGGCGAGAAGGCCGTGATCACCGAAACCATGGACGCGGTGAAGAACAATCTCGTTGCGATCAATGGCGAAATCCGCCGTCTCGTCGACGCGGCTGCGCGCGGCAACTTCAGCGAGCGCGGCGAGGCAGCGCGATTCCAGTATGAGTTCCGCCACATGGTCGACGGCTTGAACCGGCTGATGCAGACAGCCGATGGCAACCTGGCCGCTGTATCGACCGTCCTGCAGGCCATCGCGCGCGGCGACCTCACCGCACGCATGGACGGTGACTTCCAGGGCGTGTTCGCGATGATGCGCGACGACGCCAATGCCACCGTCGCCCAGCTGACCGGCATCGTGTCGCGAATCCAGCAGGCATCGGGTGCCATCGGCGCCGCGTCTTCGGAAATCGCGTTCGGCAACAACGATCTGTCGCAGCGCACCGAGCGACAGGCCGCGAACCTCGAAGAGACCGCAGCCTCGATGGAGGAACTCACCTCCACCGTGCGTCGGAACGCCGACCACGCCCGCCAGGCCAACCAGCTCGCGATCGGCGCGGCTTCTGTTGCATCCCAGGGCGGCGAAGTAGTGAGCCAGGTCGTCACCACGATGGCCGACATCGAGCAGTCATCGCGCAAGATCGGCGACATCATTTCGGTCATCGACGGCATTGCGTTCCAGACCAACATCCTCGCGCTCAATGCGGCGGTGGAAGCGGCGCGCGCCGGCGAGCAGGGCCGCGGCTTCGCGGTCGTCGCCTCTGAAGTGCGCACGCTGGCCCAGCGCAGCGCTGCAGCGGCCAAGGAGATCAAGGGCCTGATCGACGATTCGACCAGCAAGGTCTCCGACGGTGCGGCGCTGGCCGGCCAGGCCGGCAAGACCATGGGCGAGATCGTGTCCTCGGTGCAGCGCGTCACCGACATCATGTCCGAGATCGCCGCAGCCTCGCAGGAACAGGCGTCAGGGATCGAGCAGGTCAACCAGACCATCACCCAGATGGACGAGACCACCCAGCAGAACGCGGCGCTGGTGGAAGAAGCCTCGGCTGCGGCGCGCTCGATGGAGGAGCAGGCCGCGGCACTGACCCAGACCGTCTCGGTGTTCCGTCTTGCACGGGCACCGGCCACCCCGGCCCTGGTGTAGACAGATTGATGTCGATCGCGTGCCCGGCGCGGCACGCGTGGGTCGCGGGCGCCCACAGCGCCAGCCAGGCACGTGTGCGCTGAAGCAGAACGCAGAGGGCGCCAGGCTTCCGAACGGCGCCCCGCGCGCATGGCGAGCGCCGGGCCGTCGCGCTGTGTGGGGAACCGGGCCCACGCCGCCGCGCCACCGGCTGCGCGCATCTGATGGCATAACGGCGGAAGCCGGCTGATCGCGCACGCCGCCTCCCGGATTTCACGTCGTCCGTTCCAGTTTCGACACTGCGCGTCGTCGACGTGACGGGAGCCGCTCAACTCGAGTGTGAATGTGCCGTTATTTGTGGTGTGCCAGCGCATCGAGCATGCCGTGCTCGTCTGGTCGCTTCGTACCGCTCATTCCACTCGGACTCCGTCATGAATGCATTTCTGCAGCGCTACAACATAGGTCGCCGTTTGGGAGCGGCATTTGGAATTCTGATCGTGCTGTCCGCGGCGCTGGTCGCCGCTGGTCTCATCGCGATGTCGAGCGCGCGCGCCGAGCTGGACTCCATCGTCCAGGTCAATGTCGAGAAGACGCGCCTGAGCAACGCGATGCTCGATGCGAACTCGGACATCTTCATCGCGCTCAGCTCGTTCGTCATCGTGAGCAGCGAAGAGCTCAACGAACAGGCGCTGTCGACGATCCGGGACGGTCGCCAGCGCTACCAGGCCGCGCGCGAGGCGCTGGAGAAGTTTCCAGCCAACGCGACGGCGCGCAAGCTTCGCGAGACAATCGATGCCCATCGTGAGACGGCAAGATCCCTCAACGACCAGGTCGTCGCACTTGCGACAGACAACCGGAACGACGAAGCGCAGGTACTGCTCACGGAAAGTGCGCGCCCTGCCATGCACGCCTGGCAGCGCGCGATACAGGAAAACGTGACCCTGCAGTCCCAGCAGACCGAAGAGTCGTACGCACAGGCCACCCAGTCGATGAGCCGCGGCCGCTCGATGCTGCTGGTGGTGGGCGCCCTGGTCGTGATCATCGGCGTGCTGCTGGCCTTCGCCATCACGCGCAGCCTCACACTGCCGCTGGGCCGGGCCACACGCACGGCCGAAGCGATCGCGAGCGGGCATCTCGACAACGACGTGGACACCAGCGCAAAGGACGAGAGTGGACGCCTGCTGACAGCGATGCGCGGCATGCAGGCCCAGTTGCGCAGTCTGCTCGCGGCGCAGGCCGAGATGGCCCGCCGCCACGACGAAGGCCAGATCAGCTATCGCATGGACGAGGCTGCATTCCCCGGCGACTACGGGCGCATGGTCAACGGCACCAATGCCGTCGTGGCCTCGCATATCGAGCTGAAGCTGCGCATCGTGGACATGGTGTCGCGCTATGCCATCGGCGATCTGTCCCAGGACATGGAAGCCCTGCCCGGCGAGAAGGCCGTCATCACCCAGTCGATGGACACGGTGAAGCGCAACCTGTCGTCGATCAATGCCGAGATCAAGCATCTGGCCGGTGCCGCGGCGCGCGGTGACTTCTCCCAGCGCGGCGACGTGGCGCAGTACCAGTACGACTTCCGCGCAATGGTCGAGGGCCTGAATCAGCTGATGGCGACCACCGACACCAACCTCGACAAGGTCTCCGACGTGCTGCAGGCCATCGCCAAGGGTGACCTGACCGCGCGCATGGACGGCGACTTCCTGGGCGTGTTCGCCAAGATGCGCGATGACGCGAACACCACCGTTGCACAGCTACGGGAGATCGTCGCGCAGATCCAGGGCGCGGCAGGTGCGATCGGCACCGCATCTTCGGAGATCGCCTCCGGCAACAACGACCTGTCGCAGCGCACCGAGCAGCAGGCCGCGAATCTCGAAGAGACCGCAGCCTCGATGGAGGAACTCACCTCCACCGTGCGCCAGAACGCCGACCACGCCCGCCAGGCCAACCAGCTCGCCATCGGCGCAGCCTCGGTCGCCTCGCAGGGTGGCGAGGTCGTCAGCCAGGTGGTCACCACGATGGCCGACATCGAGAAATCATCGCGCAAGATCGGCGACATCATTTCGGTCATCGACGGCATTGCGTTCCAGACCAACATCCTCGCGCTCAATGCGGCGGTGGAAGCGGCGCGCGCCGGTGAACAGGGGCGCGGCTTCGCGGTCGTCGCCTCCGAAGTGCGCACGCTGGCCCAGCGCAGCGCCGCAGCGGCCAAGGAGATCAAGGGCCTGATCGACGATTCGACCAGCAAGGTCTCCGACGGTGCGGCGCTGGCCGGCCAGGCCGGCAAGACCATGGGCGAGATCGTGTCCTCGGTGCAGCGCGTCACCGACATCATGTCGGAGATCGCCGCGGCTTCGCAGGAACAGGCGTCGGGCATCGAGCAGGTCAACCAGACCATCACCCAGATGGACGAAACCACCCAGCAGAACGCGGCGCTGGTGGAGGAAGCCTCGGCTGCAGCGCGCTCGATGGAAGAGCAGGCTTCGGCACTGACCCAGACCGTCTCGGTGTTCCGCATCGACGCCAGCCGGGACCCGATGCGGGCGTCGCCGCCGCGCCAAGCCGCGGCTTCGGCGAAGCCGCCGGCTACCGCAGCAGTGCCGGCACGGCAGGCACCGGCGCGCGCCATCACAGCGAAGCCGGCACTGGCCGTGGCCGAAGCCGACTGGGCCGAGTTCTGAACCCTAACGCGTCAACGCGCACCCGGACGGTCAATATCCGGCCGTCCGGGTCGATAACCCTGCTGATCCTTCGTTCGAGACCCAGGTGACATGGCTGCCAATCTTCTGCCCCACTCGCCTGTCGGCAATCGCGATTTCGTGTTTTCGGAGCGTGATTTCCGCCGTGTCTGCCAGCTGATCCACGACCGCGCCGGCATCGCCCTGGTCGACAGCAAACGCGACATGGTCTACGGCCGTCTGTCGCGGCGCCTGCGCGCGCTCGGCCTGACCGAGTTCGGCACCTATCTCGACCAGCTCGAGCGCAGCGTCGACGGCGAGGAGTGGCAGGCATTCACCAACGCGCTGACCACCAACCTCACGGCGTTCTTCCGTGAGCCGCATCATTTCGAACATCTCCACGCACAACTGACCGCGTCCGGCGCATCGCCGCGCACACCGCTGGCACTGTGGTCGTGCGCAGCCTCCACGGGCGAGGAGCCCTACTCCATCGCCATCACCGCCTGCGAGGCCTTCGGCACGATGACGCCGCCGGTGCGCATCCTGGCCACCGACATCGACACCCAGGTCCTGGCGACCGCGCAGCGCGGCGTCTATCCGATCGAGCGCGTCGCCGGTCTGGACGCCGAACGGCGTCGCCGGTTCTTCCAGCGCGGCACCGGTCCCAACGAAGGGCATTGCCGGGTGCATCCTGCCCTGCAGGCGCTCATCGATTACCGCCCGCTCAACCTGCTGGCGCCGCGTTACGACATCAAAGGCCCGTTCGCGGCGGTGTTCTGCCGCAACGTGATGATCTATTTCGACAAGCCCACCCAGCGCGGCATCCTGTCGCGCCTGGTGACCCACATGGATGCCGACAGCCTGCTGTACACCGGTCACTCGGAAAACTACCTGCACGCGTCCGACCTGATCCGGCCCTGCGGCCGCACCCTGTACCGCCGTAACTTCGGAACGGAGGCGGCATGAGTCGGGCTGCGCTGCACGCGGACGATGTGCTGCGATACCGGGACCCGCAATTCAAGGTGCCGGCGGCCAAGCTGCTGCCCACGCAATACCTCGTGGTCGACGACGGCACCGCGCTGGTGACCGTACTGGGCTCCTGCATCGCCGCTTGCGTCCGTGATCCGCTGCTGCAGCTCGGCGGCATGAACCACTTCATGCTACCCGACGGCAACGTCGGTGACGGTGCCCCTGCACGCTATGGCAGCTACGCCATGGAGCTGCTGATCAACGAACTGCTCAAGCGCGGCGCCAGCCGCCGCCGGCTGGAGGCCAAGGTGTTCGGCGGCGCGAACGTGCTCAAGGGCTTCACCTCGAATCCGGTCGGCACGCGCAATGCCGAGTTCGTGCTCGCCTATCTCCAGGCCGAACAGATTCCCGTGGTGGCCGAGGACCTGCGCGGTATCCATCCGCGCAAGGTCTGGTTCTTCCCCGACACCGGCAAGGTGATGGTCAACAAGCTGCCGCATGCCCACGAGGCCGAGGTGGTCGCCGCCGAAACCGCCGTGCGCGCGCGCCTGTCGAAGACCCCGGTCAGTGGTGGCGTGGAGTTGTTCGAATGAGCCGTTGCCGGGTCCTTGTGGTCGACGATTCCGCCGTCGTCCGCCAGCTGCTCACCGAGATCCTGAGCCAGGATCCGGACATCGAGGTCGTCGGCAGCGCCGCCGACCCGTTGCTCGCACGCGAGAAGATCAAGCGACTCAATCCCGACGTGCTGACGCTGGACGTCGAAATGCCGCGCATGGATGGGCTGGCGTTCCTCGAACACCTGATGCGCCTGCGGCCGATGCCCGTCGTGATGGTGTCCTCGCTGACCGAGCGCGGTGCAGACATCACCCTGCAGGCGCTGGCGCTGGGCGCTGTGGATTTCGTCACCAAACCCAAGCTCGACCTCGCCAACGGCCTGACCGAGTACGCCGAAGAGATCACCACCAAGGTCAAGGCCGCGGCGCGTGCGCGCGTGCGCCCGGCCGCAAGCGCGGCGGCATCCCAGACCGTACGCGCCGAGGCCCCACGCATCGTGGCTCCGGTGGCCACGCGCTACCGCACCACCGACAGGTTAATCGCGATCGGCGCATCCGCCGGCGGCACTGAAGCGATCCGCGTCGTGCTGGAACAGATGCCCGCCGATGCACCGGCGATCGTACTGACCCAGCACATTCCCGCGAGTTTCAGCCGTCCGTTCACCGAGCGGCTGAACAAGCACTCGGCGATGCTGGTCCGCGAAGCGCGCGACGACGAGATGATCCTGCCCGGTCACGCCTACCTGCCACCCGGCGACCACCATCTGCGGGTCGTCCGGGATGGCGCCCGCTGGCGCTGCAAGCTGGACCCGGGCCCGCCGGTGAACCGTCATCGGCCTGCGGTCGACGTGCTGTTCCGCTCGGTCGCGCAGAACGCGGGTAGCAACGCAGTTGCCGCGATCCTGACCGGCATGGGTGACGACGGTGCGCGGGGTCTGCTGGAACTGCGTCAGGCCGGCGCTGCCACGCTGGTGCAGGACGAAGCCAGCAGCGTTGTCTGGGGTATGCCGGGCGCCGCGGCGCGCCTGGGCGCGGCCCAGGAGATCCTGCCACTCGACGCCATCGCAGCCCGCCTGCTGGCGCTCGCCCGCGAATAACGTGCCGGGGCTTCGGGGATGCGCGCAGGTGCAACCTGTTCGCGCCTCCGTCAGGAACGACCGAGCGACCACGGCGCTGGAGTGATCCTTCCGCCCCGGCTTAAACGTCGGTACCAAGGCCCAGAACGCGCCTTCCGCCAGCGCTAAAAAAAACCCGGCACCAGGCCGGGTTTTTCATCTCCGCGAACCGCTGCCGTCAGGCGGCGGTCTTCTCACCCGCGTCCACGTACTCCGGAATCTGATCGAAGTTCATGTAGCGGTAGATCTCATTCGCCGACGCATCGAGCACGCCGACGTCGGCCATGTACTCGGCCTTGGTCGGAATCCGGCCCAGACGCGAGCAGATCGCGGCGAGTTCCGCCGACCCCAGATACACGTTCGAGTTGCGGCCCAGACGGTTCGGGAAGTTGCGCGTCGAGGTCGAGAACACCGTCGCGCCCTCGCGCACCTGCGCCTGGTTGCCCATGCACAGCGAGCAGCCCGGCATTTCCATGCGCGCGCCGGCCGCGCCGAAGGTGCCGTAATGGCCTTCCTTGGTCAGCTCGGCGGCGTCCATCTTGGTCGGCGGCGCGACCCACAGCTTGGTCGGAATGTCGCGCTTGCCTTCGAGCAACTTGGACGCGGCGCGGAAGTGGCCGATGTTGGTCATGCACGACCCGATGAAGACCTCGTCGATGACCGCGCCGGAGACGTCCGACAGCGTCTTGACGTCATCCGGGTCGTTCGGGCACGCGACGATCGGCTCGTGCACGTCGGCCAGGTCGATCTCGATGACCGCGGCGTACTCGGCATCGGCGTCGCCCTTGAGCAGCTGTGGATCGGCGAGCCAGGCTTCCATCTTCTCGATGCGGCGCTGGATCGAACGGGCGTCCGCGTAGCCTTCGCTGATCATCCACTTCAGCATCACGATGTTCGACGTGATGTATTCGATGATCGGCGCCTTGTCGAGGTGCACCGTACAACCGGCCGCGGAGCGCTCGGCCGAGGCATCGGACAGTTCGAACGCCTGCTCGACCTTCAGATCCGGCAGGCCTTCGATCTCGAGAATGCGACCGGAGAAGATGTTCTTTTTGCCCTGCTTGGCGACGGTCAGCAGACCGGCCTTGATCGCGTACAGCGGAATCGCGTTGACCAGATCGCGCAGGGTCACGCCGGGCTGCATCTTGCCCTTGAAGCGGACCAGCACCGATTCGGGCATGTCGAGCGGCATGACGCCAGTCGCCGCCGCGAACGCGACCAGACCCGAGCCCGCCGGGAACGAAATGCCGATCGGGAAGCGCGTGTGCGAGTCGCCGCCGGTGCCGACGGTGTCGGGCAGCAGCATGCGGTTGAGCCAGCTGTGGATGATGCCGTCGCCGGGACGCAGCGAGATGCCGCCGCGCGTGGAGATGAATTCCGGCAGCGTGTGATGCGTCTTGACGTCGACCGGCTTGGGATACGCCGCGGTGTGGCAGAACGACTGCATCACGAGATCGGCGCTGAACCCCAGGCACGCGAGGTCCTTGAGTTCGTCGCGGGTCATCGGGCCGGTCGTGTCCTGAGAACCCACGGACGTCATCTTCGGCTCGCAGTAGGTACCCGGACGCACGCCCTGGCCTTCCGGCAGACCGATCGCACGGCCGACCATCTTCTGCGCCAGCGAGAAGCCCTTGCCGGTATTGACCGGCTGCTGCGGCAGGCGGAACAGTTCCAGCGTCGGCAGGCCCAGCGACTCGCGCGCCTTGGCGGTCAGGCCGCGACCGACGATCAGCGGAATGCGGCCACCGGCGCGCACTTCGTCGAACAGCACTTCGGACTTGACCTGGAATTCGGCGATCACAGTGCCGTCCTTCAGCGCCTTGCCGTCGTAGGGACGCAGTTCGATCACATCGCCCTGCTCCATCTGCGACACGTCGAGTTCGATCGGCAGCGCGCCGGCGTCTTCCATCGTGTTGTAGAAGATCGGCGCGATCTTCGAACCCAGGCACACGCCACCGAAGCGCTTGTTCGGAATGAACGGAATGTCCTCGCCGGTCCACCACAGCACGCTGTTGGTGGCCGACTTGCGGCTCGAACCCGTGCCGACCACGTCACCGACGTAGGCGACCAGGTGGCCCTTGTCCTTGAGATCGCGGATGGCCTGGATCGGACCGCGCTTGCCGTCTTCTTCGGGTTCGAACGCTGCACCGTCACGCTTGTTCTTCAGCATCGCCAGCGCATGCATCGGAATGTCGGGACGCGTGGTCGCGTCCGGCGCCGGCGACAGGTCGTCGGTGTTGGTCTCACCCGGCACCTTGAACACCGTCAGCGTCATCGACGCCGGCACTTCCGGCTTGCTGGTGAACCACTCGGCGTCGGCCCAGCTCTGGATCACGGCCTTGGCGTGGGCGTTGCCGGCCTTGGACTTCTCCTCGACGTCGTGGAACGCGTCGAACACCAGCAGGGTGTGCTTGAGGGCTTCGGCGGCAATCGCGCCGACGTCCGCGTCGTCGAGCAGATCGACCAGCGGCTGCACGTTGTAGCCGCCGAGCATCGTGCCCAGCAGCTCGGTGGCGCGCGCGCGGGTGATCAGCGCGTTCGACTCGGTACCGAACGCGATCGCGGCGAGGTACGAGGCCTTGACCTTGGCGGCGTCGTCGACACCCGCCGGCACGCGATGGGTCAGCAGGTCGAGCAGGAAGGCCTCTTCACCGGCCGGCGGGTTCTTCAGCAGCTCGATGACCTCGGCGGTCTGCTGCGCATCGAGCGGCAGCGGCGGGATTCCCAGCGCGGCGCGCTCGGCAACGTGGTGGCGATAAGCTTCCAACATGCGACAACTCCAGATTCGTGCGGTACCGGGATAACCGGTCTCAGGCCGACGGTACGATCAGCTTGAGACCCTTGAAATACGTGCGGAAGAACGCGTCGTCCCGCGTGATCAGGCCGTTGCACTGCAGCAGCGCATGTGCCCCGACCAGGAAATCGCGCGACGGCCGGCCGGCGATGTCGCCGCGCTGCCAGGACCGGCGCTGCATCTCGCCGGCGCGCAATGCCGACTTGGCTTCGATCGCCGAAAAGCGCACGCCCATGTCCTCGAGCACCGCCATCGTCTCTGCGCCGTCGTGCAGCGCGCCACAGATCTCGGCCAATGCCACATCGCAGACGACGACCGGGCCCACGCTCAGGTACTGGCGCAGGCAGGCCTCGGCGGCATCGGCCTGCGGGCCATCGGCCAGCAGGTCGATCAGCACGGGCGCGTCGACGGCGATCACCGGTCAGCGTCTCCATCCGCCGCGACGTCAGTCTCGACATCCGCAGCCGGCTGGCCACGCACCGCGCGCATGGCCGCGTCGGTGTCGTCGAAGCCTTCCAGCCTGAAACGACCACGGGCCCGCGAGACGGCGTCGTCGACGCTCTTGCGCAACACGATGCGGCTGCCTTCCAGCTCGACCTTGAGGATCGTGCCCTTGCTCAGGCCCAGCGCATCGCGCACGGCCTTGGGCAGGGTGATCTGGCCGCGTTCGGCGACGGTCGCTTCCATGGCGGGCTCCGATTCGGTATGCGCAGATTATACATACCTGACTGCGCATACCCAAGTCCGCACGGGAGTTCCGGACGCCGCGACAGCGCGGTTTGGAGTGCGCGCGGCTGCCCGGCGGCATCGGAGGCCGTAGCGTTCCCGCAGCGCGACCCGGCCCTGCACGACCACAAATCCGCCACGTCGATCGGCCTACACTGCAACGATCGACATGCAGGCTGCCCGTTGCCACACGGCGTCAGGCACCTGCAGTGTCGACCCCGTCCCCGCACGCTGTGAGCCACGTCGCTCACCGCCAGCACCCCGCGACAGGAGCCTCCTCGCATGACCGATTCCTTCTCCACCCACGCCGAACTCGAAGTCGGCGGGCGCCGCCTGAAGTACGCCAGCCTCCCGGCGCTGGGCAAGCAGTTCGACATCGCCCGCCTGCCCTACTCGATGAAGATCCTGCTCGAGAACCTGTTGCGCCACGAGGACGGCGAAACCGTCGCCGCGCACCACATCGAGGCCGTGGCGAAGTGGGATCCGAAGGCCGAACCGGACATCGAGATCGCCTTCATGCCCGCGCGCGTGGTGCTGCAGGATTTCACCGGCGTGCCCTGCGTCGTCGATCTCGCCGCGATGCGCGACGCGGTGGTCCGCTTGGGCGGTCGTCCGGAACAGATCAATCCGCTGATCCCGTCGGAACTGGTGATCGACCATTCGGTGCAGGTCGACGTGTTCGGCCGCCCGGATGCGCTGGATCTCAACGGCAAGATCGAATTCCAGCGCAACAAGGAACGCTACGGCTTCCTGCGCTGGGGCCAGAAGGCCTTCGACAACTTCAAGGTGGTGCCGCCCAACACCGGCATCGTCCACCAGGTGAATCTCGAGCATCTCGCCCGCGTGGTGATGACCGCCGAGCGTGAGGACGGCTCGACCTGGGCGTACCCGGACACGGTGTTCGGCACCGACTCGCACACCACGATGATCAACGGCATCGGCGTGCTCGGCTGGGGCGTGGGCGGTATCGAGGCCGAGGCCGCGATGCTGGGCCAGCCCTCTTCGATGCTGATTCCGCAGGTCGTCGGCTTCAAGCTCAAGGGCCGTATGCCGGAAGGCGCGACCGCGACCGACCTTGTGCTCACGGTCACCGAGACGCTGCGCAAACACGGCGTGGTCGGCAAGTTCGTCGAGTTCTTCGGCGAGGGCCTGCAGCACCTGCCGCTGGCCGACCGCGCGACGATCGGCAACATGGCGCCCGAGTACGGCGCGACCTGCGGCATCTTCCCGATCGACCAGGAATCGCTGAATTACCTGCGCCTGTCGGGCCGTAGCGAAGAGCAGATCGCGCTGGTCGAGGCGTACGCGAAGGCGCAGCAGCTGTGGCACGAACCCGGCGCGCCCGAAGCCGAGTACAGCAGCGTGCTGGAACTCGACATGGGCGACGTGCGTCCGTCGCTGGCCGGCCCGAAGCGTCCTCAGGATCGCGTGCTGCTGGAAAACGTGCAGCAGAACTTCCGCGACAACGTCGGCCCACTGATCGCCAAGCGCAGCAAGGCCAGCAGCGAAGACCCGCAGGTCGACCGCTTCGAGAAGGAAGGCGGCGGCCAGCCGCAGGCCGAGCGCCTCGCCGCGCGTCCGGTGTCGCGCATCACGCTCGATGATGGCGAGCACGAACTGACCGACGGTTCGGTGGTCATCGCCGCGATCACGTCGTGTACCAACACCTCCAACCCGGCGGTGATGCTCGGCGCCGGCCTGCTCGCGCGCAACGCGGCGGCCAAGGGCCTCAAGGCCGCGCCGTGGGTCAAGACCTCGCTCGGACCGGGCTCGCTGGTGGTCACCGATTACCTCGAGAAGGCCGGCGTGCTCGACGACCTCGAGAAGCTCGGCTTCTACGTCGTCGGCTACGGCTGCACGACCTGCATCGGCAACTCCGGCCCGCTGCCGGACGCGGTGTCGAAGGGCATCGCCGAGAACGATCTGGCGGTCTCGGCGGTGCTTTCGGGCAACCGCAACTTCGAGGGCCGGATCCACGGCGAAGTGAAGATGAACTATCTCGCCTCGCCACCGCTGGTCGTCGCCTACGCGATCGCCGGCACGGTGGATATCGACCTGACCCACGATCCACTGGGCAAGGATGCGGACGGCAACCCGGTCTATCTGCGCGACATCTGGCCGAGCAACCAGGAGATCGGCGACTTCATCGCCAAGACGATCGGGCCGGAAATGTTCGCCAAGAACTACGCCGACGTGTTCAAGGGCGACACGCGCTGGAACACGATCGAATCGCCCGACGGCGATCTCTACGCATGGGACGAGGCCTCGACCTACATCAAGAATCCGCCCTACTTCGACGGCATGACGATGGACGTCGGCAGCATCGACGACATCCACGGCGCGCGGATCATGGGCCTGTTCGGCGACTCGATCACGACCGACCACATCTCGCCGGCCGGCAACATCAAGGGCGACTCACCCGCGGGCCGCTTCCTGCAGGACCGCGGCGTGCAGCCGACCGACTTCAACAGCTACGGCTCGCGCCGCGGCAACGACGACGTCATGGTGCGCGGCACCTTCGCCAACATCCGCATCAAGAACCTGTTCTTCGGCGGCGAGGAAGGCGGCAATACGCTGTACTTCGGCGACGGAGAACCGGAGAAGCTGTCGATCTATGACGCCGCGCAGAAGTACAAGGCCGCCGGCGTGCCGCTGGTGGTGTTCGCCGGCAAGGAATACGGCACCGGTTCGTCGCGCGACTGGGCGGCCAAGGGCACCAACCTGCTCGGCATCAAGGCTGTGATCGCCGAAAGCTTCGAGCGCATCCACCGCTCCAACCTCGTCGGCATGGGCGTGCTGCCCTGCAGCTTCCGCAACGGCGAGAACGCGCAGAGCCTTGGTCTGGACGGCTCCGAGACGGTCGAGCTGACCGGTCTCGAGAACGGCAAGTCGAAGACCGCGCAGATCGTCGCCACGCGCACGGATGGGACCGAAATCCGCTTCGAGGTCGATGTGCTGCTGCTGACGCCGAAGGAAGTGGAGTACTTCCGTCATGGTGGTCTGCTGCATTACGTTTTGAGGCAGTTGGCGGCGAAGAAGTCAGCCTGATCGGAATAGGAAAGGCCCGCAGATGCGGGCCTTTCTTTTTTTGTTGGAGGACGCTTGCGCGCGAAAAACGTCGCCGGGAAAGCCCCTTTGTGTGCGAGCGCGGCGCTCCTACAGGGCTTCATCTGGAAGCGGAAGCCTCACACCCCCGGACACCGAGGCAAGCCATCGCCCACACTGCACTCCACACAGCACGGTGCGGTCTGCGGCCGCGGCGTCGACTGACCCGGCTGCAGCACGTCCGGCCCGACCGGCATCGGCGCTGGCGCCACATACAGTCCGGGCGACGGCGACAGCGCAGCCAGCTCGTTGGCCGGCCGCAACTGCAGCATCACCGCCCAGTCCTGCCGGTTCGCATTGCAGGCCTGCGGTGCATCCGGGCTGCACGGTGTGTCATCCAAGCCGCGCTGCGCCAGTGCGGCGAACTGTCCGCCGGCGGTCAGCGGCATCAGCCGCATCGTCACGCCGTCGAGCACATTGCCGCCGACCAGTTGCGCCTGTCCGCCTTCCACGCCGACGACGATGTCGCAGTGCATGCCGAGCCCGCCGTCTTCGCTGCTGAGCAAGGTGGCGAGACCGGCGAAGCCGAATACGCGATTCGTCGCGCGCACGTAGCACAGCATGTCGCCGCGCGCCGGGCGCGACGTCATCGGATCGGCGACGCGATAGGCGTTGGTCTCCGGGCTGCGATAGGCATTGCGCACGTAGTCGACATGACTCGGCGATCCGTTGAAACCCGGCAGCGTCGCGCGTCGCGCGATCCAGGACACGAACGCCGCCGACCACGGCACATCCACCAGAAAACTGCGGCAGGCCGGCGACGGCTGCTGGCTCGTCGGCGCGAACATGCAGTCGTAGGCGCCCGGACGATGCTGGAGTTGCGACAGCTGGTCCGCGCCGCGCCAGTAGCCGGCGACGCGCCGCCAGGCCTGCTCGCCATTGGTCAGCAGCGCGGTCTCGGCCTCGCGCACGGTCGAGCCGGCGTAGCGGCCCTCGACGTCGATGAAAGGCCGATGCCACAGCAGATGTTCTTCGCACGCGGCGGCGGCGAGCCGGGTCGCCGGATCGGGGGATGCGACCTGCGCGCGCAACAAAGGACAGGGATCGGCAGCCAGCGCGGTCAGCGGCGTGGACAGCAGCAGGCAGGCGAGCAGCAACAGGTGGCGCGTCGATCGCATCAGGGGCGTCCATTCCGCGCGGGACACGCGGTCGCCGCCATCGTGCCCCAGCCGCACGTGAAGAGCGGGTCCGCTCGCGCGCTCAGCCCGCGCAGAACGCCGCGTAGTCGATGTAGCCGGGGAACGCGCGGCCCGGAGCGCAGACCGGACAATCGGGATCGGGCGCCAGTCGCGTTTCGCGGAACTGCATGCGCAGCGCGTCGAACTGCAACAGACGCCCGGCCAACGGCACGCCGATACCCAGCAACAGCTTCAGCGCTTCGGTCGCCTGCAGCAGGCCGATCACGCCCGGCAGCACACCAAGCACGCCGACTTCCGAACAGTTCGGCGCAGCTTCCGCCGGCGGCGGCTCGGGAAACAGGCAGCGATAACAGGGGCATTCGCCGCGTCGGCGGCCGGCGTCGAAGACGCTGACCTGCCCGTCGAAGCGATGCACCGCGCCGTAGACCAGCGGCACGCCGTGCAGCACGCAGGCGTCGTTGAGCAGATAGCGCACCGGGAAGTTGTCGGCGCCGTCGAGCACCAGATCGACGCCATCGAGCAGACGATCGACGTTGCCGCTGGTCACGCGCTCGGCGACAGCTTCGATGCGCGTGCGCGGGTTGAGCGCGCCCAGGGTCGTCGCCGCCGACTGGACCTTGGGCTGGCCGATGCGGTCTTCGGCGTGCAGGATCTGCCGCTGCAGATTGCTGCGGTCGACGACATCATCGTCAGCGATGCGCAGCGTGCCGACACCGGCCGCGGCGAGATAGTACGCAGCCGGCGAGCCGAGGCCACCTGCGCCGATGACCAGCACCGTCGCATCGGCGAGTCGCTGCTGGCCGGCCAGACCGATCTCCGGCAGTTTGAGGTGACGCGAATAGCGCTCGTGGAAGTCGAGATCGACATCGCCGTCCGGCAGCACCGTCGGCAGTCCGTCCGCCTGCCAGGCGCTGGTGCCGCCGGCGATCGACGCGATGTCGGTGTAGCCGAGCGCGGCCAGCGTTTCGGCGGTCTGCAGGGACCGGCGACCGCTCTGGCAGATCAGCAGCAACGGCGCCTGCAGGTCCGGCGCATGGGCCAGCGGCGCGGCCTCGAGCACGGCGCGATCGATGCCGGCCGCGCCTTCGGCCATGCCGGTGAGCCGCTCGTGCGCGTCGCGCACATCGATCAGGCGCGCGCCCTGCTGCTGGCGTTGCCGGGCCTGCGCCGGCGTGAGTTGCTGGATGGCCATGGCGCGATTATCGCGCGGACGCGGGCGGTGCGCTGCGCGCAGGCGTTGCGTCAGTCAGTCGCGACTCCGAGACCGTCATTCCCGCGAAGGCGGGAATCCATGGACGTTACGCCATTAGAAGCAAGCGGAACGATGAGGATCTCGGCGATGCATCAATTTGAGCGCATTGATCGGCCGCAGACCAAAGTCCCTAGATTCCCGCCTTCGCGGGAATGACGGTGTTGAAGATGTGGGCGGACTGCATGTCCGCAGGCCCCGCACTCAGTACGGCAACACATCCACCGGCGTGCCGCTCGCGTAGTGGCGCGGGCCCGCATCGAGCACGATCAGCGCGTCCGAATCCGCGGCTGCCTGCATGCGGTGCGAACCGTCCGCCGGATTCGGCTCGACCCACGAAATGCCATCGGCATCGATCCACCATCGACCGCGCAGCAGCTCCAGGCGCTCGTGCGTCTTGGTCCAGTCCGAGGCCAGACGCGCACGGCGCAACGCACGCGGCGCCCTGCCCTGCAGCCCGTCGACGAGACGACGCCCGAGCGCGAGCCAGGTCGCGAGCACAGACACTGGATTGCCCGGCAGGCACAGGAACAGCGCCGGACCGAGGGTGTCACCTTCGGCCAGCAGCAGCGGCATGCCCGGCTTCATCATGACCTTCCAGAGCCGCACGCGGCCGCGGCGCTGCAGCAGTTCCGGCAGCAGGTCCTTCTCGCCGGCCGACACGCCGCCGCAGGTCAGCACCAGATCGAAGGCTTCGCCGGCGTGGCGCAGCGCCGAGGTGACCTGCGCCGCGTCATCGGGCAGGGTCGGGAACGCGACCGGCTCGAGGCCTTCGGCGCGCAGCAGGCCCATCAGCTGGTCGCGGTTGGAGTTGTAGATCTGGCCCGGACCGAGCGACATGCCGGGCTCGACCAGCTCGTCGCCGGTGGCGAACACCGCGACCGTCGGCCGGCGCACCACGTCCAGTTGTGCCAGACCCTGCGAAGCCGCGAGGCCGATGCGCGCGGGCGTCAGCGTATCGCCCGCGCGGAGCAACAGATCACCGACCTTCGAATCCTCGCCGGCGCGGCGCACGTGCTGGCCCAGCCTCGGTGCGGTCTGCACGATGACATCGTCGCCATCGAGCGCGGCGTTCTCCTTCATCACCACCGTGTCGGCGCCGGCAGGCAACGGCGCGCCGGTCGTGATGCGCACGCAACTGCCCGCTTCCACCGCCAGCGCGGTATCGGGACCGGCGAACTGCTCGCCGGTCAGACGCAACCGCGCCGGCACCCCGTCGCTCGCGAGATCGGCATGACGCAGCGCGAAGCCGTCCATCGCCGAGTTGTCGAACGGCGGCTGCGGCAGCGTCGCGACGACATCGCGCGCCAGCACATGGCCATGCGCGCGCGACAGCGAGACGGTCTGCGGCTGCAGGCGACGCTCGGCGGCGACGGCATCGACGATCGCGCAAGCCTGCGCGAACGGCACGCGGAACGGAAATGTGGGCTCAGTCATGGGTGACTCCGGCCCGGACCAGATCGTCGGGCGTGTTGAGATTGCCGAAACGGACCTGCGCGAAGCGCAACGTCCGCATGCCGAGTGCGCGCTGCAGGCCGCGCACCGAGAAGTCGTCGCCGGTCAGCGCGTCGGCGGCGGCCACGCGCAATGCCGCCACCGCCCAAAGGGCGACCAGCGGCTGCAGACCATCGTCGTCCTCGGCGCTCACGCCGGTATCGCCGGCACCATCGATCAGTCGCGCCAGCACCGATGCATCGACATGCAGCGCGTCCACCGGCAGCGTGAACAGCCACGGCGTCGTGGTCGCAGCCGCGAGCGCGTCGAGACCCGACAGGGGACCGGCATCCGGATGACGATCGGGAATCGCGTCGATGTGTGCGGCGGCGTAACGCGGCAGCTCGCGATTGGCGCTGACCAGCACGCGCGACCCAAGCGCCGCGAATCGGTCGCGGAGCCGTTCGACCTGCGGCACGCCATCGCGCAGCAGCCAGGCCTTGTCGAGGCCACCGAGCCGCGTCGCACGGCCGCCAGCCAGCAGGCCGATGGTCAGCGTGTCGCGGGACGGCGGCGGGATCACTTGCGCTTGACGTGCCGGATCAGCCGCTTCTTCTTCGCCAGCTGGCGATCGTTGAGCACGTTCTTCTTGTCCTTGTAGGGGTTGTCGCCCTCGCGGAACAGGAAGCGCACCGGCGTGCCCACCAGCTTGAAGCGCTTGCGGAAGAAGTTTTCCAGATAGCGCTTGTAGCTGTCGGGCAGCGTCCGCAGGCGGTTGCCGTGGACGATGATCGTCGGCGGATTCTCGCCACCCGGATGCGCGTAACGCAGCTTGGGCGCGTGGCCGCGCACGACCGGCGGTGGATTGGTCTCGTAGGCGATCTCGAGCGCCTTGGTGACCTCCGAGGTGCCGAACTTGTAGTTGGCCGACGCATGCGCGCGATGGATCGCCTGGAACAGCTCGCGCAGGCCAGAACCGTGCTTGGCGCTGATGCGCACCGTTTCCGCCCACGGCACGAACGCCAGCTTGCGCGACAGCAGCGCTTCGGTCTGATCGCGCTGGTAGTCGGTGAGGCCGTCCCACTTGTTGACCGCGACGACGAGCGCGCGGCCCGAATCGAGGACCGCACCGAGCACGCTGGCGTCCTGGTCGGTCACGCCTTCGCTGGCGTCGATCATCACTACCGAGACCTGGGAATGCTCGATCGCCTGCAGCGTCTTGATGATGGAGAACGTCTCGACCGCCTCGTCCACCTTCGACTTGCGGCGGATGCCGGCGGTGTCGACCAGCCGGTACTTGCGCCCGTCGCGCTCGAGATCGACTTCGATCGAGTCGCGCGTGGTACCGGCGACTTCGGAGGCGATCATGCGCTCCTCGCCGAGAATGCGGTTGACCAGCGTCGACTTGCCCACGTTCGGGCGGCCGACGAAGGTCACGCGGACGCGTTCGGGGTCGCTGTCGAGTTGCTCGGACTGGCCCACTTCCGGCAGCTTCTCGAGGATCTCGTCGACCAGCTCGTCGATGCCGTGACGGTGCGCCGAGGAGATCGCATGCGTGTCGGAGAAGCCGTAGCGCGAGAAATCGGCTTCGGCCGCGCGCGCGTCCAGCCCGTCGGTCTTGTTGATGACCAGGAAGGTGGGTTTGTCGATCTTGCGCAGCCAGCGCAGAATCTCGTCGTCGAGCGCAGACGCGCCTTCGCGACCATCGACGACGAACAGGACGAGATCGGCTTCGGCGGCGGCGGCGCGCGACTGCTTCGCAGTCGGGCCGGCCAGACCTTCGTGTTCGAGATGGATGTTCTCGCCCGCGATGCCGCCGGTGTCGACCAGCGCGAACGGCACGTCTGGGTTGAGCCGGCACACGCCGTAATGGCGGTCACGGGTGACCCCCGGCTCGTCGTGGACGAGCGCGTCGCGGGTGCGGGTCAGCGCGTTGAACAGCGTCGACTTGCCGACGTTGGGGCGGCCCACGAGGGCGACGAGGGGAAGCATGCGGCGGATTCCGTTCGAATGGGTCTTGTGTGTCCCGCGGGCAGGCCCGGAAACACACGGCCCCGGGCAGGATGTCCGCCCGGGGCCGTCATTGTCGCACCTGCGGCGGAATTACTGGGCCAGGCGCCAGGCGGTCACGTCGCCGTCGACGTTCTGCACCACCAGCACGCCGTCGGCGACCACCAGTGCACCGCGGATCGGGTCACGGCCGGCGCGCTGACGCGCGACGAATTCGCCGTCGTCGAGACGCATCCAGTGAAGATAGCCGTCGAAGTCGCCGACCACGGCATAGTCGCCCTGGATCGCCGCGCCGGTCAGGCTGCGACGCGCGAGCGCCGGCTGCTGCCACGCAGCGGTGCCGCTGAACTTGTCGAGCGCCCAGACCGTACCGTTGACATCGGTCACCACCACACGCTGCGGCGACAGGCCCGGACGGTTGGCTCCGCCGTGCTCGCTGACCCACAACGGACGGCCGCTCGGGCCTTCCAGCGCCATCGTGCGCTGACGGTAGCTGCTGGCGAACAGCACGGCGTCGTCGAGCACCGGGGTGCCGTCCACGTCGGACATGCGCTCGAGTTCGGTCCGGCCGTCGGGTTGGGCCACCGCCTGTTCCCACAACGTGCGACCGTCGGACAGCGACAGCGCGGCAATGGTGCCGTCGTCGTTGCCGACGAACACGAAGCCCGGGCCGAGCACCGGCGCGTCGTTGCCGCGCACGGTCAGCGACGGCAGCTCGCGCACCCAGAACCAGCGGCGCTCGCCACTGGCGACGTCGAACGCGGTCACGCGACCGTCGTTGGACCGCACCAGCACGACGCCCTGCCCGATCGCGGGCGCGGCGATGACTTCATTGGAGACCTTGGCCGTCCAGCGCTCCGCGCCCGTGGCGGCGTCGAGCGCAACCACTTCGCCATCGAGACTGCCGGCCACGACCAGACCCTCACCGACGCTGGGGCCGCCGCTCAATCGCAGGTCGGAGTCGTAGCGCCAGACCGAAGCACCCGTCTGCAGATCAAATGCGCGCACACCGCCCTTGATCGCGGCGACGTAGACCCGGCCGTCGGCCACGGCCGGCGACTGGCGTACGCCGAGGCGGCCTTCACCCTTGCCTGCGTTGGCCGACCAGAGGCGCGACACGCTCAGCGTCTCGTTGATATCGGTCAGCGGCGCAGGCTCGGTGAGCGCCTTTGCCTGGGCTTTCTCGCTATTGCCGAACCAGCCACGCACGGTGCTGCAGCCGGTGACGGTCATCACGCACAGCGCGATCGCCGCGATCCGCGTGAAGCGGGCCGGCGCAAGGGAAGACGCGGCGCGCGCGGTCTGGTCGGTCATCAGGATTCAACCTCGGGTTCGTCCGGCGTACCGCCGACTTCGGAAAGCTTGAGTTCGAGCAGGCCGCGCTGCTGCGCGGCGCTGTCGAGCTGGCGCAAAGCCTGCGCGTAGTCCGCGCGGGCCTGTTCGTTCTGCTTGAGTGCGAAATGCGCGTCGCCGCGGGCTTCCAGCGACACCGCATCGTCGGCATCGGCGAGCAGCTTGACTGCATCTTCGCCGCGACCGGCATCGGTCAGCAGGCGCGCGAGACGCTGCTGTACCACCGCCGCAATGCCAGGCTCGGCACCCTTGACGGCTTCGAGTGTCGCGATCGCGGCATCGCGATCACCCTTGTCGACCTGCGCCTTGGCCAGCTGCAACGCAGCCAGTTCGCTGTACGCGGTGTCCGGCAGGCCGGCCACAGCCTGCGAGGCCTTGTCGAACTCGCCCGAGCGGATGTCCAGCAGTGCAGTCTGGTAAGCCGAGTGCTGCTCGACCGCCTGCGAGTGTGTGCGGTTCTTCCAGTACTGCCAGCCACCGATGAGCGCGGCACCGACCACCAGGCCACCCACCAGTCCCAGAGCGTTGTCGCGAAGCCAGGCTTTGACCCGCTCCCCTTGCTCGCGTTCGTCCAGCAACTCGTCAATCGCCATATGGTCTCTACGCCCGCCGTCGAAGGCGGGTCAAACGGATGAAAGAAGGATCGCGGGACCCCGCATCGATGCGGTGGTCCGGAACCCGGCGCGGTCGCCCGGAATTACTCGACGGCCGGCGCCAGTGCGCCGTCGGAGGATACCGTAAAGCGTGCCACGTTGGCCCGCTGGAACCGGGACAGATCCTGAACGTCCCCGCCACTGAACACTTCGACTGCGGTGGCATTGCCGAGCTTGACGCGGCTGACGGTGCCCGGGCCGAAGCGACGCTCCTGCCCAGCCTGCACGAGCGCCTGCTCGACCTGTGCGCCATCGACACCGATGACCTCGATCCAGCTGTCGCCGCTGAAACGCATGACAAGTTCGCCACGCTCCTGCGCCGCGGATTCCGACGCCGATTGCACGGCAGGCGCGCGCTTGGGTAATGCACCGAGCGAGGCAGTCACTGGCGTCGGCCGCGCGGGACGCACTTCTTCATCGGCAATCCGGACACTGCCGTCCAGACCCAGTGAGGCGGTCTCCACCGGACGGCTGTTGTCGACGTGCGAGCGCGTCGCCACCCAGACCGGCACGGCGATCAGTGCAGTGATCACCACATACACGGCTCGGCCCATTGCCTTGTCGAGCATGCGCTGCATTGGCGGCGTATAAGTCCGCGGGGTGAGGTCGGGCTGACGGGCGTTCGCGTCGGAGACGCCGTCGGCCAGCGATTCCGGCAGCTTCAGCAGGCGCAGGTAGCTGCGCAGCTGGCCACGGATGAACACGGGTGCGCCAAGACGGTCCCAGTCCTCGGCTTCAAGCGCCTCGACAACCCGCAACTGCATGCGTAGACGCGCGGCCACATCGACAATCGTCAGTCCGGCCTCCAGGCGCGCGGCGCGCAGATGTTCTCCGACCCCAGGCGAAGACGCTGGCATGGTCTGGCTCGAAGAACTCATGGCGGACTGGTTTCCCTTGGCTGTAGGTTCGGTGCAGACGGAAATTCCGCCCGCAAGCGTCGCTGGTATCGGTCGGCGGCCCCTGTGTCGCCGAGCGCGGTTTCGATCTGCACCGCGAGTTGCAATGCTGCCGCAGTTGCAGGGGCCGCGGCAAGCCGTCGTTGCGAAAAAGCACGCGCATCGAAGTAACGACGCTCGCCCAGGAGGTAGCGCGACATCGTATCGAGCGCGACCAGGTTCTCGGGATCGAGGTCCAGCGACGCCCGGAGGTCGCGTTCGACACGTGCCGTATCGCCTGCCGTCATCGCGCACGCGCCCGCGTTCGCCAACGCGCCGGAGGGGTCGCCATAAGCTGGATCGCGCACCGCAGCGTCGAAATAGGCCAGCGCATCGGGTGCCCGACCGTTGCGGCACAGCCAGGTACCGTAGTTGTTGAGGTAGGCGCCCTGGTCCGGCGCGCGCTCTGCTGCGGCCTTGTAATGAGCGCCGGCCTGGGTGCTGCGACCCCGACGATCTTCGATCACCGCGAGCAGCGTATTGGCATCGGCAGCCGTGCCCTCGCCCTTCAGGGCCCCACGCGCTGCACTCGCCGCGGCGTCGAAGTCGCCGGCTTCGAACGCGCGCGAGGCGAGCGCCAGCTGGTTGCGCGCCTCCTCGCCCCGGCGGAACTGCGCATTGCCGCGCGTCTCGTAAGTCCGCACGTCGGGGCGGAAATTGCTCTTGCCGCTGGGCTTGACGAAATCGAGGCGTGAACAGCCGGCCACTGCCAGCAGGAGGACAACGAGAACGGCAGCCTCAGGCAGCCGCATCGACACCCGGACCGCCTTGCGCTTCGAGACGCTTGAGATGGTCGGCCTGGCGACGCGTGCGATCGGCGACCTGGCCCTTGAGCTGGCCGCAGGCCGCGTCGATGTCGTCACCGCGGGTGCGGCGCACCGGCGCGATACGGCCCGATTCGTTGAGCAGCTTCTGGAACCGGCGGATCGTCGCATCGTCCGGACGCGCGTAGCGGGTGCCCGGGAACGGGTTGAACGGGATCAGATTGACCTTCGCCGCGTCCTTCATCTGCAGGCGGTTGTCGAATTCGCGCATCAGCCGGGCCAGCTCGCGTGCATGCTGCGGCTGGTCGTTGACGTCCTTCATCAGCGTGTATTCGAAGGTGATCGACTCGCCGCGCTTGCGCTGGGCGTAACGCACGCAGGCGTCCATCAGCTCGGCGATGGGGTACTTCTTGTTGAGCGGCACCAGCTCGGTGCGCAGCGCGTCGTTGGCGGCGTGCAGCGAGACCGCCAGCGACACGTCGCTGACTTCGGCCAGCTTGTCGATCATCGGCACCATGCCGGCGGTCGACAGGGTCACGCGCTTGTTCGCCAGGCCGTAGCCGAGGTCGTCGCGCATGATGCTCATCGCGCGGACGACGTTGTCGAAATTCATCAGCGGCTCGCCCATGCCCATCATCACGACATTGGTCAGGCGGCGCTGCTTGTGCGGCACATTTCCGAGGTGCTTGGCCGCCACCCAGACCTGGCCGATGATCTCGGCGGTCGACAAATTGCGGTTGAAGCCCTGGGTCGCGGTGGAACAGAACTGGCAGTTGAGCGCGCAGCCCACCTGCGAGGACACGCACAGCGTGCCGCGGTTCTTGTCGGGAATGTAGACGGTCTCGATCGCGTTCTTGCCATCCATCGCCAGCAGCCACTTGTGGGTGCCGTCGGTGGAGGGCTTCTCGAACTGCACCTGCGGCACGCGCACCTCGGCATGCGCCTCGAGCTTGGCGCGCAGCACCTTGCCCAGGTCGGTCATGTCGTTGAAATCGGTGACGTAGCGATGGTGGATCCACTTCATGATCTGGTGGGCACGGAAGCGCTTTTCGCCGAGGGTCTCGGCGAAAAAGCGCTCCATACCCTCGCGGTCGAGGTCGAGCAGGTTCTGCTTGGCGACGGTGGCGTCGATGGCGACCTCGGTCACGATGGCATCACTCAGCGCGAAACGACTTCGTCGTTCTTGAAGAAGTACGCGATTTCGGTCTGCGCATTCTCGACCGAATCCGAGCCGTGGGCGGCGTTGGCGTCGATGGAGTCGGCGAAGTCGGCGCGGATCGTGCCCGGCGCGGCGTCCTTCGGGTTGGTGGCGCCGAGCAGGTCGCGGTGCGCGGCTACGGCGTTCTCGCCTTCCAGGGCCTGGATCATCACCGGGCCGGAGGTCATGAACTCGACCAGCGCGCCGAAGAACGGACGCTCCTTGTGCACGGCGTAGAAGCCTTCGGCTTCCTCACGGGTCAACTGCTTGTACTTGGCGGCCACGATCTTAAGTCCCGCCTTTTCGAAGCGGGAATAGATCTCGCCGATGACGTTCTTGGCTACAGCATCGGGCTTGACGATGGAAAGAGTGCGCTCGAGCGCCATCTGGTGTTCTCCGGTCTGAAATGGGGCCGTCCACTCCGGAACGGCCGAGTCTACATGGAAAAACCCGCGCCGAAACGCGGGTTTAGCCAACATGGCTGCGTCGATTCTAACGTATCTGCTGCAACTGCGTCGGCCCCGGACCGGCCGCCGGTCATTGACGCGTCAGCCGCTTGGCCCCCAGAATCCAAACAAGCGTTTGATCGAGCCACCCGTCGCCATGGCCAGTACCGCCCAGTTCTCCACCAAGGACAAGATCCTCGGCGCCGCCGAAGAACTGTTCGCAACCCACGGATTCGCGGGCACCTCGCTGCGGCAGGTGACCAGCCGGGCCGACGTCAACATCGCGGCGGTCAACTACCACTTCGGCAGCAAGGAAAACCTTGTCAACGAGGTATTCCGCCGACGGATGGACCAGATGAGCGCACAGCGTCTCGCCCAGCTCACGCGCGCCCTGGCCGAGCAGCCGGGCGAGATCGAGCCGATCATCGCCGCCTTCGTCGAGCCCGCGCTCGACATGGCCAGCGGCCGCGCCGGCAGCGGCGCCTTCGTCCGGGTCATTGCCCGGGCCTACGTGGAAAAGAACGACGCCCTGCGCAAGTTCCTGTCCGAACAGTACGGGCATGTGCCACGTGAATTCGCCAGTGCCTTGGCCGCCTGCCTGCCCGGCCTCGGCAAGGCCGAGCTCTATGGCCGTCTCGATTTCCTCGCCGGGGCCCTGACCTACGCCATGGCCGATTTCGGTCTGATCAAACGCCCCCCGGGCACCACCGAACATGCGCACCGCACCCGGATCGCGGGCGAGCTGATCCGCTTCGCCGCGGCCGGGTTCCGCGCCTGACCACCAGCCCGGCCCACGCCGGGGTTCTTTCGAAACAAAGGGATGGAGCAAATGTCTGAGAAACTGCTTGTACGTCGCGCCGCGGTTCTGGGTGCGGGTGTCATGGGCGCGCAGATCGCCGCGCACCTGACCAACGCCGGGATCGACACGGTACTGTTCGACCTGCCGGCCAAGGAGGGCGACAAGGACGGTGTGGTGCGCAAGGCGCTTGCAAACCTGGCCAAGCTGAGCCCTGCGCCACTGGCGTCCAAGTCGCTGGCCGAGTCCATCGTCCCGGCGAACTACGAAACCGGCCTGGCCGAACTCGAGAGCTGCGACCTGATCATCGAGGCGATCGCCGAGAAGATGGACTGGAAGCAGGATCTCTACCGCAAGATCGCCCCGCACGTGCCGGCGCACGCGGTGCTGGCCAGCAACACCTCGGGCCTTGGAATCAATGCCTTGGCCGACGTTCTTCCCGAAGAACTGCGCCATCGGTTCTGCGGCGTGCATTTCTTCAACCCGCCGCGCTACATGCATCTGGCCGAGCTGATCCCGGCGAAGACCACCGACACGTCGGTGCTCGAAGGACTCGAAGCCTTCCTGACCACCCAGCTCGGCAAGGGTGTGGTCTATGCCAAGGACACCCCGAACTTCATCGGCAACCGGATCGGCGTGTTCTCGATCCTGTCGACGATCCACCACACGCAGGAATCGAATCTCGGCTTCGACGAGGTCGACGCACTGACCGGGCCCCTGCTCGGCCGTCCGAAATCGGCGACCTATCGCACCTCGGACGTGGTGGGCCTGGACACGATGTCGCACGTCATCAAGACGATGGCCGACACCCTGCCCGAAGACCCGTGGCACGCGTACTTCGCCTCGCCCAAGTGGCTGACCGCGCTGATCGACAAGGGCGCGCTGGGCCAGAAGACCGGCGCCGGCATCTTCCGCAAGGCCGGCAAGGACATCCTGGTCCTCGATGTCGAGAAGCAGGACTACCGCGCCTCCGACCGCAAGGCCGCCGACGAGGTCGTCGCGATCCTCAAGACCAAGGACCCGGCCGAGCGCATGGCCCAGCTCCGCGCCAGTGAGCACCCGCAGGCGCAGTTCGTCTGGGCGATCCTGCGCGACCTGTTCCACTACAGCGCGGTTCATCTGGAAGACATCGCCGAAACCGCGCGCGACGTCGACCTGGCGATCCGCTGGGGCTACGGCTGGCAGCAGGGCCCGTTCGAGTTGTGGCAAGCCGCCGGCTGGAAGCAGGTCGCCGACTGGATCGCCGAGGACATCGTCGCCGGAAAGACCATGAGCAGCGCGCCCCTCCCCGACTGGGTGTTCGACGGCCGCGAGGGCGTGCATGCCGCCGAGGGCAGCTACAGCCCGGCGAAGAACGCCAAGCTGCCGCGCTCGGCCCTGCCGGTGTATCGCCGCCAGCGCTTCCCCGATCCGCTGCTGGGCGAGCGCTTCGAGCAGGGCGAGACGGTGTACGAAAACGACGGCGTCCGCCTGTGGACGGACGGCGACGACATCGGCGTGATCAGCTTCAAGACCAAGATGCACACGGCTTCCGACCATGTGCTCGACGGCATCCAGGAGGCGATCGGCATCAGTGAGCAGAAGTTCAAGGGCGTGGTGATCTGGCAGCCGAAGGAGCCGTTCTCGGCCGGCGCGGATCTCGCCGGCGCGCTCGGCCTGCTGCAGGCCGGCAAGGTCGACGCGTTCGAGGCGATGGTCGAGAACTTCCAGAAGACCAGCCAGCGCATCAAGTACTCGCTGGTGCCGGTGGTAGCGGCCGTGCGCGGTCTCGCCTTAGGCGGTGGCTGCGAGTTCCAGATGCACAGCGCGCGCACCGTGGCGCATCTCGAAAGCTACATCGGCCTGGTCGAGGCCGGCGTCGGCCTGCTGCCGGCCGGTGGCGGCCTGAAGGAGCTGGCCGTGCGGGCCTCGGAAGCCGCGGGTCCGAATGGCGATGTGTTCGCCGAGTTGAAGAAGACCTTCGAAACGATCGCGATGGCCAAGGTGTCGAACTCGGCGGTCAACGCCAAGGAACTCGGCCTGCTGCGCGCCGACGACATCGTGACCTTCAACGCATTCGAACTGCTGCACGTCGCGCGTCAACAGGCATCGGCGCTGGCCGAAGCCGGCTATCGCCCGCCGCTGCCGGCGCGCGCGATCCGCGTCGCCGGTGATGTCGGCATCGCCACGTTCAAGATGCTGCTGGTCAACATGCTCGAGGGCCGTTTCGTCAGCGAGTACGACTACGAGATCGCCGAGCGCATCGCCACCGTGCTGTGCGGCGGTGACGTGGACCGCAACGCGGTCGTCGACGAGGACTGGCTGATCCGTCTGGAGCGCAAGCACTTCGTCGAGCTCGCCCAGCAGGAGAAGACCCAGGCACGCATCGGCCACATGCTCAAGACCGGCAAGCCGCTTCGGAACTAGTGAGGACGTCAGGCGCGCAGTGCGCGCGAAGCGTCAGTCGAGGCAACCCGGCTGACGCCCTCACCCCCTCACTCAATTACGAGAACATTCCATGAGCAAGCAGATCCAGGACGCCTACATCGTCGCCGCCACCCGCACCCCCGTGGGCAAGGCGCCGAAGGGCGTGTTCCGCAACACCCGTCCCGACGACATGCTCGCGCACGTGCTCAAGGCCGTTGTCGCGCAGGCGCCGGGCATCGACGTCAACCGCATCGATGACGCCGTGATCGGCTGCGCGATGCCGGAAGGCGAGCAAGGCATGAACGTGGCGCGCATCGGCGTGCTGCTGGCCGGCCTGCCCGACACCGTCGCTGCGCAGACGGTCAACCGCTTCTGCTCGTCCGGCCTGCAGGCGCTGGCGCTGGCCGCCAACGAGATCCGCCTCGGCAACGCCGACCTGATGCTCGCCGGCGGCACCGAGTCCATGTCGATGGTGCCGATGATGGGCAACAAGGTCGCGCTGAGCCCGAGCGTGTTCAAGGACGACCACGTCGCGATCGCCTACGGCATGGGCATCACCGCCGAGAAGGTCGCCGAGGAATGGAAGGTCTCGCGCGAGGACCAGGACGCGTTCGCCCTCGCCTCGCACCAGAAGGCGATCGCCGCAATCCAGGCCGGCGAGTTCAAGGACGAGATCAGCCCCTACGAGATCGTCTCGCACCAG
Organism: Luteimonas sp. KH_071; assembly: GCF_057838005.1. Classification (NCBI taxonomy): domain Bacteria; kingdom Pseudomonadati; phylum Pseudomonadota; class Gammaproteobacteria; order Lysobacterales; family Lysobacteraceae; genus Luteimonas; species Luteimonas sp. KH_071. The sequence goes on along the minus strand of NZ_CM174458.1, from coordinate 1,717,793 downwards.
CCCGACCTCGTCGGCAATGCGGTGCGTCTGCGCAAGCTGCTGGTCGACACCGATGAGGGGCCGCGCCAGGACTCGTCGATCGAAGGTCTGAGCAAGCTGCGCCCGGTGTTCCGCAACGGACAGTTCGGCGGTTCGGTGACGGCGGGCAACAGCTCGCAGATGAGCGACGGCGCCGCCGGCATCCTGCTCGCCTCCGGCCGCGCGGTGCAGGACTATGGTCTGAAGCCGCTGGCGCGTTTCGTCAGCTTCGCCGTCGCCGGCGTGCGCCCGGAAGTGATGGGCATCGGTCCGATCGCGGCGATTCCCAAGGCGCTGGCGCAGGCCGGCCTCACCCTCGACGACATCGACTGGATCGAGCTCAACGAAGCCTTCGCCGCGCAGGCGCTGGCGGTGATCCGCGACAGCGGCCTCGACCCGTCCAAGGTCAATCCGCTGGGCGGCGCGATCGCGCTGGGCCATCCGCTGGGCGCGACCGGTGCGATCCGCACCGCGACGATTGTCCACGGCATGCGCCGTCGCAAGAAGCGCTACGGCCTGGTGACGATGTGCATCGGCACGGGCATGGGCGCCGCGGGTGTGATCGAGGCGCTCTGAGGGCGTCGTCCGCGTAGGAGCGCGCGGGGGATTCAGGTGTCAGCTTCTCGCGCGCAAGCGCGCTCCTACAGAACCACCGCACACAAAAAAGCCCCGGCATTGCCGGGGCTTTTGCGTGCAACCTGCAGCGGATTAAGACTGCAGCGGAATCACGCGGATCTCGACACGACGGTTCAGCGCGCGACCCTGCTCGGTGCTGTTGTCCGCCACCGGGCGCGTCTTGCCGAAGCCGACAATCTCGAAACGCTGGCGCAACAGGCCCTGGCCGATCAGGTAGTTACCCACCGAGTCAGCACGCTGCTGGGACAGACGCTGGTTGACCGCATCGGTGCCGACGCTGTCGGTGTGGCCCGAGATCTCGACGATCGTCTGGTCGTATTCGGCCAGCGTGCGCGCGACGTTGTTGAGCGCCGGGTAGAACTGCGACTTCAGATCGGCCTTGCCGAAGTCAAAGGTCACGCCGTCAGGCAGGTTGAGCTTGATCACATCGCCATCGCGGTCCACCACGATGCCCGTGCCCTGGGTCTGGCGACGCAGCTCGGCTTCCTGACGATCCTGATAGACGCCGACGGCGCCACCGGCGAGACCGCCAACGCCTGCGCCGACCATCGCGCGCTGACGACGCTCGGTGGCGTCACCGCCGCTGAGCAGGCCCGCGACCGCGCCGATGCCCGCGCCGATCAATGCATTGTTGCGGGTGCGGTTCGGATCGTCCGGTGCACTGGTCTGGCCTGTGTAGGTGGCGCAGCTGGACAGCAGCAGGGTGCTGGCGAGCGCAGTGGTGAGGCCTGCGGTGGTGAGTCGGCGCATGGTGTCGGTCTCCTGGTGTCCGGTACGGGCGAAGATGCCCGGAGCGTTGAAAGCGGAGCCGAAAGTAGCGTGTTCAGAATGCATGCGGAGTGACGGCGTGCATGCCCGGACGGACATCGTTCAGCCCGGATGGCCATGCAGCGCGACTTCAGTCGAGCATCGCCTCGGCGGCCTGGGCATCGAGCGCGCGTGACCAGTCGGCCATCATCGCCAGGTACAGCAGCGCGTCGAACTCTCGGCGGAAGTGGGCGATCGCGGCATCGGGATCCGGTACCAGACGTGCATCGGCCACCAGGCCGAAGTGCACGCGATTGTCGTAGCTCATGATCGACAGACCGATGCCGATCGAGCCGGTCTGCGGCACCCAGAACATCATCTCGCGCAGTGCGCATCCGGCGAGATACAGCGGCTGCTGCGGGCCGGGCACGTTGGTGGCCACCGCCGATGCCTTGCGACTGAAGAGATCGAGCGCGATGCCCTGCGCCGATTGCGGCGCCATGCCCAGCGCGGCCAGCAAACCGAACGCGACGATCGCCTGCCGCGAATCCTTGAGCTCGCGCATGCATGCGGCGACGCGTTCGAGACGCCGCGCGGGGTTCGCCTCGCCGACCGGCAGGTCGAGGAACACGAGACCGAAATGATTGCCCAGCTTCTTCGCATGTTCGAGCGGGCGCAGGTTGACCGGCACCGTGGCGCGCAAGGTCAAGCCGTCAGGGTCTGCACCGCGCGCGCGCATGTAGCCGCGCAGCGCACCTGCAGCCGCCGCCATCAGCACGTCGTTGACGGTGCAGTCGAACGCACGTCCGACCGCCTTGACCTCGTCCAGGCATATCGGCTCTGCCCAGGCGACGCGCTTGCTGACGCCCAGCTCGCCCCGCAGCAGCGAGGGCGGATCGTCGGACAGCGACAGCGCATACAGCAGTTCGCGGGCGATTTCCCCGCCTTCGCGCGCCAGCATGCTGGCCAGTGTCGGATCGCGGTACATCGCCATGCCGCGGTCGAGCACCTGTCCGCCGAGCTTGCGGTAACGGGCGACCGCGCCGACGCGTCGCTCCACCCCGGCGCCGTCGGCCTTGAGCCAAGACTGCGGCAGGGTCTGGGCCGGCTGTGGATGGCGTTCGGTGTCGGTCAGCGACAGCAGCACCTGCACCAGCGCAATGCCATCGGCATAGCAGTGATGGATGCGCGCGACCAGCGCCGAGCCGCCGGCGTAGTCCTCGACCAGATGGAACTGCCAGCGCGGCTTGCCGGTATCGAGCGGCGTCGAGGCGAGTTCACCAGTGAAGGCTTCGAGTGCGCGTTTCTCTTCAGCCGCGCTGCTCCCCGTCGCGCGCCCCGGCAGGGCGGCGCGTCGCACATGCCAGTCGAGATCGAAGTGCGCGTCCTCGATCCAGGTCGCGCCCGTCGCGGCGTCGACGGCTTTCTGGCGGAACCGCGCGTAGGCGAGGAAACGCGCGTCGACCAGCGCGCGCAGGGCATCCACCGACATCCGCTCGGTGAATACCAGCACGGCGGTGATCATCATCGGATTGGTCGGCCGCTCCATGCGCAGCCATGCGGTGTCGACCCGTGTCATCGGCTGGCGGCGCAGGCGCCTGCGGCGTGGTGGTGCGGCGGTTTCGGCCATCTCCCCTCCCAAGAAGTCAGCCGACCGAGTGGATCATGCGGCTGCGGCAGGGTCAACGCGCGCCCTGACGTCTCAGGGTTCAATGCACCTCTGGCCGGCACGCATGGCGGCGCGCTGGCCGTGCATCCCACGGGCCATGCCGAAAAACGCCGCGCGCCGCACGCGACCGACCGGCCGGCAGACCCAGCTGTGGTCTCAACGCGACGCCTGGTATGCCGCCAGCGCCGCCTCGCGACCCGCTGCGAGATCGACGATCGGTGTCGACGGATAGTCCGGCGCGACGGATTTCAGCAGATCGGGATCCGTCCACGGACTGAAGCGCAGCGGCACGGGCAGGCCGGCGAGTTCGGGCACCCAGCGCGCGATGTAGCTGCCGTCGGGATCGAACTTCTGCGCCTGCGTGACCGGATTGAACACACGGAAATATGGCGACGCGTCCGCGCCGGTGCCGCCGATCCATTGCCAGCCCAGCGTGTTGTTGGCCAGATCGGCGTCCACCAGCGTGTCCCAGAACCAGTGCGCGCCTTCTCGCCAATGGATACGCATGTGCTTGCACAGCCAGCTGCCGACGATCATGCGCACGCGGTTGTGCATCCAGCCGACGTGCCAGAGCTCGCGCAGCCCGGCGTCGACGATCGGTACGCCGGTGCGCCCGCGCTTCCAGGCTTCGAGCGCGGCCGGCTGCACGCGCGCCCATGGAAACCGCTCGAAGCGCGGATTGAAGTTCTGCTCCGGCGTCTTCGGAAAATGGTGCAGCAGGTGATGGGCGAACTCGCGCCAGCCCAGCTCGCGCACGTAGGCATCGATGTCGGGCGCCGTGGCCGCGGTGCGTTCCGCCTCGAGCGCGGCGACCACGCGCCAGGGCGCGATCTCGCCGAAATGCAGATGCGGCGACAGACGCGAGGTGCCGGCCTGATCGGGACGATCGCGTCCGGTGCGATAGCCGCGCAACGCACCGTCGACGAAGACCTCCAGCGCCTCATGGGCACCGGCCTCGCCGGGTGCCCAGAACGTCCAGAAACCGGCGTCCCAATCCAGCGCGGGTGTCAGGTGCAGGTCCTCGAGCGCGACACCCGACGGGCCGTCGTCGACGGCCGGCAGGCTGCGCGGTGCGCTCCAGGTGTCTGGCAGATGCAGCTCGGTCAATGCCTTGCGCCAGAACGGCGTGAACACCTTGTACGGCCCGCCCTGCCCGGTCTGCAGCGACCAGGGCTCGAGCATCAGCGCGCCATTGTGGCTTTCGGCGCGCACGCCCGACGCGCGCAGATCGCGTTTGACGCCTGTGTCGCGTGCCTCGATCGCCGGATCGTAACGCCGGTTCCAGAACACGGCTTCGGCGTTGCAGGTGTCGACCAGAGTTTCGAGCGTCGCGTGGCTGGGGCCATGGAACAGGCGCAGCTGGCTGCCGCGCTTGCGCAGCTCGGCGTCGAGCGCAGCCAGAGAGCGGTGCCGCCACGCATTCGATGCAGCGCCCGGCGCCCACTCGCCTTCTTCGTCGGGCGCGTGGATGTAGACACACACCGGCGCGAGGCCTGCATCGAGTGCGGCGCGCAGGGCCGGGTTGTCATCGAGTCGCAGGTCGTTGCGGAACCAGACGATCGCGTTCGCCAAAGCGCTTCTCCCCTCGCGCCGAATCGTGCGGCGGACATTCTCTGAATACGCGTGAGGATCCTGAGAACCCAGGGATCTCCACATCGAGTAGCGCGCATTCTATCGATCACCAGCCACTGTCCGGGACAGTGCGCGGACGGGATCGGTCACAATATCGCCCGCAAGTGCGTGCCCGCGCCCGAAAAGAGTCCAGCCCAAGTGACCCCGACCCCGTTCCCCGTCGACCCCAGTCCCGCCGACGCCCAGCGCGCGATCGCCGAAGAGTTCGCCTTCTTCGGCGACTGGTCCGAGCGCTACCAGTATCTGATCGATCTGGGCCGCAAGCTCCCCGAGTTTCCCGATGCGCTGAAGACCGAAGAGCACCGCCTGCATGGCTGCCAGTCGATGGTCTGGATCGTCGCTTCCGGCGACGCCGACCGTCTCGACTTTGCTGCCGCCAGCGACTCGGCGATCGTCTCGGGCCTGATCTACCTGGCCCTGCGCGTGTATGGCGGCCGCAGCGCCCGTGAGATCGTCGACACCGATGCGGACTACATCGGCGACATCGGCCTGGCGAAACATCTGTCACCGACCCGCAACAACGGCCTGGCTGCCCTGCTCGCCTTCATCCGCGACCGCGCGCAGCGCGCGCTGGCGTGAGCACCGCGCCGCCGCCGGAGCCCGACGAACCGGGCTCCGGCGATTCCAGCCGCGCAGCGCCGTTGCGCAACCGCAACTTCCGCGCCCTGCTGGGCTACCGCATCTTCACGATCCTGTCCTATCAGATCGTCGCGGTCACAGCCGGCTGGCACATCTACGCCGAGACCGGCGATCCGTGGATGCTTGGCCTGATCGGCCTGGCCGAAGTGCTGCCGTACTTCTGCGTCGCGCCGTTCGCGGGCTATCTGGTCGATCATCTGCCGCGGCGCAAGCTCGGCATGGCCGCCGCCGCGGGCCTAGCGATCACGCCGCTGCTGCTGGCGCTGCTGACCTCGGGACTGATCGCCGGCAGTGTCTGGCTGCTGTATCTGCCGATCATGCTGACCGGCATGGTCCGCGCGTTTCTCGGACCGGTGTACAACGCGCTATTCGCCCGCGTGCTGCCGCGGGACCAGTTCGTGCGCGGCGCGAGCCTGGGCAGCATCGTGTTCCAGAGCGCGCTGGTGCTCGGCCCTGCAATCGGCGGCCTGCTGATCAAGCCACTCGGCATTCCCGGCGTCTTCCTGCTGGCGTCGATCCTCGCACTCGTGGTGATCGTGTTCCTGGGGCGCATGGACGTCACCGAGCCTGCGCAGCAGTTGCAGCGCGAACCCGTCTTCGCCAGCATCGCCGAGGGCGCGCGCTTCGTGTTCGGCCACCAGATCCTGCTCGCCGCGCTGGCGCTGGACATGTTCGCGGTGCTGTTCGGCGGTGCGATCTCGCTGGCGCCGGCCTTCATCCACGACATCCTCGACTACGGCCCCGAAGGCCTCGGCATCCTGCGCAGCGCACCGGCGCTGGGCTCGGTGGCGATGGGCATCTGGCTTGCGCGCAATCCGATCCAGCGCAACGCGGGCCGCTTCCTGCTGGTCGCGGTTGCCGGCTTCGGCCTGTGCATGGTCGGCTTCGGCCTGTCGACGGCGTTCTGGCTGTCGGCGTTCTTCCTGTTGCTGTCGGGCATGTGCGACGGGGTGTCGGTGGTGATGCGCTCGACGATCATGCAGCTGTCGACGCCCGACCACATGCGCGGCCGGGTGTCGTCGATCAATGGCCTGTTCGTCGGCTCGTCGAACGAGATCGGCGCGTTCTACATGGGCTCGATGGCGCGCCTGCTCGGCCTGGTACCGGCGGTCGTGATCGGCGGTTTCGTGACGATGGGCGTGGTCGCGTCGACTGCGCTGAAGGCACCGCGGCTGCGCCGTCTCGATCTGCGCGAGCTGCAGTGAGCCGCTGTTTCCGCACAGGTGCGAATACGAAAAAGCCCGCTTGCGCGGGCTTCTTCCAACACCGGAATGACGACGGTCAATCGCCCATCTGCTTCTGCATATGTTCCCAGCGTTCCTGCTCGTCGATCGTACGCTCAGCGGTCAGACGCGCTTCGAGACGGTCGAGACCGATCTCTTCGCCCGAATCGACGCTGTAGCCGTACTCACCCTCGTCGACGCGCTTGAGCGTGCTGTCGATCTTGCCGATCAGCTTGCGGTAGCGGTCACGGGTGCGCAGTTCCAGCGAGTTCTCGGTTTCACGGGTCGCGCGTTCGGCTTCATCGCCGACGTCACGGACTTCGTCCTTGAGATTCTCGATCGTCTGCTTGGATTCTTCGACCAGGTCCGCACGCCAGTTCTGCAGACGCTGACGGAAGTACTCGAGCTGCAACGCACTCATGTACTCCTCGTCGGCGCTGGGCTTGTAGCCCTGCGGAAGGATGGGACGACCTGTTTCTGCATCGGTCTTGTACTGCACGACCTTCACCTTTGTTCTTGGCGCCGGCTCTTGCTGGCGCGCAACGCCCGCGACGGCGACTTTGCCGACCGGACGTGGACGCTTCGTGGGAGTGGATGCCGGCACCGGCTTCGGCGCGGCGGCTTTCACCGGAGCGGGGGCCTTCTTCGGGGCCTCCGTCTTCGGGGCGACAACGGCCGTGTCGGCGATCGACGTGGCCGGTGCCGCCTTCTTCGCGACGGGCTTGCTCACCGCTGCGGGAGCAGCGGCCTTCGGCTTCGTCACAGGCTGGACGGCCGCGGCTTTCGCCGGGGCTGCCTTCGCCATTTTCTTCACAGGCGCGCCCTTCGCAGGCACGCTCTTGGCAGCCGACTTCGCCGGCGCCGCCTTGGCGGCAGGCTTGGGCGGCGCTGATTTCTTCGCGGGTGCCTTGACCGGCGCCTTCTTCGCAGCCGGCCTGGCGGGCGCGGCCTTGGCGACGGCCTTCTTCGGGGCCGGTGCCTTCTTGGCGGGTGGCTTGGTGACGGGGGCAGCCTTCTTCCCGACGGCTGCCTTCGCGGCGGGCTTTACGGCCTTCTTGACGGCCTTCTTTGCGGGTTTCTTGACTGCCACGTGCTGCGATCCTTGTCATTCCCTTGGGCGGGGAAGCGGCGTGTTATACCCTGCATGCCCCTGCAGCGGCAACCGTCCCGACCACCGTGTTCATCGCCCCCGCCGACCTGCCGTGATCGCGCGCCTGCTCATCTTCCTGCTGCGGGGCTACAAGCGCTTCATCAGCCCCCTGCTCGGCCCGCGCTGCCGCTTCCATCCCAGCTGCTCGTCGTACGCGATGGTGGCCATCGCCCGCTTCGGTGTACTGCGCGGTGGCTGGCTCGCCCTGCGCCGCCTGTCGCGCTGCCATCCCCTGCATCCGGGCGGAAACGACCCCGTGCCGATGCCGAACCTGGACTCCAAGCCATGACCTCGACCCTGATCCGCAACGCACGCCTCGTCAACGAAGGCCGCATCTTCGACGGCGATCTGCGCATTGCCGACGGCCGCATCGCCGCGATCGGCGGCGACCTCGCCGCCCGCGATGGCGACACCATCGTCGATGCCGCCGGCCGCTGGCTGCTGCCCGGCATGATCGACGACCAGGTGCATTTCCGTGAGCCGGGCATGGAACACAAGGCCGACATGGCGACCGAGTCGGCCGCGGCCGTTGCCGGCGGCCTGACCAGTTTCATGGACATGCCCAACACCAGCCCGCCCACGCTCAGCGCCGACGTGCTGCAGGACAAGTACGACCGCGCCGCCGGTCGCGCCCGCGCGAACTACGGCTTCTATATGGGCGCCAGCAACGACAACCTCGACCACGTGCGTCGCATCGACCCGCTGACCACGCCGGGCGTCAAGGTCTTCATGGGCGCATCGACCGGCAACATGCTCGTCGACGATCCAGAGACGCTCGACGGCATCTTCCGTGAGACCCCGGTGCCGATCATCACGCATTGCGAGGACACGCCGACGATCGACGCGATCCAGCGCGAATACGTGGCGAAGTACGGCGACGATATTCCGGCCGAATGTCACCCCGACATCCGCTCGCGCGAGGCCTGCATGAAGTCGACGCAGCTGGCGCTGTCGCTGGCGCGCCGCCACGACACCCGTCTGCATGTGCTGCACATTTCGACGGCCGACGAACTGGCGCTGTTCGAGCGCGGCCCGCTGGTCGATGCCACCGGCAGGCTGCGCAAGCGGATCACCGCCGAGACCTGCATCCACTTCCTGCGCTTCGACCGCGCCGACTACGCGCGCCTGGGCCACAAGATCAAGTGCAATCCGGCGATCAAGGACGCGTCCGACCGCGAAGCGCTGCTGCGCGCGCTGGCCGACGATGTCATCGACGTGCTCGCGACCGATCATGCGCCGCATCTGCTGAGCGAGAAGGAGAATCCGTACACGCGTGCGCCGAGCGGCCTGCCGCTGGTGCAGTTCGCGCTCAGCGCCGCGCTCGAATGCGTGCACGAAGGCCACTTCGACATCACCCACGTGGTGCAGAAGTTCGCACATGCGCCGGCGCAACTGTTCGACGTCGCCGAGCGCGGCTTCCTGCGCGAGGGCTACTTCGCCGATCTGGTGATGGTGGAAGACACGCCGTTCACCGTGACGCGCGAGCAGGTGTTGTCGAAGTGCGGCTGGTCGCCGTTCGAGGGCACGACCTTCCGGTCGCGCATCGCCTCGACCTGGGTCAACGGGCATCTCGCCTGGAACGGCACGCAGCTGGTCGGCGAAGCGGCCGGTCAGCGACTTGCGTTCGCGCGGTGAGTGTCGACGGGACACCCTGTCTTCATCGCCGGGTGCGTAGCGTGCCCAACGCATTTCCTCCCTGCCCGGACCACCGCATGCCCCTGCTCCGCCGTTTGCCGCTCGCGTGTCTCCTGATCGTTGCATTGCTCGTATCCGTCGCGCCGCTGGCGGCGCAGGACGCGGGCGATGTGCGTTTCCCGGCGCAGGTGCAACAGGGCAGCCTGGTGATCGGCAAGGTGCCGGCCGGCAGCCGTGTCCAGTATCGCGACCGCGCGCTGCGCGTCAGCGGCTACGGCACCGTCGTGCTCGGCGTCGGGCGGGACGAGACCGGACCCGTGCAGCTCGATATCACGCACCCCGACGGTAGCCAGCAGTCGGCATCGATCGCGATCACGCCACGCGACTGGCCGGTCGAGCGTGTCAACGGCGTGCCGCCGGCCACGGTCAATCCGCCGGCGGCGATCGCAGAACGCATCCGCCGCGAGCAGGCCCAGGTCACCGAGGCGCGCGTACGCGACGACGACCGTGTCGATTTCGGCAACGGCTTCATCCGTCCGGTCGAAGGCCGCATCAGCGGACGCTTCGGTCGCGCGCGTTCGTACAACGGCCAGCCGGGCTCGCCGCATTCGGGCATGGACATCGCCGCGCCGACAGGCACACCGGTCAAGGCGCCGGCCGCTGGCATCGTCACCTTCGCCGGTCCCGATCTCTATCTGACCGGCGGCACGCTGCTGCTCGATCACGGACACGGCGTGAGTTCGAACTTCCTGCACCTGTCGCGCATCGACGCGAAGGTGGGCGACCGCGTCGAACAGGGCCAGGTCATCGGCGCCGTCGGCGCGACCGGGCGTGCGACCGGGCCGCATCTGCACTGGGGCATGAACTGGCTGGATGTGCGGGTGGACCCGCAGCTGGTGCTTGAGAGGCCGTAGACCTTCGCGCCGCATCATCACGGTGACGCGACGACAGAGTTTACGGCCCGCTCACCCGCGCCACCGCGTCATGCGCGTGCAGGCTTTCGAAGTGCGAGACCCTGGCCTCGAACCGCGACACGCGGGGATCCGCCGACAGCGCGGCAGCGACGCGACGGGCGGCGTCTTCGCAGAACATCAGGTTCTCGGCATTGAGGCTGGCGAAGGCCTGTTCGTCCTCGCGCTTGACCGCGGTCTGCACCGGCGTGCCGAGCGCGTGTTCCAGCGCGTCGACGATCGCCAGGATCGGGAAGGTATCGACGTCCGCGCTCAGGGTCAGGCGCACGTCGGCGCGGCTGCGCTGAGCGTGCGGGGTTGCGGCCAGACCCCGCGGCGATTCCAGCCAGTCGCGCACGGCGTCGTAGCCGCTCGTCTCCGGCGTGAAATCACCGGCGAAGCGCGCGGCATTGAGCTGGCGCGACAGCGCGGCCGAGGCCGGACAGGTACTCGAATACTCGACCGACAACGAAAGCGTCAGCGCCAGGCCATCGCGGCCGAGCACGGCATCGATCTCGACCGGATAGGTCTTCCAGCCACTGTGCGCGCTGGCGAGTGCGGGGCGACGCAGCAGTTGCCCGTAGCGCAGGGTGAGCTGCACGCGATCGGCGAGACCGCGCTGCGACTCGATGCAGTCGCGCAGCACGCGGGCGAGCGTCTCGCGGTCGAGGACCTGGCTCGACAGCGCGTCCTGCAGATGCAGGTACAAGCGGGACATATGGATGCCGCGCGCGTCGGGATCGACCAGGTTCACGCCGATGTCGGCAGACGCCGGCACCGTCACCGCGCCGCCGTCGGCATCCTCGATGCGCAGCGGCAATGCGATGTTGCCCATGCCCACCCAGTCCAGCAGGCGCGCGGCCTGGGCCTGGTCGCCGGCGACGTCGGGAAGGCGGTCGGGGGAGGATTCGGTGCTCAAGACGGGACTCGTGGCGTTGGGCGGGAATGACGCAACGGGCGCCGGTGTGCGGCGCCCGTCTTGGGGGTCCAGTCTACCGGCTCGTCCGTATCGACCCCCGCAACGCTGCGTTTCCGCGCCCGTTCGCGCAGGCGATGTTCAGCGCTGACGCGCGGCCCGCCAGCTCGACCACAGCACGCGTGGACCGGGCACGGGGCGGCTCTCGCCATCACGCGCGAGCACGCGCAGGCGCGCACCGAGGATCGCGTTTTCGATCCGGCGCGGCCGGGTGCCGTCGCCCTGGACGCGCCAGTCGGCCAGCAGATGCGAAGCGAGTGCCTGATCGGCGCGCACGAACGCCTGCATCGCCAGCAGCGGCGCGGCGTCGATACGGCCATCGCCGCTGTCCCGCCCGCCATCGCCGAACAGGCGCGATTCGCAGGCCGCGATCGCGAGCGCGAGGTCCTGCAGCTGGACGAGATTGCGCGTGGCGTCGGCGGGATGTTCGCGGGTCGCGGGCAACAGGCGCAGCGCCAGAGCGAGCGTCTGCCACGGTGCATCCACGCGTTGGAGTTGCGCGCCCAGCGGATGCCGGCGTGCGCCCTTGGCCCAGCCCTGCAGTTCGTCCTGCCACCACGCGAGTTTCGCCAGACCCGGCGTCGCGTCGGTGCCGGCCCAGGCCGCATCACACAGTTCGTCGAGCAGCGAAAACCACGGCGCTGCGCGATCGCGTTGATCCGCCGCAACGAAGGCCATGCCGATGCGCCATTCCGGCCAACGCGCCTGCCACTTGCCGACGAAATCCTCGTCGCCCGACTGCATCGCCGCGCTCATCGCTGCGGCCAGCCGGCGGGCTCGACCAGTGCCTGCACCGCGTCCAGCATCACGTCGCCCTCCCAGGCGACCGGATCATCGTCGTCGAGCCGATAGCCCCACAAGGCGACCACCGACGGCATGCCCGCCGAGCGCGCCGCCGCGATATCGCGCGCATCGTCACCGACATAGACGCAGTCCGCCGGCGCGATGCCGATCGCATCCGCTGCGTGCAGCAGCGGCAACGGATGCGGCTTGCGCTCGGCCAGTGTGTCGCCACCGATCAACACCGCGCAGCGGTCCTGCCAGCCGAGCTGCGGCAGGATCTGCGCCGCCAGGTATTCCGGCTTGTTGGTGACGATGCCCCATGGCGTGCCGGCTGCTTCGAGCGCGGCCAGCATCGCCTCCACACCGTCGAACAGCACGCTGTGGCGACCGAGCTCCTCGTCGTAAACGGAGAGGAACTCCGGCACCAGCGCGGTCACGCCGTCGGCGTCGAGCTCGGGAAACGCAACCGACGCCATCGCACGTGCGCCGCGCGAGACCACGGGACGGATCTCGGTCAGCGCCAGTGGCGGACGACCGCGGCTGGCCAGCATCCGGTTGACGGTCGCGAGCATGTCGGGCGCGCTGTCGAGCAGCGTGCCGTCGAGATCGAACAATGCGCCGGCGGGGAACCGGCCGGCGGGACTCGAATCGCTCACTGCGGTTTCCGCGCCCAGGCCAGGTAGTTCACATCGGTGCGCGGAATCAATCGCGCGCCGTTGCGCCACGGCTCGTACATCAGACCGGTGACGTCCTGCAGTTCAAGGCCCGCATCGCGCAGCCAGCCGCCGAGTTCCGACGGTTTGATGAAAGCCGCGTACTGGTGCGTGCCGCGCGGCAGCAGGCGCGCGACGTACTCCGCGCCGACGATCGCCAGCGCGAACGCGGCGGGCGTGCGGTTGAGCGTGGACACGAACAGCGAGCCGCCGGGCTTGAGCAGGGTGGCGCAGGCTTTCAGGATCGCGGCCGGGTCTGGTACATGCTCGAGCATTTCCATGCAGGTCACCGCATCGAAGCTGCCCGGCTGTTCGACGGCGAGCGCCTCGACCGACTGCACGCGGTAATCGACCTGCACGCCGCTTTCCAGCCCGTGGAGCTTCGCGACCTTGACCAGATCCTCGGCCAGATCGATCGCGGTGACGCGCGCACTGCGCTGCGCCATGGCCTCGCTCAGCAGGCCGCCACCGCAGCCGACATCGAGAATGCGCGCATCGTCGAGCCGGGCGCGCTCGCGCACATAGTCCAGTCGCACCGGGTTGAGCGCATGCAGCGCCTTCTGCGGGCCGTCGGCATCCCACCAGCGGTTGGCGAGCGCGCCGAACTTGTCGAGTTCGGCCTGGTGGAAGTTGTCGCGTGCTGCGGTCATTGCGGTGTCCTCATGCGCCGTTGCGCAGGGTGGCGATGCGCGCACGCCATTGACGCGCGTTCGCGGTGATGGCGTCGAGATCGAAACCGATCAGGGTGCGCGACTGCAGCTTGGGCTGGCCGGCGATCCACACATCGCCGACCTGGTGGCGACCGGTCGCGTAGACCAGCTGCGAGACCACGTGATGCAGCGGCTGGGTTTCGATCGGCGACAGGTCGACGCAGATCAGATCGGCCTGCTTGCCCGGCTCGATCGAGCCGATGCGATCACCGAAGCCCACCGCCTTCGCGCCGCCGAGCGTCGCCGCGCGCAATGCCGTGAACGCATCGAAGCCGGCAGCATCGTTCGCGACCGCCTTGGCCAGGATCGCCGCGGTGCGGGTCTCGCCGAACATGTCGAGATCGTTGTTGCTGGCCACGCCGTCGGTGCCGATCGCGATATTGACCCCGGCGCGCTCCAGCGCGCACGCCGGGCAGAAGCCCGACGCCAGCTTGAGATTGGATTCGGGGCAATGCACCACGCTGACGCCGCGTTCGGCGCACAGGTGGATCTCGCTCTCGGTCAGCTGGGTCATGTGCACGGCGATCAGACGGTCGTTGACCAGACCGAGCCGATCGAGGCGTGCGATCGGCCGCTGGCCGTGTTCGTCGATCGACTGCTGCACTTCCTGCGCGGTCTCGTGCAGATGCAGGTGCACCGGCAGATCCAGCTGGTCGGCGAGCATGCGCACGCGCTCGAAGTTCGCGTCGTTGACCGTGTACGGCGCATGCGGCGCGAACGCCATCGCGATCAGCGGATCGTCGCGCCACTGGTCGTGGACCTCGCCGGCGCGCTCGAAGTATTCGTCGTCACTGGATGCCCAGGCGGTCGGAAAATCGATGACCGGCAAGCCGACGCGCGCCCGGAAGCCGTGCCGCTTGTAGACCGCGGCCTGCACGTCGGGAAAGAAGTAGTTCTCGTTGACGCAGGTGGTGCCGCCGCGAATCATTTCGGCCAGCGCCAGGGTCACGCCGTCGGCGACGAACTCCGGACCGATCACCGCGCCTTCGATCGGCCAGATGTGTTCCTGCAGCCAGACCTTGAGCGGCAGGTCGTCGGCAATGCCGCGCAGCAGCGTCATCGGGTTATGGGTGTGTGCGTTGACCAGACCGGGCAGCAGCGCCGACTGCGGACGCGAAACCGTTTCCGTCGGGGCGAAACGCTGCCGCGCTTCGGCAATCGGCAATACCGCCACGATGACGCCGCGATGCACCGCGACCGCGTGATCGTCGAGTACCACCGCATGCGGTTCGACCGGCACCACGTGCGCGGCCTCGATCAGCAGGTCGATGGATTGCGGGATCGGGTCATGCATGTTCAGTTGTCCTCGGGGGCCTGGGTCCAGAAGAACCCGTTTTCCAGGGCGCTCGTGTCGTAGCGCGTGCCGTCGTAACGCACAACCCGGCTGTCGCGACGGCGCACAGTCTGCTCCGCATCGCTGGTCGCGGCACTTTCGATACGCGCTACGTTGGCGGTCACGCGTAGATCGGCGAACCCGTTGTGCGCGCTCCGCTCCACGCCGATGGTGAATGCCGCTTCCTCGGTCACCAGACGCTGGTTACGATCCCAGCTACAGGGCTCGCCAACCACCCGAGCCCAGAAGTCGGTGTACGAATTGAACACCGGCCGGAGTGCGTCACCTTCGCGCACGTACAGCGTGAGTTCGTCATTGAAGCGGCCGTCCGGACAACGCGGTCCGGGTGCGGAACTGCGGACCACGACACCGAACGCGCGTACGCCTTTCGCGAGGTCGTAGCGCGCGGTGTCGAGCTTGAGTCCGTCATTGAGCAACGCGAACGCCGCATCCTCGGTGAGGTCGGTCTCGTGCACGGCGAGGATGTTGGCCTCCTGCGCACCGAGCACTGCAATGACCAGACGCAGCACGCGCCCGTCATCGTCGGATTCCGGCAATGGATAGGCCACCGCCGCGAGTGCGAGCGACTCGTCGTACGGCCAGACCTTGCAGGCTTCGGCCACCAGTGGCACGTCGTCGCCCGTCGGCAGCAGCGACGCCTGCGTCAATGCATACAGAGTCTGCAGCGGACAGGCGTCTTTGGCGGACGCCATGCCCGACGCGCCTGCTGCCCCGAGCAGCAATACGCCTGCGAGCAGCCGGCACAATCGTTTCGCGGTGACGTCAATCACGCGCATAGGCACTGGGTCCCCGCCTGAACAGACATAGGTCTGCTGAAGACCGCGGGGATGATGGACCCGCGACGCGAATCGCCTCGCGATTTCGCTGCGGATCAATCACTTCACCCGGCTGACGTACTCGCCCGAACGGGTGTCGACCTTGATGACTTCGTCCTGGCCGACGAACAGCGGCACGCGGACCACGGCACCGGTTTCCAGCGTCGCCGGCTTGCCGCCGCCGCCGGAGGTGTCGCCGCGCACGCCCGGATCGGTCTCGGTGATCTGCAGTTCGACGAAATTCGGCGGCACCACCTGGATCGGCGTGCCGTTCCACAGCGTGACGACGCACTGCTCCTCGCCCTTGAGCCACTTCTCAGCGCCGCCCATGCCGGCCTTGTCGGCCTGGAACTGCTCGAAGGACTCGGGGTCCATGAAGTGCCAGGACTCGCCGTCGCTGTAGAGGTACTGCATGTCGGTATCGACGACATCGGCCGCTTCCAGCGAGTCGGTGGCCTTCATCGTCAGTTCGACGACGCGGCCCGACTTGATGAAACGGTACTTGATGCGGGTGAACGCCTGGCCCTTGCCCGGCTTGACGTATTCCGTCTCGGTGATGACGCAGGGTTCGTTGTTGACCAGGATCTTCAATCCGTTCTTGACGTCGTTCAAGCCATAACTGGCCATCGTTCACTCCTGCTGGGCCGGTTGCGCCGGCGTCTACAATATGGGGTTTCCCGGCCGCGACTCGCGCGGACGGCTCTACGGATTCAATCCCACATGATACCCGCAGCCCCCCTCACGATGCAGCCGCGCCGCTGGCAGCAGGCCTGGCGCGAGGCCGTCCGCGACCCACGCGAACTGCTCGACCTGGTCGGACTGCGCGGGGCCGCGCTGGGTGTGTCAGACGCCGCGGCCGCGCAGTTCCCGCTGCGGGTGCCGCGCAGCTTCGTCGCCCGCATGCGCCACGGCGATCCGCGCGACCCGCTGCTGCGCCAGGTGCTGCCGCTCGACGCTGAGATGCGGCCCGTGCCCGGCTTCGGCCTGGACGCGGTTGGCGACGGCGCCGCCAAGGCAGGCCACGGCGTGATCCACAAGTACGAGGGCCGTGCATTGCTGGTGACGACCGGCAGCTGCGCCGTGCATTGCCGTTACTGCTTCCGCCGGCATTTTCCCTATGCCGAGGAAACCGCGGCCGCGGACGGCTGGCGCGAGGCGATCGCGGCGCTCCGGGCCGACCCGAGCATCGAAGAGGTGCTGCTGTCGGGCGGCGATCCGCTGTCGCTGGCCACGGCCAAGCTCGCCGAACTCACCGACGCCCTGCGCGCTATCCCGCACGTGCGCCGCCTGCGCATCCACACCCGCCTGCCGATCGTGCTGCCCGAGCGGGTGGATGCCGAACTGCGCGACTGGCTGGCTTCGTTGCCATGGCCGATCGCGATCGTGGTGCACGCCAACCATGCCAACGAGTTCGATGCCGATGTCGATGCGGCGATGCGCGCCCTGCGAGAGACCGGTGCGGTGCTGTTGAACCAGGCGGTATTACTGCGGGGCGTCAACGACACTGTCGATACGCTGGCCGCACTCGCCGAGCGTGGATTCGCTGCCGGCGTGCTGCCCTACTACCTGCACCAGCTCGATCGTGTGGCGGGAGCGGCGCATTTCGAGGTCGACGACGCCACCGCGCTCACCCTGCACGCGGCGCTCGTCGCCCGCCAGTCGGGCTATCTCGTCCCGCGTCTTGTGCGCGAGGTCGCAGGTGACGCGTCCAAGCGTGCCATGACCGGTCACGGCGATGGACGGATCACCCCCTCCGTGGCATAACGCGGTCTGCCCTGGAGACCCGAATGTCGACACGAGCCGACACTGCCCTGCGCCTTCTGATCATTGACGACCGCGTCGAGGATGCCGAGGCCCTTGCCAGTGGCTTGCGCAATGCCGGCATCGCGGTCCGCCCGCTGCGGCCGGAATCCGACGACGAGCTGGGCCGCATGATCGGCAGCCAGTCTCCCGACGTCGTGATCACTGCGCGCAACTCGACCCTGCTCCCGTTCGCACAGGTCATGCAGCGTGTCGCCGACAGCGGCCGCGATCTGCCGGTCATCGCACTGGTCGACACGCTGATCGAGACGGACTACATCGATGCGATCCAGTCCGGTGCCCGCGCCGTCGCCTTGCGCCATGCGCCCCAGCAGCTGCTCGCCTGCGTGCGCGAGGCCTGGGCCGATCGCGACGCCCGTCGCGGCCTGCGTCGTCTGGAAGCCCGCGTGCGCGAAACCGAGCGCCGGTGCGATGCGCTGATCGACTCGTCGCGCGACCCGATCGCCTACATCCACGAAGGCATGCACATCCGCGCGAATGCGGCCTATCTGGAAATGTTCGGCTATGACAGCTTCGAGGACATCGAAGGCATCTCGCTGCTGGACATGGTCGCGCCCCAGCACGTGGAATCGTTCAAGGCGCTGCTGAAATCCCTGAGCAAGGGCGAGCCGCCACCGCCGCGCCACGAAATCGAAGCGCGCGATATCGGCGGCAATGCGTTTCCGGCCTCGATGGAGTTCACCACCGCACAGTACGAGGGCGAGCCCTGCCTGCAGGTGGTGTTCCGTCGCCGCGAGGAGCTCGATGCCGACCTCGTGCTCGAGCTCGAGGAACTGCGCCACCGCGACCAGGTCACCGGCCTGCTGAACCGCCCGACCTTCCTGCGCGCGATCGAGGATGCCGTCGACGAGGCAGCGCAATCGGACGGCCAGTACGGTTTCCTGATGCTTGAGCCCGACCATCACCAGCAACTGCTGGCCGATATCGGCCTGGATCATGCCGACGATCTGTTGGCCGCCGTTGCCGGGCGCCTGCAGACGCTGGTCGACGGCGACGCCACCGTCGCTCGTTACGCCGGACATACGCTCGCGATCCTGCTGCGCGGCCACGATTACCACGCCACTGCCGCGACGGCCGAACGCATCCGTGCAGGATTCGCAGATCACGTGTTCGACGTGGGCGAGCGTTCGAGCGTCATCACCGTCAGCATCGGCGGTGTGCAGGTCGGCGAGAAGATCGCCAATGTCGCGCAGGTGCTCGCCCGTGCGACGACGGCCCTCGCCTCTGCATCCGGCACCGGCGGCAACCGCTGCGAGGTGTTCGACCCGAGCGCGGTGGACCGTGTCGAGGAAGAGCGCATCCAGGCCTGGATCGCCCGCCTGCGCAACGCGCTCGACAACGATGGCTTCGCGCTGCATTACCAGCCTGTGATCAACCTGCAAGGCGACAATGCCGCGGTCTACGACGTGCTGCTGCGACTTGACGGCGGCGACGGCGAGCTCATCGCGCCCGGAACGTTCCTGCAAATCGCCGAAGACAACGGCATGCTCGGCGAGATCGACCGCCACGTCGCTGCCCGCGCGATCGCCGCGATCGGTCAGCGCCTGCGCGCGGGTCATCCGACGACGCTACTGGTCAAGGTCAGCCAGGCGTCTCTCGACGGGGATGCGTTCGCGGATTTCGTCGGAGAGCAACTGGCCGAGCATCAGGTGCCCGGCGAGTACCTCGTACTGCAGCTCCCGGAAGCCAAGGTGTTCACGCACCTCAAGGCGACCCAGGCATTCGCTGCGCGCCTGGCACGCTTCGACGGGCGCTTCGCGCTCGAGCAGTTCGGCGTCGGTCTCGATTCGTTCCAGCTCCTCAGCCATCTGCAACCGCACCTGCTCAAGCTCGACCGCAGCTTCACCGACGATCTGCCCGGCAATACCGAGAACCAGGCGCGGATCGGCGAAATTGCACGCCGCGCGCGCGAAGTCGGCATCCGCACGATCGCCGAATTCGTGCAGGATGCGGCCAGCATGTCGATCCTGTTCGGCGCCGATATCGACTACGTGCAGGGCAACTTCCTGGCGGCGGCCAGTCCCGGCATGCATTACGACTTCGAGTGACGGATACGCGGCGGCGCACAGCGCCGCGTTTCAATCCAGAACCGGCGTCCAGTCCAGACTGGTGATCCGCCATACCCCGTCGCGCAACCGCCAGCCGCTTTCGATCCGCCACGCCTGCGCACTGTCGGGCAGCAGCGCACTGCCCTCCCCCCCGGTCAACGCCGCGCGCGTGCGCACCGTCGCGCGATCGCCCCCCTGCAACGCGACCTCGACCGGCCCCATGTGCACGCCGATGCGCTGATGCCGCAGCATCAACACCGCTGCCATCTGCCGTGCTGCGCGACGATCCATGTTCTGGGGGCCGATGAAATCCTCGTCGAGCAAGTCCGCCACATCCGACGCACTGCGTTGCTCGATGGCAGCCTGCAAGGCTGCGACCTGTGCGCGGATCGCGTCTTCCGGACCCGGGCGGCGACAGGCCGCAATGGCCAGCACGCACGTCAGCAAGATCGCGACAGCACCGCAGATGCGTCGTGCGTGGTCGCCTGTTTCCCGCATCGTTCCACTCTCCCGTCAGCCCCGAAGAAAAGCGCGCAACCCGCGCGATCTACGCCGCATCGCGCCTTGCCTCCCCCTAGAGCCTATGCTCCAATCGAGCGAATTGCACAGGTACGGTCACCAGTTCGAGTGACGGCCTTCAATCAGGGAGAGGATTGCATGACCGATCAACGTCCGTGGCTGGCGAACTACCCTGCAGGCGTGCCTGCGGAAATCGATCCCGGGCAGTACAGCTCGGTGCCGGCGGTTCTGGACGAAGCCATCGCGAAGTTTCGCGACAGGCCCGCGTTCTCGAACATGGGACAGACGATCACCTACGGCGAACTCGACGCGCGCAGCCGCGACTTCGCGGCTTACCTGCTCGGCGAACTCAAGCTCAAGAAGGGCGATCGCGTCGCGATCATGATGCCCAACTGCCTGCAGTACCCGATCGCGACGTTCGGCATCCTGCGCGCGGGCCTGACGGTGGTGAACACCAACCCGATGTACACGCCGCGCGAGCTGCGCCATCAGCTCGTCGACTCCGGCGCCGCTGCGGTACTGGTGATGGACAACTTCGGCAAGACCGTCCAGGACGTGCTGGCCGACACCCAGGTCAAGCAGGTCATCACCACGGGACTCGGCGATCTGCTCGGTTTCCCCAAGGGCGCGATCGTCAATTTCGTGCTCAAGCACGTCAAGAAGATGGTGCCGGACTACGCGATCCGCGGCGCCGTCCGGTTCCGCGACGCGATCGCAGCCGGTGCGAAGCACGAGCTGCCCAAAGTGTCGATCACGCACGAGGACATTGCGTTCCTGCAGTACACCGGCGGCACGACGGGCGTGGCCAAGGGCGCCATGCTCACCCACCGCAACCTCGTCGCCAACATGCAGCAGGCCTCGGCCTGGATCGGACCGCTGGCGCGCGAAGGCCAGGAAACGATCATCACGGCGCTGCCGCTGTATCACATCTTCGCGTTGACGGCGAACGGGCTGGTCTTCATGCGTCTGGGTGCGAAGAACATCCTGATCACGAACCCGCGCGACATGCCCGGCTTCGTCAAGGAGCTCAAGCGCGAGCCGTTCACCGCGATCACCGGCGTCAACACGCTGTTCAACGGTCTGCTCAACACGCCGGGGTTTGCCGACATCGATTTCAGCCCGCTGCGGCTCACCCTCGGTGGCGGCATGGCCGTGCAGCGCTCGGTCGCCGAGCGCTGGAAGCAGACCACCGGCGTCACACTGGTCGAGGCGTATGGCCTGACCGAAACCTCGCCTGCCGCCTGCATCAATCCGATGGACCTGGCCGAGTACAACGGCGCGATCGGGCTGCCTGTCCCATCGACGGAAGCCTGCGTCAAGGGTGAGGACGGCGCACAGTTGCCGGTCGGCGAAGTCGGCGAGCTGTGCATCCGCGGCCCGCAGGTGATGAAGGGCTACTGGCAGCGCGCCGAAGACACCGCCGAGGCGATCGACGCCGACGGCTGGCTGCATACCGGCGACATGGCGAAGATGGACGAGAAGGGATTCTTCTATATCGTCGACCGCAAGAAGGACATGATCCTGGTCTCCGGCTTCAACGTGTATCCGAACGAAGTCGAGGACGTCATCGCGATGATGCCGGGCGTGCTCGAAGTCGCCGCGATCGGCGTGCCCGACGACAAGTCCGGAGAGGCGGTCAAGGTCGTGATCGTGCGCAAGGATCCGTCGCTGACGGCCGAGCAGGTCAAGGCGCACGCGCGGGAAAACCTGACCGGCTACAAGCATCCGCGCATCGTGGAGTTCCGTACGGAACTGCCGAAGACAAATGTCGGCAAGATCCTGCGCCGCGAGCTGCGTGACGAATTGCCAAAAGTGTGACGAGGTTCCCAAATCCAGGTGACGGATTTGGCATTCAGCTTTCAGACCATTGAAATCCTTGCCCTTTTCGCCCGATGCGCGCATAGAAGCCCGCATCGGGCGAAAAATTTTATCGGGACCGCCTACCGGGCGCCCGACCGGTGGGAAGTCCGTTTCAGGGGATTTTCAATGACCAACGTCGAGCTGCTGCACGGTGACGCAACCGCCGCACTCTCCATCATCCGTATCGAACATGACGCGTCCAATGACTCGCACTGGTGCTTCATGCATACGCAGCAGGCGTTCTCCGATCCCACCTATCGGGCCTGCTTTTCTCCCGCCCTGCTGCGCGAACTGCGCCTCTTCGCGCAGCAGACGATCGATCGCATCGCCAGCCGCGCCGAGGCCGAACCGGCACACGTGTCGCACATCGTGCTCGGCGCGGACAGCCACGTGTTCAACCTCGGCGGTGATCTCAAGCTCTTCGCATCGTTGATCCGCGACCGCAACCGGGACGGCCTGCTGCGCTATGCGACCGAGTGCGTGGACAACATCCATCTGCTGCACACGCGCCTGCACCGCAATGCGCATACGGTGGCGCTGGTCGAAGGCGACGCGCTCGGAGGCGGTTTCGAGCTCGCGCTGGCCTGTCAGACCATCGTCGCCGAGAGCGGTGTGCAGATGGGGTTTCCCGAAGTCCTGTTCGGCCTCTTCCCGGGCATGGGCGCGTACTCTCTGCTCGCGCAGAAGGTCAGTCCGAAGGTCGCCGAGGAGATGATGCTCAACGGTGTGATGTACAGCAGCGACGAACTCCACAAGATGGGGATCGTCGACGTGCTCGTCCCCAAGGGCGAAGGCACGCGCGCGGTGCACGAGGTGATCCGTCAGAACCGCCGGATCGCCGCCGCGCGCCTGGCCCTGCACGAGGTCCGTGAGGGTGCACACCCAGTGACGCACGAAGAGCTGATGCGCATCACCCGGATCTGGGTCGACACCGCGTTGCAGCTGGGCGATCGCCAGTTGCGCACGATGGAGCGTCTGGTCCGCGCGCAACTGCGCAGGCCGGATGCGGTGGACGACGACAAGGCCGCCGACGTCGGCTGATCGCCAGACGCAAAGCCCGGGTCAGCCTTTCTCGGACCCGGGCATGCCGGCCCGTGGCAGATCGCCGCGGTCGCGTAATGCGACGAGTGCCTCCTCGAGCTGCTGGCCCAGGGTCAGCAGCAGACCGCTCCACTCCCTTTGCAGCTGATCGGAACGCATGCCCATTCCGGTCGATGCGCTGTCGGCCAACCGGACCGCGCCCATGTTGCCGGCCGCGCCCTTGAGCGCGTGGCAGGCATCGCGTGCGGCATCCCAGTTGCCGACCCGGGCGGACTCTTCGAAATCGACCAGGCACTTGCGGGCATCGCGCGTGCATTCGCCCAGAAACCGCTGGACGAACGGTTCACCCAACCCCATCTCGCGCAGTTCGTCGAGAATGTCCTGCGAAATGACGCTGGTGTCGGACATACGCGCATCGCGCGTCGGCGCAACCGGCAAGGCGTGGGCTGACGCGACGGCCGCGCCACCCAGCGCGATCTCGGCAAGCTTCTCGAGCATCCGCTCGATGACGATCGGCTTGGTGAGGTAGGCGATCGCGCCCGCGCGGATACAGGCTTCCCGCGCCTCGGCGGTCGCATCGGCGGTCAGCACGATGAACGGTGTACGGCGACCGCTCCCGGCCTCCATGAAACGCGTCTGCCGAATGATGTCCAGACCGTCCGCGCCCGGCATGTGCAGATCGGTGATCACCGCATCGAAGCTCTGGGTCTCGAGGGCCAACAGCACATCATCGCCGTCGTTGACGATGTGCGGCCGATGCCCCGCCTTCTCGAGCAGGCGTCTGAGCACCATACGGTTCGCCGGCTGGTCGTCGGCGACCAGGATGCGCATCGGCTCGACACGCGCGCGGTGACGCACGAACGGGTCGTCGAACGGAATGACATTGCTGGCCGATGCAGGCGCCGCGTCGTCGCGTTCGACCACGCCCAGCGGGATCTCGATCCAGAAATGCGAGCCTTCGCCCAGCCGGCTCTCGACCTGGATCTGACCGCCCATCTGTTCGGTCAGGCCCTTGGCGATCGTCGTGCCGAGGCCGGTGCCACCGAAGCGCCTGCCGAGGCCGGTTTCGACCTGCTCGAACGCATCGAAGATACTGGTCAGCGCTTCGGGCGGCATGCCGATGCCGGTGTCGCGCACCGAGAAACGCAACTGCACCCGGGACGGCGACTGTTCGCTGGCGACCGTCTCGATCGCCAGCGTGACCTTGCCCTGATCGGTGAATTTGATCGCGTTCGAGAGCAGGTTCACCAGCACCTGGCGCAACTGGTTGCTGTCGCCGTGCAGCAGGGTCGGCACCCCGCTCGCCACGCTGGCCTCGAACTGCAGCCCCTTGGCCAGCGCGCTCGGCATCAGCATCACCTGGATGCCGCGTACCAGCTCGGGCAGAGAGAAATCGGCATGGGTGCTGCGGAATTTGCCGGCCTCGATCTTGAAGATGTCGAGCACATCGTCGACCAGCACCTGAAGCGCCTTCGCCGAGGTCTGGATGACGTGTGCGCTGTCGCGCTGCTCGGCGGTCAGAGGCGTTGTCACCAGCAGGTCGGACATGCCGATGATGCCGTTGAGCGGCGTGCGGAATTCATGGCTCATGTTGGCCAGGAACCGGCTCTTCGCTTCGCTGGCCGCTTTCGCCGCGCGCGTCGCTTCTGTGAGGGCGCGCAGCAGCGAGCTCAGATACAGCGGCACCGCGACGAGGCCGACCAGCAGGCCGATCGCGAGCGACAGGTTCTGCTGCCAGTACGGGGTGAGAGCGACCGCGGTGCCGAATGTCACCACGGCGAACCCGATTGCGGCATAGAGATAACGTGGACCGAAGCGCAGGCCGTTGCCCACCGTGACCCACATGATCACCACGTACAGCCAGGCCAGCAGGTCCCCGAGCAGGAACAGGCCCACACCCATCAGGCTGTAATCGGCCACCATGCCCAGCACACGCCGCGGGTGCGATACGCCCGGGCGCCACAGCAGCCAGACGAAGATGCCCAGCGCGACCGCATACTCGATGGCGAGATACGCCTCCGACAGCCACAGCTCGCGTGCGACTTCGGGCTTGCCGGCGACGAACAACTGGAGGTAGGCATAGATGACGACCAGCATCACCAATCGCACGGTGGCCTGCCCGTGCTCGCTGTCGTTCCGGTCGGACAGACGCGCGCGCAGCCAGCCGAAGGCGGCGTTCATCGCAGGCGACTTACTGCAACGGCCCGACGGGCCGTCCGCCGAACTGGGCGCAGATGTGCTGCAGGCGCGGCACGTTCGACAGCATCGCCTCGACGCAGCGCGGATCGAAATGGCGCCCGCTGTTCTCGCCGATGTAGGCCAGCGCCTCCTCGATGGACCAAGCGCGCTTGTACGGACGCTTGGACATCAGCGCGTCGAACACATCTGCGATCGCGACAATGCGTGCCTCGAGCGGAATCTGTTCGCCGGCCAGACCGTCCGGATACCCGCTGCCGTCGTAGCGCTCCTGGTGGCGCAGCGCGATCAGCGCGCTGAGCTGGATGAAACGGTTCTGGCTGTTGCTCAGCAATTCGTAGCCGATCTGCGGATGCCGGCGCATCTCGGCAGTTTCCTCGGCCGTCAGCGGGCCCGGCTTCATCAGGATGGCGTCGGGAATCGCGATCTTGCCGATGTCGTGCAGCGGCGCGGCCAGTTCAATCATCCGCACTTCGTCTTCGAACAGGCCCATCGCCTCGGCGACCATGCCGGCCACAGCAGCCACACGCTCCAGATTGGCGCTGGTGCTGGCGTCGCGATATGCGATCGCGCGCGCCAGCCGGGTCAGGGTCTCGCGTTCGCGCTCCTCGACCTCGTGCATGCTCTTGAGCAGGCGCTGCTCCAGCGACAACGCCCGCTGCTTGACCGACTCCGACTGCTGGCGCAACTGCAACAGGTTGCGGCAACGCGCGCGCAGCTCGCGCGGGCGCACCGGCTTGACCAGGAAATCGATGACGCCCGCTTCCAGCGCGGCCTGGCGGATCGGCTCGTCGCCGACCACGGTGACCAGCACGATCGGCACGTCACGGTGCATCAGCGGCCGACGGAAGCGGCGCGCGAACTCGAGACCGTCGACGACCGGCATGCGGTAGTCGAGCAGCAGCAGGTCGGGGCGGTGATCGTCGCACCAGCGCAGCGCGTTCTCGGGATCGCCGAAGTCGAAGACCTCGAGCTCGGGACTGATGTCCTCGAGGATGTGGCGCAGCATCGTCCTTGCGGACGTCTGATCGTCGACGATGACGATGTTCATGCGGCTGGCCTCCCTTTAGGCTTCCCGGATCCGCATCATCGCGGGCGACCTCCATCCGAAGCAAGTCCCGCGCCAGCATTCGGGAAACCCCTACACGCCAGCCGGACTGCGCCTGATGGTGACAACGGCCACAGCGAATGCCACCGGACGGCAGCAACTGCCCTCAGGCGTCGACCTGTGGGCGCATGTAAGGGAACAGCAGCACGTCACGGATCGACGAGGAACCGGTCAGCAGCATGACCAGGCGGTCGATGCCGATGCCCAACCCGCCCGTCGGCGGCAGGCCGACCTCGAGCGCGCGGATGTAATCGGCGTCGTAGTGCATCGCCTCGTCGTCGCCGCCATCGCGCGCGTCGACCTGGGCGCGGAATCGCGCCGCCTGGTCTTCGGGATCGTTGAGCTCGGAGAAGCCGTTGGCGATCTCCTTGCCGCCGATGAACAGTTCGAAGCGGTCGGTGATGCCTGCCTCGCTGTCGGATTCGCGCGCCAGCGGCGAGACCTCGACCGGGTAATGGGTGATGAAGGTCGGCTGGATCAGGCCGGTCTCGACCGTCTTCTCGAAGATTTCCAGCAGCAGCTTGCCCCAGCCGTAGCCGGCCTTCACGTGCACGCCCAGACGCGCGCAGTGCGCGGCCAGCGCCTCGCGGTCACGGCAGTCGGCGACGCTGATCTCGGGGTTGAGTTCGCGCACCGCTTCTTCGAGCTTCCAGCGCCGGAACGCCGGGCCGACATCGATCGCGTTGCCGTCCCATTCCAGTGCGGTGGTGCCGACCGCCTGCACCGCGACATCGCGAATCAGGGTCTCGGTCAGATTCATGACCTCTTCATAGGCCACGTAGGCCTCGTAGAGCTCGAGCATCGTGAATTCGGGGTTGTGCCGGGTCGACACGCCCTCGTTGCGGAAGTTGCGGTTGATCTCGTACACGCGCTCGAAACCGCCGACGACCAGGCGCTTGAGATAAAGCTCTGGCGCGACGCGCAGGAACAGGTCGAGGTCCAGCGCGTTGTGGTGCGTGGTGAACGGCTTGGCCGCCGCGCCGCCGGCGATGTAATGCATCATCGGCGTCTCGACTTCGAGGAAGTCGCGGGTGTCGAGCCACTGGCGGATCGCGCCAATGATGCGCGAGCGCTTGACGAACACCGCGCGCGCGTCGGGCGAGACGATCAGATCGACGTAGCGTTGGCGGTAGCGCTGCTCCACATCGCTCAGGCCGTGCCACTTGTCCGGCAGCGGGCGCAGCGACTTCGTCAGAAGGCGCAATGAAGACGCCTTGACCGACAGCTCGCCGGTCTTCGTCCGCATCAGCGTGCCTTCGGCGGCGACGATGTCGCCGACATCCCAGCCCTTGAACGCGTCGTAGCGCTCGCCGAGCGTCGCCGACTGCAGGAACAGCTGGATGCGACCACTGACGTCCTGGACCGTCGCGAACGCGGCCTTGCCCATGATCCGCTTGGCCATCAGACGGCCGGCGACCGCGACCTGCACACCTTCGGCCTCCAGCGCCTCACCGGTCCAGCGCTCGGCATCTCCGTGCGAGGCCTGCAGCGCGCCGGCCTCGTCGCGGCGACGGAAGTCGTTCGGAAACGCGACGCCCTGCCCGCGCAGCGCGGTCAGTTTGGCGCGACGCTCGGCGATCAGGGCGTTCTCGTCGGCGGGCGTCTGCGGTGCGGGGGCGTCGGTCATGGGGGTGCGGTTCGTGTGTGTGCGAAGAGGAGTCACACGCAACCGGCGTGCCGGTCGCGCGACGTGCCGACGCGGCGCGTCGGCGAGAGGGGTCGATCAGACGGCGTCGGTACGTTTGGAGCCCGCCGCAAGCCCCGATTTCAGGCTGGCCTCGACGAACTCGTCGAGATCGCCGTCGAGCACCTTCTGCGTATCGCTGCGCTCGACACCCGTGCGCAGATCCTTGATGCGGCTCTGGTCGAGCACATAGTTGCGGATCTGGCTGCCCCAGCCGATGTCGGATTTGGTCGCTTCCAGCGCGTCCTTTTCGACATTGCGCTTCTGCACTTCCAGCTCGTAGAGCTTGGCGGCCAGCATCTTCATCGCGGTGTCGCGGTTCTGGTGCTGGCTGCGGCCGTTCTGGCAGGCGACCACGGTATTGGTCGGGATGTGCGTGATGCGCACCGCAGACTCGGTCTTGTTGACGTGCTGACCACCGGCGCCGGACGAGCGGTACACGTCGGTGCGCAGGTCGGCCGGATTGATGTCGATCTCGATGTTGTCGTCGACTTCCGGCGACACGAACACCGAAGTGAAGCTGGTATGCCGGCGGTTGTCGGAATCGAACGGCGACTTGCGCACCAGCCGGTGCACGCCGATCTCGGTCTTCAGCCAGCCGTAGGCGAACTCGCCCTCCACGCGCACCGTCGCCGACTTGATGCCCGCGACTTCGCCGCCGGACACTTCCATCAGTTCGGTCTTCCAGCCGCGGTTCTCCGCCCACCGCAGATACATGCGCAACATCATTTCTGCCCAGTCCTGGGCTTCGGTACCGCCCGCGCCGGCCTGGATGTCGACGAAGCAGTTCGCCGAATCGAACTCACCCGAGAACATGCGCTGGAATTCCAGCTTGTCCACCTCGACGGCGAAGCCTTCGACGTCGTCGACGACTGCCTGCGCGGTATCCGCGTCCTGTTCGGACTCGGCCAGTTCCAGCAGTTCGTTCGCGCCTTCCAGGCCTTCGGTCAGACTGCGGATGCCATTGACGGTCTTGTCGAGCGTCGACCGCTCGCGTCCCAGCGCCTGCGCGCGTTCGGGATCGTTCCAGATGTTCGGGTCTTCGAGCTCGCGCTCGACTTCTTCCAGACGCTCGCGACGGGCGTCGTAGTCAAAGAAACCCCCTGAGCGCATCCAGCCGACCCCGGAGGTCGACGATGCGCTGGCGAACAGGATTGAGTTCAAGCATGGGATTGGGAACCGCGGAAAACCGGGGATTCTAACAAGTCCCCGGCCATGCCGCGCGCCGCACCGGGTCTGCTGAATGGCGAATCTGGTTAGACTCGCTGCTTGCCATCGGGGGCCCTGGCAGGACCACGCGACCACATGAACACACGCGCAAGAGGGATGTTCTGCCTGGCCGCCGCGCTGGCGGCCGCGACGCTGGCCTGGGTCGCACCGGTTTCGGCGTTGACGCCGCCGACCACGGTGTCGGCCGCTGCCGACATCGACCGCTGCTTCGAGCTGCGACAGCGCGATCCGGCGGCCGCGCTGCAACTTGCCGATGCGGTCCTCGCGCGCGGACCGATGGCGCACGACGAGGAGATCAAGCTGCAGAGTTGCCTCGGCCGCGCCGCGGCGTTGCTCGGTGACAGCGATCGCGCGACCGCGTCGGTCGATCGCGTCGAATCACTGCTGCTGGCGCATCCCATGCCGCCCGAGTTCCTGCTACGCGCGCTGTCCAATGCCGGATCGACCCTGCATAGCATCGGCTTGATCCCGCGCGCGCTGGATCTCTACGTCCGCGCGTACGAGGCGGCGCAACTCGACGAATCCGCCATCGCCCAGACCGTGATGCTGATCAACGTCGGCAGCATCTACAGCGAAGAACTCGAATCCTACGACGCCGCCGAGCAATTCTTCGAGCAGGCCGACGAGATCATCGCCGGCTCAGATCTCCCCGAAAAGCAGACGCTCCTGCTGCACTTGAACCGCGGCATGAACCACCTGCGTGCCGGCCGGGACCGCGACGCCCTGGTCCACTTCGACGCCGCTGCGCAGTTGGGAGATGACGACGATTACACCGTGCGCCGGGCGCGCGCCGAGCGCGTCGCCGTGCAGGCCCGGCTCGCAGGGGGCGGAACCGCGTCCGCCATGGCCGAGCTGCAGCGTATCGTCGACCTCCAGGCCGCGTCCGGTGACCGGTCGGGCGCCGCCATCACCCGCTTGCGCATGTCCCGCCTCGCGCTCGATGACGGCGCGCCTGATGTGGCGCGCGCGCATGCAGAACATGCGATGGCGCTGGTCGGCACGACACGGCTGAGCCGGGAATACAGCGATGCGGTCCGGGCGAAGATCGCGGCCTTGCGCGCGGCGCGCAGGTTCGAAGAAGCGCTGGACGTGCAGGACACCCTGCTGCGGTCGGAGGTGCGCAACCTGCGCTCGCAGAACCTCGACAGCCTGGCCGGGCTGCAGGCGAAACTGCTGGACCAGGTGCGCGAGCGCGAAATCGTCGCCTTGCGCGAGGCGCGGCAGGTCGAAGCCTTGAACCTGATGCACACACGTTGGCTGCGCAATGCGGCCTTGATCTGCGCCATGGTGCTGGCGGTGCTGATGCTCGCGTTCTGGTGGTACCAGCGTCGGGTCAATCGGCGCCTGCATCACCTCGGCTCGACCGATGGACTCACCGGACTTGAAAACCGCGGTGCCGCGATGCGTCGCCTGGGCGCCACCCCGCTGCCGGCGCGGCCTGCGCTGCGCAACGCGGTGTTCCTGATCGATGTCGACCACTTCAAGCAGTGCAACGACCGCTATGGGCATGCGACCGGTGACGCCATCCTGGTGCAGATCGCCGCGCGGCTGGCCGAATGCTGCCGCCCAGGCGATCTGGTGGCGCGCTGGGGTGGAGAAGAGTTTGTAGTCGCCTGCCCTGGCATCGAATTGCGGGCCGCCACCGAGATCGCCAAGCGCCTCAGGAACTCGATCGGCAACGCACCTTTCGAGATCGACGAGGTGGGCGCAGTGCCGTTGTCGATCTCGCTCGGATTCGCCTGCTGGCCGTTTCTTCCGGGCGTTGGGGCCAGCCGCGGTGGCTGGCAGGATGCAGTCGACCTGGCCGACCGCGCGCTCTACGCGTCCAAGCGCGGTGGACGAGCAGCATGGACCGGTCTGTGGGGAGGCGATGCCGTCACGGACACGACGATCGCAGACATCTTGCGCGACCCGGAAACCGCGATGGCGTCGGGCGCCGCGACTGCGTGCAGCAGCCGGGCGCAGATTCACTGGGGCGCCGGAGAAGCCGAGGTGGACGCGGAGCCCACCGCGGCGTAATCACGGCCGTTACCCGTCGATGCATCGTGCGGTCCGCTCGAGCTGCAGACAGACCCGCCCTGCCCTGCGCGGAACCGGTCGCCGGACTCAGCGACGCTCGAGCGAGATGCGGTAATTGCCGCCGGTGTCGCCGTCGACCGACGAAGCTTCGACGACATAGCTGCCCGACTCGAGCCGCTGGGCGATGCGTGCATTCAATGCGCCGCCGCCATCGTCATCGGTCGCCACTTCCTGGCCGTCGCGGCTCAGGCGCAGATAGCTGTCGACATCGTCGGAATGCATCGCGATCGCGTACTCACCGGCGCTGCGGACGTTGAACGTCCAGCGGTCGGTCATGCCAGGCAGCAACGTGGCCTCGATCGGACGGCCTGTTGCCAGCGTGCCGCCGCCGACATTGTCCGGCGCTTCCGACGCGGCGAAGGCCAGCGTGTACAGCCCGGCGCCCGCGGATGCAGCGTCGGCACGCAGCGTGTAGTCGCCCGGTTCCAGCAGCATCGAGATACGAGAGTTAAGGCCGCCGCCGCCGTCGTCGTCGGTCTTTTCCACGCCGTTGCCGGCCAGGTGCATCAACGAATCGACCTCGTCACTGCGCATGTCGATGCGGACGACGCGGCGCGCCGGCAGCGAGAACGTGTACGCATGCGCGGTGCCTTCGTACAGGCCGGTCACCGTGCTGCCGACGTCCAGTGCGCCACCTTCCCGCAAGCCGCCTTCAGGCAGCGGACGCGCGGCGACGCGGAGCTGGTACATGCCGTTGATGCGATCGCTGCCATAGCCTTCGGCCGTCAGCGTGTAGGTGCCCGGCGCGAGTCGTGCGCTGATGCGCGCGTTGCTGCCGTCGCCGCCGTCGTCGTTGCTCAGCGCAACGCCAGGACCGTCGAGCTTGAGCACCGGGTCGAAATCGTCGGACATCATGTCGATCGTGTAGAAACCGGCTTCGTCGATCTGCAGCGGCAACTGGCGCTTTGCATCGGTCCAGTCGCTGATCGCCGCACCCACGCGCAAGGTCTCGCCGTTGTAGGCCTCGATCGCCGTGGCCTGCAGCGTGAACGGACCATACGCACTGGCGTCGGCGCCGCTGACGGCGATCGTGTAACTGCCGGCGCGCTTGGCGCGGACGACCAGCGAGGCGGATTCGGTGTTCGGGTTCGAGGCGGCGACCAGATCACCGCCATGGAATGCGGTGAGCCTGCCGCGCAGTGGACCTTCGAGCTTGAACGAGGCTACCTGGCCTTCGCGCAGGTCGATGCGATAGAGCTGGCTGCGCGAGCCGTCCTGGTGGTTGAGGCTGGAGCGGCTGGTGATCTCGCCCCGGCGCTCGGCGCCCAGGGTCACGGATTCGGCGGCATCATCCGGCGCGGCATATGCGACGAGCGTCGGTGCCAGGGCCAGCGCCACGGCGAGGGCCAGCGTATGGACAGTCTTCAAGAACGTCTCCCTGTACAGAAGTGGGCGGCGGTGCGGGGGCAACGGCCGCAAGCATGCCGCGTGCGCGGCGGCCCATTCTGCACCCGCATTCACGTTTCCGCACGCGGGACGGCTTGGCGTCAGATGCCGCCCAGCGGCTCGCGATGTTCGACGACCAGCTGCACCGCATCCCCGCCGCGGTAATCGTCCGGTGCCAGGCGATAGACGATGCGTTCGCGCGCGGCCGGCGCAATGTCGCGCCAGCCGCCGAAATGGATGGCCGACAGCGGCTTCGGATGTCCGTCAACGCGCAGCGTCAGCTTCAGGTGCCGGGTGCCGACCACGCGCCAGTCGACGACCGCGAACTCGCCATCGAACTGCGGCTCGGGAAAGCCCTGCCCCCACGGCCCCGCATCGCGCAGATGCGCGGCATGCACGATGTCGAATTCCTCGCCGCGCAAGGCGCCGTCGGTCAGGATCTCCGCGCGCAGCAGCGCGGGATCGAGCATCCGTTCGACCGCCGCGCGGAAGGCTTCGGTGAACGCATCGAGGCGATCGCGCTGCAACGTGAGTCCCGCCGCCATCGCATGCCCGCCGAAGCGCTCGATCAAGCCGGGGTACGACACGTCGACCGCGGCGAGCACGTCGCGGATGTGCAGGCCGGGGATCGAACGCGCCGAGCCGCGCAGCTGCTCGCTTTCGGGTTCGGCGGGCGCGAACGCGATCACCGGACGATGCAACGCATCTTTCATCTTCGATGCGACCAGCCCGACGACGCCCGGATGCCACTGCGCGTCGAACAGGCACACGCCGGCGCTGGCCGGATCGACCGGCGGCTGACCGGCGACGGCGTTCTCCGCGTCGTCGAGCATCGACTGCTGCACGGCGCGACGTTCGGCATTGATCTGGTGCAGCGTGTCGGCGAGATCGCGCGCATGCGCGCCGTCGTCGCTGAGCAGGCATTCGATGCCGATCGCCATGTCTTCGAGCCGGCCGGCCGCATTGATCCGCGGGCCGATCGCGAACCCGATGTCCGCCGCGGTCAGGCGCGCGGCATCGCGGCCGGC
This sequence comes from Luteimonas sp. KH_071, assembly GCF_057838005.1. Classification (NCBI taxonomy): domain Bacteria; kingdom Pseudomonadati; phylum Pseudomonadota; class Gammaproteobacteria; order Lysobacterales; family Lysobacteraceae; genus Luteimonas; species Luteimonas sp. KH_071. The sequence continues at coordinate 1,684,143 of NZ_CM174458.1, read as the reverse complement.
GATCTCGATCAGCGCGTTGAGCCCGGCGCAGCCGCGACGCGCGCGCAGGCGTCGCAGACCCGCGGAGACGAGCGCACGGTTGTTCGCGTCGAGCGGCACCAGATCGGCGACGGTGCCGACCGCGACGAGATCGAGCAGGCTGCCCAGATCCGCATCCGCGGCGCGTGTATCGCCCTGCCCGCGCAGCCGCGCGCGCAGCGCCATCAGCACGTAGAAAATCACCCCGACGCCGGCCAGCATCTTGCTCGGAAACGTGTCGCCCGGCAGGTTCGGATTGACGATCGCATCGGCCGGCGGCAGCTCGGTGCCCGGCAGATGGTGATCGGTCACCAGCACGCGCCAACCCAGCGCTTTCGCCGCCCGGATGCCGGCATGGCAGGCGATCCCGTGATCGACGGTCACCAGCAGCGACGGCGCCAGCGGCGCGAGCGATTCGACCAGCGCCGGTGACAGGCCGTAGCCGTGCGTGATGCGGTTGGGCACCGCATGCACGATGTCGCGCGCACCGAGCATGCGCAGCCCGCGCACGGCGACTGCGCAGGCCGTCGCGCCGTCGCAGTCGAAATCGCCGACCACGAGAATGCGTTCGCCGCTGGCGATGGCATCGGCGAGCAAGGCTGTCGCGGCATCGATGTTCGACAGCGCGTCGGGCGGCAGCAGGCCGGCGAGTTTCGGCTGCGCAGCGTCGAGGTCATGCGCGCCACGCGCGGCGTAGATCCGCCGCAGCAGGGATGGCACGGTCGCCGGCCAGCCCTCGCCGACCGTGGCCTCGCGTCGGCGGATCGTCGGCGCCTGCGCGCTCATGGTGTCGCCACCGGCGATGCAATGCGCGGGCGACGCCAGACACGCAGGCGATGCCAGCGACGCAGCGTCAGCACGTTCCCGTCCTCGTCATCGATGCGCAGCGTGCGCAATTGGCCGCGGGCCAATGCGGCGAGCGCGGGCTGCAGCCAATCGGTCTGCAACCGGCGCAGGTCACGCTCGCCGACCAGATCGAACAGCATCGCGTCGCCCGACGCAGAGAAGGCCTGCGGCAACGGCGCAGCCTTCGTCGCGCTCGCGGCCAATGCACGCAGGGTGGGATCGTCGGTGTGGACCTGCGCATACGCGCTACGCGTGTGCACGCGCGCATCGGGCAGCGGGCCGCCACCCCAGAACCACAGCGCATTGACCGGCGTCCTGCCGGCCGCGACGCGGCGTGCGTTCCAGGGATGGTTGTGCAGGATGATCTGCGCCTCGGTCGCCAGCGCACGCCAGCGACGCGCCGCCGCGCTGTCGTCGTCGTGATCGGCGAGATCGGTGCCCAGAGCCTCGGACGGGTCCAGGAACTCGGGCACGGGACTCGCGCGCGGCACGCGCAGATACCAGCGCGCCGGATCGGGCGCGTCGAGCGCGAAGCCGGCATCGCCGAACACCGGCTGCAGCGCCGGCAGCAACGCATCGCAGTCTTCGCGGGTCAGGCCGAGCGTGTCGCCATGCGCCATCAGGCGCACGCCGTTGATGTCGGGCCGCAGCCACGCCGGATCGGCGCGCAGCCAGGCGCTGTCCGGCGTGTCGGCATCGCCCACGTCGAGCTGGCGCGACAGGGCCGCGAGCGGCCAGGTGCCGCCCGGCAATTCGATCTGCCGGGCCAGCTGCGCGCGACGACCGGATGCCAGTAACGCCACATCCGCGCGCCCGAGCGCGCGGGATACGTCTTGTTGCCAGCGCTGCGCACCGAAGCGTGCGGCCGCGGGCAACAGGAAGGTGGCCGAGGTCATCGGCTCAGCCGAGGTACTCGACGCTGATGATGTCGTACTCGCGCGAGCCGCCGGGCGCGTCGATGCTGACGCTGTCGCCCTCGTGCTTGCCGATCATCGCGCGGGCCACGGGCGATGAGATCGCGATCAGACCTTTCTTGATGTCCGCTTCGAGGTCGCCAACGATCTGGTAGCGCTTCTCTTCGTCGGTCTCGGTATCGGCGATGACGACCGTCGCGCCGAACACCACCTTGTCGCCGGCATTGAGCTTGGCGACGTCGATCAGGTCGGCATGCGACAGCTCACCTTCGAGCTGCTTGATACGGCCTTCGATGAAGCTCTGCTGCTCGCGCGCGGCGTGGTACTCGGCGTTCTCCTTGAGATCGCCGTGTGCACGCGCTTCGGAGATCGCCTCGATCACCGCCGGACGCTTGACCGACTTCAGTTCTTCGAGCTCTTCGCGCAGGCGCTGGGCGCCGCGCATGGTCATGGGTGCGCGCATGGGCGTGCCTCCGTCAGTGTGTGGTGGTGGCTGCCGCGCTGCCCTTGAGCCGCGCGTGCAGTTCCTGCAATGCCCAGACCGGGCCGGTGCCGCGGAATTCCAGAGAATGCAGCAGGGCCTTGGCACCGGCAACGGTGGTCGAGTACGTCACCCGGTGCTGCAGGGCTTCGCGACGGATCGAGAACGAGTCGGCGATCGCCTGCTTGCCCTCGGTCGTGTTGACGATGTACGCGATCTCGCCGTTCTTGATCAGATCGACGACATGCGGTCGGCCTTCGACGACCTTGTTGATCTGTTCGCACGCGATGTCGTGCTCGCGCAGCCATTTGGACGTGCCGGCGGTGGCGACGATGGTGTAGCCGCGCGCGATGATGTCGCGGGCGACGGGCAGCACGCGCTTCTTGTCGGGATCGCGCACGGACACGAACACCTTGCCGCTGGTCGGCGGCGTCTTGATGCTCGCCGCCTCCTGCGCACGCGCGAATGCTGCGCCGAAACTCTCGCCGACACCCATGACCTCACCGGTGGAGCGCATCTCCGGCCCGAGGATCGGATCGACGCCCTGGAACTTGGCGAACGGGAAGATCGCTTCCTTGACCGAGTAGTACTCGGGCACGATTTCGCTGGTCGCGCCCTGCTCGGCCAGCGTCTTGCCGGCCATGCAGCGCGCCGCGATCTTGGCCAACGGAATGCCGATCGCCTTGGACACGAATGGCACCGTGCGCGAGGCACGCGGGTTCACTTCCAGCAGGAAGATCGTATCCACGCCGTCGTCGTCGGTCTGCACCGCGAACTGGGTGTTCATCAGGCCGATCACTTTGAGCTTGCGCGCCAATGCGACGACCTGCTCACGCAGGCGTGCCTGCACATCCGCCGACAGCGAATACGGCGGCAGCGAGCAGGACGAATCGCCCGAATGCACGCCGGCTTCCTCGATGTGTTCCATGACGCCGCCGATCAGCACGTTGCCGTCCTTGTCGGCGATCACGTCGATGTCGACCTCGACCGCGTTGTCGAGGAAGCGGTCGAGCAGCACCGGCGAATCGTTCGACACCTTGACCGCGTCGCGCATGTAGCGCGCGAGGTCGTTGTCGGCATGCACCACTTCCATCGCACGGCCGCCGAGCACGTAGCTCGGACGCACGACCAGCGGATAGCCGATCTCGCGCGCCAGCACCAGCGCTTCCTCAGGGTTGCGCGCAGTGCGGTTCGGCGGCTGCTTGAGGCCCAGCTCGTCGACCAGCTTCTGGAAGCGCTCGCGGTCTTCGGCCAGATCGATCGAGTCCGGCGAGGTGCCGATGATCGGCACGCCGTTGGCTTCGAGCGCACGTGCGAGCTTGAGTGGGGTCTGGCCGCCGTACTGCACAATCACGCCCTTGGGCTTTTCGACCTCGACGATCTCCAGCACGTCCTCGAGCGTCAGCGGCTCGAAGTACAGACGGTCGGAGGTGTCGTAATCGGTGGACACGGTTTCCGGGTTGCAGTTGACCATGATGGTCTCGTAGCCGTCGTCGCGCAGCGCGAGCGCGGCGTGCACGCAGCAGTAATCGAACTCGATGCCCTGGCCGATGCGGTTGGGACCGCCGCCGAGGATCATGATCTTGTCGCGGCCCGTCGGCTGCGCCTCGCACTCGTCCTCGTAGGTCGAGTACAGGTACGCGGTGTCGGTCGAGAATTCGGCCGCGCAGGAGTCCACACGCTTGTAGACCGGACGCACACCGAATGCACGGCGCAGTGCACGGATCGCCTGCTCGTCGGTGCCCAGCAGCTGCGACAAACGCGCATCCGAGAAGCCCATGCGCTTGAGCGCACGCACGCGGGCCTTGTCGAGCGCATCGATGCCGGCAGCGGCGACTTCCGCCTCGGTCGTGATCAGTTCTTCGATCTGGTCGAGGAACCAGTGATCGACATACGACAGCGCGTAGACGTCCTCGACCGAGAGGCCGGCGCGGAACGCATCGGCCAGATAGAACAGACGTTCGGGGCCCGGCTCACGCACTTCGCGGCGCAGGGTCGCCATATCGTCTTCGTCGGTCAGGTCCAGACCGGTGGGGTCGAAGCCGACCTTGCCGGTTTCCAGGCCGCGCAGCGCCTTCTGCATCGATTCCTGGAACGTGCGACCCATCGCCATGACCTCGCCGACCGACTTCATCTGCGTGGTCAGGCGCGCATCGGCCTGCGGGAACTTCTCGAATGCGAAGCGCGGAATCTTGGTGACCACGTAGTCGATCGCCGGCTCGAAAGAAGCCGGCGTCTTGCCGCCGGTGATCTCGTTCTTGAGTTCGTCGAGCGTGTAGCCGACCGCGAGCTTGGCCGCGACCTTGGCGATCGGGAAACCGGTCGCCTTCGATGCCAGCGCGGAGGAGCGCGACACGCGCGGATTCATCTCGATGACGACCACGCGGCCGTCCTTCGGATTGATGCCGAACTGCACGTTCGAGCCGCCGGTGTCGACGCCGATCTTGCGCAGCACCGCGACCGATGCATTGCGCAGGCGCTGGTATTCCTTGTCGGTCAGCGTCTGCGCCGGCGCGACGGTGATCGAGTCACCGGTATGTACACCCATCGGATCGAGGTTCTCGATCGAGCAGACGATGATGCAGTTATCCGCGGTGTCGCGGACCACTTCCATCTCGAATTCCTTCCAGCCCAGCACCGATTCCTCGACCAGCACTTCGGTCGTCGGCGACAGCTCGAGACCGCGGGTCACGATGTCGACCAGCTCTTCGCGGTTGTAGGCGATGCCGCCGCCCGAACCGCCGAGGGTAAAGCTCGGGCGGATGATCGTCGGATAGCCGACGCGCGTCTGGATGTCGATCGCTTCCTCGAGCGTGTGCGCCACTTCGGCGCGCGGGCATTCGAGATCGATCTCGCCCATCGCCACGCGGAACAGTTCGCGGTCTTCGGCCATGCGGATCGCTTCGCGCTTGGCGCCGATCAGCTCGACGTTGTACTTCTCGAGCACGCCGTGATCGGCGAGATCGAGCGCGCAGTTGAGCGCGGTCTGGCCGCCCATCGTCGGCAGCAGCGCGTCGGGCTTTTCCTTAGCGATGATCTTCTCGACCGTCTGCCAGTTGATCGGCTCGATGTAGACCGCGTCGGCCATGTCCGGGTCGGTCATGATCGTCGCGGGATTGCTGTTGACCAGCACCACGCGATAGCCCTCGTCACGCAGCGCCTTGCATGCCTGCGCGCCGGAGTAGTCGAACTCGCAGGCCTGGCCGATGACGATCGGGCCGGCGCCGATGATGAGGATGGTCTGGATATCAGTGCGCTTCGGCATGTCAGCGGCTCCCGGCGTTCTTGTTGTGCTGCATGGACGCGACGAACCGATCGAACAGCGGCGCGACATCGTGGGGACCGGGCGAGGCTTCCGGGTGGCCCTGGAAGCTGAAGGCAGGCGCGTCGGTGAGCTCGATACCCTGGTTGGTGCCATCGAACAGCGAACGATGCGTCACGCGCACGTTGGCCGGCAGCGAGGCCTCGTCGACGGCGAAGCCGTGATTCTGCGAGGTGATCAGCACCTTGCCCGAATCCAGGTCCTGCACCGGATGGTTCGCACCGTGGTGGCCGTGCGGCATCTTCAGCGTCTTCGCGCCGGCGGCGAGCGCCAGCAGCTGGTGGCCGAGGCAGATGCCGAAGGTCGGCATCTGCTTCTCGATCAACACCCGGATCGCCTCGATCGCGTAATCGCAGGGTTCCGGATCGCCGGGGCCGTTGGACAGGAATACGCCGTCGGGCTCGAGCGCGAGCACATCGGCGACAGGCGTCTGCGCCGGCACCACCGTCAACTCGCAACCGCGCTCGGCCAGCATGCGCAGGATGTTGGTCTTCACGCCGTAGTCGTAGGCCACGACCTTGAACCTGGCAGGCGCGGTAACGAAGGCATTGCTGTCGAGATCGAGCTGACCATCGGTCCAGCCATAGCGCTCGGTCGTACTGACCACCTTCGCCAGATCCATGCCCTTGAGGCCCGGGAACTTGCGCGCGGCCTCCAATGCCTGTTCGACATCCACCTCGCCCGCCATCACCGCACCGTTCATCGACCCGCGGTCGCGCAGCAGACGCGTCAGCTTGCGGGTGTCGATCTCGGAAATCGCGACGATGCCGCGCGCGCGCAGCCATTCGGGCAGCGACACCTGGCTGCGCCAGCTGCTCGGGCGGCGTGGCACGTTGCGCACGATCAGGCCAGCGGACCAGATCTTCGACGCTTCGTCGTCCTGGTCGGTGCATCCGGTGTTGCCGATATGCGGATAGGTCAGCGTCACCAGCTGGCGCGCGTACGAGGGATCGCTCAGCACTTCCTGGTAGCCGGTCATCGCGGTGTTGAACACCACTTCGCCGACGGAAAGCCCGGGGGCGCCCACGGAAACGCCCTCGAATACGGTGCCGTCTTCAAGGACGAGGATTGCGGAATCTGTCACGAGGTCTTCGCCTACGTCAGGTTGCAGGAAACCGCCAGAGCGGTGGAAACCGGTCCGGAGGTTTGGGGTTCAGGCGAGCGGGAATTGTACCGATGCACCCCGCCCCGCGCCAGCGATGTGACGGGTGCGTTCATCGATGCACCGCTCGGATCAGGCGACAGCAGCGCCCAACAGGTCTGCGATGGCGTATCGACGCGGCGATCGGCCGGCCAGGCGCGCCGCCACGTGCAGCGCGCCGCTGGCGAAGATGTCGCGGTTCGTCGCCCGATGCACCAGTTCGATGCGCTCGCCATGGCTGGTGAACTGCACCAGATGCTCGCCGACGATGTCGCCGGCGCGGATCGATGCGTAATGCGGTGTCGCACCCTGCCCGGCCGCGGCTTCGCCCAGCGTCAGCGCGGTGCCGGATGGCGCATCGAGCTTGCGTGTGTGGTGCGATTCGACGATGTCGCAGTCCCAGCCCGGCAGCACCGCCGCCGCGCGTGCAACGAGATCCTGCAGCACTGCGACGCCGAGACTGAAGTTCGACGCCCAGAGCACCGGAATCGTCGCCGAGGCTGCCTCGAGTGCGCCGCGCTGCATGTCGTCGAGGCCGGTCGTACCCGACACCAGCCCCGCGCCGCGCTTGATGCACAGCGCGAGCAGCGGATCGAAACCGCCCGGCAGGCTGAAATCGATGGCGACATCGAAGGTGGGCGCACCGCCGAGCTCCGACGCACCGAAGTACGGCACGCCGTCGATCACTCGCTGCTTCGGTGCACGCCCCGAGACCGCCGCAACGATGTGAACATCCTCGCGCCCCGCCGCCAGCCGCAACAGCGCCTGGCCCATTCGACCGGACGCGCCATGCACGAGGATCCGCGGCCGAGCACTCATGGCTGCAGCGCCATCGAACGGATGCGACACGCGGAATGGGGGGCGACGGAAGAGGCGCAAAGCGGGCGAAGGATGTTCATGCCCGCATTCTAGCGGCGCGTCCGTCGACGGAAAGGAGGCGCGTGCAGGATTCCGGCGCGGACGCCATCGCCCTCAAGGCGCGCTCCGACGGTCTGCTGCGTAACGTCGACGCTGGCGCCGCCGGTGGCCGTGTTCGACGACATCGCCGCGAACACGCCACTGCGCAGCGTGACCACACCGCCCGACTTCGCAGACGCGGACGCGGTGCTGGGCTTCGCCTGGCCCAGGCCGCGCGTGGTCACCGGACAGACCCCCATCGTCGACGGCGGGCGCGTACGCGACTGAGTGTTCCATCCGCACCACTGTCGACCCGGATCCTGGCGCGCGCCCCAGCGGATACGGATCGCGCTGCGCGGGTCAAGCGGCATACCGAGGCGACTTCGGCGCGCTGATCAAAAGATGACCAGCGTTTTGCGCGCCGCTTCGCAGGCCGCATCGCGTCGCTTACCCACAGACTTGTCATCGAATGATCCACAAGCGCTGTGGATGACCGGCGGGCTAGCCGGTCGTCGCGGGTCGGTCAAGCCCGACTGCACTCCGCGACCGCTCGAGTGCTGACTGCATGCCGGTCCCGGGCATCGCGATGCGGTGACGCGTGCGCGGATCAGGCATCGACTCCGCGCATCTGCGGGGAGGGGGCGACACAATCCCCTTTCGCTTCGAGGGCCATCGCAGCGCGGCGCGCGGTGCTCGTCCACAACTCCGTCGTCAGGCGATCCACATGCGCTGTGGAAAACCGCGTCGCGGTGCCTCGGATGCGCGCGGGTCAATCGCCTCGAAGGGCCTGCACCCGGCAGTGATTCCCGACCGCCTCCGATGTCATTCGGCTCGAAGTGCCAGCGCCACCCATTCGCGGAGTACCCGGATCGACGACGCGATCGCCAGCATCCAGGAGACACGCCACTGCACCGACACGTGCGCAGGTCAAGCACGCAAACGGCCCCTCGGCCCGCGCCTGACCAGAAAATCACCACGATTTTCGCGCCCCTATACGGCGCCGTTCCACACGCTTATCCACACCTTGACCCACAGTCCATCCACACCCCATGTGGACAGCGCGCCGGCTAGGCGCATCCAGGGCGGACGTCAAGCGTTTTTCCGCAGCAATGCGGCACAAAGCCCGCCACGGCGGGCATCGTGCAGAACGGACATCCGGCCGGTCCCGCGTGCCCGACGTCACAGTGGCGACTCAATGACCAGCGCGCATCGGCCCAGTGCAAACGCGCACTTAACCTGCTTATCCACAGCTTTGTGGACAGTTGATCCACACCTTCTGTGGATCACCGGGGCGGATGCGCGGCATCGCGCGAACGCTGCCTCCACCCTCTACAAGCGGGATTCAACCCCACACACGACGACGCCCGGCACTGGGCCGGGCGTGTCGGTCGAACGGTCGCGGAGATTCAGGAGGTCATGCGGTCCCAGAAGCCCTTCACGCCGTCGATGAACGTGCTGGACTTGGGCGAGTGCCGGTGCGCGTTCTCACCGGTGAAGGTGGTCTCGAACTGGGCCAGCAGCTCGCGCTGCTCCTTCGTCAGATTGACCGGCGTCTCGACGACGACCTTGCAGTACAGGTCGCCCGGGCTGCGGCTGCGCACCGACTTGACGCCCTTGTCGCGCAGACGGAACACCTTGCCGGTCTGCGTCTCGGCCGGCACGCGGATCTCCGCTTCGCCGCCGAGCGTGGGCACGCGCACGATGTCGCCCAGCGCGGCCTGCGAGATCCGCACCGGCACTTCGCAATGCAGGTCGTCGCCGTCACGCTGGAAGATCGCATGCGGACGTACCCGGACTTCGACATACAGGTCGCCCGGCGGCGAACCGGACGGACCGGCCTCGCCTTCGCCGGCGAGACGGATGCGGTCACCCGTGTCGACGCCCGCAGGCACCTTCACCGACAGCACCTTCTCTTCCTCGACGCGACCCGCACCGTGGCAGGTCTTGCAGGGGTTGGCGATGATCTGGCCCTGGCCACCGCAATGCGGGCACGCCTGCTGCATCGTGAAAATGCCGCGCTGCATGCGCACCTGGCCGCGGCCGGCGCAGGTCGAACAGGTTTCGCGCTTGCCGTCTTCCGAACCACTGCCGTCGCAATCATCGCAACCAGCGAGCGTCGGCAGTTCGACGCGTTTCTCCACGCCGCCGACCGCCTCTTCGAGATCGAGCTCCATGACGTAGCCGATGTCGGCGCCACGACGCGGACCGCCGCGACCACCGCCACCTCCGAAGATGTTGCCGAAGATGTCGCCGAAGATGTCGCCCATGTCGGCGCCACCGCCGAAGCCCGGCCCGGCGTTGCCGCCGCCCATGCCGTGTTCGAACGCGGCATGCCCGTGCTGGTCGTACATGCGCCGCTTGCCGCCGTCCGACAGGACCTCGTAGGCCTCCTTGCACTCCTTGAACGCAGCCTCGGCACTCGCGTCGCCGGGGTTGCGGTCAGGGTGGTGCTTCATCGCGCAACGGCGATAGGCCTTCTTCAGTTCGTCCTCGGTCGCGCTGCGGGTGACGCCCAGCACTTCGTAGTAATCGCGTTTGCTCATGGAAAACCGGTCGCAGGGACCGTCGTGGCGACGGTCTCGTTAAAAACGGAAACCGGTCGCCCGACCCCGCGACGCAGAAGGCGCACGCGATGCCGGGGTTCCGGCCGAAACGCCGCGGCAGGGCCGCGGCGGTACCGACTTACTTCTTCTCGTCGTCCTTGACCTCGGTGAACTCGGCATCGACGACGTCGTCGGACTTCGGCGCATCGCCCGAAGCCGCACCTGCGTCGCCCTGGCCCGCCGCGCCGGCGGCTGCGAACAGCTGCTGGGCGACTTCCTCGAGGTGCTTGGACTTGGCTTCGATCTGCGCCTTGTCGTCGCCCTTCATCGCGGTCTCGACTTCGGCGATCGCCGACTCCGCATTGCCGATCACGTCGCCCGGCACCTTGTCGCCGTTGTCCTTGATCGCGGTGCGCGTGGCGTGCACCAGCGCATCGGCCTGGTTGCGCGCGCCGACGAGCTCCTGGAACTTCTTGTCGTCTTCGCGATGCGCTTCGGCGTCGGCGACCATCCGGGCGATCTCGTCGTCCGACAGGCCCGAGCCGGCCTTGATCTCGACCTTCTGTTCCTTGTTGGTCTTCTTGTCCTTGGCCGACACGTGCAGGATGCCGTTGGCGTCGATGTCGAACGACACCTCGACCTGCGGCATGCCGCGCGGCGCGGCGTCGATGCCGGTCAGGTCGAAGCGGGCCAGCGACTTGTTGAAGCGGGCCTGTTCGCGCTCGCCCTGCAGCACGTGCACGGTCACGGCCGACTGGTTGTCGTCGGCGGTGGAGAACGTCTGCGAGGCCTTGGTCGGGATCGTGGTGTTCTTCTCGATGATCTTGGTAAACACGCCGCCCAGCGTCTCGATGCCGAGGCTCAGCGGGGTCACGTCGAGCAGCAGCACGTCCTTGACGTCACCGGCCAGCACGCCGCCCTGCACCGCCGCGCCGATCGCCACGGCCTCGTCGGGGTTCACGTCCTTGCGCGGTTCCTTGCCGAAGAACTCGGCGACCGCCGCCTGCACCTTGGGCATGCGGGTCTGGCCACCGACGAGGATCACCTCGTTGATGTCGGATGCGCGCAGGCCGGCGTCGTTGAGCGCGGTGCGGCACGGCTCGATCGTCTTGCGCACCAGTTCCTCGACCAGCGACTCGAGCTTGGCGCGGGTCAGCTTGATGTTGAGGTGCTTCGGACCCGAGGCATCGGCAGTCACGTACGGCAGGTTGACCTCGGTCTGCTGCGAGCTGGACAGCTCGATCTTGGCGCGCTCGGCCGCATCCTTCAGGCGCTGCAGCGCCAGCGGATCCTTGCGCAGGTCGATGCCCTGGTCCTTGTTGAACTCGTCGACGAGGTAATCGATGACGCGGGCGTCGAAGTCTTCGCCGCCGAGGAAGGTGTCGCCGTTGGTGGCCAGCACTTCGAACTGCTTCTCGCCGTCGACTTCCGCGATCTCGATGATCGACACGTCGAACGTACCGCCGCCGAGGTCGTACACGGCGATCTTGCGGTCGCCGCCGGACTTGTCGAGGCCGTAGGCCAGCGCGGCCGCGGTCGGCTCGTTGATGATGCGCTTCACGTCGAGACCGGCGATGCGGCCGGCGTCCTTGGTCGCCTGGCGCTGGCTGTCATTGAAGTAGGCCGGCACCGTGATCACGGCTTCGGTCACCTTCTCGCCCAGGTAATCCTCGGCGGTCTTCTTCATCTTCTCGAGGATGCGCGCGGAGACTTCCTGCGCGGACAGGCGCTTGCCGTCACTGGTGGACACCCAGGCGTCGCCGTTGTCGTGCTCGAGGATCTTGTACGGCACCAGGCCGATGTCCTTCTGGACTTCGCCGTCGGTGAACTTGCGGCCGATCAGGCGCTTCACCGCGAAGAAGGTGTTGTGCGGATTGGTCACAGCCTGGCGCTTGGCCGACGCGCCGACCAGCACCTCGCCGTCCTTGGTGTAGGCGACGACCGACGGCGTCGTGCGATCGCCCTCGCTGTTCTCGATGACCTTGGCCTTGCCGCCGTCCATGATCGCCACGCACGAGTTCGTCGTGCCGAGGTCGATGCCGATGATCTTTGCCATTGCGGTGCTTCCTCTAAGAGATTTGTGTCTGGGTGACGGCCGGTGCCGTCGATGACCGTGATCTGGGGACACGCAACACAGCGTTCAAGCGGTGTGACGTATCGGAATTCGCGATCGGGCCGGAGCCCGTGGCGTTCAGTCAGCCTTGGCGACGACGACCATGGCCGGGCGCAGCAGGCGCTCGTTGAGCAGATAGCCCTTCTGGAACACCTGGGCCACTGCGCCCGGCGGCACGCCCGGCACCTCGACGATGCTCATCGCCTGGTGCTGCTCGGGGTTGAAGGGGTCGCCCGGCGCCGGCGCCAGCGTGGTCAGACCGGCCGACTCGGTCGCCTTGGTCAGCTCGCGCAGGGTCAGTTCGACGCCGCTGCGCAGCGGATCGGCGTCGGTCGCGTTGGCGAGGCCCGCTTCCAGCGCATCGAACACCGGCACCAGCGCGGACAGCAGGCGCTCGTTGGCGAAGCGGCGCGCGCTTTCGACCTCGCGGGCCAGGCGCTTGCGCTGGTTCTCGAGATCGGCGCGCTCCAGCAGGACCTGCGCGCGAAGCTGCTCGAGCTCGGCGCTCAGAAGTTCCACCTGCTCGGCGAGCTGCTGCTCGACCGAAACCTCGGCGGCCTCGTCTTCAGGGAGATTCGGGGTCTGGGCATCGTGTTGGGGCTGGGTCATGTCCGGTTCCGGGGCGGGCGTCTGGCCGCCGACGGCACCAGCTATGGGGCCGCGTCCCCGCGATTCAAGGCTCGGGATGGAGCGCTGCGCCCAGCACGCTCGCCGTCGCCTGCACCACCGGGATGACCCGCTCGTAGGCCATGCGCGTCGGCCCGATCACGCCCAGCACCCCGAGCGTGCGGCCACCGGCGCCGTAGGGCGCGGTCACCAGGGACATGCCTTCCAGCGGCGCCAGCCCGGTTTCCTCGCCGATAAAGATGCGCACGCCCGGGGCCCGGATGGTGCGTTCGAGCAGCTGCAGGATCTCGCGCTTGCGGGAAAACGCATCGAAAAGTTCGCGCAGTCGGTCGAGATCCGACAGGTCCTGCACACCGATCAGACGGTTCTGCCCTGCCAGCAACATGTCGTCGTCGCCCGGCACCAGCGCCTGCTCGGCGAGTTCCATCGTATGCGAGAGCAAGGCTTCCATCTCGTCGCGGGCGTGGCGCAGTTCCTCGACCAGTGCCGCGCGGATGTCGCCCAGCGGGCGACCGGCGAACTGCTGGTTGAGATAGTTGGCCACGCGCTCCAGTTCGGAGGTCTCGAAGCTGCGCCGTGTCTGGATGATGCGGTTCTGCACTTCATGGTCGGCGAAGACGATGATCGCCATGACCCGCTGTCCGTCCAGCGGCACGAAGTCGATATGCCGGAACGCCAGCTGTTCACGCCGCGGCACCGACACCACGCCGACGAAATGCGTCATCGCCGACATCAGTTCCGACGCGCTGCCCAGCAACGACTGCTGACCGCCGCCGCCCAGCTCGCCGCGCAGCCGCTCCATTTCCTGTGCGCGCAACGGCTTGACCTGCAGCAGCGAGTCGACGAACACGCGGTAGCCCTGCGCCGTCGGCACGCGGCCGGCCGAGGTGTGCGGCGAGGCCAGCAGGCCGGCTTCCTCCAGGTCGGAGAGGATGTTGCGGATCGTCGCGGCACTGACATCGAGGCCCGCATGCCGGGCCAGGGTCTGCGATCCGACCGGCCCCCCATCCTGGATATGCCTCGCGATCAACGTGCGCAGCAGGTGCCTGGCGCGCGGATCGAGCGGATGGCGGGGATCGGATGACATGCGGGCGGTATACGGTGCGCCTACCTGCGATGCAAGCGCCGGTGTCTCTAACCGTGAGACGGACGCACGTTATCCAGCGCATCCACGCACGCCGATCCACACGACGATCTACTCGCCCGCAGCGCGCCAAGGCACAATCCGCACCCATGCTGACCCATCTCGCCATCCGCAATTTCGCCGTCGCCAGCCAGTCGGATCTGGAGTTCGGCGCCGGCCTGACCGTCATTTCCGGTGAAACCGGCGCCGGCAAGTCGCTGCTGGTCGATGCGCTGGGCTTCCTGTCGGGCCAGCGCGCCGACAGCGGTATCGTGCGACATGGTGCAGAGCGCGCCGAACTGCATGCCGAATTCGCCCTCGACGATGCCGCGCCAGGACTGCGCTGGCTGCGCGAACACGAACTCGACGACGGTGACACCTGCCAGCTGCGACGCACCTTGCGCGCCGATGGCGGCTCGCGCGCCTGGATCAACGGCCGGCCGGCGACGATCACCCAGCTCGGTGAACTGGCCGGGCATCTGGTCGAGATCCACGGACAGCACGAGCACCAGGCCCTACTCGCCCGCGGCAGCCAGCTCGCGCTGCTCGATGCGCAGGCCGGCAACGGCGCGCTGCTGGCCGAAGTCCGCGCGACCGCGCAGGCCTGGCGCGCACTGCACGAGGAACGCGACGCGCTGGTCGGCATCGGCGACGTCGCCGAGCGCCGCGACTGGCTGCGCCACCAGCTCGACGAGCTCGATGGCGAAGCGCTCGCCGCCGACGCGGTGGCCGATCTGTTCGCGAGCCATCGCCGGCACGCGAACGCCGCCGGCCTGATCCAGACCTGCGACACCGCGCTCGAGCGTATGCGCGGCGACGACGATCTCGGACTGCCGCAGGCGCTGCAGACGCTGCGCCACGAGCTGGCGCGGATGCGCGCGCATGAGCCGCGGCTGGGCGAGGTGGACGCGATGCTCGACGCCGCCGCGATCCAGCTCGACGAAGCCACACTGCTGCTTGGGCAGGTCCGCGACGATCTGGATATTGATCCCGAACAACTCGAAACACTGGAACAGCGCCTCGGCCGGCTCCACGAACTCGCGCGCAAGCATCGCGTGACGCCGGAAGAACTCGTCGATGTGCAGACGCGCCTCGCAGGCGAGCTCGACCAGCTCGACGGCGCCGGGGAACGCCTCAAGCAGCTCGACGGCGAGATCGAAGCCGCGATGGGCCGCTGGCGCACCGCCGCCGATCGTCTCGGCGCGGCACGCCGCAAGGCGGCCAAGGCGCTGTCGAAGGCGACCACCGCGCTGATCCACGAGCTCGGCATGGGCGGCGGCGTGTTCGAGGTGGCGATCGAACCGGTCGAGACCTCGCGGCCCGATCCACAGGGCGCGGAGCGCGTGGAATTCATGGTGTCGGCCAACGCCGGGCAACCGCCGCGTGCGCTCCGCAAGGTGGCCTCGGGCGGCGAGCTGTCCCGCATCTCGCTGGCGATCGAAGTCGCTGCGCTTGGCCACGACGCGGTGCCGACGATGGTGTTCGACGAAGTGGATTCCGGCATCGGCGGCGCGGTCGCCGATATCGTCGGCCGCAAGCTGCGCGCACTGGGCGAAAGCAGGCAGGTGCTGTGCGTGACCCATCTGCCGCAGGTGGCCTCGAAGGGCCACACGCATTACCGCGTGCACAAGTCCAGCGCCGACGGTGCGACCGAGAGCCAGGTCAGCCTGCTCGATACCGGCGAGCGCACCGAGGAACTCGCGCGCATGCTCGGCGGTGTCGACGTCAGCAAGGAGGCGCGCGCTGCCGCCCGCAAACTGCTGCAGGGCATGGTCTGAGGGAATGGGCCGCTAGACGGCCTTCTGCGCCTGCAGTCGATCTGGAATCCGGATACAGGACGCGCCGATGCGCGCGTCCGTCTGTCACCAAGCACCGTGCGCGGCGCGTGATCCGATTCGCGGCGCGTCAGCGCTTCTTGCGGACGTACAGCACCAGCGAATGTTCTTCGAGGATGTAGCCGTACTGTTCTGCGATCTGCCGCTGCAGGGCTTCGATCTCATCGCTTTCGAACTCGATGATCTTGCCGGTATCCACGTCGACCATGTGGTCGTGATGGCCGCCGCGATCGAGCTCATAAACGGCGTGCCCGCCCTCGAAGTTGTGCTTGAGTACGAGACCGGCGGCCTCAAACTGGGTCAAAACGCGGTACACCGTGGCCAGGCCGATCTCATCGCCCTGCTCGAGCAACTGGCGGTAGATGTCCTCGGCCGTCAGGTGCTGGCGCGGCGTGCGCTGCTCGAGCAACTGCAGGATCCGCATCCGCGGATGGGTGACTTTCAGTCCGGCCTTGCGCAGGTCGAGCGATTCCATGGTGTCTCCGAATACAGGCAGGCATGCCACTGGGGGTTGAACGCCAGCTGCCTGGATCGCGGTTGCGGCGTGGCGCGCAGTGTATCATCGGGCGGTCATTCCAGGCCGTCACCCACGACATGCACAAGCTCCTTCTCGTTCCGGTTCTCGCCCTCGCCACCAGCGGTTGCGGCCTGCTGTACAAGCAGCCGATCTACCAGGGCAACCTGATCGATGGTTCCTCGGTCGAGCAGTTGCAGGTCGGCATGGGCAAGGCGCAGGTCGAGGCGCTGCTTGGCACGCCGTCGATCGCCGACCCCTTCCACCACCAGCGCTGGGACTACACCGCGTCGCAGCGTGTGGACCGTCGCGGCCGCACCGAAGTGAAGAACTTCACCGTGTTCTTCGAGAACGACCAGCTCGCACGCTGGGAAGGCGAGTACTTCCCCAAGCGCGACCAGGAGCTGGCTGCAGAGATGCGCAAGTTCGGCAACCTGCCGCGCGAGAAGGGCAACCGGCGCCGTTGATCGTGCGCTGATTGCCGGCTCAGCTTCCGCCGCGGCTCGCAGCCGCGCGGCGGCGGCGCGCATCCTTCGGGTCGATCTTCAGCGCTTCCAGCAGTTCCAGCCGATCGCCGTCGCGCAACAATGTTGCGGGCTGCACCCGCACACCGAATACCGCATATCCAGCGACCGCCTCGAGCGCGGACGGCGCGGTCCCTCGCATGGTTTCGACCGCGTCGGCGACAGTCGCTGGGTCATCCAGCTGCAGCGTCCAGTCGTCGTGGCGCCCGGGCCGGGCCCGCACCACGCGCACCGTTTTCATGCAACCGGCTCGTGTTCGGCGACCCGTACGAAATCGTCGACCATGCGATCGGCCAGTCCTTTGAAACCGATCGTGAGCGCCGGCAGCATCAGGCGGCTCTTGGGTTCGAATTCCAACAGCAGCGTGACCTTGCAGGCACCATCGCCGAGTGTGCGGAACGTCCAGCGGCCGTGCAGCGACTTGAATGGACCGTCGCGCAACTGCATGTCAATGGTATCGGGTGGTGACAGGGTGTTTTCGGTCGTGAACCACGTCCGCAGGGCACCGAGACCGAGATCCAGACGCGCGACCATGCGTGATTCGGTCGCCTCCTGTATCTCCGCGGCATCGCACCAGGCGAAGCGGCGGGGATAGGCGGCGACATCGTTGACCAGCGCGTACATGCGCTCGGCGGGCTGCCCGACGAGGGCACTACGTTCGATCTTGGGCATGACTCGCCTGGGGGACCTGCTTCAGGGACAATGGACGGATGAGCAAGAAAAGCGGCAAGGACAAGGATAAAGCAAACAGCACGGGCACCATCGCGCTGAACAAGCGCGCGCGCCACGAGTACTACTTCGAAGATCGCTTCGAAGCAGGCCTCGCGCTGCAGGGCTGGGAGCTGAAGGCGATCCGCGCGGGCCGCGCGATCATCGGCGAAAGCTATGCGATGGTCCTCAACAACGAACTGTTCCTGATCGGTGCGCAGATCACGCCGCTCAGCCAGGCGTCGTCGCACGTGATCGCCGACCCCCATCGCACGCGCAAGCTGCTGTTGCACCGACGCGAGATCGATACGCTGATCGGCCGGGTACAGCGCGACGGCTACACCGTGGTGCCCACCTCGCTGTACTGGAAGGGCAACAAGGTGAAAGCCGAGGTCGTGCTGGCGAAGGGCAAGCAGAGTCACGACAAGCGCGACGTTGCGCGGGATCGCGACTGGGCCCGCGACAAGCAGCGTGCGATGCGCGCCCACAACAAGAACGCCTGATCGCGTTCCGGACGCGACGGGGCGGCGCGTTCAGAGGCGTTGCGCGGACGAGGCCAGCGTGAACCGGAACGTCGCACCGCCGTCGGGACGTCCTGTGGCAGCGATCGTACCGCCGTGGCGTTCGACGATGCGCCGCACCGACGCAAGACCCACGCCGTGCCCCTTGAACTCGTCGTCGCGGTGGAGTCTCTGGAACGGACGGAACAGCTTGCCCGCATAGTCGGTATTGAACCCTGCCCCGTTGTCTGCGACGTAGAACACGCTGCCCGGCTCGACCCCGAATTCGATCGTCGCGCGCGCCGTATTGGCGGTGAACTTCCAGGCGTTTCCGAGCAGATTTTCGATCAGATTGCGCACCAGCGCAGGATCACCTTCCGCCTGCAGGCCTGGTGCGATGCGTACCGCGACCTCGCGCCCGGGTTCGGTCTGCCGCAATTCGGACAGCACCTCGCCCGCCATGCGGCTGAGGTCGAGCGGCACGCGCTTGAACTCGCCGCGGCTGATCCGGGACATTTTCAACAGCGCGTCGATCAACTCGTCCATCCGCGCCGCCGCGTTGCGCACGCGCGCCAGGTAGTCCTGACCCTGCGCATCGATGACCGCACCATAGCGCTCGGCGAGGATGCGGCCGAATCCGTCGATGCTGCGAAGCGGCGCACGCAGATCGTGGGAGACGATGTAGGCGAATGACTCGAGTTCCTGATTGGCCTGGGTGAGCTCGCGCGTGCGCTGCTCGACGCGTGACTCGAGTGTGCGGTTGAGCGCATGCACCTGGGCCTCTGCGCGCAGGCGCTCGGTCACGTCGTCCACCTGCACCAGTCGCGCGACGTCGCTGCCGTTGTCGCCCGGCATCAGGGTCGAAGCCAGATGCACTTCGCGGATGTCGCCATCGTGACGTCGCAGACGGCGTGTACTGCGGTGCACCCCTTCGCGCAGTGCCTCCATCTCCCGCGTGCGCGACGCGTTGTCGTTGCCGTCCGCGAAGTAGCCGCTGAGCAGCGTGCCGCTCAACGTCGCCTGACTCACACCGGCGATCTCGGCCATCGCGGGATTGCTCTCGAGAATGGCGCCGTTGCGATCGAGCAGCACCATGCCGATCGCCGAGTACTGCATCGCGTTGCGGAAGCGCTGCTCGCTCCGGCGGTAGGAGTCACTCAGCCGATGCGCAAGCGTTTCTGCACGCGACTGGGTTTGCGCCAGCGTCATCACCATGGCGAAAAGCAACAGCGAGGCCACGACACCGGTGATGAGCGTGGCCTGCAGCTCGCGCATTCCTGCCGACGCCAGCGGACCGACGTGCTGGAAGTCGTAGCGCCAGCTGCGTCCATAGAGCTGCTGGGTCACGGTATGGAGCACCTGCGTATCTGCACCGTCGCCCTCGATCCAGCTATCGGATGCGAGCAGCGGCGTTTCCACTCCACCACTGACATCGACGATCCGGAACGCCAGCGCGTGGTCGACCGGAATCATCGAACGGTCGACGAACTCCGCAGTGCGGAACGGGGCATAGACCCAGCCGACCAGGGCGTTCTCGCGCCCCGACCGCGACACCGGCAGACGTGCGGTGCGATAGACCGCTGCAAACAGCAGCACGCCGGCTTGCCCCTCGCTGCCGAACTGCCGAAGGCGCACGGGCGCGCTCAACCTGACTTCGCCGCTGTCGCGTGCCGCGTCCATGGCTGCACGACGCGCGGGATCGCTGTACTGGTCGTAGCCGATGGCCAGCCGGCTGGAGTCGATCTCGGGTTCGAAATAGAGGATCGCGCCGTAATGGGGGCGCACGCCGCGCGGCGTCAGCGTAAACAATCCTTCGCCGGCCGCCCGCTGACGCAACTGCAGCTCCGCCAGGGACTGCGGATCGAGATAGGCGACGTAGCCGATACCCATCATGCCGGGCAGCTGGCGGCGGATATCGAGCCCTTCCACATAGCCACGCCATTGCCTGGCGGTGGGCGTCTCCACGGCAGCGCTGTGCAAGGCGACGCCGCCGCGAAGACTGAGCTCGTACTGCAGCAGACGCTGGCGCACGGCTTCGGCAAGTTGATCGGCATCGGCCACGAAGCTCGCCTCCGCAAGACGGCGTTCGCGCTCGCTCGCGCCGCGCGCATACAGGGCGACCATCAGCAGTGATCCCAGCAGGACGAGACCGGCCAGCACGTGGCTGCGGCGCAGCCGCCAGACGGATTGCACTGGATTGGACGGGGCTGGTGGGTGCGGCGAGGACGCGGCCATCACGACAGCATAACGAGGGCGCCGGAATCGACCAAAAAAAACCGGGCCGCAAGGCCCGGTCTTCTACAAATGGTGGGTGGCGACACTCGAAACGGACGCGGAAGCGCCTGATTTGCGCGGATTTACGCGGCTCGAGAAGTGACCATGCCCCCAAAAGTGCCCCCAAACTCGCCTAGAGCGCTACATTTGGCCAGAACCGAGGAGCAAGAGCTTCAAAGGATTCAGTAATGGACCAACGGTCAGACTCGTGAGTCGCACGCACGATCCCGTGCCGCCGCACTGTGATCGTATGATCGCCAACGAAGAACCTCCCTTCCTTCGCTCTCACCGGGTAGGACACCGAACCGTAGAGGACGGCCAAGTTGTCGTCCTCCCGAGGATCGGAGAGCGCAGCATGAGCCCCTACCTTATCCCTCCACAGCTTGATGGTCGGGCAAACCTCCTCTAGGTATCTGTTGCCTGCCCGCTTGATCCGCTCACGATCCTTCGTCACTCGATCGATCGCGTCCGGCACCTGCCGCAGCTCCTCCACGAGGCAAACGAGGCGCAAATAAGCGATCAAGCTGCCTGCGTACCAGCTGAAGGCGCCATAGATGAACGGATATGGGCACGGAACACCCATCCAATCGTCGTGCGGTTTCAACATTCGACGCTCCTCCTCTCGAACACGCTTAGCTAGCTCGATGATGGAGTCCTGACGAGCTATTAGGCCTTCCGAAAGCAGATCGTGCGCTGGGTGCATCACGCCCGAATTTTGGTCGAATGCAATTTCCTCCATGCACCACTCTCCTCGCTGCCGCGGATTTTCCTGACCACGAGGTCGGGAACGCACTGGTGTGCTGGGTCCAGACTCTAAGCAAAATCGTCGTACAGCACGTGCGTGCGCCGCGGGCTGTACCACCCCAAGGATGCACCGCTATCGCCGGCCCTCGGGCCAGCGCACGCTGCTGTCTCGTCTCGGTCTCTGCGACCCGCTTCCGGATGATCGCCGGCATGCCTTCCCGATCAGCCACCAAAGCCGCGCTGCGTCGCTCTCAGGAGCCGAGCGTGATCCCTCCAGCCGGCCTCGCAGAGATGCCTTTCCTGGGGCACTCGATCGTCAAGGATCGCGGCTGGCGGAACCCGCTGCGCGGCGACTACTTCGATCGGAAGCTGTGGGAAGCGTACAAGATCCGCGCTGACTCAGCGCCTGCATTGGCCACCGTTCGGCTGCTCGATGACGGCACGTTCGAGGTCAGCAGCGCCGACGCGTTCGCTAAAGTGGTCGACACACAGGCCGCCTTTGAGCTGGCGGCCGGCTGGGCGATGGCAAGGTTGTCGAGCTAGCCCATCTTGGGATTGCCGGTGGGGCGGCCGCGCTTCATGATCTGGCTCCCTGAAGGGGTCCAATGACATGACTGTCAAAATCCTGACCGAAATGGCTGCGCCGACAGACTGGGCAGCTTGGGCGCAGTTCTTCGCTGGCTTGATGGCTGTCGCGGCCGCAGTTTTGGTTCCATACCTGCAGCGCAGGCATCAAATTCAAGACGCCCGCCGCGATCGAGATGCACAGATTGCAGTAATGCGTGTAGCACTTCAGCAACCGCTCGACACAATGGCTCTCCGATGCATTTCGCTCGCAAAACGTTTTCAGGCAAACAACATCTCCGTTCGTCCACCTGATCTCTTTCTGCGTCCCCCTGAGTTTGATCAATTCCGGCCTAACCTCCATCTGCTCGGTGACGTTGGTCAAGAGATCAACTCTGCAATCGGCGAGCTCATCCATGCAGGTGTTATATGGGAAGCGATCTGCAACAACCCGACTCACGACGCGAACTTCATTGCTGCATCTGTCGCGCGCCTTAATACCATTGGTAATCGACTCAAAGCATGCGAAATCTGGCTTCGGACAGGCGAGCGACCTGCTCCGTAGAGGCTCCGAGTAAATCATGCGGTCCTTCGCTCGCTTGCACCATCTGGCAAGCCCGCGCACTTAAGGATTCCAACTTGCTGTCTCGAAGTGTGAGACCGGCTTGCTCCACCATGTCGACTCTTAGGTGAGAAGATCAGTGCGCCTGGGAATGACGATGGTTCGGCTGTACGCGCCTGGCGCGATCACGATGGTGGTTAGCGGTGATCCTTACCGCTGCAACGCGGCTTCAAGCCTTACCCTACACGGCGCAAATGGCCGAGCCGTTCGGGTTCGCTGCCCAAATCGTGGCAACCATCGGCCTCGCCTGGATCTGCTGGGATCTTGGAGACTGCTCCGTTGGATGTCCGGCAAAGGGCACCGATGCCAGTGGTGCGACGGTCCAACAGGCTTCAAACGAGATGGGAAGGTGTTCTTCGGTCGGCAGCTCTCTGACCATCGGAAGTGCTTGAGCTGCAATCGATCGAACCCGGAGGTTTGAGTAGATCGCTTCAAACGTTGCCCACAAAAAAGCCCCGCATCGCGGGGCTTTTTCTATGCTGCTTCACATAGCGCGAGATCGCCATCGCAGAAGGAGATGGCGCGGCGATAAAGAGCCGCCATTGTTCTTGTCTCCTTTCTGGCCCTCTCGTGAGCGCCTGGCTCGTCAAAAATGCAAAGCAGAATATAGTTACCCTCATGCTCCGCGTACACCAGCGCCTTATCACTGGTCTTTTCGCCCTTCATTTTGAAGACGCGAAGCCACCGCTCACGTGCTTCCTCATCGAACATAGGAAGAAGGTGACAGTGGCGTAACAACCGACCCCGACCTTGCAACTGTGGCTCGTCATAGGCCGTATCCCGACCGAACCACATGCTTTGATTGATCCTATCCGGATCGGCTTTCCACCAGTCGAACATTTTGACCAACTGGGCCAAGTTCACCGAACACGCTTTTGCAGAATCAGCAAAGATGTCAGAAACAAAGATCGCCATCCTTGGCCGCCTACTACGAGCGAGACAATAGTTCTCTCTTTGCGCCTGCAAAAGAGAACAACTCGTGGCCCTCCGCACGCTTCAAAGAAAGCGCAAGATCGCGCCCCTCTTCTCCATGTAGGAAATGGGCCATTTCTTCCAAGCTCGAGATCCCACGCTCGTCCTCATCCATGCAAGCTTCATCATGGAACTGGATCGCGGCAACCACGCTCTCAACTACAGCTACCGCTCTTTCAGCGGATTTACGACAATCGTAAAAGCTGCCAACCAAGCGGTCACGGTCGAATGTCCCGAGTCTCCTGTCACCGAACGCACTAGTCCTTGCAGTTGCGATGCGGTCAATCTCCTGCCGCAAAGCTGCAGCGGCGCGATGCGACACGTCGGTCACCATCAGGCTCGGGTCGATGAACCTGCCGGGCGCGTGCTCACAAGCCCTTAGCGTCTTCGCCAAGTTGTCGCCCACATCGGAGAGAGCGTCAAACATCTCGATTTGCCGATCAAGAAATCCAAGCACAGCAGTCACTCGCGGCTGCAGATCCTTAGCAGTCCCGCGCGTGATCGGGTGGTCTTCGATTGAGTGAGGGGATCGAAGAGCGTTCGCGAAACCAAGGACCATTCCTTGAAGCGCGCTCACAACATCTACCCCGTCCTTGTGGAAGTTTGCGACAGCGTTCACGCCGGCGTCTCCTGACAATACCCGAAGCATCTAGGGCTTCTGAAACCGACTTGACATCGGATCCGAACTTGTACCTGCATCACGTGGCCAACTTTTCGGTAGCGAAATTCTATGCCTAACGATTCCGTCAAGCATGAAATTTCGTCAACACAACTACATCGCATTGTGTCGCCGCAAGCGCCTATCGAACTCAGACCACTACATCTAGTGTTTGGCAACCGAAAACCGGTGAGGTTTCGCAACATGTTGTGATAATGGAATCGGCCATGCTCGCGACCTCCCCCACAACATGACGCGACCAAGCAGCGAGCAGTTTGCGCGAAACCGCCACTTCCAGTCTCTGAAATCTATGCGACCAGTGAGACTGGGCTTCTAGCCTAGCGGGTAAAACCCTCTCTCGGAATTCTGGCGACTCTTGATCGCTGACATGGATCGCCCGTTGTTGGCGAGGTCGTCGGTGACGATATCGAGCACCGGCCGGCGCAGCACCGTTCCATCCGTCTGCGGAGCCTGCTCCTCTCGCGTGCGCACCTGAGCGCCGACGTAATCCCACCGGTCGGGTCGTCCCGCCAATTGTGGAATCGCGGAAATCGGGTAGGCGGCGTGCCAGCAACCCGACTCCCAGAATCCGTGAAGCATCCCCCTGCCACTGGCACTCGTCGGGCCTTCGCAGGACCGTTGTGTAAACACAACGACGGCAACTGCCTATCCTGCACTAGTGCTTTGCTTTCAGAATTCCTTGGTCATGACCAAGGCTCCCCCTGACCTCGGCGCATATGGTCGGTCAGGGACAGGGCTTGGGAGAGGGTTGGAGCTGCTTCGGGGCCGTAGTGCACTACACAACGACGCCAGGCGCCTATCCTGCAATAGCAATCGCTCGCAGATTTCTTTGGTCATGACCAAGGGTTCGACGCGAACTCTGTCCATGCGACGCAGATAGTGTCTACACAACGACGGCAGACCCGTATCCTGCAATAGCAAATTGCTCTGGTATTTCCTTGGTCATGACCAAGGAGCCGACGCGACTGAGCCCCTGAGATCCGGATCGCGTCTACGCAACCCCAGCGTCTGCTCATCCAGCAACTCCAGTGGGCCAGCAGAAATGTGGTTCTGGCCAATCATCGAGCAGCGAGTCGGTCGCCCGGGATGCGAGCCGTGCCTTACTCGACTTGAGCCTGTCTGGCCTGTCGTCTCTTGGTCATGACCAAGAAGCTGACCTCGGCCGCTGCGTTGGTTCGCGCGAGTGTTCCGATCCCCCCTCTTATAGAGGGGGGGGATCGTGGGACACCCACTCACACAAAGCGGGACGGGACAGTGCGGGACACCTGAGACACGCTGGAGAATCTATCCACTGATCCACCGCGCGACGGTAGATCGAGGAATCCCTGTCTGATCGGCAATCTTGCGGAGACTTAGGCCTTCGTGATGCAGCTTAGACACCTCCCCGCGCCGCTCTTTGTCTGTCCCACCGACTGTCCCATCAGCTAGCACCAGACTGGTTTCGGGTTGACCCACAACGTGTCCCACGGTTGTCACAAGTGGGACCGTGACCTTCTTGAGGGTAAGCGGGTCCGGGGGTTCCCAATCCTTCGCCTTGGTCGTTCGGACAGTGATGCCGTCACGTCCCGACTTCATAACGAACTCGCTGTCGAGCGCAGCGCGAAACGCGCTACTCCCTCGTGCGCGCTCTTGAGAACCCTCGCCGTGCCCGCTGTGGTGGATCGCTATCACTGTCGCACCCCACCTGCTGCGCAGCAGGTCCATCGCAGCAATGAATCGGCCCATGTCCCCTGAGTCGTTCTCGTTTGCTCCGTGCATCGCGCGCGCAAGCGTATCCACTACGATCAACGCGGGATCGATGGCCCCGTCGGCAAAGAAAGCTTTGTCCGCTTCCTCGGTGATCGCATCCGCTACCGCTATTACGTTGCTGGGGTCCGTGAGCCCTGGGAGGCTGCTGGCGATGTAGAGCGGCGCGCCAGCAATCTTGATGCGGTTAAAGATTTCCCACGCGCGAATCCGCTTTCGCAGGCCGCCGATGCCTTCTCCCGCGAGGAGGAAGACTTGCCCGCGCCTGACGCTGCAGCCGTGCCACGGAGTTCCTGTGGCCACTCGGCAGGCGAGGTCCAATGCGAGGAATGACTTGCAGGTTCCAGGCTGACCCACGATGCCGACGAGCGAGTCCCGGGCGATCCAGTTCTCGATCAACCAGTCGACCGGTTTGGGCTCGATCTGATCTGCTCGGGTGAAGGTGACGCCGCTGCGACACTGCGCATCACCTGCCGGCACGACCTGCAATGGTTGGCGCGCGAGGACGTTCACCCTTAGCGCACCCAGAAGCTCTGGCACATAGAGCTCTGCTCCGACAGGCAAGCGCGAGCGCGTACGCGATAGATCCTCAGCTCAGAGTTCCGGCGCACCGCTCGATTACAGAACGTCACCGCTTCAGGCCCACTCAGATCGCTCGACAAAAAAGGCGTGCTGATCAAATGGTCCTCGCTGCGGTGGTACAGCACAGCGTCTTCTACGGCGCTCATGCCACGTTCTGAAGACGGAACGCGATCACCCTCTGTAGTTCAGCTTCCGGAATCAGTGTCCGGCTTCCGATCTTGATGGCGCGTATCTCGCCTGCTTTTATCAGCTCGTAGAGGGCGGTGCGTCCAATGCCGATTCGACGGCATGCATCGGGAATCTTGTGGGCAAGGGGCGCACTGTGGTCGTTGTTGCTCGGCATTGTCTGTCCTCGTTCGGACGGACGCGATTGCGTCCGACGGATGGAAGATGGACGATTGCCAAAGCCCGAAAACAGAGGGGGCTTTTCAGGCTTCAGAATTCGCAGCGGAAGAGCTGCAGCTCGCGCAAATAGATGTTTTTTACCGTCTTTGCACTGAGTGCTTTACCGTCTCGATCTGTGAACGTTCGACCCACGCTGGCGTAGGCATCGCCCATCACCACTGCACGACCTTCGACGTCGCAGTTCATGAGCCAAGAATTGACTTGTATAAAAATCTCCCTGTCGCGGAGAATTCGTGGAGGGCGGTGCGACGGAGAGGCCGTCATCGTCGCCTCACGGGCATCTCTCCCCTTGGCGATTTCATCGAGAATCGATGCCAATAGTTCTGCCTGAAATTCGGTCAAGTTGTCTGAGCGCAGATCCTCGGCCAGCGTTCTACAGATCTCCTGTGCGGCATCCGTATCTCCCTTTCGCGCACTATCGACCATTGATTTCAGCCCTTCATTGGCTATGAAATCGCGTAGCGGAGAGGGATCGTCGATGTATCGACGATCGCTCATGAGCCGGATGCACTGGGCAATGCGATGACAGGGCCTACTTCCGATCTCAGCGCGTCTAAGTAGTCGGCCCAAGCCTGCATCATCTTCCGACGCTCGGTGAGGTGAGCAGTTCGGTTATAGGCGCGGCCGTTCGGATCACGGACTGCGTGCGCAAGTTGATGCTCAATATAGTCGGGCCGGAAATGAAGCGTTTCGTCGAGGATCGTCCTCGCCATCGCGCGGAAACCGTGTCCGCTCATCTCCTCCTTCGCAAATCCCATACGCCTCAAGGCGGCCAGGATGGCGTTGTTGCTCATGGGGCGGCGCGGCGAGGTTCCGCCTGGGAACACGTACTGATTGTGCTTGGTGAGAGGGTGCAGCTCCGTCAGGATCTCGACTGCCTGGCGGGCCAACGGGACCAAGTGCGGCTCGCGCATCTTCATCTTCTCGGCCGGGATGTTCCATTCCGCCGCCTCGAGGTCTATCTCCGACCACTCGGCATGGCGAAGCTCGCCGGGACGCACGAACACCAGCGGCGCGAACTGCAGGGCCGCGCGAGTAACGTTGGACCCGACGTAACCGTCAATCGCCCGCAGCAGCGCCCCGATCTCCTTGGGCTGAGTGATCGCCGCGCGGTGCGTCGGCTTGACGGGTGGCAGGGCGCCACGCAGGTCGCCTGCAGGATTGCGCTCCGCGCGATCCGTGACGATGGCGTACCGGAACACCTGCCCGCAGTTCTGCAGCGCCCTGTGAGCAGTCTCGACTGCCCCACGATCCACGATACGGTTGAGCGTGCTCAGGAGCTCCTTGGCGGTGAGCTCGGCGACCGGCCGTTTCCCGATCCATGGAAACAGGTCGGCCTCCAATCGAGCGATGATCTTGTCCGCGTGTGACGGCACCCATGCTGACCGCTGCCGGGCGAACCACTCCCGCGCCACGACCTCGAAGCTATTGGCGTCTCGCTCCTCGCTGGCGGCGCGCATAGCCTTCTTATGCTCACCCGGATCGACACCGGCAGCCAGCAGCTTGCGCGCGCTGTCGCGGCGCTCCCGGGCATCAGCGAGGCTGACCTCGGGATAGGTGCCGTGGGCGAGCCGCTTCTCCTTGCCCCCGAAACGGTATTTCTGGCGCCAGAGCCTCCCGCCAGCCGGGGTGACCTCCAGATACAGGCCGCCGCCGTCGAAAAGGCGCTGCACCTTCTGGGCCGGCTTGGCTTTTCGGAGGGCGGTATCGGTGAGGGGCATTGGGGGCATCCAGTCAGCCGTCGCGGCCTATGCCCCCGAATCTGCCCCCACTCGCTCCCGGATTGCAACAACCACCTGCGAACGCTGGCGAACGAAAAAGGGCCTGATTTTCGGGGTTTCCCCCTAAAATCAAGCCCTTATCGAACGTCTGCGGTCAACTGCGGACTATTAAATGGTGGAGGTGGCGGGAATCGAACCCGCGTCCGAAGGCACTCCATCCCCGGTACTACATGCTTAGCTCACCGTTGGATCTCGCCCTGTGGCAGCACGGTGTGCGAAGCGCACCCCAGGACCAGCCTGCTTTGGTTAAGCCGTGACTGACAGGCAGCCATCACAGCCGGTTCCGTGATAATGACCCTACATCTACGAGCACGGGCACAAGTAGGTTCGGGGCTTACGCCTTAAGCGGCGAGAGCGTAGTTGTCGTCGTTGGCAACTAAAAGTTTGCTACTGGATTAACGAGGAAAGTCGCCCCCTCGGCATGCACCAGGCAATTTCGCAACCCCCGTCGAAGCCTGGGCACCCCCGGGAGTCAGAAGTCGCTCTGACCCTCGCAGTATAGGGCCGCCGCCGCGTATCTCAAGCAATCCGGATCGGATGCGCGCCTTGCATTCACAAGCCATGTCGCGACGGCTCTCATGCGTTGGATGCATGGAAAGTTTGCCGACACGCACCTCGATCATGTCATCGGCTATACGTGTGCGTTGTCCGGAACGCGCTGATAGCATGCGCGTCCCCTTGGGGAGTAGCCGGCTTCCGTGTCGCGGAAGCGCCTGCATCAACACACTCGATCCGTTGCGATCGTGGTGCAGGCAACCAGTCCAGGTTGGCGAGACCAGCGGTATGCCGGCGCAACGGTGGTTGGGCGCGCCTGCGTGCTGTGCATGGTCCATGCCCGACCCGAAGCGGTATGTCGTATGTCTCTGCTCTCGATCGTTCTGATCGGCTTCGCCATGTCCACCGATGCCTTCGCCGCCGCCATCGGAAAGGGCGCGGCGATGCAGCGCCCGCGGTTTGCGGAAGCGTTGCGTGCGGGCGCGATTTTCGGCGTGATCGAAGGTGTGACGCCGGTCATCGGCTGGGCGCTCGGCCTCGCCGCCGCTGCCTACGTCACCGCCTGGGACCACTGGATCGCATTCGTCCTGCTGGGCGTGCTCGGCGCCCGGATGATGGTGGCCGGCTTCCGGAAAGATCCGCCCGGGAACGACGACACCAGCTTGCGCCCGCACGGATTCTGGAGCCTCGCCGCGACCGGCTTCGCGACCAGCATCGATGCGATGGCAGTGGGCGTCGGGCTGGCGTTTCTCGACGTCAATATCCTGCTGGTCGCCACCGTCATCGGGCTGTGCACACTGGTCATGGTGACGACCGGCATCATGCTCGGACGCGCCCTCGGCGCCATCGTGGGCAAGCGCGCGGAAATCATCGGCGGCCTGATCCTGATCACGATCGGCAGCGTGATCCTGTACGAACACCTGTCCGGCAAGGCCGGCGGCATCGGACTCGGCTGACTGCACCGAAGGTTCACGGGCGCCTGACGAGCGCCGATGGATGCTCGTTGCACCCGTTCAGCATCGAGCAGCCCATGAAAGTCCGTCGCGTCTACAGCACGCCGTCCCTGCCCGCCGCCGAGACGGCCGTGCGTGTCGTACGTGAGGCGGGTATCGCAGAGGACGATATTTCGCTCGTCGCACGCGGTGACATCGAACTCGACAAGGTGCCCGAACACCAGAAGGAAGCGCCGACCGACTTCAAGCACGCCGCGGTGCGCGGCGCCGGCATCGGTGGCGCCACGGGGCTGTTGGCCGGACTCGTTGCAGTTGCGGTGCCGCCCCTGGGACTCACGCTGGCCGGTGTCGCGCTCACGACACTCGGGGGCGCGGCCGTCGGAACATGGGCCTCGTCACTGGTCGGCGCATCGCTTCCCGACCCGATCAGGCAGAAGTTCGAGAGCGAGATCGAGTCCGGACGCGTACTGCTCGTCATCGATGGCGAGGGAGACGCGCTGGCATCTGCCGAGGCGGCCCTGCGCGACGCGGGCGCTACCCACCTGCCCTACGACGACCCTGCAGCGCTGAGTTGAAGTGCCCGTTCCATACGCGCTGACATCATGTTGACTGGCTATGCCATCTCGCATGCTGCGCGCGCGACGTGTTGACGCACGTCAACGAACCAGACGACAGGTGCGACTCCAGGCCGTGAAATCACCACCGCCTGGGTGAAGCCGATCTCACCAGCGGATCCATCTTTCCACTTGATTTCCATGCAGATGATTTCCCCGCCCTGCAATTCGCGCTCATAGCGGAACCGCGCGGTTGCGGGATCGCCCAGATGATCGAGCACAAGGGCACGCGCGCGCAGAACCTCAGCGCTGGGCGTCCCGGACTCCGCTGACGCATGCGGATCGATCCGTTCGCCGCGCGTGCGGCGCACCACCGGAGTCTGCACGAGCGGCGATACCGGCGCCGGCGCTGGCTCGGAAGCCGATTCGAGCACAGGCGCGGGTGACTCGATGACTGCTCGAGACTGCGCGTCTTCTGCCGGTGCATCACCGGTGGACCGGGCACCCGCATGCCCATGACGCATATCGCTGCAGGCCATGCTGAAACACGCTGCGAGCATGAGGACAAGCAAGGTGCGCATCTGTTTCGCGCAACTCATTGCCCGCCGCCTGTGCTGGCGATCGTCTTGGTTCCATTGCGGCGCGAAGTGAGCGCAGTCGACACAGGACCGGCGATGTCTTTTACCACCTGTGCAGGGCTCAATCGGTGAGACACGCGCTGCACTTCACAGATGCCAGGCGACACGGCGGGGCTGAAATCGACGATCCGAACTGGCGGAGAGAGTGGGATCGGATCAACTCCGACCTAAGCCACTGATCTCATTGCAGAACTCAAATCAGGATGTGTCCTGTTTTGTGTCCTGGGATCATAACGGGGCACGAGGCCTGTGGCCGACGCCCTGCACATCCGGTTGGCATGCAGTCATGCGCAGTTGATGCCCGACCGCTCAGTGTGATTGACTAATTTTCATAAGTGTGAATTGGGACCGTTTTGAGCGCTTGCCAAAGTGGCGTGACGTGTTTCGCTGAGCGGGTCTTCACTTTTTTGGATCCCCATGCCGCACGACCCACAGCTTCAAATCGCCAGCCGCATCTTGGCCGGCCACATCGAGAACGCCCGACGCCTCCCGCCCTCAGAGCGCTCCGCGGACATAGAGCTTGCATGGCAGCTTGCCGGCGAACTGCTTCGGCATCGCGCCGCTCAACCGCCTCAGCTTGATCACTCGCCTCCCGGGGCTGCGTCTCCGGCAGTCAGGACGAAGAGTCAGCTGGTGGTTCGCGATCCACCGCCTCTGGAAGAGTGGCGCGCGAACCGACGCACGTCGTCCTCGCCAGCCCAAGACCAGCCGCGCTCACCGCCACGGAGCCCAACGTTGCACTGAGCGCGCTCTGCTCGACGCAACAACGAAGGCGCCCAGTTGGGCGCCTTTTCAGTGGAGCCGAGGCGCCTTGGACGGCGACGGCGTTTTGACCTCGAGCCGTTTGATGGGACCGAAAGCGGGCGCCATTTTGTCTTCGGTCACCGGGTAACGTTCCACGAGATCCTGACTCCAAGCCTCGACATCGACGATGGCCGTCTCCAATCGACCATGGCACTCGGCTTCCGCTTCGGGCGATATCGCCTCCCTTGCACGCTTCAAAGTGTCCTGACGTTGCTCCAGAGCGGCGAACCGTCGCCCACGGCGCGTCGCCCACTCCTTGGATGACCACTCTCCGGGCGTGGGGTGGTGCTCGGAGAACTCTTCTAGCGCCCGCTCTGCGCGCCCAAGGTTTGCCAGTGCGCGGCTTTCCACGCCCAAGCGACGGCGCCATTCGACCGCCCATCGCCGAACAGCCTTCAAGCGCTTCACCAGTTCTCGGAGGTCGGCGCGCAGCCCCTTGGCTGCGGCATGGTTCGCCAGGCGCGATGCGTGGTCTTCCAACAATTGCCGAGTGGCCCTAAGGCGGTCCACCACGCCAGCCAGTGCCTCGTCCAGCCAAAGCCGCCTCGCCTCTCCGAACAGCGTTTGGGCATCGGGGCCCTCGCTGCGAGGCGGCAGCGCGTAGGAACCAATGCCTGTGAGCCGCAGGCCACGCACTCCACGCAGCTGCCCTCCCCCGTGGTCCTGGGACAGGTCAACCACGCCCTTAAGCAGCCTCTGCTCTCGATCATGCTTGGCTTGTGCCTCGCCATGTCCCTTAGATGACGGCATGGCTCGTCCCTGGGCAACGGCTTCCTGCAGCAGCGCTTCGAATTGCTCCGCGTTCGCCCGTTCGATGTCGGCGGTGAAATCGGCTCGGTCAGAGTCCATGCCCCGGCGATACAGCGCATTCGCATCCTTGCCAATGTGCTTAGTGGGCTGGCGCGTCAGCGCGAGTGCGGCGCCGAAGTCGCCGCGGTCCAAGGCGGCCTGCGCTTGGGCATCCAAGCTGCGGTGGTCCACGGTCGCATCCACCTTGGCAGCAGCGAGGTGCGCATTTGTCACGCGGGCCACCATCTCCCGAACCCACTCGATCTCGGCTCGTCCCGCTGGCCCTCCGTCGAGCTCGCGGGTCTTGTCTGCAAACCCGTCCGTCGCAACGCGCCTCGTCGTCGCCAGGATGTGAGCGTGCCAGTTGAGGCCGTCCTTTGCGTCAGGCGAGTGAATCGATACCTGCGCGGCGAAGCGGTAACGCTCGACCAACGTCCGAGTGATCTCTGCGGCCAGGTCCGAGCGTTGCTCATCGGTGAGTTCGTGAGGCAAGGCCACTTCGAACTCGCGCGCGACAGTAGCGTCCTTTCGACGCTCGGCACGTTCCGCTGCCGGCCAAAGCTCAGCCGGGGTCAGCGCCCAACTGGGCGCGTCGTCCGGCACGACGCAGCGTGTCTCGACGACACCACCCCGCCGCCGGTAGTCGTGACGAGTGCCGGTGATCTCGTCGAGGAGGAGAAGTCCAGCCCGATAGGCTGCAGCTGCGAGGGACGAGTGGCCCTTCGCTCGGCTAAAGGTTTTGACGCGTGCGTGGTAGATCGCCATGGAAGAGCTCGTGTGTGTGCTCTGTCCTTTATGCCTCGGCTTTTGATTTGCGCAAGCGCGCAGCGCTTGGGGTTCAAGGGGCGCCAGCCCCTTGCGCACGCATTACGTAGTAATGCCTAAGTGCGCTCTTGCTCGTGCTTGAAAGCTCCTGTGTTTCAGGATTCTACGTTTCCAGCAGACGAAGAAATTCAGGCAACCACTCGTCTTGACGGGGACGGCTTCTTTGCTTGAATGAGGGAATCACCACATCGAGGAGCCTGCCATGGCAGCAGAAGATCACTACCGCGAGCGCATCGCACGAGCTACGGAACGGCTTGCCCAACTTCAGGCAAGGGGACTGTTGGTGAGCCAGAGACAGGCCATCAAAGCCAAGCAGAAGCAGCGCCGGGAAGATGCTCGGCGCCGCAAACGAATCGCCGAGATCGTCTTCGCTGTGGACTGCCACAACCTCGACGATGCAGAGCTGGCCGGGGCGCTACTTCGTTTCCTGGACGAAAGAACCCATCCTGATGCCCGCGACAGCGCTCGCCAGCTCGGTGAGGCTTTCCTAGCCCACACCAGCGCTGCCTCTTCTCGGGTGCACTGACCAACCCAGCACAACAATGCCCCGAGAGCGGGGCATTGGACGTCGGCGCTTTAGTGAGGATTCTGGCCCTCTTCCCCCGACCGCGTTGGGTGAATTGGCCGGACGACGAGCTCAGACTAAGCTCCCCTTGAGGCCGAAAAGATCAGGTAACGCCGGAGCGTCTGTAGGAGATATCCGAACCCTCTGTAGGCCTGTTCCTTCGCAACGATGGTGACGCGAGCCTCCCGGTGGCGGCCGACAGCTCAAACGAAGATTCGCAAGAAAATCTTGAACTACGACGGCCGCGCGGGTCAGCGCTGTTGCTCTATGATTTGCTGATTGCTTTCGACCACAGGGGGTCACATGAGCTACAGCGCCGAGATCAGCCGAACCAGTCCGACCGCGTTCCTCTTTCTGGTGGACCAGTCTGGGTCCATGCAGGACACGATGCAGAACGGCAAGTCGAAAGCCCAATTCGTGGCCGACGTTCTGAACCGAACGCTCGCGACCCTTATCACTCGTTGCACCAAATCGGAAGGCACTCGCGACTACTTCGAGGTGGGGGTGTTGGGCTACTCGGGCTCAACGGCGGAGAACGGCTTGGCAGGCGCGCTCTCGTCGAACGTTCTTCATCCGATCTCGCAGATCGAAGCCAATCCGCTCCGCGTCGAGGATCGCACCAAGCGTGTCGACGATGGCGCGGGCGGCCTGGTGGATCAGTCCATCAAGTTCCCCGTTTGGTTCGAACCCAAAGCTTCGGGCGGAACACCGATGTGCAACGCCATCACCAGTGCGGCCGAGCAACTCGTGGCTTGGTGTGATGCGCATCCAGACAGCTACCCGCCAACGGTTCTGCACGTGACCGACGGTGAGTCGACCGATGGCGACCCTGAAGCCCTTGCTCAGCAGCTCCAGCAGATCAGCACGAACGACGGCAATGTGCTGCTCTTCAACCTTCACGTCAGCACGAGCGGCGGCGACCCGGTGAAGTTCCCGGTTTCCGACGCCGGACTGAGCGACAGCTACGCCAAGCTGCTCTACCGCATGTCCAGCGCCCTCCCCCCTCACCTCCAGAAGGTAG
Source organism: Luteimonas sp. KH_071 (assembly GCF_057838005.1). NCBI lineage: Bacteria > Pseudomonadati > Pseudomonadota > Gammaproteobacteria > Lysobacterales > Lysobacteraceae > Luteimonas > Luteimonas sp. KH_071. Next base: position 1,649,024 of record NZ_CM174458.1, on the reverse strand, counting down.
CCGAGGAAAAGGGCATCAAGGCCACCATGGAATCGCGTGGCTTCGTCTTCAACGGCGAGATCGGCGAGATTGTCGATTTCTTCGACATCGGCACCCGAGCAGCTCAGCTTCGTTGACATGGCACTCCGAGTCCTCTTTGAAGGAACGGTCGCCAAGCACGCCGAATCGCCTGACGAAAACGAAGACGTTTACCGCGTGGCCCTCGAATCGGGCCGCGTGGTGCTCTCGGACGGCGCGTCTGAGTCGTTCGACGCGCGCACGTGGGCTCAGCTGCTGGTTGACCAGCTCGTTGACCAAGATCTTTCGCACGAGGTCTTGAGTTCCTGTGCGCAGGCATACGAGGGATGTCATGACCCCACCACGCTTTCATGGTCGAAGGCTGCGGCTTACGAGCGCGGCAGTTTTGCGACTGTAGTGATCGCTCAGGATCTCCCAGAGCGCCTTGCAGTAAGCATCACTGCGGCTGGGGATTCCTTGGCGGTATGGAGCGATGGTGACCAGCTTCTGAGCTCGTTCCCCTACACCCGTGCAGAGGAGTTCGAAGAGAAGCCCACCTTGCTAGCGACTCGACTGGCCCTGAACGGCGGCGGCTCTGATGAAGCGCCTGAATGGCCAAGCACGGAATGGGGCTATGAGGCTGACGGATATCGGACGCTGCTTTGCATGACCGATGCCCTAGGAGCCTGGCTATTGGGGCATGAAGAGCAAGGCGACTCATCCGCCCTTGAACGACTCTTGGCTATCCGCGAGCCGCAGGAACTTCACGACCTCGTGGAAGCCGAGCGGACGGCTGGACGCCTCCGACGCGACGACTCCACGCTCGTCATCGCTTCACTTACCAAATCTTCCTAGCCATGTCGTATCCGTCGCTTGAGCAATACAACATTGCGCTCCAGTCTTCCCAGCTCACCCTGCAGGATCCGGGGCTTAAGGCTGGCCAAGTGAAGGTCAACGGCATGGGCCTCCCGCTGGCCCTGTGCGGTGGCTTCGCGTTGACCTACACGGTCGACGTAGGTGCCAAGAAATACGCACTTCGATGCTTCCACAAGAAGTCCAGCGAGCTTGAGCGGCGCTATCAAGCCATCTCGGCGCGTCTCAAACAGCTGGCAAGTCCCTATTTCCTCCCCTTCGAGTTCATCCCGAACGGAATCCGCGTCGATGGCGGCACCTACCCCATCGTCAAGATGGAATGGGCCCAGGGCAAGACGCTTGCGGAGTTCCTAGAACGCGAGCATCAGAACAGGCAAGCACTGCAGCGGCTGCGTCAGTCGCTCGAAAGGCTCGCAGCTTTTCTCGAATCAAACGGCATCTCTCACGGAGACATCCAGCCGGAAAACGTCATGGTGAACAGCGACGGCAGCGCTGTCCAGCTCATCGACTACGACGGAATGTTCGTGAGTTCCTTGGCGGGGTCTAGAGCGACCGAAATTGGGCAGGTCAATTTTCAGCACCCGCAACGCTCCGCCGACGTCTTTGATGCTCACTTGGATCGCTTCTCATTCCTGACACTCGATGTCGCTCTGCAAGCACTGATCGCCTCCCCTACCATTTGGAAGTCGTCGCGCTCGGAACCAAGCGCGGTCGTTTTTCGTCGCAACGACTTCATGGACCCCGGAACCTCGGGGGTGTTTCAGGAGGCCATCAAGCTTCCGGGACTCAAAGCCCACGTTGAGAACCTCGCAAAGGTTGCCTCCGACAGCTTCGCCGCAGTTCCAACCCTCGCAGAATTTCTTCAAGGAAAAGGCGTCAGTGCTGGCCCGATCGTTTTCAAACCAAAAACGACGCAGATCCCAGGCTATCAAGGGCCTTACACGGTATGCCATGCGACTAATTACGCTCAGGTGCTTGCTCAGGTAGGTAGTCGAATCGAACTCATCGGGCGGATTGAGTCTGTGAAGAAGGGCTGGGCTCAGAATCGGAAGCCCTACATCTTCGTGAACTTTTCGGACTGGCGCGGAAAGGCCGTCAAGCTGGCGATCTGGGTGGATGGCATGGACGCCCTAAAACCACACGTCCCTGATGAGTCTTGGGTCGGCCGGTGGATTTCGGCAACCGGACTTGTCGACCCCCCCTACAGCAACACCGTGCGCTCAACGAGCTACACCCATCTTTCCATCACCATCAGCACGCCTGGGCAGATCCAGCAACTGACAGAGAGCGACGCGCGCTTCCGCATGCGAGGTCCGGGCACGCCTACAGTCGGCGCGCCCCATAGCCGCAACGCGGACATTCTTCAGGGCATGGGAGGCGCTTCGACTCGCCCCAGCCCCGCGCCGCCACCCGGCTCAGCCCCTACAAAACAGAGCAGCTCAAACCAGCAGCTTCTTAATCAGATGCGATCCCAAGCTCCGAACGGGCCCCAGCAGACACCTTCTCGGCCGCCCGCCGCCCCCACGCCGACTCACAAGAGCACCCCACCAAAGTCGCAGCCAGGATGGGGCACCTGGGTGTTCGCGGTGGTGGTCGGACTTCTTGTTCTCCGAGCATGCGCCGGCTGACGGGAACAAGACTTCGGAGCGCTGCGGAGTCCACTTGCCGGCGTTGCAGTGCCTGCCGCTGGATCACCAGCGGCAGCTCTTGCGCTTGGGAACAAGGAAGGACCTAGACCCACCCCCTTGCCGCCAGCGACACATGACCGTTGCCACCGATGACCAGGTGGTCAAGGACTCGGATGTCGAAGAGGCTCAGGGCCTGCTTCAGCTGGGCAGTGATGGCCCGGTCTGCCGAGGACGGCTCAGGATTGCCCGAGGGGTGGTTGTGGAAGAAGACCACGGCCGCCGCGTTGAGCTCGAGCGCTCGCTTGGCGACGACCCGCGGATGGACTTCCGCGCCGTCGATGGTTCCGAAGAACAGGTGCTCTGTCGCCAAGATGTGGTGGCGCGTGTCGAGAAAGACGGCACCGAAGACTTCGTGTGGCAGATGGGCGCATTGGGCGACGAGGTAGTCGCCGGCTTGGCGGGGGTCTGCGATGGCGCCTTGGCGCCGGAGGCGCTGCTCCAAGATGCTCGCGGCGGCAAGCAAGATGCCTTCTTCGTCCATCTGGAGCTGGTATTGCACCTTCAGGTCGCGGGTGCGCTTCATCGGTTCTTCTCCACCGGCGCGTTGTGCGCCTCGTGGGAACCGGCCGGCGAAGCGTCGGGCCCGATCGCACCCGAGAGCGAGCACCGACAGGCGCGCAGCGAAGGGCCGCAACGCAGCGCAGTGGAGGAGGCTTGCCCTTGCGTTCGGGGCAGCGAAGCCAGGATTCCCTTCAAGAGGCCCAGCGATGGTGGGGCGACCTAAGTGAACGCGCTAGGTGTCTACCTTCGAAGCGGACGAGTGAGGCCGCTGGGTTTGCTCAAGCCTTCGAGCAATGCCTTTGCTTCCATCAAAGTGTCGCCCGCCTCAACCGCAACCTCCATTGGAAGCACAGCAACCACCGGGCTGGTCAGATTCGCCGCATGGATCTCTACATGGAGCGCTCCTTTCCTTGGTTGGTTGCTACCGAACCACACGACCTCGAACTCAAAGGATTCAGGTGATGAGCGATGCCGCCACTGCTGGCACGTCAACTCAGTGGAAGGCCGAGGGTAATCTGGTCGCTCGCCGACTCGCCAATAGAACGAATCGATCTCCCGGGCTGCCGGCATCATAGGCAGCTTATTCAGATGGGGAGAGAAGAGAGGCTCGTGCCTCTGGATACTTCCAGCTAAAGATGCGAAGTGGTCCAATGAACTAAAGGCTTTAACCTTCTTCCAAAAACCCTTCGGGGCAGCCGGAGGGCGCGGCAACTCCAAATCTGGGCTGCGAATGTCAACCGTCACCTTGACTCCACCCTCTAACTCCAGTGGCACGGGCTCCTCTTCCTCCTTGGGAAGCTTGATCAGCAAACCGCCGCCGCGCATCGAAAACGTAACGCGCACATCCTCCGCTGGGCGCGCTCCGTCGTTGCGCAATCTCAAGATGATTCTCGGCGCAGGCTGGCGACGCTCAAGCTTTTGATGAAGCTCTTTGAAATATTTCTCACAGGTCGACAGCCATTGCGAATACGCTTCCTCCTGATACGACAGGATCTCGTTTTCCGACGCGGGAACAAACTCCTCATGCCCGACGTATGCCGCTAGGCCCATCATTCCTGGGACAGCACTGCGAGTAGAAATTTCGCGGGGTCCAAAGTCAGTTTCCATAGGGCAGCGTCGCTTAAGCAATTCCAGAAGCGCATCGGACTCTGAATCGCTTAAGGGTTCAAAGCTCTCACAGTGAAAGCGCCAAGGCGTGGCTTCAGCCTCAATGACGCATGCGGGTTCGCTTTTCTTGAGCTGCTCGATCTCACCCTCGAGCGCTTTTAACTTCTTCCGGTCTTCATCAGCCTCAGCCGGCAGCAGCCAGTCGGGCGGAACACGATGGAACGCCACACCTACCCGGCGCGCACTCAGTAGAACACCATTGTCATTGGACAGAAGCTTCACTTGCTGGTCAGCGAAATCCACAGCCTGCTTCAGCGCTGACACTGTTCCGACGATCGCATCGTCAGCTTGCGTGTAATCGAGTTCGCCGTTAAGGCCAGCGTCCGGCCGGAACTCGTCGCCCGAAACCATAGTCACTGACGGGACTCGTCCTTCGGACAGGTCAACTACTGGCGTCTCAAGAAGTCGGCCAATCAGACGGTTGATGATGCGGGCGCGCTTCGCTAGGCGGCCTTGCCCCCCTTTGTGCCTGTCGACTTCACGAAGCACCGGAGCGATCAGAACCAACGTGATTGAATCAATGCCTGGAAACTCATCCTTCCAAGGAAGTTCGTTGAGCTGACGGCATTGCATCAGCACATTGGTGTCAGGAACAAGATAAATATTTCTGGACACTTGATCTTTCCTTCCATTGGTCGGTTAATCGTAAGGCGGTAGATTCCAAAGCACACCGAGAACCGCTGACAGACCGCGCCCTACGCCCATAAGCCGACCTTCCAGCATCCGAGCATCATGACCGATCAACTGCCCGTTTCGACCGTTCCGATGAACTTGAGTTTGGCCCTCATGAACTTCCCGGACGACCGGGAGTTCATCCAGAACTTCAGTGACGAGATGTCAGTCGCGATAGTCGAGTGCGGCCGCTTCCTTGACCTCGAACGCCTTGCCGGCGTCACCGTCGGATATGACTTCGACGCTGCCCTAGCGTCTGTTGACCTGGGTTACGAGTCGACGATTGCAACGCAATACACGAACAACGGCGACGTGGTCGCGGTGGCGAAGGCAATGAACGTGCTGCGGGATGGCAAGGTCATGTCGCACGTGGTCTACAACGCAAACGTCATCGGTGCGCTCGTGGATCCAACCAACGAGTATCACTTGGACGCCCTGCATATCATCGCCCACGAGTTCGGACATGTGGCAGAACTGAAGTGGAGGGACGAAGCCATGCCTGGCTTGATGCTGACCAGGCCAGAGGGCGAATGGGTAGACGTAACGCTCTTGCAGACCATCTTGACGGCCTGGGAGGAATACGCCGCCTGCCGGATGACAGGGACAATTGGCGACCGTCAAGCATTGAAGCTTCGCTACGCGGCAGAGTTCGATAGGGCAGCGGGCTACTCGTTGGCCCGCGCCCAAGAGCAGATCAAGCAATATCGAACTCACGGAGATGTCAACCGCCTTCTGATTAACGCTGGTGAGCCCATCGCCATGCCCTTTAAGATGGCCGGCTACCTCTTAGGACACTTGGACGCTATCGACGCGCCGGACCTTCTTGAGGACCTGTGCCCCGTCTACGCTAATTCCCACCTCGTAGCGCTGATGTCCGAGCTTAGAGAGGCGCTGCGAACCGTTTGGAATGAACGTGATGCAGGAAAGGGCATCGGAGTATTCGAGCAGCTGAAGGCGCTGATGATCAAGGCCTACTCAGCCGCCGGAATCAATTTCGTCCCCCTTGGCGACGGCGAAGGCTACTATGTCGACGTGCCATTCACCGCCGAGACCATGCCTAATGGTGAAGCAGATATGGCCATCGTCCGCCTTAGAAAGCAGCTCGGCTTAGACTGAGCACGAAAATCGTCGGGAATGATCCAGCTCAGTGAGTTTTCGCGAGGCAGCAGGTGGAAGTTGCGCCCCCTCGTTTCACCTCGTTTATCTTCCGTGCAGATATTTACTAACTAATTTTCATTGCAATTGTTAGCTTGAATCATCAAACAGTATACCAATGACTCCGGAAGCCGCAATCCCCTTCGCCGTTAAGTTATTGATTTAGATTGGATCGGGACCCGATAAACCGGAGAATTATTGAGCCCGGCTATTCCGTTCGTTGCCGCCGAATTCCAATGCCTAAGGTGAAAGCGAACGGCGAAGAAAAATGCCGATCGTGGGTTGACGAATTTCGAAGCTGATTGAACTTGCTTCCATCGAAACGATGGAAGTAGAGACATGGCAAACACCCCGGAAGACGAGATCCAAAACTACATCGCCAACCCCTTTGGCGTGATGCAGATGAAAGGCCTCCGCATTGGCCGCATCAGCATCGACGAGGTATCGGTGGCAGGCCGAGAAGCGGCCATCCACTTCCAGGAGATCCTCAACGCGGCATGCGACAAGACGAAGCGCCTTCGAAATGCGAAAGATGGCACGCGCTACCCCGAGCCGCTTCCCGTCGCCCACCCTGCCCGCCTGTTGTCCGTCGAGATCGACGACTACCTCAAGGACATGGATCGCCGAGGGCTCGCCGCCGGCACGATCTGCGATTGCGGTCGCACCTTGGGATGGCTCCGCTTTGTCTGCGGCGACATCCCCGTCCACCGCATCGACTACAAGCACATCTACTTGCTTTGGGACGTCCTGCGATGGGCACCCAGTGGCGTCACCACGTTCCCGGGGTTCAGCCAGATGACTCCCGAGGTCGTCATCGACCTTGGACATAAACAGCAGGTTGCGCCACCTGCCGAAAGCACCCTTGCCAAGCACCGGAGCCTCCTGTCGGCCTTCTTCAACCAGTTGGTGAAGAAGAAGGCCATTCCCGGCTCCCCGGTTGAAGCCTTCGCGGACACCAAGAAGGACCTGGTGATGGATCCAAACAGGGCCGAGCGCCTCTTCGACGAGGCTGACCTGCAGCGCATCTTCGCGCCCGGGACCTTCATTCCGTGGGCCATCAAATATCCCCATCGATGGTGGGTGCCCCTGATCGGGCTCTACACCGGCGCCCGTATCAACGAGGTGTGCCAGCTGAAGGTCGCTGACATCGCCCAGGAGGGAGGCCAATGGTGTATCCGAATTCAGAAGACGGTGGACCCGGACTTGGCGCACAAGACGCGCGGGCGCAGTCGCCAGAGCCTAAAAGGCAAGTCCGCGGTGCGCACGCTGCCCATCGCCCAACCTCTCCTGGATGCCGGCTTCCTCGACTTCCTGGACGACATCAAGGCTTGTGGTCACCCGCGGCTTTTTCCGCACCTATCTGCCGGCGTGAACCAAAAGACGGGAGAGACCAATGCACGCTACAGCCAGGCGGCCGTTAGCCAGTTCGGCAGTTACCTCAAGACCCTGGGCGTGCCCAAGGGAGTCGGCTTCCACGCCTTCCGCCATACCCTCGCCACCGAGCTCCATCACCTGGGAGTGCAGGAAGAGGACATCGCCCTGGTGACCGGCCACTCGGTCAGCAAGAAGGTGCCAGTCCTGCATGAGGCCTACTTCCACAAGAAGCCGGCGCTCGCGCGTGAGAAGCAGATCAAGGCACTGGAACAGTATCGGCCGGCGGTGGAGCTACCAGTCTACAAGCGGGGGCAGTTCCACCAGCAGCTCAAGGACCCCAGCAAGTTCTACCCTTAATGCATAGAGATTTCTCGCAGATCCTGAAGCCTGCGAATAATCTCGGATGTGTCTTCGTATTCGCCCTCTAAGAGGAGTGAATACTTTCTATCTAGGACCAAAGGTTTGCATCCGAAATCCACACCAGCATCATCCACAAGAAATAGAATAAGCTGTGACCCTGGCGGGCGATTGTCGCGAATGAAGTGAAGCAGGTTAAGGTGATTAATGTCATCCTGATCCTGCTGCTTCGGAGAGTCTAAGACGATCGGACACTTGACCGTGTCCCGGGCATTCCAGACAAGATGAAGAATTGCATATAGGTAAGCCAGGATAGCCCGAGGGCGATCACTACCGGTTTCTTGCAATTTCGAATTCAGGGATTGAAGGAAGGCGTCAGGAAACGACACGCTGAGCTTCTTGGAAAATTCAGTTAGAAGTTTGGAGTAGACCTCAATAGCCTCCTTTCTCCTATCGGTAGAGCGCACGTTACGCAGCCTTTCCGTGGTTTGCTTGATCCGATAGTCTAGCTCTGACACCTCGCGAACCAGATCATGCATTTGAGCCTCAAGCTGCGAAGCAAAATTCTTCTGCCCGGCTCGCTCTAACATTCTCGCAAACGTCACCTGACCTTTGCGGCGATTCAGCAGATCATTGAATTTAAGTTCGTCCTCATTTGCATCCCTAAGGCGCTGACGAGTGATGGCTATCTGTCCGGAAACCAAGGCGAGGCCATCCATGACTTCCACCAATACTTCATCTGCCCTACCCTCGTCCTGCGCTAAGGCAAATCGTTGAGCGAATGAATTTTCGTGGAGCTGACCGCAGGTTGGACACTCTAGCTCATTGTCGGCATGCTTCACCGCAAATACGTAATCCGCATGTAGTTCGCGACGCACTCGATCCAGAATCTCTCTCTGAGCCTCAAGCTGGAGACGCTTTTCAGTCAGCGCCGACAACTTTCCACGCTCCTCTTCGCGAACCGCCACGAGCGATTCAAGAAGCTTTACTACACGTGAAATTTCTTCGGCAAAAACATCAGGATCAATCTCCATGTCGATGTCCTCGATCATGGTCTCCTTCGCCCGCTTCTGAAGAGATTTCAAACCCTCCAGCTGTTTCGCGGGCTCGACTTTTGCCGCGGTGGCAACTGCCTGTGACTCTAATGCGTCAAAATACTCAGCCCCAGTCACTCCCACATGAAAATTCATCACATCTTCTCGCCATCGAGAAAACTGATCCAGCCTATCGAAGGATGTCCATGGCTGACTCCAACCAGCGTCCTGATCCACATAGAACGGGATGAACAAATATGCTGGAGGCGGCACAATAACTTTGTCTTCGCGATTCTTCAGCCTCAGCTTTGCACCCAAAATTTCGTAAATCGCGGGCGCTAATCCTTCCGTAATTGATGTAAAGCACCCTACAACCGCACTCCCCCGTATCAAGGTAAATGTCTTGCCTTCCTTTAGCATGACGTAAGGATCGCCGTCCGCTGTGAACTCAAGAGCAGAGATCACGCCTGCCGCTTTCCAGTCGGGATGGACTTCAGCAGCAGCAGCGCCCAGAGTTCCATAAATTGATTTAGCCAAGGAGGACTTGCCTACATCATTTAGACCTTTGACCACCGTCACGCTGCGGTGAAACTCGACTGACCTCGCTTTTCGTTCCCGATGGGATACGAGATGAAGCCTTTGAAAGACTAAGCTTTTCATGTGTCCTGGTCCTGAGACTGCGAACCAACATTCGGAAATTAATTGGTGTTGGCTTCATAAAAGGCCATCATCGTAATGATTAGTTCCTGTTCGAGCGACAGACCGGCAATGCCATAGCCTGTCTCCTGTCTAGCTTTTTCTACCGCCTCTTCTGCGAGCCCCAAGAGGTTTTGATTCTCAAGGGTGACGTTCGCAAGGGCTGAGACCAAGATGCGGTAATCCTTCCGGAAGGCTGCGTCCAACGGACTTTGCATTCGTGAGAAGTAGTCTGGGTAAGCTGATCGCAGCCTCGCCCGTGTGGCCAGCGATACTCCGTCTCTGTGGAGTTCTGCCAGAACATGCCCCCAAGCGCCCGCAGAAGGGGCGACCAAGCAGGCGCTGTTTAGCATCAAATCGAACCCTTCTCGGTCAATCCCCTTCGACCTGCACACATCGGAGATCGTTCCAGACGGTCTCTTCGCAACCGTCCTCCTTCGCAACTCGTCAAAAAGTGTTCGATAGAAAATCTTGGGTCCGACGTTGGCGCCTACCCCGCTCTTCTCCAGAAATTCCGTAACAAGTCCCAAAGTGGCTTGGTCGTGCATGCTTAATGGGATGGGGGCGATAGCAACAGACAATCCCTCTTGCAAGATGTCGCCGAAGTCCTCTCCCAACTCATCTTTCAAGCACGCTCTGACGCCCTCCCATTCGTCGTTGCTCAAGGCATCGAAAAGACGCAAACCAACCTCTTCGTTGACAATACCTGCCGGCGGCGACTTAAAGCTGTAACCACTTCCGTGGTTTGTGACGAACTGAAAGTTGACTTGCTGTCCTTTAAGCTGAGCAGCCTTGGCACACAACCGACCCAAGATGGATGGCAGTAGGGAATCCTCGCTGCCCTTCTTCCTCGTGATCAGTTTCCTGAGGGTCCACGATTTTTCTTTGCTAGTCTTAATCTGATAAAAGACAGCTTTTGAGGGTTCATCGGCACAGTCGAGGACGGCAATGTCCTCGTGCAGCTCACAGAGCAGCACGTAGTTTCCGAGGCCTTGATGGAGACTCAGAAGCCGAGCTAAAGCCCAGTTCTTCTGATAGTCAAAACGATCGGACGCAATCGCACCGCCTTCTTCTGCCAACGGCGCAGAGGAAATGAAGTCTGCAATTGCGTTCGAACTCATCCCTAGTCCCTATTCGCCAGAAGTCTCCATCCGGCCCCCTGCTTGGATTAGAGGTAGGTTCACTACTTCTGTCAAGAATTGTCAGAAGCAAAGCAGCACCTTGAAAGCTAAAGCTGAAGCGGATCTACGGCTTAGGGCTTGTCCAAATTAGCCATCTCGCGCAGACGCTTCAAAGCCTCTTTTTGCCTGGGGGCTGGCAATCTAGACACGACCAAGATGACTTCAGCTAGCGTGTCTGAGGTGGCATAAAAATACGCCACGGGCAAGCCAAGGGCCTTGGCCAACGCTTCTGCTGTTGCAGGATCTGGATCGTGCTGCCCGGTCTCGTAGCGGCTCACTCGCGTGGCTCCCGAAACCGAATCGACCATGCCCATGCCCGCAGCCAACTGCGCCTGCGTCCAACCGCTGGCCAGCCGAGCACTGCGCAGGCGTTTGCCATAGACCGTCGAAGGGGTCTTGGGCTGAGGCATTGCTGAAATTGCACCAAAGCTGAATTCCCTTGGAGTCTGACGGTTGGACTCTGTCACTGCATCTGCGATTATCGTAAACGCCACCACGCCGGTGGTCCACAGGGGCATCGCATGAAGCACGCAACGCATGGAGCGCCGGTCGCGCTCATGGTCTTGGCACTCGCCACCTCGTCCGCCTTCGCCCAGGACGCGGAACAGAAGCCCGGGTTCCTCCGTCAGCTGGGCAACAGCCTTAAGGACGCCGGCAAGCAGATGGTCGGTCTCCCGGCGAACGCGGCAGGGAACACCTCGAGCGCCACCGGCAGCATCGCGCTCTACAACCCTTTGACCGGTGCCGGTCGTATCAACGGCCTTTTCAAGGCCGAAGACCACCAGCAAGCGCAGATGGGCCGACTGGAATGGCCCCGAGTCGCGCTGACGTTCAAGGAATGGGGCCCGAACTTGCAGTGTTGGACCGTCGAGGCGCGCATTTGGACGAACGCCACCGCGTCGACCACAGAGACGTTCCAGGCGTGCGCCGATGCGCCTTTGACCATCACGGATGACCTCGGCGATACGGCCGAGCTCTCCCACGCCGCACGGATCAAAGCCACGACCGATCTGATGGTCGGCCTGCGGGTCCGACCGAACAAGCCGAACTCGGGTGACCAACGGACCACCGGCCCGACCCCACCTCGCGAACCGTTCAACGTGCGCGTATCCCGCGCTGATGTGGCGCTGCAGGCCCGGAAGGTCGCGCTGAGCACCGCATGGGTCTCCGGCTTCCTCCGCGCAGAAGACCTCAATCCGGGTCCTGGCGGCATCCTCACCCCGTTCCGGGATACCCGCATGTGGATCGCGGGCTTCGACGGAGACGGAAACGGAAACCGCGACCGGTGATCGCCCCCTCTTGCCTCCACTGCCCAAGGACGACCCATGACCCTGCTTCGCCCCGCTCTGCTTGCCGCTGCCTTGCCCCTCGCTCTGTCCGCCTGCGGCGGTGGCCCGCCTTCTGAGTCAAACGCCCAGGCGGCTTTGGTGCGTCACGTCGAAACGGCGCTCGGAGAGAAGGGCGTGGTGCAACGGTTCGATGACTTCGGCATCGCAGGTTGCAGGGAGGACCAGACTTCCGATGGTTACCGGTGCGATGTGTCGGGCCAAGTAATCCTGCGTATTTCCGGCACAGAGCAAAGCCTGCCGCTCAGTGGAGCCGTGCGCTTCAGCAAGGCATCGGGCGAGTGGATCGCCCACCGCTAATCCAAGGAATCTATCTCATGTCATATGCCGCAAACCCCGCTTCCACGAAGCGGGTCATGACCCCCACCACCCGCTTCACCCTGTGCTTCTGCCTGTCCGTGCTGATGCTGGGTCCCTTCGGTCTCGTGGTCGGCCCGCTCCTGTCTCGCTATCTCCGTCGCCGAGCCGAGAGGCTTTACCCAGCGGAGGCTGGGCTCGCTCAGCGCGCCGACCTCGGCTTCAGTTGGGGCCAGATGATGCTCATCGCCGCAGCTGGCGTGATGGGCTTGGTGGGGGCCATGGTGTTGCTGCCCACATTGGCCTTCCTCATTCTTGGAAGCCTTGGAGGCTGAGTCCTCTCTTAAGGGTTCCTCGACCCCGTCACTACACGGCCGCTCAGGGCGGAGGGATTCCGGAAAGTAGAACCTCGGCCGCACTCAAGAAGCCCCGCTTGCGGGGCTTCTTTGTTCTCCTGAAGCTGCCATCCACGTGCTGAAAGCACGAAGCGTCATGGCTTGGGCTGGCACGCTCCAGTTGCAGATCAGAGCTGCGTAAACATGCTCGAGCAGGAGTCCGCACCGAGCAGGAGCAGCCCTCCTTCCGAAGAAGGTCTGCTCAGATTAGAAATTCCTCAAGCTTTGCGCCACGCTCAGTTAAGGCGTTTCTCAGCCAGACAGGCTGGAGCCCCCGCCCTGACCATGTCTGATCGGGGGCATCAGGATTGCGGTATTTCCGTGCGACCTTAGCGCCAGAACGCGACTTGGCGGGCGCCTTAGAAGACGGAGTAGCAGGAGCCGACGCTCCGAACAGTTCTGCAATGCTGTAGCCATGCGTCGCTGCAGCCGCCTCAAGCTTCTTGCGCACCACTGCGACCGGCTTACGCTTCTTCAGGAACTGCTTTCGCTTAGAAGCCTGCGTAATGAGCTCGGTGAGCTGCGAGGGGGAAAGGTCCGTAAGCAAAACTGCCATATCTGAGCGCCAAGTGGTGGGTTTCGCAGCTTAGCGCCCGCGATACTTAACGTCTAACACGGCAGGACCAACTGCCCCTCCACCCAAGGAGGCCAAATATGGCGACATCTCATCAGAGAGCAGCAGCCCGGCAAAAGGGGAACCGGGCCCGCACAGGAGAGAAGCTCGCTTTGCGGCGATCGGGGACGATCCTTGGGGAGGCCGTGGTCGATCGGATCCCGCGCTTGCAAGACGTGCGTTGCTGCAATAACCACATACTTCACTGCCGCGCATTCCTTGGCAATCAGACTCGTCTATTAACGGGTGTAGGAAAAGGACGAGCCCGAGGACTGCAGCCCTCCTTAAGAAAGCGTGTTGCTTGCGCACCGGGGCTGCAACCAATGAGATCGGGCAAGCTGTGGTCCGGGATCCCGGTTCGGATAGGCGGCAGATAAGGCTCTTCGCGACCGCTGCCGTGAGGGTCTCGCGGGATTTTTGACTCCGCTGCAGACGTGGCTTTTATCTTCTGGGAGCCTCGACGGCTGAAACTTCCGCCGTGCACTTTCAGAGCACTGCCGCGCCAAGACAGAAAAAATCTAACCGTGCTGTTTGGCTGTTCACCTCAGATCGCCCACCGGACTGGCGCTGGATTCCAATCTGCTGAGGCTCTAGTTAACGCCGAAAACATCCTCTCTTGACATAAGCCCGCCGTGGGATAGGTTACGTCACACCTCAGTAGCTAGCAGCAATGGACACCAAAACTCCATCCACGCCCGACCAGCGATCTATCACCAAAAGAATTTGGCTGACTTCTTACACATATGCGCTGACGCACATGGATCCAGCAGCATCATGTGAAATGGCTAACAAAGCTGTGTCTATCTACATAGAACAATGGGGCTTGTTAACTGCTGAGCAGAGTCAACATCTTTCCGTTTTCCAAGAGAATGATTAGCCCCCTAACTTAGGGCGCCGCCCTCCCCCACTCGCAAAGCTACTGTAGGGCCTAGGCTTCTTTCTAGGAGAAGAATACAGGTCACTTTTCGGATCCATGAGCAGCTTTAATTCTTTTGTTGAACTTATCACCTTGAAAAAGCTGCCGCTATCCGAAAGGACAACGGCGAATATTGACTCTTCTTCACCCTTCCAGTCTTCCACTAAGCAATTCACATAGATCTGAAATTTTTTCAAAGGCAGCCCGACCCTTAGCTTCCTCTGAACGGTCCGAGCGCTTGAAGATATGAAAACCTTCATGTCCTGCTCTGAGAATATATCTGACAGGCCAACGACTTCTGAGGCGACCGCATCTTTCGACCCGCCCCTCAGAAATCCAAAATAGTTACCTGACCAAGGCTTTATAAACCCTTCGCCTTCATCTCTGCTCTCCGCAAAATATCTTGCACACGCAGGGACGTATGACTCAAGGACAATTTCTCCAAGCTTATCTTGATCGTTTTCCCACTCATCCCAGTATGCGAAATGGTGTGCAGCGAACGAGTGCAAGAAGAATTGAGTCAGCATGTCACGATCCTCGGCGACCTGCCCTCCTTGACCACCTGAGCAGAGAATTTCCAACTGCTCCCACTTCGAAGAAAGCGACTTGTAAGCTAGCTTGTTACTCAGACCATCCTTGATTCGCCATTCCGAAGATATACCAGCCCTAGATCCTTTAACTTCAATCAGGTAATAACGCTCTTCAGCAGAGTAGAGGACATCGCCTAAGGTAGACTCAGCCGACCCATCAAGCTTTAAGAATCCGGCTGGGGTAAGAGACGCTGGGATGTTTCCAGCCCTGCGACAATTCAACCATTGAGCGTCTCGAAGCGCGATAACGATAGTGTCTTCCCAAACTCGGCTCACACCCTTCTCCCTAGACCCGACGTCCACTTCTCAGAATTCGATCATACGGGTTGCGACAGCTACATGGCCCCGACCACATGTGGCGGGTAGTCAACCAATCGCCGGCGTCATGAACTAGCAACCCATTCCTGTGAGTCGCTAGACTGGCAGGACACAACAACAGGGCAACCGCCCGGTTTGCGTCTCGTTGGGAAAGCAAGGGGCTTAGGTCGAAACCGATCCTTGCAGGCTTACGAACTCCAGTCCGTATTCAAGGGATTTAAGGCCCGGCGAATGCGGCCCTAGTCCCTCTAGCTTCTCCTTGGTGGAGAAGTCTCGGCTGTAGGTCGCGTGATGCTCATCGTCTAACTCATGCCCCACGAGTTGCGCGCGAAGCTCCGATACGACGCCAACGCCCTGTAGCTCTTGAATCAGCGTCTTTCGAAGAGAATGAAAACCGCGCTTTCCTGGCCCCCACCCCGCCCCCACTTCCGCCAGATGTCGGCTGAAAGCCTTAGAGATCCAATTGCCCTGGCCGTTCTTTGCGTCTGCCTTTGCCGCGGGAAACAGGCGCTGATGGCCCGCCCTGCGTCGACCCTCGACCCAGGCCAAGAACCCGAGTTCGAGCAGCTTGGGATGAATTGGCACCGTGCGCAGGCTGACATCGGTCTTCACTTTCTGATGCTCACCTTCATCGGATACGCGGATGCACGGGATACCGTCCTCCTCAATGATGTCGTTGGTGAGGAGCTGGCCCACCTCTGACGCCCTGGCGCCTGTGTAGAGCCCGATGAGCGACGCCCAGCGGGCGGACTCAGACAGCTTTCCGAAGGCAGCTGGCGCGAACAGTGCTTGGATCTGCTCTCGATCGAACGCCTTGAACCCGAGCTTCCTGCGGGCCCGCTTCTCACGTGCCGAATAGCTGACGTGGCCGCTGGCCGGATTGTCGCCTTTCGGGTAGTAGCCCGATGCCATTGCCCAGTCGAAGAAGCCCGCCCGTCCGCCGATGTAGCTCTGTTTGTTCGTGAGTGTGGGCGTCGAGGCCCCGGCGGCACGCATCGACTGATACCAGCGCGCCAGATCCGATCGAGTGATGCTCGCAACCCGCGTTTTCTCGCCCAGGAACTGGACGAGCGCTTGGACAGCAGTCTTTTTGATCGTGTAGGTTTTGGGAAGCGTGCTGCCCTTGAGCGTCGCGAGCCACGCGTCCCGGGCTTTGCCTAATTGGATGGGCTCCAAGCCGGTCCGGGATGCGGCCGAAGTCGACGCCGGCACGATGCCATCCACGAGGTCCTGGAGCGGGTCATCGCCCACCCGCCGCTGTTGGACTGCTCGGAACAGCCGAACGTCCTTTTCGTCGTCGATCTGCCACCGCTCGCTTACGGCGCCATCCGGCCCTACGGTCCGATGAAGGGTCAGGTCACGCAAATTGTTGGCGCTGCTCAAACGCTCGACCAGCGCGTCCGCATCATCCCTAGACAGCTTCGCCACGCGTTGATCCCTCAACCGCTCGAAGAGTCGAGCATAGCCGGCCGCGAGCAGGACAGCACGCACCCGAGCCTCCGGCAAATCAGCCGTGCGAAGGGAGCGTTTGAGGAGGCGGCATCCCAAGATGCCTTGAAGATCGGCCGGAACGCGCTGGCGAAACGCCCAACGTCCCGAAGGGGAGCGGCTCATGTGGTGAGGAATTCGCATCGGGTTGTGACCCGATTTGTGTCCTGATTCGCCAACCCCTATATCGCAATTTATCCAATTAAATCAGATAGATGCGTCAGATTGGCGGAGAGAGTGGGATTCGAACCCACGGAAGGTTTGACCCTTCGGCGGTTTTCAAGACCGCTGCCTTAAACCACTCGGCCATCTCTCCGATGTGCCCCGCTTCGTCACCGGCGCCGCTGACGCGGCGTCGGCCGTTCGACCAATCACCATTCCAGGGATGCCATGCGCGAGCACATGGGATCCGCGGTATCACGCCATTGTCGCACGCACAGCGGCAGTGGAGATACGCGGCGGCGGGATGTCCCCGGGCATCGGCTTCTTCTCGCAGTTGCGGCAGTCGAGGCTGGACGCTTCGATCAGCGGCGGGAGTTTTTCGGCAAGGAAGTCGATGAAAACGCGCACGGCCGGCAGCAGCCCCCGACGTGATGCGAACACCGCATGGGCAATGCCCTGCGGCAGGTGCCAGTCCGGCAGCACCACCTCGAGTTCGCCATCTCGCACGGCTTCTGCGCATAGCGTTTCAGGCAGCATCGTAATTCCGAGACCTTGCTTGGCCAGCGCCATCAACATCGGGAAATCGAAGCCGGCGACGCGCGGCTTGAGTTCGACACGGCGCGTCGTGCCGTCGTTGGCCTGCAGATCCCAGCGCTGCTTCACTTCGTCCTCGCCCATGCTCATCGTGGTGTGCTGGTCGAGTTCGTCAGGATCCTTCGGGCGGCCCATGCGGTCGAGATAACCGGGGCTGGCGACCAGCAGTTCCTGGATCTGGCCGAAGCTGCGCATCACCAGGCTGCCGTCGTCGTCGAGCTTGGACCGCACGCGCACCGCGACATCGAAGCCTTCATTGATGACATCGACGCGGCGGTTGCTCACATGCAATTGCACACGCACCTGCGGATAGCGTGCGAGGAACTCGGGCAGCATCTTCGGGATGGACTGCTGGGCGATGCTCACCGGCACACTGACACGCACCAGCCCGCGCGGCTCGGCGCTGAGCCGGTCGACGACCTCGCGCGCAGCGGTGGCCTCGGCCAGCATCGACTGTGCGTGGCGGAAAACGCTCTGACCGACATCGGTCACGGCGAATCGTCGCGTCGAGCGCTGCAGCAGGCGCACGCCCAGCTCGGTTTCAAGCTGGCTGATGCGACGGCTCAGGCGCGACTTCGGGATGCCAAGGGCGCGCTCGGCAGCGGCAAACCCCCCGTGCTCCACGACCATCGCGAAGTAATAGAGATCGTTGAGATCCTGCATGGGACGGCCTCACTAACGGAACGATGCGCGGTATTCCAGCACCTTTATCCCAGATACGCAACACAGCCCCTCTATCGAGCCGATAGGGTCCAACGATGGAGCCCGTTGCACGAAGTCCCGTGCACTGCAGACGGGTACAGACGCGTCAATCGAGATGCGCGAGCCCGGCCATATAGGGGCGCAATACCTCCGGCACCTCGATCGTACCGTCGGCCTGCTGATAGTTTTCCATCACCGCGATCAGCGTGCGGCCGACCGCGAGACCCGAGCCGTTGAGCGTGTGCACGGGCTCAGGCTTGCCGGATTCGGGATTGCGCCAGCGCGCCTGCATGCGCCGCGCCTGGAAGTCGCCGGTGTTCGAGCACGAGGAAATCTCGCGATAGGTTTCCTGCGACGGCAGCCAGACCTCGAGGTCGTAAGTGCGCCGTGCTGCGAAGCCCATGTCGCCGGTACACAGCAGCAGCCTGCGGTACGGCAGACCGAGCTTCTCCAGCACGGTCTCGGCGCAGCGGGTCATGCGCTCGAGTTCGGCGTCGCTTTCCTCGGGCCGGACGATCGACACCATCTCGACCTTCTCGAACTGGTGCTGGCGGATCATGCCGCGGGTGTCGCGGCCATGGCTGCCGGCCTCCGAGCGGAAGCACAGCGAGTGCGCGCTCATGCGCAGCGGCAGGCGGTCGGCCTCGACGATCGTGTCGCGCACGATGTTGGTCAGCGGCACTTCCGCGGTCGGAATCAGATAACGCGTCTCGTCGCCGAACGGCGTCGCGAACAGGTCGTCCTCGAACTTCGGCAACTGCCCGGTACCGCGCATCGTGTCGGCATTGACGATCAGCGGCACGCTGGTCTCTTCGTATCCGTGCTCGCTGGTATGCAGATCGAGCATGAACTGCGCGAGCGCACGATGCAGACGCGCCAGTTTGCCGCGCAGCACGGTGAAGCGCGCGCCGCTGAGCTTGGCCGCGGTCTCGGCGTCGAGCCAACCATGACGCTCGCCGAGTGCGACGTGGTCGCGGACCTCGAAATCGAAAGTGCGCGGCGTGCCCCACCGCGACTGCTCGACGTTGTCGGATTCGTCGCGGCCGACCGGCACGCCGGCATCTGGCAGGTTCGGCACGCCGAGCACGATCGCCTCGATGTCGGCCTGGATCTCGAGCAGACGCGCTTCGCTGGCCTTGAGTTCGTCGCCGAAGCCGGCGACTTCGGCCAGCAGCGGCGCGACGTCCTCGCCCTTGGCCTTGGCCTGGCCGATCGCCTTGCTGCGCGTATTGCGCAGGTTCTGCAGCTCCTGCGTGCGCACCTGGATCTGCTTGCGCTCGGCTTCCAGCGATTCGATCCGCGACACCGGCAACTCGAACCCGCGGGTCTCGCGCAGGCGCGCGGCGGTATCGGTGAGGTGCTGGCGCAGGAGACTGGGATCGAGCATGACAGGGCTTCGGCTTATCGATAACGGGATCCGCATTATCGCCCGGATCTTCGCCGGGCGCGTCCGATGCGTGCGTGCACCGGGCGGCGCGCATGAGGGCGTGTGCAAGAATGCGGCGCCACGTCGAGGAGCCCGCCATGTCCGCGTCTTCCACACCACGTTCCGTCCGCTTGCGCCGCAGCTTGCGCGAGGTCATGCCGAGCGGACGGGCATGGTGGTTCGTGGCCGGCGGCTGTGCAGTGGGCGTGCTGTCGTTCGCGCTGCTGTGGTTGGCGCGTCCGTCGACGGACACCGACGCCGGCGGTGCCAACATGTCCGCAGCCGCCGGCGATCCCGCAACGGCGCCGCTGCCGGCGCCGCTACCCGCTGCAGCCAGCGCCGACCGGGGATTCGACTACGCCAGCCCGCAGGACCCGCGTGTGCCGGTGCGTATCGATGCGCACGTGCCCCAGGCCACACCGGCGCCCGCGCCCGTTTCGGCGCCCTTGGCGCAGGAGCAGGTGTCCGCGTCGCCTGTCACGACCGCTGCGGCGGACCTGCCCGACAGTGTGCCGCGCCCGGTGTCGGCCCAGCAGCCCGAATATCCGCGCGCTTCGATGCAACGCGGCGAACGCGGCGACGTCGTGCTGCTGGTCAAGGTGGGGGTCGACGGGCGGGTCGACAGTGTCGATATCGTCAGCAGCAGTCAGCATCGCCGGCTCGATCGGGCTGCGGTTACCGCAGTGCGGCGATGGCGCTTCGAACCGGCAGTGCGCGATGGGCAGGCAGTTCCCGGCGAGCTTCGGATTCCGTTTTCGTTCGAGCCGGCAGGCGGCTGACGGCAGGGCCACCACTCCACATCATGTCCACATCTTGCGTGGGAGGCTCGCAACTCCCATTCAGCAAGGAGTGCGGCCATGAACGACCCGATGCAGCGCCCCATCGATCCGCCACCGCAAGACCCGCCGCGCAAGGGCTCCAGCCCGCTGGTGTGGATCCTTCTGCTCGTCGTGCTCGTTGCCCTCGGCTGGTATGCGCTGACCCAGCGCGGGACGACCGACACAGCCGAACTGCCGCCGACACCGGTCATCGACGATCCGGCCGCCCCGCCTGCCGAGCGTGAGCCCGCCACACGTACGACGCCGCGCGCCGACACGGCATCCGCGCGCCCGGCGGATCGCGAAGCACGTCCGCTCGCGCAGCCGGAAATCCCGTATCCGCCTGCTGCCGCGCGCAGCCGCGAGGAAGGCTCGCTGATCCTGCTGGTGCAGGTGGATGCGAATGGCAATGCCACCGACGTGACCGTGGAGAAACGCAGCGGCTCGCGTGATCTCGATCGCGCCGCGCAGCAGGCCGTGCGTGACTGGAAGTTCGAACCGGCGATCCAGGGTGGCAAGCCGACCGCGAGCACGGTCCGCGTGCCGATCGACTTCACGCTGCAGGATGCGGGCTGATCCATCCATCTTGAAGCGCGCTGAACGCAGAACGCCCGCATCTCCGGATGCGGGCGTTTCCGTCTGGAGCTGAGGTGCTGTAGGGCGCGCGCTCGCGACGGGACTCACACAAAAGCCGTTCGCGCGCGAGCGCTCGCCTGAGGGTCAGCCGGTACGCAGCGAGAAACCGGTCGCCTCGGCCATTTCGAGAAAGCCCGGGAATGATGTCGCGACATTCGCCGTATCGCCGATGACGACTTCGCCACGCGACCGCTGACCGGCGATCGCGAACGACATCGCGATGCGATGGTCGCCGTGACTGTCGACGCGACCGCTGCCGACGCCATCCGTGCGCCCGGTGATCGTCGCGCCATCCGGCGCTTCCTCGATGGCGACATCCAGCGCGCGCAGGCCCGCGGCCATGGTCGCGATGCGATCGGACTCCTTGACCCGCAACTCGTGCGCGCCGGTCACACGCGTCACGCCCGATGCGCAGGCCGCGGCGACGAACAGCGCCGGAAACTCGTCGATCATGTCCGGCACGTGCTGCTCGGGCACGTCGATGCCGTGCAGCGGCGCGTAACGCACCCGCAGGTCGGCCACGGGCTCACCGCCCTCCTCGCCCGCATCGGATTCGACGATGTCGGCGCCCATCAGGCGCAGCACGTGCAGCAGGCCGGTGCGACGCGGGTTCATGCCGACACGGCGCAGCAGCAGATCGGAGCCGGGCACGATCGACGCGGCGACGAGGAAGAACGCGGCCGACGAGAAATCCGCCGGCACGCGCACGTCGGTCGCACGCAGACGGTGTCCGCCGGTCAGGCGGGCGATGCCCGGCGCGAAGTCGATCGGCCAGCCGAACGCGGCGAGCATGCGCTCGGTGTAGTCGCGCGTCGGGCGCGTCTCGTGGATGACGGTCTCGCCGCCGGCGTAAAGGCCCGCGAGCAGCAGGCAGGACTTGACCTGTGCGCTGGCGAGCACGTTGTCGAAGTCGATGCCGGTCAGCGGCGTGCCGCCGTGTACATGCAGGGGTGGCACGCCGCCCTCACCGGTGTCGATGCGCGCGCCCATCGTCGCCAGCGGCTCGGTGACGCGGCGCATCGGCCGCTTCGACAGCGACGCATCACCGATCAGCGTGCTGTCGAAGCGTTGACCCGCGAGCAGGCCCGCAATCAGCCGCATACCGGTGCCGGCATTGCCGCAGTCCAGAGGACCGTCGGCCGCGCGCAGGCCATCGATACCGACGCCGTGCACGATGCGCACGCCAGGCGCCGGCGTTTCGATCGCCACGCCGAGGCGACGGAAGATCGCCTCGGTCGCGCGCGCGTCCTCGCCTTCGAGAAAGCCTTCGATGCGCGACGTGCCGTCGGCGAGCGCGGCCAGCATGATCGCGCGGTGCGAAACCGACTTGTCGCCCGGCACCCGCACTTCGCCCCGCAACGGCGCACCCGGCGCCGCGATCCACGATGCCTCGCTCACGGCACGGCGACCGGATAGGAGCCAAGCACGCGCACCTCGCCCGCGAACGCGTCGATCTCGCCGAGCGCGTCCTTCAGCGGCGATTCGTCGACGTGGCCGTTGACCTCGATGAAGAACGCGTACTGCCACAGCGCACCATGTGCGGGGCGCGACTCGATGCGATTCATGCTGATGTCGCGTCGCGCCAGCGGTTCAAGAATGCGGTACAGCGCGCCCGGCTGGTCGCGGATGAAGACCATCAGCGAGGTGCGGTCGTTGCCCGACGTCGGAAACGCGCCGCGGCCAATGACCAGGAAGCGCGTGGTGTTGTCGCTGCGGTCTTCGATCGGCCCGGCGAGCACCTGCATGCCGTAGACATGCGCGGCGTTCTCGCCGGCGATCGCTGCGGCGTCGTCGGACTTTTTCGCCCGGCGCACGGCTTCGGCATTGCTGACCACCGCGTGCTTCTCGACGCCCGGCAGGTTCTCGCGCAGCCACTGCTTGCACTGCGCCAGCGACAGGCCGTGCGAATACACGCGCTCGATGTCCTCGATACGGCCGGTGCGCGACAGCAAATACTGGTGCACGCGCAGTTCCACTTCGCCGCAGATCTTCAGCGGCGAGGTCAGGAACATGTCGAGCGTCGACTGGATCGTGCCCTGCCCCGAGTTCTCGACCGGCACAACGCCGAAATCGGCATTGCCGGCGGCGACCTCGTCGAATACTTCCTCGATGCTCGCCAGCGGCAGGCCCTTGGCCGAATGGCCGAACTGCTTGTGCACGGCCTGCTGCGAGAACGTGCCTTCCGGGCCGAGGTAGCCGATCTTCAGCGGCTCCTGCTGCGCGAGACACGCGGACATGATCTCGCGGAACAGACGCACGAGTTCGGTGTCCGACAGCGGACCGTCGTTGCGGTCGACGACACGGCGCAGCACCTGCGCCTCGCGCTCGGGCCGGTAGTAATCCACGGCCGCGGCGAGCTTGCCCTTGGCCTTGCCGACCTGGCGCGCGAACTGCGCGCGCTCGGCGATCAGCGTCTGGATCTGGCGGTCGATGCCGTCGATCTGCGCGCGCACCGCGTCGAGATCCGGCCTGGCGACACCCGCGGTGGCCGCGGCTTTCACCGCGTCGACCTTCGCAGCCGCCGGTTTCTTCACCCGCGCGGCGACCGGGGTCTTCTTCTTCGAATCAGCCATGGGTCTTCTGGAAATCCTGCATGTACGCCACGAGGGCACGGACGCCGTCGACCGGCATCGCGTTGTAGATGGACGCGCGCATGCCGCCGAGCACGCGGTGACCCTTGAGCCCGATCAGCCCGGCTTCGCGCGCGCCGTCGAGGAACGCGGCATTGCGCGCCTCGTCGGCGAGGAAGAACGGCACGTTCATGCGTGAGCGCACGGCGACGTCGATGTCGTTGCGGTAGAAGCCGCCCGAGCCGTCGATCGCGCCGTAGAGCAGTGCCGACTTCTCGTCGCTGCGGCGGTTGAATTCCGGCGTGCCGCCTTCGTCGAGCATCCAGCGGAACACCAGGCCGGCCACGTACCAGTTCCAGGTCGGCGGCGTGTTGAGCATCGAGTCGTTGGCGAGCTGCGAGCTGTAATTGAAGATGTCGGCGCGCGGCTGGCCGGCGCGCTCGAGCAGGTCGCGGCGCACGATGACGACCGAGATGCCCACCGGCCCGAGATTCTTCTGCGCGCCGGCGTAGATCACGCCGTAGCGCGAGATGTCGATCGGCTCGGACGCGATGCTGGAACTGAAGTCGGCGAACAGCGGCACGTTGCCGGTATCGGGCGCGGGCTCGCCCCAGGCCGGGCGGTACTCCACGCCGTGGATGGTCTCGTTGGCGGTGATGTGCACGTAGGCCGCGCCGGGCGTCAGCCGCCAGGATTCGCGCGCGGGAATGGTGCGATAGCCGTCGGCCTCGCCGCTGGCGGCGATGTTCACCGAGACCGCCGGCGTGAGCTGCTTGAGCGCGGTCTTGCCCCAGTGGCCGGTGACGATGTAATCGACGGTGTCGCCCTGGTTCGCGAAGTTCAGCGGCAGTAGCGCCTGGGCCGTCGTCGCGCCGCCCGGGAGGAACAACACGGCATAGTCATCCGGCACACCGAGCAGCGTGCGAAGATCGGCTTCGGCGCGCGTGGCGACCTCCATGAACTCCGGGCCACGGTGGCTCATCTCGACGATCGACGCGCCGGCATCACCCCACTCCAGCATGTCCGCCTGCGCCTGTTTCAGCACGCTTTCAGGCAGGGCCGCCGGTCCCGGGGCAAAGTTGTATGCACGCGCCATTGAACACTCCACGGAACGGATTTCGGGGCCGGCAAGTATGCCGCAGCGCAGCAGTTTGACGTGCATCCGATGGTTGCGCTGGCAACGTATGTCACTGGTCCACAAGAGGCGCGTCGCGCCGAGGAGCCCCACATGTCATTGCGCGATGCGTTGCGGATCAGGGAGTCCGAAGTCACCGACGAAACCGTCTACCGCGACCGGCGGCGTCTGCTCGCGCTGATGGCCGCCGCGCCCGCGCTGTCGCTGGCGGGATGCGCCGACGCCGAGCCGCCGCCGGCATCGACCACGCCGGTCACGCCCGCCCAGGCGCGCAGCGGCTTCCGCACCGACGAGCCCCTGACCCGTTTCGAGGACATCACCAGCTACAACAACTTCTACGAATTCGGCACCGGCAAGGGTGATCCGTCGAGCGCCGCGAAAACGCTGCGCACCTCGCCGTGGACGATCGAAGTTGGCGGCGAATGTGCCAAGCCGGGCCGCGTGTCGTTCGAGGACCTGCTGCGCGGCGTCGCGAACGAGGAGCGCATCTACCGCCTGCGCTGCGTCGAAGGCTGGTCGATGGTGATTCCGTGGAGCGGCGTGCCGTTGGCGTCGGTGCTGCGCAGGTTCGAACCGAATGCCAACGCGAAGTACGTCGCCTTCACCACGCTCGCCGATCGCGAGCAGATGCCCGGCCTGCGCTTCCGTTCGATCAACTGGCCCTACCGCGAAGGCCTGCGCATCGACGAGGCGATGAATCCGCTCGCCTTCCTCGCCACGGGCCTGTACGGCAAGCCGTTGCCACAGCAGAACGGCGCGCCGCTGCGACTGGTGGTGCCGTGGAAGTACGGCTTCAAGAGCATCAAGTCGATTGTCGCGATCCGCTTCGTCGAACGCATGCCCAGCACCGCGTGGAACGATCTGCAGCCATCGGAGTACGGCTTCTTCAGCAACGTCAATCCGGCGGTCGATCATCCGCGCTGGAGCCAGAAGACCGAGCGGCGCATCGCAGGCACCGTCAACCGTCTGCGCGCCAACCGCATCGACACGCTGCCCTTCAACGGCTACGCGGACCAGGTCGCCTCGCTCTATTCGGGCATGGATCTGCGCAAGTGGTACTGAAAGCCGCACCCGCGGCACGCCCGGCGATACCGCCGGCGATCATCGCCGGCAAGACGCTGGTGCATCTGGTGTGTCTGGCGCCGCTGGCCTGGCTGGGCTGGCGCGTCTGGCAGGTGTTGGGCGGCACGAACTTCGACGTACTTGGCGCCGAGCCGGTAGTGACGATCGAACACGAGCTCGGCATCGGCGCGCTGCGCCTGCTGCTGATCACGCTGGCGATCACGCCGCTGCGCCAGATCACCGGCTGGGCGACGGCGCTGCGGTTCCGCCGCATGCTCGGGCTGTACGCATTCGTCTATGCCAGCCTGCATTTCGGGGTCTGGCTGGCGCTGGATCTGGTCGGCGATCTGTCGCAGGTCGCGACCGAGATCGCGCGCCGCCCGTTCATCACGGTGGGCTTCCTCGCGTGGCTGCTGCTGGTGCCGCTCGCGATCACGTCGACCAAGGGCTGGATGCGACGCCTGGGCCGCAAGTGGGGACAACTGCACAAGGCGATCTACCCGATCGCCGCACTCGCGGTGCTGCATTTCTGGTGGATCGTGAAATCCGACTGGCGCGAGCCTGCGCTGTATGCCGGGATTCTCGCGGCGCTGCTGGGCTGGCGGGTGTGGAAGGCGATGCAGCGTCGACGTGCCGTCAACGCTTCCGGCCGCGCCGCAATGCCCAAACGATGAGGAGCACCACGGCGACGGGGACCGCGATGACGCCGAGTACGATGACCCAATGCCAGATGCTGAAACCTCCGATCGCGATCTCTCCGAGTGGGTTGCGGGTCAAGCCGCCCCGAACAGCAGGAGTGCGCTGAGCAAGCCTGCAATCACCGCGGCCGCCAGCAATAGCCACGGCAATGGCAGACCGCCGCTCCGGGGCGCCGAAGACGCGTCGACCAGCGCCTGAGGTTCCGGCGCGCGGTCGTAACCGGCGCTGCGTCCGGCGCGTGCGGGCGCCTCGATGACAAAGCGGTGGTGCGCGTCGAACACGACCTGGTCCCCGGCCTGCAGCACAGCGTCACGCATCGGCTCGCCGTTTACCACACTGCCGTCGGCCGAGCCGAGATCGATCAACCGCACGGCACCGCCTGCGCGTTCGAGTCGTGCGTGGCGATCCGGGAAACCCGGCTCGTCAATGCGGATGTCGGCTTCGGCATGACGTCCGACCAGACGCGGCCGGTCGAGCGTGAAGCTGCGGCCGTGATACCGACCGCCTACGCCCCGCAGCACGATGCGCAGGTCGGCCTCCGCAGCATCCATGTCGTCCAGCCCGTCCGCAGGGAAGGTTTCCGGAACAGGCGTCGTCGACACCAGCCGCAGCTCCCGGCCGTCGACGAAGATCGCGTCGCCGGTACGCAACATGGCCATGCGCCGCACCTGGCGACCGTTGACGTGCACGCCCTGCACGCCTTCGGTGACCGTCAGCCAGACACCTCGGCGATCGACGCAGAAACGAACGCTCGGTTCACCGCCTTCTGAAACAGGTGCCAACGCACCCGTGCGCCCGCGGCCGATACCGTGCACGCCGATGTCGAGCGGCAGTTCGGGTTCGTCCGGTGTGGGGAATCGCAGCTTGAGCGCAGTCATGCGGCGGCAATCTAGCACGAGGCCGTGCAGCTGCACGCCGTCACTTGGTCACCGCGCCCCGTCGACGCACAATGCGCGTCCAACGACAACCCGCGGAGCCTCGCATGGCCGGTATCGACATCACCCATCCCCACTCGCTGCCGCCGGCCAAGGCCCGCACAGCGGTCGAAGCCGTCGCGAAGAAACTCTCCGAGCGCTTCGACATGAAGTACGGCTGGGACGGGGACACGCTCAATTTCAGTCGTTCGGGCGTCGACGGCGCGATCGCGCTGCTGCCGGAAAGCCTGCATGTGACCGCCAAGCTCGGCTTCCTGCTGTCGGCGATGCAGGGCCCGATCGAGGCCGAGATCCGTCGGGTACTGTCCGAAAAGTTCTGATTCCTGCGAGACATTTACGCAGCAGGCAGCGCTCACGCTGGCCCGAAGGACGTTCACTGCTGCCCCTGCAACCGGCGGGGCGATGCTGTTCCTGGACGTTGTTCGCGAAGTCGCGCCCAGCATGGACCGGGAAGACGATCAGAGGGTGTACGGATCGGGATGTCCGGCAAACAGGCGCCGCGACACCTCGCCCTCGTCGCGTTCGATCTCGGCGACGAACGCATCCGGATCGCCCAGCGCCTCGAACGCGCCATAGCCGCGTTCCAGGAACCCCTGCAGTTCGGTCAGGCCCGCGAGCCGGGCCGGACCGCGCGAGAACGCCAGCAGCGCGGACACGCCGCGCATCTTCAAGGCATTGCCGAACCCACGGCCCACGCGCCCGATCAGGCGCACCTGGCGCCGGCGCAGACCCGCGCGACCGACGTCCCGGTAGGCCTCGGCATACAGCGCGTCGTCGAGCTTGCGTCGCCGTGGTGCCAGACGCTGCAGCGCCTCGACCATGTGCAGATCCAGTGCCTGGCTCAGCGCGCCGAGTTCAATGGCGTCCGAGACGGTTTCCAGCAAGCGCGCGGGCAACAGCCTTCGCATCGTCGGCAGGATCCGGGCGATATCGGCATCGCGCCGGGTGAAGTCGCGATCGCCGTAGACATCGCCGAGGAAGAAGTTCGCCGCCGGTGCGCGCGTCGGGTCTTCGAGGAAATGGGCGAAGCTCACGCGAAGCCGCGCGGCCTGCCAGCGCCGCAATTCGGTCAGCCAGTGCGAGCGGGCGCGCGGATCGAAGTCCGGGTCGTGCAGGGCCTGATGCCACGCCAGCCGTCGCGCGAGGCGGGCGGAAATGTCGGTTGCCGTCATCGGCGCATCTTCGACGCTGAAGGCGTCTGGAGCAATCCTTCAACACCGGCTGGCTAGACTCGGGCGGACTGACCTCCAGGCCTCGCCATGCTGTCGTTGCATCCCGCCCGGCACCGTCGCAAACGCACGTCGACCCGCGCGCCGAAGATCGGCCTCGCCATCGCCGGTGGTGGGCCGATCGGTGCCATGTACGAACTCGGTGCGCTGCGTGCGCTGGACGAGGCACTCGACGGCCTCGATCTGACACGTCTCGACAGCTACGTGGGCATCAGCAGCGGCGCGTTCCTGGCGGCGGGTCTGGCCAACCGGCTCGACGTCGAAGAGATGTGCCGCGCCTTCATCACCGGTGACAGCGACGATCTGGCCTTCCGCGCCGAGGACTTCCTGCGGCCGGCGTTCGGCGAGTATGCGCGCCGCATCGGTGGGTTGCCGCAGCTGGCGTTGGACTGGAGCCGCGGTCTTCTGCCGGGCGCCACCCGCGCCGCGCTGTTCGGGGGCGTGGTGCCGACCGGCGTGTTCGACAACAGCGGCGTCGAGCGGTTTCTGTCCGACGTGTTCTCCAGACGCGGCCGCAGCAACGATTTCCGTGCACTCGATGCGGCCCTGCATGTGGTCGCCGTCGACCTCGACAGTGGCGAAGCCGTGGTGTTCGGCGCCGGCGAACTGGCCGACGTGCCGATCTCACGCGCGGTGCAGGCCAGCGCCGCCCTGCCCGGCCTGTATCCGCCGGTGCGCATCGACGGTCGCGATTACGTCGACGGCGCGCTGCGCCGGACGATGCATGCGTCCGTGCTGCTGGAACGCGATATCGACCTCATGCTCGGTCTGAACCCCTTGGTCCCCTACAGCGATCGCCCGAGTGGCGCGGGACCGCTCGCACGTCGCAGCCGTCCCTTGACCGATGGCGGTCTGCCGGCCGTGCTGTCGCAGACCTTCCGCACGCTGCTGCAGTCGCGCATGCAGGTGGGGCTGGCGAAATACGCCCAGCAGTATCCGGATGTCGACCAGCTGGTGTTCGAGCCCGGCGATGGGGCGTCGGAACTGTTCTTCCTCAATGCCTTCAGCTTCTCCACGCGCCATCGCGTATGCGCGTTGGGGTATCGGCAGACGCTGGACGATCTGCGCAATCGCGCCTCCGAACTCGAACCGGTGCTCGGCGCGCATGGCATCCGGTTGCGCCCGGAGATCATCGCCGACGTCGATCGCACCCTGTTCGATGGCCTGCCACCACAACGCGAGCGCCGCACCGAGGCCACCGCACGCCTGCACCGCGCGCTCGACGATATCGAGCGCATGATCGACATGCCGCCGCGCTGAGCGATGGTGTGAAATTCCAGATCGCCGCGCGAGGCTGCGATCGTCCTGTTCACCACGTCCGGAGACACCGATGGCCACGTTCAAGAAGACCGCGAAAAAAGCCACCAAGAAGTCCGCACCGCGCTCCAGGCCCGCCAAGGGCGATGCCGCAAGCGGCGAAGTACTGTCCAAGTCGATCAGCGAATCCGCGCAGCAGATCTGGCTGGCCGGCGTCGGCGCGTTCGGCCGCGCGCAGGCCGAAGGCACGCGCCTGTTCGATGGCCTGATGAAGGAAGGCGCAAGTCTGGAGAAAACCGCGCGCGCCTATGCCAATACGCGTGCAGGCACAGTCCGCAACGTGGTCGAAACCGGCGTCGGCCAGACCCGCGATCGCGCGGCCGACACCTGGGACCGGCTCGAGAAGGTGTTCGAGGAGCGCGTGCAGCGTGCACTGGTCAAGCTCGGCGTGCCGGGCCGGGACGACGTGCAGTCGCTCAGCAAGCGCGTCGATGCGCTGACCGCGGCGTTGCAGGCCAAGAAGTCCGCGCCGGCGCGCAAGGCGGCGAAGGCACCTGCGAAGAAATCATCTGCGAAAAAGGCCCCCGCCAAGAAGGCCGCGCCGCGCAAGGCGGCGACGAAGTCTGCGAAGACACCAGCGAAGCGTGCGGCGAAGAAGGCTGCGAACGCGGGTTGATCGTTGGAGCGTTCGATAGTTCCACTCAAGGAGCGCTGGCGATTTGTCGCCTGACCCGTTGTTCCAGCGCTGAAGGTTTGCCCCCACCCGACCCTCCCCCGCTAGCGGGGGAGGGCTTGAAGCAACGGTTCGCTCCGATCTGACGCTGATCGAGCGTCGCGCTCGGGTATCCTGCCGCCCAGCAAGCGGACATGGACACCGGCATGACCACGCAGTGGATCGCCGCAATCGGGGTGGCGATCGCCATCGGATGCGCGGCTTCATTCTATTTCCTCACATTCCAGCGCCGACGCGACGAAGCGGCGGCGGGGATCGTCGCGCTGTCGGCCATCTCATGGCGCGGGTTCATCGGCATGGTGCTGCAGGCGCTCCGCCGACGCGGCTATGTGCAGGTGGTGGATCTGGAGGATGTATCCGGCGACCGCGACTACATGCTCGAGCGTGACGGCGCGCGCTGGCTGCTGTCCTGCAAGCACGCATCGACCTATGTGCTGGGCCGCAACGCGGTGCAGGCGCTGTCGAGCGAGGTGCTGCTCAAGAGCGCGGCCGGTGGCCTGCTGGTGACGCAGGGCAGGATCGATGCCGAGGCCCGCGGCGCGGCCGGCAAGCAGCGTATCGAACTGCTCGACGGTGCGACCCTGTGGCCCGAACTGCGCGATCTGATGCCGGCCGGCGAACTCGATGCGATCCGCGCACAGACTGGCGCCGCGGCACGCCAGCGTGCGCTGCTGGGCTGGCTGTTCGCGCTGCTGGCCGGCGTGGCGGTGTTTCTCGCGATGCCAGATGCCCCGCCTGCGGCCAACGTGGCCGGTACGCCGCCGTCAACCGAACCTGCGCCTGCCGCGCCGGTCCGTATCGAAGCGCCGCCGCATGCGCCCATTGAAACCCAGCGCAGTGATCTGTCGCGCGCGCTCGGCACCTTGCCCGATGTCGACCGCGCGATCTGGGCGACCGGCTCGACGCTGCAGATCTTCGTCGCCCGCGTGGACGATCAGGCTAGCGTCGACGCGATCTGCGCGCTGGTGCTGCGCCATCCCGACCTGACCTCGTCGCGCCTGCAGCTCACGCCGCCGCCGGGCAGCGGGCAGCCGACCCGCTTCCTGCAGTGCCGGAGCTTCTGAAGCGCCGGCAGCGCGTGTGCCCGCGACCTGCGGGCGTTACCAGTGCACGCCGCGCATCATCGCGGCGAACGCGATCTGTTCCTGGCTCGGCGTCTCGTCGCGCAGCGCGGAGCGGTCGCCCTTCGAGGCGGCCGAATCCGGGAACAGTTCGAATGCGGTGCTCATGACGATCTCATAGGCCTTCGGCGCGACCGCGTTGACCAGGGCGGCGAACACGCCCAGACGCGTGGTGATGCGGCTGGGCTTTTCGATGATCGCCTTGACCAGCAGACCGGCCGCTTCATCCGGCGTCAGCGTCGGCACGCTGTCGTACATCTTGGTCGGCGCGATCATCGGCGTCGCGACGAGCGGCATGTTGATCGTGGTGAAACTGATGCCCTTGCCCGACAGCTCGCCCTGCGCGCAGCGGCTGAACGCATCCAGCGCCGCTTTCGACGCCACATACGCCGAGAAGCGCGGCGAGTTCGCCAGCACACCGATAGAACTGATGTTGATCACGTGACCCTTGCGGCGCTTCGTCATCGACGGCATGAACCCCATGATCAGGCGCAGGCTGCCGAAGTAGTTGAGCTGCATGGTGCGTTCGAAATCGTGGAAGCGGTCGTAGCTGAGTTCGATCGAACGCCGGATCGAGCGGCCGGCGTTGTTGATCAGGATGTCGACATGCCCGTGCTCGGTCAGCACCTGCTGCACCAGACGGTCGCAGTCGGCCAGATCGGCGAGATCGGCCGTGTAGGCGAACACCTTGCCACCGGCTTCGCGCATCGCATCGCGCGCGGCGAAGAGTTCTTCCTCGCGACGCGCGACGATCACCGTCACCGCGCCAGCCTCGGCGACGCGCTGCGCGGTGGCCAGACCGATGCCCGACGAGCCACCGGTGATCACCACGACCTTGTTGCGCACCTTGCCCTTGAGCGTACGGTCGATGAACAGATCCGGGTCGAGGTGGCGCTCCCAGTAATCCCACAACCGCCACGCGTAATCCTCGAGCTTCGGCACTTCGATGCCGCTGCCGCGCAGCGCGCGTTCGGCCTCCCGGTTGTCGAAGCGCGTGGGATAGGTCACGAACTTCATCACCTGTTTCGGAATACGGAAATCGCGTAGCAGCATCCCGACGAAGCGCCGCACCGGCGGCAACGCACCCACGGCGCCCCGGATCGAAGGCGGCACGAACGCGAACATCCGCGCGTCCAGGCGCATCGTCATCTCCGGCGCATGGCCGGCGCGGCAAAACAGGTTCAGCACCTCGCCCACGCGCAGCGGCTCGGGATCGGTGAGATGGAAGGTGTGGCCGTCGAGCCGCGGCTTGTGCGCGATGTGGTCCATGGCGTCGGCGACGAAATCCACCGGCACGATATTGATGCGCCCGCCTTCGATGCCCAGCATCGGCATCCACGGCGGAAACACGTCGCGCAGCTTCTTGATCAGGGTGAAGAAGTAGTACGGCCCGTCGATCTTGTCGATCGCGCCGGTCTTCGAGTGGCCCACCACCATCGCCGGGCGATAGATGCGCCACTTGATGCGCGTCTCGCGGCGCACCAGCCCCTCGGACTCGTGCTTAGTCCGCAGGTACGGATCGTCGAGCCCTTCGGCTTCGGCATACATGTCTTCGCGGAAAATGCCCGGATACAGGCCCGCCGCGGCGATTGAACTGGTGTGGTGGAAGCACCCGGCTTCGAGTGCTGCGGCGAGATCGAGCGCGTGCCGGGTACCGTCGATGTTGGCGGTGCGCTGCGCGTCCAGCGACGCGGCGAGGTCGTAGAGCGCAGCGAGGTGGAAGAAGTGCTTCACCTTCCCCTTGAGCGCGCACAGCTGTGCGGCGGACACACCGCAGCGTTCGGCGGTCATGTCGCCCTCGACCACGACGAGGCGTTTGGCGTCCCAGTCGAGATCGCGCACCAGCGCGTCGAACTTCTTGCGCGAGTCCTTGCGGATCAACACATGGATCGTGCCTTTGCGCTTGAGCAGGTTGCCCACGAGGTGACGCCCGATGAAGCCGGTCGCACCGGTCACGAAGTAAGCCATCGCATCCCTCCACGCCGCCGCGGTACCGGGCGTCGTTCCCGTGGCTACGGTGCCAGAGCGGGCCACGGCCCACAATCGACCGCGGTTGATTCGCCGCGACGACGATGCTGTGATGGCAACCGGCTCCCGGGAGGCTCCACGATGTCCGATGTGACGCAGGCATTCGAAGCAGCCGCGCAACGCGTGCAGGCACTCGACGCACGGCCCGACAACGACACGTTGCTGCGGCTCTACGCGCTGTACAAGCAGGGCTCGGAAGGCGACGTGCGTGGACCGAAGCCGGGCTTCTTCGACTTCGTCGGTACAGCCAAATACGAGGCCTGGGGCAAGCTCGCCGGCACGCAGCGCGATGTTGCTATGCAGCAGTACATCGCGCTGGTCGACTCGTTGGCCGGCTGACCGGCGCGTCGATGGCACGCGATACCCGGCAACGGATCCTCGACTGCGCGCTCGCGATGTTCAACACCCAGGGCGAACCGCGGGTGACGACGAACCACATCGCCGATGAGCTCGACATCAGCCCGGGCAACCTCTACTACCACTTCCGCAACAAGGACGACATCATCGAGCAGTTGTTCGCGGGCTTCGATGCCCGTATGGACGACGCGCTCGTCGTGCCCGATGGACGGCTGCCGGAACTGGAAGATATCTGGCTGCAGCTGCACCTGGTGTTCGAGTGCATCTGGGACTACCGCTTCCTCTATCGCGACCTGCTCGAGATCCTCAGTCGCAACCGGCGTCTGCGCGTGCGCTTCTCGCGCATCCTGCGCCGCGCCAGCGAACGCGCGCACACGGTGATCGCGGGGCTCGCCCGCGCCGGCATCCTGCGCGCCTCGCCCGCGGAGATCGATGCGGCGGCGACGAACCTGATCGTCGTCGCCACCTTCTGGCTCAACTACAGCGCCACGCGCGGCGACCGCGACGAGCAGGTCGCGATCCGCGAGGGCATCGTGCAGGTGATGATGCTGCTCTCCCCCGCGTTGCGCGATGCCGAGCGCGTGCACCTCAACGCGCTGGTCCAGGCCTACACCCACTGACGGCGCAGCCGCGCCACTTCGAGAGACCACGATGGCCAAGTCCGCATGGGCGCCCTTTCCCCACCCGTCCGACGCATTCGCGTATCCCGGCGACGCCCTGAAGAAGGCCTGGTCCCGCCTGCACGCCGGCGATGTCGAACCGTTTCCCGATGCGAAGCGCGCGCAGGTGCTGATCGATGCCTCAGGCAAGGCTGCGCCGAAAGGTCTCGACGCCGCAGCCCTCGCGAGCGCACTGCAGGACGCCTGGCGCGCCTTCCATGCCGGCGATTTCAAGGCCGCCTTCGATGCCGGCAGCGCGCTCGGTCCCGCCGGCGCGTCGGTCGCGGTCAAAGCGCTGGGCATCCACGCCACGCATCTGGTGACCTCGGACGCCGAACAGCTCAAGCGCTACGAGCAGGCAGCCGCGCTCGCCGAAACCGCGATCGCCGCCTTGCCCGACGATGCCAACAGCCATTACCGACGCGCCTACGCACTGGGCCGCTACAGCCAGGGCCTGAGCATCGCCAAAGCGCTCAAACAGGGCATTGCCGGCAAGGTCCGCGATTCGCTGCATACCGCGCTCGAACTCGCGCCCAAGCACGCCGAAGCGCACACCGCGCTTGCGCTCTACCACGCCGAGATCATCGACAAGATCGGTGCGATGATCGGCGGCCTGACCTATGGTGCGAAGGCAGCCGAGGCCGAATCGCATATCGCGACCGCGCTCAAGCTCACCCCGCACTCCCCGATCGCCCATATCGAGCACGGAAACGTATTGATGCTGCTGTATGGCGAGACGCAGGAGGCGGCTGCGGCGGCTGCGTACGAGAAGGCCGCCAGGCTGAAGCCCGCGGATGCGATGGAAGCGCTGGACGCAGCGTACGCGGGCGAGCAGATCGAGTGATGGCGGTCGTCGCTTCAGAGGCGTGGCCGAAGAAGGCCATCTCATGCGCGCGGCCGAGCCATCCGAGCCCGTCGCCCCGGCGCAGGCCGGGGCCCAGCGACTTCTGCACCGGACTCGACTGACAGTTCATCGCGCGCAGACGCTGGCGCGTGGCCTTCGCCGGGGCGAAGAGATCACAAGCAAGGCAACGTCTGCGGCCTCTCCGCGCGAGCCGAACAGCCGCCCGCAACACCCGCTTGTCGCCAACGGGAATCACCCGTAGAATTCGCGTCCCGATCGCGCCACCCTTCGCGGGTCCAGCGCACAGGAGACGGTCCAGGCAGTTTGCCCACCCCTCCGAACGATCCGGGCGGTTAGCTCAGCGGTAGAGCATTGCCTTCACACGGCAAGGGTCACAGGTTCAATCCCTGTACCGCCCACCAGACACCACGCGTGTGTGCGAGAGAGCCGGCCCGAGCGCCGGCTTTTTCGTACGCGTGCGTTCCAGCCCTGCGTACAACCCTCGCCGTCCGCGATCGACGGTCATGTCCGTGTGTTCCGCTTCGTGATCGTGCGCTGGTTGAACCGGCGCCCTCCACGTCCACTGCACGAACCCGCGCCTACCGTGGCGCACCTCCAAGGAAGATCTCCCCGCAATGCGTGTCCAGGCCGGCTGCGAACTCTCGATCGAAACCGACATCGCCAGCCCGGTCGTCGCCATGTTGCGGCCGCGCGACGGCGTGGCGCGCTGGCGCATCAACGATCGCTCGGGATTCGATCGCAGTCACGGGTTCGACGAGCACGTCGACAGCTTCGGCAACCGGTGCCAGCGCTTCGTGGTGCCCAAGGGACTGACCCGCGTGCGGATCGACACCACCGTCGAGACCACGCCGGATATCCAGGTCGCGCCCGACGCACCCGCTATCGATCCTGGTGCGCTGCCGGCCGAGACGCTGCAGTTCCTGCTGCCCAGCCGCTACTGTCCGTCGGATCGCGGCGCGATGTGGGAACAGGCACGCACAGTAGTCGGTGATGCCGCGCCGGGCTATGCCCAGGCCGAGGCGATCCGCCGCTGGATCGCCGCCCACCTCGATTACCGCTACGGCGTCAGCAACGCCAGCACCGATGCACAGGACACCCTGGCGCACGGCGCCGGTGTCTGCCGCGATTTCGCGCACGTGGGCATCACCCTGTGTCGCGCGCTC
The DNA here is from genome assembly GCF_057838005.1 of Luteimonas sp. KH_071. Taxonomy (NCBI): domain Bacteria; kingdom Pseudomonadati; phylum Pseudomonadota; class Gammaproteobacteria; order Lysobacterales; family Lysobacteraceae; genus Luteimonas; species Luteimonas sp. KH_071. The sequence goes on along the minus strand of NZ_CM174458.1, from coordinate 1,612,215 downwards.
GATATTCCCGCTCGCATGGTCGTGGGCTGGCTGCACGACCTCAAGCCGATGGACATGCATGCCTGGTTCGAGGCCTATCTCGGCGGCGCCTGGTACACCTTCGACGCCACCCAGTCCGCGCCGCGCGGCGGACGCGTGGTGATCGCGCATGGCCGGGACGCCGCCGACGTCGCGTTCCTGACCAGCTATCGCCCCCTGCGTACACTGTCGCTGCGTGTCTGGGCCGATCTCGAATCTTCCGCCGCTCGCACGTTCGACGACGATCTCGGCCACGCGGCCTGATCCCGGAGCGACACTGCCATGCAACTGTTCAAATGCTCGCATTGCGAGCAGGTGCTGTATTTCGAGAACACCGCGTGCCTGCGTTGCGGCAAGACCCTGGGCTTTCTGCCGCAGACACTGACACTCGAAGCACTCGATCTCGATGCCGGCGAATGGATCACGCCCGCGCGCCCCGGCGCACGCTTCAAGTTCTGCCGCAATGCCACGCATTCGGCCTGCAACTGGCTGCTGCCCACCAGTGACCCGAACGGTTATTGCCTAGCCTGCCGGCACAACCGCACGATCCCCAATCTCGCCGATGCCGAGCGGCTGGCCGACTGGCAGAAGATCGAGGTCGCCAAGCGGCGCCTGTTCTACACGCTACTGCGCCTGCAGCTGCCGACGCCTGCACCCGGCAGCGGCGATCCGCGGCCGTTGTCGTTCGATTTCCTGGCCGACCCGAAAACCGGCCCCAAGGTCATGACCGGCCACGACAACGGCCATATCACGATTGCGCTCGCCGAGGCCGACGACGCGGCGCGCGAGGCGACGCGCATCGCGATGGGCGAGCTGTACCGCACGCTGCTCGGGCATTTCCGCCACGAGATCGGTCATTACTACTGGGACCGGCTGGTGCGTGACGCGGGCGAGGAGGAGCTCGCGCGTTGCCGTGCGCTGTTCGGCGACGACCGCCGCAGCTACAGCGACGCGCTGCAGATCTATTACGATCACGGCGCCCCGAACGACTGGCAGGCCGCGCACGTCAGTCCCTACGCGACGATGCATCCGTGGGAAGACTGGGCCGAGACCTGGGCGCATTACCTGCACATCGTCGACACGCTGGAAATGGCGTCGGCGTTCGGTATCCGCATCGCACCGGACGTCGCCGATGATCCGTCGATGGAAACCGACCTGTCGTTCGATCCGCACCGGGTCGCCGACATCCAGCGTCTGGTCGATGCCTGGTTGCCGCTGACCTGGGCGATCAACAGCCTTAACCGCACGATGGGCCATCCGGACATCTATCCGTTCGTGATCGCGCCGCCCGTCGTCGAGAAGATGGCCTACATCCACGGCCTGATCCGGCGCGCACGCCGCTCGGCTGCCGCAAAACCGGCGTCGCCCGCCACGCCCTGAGCGCAGCGTGACGCGTGCATCGCGCCGGCTTGGACGCAGACGCAACGCTGCACGACAATCACGCCTCGTCTGCGATGTGCGGCACGCCGCAGCGCCCAACCTTCTGCGCCCGTCGCGCCCCGCCTTGGAGTTGCCATGACCCTGCGTTTCAGTGAATGCCTGCGCCAGTCCTGCGCGTCCACCTGGACGCGCGCGGTCGAGCATCGTTTCGTCCGCGAAATCGGCGACGGCACCATCGCCGACGACGTGATGGCCGGATACCTGATCCAGGACCACCGCTTCCTCGACAGCTTTCTGGTGCTCCTGGGCGCGGCGATCGCCAGCAGCGACCGCTTCGAATCGCGACTGGTGCTCGGCCGTTTCGTCGGCATGGTCTGCGGCGAGGAGAATACCTATTTCCTGCGCGCATTCGACGCGCTGGGCGTGGACGCCGACACGCGGACCCGCACGCCCGATACTGTGCCGACCGCCGGCTTCAAGGCGATCATGCGCGAGGCCGCAGCGACGCGGTCCTATGCCGCGATGCTCGCGGTGCTCAACGTCGCCGAAGGTCTCTATCTGGACTGGGCGCAGCACGTGCCGCGCCCGCTGCCGGACAATTTCGTGCACGCCGAGTGGGTCACGCTGCACGACAACCCGATGTTCGTGGACTTCGTCGCGTTCCTGCAGACCGAGCTCGATCGCGTGGGACCGAACGACGCCGCGCTCGCGGAGGACTTCTTCAGGCGCGCCGTGGATCTCGAACTCGCGTTCTTCGACGCGGCCTACGCGGACGGCGACGCCTGATGTCGCTGTTCGAACGCCTCAAGGCTGCCGCGCCCGCCGAGTGGCGCAGTTACGTCGATCACGCGTTCGTGCGCGGTATGGGCGACGGCACACTGCCCCAAGCCGCATTCCGCACGTATCTGGTGCAGGACTACCTGTTCCTGATCCAGTTCGCGCGCGCCAATGCGCTGGCCGCCTACAAGAGCCGCACGCTCGCCGACCTGCGCGCCGCCAAGAACGGTCTTTCGGCAATTGTCGATGTCGAACTCGATCTGCACGTGCGGCTGTGCGAGCGCTGGGGTCTGTCGCCGGCCGACATCGAAGCCGCGCCCGAGCATCAGGCGACTGTCGCCTACACGCGCTTCGTGCTCGATTGCGGCATGTCCGGCGATCTGCTCGACCTGCACGTCGCACTGGCGCCCTGCGTGCTCGGCTACGCCGAGATCGGACGCGCGCTGGCGCCGACCGGTGTGGATGCACTCGCCGGACATCCGTATCGCGACTGGATCGCCGAATACGCCGGCGACGCATACCAGACCGTCGCCGCGAATGCCTCGCGCCATCTCGACGATCTCGGCGCGCGCTATCTCGGCCCGGGGCGCTTCGACGAACTCGCCGCGCTGTTCGGCAAGGCCTCACGTCTGGAGGCCGACTTCTGGCAGATGGGGCTGGACGCGGCCGGTCGCTGATCGCAACGCGCGGTCAGGCGGCCTGCTGGACGACCTGGCCGACTTCCTTTTCTTCGTCGGTCGCGTCGCGCACGGCGACGATCTCGATCGCGAAATGCAGGGTCTTGCCGGCCAGCGGATGGTTGCCGTCGATCTTGACCTCGGTGTCGCCCACCTCGACCACGGTCACCAGCATCGGACCGGCGCCGCCTTGGGCCTGGAACTGCATGCCCGGCTCGATCGTGTCGATGCCCTGGAACGCCTGGCGCGGCACCGCCTGGACCAGGCTGTCGTTGCGCAGGCCGTAGCCTTCTTCGGGCTTCACGTCGACCTTGAGCGCATCGCCGGCTTTGTGGCCTTCCAACGCCTGCTCCAGGCCCGGAACTATATTGCCGCCACCGTGGAAATACGGCAGCGGATTGCCTTCGGCCGACTTGTCGATGACGTTGCCGTCGTCGTCGGTGAGGGTGTAGTGGAACGTGGCGACGCGCGCAGCGGCGATCTCCATGGACGAACTCCTTGGATGCAGTGAAACGAAGGGGAATGCTGCAGAAGGCACCGGTAGAACGCACGGTGCAGCAGCGATGTCACATGACCCACGATACCGGTGGCGACCGATCGGCGCAAACCTGCGGCCTCGCGCGTTCGACGCCCGTACACTTCGAAAACGCGCGGAAATGGCTGGAATTGCCGCGCATCCGCCTCGACCCGCTGGATGACGATGCACGCAGACGACGCCGATACCGACACACCGCCGCAGATCTGGGTCGATGCCGACGCCTGCCCCGTCGTGATCCGCGACATCCTCTTCCGCGCCGCCGAACGCGCGCAGGTCCACGTGACCTTCGTCGCCAATCATTGGCTGCGCACGCCGGGCTCGCGCTACCTCCGGGCATTGCAGGTCTCCGGTGGCTACGACGTCGCCGACGATGCGATCGCCGAGCGTGCGCGTCCAGGCGATCTCGTCGTCACCCAGGATATTCCGCTGGCCGCGCGCGTGGTCGAACGCGGCGCCGATGCGATCGATCCGCGTGGGCAACGCTTCACGCCCGACAACATCGCCGAGCGCCTGTCGATGCGGAATTTCATGGACGAACTGCGCGGCGCCGGCGTGCAGACCGGCGGTCCCGCTGCCCTGCATGCGCGTGACCGGCAGGCGTTCGCCAGCCGGCTGGACCAGTGGATCGCCGCGCGCAACGGGCGGCGATGACACGCCGATCCGTCGCTGTGGCGGATCAGGAGATGACGATGCAGCGCGCGGAGCGGCACGCCCCCTTCACCGCCCGGCTCTCGTGCGGTCCACAATAGCGGCATGTCACGTCGCTCATCCCCCACAGAACCGCAGCTGATGCATCCGCGCAACCGCCACCAGGGTCGGTATGACCTCAAGCGGCTCTCCCGGGTCACACCTGCACTGCAGCCTTTTCTCGTGCGCACGCCTGCCGGCGACACCAGCGTGGACTTCTCCAATCCGCGCGCGGTGCGCTTTCTCAACCAGGCGCTGCTGAAGGCCGATTACGGCATCGCGCACTGGGAAATTCCGGAGTCCTACCTGTGCCCACCGGTGCCGGGCCGCGCGGACTATGTCCACGGGCTTGCCGACCTGCTCGCAAGCGACCGTGACGGCGACATCCCGCGTGGCGATGATGTGCGTCTGTTCGATCTCGGCACCGGTGCGAACGTGATCTACCCGCTGCTCGGACACACCGAGTACGGCTGGCACTTCGTCGGCTCGGACATCGACGAGACGGCGCTGCGCATCGCCGAATCGATCGTGCGCGGCAACCAGCTCGGCAGCGCGATCGAAGTCCGCCCACAGACGCTGCGCGGCCATCTGTTCCATGGCGTTCTGCGCCCGGGGGATCGATATGCCGCCACGCTGTGCAACCCGCCGTTCCATGCGTCGGCGGCCGAGGCCAATCGCAGCGGACGCGACAAACGCCGCAATCTGGCGGCGCGTTCGGACGGTCCGCCGCGCGCGTCGCGCAAGCTGCCGCTGAACTTCAGTGGCCGTGACGGCGAACTCTGGTGCCAGGGCGGTGAAGCGCGGTTCGTGCGCAAGATGATCCGTGAGAGCGTGGATTTCGGATCACAGGTGCTGTGGTTCAGCAGTCTGATCTCGAAGTCGGCGCATCTGCCGGGTCTGCGTGCCGAACTGCGCAAGGCCGGTGCGGTGGACGTGCGCGAGGTCGCAATGGCGCAGGGCAACAAGCAAAGCCGGTTCTTGGCCTGGAGCTTCCAGGGGACCGATGCCCGCCGTGACTGGTGGCGTCAACCCGCACATCCGACGCCCGGCCACGGCAAGCCCTGACACACACCCAGGGCGAGCCCCCGCGCGAGCACGACAGGCGCTGCCTACGCTGGTTCTCCCGTTGCCGGAGCACCGGATCGATGGCCAGTCGAATCGCCCGCGTCACACTCGTCCTCATACTCGCAATCGTGGCGCCCGGCAGGTCGGACGCACAGGCACAGACCGGCGAGCAGGGCCTGTTCTGGCGGTCCGGCGATCCGTTCGTTTTCTGCCGCCATGGCATGCAGCACAGCCCCAGAGCCTGGTTCCCGGTTCCGAACTACGCCACCTCCATTCCCCTGCCGACCCCCGGCTACTGCCCCTGGCCGACGCTGTATTGCAACTGGGCAAAGGGCTGGAGCCCGGAAGAGATGGTCGCCTACTCCACCTACCTGCGCATCTGCCCGCAGGCCGAACGCTCCGGTCGCTGGGAGGGCGCAGGCGACGGCACCCAGGCGCCGTTCTCGCACTGACACACCCGACCGACCGGATGCGTTCCCGCGATATCCGCCGCCTTTCCCGTTCTTGGCGCCCACCGCGCGCGAGGCATCAGTGTCGAGTCAGCGTTCGAGCCCGGCCGGCGCGATGCCGCGCGTCTTGCCCTGCGGCATCTGCCATTCGACAGATGTGCCCTTCTTCAGCGTGCCGGTCATCGGGCCTGCCCCTTCGATACGCGGAGCGGAGAGCCTCTCCGTCGCGGCGCGCGGCAGAAGTAAAAAGTCCGGCGTTCAGCCGCGAAAGTGTGGGTGACGACACCGGATTCACCACTGCCCCGGCCATGATCCGGTTCGGCCTGCATCCGCGGGCACAACACGGATACTTCCGATGTCACTGATCCACTCGATCCTGATGGGCGCCGTGGCCGGCATGCGCGCGATGACGCCGCTGGCGACGATCGCCAACGCCGCCTGCAACGGCACCCTGCCCCGCGGCAACGGCGCGCCGCGCCTGATGTCGAACCGCCTGGCCTCGACCGGCGCCAAATTGCTGGCGGCGGGCGAGCTGGCCGGCGACAAGATGGAGAATGCGCCCGACCGCATCGTGCCGGCCGGCATGCTGGCGCGCGTCGTCACCGGCGCGATCGTCGGCATGGCGCTCGCGCCGCGCGATCAGCGCCCGCTGGCAGCCGTGCTCGGCGCCGGTGCCGCGGTCGGCATGGCCTATGTCACGTTCAACCTGCGCGTGCGCGCGATGCGCCGGTTCGGGCAGAAGGCGACCGGCGCGGTCGAGGATGCGATCGCGGTCGGCAGCGCCACGTTGATCGCGCGCAGCGCCGCGCCGAAGCGTCGAAGGTTGCTGCGCCGCTGATCTGCGCCAAGGCGCGCTGCGCCGCGCCTTCAGATCACCACACGCGCCGCGACGCATCACTCGATGCGTTGTTCGCGCCTGCGCGTGCGCACGTGAGACGGCCCCGCGCAAGTCTCAACATCCGCGAACGGGCGCCCCTACAATGCGCGCCCCCCGGTCGTGGTCGCCTCGCATGCACATCGTCGTTCTCGAAGAACTCAAGGCCTACATCGATCCGCTGACCCCGGACGAGTACGAGGCGCTCGAGCGCAGCCTGCTCGCCGAAGGCTGTCGTGACGCGCTGGTGCTCTGGGGCGATGTGCTCGTCGATGGCCACAACCGCTACGGCATCTGCCAGAAGCACGACATTCCGTTCAACACGGTCCAGAACACGCGCTTCCAGTCGATGGAGGACGTGCATCTGTGGATGATCGAGCAGCATCTCGGCCGTCGCAGCCTGTCGGATTACCAGCGTGGCGTGCTCGCGTTGCGCAAGCGCGACATCGTCGCCGCGCGACAGCAGGCACAGCGCATCGCCGCACTGGAGACCGCGCCCGCCCAGGACGCGCCGGTCGAGGACACCGATGACCGCCCGCCGTGGGACGACGCGCCGTCGCAGGTCAGCCGCGCCGAGCTCGCGCGCGAAGCCAAGCTCAGCAGCAACCAGGTGGCGATGATCGAGCGCATCCATGCCCAGGCCACGCCCGAACTCGTGGAAGCCCTGAAGTCAGGTGCGATCTCGATGAGCGCGGCGGCCGCCGTCGCCAGCCTCCCCGAAGACGAGCAGCGCAGCGCCGCCCAGTCCGGCAAGGACGAACTCAAGCAGGCCGCCAAGCGCGCACGCGATGCGAAGAAGCGTCCGAAGCCCGGCAGTGAGGACGGGGCGACGCCCGACGGCGCGACGCCGGCGCCAGACGCAAAGGCGCTGCAGCGCCGCGTCACTGAACTGGAGCGCGAGAACGCGGATCTTCGCGGCCAGATCGAAACGCTGCAGAACCAGATCGTGCGGCTGCGCGGCTGATGAGCCGCGTCCGGCTTCCGTTTTCCGGCCTGTGGCGCGTCGCGCCGTGGGCCGGTTTCCGACCCTGAATAGTGAAACTGGATGCGACCACCTCCCAGATGAGACACTAGCCCGCTCAATCCAAGGGAGTTTCCGTGGCCAAGCCCAACTATTCGTTCGAAAAGCGTCAGCGCGAACTCGCCAAAAAGAAGAAGCAGGACGAGAAGGACGCGAAGAAGCGCGCCGAACGCGACGCTGCCAAGGGCACCGCAGAGCCGGAGCAGAATTCCGGTTCCGAGTCGGCCTGATCGCAGCGCCGGGCGGCACGTGGCCGCCCGGCATGGCCTTCCGGCCCTGTCGCCCTGCCGCCCTGCGCGACCGCATCCGGTCGTTGAGCTGGCGATCCGTTTGCGTCCGTGCGGCCTCCGCTTCGCCTGAGCCACGCTTGCATCGGCGACGCGCGGTGAATCGCCGGGATCGGATTCGACGACAGACATCTTCGACACGCATGCGAACTTTCGTACTCCGCGCGCGCGCCGCGCCCACCGACAGCCACGCGTTGCTGGCATCCGTCGGTCAGGACGCGCATACCGAAATCCTTGCGCACACGCTGATGAACGCGATGTTCGTCGCGCAGTCGCACCGCCCCGATGTCACCGTCTACCTGGTGCTGGAAAGCACGCGGGATTTCTCGCGCACGATCCGCTTCGAGGTCAACGCCATGCACGACATCGGCGGCTTCGACGAGCGCGCGTTGCTGGGCAAGATCGCCAGGGCGCTGGACGCCTCGCGCGGCATGGGCAAGGACGAGACGCGACCGGTGGAATCGGGCGTCGAGGTCCGCACCACAAGTTTCGAGCGGCTGGTGCAGACGCTGGCCGAAGACCATCAGCTGTTCCTGATGGACCGCAAGGGCACGCCGATCCGCGAGCAGACGTTCGCGGACAAGCCCTGCTTCCTGTTGACCGACCACATTCCGATGCCGAAGAAGACGATTCCCGGCCTCGAACGCATGGGCGCGAAGAAGATCGCACTCGGTCCGAAGATGCTGTTCGCCTCGCAGTGCGTGGTGCTGATCCACTACGAGCTGGATCAGGGCTGAGCCGCGCGGCTCCTGCCGCGCAGGTGGTGCACGTGCTGCGTCGACGCGTGTCGCGCCTCGATGACCGAAAGAGCGCCTGCCCGTATTTGTCGCAGAGGTCGACGCACAGCGCGTGTCGGGTGAGGCTTGGCGCTCCGACCGAAGGCGTTCAAAAGCACCCTCATCCGCCCTTCGGGCACCTTCTCCCAGAGGGAGAAGGAGCAACGGGGGTCACGTGCGCTAACTTCGGCGCCAGCTGAGGCCAGCGGCATCCGCGAGCGCGTGTCTGGAAGGCGCCCGCCAGAAGCGGCCCGCCTGCACGCGCGCCCTCAGCCGCCGCGCACGCGCAGCGTCAGCCCCTTGAGGAAGTTGCGCAGCAGCTGATCGCCGCAGGGGCGGAAGTTGCGATGCCCCGCCTGGCGGAACAGCGCCGACATTTCGGGCTTGGAGATCGGAAAGCCCGCGTCGGCGAAGATCTGGTGCATGTCGACATCGGTCAGTTCGAACGCGACGCGCAGTTTCTTCAGCACCACATTGTTGCTGATGCGCGATTCGACCGGACGCGCCGCCTGGCGTTCGTCGCGGCCACGGCGGTGCACGATCAGCCCGTCGAGCACGTGCGCGAGCACGCTGTCGCTGCAGGCCACGTAGCCGGGCTCGTCTTCCTTCAGCAGCAGCGGACGCACGTCGTCCTTGTCGAGGGCGAAGTCGGGATCCACCAGCTTGGCGAGATCGACGACCTTCTGGTCGCTCAGGTCGAGCATGTAACGGATGCTGCGCAGGACGTCGTTGGTGATCATCGATCCAACAGGGCGGTTCGGAAGAGGCGCAATTCTACCGTTGCCGACACAGGCTCCCGACACGGGCGTGCAACGAGCCGGCACATCCAGGCCGGGAACGCCTGATTCGCAGCCAATGCGCGCAGCAGCGACGCGCGACGAACGCGTGGACCTGCCCCGCTCGCTACACTGCCCGCCCCGATTGCCGGCTGTGCCCGATGTCCGCCCCCGTCCGACTGGCCAAACGCGTCTCCGAACTCGCCCGCTGCTCGCGCAGCGAAGCCGAGCAGTACATCGAAGGCGGTTGGGTGTCGGTCGACGGTCGCGTCGTGGACATGCCGCAGCACATGGTGACCACCGAAGCGGTCGAACTCGACGCGGCCGCGCGGCTTGCAGTGGCCGAACCGGCGACGATCCTGTTCCACAAGCCTGCCGGTCTCGATGCGTTCTCCACGTCCGACGCCGCCCTGCCCTACGTCGATGCGGCCACGCGCTGGAACGAGGACCCGACCGAGGTGCGCCTGCTGCAACGTCATTTCCACCGCTTGACACCACTCGCGCCGCTGGAGCCCGAGGCCAGCGGACTGATGGTGCTGAGCCAGGACGGCCGCGTGTGGCGGCGTCTGACCGAAGACCTCGATGGCATCGAGCAGGAATTCGTCGTCGAAGTGACCGGCGAGATGCCGTTCTACGGCATGCAGCGTCTCAAGCACGGCTTGCAGTACGACGGCCACACGCTGCCGCCGTGCAAGGTCAGCTGGCAGAACGAAGTGCGCCTGCGCTTCGCGATCAAGGGCGTGCGCCCCGGCCAGCTGCGCGACATGTGCGCGCAGGTCGGGCTTGGCGTGGTCTGGATCCGGCGCCTGCGCATCGGGCGCGTGTCGCTGGCGAAGATGCCGGTCGGTGCGTGGCGCTATCTGCCGGTCGAAGACCGCTTCTGATCGCAAGGTGGCGCCGCGCGATCCCGCGTCACCCTCGCTTTGGCCGAGACGCCGGACACGCTGCACCACGGCCGTGCGCAATGTCGCGGGGTTCGCCTGAATGCACGACCCGTGCAACCTGCCGCGCTTCATCCACGGGTGGCCCGGTGCCGGTATCGTCTGCGCTCCACGTCGACCGAAGCGCCGCCATGTCCAACCAGCACAAAAGCGCGCTTCGGCAGGCCAACGCGGCGATCAGCCGTGGGGACATCGAAGGGTTTCTGGCGTATTGCACCGACGATATCCAGTGGACGACGGTGGGCGTGTCGACACTCGACGGCAAGGACGCCGTGCGTCAGTGGATGGCCGATGCCTACTCCGCGCCGCCGGTGTTCACGGTCGACCATCTCATTGCGGAAGAGGACTTCGTGATCGCGCTGGGCAGTCTCATCGCCACCGCGGCCGATGGCAGCGAGACGCGCCATGCGTACTCGGATGTCTGGCGCTTCCACGACGGCAAGATGGCGGAGCTGCGCGCCTTCGTGATCTGAGCCTGCCTGTGCCGGATCGCGAGCGCGGATGCGTGCGACGCACGACCTTCGCCGGCCCGATGCTCCCGGCGCACGCGGAGACCCGTACACCGGCCCCGCATCCCGGCGCCAGCCTCTGAAGCGCGCCGCGGGCGCCACTGCGCATGGCGCGGCATGCGGCAAGCGCGCGACTGCGCTCAGCCCGCCTCCGGCATCTCCTGTGAGCGCTGGGGCGTGTCGATCAGCTTCTCGATCGGATAGCCCATCGCGCGCGCCTGTTCGACCAGGCGCGACCGCACGCCGGAATCGAGCTGCGGCGTGCGCGACAGGATCCACAGGTAATCCCTGCCCGGTGCGCCCACCATCGCCCAGCGGTAGTCTGACTCGTCGAGCGCGATCACCCAGTAATCGCCCCAGACCATCGGCAGCCAGGACAGCCACTGCGGCGCAAACCGCACTTCCAGCGTTGAAGTCCGACCATCCACCACGCGCGCAACGCCGCGGGCTTCGTCGAAGCTGCCATCCTGGGTGCGGCACCGGTTCACAACGGCGACCGTGCCGTCGTCATTGACGCTGTAGCGGGCCGTGGTGTCGGCAACGCACTTGCGCTGGAAGAACATCGGCAGGTGCGCCTGCTCGTACCAGGTGCCGGCGTAGCGCGCGAGATCGACGGCCGCCACCGGCTCGTTGGGTCGTACAGGCGGCACGGTATCGGCGCCGATCGCGGGGGCGGACAGGCCGGCAGCGATCAGCAGAGAGAGGAGGCGCATGGGCCGCTCCACGTGGAAAACGCGATTCTCCCGCCGCGTGGCGTGCTGAAAATGTGAGGCGGCGCGATCCGGCATACGGGCGTATCGCGACACGCCCCCGAGCGGGCGTCCTGCGAAGCGGCCAGTCGCGCGCGTCGGCCCGGCGTGTCCCTGCAGTCGCGGGTCATGCTCGCCGAGGGCCTGCACGCGGCGAAGCCTCGCCTGCTGGACGCCCCGAGTCGGATCACGCAGCTGGCTGCCTCACAACACTTGCGAAATGACATTCATTCGCATTTAATGCACGGGCAGTTTCAGACGCCCGCGGAGCGGGCAGGCAACCGACGCCGCCATCGCGGGGCCCACGCGGCTTTTCGAGGACGCGCGAACCGATCACCCAATGCTGCCTTCGGCAGCGGGACTGCATCCGTTGGCAGCGCGCCGGACATGCGCGCCCCAGCGAATCCCGATCGCTTCCCTCCCCATGCCTCGCAAGGTCCCTACGTCCATGCTTCGTCCGCAGTCCGTCGCTCCGTTCCGCACGCCCGCCAAAGCCGTTCTTTCGCTCGCCATCGGCCTCGCCCTCTCGACCGCGGCGCTGCCCGCCTTCGCCGCCCCGCAGGACGCCGCTGGCAGCGGGACCGACGCCACCGAACTGGACACGATCCTCGTGGTCGCGCAGCGCGCAGGCCGGGTGAGCAACGGCGCGACCAATCTCGATCTCGACATCAAGGACACGCCGCAGTCGATCAGCATCGTCAGCAGCGAACAGATGCAGCAGTTTGGCGCCGACAGCCTCAACGAGGCGCTGCGCCTGGCGACCGGCATCCAGGTCGAGGAATGGGAGACCAACCGCAGCAACTACACCGCGCGCGGCTTCGACATCGCCAACACTCAGATCGACGGCGTCGGCCTGCCCAACGGCTGGGGCATCGTCACCGGCGCGATGGACACCTTCGGCTACGAGAAGCTCGAAGTGATCCGCGGCGCCAACGGCCTGCTGACCGGCGTCGGCAATGCGGCCGGCACGATCAACTACGTGCGCAAGCGTCCGACCAACCACGCCGAGGGCAGCGCGGGTATCAGTGTCGGCTCCTGGGGCACGACGCGCGCCGAAGTGGACTACTCCACGCCGTTCACCGACGACGGCCGCTGGGCCGGCCGCATCGTCGCCGCGCACGAGGAAGGTGATTCCTGGCTGCGCGGCAAGGACGACCGCCGCGACTTCGTCTATGGCGTCGTCGACGGCCAGATCGGCGACAACGGCACGCTGACGCTCGGCGCTTCGTGGCAGGACGCGCGCACCGACGGCAACATGTGGGGGGCGCTCGGTTTCATGTACAGCGACGGCACCCAGGCGCGCTGGGACCGTGGCGCGTCGACCACTCAGGACTGGACCTACTGGGACACCACCAGCCGGACCGCGTTCGCCGAATACGTGCACCAGCTGGGCTCGGACTGGCAAGTCAAGTTGGCGTACAACCGTCGTGACATCCGCAACGACGACCGCCTGTTCTACGCGACCGACTTCAACGGCACCGGTCTCGAGCCCGACACCAATCTGGGCCTGTACGGCTATCCGTGGGGCGGCGAGGACGAACTGACTGCCGATCTGGTCTCGGCAACGGTCAACGGGCATTTCCAGATGTTCGGACGCGACCAGGAACTGATGTTCGGCGTCGGCTGGTCGCGCAGCGAAAACATCAACTCCGAATACGCCGGTGCGCTGTGCAGCGGCGCGCCCTGCGGCTACATCCCGATGCCGGGCTTCCCGTGGGGCGGCGACGTGGTGCCGGAGCCGGTCTGGGGCGCAAGCTCGGTCTACAGCACCCTCGACGAGCGCCTCAAGCGCGCCTACGGCGCCACCCGCCTGTCGTTCACCGATCGCCTCAAGGCGGTCGTCGGCTTCAACTATGCGCAATACCACCGCGACGGCATCAACTACGGCGTGACCTTCGACCAGACCGAAAGCGAGACCAGTCCCTACGCCGGCCTGACCTACGACTTCAGCCCGAACGTACTGGGTTACGTCAGCTATTCCGACATCTACCAGCCGCAGAGCCAGTCGGACGCCGATGGCCGTTATCTCGATCCGACCAAGGGCGCGAACTTCGAGGTGGGCGTCAAGGCCGACTGGCTCGACCAGCGCCTGCTGACGACGCTGGCGGTGTTCCGCGCCGAGCAGAACGGGCTGGCGACCGGCGCCGGCTACAACGACAGCGGCCAGTTCTACTACGAGGGCGTGGACGTCGAATCCAAAGGCGTCGAGCTCGAAGCCACCGGTCGCCTGAGCGAACACGTGGATCTCGTCGTCGGCTACACCGCGCTCAAGCTCACCGGCCAGGACGGCGACGACACCTACCGCTGGGTGCCGCGTCGCACCGCGAACCTCGTGCTCAGCGCGCGGCTGCCCAGCTACACCGCGCTGTCGTTCGGCGTGGGCGGTCGCTGGCAGAGCGACATCTCCAATGTCGAGACCAGTGGCTTCACCGTGCGCCAGGACAGCTATGCGGTGTTCAACGGCTTCGTCGGCTGGGACTTCCAGCCCAACGCCACGCTGCGCCTCAACGTCAACAACGTCGGCGATGAGACCTACGTCAACACACTGCGTTACAGCGGGTATTACGGCGCGCCGCGCAACTACACGCTGAGCCTGAATTACCGCTTCTGATGCCCGCTCTTCCGCTTTCAGACACCGCCGCCGCCATGTCCTACGCCAGTGCCATTCCCTCCCCCACCCCACGCCTGCGGCTCGCCGCGCGCATCGGTGCCGCCGTGTTCGGCGGCTATGCCTTCACCTGGGGCGTCATCGCCGCGGGTGCCGCGCTGTTATTCAAGGCCGGCATGGATTTCCACGATGCCGAGTTCCTGGCGAGCGCAGTCGGCCTGCTGGTGTTCCTGACGATGTTCCTGTGGACGTTCGCCACGCACCGGCTCCTGTTGGCATGGATGCTGCTGGTAGGCGGTGGCGCGCTGCTGGCCGGCGTCGCCTCGCTGGTCCAGGCGAGCATCGTCTGATGGCCGCACAGGTCGTGGTGACGCAGAGTTTCCGCCAGGCGATGGCGTGGCTGCACACGTGGTTCGGCCTCGTGCTCGGCTTCGTGCTGATGGCGGCGTTCTTCTTCGGCGCGCTGTCGGTGTTCGACCGCGAGATCGACCGCTGGGCAATTCCGTCCACGCGTTTCGAACCGCAGCCGATGCCGTCGTTCGAGCAGATCCTGCGGCCGGCGTTCGAGCGCATGCAGCCCACACGGCAGGCGATCGATGCAATGCGTCCGCGCGTCGACGGGCCGATGCCCGAGCACTTCGACACCGTGGCCAACTGGAGCGCATACACGACGCACCGCGATCCCGTGGTCGCCGTGTTCGCCGGTTTCCAGGTGCCGGGCGCGCAGGATCCCGACGAAGCGATCTTTGCGCTGGGCACCATCGATCCGCGCGACGGCACGGCGCTGCCGGACGACCGTCTCAAGATCGGCAGCGGTTTCTTCTACCCGATGCACTACAGCCTGACGCTGGACTGGAAGAACCTCGGCTTCTGGATCGTCGGTTTCTCGGCGCTGGTGATGCTGGCCGCGCTGGTCAGCGGCGTGGTGATGCACCGCAAGTTCTTCCGCGAACTCTTCACCTTCCGACCCGGCAAGGGCGGCCTGCGCAGCGTGCTGGACCTGCACAACCTCACCGGCGTGGTCGCGCTGCCGTTCCACTTCTTCTTCGCGTTCACCGGTCTGGTGATCTTCTCGGCGACGTATTTCTTCCCGGTCGGCCACACCCAGCTGCACGACCTGCACGATCTGCATGCCGCGACCGAAGCCCAAGAGCTAGGCCTGCCGCATCGGCGCGCCGGTGTGCCCGGCGGACTGGCGAACGTGGACGCGATGGTCGCCGAGGCGCAGCGCCGCTGGGAAGCGCGCGACATGGCCGGCGATGTCGGCTTCCTCGTGCTGCAGCACGTCGGCGACGCGAATGGCTACGTCAGTGTGTACCGCGCCGGCACCGATCGCATCGCGCTGGTCGGCCAGGGCATCCACTTCAAGGCCTCGACAGGCGCGCTGATCCGCGAGGACCCCGTCGCCACACCGGTCGGCAAGGTCGCCGAATTCCTGACCGGCCTGCACCTGCAGCATTTCCGCCACTGGCTGCTGCGCTGGCTGTATGTCGTCGGCGGCCTGCTGGGCGCGGTGTGCATCGCCACCGGCTTCGTGTTCTTCGTCGAGAAGCGCAAACGCCAGCACGCGAAACAGGGCAGCCAGGGCGCACGCATCGTCGACGCGCTGGCAGTGACGATGATCACCGGCATGGTCGCGGCGACGCTCGGCATCCTCGTCGCCAACCGCCTGCTGCCGGACGATCTGCCGGCCCGCGGCGACTGGGAGCGCTACGCGTTCTGGGGCACCTGGGCGCTGGCCTTGATGCATGCAGGCCTGCGCAGCGCGCCGGTCGCACGCGGCTTGGCGAATCCGGCCTGGCGCGAACAGTGCGGCGCGATCGTCTTGCTGGCACTGGCCGCCGTCGCGCTCAACTGGATCACCACCGGTGACCACCTGTTGCGCACGATCAGTGCCGGCTACTGGCCGGTGGCGGGCGTCGATCTCGCCCTGCTGGTGACCGCGACCGTCGCCGGCGCGACCGGCGTATATCTGCGTCGACGCGCGGCCGCTACGGTGACTGCCGAACATCCGCGCCGGGAGGCCGCCCATGCATGAGGCTTCGCACGCCGCCTGGTTGCTGAGCGCGGCCCTGCTCGCCAGCGTGCTCGGCATGGCCTGGCTGGCGCTGGCGATGCCGACGCACGGCCAGCAGGTCTGGGGCGCGCCGGTGTCCTCCACGCGCGCGCTGCGCTTGCTGGGTGCGGTTGCCCTCGCCATTTCACTCGCACTGTGCCTGTGCTGCGATCACGCCTCGATGGCTGCGCTGGTCTGGATCATGTCCCTGGCCGCTGCCGCATTCCTGGTCGCAATGACGCTGGCCTGGCACCCGCGCTGGCTGGCGCGGTTGGCGCCGTGGATCGGCCGCGCAGACAGGCGTGACGCGCTGAGCCCGCGCACACCGGTTTAAACGTTCCGGTGGCTTGCTCGATGCAACATCCACGAGGGACCGCGCCATGATTCCGAAGAACACGATCTGCCTGTAGTTCGACGGCACCGCGCTCGAAGCCACGGCGTTCTACGCCCGGACCTTTCCCGACAGCGCGGTCACCGCCGTCAACTCGGCGCCGGGCGACTCTCCCGATGGCAAGGCCGGCGCTCCCCTCACCGTCGGGTTCACGGTTTGCGGCATCCCCCTGCATCGGTCCCAACGGCGGTCCCCCCTGGCCGCACACCCAGGCGTTCTCGCTCCAGATCGCCACAGACGACCAGGCGGAGACCGACCGTCTGTGGAATGCGATCGTCGACAACGGTGGCACCGAAAGCGAATGCGGCGGGTGCCGGGACAGATGGGGCCTGCACTGGCAGATCACGCCGCGCGTCCTGACCGAGGCCTACACCGGCTCGGACCGTGAGGCCGCGCAACGCGTGTTCGCCGCGATGATGACGATGCGGAAGATCGACGTTGCTGCGATCGAGGCCGCCAAGCGCGGCTGACATGCCGAAATCCGGGCGCCGATCCCGACGGCGCCGGAAGGCGGTACGAGCCCACGCTGAGGCGCGGACTGCGGCCGTGCCTGCGCCGGTGGCGGTTTCGTGGCGGATTTTCCGTTCTCCTGTGCAATGCGCGCACCCGCGCCTGCCGTTGCCGCCCCTGGAGGACGCTGTGTACCCACCCGACCGCATGACCGCTCCGTCCGCGCCGATCGCCGTCGCCCTGCCCCGGCGACGCACCGTGTTCTTCCCGGTGATGGCACTCGTGCTGCTCGCCATGGTTGTCGCGGGATTCTGGAACACGCTCTTTTCCCGGCCAGAAACCAGCGGGCCGCTCGCGGTCCATCTCTACGTCCACGGTCTCGTGGTGACGGCGTGGTTCGTGCTGTTCTCGGTCCAGACCCTGCTGGTCGCCAACGGACGCACCACGCTGCACCGCGCGCTGGGTGTCGTGGGTGCGGTGATCGCATGCGGTGTCCTCGTGACCTCGCTGGTCACGCTTGCACAGCTCGTCCACAGCTGGCGCGCGCAGGGCGTGGACGTCGAGGCGCAGCGCCCGCTGCTCAGTCTGATCATCTGGGGCGATCTGGGCGCGCTGACCGCCTTTGCGGTGCTGCTGGTCCGCGGTCTGTTGCTGCGGCGCCGATCCGACGCTCACCGGCGTCTGATGCTGCTGGCCACACTCGCCATCATCTCGCCCGCGCTGATCCGCCTGGCCGACCTGCCCGCCTTCGCGGGCATCGACGGCGTGCTGCTCACGATGGTTGGCCTCCTGGCGCTGGCTGGCGTGCTCGTGCTGTACGACCTGGTGACCCTGCGGCGCATCCATCGGGAGACGCGCTGGGGCGTGCCCTTCTTCCTCGTCGTGCATCTGGCACCGGCCTTCCTGATGCCGGGTACGGCAGTGGATACATGGCTGATGGGACTGGTCTGGTAGGCACGACATCGGCGCCGGCAATCGCCCCCGATCCCCGACATTCCGGTCGACGTGCTTCCGGAACCGCTTTCTGGAGTTCATCAATGCCCTACTACGGCAAGTACCGCAGCATCGTTGTCGACAATCAGGATCCGGACGCCTTGGCCAGGCTGCAGGTACAGGTGCCCACCGTCGCCGGACCGCGTGTCCTGCGCTGGGCGTTGCCCTGTCTACCACCCGGCGTGCCGCTGGTGCTCCCCGACATCGGCGATACCGCATGGATCGAGTTCGAAGGTGGCGACATCGACATGCCACTGTGGTGCGGCGTGTTCTGGACGGGGCGATCGCGGCAGCTGCCGACACCGGCGGACGGGTCGCACCCCGAAACCTGGTCGATCCGGTCATCCGACGGCGCGACCATCGAAATCGGTCCCGAAGGGATCGTGCTCGACAACGGCAAAGGTGCGCGAATCACGCTGCGGGGACCGGCCGTCTCGATCAACGGCGGCGCTCTGGAGATCGTGTGATGCCGGCCGCTGTGCTGACCACGGCGTCGACCCTCGCCTGCGCGCACGGCGGTCAGGCCGTTGCGATACATGCCCACGCACGTGTGACCGTGTCCGGGGCCCCGGTCCTGTGCAGTGGCGATTCCGTCATGGTGTCCGGATGTCCTGCACCGGCGCCGTGCATCACCCTGACGCCATCGGAATCCCTGCGCGTCCGCGCCACCGGCCGGGCACTGGCCCCCGGCGATCCTGCCCCACGAAGTCGTGTGGAGACGCGGGCACCGTGGTCATGACGCAACGGCGCGTTCACGTGGCGTCGTAGGCCTTCCACGGCGCGCCGGCGCGCCGGCGTGACGACCTGCACTGGCGGTCGCTAACGCACGCGACGGTATAGTCCAGCGCAACAGCGGGCACGGTGCCCGGTCACGAACGGAAGGGAATTGTCATGGGTCTCGTACAGGCGGTGAAGGGTGCGGTCGGTGGCGTGCTGGCCGACCAGTGGAAGGACTTTCTGACGGTACCGACCGGTCTGCCGTCGACGGCGGCGCTGTTCGCGGCCGTGCCGCAGGGCACGAACGCCGGACGCGGTTCCAATACGCGCGGCTCGTCGAACATCATCAGCAACGGCTCGAAGATCGTCGTGCCCGAAGGCTACGGCCTGCTGCTGTTCCAGGACGGCGCGATCACCGGCTTCGTCGCCGAACCCGGCGGCTACGAATGGCGCTCGGACGACATCAATTCGCAGTCGATCTTCGCCGGCGACGGCATCGTCTCGCCGCTGATCAAGCAGAGCTGGGAACGCTTCAAGTTCGGCGGCCAGCCGGGCGCGCAGCAGGCGGCGTTCTTCGTCTCGCTCAAGCAACTGCCGGACAACCGCTTCGGCACGCAGTCGGAGATCTACTGGGACGACGGCTTCCTCGGCACCCAGGTCGGCGCGCTGACGCGCGGCTCCTACACGCTGAAGATCGTCGACCCGATCCTGTTCGTGAAGAACTTCGTACCGGCGAGCTATCTCGCACCGGGCCAGGTGTTCGACTTCACCGACATCGACAACGCGGCCGCCAGCCAGCTGTTCAACGAAGTCGTGGGCTCACTCGCACCGGCCTTCAGCCTGTACACGAACGATCCCGGCAAAGGCAACCGCATCACCAAGCTGCAGCAGGATTCGCTGGGCTTCGCGCAGAGCCTGTCGGCGGCTGTCGAACAGGGGTACCAGTGGAAGTCCGATCGCGGCCTGGCCATCGTCAAGACCGCCATCGTCTCGATCGAGTACGACGCCAACACGCGGGAACTGCTCAAGACCGTGCAGCGCGCCGACGCCCTCGCCGGCTCGCGCGGCAACTCCAACCTGCAGGCGAGCGTCGCCCAGGGCATGCAGTCCGCTGGCGAACACAGCGGCGCTGCAGGGCTCGTGGGTCTGGGCATGGCCTCGGGCATGGCCGGCGGCATCGGCAGCCTGCAGCAGCCGGCCACGCCCGCCGCGCCTGCGGCGGATGATCCGGTCGCCAAGCTCAAGAAGGCCAAGGAGATGCTGGACCTCGGCCTGATCACGCAGGACGATTACGACGCGCTCAAGGCCAAGGCGCTCGGCCTGTAAGCCGCCCGACGCACCGCGACCATGTCCGATACCAAGTTGCCGCCGCCGTTGCCGGTTCGTCCCGTCGACGGCCCGGGTTCGCCGCGTGATGTGCCGCCGCTGCCGGGCACCGTGCCGGTTGATCCAGCCACGTTGCCCGACCCGATCCGCGACGAACTCGAAGCGCCAGATCCGCTGGCCATCGACACCTCTGCCGAGGCATTGAAGGACGGCCTCAACCGCTGCCCGAAATGCGGCGCGACCGATATCCGCCAGCGCGCCGGCACCGACATCCTGGCCTGCCTCTACTGCCGCAACGAATGGCACGGTGAACGGGTCGAGGAAGCGTTTGGATTCGGCGACGGCATCGCCGACCTGCGCGGGACCGTCATCGCCTCCGGCGCGCGTGACATCGAGGCCGATGCCGCCAGCCTGATGACCTTCCATTGCGCCGGCTGCGGCGCGGACGTCACGGTCAACACCGAAAGCACGATGACGGCGCGTTGCCACTGGTGCCGTCACGTGTTCGGCGTCAACGAGCAGATCTCCAACGGGGCGGTGCCTGATGCGGTGCTGCCGTTCCACATCCGCAAGGACGACGCCGTCGCGCGCATCCGCCAGTTCGTCGACAAGCGGCGGCTGTTCGCGCTCAAAGCGTTCAAGGACGAGTTCACGCCCGAGAATGTCGTCGGCGTGTACCTGCCCTACATGATCGTCGACGGCAGCGCGAGCGTATCGGTCGCCGGCAAGGGCGAGATCAAGACGCGCCAGTACACGCGCGGCACCAACAACAACAAGAAGACCTATTACGACGCCGATGTGTATCAGGTCGAACGCCATGTCGCGTTCACCGTTGACGATCTGCCGCTGGAGTCCTCCAACGAGCGCGGCAACCTGGACGTCAACGTCAACACCAACAACATCATCAACACGATCCTGCCGTTCGACACCAAGAACGCGGTGAAGTGGAACGCCTCGTACCTGTCCGGTTTCACCTCCGAAAAGCGCAACAGCAATGTCGAGCATCTGCTGCCGCGCCTGGAAGACCAGCTGCTGTCGATCGCCCGCGCGCAGGTCGAAGGCTCGACGCGCCGCTATGACCGCGGCGTGCGTTGGGAACAGGAACAGCTCGACGTCCACGGCACGCGCTGGGTCTCGATGTACCTGCCTGTGTGGCTGTATTCGTATCACCAGCCCGGCAAGAACGGCGGCCTACTGCACTACATCGCGGTCAACGGCCGGACTGGCGAAACCATGGGCAGCGTGCCCGTGCAGCAGTGGAAACTGTTGCTGGCCGCATTGACCGTCGGCACCTTCCTCGAGGGCATCGCGATCATGATCCTGGTGGGCATGTCATGAGCGACGACAGTGGTCTCTGGCTGCTGCTCGCCGGCCCCGCCGGCGCGACCGCGCTGTACTGGGCGCTGTACCGGTTCTACCGCAACACCGACAAGTCGCACGCGTTCGAGCGCGAAACCAGTATCGATGCCGAGCCCGTGACCGGCAGCGACGCGAAGGTCGGCACCGTCACCGGCACCCAGGCCACACGCATCCAGGGCGACAACGTGGGCGCGTATCGCGCGCGTGTGCAACGGGTGGCGAGCGAGACCCGGCCCAAAACGGACGACGGCGCGTCCTAGCAGGTCGCGCCCTCTGCGCCCGCCTGTTCATACGCCGGCGCTGGAAATCCGGATCAAACGCAGGAGCGCGGCATGGCCTATCGCATCAGAAGCAAGGATTCCCGGGCGCAGGCGTCGCTGCGCCGCATCGCGCGCGAACAGGTGCAGGCGGCCATCCGCAGCATCGACAAAGCCGCTGCAGATCGCGCGGGAACCATTCACGATGTCCGCAAGCGCATCAAGAAGATCCGCGGCCTGCTGCGCCTGGTGCAACCGTCGTTCGACGGGTTTCGCAACGAGAACGCGGCATTCCGCGGGATCGCGGCGCCGCTCGGACCGCAGCGCGATGCCGATGTCCTGATCGCGAGCTTCGATCGCTCGATCGAAGGTGCCCCCCCTGCGGACGCCGACGCGTTCGTGTCCGTCCGGCGTGATCTGGTGCATCACGGCGAAGCGATCCAGGCGGCGCACGATTCCGATGCCCTGCTCCGCGTGGCGCGTGCGGCGCTGCAGGACGCGTTGCCGCGCATCGCGACATGGCGGCTTGCGCACGATGGATTCGAGGCGTTCGAGAGCGGGCTGAAATCGAGCTATCGACGCGCCCGCAAGGCGATGCGCGCGGCCTGCGACAACGGCGAAGACGACGCCTTCCACGACTGGCGCAAACGCACCAAGGACCACACCTTTCATCTACGCCTGCTGCAGCCGATCTGGCCCGCGCCGATGCGCGCGATTGCCACCTGCGCCACGGCGCTGGGCGACACGCTCGGCCTGCACCACGACCTCTCGGTTCTCGCGACGCGCGTGCAGGACATGCCCGGCCTGGATCCCGCTACGAATGCCGCGCTGCAGACACGCATCGACTCGCAACAGCAGGCACTCGCGCTGCGCGCACACGCGCTCGGCGCACGCCTGTACGCGGAAACACCGTCCGCACTGGCGAAGGCCTGGCGGCGGCGACATGCGGCGTGGCGCCGCGAGGACTGAATCGACTGGCGTTGCACAAGCCGTCGCGCGCCTGCGTCGGGGCCGGCCAGCGGGTGCATCGGCCCATGCAGTGACCGTCAACACTCCGGAGACGCACGCGGCTGTCCCGGCGCAGGCGGACGGTCAGGTCCGAATGCCGATCACGTGTACAGCGCTGCGTAGCCCGCGCGATCGACCTGGCTCAATCCGAGCCGATCGAACTGCACCCACATGCCGTGCCAGCGTGCGGCGTCGCGTTGCACCGGCGCGACCAGGCGCGGACAGGTGTCGGCGATGATCGCGTCCATCAACGTGCCGGGTTCGGTTCCGCTGTAGGCGTACCAGAGCGCCGCGGCCTGCGCCGGCGCATCCCGACACAGCTGTGCGCCCTGACCGATCAGGCGCGTCACGGTGTCCACCACGGCGGCATGTTCGGCAAGAAAGCTCTGCGAGGTGAAGAGCTCCAGCGCGGAGAAGTTGTGCAGCCCGACGTCGTGCGTGGCGATGAAGTGCGTGTCCAGACCTTCGAGCCGGGCCTCGACACCTTCGAAGTTGGCGAAGCACAGCCATGCGCCATCGAAACCCGCGCGCAGGTTGGCGAGGTGCTCGAAGCCCGCGCTTTCGATCACCACCTGCGATGCATCGAACGCCACGCGCTGCTGCATGCACCAGCGCGACAGGATCTCCACGGCGATCGCATCGGTGACGCCGCCGGCGACCGGCGAGGCCAGCCGCACCGTTCCGCCTTCCAGCAGCCGCCGGCCGGCAGCGCGCTGCAGCAGGATGCCGCCGTCGGTTTCGAAGAAGCAGCCCAGTGCCCGGAGCCCCGGACGGTCGGCATCGATCATATGCAGCGGTTCGTTGCAGGCGAACGCCACGTCGCCGCTGACCGTCGCCGCCAGTCCGTCGTAATGGTCATCGGGCACCAGCAGTTCGAGTTCCAGACCAGCTTCGCGGTACCAGCCCAGCTGGATGCCCGCGATCAGCGGCAGATGGTCGGGGTTGAGGAACCACTCGAGGGACAGCTGCAGCTTCATCATCGTGGACGACTCGGTCGAATGCGGGTGCACAGACTAGTCGACGGCGATGCCGCTGACGCAACCCTCGGATGCAGCCAGCGAGCGAGCGGCGCCAGCGCGAGCGGCCCGCGTGCCAGGCGAGGCACCACGCGTGCTCAGTCGTCCTTCGCGAACCGGATCACCAGCCCCGCGCGATCATCCGTGGCCCAGATGGCGCCATCGTCGGCGACCGCCAGGCCCACCGGCGAGCCCTGCGGTCGCACGCCACGCTGCAGTCCCCAGCCAGGCGTGAGCAGCACCGGCGTCGCCGCAGGGCCGGCACCATAGGCACGCATGCCCTGGCCGTAGACCGGGAAACGCGGGTTCGCATCCGCTTGCGGCAGGCCGCGCGCGTCGACCGCGAAACTCGCGATGCGCCCACCGACCGAACGGTGCCCATGCCACGTCATCAGCAGGCGTCCCTGCAATGCAGGGAACATCGCGCCGTCGTACCACAGCATGTCCAGCGGCGCGGCATGCGGCGGCAGCAACAGTGCGGGCGCGGTGTGTGCCTCGCTGCGGCACCAGTCGGACTTGTCGCGCCAGCCGGGCGTGGCCTGCGCGGCGTCGGCGCAGTACGGCCAGCCGTAGTGACTGCCGGCCTCGATGATGTTGAGCTCCTCGAACGGCGACCAGCGACTGTCGAAGTCGTAGCTGTTCTCGCCCTGCAGCACGGTGCCCGATGGGTGTACCGCCAGTGCCAGCGAGTTGCGCAGTCCGCGGGCGAAGACGTCATGTTTCGACGACCAGCGACCCTCGCCGTCGTAGCGGTACCGGCGCAGGCTCGCGGCATCGTCTGCGCCTTCGCTCTGTGCGCACAGATCAGACGGCGTGCGCGCACCGGCGCCGGTGCACTGGTCGCTCGGCGCGCCGACATTGACCAGCAGGTCGCCGTCCGGGAGGAACACGAACTTCGACAGCGGATGGCGATGTTCGTGCAGTCGGTTGTCGGGCAGGTTGTCGACCACCGCCTCCACCGTGTCGGCCGGCGCGTGCGCGTCGGGATCGAAGCGGAAGATGCGGCTCATTTCGCCGACATAGACCCGCCCATCCGGGCCACGCGCGATCGCGTGCGGCAGATGCAGGCCGTCGAGCACGCGCTGCACGTCGACCGCGCCGTCTTCCGCGGTGCGCAGCCGCCACACCGCACCGCGCGTGCCGTCCCAGGCGCCCAGATCGGTGATCAGCCAGGTGTCGGCATCGAGCTGCAGCAATGCGCGCGGAAGGCGGAGCGCACGCGCCGCATCGGCCGTCGTCGGCCCGACCACCCGCCCTGCGCACATGCCGCGCATCGTGTCGATGGAAAGGCGCGGATAACCGCCGCAAGACGCACCCGCCACAGCGTGGCGCTCGCGCGCCGCGCCGGGCGCACCGGGCAGCAGCATCAGCCAGAGCAGCAGCCCGGCACGCAGACGCATGGTCATCAGCCGTAGTAATCCACGCCGATGATCTTGCACACCTCTTCCTCGTTGTAGCCGTGGAAGCGGCGCCCGCGCGTGGTGTGCGTGCGCGCGAACAGCTTGCCGTTGGCATCGTTCCGCTCGCGCTTCTCGGTCAGCAGCCACTTGGCGTAGTCGTGTGTCAGGTTCCGCTCCCGGGTCGGGTCGCGTTTCATTCGGGCCATCTTCCGCATCCTCGGTTCTGATCCGCGCACGCCTGCAGCGCGCGCGCGGCGCACAGGATACGCGGCCCGCCGATCAACCGGCGCCGGCGCCGCTGCACCCCGGGCGCGATCGTCCGGCGCATCCGTGGCCGGACGACGCGAATGGCAGACCGGTCCGGCGGCAGACCTGCAGCAAGGGCGCCCCGTTGCCGCGCGCACTCTGGCACTCTGGCTGCCGTTGCATCCAAGCCGCGCACCCGCCCGCAATGACCCCGAACCTGCCGCTTCCCATCGAGATCCTCGACCTGCTGCCCGATGCGGTCTGCGTGGTCGACCCGGACGGCCGCTTCCTGTTCGTCAGCAAGGGTTTCGAACGCATCCTCGGTTATCGCGCGGACGAGGTGCTGGGACGTCAGGCCTTCGATTTCATCCATCCCGACGATCGCGCCGACACCCTGCAGCAGGCGATGCGGGTGATGGCAGGCGAGTTCCAGCGCCACTTCCGCAACCGCTACCTGCACCGCGACGGCCATGCGGTGGACATGCTGTGGTCGGCCAACTGGCATCCGGCGCATGGCGTGCGCATCGGCGTGGGACGCGAGATCACCGAGTTGCGGCGTGTCGAACGCGAACTCGAACACCTTGCCGGTCATGACGCCCTGACCGGTTTGCCGAACCGCCACCGCCTGCACCAGACGCTGGACCGCGCGCTCGCGCAGGCGCGCACATCCGGCGACAGCCTCGCCCTGCTGTATATCGACCTGGACGGCTTCAAGACCGCCAACGACCTGGGCGGGCACGACGCAGGCGATCGGCTGTTGCAGGACGTGGCGACGCGTTTGACGGAGTCGCTGCGCCACGGCGACACGGCCGCGCGCGTCGGCGGCGACGAGTTCGTGGTCCTGCTGCCGAGCTGCCGGGATGCAACCGCGGCCCGACAGGTCGCCGAGACCCTGCGCGCACGGCTGCGCCTGGTCTACCGGTTGGGAGATCGGCCGTTCCAGCTCGATGCGAGCATCGGTATCGCATGTTGTCCCGCCGACGGCAGCGATGCGGCCACCCTGATCGCCCACGCCGACCGCGAGATGTACGCCGTCAAGCGCCGCGTGACGCGCGGCACCGCCGCCTGATTCCGGGCAGGACGGGACGTCCGCCGCGGCGCAGCCCCCGCTGCACGACCTCAGCCGCAGTAGACGCGCCGGATGGTGTTGTCCGCATCGAGTTCGAGCGTCACCCGGTCCGGGCGCGTATCCCGCCCGGCGATCTGCTCGGGACGTAGCGGCCGGATCAGCCCGGCGTGGCTTTCCCGCCAGACGCGGCCGGTGACCGCAGACGTCGCGACCTGCCCGACCGCCCACTGCACGGGTTCGGCGTGACAGATGCCCGACGCCGCGGCACGTGCCTGCGGCGGACCCGGCGCGGGTTGCCAGGCGGCGCAGGCGGTCAGGGTGCAGGCCAGAAACGAGAACATCGAGAAACGAACGGCTGGTGACATGACGCGACCTCCGGCAGGGAACAGACCTCGAGCGGCCATCAGCGCGCCGTGCCCAGAAACGGGAACGGCGCATGGACGACAAACCGGTCCACAGTATTGCCCGCAAACACGTTGCGCTGGTCGCGCCCCAGATCGAGCGTCATGACCTGGCCGGTACGCGCATCGAAATCCACGTCGTCGAGATCGACCCAGAACGTGTTGGGCGTCATCGCCGATTCGAAAAAGTACAGGCGCCGCTTGTGGTCGAACACTGTCCGCCAGCGCGTCGACGAAATGTTCGGCTCGCCCGGCGTCGCGATGCCATACGGCACCGAGACGTTGCGGATGACGCTGAAGACGCTGGCCAGTGCGATCACCGGATCGTCGCTCTTCGGAATCGCATTGACATAGAACGCGGCGCGGGCGAACCGGTCGGCGGAGCGGTTGGTCCCCGGCAGCATCACCGTGCCGCCGATCTGCTGCCAGTAGCTGTTGAGTGCCAGTTGCTGGTCGAACGTGGGCGAGTTGGTCATCACCTGGTACGCGCGGTCGTGGTGGATGACCGGGCGGCCGTCGATGTATTCGACGATCGCGCTGTCGCCACTGGCATCCGACATCGACAGATGCAGCGTCGCCAGTCGCGACTCCCCCGGCACCTGGTCGGTGACGAGATGGAACGGGTCCGCGCGCAGGGCGTCGACGGCCTCGGCCACAGTGCCGAAGTTGTCGAGAACGTACTGGGCCCACAGTGAGATCGCCAGCCCCGGCTTGCCGTTGGACTGCGCCGGATATTCCGACTCCACCAGCCACAGCAGATTGGCCGCAAGGCCGACCTCGTTGACGCCGTCGGTCGTGGAAATGTCGTATCCGCTGGCGATCACGCTGCCGTATTTCGCGGTCCAGGCCAGCGATCCATCACCGGCCTGGCCGGTGCGCGCCATGCCGCGCGGAAAGATCCACAGATTGGTCGCGATGTCGCTTTTCCAGTCCATCGAACGCGCGGTGATCACGTCGCCGTCCACGCCGGTGTAGACGAAGCGGGTGCAGGCATCGGCATCACGCGCGCCGACCGCCATGCCGAGCAGCACGATTGCCGCTGCGGTCTTCCAGATCAGGATCTGCATGCGTGCGCACTCCTTGTGTGGATAAGGACTTGCCCAGGGCCCGCGAAACGCCGTTTCGCCCGCGGACCGTATCTACGCTAACGCCGCGTAGAAGAACCACCCGGCCAGGCCGACCATGCCCACCGCCAGTATCCGCCGGACCGGTTGCACCTGCTCGGGTCGGGTCAGCACGCTGCGGAAACGACCTGCGCCGAGCACCAGGCTCAAATGCACTGCGGTCGCCACGCCCACACTGATCAGGCCCAGCAGCAGGATCTCCCGCAGCGGCGCGTCCGGCCCGGACAGGAACCGCGGCACCACCGTGAGAAAGAACAGCGCCGCCTTGGCGTTGAGCAGATTAATCGCCACACCCGCCCACAGGGCACGATGGGGAGCATGGCCTGCGACCTTTGCAGACGATGCATCGGTCGTTGCCTGCCAGCCGCGCCAGGCCAGCCAGAGCATCATCAGGCCCGCACCGAGGCCAACCCAGGTGCCGATCGCGGGGAAATTCACCAGCAGTGCGCTCAGGCCCAGGCTGGACAGCGCAGCGTTGAGCGCCAGGCCGATGGCCACGCCCGCCGTCGCCATCAGTCCCGCGCGTCGCCCGTCGGCCAGAGTCAACGAGACCAGCCAGGCCATGTTGGGCCCGGGGGTGATTTCCACCAGCAACACGGCAAGCGCAAAGCCGAGCCAGTCCACTGCGTGTCTCCCCTGGGTCCGGCGGATGCAACCAATACGAGAGTAGCGACTCTAGACCCTCGCCCGCCTTCGTCATCATCGGCACGCGCGCAAACTGTTCCGAAAAACGACGAAATCGTGAGTCGAGATCAGGGCAACAGGTAACCCCCTACATCTTCGGCACTTCGCTGGCTGTCGATCGCGAGCAGATCCTTGAGGATCGCGGTGTGTCCTGCGCCGGCGATCACCAGCACCCGGCTGCCCGGCGCAGCGATCTTCTGTACGTTGGCGTACATGCGGAAATTGCGATGCCACCAGCTGGCGGATGCGTCGGCACCGACAAAACTACCGCCTGCATCGACGGCATTGGTGAAAATGTAGAGATCCTTGTTCTCGCGATCGCGCGCCGGATCGTTGGTCAGTCGCAGCAGTTCGGGCAGCGGCAGCGTGGTCTGCTCGCGAGTCGTGCGCGCCGAGAGCGCTGCGAACACCGCTTCCATGGCGACTTTCTGTTCGGGTGCATGGGCGCCGACGTACTCGAACAATGGGCCGCCGTTCCAATGGACGTTGCCTTCATCGAAACAGCTCACGCCTTTGAGGTTCGCCGCCTTCGCCACGCGGAACCCGATCTGCTGCGTTTCGTCGACAGCCAGCGGCGCCGTTCCATCGAGCCACGCAGCATACGCGGCGTCCTGCTTCGCCTGTGCGGACGGCTCGCACTCCACCAGGACATCAGTCGGGCGGAACGCCGCGATTCGCGCCGCCAGACCCGACAGATACGCCTGGTTCGCGTCGGTCGTGACGTCGACGACTTCCGACTTGACCACGTCCAACCCCGGATTCTCGAAATGGAAAACGCCGAGCATCATCACCTTTGCCGGCTCGGGTGCAGGTTCGACGGCACCGGCATCACTGAAGAGGGCGAAGGTGCAGCACAGAAGTACGGCGTAGAGCGGCGTTCGGGTCATGGTGCACTCCCCTTGAGGAACCTTTCTTCAAACTACAGAGGGCCTTGCAAGGTCGCGCATGCCGGAAGTCGCGGGGACTTACGGCGGGCCTGGGCCCGATGCAGCGATTTCGTGGTTTCGCTGCCGGAGACACCGCAGGTGTGCTGCGTTGAGCGCTAGGCGGAATCTTTGCCCGTTGCCGCCGGATGGTGCAGCAATTCAATGACCACGTGTGCGCACGCGCGAAGCGAGTCCGCAAACATACTCCCCTCGTACTGCTAATACATATCGTCCAGCCTGCGCGTGCCGAGCAGCGTCCTTCGCGCGGAACCCGCCCCGCTTCACGCAGCCACCGGGGTGCGGACCGTTACGCTGGTGCCACGCACATGTTTCGCAATGCAGGAGTTTCGCTTTGAAGATCCAGTTGAACACCGACAACCACGTTGATGGCACCGAAGCCCTCGAGTCGCGGGTGAACGCGATGATCGAGCAGCATCTGGGCAGGTTCTCCTCACGACTGAGCCGGATCGAGGTGTTCCTCTCCGACCACAATTCCGTCAAGGGTGGTCCGAACGATCGGCGCTGCGCACTGGAAGCGCGGCTGCAGAACGACGATCCGATCGGCGCGAGTCACGATGCCGAGGACACGGAAAAAGCGATTCGCGGCGCATGCGACAAGCTCAAGGTGATGCTGGACGCGCGTATCGAGAAGCAGCGCGGGTATTGAGGCATGCGCGTCCGACCGTCGCACCGGCGCGCTGTCGGGCGATTGTTCGAATCGTTGCATCCGCATCGCATCTGCGGTCACGGGAGCCCCGCATGTGCGGGGCTTCTTTGCATCCGGCTTGCACGAAACAGACAGCGCTGCGCCTGGTGACCAACTTGCCAGCCCCGCAGGTGCACATCAGTAACGACGCGCTGGAACTCCGACTCGGACTCAACGCGCGATATCGATGAACGTATTGATCGACAGTCGGCCGTGGACCGCGTCCGGCGGCGGTACGCGTGCATTGTCGATGCAGCCCGAATGCAGCGAGTTGCGGCGGTAGACGATGAGGCGATTGAAGACCGCGTCCACATCGGCGATGCGCTCGAACAGCGCGGTGTCGCCCCCGATATAGCCGGCGCCGGCGGCGGCATCGTCTTCGCGGCGCTGCTCTTCCGCCAGGCAGGCGAAGTACGCCGCATGGCGGGTCTCGTCGATGGTTTCGAAGCCGCTGCGGCGATGCCGGTAGAAGGCAGTGCCGCCCCATTCGCCGCGGAACAGGTAGTGCACGGTCGCGAGTCCGTCCCGTTGCGCCGAGTCGATATGCGGCACCCGCTGCAGAAACGCGAGCTTTGCAGGCGGCGTCGTCACCAGCGAGTAATGGCACATCGGAAATACGAACCGCCCCGGCCCGATTCCGAAGCTTGCCTTGAGCAGCGGATTGAGCGTGGCCTCCAGGAACAGGCGGTAAGACGCCGGCGCAGGCGCGCGCAGACCCGGGAACATCGAAGACGGCGTGGCGAAATGGCTACTCGCCGCCTTGCGCACCAGACGATCGGGATCGGACACCAGCTGGTCCACGATCAGCAGCGGCGCGCCCTCGGCGCCGATCGTGCGCCGGGCGACGCGGACGTCCGGATGGGGTGTCAGCAGCATGCGCGTGGCCGGTGTCGGTTACGGCGTCGCGGCACGTGCACCCCAGACCTCGGGGCCGGCCTTGCAGTAGCGCTCGATGAAGGCCTGCTGCGACGGCATCTGCGCGACCGCGCGTCCGATCGGTTCGCCGATGCCGTGCAGCAGCCGGCGCAGATCCTCGTCGGCCAGCGCCCGCGCCAGCGGATGCGGCGGGCCCGGGGCGATGCCCTGGCCCAGCAGCACGTGCGTCCACGAATCGACCCGGAACAGTTCGTCGGCGTTCTGCCAGGCATGCGCACGCTCGCGCCACGCGCGCAGGCGGATCTCCAGCGATTCCGGCAGCGGCATCTCGCGACACGCCACCCACATCGGTTCGTCGCGCCGCGTCGCGTGGTAGTGCAGGATGATGAAATCCCGCACGTGTTCCATCTCTTCGCGGCTGACGTCGTTGAAACGATCCACCAGCGCAGGCGAAATGCCATCGACGGGAAACAGCTGGATCAGGCGCACCACGGCGCTGATCGTCAGATGCAGGCTGGTCGATTCCAGCGGCTCGATGAAACCGCTCGCCAGGCCCAGCGATACCACGTTGCGGTTCCAGGCCTTGCGCCGACGCCCGGTGCGGAACGGCACCAGCCACGGGTCCTTCAGGGGGCGCCCCTCCACATCGCGCAGCAGCTTCGCGTGCGCCTCGTCGTCGGACATGTAGCGACTGGAGAACACCAGCCCGTTGCCCACCCGGTGCTGCAGCGGGATGTGCCAGCGCCAGCCGGCCTCGTGCGCGATCGCGCGCGTGTACGGCACCGGCGCGCCGTCCGATTCGGTCTGCACGGCGACCGCCCGGTCGCTGGGCAGCCAGTCGCTCCAGTCTTCGTAGCCGGTCTGCAGGGTCTGCTCGATCAGCAGCCCGCGAAAGCCGGTGCAATCGATGAACAGGTCGCCCTCGAGCCGCTGCCCGTCTTCCAGCACCAGTGCGTCGACATCGCCGCTGTGCGCATTCTGGGTGACCTCTCGGATCTTGCCTTCGACACGCTTGAGCCCGTGCCGCTCGGCGATGCGACGCAGGAACTTCGCGTACAGGCCGGCGTCGAGGTGGTAGGCGTAGTTGACCTGCGGATCGGTGCCGAGCGCGAACCGGTCCTCGCGGGATGCCAGGGTTTCCAGGCAGAAATCGCCGAGTGCCGACGTCATGCCGCGGCGCTGGCTGTCGAGCCAGAAATGATGGAACGCGGCCGCCCAGGTGCCCTGCCCGGTGATGCCGAAGGGATGGATGTAGCGGTCCCCGGGCCGGAGCCAGTTCTCGAACGAGATCGACAGCTTGAACGTGCCGGCGACGGCGCGCAGGAAGTCCTGCTCGTCGATCTGCAGGAAGCGGTGGAAGGTGCGGATCGGCGGGACCGTGGATTCGCCGACACCGACGGTGCCGATCTGTTCCGATTCCACCAGGGTGATGTCGAGCTGCTCGCGGAACTGGTGCGCCAGCGCGCATGCGGCCAGCCAGCCCGCCGTGCCGCCGCCGGCGATCACCACCTTGCGGATCTGTCCCGGCCTCGGGTCTGCGTGGTCCATGTCGTGCGTCTCCTGGGCGCTCAGCGATTCAGGCGGCCGATCAACATCGCGCGGATGCGCCGCGCCAGCCTGTCGTCGATGGGACCGAGCACATCGCGCGCCGCTTCCGGCAGATGCGCACCGGCGCGCGTGTTCGGCCCGAACACGTAGTAGTCGAACACCTTGGCCCACGCCTGTTTCTCGCGCTCGGGCAGGTCCCGCACCGTCCACAGCGCGTGGTACAGCGCGGGCAACGGCGAGGACAGGAACGCCGGTGAGCGGCGCCACCAGTAATTGACCAGCACATTGAACGGTTCGACGCTGCGCACGTGGTGCCACCACATGCTGGGAATGAAGATCGCATCACCCGGTTCCAGCGTCGCGGTCTGCGCCGTCGCCAGCGCGTCGCGGAAGCGCGGATAGCGCGCGAAGTCCGGCGCGGCGAAATCGACCAGACTCACGACCTGCCCGCCCGGCGTCGGGTCCAGCGGGCCGGGATAGAGGTTGTCGATCTGCGCAGGCGGAAAGAGCGTGAACTCGCGTTTGCCCACGGCGCAGACCGCCAGATTCTCGGGCGCATCGAAGTGGCAGGACGCGATCACGCGGTTGCCGATCCAGATGCTCGGCGGCGCCTCGATGCCGCGCGCGGCCAGCCCCAGATCGTTCTCGGCGACGAAACCCGGCAGTGCACCGGCCACAGGCAACGACGCGAGGTAATACGTCGGCGGCGACGCGTCGTCGAGATGCTGCGCGATCGCGTCGAGCACCTCCCCCAGACCACCACGCCGGACCTCGACGTTCAACGCGGTGAAGTCGTCGTTGTAGAAAGGCCGGCCCCGGATCGACGGCGCGCCATACGAATACGGCACCGGACGGCCCGCATCGAGCCCACGCAGATACGCCATCGCATCCGCGGTCGACGCACGCCCCGCATGCACCAGTCCCCAGTCGGACGCGACGCCCTTGAGCAGCGCGGGCATGCCATCAGCCAACAATGCGTCGAGCGGCACGTCGGCCGCATTGCGGACATCGATGCTGCGCATTCCTTCCACGCGATCAGCTCCGACCGTCGGACGACGTCGCATCCTGCGCACGCAGGCGACGCTGCTTCTCCGCCATCAACCGTCGCACGTTGTGCAGCGAGGCCAGCACCAGATAAGCGCCTTCCAGATAACCCGCGCGGTTCAAGCGTTCCAGCGCCGGACCGTCCAACGCCGCCAACGCGTCGCGATCGATGCTGTGCAGGCCGCTGACGTCGACACGATGGCGCTCGTCCAGGTCCACCGCCAGTTGCACCGGCTGGATCAGGCCCAGCGCATCGAAGGCCGCGAACATGTCCGCGCCGAACGCGGTGCCGTCGCGGATGCCGCGCAGGATGCCGGCGATGTGATCGAGATAGGGGCTGTTGCCGCCCTGCGGCAGGAACACCGGCTCACCCTCGATGTCATTGACGCGCGGATGGTCGAGATCGACATGGATCACCGGCTCCTGCCGCAGCTCGCCGTCGATACGTTGTTCCTGGAACCCGATCAGGAACGGCCCCTTCGCTGCGGCACCCGGCAGATAGCTGGCATTCCAGCGACCGTCCTGCAGGTAGAGATTCTCGCGCTGCTCGAAGCCCAGCAGCGCCACCGAACTCCACCAACCGTCGCCGTCCCTGCGGAAGAAGATCGGATACTCGCGCTGCAGCTCGGCATATTCGCTGGGAAAGGCCGGCACCATGCCCACATCGTCGCCGAAGCGGGCCCCGAAACCGGTGGCGACGCGCAGATCCTTGTGCGCCACGTTGTTGAGCAGTTCGTAACGGGCCATCACCTCTCCAGGCTGCAGCGTCGCCGCAGGTGCAGGCGAGCGCTGGCCAGATACTACCGGCCACATCCGGCCGGTCCATCGTTTCGTCGGACCTGTCGCGCCACATCGAGCGGGACCGCTGCCCCTGCAGCGGCCCCGTCCGGCAACGTCCCTGGGGGAGGTGTCGTCGCGATCAAAACTTGTAGCGCACGCCCAGCGTGTAGCGCGGACTCTGGTCGGCCAGCTTCATGATCTGCTGGTCGGTGCGCGCATGCCAGCGCACGTCCTCACCGGTCAGGTTGATCGCCTCGAAACCGAACGACCAGTGGTCGTTGAGCGCGTAGTTCACGCTGAGGTCCCACTGGTCATAGGCTTCCACGTAGTAGGGATTACGGCTGGCGCCCTGGTTGGCGAGGATCAGATACTCGTCGCGCCAGTTCCAGGCCAGGCGCACCGAGAAGCCGTATTTCTCGTACATCAGCATGGCGTTCGCGGTGTCGCTCAGGCCGGTCAGCGCGAACTGGTCGATCGACGGATCACCGCCGTTGTCGTAGCCCACGTCGCCCTGGACGATCGTGTAGTTCGCGTAGACGCCGAAGCCGCTTTCACCGAAGAAGTACTGGCCGCCCAGCTCCCAGCCGCGCAGTTTCGACTGGTTCTGGTTGACCGGCCGGTTGACGTTGAACTGGTACAGCGGATCGGCCGCGGTGCCGTAAAGATCGAAGGCCGCTTCGGTCGCAAGCACCTGCGCATCCGTCCCGTTGTAAGCCGCCAATCCGGCCGGGTTGTTGCGCAGCAGTGCCAGGGCGGTGAACAGCGCCGTGTCGTTGCCCGAGCACGCCGCCGCGTTGGCCGCGCCCACCTGCGCCACGCATGCCGCGCTCTGCAGGAACGCCAACGCGGCCTGGGCGTCGGGACCGGAGGTCGGATCGGTCAGTCCGTACAGTGGTTCCTGGCTCACCGTGTTGCCGATGAAGTTGCTGACCGACTTGTTCCAGTACGTCAGCGACACGTAGCTGGCATCGGCGAAATACCATTCGAGCGCGAGGTCGAGGTTGTCCGACTCCAGCGGCTTGAGACTCGGGTTCTGCGCATTTCCGCTGGCGCGCGTGGACGGATCGAGCAGCACCGAGCCGAAGGGTTGCTGCGCGCCCGGCCCTGCGTAGAGGTTGCCGTAAGGCGCACGGGCGATGCTGCGCCCGAACGACGCACGTCCCTTCAACTGGTCGGTGAAGTCGATGCTGAAGTCGAGATTCGGAAGGATGTAGCTGTAGCTGGCGCTCTCGCTGAAGGGCTGGAGTTCGTCGGACAGCACGATCCGGAAATCGTTGTTGGCCTGCCATTCGATCGCCTCGGGAATCGCGATGACCGACGTCGACACGATATCGGTCGTCTCGTAGCGCACGCCGATCCGGGTATTGGTGCGCATGCCGCCGAGTTCGCCTTCCAGGCTGACCTGCATGTACGCGGCGTTGGTTTTTTCCTCGATCCGGTTGTCGGCCGCGTTCTGGGGGCTGACGCCCAGGCCGATGCCGTACTGCGCTGCTGCCCATTGGGCCAGGACGCCGGTATCACCGCGCCAGGCCGTCCAGCTGTTGATGTTGTAGTCGTCGAACAGGCCCACCAGGTTCACCGGCTGCAGCAGATCCATCAGACCGCCGGCCACGTCGGCGTCGACATTGGCCACGCCCCAGTCGCCGAGGGTCGAATAGGCTTCGGCAGCCTGCAGGCGATGCGTCGTCGCCTTGTTGGTGTCCACGCCGAACTGGAAACGGCCTTCGTCGAAGCTCCACTCGCCGTCGATGCGCGCCTGCTTGATCTCGCTGACCTGGGTCTGCGCGTTGACGCGGAACACCTGGGAGCCGATCTCGCCCGCGACGAAGCCCGGATTGACGACGCCGTTGGTTCCTGCGATCGCATCCGCGGTGGTCGGATACCAGGTCTGCGTGCCGACCGGCAGACTGTTATTGAAGACCAGCTCCTGCACCCACGAGCCGCCGCAATGCGGGCCGGTGGTGCAGTTGTTGGTGCCGGCGATACTCATGAAGGTCGAGCCGCCACCCGTCTGCGGATCGTTGGGGCGGCTCTCGGTCTTCGAGTTGTGTGCGTCGAAGCTGAAACGCAGATCGCTGTTGACGTCCCACACCGCGTTGAAGCCCAGCGAGCCGAGCTTGTACGCCTGCATGCTGCGCTGCTGCTCGAGACCGAAATCCTTGGTGCCGGCAATTTCGCGAATGTAGATCGGGGTGGCCACCGCACCCGAGGTGTCGAACTCGATATCGGTGTAGGCGCTGTTCTGCAGCCACATCGCCTGCTCGCCGCGGTTTTCCGTGATCTCGTTGGTGGAATAGGTGTAGTCCAGCGTCAGGGTCACGCTGTCGGTGGGCGCGAACTGCACCACCGCCTGGCCGTTGAGACGCTCGCGCTCGAACTCGGAAAACGCATAGCGCAGATCGTTGGGGCGCGCGTAGAGCTCGCCGATGCCGGGCGCGTTGATGACGTCGGGATCGCCCGGCATCGTGCCCGTCCAGGGCTGGACGTTCCAGTAGTTTTCCGTGGCCTGCACCGAACCGCCCTTGCGCTTCTGGTAGCTGGTGCTCAGGCCCACACCGAAGGTCTTGTCGGGATTGGTGTAGCTGAAGATGCCCGACAGCTCGGGCGTCAGGTCGTTGTCGAAGACCTGGCTGCGATCGGAGACGACCTTGGCACCGGCACTGGCGACGACGCCCGTGTGGTTGAACGGCCGGTCGGTCAGGATGTTGATGGTCGCGCCGATACCGCCGCTGGGCACATGCGCCTGGCTGGTCTTGTAGACCTCGATGCCGCTGATCGCCTCGGCCGCCAGCTGCGCGAAATTGAAGGCGCGCGTCCCACCATCGACACCGCCGATGGCCACCTGCCCGGCAGCGCCGAACGCATCCGCGCCGGGCACCTGGCGACCATTGAGGGTCACCATGTTGAACTGGGGACCGAAGCCGCGCGCCGTGACCTGTGCGCCCTCGCCGTCGCGGCGCTCGATCGAGATGCCGGTGATGCGCTGCAGCGATTCGGCGAGGTTGGTATCGGGGAACTTGCCGATGTCCTCCGCGCTGATCGCGTCGACCACGCCGGCCGCCTCGCGCTTGGTTTCCATCGCCTGGTTGAGGCTGCTGCGCAGACCCGTG
This sequence comes from Luteimonas sp. KH_071, assembly GCF_057838005.1. Lineage (NCBI taxonomy): Bacteria > Pseudomonadati > Pseudomonadota > Gammaproteobacteria > Lysobacterales > Lysobacteraceae > Luteimonas > Luteimonas sp. KH_071. The sequence continues at coordinate 1,574,596 of NZ_CM174458.1, read as the reverse complement.
ACGACGACCGCATCGAGCTCTGTCGCATCGGCCTGGCCTGTGGTCCGCTCGGCGGGCGCACTCTGGCCGACAGGCGGTTGCTGCGCCTCCTGCGCGAAGGCCGGGTTGATGATCAGCACGCCGCCCACGAAGGTGAACATTGCGGTCGACTTGAAACGCTTGAACTTCTGGTTCATTGGCCCGTCCTCAGCACCGAGATTCGAACGACCGCCGGCAGGTTGCCCACGGCACTCACCTCACTCACCAGCGCCCGGGCCTCGTGCCGCGTATCCACGCGATCTCCGCCAGGCGCATGTCCTCAGAGTGTTTTCTCTTGAACTCACTGGATCGTCGTCCGCAGCGGAGGGAGGCCGGACGCCCTCGTCCCTTCCCCGCGCACTGGCGTCGGCCGCATCGAACAGAGGGTTCGTCTCGCATCGCGGCCCGGCATCGGAATCCATGCCGTGTCACGCCTCGAACCCTTGGCTCGCCCCCATCTGCTGCCGTCTAGTGATAGCGCTAACACCCTACGGCTGCAGGTGTATAGCGCTGTCAGGACTTTGTCACCATGCAGCGCAGCAAAAATCGGGCGCGCAAGATGCCGCACCACGGGTCACGAATGCTGCGGCGCCGTCGAGATGCCGACGTCATGCGTTCGGGGCAATGTCCGCGGTTGCCGAGCGTCGATTCATTGCCGCGTCCGCACGCCGCATATCTGTGCACTGCAGCAAAGCCGGCGCGGCCGTTGCCAGCGGTGCATCCGGATGACGGGCGGCGATTTGTTCCAGCCGCGTGCGCATTGGCACGTTTGCATTACGCCGTCGGAGGGGCGCCGCCGCGGGCGCCGGGCGGGGGCGGGATCAGGCGAGGCGATCCAGGCACCCGGCCTTCGCTGGGCGTGGTGCGCGTCCCGTCCCGAGGGGTTGCAGCCATCACGCAAGCCGCCCCACTCGCCCCCGGCCCCGGTGAACCCGTTGCCCTCGGATGCCTAAGCTGCAATCCGCACGCGCTCGTTCCCGCTGCGCACCGAGGCGAAGACCGCATCGAGCACGCGCATGTCGCGCAGGCCTTCCTCGCCCGGCGCGCGCGGCGGCCGGCCTTCGAGAATGGCGAGCGCATCCTGGTCCATCTGCTCGGCCTGCATGCGCGGCTGCTCGCCGAGCTGGGCGGTGAAACGGGTGCCGTCGCTGGCGCGTCCGACGTTGCCGTCGTAGGCCTGGAACGGTGACAGCTCGTACCAGCCGCGTTCGCAGTCGATGTGCAGCGTGTTGAGGGTGCGACCGAAGCTGGTGACGCACTCGGCCACGATGTCGTCGGGGAATTCGAGCGTGAAGCGCGTGGTCTCGTCGACGCCGCGGAAGATTTCGCGACGCGCGGTCTCGTCCCAGGCCCGCACCGCCACAGGTTCGAGACCGGTGCTGTAGCGCGCGGCGTTCACGCAGTAGACGCCCATGTCGTACATCGCACCGCCGCCGCGTACGGGGTCGAGCCGCCAGGCGGCGTCGGCGCCCTGTCGCCAGCCGAACCAGCCGGCATCGGCGCGCAGCTGCACGATGCGCCCGAACGGCCGCGCCTGCGCCATCTCGATGAAGCGTCGCGTATTGGGCTCGTGCTGCATGCGATAGCCGATGGCGAGCTGCACGCGGTTGTCCCGGCAGGCCTTGATCATCGCTTCGCCTTCGCGCGCGTCCATCGCCATCGGCTTCTCGCACCAGACGTGCTTGCCTGCATGGGCGGCGATCAGGGTCTGCGGCATGTGCAGATGGTTCGGCGTGACGATGTAGACCACGTCGATGTCCGGGTTGTCGGCGATCCGGTGGAAGTCGTCGTAGCTGTAGACGCTGGCATCGGGGATGCCGTACTGCGCCTGCCACGCCGACACCTTCTCCGGCGAGCCGGTGACCAGTCCGGCAAGCCGGCAGTGTCGGGTGAGCTGCAGCGCGGGCGCGAGCAGATCGCGGCTGTAGCCGCCCAGCCCCACCAGGGCGACGCCGAGGCGGCGCGCGGGCGACGTGGCAGCGAAGCCGCCGGGCAGCGTCGATGCGGCGCCCGCCAGCACCAGAGACTGCAGCACGCGGCGGCGGGAGATGCCGTTCGATCTGCCGTTGGGATCCATATCGCCTCCATCGACGTGATGCGCCCGATCGTAGCAGCGTGCTCGGGGCTATCCTGTCCGCCCGATCCGGAAGTGCCCCGACCATGACGCATCGCCTGCTGCGCAACATAGCCCTCGCGTGTTCTCTTCTGCTGCTTGCCGCGTGCGGCAGCCCGCCGCCCTACACCGGTGGTGACGTGGCCGAACTGCAACGCATCGATCGGGCGGTGGGCGAAGGCGCGCCGGCCGTCGCCGGTGACGAGGTCAGCGTGCATTACACCGGCTGGCTCTACGACCAGGACGCGCCCGACAAGCGCGGTGCGCAGTTCGACAGTTCGCACGATCGCGGCCAGCCGTTCGTGTTCGAACTCGGCGCGGGCCGCGTCATCCGCGGCTGGGACGAAGGCGTCGTCGGCATGCAGCGCGGCGGCACGCGCGAACTGCACATCCCCGCGTGGCTGGGGTACGGCGAGAACGGCGCCGGCCGTGCAATCCCGCCGGGCGCCTCACTGGTGTTCGAGGTGGAGTTGCTGGACATCCAGAAGTAGGACACGCACCTGCGGCACGCGCCCGTCGCGATTAAATCCGGACTTGCACTCTCGCGAAGAGACCGACGCGCGACGTCTGCTTGCTGCAGGCGTCGTGCACCCGGTTCTGCGCACGCGTTGCGTCGCACGGCATCCATGCCCCGTCCACGTGCCCTCGCCTCTTCGACTGATCAACGCACCGCGCTGCGGCAGACGCAGAGATGCACTCAGGACTTGTCGGTCACCGCGTCCGCGACAGGCGATAGCGTGTCATCACTCCGCGCCGCGCTGCGCTCGGCAGCGTTGTTCAACACCACGATGCTGATGCGGCGGTTGATGGGGTTGGCTTCATCGGTCTTGTCGAACGGGACCGACGACGCCAGACCCACCACGCGCGACAGCTTGGCGTCCTCGAGCCCACCTGCCACCAAGGCGCGACGCGCTGCGTTGGCGCGCTGGGAGGACAGCTCCCAGTTGCTGAGGTCGCTCGCGCCGGAGTACGGCGTGTTGTCCGTATGTCCGGAGATCGCCACCCGGTTCTCGACCTGGTTGAGGTAGGTCGCCAGCTCGATCAGGATGCGGGTGGTGTAGTCCTTCAGATTCTGCGAGCCCAGGTCGAACATCGGCCGGTTGTAGGTGTCCACGATCTGGATCCGCAGGCCTTCGGGCGTGATGTCGATCAGCAACTGGTCCTTGAACGGTGCGAGCGCCTGGCTGCTGGCCACTGCTTCCTCCAGCGCACGCTGCAGCGCCTCCAGCCGCTGCTGGTCCGCCGCATCACGCGCGCGCTCGGCCGCATCGCTGCGCGTGCCCACCTGGGCGTCGGGTCCGGCGCCGGGCGGATTGCGAAGGTGGTCGAACATCCTGATCGGCACATCGCCCGCGCCGCCCGGGCCGTGGATGCCGGGCGCCATCACGGCGGAGCGGCCCGAGACCGCGCTCGGATTCTTGAAATATTCGGAGACGCCGCCCAGCTGTTCCTGCGGCATCGTCGCCACGAGCCACATCACCATGAAGAACGCCATCATGGCGGTGACGAAGTCGGCATACGCCACTTTCCAGGCGCCGCCATGATGTCGCCCCCCCGCGCGCTTCTTCTTGCGCACCACGATGATCGGTTGCAGGACCTCGTTCACGGTACGGCCCGTCAACCCTTGGCGGTCTTGAGGTCGGCTTCCAGGTCCTGGAAGCTCGGGCGCACATCCGAGAACAGCAGCTTGCGTGCGAACTCGATCGCCACCGACGGCGGATAGCCGCGCAGCGATGCCACCAGCGCCATCTTCACCACCTCGAACGCCTTGCCCTCCTCATGGGCGCGGTTCTCCATTGCGGTCGCCATGGGCCCCACGAAGCCGTACGCCAGGAAAATGCCGAGAAAGGTGCCCACCAGCGCGGACGCGACTTTCTCGCCGATCTCCGCTGGCGGCGCCGTTCCGACGATCGACATCGTGAGGATGATGCCGAGCACGGCTGCGACGATGCCGAAGCCCGGCAGCGCATCGGCCACCTTCTGCACCGAATGCGCGGGCTCCAGCGCTTCCTGGTGATGCGTTTCGAGTTCGTACTCGAGCAGTGATTCCAGCTCGTGCGGCGTCATGCTGCCGCCGACCATCAGTCGCATGCAGTCGATGATGAAGGTCGACACGTGAGGATCGGCGGCGATCTTCGGATACTTCTGGAAGATCGTGCTGCTCTCGGGATTCTCGATATGCGCCTCGATCGACATGGTGCCGTCGCGACGCATCTTCATCAGCATCTCGTAGATCAGCTTCAGCAGATCCACATAATCGGCGCGCTTGTATTTCGGCGCCTTGAACAGCGCGAGCATCGTCTGCAGCGCACTCTTCATCACCTTGGGCGGCGTGGCGATCACATACGCCCCGAGCGCACAGCCGCAGATCACGATGATCTCGTTGACATGCCACAACGCCAGCAGATTGCCGCCCACCATGGTGAAGCCGCCGACCATGCTGGCGATGACCACGAAAGCGCCGATGATCAGGTACATGAGCGGTGGATCCGGAAAGCAGAACAGTCCAAGCAGTATCGGCACCCTGTCTTCCGTCTTGAGCACACTCATCCACGCGCGCCCGACCATCGCACCCGCCGTGGGGCTAGGAGCGCATCTCCGCTATCGTCTGCTTCAATCCGGCAGCCGTAGCAGCAGCGCAGCCACGGCGATCGCGCCGGCACGCAAGATGGCGTTGCCAGCACCATCTGGAATCCCGGCAGACGCGACACCCGGGCGCGCGCACGGCGGCTACTGGCGGTGGACCCGCCCAGGCATGTCGTCCCTGCTCAGTAAGGCGGCGCCCGGCGCGCCTTCTGCAGGCGCGCGGCTTCGGTCCACCAGCGCAGGTCATCGGCAAAGCGGGCGAAGCTTGTTTCGAGCGACTTGCCTGCATCACCCGTCGGCTGCCCGCGCGCATCCAGCGTGTCGGCAATCGGCCCGACGTTGACGGTGCTGGAGATCACCACCATGCCCATCTCCGACAGCGTGCCGTGCCAGGCGACATTCGCGCGCGCACCGGCCAGGCGTCCGGCCGAATAGCTGACCACACCGGCAGGGCGCCAGAACCACTCCTCGAGAAAGTGATCGGCAAGGTTCTTCAGCCCCGGCTGCACGCCCCAGTTGTATTCGCCGGTGACGAACACGAAGCCAGCGGCGCCGCGGATTTTGTCGGACAGCGCTTCCATCGCTTCCGGCGCCTGGCCCGCCGGGTATTCCTTGTACATGCGGTCGAGCATCGGCAGATCGACCGCTTTCGCGTCGATGAGTTCGGCATCGACCCCGCGCGCCCGCAGCGCATGCACGCAGTAATCGGCCAGGCGTATGCCCATGCGGTCGGCGCGATAGGAGCCGTAGAAGACGAGGATGCGTTCGGCCATGGCGGTGCCTTGTAAAGCGAAGACGGCGTGTCTGCCACCGGATCATCGCATCGTGGTCCGGGCACCGCGTGCGGGCGTGCGGCCGCCCTGTCGCGATCACGGCGCCGGCGGCTGGAACGCCGGTTGGCCGCCCTGCCACAGCGCGAACGCGAAGATGTCGGTCCACACCGCGTCCAGCTGGCTGCGGCTCGAACCCATGCCATGCCCTGCGTCGAAATCGAGCCGCAGCAATACCGGCTCCGCGCTGGCAGTCGCCGCTGCCAGACGCGCGGCGTACTTGGCGCTGTGGAACGTGGCCGCGCGCGGATCGTTGAGGCCCGACACCACCAGCGTGGCCGGATAGTCGACGCCTTCGCGGATGTGCTGGTACGGGTCGAGGTCATACATGGCCTTGAACGATGCGGCGTCAGTGATCGGCCCGCCCCACTCCTCGATGTCGGCGTAGTTCTGCTCGGACACGTAGCGGATGGGATTCATGAAACCGACGTTGGCGATGGCGCCACTGAACAGGTCCGGCCGTTCGTTGATCGCGCCGCCCAGCATCACCCCGCCCGCCGACGTACCCAGCAATGTCATGGTGTCCGCCGAGCCGATACGCGCAGCCACCAGACTTTCTGCGACATCGATCGCATCGCGCCAGGTGTTGGCCTTGGTCGCCGCCTTGCCGGCGTAGTGCCAGTCCCGGCCGAACTCGCCGCCGCCGCGCACGTTGGCCACCGCGTACACGCCGCCCCGGTCGAAGAACGCCAGCATCCGCGCATTGAAACGCGGCGATGCCGAATACCCGTACGCGCCGTAGGCTTCCAGCAAGACGGGCGTGCCCGCATCGGGGCGCAGGCCCTTGCGCATCACCAGCGTGTAGGGCACCTGCACACCGTCGCGCGCAGTGACTTCGCCCGTGCGCGCTGCGTAGCCGCTGATGTCGAACGGCGGTGGCGGCACCAGCGCCAGATCCTGCAGCGTGCCGGTCTCGACATCGAGCGCATAAACGGTCGTCGGCGTGAACCACCCGGTCATGGCGACCAGCACGCGCCCGCTGCGGGTGTCGCCCTGCATCCACGGCACCTGCCCCTCGAACGGCAGCGCAATACGCACGGGCGCGCCGTCTTCTCGCACCTGCCACAGGCCGGACGCCCCGCCCTCCAGCGTGCGCACCAGCAGACCGTTGCGCGTCGGCAGCATCGATTCAATGACCGGCGTGCCGGGCAGCGCCAGCGTCTGCGCCTGCGCAAGGTCGGGCGTGCGCGCCGAGGTCATCAGCACGCGGCCGCCCGAGGCGTCTTTCTTCGAAAGCAGATAGAGCTGGTCGCCCTGCAACGCCGCATCGACGATCACATCGTCGAATCCCGCCACCGGCGTCCAGGTGGCCGATCCGGTCATCGCCTGCGCGGCATCGGCCCGGTACAGCGCGACCTCGCTGCGGCCATCGCGCACGATCGTCATCGCGGTGTCGCTCGACGCGTCGAACACCACCGCCAGGAACTGTTCGGCCGTCGCGGTAACGCCATTGGCGCCGCGACGCGCTAGCACGACATCGTCGCCCGTGCCATCGAGCCGGTGCAGGCGCGGTTCGTTGCCGACGAAATAGGCCGGCGTCCCCGGTGCGCCGAGGAACTTGAGATAGCTGAAGCCCTGGCCGTCCGCCGTCCAGCTCAGGGCCAGCGCGTGCGGAATGGAAAACGGCAGCAACGCGCCCTGTGCCACCTCCACCACCCGCAACGTCGAATGCTCGGTGCCGCGACGGGACGTGGCCACCAGCACATGCCGGCCGTCCGGCGCGGCAATCCAGCGGTCGAGCACCTGCTCGCCTTCGCCCTGCATCTGCCGCGGGTCGAACAGCACACGGGTCTGGCCGTCCGCTTCGCGCACCATCAGTTTCGTGTCCTGTTCGCCGGCCGCGCGGATCTCGTGGAACACGCGCCCGCCGGCCAGTTCGGCATTGCCCACGCTGGTGAGCTCACCGGACCGCGCGGCCACCTCGGCCAGAAACGCCGCGCGCGCGGGCAGCTCAGCGAACACGGTCTGGGTATGCGCGCCCTGCGCCTGCAGCCATGGCATCCAGTCGGGATCGTCTCCGCTTTCCATCCATCGATAGGGATCCGTCACCGAAGTGCCGTAGTAGTCGTCGACGACGGGCACCACCTTTGCGACCGGCGGCTGGGCGAATGCGACGGTCGTTGCGAGCACGGTCGCAGACAGCAGGGTGGACGGGCTTAGACGGTGCATCGGACTCTCCAGTAGATGCGCGCTCGCGCGACGGCGCAAAAGTGGGTCGATCTGGAGTTCAACGTGGATCCGCGCCGGAAGCGGACATTCGACGCACGCGCCACACCCGACGACCGTGCGGCAAATCCAGAACGCCTGACACCAGGCGCCGCAGCCCTGGCGGTATCCGCCAACCCCGCACCGGCGCGCCCGCACGCGCGCGACCGCCACTGGATCGGAGACGCTGTCGCCGATCGTCCCTCAGCGTTTGCGGAACACCACCACGTGCTGCCACGGCAGGGTGTCGGCGGTGCGCTCCCACTCGAGCGGATGCAACGCGGCCTCGCGGCGGATCTGCGCTTCGCTCATCTTGTGCAGCGGCTTGATCGGGACGGCATCGTCCTCGGCGCGGTATTCGACGAACACCAGGTGCCCGCCCGGCCGCAGCGCACGCACCAGCGCACCGAGCACCTCGTGCGGGTATTCCAGTTCGTGGTAGACATCGACCATCAGCGCCAGATCGACGGACTCGGGCGCGAGGCCCGGGTCGGTCACGCTGGCCTGGACCGGCTTCAGGTTGTCGAGTCCCGTTTGCGCTGCCACCTGCGTGAGCATCGCCACCATCTGCGGCTGCACGTCGACTGCATAGACGGTGCCGCCGGGTGCCACCATCGGGGCCATGCGACGCGCGTAATAGCCGGTGCCCGCGCCGACATCGGCGACATCCATGCCCGGCTTCAAGTCCAGTTCCTCGAGCAGGAGACTGCCGCGCTCCTCGCGCTCGCGTTCCTCGCGCTCCAGCCACGCCGCGCCCTGCCAGCCCATCACCGCCGAGATCTCGCGCCCCTGATAGGTCTTGCCGATGCCGTCCGCGCTGCGACGCACCGCGCCGTAGATCGACGCAGCGTCCGTCTGCACGGTGGGCGGACCGACAGGCAACGGCGTGGCGGGCGGTTTGGAGCAGGCCGTGCCGACGCACAGCAAGAGCCCGAAGACGGCGAGAGATGGCATCTGGCGCATGGCGTGGATCCGGTGTCCGCGGCAGTGGAGGACCGAGCCTAGCGCCAAGGTGCCGGTCGCGTGGTGATGCCCGCCTCCACTGCGCACTGCATCGAAGCGCGTCGTCGATGGCGCGTCGTCGATGGCTAGAATACGCGCCGATGTCGGCGCTCCCGCCCGCATCGTCTCGCGGGGGGCGAAGATGAAGCTGGTGTTTCCCAATGGCGCGCATGGCCAGGTCCTGCTGAGCGCGGGCGTCAACCGGATCGGCACACTGCCCGGCAGCGCGGTGGTGCTCAGTGGCGATGCCATACAGCCGCTGCACTGCGAGATCCATCTCACCGGCGCCGGTGCGAACCTGCAGGTGCCGCCGGGGGGCGGACCGGTGTCGATCAACGACAAGCCCGTCCTCGATCTCATGGCGCTGCGCGCGGGCGACCAGATCGACATCGGCGGCATCGTGGCGACGATCGCCCCGCTCGAAACCACGCGCGACCCATCCACGCCTGAGCCGGCGCCCCGGGATGATGACGACATCGGCGCCACGCGCGTGCGCATGGCGGTGCCCCGCTTCGTGCTGCGCGGCGTGTCGGGCGCCGTTGCCGGCAAGATGTTTCCGGTGACGGGTCCCGTGGTGATCGGCCGCGCACCCGATTGCGACATCGCCGTCAATGTCGACGAGATCTCGCGCCGCCACGTGCTGCTCAAGCCGGTGGGCGACGGGCTTGCGGTCGAAGACCTGGCGTCCTCCAACGGCACCTACATCAATGCCCAGCGCGTGCAGCAGGGGTTCCTGGGGCCAGGCGACGAATTGCGGCTCGATACCGTCAGCCTTGTGCTTGTTGCGCCGGGTATGGAGACGTCCGCGCCCACAACGTCCGGAACGGCGCAACCGCGTCCGCGCACTGCGGTCAGGAAGTGGGCACCAATCGTGCTGACCGCGGTGACGGTGCTGGTGATCGCCGCTGTGACGTTGATGCCGGGCTGAGCCCTGGCGCCGGCGGGTGGCGCGAACTATCCCGGGTGCGCTTCCGGCACGACGCGGGTTTCGCGCTCCATGGGACACCTGACACGGTGGGCATCAATACCGCCGTCTCGCGCCGCGCGGTCGACGCCGCACGCCACGCCTCGATCGCCTGAGAGGCCGTCACACCGGCCTATACATGGACGCACGTCTGAGCACGCGTCGCCCTGCCGGATCGGGAATCAGTGCACGCAACCGGTATTCGAACCGTCAGTCGCGGCCGAGACGCCGCGCAGCCGCCGCTGCGTCCTGCACCACGCGGACGTAATCCGTACGCGCCGTCGGTGCCTGCCCCGCCAGGGTCTCCAGGCCATCCACATACGCCGACACCAGGGTCGACGCGTTGTACTGATCGGCCATCTCGGCCATGGACCGGGCCACGGCATCCTGCAGATGGAAGTGCACGCTGACGCCCTTCTGCGCCTCGTTGGCAAGATCGACGACGCGCAGCAGGTGCGGCGTCACCAGACCGACGACGGTGGCTCTCATGCGTTCGACCCTGTATGCGGAAGGACGGAAAGGCTACTCAAACACCGCGCACCAAACCGGGGTGCGCGTGCACTTTCCGACACGCGCCGACGGAACCGTGCCGTCCGGTACGCACAAGCGCTCGCCCTGATACGCATGCGGCATATGCGCGGGCGTCAGGCCTGCTACCGCCGACCGCAATCCGGTGCGGGGTCGCAACTTAGCGGGCGTCCACCGGCGCCAGGCGATGCGAGGCATCCGCGCAGACCACCACGGCGTCTTCTTCGCTCGATACGGCGCCCACGACGTCCACACGCATGCCGACGGCCAGGGCTTCGATATCCACCGGCGCGGCCTTGCACAGATTCCAGCGGGCCGGCAGTTGCACCTCCAGCCGCCTCTCGCCGGCGGCATCCACCTGCACGATGGCGCTGCCGTCGTAGGTCCAGGGCCGGGTGTCGATGGACGCGATGACGCCCGTGGTGCGCACTTCGCCCGAAACCGCATCAGCGGTGTCGCCCGGCGTCGAACACGCGGCGGTGAGCAGCGCTGCCGTGATGGCAAGTCCGCGGGCCAACCGCACCGGATGACGGGCGATCGCGCATGGGATGTCAGATGCCATGTGTGTCCTTCCAGGTCAGGAACGCGTCTTCTCGAGCCGCGCCTTCAGATCCGCAAACGGATTGGACGTGGCCGCGGCAGGCGCGTCTTCAGCATTGCGGGCACTGACGCCGGTGTGATCGAGCTGGCGGGAGTGCTCGTTGTCGTGGCAGTACACGCACAGCAACTCCCAGTTGCTGCCGTCGGCCGGGTTGTCGTCGTGGTTGTGGTTGCGGTGATGCACGGTCAGTTCGCGCAGGTTGGCGCGGGTGAACTCGCGCGCGCAACGGCCACAGATCCACGGGTACATCGTCAGCGCACGCTCGCGGTAGCCGGCATTGCGCTGCTCGGCACTGCGCCGGGCTTCGGCGACGATGCGGTCGAGTTTGCTCTGGTCGATGGTCGTCATGGCCGGAGTCTAGCCGCACGACGGCGTCGGAGCGCAGATGCCGCGCGCCAGTCGCGAGGTAGGACGCCTGGCGCCTAGTCCTGCACCGCGAGCGCCGGCGCCGCGAATCCCGCGCCGGCTTCGATGCCGTCGTAGAACGCGTCGCTGCCGACGTGTGCGCCGCCACCGGCCGCCGCAGCCGCGGCGTCGTCACGGAACTCCCCGGCAATGCGGATGATCTCGTCCTCGATCCCGAAGAAGGCATCCAGCACCACCGGATCGAACGTCGTCCCGCGCAGCGCGTGCATCATCGCCATCGCCTGCGCGTGCGGGAACGGCGGCTTGTAGCAGCGCCGGTTGACCAGCGCGTCGTAGACGTCGGCCACCGCCATGATGCGGCCGGACAGCGGAATCGCGAGGCCCTTCAAGCCGGCCGGGTAACCCGATCCGTCCCATTTCTCGTGATGGGTGGCGGCGATCTCGGCCGCCACCGACAGGAAGTTGTCGCCTTCGATATGGCGCGACGTGCTGAGGATGATGGTGCGGCCGAATTCCGCATGCCGGCGCATCAGCACCCATTCCGACTCGGTCAGCGGGCCCGGCTTGAGCAGGATGTGGTCGGGCACGCCGACCTTGCCGATGTCGTGCAGCGGCGCGGACAGGAACAGCAGATCGATGTAGGCCTCGGTCAGCACATCGGCGTACTGGCCCGTGTCGCGCAGGCGCTGCGCGATGGCGCGCACGTAATGCTGGGTGCGCTTGATGTGCGCGCCGGTTTCGGGATCGCGCGTTTCGGCGACCGCCGACATCGATTCGATCGTGACCTGCCGCGCGTTCTCGAGCTGCCGGCGCCAGCGGCGCGCATGACGTTGCTGCGCCCAGAACCGGATCGCCGACGCCGCCAGCAACACCGTCAGTGCCACCAGTGCGGGCGCTGCGACCGGCAGCACCAGCCCGGGATATTCGAAGCCCGCGAACGCCACTGCGGCCAGTGCGAGCGCCATGCCGAGCGTCACGATCGCCACCGTCAGCAGGCTGCGCCCCGATACCACCAGGCCGCCCTGCAGCAACGCGATCAGCAGTCCGAGCACCAGCGCCGCGCCAGCGCCCCACGACGGCGACCGCAAGACGTGCCCATCGAAGATGTTCTGCATCAACGCCGACTGCACTTTCGAGCCCGAGAACGCGCGACCCAGTGCGGTCACATGGCGGTCGCCCAGACCCACCGCCGACGAACCGATGACGATCACCTTGCCGCGCAGCGCCTGCGGCGCAAGCCGGTCGGCCAGCACGTCCACCGCCGGTACGCTGGCGTAGCGCGCCGGCGGGCCTTCGAAACGCAGCAGTGCATGCCCCCGGCGATCGATCGGCACCGTGTGCGGGCCGATCATGAGCGACGCGCCATCACGACCGCTCACCACCTGGCCGGACGACACGCCCAGCGCCTGCATCGTCGTCGCCAGCGCCAGGCTGGGCTGCAGCACGCCGCGGTATTCGATCAGCAGCGGCAGTCGCCGCAACACGCCATCGCCATCGACCTGCATGTTGACGAAACCGCTGACGCGGGTCTGCGCGCCGATCGCGTCGACGTTGTCGAGCACGCCATGCGCCTTGTCGAGATCCAGTGCGTCCAGTGCGCCCTCGAACCCCACGCCGGGCCGCGTGGGCGCGGTCTCGCGGGTGGCATGATCGAAATAGAAGTAGCGCGCGCCCACAGCGCCGGCATCCGCCATCGCCTGGCCCAGATACCCGTCGTTGTCGAGCAATCCCTCCGGCACGCCGGTGATCGCGACATCGATGCCGAAATCGCGCTGGAAGGTCTTCTGGATGTCGGCCAGCGACACCCGGTCCGCCTCGGGCAGCAACACGTCCAGCGCGATCGCCGACGGGCCTTGGGCGGCGATGCGCTCCACCAAGGCGGCCAGGCGATAGCGCGGCCACGGCCACTGTCCCACCGCCGACAGACTCACATCGTCGATATCGACGACCACGGTGCCCTGCGCCGGCGCACCGGTTGCGGTGGCGCGCATCAGGGTGTCGAGGACCGCATGGTCGAGCCGCTCGATCGGCGCAGCGCGCAGCAGTCCGGCCACACCAATCGCCAGCGCAATCAACACACCCAGCACCAGCAACAGAAGGTCCTGCCGGCGACTCTGCGCGGCCGCGATACCCGGCGGCTGCGCGCGCGCGTCTACGCGGCGCATCGGGCGCGCGCCGTGCGACGGGTTGTGCGGCAGGACGCCACGCTCACAGGATCAGGATCTCCGCGCGCCGGTTACGCGGCTCGGCTTTGCCGGGCGGCGTGGGCACCAGCGGCGACTTGTCGCCGAACCAGTCGAGCTGCATCGGCAACTCCGGATCGATCTTGCGCAGCAACGCAGCCACCGCGCGCGCGCGCTCGGCCGAGAGCTGCAGGTTGTACGCAGGCGCACCGGCGGAATCCGCGTAACCGAACACGGTCACTTCCGTCGGCAAGCGGTTGCGCACCGCGGCCAGCACTTCGGGCAGCTTCTGCCGGGACTCGGGCGTGAGCTCCATGCTGTCGAAGCGGAAATTCAGCACGAAGCTCAGCGGCGGCGTGGGCTGCGCATCGAGCAGGGCACGGTGTTTCGCTTCGAAGGCCTCGCGCGTCTCGGCCTTCGCCTGCGTCGGCGCAGCCGAGGTGCCGGCATCGACGCGGCCGTAGGCCTGGTCGAGCCGCTGCTCGCCATGCGCGTTGTGCACCACCACCGCACCGACCTTGCCGTCCTGGTCGGGCAACAGAGTCACGCGTGTGGGCGCGGCCGAACACGCTGACAGCAGTGCTGCCACCGACAGCAGCACGAGTGCGCGCCAGCGACCGTGACAGACGCTCCACATGTTCAATTCGCCTCGATCAGAAAGCGCGTGCCGCGAACACCCACTGTGGCCTGCGGCGTTTCCACCTTCACCGACTCCGGCGCCAGGCGGCCGATCTTGCCGGACTCGTAGATCGCCGAGCCCTGCCCCATGTAGACAGAGAACGCGTAGCGGTTGGCCTTCGGCTCGAACACGTAGTCGCGCACGTGGACATCCGCGCCGCCGCCAAGAGTGAGCATCGTGCCGTCGCGGAACACGATCGATGCCGTCGCGCCCGGCGCCGTCACGATGCGATCGGCCACCTGCAGCTGCATGCCGGGTTCCGCGGCGCGCGTCGCGCGGGCCTGCACGATGCTGACGCCGCCGGACACGCCCTTCACCAGCCCCACGTGCTGATCCGTTGCGGCAATCGGCCACGCGCTGCACGCCAGCCCGACCGCGGCCAGCAACGCCCATATCTTCGACATCGAATTTCCCCTGTTGTGTGTACGCCCGGCCGGGCGGCAGCGCATCCGGCAGTCCCGCATGGCCCGTTCCCCGACGCCATGCAGCACCGTCATGAAATCGTTAACGGCTGCGAGGGCGGATGCTACAGGGGCAATTTGTGAGGATCCTTTCACAGCGTCGTGCGCGTTCAGGCAGGGCCTGATCGCATGGCGCGCAACGATTTCCAGATGCCGAATGCAGGACATCGATCTGCACAGGATCGAACGCCGGCGCCGCGCCGGATGCCGAGGCACATGCAACACCCGGCGTCCGTTGCATCTCGAGAGCCCCGTGCCGCGTCCGTCAGGACGCGATCCGCGCACCCAGCGGCGCGGCGTCGCGCGGTGACGCGCCGGCCACGAAGACGCTGAGCCCCATCGACTGGCGCTTGGCCTGGTACATGGCGGCGTCCGCCGCCCGCAGATAGTCGTCGCTCGTCACAAGCTGCGGATGGCTGCACACCAGGCCGACGCTCGCGCCGGCACGCACCGTCAGCGCGTCGATCGCATAGGGCGCCGCCAGGGCGGCCGCGATCTGTCGCCCACGCGCTGCGGCATCGGCGGGGTCGACGGACTCGAGCAGCACGTTGAATTCGTCGCCGCTCATGCGGGCCACAAGGTCCACCGCGCGCACGCAGTTTTCCAGCCTGCGCGCGACCTGTTGCAGCAACTGGTCGCCGACATGGTGGCCGTGGGTGTCGTTGACCGCCTTGAATCCGTCGAGGTCGAGCATCAGCACCGCGAATCGCGTGTCGACATCCTCGCCGTCGACGCCCTCGCCTGCCCGTGTGCCGTCAGCATGCAGCGCGATCGCGTGCGCCAGCCGGTCACGGAACAGCGGCCGGCCCGGCAGGTTGGTCAGCGCGTCATAGGAACTGCCGCGTTCGGCCAGGTCGCTCAGCGAGCCCGCCATCCGCACCGCAACGCCGTTCTCGAACCGGGCCACGCCGCGCCAGTTCACCCAGACCAGCCGCCCCGAGCCGTGCCAGGCGCGGAAGTCCACGGAGAAGTTCGGCCGCTCGCCCGACAGATGTCTGCGGCACGCCGACCGCACGCGTTCGCGGTCGTCGGGGTCGATGATCTGCCGAAGAAAACGCCAGCCGTCCGCGTGCACGTGACCGGCATCGTCAAACCCGAGAATCTCGTGGAAGCGCGCCGACACATGCAGCACGTCCGTACGCAGGTCCCAGTCCCAGATGCCGTCGTTGGACCCGCGCGTCGCCAGCGCGTAGCGCTCGTCGGAGCGCAGCAGTTCGAGTTCGACAGTCTTCTGCCGGGTCACGTCGATCATCAGACCGATCATGCGGTTCGGCCGTCCCGCCTCGACCACCGTGCGGCACAGGTCGCGCACCCACACCACTTCGCCTGCGCGCGTGATCAGCCGGTAGCTCATCTCGTAGGCGTAGCTGTGCGTCGCGTCGTACGCGGCGTCGTCGATCGCCAGCGCCGCCGGCAGATCGTCCGGATGCACGCGCGAGCGCCAGAAGCCCGGATCGGCGCGCCACTCCTCCACCGTGAAGCCGAACAGGCGCTCCACCTGCGGGCTCAGGAAGGTATTGCCCACACCGCGCTCGGCTTCCCAGACCACGCCATCGATCGTCTCCAGCAACCGCAGAAAGCGCTGGCGCACTTCCACCAGCACCTGCTCGGTGACATCGGTGATTTCGATCAGCACGCCCTGGCGGCTGAGCACACGGTCCGCCGCATCGGTCTCGGGCTGCAGCTGCAGTCGCATCCAGCGGTAGTCCCCGTCCGCGAACCGCAGCCGGAACACCGGCATGCCGGAACGCAGCGTGCCCACGTCGTCGGGATGCACGAAGTCCAGCAGCGACCGCCCGACCGACTCACCCAGCGCATGGCCCGTGCGCGCGTGCCATGCCGGATTGAGGTAGGTGATCGTCCAGACCGCATCCGTCTGCACCACTGCATCGGGCAGCAGGTGCAGCAGATGTGCGGAGGGTGTGGGGGCGACTGACATGAGGGATGTATGGTCACCGAAGCGCGAGCGGCCGGTCCAGCCTCGGATCGCGGACAGACGCGAGGCGTCCCGCGAGAGCCCGCATCAGAGGTTGCGGCTTGATGCGCTCTCCATTGCGACCTTGCGTGGACAGCAGTGGTCTGGAAATAGGGACTGGAAATAGTGGAAATAGGGACTGGAAATAGGGACGGAGGCAATTAAGACGGACCTACGCCGTCGGAAGGCATCGCCCGACGGCAGACGGATCGCATGCCCGGCATTGTCATGCGACCCATGACGCCCCGCCTTTTATGCCGCGACGCCCTCGCCTCGAACTCCCCGGCGTACCGCTCCACGTCACCCAGCGCGGTGTAAACCGGTGCGCCATCTTCATGGACGATGCCGATCGCCACCACTACAGACGGCTGCTGCGCGACGCCTGCCGCAAGCACGCGGTCGCTGTCCACGCGTTCGTGCTCGTGGACAACCACGTGCATCTTCTGCTCAGCGCTGCTGAGGCAGGGCGTGTGTCGCGCGCATTGCGGCAAGCGGGCCAGAGCTATGTGCAGTCGTTCAACCAGCGACATGGCCGGGTCGGGACGCTCTGGCAAGGGCGATTCAAATCCAGCCTAGTCGATTCGGAGGCCTACCTCGCCGCGTAATGCGCTACATCGAGCTCAATCCGCTCCGGGCCGTAAGGATGGACCGTCGCGGCGGGCGGCCGCAGAGCTGGAGACGGATTCACTACCTCCGTCCCCTTGAGTTGCCGCGCCAGGTCGCCGCGAGGCTGTAGACGCATCGAGTGCCGCCGTGCCCTCCAGCTTCTTGGCGCGCATCGCGGATGCTAAGGTTCCCTCGGCCCGATCGTGTCGATAGCCACGGCAAGGGCCGCACCAGGGCGGGGGGCCCTTGCGCATGTTTGCTGCAGACGACCATGTCGACTGACACGTTCACCCAAAGCTGCGTGTTCGACAGTGACCAGAACCTGCTCGAGGTGGATGGTGCGCCACCGCGCGGCGGGGCAGCCTCAGACCTGTTCCGGCTGTTACCCGGCATGGACCGGATCACGCTCAGGCATTGCTGCGCGGCACTGGAGACGTGCCCGAGTGCCGTGCTGCGGCTCGACCAGGCCGGCAGCGATATGCCTGGCACCCTGGTCCTCACCCGCGTGGACGGCGCGATCCCCCGCTATCGCGCGACATGGGAACAGCCAGGCGGCGTGGGCGACAGTGTCCGGCTTGAACAGAGACTGGCCTTCGAGCGGCTCATCGCGGCGCTGTCGACCGAGCTGATCCATGCGCCGGTCGAACACCTGGATGGTTTGATCGAGCAGGCGCTGGGGCGCATCGGATCGTTGTTCGAGGTGGACCGCGCCTACCTGTTCCGATGCAACGACGATCGGACGACACAGAGCAACACGCACGAGTGGGTGGCCGACGGCATCACCCGCGAGGCGCAGCACCTGCAGAACATGCCCATGGACCATTTCCGCTGGCTGTCGACGCAGCTGCTGGCGGGCCAGGCGGTGCACGTGCCCGTGGTGGAGGACCTCCCCGAGGAGGCCGTCGACGAACGCGAGGTGTTCGTCCGCCAAGGCATCGCATCGCTGGTCATGGTCCCCTTCGGCGATGCGGGCCTGATGGAAGGCTTCATCGGCTTCGATTCCGTCCGCCGCCAGCGGCATTGGCCGGCGGACATCCTGCTGGGGCTGCAACTGGTCGGGCAGATGTTCTTCAACGCCTTCCGGGCCCGCGAGATGTCGGCGCGGCTGACGCACCTGGCGTTCCACGATCCGCTCACCGGCATGGGCAATCGCCGCTTTCTGACGGAGCGGCTCGCCCTCGCGCTCGAATGGAGCCAGACGGAAGACCAGCCGCTTGCGGTGATCCTGATCGACCTCGACGACTTCAAGCTGGTCAACGACAGCTACGGCCATTCGCAGGGCGACGAGATCCTCAAGACCGCCGCGTCCCGCCTCGCCTCCACAGTTGGGGCCGCCGACATCGTGGCGCGCCTGGGCGGCGACGAGTTCGTCGTGCTGACCCGCAGTGTCGACCTCGAGCCGCTCTCCCAACTGCTGGCCAGGCTGTTCGATGCGATGCTCGGGCCGGTGCAGATGGGCGGCGTCACATTCGCCTTGCGGATGAGCGTGGGGATCGCGCTGTTTCCGGGAGATGGCCTCGACGCCGAAACGCTGCTGCGCCAGGCGGATTCGGCGATGTACGCGGCCAAGCTGGCGGGCAAGAACCGCTTTGCGTTTTTCACCCCCGAGATGACGCGCGACAGCCTGGCCACGCTGCAGTTGCGGCACGACCTGCGCCTGGCGATCGAGCGCGGCGAGATCCAGCCCTGGTACCAGCCGCGCGTCGAACTTCCATCGATGCGCGTGATCGGCTTCGAAGCGCTGGCGCGTTGGCACCATCCGCTGCGTGGCGTGCTGCTGCCCGGAGAATTCCTGACATTGGCCCGACAGAGCGGCGTCCTCGGCCGTATCGACCTTGCCGTTTTGGCGCAGGCCCTGGCCGACCTGGCCCAGTGGCGCCAGCAGCACCCCGACTGCCGGATCTCCGTCAATCTGGATGCGGACGATTTGCGCGACGAAGCCCTGGTCGACCGGCTGGAGGAGATGCTGGCCGCTGCCGGCGACGCGGCGGCGTGCGTGGAGCTGGAGATCACCGAAAGCTCGCTGATGCGCGACATCGACCAGGCCTCGGCCACCCTCGGCCGCTTGCGCATCGCGGCACCCGCCCTGCAGATCGCCATCGACGACTTCGGCAGCGGGTATTCGTCGCTGTCCTACCTGGGTCGCCTGCCGGTCACCACCCTCAAGATCGACCGCAGCTTCATTGCCGGGCTCGACTGTGCCGACGCGCGCAGCGCCCGCGCCATCATCCACTCGATCATCGACCTGGCGCGCAGCCTGGGCCTGCACGTGGTGGCCGAAGGCGTGGAAACGCCAGAACAGGCCGCGCAGCTGGCGGAACTGGGCTGCATGGAAGCACAGGGATTCCTGTTCTCCCGTGCGGTCCCTGCGCCGGAGGCTACCGTCTTGCTGGACAGGCGCGACGCGTAGCAGAACGGTGCCCGACGGGCGACGTCCGGATGCTGCCCCAAGTCGATCTGCAACGTGCCGAACGAATAGCCGCTGTTTGCGACTGGCTCCATGCGCCCGCCGGCTCCGACATTGCCGGCGAAGCTGAGACGATACGCAACGTCACGTCCGCCGACGCTGCCCTCAGACGTAACGCCCACTGCGAAGTAAGCCGCCGCCCGCAGCTCGTTGTGGGTAAGAGGATTCGGGTTCGTCAAGGTCCATCTCCTGGTTCACCGTCACGGGTCCGTCGTGAGGCAGGCCTGCACCCAAGGCTGGGCGTCTATCACTGCAAGCTCGGCTTGCGTCGCGGGAACAGCTGCGTAGTCTGCGAAACAAGCGCCCTCTGCGCCCAACATGTCGCTGAGCTTGCCGCCACAAAGTTCCAGCGGTTTATCGACTTGCTGCCAACCGTCATCGCACTCGATATCGGTCTCCGAACCAGGACGACCGCAAACATGCGTGCGCCGGGCCCTGGTCCCAGAGCTTGCGCGCGCGACCACCCTGCCCGCGTATTCCTTGCCCGACGCGAAGTAGAACCAGGTTCCACAGATGCGTTTGCCACGTTGCACCAGCACATAGCGGCTGCACGCGTCGGGCGAAGACGCACCATCGCAGGACGCCCAGACGCCCGCGAACGGCCCGCCCGTTGACACGGACATCGCATCCAACTGCGCTGAATGACCAACTGCAGCGTCGTTCGGCTCGACGCTTGCCATGTTTTCGGCCAACCCGACACGTGGCCCGGCGCACCCGGCGAGGACAAACAGAGCAATCAACCAGAAACCGCGCATCCGTACGCTCCGTTCAACGGCGCTCAGACGCTACGCCCCGATCTCTGCAGCTGCAACTGCAATTCTTCTAGTTGATCGGTACAGGAGCCACTCTTCCGAGATAGGGAAAGTCCGAACTGGTCGCCTCAAATGGCAGCCCCAAGTAGGGACGTCGGTAATAAAGACGCCCCGACGGGGCACGGCCGACGTCAGACGGATCGCATGCCCGGCATGGCCAAGCGACCCGTGACGGCCCCGCCCTTTTTATGCCGCGACGCCCTCGACTAGAACTCCCCGGCGTACCGGCGTACCGCTCCACGTCAGCCAGCGCGGTGTGAACCGGTGCGACATCTTCATGGACGAGGCCGATCGCCACCACTACAGACGGCTCCTGCGCGACGCCTGCCGCAAGCACGCGGTCGCTGTGCACGCGTTCGTGCTCATGGACAAACACGTGCATCTGCTGCTCAGCGCTGCTGAGGCAGGGCGTGTGTCGCGCGCATTGCGGCAAGCGGGCCAGCGCTATGTGCAGTGGTTCAACCAGCGAAATGGCCGGGTCGGGACGCTCTGGCAAGGGCGATTCAAATCCAGCCTGGTCGATTCGGAGGCTTACCTCCTCCGCGTGATGCGCTACATCGAGCTCAATCCGCTCCGGGCCGTAAGGATGGACCGTCGCGGCGGGCGGCCGCAGAGCTGGAGACGGATTCACTACCTCCGTCCCTCTTATTTGATTAACCACCTCCGTCCCCTTTATTTGCCGAGACGGATTAACTACCTCCGTCCCCTTTAGTTGCCGCTCGCCCACCAGGAGGGGAACGCCCTGAGCCATCGCGCCTCGCGCGCGCTCGGGTCTGGCGCGCCTGTCCGGAATCGCGCATGCGGAAGCTGGCGCGAACGCGCTTCCCTCGCGGAAGAGAAAGGGGCGTAGGATCAAAATTCGATTGAAGGAGCCGGGGCGGCCTGACTCACGTCATCGTGTCTGCGGCAGTCCGCAATCGGATCGTCGCATTCGATCTGCGCGGCGCAAGTTGCAGGCGTGTGCCGAGAGGTGTGAGGCACAGCGCGCCAACGAAACGCCATCGAGCCGCCGGCCGATCGAATCGGGGAGTCCGCGCCATGCGTGACCGTCCAGGCGACACCGCCCCGAAGTTCGAGCTGCTCGCGCGCGAGATGGAACAACAGATCGCGGCCGGCGTGCTGCGCCCCGGGGATCGCCTGCCGTCCGTGCGCCAGGCTTGTGCCAGCCGGGGCTTGAGCCCGAGCACCGTGTTCAAGGCCTATTACCTGCTCGAATCGCGTGGCCTGGTGCGCGCCGCGTCTCGTTCCGGCTACTTCGTTGCGGCACGTCCCGGCGGCGCACGGCTGCCCGAACCGCGAGCGTCCGAGCCTTCCGGATCAGGGCCGGTCCAGGTCAAGGACCTGATCTATGCCTGCCTGGGCTCCGCGCGTGCGCGCGATGTCGTGCCTTTCGGCTCCGCTTTCCCGAGCCCTACTCTCTTCCCGCTCGATCGACTGCGCCGCGCGTTGATCTCGAGTACGCGGCGGCTCGATCCCTGGAGCATGGCCGAGGACCTGCCGCCGGGGAATCTGTCGCTCAAGCGCGAGATCGCCAAACGCTATCTGCGCCAGGGCCTGCAGGTGCCGGTCGAGGAGATCGTGCTGACCCACGGGGCGATGGAAGCGCTGACCCTGTGCCTGCACGCGGTGGCGCGGCCGGGTGATGCGGTGGTGGTGGAATCGCCGACGTTCTACATGGCGCTGCAGGCGCTGCAGCGTCTCGGCATGCACGCCATCGAAGTGCCGACCGACATGCACGAAGGCATCGACCTCGGCCGCCTCGCCGAAGTGATCGAACGCCATCGCCCGAAAGCCTGCTGGTTGATGACGAACTTCCAGAACCCGCTCGGCAGCCTGATGCCGGAGGCGAAGAAGCGCGACCTCGTCGAACTGCTCGCCCGCCACGACATGCCGCTGATCGAAGACGACGTCTACGCCGAACTCTACGCAGGCAATGTCGCGCCCCTGCCGGCCAAGGCGTTCGACCGTCGCGGTCTGGTGCTGCACTGTTCGTCTTTCTCGAAATGCCTGGCGCCGGGCTACCGGGTCGGCTGGGCCGCGCCCGGCCGGCTGACGCGCGAGGTCGAACGGTTGAAGCTCATGACCACCCTGTCGGGCTCCATTCCGGTGCAGGCGGCCTTGGCCGAGTACCTGCAGGAAGGCGGCTACGACCGCCACCTGCGCGGCCTGCGCGCGTCGCTGCAGGCGCAGCGCGACAGTCTGTTCGACGCTGTCAACCGGCTGTTTCCCGACGGCACGCGGGTGCTGCACCCGGCCGGCGGCTACTTCGTATGGGTGGAGTTGCCCGTGGGCGTCGACGCGATGGCGCTGCACGGTGCCGCGATGACAGAGCGCATCAGCCTGGCGCCCGGGCCGATGTTCTCCGCACGCGGCGAGTTCCGGCACCACATCCGGCTCACCTGCGGCCAGCCCTGGGACGATTCACTCGAGCACGCGATGCGCACACTGGCGCGGTTGGTCAGTGACGCACCGCGCGTCCAACCGTCGGCGGCAGCGCCGATCTGATCCGGTCGCGCAGACGCGCAACTGCGCGCACTGCCGCCGCGAACGCCGGCGCAGAGTGCAGCCATGTTCAAGTCCCCGCCCTCCCCGAAGCCGCATCGCGATGCTGTGCCGGCGTTGATGGCGAGCGGCCGCTCGCCCCAAGGTCCACAGATGGCGCTATACGAAGTGCTAGACGGGCTTGGCCCGTCCATTTTCGCCGGCCTGCTCGACACCGACGGTGTTCTGCATTACGCCAACCAGGCGGCATTGCACGCCGTCGGCTGCACCCCGGAGCAGGTGCTCGGCCAGCGCTTCGACACCACCCCCTGGTGGCAGGTCTGCGAGGTGTCGCGACAGCGGCTGCAACTGGCGCTGGCCAGCGCTGCGCGGGGCGAGACCTCACGCTTCGATGTGCAGATCGCCAGCAGCAACGGCGCCACAATGGCGATGGACTTTTCGCTGCTGCCGCTCTACGACCCGGACGGCCAGGTGGTCTGGCTGCTTCCATCGGCGCGCGATGTGAGCGAACGCGACCAGGCGCAGCACCAGCTGCTGCTCACCCGCCACGCCGTCGAACAGGCCAACGACGCATTGCTGCAGGTCGGGCCGGACGGCGCTTTCCTCGACGCCAACGCCTCGGCGTGCCGGCTGCTGGGCCTGGAGCGGGACGAACTGCTGCGGCTGCGCGTGTCCGACGTCGACACCCAGGTGGATACCACGCAGTGGCTGCAGCGCTGGCGCGATCTGTGCGACAGCGGTTCACTGCGGTTCGAGACGAGCGTGCACCATCACGACGGCCACGAGATTCCGGTCGATGTGTCGATCAGCCTGGTGACCAGCGGCGACACCTCGTTCGCCCACGTCTGCATGGACGACCTGCGCGAACGCCGCGCCGCCGAACGCCGCATCCACCAGCTGCTGCAGTTCGACGAACTGACCGGACTGCCGAACCGGCAATTGCTGCTCGAACGCTTGGGCGCGATGCTGCAGACCGGTACGCAGAGCGCGGTGCTGGTCCTGGCGCTCGACCGCTTCAAGCGGATCAACGACGGCCTCGGTACGCAGATCGGCGATGCCGTGCTGCGCGAAGTGGCACAGCGCGTGACCTCGACGGTGCGCAACATCGATCTGGTGGCCCGGCGCGGCGACGACGAGTTCGTGGTGGTGCTGGCCGCCGGCCCGGACGATGCGCCACACGTGGCCCAGGCGCTGCTCGAGAGCATCGCCCGGCCGATGCACATCGACGGGCACGAGATCCATGTCACCTGCAGCATCGGTCTGGCCATGACACCTGCGGAAGGCGAACGCGCAGAGACCCTGCTGCGGCGCGCCAACGCCGCGTTGCATCACGCCAAGCGGCTGGGCCGCAACCAGATCAACGTCTACGCCGCCGCACCGAACGATTACGATCCCGAGCGCCTGGCATTGGAGAACGCGCTGCGCCAGGCCCTGCGCGACGAGCAGCTCGAGCTGCACTACCAGCCGCAGGTCGATCTTGCGCAGGGCCGCATCATCGGCGTCGAAGCCCTGCTGCGCTGGCAGCACCCCACGCTCGGCCGCATCGCGCCGGACCGCTTCATCCCGATCGCCGAAGAAACCGGCCTGATCGTGCCCATCGGCGACTGGGTCCTGCGCCGCGCCATCGAGCAGGCGGCGGACTGGCAGCGCGCCGGCCTGCCGCCGGTGCGCGTGGCCGTCAACCTGTCGGCCCGTCAGCTGCTGCAGCCCGACCTCTCGCGCCGCATCGAGCACATGCTCGCCAGCGCCGGCCTCGATCCACAGTTGCTTGGCGTCGAAGTCACCGAAAGCATGTTGATCGCCAACTTCGACCAGGCCGTGCACCACCTCGAGGCGCTGCGGGCGCTGGGCGTCGAGGTCTCGCTCGACGACTTCGGCACCGGCTACTCCAGCCTGAGTTATCTGCGCCGGCTGCCGGTGGACCTGATCAAGATCGACCGCTCGCTGGTGCCTGACGTGACCGCGCCGGCGGACGACGTGTCGATCACCCGCGCCATCATCACCATGGCGCACCAGTTGCGCATGCGGGTGCTCGCCGAAGGCGTGGAATGCGAAGGCCAGGCGGCGCTGCTGGCCAGCCACCAGTGCGACCAGATCCAGGGCTACTGGTGCAGTGCCGCGGTGCCCGCAGCCGCGCTTGAAGCGATGCTGCGCGACGGCCGCGATATCGGCGACGCCTGCCTGCGGCTGTCCGCCTGTACGGACACGCAGGCCCAGACAAGATAGAAGCGCAGCGACCCGCGGACGGAAGCCATCAGAGCGAGTCCAACTGCTCCATACGAAGGCGATCGCAGTGCGCATGCTCCGCTCACCGGGCGCGATCCACTGAGCGAGCGCCCTCAGTAGCCAGTCGCGCGATTGCAGCGCTGCGGGGCGCGGATCTTCACCCAAACCCGGCGCCGCATCGCGTGCCAACACTCGGGAACTGACCGTGGCCCCGTCGTTGTCCTCAAGCGCCTGGCGCCGTTATCCGCCGTGACTTCCCTCAATCGTCGCGCTTGGCCGCCTCGCGACCTTGCGCGAAATCCGGGAAGGTTTCCGCCATCGAATCCTTGTCCGGCAGGATGTAGAACACGCCGCCTTTCTCGAACGTCGCGCTGACGACCTGCTCGTAGAAAGTGGTCGCGACGTTGATGCACCCGTGGGTGACGCGGTTGTCGTCCGGTGTCGGCGATGCCAGACGCTCGTCGCGTCGCTCGGCCGGAAGGCCGCTGGCGGTGGGATGCAGCGAGACCGCCGAATCGTAGTCCACCCAGAGCACACGCCCGGCGTCGATCGATGGACCATAGCCACCGACAAAGCGACCGGCAGGCGTAGTGCGATCCCGCCCCGGGATCTCGCGCAGCGCAAGGCCGGCAATGCCGGGCGCCGCATGGTCGCCGACGGCCGAGCCGAACAGCCCGGGGGCTGCGCCCCGCAACTTGCCGTCGCCACCGAACACCAGCACCTGCGCGGCGGCCTTGTCGATCACCGCGAATGGATAGCCGTGGTTGTCGTCGGCGGCGATGACCCAGCCCGCAAGCTCGATCACCGTGTCGGACACGTCCTGTCCGGGCGGAAGCTGATCGACCGAAGCGACCGGTTGCGTCGCGGACTCCTCGGCCATGGCCACGCCCACGCTGGCGTATGCCAACGCGAGCAGCAGCGCACCGTGGAAAACCCGCATCGCAGCGTGTGGGGACCTGGCGATGGGAACACTCCTCGAAAAAACGGGTGATACACCGGGACCCGCGGCCGGCAGGCCAGCGGGTCCCGGTCCGATCAGATCAACCGCGCGGCGTACGACGCGGCGCCGTTTCCAGCTGCTGGACGCGACGTTCCATCTGATCCAGGCGCTGATTGGCCTGCGTCGCCGACTGGTTCGCGGATTCCGCGCTCTGGGCCGCACCCTGCACCCGCGAGTCGAGCGTATCCAGGCGCGTGTCGATGCGTGCGAAGTCGTCCTTGTAGGTGGCACAGCCACCAAGCCCCACGGCCGCGACCAGCGCCACGCCGACCATTTGTGCCGTCTTCTTATGCTGTTGGATGAGCGACATTTCAGTTCTCCTGCTTCGGGGGAGTCCGGAATATAGCGGCGTTTTTGCCACGGATTCCGCGCGTCTTCAGGCGAAATTGGCGTACGTGGACGACCTGTGAAATTCGCCTGATGACTGACCTAGGGCGTGCCCTAGATGCTGGAGGAAACGTGTTGTGCTGCGTCTTTCGGACAGCAAAGCGAACGGGGGTCAAGTTCGCTTGCCCGACGTTTCGATCATTCGATCGGCCAGCCCTCTGCAGATTCCACCGATCCGCGCGCCGCGTCCGGACCGGTTCGCCTGCCCCGACTCGACCTGCCCGGCATTCCGCAGCACGTCGTGCAGCGCGGCAACAATCGCCTGCCTTGTTTCCTGGACGACGCTGACCGCCTGCGGTATCTGCAGGCACTGCAGGAGGCGCTGATGGCGACTGGCGTGCAACTGCATGCCTATGTGCTCATGGACAACCGCGTGTATCTGCTGGCCACGCCGGTCGCAGCTGGCGATATCGGCCGACTCATGCGGCGGCTCGGACGCCAACGTCGGCCTGTTCAATGCCCGCCAGCGTCGCACCGGCACCCTTTGGGAGGGCCGCTACAAGTCGTGCCTTGTCGATAGCGAACGTTAGGTGCTGACCTGCCAGCGCTACATCGAACTCAATCCGGTACGTGCCCGGATCACCGACGATGCGGCCGCCTAGCGCTGGCCAAGTTGCGCCGCCCATCTGGGCCAACGCAACGGATCGATTCTGACGCCCCAACCGGCCTGGCTGGCACTCGACACCGATCCGGTCATGCGCGCTCGCCGCTGGCCGCAACTCCTCGATGAAGCCGTGGCCGAAGAGGACCTCACCGCGATCCGTGAATACCTGCAAAAGCAGCGCGCCTGGGGCCGCGACGACTTCCGTGCCATGGTCGAAGCCAAGACCAGACGCTTCGCTGGCGTCCGTCCTGCTCATCGACCGAGCAAGAAGCAAGACGGATAAGTGAACCTGAGGCCGTTATTGCGCGATCCTGCACCCTCATCGCGGATGCGCAGAGGCAAACCCGCATCCATCTTCCCCAGCGCACTGACATCAGACACTATCCACCGAGCTTCCCGGCAGCCCGCTAAATGACCGAACAAGACAAACTCAAGGCCTTGAGCAGCCGCGCGTATGCCGCAATGGATCGCGGGGCATTAGCTGAGGCATCGCGGGCATTCGATGCCCTGCTGCTGTGCGAACCGGGAAATCGCTACTACCACTACATGCGTGGCCTGGCGCACAAGTACATGCTGGACTGGCCGGTCTGCCTGCAGGCCAACCTGCGCGCCATCGAGCTGTGCGAGGAGCTGGGCGAGGCCGAACACTGGAATGCCGCTATTGCGGCCACCGCGCTCGGCGATTGGGCTACAGCGCGACGCCTGTGGACGGCTTGCGGCATCGGGATTCCGGATGGCGAAGGCCCCATCGTCGGTGACTACGGCGTCGCCGTGGCGCGCCTCAACCCGTGGCAGGACGGCGAAACCGTCTTCATGCGCCGGATCGATCCGGTGCGTGCACGGTTGCTCAACGTGCCCCTGCCCGAAAGCGGGCACCGCTTCGGCGACATCGTGCTCCACGATGGCGCGCCCACCGGCTACCGCTATGACGGCGAGCACGAAGTGCCCGTGTTCAACACACTCGGCCCGCTTGTCCGCTCGGACTTCCAGACCTTCGTCGTGTTTCTGCGGTGCGACAGCCGCGAGGCCTTGCAACCGCTGCTGGACGCGACCGCCCCCGGGATCGGCTACGCGGAAGACTGGACACACAGCGTGCGCCACTACTGCCTGCGATGCAGCTATGGCACCCCGTACCGGCATGACGCGCGGGACAACAGTGCATGGCAGCCCGACCGCAACCTCGGCATCGCCGCGCAAAGCCGCAAGTCGGTCGAAAAGCTGCTCAACGACTGGTCAACCGCGGGGCCGGACCGTCATGTCGATGGCATCGAGGTCCGTGAAGTCGAAATCCCGCCACGTGTAGACGGGCGCGTGTGGTGGGACGGGCCCGGCGAGGATGAGGAGAGCGACGTAGAAAACGCCCCGGACGTCGATCCTGCAGGCGTTCCCGCGTTGAATTGAGCCAGAGCGGAAGCGAGCGCACGGCAGAACGGTGCCAGGTTCACTTTCCCTTGTTTCCTGGACGACGCTGACCGCCTGCGGTATCTGGAGGCACTGCAGGAGGCGCTGATGGCGACTGGAGTGCAACTGCATGCCTATGTGCTCATGGACAACCGCGTGCATCTGCTGGCCACGCCGGTCGCAGCTGGCGATATCGGCCGACCCATGCGGCGGCTCGGACACCACTACGTCGGACTATTCAATAAGGCGGGCGCTTCGCAGCATCCTGCGCTGTCAGCGGCCAATGCCCGCCTGGATCAGCGCCACGCTCGGAACATAGTGCTTGCGGGACATCATTCGCAGGTCGAGCAGGTTCGGCAACGTCTGCAGCGGGGACAGATCGCCGTCCACCACATTCGTGGTGCCGTAAAGCTGCAGATTCACGAGCGACGAGAGTGCCCCGAGTGCCCGAATGGAGTCGATCTGACCGCATTCGCTGAGGTTGAGGCAGCTGATGCTCCGGCATGAGGCGAGCGATTCGATACAAGCGATACGTCGGCAGGATTGGAGTTCCAACTTCAGAAGCCCTTCTGCCGATTCGATTTCAGCGATGTGCTCCAGATGCGCTGCGCCAAAGATTCCAAGTTCAGTCAGCGCCCCCAACGCCGCAAGCCCATGAAGAGACCTGAGTGCCGGACGGTCCTTGAGACGCAAGGATTGGAGCCTGGACAGGTGCGCGAGCGGTTGCAGATCCCGCTCATCGTAGTGCAGCAGGAACAGATGCTCGATGGACTGCGCGCGTCCAATCGAATCTTTGACCTGCCGCCAATCGGCCCCGAGCTTCTGCAGATTGGGCAGCTGCTCCAGGTCGATCAACAGGTCCGGATGGGTCACCAGGTCGAGCGCTTTCAGCTGGCTGGAAAGCGCGTGAATCGGCGCCAGGCTACGCAAGCTCCGATCGATGACCACCAGCGCCTCGACGGGCAGATCCCGCAGGAATTCTAGATCCGGTGCGCTGAAGCCGTGGGCGTAGCTCAAGACCAGGCGCTGCGCACCGGAAGCCAGAAAGTGCGCTGCAAATGTGTCGCACCAAGGCCCCGCTGCGACGAACTCGACGACCCCGTCGATCTCGCGAATGCCGAACTCTGGATCGTGGTGCATCTGCTGCTCGCAGTGGACAGGACGTGGGCGAGTCGAATCGACTCTGGCGCGGAACGAAGCCGATCAGTCTTCAGCAGCGCTGATACGGCCGTCTTCGATTTTCCAGAGGCCGTTCTTGACGGTGCTGACGTAGAAAGGCTTCCCCTTCCAGAGACTCCAGAACACATGGATCTCGGTCGGGGTCGGATCGAGCAGATGCGTCACGATCATGCCGACCGAATCGGATGCCGGATTCAGATCGATGCAGCTGCGCGTATAGGGACGCCACGCGGTCACCACATCACCTTCCGTTTCCACGCGATTCGAGCCCCCAAGCCGCACCACGCCCTGCGAGGGGCGCGGAATCAGAAAGACGACCCACTGCGCCTCCACGCTCGACGGCAGTACCACCGTGTCGTAGGCCTCGCCGCAACGCGGCGATTCGAAGCGCAGTGCGGTCGTTCTGGCCTGCGCGGCCGCCCGCTCGTTCGGGGACAGCTCGGCCGGCGCCGCCAGGGCTTCGACAGGCGTGTTGAGGACGCCGTCGATCGAGACCGACGCGCGATAGAGCGCAGCGGACGCCTCATCCAGCACGGTGACGTGGATCTGCCCCCCGTAGCCCAGGGTGATCTCGCCCGCCACGCGATCGTCCTCGCGCATGGTCTGGTCGGCATCCATCGCCGCGCGCACCGCTTCGATCGCGCGGTAATGCGTGTGGATCGTCCGACCTGAGGCTTCAGCCGATGCGTTGGCGTCCGCATCGCCGATCTTCGAATCGTCACTGGCGAGTGCAGGCCAGCACACCAGCAGTGCGCTGAGCAGAAGCGCCCTGCACGCATATCGGCCGGCGGATGCACCGGTCTGACCAGCACGAAACCAAGCACGCAAAAGCGTCGCCACAGAACAACTCTCTCCACAGGCTGAAACCTGCGACCTTGCAGCTTGCTGCGTTTTCATGTGATCCCCACGCCGGCCCCAATCCGATGCAACACCGACTGTAGGGGGAAAAACGGAGGGCCACCAGACCCGAACGAAGCGTCCGGGAGAACCCCGATTCGGACTGCACAGCGCTGCATCTGCCGGCAGTCAGATGCACGACACACGCCTGCCCAGGAAATCTTTGTTTCAATCGCAAGTGGAAAGTCCCTCCTATCCACCGCACAGCTGCTTTGCCCGCGAAGAGCAACCCGCAGCACGCATCAGCACGGCTGCGGGTTGCGTTGGGCTCAGTGCAGATCGGCGCGGTGTTCGGTGGCGGCTGCAGCCACCTGCACGTTGTACAGCGGCGGCGTCTCCCGCACCCGCGGTCGCGCGGCTGGCGGATCAGTGAGGTACTGCGAGTTCACCTGCCGGTGGAGTGCCTGCAGCGCCTGCGCACTATCGAAGATGGAAGCGCCGGCCATTGCGATCGTGTTATCCGTGAATTCGGTGCCCGAAGTGCCGCTCAAGTGCAGCAGATCGCCTTGGGCCACCAGCATGTCGAGCAGGTTGGTCGCTTCATCGATCTGACGCAGCGTCATGCCGACCAGATATTTCGCCTCGCCCGGTCCCGTCGCGACTGCCTCTTCGACATCGCCCGAGGCATCCACATCCTCAGCTTCGTCATCATCGTCGTGGTCGTCGTCGGCCTCGTCCTGATCACCTCCCCGCTTGCCCTTCGCCTGCAGGCGCGCCGGCCACGACACCGTTTCGAGCACCAACTGAACCTGCTCGGCCAGCAGGTCCATGCAGCCGGCCAGCGCGGGGTGGTCGATTTCAGGCCCGTCCTCTTCCTCGTCCACGCGCGGCTCTGCCAGGCGTGACAGGAACACAATGTGCTGGTGCAGATTGCGCAGCCGGGACTGGCCGTCCTCGGTCAGGAAATAGCCCAGCGCGCCGCGATCGTCCGTATCGAACTTCGACATCGTCTTCTCCTCGATCCATGAAGTGCCCGTCCACCAGGCGGAGGACGGGAAGTCGGGAGGTTCGAAACCGCTAGTAGCCGGCGGGCGTATTTCCCCGAAGGGTGTTGTATTAGCCGCCCTCCCGACGCAGGCATCACGTCGGTCCATGCCCGCAAGCGCACGGGCACAAAAAACCCACCAGATTGACGGAGGTGGGGACCGCTACTAGAGGAGTTTCGACGCTCCTTGGGATCGAGTCTGCTACTGCAAAGCGTGAGCGTCAAGCCATCGCGGAACGATGTCGATTACCGCCTCATTCGAGCAATTTGATGTCGTCGCCATGCAGTACCCTTCACCGTCGAACAGGGAGGAGTTTGAGCACATGATACGGATGCCGGCAGGACGGATCGAAGCGCCTCGTAGCTGGAAGAGGTCGCGCGCATGAAGTGGGAAGTCTTCATCGGTCATATCGTGTTTATCGCCTCATGCCTGATCACGCTTGTCATCGTGCTTGCGTTCAAATTCTTGCGAAAGCGACGCGAGCGGCGATCACCGCTTCATGGACGACAGATCGGTCATCTGCCTGGCCAGCAACTGCTTCAGCGCATCGACAAAGCCGACGAAGAATTGAGCTTCGGCTTCAACGTCATGACGATCGCGCTGCCAGGGCTCTTCCTGATTTGGTCCACCACCCAGATCGATTGGGGGACGGTGAAATTCGGCGCGAATGAGCTGCTTTTCCTCGTTGGATGGGCAATCTTCTTCGCTTACGGCTTTTGGCACTACCAGAGACATCTGAAGCGGAAGGAGCAGGCGCGCGACGGCTTGCTCGCAGAACGCGTGACCGGCATGCAGCTGAATCGACTGATCGCCCATGGCTGTGTCGTAATGCACGACCTGCCCTGCGGTGACTTCAATATCGATCACGTAGTCATCGCCCCGCGCGGCATCTTCGCGGTCGAGACCAAGTCCTTTCGAAAGCCACTTCTGGAAACGCAGCAGTCGAAGGCCCGCATCACCTTCGACGGCAACACGCTCCGCTTCAGTGATTTCATGACGCGGACACCGCTCGAACAGGCGCGAAGGCAGGCCACGTTCCTCGCTGCCTTCCTGAGTGAAAGCCTGGGTGAAAAGGTTCCCGTTACCCCCGCCGTTTCACTGCCTGGCTGGTTCGTCGAGAAGGATGCAGCCGGCAAGGCTTCAGATGTGTTCGTGTTCACGCCGATGGGCCGAGGCTGCGACTGGTTCACCTACGGAGAAGAGGCGATTCCGGTAAGCAAGCGCAACCTCATTGCACAGGCGCTCGCGCTGCGATATCCGGCGGTTTCCTAGTTCCAGACAAGATAAGTGAACTAGCACCATTATCTTTTTCGGCCATTTCAGCCAACCCATCTGAGGTCCTTCTATGCACAGCCAATACCTGCGCTTGACGATCCTGGCCTCTATGCTTGCCCTGTCTCTCGCAGCCAATGGCCAAGCTCCTGATCCGGATTCCACGCCAACCGTCGATTCGCTCCGCGGGCCTAGCGCGGACGCTGGCGGTCACGTCATCCAGCTGCGGACCCGAGGTGGAATCGACGCCCACTTTGATACCGATCTGCCGGGCGACTGCGATGGAGAAATCACCCGCCAGCCGGTTGTCCAGCTAGATGTCTCGGAACCAGTTGGCATCCGCTTCGCCGCTCGATCGCATTCCCGAACCCGCCCCACGTTGCTCATCCATGCGCCCGACGGTCGCTGGCATTGCGATCACGGAAATCTCGGTAGACGCCTGCCTGAGGTTCAGATCCCTCATCCGGTGGCGGGACGCTATGCAATCTGGGTCGGCGCGTACGAATCGCCCGAAGGGGACGCGGAACTGATTGTCGAACCGCTGCTCGTGAAGTGAGCTTCGGCTCTTGCGAAGCATGTGCCGGCAGAACGGTGCCAGGTTCACTTTCCCGAGATCGCGGCGGGCGTCGACGGGAGCTTCCGCGCCTCAAATGCTGACTGCATGCGTTCTCCTTGCCGAGCGATGCTGTCGACATGGGCCGCACGCCACGATTCGATCTTCCCGGTGTGCCGCAGCACATCGTGCAGCGCGGCAACAACCGCCTGCCCTGCTTCCTGGATGACCGAGACCGGCTGGACTACCTGCACCTGCTACGCGGCGCCTTGCTCGCGACCGGCGTGCAGTTGCACGCCTACGTGCTGATGGACAACCACGTCCACCTGCTCACAACGCCGCACGGACCGGGCGACCTGAGCCGGATGATGCAGAAATTCGGGCGCCAGTACGTCGGCCTGTTCAACGCCCGCCACTGTCGCACCGGCACGCTTTGGGAAGGCCGTTACAAGGCCTGCCTGGTCGGCGACGCGCGTTACGTGCTGACCTGCCAGCGCTACATCGAACTCAACCCGGTCCGCGCCCGGATCACCGACGATCCCCTGACGTACCGCTGGTCCAGCTGCGCTGCGCATCTGGGGCAGCGCGCCGGCTCGCTACTGACGCCCCACCCCGCCTGGCTTGCGCTGGATGCCGACCCCGCGCGGCGTGCCACCCTCTGGCGCAGCCTGCTGGACGAGGCGTTGCCAGACGAACAACTCGCCGAGATCCGCGAGTACCTGCAACAGCAACGCGCCTGGGGCCGCGACGACTTCCGCGCGATGGTGGAAGCCAAGACCCGCCGCTTCGCGAGCACACGCCCCGCACACCGCCCCTCAAAGCGGAATAAGTGAACCTGGCACCGTTAGTCCAGCTCGCTAGTCAGAGTTGGGCGTCGTCGCTTCTGTCTGGGGACGCATATCCTGCCAGCTAGGAAGCTTGGCGGGCGTGCCGTAAGAACGTGCAGACTCATCCGGCGTGATCGCCTTAACGCTCTGCGCCGCGGGAGCTGCTTGAATTATTGGGACCGCATTAGGCTCAAATCCCGGCGGCCGTCGATCTTTCACTGGCCCCGCCGAGCGAATGAGTGGCTCGACCACAGCAAGACGAGCTTCCTCGAGTGACTGAGCTTGGCTTCTTCTTTGCAGGGTATTCGCATATGCCAGATCCAGCATCTTCTGCGATGGCATCGCCGGATAGGAGCGATTGAGCACATCGATCTCTTCCTGCATGGCCTGCATGTTCCACTCATCGGTCAGGAACACTGCATGCTCCGCCTCCCATTTCTGAGAGATCGTCTCCCAATCGCCCGATGACTGCTGAGTCTCGGCAGACTGCCGGAACGGATCAATGATGTCCGCATTGCGCACTTGAGCGCGTTGTCCACGCTGTGATTCAGAAGTAACGATGAGGGCCAAGAACACAAAGCCAAGCGATACAAAAGCGACAAAGGTACGGCCGAGCGAACCTGCGGGCCGCCAGATTGATCGAAGACCGGCAAGTACGGCGAACCCAAAGCAAGCGCCGAGCAGCCCCCCTGGTGCTCCCCCGATAGCTACGGCACCGACACCTGCTCCTGCTGATGAAAATACGCCGATCAGCAACAAATAGCCTAAGCCCGACGCTGCGCTCGCAACTCGTTCTGTCGCAGAGCTCGTTGCGCCCACCGCATTCGCGACAGTCGTAGATGCTTTCGCGAATCCCGCGCTGAATTTGGCTTTACTTTGCTCGGAATAAATCTCTTCTGCTCGCAACGAAATATATGTTGCGCGACCCTTGGCAACGTCGCCTTGACTCAACGCCATAGCTTTGATCATCAGGGCGGCATCAACCTCGCCAGATGCAACCTCTGCTGCTGCCAGCGCGTAATACTCCTTTCGCATGCCCAAGCCCCGCTACTCTGTTTTTGGCTAGATGCCTGTATTTCAGCCGTTCCGCGCGAGCATTGGCTTTGCGCCATCCGCACACACCCCAAACCATCGTTCCGACGAAGCGTCACCCGCTTCAATCCCCACAAAATGCCTTCCCCTTGACTGGCTTACGCCGCAGCGCTTGCGCGGCGTCATCCTAAATAAGTGGACCTGGCACCGTTACTCCTAGCACCGTTAACTTCCCGCTTCAATCCCTGTCGCATGCAGCCCCCTGACTGGCCCTAGATAAGTGAACCTGACCCCGTTACTGCCGCCGGTACCCATGTGTTCGACCTGACAACACGCCTCCCGGTAGTGCGCGGCGAGCAGATGCTCCAGCCGGTCCCACCGCACCCCTGTCAGCGCATCGTCCCGACGATACGCCACCCGTTTCAATCTCTGTCGCATGCCGTCCCCATGACTGGCCTACGTCACCGCTCGCGCGGCGCCATCCCTAAATAAGTGAACCTGGCACCGTTATTTCCCTGCCATAACCAACCATGGTCCTCCAAGGATGGTGTCGGCAACCGTTCTAGCTCTCGGATCTGTTGGCCAAGGTGAAGGCCGACCCACTAGCTGGAACTCAGCGCCTTGAAGAACGGCGAGCGTCTTTCGCAAGTACATATGTACCTCTACCGTGCCAACAACATAGAAACAACGGATAAGTAGATAGCGACCGAGAGAAGTGAACCCGGCACCATTAT
The DNA here is from genome assembly GCF_057838005.1 of Luteimonas sp. KH_071. NCBI lineage: Bacteria > Pseudomonadati > Pseudomonadota > Gammaproteobacteria > Lysobacterales > Lysobacteraceae > Luteimonas > Luteimonas sp. KH_071. The sequence continues at coordinate 1,538,600 of NZ_CM174458.1, read as the reverse complement.
TCGCCACACACAACATCAACAGCACCCATCCGCGCTTCGTCAGGACTGCTCGTAGCTGAGTGAACCTGGCACCGTTAAATTCGCGCATGCCGCCCCCCCCTGACTGGCCTACGTCGCCGCTCCCGCGGCGTCATCCTCGAAAAGTGAACCTGACCCCGTCATTCCGCACCGTTATCCGCCCCGCTATTTCTTTCGCATTACAAAAGACCGGCAGCGGGCGCCATCAATCATCTGCACCCCATTGTCCAACATGCCGATTTTCATAGCGACCCTGATCAATCCCAAGTTCTGCAGATCGATGTCAGCACCGACGTAAGGAAGAGCGAGCGTTCCGACCGCGTGCTCCAGAACCGATTTGGCCGCCTCTGTTGCGAATCCTTTTCCCCAAGCTTCCCGGTTGAACCGCCAGCCGATCTCGGTTTCGGGGCCGACACCATCGCGTGGGATCAGAAGAATCCAACCAAGAAAACATTCTGGGCGCTCATGCAAGAACACCGACCAGTAGCCGAGCTCCTCTCCAAATTCGGTTTCGATTCGCTCCCGCACGAACGCCTCGTGGCGAGCAAGATCAGACCACGGACCCGAAATGAACCTCGTCACCTCAGGATCGCGGTCCATCGCCAGGCAGGCCGGCAGGTCCAAGAAAGTCCGCGGCTTCACCGTCAGGCGAGCGGTGGCAAAGGTTGGCAATGTCGTCATCTTCTTGAACGCAGCCCTGGCACTTAGGTCTCCGCTAAATAAGTGAACTTGGCACCGTTACCAACCGCACCGTTACCAACCTGGCACCGTTCCTCCTTGTGGGGAAACCTTAGAACTTGACCCTGTTATCCAATCCGTTTTTTTGTCGCCGTTTCCTGTTAGGCACCGCTCTCGTTATTGATGATCGGCTCCATAATGGACCTGTACCTGTTTTCGGGTAGCTCGCGATCGATCGTTACGACTGCTTCGCTCTTTATCCAGCGCATGAGTTTGCGAGGCGATAGATTTTCGGACGCCTCTGCAGCCCTTTGAGGCAAATTCTCAAGACTTTTAAGCTCCCCTCCAGAGTTGCGTGCCACATCAGAAATCATGAGCAGGCGAGCCACCAGAAGTGACCAAGCAGCCAGCTCTTCCTGTCTTGCAAGGTTTCCTGCGGCAGAGTATCGAAAGTCCGACGCGACGAAAGTGGGTTCGTTTGGAAGTTGCTTCTTCACCCACCACAGTATATTTAGGCCAGATGTCCATGCGCCACCGCGAGCCTTGCAGCGATGAACGTACGACCTCCCTAGATTGAGGCACGCAAATTCCTTCCTTGAAGAAATCCGCCTCCTTAGCTCTGAAAGGGTCGCGATTTTTCCGTCGAATTGCCCGTAGTCAGCCGCCAGTTCTCCTACCTCATCAGTTCTCAGGAGCTTTGTATCTTCAGTGACTTGAAGCGGGTCTTCAGCAGCTTCTCTACGCGAAATATCCTGGACGCACGATTCACTAGGAAAGACTTCTCTATGCTTTCTCGCGTAGTTCTCAGCACTAGCCAAAGGAAGATCTTTCCGAAAGTGTCTTCCGCATGTGGTTGCAGAAGAATCCCGAAGCACCACGTGATGTTCCGTGCAGTAGCCGATTGACAGCCCTACGGATCCGTTCTGAAGTGGATTGAACCAGCAGTTTTCGCAGGAAGTTAGACGGCGGGTGGTCATGGGATGATCTTACGCGTCACGGAGTCGACGGCTTCTTGGTCAGGCAAGTCGCTGAAATCGGCCAAATGTTCTAGGTGTTCCTCAACATAACGTCGGGCTTGTGCAACCTCGAAAGAGTCCGGCCAAGCGGCATCTCCCTTACCAGACCCTTTGAGCAGATCTTGAAGTTCCTTCCTCGAACGATGCTTGATGCGATGATCTTGCCACTCTCGAGGCAGGGTCTCATAAGTTCTACCAGTCTTCCCTGCAAAAAGCCCGGCAACTTCGTCAGACTCCGTAAAGGAGAGGTAGGGCGTCAGCCTACCTGGGCCATCCAGAAATAGAATATGCCTTACAAGCGACTTGATTGAGCCATGAGACGCTGGTCTCACGCCGTCCTTCGCGTCGCCGCGAAACAGCGGATCTTTCGAGATTTTCCATTTCTTCGACATTCCTACATCTCTCCTGCAGCACCTAACTAGCGGTTATGCGGCGAGAAGTAAACCTGACCGCTCTCCACTGACTGGCCTGCGTCGCCGCTCGCGCGGTGTCATCCTAAATAAGTGAACCTGGCACCGTTACCTATACCCTTACCTATACCCCGCTGAAAAATCTGCGCTACTCAGACATGCCTTCTTTTCTTAACACCGCCACCTCGGCCTGAATCAGGCGGAAACTTAACAAAATCCAGACCCAAATACTCACGCTTATCGTTATCGTCTCCCAGCTCGAACCCCCACCTCGCTTCCATAAAATCAAGTAGCCTCATGCCACGGAGAAGGATACTTTCAGGAGTCCAAGAGGGCTCATGCGCAACCTCAATCTCGCTATAGCAACCGTATGAGTAACCCACTTTTGTCTTCGCGTCACCTTTCTTGAAGGCAAAGGATTTGTTTCCGAGCGAGGAGTTCCTACGCTTCGAAAGCGGGCAAAGATTTCCAAGCGAGTTTTTCAATCGATTTCTTTGTTGAACACTGTAATCACTGAATCCGTTTTTCCACTCTTGCACCGCAGCCTGCTGAGGATAGATGTGCTCCAGAGTTACGTAATCGACACCCCAAGCCTCCTCGGAGAATTCTTCCCAAGAAAGCTTGGAGCGCCCACTCTTCGATTCATCACGCAGATGCTGTTCATACTCGAACAGGACGTAACGAGTGGGCGACCAGCGGTAGTAATTTCGGGTTCTCCCCAGCGACCTCAGGCTTGAGTCGAACTCCTTGGACTTCTTGAACTGTTCGTTAACTTTCTCTATCGATAAAGTAATTTCATCAAGAGTCGCCTTCTTACTCGCTAATTTTGCGGTGCTGTTTCTCAGCTTTAGTGCGTTCTCGTTGTAGAAGTAATACGGAACCAACCCTCTAAAAAACAAAAACCGCTCAAGCGCTTTGAGAATTCTCACGCGCGCCGCTGCGGAGTGACGAGCCTTGTAAACCTCTACGATCAAAGGTGTGGAGTCAAAAAACTCCTGACGGCGAATTCGCTCAAGCCAGACCTTCTCTTCGTCCCCAACTCCCGCCTCACCTGGATTAAGAACTTTGTAAAAAACCTCGACTACCTTCTTCATATCCAACGCGTACGAGCGCAAGTCTTTAGCTGTGAGTCGCTCGGATTTCTTTACTCCGCGGGCGACACGACGCGCATTGAAGACCTCATCTAGTAGGTAGTTATCAAAATCCTCGCCATATCGGCGAGCATTTATAATTCTTCGCTCCACCACCTCCTCGGGAAGCTTATCGCTGAAATAGCATAAAGCCTGAACCTCAAGGAAGTAATCGTCAGTTAGAAAAGTGGCGGAACCTCGCCCCAGGTAATGGTAAGCCGCCTTCCAGCTTTCGTTAATCGTTCTTCTGAGGCTTGCACGGTCGTGCCCGTCCACATCCTCATCAAATAGCTTAGTTGAAAGGTAAATGAGGCGATTCTTCAACAGCTCCAGTTGCGACAGCGGCTTACCGCGATTATTCATCGTTTCAAAAGTAACGTGAACGTCGATCCCTTCAGATATTGTGAAAACGTTAAATAAAAGACTCTGAGTTATTTTCGTATAGATTCGCTCCAAATCCTCCATTTTAAAATCACGCAAACGCTCATCGAAAAAAGCCTTCGCCGCACTGAGGTTGGCGGTATATATTGTTGGCTCTACCAAAGAGTGCCTATCTGATTGCTCGCCAAATATTTCAATTTTTAAAAATTCGTAGCTTGGGTTATCTTTTTCATAACCGAATATATATGACCGAGAAATCCCCCCATCTTTGGACAAATAGATAAACCGCTTTCTTATTTCTTCTGGCGTGTCGTAGTTCAGCCTCTGCCCAGGGTCTACGCGCTCAAGCACCGCGGTTATGAGCACTATCGCAGTTGTTAAACGCTGTTGCCCATCAACTACGAAATAAGGCTTGAAGCTCTTTGATTGGATTATCCAAAGATCGTCCTCCCAGCTTTCAAAAGTCTGCTTGGGAACTTCCTCGAGAGTAAGCACTCCCGTGTAGTGGCTAGCCCCATCTTCCAACTGCTCTACGTCGGACCAAAACTCTTTTAGCTGTCGCTCACCCCAAGAGTATCCCCTTTGATAATCAGGTATCCGAAAAAGATTCTCAGTGAACGCCTTAGAAAGCGATATTAGCTCTGTCTGCACTTAGGTCGCCTCAACTATTCCTACGGGACTGTGAAGTCACATGTTCCTTCTATACTCCCCACCCACGTCATACAACGCATGGCTGATCTGCCCCAGGCTATGCGTCTTCACCGCTTCCATCAGCGCTTCGAACACATTGCGTCGTTCCCGCGCCGCGTTCTGAAGATACGCGAGGTTTTCGGTTTCTGACGCGTCTGCGCGAAGAGCGCCCTCACCCCGGCCCCCTCCCAGAGGGAGAGGGGGCAAAGCAACAGAATTGCGGCCTTCCTGCCAGTTGCGGACGTTCTCGATCTGCTGGCCCTTTTCTTCTTCGGTGCTGCGGATCAGTTCGATCTCGGTGGCGATCTCGCCGGCGCGTTCCTTGGGCAGGAACATGTTCACGCCCACCAGGGGCAACGAGCCGTCGTGCTTCTTGTGCTCGTAGTACATGGACTCTTCCTGGATCTTGCCGCGCTGGTACATGGTGTCCATGGCGCCCAGCACGCCGCCGCGCTCGCTGATGGCTTCGAACTCCTTGTAGACGGCCTCTTCGACGATGTCGGTGAGGTAGTCGACGGCGAAGCTGCCCTGCCAGGGGTTCTCGATGAAGTTGAGCCCCATTTCCTTGTTGATGATCATCTGGATGGCGACGGCGCGGCGCACGCTTTCTTCCGTGGGCGTGGTGATGGCTTCGTCGTAGGCGTTGGTGTGCAGGCTGTTGCAGTTGTCGAACAGGGCGTAGAGCGCCTGCAAGGTCGTGCGGATGTCGTTGAACTGGATCTCCTGCGCGTGCAGGGACCGGCCGCTGGTCTGGATGTGGTACTTCATCATCTGGCTGCGTTCGTTGGCGCCGTAACGCTCACGCATGGCGCGTGCCCAGATGCGGCGGGCGACGCGGCCGATGACGGTGTACTCGGGGTCCATGCCGTTGGAGAAGAAGAACGACAGGTTGGGCGCGAAGTCGTCCACGCGCATGCCGCGCGCGAGGTAGTACTCGACGATGGTGAAGCCGTTGCTCAGGGTGAAAGCGAGCTGGCTGATCGGGTTCGCGCCGGCTTCGGCGATGTGATAGCCGGAGATGCTGACCGAGTAGAAATTGCGGACCTTGCGGTCCACGAAGTACTGCTGGATGTCGCCCATCATCCGCAGCGCGAACTCGGTGCTGAAGATGCAGGTGTTCTGGGCCTGGTCCTCTTTGAGGATGTCGGCCTGCACGGTGCCGCGCACGGTGGCGAGCGTGCGTGCCTTGATGTCGGCATAGGTGTCGGCGTCCACCATCTGGTCGCCGGAGACGCCCAGCAGGCTCAGGCCGAGGCCGTCATTGGTGGGCGGCAGTTCGCCGTGGTAACTCGGGCGCTCGCGGCCCTCGAAGAGCTTGGCGAGTTTGGCTTCGGCTTCTTTCCAGCGGGCGTCGTCCGCCTTGAGGTACTTCTCGATCTGCTGGTCGATGGCGCAGTTCATGAACATCGCCAGGATCATCGGCGCGGGGCCGTTGATCGTCATGGAGACGGACGTGGTGGGCGCGCACAGGTCGAAGCCGGAATAGAGCTTCTTCATGTCGTCGAGCGTGGGGATGTTGACGCCCGAGTTGCCGATCTTGCCGTAGATGTCCGGGCGCGGCGCCGGGTCTTCGCCGTACAGGGTGACGCTGTCGAAGGCGGTGGACAGGCGCGCGGCCGGCTGGCCGACGGACAGGTAATGGAAGCGGCGGTTGGTGCGCTCGGGCGTGCCCTCGCCCGCGAACATACGGATCGGGTCTTCGCCGGTGCGGCGGTACGGGTACACGCCGCCGGTGTAGGGATAGCTGCCCGGCAGGTTTTCCTTGCCCAGGAAAGTCAACAGCTCGCCCCAGCTCTTGTAGGTGGGCGCGGCGATCTTGGGGATCTTCTGGTGGCTCAGCGAGTCGCGGTAGTTGTCGACCTTGATCGACTTGTCGCGCACCTGGTACTCGGTGAATTCGTCGGTGATCGACTTCAGACGCTGCGGCCATTCGCGCAGGAGCTTGAGGGATTCGCTGCTGAGGGCCTGGATGGCGTCGTTGTAGCGCTGGCGGAGGGTGAGGAGGGAGCGGTCGACTGCGACGGCCCCGCCCTCACCCGCGCCTGCGGCGCGACCTCTCCCGGAGGGAGAGGTGCTGGGTTCGCGCGCGGTGTTGGGGTCGGGCGCGGTGCCGGCCTGGACGGGGTCGGCGGGGACTGCGGGGGATGGGCTGTCGACGACGGTGGCCATCCCTGCCCCCTCTCCCGCCGCGCGTTGCGCGCCGACCTCTCCCGCGGGGGGAGAGGTGAGCAGCGCATCGGAGTGGTAGAGATCCAGCGCCTTGGGCAGCTGCGGGTCTTCGAGTTCCTGCAGCGCCTGCCACATGGCCTGGGCGCGGTCGGCGGCTTCGGCCTGGCGCTCGATGTCGGTGTTGATGCGCCGGCCCTGCTCGGCGATCTCGGCGAGGTAGCGCACGCGCGCGCCGGGGATCAGCACGGTGGCGCGCGGTTCCTTGAGCGAGGTGTCGAGACCGGGCTGGAAGCTGCACTGCCCGGCATTGCCGGCGCCGGTCTTCTCGCGCAGCAGGCGGCACAGGTTGTCGAACATCCAGGTCACGCCGGGATCGTTGAACTGGCTGGCGATGGTGGGATACACCGGCACGTCGGCATCGGCGGTCTGGAACGCGACGCGGTTGCGCTTCCACTGCTTGCGGATGTCGCGCAGTGCGTCCTCGGCGCCGCGCTTGTCGTACTTGTTGAGCACGATCAGCTCGGCGTAATCGATCATGTCGATCTTCTCGAGCTGGCTGGCCGCGCCGTAGTCGCTGGTCATCACGTACATCGGGAAATCGACGAGATCGACGATCTCCGAATCCGACTGGCCGATTCCGGCGGTTTCGACGATGACGAGGTCGTAGGCGAGGCTCTTGAGGAAGCCGATGCAGTCCTTGAGCACCGCATTGGTGGCGACGTTCTGGCGACGCGTGGCCATCGAGCGCATGTAGACGCGGTGGCTGCGCAGCGAGTTCATGCGGATGCGGTCGCCGAGCAGTGCGCCGCCACTCCGGCGACGCGTGGGATCGACCGAGATCACCGCGATGCGCATCTGCGGGAAGCTGGCGAGGAAGCGGTTGAGCAGTTCGTCGGTGACCGAGGACTTGCCGGCGCCGCCGGTGCCGGTGATGCCGATGACGGGCGTCTTGCCGCCGGCCAGCTGCCAGGTCTTGCGCAGCTTGGCGAGTTCGTTCTCGCTGATGCTGCCGTCTTCGAGCGCGGACAGCACGCGGCCCAGGCCGATTTCGTCGTCGATGTCGGGCGCGTGGGTCCAGTCGTCGCGGACGGCGGCATCGCGCGCGGTCGCGGCGCGGTTGACGACGTCCTCGATCATTTCGACCAGGCCCATCTTCATGCCGTCGTTCGGGTGATAGATGCGCTCGACGCCGTAGCCCTGCAGCTCGCGGATTTCCTCGGGCGTGATCGTGCCGCCACCGCCGCCGAACACGCGGATGTGGCCGGCGCCGCGTTCTTTCAGCATGTCGACCATGTACTTGAAGTACTCGACGTGGCCGCCCTGATAGCTGGACAGCGCGATACCGTCGGCGTCTTCCTGCAGCGCGGCGCGCACCACGTCCTCGACGCTGCGGTTGTGGCCGAGGTGGATCACCTCCGCGCCCTGCGACTGGATGAGCCGCCGCATGATGTTGATGGCCGCGTCGTGCCCGTCGAACAGGCTGGCGGCGGTGACGAAGCGCAGCGGCGAGGACTCGGGCTGACGGTCGGTGGCGGTGGAATCGATCTGGCTGGCCGGCGTGCTCATGGCGCGCTCCTGCGGGGGAAAAAGATGCGTCGATTGTAGCGGTGGGGCGCCGGGCTGTTTCGGTTGAAAATATGCTGCAGTGCGGCAAATATGGAGGTGCACGGGCGTCCCGGTGCGTGTTGAGGCGGCAGCGCAAGTCGCTGGGCCCCGGCATGCGCCGGGGCGACGTTAGTGGTTCAGGGGTGTCGTGTGCGGGTGCGATGCGGAGCGTTGCGGTTCCGAAGTGCGTCGCCCGCGCTGTCTTGTGCCTGCGCATTGCGCGCCGGAGATCAAGATGGGCCCCAGCCTGCGCCGGGACGACGGCTGCAGAGGCCCAGCGCGCTGCCGTCATCCCGGCGGCTTTCAACCGGCGCATGTCCGGTCGAGCTGCAAGATCCTTTCAACAGCCGAACGGCTGGTCATCCATTCTGGCTTCAACTGCCAGCGTTCCGTGATGCATCAGCACCGGGAAAACCACCCTCCCCCCGTCGCCCCGGCGCACGCCGGGGCCCAGCGACTTCCACACCAACTCAGACCAACGAAGCAGTCACCGCCGCCCCGCCGGCTCCATGGCCTCACTCAACCGCGCCCGGCAATCCGCCAGCCCCGATTCCGAGCGGTGAATCCGCACAGGCGCGGTCGTGTTGCGCTCGCCGAGGATCCGGCACAGCGTGGCCTGCAGCGTCGCGGGGTCATCGTCGAAGCCGCCATGGCTCGTGGCCGCGCTGCCATCTGCCGCATGCGCCGGATCGCCCTGTACCGGCGCCTGGATCCAGTCGAGCTTGCCGGTCGCCAGCAGGTCGCGGATGGCGCCGTTGGATTCGATGAAGCGCGCCATGCCCAGCAGCGGGGTGCCGTGGCGGTGTTCGCGGCGCACCCAGCTGCGCGCGCGTTCCTCGAAGGCGTGGGCGACGAGGTACAGCAGTGACTTGTTGTAGACGCGGGCGACGTGGTCGTCCTGTTCGGCGCGGTCGCTCAGGGTAAAGAGGCCGGCGTGCGCGATGGCGCCACTGGTCAGCGCGGGCGCGAAGCTCTGTTCGAACAGCGCCATGGTCATCGCCGGCGCCCACAGGTTGAGGCTGGCGATGCGCTGGCCGATGCCCTGCATGCTGGCGGCGGGGCCGCTGGCCACGAGGCCGTCGGCGGTGAGCAGTTGCGCCAGCGGCGCGAGCAGGATCGAACCGGCGCTGTGGCCGACGAGATGCAGTTCGACGGTCGGATCGGCCTGCATCCATTCGCCGAGCAGGCGTGCGACCTGCGCGGCGCCGCCGGCTTCGGTGAGCTGGTCGCCGTTGCGCACAACGGCCGTGGTCGCGAGCAGCGCGTTCTCCTTCATCTCGTTCCACATCGCCTTGCCGCCCAGCGCGCGCGCCAGCGGTTCGATGGTGTCGTCGATGCGGTCGAGCAACACGCCCTTGGCCGTGTCCATCAGGCCTTCCGTGCGCGGGCGCACGGCGTCGCGCAGGATGTTGCCGAGCGTGCTCCAGAAGTCGGTCTTCCAGATGAAGCACAGCGGGTAGATCTGCTGCGGCAGCATCAGTTCGCGCAGGTCGGCGACACGCTGGATCGCGGCCTGTTCCGGCACGAGGCCGCCGTGGGCGTACAGCATCACCCGCTTCTTCGGCCAGTCCTTCGTGATGCGCGGCAGGTCTTCGCGGATGAGGTTGCGCACCGCGTCCTGGCTGGTGCCGAAGCGGCCGCTGGTGCGCAGGCGGCCGTCGTTGCCGAGGCTGACGATGTGCGGGCGCAGGTCGGCCTGCGAGTAGCCGTTCGATTGCCGCGCCAGCGCGGAATTGCTGGCGGCCACGGCCTGCACGCGCTGCAGGCGCACGGGCACGGCGAGACGCGCCACCCAGACATCGGTGCCGCGCTGCAGCCATTCGTCGTAGCTGATCCAGCCGAACCCGCGCTTGCCCCAGCCGGTGCCCCAGGAGTTCTGGATCCAGAACCCGTCGCGGTCGTAGCCGACGATCGCGAACGCGTGGTAGCCGGCGATCGGTTGCTCGGTCCATTCGATGACGCCCGACTTGGGCGGCGCCATCCAGTCGGCGTGCACCGCGGCCGATGCGTAGAGCACGCCCACTTCGGCGAACGCGGCGTGCATCGCCACCAGATCCTTGTGGTTGACGCGGTAGTAGGCACCGAGCGGATGTGCCTGCGCGGCGCGAGCGCGTTCTTCGGTGTAGACCTCGTCCAGCGAGCCGGTGGTGTCGGGCCAGCAGTCGTCGGCGCACACGCCGTGGCGATGCCAGCCCTTCATCGCGCCGCGGCAGCTGGAGCCGTCGTAGTCCTCGCCTTCCCACTCGTCGTAGCGGCGTGCCATGTCGTAGAGCATGCGCGTGCTCATGCGCAGCGTGACCGGGTCGGGCCGGCGGCGTCGCAGCAGGGTGTGCGCGACGGTCGCCAGGCCGTAGGCGGTGCAGGCGCCCTCCTCGCCCTGGTCGAGCACCGGCACGCGCAACGCGATGAAGCGCGACAGCGGCATTTCACTGGGCACGTCGACCAGCGTGGGTTCGAACATGCGGTCGCGGAAGTCCGCGGTGTCGGGGCGTGCATCGAGCAGCCGCGCGGTGGTCGCCTTGCGGGCAACGCGGCGCGTGGTCTTCCTGGTCGCCATGAAGCCTCCGTGGTTCGCATATCGAACGCGCCCGGGCCTGCCGGGCGGACAGCGACGGATCCCCCGCCGCAGTGTGCAACGGATCGATGACGGTCGCGATATGACCCAAGGTGCGCGCGGGCGGTCGCAGGCGCCGCGACGGCGCGTCATTTCCGCGAGAGTGGATGTGCTTTCCAGCAGCCGCGTGGCTGGTCACGATCCGATCGCGCAAACGTCCTTGGATGACCAGCCCTCCGGGCTGTTGAAGAGCGCTTCCCGCCTTCTCGGGAATGGCGATCTGATGGCTGCGATCACACTCGCATTCGTGTTCTGCGATGCTTGTGCGGATGACCACCGGCCTGCGCCCATGAAGAAACGCGTCAAGAAACTGATCGGCTGGGGCCTGTTCACGCTGCTGGTGATGGCCGTGAGCAGCATCTTCGTGGCTGACCACCTGCTGCCGCCGGCCACGGGCGTGCCGAGCCGGACGCTGCCGCTGTCGGAAAACGCCACCGCGCTGGACCGCGAACTGGTGCCGCTGCTGGCGCGCCACACCGGCATGACCGGCGCGATCATGCTGCCCGACGGCGTGGACGCCTACGCCGCGCGTGCGATCTCCGCGCGCCAGGCCGGGCGCAGCCTCGATCTGCAGTACTACATCTGGCACGACGACCTGACCGGCCGGATGCTCGCCAACGAGGCCTGGCAGGCCGCCGAGCGCGGCGTGCGCGTGCGCATCCTGCTCGACGACATGGGCATCGGGAAGATGGACGAGACGCTGCTGGCGATGGACTCGCACGCCAACATCGAGCTGCGCGTCTACAACCCGTTCCGCAACCGCACCGGCGTGATGCGGGTACTGGAAATGGTGCAGCGCGCCTGGGGCGTGAACCACCGCATGCACAACAAGGCCTGGATCGCCGACGGCCGCGTGGCGGTGGTGGGCGGTCGCAACATCGGCGTCGAGTATTTCAGCGCGGCGGAAGAGTTCAACTTCCACGACCTCGACATGGTGGTGTTCGGCCCGGCGGTGGCCGATGCGAGCACGATCTTCGACGACTTCTGGAACAGCGAAGCGGCGATTCCGATCGAGGCGCTGAACCGCAAGTCGAAGTCGACGATCCGCGCGGTGCTGGCCCAGATCCAAGAGGAGTCGAGCAGCGAGGAAGCGCGCCGGTATCTGGACGCGATGGAGCTGTCACCGAGCGTGCGCGGCTATTTCTCGCAGGGGCTGACCCCGATCTGGAGCGACAGCATCCGCATCCTGTCCGACCCGCCGATCAAATGGCGCGGCGACGACCGCGAGGACTGGCTGGTCGAACGCCTCGTCGGCGACATCGTGGACGCCGAGCGCTCGGCGCTGCTGATCTCGCCCTACTTCGTGCCCGGCGTGCAGGGCACCAGCGGACTGGTCCATCTGGCCCAGCGCGGCGTGCATGTCGCGGTGGTGACGAACTCGCTGGCGGCGAACGACGTGGTCGCCGTACACGGCGGCTATCTGCGTTATCGCAAGACGCTGCTCGAGGGCGGCGTGCATCTGTTCGAGGCCCGCAGCCAGGCGGAAGCCAAAGCAGCGAGCAGCCTGTTCGGCAGCAGCGGCGCCAGCCTGCACACCAAGGCGATCCTGGTCGACGGCCAGCGCGGCTTCGTCGGCTCGTTCAACCTCGATCCGCGCTCGGCCAACCTCAACACCGAGATGGGCGTGCTGTTCGACGACCCCGCGCTGGGCGCGGCGCTGTTCGAGGAATACAGACACCTCACCGCACCGGGCATGAGCTACTGGGTGTATCTCAACGGCGACGGCGACACCCGCTGGCTCGACCGCGCCGAAGATCCGCCGGTGCCGCTCGAACTCGAACCCGACAGCACGCGCCTGCAGCGCGTGAGCGCGAACGTGGTGCGGTGGTTGCCGGTGGAGTCGCAGCTGTAAGGTCGCATTGCCGCTCGAAGCCCTCCTCCGCTCGCGAGGGGTGGGAGCGATCTGCTTGCACGGCACCGCCGCGCGGATCGATCGAACGACCGCCGCGCTGCTCCGGGCCAGACAGGGTGGGTGGGGGCGAACCATGAGGCTGTGCGGAGCGCGGGCAGGCGAGTCAGAAGGAGATCGCCTTCTTGGGAGGGCGTTGCCTCCTTGCGCTCGTCATCCCGGCGAACGCCGGAAAGGCTCTATAACAGCGTGTAGCGCTGGTCATCCAGTGACTTCCAGTCTGCAAAGCCGGCAAACACGCGAGTCCGTGCCGATGTAGCCCACGCCCTCTAATTCGGCAGTCAATCTGCCGGCAAGTCGCTGGATCCCGGCCTTCGCCGGGATGACGTCCTAGTGCGTCTAGCAGGCTGCCTGAGCTGGGCTGGCTTCACCAGCAGCTCGATCGCGTGGAGAGGCAAGAATGCCGAAGCCTCCGCAACCACCTGATCCTGAAGCCCTTTCCACCCGGCAGTTGCATCTTCAACCAATTGTCCGGACTGGGGCGTAAAATGGCGCGCTTCCCACACCCTGCGGCCCTGCCGGACCCATCCGGTCGCCTCGACCGACCCGCACAGCCCCCACGCCGCCTCCTGCCACCAGACGTCGGGCCCAACGCCCGTGACGGAGTTTTGAATGATTTTCGAGCACCTCGACACCTACGGCCACGAGCAGGTCGTGTTCTGCCACAACAAGGACGTGGGTCTGAAGGCGATCATCGCGATCCACAACACCGTGCTGGGTCCGGCGCTGGGCGGCACCCGCATGTGGCCGTACGACTCCGAGCAGGACGCACTCAATGACGTGCTGCGCCTGTCGCGCGGCATGACCTACAAGAACGCGGTCGCCGGTCTGAACCTCGGCGGCGGCAAGGCCGTGATCATCGGTGACCCGGCCGCCGACAAGTCGGAAGGCCTGTTCCGTGCGTTCGGCCAGTTCGTCGAATCGCTGGGCGGTCGCTACATCACCGCCGAGGACGTCGGCATCGACGTCAACGACATGGAACTCGTCTACCGCGAGACGCAGTTCGTCACCGGCGTGCATCAGGTCCACGGCGGCTCGGGCGATCCCTCGCCGTTCACCGCCTACGGCACGATGCAGGGCCTGCTGGCCTCGCTCAACCGCAAGTTCGGCAACGAAGACGTCGGCAACTACAGCTATGCCGTGCAGGGCCTGGGCCATGTCGGCATCGAGTTCGTGAAGCTGCTCTCCGAGCGCGGCGCGAAGGTGTTCGTCACCGACATCAACAAGGATCGCGTGACCCGCGCGGTGGACGAGTACGGCGCCGAAGCCGTGGGTCTGGACGAGATCTACGACGTCAACGCCGACGTCTACTCGCCGTGCGCGCTGGGCGGCACGGTCAACGAGAAGACGCTCCCGCGCCTGAAGGCGAAGATCATCTGCGGCGCGGCGAACAACCAGCTCGCCAACAATGCGATCGGCGATGAAGTGGAAAAGCGCGGCATCCTCTACGCGCCCGATTACGCGGTCAACGCGGGCGGCGTGATGAACATCTCGCTGGAGATCGACGGCTACAACCGCGAGCGCGCGATGCGGATGATGCGCACGATCTACCACAACCTCACGCGCATCTTCGAGATCTCCGAGCGCGAGGGCGTGCCGACCTACATGGCCGCCGACCGTCTCGCCGAGGAGCGCATCGAGACCATGGGCAAGCTGAAGCTGCCGCTGGGCCGCGCCCAGCCCCGCTTCCAGGGCCGCGTGCGCGGCGGCTGATCGGGCCGTCGCGACACTGTCACGAAAACGCCACCTCCGGGTGGCGTTTTTCGTTGCAGCGCACGTGCTGCTTGCCGGATCTGGCGGTTTCGCACGAGGCACCTGCCGCACGGGACCTGCACAGGTAGGCTGACGCATCGGCGTCGCACGGCGTCATCCATCCGGAGCGTTCAATGCAGCATTCGTCCCGCGCTCGCGCGCTTGTCATGGCCATGGCCGCACTGCTCGCACCGACGCTCGTATTCGCCCAGCAGTTCGATTACGAGCGACAGGAGACGTGGCAGTACCCCGCGTCGCTGGGCCAGTCCCCGATCGACATCCAGCGGGCCGCGGCGACCGAAGGCGACATGGAGGAAGCGCAGGCGATCGAATTGCGCGATACCGAGGCCGCACTGCGTGTCGTCGACAACGGCCATTCGGTGGAAGTGGAAGCGCACGGCCCGGATGCGCTGATCCGCGGACGTCATTTCGAACTGATGCAGTTTCATTTCCACGCCGCCAGCGAACATACGATCGACGGCGAATCGTTCCCGCTCGAAGGCCACTTCGTGTTCAAGGCGAAGGACGGCCGCTTGGCCGTGGTCGGGGTGATGTACCGCGAAGGCGATGCCAACAAACTGGCCGGCGAAGTTCTCGAAGCACTGGGCGATGCACGCGAAGGCGAGATCGAACGCGAGGACATCGCGATCATGCTGCCGCGCGACAAGAGCTATCACCACTATCTGGGCTCACTCACCACGCCGCCGCTGACGGAGAACGTCGAGTGGTACGTGCTGGACACCCCGGTGACGCTGTCGCCGGCACAGATCGCCGGCTTCAACGCCCGTTACAGCCACAACAACCGCAAGGTCCAACCCCTCAACGAACGCCCGTTGATCCATTACGCGGCGCATTGAGTACGGGATTGACCAGCGGCCGCCTCGCTTTTTTTGCGCTGCACCTCTCCCTCGGGGAGCGGTCGACACGCACAGCGTGTCGGCTGAGGGCCGAACACTGCGTGCGATAAAAGTTCCGCTTGCACCTCTCCCTCCGGGAGAGGTCGACACGCACAGCGTGTCGGGTGAGGGCCGAGCCCTGCGGGCGATAGAGGTTCCGTTTGCACCGCTCCTTCCGCGAGAGGCCGACGCATGGAGTGCGTCGTGTGAAAGGCAGAGACAAGCAGCAGATGGGTGCGTTGCATTGCGATAGATCGTGAAGAAGTGGATCTGCGGGATCGCCTGCCAGGTCGCGCTGCCAAGGGTTCGCTTGCCCTCACCCGACGCGCTGTGCGCGTCGACCTCTCCCAAAGGGAGAGGTGCTGCAGAACCTCCTTCGTGCTGCAGAATTTCCATCTCGCTGCAGAACCTCTGTTGCGCCGCAGAGCTCCCCTCGCGCCGCACCAGCAAAAAAAAGGCCACCCGAGGGTGGCCTTCTTCGACACAACCGGAACTCAGAACCCGACCGCAACCCGCATCGACGCCATCAGGTCATTGCCGCGTGGGCCGAAGCGCTGGTCGACGCCCAGCAGCATCCGCGCGCGCGGGGTCAGCCAGGATTCGAAGCCGATGCCGACGAGTCCACCCGAGCGTGCCGGCGCGAACCCTGTGATCGGCGCCCAGCTTTCGATACCGGTGAAGCTCGCCTGCAGATCGAAACCGCTCGACGACAGCGTCTGCTGCCATTCGCCGTACCCGTGCAACGAGAACCCGGGCCCATCCCAGCGCGCGCGCAGGCCGGCGATCGCCTGGCTGCGTGCCACATCCCAGCCGGCGCTGCGCAGGCCGAAGCCATCGCCGCCGCGCTCGTCGAACCCGTCGCTGCGCAGGCGTACCTGCTCGGCGCCGACATACGGCCCGAATGCAGTCGCGCCGAGCCGCCACTGGTGCCCCGCCTCGACCGCCGCCTGCGTGTAACTGCCTGCGTAGCGCGCAGACACCCCCTGCCAGTCCGCGCCCGCGAACAGCTGCCGCTGCATGTCGCGATCGAAACGCCCGCTGCCGAGCTGCGCCATGACGTAACTGTCGCCGAAGCTGCGCGCCAGATACGCCTGCGCCTGCGTCTGCCGGTCGCGGTTGCGGTCACCGCGCCCGCCGGCGTAGCCATCGCCGCGCAGCTCGCCGAATGCGAAGCCGGCGACAAGACCATTGCCGAGCAGATGATCGCGGCCGATGCTCCAGCCATCGACGCTGAACCCATCGCGCGCGAAGCCGCCGCTGCCGCCCTGCCCCAGCGATTCCTGCCACACGCCGGCCGTCGCATCGCGCGCCGCCAATGCGCCCACGCGCGACGCGATCGCACGCCGCCCCATGTCGACGTTGTCGAACGTCGCCGTCATCGCCGCCGCATGCTGGGCGCCGGACAGGCTCTCGAGCGCGGCGACCGCAGCCGCTTCTCCCTGGATGCCCTGGAACTCGCCGGCAACCCGGATGAATCCATCGGCGATGGGGCCGTCGACCACCGGGGCCTGTCCATCGATCTGCGCGAAGGCGCCCTCGACACGCTCCGCAGCGCCCAGGGACTGCGCGGTGATGGCCGAGAACGACGCCGCCGCTGCCGTCACGTTGAGGCGGATCACGTCGATCCAGGCGAGATTGGTGTCGTAACGGAGATTGCCTTCGAGAAACACCCCCGGTCCGCTGGTCAGACTGCCGAAGGTTCCGTTGATGCCGCCGGCGGCCTCCACGACATTCTCGCGGCGCTGGGTCGTATAGCCGCTGATGACGCCCGTGACCTGCAGCTCACCGGCAAGACTGGCGGTGCCGCTCACCTGCAGCGGCGCACCCATCTGCCATGCGAGACGACCGCCTGACCCTTGCTGGAAGTTGCCGGCGATCGTGCGGGCGGGCGTGTTGCCGGTCACCGCGAACGTGCCGTTGTTGACCAGATTGCCGCCCACGCGCACACCGGCGAACTGCAGCACAGCGCCGGAAGCGACCGTCGCAGGCCCTGGAATCGACGAGGCAAATGCGAGCGTGCCCCCCTCGGCGCGCGTCGCGCCGCCATAGGTGCTCACTCCAGTCACCTGCAGCGTGCCGGCGCCGCGCTTGACCAGTCCGCCCGCGCCACTGATGTCGTTGGCCCACGTCGAAGTGCCGCTGCTGAAGTTCGCGGTGACGTCTCCCCAGTCGAACTTCGCCGGGCCGCGCACCGCCTTGCCGACGTTGAGCGCACCGTAGCCGAACACCGGATCGACGCCAGGCGCACCGATATCGGTCGCGGTTCCGAGGATGGTCTGCCGCACGAGATCGTTGTCGAAGTACGGGAACGCTTCCCAGACGAGCGCGGCGGCGCCCGAGACCAGCGGCGCAGCCAGCGAGGTGCCGCTGTAGCGGAAGTAGGTCGGCGCGTTGGGTGCGTCGTTGGTGCCGGTGACGATCACCGTGCCCGGCGCCACCAGGCAGTAGCGCATCGCGACGCCACACGCGTTCGAGTAACCCGCAAGCGCCGTCGTACTGTTTTCCGCCAATGCGGAGACGGTCAGCCAGCCGCGCTCCAGATCGGCGGCAGGCAGGGTGCCACCCGGCCCGCGCTGGCTCGGCAATGCAGCCAGGTCCGAGGGGTCCCGACGACTCGAGTTGCCGGAGGCGAACACGACCAGTCCGCCATGGTTCACCACGAACGGCCGGTACTCGCCGGCGATCGCACCCGCGGCGGCGTCTCCAGTCAGATACAGGCCGCCCCAGGAGTTGTTCATGACCCGCACGTCGCGTCGGATCAGGTCGGCATGGATCGACTCCACGCCGATCCGGCCGGTCACGGGATTGCCGTTTCCGGTGCCGTCATCCACCGGCGGCTTGTCGTTGATGATGCGGGCCGACACGATCTCCGCGTTCTGCGCCACACCGCCGGGCCAGGTGCCGAAGGGCTGGCCGGCCGCCGTCTGGGCGATCGCAGTCCCGTGCCCGTCCGCATCGTCCACCGACAGATTGTTGCCGGACCCGACATAGGTCAGGTTGGCCACCACCCGGCCGCGCAATGCGGGATGGTTGCGGTTGACGCCGCTGTCGAGAAACCCGATGCGGACACCGCGGCCGGTGAACCCGGCTTCCTGGGCCGCATAGGTATTGGTGTCGATCAGATGGCGGCTGTAGGCCGGATTGGGTGGCTGGACGACCGTCGGCGGTGGACTCGTCGGCGGGGGGGCCAGCGGCGGTGGTGGCGTGGGCATCACCAGCCCGTCCCCGGATCCGCCGCCGCCGCAGCCCGCAAGCGCCATGCCCAGCGCACAGGCCAGCAAGGTCGGTGGAATTGCCCGCGCGCCGCCGCGCCGGTTGCTCGCTCTCGACATCATGTCTTCCCTCTTCGATGCGGACGCGCTGCATCCGCCTGTGCCCCTGTCGCCGCATCTATACCCGCAATCGGAATCGCGTGCCATCGGCGCATGGCTCATTCCGCACGCGCAGGCGCCGGGTGCGATAATCGGCGGACCAAGCAGTTCACCCAATTGGAGTCACCTCCCCCATGACTGACATCGTCATCGTCGGCGCCAAGCGCACCGCCATCGGTTCCATGCTCGGCCAGTTCACCGGCGTTCCCACGACGACCCTCGGCGCGACCGCGATCACCGCCGCGCTCGAACATGCCGGCGTGTCGCCCGACCTCATCGACGAAGCCATCATCGGCTGCGTGCTGCCGGCCGGTCTGGGCCAGGCACCGGCGCGCCAGGCATCGCGCGCGGCAGGCATTCCGGACAAGGCCGGCTGCGTGACCATCAACAAGGTCTGCGGCTCGGGCATGCAGGCGGTGATGTTCGGCCACGACCTGATCAAGGCCGGCACCGCGAAGTTCGTCGTCGCCGGCGGCATGGAGTCGATGACCAACGCACCGCACCTGCTCAACGGCTCGCGCACCGGCATCCGCTACGGCAGCGCGGAGATGCTCGACCACATGGCGTGGGACGGCCTGACCAATCCCGACGACGGCAAGTCGATGGGCGTGTTCGGCGACATCGCCAGCCACAAGTACGGCTTCACCCGCGAAGACCTGGATGCCTACGCCGTCGAAAGCGCCACCCGTGCGAAGCGGGCGATCGAAAGCGGCGCGTTCAAGAACGAGATCGCTCCGGTCACGGTCAAGACCCGCAAGGGTGATGCCACGTTCGACACCGATGAGGCGCCCGGCAAGATCCAGGTCGAGAAGATCCCGACCCTGCGCGCCGCATTCGGCAAGGACGGCGTGCTGACCGCCGCCAGCTCCTCGAGCATTTCCGACGGCGCCGCGGCGCTGGTGCTGACCTCGGCCGATGAAGCCGCCGCGCACGGCCTCAAGCCGCTGGCGCGCATCGTCGCCCACGCACGCCATTCGCAGGCGCCGGAATGGTTCACCACCGCACCGGTCACCGCGATCCAGAACGTGCTCGACAAGGCCGGCTGGAAGGTCGAGGACGTCGACCTGTTCGAAGTCAACGAAGCCTTCGCCAACGTGGCGATGGCGCCGATGAAGGATCTGGGCATCCCGCACGACCGTCTCAATGTGAATGGGGGCGCACTTGCGCTCGGCCATCCGATCGGCGCGAGCGGCGCGCGACTGATCGTCACCCTGATCCACGCACTGCAGGCGCGCGGGCTAAATCGCGGTGTGGCAACGCTTTGCATCGGTGGTGGCGAAGCGACGGCAATTGCCGTGCAAATGGCGTGAACTTCGGATAACGTGTTTT
The DNA here is from genome assembly GCF_057838005.1 of Luteimonas sp. KH_071. Taxonomy (NCBI): domain Bacteria; kingdom Pseudomonadati; phylum Pseudomonadota; class Gammaproteobacteria; order Lysobacterales; family Lysobacteraceae; genus Luteimonas; species Luteimonas sp. KH_071. The sequence continues at coordinate 1,518,632 of NZ_CM174458.1, read as the reverse complement.
TTACGAAAAAACCACGCACGTCCCGCTTGACACCCGTCAGAGGCTTGTCATCATGTCGGCGGCGCGCATTAAGCGCGTTGCCCAAACTTTCAGACGAGGAAGACACAATGACGATCAACAAGGCTCTGCTTGCCCTGGCTCTGGGTATGGCTCTGGCTGCTTGCAGCAATGCCGACCAGGCCAACAGCTCGGCTGAAGGCGCTGCTGAAGCAGCTGCCGACGCACAGGCTGCTGCCAACGAGACGCAGGATCCGGCCGTTGCCGGCACCGCGCAGGCTGCTGCTGACGACGCCGCTGCTGCTGCTGACGCCGCTGCCGACGCAGCTGCCCAGGCTGCTGCTGCCGGTACCGACACCGCCGCCGAGCACGCTGCTGACGCCGCTGACCACGCAGAGTCCAAGGCCGAAGACGCCGCCGACGCTGCTGAAGCAGTGACGCCGTAATTTGCTTCGATGGCCTCGCGCCATCGCCAGTGAATTCGAAGGCCGCCGGGTTCGCCCGGCGGTCTTTTTTTGTGCGCGCGGATCGCCGGCCCGCCTCTGCAGAACGGCGGTCCAGCCGGACACCGGCCAACGTCGATGTCTTTGCGCGGCCCTCACGCAGGCGCATTCAATCTTCGCGCCGTCCGCACCCTCACAGGAGACACGCCATGCATTTCAAGCCGATGACCGTAATCGCCGCCGCGAGCTTGCTGGCGCTTGCCGCCTGCAGCAATTCCACCGATGCCGAGCGTGAGCGCGCCGAAGCCGCCGCGGCGACCGAGAGCGCGGGCCGGGCCATTTCCGACGCCGCATCCGCAACCGCGGACGCCGCGCGCGCCACTGCCGACGCTGCAGCCCAGCAGACTCGTGAAGCGGCCCAGGGCGCGGAAGTCGCCGCGCAGGACGCTGCACGCCGTGCGGACGCCGCTGCCGACGAAGCCGCCCGCGCAACGGGCCAGGCGACGCAAGACGCAGGCCGGGCCATCGAGAACGCCGGTGAGCGCGTGGAAGAGCGCGCCGATCGCTGATTCCCGCGACTGCCGATGCAAAAAAAGCCCGCCGATTGGCGGGCTTTTTTCTGCGCGAATGCGAAGCAAGCGTTCGAGCTCACGGCGCGAAGGCATCTGGCGTTCGCCTTGAGGCATGCCATCCGTCGCGTGCCATCGATCGCCAGGCCTGCGCCGATGCCGTCCTTCGACCGGCCTGGCATCTCGCGGTTTCAGTTGTACGCAGGCACGCCCGCGCCGCGCGTCCCTGACCATAGGGCAGCGCGGGATACGCGCACCAAGTGAGCCATTGCCTTCTTTGGCGTGCAACGGTGGCGGAATGCCCGCGGTTGTACGTCGGCACTGCCCAGATGCCGACCGCGACACGGGCGATCACGCATCGATCCGCCGTTCAGCTCGTCCAGCAACCGCAGTGGCCCTGCGTGCCTGGATCGGTAAAAGACCGCCCGACCACATCTCGCGTAACGCGTCTTGAACATGCGGCAAGTCCTTGCCATGTCTCGAATCCGGTCTGCCGGTCACAGTCGGGTGTCGCCGATTGCGTGCTAGGCTCGGAGTCCGCGTTTGCCCTCGCGGCGGCGTGGAATTCCCCTGTTCGAGCGGTCGTTTCCGCTCTCCTGTCCATTTCCGAGGTAACGCGCGACATGGCCATTTTCCAGCAGTCCGGCACCGTCAAGAAAGATTCCCCCACTTTCGGTACCGACGCACCGCCGCCGCCCGCTCCGGCACGCGAAACGCCCCCGCCCGCGGTTGCGGATTTCCAGACCGCGACACCGCCGACCTCGGCTGCCACCACGCCTGCGCCCGCGGCGACGGCGGCTGCGGCACCGCGTCCTGCAGCGCCGGTCAACAAGGAATCGATCATTGCCGCCGACCTCACGATCGAAGGCAAGATCGAAGGTACCGGCGATGTCCGCATCGCCGGCCGCTTCAAGGGCGACGTCAACGTGCAGGGCAACCTGACCATCGAACACGGCGCCAAGCTCAACGGTGGCGTCCGCGCCCAGCAGGTGCTGGTGTCGGGCGAACTGGAAGGCAACATCGAGTCGGCGTCGCTGGTCGAGCTGCGCGATTCTGCGGTACTCACCGGCGATCTCAAGGCAGGCTCGCTGACGGTGGCATCGGGCTCGAAGATCCGTGGCCACATCGAGTGCGGCTGGGGCGATGTCAAATCCACGCCGGCGCCGACCGGAAATGCCAAGGACAAGGCCGCCAACGACAAGTCCAGCGACTGACCGTGAGCAGTCGCCCGGGCGCGGCAGGTGCCACGCGCACCTGCCCGCACTGCAGGACCCTGATCCTGGAGAGCGCTTCGCGCTGTCCAGCGTGTCAGCACCACCTGAAGATCGACGCCGCCCCCGGTTCGCCGATCGTGGCGCGCAACACCGTGCAGCGCGAGGAGACCACAACCGCGCTGCAGGTCGAGGGCCGCATCCGGCATCCGTCGGAAGGCGGCGCCTGGGAATACTCGGTCGTGCTGGTGATCCGCGACGAGGACGGCAAGGAGATCAACCGCCAGGTCGTCGGCGTCGGCGCATTGCTGGTAGGCGATGAGCGCACCTTCAGCCTGTCGGTGGAAGTCACCCCGACCAGCGATGTGCGCCGCCCCACACGCTCACCTTTGAGTCGGGGACGCCACTAGCGTCTCCGCATTTACGACGCGCAATGACGCGCGTCTCCACGGCAAGGATGTCCGATGCGTCTTTTTGCCCGATCCCTCTCTTCCGCATGCCTGCTCGTTGCCGGGTTGGCATGTGCCGCGTGCGCGCCCGGCACGCCGACCACGGCGACCGCGGTCGAAGCATCGAGCGGTACGGAGCGGGTCATTCCCGCGTCGACTGACACCGCAGCGACGCCGTCTGCCGAATCGATCGCCGGCCCCACATACGGCGCGCCCTGCGCGACAACTGCCGAGGACGTCGCGTCGCGGTCCGCAAAGACGCCGCCCCGTACGCATGCATTCGCATTGCGCGACGACATCCGGGCCTGCGTGAGTTTCCGCACGCAGGCGGACGGTGGACGCCGCAGCGCGGTCTTCAGTCACTATCGACCCAATGTCCGCTTCATCGGCACGAATGGCGAAGTCGTGGCAGCCCCCGTGTGTGCGTTGCGCTTCGACGCCCAAGGCGCTGTCGAGCCAGGCAGCACCGTCGCCGCCTTGCTGAAGTGCGAGGGGCCGGTCGACATCGAAGACGGCAGCACGTTCGTGCTGGTCGAAGGTGGCCGTGAGGTCGGCAGAGGCACGGTGCTTCTGCCGACCGCCTGAAGGTGCCGCGATGCAGTCAGCGCTTGGCTGGACCGCAACTATTGCAGCCGCCGCACATTGGGCCCGCAGTCGGCACCGGTGCGATGCGTCTCCCCAGCGCGCGCACCCAGGCGGCTCGGCCCTCGCGCATCAGCGGCAGTGCGAGCGCGATGCGCAGACGTCGCGTCGCATTCGGGGCCTGCGTCTTCAGCACCACCCCCGCGCTGAGCAGCACGGCCAGGGCGACCGCGACGTATTGCAGGAGCAGTCCAGTGGTCATCGCAGCGCGCTCAGCCCGCGCCCAGCGCGCGCGCGATCTGGTAGGTCACCAGAGATGCGAAATACGCCAGCGCGAAGAGGTAACCGGCGTTCACCGCCATCAACTTCCATGAACCGGTCTCGCGCTTGATCGTCGCCCAGGTCGACAGGCATTGCGGCGCGTAGATGAACCACACGAGCAGCGACAGACCGGTGGCCAGCGACCAGCCGTCGGTGATGATCGGCGTGAGCGCCTGCGCGGCGGCGGCGTCATCGGTGGCCGAAAGTGCATATACCGTCGCCAGCGACGCCACCGCCACCTCGCGCGCGGCGAGCCCGGGAATGAGCGCGATACAGATCTGCCAGTTGAAACCAAGGGGTGCGAACAGCACCGCCAGTGCATGCCCGATGCGGCCACCGAAGCTGTACTCGATCGCCGCGCCCGTTGCGCCATCGGGCGGCCCCGGGAACGACAACAGGAACCAGAGCAGTACCGTCAGCGCGAGGATGATCCCGCCCACGCGCTTGAGGAAGATCATCGCGCGCTCCTTGAGCCCGATCGCAAGGTCGCGCGGATGCGGCAGGCGGTACGAGGGCAACTCGAGAAGCAATGCGTGCTCGCGCTTGTCGCGGCGCCATGTCTTCATCAGATACGAAACAGCCAGTGCACTGAGAATGCCCGCCAGATACAACGCGAACAGCACCAGCCCCTGCAGGCTCAACACGCCCCAGATCTGGCGCTGCGGAATGAAGGCGCCGATCAGCAGCGCGTAGACCGGGAGGCGCGCGGAACACGTCATCAGCGGCGCGACCATGATCGTCGCGAGGCGATCGCGCGGATCCTGGATCGAACGCGTCGCCATGATCCCGGGGATCGCGCAGGCGAAGCTCGACAGCAGCGGGATGAAGGAACGGCCCGACAGCCCAGCGCCCTTCATGGTCCGGTCGAGCAGGAACGCCGCCCGCGGCAGATAGCCCGACTCCTCGAGCGCGAGAATGAAGAGAAACAGGATCAGGATCTGCGGCAGGAACACGATCACGCCGCCGAGGCCGGCGATGATGCCGTCGGCGAGCAGGCTGTTCAGCGGGCCGGCCGGCAGTGTCGTCGACACCCACGCGCCGAGCGCCGACGTGCCGGCATCGATCAGATCCATCATCGGCGCGGCCCACGCATACACCGCCTGGAAGATCAGGAACATGATCGTCGCCAGCGCGAGCAGACCGAACACCGGATGCAGCAACCAGCGATCGAGCGCGTCGTCGATGCGCGCGGTGCGGCGCGGCATCGTCACCGTCGCGGCGAGCAGCGCGCGCGTTTCGGCGTGCAGGTCGTCGCTCAGGCTCTCCGCGTGTGGTGCGTGCGGATGTGCTGCGACTTCAGCCAATCGCGCCAGCAACGCCTGCGCGCCGTCGCGGCGAATGGCGACCGTCTCCACAACCGGCACGCCCAGCTTCGCTTCCAGCGCCGCACCGTCGATCACGATGCCCCGGCGCTGCGCGGCGTCGGCCATGTTCAGTGCCACGATCATCGGCACGCCGAGCGTGCGCAGTTCCAGCACGAAGCGCAGATGCAGGCGCAGGTTGGTCGCATCGACCACGCACACCAGCACGTCGGGCGCGGGCTCGCCGGGATAGAAACCGCGGCACAGGTCACGTGTGATCGCCTCGTCCAGGCTCGCCGGTTGCAGGCTGTAGGCCCCGGGCAGATCGAGCAGTGCCCAGGCTTCCCCGTTCGGCCCCTGCATGCGGCCTTCCTTGCGTTCGACGGTCACGCCGGCGTAATTCGCCACCTTCTGCCGGCTGCCGGTCAGCAGATTGAACAGCGCCGTCTTGCCGGCATTGGGACTGCCGACCAGCGCGAAACGCGGTGCCGCCATCGCAGGGCTCATGCCGCAGGGGCCACGCGTACGCGCACGCGAGCGGCTTCGCTGCGGCGGAGTGCGAAGCGGGTGTAGCCGACCTGCACCAGCAGCGGATCGCCCCCGAACGGACCTGCCGCCATGACCTCCACCGGCTCGCCGGGCACGAATCCGAGCTCCCCGAGCCGCCGCGCGATGGGATCGACGGTGCCGACGGTCTCGACCCCCTCGACGAGGGCGGGCGTGCGGCGCTGCAGCTGGCAGAGATTCACGGCGGTGATCTGGTATCGAGAATGGTTCGCAATTCTACGCCCGCGATGGCGCGGACGCGGGGCCCGCGGACTGGCGTTACGGATCCAGTCCGTTTCGCCAGCGGCATGGCCGGCGCCGCTCCGACATGCCGCGTGAAGCCAGGACCTGGCGCCCGATTCGGAACCCCTGGCACCGCGGATGGCCGATCGGTCGAGGATCGGCCGTTGTCTGCACGACATGGATCCCCACGACATCCGCCTAGGCAAGACGTGCGAGCCGCGCCGGCGGGCAGCCGTCTGGACGCAGCCGTGCGTCGGCGCTAAAACTGGTCGTACTCCTCCCCACCTCGGACGGGCGCTGGCGCCGCGCACATGACGCATCCATCGGGCACGGGGAACACCGGACTGCTGGAACGCCAGGCCCACGCGCTGGCGCTGCCCGACGCACTGTCGCTGGCCGCCGACGACACCGACCTGCCGTCCGATGTCCGGGCTCTGCTCGCCCGGGCGCGCGATGCGCTGGCGGCTGCGCGCGCCGAAGCCGACGCCGCGGCGTTGCGATACCACGCGCTGTTCGACGCCGTGCCCGACCCGGTCAGCATCCTCGACGCGAGCGGCATCGTGCTCGACCTCAACCGCGCCGGCGAGCAGGCCTACGGCAGACCGCGCACCGACATCGTCGGCCAGCCGATCGAGGTGCTGAATCCGGATCTCCCGCGCGACCACCTCGCCCCCGTCTGGGACGCGGTCAACCGCGGGCGCACCTATGTCATCGAAGTCACCAACATGCGCGGCGACGGCTCTCGTTTTCCGGTCGAGGTGCACACCGCCGGGTTCGAACACGATGGCCAGCCCTGCCTCGTCGCGGTGGCGCGCGATCTGAGCGAGCGCCGCGAGGCCGAGGTGCGCTACCGCGAACTGATGGACGTCATGGATCGGGGCATCGCGATCCACGACGTCGCCGGCCGGTTCGTCTACGGCAATCCGGCGGCCTTGCGTCTGCTCGGCATCCGCCAGGGCACCTCGCTCGGCGACACGTCCAACCTCGGTGATTGGGTCGCGATCGGACCCGACGGCAACGAGATGCCGTGGGATGAACTGCCGCCGGTCCGGGCGCTGCGCGACGGCCGCATCGTCGAGAGCACGCTGGTCGGCCTCTACCACCGCATGCGCCGCGAGCTGTACTGGCTGACGGTCACCGCAGTGCCCCAATACCCGCCAGGGGGCGATCGCCCGCATCAGGTGCTCTCGCTGTTCTCCGACGTCAGCGCGCTCAAACGCGACAGCGCCATGTTCGACCGCGTACAGGCGCTGGCGCATATCGGCGGTTGGGAACTCGACTGCGGGACCGATCGGCTCTACCTCACCGCCGAAGCGGCGCAGATCCTCGATCCCGCGCAGCCGCCGACGACGATGGAAGCACTGGTCGAGCTTTTGCTGCCGCCCGACCGCAGCCGCCTGCGCGATGCGCTCGGCGCGGCCCTGCTCGACGCGGTCGGCTTCGATCTCGAACTGCAGGGACTGCGCGGCGATGGCAGCGCGTTCTGGGTGCGCGCGATCGGCGGACCACGCCAGGGGGATCCGGCGACCTCGCGGCTGACCGGCACCCTGCAGGACATCGCCCGCGACAAGCATGACGAGGCGATCCTGCGGGCGCAGGCGCGCACCGACCCGCTGACGGGCCTGCTCAACCGCGACGCGATCCTGTGCGAACTGGAAGCGCGAATGGCCGACCCCGCGCGCGCCGGGGTGGCGGTGCTCTACATCGATCTCGACCGCTTCAAGTTCGTCAACGACGCACTCGGCCACTCGGCCGGCGACGAGTTGCTGATCGCCGCCGCGCATCGCATCCGTCAGGCCGTCGGGGCGTCGGGCCACATCGCCCGCTTCGGCGGCGACGAGTTCCTGGTGATCTGCGACGCCGGAGTCGGCGCCAGCCATGCAGAACGGGTCGCCAATGCGATCCTCGACGGATTCGGCGACGGTTTCCGGTTCGACAAAGAGGAGTTCTCGATCACGGCCAGCATCGGCATTGCGCGTGCTCCCGAGGACGGCGACCGGCCGCAGACGCTGATCCAGAACGCCGACGCGGCGATGTACGAGAGCAAGCGGCGCATCCGCAACGGCTGGCAGCTGTTCACGCCGGCGCTGGCGCAGAGCCAGCAGGACCGGCTGCGGGTGGAGACGCACCTGCGCCGCGCGATCGACAACGACGAGTTCCATCTCGTCTACCAGCCACAGGTCGACCTGCGCAGCCGCCGCGTGATCGCCGCCGAGGCACTGATCCGCTGGCGCAACCGGCAGCTCGGCGAAATGCGCCCCGACCACTTCATCGAGCACGCCGAGAGCACCGGCGACATCGTCCGCATCGGCGCCTGGGTGCTGCGCGAGGCCTGCCGGCAGACGGCGGCGTGGCGCGATGCCGGACTCGGCATCGTGCGGGTGGCGGTGAACGTGTCCTACCGGCAGTTCCTCGGCGACGAGCTGGCCGCCAATGTCCGCGACGTGCTCGCGGAGTTCGCCTTGCCGGGCAGCGCGCTTGAACTGGAATTCACCGAACGCGTGTTGATCGAGGACGCGCCCGACACGCTGCGCACCTTCGCTGCGCTGCGCGACATGGGTGTGCAGTTGAGCATCGACGATTTCGGCGAGGGTTACAGCGGCCTGAACTATCTGCGGCGGTTGCCGATCCACGGGCTCAAGCTCAGCCAGCTCTTCGTCGGCGGCGTGCCGGGCGACCGCTCCGACGTCGCGGTGTGCCAGGCCGTCGCGGGCATTGCGCGCAGTCTCGGTCTGGGGCTCGTGGCCGAAGGGGTCGAGTCGGAAGCGCAACGCAGGTTCCTGCTCGATCTCGGTGTGACGGTCGGTCAGGGCTTCCTGTTCGCACCGGGGCTGTCACCCGACGAATTCTCCCGGCGCCTGCAGGGCGGACCCGGCGCGGCGGTCTGAACACGCCTGTCGGTGCTGACCTGACCGGCGCACGCGGCCGGCCGGTTAAACTGCGGGTTTTCCGTTCAAGGATCCGCACATGACGCCTGATTCCGTCCGCGCCCTCGTCACCGGTGGCGTCTCCGGCCTCGGCCTCGCCGTGGCCCGTCACCTCGTCGCCGGCGGCGGCAAGGTCGTGCTGTTCGACGTCAACGACGACAAGGGCGCCGAAGCGGTCGCCGCGCTCGGCGACGCCAATGCGCGCTACCTGCGCACCGATGTCACCGACGAAGCCGGCGTGGCCGAGAACGTCGACGCGGCGCGTGAGTTCCTGGGCGGACTCAACGTGGCGGTGAACTGCGCCGGCATTCTCGGCGCCGGCCGCGTGCTGGGCCGCGAAGCGCCGATGCCGTTGGATACCTTCAGCCGCACCGTCATGGTGAATCTCGTCGGCAGCTTCAATGTGGCCAAGGCCGCGGCCGCCGTCATGCAGCGCAACGATGCGGGCGAAGACGGCGAGCGTGGCGTGATCGTCAATACGGCGTCGGTAGCCGCGTACGAAGGCCAGATCGGCCAGGCCGCGTACTCGGCGTCCAAGGGTGGCGTGGTCGCCATGACCCTGCCGATGGCGCGCGAGCTCTCGCGCTTCGGCATCCGCGTCAACACGATCGCGCCGGGCATCTTCTGGACGCCGATGGTCGACGGCATGCCGGACGAGGTGCAGCAGTCGCTGTCGGCCTCGATCCCGTTCCCGTCGCGTCTGGGACGTCCCGAGGAATTCGCCGATCTCGTCGCCTACATCGTCGGCAGTCGCTACCTCAACGGCGAGACCATCCGCCTCGACGGTGCGGTGCGTCTCGCACCGAAGTGATGCGGCGCGTCGTTCCGACATCGGCGATCGCATGTGGACTGGCTGCGCTGCTGTGCAGCCTGCCGGTGGCCGCGCGCGAGGCGGCGCCGACGGCGCTCGCCGCCGCGCTGACGCCGGCGGGCTACACCGCGGTGCCGATGAAACGTCACGGCGATGCGCACCTGACCGTCGACGTGCGCATCAACGGCGTGGCCGGCACCTTCATTCTCGACACCGGCGCGGGCCGCACGGTCATCGACCGCGCGGCGCAGTCCCGGTTCGACGAGGGCCGTGACGTGGTGGCCGGCGGCCGGGCGACAGGCGCCGGCGGCACGGGCATGGCGATCGGTGCCCTGCCCGGCAACCGCCTGCACATCGGCGGCTACCGCGACGACGCGTTCACCGTGCATTTCCTCGCGCTGGACCACGTCAACGCGGCGTTTTCGCAGCGTGGCGAAGCGCCGGTCGACGGTGTGATCGGCGCCGACATCCTCGAACGCGGCGGCGCCGTGATCGACTATCCCAACCTGCGGCTCTACCTCCGCACTCCGGCTGCCGCGGACGCGGCGGCGTCCCCTCCATCCAGCAGCGAACAAAGATGAAAGCCTACGACGTCAAGAAAGGAAACGTGATCGAACACAACGGCACCGTCTACCAGGTGCGTGATATCGAGCGCAGCGCGCCGCAGGGTCGCGGCGGCGGACTCAAGATGCGTTTCACGCTCTACAGCGTGCCGGGCGGCAACAAGTTCGACCTCAACATCGGCGGCGACGACGATCTGAAGGAAGTCGAACTGCAGCGCCGGCAGGCGACGTTCTCGTACAAGGACGGCGAGGCGTTCGTGTTCATGGATGACGAGGATTACACGCCCTACACGCTCGACGCCGACGTTGTGGGCGAAGCCAGCGGCTACATCACCGATGCGTTGTCGGGCTGCTACGTGCAGATCATCGACGAACAACCGGTCGGATTGCAGCTGCCGCCGAGCGTGGTGCTGGAAGTGATCGAGACGCCGCCCGAACTGAAGGGCGGAACCGCGACCAAGCGTCCGAAACCGGCAAAGCTCAACACCGGCATCGAAATCCAGGTCCCGGAATACATCACCAACGGCGAGCGGATTCTGGTCAGCACCAGTACCGGCGAATTCGGCGGTCGCGCGGACTGAGCGTGCCGTGGTGGCGCGCTGCAGAGGCAGCGCGCCGTTGTTCTGCAGACCAACGCGCGTGCATGTGGCTGTCTGCGACCGCGACCCAAGTCCGCAAACGGCAGGACGCACCTTCGCAGGATGGGTCGGGCGCAGCGACACCCATCACCGATCACTCAGTCCAACTGCAGCCCGCCCGCCTCTCGATGCAGCGCGCGCAGCCGCGCACCAAGCGCATCCACGTTCCCGACCAGCGCCGCGATTCGCGCCTGTGCCTCGGGCGCCAGCGCCGCGCGCGCTTCATCCTCCAGCTGCCCACGCAGTCCACGCAGTCCTTGCGCGCGCGCGTCCAGGTCGCCCTGCAGCCACGCGCGTTCCGCCGCCTGCGGCAAACCGTATCCGACCGTCAGCAACTGCGCCGGCCGACTGAGACCGTCGCCAGCCGCCAGTAACGCACGCAGGGTTGCGACCGCCGGCGCCGCACCAGCCGCGTGCCGTGGATCGAGCAGCTGGCGCTTCAGCACATCGCGCAGCCGCAACTCTTCCCGCCGCCGCGCCGCATGCTCGAGCACCAGCAGCGCCGCGCCATCGCGCAGCTGCGCGTCGGCGAGCCACGGCGCGCGCGCATCCGGCGGCAGATCCAGCCAGTCGTCGACCCGCGCGACCGGCAACGGCTGCACCGCGCGGGCGACGTCCAGCAATGCCTGGTACTCCGCGTCGGCGGACGGAAAGTAGTAGCCGCCGCGTACCGCGTCCTCGCGATCGAGTACCGTCGGATCCGCATCGCCACTGCGCACGAGTTTCCGCAACAATCCGGTCGGCGTGATGCTGCGCAACCGCGCATCGGCCAGGCGCGGCACGCCGGTCTGCAGCAGCTTCCAGGTCTCGACCGCGCAGTTGTTGCCGACGAAGTAGTAGCGGCCGTCGTAGCTCCAGTGCAGGTTCGCGGCCTGCGTCAGCAGCGAGGCGATCTCGCCGTTCGACAGCTGCAGCGGAATCGACTGCAGGCCGCGCAGTTCGATCCGCGTGTACTCATCGATCACCTGGTCGAGCGGCAGCACGAACAGGCGCGAGGGATAGCGCCCGGTCAGCCCGCGCAGGCTGGAGATCTGCACGTCGTCGACGAAGGCGCGGAACGACAGCACGCGGTGATGGGCGAGATCGAAACGGCAATCCGGTCCGGGCGCACGACCGGGCGCGCAGATCACCAGCCGCAGCATGCTGTGGCCCCAGCGGCTCATCGGCCGTGCATTGCCTTCGGCCAGCAGGTAATCGACGGCGTAGACGCGCGCCGGATCCAGCGCGCGCAGTGGCGCGGTTTCGGCAGCCGGTTCGGCCTCCACGAAAGGAAGATCCGGCGCGCAGGGCGTGTGTGGCGGGGCCCAGTCGAAGTGCGCCGCGAAGTAGGCGTGCAGCGCCGGCCGGCGACAGGCGTATTCGGCGTCGAGCAGGAAATATTCGAGATTGACCGCGACGAACTCGGCGGGCGACGCGCGCTCGTAGGCATCGGGGCTGCGGTCGCGCATCGCGTTGTCACGCACACGCATGCCGAAACGCAGCGGACGTTGCGGCCAGCCGGCGAGATCGCGCAGTCGCGGATCGCGTGACAGATGGCCATGCGGCGAACGGTCGTAACGATGCGCGAACTCGTGCAACAGCGCGACCTGCAGGGACTGCACCGACGCGTCGTCGGCCAGCAACGCGCGACGCAAGCGCAGATGCGCGCCGAACGTCCGGCCGTGCACATCGTCGGGCAGATCATCGCGCCAGTCGATGACCACATCGAGTCCAGACGCATCACGCCACGCGGATGGCAGACGCGCCAGTACGGCGGAGATCGCGGCATCGGCACGCGCCGACTCGGCGGATGTCAGCGGCGCGCCATCCGCCCGTTGTGCAACGGACCAACCGGCTGCCGACGCGACCGGCGCCAGCAACACGGCGGCAAGACACAGGGCAGCGCGCAGATGCAGGCGCGCCTGCGGGATCAACGCGCCAGGATCGCCTGGGCGAGTGCGAGATCGGACGCGTCACGCGCCGCGCTCTGCGTTTCGCGCAGATGACGCAACGCCGCCTCCAGTCGTGCGCCGCGGATGCGACCGTCGCTGGCGACGAAGCCCGCGGCATCTTCGCGCGCCTGCAGCACCACCTTGTCGTCGCCGGACGTGCTGCCCGAAGAAGCCGACGAGCCGCCGGACGACGCGCCCGCGCTGGTGCCGGCGAAACTGCCGGCGAACGCCGACGCGGACAGACCGCTCAGCAGGAGAACGAGTGCGGTACGGACCATCATGCGGGGATCTCCGGAACGGGAACGGCAGCCGACACTCTAGCGTCGACGTGTTGCAGCGGGCTGAACCGGGCGCTCAATCGAACAACTTGCCGGGGTTGAGGATGCCGGCCGGATCCAGCGCATGACGGATGCCGCGCATCACCGCGATCTCCGCCGGGCTGCGGGTCGACCCCAGATACGGCTTCTTGACCAGGCCGATCCCGTGCTCGGCGGAGATACTGCCGCCGTGCTCGGCCAGCGTCGCCGCCAGCAGCTTGGTGACGCGGTCGCATTCGACGACGAAGTCGTCGTTGTCCATGTCGGCCGGCTTGAGCACATTGATGTGCAGGTTGCCGTCGCCAATATGGCCGAACCAGACCACGTCGAACTGCGGATACTCGGCTGCCAGCAGCGCCTGCGTGCGTGCAAGAAAGGCCGGCATCGCCGAGATCCGCACCGACACGTCGTTCTTGTATGGCACGTGCGGGGCGAGGCTTTCGGTGATGCCCTCGCGCAGGCGCCACAACGCCGCGGCCTGGGTGTCGCCATGGCTGATCACGCCGTCCTCGACCCAGCCCTGCTCCATGCAGTATTCGAACGCCGACAGCACCTGCAACTCGCCGGCCTCGCCTTCGCAGGCGAACTCGGCGACGACGTAATACGGATACACCGCCTCGAACGGCGGCTGCGCGCCGTGCGCGACCACGTGGTGCAGCGCGCGATCGGTGAAGAACTCGAACGCCTCCAGCGGCAGGCGCGCACGCAGCGCCTGGAAGACTTCCATCAGCACCTCGAACGACGGCAGCGCGAGCAGCATGACCCGCGTCTCCGGCGGCGGCGCGGCCAGGCGCAGCGTCGCCTCGACGATGACGCCGAGCGTGCCTTCCGATGCGACCACCAGATGCCGCAGGTCGTAGCCGCTGGAATTCTTGACCAGGCCGCGATTGAGATCGAGCAGCTCGCCGGTCGCGGTCACCAGCTTGACGCCGGCCACCCACTCGCGCGTGTTGCCGTAGCGCACCACGCGGATGCCCCCGGCATTGGTCGCGATGTTGCCGCCGATCGAACACGAACCGCGCGCGGCGAAATCCACGGGGTACTGCAGATCGTGCGAACGCGCCGCGTCCTGCACCGCTTCCAGCGCGATGCCGGCCTCGACCGTCAGCAGGCGGTCGGCGGGCTCGAAACCGAGCACCTTGTGCATGCGCTGCAGGCTCAGCACCAGTTCGCCGTTTGCCGCGACCGCGCCGCCCGACAGTCCGGTACGACCGCCCGACGGCACCACAGCCACGCCTTCTGCGTGCGCCCAGCGCATCGTCGCCTGCACCTCGTCGATGCTGGCCGGCAACGCGATCGCCAGCGGCGCCGGTGTCCAGCGGCGGGTCCAGTCGACGCCGTAATGCGCGAGGTCCGCAGGCTCGGTCAGCAGCCGCAATGTGGGCACGGCGGCCTGGAGGCTGGAGATGCGGGAATCGGACATCGTCGGGGCGCCGGTCAAACGGGACGCCAGCGTGCCAGCGCGCTCCGGGTGCGTCCAGCGCTGCGGCGCAACACACCCGGTGGGATTCTGGCACCATGGCCCGCGCTGTCCCCCATGCGCGAATCCCACTCGATGAAGACCTCGTTTCCCCGGCAGGACATCCGCGTTCTGCTGCTCGAAGGCGTCAGCCAGAGCGCCGTCGACACCTTCCATGCCGCCGGCTATTCGCAGGTCGAGGTCTACCCCAAGTCGCTGCCCGAAGACCAGCTGCGGGCGAAGATCGCCGACGCGCACATCATCGGCATCCGCTCGCGTACGCACCTGAGCGCCGAGGTGCTGGCGGATGCGCGCCGGCTGATGGCGATCGGCTGTTTCTGCATCGGCACCAACCAGGTCGATGTCGAGGCGGCGGAGCTGGCCGGCATCCCGGTCTTCAACGCGCCCTACTCGAACACGCGCTCGGTGGCCGAACTCGTCGTCGCCGAGGCGATCATGCTGCTGCGCGGGATTCCGCAGAAGAATGCCGAATGCCACCGCGGCGGCTGGAGCAAGTCCGCGCTCGGCAGCCACGAGGCGCGCGGCAAGACGCTGGGCATCGTCGGCTACGGCCATATCGGCACCCAGGTCGGCGTGCTCGCCGAATCGCTCGGCATGCAGGTGCTCTTCCACGACATCGAAGCCAAGCTCTCGCTCGGCAATGCGCGCAGCGCGACGAGTCTGGATGATCTGCTCGCGCGCAGCGACGTGGTGACCCTGCACGTGCCGGAGACGCCGTCGACGAAGCTGATGTTCGGCGCGCCCGAAATCGCCGCGATGAAACCCGGCGCGCACCTGATCAATGCCTCGCGCGGCACCGTCGTCGACATCGACGCGCTCGATGCCGCCCTGCGCAGCGGCCAGGTCGGCGGCGCCGCGATCGACGTGTTCCCGGTCGAGCCCAAGGGCAACGACGATGCATTCGAATCACCGCTGCTCGGCCACGACAACGTGCTGCTGACCCCGCACGTCGGCGGCAGCACGCTCGAGGCGCAGGACAACATCGGCATCGAAGTCGCGGCGAAGCTCGTGCGCTACAGCGACAACGGCAGCACGCTGTCGGCGGTCAACTTCCCCGAGGTCACGTTGCCCGAACACATCGGCAGCCATCGCCTGCTGCATCTGCACCGCAACGTGCCGGGCGTGCTGTCGAAGATCAACGAGGTGTTCTCGCGCGAGGCGATCAACATCGACGGCCAGTACCTGCGCACGAACGCGAACATCGGCTACGTGGTCATCGACGTCTCCGCAACCGAAGCGCAGGCCGCGCATCTGCGCAGCGAACTGTCGAAGATCGACGGGACGATGCGGACGCGGGTGCTCTACTAGCGGGGATTCGGGATTGGGGCGGCGGGGTTGGAACGGCGCCAGCGCGCGCTCCGGCTCCGCTTCCACGAACTACGGATTGCGGCGCTCGAGCCATCTGAGCGCCATGCGGCGCAGCGAGGCATCGTAGGCCGCATCCTCGGCGACGTCGGCCACTGGCATCCACGCCAGCGCGTGCGATTCCTCGCTGACGGCGAAGGTCTCATTGCGTCCCGCGCGCACCACGTAACGCACGTCGTAGTGCCAGTGCCCGGGCACGCCCTTGTGCTCGGGAATCCAGTGCCGGTCGAGATCGAAGATGCCCGCCTGCACGGTCACATCGAGCAGCCCGGTCTCCTCTTCCGTCTCGCGCAGCGCCACGCGCGCAAGATCGCGATCGCCGTCGGCGTGTCCGCCCGGCTGCAGCCACATGCCCAGCTTGCGGTGATGGGTCAGCAGCGTGCGCATGCCGTCGCCGCTGACCACCAGTGCCGACGCGGTGAAATGACCGGCCAGGCGCGCGCGCTCGAACGGGTCTTCGGCGTCGCCGAGCAGATCGATGAATTCACTGGCAAGCGCTTGTTGGATCGGATGCCGCTCGCCGAAATCGGCGAAGGCGTCCGCCAGTCTCTGCACTGCGGTGGGGACAGTGGCTGGGCGGTCGGAATCGGGCGCGGACGGATGCGACATCGGCGGATTTGCTGCAGAGCGGCGTGACGGGAGGCGCAGCATCGGCGTTCCCGTGCGTGCACACAAGCGGCGTTTGCGTTGCTTGTGCCGGAACGCAGCGTTTGGCATGGTACGGCGATTGCCGCGTGGCCGCGGGGGATTCGACGGCACGTCCGTCAGCTTCCGCGGACCGCACCGAATGACCAACCGGGGACACCGATGTTCAAGAACCTGATGATTACCAAGCCGATCGCGGCGCAGCCGCATGTCGACGCGGGCGAGCCCGTCGAAGGCAGCCTCGGCGGCGAAGTCGGCTTCAAGCGGACACTCACCGCCAAGCATCTCGTGATGCTGGGGCTCGGCGCGGTCATCGGTGCAGGCATCTTCGTCATCACCGGTACCGCGGCGGCGAACCACGCCGGCCCGGCAATCATGTTGAGCTTCGTCATCGCCGGCTTCGCCTGCGCAATGGCAGGTCTGTGCTACGCGGAATTCGCGGCGATGATCCCGGCCTCGGGCAGCGCCTACAGCTACACCTACGCGACGCTCGGCGAGGCACTGGCCTGGTTCGTCGGCTGGAGTCTGGTGCTCGAATACCTGTTCGCGGCGTCGACCGTCGCGGTGGGCTGGTCGGGCTACACGGTGAGCTTCCTCGACAGCCTCGGCGTGCATCTGCCCGCGGCGCTGACCCAGGCACCCATCAACTTCTGTACGCATGAAGCCGCTCTGGCCGGCGCGTGCGAGTTCGGCAAGTTCGTCACCACCGGCGCGCTGTTCAATCTGCCGGCGGTGCTGATCATCGGCGCGGTCGGCGTGCTGTGCTACGTGGGCATCACCCAGTCGGCGACCGCCAACGCGATCATCGTGTCGATCAAGGTGCTGGTGATCCTGCTGCTGCTGGGCTTCGGCGCGCAGTACGTCGACACCCAGAACTGGCTGCCGTTCGTGCCGGAAAACCAGGGCGGCGACCGCTTCGGCTGGGAAGGCGTGCTCCGCGGCGCGTCGATCGTGTTCTTCGCCTACATCGGTTTCGATGCGGTCTCGACCGCAGCGCAGGAGGTCAAGAATCCGCAGCGCGACATGCCGATCGGCATCCTCGGCTCGCTGGCGCTGTGCACGCTGATCTACATCGCGGTGTCCGCGGTGCTGACCGGCATGGTGCCGTACACGGTGCTCGGCACGGCGAAGCCGGTTGCGACCGCGCTCGAGGCGTATCCCAGCCTGCTGTGGCTCAAGACACTGGTCGAGATCGGCGCGATCGCCGGCCTCACGACGGTGATCCTGGTGATGCTGATGGGCCAGCCGCGCATCTTCTTCTCGATGGCGCAGGACGGCCTGCTGCCGCGTTTCTTCGGCGCGATCCACGCGCGTTTCCGCACACCCCACAAGGGCACGGTGGTGGTCGCGCTGGTAGCGGCGGTCATGGCGGCGTTCCTGCCGATCCAGCTGCTCGGCGACGTGGTGTCGATGGGCACCCTGGTCGCGTTCGCCACCGTGTGCCTCGGCGTGATGGTCCTGCGCCGCACCCAGCCGAACCTGCATCGCCCGTTCCGCGTGCCGGCCGTGTTCCTGGTGGGCACGCTCGGCGTGCTGGCTTGCCTGGGTCTGGTCGCGACGATGCCGCTGCTGAACTGGATGGTGCTGCTGGTGTGGACGATCATCGGCTTCACGATCTATTTCCTCTACGGCTACAAGCACAGCCGCCTCCGGCAGCAGCTGCCGCCGCGCTGACCCGCTCCAACCGCACGGCCCGCCCAAAGCGGGCCGTGTGTCCTTGAGCCCCACGACCAGCGGCCGTTCGCGCCGCCACCACGCGGATCGCACGATGTCCACGACTGCCACGGCCAAGAAGATCGGCCCCGTGCTGGCGACCTTCATGGTCGCCAACAACATGATCGGCTCGGGTTTCTTCCTGCTGCCGGCCACGCTCGCGCGCTCGGGCGCGGTCACTGTCTTCTCGTGGCTGATCGGCACCCTGCTGGCGGTCGCGCTGGGCGGCGCGTTCGCCCGCCTCGCGCGCCAGTATCCGGATCTCACCTCGCCGGACGACTACATCCGCCCGAGCCTCGGCCGCGACATGGGGTTTCTCGCGACCACGGCCTACTGGCTGTCGTCCTGGGTCGGCAACAACGCGATCGCGGTGGCGGCCGTCGGCTATCTGGTGATCCTGCTGCCGGTGGGCGACAGTTCCGGCGTACAGCTCGCCGGTCAGGTGCTGCTGATCTGGTCGATGTTCGCGTTGAACCTGCTGGGCCCGCGCAACATCGCGCGTTTCCAGTCGTTCTGCGTGGTCTTCGGCCTGCTGCCGGTCGCGGCGATCCTGATCGCCGGTTGGGCGTATTTCGATCCCGACATCTACCGCGCCGGCTGGAACGTCAGCGGGCAGTCCGATGCGGCGGTGGCGATCGGTTCGCTGGCGACCGTGTTCTGGGCCTTCATCGGCCTGGAGACCGGCGCGATGGTCGCCGGCGTGGTGCGCAATCCCGAGCGCAACGTGCCGATCGCGACGCTCGGCGGCATCCTGCTCGCCGGCGTGGTCTACATGGTGTCCTCGGTGCTGATGATGGGCATCGTGCCGGTCGAACAGCTGGCGACCTCCAGCGCCCCGTTCGCACTCGTCGCCGGGCAGATGTTCGGTGTGTGGGCGATCCCGGTCATCGCCGCGGCCGCCGCGCTCAAGGCCACCGGCACGCTGGGCGGCTGGATGCTGGTCACCGGTGAATCCGGCGCGCGCGCCGCGCAGCGCGGCTTCCTGCCGGCGATCTTCGGGCGCCTGCTGAAGAACGGCGCCGCCGGGCCGGGCCTGCTGATCGTCGTGATCTCGATGACGCTGATCGCCTTCACCACGGTGTCGGACACGGTGGGCAGCCAGTTCGAGACCATCATCAACATGGCGGTGACCCTGGTGGTCATGGCGTATGCCGCGGCCGGCCTGAGCCTGCTGCTGGGCAACCGCGCGCATCCGGCCGGTCGACGCGAACGCCTGCTCGGCATGGGCGCGCTGATCGCCTGCGGCCTGCTGGTGTGGTCGACGCCGATCGACACGCTGGTCGGCGCGGCGATCATCGCGCTGCTGGCACTGGCCGCGTTCCGCGGCTTCTCGCGACGTCGCAACGACGCAACGCCGCGATGAGCCGCGAAGAGGCGTACTGGTTTCCCGCAAAGACGCTCGGCTACGGCTGGGGGCTGCCGCGGCGCTGGCAGGGCTGGGTGGTGCTGGCCGTCTACCTCGGCGCGATCGCGCTCATTGCGTGGCGGTTTCCGCCGTCGGTGCACCCCGCCGCGTTCGGTCTCTGCGTGTTCGTCGCGACCGCGCTGCTGGTCGCGGTCTGCGCCCTGAAGGGCGAACCGCCGCGCTGGCGCTGGACACGCTGACGCAGCCGCCTGCACGTTAGAATCGCGGCATGCCCGATACGCCCACGCCCTACGACATCCACCGCCTGCGCGAGCTCGCCGGCGAGCTGATCGTCAATATCCGCGAACTCGCCCAGTCCGGGTGGACGCCTGCCACCAGCAGCAATTTCTCGCGCCGCCTCGACGACCGCCATGCCGCGATCACCGTGTCGGGCCGCGACAAGGGCAAGCTGAAGGAAGCCGACATCATGGTCGTCGACTTCGACGGCGCCGCCGTCGGCAGCGACCACCGCCCCTCGGCCGAGACCCTGTTGCACACCCAGCTGTATCGCCGGTTCCCGGAGATCGGCTGCATCCTGCACACGCATTCGCCGACCCAGACCATCGCCTCGCGCCTGTTCGCCGCCGAGGGCCATGTGCGCCTCGAAGGTTACGAACTGCTGAAGGCGTTCGCCGGCAACCGCACGCACGAGATGGCGGTCGACGTGCCGGTGCTGCCCAACAGTCAGGACATGCAGGTGCTGTCGGCGCAGGTCGAAGCGCTGCTCGACGCCGGCCCGATGTGGGGCTATCTGATCGACGGCCACGGCCTCTACGCCTGGGGCCCCGACATGGCCGAGGCGCGCCGCCACCTGGAGGCCTTCGAGTTCCTGCTGCACTGCGAACTCGAGCTGCGCCGCCTGCGCGCGCAGCGCTGAGGCTCCACAGCATCACCAGCGGTGGAACCATGGTGTTCCGCCGCGGTCAACGTTGCGGACATGCGGCTTTGCTAGGCTGGATGGCCCCGCACGCGCCGAGCCAGACCGCCATGAGCCGCCTCCGCATTTTCGATGCCACCGCCCCCGACACGCCGCTGTTCGACAGCCGCGACGGCGACGCGATCGCCCGCGAACTGCAGGCGATCGGCGTCACCTTCGAACGCTGGCAGGCTGCCCAGCCGGTGGGCGCAGGTGCGTCGCAGGACGAGGTGATCGCCGCCTACAAGGCCGACATCGACCGCATCAGCGCCGAGCGCGGATTCAAGTCCGTCGACGTGATCAGCATCGCGCCCGACAACCCGAAGCGCGAAGAGCTGCGCGCCAAGTTCCTCGACGAACACTTCCACAAGGAAGACGAAGTGCGCTTCTTCGTCGACGGCTCGGGTCTGTTCACCCTGCACGTCGACGGCAAGGTCTACGAGATCGAATGCGTCAAGGACGATCTGATCGGCGTGCCCGACGGCGTGACCCACTGGTTCGACATGGGCAGCGAACCGCGCTTCGTCGCGATCCGCTTCTTCGAGCAGCCCGACGGCTGGATCGGGCACTTCACCGGCTCCGACATCGCGCAGAAGTTTCCGCGCTACGAACCGGGTTCGCGGTGAGACTGCGTCCGGCAGCCTGAGGGCCGCCGGGTGCGTTGGCGCACGGGCGCTGCGGTCTCGTAGCCCATCTGATTTGCCTCGGAAAGCAACTTTAGAACGACGTCCCTGGATTCCCGCCTGCGCGGGAATGACGTGCTTTGAGTGATCGCGCGTTCTCCAAGGGCCGACTAGAGAAGTGCTGCCACCAGTCGTCGTGCCGAAGCGCTGTGCAAGCCAGCCCGATACCCGACGCCTTACACTTCAACGCCCGCAACCACCGGCTGACGCACGGATGATCCTGACCGACATCGAAGGCACCACCAGCAGCATCTCGTTCGTCAAGGACGTGCTGTTTCCGTATGCGCGCCGCGCCCTGCCCGGCTTCGTCGCCGCGCATCGCGACGATCCTGAAGTGCGCCGCTGGCTCGACGTGGTCGCGACCGAACACGGCGCGATCTGCGACGATGCGGTGATCGTCGAGACGCTGCAGGGCTGGATCGACGCCGACCGCAAGCACACCGCGCTCAAGGCGCTGCAGGGCATGATTTGGTCGGCCGGATACCGGGACGCCGATTTCACCGCGCACATCTATCCCGATGCCGCCGACGCGCTGCATCGCTGGCATGCGGCGGGCGAAACGCTGGCGGTGTATTCGTCGGGCTCGGTCCCGGCGCAGAAGCTCTTCTTCGGCCACAGCGATGCGGGCGATCTGACCGCGCTGGTCTCGAACTGGTTCGACACCGAAATCGGCGGCAAGCGCGAGGCCGAGAGCTACGCGCGCATCGCCGATGCACTCGATGCGGCGCCGGCCGAAATCCTGTTCCTGTCGGACGTGGTCGAGGAACTCGACGCCGCGCGCGACGCCGGCATGCGCACCGTGCTGGTCGACCGCCTCGACGACTACCCGCAGCCGCGCGATGCTGCGGCGGCGAACGGTCACGCGCGCGTGACCGCGTTCGACCAGATCGACGCGATCCGCTGACATGCGGCCGGCGTCTGGTCGGCTCCTGCTTCAACACTGGATGCAGGCGACGGCGCTGCTGTGCCTGCTCGTCTGCGCGCCGCTGCAGGCGACCGGACCGCTGGCGACGCGCGATCACGCGCTGATCGAAGCTGCCGTCGCCGCGATGCCGAACGGCACCGGCGATGCGCCAGCGCTGTACGTCGTCGGTGTTGCAGGCGATGCCGGTGAAGACGTCTTCCGCAACGAGGTACGTTTTCTCACCGAACGGGTTGCGCCGCGCTTGGGCGCAGGCGCGCGTGCACTCGCGCTGGTCAACCACGTCGACAGTCTCAAGGGCGCCGGCACGCCGCTCGCCACCCCGGCGAACCTGCGCCACGCACTGTCCGCGCTCGGTGCGCACATGGATCGCGAGCGCGACGTGCTGCTGTTGTATCTCACGATGCACGGCTCGCCCGATCACGCCCTCGGCCTGGCCTTGCCAGACGGCAGCGAAGACACGATCAAGCCCGATGCACTGCGCGCGGCGCTCGACGACTCGGGCATCGTCCACCGCGTCATCGTGATCTCGGCCTGCTACTCGGGTGGCTTCGTCCCCGCGCTCAAGGATCCCGACACGCTGGTGCTGACCGCGGCCCGTCCCGACCGGCCTTCGTTCGGTTGCGGCAGTGAGTCGACGATCACCTTCTTCGGCCACGCCTGGCTGCTGGACGGGCTCAACGCGGATCGAGATTTCGCGAACGCGCACCGCCTCGCGGCGCGCGCGATCAAGCAGCGCGAGCGCAAGCTCGGCTACGCGCGCTCGGGCCCGCAGATCGCCGCCGGCGCACGCATCGGCGAGACGTTGTCGCGCTGGCAGACCACGCTGCCGGCAGATCCTCCACCGGCGGTGTATCCGTATCCGATCGCGCCCTGATCGCACAGCGCGGCGGCGTTCGGCCACTGCCACAACGCGTTTTGCAGGAGCGCGCTCTTACACCCGGCACCATCCGCGCGGCAACGCGCTGCTGACAGTGATTCTCGTTTCGTCATCGCCCAAGGGTGCCTCGCTAGAATCGCGCTGCGACGCACGCCAGCCATCGCCAGCCAGCGACGCACACGACCCGCCCGCCAGCCTTCGCGCGCCAGCCGGTCATCTTCGAAGAACCCGCCGCGTGCGGGTTTTTTTTGTAGCCGCCATGCATGACAGCCACCCGCTGGACCGTCGCGTTGCGACGTCAGAAATCGCTCCAGACGATTTTTTCGTTGCCTGTGATCCGGCGGATCAGCTGTGCAAACGCTCGCCCCGCGCCAGCATCTCCGCCAGTGCCTGCGCCCGTCGCACGCGGCCGGCCGCGGTCTTCAGCGTCGCGACCCGGAAGCACACCGCGTAACGGTTGGCCCGGTCGAGCGCGTCGAACGCAGCCTGCGCACCGGGTGTCGCGGCGAGCGCTGCCCGCAGTTCGTCCGGTGGCGCCATCGATGCAGCGCCGGCATAGGCGGCATCCCAGCGACCGTCTGCTTTCGCCGCGTCGATCTCGCGCTGCCCGACCGGACCGATCCGCCCGGCCGCGTGCAGACGTTCGACATGCGCGACGTTGCGTGCCGACCACAGACTGCGCGCGCGCCGCGGCGTGAAGCGCTGCAGGAACCACGCGTCGTCGAAGCCGCGCTTCTGCCCGTCGATCCAGCCATGGCACAGCGCGACATCGAGCGCCTGCGCATAGGTCACCTACAGCGTCGCGTTGCCCTGCTTGGCGATCTTCAGCCACAGCCCGGCAGCACCGGCGTGCGCGCGCAACCATGCCTCCCACGCTGCCTCGTCGGCGAACGCCTGTACCGGCAAACCGTCGGGCGGCACCGCGCTCATCGCGCGGCGCCCGCGCCGTCGAAGTGATCCAGGCGATACGTCGTGCGTGCGCGCTGTTCGCCCTGCCAGGCATCGAACACCCGCACTTCGACGACGTGTTCGCCGACCTCGCGATCGGTCGGCAGCGCGCCGCGCCAAAGATGCATCGACGGCGTCGCTTCGGGCGAGCGGTCCAGTCCGCGCAGCGTCTCGGCGAGATCGTCACGCGCGTTCTCCAGCAGCAGGCGCGGATCGGCGCGCTCGACGCGACGCATCGATGCCCACGCGCCATCGCCGACACGGAACTCGACGCGCGTGTCGGGCTGACCCATGTAGACGTTGGCGTAGACGCCCCAGGCCGGATACGCGCCCTGCCGCAGCACGCGCGGCGCGTGCAGCGCCATCGCCTGCGTGGTCGCCGGATCGTCGGACGTGCGCGCCGGATGCCAGGCGAGACGGTAGGCGCCATCGGCTTCGATGTGCAGCGTCGCGAAGCCGTTCGGCGTGCCGTCGGCCATCGTCGCGTCGGGAATGCCGTCGGCATCGGGCGCACCGCTCCAGAACGCGCCGCTGACGGCGCCGACGTTGTATTCGTGCAGCGGCGTCGCGCCATGCCAGCCGGTCGCCGCGTCGTGGCGTACGTGCTGCTGGGTGTGGCGATGCCCGGTCAGCAGCAGCACGCGCGGGTGACGCTCGAGCGCGGCGAACAGGCGCGCGCGATCCGCGCTGCGCATGGTCTCGGGCGCGCCGGCAGATGCAGTGTCGAACCAGGGCACGTGCGCGGCGACCACCAGCAGGCGGTCGACCGATGCGTCGGCGAGATACGCCTCGACGAACGCGAACTGGTCCTCGCGCAGACCGCCGACATAGGCCGGTCGCGCGCCGGGCTGGTAGATCACATTGTCGAGCACCAGCACGTTCGCCTGCGGCGTTTCCCAGGCATAGGTCTCGGGGCCGTAGGCGGCACGGAACGAGGCGGTCGAGCCCTCGTCGTCACCCGCGTCGAAATCCAGATCGTGATTGCCGGGCGCGTGCAGCCAGGGCGCATCGAGGCGCGCAGTCGCGCGATCGATCAGCGGGTACAGCGCCGGATCGTCGTTGGTCACGTCGCCGAGCATCAGGCCGAGCCCGAAGGGACCGGCGCTGCGCGCGGCTTCGACCACGGCGCGGTCGTAATAGCCCACCTCGTCGGCCGTGCCGGTCTGCGGATCGGCGAACACCGCGACATCGAGCGTGCCCTCCGCTTCGCCGGCCTGCAGGGTGAACGTGCAGGCCTCGCCGCGGCTGCCAGGCTCGCGCCAGTACGCGGGATTCGCACCTTCGCGCGGCAGCGTCCAACCCGCCGGCTTGATCACGAACACCGGCGCGTCACGACCCGACAGACCCTGGTAGCGCCCCGCCGCGTCCGTTTCGACAATGCGGCGCCCGTCGGAGACGCGCACACCCGCAATGCCCGCACTGCGGCCGTCGGCCTGTGCCCCCACGACGCGACCGGTATCGCAGGCGGACGCCGCGCCGGTCGACAGCAGCATGCCGAGCGCGGCCGGTATGCAGAAACGATGGTGAATGGGGCGCATCGGTGAGACCTGGGCTGTACGGGAATCGCCCGATTATGCCGCCGCATGATTTCAGCCGGCCGGTGAGCGCCGCTTACCGCGTTGTGAGGCCATGGGCGCGGCCAGGGTGGCAGCCAGGGACTCGGGGCGAAGGGATGACGCGGATCGGCGGGACAATGCGGAGGTGGCGATGCTGGCTGGTGCTGGCCGCCCTGGGGTGCCTGTTGCCGGCATCGGCGCAGGCGCGAACCGAGATCGTGCTGTCGCCCGGCATCGCGCGCGTCGCACTGGCACCGCAACTGGGCCACCACCACGACCGTGACGATGTCGACGATCTCGACGCGATCTGGCGCCGGGTCGACGCGGCGCGCATGGCGCCCCTGCCCGATGGCGCCGACGCGTTCGGCTTCCAGCGCGGTACGTTCTGGTTCCATGCGCGCGTGGTCAACCGCGACCCGCTCGAGCCGCGCTGGATACTGGTGCAGGAATATCCGCTCAGTGACGAAGTCGATCTGCACGTGCGCTACGCGGACGGTCGCACGCTCTACTTCGCCAGCGGCGACCACCGCCCGTTTGAGTCGCGCAGCGTGCGCTACCGGCATCCGAATTTCAGCTTCGAACTGCCGGTGGGCGCGCCGGTCGATCTGCTGGTGCGCGTGCGCAGCCAGAGTTCGATGCAGGTCCCGCTGCAGCTGTACACGCCGAAGGCGTTCACCGAGGTCTCGCGCGACGCGCAGCTGGCGATCGGCCTGTACTACGGGATCATGCTGGCGCTGTTCTTCTACAACCTCGTGCTGTGGCTGTCGCTGCGCGACGCCAGCTACTTCTGGTACCTGTGCCACGTGTCCGCGTTCGGGCTGGTGCTGTTCACGCTCAACGGTCTCGGCTTCGAATACCTGTGGCCGCGCTCGTCGTGGATGGCCGATCACATGGTGCCGATCTCGATCTGCCTGGCGCTCGTGGCGATGCTGCAGTTCTCGCGCACGTTCCTCGAACTGCCCAGACGCTGGCCGCACGGCAATGTGCTGCTGCTCGCCCTGATGGCGTTCTTCGTGCTGTTCGGCATCGCATCGATCTGGCTGCCGCTGCGCGTCTCCACACCCGTCGCGTCACGCGCGGTGCTGGTGGGCGTGGTCGGCATCGTCATCGCGACGATCGTCGTGCTGCGTCGTGGCTACGCGCCTGCCTCGCTGCTGCTGCTCGCCTGGTCGATGTTCCTTCTCGGCACCGCGGCGTTCACCCTGCTGGCGTTCGGCGTGCTGCCGAAGAACTTCGCCACCGAATACGGCGTGCAGATCGGGTCGGCGCTGGAGATGCTGCTGCTGTCGATCGCGCTGGGCCATCGCTACGCCGCGCTGCGCCACGAGAACCTGCGGATCACCGCCGAGGCCAATCTGCGGCTGGAGCGCAAGGTCGCGCAGCGCACCCAGGAGGTCCGCAGCGCCCTGCTGCGGCTTGAGGATGCGCATGTACGACTGCGCGATTCGAGCCGGCGCGACGGCCTGACAGGCCTGTACAACCGCACGTGGTTCCACGAGGCATTTCGTGAGCTCGCCTCGCAGGGGAAGCAGGCCGGCACGCCGCTCGCTGTCCTGATGATCGATCTCGACCACTTCAAGTCGATCAACGACCGCCACGGCCATCTGGCCGGCGACGATTGCCTGCGCTGGGCGGCGCGCCGCATCGGCCGCATCCTGCGTCCGCACGACGCCCTGCTCGCCCGGTTCGGCGGCGAGGAATTCGTGGCCGCGATTCCGGGCTGCGATCTGTCCGCCGCCGGTGAAGTCGCCGAGGCGATCCGGCATGCGCTCGGCGACGAGCCCTGCAGCAGCGGCGACCTCCGCATCCGGGTCACGGCCAGCATCGGCGTGCATGTGCTCGATCCGGGATCGGAGCGCGGCGTCGAAGATGCCCTGGCCAGCGCAGACCGTGCGCTGTACGCCGCCAAGGCCAACGGCCGCGACTGCGTGGAGCTGTCGACCGGCGCCTGCTGACGCGTCGTCCGCGCCCCCTCCGCAGGCGCCGCGGTTTCGTGGCGCTGCGGCAGTCCGGTATCCTGTACGGCTTCACGGCCCCGTAGCTCAGCTGGATAGAGCGTCCCCCTCCTAAGGGGAAGGTCGCCCGTTCGAATCGGGCCGGGGTCACCAACCGCGACTTCCCCCTGCCGGCCCTGCGCCGCGTCGCGCCGCTTCCCACCGTACGTCCGCCGGTTTTCACATCGGCGGCGTCCGCTCACAAGGAGTTCCGTCCATGACCCATTCCGTCCTCACCGCGCTCGGCCTGTCGGCCACCGAATCGGGCACGTATCTCGGCAACGGCGAGTGGTCGACGACCCGCGACGCCGGTGTCATCGAACCCGTCAACCCGACCGACGGCGAAGTGCTCGCCCGCGTGCAGGCCAGTTCGCAGGCCGATTACGACCTGATCGTCGAGCGCGCCCAGGCGGCGTTCAAGATCTGGCGCAAGACGCCGGCGCCGCGCCGCGGCGAAGCCGTGCGCCTGTGCGCAGACGCGCTGCGCACGCACAAGGACGCGCTGGGTTCGCTGGTCGCGCTGGAGATGGGCAAGTCCAAGCCGGAAGGCGACGGCGAAGTGCAGGAGATGATCGACATCGGCGAATTCGCCGTCGGCCTGTCGCGCCAGCTCTACGGCCTGACCATGCACTCCGAGCGCCCGGGCCACCGCATGTACGAGCAGTGGCACCCGATGGGCGTGATCGGCATCATCAGCGCGTTCAATTTCCCGGTCGCGGTGTGGGCCTGGAATGCGCTGGTCGCCGCGGTCTGCGGCAACATCTCGATCTGGAAGCCGTCGCCGAAGACGCCGCTCTCCGCCATCGCGTCGATGAAGATCTGCAACGAGGCGCTGAACAAGGCCGGTTTCCCGGACATCTTCTTCCTCTTCAACGATGCCGGCAGCGATCTCGCGCAGGCCTTCGTCGACGACAAGCGCATCGCGCTGGTCAGCTTCACCGGCTCGACCCGGGTCGGCCGCCACGTCGGTGAGCGCGTCGCCAAGCGCATGGGCCGCTCGCTGCTGGAACTGGGCGGCAACAACGCGATCATCGTCGACCCCACCGCCGACCTGAAACTGGCAATCCCGGCGATCGTGTTCGGCGCCGTCGGCACCGCCGGCCAGCGCTGCACGACGACGCGCCGCCTGTTCGTGCACGAGTCGATCTACGACGACGTGCTGGGCAAGCTGAAGACCGCCTACGCCCAGGTCGAATCGAGGATCGGCGATCCGACCGATGCCGCCAACCTGATGGGCCCGCTCAACAGCCGCGACGGCGTGCAGGCGTACCTGGACGCGATCGAGAAGGCCAAGGCCAGCGGCGGCACGATCGAGAGTGGCGGCAAGGCGCTTACCGACCGCAAGGGCAACTTCGTGTTGCCGGCGCTGGTCAGCGGCCTGACCAACGATGCCGAGGTCGTGCAGACCGAGACCTTCGCGCCGATCCTCTACGTCATGAAGTACCGCGATCTGGAAGACGCGATCAACCTGCAGAACGACGTGCCGCAGGGTCTGTCGTCGTCGCTGTTCACCACCGACCTGCGCGCGTCCGAGCAGTTCCTCTCGGCCTGGGGTTCGGATTGCGGCATCGCCAACGTCAACATCGGCACCTCGGGCGCCGAGATCGGTGGCGCATTCGGCGGCGAGAAGGAAACCGGCGGTGGCCGTGAATCGGGTTCGGACGCGTGGCGCGCCTACATGCGCCGCCAGACCAACACGATCAACTACTCCGATTCCATGCCGCTCGCACAGGGCATCAAGTTCGACCTCTGAGGTCGATCCCGGACGCCGCGGATCCGGTCCGCGGCGTCTGCGCGCTTGCGCGCGACACCCTGGTGTCTGAATAATCGTGTCTTCCCCCGCTTTCCCTGGACCGCCGCCGATGGCGCCGCGACTTCCGGCCCGTTCGTCCGTCGCACTGCGCGATCGCACCGTGCGCCTGTCTGTGTCCGATGCCCCGATGCGAGGTCCACACGCATGAACACACCTGTCGCCTACCGCCAGACCAGTGCGATGGCGATCGTGAGTCTCGTCGCCGGCCTGCTCGGCTGGTCGCTGTTGCCGGTGATCGGCAGTGTCGTGGCGATCATCACCGGACATCTCGCGCGTGCCGACATCCGTCGGCGTCCCGAGGCGCTGGAAGGCGATGGCCTGGCGGTCGCGGGGCTCGTGCTGGGCTATCTGATGGTTGCGATGGCGATCATCGGACTGCTGGTCGTGTTCCTGTTCTTCGGCGGCCTGCTGGCCTTCATCGCGGCGGCGTCCTGATGTACGCGAGTGCCCGTCCGCTGCTGTTCCGGCTCGATCCCGAACGCGCGCACGGCGTCACGCTGACCGCACTGGATGCGCTGCATCGCATGGGCCTGTCGTCGCTGATCGCAACACCACCGCAGCCGCTGCCGACCGAAGCCTTCGGCCTGCAGTTTCCGAACCCGGTCGGCCTGGCCGCCGGGCTCGACAAGAACGGCGACCACATCGATGCGCTGTTCGCACTGGGCTTCGGCTTCGTCGAGATCGGCACGATCACGCCCAGGGCGCAGGACGGCAACCCGAAGCCGCGCATGTTCCGGCTGCCGCGCCACCGCGGCCTGATCAATCGCCTGGGCTTCAACAACCAGGGTGTCGATGCGCTGGTCGCCAACGTGAGCCGCGCGAAGCGCGCCGGCATCCTCGGCATCAACATCGGCAAGAACAAGGACACGCCGAACGAATCGGCGGCCGACGACTACCTGTTCTGCATGGAGCGGGTGTATCCGCTGGCCGACTACATCACCGTCAACATCTCCTCGCCCAACACCGCCGGCTTGCGCGAGCTGCAGGAAGAGCAGGCATTGCGCCGGCTGATCGGCACGCTGCGCGACGCCCAGGAGCGTCTGGCCGCGCAGCACGGCAAACGCGTGCCATTGCTGGTCAAGGTGGCACCCGATCTGAGCGACGACGACATCGAGGCTGCGGCGCGCGTGCTGTCCGATCTCCACGTCGACGGCGTGATCGCCACCAACACCACGATCTCGCGCATCAGCGTGCAGGACGACCGCCGCGCCGACGAAACCGGCGGCCTGTCGGGCGAGCCGCTGATGAACAAATCGACCACCGTGTTGCGGATGATGCGCACGCGCCTCGCCAGCGAGATTCCGATTGTCGGCGTGGGCGGCATCCTGTCCGGCGCCGATGCGGTGAAGAAGATGGCCGCCGGCGCGTCGCTGGTGCAGGTGTACTCGGGTCTGATCTATCGCGGGCCGGCACTGATCGGCGATTGCGTCGAGGCGATCCGCCGACGCCGCGAAGCGCCGAGCCGCGGCAACCTGCCCAGCCGCTGATCGCAGCGATGTCCGATTCCTTCCGTCTGCTGCAGCCGGCCGACCTGCGCCCGCGCAACACCTTCGGCGTGGCCGCGCATGCGCGCCGGTTGATCGAGGTGCTCGACGCAGCGGCGCTGCCGCAGGCACTCGCCATGCTCGACGGTGACGCGCGCCCGCTGGTCATCGGCGGCGGCAGCAACCTGCTGTTCGCGGGCGACGCGGCCGATGCACTCGCGATCGTGGATGCGCGCCGCAGCGTGGTGTCCGACGATGGCGAACAGGTCATCGTGCGCGCTGCGGCCGGTGCCGACTGGCACGGCTTCGTGCTGTGGACGCTGGCGCAGGAACTCGGCGGACTGGAGAACCTCGCGCTGATTCCGGGCACGGTCGGCGCGGCGCCGATCCAGAACATCGGCGCGTATGGCGTCGAGGTCGGCGAACACGTGGTCGCGGTCGAGGCATTCGACCAGGACGCGCGAAGCTTCGTGCGGCTCGATGCCGGGGCCTGCGGCTTCGGGTATCGCGACAGCGTCTTCAAGCAGATGCCCGATCGCTGGATCGTCACTGCGGTCGAGTTCGCGCTGCATCGCTTCGCACAGCCGGTGCTCGACTACGCCGGCCTGCGCGACGTGCTCGCCGCGCGCGGCATCACCGCGCCCCGCCCGCTCGATGTGGCCGAAGCCGTCATCGACATCCGCCGCAGCAAACTGCCGGACCCCGCGGTGATCGGCAACGCCGGGAGTTTCTTCAAGAATCCGATCGTGCCGGCCGCGCAGGCCGCGGCGCTGGTCGCCGCGCATGCAGGCATCCCGGTGTTTGCCGTCGACGAAGGTCTGCGCAAGCTGTCGGCCGCGTGGCTGATCGATCGCTGCGGCTGGAAGGGCCATCGCGATGGCGATGCCGGCGTCGCGCCCGGCCACGCCCTGGTGCTGGTGAATCACGGCAACGCGCAGGGCACCGAACTGCTGGGGCTGGCGCGGCGCATCGCCGCCTCGGTACAGATGCGTTTCGGCGTGACGCTGGAACCCGAACCGAGGATCGTCGGGGCGACGTGGTGAACGCGCGCGCCCTGCTCCACTGGCGACCCGCGACCGTGCAGGGACAGGCCGCGCTGCTGATGCTCGGCAGCACCTCGGCCTTCGCGCTGATGGCGATCGCGATCCGCTACGCATCGGCGACCATTCCGACCACCGAGGTCGCGTTCTTCCGCAACTTCTTCGGCCTGCTCGCCCTGCTGCCGATCATCCTGCGCACCGGCGCTGGTCTGCCGCGCACGCGCAATCTGGGCCGTTACGTGGTCCGCACCGTGGTCGGCCTGGGCTCGATGCTGTGCGCATTCTGGGCGATCGGTCACCTGCCGCTGTCGCAGGCGATCTCGCTGTCATATGCGGCGCCGTTGTTCGCGACGATCGCGGCGGTGATCTGGCTCGGCGAGATCGTGCGCGTCCGGCGCTGGATGGCGGTGTCCGCCGGGTTTCTCGGCGTGCTGGTGATCCTGCGGCCGGGCGTGGCGTTCACAGCTGCGATGCTGGTGCCGGTGATCGGCGCGCTGCTCGCGGCGCTCGTGGCGATCCAGATGAAGCAGCTCTCGAAGCTGGATGCCCCCGACACGATCGTCTTCTACACCTACCTGCTGTGGGTCCCGCTGTCGCTGGTGCCCGCGCTGTTCCAGTGGGTGTGGCCAGGCCCGACGGTCTGGCTGTGGCTGATCGCGACCGGCGTGCTCGGCACGCTGGGCCAGTGGCTGTGGACGCGGGCGCTGCGCCTGGGCGAGGTGTCGGCGCTGCAGCCGATCAGCTTCGTGCAGCTGCCGATCGTCGTGCTGTTCGGCTGGCTGCTGTTCGGCGAGGTCATCGACATGTGGACCGCGATCGGCGCGGCGATCGTATTCGGTGCGAACGGCTATATCGCGCACCGCGAAGCGGTGCTGTCGCGCCGGGCTGCGACGCAGCGGCCGGCGGAAGCGGCGAAACCGAGCGAATAACCGGACCTGTAGGAGCGCACTGGCGCGCGAAGAGGGGTTGCCGGTGAAGCCCACCGCGCGCAAGCGCGCTCCTCACGCCTCAGACGTCGTCTTTCGCGACCTCGCGCAGCTTGCCCTGGTGCAGCTCCATCACCCGGTCGAGCTTGCGCGCGAGCCGGCGGTCATGGGTCACCAGCACCAGGCTGGTGTGCTGCGCGCGGTTGAGCTCGAGCATCAGCTCGAAGACCGTCGCCGCGGTGCGCTCGTCCAGGTTGCCGGTCGGCTCGTCGCCGAGCACGCAGGCCGGCTTGTTGACCAGCGCACGTGCCACCGCGGCGCGCTGACGCTCGCCGCCCGACAGCTCGCCCGGCTTGTGGGCGAGGCGATGACCGAGACCGACGGTCTCGAGCAGATCGCGCGAACGCTTCGTCGCGTCGGCATCGCTGGCACCGTTGAGCAGCGCCGGCAGCATCACGTTCTCCAGCGCGGTGAACTCGGGCAGCAGATGGTGGAACTGGTAGACGAAGCCCAGCGACCGGTTGCGCAGCGTGCCGCGCGCGGCGTTCGACAGCGCGCTCATCTTCTGCCCCGACACGAACACCTCGCCCGCGGTCGGCGTATCCAGCCCGCCGAGCAGATGCAGCAGCGTGCTCTTGCCGGCGCCGGACGCGCCGAGGATCGCGACGGTTTCGCCTGCGCGCACCGCGAAATCCAGGCCGTCGAATACGGGCGTGTTCAACGTGCCTTCGGCGTAGGTCTTGCCCAGGCCCTCGGCCGCGAGCACGACGGTGTCGGGCGCGGTCGTGGGTGCAGCCGTGATCGTGTCACTCATAGCGCAGCGCCTCCGCCGGGGCCGTGCGCGCCGCGCGCAGCGCCGGATAGATCGTTGCGACGAACGCCATCACCAGCGCGACGCTGGCGATCATCACCACGTCGCTGACCTGCAGGTCGATCGGCAGGCCGGTCACGTAATAGACGTCCTCGGGCATCAGCACGACGCCGAACACGCGTTCGATCGCGCCGAGGATGTGTTCGAGATTGAAGGTCAGCAGCAGGCCGCCGGTGATGCCGAGAATCGTGCCGATCACGCCGATCATCGTGCCCTGCACCATGAACACCTGCATGACGCCGCCGGGCGTGAGCCCC
Source organism: Luteimonas sp. KH_071 (assembly GCF_057838005.1). NCBI lineage: Bacteria > Pseudomonadati > Pseudomonadota > Gammaproteobacteria > Lysobacterales > Lysobacteraceae > Luteimonas > Luteimonas sp. KH_071. Next base: position 1,484,885 of record NZ_CM174458.1, on the reverse strand, counting down.
AGCGTGCGCAGGATCGCGATGTCAGCCTGCTTGTCGGTCACCAGGCTCACCTGCGACGCGACGAGGTTGAAGGAGCCCATGACGATGATCAGCGACAGCAGGATGCCGATCATCGTCTTCTCGAGTTTGAGCGCGCGGAACATGTTCGCGTTCTCGATGCTCCAGTCGCTCACCCGGTACACGCCGCCCAGCTTGTGCACCAGATCGCGCGTGACCTGCTGGGCGCGATCCATGTCGTGCAGTTTCAGGCGCACGCCGGTGACGCCGTCGCCGATCCGGAGCAGACGCTGGGCATCGCTGAGATTGACCACGGCCAGTCGCCGGTCGAAATCCTGGTAGCCGGCTTCGAAGATGCCGCTCACGGTAAAGCGTTTGAGCTGCGGCACCGCGCCCATCGGCGTGACCTGGAAGTCGGTGGTGACGATGACGCTGTCGCCGACGCCGACACCGAGCCACAGCGCGAGTTCGCGCCCGAGCACGATGTTGAACGTACCCGGCTGCAGGTCCTCGAGCTTGCCGATGACCATCGACGTCGTGAGGTCCGACACCTGCGCTTCGTCCTCGGGCACGATCGCGCGCACCGCGGCGGGCTCGTTGCGACGGCCGCGCAGCAATGCCTGCGTGTCGACGTACGGCGCGGCACCGGCGACGCGGGGATCCTCGCGCGCGACATCGACCGCGCGCTGCCAGTTCGACAGCGTGTCGCCGTCGGCGCTGATCGTCGCGTGCGCGACCATGCCGAGCATGCGGTCGCGGATTTCCTTCTGGAAGCCGCTCATCACCGCGAGCGTGGTGATCAGCACGGTCACGCCGATGGCGATGCCGAGGATCGAGGCCAGCGAGATGAAGGAGATGAAGCCGTTGCGCCGCTTGGCCCTGAGGTAACGCAGGCCGATGGCGGCAGGAATGGGTCTGAGCATGGACGTCCGGTCATGGGGGCCGCGGCATCCGCGGCCTCCGAGCCGGTACGCCGCCCGCCCGGGGCGTCGCTATGGTGCCATCGAATCCGCTGGCGGTCGCGTTGCGAGCGCGGATGCGGCCAGTCGGAGTTCACGTCGTGCACCCGGCGGCAGCGTGTCGGGCCACCACAGCAGGTGCCGCCTGCGCCGGCCGTCGCGCCAGCGCAGGATCGCCAACGGACCACGCCATTCGAGTTGCGGGGTGTCGAGGGCCACGCCGTCGAGGTGCGCGGCGCCTGCGGCATCGATGACCAGCTCGCGCATCGGGGCGCGCCGTTCGATGGCGATGCGGTGCAGGGTGATGGCGACGATCACCGGCAGCGCGCAGACGGTCGCGAGCAACGACAGTTCCGACAGCCACAACGCGATGCAGGCGCAAACACCGAGCAGCGCGAGGGCGCCCTGCAGCAGCATCGAAGGCCGCCAGGCCAGCCGCAGCGGCAATGGCTCAGCTTGGCGGGAGCTGCCGGATCGACTGGACGAGAGTGTCGAGCTGCGCATCGTCGGGACGCTCATGGCCGAGGAACCACTTCCAGAGCCTATCGTCCTCACAATCCAGCAACCGTCGGAAAACCTCGCGTTCGGCTTCGGTGGATGACGGCCAGCAGCGCTCGAGCCAGCGCTCGAACAGGCGGTCGAGTTCGCGCATGCCGCGCCGGCTGCGCCAGCGCAGGCGACGGAGTTCGGTGGCGTCGTCGTGGGTCATGCGTTTCGATCCCTGACGGGCAGGTATTCCGAAGGGAACTGGCCCCGCCTGTGCGCCCGATCGATGCATCGCATCGACCAGGCGCCGGTCAATCAGCCGCGACGCGCGAGCATCAGCTGCTTGATCTCGCCGATCGCCTTGGCCGGATTCAGACCCTTCGGGCAGGTCCGCGCGCAGTTCATGATCGTGTGGCAGCGGTAGAGCTTGAACGGATCTTCCAGATCGTCCAGACGCGCACCGGTGTCTTCGTCGCGGCTGTCGATGATCCAGCGGTAGGCCTGCAGCAGCACGGCCGGACCGAGATAACGCTCGCCGTTCCACCAGTAGCTCGGGCAGCTGGTCGAGCAGCAGGCGCACAGGATGCACTCGTACAGGCCGTCGAGCTTGGCGCGGTCTTCCTTGGACTGCAGGCGCTCGCGGTCCGGCGGCGCGGCGCTCTGCGTGCGGATCCACGGCTGGATCGACGCGTACTGCGCATAGAAGTGGGTCAGGTCGGGTACCAGATCCTTGACCACTTCCATGTGCGGCAGCGGGTAGATCGGCACCTCGGCCTTCTTGCAGTCCTCGATCGCGCGGGTGCAGGCCAGCGTGTTGGTGCCGTCGATGTTCATCGCGCACGAACCGCAGATACCCTCGCGGCACGAGCGGCGGAACGTCAGCGTCGGATCGATCTCGTTCTTGATCTTGATCAGCGCGTCGAGAACCATCGGACCGCACTTGTCGAGATCGACCTCGTAGGTGTCCGTCGACGGATTGCGGCCGTCATCGGGGTTCCAGCGATAGACCTTGAAGGTGCGCGTGCGCGTGGCGCCCGTGGCCGGGAAGTGCCGGCCCTGCTGCACCTTGGAATTCTTCGGAAGCGAAAATTCTGCCATCTGGGGTCCCCGGCTCAGTAAACGCGTGCTTTCGGCGGCACGACTTCGACTTCGTCGTCGAGCGTGTACATGTGCACCGGGCGGTAATCGATCTGCGTGTTGCCGGCATCGTCGGCCCAGCACAGCGTGTGCTTGTGCCAGTTCTCGTCGTCGCGATCCGGGAAGTCCTCGTGCGCGTGCGCGCCGCGGGATTCCTTGCGGTTCTCGGCCGAGACGATGGTCACCAGCGCCTGGCCCAGCAGGTTCTGCAGTTCCATGGTTTCGATCAGATCCGAGTTCCAGACCATCGAGCGGTCGCTGACCTTGACGTCGGCGAACGAGGCGTGGATCTCGCGGATCTTGTCGACGCCCTCGGCCAGCGTCTTGCTGGTGCGGAACACCGCGGCGTCGTTCTGCATCGTGCGCTGCATGTTGTCGCGGATCACCGAGGTCGGCGTGCCGCCTGTCGCATGGCGCAGCTTGTCGAGGTTCGCCAGCGACTGGTCGCAGGCATCCTTGGCGAGCGGCTTGTGGCGCGCGTTCGGTGTGATGGTTTCGGCGCAGCGGTTCGCGACCGCACGGCCGAACACGACAAGATCCAGCAGCGAGTTCGAACCCAGGCGGTTGGCACCGTGCACCGACACGCAGGCGGCTTCGCCGATCGCGTACAGGCCCGGCACCACTGCATCCGGATTGCCATCCTTCAACTGCACGACTTCGCCGTGATAGTTGGTCGGGATGCCGCCCATGTTGTAGTGGACGGTCGGAATCACCGGGATCGGCTGCTTCTCGACGTCGACACCGGCGAAGATCCGCGCGCTCTCGGCGATGCCGGGGAGCTTTTCGTGGATGTCCTTCGGATCGAGGTGGGTCAGATCCAGATGGATGTGATCCTTGTGCTCGCCGACGCCACGGCCCTCGCGGATTTCCATCGTCATCGAACGCGAGACGACGTCGCGCGAGGCGAGATCCTTGGCGTTGGGCGCGTAGCGCTCCATGAAACGCTCGCCGCTGGCGTTGCGCAGGATGCCGCCTTCGCCGCGCACGCCTTCGGTGATCAGGCAGCCCGCGCCGTAGATGCCGGTCGGGTGGAACTGCACGAACTCCATGTCCTGCAGACCCAGACCCGCACGCAGCGCCATACCGCCACCGTCGCCGGTACAGGTGTGCGCCGAGGTCGCGGAGAAGTACGCACGGCCGTAGCCGCCGGTCGCCAGCACCACGCCCTGGGCGCGGAACAGATGCAGCGTGCCTTCGGCCATGTCGAGGGCGAGCACGCCGCGGCAGGCGCCGTCCTCGTCCATGATCAGATCGAGGGCGAAGTACTCGATGAAGAAGCGTGCGTCATGCGCCAGCGACTGCTGATAGAGCGTGTGCAGAATCGCGTGCCCGGTACGGTCGGCCGCCGCGCAGGTGCGCTGGGCGGTGCCCTTGCCGTAATGGGTGGTCATGCCGCCGAAGGGGCGCTGGTAGATCTTGCCCTCTTCGGTGCGCGAGAACGGTACGCCCTGGTGCTCGAGCTCGATGATCGCGGGGATCGCCTCGCGGCACATGTACTGGATGGCGTCCTGGTCGCCCAGCCAGTCGGAACCCTTGATCGTGTCGTAGAAGTGATAGCGCCAGTCGTCCTCGCCCATGTTGCCGAGCGCGGCGGAGATGCCGCCCTGCGCCGCCACGGTGTGCGAGCGCGTGGGGAAGACCTTGGTCAGACATGCGGTCTGCAGGCCCTTGTGGGCCAGGCCGAAGGTCGCGCGCAGGCCGGCGCCGCCGGCGCCGACGACGATCATGTCGTAGGTGTGTTCGGTGATCTTGTAAGCGTTGGTCATGTGGTTCTCAGCCCAGCAGTGCGATGCGCGCAATCGCGTACAGCGATGCGAGCGCGCCAGCGGCGCAGGCGAATGTGACGAGGAGCTGGAGACTGACCTCCAGCGCGCGCTGGTGGATGTAGTCCTCGATGATCACCTGCAGGCCGAGCTTGGCGTGCCAGAACATGGCGATCGCGAAGAGCGCGAAGGCGATCGCGTTGAACGGACGCGCGATGACGGTCTGCACGGTGGCGAGGTCGGCGCCGGCCAGCGACACCAGCGTGCCGATGAACCATGCGACCAGCGGTACCAGCGCCACGGCGGTCACGCGCTGCCACCAGAAATGACCGGTCCCGCTCTTGCCCGAGCCCAGGCCGCGTGCCCGACCGACCGGCGTGCGGAAATCGCGCTGGCGCACGACCTCGACCGGTGTCTTCGACTCGCTCATGCGCCACCCCGCAATGCAATGAACCAGATCACGGCGGTCAGCACGACGGCCAGCGTGATCACGGTGTAGCCGGAGCGATAGACCTCCGGCAGTTCGAAGCCCATGCCCGCATCCCACATCAGGTGGCGGATGCCATTGAGCAGGTGATAGACCAGCGCGAACGAGAACGCGGCGAGTGCGAGCGTGCCCAGCGGCGAGGCGAGGCAGGCCGACGCATTCGCGTAGGCGTCGCCGCCTTGGGCGACGGCCAGCAACCACCAGGCGAGGCCGAATGCACCGACCGAGGCGATGATGCCGGTGACCCGGTGCATCAGGGACATCACCGATGTGATCTGCAGGCGATACAGCGTGCCGAGCATGAACGGTGACAGAGGACGGTTACGGTGTGCCATCGTTGTAGTGCTCTCCTCGCTGGCGGCGTCTCGCCGCGTGGCTGGTACTGCGGATCTGTCCGCCAGACACGACGTGACAGATCAGAAATCGATGCAACGACCGTTCTTTTCCCAGTCGCCATAGCGCGTCGGATCGAGGCCCTCGCGGCCTCCGATCTCTTCAGCGGGCGGCGATGCCGGAACAGGCATTTCCGCAGGCGTCGACGACGGCGTGTCCGTCTGCTCGCCTATGATGTCCGGGTTGGTCATTCGTTCAATTTTAGTTCCCACAGGCATGTCAGACAAGCTGCAATCCACTTCAGGCCCTGCATTCGCGCTTCCGGACATCGCGTCACTGACGCTTCACGGACGCGATTGCATCGCATTCGCGCAGGCGCAGTTCATGAGCGACATCGCGGCGCTCGGTGACGGACAGTGGCAGTGGAGCGGTTGGTTGACCCCGAAGGGGCGCGTGATCGCCCTGTTCGCCGTCTTGCGGCACAGCGCGGAGCGGCTAGACCTGATCGTGCTCGACGCCGATATCGCTGCATTGGCGACATCGTTGAAACGCTACGTCTTCCGCAGCAAGGTCTCGATCGAGGTGCGCAGTGGCGTTTCTGCGATGGGACTGTTCGCATTGCCGTCGATTGCGCGCGGTGCGACTGCCGCAATCGATACGTCTGTGATCGAGCTGGACCTCGGCTCGCCGTCGAAACCGCGCACCCTGTCCCTGCGCGAAGCCGATCCGGTGATCGCAGTCGATCCGGATGCGCAACGCCGCTGGCGCGCCTTCGACATCACCCACGGCCTGCCCCGCCTCGACGCGGACCAGCGCGAGCAGTGGACCCCGCAACAGCTGTCGCTGGAACGCCTGCGTGCCTTCAGCGTCGCCAAGGGCTGCTATCCGGGACAGGAAATCGTCGCACGCACGCACTTCCTCGGACAGGCGAAGCGCGGCCTGGCCGTCCTGCGCGGCGCGCCTGATGCCGCAGCTGGCGAAGACGTGCGGACCGGCGAGCAGGTGCAAGGCAAGGTCGTGTCCGTCGCCGGCGATCTTGTGCTGGCCGTGCTGCCGCTCGAACACCTGGACGCGCCGCTGCAGATCGGCGGCATCGATGTCGTCGATACACCGCTACTGGACGGCCTCGCCCGCTGATCCCTGCGGATTCGCCGCCCCGCCCACCCCCATTCGAATGTCGTGATCCGGCTGCTATGCTCGGCCGCGACAGGGGGCGCGCACGCGCCCAGGGGAAATGTCGAAGCCGTCGCCGCACGAGCTGCCGCCGGTGTGGAGATCTGGATCAGGGGCACCATCCAAGGGGTCGTCATGAAGCACAGTTCGCTGTCCGCGGCGCTTGCCGCATCCGTAGTCACGTGTGTACTCGCTGCCTGCGCGAGCTCGGCGCCGGTGCAGGAATCCGCCGCGCCAGCACCACCCGAGCCGACCGCATTCGTCGAGCAACTCGACGCCGACGGTCTGTTCGCGTTCGGAAAAGCCGACATTCGCGACATCAGCCCGGCGGGGCGCGCCGCACTCGACACACTCGCGGGTCGCCTGACTGGCCGCAGTCTCGAAGTCGTCCACGTCATCGGACACAGCGATCGCATCGGCAACCGCCAGGGCAACCTGCGCCTGTCGAACCGCCGCGCCGAAGCCGTCCGCGATTATCTGGTCGAGCACGGCGTGCCGTCGGACCGCATCACGGCGGTCGGGCGCGGCGATGTGGAGCCGGTAGCCGAGTGTGGATCGGAGCGCGGCCAGGCGTTGATCACGTGTCTGGCGCCGAACCGGCGCGTGGAAGTGCGGGTGCGGTTGGCGGACTGATTCGACCGCCGCGTAGAGTCCCCTCCCCAGCATTTTGAGGCATTGCTCCCTTCGCGGGTGGAAGGATGCGATGGGGGCGAACGGTTAGCGCGCAACTCGAAGCGAGCGAATACTGTGTGCGCTTGTCGCGCTCGATGACGCATCCACGGCACTGACAGGTCACCCGCACCCGACCCTCCCCCGCAAACGGGGGAGGACTGTTCTACGCAAGCGCCAGCAACGCCTCAAGGCGATCCCTCACACCATCGTCAACGCCGCCGTGACGATGTCCGCCTCCGACGGAATTACCAGCAACGCTGCTGCTGCCAACGGCGTGAACGTATCGGCGCCCACCACACGCCGTAACGGGGTGTCGCCGAAGCCCGCTTCCGCGATCGCGGTGACGATGCCCTCGCCTACGCCCGCACTGCGGCGCCCCTCGTCGACCACCAGCACGCGTGCGCATTCGCCGACATGGCGGGCGATCTCGCCTTCGTTGAGCGGCAGCAGCCAGCGCAGATCAACTACGCGCACCTTCCAGCCACGCTCGGCCTCGATGAGCCGCGCGGCGCGCAGGCTCATCGGCACACCATTGCCGAACGTCAGCACGACCAGATCGGTCGCGTCGCCATCGTAGACGCGCGCTTCGCCGAACGGCATCGCCTGGTCTGGTGTCGGGTACGTCGTCGACCAGCCGCCGTCGCCTGCGGCGTACAGATCCTTGGCCATGTACAGCGCGATCGGTTCGAGGAACAGGCAGACGCGGCCGTCGACCTTGGCCATCGCGGTGAGCGTGCGCAGCATTGTCGCTGCGTCGTCGCCACGCGAGGGGCAGCCGATGACGATGCCGGGAATGTCGCGCAGTGCCGCAATCGAGTTGTCGTTGTGAAAATGCCCGCCGAACCCGCGCTGGTAGCCCAGCGATGCGATCCGCACGACCATCGGATTGCGGTACTGCCCGTTGCTGAAGAACTGCAGGCTGGCAGCCTCGCCGCGGATCTGGTCGCAGGCATTGTGGAAGTACGCCAGATACTGGATCTCCGGCAGCGCGAGCATGCCCATGTTCGCGAAACCCTGCGCTAGACCGAGGATCGTGGTTTCGTCGAGCAAGGTATTGAACACGCGTCGGCCGCCGAAGGCTTTCTGCAAGCCCTTGGTCAAGGTGTAGACGCCACCCTTCTGCGCGACGTCCTCACCGAACAGCAACGCGTCGGGATACTTCACGAACAGGTCGTGGAGGGCCTGGTTGATCTGCACCGCCAGATGTCTGGGCGGCAGGCGTTCCGGCAGCGCGGCATCGCTGCCGAAGGCCGCGATGCGTGCTGCCGCGTCGGGAACGCGCGTTGCTTCAGCGTGGACCGGCCCGGGCGAATACGGCGCGAGCGGCGCCATCACATCGTCAAGCCGGGTCAGTCGCGGACGGCTGTCGGCGTCTTCCGCCGCGGCGAAGCAGCGAATTCGCATCGCTTCATAAAGCGCCAGCAACTCGCCCTTCGACAACAGGCCGGATTCGAGTGCGATCGCGGCGCTGCGCAGCAAGGGATCACTGGCCTCGACCGCACACAGTTCCGCCAGCGCGCGCCACTCGATCTCGAAATCGGTGCCGGCGTGGCCCATGAGCCGCGTGGTCCGTAGATGCAGGAATGTCGGCCGTCGTGTGCGACGGCAGTGAGCGACGGCGCGCTCCACCTCCCCGTAGCCGGAGGCCAGATCGAGACCATCGGCGGCGAAGTAGTCGAGATCCGGCCGGTGCGCGAAGTTGCGTGCGATCCACCCATCCGGCGTTCGCACCGAAATACCGATGCCGTTGTCCTCGCAGACGAATAATACCGGCGCAGGCAGCTTCTGGTACGCGGTGTAGGCCGCCGCGTTGAACGCGGTCTGCGCGGTCGCGTGATTGCTCGACGCATCGCCGAACGAGCACACCACGAGGCTGTCGGCCGGCACCGGCAGCGCATGGCCGATGCGGCGCGCGTGCTCGATCGCGATCGCGGTGCCGAGCGCCTTGGGCAGGTGCGAGGCGATCGTCGAGGTCTGCGGCAGCACCCACAACGGCTTGCTGCCCCAGACCTTGTGGCGACCGCCGCTCGCGGGATCGTCCGCACTGGCGGCGAACGACAGCGCCGAATCCATCACAGGATCCATGCCCGGCACCTTGCGGAACCGCTCGGCCATGAAGCCGCCACTGCGGTAGTGCAGGAAGGCCGGATCGGTATGCCGCGTGGCCCGCGCGACCATCGCATTGCCTTCGTGGCCGCTGGAGCCGATCGTGTAGAAGACCTTGTTCTGCACGCGCAGCACCCGCGCCATCAGATCGAGATGCCGGCTGATCAGCTGCGACTCGAACAGCTCGCGGAAGCCACGTGCATCGAGCGCGCTGCCGTGGAGAACCGGCGCGCCGTCGGCCGGCACCGCAGCGCGCGGGCCGTCCCAGTCGCGAACGAACTGCTGGAAATTCGCGTCGCAGATCTCGGCGCGGTTGATCCCCTTCATGCGGGCGGGGATCGGATCGGGAACGACTGCGAACATCGATGCACCTTCAGTCCGTGGCCGCGAGCCTCGCGGCGTTGACCGGCGCAGGCGCCGGCATGTCGATGAAACCCGGCGTGCCGCGCACGCGCGCGAGCCAATCGCGCAACGCCGGATACCGGGTCAGGTCGAAGCCGCCGTCGGGCGCGACGGCGGTGTAGGCGAACAGCGCGATGTCGGCGACACCGTAGACATCGCCGGAAAACCAGGTGGCACCGCCCGCGAGATGGCCGTCCATCACCTTCAACGCGCGATGGCCACGCGCCTGCAGCGCCGACAGTTCAGAGCGGCGCGGCGAATCGGCCTCGGTCCAGCCGCGGATGAAACGCGCAACCGCGATCGCGGGCTCATGGCTGTACTGCTCGAAGAACATCCAGCGCAGCGCCTGCGCGTGCTGCCAGGGATCGGTCGGCAACAACGACGTGCCGGCGGCGAGGAAACACAGGATCGCGTTCGATTCGACCAGGACGCGGCCGTCCTCGAGTGCCAGCATCGGCACCTGGCCGTTCGGATTCTTCGCCAGATACGTCGGCGTGCGCGTCTCGCCGCGACTGCTGTCGGTTTCGATCCACGTGTAGGGCCGGCCAAGTTGCTCGAGCAGCAAACGCACCTTGTGGCAGTTGCCGGACGGCGAGTACCCGTAGACGGTCGTCATCCCCGGGACGCCCTGCCCGCCTGCCACTCGGCGCGCGTCTGGCCCCAGAGTTCGACCGCGGCCTCGTGCGCCGGCGGCGGCAGGCGCACCGGTCCGCGCAGGGTCGAGCCCAGGCGCTGCGCGACTCTCTGCGAGGCCATGTTGTCTGGCGCGATGCAGTGGACGATCTCATCCCAGCCGAGCAAATCGAATGCCCAATCAATCGCGGCCACCGCAGATTCGAACGCGAAGCCGCGCCCCCAAGCATCGGGATGGAAGACGTAGCCGATCTCGTTCCCGGGCCAGCCTTCCGGCTTCCACGGCCCCGTTTGTCCGACCCAGTGACCGCTGGATTTCTCGATCACCGAGAACATCGCGAAGCCCTGCACGGCCCAGGCGCCCGGCATCTGCAGGAATCTGCGCCACGCCGCACTGCGCGGCAGGTGCCCGCCGATATGGCGGCAGGCGGCCTCGTCGGCTCTCAGTTCAGCGTAGCGCTCGAAATCCTCGATCCGCGGCAAGCGCAGGAGCAGGCGTTCGGTTTCGAGCTGGACATCCGGATACGACACGTCGCGGCCTCCTGGAACGTCTTCGCAGCGGGCCGGCACCGGATCGACCTCGCACCGGCGATCGGCCAGCCGGTTTTCTTCAGAACGCGTTGATGCCGGTCAGCTCACGCCCGACCACGAGCTGGTGCACGGTTTCGGTGCCCTCGTAGGTGATCACCGATTCGAGATTGAGCGCATGACGGATCGGACAGTGTTCGGTGGTAATACCGGCGCCGCCCAGCAGGTCACGCGCTTCGCGCGCAATGTCGATCGCCATGCGGCAGTTGTTCCACTTCGCCAGCGACACCTGCGTGGGCTGCATGTTGCCGGCGTCCTTCAGACGGCCGAGCTGCAGCGATAGCAGCTGTGCACCGGTGATGCGGCGCGCCCAGTCGGCCATCTTGATCTGCGCGCTCTGCGTCGCCGCGACCGGGCGCTCGAACAGAATGCGTTCTTTGGAGTAATTGAGCGCTTCGTCGAGGCAGGCGATCGCCGCACCGATCGGCCCCCAGGTGATGCCGTAACGCGCCTGGGTCAGGCAGCCCAGCGGGCCTTTCAGGCCTTTGACGTTCGGCAGGCGGTTGGCCTCCGGGACGCGCACGCCATCGAAATACAGCGCGCTGGTCACCGACGCGCGCAGGCTCATCTTGTGCTTGATCTCCTGGGCGTTGAAGCCGGCGAAATCCTTCTCGACCAGGAAGCCCTGGATGCCGTCCTCGGTCTGCGCCCAGACGATCGCCACGTGGGCCAGATTGCCGTTGGTGATCCACATCTTCGAGCCGTTGAGCACCCAGTCGTCGCCGTCGCGCTTGGCGTGGGTCTTCATGTTTGACGGGTCCGAGCCGCCGTGCGCCTCGGTCAAGCCGAAGCAGCCGACGACCTCGCCCTTGGCCATGTCGGGCAGCCAGCGTCGGCGCTGCGCTTCGGAGCCGTAGGCAAAGATCGGATACATGCACAGCGAGGACTGCACGCTGGCGAAGCTGCGCAGACCCGAGTCGCCGCGCTCGAGTTCCTGGCAGATCAGGCCGTAGCTGACCGAATTAAGCCCGGCGCAGCCGTACTCTTCCGGCAAGGTCGCGCCGAGCAGGCCGAGACCGGCCATCTCGGGAACCAGTTCGTTCGGGAAGCGCGCCTGGTCGAAGCAGTCACCGATGATCGGCAGCACGCGTTCGTCGGTGAAACGCGCCACCGCATCCTGTACTGCACGCTCCTCGTCGGACAACAGCGAGCGCACGTCGTAGAGATCGTAGGGATGCAGGGCCATGGCGGATCGTCCCGGAGGGTGATGGGCCGATTGTATCTAGGGCAACGATTGCGTGCCGACCAGGGCCCCGACGTGCGAAGGGCCGGCATTGGCCGGCCCTTCGGGTCACGCGATCACGCGATCACGCGGTGAATCGTTACTGGCGCTCGGCCGACGACTCCATCGCGGCCGTCATGATCCGGCCGTTGATGACCGGCAGACGCTCCTCCGGACGCTCGTCCATGCGGATCGTGCGCTCCGTACCGTCGTAGACGTAGGTCACGTCGTAGCCGACCGTGCGCTCTTCATCGCCCAGCAGGATGCGGTTGCCCGGCTTGGCGTCGGTGCGCATCGAGCCCGTTGTGCCATCCGGGTTGCGGTAGCTGACGTTGTAGGCCACGACGCGCGAGGACTGCGACGAATCCTGCACGGTGCGGCACTGGCGATCGACGCGCTCCACGACCCGGCCGCCGACATGGTTGCGATCGACCCGGTTGCCCACGAAGCCACCGGCAGTCGCGCCGGCGGCAGTCGCCAGTTTGCGGCCGTTGCCGCTGCCGACCTGGTTGCCGACCAGGCCACCGATCAGTGCGCCGGCCACCGTGCCGCCGACATTGCCGTCGCGTTCCGGAAGCCGCTCCTGCACCACCACGTCTTCGCAGACCTCACGCGGCGAGCTGCTGGTCATGGTTTCGCGGATCGGCTCGCTGCCGAGCACGGTCGCGTAGAGTTCGCCGGTTTCGGTGACCGGGCGGACGTCGACGACATCGGCATAGTCCAGCGCATCGGTTGCGGTGCCGATAGGCTCGCCGGTTTTCGCGTCGATGGCGCCGGGCACATCCGCGCCTGCAACCGGATCGACCGCATCGCGGCTGTTGTGATACGCGCCGACGGCCACGCCGCCCACGAGCAGGGAAGCCAATGCAATCGCGATCGTGTTGCTCTTCATCGCTCTCTCCTTTCGACCTGGACGGCCTGTTGCGTTCTTGGTGCCGATTGCAGCATTCGCATGCTGAACAGCCCCCGGAATATGACCCTCCAGCCTGAGGACCCGCTAAACCGGGGTTGCACAAGCGCGTGCTAGCGTCCATTTGCTGTTGTGAATCCCGCCGCTGGAGGCCGCCGTGCGCAATCCCCTGTCCGTCCCGCTTATCGCCTGGCTGTCGCGGCTGAGCTATCCGCGCATCTTCATGGTCACCGCCGTGCTGTTCGGGGTGAACCTGCTGATTCCCGACCCGATCATCCTGATCGACGAGGTGCTGCTGGGCCTGGCGACCGTCGTACTGGCCAAGCGCAAACGTACGCCCAAGCCGGGCGACGAACCGCCCCGGCCGCCGTTGGACGGCGAGGCGCGTCGCTCCTGAGCACTGCCATGCTGGTCGACAGCCACTGCCATCTCGATGCGTCGGAGTTCGACCCCGATCGCGAGGCTGTCATCGCGCGAGCGCGGCAGGCCGGGATCACGCACCAGGTGATTCCGGCGACCCACGCTGAGGCCTGGCCGAAGCTGCGCGATGTCTGCGCGGCCGCACCCGGCCTGCACGCGACGTACGGCCTGCATCCGACATTCCTGGCCCACCACCGGCCCGAGCACCTCGATGCACTTGCCGAGTGGGTCGAGCGCGAGCGCCCGGTCGCCATCGGCGAGTGCGGACTGGATCACTTTGTCGAGGGCCTCGATCCCGATGCGCAACTGCATTATTTCGAAGGTCAGCTGCGGCTCGCGCATGCGCATGATCTGCCGGTGATCGTGCATGCGCGGCGTGCGGTGGAAGAAACCATCGGCCTGCTGCGGCGGTTCCAGGGATTGCGTGGCGTGGTCCACAGCTTCAGCGGCAGCCCCGAACAGGCGACGCAGCTGTGGAAGATCGGTTTTCTGATCGGACTCGGCGGGCCACTGACCTATGACCGTGCGAAGCGTCTGCATCGTGTGGTCACGGACATGCCGCTCGAACAGCTGCTGCTCGAAACCGACGCGCCCGACCAGCCCGACGCCGACCACCGTGGCCAGCGCAACGAGCCCGCACGGTTGACGCGCATCCGCGACGTGGTGGCGCAGCTGCGCGGCATCACGCCCGATGAAGTCGCGGCGCAGACCTCGCGCAATGCGCTGGCGCTGTTCCGGATCCCAGCGGGCTGAAACGCGACGTCAGGCTGCAGCCTCAGCCGACGGCTTGAGCAGCAGTTCGATTGCGCGGCCCACGGCCGCAAACGCGAACGCGCCGGTGATGTGTGTCGCCGCGCCCAGGCCACTGCCGCAATCGAGATTCAGGGCCGCGTCGGGACCGAGCTGTGGGCGCAGGCCGCAGACGGTGCCGTCGGCTTGCGGGTATCGCACGTTCTCCAGCGAGTAGATCGCCGAAACGCCGAAGTAGCGTTTGGCCGTCTTCGGAAAATTGAACTCCGCGCGCAGCTTCTTGCGGATCAGCGCGAGCATCGCATCGTGTTCCGTGCGCGACAGATCGCGCACGCGGACCAGGGTCGGATCGATGCGTCCGCCGGCGGCGCCGACCGTGATCACCGGCAGCTTGCGGCGCCGGCACCAGGCGATCAGTTCCACCTTGCTGCGGAAGCTGTCGCAGGCATCGATGACGAGATCGAAACCGCCGCCCAGCATCTCCTCCAGATTGGTCGGGGTCACGAACGCCTGCACGGCGTGCAGTGTCATCGAAGGATTGATCGCGCGGCAGCGCTCGGCCATCGCCTCGGCCTTGTTGCGACCGTACTGTCCCGCAAGTGCAGGCAGCTGACGATTGGTGTTGGAGACGCAGATGTCGTCGGCATCGATCAGCGTCAACGCGCCGACGCCGGTCCGCGCCAGGGCTTCGGCCACCCACGAACCGACACCGCCCAGACCGACGACCACGACATGCCGCTGCAGCAGGCGCGTGACGCTGCCCTGCCCGTACAGGCGCTCGATGCCGGAAAAGCGTGCGCGTGCGTCTTCATCCATGTGCACAGTTTAACGGCGGTGGTGCCCATGCGGCCGCATGTTAGTGTCGCGCCGCCCAGCGTCCTGCCAGGAATCGCGATGTCCACCCCACCCCCGACCACCACGCCGCCGGGCGCGCCGTCTTCGGCAGCCGGCTATCTGGTGGTGTTCGCGATCGGTCTGCTGATCGGCGTCGTATTGATCGTGGTGATGCTGCGCACGCTCGATGCCCGCAAGACGTGGCAGGACCGCTATCCCGCCGCACTCATGCACCTCTACCAGGCGCAGATGGCACAGCTTTCGCAAAAGCTGGACTCGAACCGCTGCGGGCAGACGGACACCTCTGGACACCTGCAGACGATGCGGGCCCTGTCGAACGATCTCGAACCCGCGTTTCCCGACCTGCGTGACCACCGTGGCTTCGCCGCGCATGCCGCCGATGCTCGCCGCACGCTCGACGCGGCCCTGGCGTCACCGCCTGCGGACTGCACCAGCCTGCGCAAGACGATGGACTCGATCGGAACGACCTGCAGCAGCTGTCACCAGGACATGCGCGGATAAGGGGCCGCGTGACTCGACTGAACGGGTGCTGCACGCTTCCGACCGCGCCGGCCGAATTGCTACGGCATTCACGCAACCCTGCCTAGCGTTGGGGCGTCGGGTCGATCCCGCCCGCGCTCCCTTACAAGTGCTGCGTAAGCAGCGGAGGCTTCCCCCATGAAGACTGCTCTGATCGGAACCGTACTCGCCGCATCCATCGCGCTCGCCGGCTGTGCGACCTCACCCGGATATGGCTCCGGCTACGGCAACAGTGGCTACGGCAACAGCGGCTATGGGCGACCCGCGAACTGCTATGACTGCGGCACCGTCACCCGGATCGAAACCGTCCGCGGCAACAGCAATCCCAATATCGCCGGCCCGCTGATCGGCGGCGTCGTTGGTGCGGTCGCTGCAAAGGAACTCGCGCGTCGCAATACCGACAGCGACGGCCGTCGCAACGTCGCGATCGGCGCGGGTGCGATTGGTGGCGCCGTTGCCGGCAACGCGATCCAGAACCGCACTGAAGGCGGCAATGTGTACAACGTCCACGTGCGCATGCAGGACGGCCGGACGACGGTGCTCTCGCAGGGCGACGTCAGCGGTCTGCGCGAGGGTTCGAACGTGCGCGTGCAGAACGGTCAGGCCTACGCCTACTGATCGGCGCCGCGCGACCGGACAGGAAAAAACCCGGCGCAAGCCGGGTTTTTTCTGGCTCGAATCCGTCGGGATCAGAGCGGCGTGACGGCATCCGCCTGCAGACCCTTCTGGCCCTGCACGACTTCAAATGAAACCTTCTGCCCTTCCTGCAGCGACTTGAAGCCGGTGCCCTGGATGGCGCGGAAATGCACGAATACGTCTTCACCGCTCTCACGGCTGATGAATCCGAAGCCCTTGGCGTCGTTGAACCACTTGACGGTGCCTTCTTCGCGAACTGACATGCTGCTCTCTCTCCCTGGAACGTTTCGACAGTTGATCGATGGAACGCCGGATGCGGCGGCTGGTTGCAAGGAGAACACGGGTGCGACGATGCAGCGGACCGGGTGGGACGAACCAACACGAATCTACTTCACGCAGGGTCACGGTTCACGGTGACCTTGACAAACACAGCGGTTGGAAAGTACCCCGCTGTTTATGAAAATGCAATCCGGGGTTTCCCCAGCTTTTTCCGATCATCTGAACCGTGCTCAGGCACCCTCGCGTGGAGTTGAAACATGGATCTGAGTGCGCTGTTCTACGTCCTGGCGGCGCTGCTCGTTCTGGTCGGTCTGGCGGGTGTCGTGCTGCCTGCATTGCCCGGTGTGCCGTTGATGTTCGCCGGCATGCTGCTCGCCGCGTGGGCCGACGGATTCGAGCGCGTCGGCGCCTGGTCGCTCGTGACGCTGGGCGTGTTGACGGCGGTGTCGTTCGCAGTGGATTTCTGGGCAACGGCGGTCGGCGCAAAACGGGTCGGCGCCAGTCGGCTCGCACTGGTGGGCACGATCATCGGCACCTTCGTGGGTCTGTTCTTCGGGCTGCCGGGCCTGTTCGCCGGTCCATTCGTCGGCGCGGTGATCGGCGAACTGATCAGTCGGCGCGATCTGCGCCCGGGCGGCCTCGGCCAGGCGACCCGGGTCGGCATCGGTACCTGGGTGGGCATCGCCATCGGCGTCGCGCTCAAGCTTGCGCTTGCGGTGCTGATGCTCGCAGTCTTCGCGTTCGCCTGGTGGTGGTGAGTGCACTATCTTCGCGCCTTGTCCCCCGCCGACGTCTAGCAACATGTCACACGCATCATTGCCCGCACCTTCCCTGCCGCGCCTGGGATGCGCAGCGGGCTGCCTGCTCATCGCCATCCTGGCAGGTGCGTTCTCGGCCCCACTCCAGGCGACGGCACCCGGCAGACAGGCAGTGCCCGTCACCGCGACGCCCGTCGCGCAAGCAGTGCCTGCGGATGCCGCGTCCCCTGCAGTCGACGCGGCTGCAGGTGTCGACGATGTCGACGATGTCGACGTGCGTACCCGCCTCGAGAAGGTCTACGACGAGGCCGAACTTCGGATGCTTCGCCTGCTCGCGCATCTGCCGCTGCTGCTCGCGGCAGCGCTGATCGTGTTCCTGGCCTCGTGGATCGGAGGCTTCGTCTCGCAACGGCTGCACTGGCTGCGGCTGCGCACGCGCAACCCCTATCTCGATGGGCTGATGCGACGCGCGGTCCGCGCGGTGATCCTGGTGATCGGCTTCCTCGTCGCGCTCGACCTGCTCAATGCCACCGCACTCGTCGGCGCGATGCTGGGGTCGGCCGGCGTGCTGGGTCTGGCGCTGGGCTTCGCGTTCAAGGACATCGCCGAAAACTACATCGCCGGCATCCTGTTGAGCCTGCGGCGGCCGTTCGAACCCGGCGAGCTGGTCAGGATCGACAGCTACGAAGGCAAGGTGGCAGCGCTCAGCGCGCGGGCGATGACCCTGATCACCCTGGAGGGTAACGAGCTGCGCCTGCCCAATGCGCTGGTGTTCAAGGCCGTGATCCTCAACTACACCAGCAATCCGAAGCGGCGCTTCGACTTCACGTTCAACATCGATGCCAGCGAATCCATCCGCAAGGCGCATGCGGTCGCGATGGCCGAGATCGCCAGCATCGACGATGTCCTGACCGATCCCGCGCCGTCGTGGACGGTCGTCGAGTTCGGCGCCAACGGCAGTGTGCTGCGCTTCTTCGGCTGGGTGGACCAGCGCCACAGCGATCTGGGCAAGACCCGAAGCGAGGCGATCCGCCTTGTGAAAGGCGCGTTCTGGCGCGAAGGGATACAAGGACCGAAGACCACGACACACGTGGTGCTGGCCAGGGACGCGCAGACCGCCGAGCCGGCGATCACCGACCAGGAACCCGCCACCAGCGCCGGCGTCGACACCTCGGTCAACCGGGATATCGACCGCCAGGTCGCCGAGGTGCAGAGTACCGACACCCGCAATCTCCTCACGCTCAAGGACGCGACCTGACCATGCGACCCGTTTATCTCTTTCCCGCTGCTTTGGCTGCAGCGTCCAGCTTTGCCCACGCGCAGGCGCCCGAGGTGCCGAGCGTCGCACCTACCGCGCCAGCGAGTCTCGACGCCTGCGCAGCGCTCGAACAGGATGCCCAGCGTCTGGCCTGCTTCGACACCATGACCGGCCGCGCTGCGCGGACGCCGGAGCAGGCCGATACCGAGGCTGCGGTCGCGCGTGAGCTGCGCAGGGACCCCGCCTTGCGCGCGGACGCAATGGCCGAGGGCACCGCGTCGCGCAGCCTGTACGCGCATGACGGCGGCGACCGGCTCTCCGACGCGATCGCCAATGCGGGCCAGGGCTCGCTGCTCGACAGTCGCTGGGAACTGGCCAAGGACTCCAAGCTCGGCATCTTCAACATGCGGGCCTACAAGCCGGTCTATCTGTTGCCGGCGTTCTGGACCTCCGACGTCAACCAGACGCCCTCCTCGCCGAATCCGGACAACACGGTGACCACGTCGCAGGGGCTCGACAGCCTGGAGGCGAAGTTCCAGCTGAGCTTCAAGACCAAGGCGGTCGAGAACCTGTTCGGCACCAATGGCGACATCTGGATGGGCTACACCCAGAGCTCGCGGTGGCAGGTCTACAACACCGAAGAGTCGCGCCCGTTCCGCGAGACCAATTACGAGCCCGAAGTACTGATGGTGTTCCGCAACGGGTACGGCCTGCCGGGCGGCTGGCATGGCCGCATGGCCGCGATCGGCGTCAACCACCAGTCCAACGGGCGCGGCGATCCGCTGTCGCGCAGCTGGAACCGGGTGATGTTCAACTTCGGATTCGACCGCGATGACTGGGCACTCGTGGTCCGTCCGTGGGTGCGCATCTCGGACGGCAGCGAGGACGACAATCCGGATATCGAGGACTACATGGGGCGCGGCGACATGACCCTGACCCACGTCCGCGGTGGTCACATGTACACGCTGATGGGCCGTCATACGCTGCGCGGCGGCGAACGCTCGCGCGGTGCGCTGCAGTTCGACTGGGGCTTCCCGATCCACCGCAATTTCCGTGGCCACCTGCAGGTGTTCAACGGCTACGGCGAAAGCCTGATCGACTACAACCACAAGGCCACTTACGTCGGCCTAGGCATTTCTCTGCTCGACTGGTACTGAGAGACGTCCACTGATGACCTGACCCCGTCGTCGTCCCGCCCGGGCGGCGACGGCGCGATCTGTCTTATGCTCGGCAGCGTCTCCCGCCGACCGGTTCATGCATGGACGCTACCGCTGAACGCCCGCGCCGCTCGTTCTTCGCCTATGCATCGGCCCTGCTGGGCCTGCTCAGCGTCTTCGGCGTGGTCTGCTTTCATTTTCCCGAACTGCTGACCAGCCGCGAGTTCCGCGCGGTCTACAACGAAGGCTTCGCCCGGCATCTGCTGCTGGTCGGTCTGGTCGCGGCCTTCATTCTCGGCACGCTGGCGATCCTGCGTGATCGCAACCGGCGTATCGCAACGGTCGGCGTGGGCAGCGCGACGCTGGCCGTCATGCTGGGCGGCACCAACGTACAGTTCGACAGCATCGGTGCGACGCCCTACTCGCTGGGGCTCGACTGGTTCGTGATCTCGCTGTTCTTCTCGGCGCTGGTGTTCGTGCCGCTGGAGCACTATCTCGGCAGGCGCCGCATGTCGCCGCTGCGACGCGGCTGGCGCACCGACATGGCCTACTTCTTCATGAGCCATGTGCTGGTGCAGTTCATCCTGATCCTGGTGACCGCGTCGACCTCGACGATCGCCGGGCTCGCGGTGTTCCCTGTCCTCAAGGACGCGATCCAGTCGCTGCCGGTGTGGGCGCAGTTCCTGATCGCGGTGTTCGTCGCCGATCTGGCCCAGGCCTCGCTGCACCGCGCATACCACAACGTGCCGTGGCTCTGGCGCTTCCACGCCGTGCACCATTCGAGCCGGGAAATGGACTGGCTCGCCGGGTCGCGCATCCATCTCGTCGAGATCGTGCTGACCCGCAGCTTCGTGCTGCTGCCGTTGCTGGTGCTGGGGTTCTCCACACCGGCCGTGAACGCCTACGTGATCCTCGTCGGTCTGCAGGCCGTCGTCGCCCACGCCAACATCGGCGTGCGCTTCGGCTGGCTCGAGTACCTGCTGGTGCTGCCGCGCTACCACCACTGGCACCACGCACGGCAGCAGGAGTACATCGACGTCAACTACGCGATCCACCTGCCGCTGATCGACATGCTGATGGGCACGTTCAAGCTGCCGCGCGACCAGGCGCAGTGGCCGGAGGAATACGGCGTCATGAAACTGGAGACCGTGCCGCAGGGCATCGTCGAGCAGCATTTGATGCCGTTTCGGCGCAGGAAAACCTTCGACGCGTTCGTGGACTGAGGATTCCGAAATGCAACACGCGACGACATGGAGCATCTGTGCGGTCGTCATTCTGCTGATGGGCTGTCGCAAGGAGCCGCCGCTGACTCGCGTGGAAACACCACAGCAGGCTGCCTGCCTAGTGCCTTGCGATGCAGCGCGCGACCAGTGCTTTGCACAGGAATCGATGGATGAGCGGCAGCTCTCGGAAGAGATGAGCACAGGTGTCTACACAGACCCGAGCAGACAGCCTTCGCGCGACGACTGCCTGGAGAACCGACTGATCTGTGCACTAGAGTGCGGTCTGCAGATCCGGACGCTCTGACACTTGGACGCCGTGACGCGGAACAAGGCGATGGGTTTCGCTTAGGCTCTACCCTCTCTCCCCAAATAGAACGGCGCCCGCAGACGCCGTTCTTCATTCCGGTCCGCGAACCGTCAGGCGATCTCGACCACCGGAATGCCGCCGATGCGTGCCTTCCACTCGCGCGGACCGGTCTCGTGCACCGAGGTGCCGGCCGAGTCGACCGCGACGGTCACCGGCATGTCCTGCACTTCGAACTCGTAGATCGCTTCCATGCCGAGGTCCTCGAACGCGAGCACCTTCGCCGCCTTGATCGCCTTCGACACCAGATACGCGGAGCCGCCGACGGCCATCAGATAGACCGACCGGTGCTTCTTGATCGCCTCGATCGCGGTCGGTCCGCGCTCGGCCTTGCCGACCATGCCCAGCAGACCGGTCTGTTCGAGGATCTGGTCGGTGAACTTGTCCATGCGCGTCGCGGTGGTCGGGCCCGCGGGCCCGACGACTTCATCGCGCACCGGATCGACCGGGCCGACGTAATAGATGAAGCGGCCCTTGAGATCGACCGGCAGCATCTCGCCGCGGTCGAGCATCTCGACCATGCGCTTGTGCGCGGCGTCGCGGCCGGTCAGCAGCTTGCCGCTCAGCAGCAGCACCTCGCCCGGCTTGAACGTGGTGACTTCTTCCGGAGTGATGGTGTCGAGGTCGACGCGGCGCGCGGCGGTCGGGTTGTAGGTCAGCTCCGGCCAGTCCGCCAAAGACGGCGGTTCGAGCATCACCGGGCCGCTGCCATCCAGCGTGAAGTGCGCATGACGCGTGGCCGCGCAGTTCGGGATCAGCGCGACCGGCAGATTCGCCGCGTGGGTCGGGAAATCCTTGACCTTGATGTCGAGCACGGTGGTCAGGCCGCCGAGACCCTGGGCGCCGATACCGAGCGCATTGACCTTGTCGTACAGTTCCAGACGCAGCTCCTCGGCCCGGTTCGAAGCGCCGCGGGCCTGCAGCTCGACGATGTCGATCGGCTCCATCAGCGCTTCCTTGGCCAGCAGCATCGCCTTCTCGGCGGTGCCGCCGATGCCGATGCCGAGCATGCCGGGCGGACACCAGCCGGCGCCCATTGTCGGTACGGTCTTGAGCACCCAGTCGACGATCGAATCCGACGGATTGAGCATCGCGAACTTCGACTTCGCTTCCGAGCCGCCGCCCTTGGCCGCGACGATCACATCCACGGTATTGCCGGGCACGATCTTGACGTTGACCACGCCCGGGGTGTTGTCCTTCGTATTGATGCGCTTGCCTGCGGGATCAGCCAGCACAGAAGCGCGCAGCTTGTTGTCCGGATATGCGTAGGCGCGGCGCACGCCCTCGTTGACCATGTCCTCGACGCCCATCGTCGCGTCGTCCCAACGCACCGACATGCCGACTTCGAGGAACACGGTGACGATGCCGGTGTCCTGGCAGATCGGCCGGTGGCCCTCGGCGCACATGCGCGAATTGATCAGGATCTGCGCGATCGCGTCTTTCGCGGCCGGCGATTCCTCGCGCTCGTAGGCGGCGGCGAGGTTCGTGATGTAGTCGACCGGGTGGTAGTAGCTGATGTACTGCAGCGCGTCGGCGACGGACTGGATCAAATCTTCCTGGCGGATCTGGGTCACGGCGCTCAAGGCCTCTGGCTGTGGGCCGATAGTGTAACTTCAGGTGCCGCTCCACTCCCGGGCCGGGCGGCGTCGGCCGAAGACACGAGAGCATGAGTTCGACTCGACCTTCCGGGCGGTCAGGAGCGACATCCGATGATCACAACGCCGCTGGCGTCGCCTACGTTCCGTCCGCTCAGACGGCAGGTCGAGCAGCTGTACGGCACGTTGTGGGAAACGACGACGGATGCCGTGCTGATCCTCGACGTCGACAGCACCATCGTCTCGGCCAATCCAGCCGCGCGCGAGGTACTGGGCTACGAGCCTGACGCGCTGGTCGGCCAGAATCTCGAGATCCTCCAGCATCCGCATCACCGCGAAGCGCATCGTCGCGGCATGCGACGGTACCTCGAGAGCGGCGTACGCACCCTGGACTGGCGGGCGACCGAGACCGTCGCGATCCGAGCCGATGGCCGGGACGTTCCGGTCGATATCTCCTTCGCGGACATCGAGATAGAGGGTCGGCGTCTGTTCGTCGGCTTCTTTCGCGACATCAGTCCGCGCAAGCGCGCCGAAGACGCGTTGTCGAACGAGCGGGAACGGGCTCAGACCACTCTGCGATCGATCGCCGATGGCGTCGCCACGACCGACGCCGATGGCGCCATCACCTTTCTCAACGCGGCGGCCGAGCAGCTGTCGGGCTGGCGGCACGAGGATGCGCTGGGACGCCCTTGTAGCGACGTGCTGCAGTTCGTCGACGAGGCCGCCGCCACGGACGTGCTCGAGCTGATCGCAAGCGCAGTCGGCAGCGATGTCGCGCGCCAGCTCGGCGATCGGACCCTGCTCGTCCGGCGCGACGGCGAGGTGTTCTCCATCGAGGGATCGGTCGCTCCGCTTGCCGATCGCGACGCGCGGCCGGGCGGTGCGGTGATCGCGTTCCGTGACGTGTCGCCGTCACGACGCATGGCGGCGGAAATCCGGTACCAGGCGCTGCACGATCCGCTGACCGGACTCGTGAACCGCAACGAATTCGACCGGCGGCTTCGCGAAGCGCTGCAAAGCGCGAGCCAGCACGGCTCGCAGCACTCGCTGCTCTATCTGGACCTGGACCAGTTCAAGGTGGTGAACGACACCTGCGGCCACACGGCCGGGGATGAGCTCTTGCGCCAGGTCTCGACGGTGCTCAAAGCCCCGTTGCGCAAGACCGACGTGCTGGCGCGGCTGGGCGGCGACGAGTTCGGCGTGCTGCTGGAGGACAGCGCGCCTGACGACTCGCGTGCAATGGCCGACGCACTGCGACGCGCGGCATCCGACCTCGCTTTCAGCTGGCGAGACAAGCGCTTTCCGGTCGCTGTCAGCATCGGCCAGGTCGATTTCAGCGACGCCAGCATGACGCCGATGGAGATTCTCAGTTCAGCGGACGCCGCCTGCTATGTCGCCAAGGACCGTGGCCGCAACCGGGTATACACGTACCGGCAGCAGGACGAGGCACTCGCGCGCCGGCACGGTGAGATGGAGTGGATCGGTCGCATCAACCGGGCGCTCGAAGACGACCGCCTGCTGCTGCACGCGCAGCCGATCTATTGCCTGCAGGACGGCCGGATCCTGCATCGGGAGGTGCTGCTGCGGCTTCGGGACACAGATGGCAGCATCGTGATGCCGATGGCGTTCATTCCGGCAGCCGAGCGCTACGGTCTGATGCCCACGCTCGATCGCTGGGTGATCCGCACCGTTCTCACCCGCCTGGCCCGGGACGTCCACGACACGGACAGCGTGTTCGCGATCAACCTGTCCGGCGCGTCCCTGGCCGACGAGGCGATGGCGGACGACGTCCGCGCCGCCTTCGAGTGCAGCGGGGTGGATCCGGCCCGGATCTGTTTCGAAGTCACCGAAACGGCCGCTATCGGGAACCTGGCACAGGCATCGACTCTGATGGCGGAACTCAAAAGCATGGGCTGCGCCTTCGCACTTGACGATTTCGGCAGTGGCATGTCGTCCTTCGCCTATCTGAAACATCTGCCGGTCGACTTCCTCAAGATCGACGGCGGCTTCGTGCGCGACCTCCTGGTCGACCCGATCGACCAGGCCATGGTCGAGGCGATCAACCACATCGGTCATGTCATGGGCCTGCGCACGATCGCGGAGTTCGCCGAGGACGAGCGGATCGTGTCCCGCCTGCGCGAGATCGGGGTCGACTACGCCCAGGGCTACGCGCTGGCGCGGCCGACGCTTCTGGAGTGACCCGACGGTCTGTGGCCTTCGGCGTAGGTGCGCGTTGCTCAGGACCTGCCGCAGGTCACCGCAGACTCGGACGCTGGCGTAGCCCCCCGCCACCTGGGCCGCGCCCGCGCCTCGGGATATGACGCGGCATCGACCTGACGGGCACAATGCGCGAATGGAATTTCTGGTGCTGGTGCTCGACCTCATCGGCACCTTCGTGTTCGCGCTCAGCGGCGCGATGCTCGGCGTGCGCCGCCGGCTGGATCTGTTCGGCGTGCTGGTGCTGGCGTTCGCCGCCGCGACCGCCGGCGGCATGACCCGCGACGTGCTGATCGGTGCGACCCCGGTCGCCGCGCTCAGCGACTGGCGCTATCCGGCAATCACCCTGGCGGCCGGCGTGATCAGCTTCGCCTGGGCGCCGCTGATCGAGCGGCTGCAGCAGCCGGTGCGCATGTTCGATGCGATGGGGCTCGCCCTGTTCGCCGTCGCCGGCACCCAGAAGGCGCTGGATTTCGGCGTGCCGCCGGCGATGGCGGCCGGGCTGGGCATGCTCACCGGCATCGGCGGCGGCATCGCCCGCGACGTGCTGCTGACGCAGGTGCCGCTGGTGCTGCGCGCCGAACTCTATGCGGTCGCGGCGCTCGCCGGCGCGGCCGTGGTCGCCACGGGCCACTGGCTGCAATGGCCACCGATGCCCTGCGCGATCGCAGGCGCCCTGCTGTGCTTCGGCCTGCGGATGATGGCCCTGCGCTTCGGCTGGCATCTGCCGGTGGCGCTGCAGTCCGGCGGCGATGGCGAGCCGCCCGACGCGATGCGCTGACGGTCGCCACCGTCTGCCACGCGTCCGCATACGATAGCGCCCATGTCCACCCCCGCCCCCACGCGCGCCGCCGCCAACGCGCAACGCCCGAGCCTGCGCGAACGCTTCAACGCGATGCGCAATCTGCGCCCGTTCCTGAAGCTGATCTGGCAGACCAGCCCCGGCCTGACGCTGACCAGCCTGGGCCTGCGCCTGATCCGCGCGTTCCTTCCGGTGGTGATGCTCTACATCGGCAAGCTGATCATCGACGAGGCGATCCGGCTGGTCGGCGCGGGGGTGGCCTTCGACGATCTCGCCACCGCCTGGCATGGCGGCGCGCTGGAGCATCTGGCCTGGCTGCTGGCGCTCGAATTCGGCCTGGCGATCGTCTCCGACCTGCTCGGCCGCATGGTCAGCTACGCCGACAACCTGCTGTCGGAGCTGTTCACCAACGCGACCAGCGTGCGCCTGATGGAACACGCGGCGACGCTGGATCTCGAAGACTTCGAGGATCCCGAGCTGCAGGACAAGCTCGACCGCGCCCGCCGCCAGACGATGGGCCGCATGAACCTGATGGGCCAGCTGTTCGGCCAGGTGCAGGACGCGATCACCGTGGTGAGCTTCGCGATCGGCCTGATGGTCTACGCGCCGTGGCTGATCCTGCTGCTGGCGATCGCGCTGATCCCGGCCTTCATCGGCGAATCGCACTTCAATGCGCTCGGCTACACGCTCAACTTCCAGTGGACGCCCGAGCGCCGCCAGCTCGAATACGTGCGCCAGACCGGCGCAAGCCTCGAGACCGCGAAAGAGGTCAAGATCTTCGGCCTGCACCGGTTCCTGATCGACCGCTACCGCACGCTCGCCGATGGTTTCTTCCGCGCCAACCGCTCGCTCGCGCGCAGGCGTGCGGTCTGGGGCACGCTTCTGGCCGCGCTCGGCACGCTGGGCTACTACATCGCCTACGCCTACATCGCCTGGCGCACGGTGCGCGGCGATTTCACGATCGGCGATCTGACATTCCTCGCCGGCAGCTTCCGGCGCCTGCGCCAGTTGCTGGAAAGCCTGCTGGTCGGTTTCTCGCAGGTCGCCGGCCAGGCGCTGTATCTCGACGACCTGTTCTCGTTCTTCGCGATCGAACCGGAGATCACCTCGCCCGCCGATCCGGTGCCGTTCCCCCAGCCGATCCGAGAAGGCTTCAAGTTCGAGAACGTGGGCTTCCGCTACCCGGGCGCGGAGCGCTGGGCGGTGCGGCATCTCGATTTCACCCTGCAGGCCGGCGAAGTACTGGCGCTGGTCGGCGAGAATGGCGCCGGCAAGACCACCCTGGTCAAACTGCTGGCGCGGCTCTACGACCCCGACGAGGGCCGGATCCTGCTCGACGGCCGCGACCTGCGCGAGTACGACCTCGACGCGTTGCGGGCGAACACCGGTGTGATCTTCCAGGACTTCGTGCGCTACCACCTGACCGCCGGCGAGAACATCGGCGTCGGCCGCATCGAGGCCATGGGCGACGCGTCACGCATCCAGGACGCCGCACGTCGCTCGATGGCCGACGACCTCATCGCCGGCCTGCCCGACGGCTATGACCAGCTGATCGGTCGGCGCTTCAAGACCGGCGTGGATCTGTCGGGCGGCCAGTGGCAGAAGATCGCCATCGCCCGCGCCTACATGCGCGAGGCGCAGGTGATGATCCTCGACGAGCCGACCGCCGCGCTGGACGCACGCAGCGAGTTCGAAGTGTTCCGCCGCTTCAAGGAACTCTCGGAAGACCGCACCGCCGTGCTGATCTCCCATCGCTTCTCCAGCGTGCGCATGGCCGACCGCATCCTCGTGCTCGAGCAGGGCCGCATCGAAGCCAGCGGCACCCATGCCGAGCTGATGACGCAGGGCGGACGCTATGCGGAGCTGTTCGAACTGCAGGCCGCCGGATACCGCTGATTCGCTTCTGCAGGCGCGCGATGGGCGTTGCCGGGAATGCCCTCGCGCGCCTACGCGGACAGCGGTCGTGAGTCGCCGTTGACGGCCGCCTGCGTAGGCTGCATGCGATCAACGGAGTAGACCGAATGACCGACACCAGCCGCGCCCTTGCGCGACACGCGCAGATCCTGCGATTCCTGATGAAATATCGCAGCGCGGGGGTGTTGTCGGGTTTCGAATTCGACCCGGCCACGGCGGATGCGACGACGGAGGGTGAGCCCGGCAAGCCCGAAGCCTTCGTCGACGATCTCGAAGCCCTCGGCCCCACCTTCATCAAGATCGGCCAGGCCCTGTCGACGCGGCCGGACATGGTCCCGCCGGCGTATCTCGTCGCGCTGGAGCGCATGCAGGACAACGTGGCACCGCTGCCGTTCGAGGTCATCCACGAGGCGGTCGAGGATGCGCTGGGCGTACGCATCAGCAAGATCTTCGAGAGTTTCGACGAGAAGCCGCTCGGCAGCGCGTCGCTGGCGCAGGTGCATCGCGCGACGCTGCGCGACGGCCGCAAGGTCGCGGTGAAGGTGCAGCGCCCGGGCATCACCGAACAGATCCGCGACGACCTCGACACCCTCGCCCGCCTCGCCGGCGGCGTGGACCGGGTCACCGAAGTCGGTCGTCGGATCCGCTTCGCCGACTGGGTGCACGAATTCCGGCGCACGCTGCTGGCCGAACTCGACTACCGCATCGAGGCCGAGAACCTCGACCGCTTCGACGCGCATTTCGTCGCCTATCCCGCGCTGTTCGTACCCAAGCCGATCTGGGATCTCACCCGCGCCCGCGTGTTGACCATGGAGCTGGTGGAAGGCACCAAGGTCACCGACATCACCGGCCTGCAGCGCACCGAGCGCGACATGGTGCCGCTGGCGACCGAACTGCTGCACGGCTATCTCGACCAGGTGTTCGTGCACGGCGAAATCCACGCCGATCCGCATCCGGGCAATCTTCTGTTCACCCGCGACGGGCGCCTGGCGCTGCTCGATCTGGGCATGGTCGCGCACGTCCCGCCGCGTACCCGCGAGCGCCTGCTCAAGCTCCTGTTCGCCGCCGTCGACGGCCGCGGCGAGCAGGTCGCCGCCGAAGGCATCGCAATGGGCACCCGGCTGGAGGATTTCGACGAGGCCCGCTACTACCGCGACGTCGGCCAGCTGGTCGCACGCTACGCCGCGCAATCCGGCGCGACCGGGCAGACCGAAGGGCGCCTGATGCTCGACCTCGTGCGTCTCGCCACAGCCTGTGGCCTGCGCACCGCGCCGGAAATGAGCCTGCTCGGCAAAACGCTGCTGCATCTCGAATCGGTGGTGCAGGCGCTCGATCCGGACCTCGACATGAAACGCGTCGTCGAGGATCACCTCAACAACATGATGCGCCAGCGCCTGCGCAAATCGCTGTCGCCGGCCAATCTCGCCAGCGAACTGATGGACATGCAGGAGCTGGTGCGCGACGCACCACGCAAGGTATCGAACGTATTGTCGCTGCTGTCGGAGAACCGTCTGCGCGTGCGCCTGACCGGGCTGGAGGAATCGCACCTGCTCGAGAGTCTGCACAAGATCGCCAACCGCATCGCGGCCGGCATCGTCACCGCGGCGTTGATCCTCGCCTCGGCGATGATGATGGACAATCCCGGCGGCCCGCGGTTGTTCGGCTATCCGGCGATCGCACTGCTGCTGTTCCTGACCGGAGCGGGACTCGGCATCGCGATCGTGCTCAGCGCGCTGCTGGGCGATAAACGCGCGAAGCCCAACGAGGAACGCGGACCGAACTGACGCCGCCCAGTCTGGCGCGTACGCGCAAGGCCCGGGTGGAACGGCGTGTCCGCCCGGCGCCGCGCCTGCAGAATGAGAACCGGTCTCATCGCTGGTATCATGACCGGCTTCCCCGCGTCGCCATTCCGCATATGTCAGCCGCCTTTGGCACCGAAACGGTGCTGGATGTCCGTCACTGGACGGACGCCTACTTCAGCTTCACCACCACCCGCGACGATGGCTTCCGCTTCGAGAACGGCCAGTTCGTGATGATCGGGCTGGAGACCGAAGGCAAGCCGATCCTGCGTGCGTATTCGATCGCCAGCGCGAACTGGGAAGAGCAGCTTGAATTCTTCAGCATCAAGGTCGACAACGGCCCGCTGACCTCGCGCCTGCAGCACATCCAACCGGGCGACCGGGTGCTGATCGGCCGCAAGCCGACCGGCACGCTGCTGATCCACGACCTGCACCCGGGCCGCAACCTGTATCTGCTGGGCACCGGTACCGGCTTCGCGCCCTGGCTGTCGGTGATCAAGGATCCCGAGACCTACGAGCGTTTCGACAAGGTCATCGTGACCCACGGCGTGCGCACGCCGCAGGATCTGGCCTACCGCGACTACATCGTCAACGAGCTGCCGCACCACGAGTTTCTCGGCGAGCAGATGTCGAAGCAGCTGCTGTACTACCCCGCCGTGACCCGCGAGGACTTCGACTTCAACGGCCGCAGCCACCGCGGTCGCCTCACGGAACTGCTCGACAGCGGCCGCATGGCGTCGGACCTCGGCCTGCCGCCGCTCGATCCCGTACACGACCGCGCGATGATCTGCGGCAGCCCGCAGATGCTGGCCGATTTTCGCCAGCTGCTCGACGCCCGCGGCTTCGAGGCGGCGCCGCGCATCGGCACGCCGGGCCAATATGTCTTCGAGCGGGCGTTCGTCGAGAAGTAGCCGCCGCAACCCGTACACTCCGGGCACTCACCACTGGAGCGGGCCCATGAAGATCCTCGTGACTGTCGACGGCAGCGAAATCAGTTCGCGGGCCCTGAAGTTCGCCCTCAAGCTCGCCAAGCAGTCCGCCGCGGGTTCGAGCGTGTCCGTGCTGCATGTGGATCCGCCGGTCTTCCCCGGTGTCGAACGCAAGATCGGCAAGGAGGCCGTGCAGGCCTATCACGCCGACAACCATGCACACGCCTTCAAGGCGGCGCGCAAGGCATTGGGGCGAACGCAGGTGCCGGTCGAGGAAGTGACCGCAGTCGGCGAGATCGCCGCCACCATCCTGGCGGTCGCCGCCAAGCGCAAGACCGACCTGCTGGTGATGGGCTCGCACGGGCGCGGGGCGGTGAAGGGCGTGCTGCTGGGGTCGGTCTCGAGCAAGGTCATTGCCCAGACCTCGATTCCGGTGACGATCGTCCGCTGAGCCTGCGCGGGCGCATTGACGCCTGCGTCAGTCGGCCAGCGCTGCCTCGATCGGCTTGCGCAGGCTCTCGGGCTTGGCGGATGGCGCGAACCGGTCGATGACCTGCCCGTCGCGGCCGACCAGGAACTTGGTGAAGTTCCACTTGATCGCGCGCGTGCCCAGCACGCCGCGTTTCTGCGCCTGCAGCCAGGTCCACAGCGGGTGCGCGTCCGCACCGTTGACGTCGGTCTTGGCGAACATCGGGAAATCGACGGCGTAATTGAGTGCGCAGAAATCGCGGATCTCGGCCGCTGCGCCCGGCTCCTGGTGACCGAACTGGTCACAAGGGAAGCCCAGCACTACCAGTCCCTGGTCGCGGTAATCCCGCCACAGCTGCTGCAGGCCGGTGTACTGCGGCGTGAAACCGCACTTCGAGGCGACATTGACGATCAGCAGGGCGCGGTCTGCGAAGTCGGACAAGGGTTGCGGCGAGCCATCGAGACTGGTGGCCTGGAAATCGAACGCGCTGGTCATTGTGGCTCCGACATGGATAGCGGACCTGCAGTCTGCACGGTGCCGCGATGGCACGCGACTCTTTCCAAAGCACCTGCGTTTCCGTCCGCAACCCGCTGCTGCACATGGCTTTGCGGTGATCCGACTTCCGGCATGGGCGGCCTCCACATCCGATCGGCTAGCCTAGTGGGTCATGTCACCGGGAGAATCCCCTTGCTGAAGCACCCGCTCGCCGTCGCACTCTGCGCGGCCCTCGCCGTGTCCGCCCTGCCCGTCTTCGCGCAGTCCACCGGCACCGCCACCGCCACGCCTGCCACGAGCGCCCAGCGCCCCGCCGACAATCCGCTGTTCGTCGAGAGCACGCTCGACCTGCGTTACCCGCATTTCGACCAGATCCAGGACGCGCACTTCGGTCCCGCGTTCGACGCCGGCATGGCCGAGAACCTGCGCGAGATCGAAGCGATCGCCGACAATCCGGAAGCGCCGACGTTCGAGAACACCATCATCGCGCTCGAGAAGTCCGGTGACCTGCTGTCGCGCGCGCGCGTCATCTTCGGCAGCCTCAATGGCACCGACACCAACGATGCGCGCAAGAAGATCGACGCCGACTACGCGCCGAAGTTCGCCGCCCACCGCGACGCGGTGATGCTCAACCCCAAGCTGTTCGCACGCGTCGATACGCTGTTCAAGAACGTCGACTCGCTGGACCTCGACGCCGAGGGCAAGCGCCTCGTCGAGCGTTACCACACGATGTTCGTCCGCGCCGGTGCCAACCTCACCGAAGCGCAGAAGCAGGAGATGCGCCGCATCAACGCCGAATCGGCGAAGCTCGGCACGACCTTCAGCCAGAACGTGCTCAACGAAGTCAACGATTCGGCCGTCGTCGTCGACACCGTCGAGGAGCTCGACGGCATGAGCGACGCGCAGATCGCCGCCGCTGCGGATGCAGCGAAGTCGCGCGGCCTCGAAGGCAAGTACGTCATCACCCTGCTCAACACCACCGGCCAGCCGCCGCTGCCGCAGCTCAACAACCGCGAGGTGCGCGAGCGCGTGCACAAGGCGTCGGTCGCGCGCGGCAGCCGCGGCAACCAGTACGACAACACCGAGGTCATCTCGCAGATCCTCAAGCTGCGCGCCGAACGCGCGAACCTGATGGGCTATCCGAACCAGGCGGCCTTCATCCTCGAGGATTCGACCGCCGGCACCGTCGAAGCCGTCAACGACATGCTGGGCCAGCTGGCACCGGCCGCCGTCGCCAACGCCAAGCTCGAAGCCGCCGAACTGCAGGCGATGATCGACCGCGAGCAGGCCGCCAAGGGCGAGCCGACGTTCCAGCTCGAGCCGTGGGACTGGGCCTACTATTCGGAGAAGGTCCGCCAGGACAAGTACAGCTTCGACGACGCGCAGCTCAAGCCCTACTTCGAGATGAAGAACGTGCTGGAAAACGGCGTGTTCTTCGCCGCGACCAAGCTCTACGGCATCACGATGAAGGAGCGTACCGACCTGCCGAAGTACCACCCCGACACCTGGACCTATGACGTCTTCAACGAAGACGGCAGCCAGCTCGCGATCTTCATCTTCGACCCCTATGCGCGTGCCTCGAAGCGCGGCGGTGCGTGGATGAACTCGTACGTGTCGCAGTCGGAACTGGAAGGCACGCTGACGGTCACCGCCAACCACCAGAACATTCCCAAGCCGCAGGCCGGCCAGCCGACGCTGCTGACCTGGGACGAGGTGACGACGATGTTCCACGAGTTCGGCCATTCGCTGCACGGCATGTTCTCGGACGTGAAGTACCCGTTCTTCAGCGGTACCAGCGTGCCGCGTGACTTCGTCGAGTTCCCGTCGCAGGTCAACGAGATGTGGGCCGACTGGCCGGAAATCCTTGCCAACTACGCCAGGCACTACCAGACCGGCGCGCCGATGCCGGCGGAACTGCTGGCCAAGGTGCAGGCCGCGGCGAAGTTCAACCAGGGCTTCGCGACGACCGAGTACCTGGGTTCGGCGATGCTCGACCAGTACCTGCACCAGTTGCCGGCCGACCAGTTGCCCGACGGTTCCGAGGTCATGGCCACCGAGGCCGCCGCGCTCAAGGCCGCCGGCCTCGACTACGCGCCGGTGCCGCCGCGTTACCGCACGCCGTACTTCAGCCACATCAACGGCGGTTACGCAGCCGGCTACTACGCCTACATCTGGTCGGAAGTCCTGGACGCGAACACCGTGCAGTGGATCGAGCAGAACGGCGGCTTGACCCGCGAGAACGGCGATCGCTTCCGCAGCACGCTGCTGTCGCAGGGCGGCAGCAAGGACGCCAAGCAGCTGTTCCTCGATTTCACCGGCCACGAGCCGCAGATCGAGCCCCTGCTGATCAAGCGCGGTCTCGCGCCCGATCCGAAGGCTGCCGCGAACTGATCGTTCACTGCCCCGCGTGACCCGAAACGCCCGGCCTCGTGCCGGGCGTTTTCTGTTGCGCTTCGGTTGCACCACGCAACGCCGCAGCGTCGGCACGTCCCGATCGACACACATCGCGGGACATCCGGGCTGTAGCATGACCGCATGTCCGCGACCGTCCTCGATACGCCCGATGCCACAGCGCGATTGCGTGACTGGCTTGCCGGGTTCCGCCGCGTCTTCGTGCTCACCGGCGCAGGCATCAGCACCGGCTCGGGGATCCCCGATTACCGCGACGCCAACGGCGACTGGAAGCGTGCCGCACCGGTCACCTGGCAGGCGTTCACCGGCGATCCGGCGGTGTATCGCCGTTACTGGGCGCGCAGTTTCGTCGGCTGGCCGAAGTTCTCGGTCGCGCAGCCCAATGCGGCGCATCGCGCACTGGCCGGACTGGAACAGACCGGACCGGTCACGACGCTGTTGACGCAGAATGTCGACGGCCTGCACCAGGCGGCGGGCAGTCGCCGCGTGATCGATCTGCACGGACGCCTCGGCCAGGTCACCTGCCTGTCGTGTGGCGACCTGATGCCGCGCGATGCGCTGCAGCCGCAGCTCGTCTCCGACAATCCCGGCTGGCATCCCGGCGACGCTTCGATGGCACCCGACGGCGATGCCGACATCGGCACCGAGGCGGAAAGGCGCTTCGTGCCGCCGCACTGCACGCGCTGCGGCGGACTGCTGAAGCCGGACGTGGTGTTCTTCGGCGAGAACGTGCCGCGCGCCCGCGTGCAGGACGCACAGGCGGCGCTGAGCGCGAGCGATGCGATGCTCGTGGTCGGCTCTTCGCTGATGGTCTACTCGGGATTCCGGTTCGCGAAGATGGCGGCCGACGCCGGCTTGCCGCTGGCGATCCTCAACGGTGGCACCACACGCGCCGATGCCCTCGCGACACTACGACTGGACGCGGAGATCGGCGCAACGCTCGGCGCGCTCGCGCGCTGAGCGATCGGCCGTCCTCAGGCCTGCACGAACAGATCCCGGTACGCGGGCGCCACGTGCGGCAACAGGACCGCGGCGGGCACGTCGACGGTCTGGACGCCATCCGAGTAAGGCCCGACCTGATAGGGCGGGAACACGAACCGCAGGCCCGAGAGCTTGCCGCCGGCGCCGGGAATCGGCTCGAACTGCTGATAATTGGCGACGTCGGGGCCCGAGCCCTCATCGATCATCTTGCCCGCCGAGCGGATCAGACGGCTGCGCTCGTCGGGTTCGAGTTCGTCGGCGTCGATCCGCTGCGACAGCGCAGCGTGCAGTTGCTCACGCACGTACCCGGAGATCACCATCCAGTCGCCCTCGCCCGGCACCAGGGTCTCGGCAGTCAGCAGCTTCTGTTCGCGCACCAGCCACACGAAGCGCTCGATCAGCGGATTATCGTGCGCGCCGCCGGTGTAGCTGCTGCCGTCGGCGGCGATCGCCAGCATGTCCGGCGTGTCGACGAGCGTGCTGAAGTTGAGCGACAGGTCGTACATTGTGCCCGGCTGCAGCTCGGCGCCGCCGACCGCTTCCATCAACTCCTCACGGGCGCCCTGCGCGTAGCGGTGCAGTTCCGCCGCGAGGCCCGGATACGTGTTGGCCTCCGGCGGATAGCTGATGCCGACGATGAACTTCGGGTCCATCTCGACCACGTCCTTCAACTCGGCCGGCGTCTCCTCCAGCGGCTGCACGGCCTCGGCGGGCGGTGGCGTGTCCCCCGCCGCGGACTGCGCGGGCGCCGGCACGTCGCGTTGGCATGCGGACAGGGCCAGGGCGAGCAGTGGCAGGCAGTACAGGGACCGGATCGGTGCGGACATCGTCGCTCCAAATGACGTGGCGAAACGGAAAACTAACGGGCGCGCTGTGCGATTGTCGTGACGGCATGCGTCGGCGAATCGCACATACAAAAAGCCCCGGACGTTGCCGTCCGGGGCCGGGTGTTGCGGAAGGCGAGGCGTCTTAGACGGCCTGCACTTCGTCGGCCTGCAGGCCCTTCTGACCCTGGACGACCTTGAAGGTCACCTGCTGGCCTTCCTGCAGCGACTTGAAGCCGGTGCCCTGGATCGAACGGAAATGGACGAACAGGTCCTGGCCGCTTTCCGGGGTGATGAAGCCGAAGCCCTTGGCATCGTTGAACCACTTGACGGTTCCGGTCTGACGATCGCTCATAGTGTTACTCCTTGAATCAGTTTGAATTGGGAACACGACACCCGCCGACGCTGTGGTCCGGATGCCGCGACTGTCGAGCAAGGGGTAACGCGAAGCGATGGAGCGGATCGTCCCGACCGGCGAACCGGGCGTTGAACATGGATCTACCGCATCGGAGTCACGATGTACCGTGATCCCGCCTTGAACAGTTCGCGAACGATACCGCAATTGAAAAAGAAAAGGTGAATGCGGGAATGGCCCTCAGCGACCCGCTTTCTCGCCCGTTCCGGCAGCCTCTTTGGTGGCCAGCTGACGGGTCGCGTACCAGCATTCCGAGGCCAACTCGAGGCCGGCCTGCGCGGCATGCCGGGCGGCTGCATCGACCAGCGCCGCGCCATACCCGCGCCCCCCGAGAGCACTCGGCACGATGGTGTGCAGGATCGTCAGAACGCCCTGTTTCTCGCGGTACTCGAGATGCGCGACGTGTCCTTCGACGCGGATCTCAAACAGATGACGGGCCGCGTCCAGATGGATCCGGGGGGTCGACATAGATCGATAGTCCTACGCAATGCTCGGAAATTTCCGACTCCATGCTGCCACGTCCGATCCCGACGCTCCGCGCGCCGCGGTGCCAGGCGATGACGCGGTGCGTCACGGCGATGCGCCGGAAGCAAGATCCCGGGTGACGCCGAAGGTCAGTGTTGGCATCGGACGGCCGGCCGGCGTTTGGCACGGGACATGCTGGTTCATATGGAGACAGGGGGACTGCAACCATGGACATCCGACGTAACGACCTGCGTGAAGCGATCGAACGCCTGTTCGAACTGAGCAGGCAGGAACAGATCGACTCCAGCGAATTCGAGCAACTGGACCACTTCATCCAGCAGCGTCTGCTGGATACCTACGGGGACGGACCGGACGTCGCGCTGCGCGTCGTGGCCTGACGCACACGCGATCCGGACGCGCGCCGTGACGGGCGCGCGCCCTTCCCGCTCAATCGTTGCGATGGTCGCGCTTGCCCTGGTTGCGGCGGTCGCGCGTACTGATGCTGCCGTTGATCGACGCCTGACGGGTTTCGGCCTCATGCAGCGCCAGCGCCTTCGAGCGTGCCTGCGGTGACTGGAAACCGGGTGCATCGGGTGCTGCACCTTCGTTGCCCAGCGTTTCCCACGATTTGCTGCCTTTCGCGTTGGCATCGCGCTGCTCGAGCAGCTTGCGGGTGTTCTCCAGCGCCTGTTCCGGCGTGATCCCACGCTTGCCGCGGCGGCTGGTCTTCGCGGCTTTCTCGGGAGCCGCCTTGACCCCAGCCACCTTCGATGCCTTGCGCATCGCCGGTTTGGTCACTGCAGGTGTCGCCGACCTGGTGGCAGCAGACGGCTTTGCGACCGCCTTTTTCGCGACAGGTTTCTTTGCCGCCTTCGGTGCAGTCGCCGCCGCGGCGGTCTTGCTCGAAGCCTTCCGGGTGGGCGTGGTTGCAATCGTCTTCTTCGCGGTCTTCGACGCGGACGCCGACGTCACACCCTTCTTCGGCAACGCTGTCTTCTTCGCAGACTTCGTGGCCTTTGCGATCGCCCCCGACTTCGTGACCGTCTTCTTGGCGGCAGCGGCTGTCTTCGCGACCTTGACGGGCGCGCGCTTCTTGGCGGCAGTCTTCGCAGGCTTGGCCTTCGCGGCTGCTTTGGCCGCCTTGGCGACGTCCCGATGACGGGTCTCGAGACGGCCCAGGATGTCGGCCAGCAACTCCGCCTTCTCGCCGGTACGCGCGTTGGCAACGCCCGTGCGCCCCGACTTGCTGCCGCTGGTCTTGCGCGACGCCAGACGCTGACGCTTCTCCAGATCCCGGGCACGGTCACGCGCCGTGCGCGCACGCGAAACCAGTTGCGTCAGGCGCGACTCGCTGTGTTCGCGCAGGGCGTTCGCACGACTGTCGTCATACAGGCCCATCTCGGTCTTGTTGAGCAGGGCGGTGGCTTTCGCTCGCGTAACTGCCATAAGGCGCACTCCGTGGTTGAACGTGCGACCAGGATTATCACGCGCCCCATGCAGATGCGGTGAGCAGTGCCGGGCAAGGTGGCGTCAGAACGAGGGCGACATCAATCGTTCGAGGAACACACCGATGATCCGCGGCTCCATGATCACGGTGAACAACATGCCGTAGCCCGCACCCCACAGATGCGCGCTGTGGTTGATGTTGTCGCCGCCGCGCTTGTCCATCCAGATGCTGTAGCCGATGTAGCAGACGCCGAACACGATGGCCGGCATCGGGATGAAGAGCACCAGCAGCAGCTGCCAAGGGTTGATCAGGATCGACGCGAACAGCACCGCCGACACCGCGCCGGATGCACCGAGGCTGCGGTAGTTCGGATCGTGGCGATGGCGCAGATACGTCGGCAGGATCGCGACCAGGATCGCCGACACATAGAACAGCAGAAAGCCGACCGGACCGATATAAGGCGCGAATGCGCGCTCGATGCCGGCGCCGAAAAAGAACAGCGTGATCATGTTGAAGATCAGGTGCTGCCAGTCGGCGTGGATGAAGCCGTGCGCGATCAGACGGTCGTACTGCTTGTGGCGATCGATCGCCGGCGGCCACAGGATCAGGCGGCCGAGCAGCTTCGGCTTCTCGAAGGCCTGCCACGAGACCAGCACGGTCACGGCGATCAGGAAGAGGGTGACGGGTCCAAAATTCATTGAAAGTCCTCCGCGTCAGGCGACGCGGTAGTTGTCCTGCATGGGATAGCGGCGCGCGTAGAGGCCGAACGCGAGTGCCGCAGCGAAGGCGAACGCTGCGAAGAAGAACATCAGGAAGGCGTTCTCGCTCATGCCGGTCGATGCGATGTACGCCGTCACCGCATCGTTGCGCACGCCGGCGTTGGTCAGCAGCACCCACAGGCTGCCGAAGGTGCTGGTGAGGTACCAGAGCGCCATGATCACGCCCTTCATCGCCTGCGGGGCCTGGCTGTAGGCGAATTCCAGCGCGGTCGCCGAGACCAGTACTTCGCCGAAGGTCAGCAGCAGGTACGGCACCGACTGCCACGCCAGCGACACTTCCTGGCCGCCGTCGAGCCACAGCTGCAGACCACCGGCAACGATCCACGAGGTGCCGGAGATCGCGATGCCCCAGCCCATGCGGCGCAGCGCGGTCGGCTCGAAGCCCATCCGGCGCAACGCCGGATACAGCACGAGGTTGTTGAAGGGGATCAGCAGCATCACCAGCAGCGGATTGAGCGCCTGCATCTGCGCCGCGTCCTGGATCAGCCAGCTCGGCCACCATGCCGATGCATGCGGGATCACCATCTCGCGACCCTGGATGATCCAGGTCGAGGCCTTCTGGTCGAACAGCGACCAGAACGGCGTGACCAGCGCGAACACGATCAGGATGCGCAGCACGGCGCGCACGCCGTCGACGGCGGCATCCGGATGCAGGCCACGCGCACGCTCGAGCTGCAGCGAGGCTCCCCAGCCGCCCAGCGCGATGATCACGCCCAGCGACAGGCATGCGGTGATGACGAAACCGAAGTCGGTCGGCCACCACGGCATCGAGACCGTGGCCGACAGCAGCCACAGCAGCAGCATCAAGACGGCCGACACCATACCCACCATCGCCACTGCCAGACCGGGCCGACCCGCGCCGGCCTGACGCGCACGCAGCGCGGTCTTGACCACTTCGAAGAACGCGTGCGGATCGCGGCGCGTCGGCGGCACGTTGACGTATTCCTTGCGGCCCAGCCAGAACACGAAGGTCGCGATGAACATCAGGATGCCGGGAATGCCGAAGGCGACAGCCGGCCCGTAATGGCGCAGGAACAGCGGCGCCAGCAGCGAGGCGAAGAACGAGCCGAAATTGATGATCCAGTAGAAGGCGTCGAAGACCACCTTGGCCTTGCTCTTGTTGGTCTGGTCGAACTGGTCGCCGCAGAACGAGACCACCAGCGGTTTGATGCCGCCCGAACCGAGCGCGATCAGGAACAGACCGGTGTAGAAGCCGGTCGCATTGTTCTCGAACGCGGCCAGGCATGCATGGCCGGCGCAGTAGATCAGCGAGAACCACAGGATGGTGTGGTACTTGCCGAAGAAGCGGTCGGCCAGCCAGCCGCCGAGCAGCGGGAAGAAGTACACGCCAATGACGAAGGTATGGAAGATGTCCTTCGCCGCCGCATCCCGGTCCGCGCCCTGGGGCAGATAGCCGAGCAGCACCGAGCTGATCAGGAACGGCACCAGGATGTTGCGCATGCCGTAGAAACTGAAGCGCTCGCAGGCTTCGTTGCCGATGATGTAGCCGATCTGGCGGGGCATCGGCCCACTGGTGGTCTGCGGTGTCGTCATCGGCGCGTCGCGGCTGGCTGGAAGCCGCACAGCCTACCCGATCGCGGTGCTCCGACAGCGCCCTGTACGCCCCTGCGGATGCGGCGCAACAAGGGTCACCGTGCCTGATCCGGGCACGCGCGCATTTGGGCCTGCGCGCGGCGGGCGGCATCATGGCGGATTGCCCGTCCGGACCTCGCCATGCCTGTCCCCCGCCTGCCGCTCACCCTCGCCCTGCTGCTGTCCGCCCTGCCCGTCGCGGCGGCCGACGATCCGCGCATCACCGTCGCCGAGCGCAGCGGTTTCATCGAGACCGGTCGCTACGCCGAAGTGATCGCGCTGTGCGACACCTTCGCGCGGCTGCATCCAGATGCGGTGCGCTGCATCCGCTTCGGCACCTCGCCCGAAGGCCGGCCGATGCAGGCGCTGGTCGCCAGCCGCAGTGGCGCGCTCGATCCCGAGGCCGCGCACGAGGTCGGCGTGCCGGTCGTCCTGGTGCAGGGCGGCATCCATGCCGGCGAGATCGACGGCAAGGACGCGGGCTTCCTCGCCTTGCGCGAACTGCTCGACGGCGACGCCGCGCCCGGCGCGCTGGACGAGGCGGTGCTGGTGTTCGTGCCGGTGTTCAGCGTCGACGGCCACGAGCGTTTCGGCGCGTGGAACCGCCCCAACCAGCGCGGCCCGCGCGAGATGGGCTGGCGCACGACCGCGCAGAACCTCAACCTCAACCGCGACTACGCCAAGGCCGACGCGCCCGAGATGCAGGCGATGCTGGCGCTGGTGGAGGCCTGGGATCCGATCGCCTACATCGACCTGCACGCGACCAACGGCGCGCAGTTCGAACACGACATCTCGATCCAGGTCGAACCGGTGCACGCCGGCGACGCCGCGTTGCGCGAGGTCGGCCGCACGGTCCGCGACGCGGTGATGGGCGATCTTGCCCAGCAAGGCTCGCTGCCGCTGCCTTATTACCCGTCGTTCGTCGAACACGACAACCCGGCATCCGGATTCGAGGATGGCGTGTCGCCGCCGCGGTTCTCGACCGGCTACTTCCTGCTGCGCAATCGCCTGGCCATGCTGGTCGAAACGCACTCGTGGAAGGAGTACCCGGTCCGCGTGCGCATCACCCGCAACACCGTGGTGTCGGTGGTCGAGCAGGTCGCACGTCATGGCCGCGACTGGATGCGCATCGCACGCGAGGCCGACGCCCGCGCCGCGGCGCTCGGCGGCACGCGCGCGCCGCTGGCCTGGAAGGCCACCGACGCCAGCCACACCGTGGACTTCCGCGGTTACGCCTACACGCGCACGCCGTCCGAAGTGTCCGGCGCGCTGATGACCCGCTACGACGAGACCACGCCGCAACTGTGGCGCGTGCCGATGCGCGACACGCTGGTGCCATCGCTCGAGGTCACGCTGCCGCGAGGCGGCTATCTGGTGCCGGCCGCGCACGCGGCTTGGGTCGGCGAGAAGCTGCGCCAGCACGGCGTCGTGTTCCACACGCTCGCCACGGTGCAGCCCGCAGCCGCGGTCGAGGTGTTCCGCGCGACGCAGGCCACACCCGCGACGACGTCGGTCGAAGGCCATCAACGCCTCGAGCTGCAGGGCGCATGGACGGGCGAACAGCACGCCCTCGCCGCGGGTGCGCTGTTCGTGCCGATCGCGCAACCCAAGGCACGCCTGGTCGCCGCGCTGCTGGAACCGCAGGCGCCCGATTCGCTGGCGGCGTGGGGCCGCTTCAACACCCATTTCGAGCGCAAGGAGTACATGGAGGACTACGTTGCCGAACAGGTCGCGCGGGACATGCTGGCGGCCGATCCGGCGCTACGCGCCGAGTTCGAGGCCAGGCTGCGCGACGATGCCGCATTTGCCGGTGACGCCGCCGCGCGCCTGGAGTTCTTCTACCGCCGCCACACCGCCTGGGACGATCGCTACAACCTCTACCCCGTCATGCGCACCGACGCTGCGCCGACCACCGGAGACATCACGCCATGAAGCATCTGTTGACCGCCCTGCTCGCTTTCTCGCTCGCCGCCTGCGCCGCCACACAGCCGCGCGTGGACCAGGCCCCGGATCTGCGTGTCGTCACGCTCAACATCTATCACGACAAGGCGGAGTGGCCGAAGCGGTTGCCGCTGATCGTCGAACAGCTGCGCGCCCTCGATGCCGACGTGATCGCGCTGCAGGAGGTGTTGCAGACCACGGAGCTGCCGAACCAGGCACAGACCCTCGGCGACGCGCTCGGCTACTCGGTGCAGTTCGTGTCGAACGATCCAGAAGGCCAGCCGCACCGCTACGGCAATGCCCTGCTGACCCGCCTGCCTATCCTCGAACAGGACGCGACGGCGCTGGAGCCACGCGACGACTCGCGCAGCATGGGTCACGCGCGTCTGCGATTCGACGGCAGGCCGCTGGACGTCTATTTCACCCACCTGCATCACACGCCCGAGGGCGCAGCGCTCCGTCGTCGCCAGCTCGAGGATGCGCGCGCCTTCATCCAGCGTCAGGGCGATACAGCGCCGTCCATCGTGCTCGGCGACTTCAACGCGCTGGCGAGCGCGCCGGAACTGTCGGTGCTCGACGGGTTTGTCGACACCTATCGCGCGCTGCACCCCGGCGCGGACGCAGCACGCGTGACCACGTTGAACCCGCATTTCTTCGGTGAGTTCCGCAGGCGCATCGACCACGTCTACGCGCGGACCGGACGTTTCGAGATCCGCGAAGCACGCATCGTGCTCGATACGCCCGGCGCGGACGGCACCTGGCCGTCGGACCACTTCGGCACCTTCGTCGTGCTGCGCCCGACGACGCGTTGACCCGCCGTTCCACCGCGCCGGCGCATGCTCGGCCGCGACGTCATCTTCGAGGTAGTACGACCATGTCCCGTGCCCTGCTCCGCCTTGCCGCGCTGCCGCTGTGCGCCTCCGCGCTGCTCGCCGCCTGCCAGACCACGTCACCCCCGACCGCATCCGGAGCCGCGCCGATGACCGAATCCACCGAGAGCGTGCGCGTCCAGGGCGAAGCGATGTACTTCGAGAAGATCCTGTTGCCCGAGGGCGCGCAACTGCGTTTGCAGGTGCTCGACAACCAGCTCGCCGACACGCCGCAGGCGGTGCTCGCCGAGCAGCTGACGACCGTGGGCCCTGGACCTTACGAATTCGCGATCGACGTGCCGCGCGCCAGGTTGCGCGACAACGGCCAGTACGGCCTGCACGCTTCGGTATCGATGCCGGACGGCAGCCTGCGCTTCGTCACCGACACGCGCGTGCCGGTGAACATCGCCGCCGACACGACGGACGTGCATGTGGGGCGCATCCGCCTGACCCACGTGCAGCCGTAAGGCGAGACCTCAGTCGTTGACGAAGCGCACGCGTCGGGTGATGCCGCAGGTCAGCGCATAGGAGATCGTGCCCGCAGCTTCGGCCACGGTCTCCACCGGCAGCGCGTCACCCCACAGCACGACAGGATCGCCCGCGCGTGCGTCGGGCTGGCCGCGCAGGTCGATCGTCATCAGGTCCATCGATACGCGTCCGGCCACGCTGGCCATACGCCCGTTGACCAGCACGGGCGTTCCGGCGGGCGCAAGCCGCGGATAGCCGTCGCCGTACCCGACCGCGGCCACGCCGACCGGCATGTCCTCGGGCGCTTGCCAGGTCGCCGAATAGCCGATGCGCTCGCCCTTCGCCACGCGGTTGACCGCAAGCAGCCGGGTCTCGAACGTCATCGCAGGCCGCAGGCCGAACGAGGCGCCGCTGCGACCGGCCACGACCGACATGCCGTAGAGCGCGCCGCCCGGGCGGATCCAGTCGCCACAGGCATCGGGCCAACCGAGCACGGCCGCGGAATTGGCCAGCGAACGCGGGCCGTCGAGCCCTTCGGTCGCCGCGACAAGTGCGCGCATCTGCGCCGGTGTCTGCAATCCGTTCGGCGCACTCGGGTCGAATTCGTCGGAACTGGCGAAATGGGT
Source organism: Luteimonas sp. KH_071 (assembly GCF_057838005.1). Classification (NCBI taxonomy): domain Bacteria; kingdom Pseudomonadati; phylum Pseudomonadota; class Gammaproteobacteria; order Lysobacterales; family Lysobacteraceae; genus Luteimonas; species Luteimonas sp. KH_071. The sequence continues at coordinate 1,440,758 of NZ_CM174458.1, read as the reverse complement.
CATCAACACGATGTCGCCGGCGACACCGCGTGCCGCGCGCAGGCGTGCATGCGCTTCGCGCACCTGCTCGGGTGCGAAGCCGAGCCGGTGCATGCCGGTGTCGATCTTGAGCCAGACACGGATCGGCGCGCCGTCGGTCTGTTCGAGCAGGTCGAGCTGCGCCGCGTGATGCACGATCGCCTCGGCGCGCAGGGCGCGCAGCTGGTCGAGATCCTCGGGATTGTCGAAGCCCGACAGCACGAGGATCGGCTGCTCGAGCCCGGCGGCTCGGATACGCGCGGCATCCTCGATCGCGGCGACCCCGAACGCATCGGCGTCGCGCAGGGCGCGTGCCGCGGTCTCCAGTCCGTGCCCGTAGCCGTCGGCCTTGACCATCGCCATCAGCTTTCGCCCGGGCGCCCGGGCGCGCATCGCGCCGAGGTTGTGGCGCAAGGCGTCGGTGTGGATGGTGGCGGTGATCGGACGGGCCATGCGACGGGTGGCGACGGTGGGGCCGCCTATTGTGCGCCTGCGGCGGCGCGTTCGCTGGACGCGCCGGTGAACCGCTGCGTTATTCGAAGCTGCCGATCGAGTCGTGCGAAAGATTGTCGAAGCGCGTGTACTCGCCGAAGAACTTGAGCTTGACCGAGCCCGTCGGACCACTTCGCTGCTTGCCGATGATGATCTCGGCCAGGCCTTTGTCCGGCGAGGTTTCCTTGTTGTAGTAATCGTCGCGGTAGATGAAGACGATGATGTCGGCGTCCTGCTCGATCGCGCCGGATTCGCGCAGGTCGGCCATCACCGGGCGCTTGTCGGCGCGCGTTTCCAGCGAGCGGTTGAGCTGCGAGAGCGCCATCACCGGCACGTTGAGCTCCTTGGCCAGACCCTTGAGCGAGCGCGAGATCTCCGAGATCTCGGTCGCGCGGTTCTCGCTGTTGCCCGGCACCGACATCAGCTGCAGGTAGTCGATCACGATCAGGCCCAGGTCGTGCTCGCGCTTGAGGCGCCGGCACTTCGCGCGCAGCACGTCGGGACCGAGGCCCGGCGTGTCGTCGATGAAGATCTTGGTCTCCTTGAGCATGCGGATCGCGCTGCTGACGCGGCTCCAGTCCTCGTCCTCGAGCGCGCCGGTGCGCAGGCGCGTGGCGTTGATGCGGCCGTTGGAGGAGATCAGGCGCAGCGCGAGCTGGCTGGCGGACATTTCCATCGAGAACACGCCGACCGCCTTCTTGGTCTTGATCGCCGCGTACTCGGCGATGTTCAGCGCGAACGTCGTCTTGCCCATCGCCGGACGCGCGGCGAGGATGATCAGATCCGTCGGCTGCAGGCCGGCGGTCATCTCGTCGAATTCGGTGTAACCGGTCGGCAGGCCGGTGACGCCGCCGCCGTTGGTGTAACGGGTCTGCAGCACATCGAACGCGTCGGCCATCGCTTTGTTGATCGCGGTGAAGTCGGTGCGCCCCTGGGCGCCGGCCTCGGCGATCTTGAACACCTGCTGCTCGGCCTTGGCGAGGATCTCGCTGCTGTCGCGGCCGTCGGGCTGGAAACCGTCATTGACGATCTCGGTGCCCACTTCGATCAGCTGCCGCAGGACCGCCTTGTCGCGCACGATCTCCGCGTACGCACGGATATTGGCCGCCGACGGCGTTGTGCTGGCGAGTTCGCCGAGATACGCGCCGCCGGCGACGAGCTCGGACAGGCCGTTGGACTCGAACCACTCGCCGAGCGTGACCGCATCGAAGGGCTTGCTCTTCTCGGACAGCTCCTGGATCGCGGCGTAGATCTTCTGGTGATCGCGACGATAGAAGTCCTCCGGTACCAGCAGGTCCGCGATGCGGTCCAGTGCGTCGGGCACCAGCATGAGCCCGCCGAGGACCGCCTGCTCGGCCTCGACCGACTGCGGCGGCACGCGCAGCTGTTCGACGCGCGGATCGCTGCGCTCGTGGCGATCGCGATCGCGGTCGTTGTTGCGGAAGTCGTTGCGTGCGGCCATGGGGATCGATTTCGAAAGAACGGAATGCTGCAACTGGATGCTAGGTCCTGCGCCTGTGGACACGCGACCCCACAACCTGTGGATAAGATTCGGGGATCGCCTGCGCGACAGGTTCGCCAATGGCGATCTCGCGGGGTGCGAACCGGGCTCCTGGCTTGCACCCATCACGGAGAAAGTCTCCACCCTCCCCCGCCGCGCGTCGCCCTCTCCCGGAGGGAGAGGTGTCCGTCCTGTGCTGCACGGAACGCAGGAGAGTCCTCGACGCTCACTCGCAGGCAGCGGTCTGCAGTGCCGCGGTCGCGCAGAGCGCGACAGGGATGGCACGCGGCCGAGTCAGGGCAGCAGCCATGATCAAGGGAAAAGCGACTGCAGGACGGCAGGCCGCTGCACGCCCCGGAGTCGGCAGACGCGCTGAAGCCCAAACGAAAACGGGCGCCTCGCGGCGCCCGTTCCAGGTCAACCCGATCCGATGGATCAGGCGACCTCACCTTCGATGACGACCTTGACGGTGGTCTCGGCGTCGGCGTGCAGGTGCACCACGACTTCGAACTCGCCGGTGTTGCGGAACGCGCCTTCGCCCAGCACGACTTCCGACTTGTTGACCGGCGTGACTGCCTTGGTCAGCGCATTGGCGATTTCGCGCGGTCCGACCGAGCCGTACAGCTTGCCTTCGGTCGACGCGTTGGCGTAGATCGTGACGCTGGCGCCTTCGAGCTTTGCGAGACGCTGCTGCGCCTCGTCGAGCTGCGACTGGGCCTTGGCTTCGTACTCGGCGCGGCGCGCTTCGAACTCGGCGACGCTCTTGGTGGTGGCCGGCACGGCCTTGCCCTGCGGCACCAGGAAGTTGCGGCCGTAGCCCGGCTTCACGTTGACCTTGTCACCAAGGTTGCCGAGGTTGGTGACCTTCTGCAGAAGAATCAGTTGCATGGTGTTGCTCCGTATCCGTTAGCGGCGCCGGAGCGCCGCAACGAGTGCTGTCCGAATCGGACGAGAACGCGAAAAGCCGGTAAGGCTCAGACGTTGTGGTTGTCGGTGTACGGGATCAGCGCGAGGAAACGTGCGCGCTTGACGGCCGTGGCCAGCTGGCGCTGGTAACGCGACTTCGTGCCGGTGATGCGGCTCGGCACGATCTTGCCGTTCTCGGTGAGGTTCTGGCGCAGGGTGTTGAGATCCTTGTAATCGATCTCCTTGACACCCTCGGCGGTGAACTTGCAGAACTTGCGGCGGCGGAAGAACTTGGACATGTGCGTGATCCTCAGGCGGCTTCGGCGGAGTTGTCGGACTTGTCGGTATCGGCGTCGGCATCGCTGCCGCCCACCGAATCACCCTCGTCATCACGACGACGACGCTCGCTACGCTCGGGCTTGTCGCCCTTCTCGTCCTTGTTCTTCATGATCAGGGACTGCTCGGTGTCCGCTTCGTCGCGGCGCACCACCAGGTGACGCAGTACCGCATCGTTGAAGCGGAACGCTTCGACGAGCTCATCGAGAGCGGCCTGGCCGACTTCGATGTTGACCATCACATAGTGGGCCTTGACCAGGTTGTTGATCGGGTACGCCAGCTGGCGGCGGCCCCAGTCTTCAAGGCGGTGGATCTTGCCTTCGGCACCTTCGATCAGCGACTTGTAGCGCTCGATCATCGCGGGCACCTGCTCGCTCTGGTCCGGATGGACCAGGAACACGACTTCGTAATGACGCATGTTGGTTTCCTTTCGGATATCGACCGCGCCTTCGCGGCGGCCTGGATAGCCCCCCGTCCGCGACACGCGGCCGCACGGTGGGGCAAGGGTCTCCCGACGACAGATGCCGCAGGGAGCCGGGTATTCTCACAGAACCGGCGCGCGCCGGCAAGCAGCTGGCCTTCGTCGCGCATGACGCGCGCTGCGCTGCGACATTCGGTCGCAGTCTCACGGACCCGCGCGACGTGATGAAATGCACATGCCGGGGCGCAAGGCTTCGATCGTGTCAGCCGGCTGGATCCACGCCCGATCGAAGACGCTCTCCGCCGCTGCGGAGCCGAGGACCGTACCCGTGCAAGCTCGCCGTTTCCGCATCACGCACGCCTCCCGGGCGGAGACGTGCGTGCGTGGAACGGGGCGCGTCCGGTCAGCGCACCGTTTCGAGCGTGCGGCTGAAGGCCAGCGCGGCCAGCGTCACTACGGCGCCGGACAGCAGGTAGTAACCGACATATTCCAGGCCGAACTTGCTGCACAGGCCCAGCGCGACCAGCGGTGCGAAACCGGCGCCGACCAGCCAGGCGATATCAGACGTCACCGCCGCGCCGGTATAGCGGTAGATGCTTTCGAAGCGCGATGCGATGGCGTTGCTCGCCTGTCCCAGCGACAGACCCAGCAGCGCGAAGCCGACGATCACGTAGGTGGTGCGACCGCCGGTGGTGTCGCTGCCGAGCAGCGGCGCCGCGAAAAAGCTGAAGATCGCGATCAGCACCGCGGCGATCGCCAGCTGTCCGCGACGTCCCACGCGGTCGGCGAGGATGCCCGACAGCATGATGCCCAGGCCGCCGACCACGGAGCCGAGGAACAGGCTGCCGAGGAAGTCGGCCGCGTTGTGATCGGTGTAGAGCGTCGTCCAGCTCAGCGGGAAGATCGTCACCAGGTGGAACATCGCGTAGGTGGCCAGCGGGATCAGCGCACCCACGAACACCTGGCGCGGATGCGTGCGGATGGTCTCGATCACGCGACGTGGCTGCAGTTCCTTCTCGTCGAACAGACGCTTGAACTCGGGCGTGGCCACCAGACGCAGGCGCGCGAAGAGCGCGACGACGTTGAGCGCCAGCGCGACGAAGAACGGGAAGCGCCAGCCCCAGGCCATGAAGTCTTCCTGGCTGAGCACGCGGGTGAACACGTAAAACATGCCGCACGCGAGCATGAAGCCGAGCGCCGCACCCAGCTGCGGCACCATCGCGTACCAGCCACGGCGGTTGACCGGAGCACTGAGCGACAGCAGCGACGGCAGGCCGTCCCAGGCGCCACCCCAGCCCAGACCCTGGCCGAAACGGAACACCGCCAGCAGCACCGGCGCGAGCATGCCGGCCTGCGCATAGCTGGGCAGGAACGCGATCGCCATCGTGGAGCCGCACAGCAGGAACAGCGCGCCGATCAGTTTGGCCGCGCGGCTGAAATTGCGGTCGATCGCCATGAAGATGATCGAGCCGATCGGACGCGCAATGAAGGCCAGCGAGAACACCGCGAACGACTTGAGCGTCGCTTGGACCGGATCGCTGTCGGGAAAGAACAGATACGGGAACACCAGGACCGCGGCGATGCCGTAGACGAAGAAATCGAAGAATTCCGAAGTGCGCCCCATGACCACCGGGAACGCGATCTTCCCTGGCGAGACATCCAGGTCATCGGATTCCGGTGCGTCGTCGAGGCCCGTCGTGGCCTGCTGTACGGGTTCACTCATCTGCGCGTTCTCTCCGGTCGTTATGGGGATCGTTATGGGGGATAATGCACCGCATTGTGACCCCGAAACGGGCCCGCCAAGCAAGACGCATCACAGCAACGGCCGGTGCTCCCGCCACACCCCCACGCTATCGGTCGCGCCGTGGCGTCTCCGTCAAGTCGTTTTCCTCTCCCGTTGTCGTCGATTCCCCCAATGAAATCCATTCTCCGAGTCTCCGCGCTGCTGCTGGCAGCCACGTTGCTGTCGAGCTGCGACTGGGTCGTCATGTCGCCGGCTGGCGACATCGCCGTCCAGCAGCGCGATCTGATCGTGCTGTCCACGGTCCTGATGCTGCTGATCATCGTGCCGGTGATCTTCCTGACGTTCTTCTTCGCCTGGAAATACCGGGAATCGAACAAGGACGCCGAGTACGCGCCCGATTGGCACCACTCCACCCGCCTGGAGCTGGTGATCTGGTCGGCGCCGCTGGCGATCATCCTCGTGCTCGGCACGGTGACCTGGATCGCGACGCACAAACTGGATCCGTATCGCCCGCTCGATCGCATCGACGCGAACACGCCGCTCGCCGAAGGCGTCGAGCCGCTGGTCGTCGAAGTGGTCGCGATCGACTGGAAGTGGCTGTTCTTCTATCCCGAACAGGGCATCGCCACGATCAACGAACTCGCCGCACCGGTGAACACGCCGATCCAGTTCAAGCTCACGTCCTCGTCGATCATGAACTCGTTCTTCGTGCCGGCGCTCGCGGGCCAGATCTACGCGATGCCCGGCATGCAGACCCAGCTCAACGCCGTCATCAACAAGGAAGGTGTCTACAAGGGCTTCTCCGGCAATTTCAGCGGTGACGGCTTCTCGCACATGCACTTCAACTTCCACGGCCTGAGCCAGGACGGCTTCGATGCGTGGGTGGAGAAGGCGCGCGCCGAAGGCGTGGCGCTGGGCCGCGAGGAATACCTGGTACTCGAGCGTCCGTCGGAACGCGAGCCGGTGCGGTATTTCAACGATGTCGATCCGGCGCTGTACGAGGCGATCCTCAACATGTGCGTCGCACCCGGTTCGATGTGCGTGCACGAGATGGCGCACATCGATCGCAGCGGCGGCGGCGGCGTGGACAGCCAGGAGAACTACGCGCGCCTGCGCTACGACAACCGCCACGCCGACGATCCCTCCGCGGCGCCGGCAGCGACGTTCCCCGAGGCGGGCCGCGAGGCGCGTGGCGACGAACCGCAGGGTCACCAGCCGCGCGCCGTGTCGCCGGAGGAGGAGACGCCGGTCCCGACGCCGACCAACGAGGACGACGACGAAGGCATCAAGCCGATCCCGCCGGGCCAGGCGCCGCGGCAGGAAGGCGCACCCGGCAAGCCGGACAACGACGGCGGCCGGACCGGCCGCTGATCGTCCGCACCGCACAAACGTAATCAAGTACCAGGCAGGAACCCCATGTCCGCACCCCAGGACCAGATCAACTCACCGTGGATCGGGCGACTCTCGCTCGATGCACTGCCGTTTCTCCATGACCCCGTCGTCGGCGTCACCTTCGTCGGCGTCGTGCTGGGCGGTATCGCCCTGCTCTTCCTGCTGACCAAGTACCGCCTCTGGGGGTACCTGTGGAAGGAATGGTTCACCAGCATCGACCACAAGAAGATCGGCATCATGTATTGCATACTCGCAATCGTGATGCTGCTGCGCGGCTTCTCCGACGCGGTGCTGATGCGCGCGCACCAGGCGATGGCGGCGAGCGGCAGCGAGGGCTTCCTGCCACCGCACCACTACGATCAGATCTTCACCGCGCACGGCGTGATCATGATCTTCTTCGTGGCCATGCCGCTGGTGACGGGCCTGATGAACTACGTGGTGCCGCTGCAGATCGGCGCGCGTGACGTCTCGTTCCCGTTCCTCAACAACTTCAGCTTCTGGATGACCACCGCGGGCGCGGTGCTGATCATGATCTCGCTGTTCGTCGGCGAGTTCGCGCGTACCGGTTGGCTGGCGTATCCGCCGCTGTCGGGCGCCGATTACAGTCCGGGCACGGGCATGGACTACTACCTGTGGGGTCTACAGGTGGCGGGCGTCGGCACCACGTTGTCGGGCATCAACCTGATCGTGACCATCGTCAAGATGCGCGCGCCGGGCATGAAGCTCATGCGCATGCCGATCTTCACCTGGACCTCGCTCTGCACCAACATCCTGATCGTCGCCTCGTTCCCGATCCTCACGGCGACGCTGGCGCTGCTGACGATGGACCGTTACGTGGGCACGAATTTCTTCACGAACGATCTCGGCGGCAATCCGATGATGTACGTGAACCTGATCTGGATCTGGGGTCACCCGGAAGTCTATATCCTGATCCTGCCGGCCTTCGGCATCTTCTCCGAGGTCGTCGCGACGTACTGCGGCAAGCGTCTGTTCGGCTACACGTCGATGGTCTATGCGACTGCGGTGATCACGATCCTGTCGTACCTGGTGTGGCTGCACCACTTCTTCACCATGGGCTCGGGCGCGAGCGTCAACGCGTTCTTCGGCATCACGACGATGATCATCTCGATCCCGACGGGCGCGAAGATCTTCAATTGGCTCTTCACGATGTACAAGGGCCGCATCCGCTTCGACGTGCCGATGCTGTGGACGGTCGGTTTCATGTTCACCTTCGTCATCGGTGGCATGACCGGCGTGCTGCTGGCGGTGCCGCCGGCGGATTTCGTGCTGCACAACAGCCTGTTCCTGGTCGCGCACTTCCATAACGTCATCATCGGCGGCGTGGTCTTCGGCCTGTTCGCCGGCATGGTGTACTGGTTCCCGAAGGCCTTCGGCTTCAAGCTCGACGAGTTCTGGGGCAAGGTCTCGTTCTGGTGCTGGCTGGTCGGTTTCTGGCTCGCGTTCACCCCGCTCTACATCATGGGTCTGATGGGCATCACCCGCCGTCTGAGCCAGTTCGAGGACACCTCGCTGTCGCTGTTCTTCATCGTTGCGGCGGTCGGCGCGGCGCTGGTGGGCGCGGGCATCCTGGCCTTCCTGATGTCGATCGCGGTCGCGGTGAAGAACCGCAAGAAGCTGGCCGACACCACGGGCGATCCCTGGAACGGCCGCACGCTGGAATGGGCGACCTCCTCGCCGCCGCCGAGCTACAACTTCGCGTTCACCCCGGTCATCCACGAGATCGATGCGTGGAATGACATGAAGAAGCACGGCTACCAGCGCCCGACGAGCGGCTTCGTGCCGATCCACATGCCCAAGAACACGGGCGCAGGCGTGGTGCTGTCGGCGATCAGCGTGGTCCTGGCCTTCGGCCTGGTGTGGCACATCTGGTGGCTGGCCGGCGTGTCGTTCGTGGGTCTGATCGTCGCGGCGATCTGGCACACCTTCAACTACGACCGCGAGTTCTACATCCCGGCCGAGGAAGTCACGGCGACCGAGGATGCGCGCACCCGCGCGCTCGCACAGCAGGCACTCTGAACATGGCACACACGATTCAAACCGAGAGTGGGACCACCGAACGCGTCTACCACGTGATCGAGGACCCGCACGCCCACGACGACGGGCACGAGCACCATCCCGAAACCGGCACCAACCTCGGTTTCTGGATGTACCTGATGAGCGACTGCCTCATCTTCGCGATCCTGTTCGCCGTCCACGCCGTGCTTGGCCGCAACTACGCGGCCGGCCCGTCGCCGGCCGACCTGTTCGACCTGAAGCTGATTCTGGTCGCGACGTTCATGCTGCTGTTCTCGTCGATCACCTACGGGTTCGCGATGCTGAACTCGTACAAGAACAACGTGCGCGGCACCATCCTGTGGCTGCTGGTCACAGGTCTGTTCGGCCTGGCATTCCTGTGCATCGAACTCTACGAGTTCCATCACCTGGCCCATCTGGGTGCAACGCCGCAGCGCAGCGCGTTCCTGTCGTCGTTCTTCACCCTGGTCGGCACGCATGGCCTGCACGTGACCTTCGGCCTGATCTGGCTGGTGACGCTGGTCGTGCAGCTGAAGAAGCACGGCCTCAATGCCGCCAACAACCGCCGCCTGATGTGCCTGTCGATGTTCTGGCACTTCCTCGACGTGATCTGGATCGGCGTGTTCTCGTATGTGTATCTGATGGGAGTCGTGGGATGAGCACCGAGACCAACCACTCCGCGCACCACCCCGCCCACGAGTCTGCGCACGACGCGCACGGCCACGGCAGCATGCGCGACTACGTGATCGGCTTCGTCCTGTCGGTCATCCTCACCGTGATCCCGTTCTGGCTGGTCATGGGCGAGGTGCTGGAAAGCCGCGTCTGGACGGTCGCGCTGATCATGTTCTTCGGCGCCGTGCAGATCGTCGTGCACATGGTGTACTTCCTGCACATGAACCGGAAATCGGAAGGCGGCTGGATCCTGATGTCGCTGCTGTTCACCGGCATCATCATCGTCATCGCGCTGGTGGGTTCGCTGTGGGTCATGCACCACCTCGAGGCCAACATGATGCCGATGTCGCCCGAACAGATGCGCGTCGCGCCCTGACGCAAGACCTGTCGTGAGCGAGGCCCCCCGCGCCACCGCACGCCCGGTCATCCGCTGGGCGTTGCTGGTGTTCCTGATCGCCGCCACCGTGGGCTTCATTGCCCTCGGTGCGTGGCAGGTGGAACGCCTGCAGTGGAAGCGCGACCTGATCGCACGCGTCGATGCACGCGTGCACGCGACGCCGGCCGAGTTGCCGGCGTCATCGTTCCTGTCGGCGCTCGATCCCGCCGAGGACGAATATCGCCGCGTCACCGCCACCGGGCGCCTGCTGCACACGCAGGAGGTCGCCGTGTATGCGACAACCGAACGGGGTCCGGGCTACTGGATCATGACGCCGCTGGTGACCGGCGACGGCACGGTCTGGATCAACCGCGGCTACGTCGACAACGCGCATCGCGCGCGTGAGAGCCGCGCACGGCATGACGAGTCGGAAACGGTCAGCATCACCGGCCTGCTCCGCCTGCCCGAGCAGCACGGTGTATTCCTGCGGGCCAATGTGCCGGAGGAAGACCGCTGGTACACGCGCGCACCTGCGGAGTTTTCCGCCGCGCGTGATGTCGATGGCGCGGTCGCCCCGTTCTTCATCGACGCCCAGGACCGCATCGACACCGGCAACTGGCCCGTGCCCGGCCTGACGATGGTGCAGTTCCGCAACAACCACCTCAGCTATGCGCTGACGTGGTTCGGCATGGCGTTGCTCGGGTTGCTGGCGACGGTGTTCGTGCTCCGGAGCGAGTTCCGGCGGAAGCGATAGGGTCAGGGGTTTTCTGAGGATTTCGATTCGCGCGATTCTGTATCGGTGCGATCGTCAGCCCTCACCCCAACCCCTCTCCCGGAGGGAGAGAGGCTCATGAAGCTTCGCTTGCTCGACGAGTGCACTGCGCCAGTCTCCCGCCACGCATCGCAGCGCGCGCATCGGATGCCGCACCCGAACAATGACGCCGCGAACGTCGCGTCCGATACGCCGCAGAGATCCGAGCCCCTCTCCCTCAGGGAGAGGGGTTGGGGTGAGGGCAACAGGTAGAAGCGGACCAACCGCGCCACACGTTCGGCCGGACGCCTACACGCATGTCCGAAACGAATGCGAGCATCACCTACCCCGCCGCCGCTTCGCGGGCAGCCCGTTTCTATTCCAAGGGAAACAGCAGATGCGCGTACCGCCTCAGCGGCACCCGGTTACTTCGTCGGATCCGTCGTGAAACTCTCGCCACACCCGCACGCCGCCGCGGCGTTCGGATTGCGGAACACGAACTCCTGGTTCAGGCCCTTCTGCGCGAAATCGATCTCGGTGCCATCGACGATCGGCTGGCTCTGCGCGTCGACGTAGATGCGCACGCCTTCGTATTCGCTGACCGCATCGCCCGGCTGTTCTTCGCGGGCGATGTCGACGACGTAACCCCAGCCCGAACAACCGGTCTTGGTGACGCCGAAGCGCAGACCGAGCGCGCCGGGACTGGCCGCCAGGAAGCGGCGGGCACGTTCGAGGGCGGCGGGGGCAAGTGCGATGGACATGGTGACGAGTGTACTCCCGTGGACCCGAACGCCCGCTGGCGGACGGAGCCGCCGGCGCGCAGTCCGGCTCCGGTAGACTGTGCTGCCGCGTGTTATCGGACCGGATTTCCAGGATTCAAGGCATGACCACGATCAGCGTCCAACAGGCCCTTGCCGGGCACATTCCAGAAGGCGGCGAAGTCACCGTCCGTGGCTGGGTCCGCACCCGCCGTGACTCCAAGGCGGGGTTGAGCTTCGTCAATGTCAGCGACGGTTCGTGCTTCGCGCCGATCCAGGTCGTCGCGCCGGACGCGCTGGGCAACTACGAGTCGGAAATCAAGCGCCTGACCGCGGGCTGCTCGGTCATCGCCACCGGCACGCTGGTGAAGTCGCAGGGCCAGGGCCAGAGCTTCGAGATCCAGGCGGCGTCGCTGGAAGTCGTCGGCTGGGTCGAGGATCCGGAAACCTATCCGATCCAGCCCAAGGCGCATTCGCTGGAATTCCTGCGCGAGGTCGCGCACCTGCGCCCGCGCACCAACCTGTTCGGCGCGGTCACGCGCATCCGCCACTGCCTGGCGCAGGCGGCGCACCGCTATTTCCACGAGAACGGCTACTACTGGATCAATACGCCGATCGTGACCACGTCCGACGCCGAAGGCGCGGGCCAGATGTTCCGCATCTCGACGCTGGATCTGGCGAACCTGCCAATGCGCGAGGGCAAGGTCGACTTCAGCCGCGATTTCTTCGGCAAGGAAGCGTTTCTGACGGTGTCGGGCCAGCTCAACGTCGAGGCCTACTGTCTGGCGATGAGCAAGGTCTACACCTTCGGCCCGACCTTCCGCGCCGAAAACAGCCACACCACGCGCCACCTGGCCGAGTTCTGGATGATCGAGCCGGAAATCGCATTCGCCGATCTCGCCGAGAACGCGCGCATCTCCGAGGAATTCCTGAAGTACCTGTTCCGCGCGGTGCTCGACGAGCGCGCCGACGACATGGCGTTCATTGCCGAGCGCGTGCAGAAGGACGCGATCACGCGTCTGGAAGCCTTCGTCAATGCGCCGTTCGAGCGGATCGAGTACACCGATGCGGTCGAGCTGCTGCGCAAGTCCGGGCACAAGTTCGAGTTCCCGGTCGAATGGGGCCTTGACCTGCAGACCGAGCACGAGCGCTGGCTGACCGAGCAGCACGTCGGCCGCCCGGTCGTGGTGACCAACTATCCCGAGCACATCAAGGCGTTCTACATGCGCCTCAACGACGACGGCAAGACCGTCGCGGCGATGGATGTGCTGGCACCGGGCATCGGCGAGATCATCGGCGGCGCGCAGCGCGAAGAGCGTCTCGACGTGCTCGACGCGCGCATGGAGCAGTTCGGCCTCGATCGCGAGCATTACAGCTGGTACCGCGATTTCCGCAAGTACGGCACGGTGCCGCACGCCGGCTTCGGTCTGGGCTTCGAACGTCTGATCGTCTACATCTGCGGCCTGTCCAACATCCGCGACGCGATTCCGTATCCGCGTGCGCCGGGGCAGGCGGAGTACTGAGGATTCGGGAGACGGAAATGGGGATTCGTAAAACCAGCTCGTCGGGCACCTCGCACGTTTGCCGCGTACGCGGGCGAGACGTGTACTCGCGAACCGCGAACCCCGGTGTTCAACGGACGTATGTCCGCTCCCGTCCAATCCCGTCGTTCGAATGACCCTCTTTCTCGCCCTGTGTTTCTTCGGCGTCGCGATCGGCGGATTCACCGCGTTCGTGATCTTCTGGCCGTTGTCGCTGGTGCATCTGCGCGACCGCCATCCCGAGGTGCGCGGCCGCTTCGGCGAGAACGCGTTCGTGCAGCCGGCTGCGTTGCGCTGGCTGCTCGGCGGCGGGTACTACGAAGTGCCCGACCGGCAGTTCACAGGCCTGGCGACGCCGGCCCGTATTTCCCTGATGGTGATCCTCGGCGCGCTGGCCGCTTCGGCCGTGTTGTGGCTGTGGTCGATCGCCCCCTGAACCGGAGTTCCGCCTCATGACCCAAGACCAGTGGTGGCTCGCGTCCATCGGTCGCACCGTGATCTGGGCGCGCCTGCGCGTGCTCGACGCCGGCGTCGCCGAAGTGCTCGACAGCGACGGCAACACGCTCGTCTACGACAGCGAGGACACCGCGCGCGGCATGCTGCTCGATGCCGAATTCGTCGAATGGGACGGCCTCGATCCCGAGGACGCACTCGATCGCGGTTTCGCGATCGACGAAATCGCGCCGCCGCAGGCCGACGACGACGCCCAACTGCGCGACCGCATGGTGCAGTCGCTCGGCAAGCGCGCCTGAAACCAGGCAGGCGACGATGTACACGCCCCGCGCCTTCGCCGCCGATGATCTGCAGGCCCTGGACGCGTTGTTCGCGCGCGATGCCTTCGCCACCCTGGTGACCACAGGTGCAGACGGCGCGCCGCTCGCCAGCCAGTTGCCGGTGCTTTACCGGCGCGACGGCGATACGGTGCGCATCGAAGGCCATTGGGCGCGACCGAATCCACAGGCGTCGCACGACTGTCCTGCGCTGATGATCGTTCACGGCCCGCACGCCTACGTGTCCCCGGGCTGGTATCCGGATAAAGAAGCAGCCGCGCGCGTGCCGACCTGGAACCATGCGAGCGCGCATCTGCGCGGTCGGCTCGAGCGCTTCGACGATGAAGCCGCCTTGGTCGATCTGGTCGCACGCACCAGCGATGTCTTCGAGGCCCGCGTCGGTGGCGACTGGCGCTTCGATTCCGAGGACGATCGCCAGCGTCGGCAACTGCGCGGCATCGTCGGCTTCCGCTTCCATGTCGATGCGGTCGAGATCACGCACAAGCTCAGCCAGAACCACCCGGCGGCCAACCGCAGCGCGGTCGCCGAGGCGCTGTCTGCGGGCGACACGAACGCACGCGAGATCGCCGCGATGATGCGCGCGATCGAATCCTGATTCCGCTTCCGGAGCCCCGTATGGACCTCGATCTCACCGGGCGTCACGCCCTCGTCTGCGGCGCCTCCGAAGGCATCGGCCGTGCCACCGCACTCGAACTGGCCCAATTGGGCGCCAGCGTGACCGTGCTTGCGCGCCGCGCGGATGCACTGCAGTCGGTGGTCGATGCACTGCCCAGGGCGCAGGGCCAGACGCATCACGTCCTGGCCGTCGATATGGACGACACGGACGGCTTGCGCGAGGCGATCGGTGCCCTCGTGGCCGCGGATCCGGTGCAGATCCTGGTCAACAACACCGGCGGTCCGGCAGGCGGCACCGCGCACGAAGCGCCGCTGGATGCGTTCGAAGCCGCGTTCCGCCGCCATCTGCTCGGCGGACAGGTGCTGGTGCAGGCCGTGCTGCCCGCGATGCGCGCCGCGAAATGGGGCCGCATCGTCAACGTGGTCTCGACCTCGGTGCGCGAACCCATTGCCGGCCTGGGCGTGTCCAACACGGTGCGCGGCGCGGTCGCCAGCTGGGCCAAGACGCTGTCGCGCGAACTCGCACCCGACGGCATCACCGTCAACAACGTATTGCCGGGCTACACCCGCACCGGTCGGATCGACCAGGTAGTCGCCGACCGCGTCCGCCGCACCGGGCAGGACGAGGATGCGGTGCTGGCCTCGATGCGCGCGAGCGTGCCTGCAGGACGCTTCGCAGAGCCGTCCGAGACCGCAGGCGTCATCGCGTTCTTGTGTTCGCCGGCAGCGGCCTACGTCACCGGCGTCAGTCTGCCGGTCGATGGCGGACGGATGGCATCGATCTGATCGGCGTGCGCTCATCGCCGTCGTTTCAGTCCGTCTGAAGCGCGAGCGCGCCACTCCGCCATTGTCACGACGCCGCGACACGCGCATTGCTTCGATGCCGCGATGCCCGAAGGCCCCGAAACCCACGCACTCGCCGATCGCCTGTCGACCTTGCTCGTCGACGAGACGCTGACGCATGTGCGCTTCATCGATCCTGCCCTGCAGCGCCGGCGCGCCCTGCTCGAAGGCCAGCGCGTGCTCGCGGTCGAAGCGCGCGGAAAGGCGTTGCTCACCGCGGTCGAAGACGGCTGGACGCTGTACACGCACAGCCATCTGTTCGGTTTCTGGCGCTTCGTCGAAGACGCCGAGGCCCTGCCCGACGGCGCGCCGCCGCGGCTGGTCCTGGCGACCGTGCGCGGCGTCGCGGCGCTGTACGCGGCGCCCTCGATCTCGCTGTGGCGCACCGACGCGCTCGACGAGCAGCCGTATCTCGCCAAGCTCGGACCTGACGTGCTCGACCCTGCGGTGGATGCCAAAGTTCTGCTCGCGCACATGCGTACCCCGCGCTTCGCACGCCGCACGCTGGCGATGCTGCTGCTCGACCAGGGTTTCGCCGCCGGCATGGGCAATTACCTGCGTTCGGAAGTACTGTTCCAGGCGAGACTCGCGCCGCACCGGTTGCTGCAGGAACTCACGACCGGGGAGCGTCGCAGGCTCGCGAACGCGCTTCTGGACGTGCCACGCCGCGCGTATCGCGCCAAACACGACGATGCACTGCCGCCCGGCAAGGACTACCTCGCCACGACCCGCGCGCAGTTCGGATTCAAGGTCTTCGAACGCAAGGGCGATCCCTGCCCGCGCGGAGACGGCCGCATCGTCGAGACACGACTGGCCGGCAGACGGCTGTACTGGTGCAAGGGCTGTCAGACCTGAGCCTGCTTGACGCCTCGGGTAAGCTGGCGACATGCAACGGCTGACGCACTGGATCGATGGCGCTGCGCGTGCACCCGGCCGGGACCACTGGCTGCCGGTGCACGAGCCCGCTACGGGTGCCGTCTATGCGGAAGTCGCTGCCGGCGACGCCGCCGACATCGAAGCCGCGATCACGGCCGCTGCCCGCGCGGCGCCTGCCTGGGCAGCCCTGCCGAACAGCGCACGCGCGGCCTGGTTGGAGAAGCTCGCCGCGGCGCTCGAAGCCCGCATCGACGACTTCGCCCACGCCGAAGCCCGCGATGGCGGCAAGCCCTTCGCACTGGCCCGCGATGCCGAGATCCCGCGCGCGGTCGCCAACCTGCGCTTCTTCGCCCACGCGGCGACGCAGTTCGCCAGCGAATCGCACCACGGCGAAGCCGGGCTCAATTACACGCTACGCGCGCCGCTGGGCGTGGTCGCCGCAATCTCACCATGGAACCTGCCGCTGTATCTGTTCACCTGGAAGATCGCGCCCGCGCTCGCGGCCGGCAACACCGTCGTCGCCAAGCCGTCGGAGATCACCCCGGCCACCGCGTCGCTGCTTGCGACGCTGTCGGGCGAGATCGGCCTGCCGCCGGGTGTGCTCAATGTCGTACACGGCACCGGCGCTGATGTGGGCGATGCGCTGATCGACGATCCGCGCGTGCGTGCGGTGTCGTTCACCGGCAGCACCGCGGTGGGCCGTCGCATCGGCGCCCGCACCGGCGCGCAGCTGAAGAAGGCATCACTCGAACTCGGCGGCAAGAACGCGACACTGGTTTTCGCCGACAGCGACTGGGAATCGCAGCTCGCCACGCTGGTGCGCTCGGCCTTCCAGAACGCCGGCCAGATCTGCCTGTGCGGCTCGCGGATGCTCGTCGAGCGCAGCATCTACGCATCGTTCCGCGACCGCTTCGTCGCCGAGGTCCTCGCGCTGCAGGTCGGCGATCCGATGGATCCGGATGCACGCATGGGTCCACTGGTCTCGCAGGCGCAGTTCGACAAGGTGCTCGCCGCGATCACGCGCGCGCGAGACGAGGGTGGCAACGTCTTGTGCGGCGGCCATGCGCTGGAACGGCCGGGCTGGTTCATCGCGCCGACGGTCATCGACGGCCTCGGCCCGGACTGCGCAACCAACCGCGAGGAGATCTTCGGGCCGGTGATCACGCTGCAGCCCTTCGACGACGACGCGGACGCACTCGCGCTGGCGAACGCCGGCGACTACGGTCTGTCGGCCGTCGTGTGGACGCGCGACCTGACCCGCGCGCATCGCCTCGCCGCCGCCCTGCACGTGGGCATGGTCTGGATCAATACCTGGCTGCTGCGCGACCTCCGCACGCCGTTCGGCGGCACCGGCGCGTCCGGCCTCGGCCGCGAAGGCGGCATGGACGCAATGCGTTTTTTCACCGAGCCGAAAAACGTCGGCCTGTCTCTGGGATAATCACCGCATGGGCGAACTCGACATCCTGCTGCAGAACAACCGCGACTGGGCCGAACGCGCTGTGCGCGAGGACCCGGATTACTTTCACCGCCTCGAGAACCAGCAGACCCCGAAGTACCTGTGGATCGGCTGCTCGGATTCGCGGGTGCCGGCCAACCAGATCCTCGGGCTCGATCCGGGCCAGGTCTTCGTGCACCGCAACGTGGCCAACGTGCTCTCGCACGGTGACCTCAATGCGCTGTCGGTGATCCAGTTCGCGGTCGACGTGCTCAAGGTCGAACACGTGCTGCTGGTCGGCCACTACGGCTGCGGCGGCGTGCACGCGGCGATGACCGGCGCGCGCGTGGGACTGGTCGACAACTGGCTGCGCCACGTGGCCGACGTCAATCACAAGCACGCGGCGCTGCTGGCTGCGGTCGAGGACACCGGCCTGCGCCATGCGCGGTTGTGCGAGCTCAACGCCGTCGAGCAGGCACTCAACATCTGCCAGACCACCGTCGTCCGCGACGCCTGGGCGCGCGGGCAGAAGCTTGCCGTGCACGGTTGGGTCTACGCGCTCGGCGACGGCCGCGTGCGCGAGCTCGGCATGGACGTGGCGTCGCATGACGAGATCGGGCCGGCCTACGAGGCGGCCATCGCCGACATCGCCCGGGTCGCCGCCCAGGGCCGGCGCGATGGCTGAGGCCGTCCAGGCCGATGCGGCACCACGGCCGGTCGGCCGTTACCCGCATGCGCGCCGCGCCGGCGGGCTGTTGTTCCTGTCGGGCATCGGCCCGCGCGATCCGGCCACGGATTCCGTGCCCGGCAACGTGCTGGATGCCGACGGCCGCGTGGTCGGCCACGACATCGCCGCGCAGACGCATGCGGTGTTGGCCAACGTGCGCGCGGTGCTCGAAGCCAGCGGCGCCCGCTGGGAGGATCTGGTCGACGTGACCGTGTATCTCACCGACATGGCCGGCGATTTCGCCGCCTACAACGCGGTCTGGGCCGAGTACTTCCCCGATCCCGCCACCGCGCCCTGTCGCACGACGCTGGGCATCAATGCATTGCCCACGCCGATCGCGATCGAACTCAAATGCGTCGCTGCGCCGAAGGAGTGAACCGATGATCCCCGGACCGCTGAACTTCCAGGCCTGGATCGACGAGCACCGGCATCTGCTGAAACCACCGGTGGGCAACAAGTGCATCTACGACGGCGACTTCATCGTCATGGTGGTGGGCGGTCCGAACGCCCGCACCGACTATCACTACGAGGAAGGCCCGGAATGGTTCCACCAGCTCGAAGGCGAGATGGTGCTGCGTATCCAGGAAGACGGCCGCGTCCGCGACATTCCGATCCGCGCCGGCGAGACCTTCCTGCTGCCGCCGAAGGTGCCGCATTCGCCGCAGCGCGGGCCCGATTCGATCGGTCTGGTCATCGAGCGCAGGCGTCTGCCGCACGAGCAGGACGGTCTGTTGTGGTTCTGCGAGCGCTGCAACCACGTGCTGTTCGAGCAGTACTTCCACCTGCACGACATCGAGCAGGATTTCCCGCCGGTGTTCGACCGGTTCTACGGGTCGATCGAGCACCGCACATGCAAGGCCTGCGGCCATCTCAACCCGCGCCCCGCCCGCTACGATCCCGACCCGGACACGCTGGCCGATATCACCTGAGACCCGCGCATCCAGGGAATGGAGACCACCATGCGGACGCCTCTGCTGATTCTGTTGCTCTCCTGCCTGCTCGCTGCGATCGCGCCGCTGCAGGCGCAGGGCGCCGACAACCCTGAACTCGCGGCGCTGTACCGCGACGACCAGCAGGCACGTGCGGACGCGGCGAACATCGACTGGTCCGTCGTATTCCGCGAGGACGCTGCACGGCGCGCGCGCGTGCTCGCACTGATGCGTGAGGGTGCGATGCGCACGGCAGCTGACCACCATCACGCGGCGATGGTGTTCCAGCACGGCGCAAATCTGGAAGACATCCGCATCGCGCACGCGCTCTCGACGCTGGCATCCACGCTGGCACCTGACGAAATCAGTTACCGCTGGCTGATCGCCGCATCCTGGGACCGCATCATGACCACGCACCTGCAACCGCAGTGGTACGGCACCCAGTTTCACGGCAGTGACGACGGCCTGTTTCTGTATCCGGTCGCCGATGGCGCGGTCGACGATGCCGAGCGCGCACGCATGGGCGTGCCGTCACTGGCCGAAGCGCAGGCAAACGTTGCTCAAATGGCGGCCTCGATGGGAGCGCCGGTACGAGCCAAGCCGCCGACCATGGAGCAATTGCGCGCGGAACGTCGCGCCGCCGGCGCCACGACGCCCTGAACCTGCTGTGCGCCTGCGGCGTGATCGCCGGAGGCCGGTCGTCTAGGATGACGGCCATGCTGAAGATCGATATCCACGCTCACTATCTGCCGCGCGACTGGCCGGATCTGGCATCGAAGTACGGCGATGCGCGGTTTCCGGTGATTCACCACACCGCCGACGGCCGCCACCGGATCTACAAGGATGGCCGCTTCTTTCGCGAGATCTGGTCCAAGACCTGGGACGCGCGCGAGCGCATCGACGACTACGCGCGCTTCGGCGTACAGGTGCAGGTGATCAGCACGGTGCCGGTGATGTTCAGCTACTGGGCGAAGCCTGCGCATGCGCTGGAACTGCACCAGGCGCTCAACGACCACATGGCCGCGACCGTCACCGCGCATCCGCGCCACTACGCCGGCATCGGCACGGTGCCGATGCAGTCGCCGCGGCTGGCGATCCAGGAACTCGAGCGTTGCGTCGATCAGCTCGGCCTGCAGGGCGTGCAGATCGGCAGCCACATCGGCGACTGGAACCTCGATGCACCCGAGCTGTTCCCGTTCTTCGAGGCGGCGGCCGATCTGGGCGCGGCAATCCTCGTGCACCCCTGGGACATGATGGGCAGTGAATCGATGCCCAAGTACTGGCTGCCGTGGCTGGTGGGCATGCCGGCCGAGCAGTCGCGCGCGGCCTGCTGCCTGATCTTCGGCGGGGTGCTGCAGCGGCTGCCGAAGCTCAAGATCTGCATGGCGCATGGCGGCGGCAGCTTTCCGTACACGATCGGCCGCATCGAACACGGCTTCAACATGCGGCCCGACCTCGTCGCGACCGACAATCCACACAACCCGCGCGGCTATCTCAAGCAGCTGTACTTCGATTCCTGGGTGGCCGATCCGCGCGCGCTGCAGTATCTGGTCGATACCTGCGGCGCGGACCGCGTGATGCTCGGCACCGACTACCCGTTCCCGCTCGGCGAACAGGTGCCCGGCGCCGGTATCGAGGAAATACCGCTCGATGATGTCGCCCGGGCGCGCCTGTATCACGGCACCGCGCTCGAATGGCTGGGCCTGTCGCCCGGCCGCTTCGCGTGATCGCCGCATCCCCTTCCCTTCGCATGCGTCGCGCGCCGGCGCGACTTCCGACCGAATCCAGTCCATGACCGATCTGCACACCCTGTTCTCCGACGACTACGCCGCCTCCGCCGATGCCACCGATCCGCTGCAGCGCTTTCGCGCGCAGTTCCACATGCCGCGCTTCGGTGATGTCGAGCAGGCCTATTTCGTCGGCAATTCGCTGGGCCTGCAGCCGCGCGGTGCGCGCGCGCAGGTCGAGGACGTCCTCGACAAGTGGGCAATGGAGGCGGTCGAAGGGCATTTCCGCGGCAATTCGCAGTGGATGACCTATCACGGCCTGCTCAGCGCGCAGCTGGCCGAGGTGGTCGGTGCGTTGCCGGACGAAGTGATCGCGATGAATTCGCTGACCGCGAACCTGCACTTCCTGATGGTCGGCTTCTACCGCCCGACCGCGGAGCGCCCGGCGATCCTGATGGAAGCCGGCGCGTTCCCGTCGGACCGCTACGCGCTTGAGTCGCAGGTGCGCTTCCACGGTTTCGACCCGGCCACCGACCTGATCGAAGTGCAGCCCGGCGCGGACGGCCTGTTCGGCATGGACGCGATTGCCGCTGCCATTGAGCAGCACGGCCACCGCCTCGCGCTGGTGCTGTGGCCGGGGGTGCAGTACCGCACCGGTGAGGCCTTCGACCTCGCGGAGATCACCCGGCTCGGCCACGCGGCGGGCGCTGTCGTCGGCTTCGATCTCGCGCATGCGGTCGGCAACCTGCCGCTGCAGCTGCACGACAGCAATGCCGACTTCGCGGTGTGGTGCCATTACAAGTACCTCAACAGCGGCCCGGGCGCGGTGGCCGGCGCCTTCGTGCACGCGCGGCATGCGACCACCGACCGGCCGCGCTTCGCCGGCTGGTGGGGACACGACCAGACCACACGCTTCCAGATGGGTCCCGACTTCCAGCCCACGCCCGGCGCAGACGGCTGGCAGCTGAGCAACCCGCCGATCCTGGGTCTCGCACCGCTGCGCGCGTCGCTGGACCTGTTCACCGAGGCCGGCATGCCGGCGCTGCGCGCAAAGTCGGAAATCTTGACCGGCTACCTCGAGACGCTGATCCGCAGTCAGCTCGACGACGTGCTCGACATCGTCACCCCGGCCGATCGCGCACGTCGCGGCGCCCAGCTGTCGTTGCGTGTGCGCGGTGGGCGCGAGCAGGGCCGCGCGCTGTTCGAGGACCTGGCCGCCAACGGCGTGCTCGGCGACTGGCGCGAACCGGACGTGATCCGGATCTCGCCCGCGCCGCTCTACAACACCCACGCCGACGTCCTGCGCTTCGTGCGGACCGTCGCCCGGTGGCGCGACGCGTGACAGCGCCGGTACGCCAGCTGACGATCATCGGCGCGGGCCTGGCCGGCGCCCTGCTCGGCATCCTGCTGCGGCGACGCGGCTGGGACGTAGATCTGTACGAAAAACGTGGCGATCCACGCGTGCAGGGCTATGGCGGTGGGCGTTCGATCAATCTGGCGCTGGCCGAACGCGGCCGGCACGCGCTGCGCGCCGCCGATGCCGACGACGCAGTGATGCACCACGCGATCATGATGCGCGGCCGCATGGTCCACGTGGGCGACACCGAGCCGGTGCTGCAGCGCTACGGCCGCGACGACGACGAAGTCATCTGGTCCGTGCACCGGGGCGACCTGAACATCGTGCTGCTGGATCTGGCCGAAGCCGCCGGCGCACGTCTGCATTTCGGTGCCGGACTGGACGCGGTGAATTTCGACTCGCGCCGCGCGGTGTTCCGTGACCCGCGCGACGACAGCACCTGTGAAGTGGCCTTCGAGGCGCTGGTCGGGGCCGACGGCGCAGGGTCTGCGCTGCGCGCGGCGATGCATCGCGTGCGCGACCTCGGGCAGCGCAGCGAGTTTCTCGACCACGGCTACAAGGAGCTCGAGATTCCGCCACGTGCCGATGGCGGTTTCCGCATCGAGCCGAACGCGCTGCACATCTGGCCGCGCGGCCACTACATGTGCATCGCGCTGCCCAACGACGAGAAGACGTTCACCGTCACTCTGTTCCTGCCCCACCGCGCTGCCGCGGACGGTGGGCCGGCCTTCGACCAGCTGATCGAAGTCGACGCCGCACGCGCGTTCTTCGAACGCGACTTCCCGTCCGCGCTGGCACTGATTCCGGCGTTCGACCGCGACTGGCGCGACAACCCGGTCGGCCAGCTGGGGACGCTTTACCTCGATCGCTGGCATCTCGATGGCCGCGCGGTGCTGCTGGGCGACGCCGCGCACGCGATGGTGCCGTTCCACGGTCAGGGCATGAACTGCGCGTTCGAGGACTGCGTGGCGCTGGCCCGTCACCTCGATGCGCACGACGATCTCGCAGCCGCGTTCGCCGCCTTCGAGGCCGAGCGCAAACCCGATGCCGCCGCGATCCAGCGCATGGCGCTCGACAACTATCTGGAGATGCGCGACCGCGTCGACGATGCCGACTACCTGCTGCAGCGCGAACTGGAACTCGCACTGCAGGACCGCCATCCCGGCCGCTTCGTGCCGCACTACGCGATGGTGACCTTCATGCGGATTCCGTACTCGCTGGCGATGACGCGCACAGACATTCAGCGCGGCATCCTCGAACGCGCAACGGCGGGCCATGCCTCGCTGTCGACGCTGGACTGGGATGCGATCGACGCCGAAGTCCTCTGCCTGCTGACGCCGCTGGAGGATGTGCCGGCGTGAACGACAGTTTTCTCTTCTACGATCGCGCCTCGACGAGGCTGCCGCGCCCGACCGGAATGATGCCGTCGCAACGGCTTGCCGCAACGACGCGCCGACAGCACCGCTTATGAACGACAGTTTTCTCTTCTACGATCTCGAAACCTTCGGCGCCGATCCGCGCCGCACGCGCATCGCCCAGTTCGCTGCGATCCGTACCGATGCCGAACTCAACGAGATCGATGATCCGATCGACTTCTTCGTCCGCCCCGCCGACGACCTGCTGCCCTCGCCCATCGCGACGCTGATCACCGGCATCACCCCGCAGCATGCGCTCTCCATCGGCATGCCCGAGGCCGACGCGTTCGCGCGCATCCACGAGGAAATGGCCCGGCCGAAGACCTGCACCCTGGGCTACAACTCGTTGCGCTTCGACGACGAGTTCGTGCGTTTCGGCCTGTACCGGAATTTCCACGATCCCTACGAGCGCGAATGGCGCAGCGGCAATTCGCGCTGGGATCTGCTCGACGTCATGCGGCTGTGGCATGCACTGCGTCCGGAAGGCCTGGTCTGGCCGACGCGCGAGGACGGCGCGACCTCGTTCAAGCTCGAACATCTGGCGACTGCCAACCATGTGCGCACCGGTGATGCGCACGAGGCGCTGTCGGACGTGCGCGCGCTGATCGGTCTGGCGCGCCTGTTCCGCAGCGCGCAGCCGCGCTTGTGGGACTACGCGTTGAAGCTTCGCGACAAGCGCCACGCGGCGTCGATGCTCGACACCATCGCGATGACGCCGGTGCTGCATGTCTCGCAACGCTATCCGGCCGCGCGCCTGTGCGCGGCGCCCGTGCTTCCGATCGCGCGCCACCCTCGCATCGACAGCCGCGTGATCGTGTTCGATCTCGATGGCGATCCGGACTGGCTGCTCGACCTCGATGCCGAAACCATCGCGGCGCGCGTGTTCGTGCGCCGCGAAGATCTGCCTGAAGGCGTCGCGCGCATTCCGCTCAAGGAAGTGCACAGCAACCGCTGCCCGGCGCTGGTGGCCTGGAGCCATCTGCGCGAGGCGGATTTCGAGCGGCTGTCGATCGACCCGGTCGATATCGAACGGCGTGCCGCCAGGCTGCGCGCCGCGGGTCCGGCGCTGGCCGAAAAGATGCGCCAGGTGTTCGCGGTCGAACGCGAGTTCGCGCCGTCCGATCCCGATGGCGCGCTGTACGACGGCTTCGCCGGCGACGGCGACAAGCGCCGCATGGCCCAGGTCCGCGCGACGCCGCCGACGCTGCTGGGCGCGCGCGATTTCGGCTTCGAGGATCCGCGCCTAGACGCCCTGCTGCTGCGCTATCGCGCACGCAACTGGCCGGACACGCTCAACCCCGACGAACAGCTGCGCTGGAACGACTACCGGCGCGCGCGCCTGGCGCCGGGCACGACGCAGGCCGAACAGGATTTCGCCACCTACTTCACGCAGATCGACGCCCTGCGGGCTGAAAATCCCGATGACACAACGCGTCTGCCGCTACTCGACGCCCTCACCGATTGGGGCAAGAACCTGCAGAAGCGCCTCGGTCCGTCCCCCACGCTGCCCAGCACATCCGCATGACCACGTACTTCAGCGACAAGAGCTTCAAGTTCCTGCGCGCGCTCGCGCGCCACAACGAGAAGCCCTGGTTCGAAGAGCATCGCAAGGAGTACGAAGCGCATGTGCGCCAGCCCTTCCTGCGCCTGATCGGCGATCTGCAGCCGGACGTCGCCGCGGTCAGTCCGCATTTCCGCGCCGATACGCGCACGGTCGGTGGCTCGCTGTTCCGGATCCACCGTGATGCGCGTTTCTCCAACGACAAGTCACCGTACAAGACCTGGCAGGGTGCGCGCCTGTTCCACGAACGCCGCCGCGAGACCGCAGCGCCCTCTTTCTACGTCCACCTGCAACCGGGCGGCAGCTTCGTCGGCGCCGGCCTGTGGCATCCCGAATCCGACACCCAGCGGAAAGTCCGGCAGTTCATCGTCGACAATCCGGAAAGCTGGAAGGCGGCCGCACACGCATCGAAACTGCGGAAAAAGTTCGAGTTCGAGACCAGTGAGATGCTGGTCCGCCCACCGCGCGGCTTCGACCCGCAGTTCGAGTTCATCGACGATCTCAAGCACCGCAACTGGGTGTTCTGGCGCACGCTCGACGATGACGCGATGACCGGCCCGAAGCTGCGGCAGACGATCGCTGCCGATCTCGTCGCACTGGGCCCGTTCGTCGACTACCTGTGCGCCTCGCTGGATCTGGAGTTCTGATCGTGCCGGCACGGACGGCGGCTTCCCGTCGTCGTTCAGCACGCACTGCGCCGTCGTCTCCGACAATCGCGGCATTCCCTTCGATGCGATCTTGATGAAGCGACTCGGCTGGCTCTCCCTCGCGGTTCTCGTGCTGTTGCTCGGCTATGTGGCCGCCGGCCCGTACCTGACTGTCCACGCGATCCGCGAGGCCGTGCGCAACGAGGATTCGCGGGCGCTGTCGAAGCAGGTGGATTTCCCCGCATTGCGGGAGAGCCTGCGGCTGCAACTGGCCGACGCGATCGTGCGCGAGGCAGGGTCGGACCTGCAATCGAACCTGCTCGGCGCGATCGGGCTTCGACTGGCCGGCAGCGCAGCCGGCACTGGCGTCGACATGATGGTGACCCCTGTCGGCCTCAGCGCGCTGATGCGCGGCCAACGGTTGTGGAGCCTCGCCGGCGGCGCATCGCCGACCCAGGTCCGTGCCGACCCCGCGCGCGAAGCACCGCTCGAAGACGCGCACTACCGTTACAACTCCACGTCGCGCTTCACGGCGACGGTGCGCGACGACCGTGGTCGTCCGATCGAGTTCGTACTCACGCGCAAGGGGCTGACCTGGAAGCTGTCCGACATCCGGTTACCCATCTAATTACTGTCTCCTGCCTGCGGCAGGAGACGCGTACGTCCCTCTCCCTCTGGGAGAGGGGGGGACCGATTGCGAAGCAATGGGTGGGGTGAGGGCAGCGCGGAGTCTGAAGAAGCTGCCCTGAGCCTTCGGCGCCGCGCATCCCGGTCAGATGGGTTCCGCTCCGCTCTACTCGTCCCGAGATCATGGTCGGGCGATATCGCCACCGCCCATCGCGCGCAAGCGCGCTCCTACAGAAGGCGTTACGTGCACCGCCCGAACTTCGGCCGGTGATACATCACCAGATACACCCCCACGACCCAAGCCGAGGCTGCGGCCCAGCCGGCCAGGATGTCGGACGGGTAATGCACGCCCAGATACACCCGCGACAGGCCGACCATCGGCACGAAGATCGCCATCGCCGCGATCACCCACCAACGGGCGCGGGTGGGCCAGGCCAGCAGGACCAGCACCGCGGCCAGGGTCATCGATCCCATCGCGTGGCCGCTGGGGAAACTGTAGGTCGCCTCGGGCGCGATCGAGTCCCACAGACTCGGCCGATCGCGGGCGAACAGTTGCTTCGTGGCGAGGTTCAGCAGCGCCGAGCCGCCCGTCGCGACCGCGACGAACAATGCGTCGCGCCAGCGCTTGAGGGCGAGCAGCACCAGCACCAGCCCAATGTCGACCGGCACGACGCCTTTGGCGTAACCGATTTCGGAGAAAAACAGGAACGCGCGCGTAAAGCCTTCGCGCGCCGCCTCCTGCGCGAACAACAGGATCGGCTCGTCGAACGGGATCGCCTCGGCCTCGTGCACCTCGTCGGCGAGTTCCATGAAGCCCCACATCGGCAGCAGTACGCCGGCGAACAAAAGCAGGAACTTCCAGCCATGCCGGCGCAGCAGTCCGCCGGTTTCGCGTGAGCCCTCGGCGACGACGTCGCCGCCGTCAGCCGGCATCGACAGCCCGCCCATAGTTGCGATGCACGTAGTCGTCCACCAATGCGACAAACTCGTGCGCGATGTTCTCGCCGCGCAGGGTCATCGCCTTCTCGCCGTCGATGAACACCGGCGCCGATGGCGCTTCGCCGGTGCCGGGCAGCGAGATGCCGATATTGGCGTGGCGCGATTCGCCCGGGCCATTGACGACGCAGCCCATCACCGCGAGCGTCATGTTCTCCGCGCCCGGGTGGGTGATCTTCCATTCCGGCATCTTGTCGCGCACGTGATCCTGGACCACGCCGGCCAGTTCCTGGAAGAACTCGGACGTCGTGCGGCCGCAGCCCGGGCACGCGGTGACCATCGGCGTGAACGCGCGCAGGCCCATCGTCTGCAGCAGTTCCTGGGCGACGACCACTTCCTTGGTGCGCGACGCGCCGGGCTCGGGGGTGAGCGAGATGCGGATGGTGTCGCCGATGCCTTCCTGCATCAGGATCGCCAAGGCGGCGCTGGACGCGACCATGCCCTTGCTGCCGATGCCGGCCTCGGTGAGGCCCAGATGCAGCGCGAAATCGCTTCGCGCAGCCAGATCGCGGTAGACGGCGACCAGTTCCTGCACGCCGCTGACCTTGGCGCTGAGCACGATGCGATCACGGCCCAGGCCGAATTCCACGGCGCGTTCTGCCGAGTCGACCGCCGAGCGGATCAGCGCCTCGCGCAGCACGCGGCCCGCATCCCAGGGCACGGCGCGCTGGGCGTTCTCGTCCATCAGCGCCGCGGCGAGCGACTGGTCCAGCGAACCCCAGTTCGCACCGATGCGCACCGGTTTGTCATAGCGCATCGCGAATTCGATCAACTGGCCGAACTGCAGGTCCTTCTTCTTGCCGAAGCCGACGTTCCCGGGGTTGATCCGGTACTTCGCCAGCACTTCCGCGCAGGCCGGCTCGCCTGCAAGCAACTGGTGCCCGTTGTAGTGGAAGTCGCCGATGATCGGCACCTCGATGCCCTGCATCGCCAGCCGCTCGACGATCCGCGGCACCGCGGCGGCGGACTCCGGATTGTTGACGGTGATGCGTACCAGCTCCGAGCCGGCGCGCCACAGCTCGCCGATCTGCTTGGCGGTCGAGGCGATATCGGCAGTGTCGGTATTGGTCATCGACTGCACGACGACCGGCGCATCACCGCCGACCGCGATCCCGCCGACGTGGACCTGGCGCGTGCCGCGGCGCGCGGCGGCGCCGAAGTCGGGCAGCGGAACGGGCTGGGAGAGGCAGGCGGCGGACGCTGGAGCGGGCTGGGCGGACATGCGCGCATTTTAGCGGCTCGCGCGCGCCTTTTCGGTGACGCCGGGCGAAACCGCCGGCAGGTGCGACCGAACGCCGCAGCGCGGCCCGCGCGGGCCTGCACTACGATGCAGGGCGATGCAGCCCAAGCACCCCGCCACCGCCCTGCTCCGCACCCTCTACAGCCTGCGCTGGTTCGCGGTCGGCGGGCAGTCGTTGACGATCCTGTGGGCGACGCACGGCTTCGACATGGACCTGCCGCGCTGGCCGCTGTGGGGCCCGGTGGTGCTGCTGGCCGCGTTCAATGTCCTGGTCCATCTGCGTCTGGCGCACAGCCGCGACGCGGCGCCGGCCGAGGCCTTCGCCCACGTGCTGGTCGATACCGCGGGCCTGGCGTGGCTGGTGGCCTGGACGGGCGGCATCGCCAATCCCTTCGCGTCGCTGTTCCTGTTGCCGATCGCGCTGACCGCGATGGCCCTGCCGCGGGCCTGGGCGATCGCCGCTGCACTGGCCTGCGTGACGGGCTACATCCTGGCGGTGCAGTTCGGCCAGCCCCTGCCGCACCTGCACGACCATTTCAGCCTGCACCTGGCCGGCATGGCGGTGAACTTCTTCCTGTCTGTGGCGCTGGTGTCCTACTTCCTGCTGCGTCTGGCCGCCGCGCGCGACCGCCGTGAGCGCGAACTGGCGGCCCTGCGCGAGCGCTTCGTACGCAACGAGGGCATCCTCGCCCTGGCCACGCATGCGGCCTCGGTCGCGCACGAGCTCAACACACCGCTGGGCACGATGACGCTGCTGCTCGACGATCTCGACACCAGCCACATGGGCGCCGACGGCGCCGAGGACGTCGCCACCCTGCGGCGGCTGGTCGACACCTGTCGCGACCGCGTGCGCTCGCTGGCCGATCCCGCCGACCCGGCGGCGAGCACGCGGGTGGACATCGGCCGGGTGCTCGAACACTGGCAGCTGGTGCGTCCGGCGATCGTGCTCGAACGCAGCGGCAACGTGGAGATGCACGCGCATGTGGACCGCACGATCGGTCATCTGCTGCTGGCCCTGCTCAACAACGCCGCCGATGCCAGTGAAGGCAACGGCAGCACCCGCGTCGACCTGCGCCTGCAGATCGAGGACTGCATGCTCGATGTCGCGATCCGCGACTACGGAACCGGTTTCGATGCGCAGGCGCCGTTTTTGCCGGTGCTGTTCCGCAGCGGCAAGCCGGACGGCCTCGGCGTGGGCCTGGCGCTGTCGCATGCGGCCATCGAACAGCTGGGCGGCGAGCTGGACATGGAGGAAGCCGACGGCGGCGGTGCACGCGTGCATTTCCGTGTGCCGGTCGGCGACGGCGATCGCCACCACGAACCGGAGACGATGCGATGAAGGGCCTGCTGGTCGACGACGATACGCTGTATCTGGACGCCTTGCGGCGCGCATTGACGCGGCGCGGGATCGAGTGCGAGATCGCGGCCGATCCGGCCACCGCACTCGAAATCGCCACGCGCATCGCGCCCGATTTCGCCCTGGTCGATCTCAAGCTCGGCGAAGCGTCGGGCCTGTCACTGATCGAACCGTTGCGCGCGATCCGCGCCGACATGCGCATCCTGCTGGTCACCGGCTACGCCAGCGTCGCCACCGCGGTCGAAGCGATCAAGCGTGGCGCCGACGACTACCTGCCCAAGCCGGTCTCGGCCGATACGCTGCAGCGCATCCTGCTCGACACGGAGACCGCGCCCGGTGCGCCCCTGCCCGAGCGCGACGAGGACGACACCCTCGAAAGCCCGACGATGATCCCGCTGCACCGGCTGGAGTGGGAGCACATCCAGCAGGCGTTGACGGAAACCGGCGGCAACATCTCCGCGACCGCGAGGCTGCTGGGCATGCACCGCCGCTCGCTGCAGCGCAAGCTCGCCAAACGCCCGGGGCCGGAACGCCGCCCGCCGACGGACGGCTGAAAGCCCCGCGCAGGACGCGTGTACTGCGGTCAGTGGCCGCTGTGATCGGCGGCCGGCGCTTCGCCCGCCAGCGGACGCACTTCGAAGGTCACGGCCTGCGCCGGTGCATTGGCGAATCGCAGCGTGGCCTCGATCGACTGGCCGGCGCGCACCGGCTCGACCGGATTGATGAACATGAGATGATTGCCGCCCGGCTTCAGCATCACGTCGCTGCCGGCCGGCAGTTCCACGCCGTCGGGTAGCTCGCGCATCCGCATCATGCCGCCTTCGTGCGACATCTCGTGGATCTCGACGCTCGCCGCTGCCGGGGTCTCGACAGAAAGCAGTCGATCGGCCGCACCGCTGCGCAGCGTGAGGTAGCCACCGGCGACGCCGGCGTTCGGCGGCGTCTCCCGGATCCACGCTTCGCTGACGACGATGCCGGCACCGGCGTCCACGGCGTTTGCGGCCGGCGTCTGCGCGGCCGATGACGACGCGTCCGGCGTCGCGGGCTGGCAACCGGCAAGCGCCAGGATCAGACCGGCGGCGATGGGACCGATGGCGCGGGAAAACGGACGGCGTGCGGGCATCACAGTGCTCCTTGAGTCAGGCATTTGGGCGCCAGCATCGGGCCCGGTGGCGGACATTATCGCAGCGCGCGATATCCAGTCGCCGCGCGACGCGAGCGATCGCCATGCTGGCTGTGTACAGGTGGCGATGCCAATGCGACCGGGTGTCGCAGTGGGGGTTGATGCACTTCCCTTGTCTGCGAGCGAGAGTCGCTGTAGCCCTCCCCGCATTGCGGGGGAGGGCTCAGGTCTCCGGCTGCTGATGGCTCATCTCCGGCTTCAGGGCAACGTGCAGACGACGAGAACAGTACGACCGGGTATCGCAATGGAAGTCGCAAGCCATCCTCGTCGATCGATCAAAAGCATCCGCCGTCATCCCGGCGGCTCTCAACAGACGCACGTCTGGTCAGGCCCGGATCCAGTGACGTCCTGCGGACACGAGTGTCGAACACATGTGCGCGCAGCAGTTTTCTCTACCGTATCGCGACGTGTGGCTGGGGTGCGGCAAGGCGCTGGATCCCGGCATTCACCGGGATGACAGTGCAGAGCGCGCCACACAAGACGCGCTTGTCCGGGGTCTCGACCGTGCAGACGCACGCTCGCATTTACACCCAACCGGTATCCTGTCTCCATGCAAGACACCACCGCATCCGACGTGCTCACCCCGACCCAGCTCAACACGCTGGCGCGCGGTCTGCTGGAGGACACGTTTCCGAACGTCGTCGTCGAAGGCGAGCTCGGCAATCTGTCACGGCCGGCGTCGGGGCATCTGTATTTCACCCTCAAGGACTCGCGTGCGCAGGTGCGCTGCGCGCTGTTCCGCTCGCGCAGCCAGGGGTTGCGCTTCGTGCCACGCGAAGGCCTGCTGGTCCGTGCGCGCGGTCGGGTCACGCTGTACGAAGCGCGCGGCGACTACCAGCTGATCCTCGAGTCGCTGGAAGAAGCCGGCGAAGGGGCATTGCGTCGCGCGTTCGATGTGCTGAAAGCCCGGCTGCAGGCCGAAGGCCTGTTCGATGTCGAGCGCAAACGCGCCCTGCCCACGTTTCCGCGGCGGATCGGCGTGATCACGTCGCCGTCGGGCGCTGCAGTGCGCGACGTGCTGAGCGTGCTCGCGCGGCGCCTGCCACTGGTGGAGGTCGACGTGTTGCCGGTTCCGGTCCAGGGCACGGATGCGCCGCCCAAGATCCGCGCGATGCTCGAACGTGCCGGTGCCAGCGGCCGTTACGACGTGATCCTGCTCGCACGCGGCGGTGGCTCGCTGGAAGACCTGTGGGCGTTCAACGACGAAGCGCTCGCCCGCGCGGTGGCCGCATCGCCGGTGCCCGTGGTCTCGGCGATCGGCCACGAGACCGACTTCAGCCTGACCGACTTCGCCGCCGACCTGCGCGCGCCGACGCCGTCTGTGGCGGCGGAGCTGCTGGTGCCGGACCGCATCGAGCTCGCGACACGCGTGCGGCGTCTGCAGCGTCACGTCGACGACACGCATCTGCGCGCGATGCAGCAGCGGTTCCAGCGTCTCGATCGCGCCGCATTGCGCTTGCAGGCACAGCGTCCGCAGGCACGTCTGGATGCGCTGCGCCTGCGACAGGACGAAGCCCTGCGGCGGTTGTCGATGGCGATGCGCCAGCAATTGCAGCAACGCGGCTCGCGCTTGCGTCATGCCGAGGCCGTGCTGCGCGCAGCCACGCCGCAACGCCGGCTGCAGCAACTGCGCGAGCGGCTGGCTGCGCTCGGCCAGCGCCCACGTGCGGCGCTTGCCCGCCATCTGGAACGGGATCAGCTGCGGATGCGCGGACTGGCCCGTTCACTGGAAGCGGTGAGCCCGCTGGCGACGATCGCCCGCGGCTACAGCATCCTGCAGCGCGAGGATGGCGGCGTTGTGCGCAGCGTCTTCGATGCGACGCCCGGTGAGCCGCTGCAGGCGCGGCTTTCGGACGGCAGCCTGCGCGTGCGGGTGGAGTCGTCGGAGTCCTGACTGCAAGGCGACGCTGCAGCGCACGACGGCGCTCTGATGTCCAACGTCGCGCAGGACCTTCGGCCACAAACATGGTCGGAACCCCCGGCTGGGCTGAGGTGGTGGCCGGGTGGTCAAGGAGCGAATTGCAAATCCGGGGACGCCAGCCGCTTCGACCAGGCGCTCCTGCAGCTTCGACTGTCGCCGAACGGAACAAACGCAGCGTTCCGCCCCGCCTCGCCCGCCGCTCACGCCACCGCTGTCATGCTGGTCGTCCACGTCACGACGGAGTTCCCGCACGATGACCAAGGCGTCCGACCTGTTCGTACAGGCGCTCGAAGCCGAGGGCGTGACCCACGTCTTCGGCATTCCCGGCGAGGAGAACCTCGACCTGCTCGAATCCCTGCGCGCATCCGACATCGCGCTCGTCCTCACCCGTCACGAACAGGCTGCCGGCTTCATGGCCGCCACCTACGGGCGCCTGACCGGCAACGCCGGCGTCTGCCTGTCGACGCTCGGCCCCGGCGCGACCAATCTCGTCACACCCGCCGCCTACGCGCAGCTCGGTGCGATGCCGATGCTGATGATCACCGGGCAGAAGCCGATCCGCACCAGCAAGCAGGGCCATTTCCAGATCGTCGACGTGGTCGACATGATGCGGCCGCTGACCAAGTCGACGCACCAGCTGGTGTCCGCCGACAGCATCCCGGCGCGCGTGCGCGATGCGTTCCAGCGCGCGGAAGAAGAACGCCCCGGTGCCACGCATCTCGAATTGCCGCAGGACATCGCAGGCGACGAGACCGATGCGCGCCTGCTGCCCGCGCCGTACACGCGCCGGCCGCTGGCCGAGCACAAGGCGATCGCGCATGCGGCCGAGGCGATCCGCAAGGCGAAGCATCCGTTGCTGATGCTCGGCGCCGGCGCCAACCGCAAGACCACGGCGCGGATGCTGCGCGCCTTCGTCGACCGGCTCGGCATTCCGTTCTTCAGTACGCAGATGGGCAAGGGCGTGCTCGACGAGACGCATCCGCTGTGGCTCGGCACCGCCGCGCTGTCGGACAAGGATTTCGTGCATCGCGCGATCGATGCGGCCGACTGCATCGTCAACATCGGCCACGACGTCATCGAGAAGCCGCCGTTCTTCATGCACAGCGGAGCGCGCACGGTGATCCACGTGAACTACGAAAGCGCCGTCGTCGACCAGGTGTATTTTCCCCAGATCGAAGTCGTCGGCGACATCGCCAATACGGTCTGGCAGCTGGCCGAAGCGCTGGACACGCCGCAGCCGCACTGGGACTTCGCGTTCTTCGATCGCGTGCGCAGTGCGCTGTGCGAGAACATCGCCGAGCTTGCCGCCGACGACCGGTTCCCGGTCCACGGGCCGCATCTGGTGAAGACACTCCGCGATGCGCTCGATCCGCGCGACATCGTCTGCCTGGACAACGGTCTCTACAAGCTGTGGTTCGCACGAAACGACCGCTGCCGGGAGCCCAACACCCTGCTGCTCGACAACGCGCTGGCGACGATGGGCGCGGGCCTGCCGTCGGCGATCGCGGCGAAGCTGGTGCACGCGGACCGGAAGATCGTCGCGGTCTGCGGCGACGGCGGCTTCATGATGAATTCGCAGGAGCTCGAAACCGCCGTGCGGCTGAAGCTGGATCTCGTGGTCATCGTGCTGCGCGACGATGCCTACGGGATGATCAAGTGGAAGCAG
Organism: Luteimonas sp. KH_071; assembly: GCF_057838005.1. Lineage (NCBI taxonomy): Bacteria > Pseudomonadati > Pseudomonadota > Gammaproteobacteria > Lysobacterales > Lysobacteraceae > Luteimonas > Luteimonas sp. KH_071. Next base: position 1,405,903 of record NZ_CM174458.1, on the reverse strand, counting down.
CAGCATGAGGACTACCCGGTCTACGGCATGGACTACGGCAACCCGGATTTCGTGCGCTACGCGCAGAGTTACGGCGCGCGTGGTCATCGCCCGGACAGCGCTGCTGCGTTCGCCGACGTGCTGCGCACCGCGCTGGAGACGCCGGGCGTGGACCTGATCGATCTCGAGATCGACTACCGCGACGACGACGCCCTGCTCAACACCGAGATTCCCGAACGCAGTGCCGCGATCGACTGATCCGCGGCACCCCCTTTCCGTCCGATTCCGGAGCACCCCATGGCCAAGAAGAAGACCGCCGGCAAGACCACCGGTCTCGCCCGCAGCTACCCCTACTACCTCGCCAACGTCGCGGTCGCGGCGAATACCGACCTCGAGGTGCGCGACAAGTACAGCGGCAAGGTCGCCACGCGCGTGGCGATGGGCGACGCTGCCGCGATCCGCAAGGCGATCGTTGCCGCGCACAAGGCGCGCGGGCCGATGGCAGATTTCCCGCCCGACAAGCGCCGCGACGTGCTCGACCACTGCGTGCGCCGTTTCGAGGAACGCTTCGACGAACTCGCGCTCGCGCTGTGCATCGAGGCAGGCAAGCCGATCAAGGATGCACGCGGCGAGGTCACCCGACTGATCGACACCTTCCGCATCGCCGCCGGCGAGGCCACGCGCAGCGAAGGCGAAGTGATCGAACTGCAGATCTCCGAGCGCACGCGTGGTTACCGCGGCATGGTCAAGCGCGTGCCGATCGGCGTGTGCAGCTTCATCACGCCGTTCAACTTCCCGTTGAATCTTGTCGCGCACAAGGTCGCGCCGGCGATCGCTGCGGGCTGCCCGTTCGTGCTCAAGCCGGCGGCGAAGACCCCGGTCGGCGCACTGATCATCGGCGAGATCCTCGCCGAGACCGATCTGCCCAAGGGCGCGTTCTCGGTGATCCCGTGCAGCAACGAAGATGCCGCGGCGCTGACCGAGGACGAGCGCATCGCGCTGCTGAGTTTTACCGGCGGACTGATCGGGTGGGATCTCAAAGCGCGCGCCGGCAAGAAGAAGGTCGTGCTGGAACTCGGCGGCAACGCGGCCTGCATCGTCGACGAGGATCCGGGCCTGCCGCTGGACAAGGTCGTCGAGCGTCTGGTGTTCGGCGCGTACTACCAGTCCGGCCAGAGCTGCATCGGCGTGCAGCGCATCTACGCGCACCGCAGCGTGCACGAGGCGCTGCGTCGCAAACTCAAGAAGGCGATCGGCGCGCTGCGCAGCGGTGACCCGCGCGATGAAAACACGTTCGTGGGCCCGGTCATCGACAGCGACGCGGCCGACCGGATCGAGTCCTGGATCGAGGCCGCGCGCAAGGGCGGCGCCAAGGTGCTCGCCGGCGGCAAGCGCGAAGGCAACATCATCCCCGCCACGCTGCTGGAAAAGGTGCCGCGCGATGCCGACCTGGAACGCAAGGAAGTGTTCGGCCCGGTCGCACTGCTGGAGCCGGTCGACAGTTTCGATGACGCGATCAAGCGGGTGAACGACAGCGACTTCGGCCTGCAGGCCGGCGTCTTCACCGGCAATCTCACCCACGCAATGCGCGCCTGGGACCGGATCGAGGCCGGCGGCGTGGTCGTCGGCGACGTGCCGAGCTTCCGCGTCGACAACATGCCCTATGGCGGCATCAAGGATTCGGGCTGCGGCCGAGAAGGCGTGAAGTACGCGATCCGCGACATGACCGAAGAACGCCTGCTGGTGATCCGCGATCCGGCCTGAGGCCCCTGAAACGTCGCGCGATCAGGCAATCGCGCGGCGTGTCGGCACTTCGGCGTCCTGATTTGGCTCGCGGGCGATCCCGCGGAGCAGTTCGATCGTTTCCACCGGATCCGGCGAGTCGATGTCGGGCGTGTAGACCCGCACCTGCCGGCGACCACCGCGCTTGGCGGCATACATCGCGTCGTCCGCATGACTGAGCAGGACCGCCAGCGTATAGCCGCCCTGTCGCGCTTCCGCGACCCCGAAGCTCGCGGCGAGGCGGAATCCGTAACCTGCCGCTCCGGTATCGATCGCAGCGAAGCGCGCCTGCGCGTCGCCGGCAAGGCGGACAGCCGCGGTCGCATCCAGGCCCGGCAGCAGCATCGCGAACTCTTCGCCGCCCAGGCGCCCGAACGCGTCCATCCCGCGACACAGGGGCTGCACCGCCTTTGTGACCTGGCGCAGCGCCCAGTCACCGGCCGCATGACCGAACCGGTCGTTGACCTGCTTGAAATGGTCGAGATCGAACATCACCAGCGTCGCCGGCAGGCCGTCGCGTTCGCACTGCAACAGCGCCGCAGTCGCACGCTCGGCGAAGTGCTGCCGATTGAAGATGCCGGTCAGCGCATCGGTTTCGGTCATACGCTTGAGCCTGAGCTGCATGCGCTTGGTCCGGTAGGCCCAGAGGCCGACCGTCGCGACCAGGCCCACCAGCACCAGTGCGAGCAGCAGCCAGGTCCGTGCCCGCTGCGCGGTGACGCTCTGTTCCAGTTCCAGCAGCTGGTTCTTCTGATGCAGTAGTTCGATCTGCTGGGCCTGCTGCAGCGACTGATGGCGGACGACCTGATAGGCCATCTCGCGTGATTTCACGTCACTTGTATGGGCGCTATCGGCTTCTGCATAGCGTCGATACGCTGAAAGCGCAGCCTCCGCATCCCCTTCGGCCTGCGCGATCTCGTAGAGCGCACGGTGAGCGGTTACCAGCGGTTGCGCGCTCTGAAGCGCCGAAAGCGTCTCCACTGCATATCGCGCGTTGACGGACGCGCGAACACGATCGCCGGAGGCAAGCCGATATTCCGCGAGCGAGGCGTGGAACATGCCGATCAACAGCGGATAGCCTGCGCGCTCGACGCCTGCCAGCGCGCTTTCCAGCACTTTGATCGCTTCGCCGGTGTTGCCGCTCATGTGCAGCCAACGCGCGATGTGCGCGCGCATGAAGCCGGACAGGATCGCGTCACGCTCGGCCTCGCAGCCTTTCAGTCTCTCGAACGCCCAGTTGCGGTCGATGCTCAGGCCGAGGCCGAGACGGCCTTCGAGAATGACGTTCGATGCGATGCACCGACCGCGACCCGACGGCTGGTCGGCGAGCATGCGCTCTGCATACCGAATGCCTGTGCGGTACTCGCCCACCTGGTTGTATACGATGCTCGCCGACAGCAACACCGTGTGGCGAACATCGCGGTCTTCGATCGACGGTTCCAGTGGCAGCACGTTTTCAAGCGTCTGCAGCGCGCCCTCGAACTCGCGGGTCATCGCGTAGGTATTGGCGAGCAGACCGCCCGCCTCGAAGCGCAGGGCATCGGGATTGCCCGTGGACATCAGCGACTTCAGCAGTGCGACCGAGCCTGCGCCGTCGCCAACGATCGCCATCCGGTAGGCATGCAGGATCTGAAGACGCCCGCGCTGCAGCGGTGTCGCATTCGCCGCCATGCCGTCGAGTTCGGCGAGCGCCGCAGGCAGCCGGGCGGGATCAGAGGTCCGGATCGTACGCGCACGTTCGAACGCGGCGTCGAATGCCGACGCAGCCGCATGCGCCGGCATCGGCGATGCGGTCAGGCCTGTGAACAGCAAAATGCAGATGAGCGCGACACGCATCGCTCTTCTCCGATCGCCTGTCAGTCCGGCGCCGAACGTGTCGGCTCGTCTTGGGGCTCGTCGTCCGGGGAATCGCCGGGCTCGTCTCCGTCTGGCGACGTCTCGCTCTCGCCGTTGTCAGGCGCTGCGATGATGCAGCACACGACCGGCGTCGCAGCGACAAGCGCCGCGATGCCCGGCCAGTCCAAGTGCGCCAGCAACGCCTGCTCGACGTCGCCGAGCGCAGAGAATTCGGCCGCCGCTTCGAAGGGCGTGTCCCACGGGCCGGCAACATCGGTCGCCAGTACTTCGAGAAAGCCGATCACATCCAAGTGTGTTCCCCAAAGATCGATGTCAGGTCGATCGCCATGGCCGGGTGGCCTCTTTCACCACATCGTCTCATCACGTTCCAGCGCTGTGGCAGGTGGAATGACGAGCGTCGTGTGCTGGTGAAGCACCGCGTCCGCCAGATCCCTCACCCGGATCGGATCGATGCGTGGTGCTACGCCAGGAAGCGTAGCAGCTTCGTAGAGCGTCACAACATGTTCAGGCAGGTAATCCTTGGCCAGTCGGGCGACGAGCGCGGCGCGTTCGTCCCGCGTGTTGTGGAAACGGCCTGTGTCGCGGATTCCGGCCACGCCCACCTGCCACAGCACCAGCCAGGCGGACGGGTCGATAATCCGGCGGTAGAACATGAACTGGCTGGCCTCGTAGTGCTGGCAACCGACCTCACCCGGGTCGACGCCGAGATCCGCATACAGGCAGTCCTCGGCCGAAATGCCCGGTTCCATCACCGCCTGGAAGCCTTCGGCCCGGGCGACCGCGATGGCCTGGTGCGGCACCCGGGCGAACACTCCGGGATGGCCGTAGAACGCGCCGCAGACGTCGCGGCCGGCGCGCACCTCGGCGAGCATCGCCTCGACCATGTCCGCATAGGTGCGGTGGCGTGAACGGCCCTCGCGATAGAACGGCTGCAGGCTGCGCGCATCGGCGTTCATGCGCATCACCCACTGTTCCACCAGCGGGTCGGAGACTGCGACGAAGACCACGTCCGCCGTTTCGATGTGCCGCCGTGCGCGCGGCCCCAGATGCGCGCCGAGCATCATGCCGACGCCCACGCAGGCCAGCCTCCCCTTGCGCTCCATTCCGATTTTTCCCCTGTGCGAGCGCGGAATCTAGTCGCCAGGCGGGTCGTCCACAAGCGCGCGCCACGTCCGGCGATCCAGACGCCAGCGCTGCCAGCCGTCAGCGGGCGCCCCCGGCACGAAACCCAGACGCCGCATCAGACCCACGGCTGCCAGATGGCCCACACGATGCCGGGTCCACAAGGCCTCGAACGCGTCGGCACCGAGCACGGCATCACGCAGATGACCGAGCGCCGCGGTCGCGACGCCCCGTGCCTGCGCAGCCGGAGGCAGCAGCAGGCCGGTCTCGGCGGTGCGCCCATCGACATCGGGGACCAGAGACAGCAGACCCGTTCCGCCAGACGCCGTGTCGAGGCGCCAGTAGCGCGCGACGGGCGGATTCGCCCGCATCTGCCGCTGCGCAGCCGCGAACGCGCGGTTCGCAGCCGGGCGATCGAGCACCGGCGAGACATATCGCATCGTCTCCGGATCGCCGTAAAGCGCCGCGAACAGGTCGACGTCACCGTCGGCCAGCAGCGTGGCGCGCGCGCGGGCGATCTCGAAATCGTCAGGCCAGCCCTGCGGCGGGATGGCCAGCGCGGTGTCGGTGCTCATGCCGCGGTGGCGTCCAGTGCAGACCATGCCCCTGCCGTCCCGCAACGCGGGACATTCCGGTCACGGGGCTTCAGGACCACGACGTCGTGCGGCCTGTGGGCGACGGCAAAGGTCATCGAGTGCCGGGATTCGCTCGATGCTGCACCCGCCTCCGCGCCTCAGCCGCTCCGCGCCGTCAACACACGCTCGACGTCCGCCAGCGACAGACCGCGTGCGCGCAACAGCACGATCAGGTGGTACAGCAGGTCTGCGCCCTCGCCCAGCAGGTCCTCGTCGGTCTGCACCAGCGCGGCGAGCGCGGTTTCCACGCCCTCCTCGCCGACCTTCTGCGCGATGCGGCGGATGCCTCCATCGAACAAGCGTGTCGTGTAGCTGCCTTCGGGGCGTTCGCGTTCGCGGGTCTCGATCAATGCGTCGAGTTCGGCGAGCACGCCAGCCGGTGCGGTCGGGAAACAGCTCGGTCGCTGCAGGTGGCAGGTCGGACCGCGCGGCGTCGCGAGCACCAGCAGCGTGTCGGCATCGCAGTCGGCCTCCATCGAGACCAGTTCCAGCACGTGGCCGGACTGCTCGCCCTTGGTCCACAGGCGATGCTTGCTGCGGCTGAAGAACGTCACCTCGCCCCGGCGCAGGGTTTCGGCGAACGCGTCGCGGTTCATGTAGCCGAGCATCAGCACACGCAGGGTGGCGGCGTCCTGCACGACGGCGGGGAGCAGACCGTCGCCCTTGGACCAGTCGAGTGCGTCGACGTCGGGGGCGATAGCGGTATCGGGGGTGTCGTCCTGCGGATGTGTCATTGGAGTCGCATGTCGATGGCCTGGTCGGCCAGTTCGCGCTTGAGCGCAGGGATGGCGATGCGGCCGCTGTGGAACACGCTGGCCGCGAGCGCGCCGTCGACATCGGCCTCGGTGAAGGCGGCGGCGAAGTGTACCGGCGCACCGGCCCCGCCGGATGCAATCAGCGGCACTGGGCACACCGCGCGCGCGGCCTGCAGCTGGGCGATGTCGTAGCCCGTCCGCACGCCGTCGTTGTCCATGCAGTTGAGGACGATCTCGCCGGCGCCCAGACGCACGGCCTCGGCGATCCAGTCGAGCGTGCGGACCGGCAGCTCGCGCGTGCGATCGGGATCCCCGGTGTAACTGCGCACGCGCCATTCGCCATCCGTCTCGCGGATCGAATCGATGCCGACGACCACGCACTGCACGCCGAAGGCCTCGGCGAGCTCGGAAATCAACGCCGGACGTTCCAGCGCCGGCGTGTTGACCGAGATCTTGTCGGCGCCGGCATGCAGCACCGCGCGCGCGGTGTCGACGTCACGAATGCCGCCGGCGACGCAGAACGGAATGTCGATCAGTCGAGACACGCGCTCCACCCAGCCGCGGTCGACCGAACGGCCCTGCGGGCTGGCCGAGATGTCGTAGAACACCAGCTCGTCGGCACCCGCGTCGCGATAGCGCAGTGCGAGATCGACGATATCGCCCATGTCGATGTGATCGCGGAACCGCACGCCCTTGACCACGCGACCCTCGCGCACGTCGAGGCAGGGAATGATGCGGCGGCTCAGCATGCCAGCGCCTCGGCGACGCCCAGCCGGCCTTCGAGCAGCGCGCGGCCGAGCACGATGCCGCCGCAGCCCTGGGCCTTGGCCGCACGCACGTCGGCGAGCTCGCGCACGCCGCCCGACGCCTGCACCTCGAGCGTCGGCACCAGCGCCTTGAGGTGCGCATAAAGATCGAGATTGGGGCCCGACAGCATGCCGTCGCGGGCGATGTCGGTACTCAACAGATGCTTGAGACCGCCCTGCGCATAGCGCACCGCGAGCACGTCGAGCGTGGCGTCGGCGGTCTCGGTCCAGCCGTGCACCGGCAGATGCCAGACCCCGTCTCGACCCTGGCGGGTGTCGAGCGCGACGGTGAGGTGCCCGGCGCCGAAGGTCTCGATCCACTGCAGCACCTGCGCCGGCTCGCGTACCGCGAGCGAACCGACCACGACACGCTCGGCGCCCGCATCGAGGATGCGGCGCACGTCGTCTTCGGTGCGCACGCCGCCGCCGGTCTGCACGCGCAGCCCGGTGTCGGCGCGGATGCGGGCCAGCAGTGGCGCGAGCGTGTACCCGCCCTCGCGCGCTGCATCGAGATCGACCAGGTGCAGCCACTCGGCACCGGCCTCGGCGTAGGCCTCGATCTGCACCAGCGGGTCATCGCCGTAGCGGGTTTCCTGCGCGTAATCGCCCTGCGCCAGGCGCACGACGCGGCCGTGACGGATGTCGATCGCGGGATAGACGGTGAACGCCATGACTCAGGCCTCGAACGCGGGAGAGAGAAAATTACGCAGCACGCGCGCACCCACAGCGGCGGAGCGCTCGGGATGGAACTGGGTGCCGGCGACGTGGCCGCGACGCACCGCGGCGGCGAACGCCTCGCCGTGGTCGCCGGCGAGCACGCAGTCGTCGGTGACCGGCGCGGCGAAGCTGTGGACGAAATAGGCCTGGGCGCCATCGACGCCTTCGGTCAGCGCATCGGGCCGCAATGCGCGCAGCGTGCTCCAGCCCATGTGCGGCACGCGCAGGCCCGGACCGCCACGCAACCGCGACACGCGGCCCGGCAGCAGGCCGAGACCGGCGACGTCGCCCTCCTCCGAGGATTCGAACAGCAGTTGCATGCCGACGCAGATGCCCAGCAGCGGCCGCTCCAGCGTACGCAGCACATCGACGAGTTCGAGTTGCTGCAGCCGCGCCATGACCTGCGCGGCCGTGCCGACGCCGGGCAGGATCACCCGGTCGGCAGCGCGAATGCTGGCGGCATCGGTGACCAGCGCCGCGTCGATGTCGAGGCGTTCGAATGCGTAGCGCACCGAACCGGTGTTGGCGCCGCCGGCGTCGACGATTACGACGCGCATGGGGTTGTTCCAGATTGCACGCGCAGAATTCTCACCGTCACTCCCGCGCAGGCGGGAGTCCATGGACGTCTGCGCAATCGGACCGAACTTCCATGGATGACCAGCCATTCGGCTGTTGGACGCCCCGCCTTCGCGGGAATGACGGTTGGAGAGATTGCGGCGCAATCCATACGCATCACAACGTCCCCTTCGTACTCGGCAGCGCATCCCCGCTGCGCCGCACGGCCTGGCCGAGCGCGCGCGCGAAAGCCTTGAAGCAGGCTTCGACCTTGTGGTGGTCGTTGTCGCCTTCGACCTTGAGGTTGAGGTTCAGCGCGGCGGAGTCGCAGACCGAGCGGAAGAAATGCTCGACCAGTTCGGTCGGCATGTCACCCACCCGTTCGCGCACGAAGCTGCCGTCGAAGACGAGGTACGGCCGGCCACCGAAATCGAGCGCGGCACTCGCCAGGGTCTCGTCCATCGGCAAGGTGAAGCCGTAACGCGCGATACCACGCTTGTCGCCGAGCGCTTCGCGCAGCGCCTGGCCCAGCGCGATGCCGGTGTCCTCGATCGTGTGGTGTTCGTCGATCTGCAGGTCGCCTTCCGCCTGCACCACCAGCGAAATTCCGGCGTGTTTGCCGATCTGGTCGAGCATGTGATCGAAGAACGGCAGGCCGGTCGACACGCGCGCGTCCGCCGCTGCATCCAGATCGAGTTCGACGCGGATGCGGGTTTCCTTGGTGTTGCGAACGACGGTCGCGCGGCGCGGCGCATCGCACAGTTCATGCGCGATACCGGCCCAGTCCCACTCGCCGCCGAACTGCGCGGTGCGCAGCTTGAAGCCGCGGATCCCGAGGTTCTGCGCGAACTGGATGTCGGTATCGCGGTCGCCGACCATCGCCGAGTTGTCCAGATCGATGCCGCGATCGCGCAGGTAGTGCATCACGAGGCCCAGCGCCGGCTTGCGCGTCGGCGCGTTGTCGGCCGGCCAGCTGCGATCGACCAGCACCTCGCGGAACACGATGCCCTGGCTTTCGAAGATGCCGAGCATGAGGTCGTTCGGACCGTCGAACGTCGCCTGCGGATAGCCCTCGGTGCCGAGGCCATCCTGGTTGGTGACGATGACGAACTCGAAGCCCGCATCGCGCAGCCTCAGCATCGCCGGAATCACCCCGGGCACGAAGCGCAGCTTCTCGAAGGCGTCGATCTGGAAGTCCGCCGGTTCCTCGATCAGGGTGCCATCGCGGTCGACGAACAGGATTTTCTTGCCGCGCGCACTCATGCCGCGATCTCCAGTGTTTGCAGGGCGGACAGCACGCGCGCGTTCTGCGCTGGCGTGCCGAGACTGATGCGTAGCGCATCGCCGAGCTGCGGCGCGGCGCGCTGGTCGCGCACGACGATGCCGGCCGCGAGCAGCGCGGCGAACGCGCGATCCGCATCGACGAAGCGGACCAGCAGGTAGTTGCCGGCCGACGCATACACCTGGCGCACGCCCGGCGTGGTCGCGAGTGCTGCGGCGAGCGCATCACGTTCGGCGATCGTCTCCTCAACACGCGCCTGCGTCAGCGCGAGCGCGTCCTCCGTCAGCCCGGCCAATGCGAGATCGGCGCAGGGCGTCGGCACCGGATACGGCGCCTGGCAGCGGCGCAGCACCGCGATCAGATCGGGGTGACCGATCGCCACGCCGATCCGGGCCGCCGCGAGCGCATGCGCCTTCGACAACGTGCGCAACACGACGAGATTGTCGTGCGCGGCAAGCAGTGTGGTGGCCGAGGCCGTCCCCGCGAACTCGATATAGGCCTCGTCGACGACAACGACCGCCCGGCCCGCCAGCGCATCGGCCAGGTGATCGACCTCGACCAGCGGCACCAGGCCGGCGGTCGGGTTGGACGGCGAGCACAGGAACACGAGCTTGACGCCGCGCGTGAGCGCCGCGGTGCGGACCGCCCCCACGTCCACGACGAAGCCCTCCGTGCCATCGACCAGCGGCACCTCGACGAAGGCCGCGCCCTGCAGCCGCGCACTGACGGCGTACATGCCGAACACCGGCGGCGTCGCCAGCACGGCATCCCGGCCCGGGACGCACAGCGCGCGCACCAGGAGGTCGATCGCCTCGTCGCTGCCGCGGCCGATCAGCAGTTGTTCGACCTCGACGCCATATACCTCGGCCAGCCGCGCCTGCAGCTCGGGCGGTTGCGGCGAGGGATAGCGCCGGCAACGCCCGTCGGCATCGCCCGGATTCGCCAGTGGCGCTTCGTTGGCGTTGAGCCAGACGTCCCCTTCGAGCCGCTGCGTGCGCGCCGAGGCATAGCCGGCGAAATCACGCAGGTCCTCGCGGACGAGATCGCGCACGCTGCTCATGCCGCCGCCTTCGCGATCCGCAGCGCGACCGCGTTCGCGTGCGCGTCGAGGCCCTCGGCGCGCGCCATCGTCACCGCATCGGGACCGATCGCGCGGATGCCGGCGGCATTCGCCGACTGCACGCTGACCGTGTTCTGGAAGCTCGACACGCTGACTCCGCTCCAGGCCCGCGCCGCGCCGCCGGTCGGCAGCACGTGGTTGGTGCCGCTGCAGTAATCGCCCAGCGCTTCGGGCGTCCAGTCGCCGAGGAACACCGAACCGGCGACCTCGACGTGATCGAGCCAGTCGCGCGGCGTGCGCAGCGCGAGGATCAGGTGCTCGGGCGCGTAGCGGTTGCTGATCCCGAACGCGGTCTCGAGCGTGTCCACCCGCAACAGCCGCGAGCGCGCCATTGCCTGGCGTGCGATCGCCGCGCGCGGCAGCGCCGACAGTTGCGTCGACAGTTCGGCGCGCACCTTCTCCAGCAGCGCATCGTCGTCGGACAGCAGCAGCACCTGCGAATCCGGGCCGTGCTCGGCCTGCGACAGCAGATCGGCGGCGACGAACGCGGCATCGGCGCCGGCGTCGGCGATCACCAGCACTTCCGACGGGCCCGCCGGCATGTCGATCGCGACCGTCCCGCCCTGCGCAACCTGCTGCTTGGCTTCGGTGACGAAGCTGTTGCCGGGGCCGAACAGCTTGTCGCAGGCGGGCACGCACTCGGTGCCGAAGGCCATCGCCGCGATCGCCTGTGCGCCGCCCAGCTTGAAGACGCGGTGCACGCCGGTGAGCCTGGCGGCCACCAGTACAGCCGGATCGGCGCTGCCATCAGGACGCGGCGGCGTGCACAGCACGACCTCGCGACACCCGGCCAGGCGCGACGGCACGCCCAGCATCAGTGCGGTCGACGGCAGCGGCGCGGTGCCGGCAGGCACGTACAGGCCGACGCGCGGGATCGGCCGCACGATGCGCGCGCAGTTGACGCCGTCGGCGGTATCGACGTTGTAGCCGGCGGTCATGCCCGCCGCGTGGAAACGCTCGATACGCGCGGCGGCGTTGACCATGGCCTGACGCAGCTCTGCGGGCACCGCAGCTTCGGCGGCAGCGAACTCGTCGGCGCCCACTTCGAACACCTCGAGCACCACGCGATCGAAACGCTCGGTCAGTTCGCGCAAGGCGTCGTCGCCCCGCGTCCGCACGTCGTCGAGCACGTCGGCGACCGCGCTGCGCGTCTGCGCGGCCACGGCCTGCGTGGGCCGGCGCAGCAGTTCGGTGCGCGCATCGGCATCGGCGTCGCACCAGTCGACGATCGCCGGAATCACGTCGTCGAGATTCGTCGTTACGGTCTGCATGTTCATGCCAGCATCCGCTCCACCGGCAGCACCATCACACCGGCCGCGCCGGCCTGCTTCAGCGCTTCAAGGCGCGGCCAGGTCATCTCGCCGTGGCAGAGCACCTGCAGCGCGACCTTGTCACTACCGTCGACCTGCAGCAGCGTCGGCGCCTCGGCGTCCGGCAGCAGCTTGAGCAAGGCATCCACGCCATCGCGACGCGCCTGGAACATCACCAGCCGGCTGTCGCGCAGCCGCAGCACACCGTCGAGGCGGCGCAGCAGCAGCGACGCGAGTTCGCCGCGCACGTCGGCGAACGGCGTGACCGGGCCGGCCAGGACCGCCTCGCTGGTCATCAGCGTGACCGCGGGCTTGAGCTGGTTCGCGGTCAGCGTGGCGCCGCTGGAGACGAGATCGCAGATCACATCGGCCTGGCCGAGGCGCGGCGCGATTTCGACCGAACCCGACAGGTTGACGATCGTCGCCTCGACGCCGTTCGCATCCAGCCATTGCTGCAGCAGGCCCGGATAGCTGGTCGCGATGCGGCTGCCCTGCAGCTGCGCCGGACCGGTCCACTCGGCAGCCTCCGGAATCGCGATGTCGAGCCGGCAACCGCCGAAGCCGAGGCTGCGTACTGCCTTCGACACCTGCGGAAGGCCGCGCAGCGCGCGATCGGCGCCGACCTCGTCGAGCACGTTGCGGCCCACGATGCCGTAGTCGCAGACGCCATCGGCGAGCAGGCCGGGAATGTCGTCGTCGCGGACCAGCAACAGATCGACCGGCAGCGTCTCGCCGTAGCAGAACAGCTTGTCGCGGCTCTCGCGCCAGGACAGGCCACAGGACGCCAGCAGGCCACGCGCCGGCTCGCTCAGGCGACCGGACTTCTGGATGGCGATACGCAGGCGATCGCGCGTGGCGCCGCCGTTCACAGGACTCATGGGGGTGACCTCAGTGGGATTCGTTGGTGCGAGACACGCGGCGCGCCGCGATCGCGTAGCCGCCGGCGCCACGATCGAGCGTGCGGGCGACGCGGCCGACGGTCGTGACGCTGACGCCGGTACGGTCGTGGATCTCGCGATACGGCACGCCCTGCTGCAGCAGCGGCACCACGCGCCAGCGATCGACCAGCGCTTCCAGTTCGGCCGGCGTGCACAGGTCGTCGAGAAAACGCGCGACTTCGTCGGCCGACTCCAGCTGCGCGAACGCACGCGCCAGCGCCGTCAGCGAGGCGCTGGCTTCATGGTCCGGCAGGGGTTCGGGGCGTTGCTTCACGGGCGTGGCGAGACGTATCAATGTAATAGCGTGCTAGTACGTTACTCGGATCCGAAGCGAAGTCAACCCAACCGCGAGTCGACGGAGGGCGACGCGTCAGCTCCAGATGGCATGCGGGCACCCCTGAAACCTCTTATCAGGCCGCAATTTTCCTGTTGCGGCGTGACGCGGATGATCCGCAGCGTTCCACTGGATCCGAACCCGTCTCGACGAAGATCGGGGGGAGACGACTTCGGATCGAGGAATTCCATGCGCGAACGCCTGCAGGCCCTGCTCGACGCGGGACGCGACGATGCGCTGCTGCGCTTCGGGCTCGGCAATGCCTGCCTGCAGGCGGGCGACATGGGCACCGCAGCAACCCATCTGGCGGCGGCGACGCGTCACGATCCGGACTACTCGGCAGCTTGGAAACTGCTCGGCAAGGCGCTGCTCGCACTCGGACGCGAGGACGATGCGGAAGCGGCGTGGCGCGCAGGGCTCGGTGCGGCGGCGCGGCGCGGGGACGTGCAGTCGTCGAAGGAGATGACGGTGTTTCTGCGCCGGATCGAGCGCGGGCGTCAGGCGGGCGCGTAGGCCGAGCGGGCAACGCCCGCGGTCAGCCGCGATGGGTTCGCCCCTGAACTGCCCACCCAGAGATCGCGTCGGAACGACCTGTAGGCGCGCGCTTGCGCGCGATGGGACTTACCGGGAAAGCGTCATCGCGCGCAAGCGCGCGCCTACAGTCCGGACATCCGCTAGTCGGCTCGGCGGCGCGCCTGCATCGCCATCCACGCCAGCGCAACGCCGCACAGGGCCCCCACCGACGACATGAACACCCGCGCGGCGAGGAAGTTCGGGTCGTGGATCTTCTGCAGCGCGATGCGCGCATACACCGGCGATTCGAGTTTGACCACGCCCATGTAGAACAGATGCCAGGCGTCGATGCCGGTCGCGATCCCCAGTGCCAGCAGGCAACTCCAGCCGAGCGCGGGGCCGTGCGGCCATCGGTTGCGCGCACCGATCCAGTGGAACAGCAGGTAACACAGCACGCCGACGCCGAGCGCGATCAGCGCGGCCTCCAGCACGCCCAGCCAGCCGAAGTGCAGCGCGAGGTTCAACCGCCCGCGTCCGGCGCGGGCACGCGCCAGCGCGGCAGCACGCCGAGCAGCGCACCTTCGGACACCAGCTTCACCGCGGCGGCGACTTCACCGTCGAGCGCGCGGTCGCGATCGAGGAACGGGATCGCCTCGCGCACGATGGCGTGCGCCGCGGCGACGATCTCACCGGGATGGAAAGGCTCGCAGGCAGCGAGCTCGGCGCGCAGCGCTTCGACCTCGTCGACGAAGGCGCCGCGGGTCGGACGATCGGACGCCGGACCGCCCTGCACTTTCGCCGCCAGCAATTCGGCGTCGCCACGCCGGGCGAGATCGCGCGCGGCGTTGATCATGTCCACGCGCAGATCCAACGCCTGCGCGGCGGTGTAGATCTCCAGCGCCAGCACCTTGCCCAGATCCTCGGCCATCGACAGCACGTGGCGGGCCTCGTTGGTACCCATCGACACGTGGTCTTCGGCGTTGGCGCTGGTCGGGATCGAATAGACGCTGGCCGGGTGCGCGCGCGTGGCGAGATCGTTGACGATCGCCGCCGCCGTGTACTGCACGATCATGTAGCCCGATTCGGTCGCATCCTCGTTGCCGATCAAAAAGCCCGGCAGGCCATCGTTCGTCGCCGGATCGACCAGCTTGTTGAGACGGCGCTCCGAGATCGACGCCAGCACCGGAATCGCGGCCTTGACGTAGCTCATCGCCAGCGCGAGCGGCATGCCGTGGAAATGCCCGGCGGAAATCACCTTCTCCTCGACGTGCTCGGCCTCACGGTCGGGGAACACCAGCGGATTGTCGGTGACCGCGTTGAGTTCGATCTCGAACACTCGCTTGGCCTGCTCGATCGCATCGCGCACCGCGCCGTGCACCTGCGGAATGCAACGCAGCGAATAGCTGTCCTGCGGCTGGTGCTTCTTGCCGCCGCGGAACGGGCGGAAACGCGTGTAGAACTTCTCGCGGCCGTGGCGCTGGTCGCTCGGCACCCAGTCCCATCCGATGTCGAAGCGCAAGGCCTGCGCCTCGGGCGTGTCCCAGCTGGTCGGCAGCCACGGGCGGAAGCGCGGCACGAGATGATACGGAATGTCGGCGAGCGTGGAGCCGGCGAGCAGTTCGCGCAGATGCGCAGCGACCTCGACCTGGCCTGGATGCGGGCGCAGTGCGTGCACTTCGGGATCGAAGGCGCCGAGACGACCGGCGAAGGCGTCGATCGTCATCGCAGCGGCGAGATCGGCGGTGTCGAGCAACGCATCGAGCTTCTGCAGTGCGAGCACGCCGGTGGCGAGCATCTGCGCGGTGCCGTTGTTGAGCGCCAGACCTTCCTTGTACGACAGCGTGACCGGTGCGAGACCCGCGCGTTTCAGCGCCTCGGCGCCCGGCATCCGCTCGCCGTCGACAAAAGCTTCGCCGCCGCCGAGCAGCACGATCGCCAGATGCGACAGCGGCGCGAGATCGCCGGATGCACCGACCGAGCCCAGCGCCGGCACGACCGGCACGATGCCGGAATTGAGCAGCGCGGCCAGCGCCTGCAGTGTCTGCACGCGGATGCCCGAATGGCCCTTGAGCAGCGTGTTGATGCGGATGCACAGCATCGCGCGCACCACGTCCGCGGACAGCGGCTCGCCCACGCAGACCGCGTGGGTCACGATCAGATTGACCTGCAGTTCCTCGTGCAGCGAGCGGCCCGAGGGCGTCGCGCCCGGCAGATCGTCGCGCAGCGGACGCGCGCCGAGCAAGCGGTCGGCATTGCTGCCAAAGCCCGTCGACACGCCATAGATCGGCTCCTCGCGGCGGACCTGCTCGGCGAGGAAATCAGCGGCGCGGGCCACGCCGGTCAGCGCGTCGTCATCGAGCGCGACCGGGGCGCCGTGCGCGACCATGACCAGCTGCGCGCGGGTGAGCGAGCGGCCGTCGAGGCGGATGGATTTCATGGGTGAGGCCTCCTGCAAGCAACAGGACGAAACGGCTCAGCGATCGACGCCGTCATTCCCGCGAAGGCGGGAATCCGAGGACGTCGAGCGGCGGAGACACAAGTCCATGGATTCCCGCCTTCGCGGGAATGACGGAACGAAAAGTATCGAATGCCGGCCCGATTCAATCTGCAGCGCCTATGGCATCGACCTCGCCTGCTCACGCTCGACCAGCAGCGTGCGCGGCAGATCGTCGCCGGGAACCTCGAACTGCTCACCGCGGCGCAGGTCCTTGACCGCGACCACGCCCTTGGCGGCTTCGTCCTCGCCGCGGATCACGACGAAGCGGATGCCGGCGCGGTCGGCGTACTGCATCTGCTTGGCGAGCTTGCGCGGCTCGAGTTGGGTTTCGACGTTGAGGCCAGACGCGCGCAGACGCTGCGACAGCGCGAGCGCGTCGGGCAGCGAGGCGTCGTCGAGCAGCGTCACCAGTACGTCCACCGAACTGTCGGCCGTGGCGATGAGCCCCGCTTCGCGCAGCTGCCAAAACAGGCGCGTCAGGCCGATCGAGATGCCGACGCCCGGCAGTTTCGACTTGGTGTAGTGGCTGGCGAGATTGTCGTAACGTCCGCCCGAGCAGATCGAACCGATCTGCGGGTGCGCATCGAGGATCGTCTCGTAGACCATGCCGGTGTAGTAGTCGAGACCGCGCGCGATCGACAGGTTCAATGCGTAACGCGATTCGGGCACGCCGAGCGCGCGCAGCTGGTTCAGCAGGTCGCGAAGTTCATTGCGGCCTTCCTCGAACAGATCGGTGCCGGCGCCCAGCGCGTCGAGCTTCGCCAACGCATCGTCATGACCGCTCGAGCGCACGCGCGAGAACGCCAGCAGACGCTCGGCAACTTCATCCGACAGGCCGAACTCCTCGCCGGTCAGCGTGGCGCGCACCGCGTCCTCACCGCGCTTGTCGAGCTTGTCGATTTCGCGCAGCACGGTCATCTGCCGCGCGTCGTCGATGCCCTGCCCCTCGAAATAGCCGCGCAGCAGCTTGCGGTGGTTGAGCTGGATCGTGAACTCGCCGATATCGAGCGCGGCGAACACCGCGCTGATCACCGCCGGCACTTCGGCGTCGTAACGCGGCGACAGCGTGTCCTTGCCGATCACGTCGATGTCGCACTGGTAGAACTCGCGGAAGCGGCCGCGCTGCGCGCGTTCGCCGCGGTAGACGCGCTGCATCTGGTAGCGGCGGAACGGGAACGCGAGGTCGTGCTCGTGCTCGGCGACGTAGCGCGCCAGCGGCACAGTCAGGTCGAAGCGCAGCGCGAGTTCCGGCAGGCCGTCGGACTGCTTCTCGAGTGCGCCGGTCGACTGCACGAAATACACCTGCCGCTCGGTCTCGCCGCCGGATTTCGTCAGCAGCGTTTCGGACAGCTCGAACACCGGCGTCTCGATCGGCAGGAACCCGAAGCCCTCGAACGTGCGGCGGATCGTATCCAGCATGCGCTGGAAGGCGATCTGGTCGCGCGGCAACAGTTCCATGATGCCGGGCGGGGTCCGGGGCTTGATCATGCGGGCAGGCTCTTGTCGTGATGCGGATGGAGACCGACATTCTAGTGCCCTGCCCGGGGGCTGTCCTGCCGCGTGCTGAAGCATGCGGCGAAGCGAACAGCGGCCGCAGGATGGGGTGAGCGCAGCGAATCCCATCGTTGCCATGCGCATGTCCGCGATCACAATGATCGGAGCCACGACATCAGGCGAGCGGCGGGGCATGGCGCGCAACGCCCCGCGATGGGTCCCGCTGCGCCTTGCCCATCCTACGCAGGCGGTTGCGCGTGCAGTCGACCGTCGCGCAGCCACAGATGCCGGTCGACGAGACCGGGCGGCAGCGCGCCATGGGTGATCAGCAGCAGGCTGCGGCCGGCCAGCAGTGCAGGCAGTTCACGCAGCAGCGCGTCGGCGGTGTCGTGGTCGAGACCTTCGGTCGGCTCGTCGAGTACCACCAGCGGCGCATCGCGCAGCAGTGCACGGGCCAGCGCGAGACGCCGCGCTTGCCCAGCCGACATCGTCACGCCGGCCTCGCCGACCCAGGCATCCAGCCCGCCGATGCGCTCGGCCCAGGTCTTGAGCCGCACCTGCGCCAGCATCGCCCACAGCGTCGCGTCATCGGCCTGCGGCGCACCGAACATCAGGTTGTCGCGCACGCGGCCGGCGAACACCGGCGCGTTCTGGGGCAGCCAGGCAATGCGCGCATACCAGTCCGCCTGCGCCATCGCACGCAGGTCCACGCCCGCCCAGGTCACCTGCCCGGCTTGCGCTTCGGCGCTGCGCAGCAGCAATGCGGTCAATGTGGACTTGCCGGCGCCGCTGTCGCCACTGATCGCGATGCGCTCGCCAGGGGCGATCTCGAGATCGAGGCCCTGCAGCACCGGGCGCGCATCCGCCTCCCAGGTGAAGCGCACGCCCTCGAAGCGCAACGCGCCATGGGCCGGCACTGCGACCGGTTGCGCAGGATCGCCCACCGCAGGGGATGCGCAGGCCACCGCATCCAGACGCGTGATCGATGCGCGCGCGGCCAGCAGCGCCTGCCAGGCGAGGCCTGCTCCGGCCCAGGCCTCGAACAACCCGATCGTGATGAAAAAGATGGCCGCAGCGTGTGCAGCCGGCAGCGCGCCGGCGGTGAAACCGCTGGCGACGCTCCACAGCAGACCGAGCAGTCCGACCGCGGCGATACCGCCGTGCAGGGCCTGCGCATCGGCCAGGCGACGACGGCGCGTGCGCTCGAGATCGGCGACGTCATTCGCGTCTGCCTCCACGCGCGCGAGCCAGTCTGCGGTCGCGTCCAGCGCGGCCAGATCGGCGCGGCCTTCGTAGAGTTCGTGCAGGCGCGCGCGCAGCGCGGCGCGTCGTTGCGCGCGCAGGGTTTCCTCGGCCGCACGGCGCCAGGCCACGCGCGCCGGCACGACGATCGCGAGCAGCACCGCGATCAGCGCCAGCCACGCCGCACTGGGCGGATGCAGCCAGGCGACGATGCCGAGACCGGACACACCGATGCCGAGCAAGGCCAGCAGCGGCCCGGTCGCGCGCAGCAGCAGGCCGTCGACGGCATCGATGTCGTCGAGCAGCCGCGCGAGCAGATCGCCGGTGCGCAGGCGCCCCAACTGCGCGGGACTCAGGCGCAGCGCGCGGGCGAAGAACCAGCTGCGCAGATCACGCGCGATGCGCAGCATCGTGTCGTGCCCGAGCAGCTTTTCCAGATAGCGCGACACGATGCGCACCAGGGTCAGACCGCGGATGCCGGCCGACGGGGTGAAGAAGTTGAAGCTGCCGAGCACGCCGTAGGTCAGCGCCGCGCCGGTGAGAAACGCACCCGACACGCCGAGCAGCCCGACGCCGGCCACCAGCGTCAGCAGCATCAATGCGACGGCGAGCAGCACGCCGCGGCGATGGCCGCGCAGCAGTGCGCGGGTGGACGCGATACGCGTCAGATCCTGCCCGCTCACGGCGCGACCTCCACAGGTGCGGGCACCTGCCATTGCGTGCCCGCCCAGGCCATCACCGCCTCGCTATGGGTGGCGACGATGACGGTGCAGCCCGGCAGATGGGCATCCAGCGCGGCCAGCAGCGCGGCTTCGGTCGCAGGATCGAGGAACGCGGTGGGCTCGTCGAGCAGCAGCACCTGCGGCCGCAGCAGCAGCGCGCGGGCCAGTGCCACGCGACGCGCCTCGCCGCCCGACAGGCCGAAGCCGCGTTCGCCGATCACCGTGTCCATGCCGTCGGGCAACTGCGAGACGAACCGGGTCACCTGCGCCACGCGCGCCGCCTCGGCGAGTTCGGCATCACTGGCATCCGGTGCGCCGATGCGCAGGTTGTCGGCGATGCTGCCGTGGAACAGCCACGGCCGCTGGCCGGCGAGCGCGATGCGCGTGCCGGGCGCGATGTCGATACGTCCGGATTCGGGCGTCAGCCAGCCGGCCAGCGCGTCGAGCAGCGTGCTCTTGCCGGAACCGCTGGGGCCGACGAGGGCGAGGCGCGCGCCGGGTTCGACTTCCAGCGATACGTGCTGCAGTGCCGGAGTGCGGGCTTCGGGGTGGCGCAGGGTGACGTCTGAAACGCGAACGGCGGCTGGCTGGGACGATTGCGAGAGATGGATTTCCGCGCGCACGCAAGCTTCGCCCCCATCCCAAGCTTCCCCCACTTGCGGGGGAAGGCGCGAACCCGAAGCGATCATCGGCAATCCATCGAACGCCGCTTCGATCTCCGCCACCGCTGCCAGCGCGTTCGCGCGGTCGTGGTAGTTCGCCGCCAACCGCCGCATCGGCGCATAGAACTCCGGGGCGAGCAGCAGGCAGAACAGGCCCGTCGACAACGGCAGGGTCACACCGCGCAGATCGAGCATGCCCAGATACGTGAAACCGAAATACACCGCGACCAAGGCCACGCTGACCGACGCGAAGAATTCCAGCACTGCCGATGAGAGGAAAGCGATCCGCAGCACCCGCATGCTGCGCACCCGGATCGTCTCCGTCGCCTCGCCGACCTGCGCCAGTTCCGCGTCGCCGCGCCCGTAGACACGGATCAGGTCCAGCCC
This sequence comes from Luteimonas sp. KH_071, assembly GCF_057838005.1. Lineage (NCBI taxonomy): Bacteria > Pseudomonadati > Pseudomonadota > Gammaproteobacteria > Lysobacterales > Lysobacteraceae > Luteimonas > Luteimonas sp. KH_071. The sequence continues at coordinate 1,385,194 of NZ_CM174458.1, read as the reverse complement.
CCGCAGGCGATCGGTGAAATGCGCACCGGCGCGCGCGAGTGCGGCCAGCTGGCGGCGACCGGCGGTTTCGGCGCCTTTGCCGATCAGCATCATGAAAATCGGCGCCAGCGGCGCGGTCAGCAGCAGCACTAGGCCGACGATCCAGTCAGCGGCGAAGACCGCGATCAGGATCGCGACCGGCACCAGCGCGATTTCCGCGCGTGCGACCAGATAGCCGCCGTAATAGCCGGCCGTCGCATCCACGTGTCCGGTCGACAGCGCGACGAGCGCACCACTGCGTCGGCCACGCAGCCACACCGGACCCCGCGCCGCGACGGCGCCGGCCAGTCCGGCGCGCAGATGTGCAATCACCGATTCGACGACATCCGCCTGCAGCCGCTGCCCCGCCCACACGAGCAGCGTGCGGCCGAGCAGCGTCGCGGCCAGCAGCATCAAGGGCGCATGCAAGGCGTCGAGCCCGGCGCGCGCGAACAACAAGGCGTCGAGCGCCCAGGCGATCGCGGCGGCCTGCGGAATCCACAGCCAGCCGGCCAGCACCTGGCAGGCGCAGGCGCGGCGATGACGGTCGCGCCAGGGCGCCAGCTGCGCATCGAGCCAGCCGCTGCGCCGACGCCGCGCATCGGCCGTGATGTCCGGCGGAGGCGCACTCATGCGGATGTGGTCATGCGGATGCGGACATGCGGGTTCCGGAACGCGGACACCGCACACCGGTATCGCGAGACGCTAGTATCGCAGCCCGCCGCGTCGGGAACGCTGCGGCCATCGCCTTCAATCCGCGCCTGCAAATTCCCTTCACGAAGTGCTTGCCCTCCCCGCGGGTGCATCAGTAGAATGCGCGGCTCACCTTCGGGGTGTAGCTCAGTCTGGTAGAGCGCTACGTTCGGGACGTAGAGGTCGCAGGTTCGAATCCTGTCTCCCCGACCATCCGCAGACATGCGGTAGGTGATATCGAAAACCGGCCCTCGCGCCGGTTTTTTCGTTTCCGGCCGTGCCCGGTTCGCGGCGATGATGATTCCCCCGCCATGACGTCGCGTCCCTCCGCGTCCGCCCCGTCCCGCCTGCTGCCCGTACTTGTGCTGGCCGGCATCGCTCTGTCGGCGTTCAACCTGCGCACGGCGGTGACCTCGCTCACGCCGCTGCTGGACGTGCTCGGCGACCTCTTCGGATTCGGCTCCACCACCGCCGGCCTGCTCGGCATGCTGCCGACCGCCGCGTTCGCGGTGTTCGGGGTCATCACCCCGGCACTGACCCGCCGTATCGGCCTGGAGCGCACCGCGCTGCTGGCGATGTCGCTGGCCGCCGGTGGTCTCGTGCTGCGCTCGCTGGCCGAGAACGTCGGCGTGCTGGGGCTCGGCGCGACGATCGCGCTGGCCGGCATGGGCATCGGCAACGTGGTGCTGCCGCCGCTGGTCAAACGCTGGTTCCCAACCCGCGTCGGCGCGATCAGTACGCTCTACATCACCGTGCTGCAGCTCGGCACGATGCTCCCGGCCCTGCTCGCGGTCCCGGTCGCGGATGCCACGAACTGGCGTTTTGCGCTCGGCATCTGGTCGCTGACCGCGTTCGCGGCCGCGGTGCCGTGGCTGTGGCTGCTGCTGCGGCATCGCGAAGCGCTCGCCCCGCCTGCGCCCGTCGTGGACGCGCAGACCGTCATCGCACCGGCCGGACGCGTCTGGCGTTCGCCGATCGCCTGGGGCATGGCGCTGATGTTCGGCATGACCTCGCTGATCACCTACGCGATGTTCACCTGGCTGCCGTTGCTGCTGACCGAAGCCGGCGCCTCGCCCGCGTTCGGCGGCGCGATGGTCGCCCTGTTCTCGACGCTCGGTCTGGTCGGCGCGCTGGGCATGCCGTCGATCGCCGTGCGGATGCGCAATCCCTTCGTGATCGTGCTGCTGTGCGCGGGCTGCCATCTGGCTGCGTATGCCGGCCTGCTGTTGGCACCGATGGCCGCGCCGGTGCTGTGGGTGATCCTGCTGGGCCTCGGCCCCAGCACGTTCCCGCTGGCGCTCACGCTGATCAATCTGCGCACGCGCACGCCGACCGGATCAGCGGCGTTGTCGGGATTCATGCAGGGCACGGGCTACGCGCTCAGCTGCGCCGGCCCGTTGCTGTTCGGCGTCCTGCATGACGCAACCGGCGGCTGGCGATGGCCGTTCGCGATGCTGGTGGGCGCAGTCGCGGTGCTGGTGGTCGGGGGCTGGCTGGCCTGCAAACCGCGCTGGCTCGAAGACAGCTGGTAATTCAAAAAGCCCTGGCCACGCGCGGCTCGCCCCCTGTACAGGCTTGATTGAGATTTTTCTTGCCGACCTGAACGGGCTACGTAAAAGCCTGTTCAGTCGCCATCTCCGCGCAAACGTGTCCCAAAAATGGGACGGCTCTGGGCGCATCCGGCCTCATAACGTGACGCGTTCCTCACTTTGTAACCGCCAGCATCCCGCCGCCGCTGCACCCGACGTGCAGCTCCCAAGTCAAGCGAGATGCCGTGCCCGTCTGTCCGCGCCGTTCCGGCCACCCCCGTTCGCCCGAATTGCGCCCCTTCGTCCTGTCCCAGGCCTTGGCGTTCGCCTGCCTGGCCGGGACATTGACCGGCCCGGCCTTCGCGGCCTCGGATCCTGCAGTGCGCAGCGAGGCGGAGCAGCTGCGCGGACAGGATCGACCCGCGGAAGCGCTGCTCGTCGTGGAGCGCCGGCTCGCGGCCGCACCCGATGACGACGATGCCTTCCGCCTGCGGGTGTTGATCCTTACCGACCTGGGCAGCTCGCGCCTCGCGGTCGAATCGATGCGTCAGCGTCCGCACCTGTTCGCCGATCACGAGCGCGAGCGGATCGAGGGCGATGCGATCGCCCGCGCGATCGGCTGGGGCCGGGTCGAGCCGGAGGCGCCCGATGCCCGCCTCGCCGAGTCGCGCGCCGCGCTCGCCGAACTCGAAGCGCTGCAACGCGATGCGCCGCGCCAGACCAATTGGGAATCCACGCGCTTGCGCGTCGACGCGCTGTCGGCGTTGAACCATCTGCAGCAGCACGAGGCGGTGGTGGCCGGCTATCAGGCCCTGCTCGATGCGGGCATCGAAGTGCCGGCCTACATCCTCGGCACGGTCGGCGATTCGCTGCTCGCATTGCGGCGCCCCGCCGAGGCCATCCCGGTGCTGGAAACCGCGATCGCCCACACGCCGCACGACGTCAACGCACGCATCCTGCTGGGATACGCCTTTATCGAAACCGAGCGTTTCGACCGCGCGCTGCCGCTCCTCGAGAGCCTGGCCGCCTCGCAGGCTGCCTGGCCGCACCAGCCCGGCGCATTGCGCGGCTACGAGAACTGGGACCGCTACAGCGCCGATCTCAACCTCGCGCTGGCGCATTCCTACGCCAACGACAACGCGCGCGCAGAGAACATGCTGCAGGCGCAGGCCGGCATCGGCCCGAACAATCCCGGCCTGCAGGCCGCCTACGGCGCGGTGCAGTCACGCAGGTCACGCCCGTCCGCCGCTCTGGAACGCTACGAGATGGCGCTCACCATGGCGCCGCAGGACCGCGACGCCCTCGCCGGCCGCGTCGGCGCGCTGACCGCGCTCGATCGCATCGACGAGGCGCGCGATGCGCTGACCACGTTGCAGCAGGCGCATCCCGAGGATCCGCGGTTGGATCGTGTGGAACGCGATCTGGACCACCACCGCGGCGTGCAGGCCACGCTGTCGGCCAACCGCGGGCGCAGCCGGCAACGCGACGGCGCGGGCACCTCGATCTCGCCGTTCGGCAGCCGCGATGGCGGCTGGGCGCTCGAAGTGCGGTCGCCGCTGATCGACGACCGCTGGCGCGTCGGCGTGTTCGCGCACGAAGACCGGGCCGATTTCATCGACGGCCGCGTGCGCCATCGCGCAGCGGGTGTCGGCACCTGGTACCGCCACGACCGTCTCGGTGCGTGGGCGACGCTCGGCGCGGCAAGCGGCGCCTCCAGCGGTGCGACCTGGACGCTCGGCGCCGACTGGCGCTTCAGCGATGCATGGCGCACCGGGTTGGAATTCGCACGCAATACGCAGGACACATCGCTGCAGGCGCGCCGCCTCGGCATCGATGCCGACAGCGCGACGCTCACCGCCTCCTACATCCCCAGCGACACCTTCGCCCTGCAGGGCCGGCTGTCGCGGCTGCGCTACGACGACGGCAACACGCGCGACCAGCTCGGTGTCGATGCGACGCAGCGTCTGCTGACGCGTCCGCATCTGATGGTCGACGGCATGCTGTCGGCCTATACGAGCCGCGGCTCGCGCGGCGACACGGTGGGCTACTTCAATCCCGAACGCGACGCGTCGGCGAATGCCGGTCTGCGCCTGGACCACATCACCTGGCGGCGCTACGAGACCGCGTTCCAGCAGCGCGTCGAGGTGATGGCCGGTCCGTACTGGCAGCGCGACGCCGGCACGCACTGGGTGCCGTCACTGGGCTATCGCCATCTGTGGCGCCGCGACGGCCACGAACTGGAATACGGCGTGGCGTGGTCACGGCCGGTCTATGACGGGCTGCGCGAGCAACGCGTCGCCTTCGATGTCGAGCTGCGCTGGGGAGGTGCCCGATGATCACGTCCACGCGCATCTGGCTCGCCGTCGCGCTGCTGGCGCTGCTGTCGGTCCTGTCGCCGGCCCGGGCCTCGCTGCTGGTGCTCAGCTACCACGACGTGCGCGACGACGTGGCGCCCAAGGGCGATCCCGATCCCTACGCGGTGTCGACGACCAACTTCGCCCAGCACCTCGACTGGCTGCGCGCGCACGGCTACCAGGCGGTCAGCGTGCAGCAGGTCATCGACGCGCGCGCAGGCCGCGGCACCTTGCCGGACAAGGCAGTGCTGCTGACCTTCGACGACGGCCTGCGCAGCGTCTACACCCACGTATTCCCGCTGCTGCGTGCCTACAACTGGCCGGCGCTGGTGGCGCCGGTGACCAGCTGGGTCGAACTGCCGGCCGACCAGGCCGTGCCCTACGGCCCGCGCGATTTCACCACCGGTGATTTCCTGACCTGGGCGCAGCTGCGCGAGATGCACGCCAGCGGCCTGATCGAAATCGGCTCGCACAGCCACGATCTGCATCGCGGCCTGCCGGGCAACCCGTTCGGCAATCAGACCCCGGCCGCGGTCACGCGCATCTGGAGCGAGGGCAGCGGCTACGAAAGCGAGGACGCGTGGCGTGCGCGCATCGAAGCCGACCTGCAGGCCAGCCGGACGTTGATCGAACGCAACGTCGGCCAGGCGCCGCGCGTCATCGTGTGGCCCTACGCCGCCTACAACGATGTCGCCAACGGCATCGCCACCGCGCTCGGCATGGACCTGTCGTTCGATCTCGAAGGCCGCGCGCAGGAAACCGACCTCGGCCTGCAGGGCGAGGACCGCGCCGACCAGGCCTCGCTGGCGAGCCTCGCGCGGCTGCTGATGCACGGCAATCCGGACGTGCGTGATCTCGCCGGCGAACTGCGCCGTGATCTGTCGCTCGACGGCATGCGCGCAATCCAGGTGGATCTCGACTACGTCTACGACGCGGATCCGGCGCAGCTGGCGCGCAATGTCGACGTGCTGGTGCAGCGCATCCAGGACATCGGCCCGAGCCACGTGTGGCTGCAGGCGTTCGCCGATCCCGACGGCGACGGCGCCGCCGAGGCAGTGTACTTCCCCAGCCGACACATGCCGGTGCGCGCCGACCTGTTCAACCGCGTCGCCTGGCAGCTGCGCACCCGCGCGCAGGTGCGGGTCTACGCGTGGATGCCGGTGCTCGGCTTCAAGCTGGCCGACGCGAACCTGCAAAGTGAACTACAGATCGAGGCAACCGGCGAGAACGAGATCCCGCGTCTGAATCCGGGCGATCCGCGCACGCTCACGATCGTCTCGGACATCTACGCCGAACTCGCAGCCAACAGCCACTTCGACGGCCTGCTGTTCCACGACGACGCCTACCTGCGCGACGACGAGATCCCGGCGTATGGCGGTGGCGTACCGGCCGCGCGCACGCAGGGGTTGATCGATTTCACGATGGTGCTCAAGACCTCGGCCCAGCGCTGGCGGCCGAAGCTGATGACCGCGCGCAACCTGTTCGCGCGGCCGGTGCTCGAGCCCGCATCGGAAGCCTGGTTCGCGCAGCGGCTCGAGCCCTTTCTCGCCGCCTACGACACCACTGCGCTGATGGCGATGCCGCAGATGGAGAACGCGGACGACCCTGGCGCCTGGCTGCGCACGCTCGCCGACGCCGTGCGCGCAACGCCCAATGGCGTGGCGCGCACGCTGTTCGAACTGCAGACCGTCGACTGGCGCATGCCCGCGCCACTGCCGGGTGACACGCTGCGCGCGCAGTCGCGCATGTTGCAGGCGGCGGGCATCCGCCATTTGGGCTACTACCCCGACGATTTCATCGGCAATCAGCCGACGCTCGAGGACGCGCGTGATGCGATGTCCGCGCGCGCTTTCCCCTACCTGGAGCGCTGAGCGATGGACTGGTCTTCGATTGCGTGGACGCGCTGGCTGTTCAACTTCGCGTTCTTCTACCCGATCGTCATGGCGTTCTTCTGGATGACCGGCGGCGTTTATTACTACTTGCGCCGCGAGCGCAACGCGCCCAGGCCAGACGCGCCACCGCCGATGCGGCATACGCCGTTCGTCTCGGTGCTGGTGCCTTGTTTCAACGAGCAGGACCACATCGTCTCGACGATCACCGCACTGTCGGCGCAGGTGTATCCCGACTTCGAGATCATCGCCATCAACGACGGCAGCAGCGACCGCACCCGGGAACTGCTCGATGCGCTGGTCGCGGACCATCCGCGCCTGCGCGTGGTGCATCTGGCGGAAAACCAGGGCAAGGCCAATGCCCTGCGCATGGGCACCCTCGCAGCTGCGTCGGATTACCTGGTGTGCGTGGATTCCGACGCCACGCTCGATCCGCATGCGGTGCGCTGGATGGTCGGCCATCTGATCGACGGACCGCGCGTGGGCGCGGTGACCGGCAACCCGCGCATCCGCAATCGCACCACGCTTCTGGGGCGCATGCAGATCGGTGAGTTCTCCGCGATCATCGGTCTGATCAAACGTGCGCAGCGGACTTACGGGCGCTTGTTCACGATCTCGGGCGTGATCTGCGCGTTCCGGCGCACCGCGCTGCACGACGTCGGCTACTGGTCCGACCAGATGGTCACCGAAGACATCGACATCTCCTGGCGGCTGCAGATGGCCGGCTGGGACATCCGCTACGAGCCCAACGCACTGTGCTGGATCCTGATGCCCGAAACCATCCGCGGCCTGTGGTCGCAGCGTTTGCGCTGGGCCTGTGGCGGCGTGGAAGTGCTGCTCAGCCATGGCCGCAGCGTGCTGGCGTGGCGGAAGCGCCGCATGTGGGGCGTGCTGCTCGAATACCTGCTGAGCCTGGCCTGGGCCTACGTGATGCTGACCATCATCGTGTTGTGGCTGGTCGGCATGTTCGTGACGCTGCCGCCGGCCTGGCATGTGGAGACCATGCTGCCGCGCTGGCACGGCGTGGTACTCGCCTTCGTCTGCATGCTGCAGTTCGGCACCAGCCTGATGATCGAACGCCGCTATGAAACCAAGCTGGCCCGGCATTTCTACTGGGTGATCTGGTACCCGATCGCCTTCTGGATGCTCGGCATGTTCACTGCCGTCGTCGCCTTCCCGCGCACGCTGCTGCGCCGTCGTCGCCGCGCCGTCTGGATCAGTCCCGACCGAGGAGCTCCCGCATGACCCCGCCCATCATCAATCACATGCCCGCGCGCCGGCCACGCAAGCGCTTCGCCTCGGGCGCACTCACCGCCGCCGCGTGGACGGTCTACGCCTGGCTCTGGGTGCCTCTGATCACGGCCGTCGCCTGGTTCGTCGGTGTGCGTACGGCGTATCTGCGGCTGTATCTCAACGACAACGAGATCGATGCGTTCCTGCTGCTCGCATTGCCGGTGATCGCCCTGGTCTGCAGCGTGCTGCTGCTCGGTTGGGCGGAATACAACCGCGTGCGCTTCTCCAGGACCGATCGCCGCAGGCGTCGCGAGCCGATCGACGACGAACAGGTCCGCATCGCCCTGGGCGCGAGCGCGGCCCTGACGACGAAACTGCGCGAGGGCCGCATCGTGCAACTGGCCCTCGACGACGATGCGAATCCCGTCGCGGCAAGGGTCGGCAGCTGACTCAGGACGCGGCCGCGTTCTCCGCGTGCCGCACCTGCCCTGCCCCGTCGACGACGAAGCGCTCGACGGTCAGCGCCTCCAAACCCATCGGCCCGTAAGCGTGCAGGCGTGTGGTGGAGATGCCGATCTCGGCGCCCAGCCCGAGTTCACCACCGTCGCTGAAACGCGACGAGGCGTTGACCATGACCACGGCCGAACGGAGCGATGCGATGAAGCGCTGCGCATTGGCGTCGTCGCGCGTGGCGATGACTTCGGTGTGGTCGGACCCGAATCGCCGGATGTGCGCCAGTGCGGCATCGAGCGAATCGACGACCCGCGCGGCGATGACCAGATCGAGGAATTCGGCGGCATCATCGTCTTCGCCGATCGGTACGACGCCTTCTGCGCGCGCGGCGATCTGCGCATCGCCACGCACCTCCACGCCCCGCTGCTGCAGCGCTGCGATCGCCCGCGGCACGAACACATCGGCGATGTCCGCGTGCACCAGCAGCGTCTCCAGCGCGTTGCAGGCGCTGGGCCGGCCGGTCTTGCCGTCGAGCAGCAGGCGCAGCGCGAGATCGGGATCGGCGCTGGCGTCGACGAACAGATGGCAGACGCCCTTGTAGTGCTTGATCACCGGCACGCGTGCATGCTCGGCGACGAAGCGGATCAGGCCTTCGCCGCCCCGCGGAATCGCGAGATCGACGATGTCGCTGAGCTGCAGCAGTTCGAGCATCGTCTCGCGGCGCAGATCAGTAACCAGGGTCAGCACATCGGCGCCGATGCCCTGCACCTCGATCGCCCCGCGCAGCGCATCCGCGATCGCAGTGTTCGAATGAATCGCCTCGCTGCCGCCGCGCAGAATCACGCCATTGCCGGCCTTGATGCACAGCGCCGCGGCATCGGCGGTCACGTTCGGCCGCGCCTCGTAGATCATCGCGATCACGCCCAGCGGCACCCGCACCTTGCGCACGCGGATGCCGTTCGGACGGACGTCGTCGCGGGTGATCTGGCCGACCGGATCGGGCAGATCGGCGACTTCGCGGACCGCGGCGGAAACGCCCGCGAGTCGGGATGCGTCGAGACGCAGACGGTCGAGCAAGGCACCGGTGATGCCGCGCGTCTCCGCGGCCTCGATGTCGCGTGCATTCGCGGCGAGGATCGCGTCGGCCCGCGCGTCGAGCGCATCGGCCATTGCGCGCAGCAACGCATTGCGCCCATCGGTATCGAGCATCGCCAACTGCGCGGCGGCATCGCGGCAGGCCAGAGCGGCGGTTCGGATCTCGCGCATGGGCGTGGGCGTGCGTATGGGGAGCGACAACGTAGCGCGTTGCGGCGATGGGCGCGACGCTTGCGGTGGCAACTGCAGGAGCCTCTAATCTGTCAGCGCAGGAAATACTTGGAATCGTCATTCCGGCGAATGCCGGAATCCAGAGACTTCGACTTGACGATTCACGAGATCAGACCTGAGTCGCTGGATCCCGGCGTTCGCCGGGATGACGGCCCTCGATTATTCCGTCGATCCGTCAAACCAACACCAGATCATCCCGATGCACGATCGTCTCGCCGTAGCTGTAACCCAGCGTCGCCTCGATGTCGCGCGAGTGCCGCCGGGCGATCCGGCGGATGTCGTCGGCCGAGTACTGGGTCACGCCGCGCGCGATCGGCTCCCGCGCTTCACCATCGCGCAGCACCACCGAGACCAGATCGCCGCGTCGGAACTGGCCTTCGGCGGCGAGCACGCCCCCCGGCAACAGCGACGCGCCCTTCTCGACCATCGCGTTCGCGGCCCCGCTGTCGACGAGGATCGCACCGGCTTCCGCCGGCGCGTTCTGCAGCCAGTGCTTGCGCGCGGCCATGCGCGTGCGCAGTGGATGGATCCGTGTGCCGCGCAGGCGGTCGTGCGCGAGGCCATCGAGCACGTCCGCGCGGCGGCCGTTGAACAACACCGTTGCAACGCCCGCCGACGCGGCACGCTGCGCGGCCTCAAGCTTGGTGCGCATGCCGCCGGTGCCGACGCTGCTCCCGGCGCCGCCCGCGACTGCCAAAAGGGATGCACTCATCTTCGCGACGACCGGCATCGGCCGCGCGTGTGGCTCGATGCGGGGATCCGCATCGAACAGGCCATCGATATCGGTGGCGATGAACAGCACGTCCGCATCGACCAGCGCAGCCACGATCGCGGCGAGATTGTCGTTGTCGCCGAGCTTGAGTTCGTCGACCGACACCGTGTCGTTCTCGTTGACCACCGGCAGCGCGCCGTGGCGCAGCAACGCGGTCAGCGTGGCGCGGGCATTGAGATAGCGGCGGCGATTGCGCAGGTCGTCGTGGGTCAGCAATACCTGCGCGACCGGACGTTCGAAGAAGCCCTGCCAGAAGCCGGTCAGCCGCGCCTGGCCCAATGCGGCCAGCGCCTGGCGCTCGGCCATCGGCGCGCCGGGTGCGAGGTTCGCATGCAGGATCGCCCGGCCCGCTGCGACAGCGCCCGACGACACCACGACGAGTTCGCGCCCCGCGGCATGGCTCGCGCGCACGAAGCCGGCCAGCGCCGCGGCGTACTGGTCCGACAGGCCACCGCCATCAGCCGCCAGCAGGCTGCTGCCGACCTTGAGCACCGCGCGTCGCCAGGGCGGCAGCGGCTGCTCGGGAAACGCAACGGTGTCGGGAACGGCCATCGGTCGGCTGTGCTCAGCGGGTGTGCCACTCGTGGACGACGAGCTCGCTCGCATTCTGCAACGCCAGCGGGTCGGCCGCGACGATCGCCTGCGCCTCGGCCAACGTCTCGATCCCGCTCAACAGATACGCACCGCCGGTGCCGTCCGCAAAGCCACCCGTCATGTCCAGCAGGCCACGCGCACGCAGATCGTCGAGGAAGGCCTGATGCGGCGCGACGACGGACGCGTCGAAGTCCGGGCGACGCATCGCGATGACGAGAAAGCGTTTCATGTCGGCGGCTCCACGGCTGGACCGAACCTCAGGCCAGCGCGTCCCAGCGCGCGCGCAGCGTGTCCAGACGTAGGTCGGCGGCGCCGCCCGGCGAGGTGCGCGCGGCGAGGCTGCCTTCCGGCGTACGCCCCTGCCCGGCCGTGTCGGCACTGGCCGCGGCCGCCTGGTAGGCCTCGCGGAACGGCACGCCGGCAATCGCCGCTTCGACCGCGACGTCGGTCGCATACATGCCCGAATCGACCGCGGCGCGCAGGCGGTCCTCGCGCCACTCCAGGTTCGCCAGCAGCGCCGGCAGCAGTTCCAGCGCGGCCAGGCCACGCCCGAAGCCGTGGAAGATCGCGCCCTTGGAACTCTGCAGGTCGCGGTGGTAGCCCGACGGCAGCGACAGCAACTGCTCGATCTCGGTCCGCGCCGCGGCGACGCTGGCATGGGTGGCGCGCATCAGCTCGACGACGTCGGGATTGCGCTTGTTCGGCATGATCGAACTGCCCGTCGTGTACTGCGCCGGCAGCGCGACGAAACCGTATTCGGCGCTGGTGAACTGCGACAGGTCCCAGGCCAGACGGCGTAGATCCAGCGTCGCGCTGCCCAACGCTTCGAGCGCAGCGAGTTCGAACTTGCCGCGCGACAGCTGCGCATAGACCGGCGAAACCTGCAGGCGCGCGAAGCCGAGCGCCGCGGTGGTGTGGTCGCGATCGAGCGCAAGGTTCACACCGTAACCAGCCGCGGTGCCGAGCGGATTGCAGTCGATCAGCGCGAGCGTGTCGCGCGCGCGCACCGCATCGTCGATGAAGGCCTCGGCCCAGCCCGACCACCACATGCCGCCCGAGGACAGCACGGCGCGCTGGATGTGCGTGTAACCCGGGATCGGCAGCTCGCGTTCCGCCTCTGCGCGGTCGAGCGCGACCTTCGCGATCTCGCGCGACAGCGCGGCCAGACGCGCGAGCTTTTCCTTCAGCCACAGGCGCGTGGCGACCAGCACCTGGTCGTTGCGGCTGCGGCCGGTGTGGATGCGCCGACCGGCATCGCCGAGGCGTTCGGTCAGCCGGGCCTCGATCGCCGAATGGCCGTCTTCGAAGCGCTCATCGAGCACGAAGGCACCGCTGCGGAAATCATCGGCCAGCGTGGCGAGTTCGCGCTTGAGGCCGTCGAGTTCGTCGCCAGAGAGGATGCCGACGCGCTGCAGGCCTTCGGCATGCGCGGCGCTCGCGGTGATGTCGTGCAGGAAGAATTCGCGGTCGAGGATCACGTCGTCACCGGCAAGGAACGCCTGGATCTGCGTGTCGACGGCGACGCCTGGCTTCTGCCAGAGAAGAGTGCTCATGTCGGTGTCCTTACGGGAACTGTAGGAGCGCGCTCGCGCGGGATGAGGCTGTGCCGGTGAAGCGCGTTCGCGCGCGAGCGCGCTCCTACGCGGGTAGTCAATGCGGAATCGACGTCAGCTCGTCGAAGCCCAGCGCGAGATTGAGGTTCTGCATCGCCTGCGTCGCGGCGCCCTTGAGCAGATTGTCGAGCGTCGCCACGACGACGACGCGGCCATTGCCCGGCGCCATCGTGAAGCCGCCGATCTGCGCGCCGTGACGGCCGGCGATGCGGCTGACCCACGGCGCGTCGTCGATGACCTCGACCAGCGGCTCGTCGGCATAGCGCGCCTCATACAGCGCCTTGACCGCCTCGCGCGACATCGGCGCCGACAGCCAGAGGTTCACCGTCATCGTGATGCCGCGGAAATGCGGCGCGACATGCGGCATGAACTCGACCGGCAGCGACAGCTGCTTCGACACCTCGCGCTCGTGCACGTGGTTGGTCAGCGCATACGGCATCAGGTTGTCGGCCAGCAGCGCGGTATCGTTCTTGTCCGACGGCGTGGTGCCCGCGCCCGAGTAGCCGGACACGCCGAAGCACTGCGGCGGACCGGCGAGATGCTCGACCAGCGGCGCGATCGCCAGCTGCATCGCGGTCGCATAGCACCCCGGATTGCTGATCCGGCGCTGGCCAACGTACTGCATACGGGTGAGTTCCGGCAGGCCGTAGTACCAGCCGGCGTCGAAGCGGTAATCGGCCGACAGGTCGACGATCACCGTGTCCGGCTTCGCGCCGTCGATCGCCGCCACGAACGGCGCGGCCTTGCCGTTGGGCAGCGCGAGGATCACCGCATCGGCGCCCTTCGCGGCGACCGCGTCGGCATCGAGGCTTTCGAAGCGCAGGTCGCCGGCGAAGCCGTCGTTGTGGTCGGCGACGCGCTGGCTGTCGAGCTCGCGCGACGACACGAACGCGAGTTCGAGACCCGGGTGCGCGGCAACGAGGCGGATCAGTTCCTGGCCGGTATGGCCGCGCGCGCCGACGATGCCGATGGTCTTGGGTCGGGTCATGGGAATCGCCTCAGCCGATCAGCGTGGGTGCGCGCGTGGCGCAATGCGCGACGCAGCGCTGGATCTGCTCGAAGCCGTCGAGCCCGTACCAGAACACCTTCCACTTCTCCTGCTTGATGCAGCCGTCGGACTCGGCGTAATAGAAGATGTTGACCTGGTTGTGGTGGCGCGAGCGCCAGAACAGTTGCGGCGTTTCCTCGCGCATCACGTTCCACACCGCGCGACCGAGGCCTTCGCCCTGCGCGTCGTCGAGGACGGCGAACTTGTCCAGATACACGGTGCCCTCGCCTTCGGTCAGGATCACCGCGGCGCGATAGTTCTCGCTGACGTAGGCGCGCAGCAGCGGCGTGCGTTCGAAATAGTCCGGGGCGAGCTCACGGCCGAAGCTCGATTCGATCAGCGACTTGAGCCGCTCGAGATCGAGTTGCGACCAGTCGGTCACGCGCAGCACCTGCTCGCCGCGACGCACCAGCGTGCCCGAGCCCTTGTGCGTGAACAGTTCCTTGGCCAGATCCGCCGGCCGCGTGATCGACACCGACGAGGCCATCGGCAGGCCTTCGAGCAGCGCCTTGATCTGCTCGATCTTGACCTTCATGCCGCCGTGGATCCACGGCTGCTGGATCAGATGCTCGTACTCGGTCGACAGGTTGATCGAATCGATGACCTTGCCGTCGGCGTCCAGCAGACCGCCGGTGCCGGTGAGGAAGATGATCTTGTAGGGCTGCAGTTCGCGCACGAGTTCGTTGGCGGCGAAGTCGGCATTGATGTTGAGGATCTGCCCCGATGCGGTTTCGCCCAGGCTCGTGATCACCGGAATCGAACCCGCCTGCAGGCTGGCTTCGATCGGCGCGAGATTCACGGCGTTCACCTCACCGACCAGGCCGTAGGTCGCCTGGTCGAGGTACGTGGCTTCGAACACGCCACCGGTGATCGAGGTCGCGCGCGCGCCGTTGCGCTGCAGCGCTTCGACCAGGCGCAGGTTCGCGGCCTGGAACACACGGCGCACGATGGCCAGCGCCTCGGGCGTGGTCACGCGCAGGCCGCCGACGGTCCGCTTCTCGATGCCGGCCGCGGCGAGTTCTGCGTCCAGTTGGGGGCCGGCGCCGTGCAGCACGATCGGGGTGAGGCCGACCTCCTGCAGGAACGACAGCGAGGACGTCAGATCGTCGAGCTCGTCGCGCAGCACCGCGCCGCCGACCTTGACCACGGCGAAGCGCTTGGCGTCGAGCTGCGAGAAGCGCTTGAGGTACTGGCTGATCTCCTTCGCGCTGGCCATGCTCGAGAGCAGGCGCACGATGGTCTGACGGGTCTGAACGTGGGTTGCGGGAATGTTCACGGGCTGCAATCGGTTGGGCGTGGATGACGCGTGGGAATGAATCGGCGTTGGCGATCAGGGATCGCCGTTGATGATCCGGTGCACCGAATCGGCGTAGCGCTGCAGTTGTTCGAGCGTCACGAACTCGTCGCCGGTGTGGGCCTGGGCGATGTCGCCCGGACCATAGACCAGCGCGGTGTAACCGCCGGCGGAGAACAGCGATGCCTCGGTCCAGAAGTCGACGGCGTTGCCGATCGGCAGATCGAAGGCGTCGGCGATATCGCGCGCGGCGAGCCGGCGGTCCTCGGCGCGATCGATGTCGCCCGACGGCAGGCTCGGACCGCGGAAGGTTTCCTCGAAATGCGCCGCGTCGGGCTGTGCGAAACCGGCGAAGGTCTCCAGCAACGCGTCGACACCCATCGACGGCAACGGCCGGAAACCGAAACGCAGCTCGGCCGCTGGCGCGATCATGTTGGCTTTGATGCCACCTTCGACCCGGCCGATGTTGAAGCGCAGCCCGGTCAGGCCGCCGAAGCGCGCGTGCGCCAGCGACTCGACATGGTCGAGCGCGCGTCCGCCCCAGCGCATCGCCTGGTGCAGCGCGCTGGCCGCCGGATCCTGCTTGCCCGAGGCGTGTCCGGCCGTGCCGGCGAAGCGCATCAGCACCGAACTGATACCGCGATGCGCGAGCACCGCTTCGCACTGGGTCGGCTCGGCGACCAGCACGGCCTCGAACTGCAGACCACGGGCGAGGAACGCGGCGATGCAACGCGGATCGTTGGCTTCCTCGTCCGACGAAAACAGGAACGCCGCATCGCCGTCGCCGGCATTGGCGGCGGCAATCAGCGCCGCCGCCGCGCCCTTGATGTCGCAGACACCGAGGCCGACCACGCGATCATCGAGGCGCCGCATCACATGCGGGTCGGCGCTCCAGTCCGGCGAGTCGGGCACCGTATCCAGATGCACGTTGAACAGCACCGTTGGCGTACCGCGCACCGCGAACAGGCTCACCGCGCCGTCGCCGTGGTCGATCACTTCGACCTCGAAACCCGGCAGCTGGCCACGGATGTACTCGAAGATCCCGCCCTCGGCTTTGATCGCACGCGGCGGATTGCGGGTGTCGAAGGACACCAGCTGTTCGAGATGGTCGAGGGTTTGGGCGAGAAGATCGGTCATGGAGTCGTGAAGCTCTGTACGAATGAATCCTTCTCCCTGCGGGGCAACGTGCCCTCGGGGTAGAAGGTGCCCCGACGGGGCGGATGAGAGACGGACCTCGCGAGATGCAAGCGGATCGCGCGGCCCTCACCCCTCTCCCTGAGGGAGAGGGGCTCGACACTCAGCGATTGACCTGTGCGTACAGCGTCGAGCTCATGCCGAAGAGTTTGATGAAGCCCTCGGCTTCTTCGACGCCCCAGTCCGCCGACTGCGCATACGTCGCGCCCTTGGCGTTGAGGATGTGCGGCGAGGTCACGGCCACCGCGTCGACGCGGCCGCCGCGGGTTTCCAGCACCACTTCACCGGTGACCTTGGCCTGCGAGGACTCGAGGAAGGCTTCGATGTCGGCTTTAAGCGGATCGTGGAAGAAGCCCTCGTAGACCAGCTCGGTCCACTTGCGCGCGACTTCCGGCTTGAAGCGGTTCTGCTGTTTGGTCAGCACGGTGTCTTCGAGCGCGCGATGCGCGGCGAGCAGCGAGATCAGGCCCGGCGCTTCATACACGATGCGGCCCTTGAGACCGATCACGGTGTCGCCGGTGTAGACGCCGCGGCCCACGCCGTAGGGCGCGAACAGGGCGTTGAGCTTCGCCAGGATCTGCGCGCCCGGCAGGGTTTCGCCATCGAGCGCGACAGCCGTGCCCTGCTCGAACCGGACCTTCACCTGCAGCGGCGCTTCCGGCCATTCGGCGCGCGGCGCGCACCAGCCACGGGCACCCTCGCCCGGCGCTTCCCAGCGGTCGATCTCGCCGCCGGACATCGTCAGGCCCAGCAGGTTCTCGTTGATCGTGTAGGCCTGCTGCTTGGCGCGCACGCCGAAGCCGCGTTCTTCCAGATACGCCTGCTCGTAGGCGCGGGTCTGGGTGTGTTCCTTCTGGATCTCGCGGATCGGCGCCACGATGCGGTATTCGCCCTGCGCCTTCACGGCGAGGTCGAACCGCACCTGGTCGTTGCCCATACCGGTGCAGCCGTGCGCGATCGCGTTGGTGCCGAGTTCGGCGGCGCGCGCGAGCGCGGCGTCGACGATCAGATAGCGGTCCGAGACCAGCAGCGGGTACTGGCCCTGGTAGGCCTCGCCGGCCCAGACGAAGGGCTTGACGAAGCCGTCCCAGATCGCCGGGCCACCGTCGACGGTGACGTGGCTGGCGACACCGAGCTCAGCCGCACGCTGTTCGATGAAGGCGCGCTCTTCGGCACCGACGCCGCCGGTGTCGGCGAACACGGTGTGCACGGTCCAGCCCTGCTCCTTGAGATAGGGCACGCAGAAGCTGGTGTCGAGGCCGCCGGAGAAGGCGAGGACGATGTCGCGGGAGGTGTGGGCGCTGGTCATGGGGATGTCCGTGGGCATGCGGTAGAAAATTCGGATGGGGTGCGGCGTGCGTCAGCGCATCAGGGTCGCCATGACCGCCTTCTGCACGTGCAGGCGGTTCTCGGCTTCGTCGATGGCGATGCAGTTGGGCGAATCCATCACTGCGTCGGTCGCCTTGACGTTGCGGCGCAGCGGCAGGCAGTGCGAGAACACGCCATTGTTGGTCAGCGCCATCTTGGCTTCGTCGACGATGAAGTGCTTGTACTGGTCGCGGATCGGCTTCTCGGGCGCCCAGTTGCCGAAGAACGGCAGCGCGCCCCAGCTCTTGGCGTAGACCACGTCGGCGCCGGCGTAGGCGCTGTCGATGTCGTGGCTCACATTGAGCGAACCGCCGCTCTCGGCGACGTTCTGCGCCGCCCAGTCCATGTAACGCGCATCGAGCACATAGTCCGGCGTCGGGCACAGCAGGGTCACGTCCATCCCTAAGCGCGTGGCGATGGTGAGCGCGGAATTCGCGACCGCGGTGTTGAGCGGCTTCGGATGGTAGGTCCAGGTCAGCACGTACTTCTTGCCGCGCAGGTCGGACGTGCCGAAGTGCTCCTGCAGCGCCAGCGCGTGCGCCAGCTCCTGGCAGGGATGGGTGATGGTCTCCATGTTGATGACCGGCACCGGCGAGTACTGCGCGAATGCCTTGAGCACCCGGTCCTCGCGATCGACCGACCAGTCGACGAACTTCGGAAACGCACGCACGCCGATCATGTCGACGTAGCGACCGAGCACGCGCGCGACCTCGGCCACGTGTTCCTCGGTGTCGCCGTCCATCACCGTGCCCAGATCGAATTCGATCGGCCACGCGTCCTTGCCCGGCTGCAGCACGATGGCGTGACCGCCGAGCTGGAATGCGCCGAGTTCGAAGCTGGTGCGCGTGCGCATCGACGGATTGAAGAACACCAGCGCGATCGACCTGCCCTTGAGCGCGTCGCCGAGCTTCTCGCGCTTGAATTGCGCGGCATCGGCCAGCAGGGCGTCGAGGTCGGGACGGGACCAGTCCTGCGTGTTGAGAAAGTGTCGGATCGCGGTCATCGGTGGAAATCTCGTGGGGGCGATGGAGGAAGAGTCGGATGGATCGATGAAGCCGGCGTTTCGGAAACGAAAAAACCCGGCATCGGCCGGGTTTTCTGCAGAACTGCACGCATACGCGAACGACGTTCCGACTAGCCCGGGAGGATGTGGGCTTCCGGTCGGCGGGCACGCGAGGTCATCCCCGACGCCATGCGGGCGGAGGTGAGGATGTCGGCGTTGGCGCGCAGGGCGTTCATGAGGCGCGAATCCTCGCATGCACAGCGCTGCACTGCAACAGCGGCGATGGTCATGCTCAGCGCTCGCCTGCCGGCGGCACGATCGGCGTCACCGACACGCGCACGCGCAATCGGTTACCCGGGTCGTACGGCAACCGGGAGCGGTACTTGACGCCCTTGTGCACATAGTCGACGTCGTAGGCGATCGGCCGGCGGAATTCGCGTTCGATCGGCACCATGCGGCAGTCGCCGCCGGCGGAGCGGTCGGTCTCCTCGACCCGGTCTTCGTCCGAGCGCAGCACATCCTTGACCGCGCCGACCATGCGCGCGAAACCGCGACGCTGGTCTTCCGAAGCGACCGGCGTCGTCGCCTCGCAGCGCTCGACCATGCTGGTCGCGCGCAGGGTCTGGTAGACCGGCTCGGCGCGCAGCACCTGCGCGTACTCGAGGCGCGCGTTCTCGGGCGCCGGCGGGGGGCTCTGTGCGAAGGCGGGACACGCGCAGACGATCAGCGCGGCCAGGGCAGGCAGCGCGGGATTCGTACGAGGGTGGCTTCGGAGCGCGATCGACACCGTTGCAGTGTAGGCCGCGCCCACCGGCGGGGGCTGAATCGATGCTGTCGTGAACACGGGGCGCGCCCGTCGCCACGCGGCTCGCGGGCCACTGGCTGCAGAGGGCAGCGCGGCGTGGCGGGCGCCGTTAGAATCGTGCGGTTATCCCGGCGAGCCCGCCATGTCCCTGCATCTCTACAACAGCCTGACCCGTCGCCTCGAACCGTTCGCGCCTCTCGATCCGGGGTGCCCGACGATGTATGTCTGCGGCCCGACGGTCTACAACTACGTCCACATCGGCAATGCGCGCGGTCCGGTCGTGTTCGGCGTGCTGGCCGATCTGCTGCGGCGCCGCTTCGGCGCGCTGAAATACGCGCGCAACATCACCGACGTCGACGACAAGATCAACGCCGCCGCGCGCGACCAGGGCGTGCCGATCTCGACGATCACCGACCGCTTCGCTGCGGCCTATCGCGCAGACATGGCCGCGCTGGGTATCGCGCCGCCGGATATCGAGCCGGCCGCGACCGCGCACATCGGCGAGATCGTCGCGATGATCGAGCGCCTGATCGACAGCGGTCACGCGTATGCGGCGCAAGGCCACGTGCTGTTCGCGGTTGGCAGCTTCGACGGATACGGCAAGCTCTCGCGACGCGACACCGACGACATGATCGCCGGCGCGCGCATCGAGGTCGCACCGTACAAGCGAGACCCCGGCGACTTCGTGCTGTGGAAGCCTTCGACCGATGATCTGCCGGGCTGGGACTCGCCCTGGGGCCTCGGGCGGCCCGGCTGGCACATCGAATGCTCGGCAATGGCCGCCGCGCATCTGGGCGAGACGATCGACATCCACGCCGGCGGCGTCGACCTGCAGTTCCCGCACCACGAGAACGAGATCGCACAGAGCGAATGCGCCCATGGCGGCGCGCCGTTCGCGAAGATCTGGCTGCACAACGGCATGCTGACCTTCGCCGGCAGCAAGATGTCGAAGTCGATCGGCAACATCGAGCGCGTGCACGACCTGGTGCGCACGCATGCACCCGAAGCGCTGCGCTACGCCCTGCTCTCCGCGCACTACCGTCAGCCGCTGGACTGGTCGGACGCGCTGATCGAACAGTCGGTGCGCACGCTGGACCGGCTGTACGGCACGTTGCGCGATCTGGCTGATGTCGAGGCCGAGGCGCGGATTCCAGACAGCATCGAGCGCGCGCTCGACGAGGATCTCAATACCCCGGCCGCACTGGCCGAGGTCTCCCGCATCGCCGGCGAGGCGCGCAAGGCCACGGAGGCGTCCGCGCGCGCGATGCTCAAGTCGGATCTGCTCGGCGCCGGCCTCGCGCTCGGTCTGCTGCAGCAGCCCCCCGCCGACTGGTTCGCCCGCGGCGCCAGCGACGATGACGACGCGCGTATCCAGACCTTGATCGACGAACGCATCGCCGCCAAGCAGGCCCGCGACTTCGCCCGCGCCGATGCGATCCGCGACCAGCTGGCGGCCGAGCAGATCGTGCTCGAAGACACGCCACAGGGCGTGCGCTGGAAGCGCGGCTAAGGCAAGCGTCCTGTGGAAGCGTTCACGCGCGATGGGGCTCTGCGGCAGAGCACCATCGCGCGCAAGCGCGCTCCCACGTAAAGCGAAAAAAGGCCCGCTTGCGCGGGCCTTTTGCTTCATCCGTCCAACGTCGCCGTCAGACCTTGCGGAACACCAGCGTGCCGTTGGTGCCGCCGAAACCGAACGAATTCGACATGACGTATTCGACCTGGTGCTCGCGCGCGGTGAGCGGCACGTAGTCGAGATCGCAACCTTCGCCGGGATGATGCAGGTTGATCGTCGGCGGAATGATGCCGGTGTGCAGCGCCATCGCCGAGAACACCGCCTCGATGCCGCCAGCCGCGCCCAGCAGATGGCCTGTCATCGACTTGGTCGAGCTGACCATCACCTTCGACGCATGCGCGCCGAGCACGCCCTTGATGCCCATTGTTTCGGCGACGTCACCGGCAGGCGTCGAGGTGCCATGCGCGTTGATGTAGCCGATCTGCGAGGGATCGATCCCGGCGTCGTCGATCGCGGCGCGCATGCAACGACCACCGCCCTCGCCGTTCTCGCTGGGCGAAGTCATGTGGAATGCGTCGCCGCTCATGCCGAAGCCCGCGAGTTCGGCATAGATGCGTGCGCCACGCGCCTTCGCACGCTCGTATTCCTCGAGCACCAGCACGCCTGCGCCGTCACCCATGACGAAACCGTCGCGCTCGACGTCCCACGGACGCGAGGCACCGGTCGGATCGTCGTTGCGCGTCGACATCGCCTTCATCGAGCAGAAGCCACCGACCGAGGTGGGCGTGGTCGCGAACTCGGCGCCGCCGGCGATCATCACGTCGGCGTCGCCGTACTGGATCATGCGCATCGCCAGACCAATGTTGTGCGTGCCGGTGGTGCACGCGGTGACGGCTGCGATGTTCGGACCCTTGGCACCGGTCATGATCGAGACCTGGCCGGAGATCATGTTGATGATCGTGCTGGGCACGTAGAACGGCGAGATCTTGCGCGGGCCGCCCTCGGCGTACTTGATCGCGGTTTCTTCGATGCCCTTGAGGCCGCCGATGCCCGCGCCGATCGCCACGCCGATGCGCTCGGCATCGGATTCACGCACGTCGATGCCCGCATCCGCGATCGCCATCAGGCCCCCGGCGACGCCGTAGTGCACGAAGGGGTCCATCTTCTTGACGTCTTTCGGCGCGATCCACTGGGTCGCGTCGAAGCCCTTCACCTCGCCCGCGATGCGCGTGGCGAAATTCGTGGGGTCGAAATGGGTGATCGGGCCGATGCCCGACCGGCCGTTGACGATGCCGTCCCAGCTCGACGCCAGATCGTTGCCCAGCGGCGAGAGAATGCCGATGCCCGTGATGACGACGCGGCGCTTGGCCATTGTTCAACTCCTGAGAAGTCGGTGGCGGCGCGGTGGGTCGCCGCCAATATGCACGAGGCCGCAACGCGGCCTCGTGCTGGAACCTGTCTGCCCGGCCGCGTCGCGGCCGGCGCAGTCTCACGCCCACCCGGCTCGGCCGGGGGCGCGGACGCGGGCATCAGCCCTTGGCGTGCGTCTTGACGTAGTCGATCGCCTGCTGCACCGAGGTGATCTTCTCGGCCTCTTCGTCCGGAATCTCGCACTCGAACTCTTCTTCCAGCGCCATCACCAGCTCGACGGTGTCGAGGGAATCGGCACCGAGGTCGTCGACGAAGGAAGCGCTGTTGCTGACTTCTTCTTCCTTGACGCCCAGCTGCTCGATGACAATCTTCTTGACGCGCTCTTCGATGTTGCTCATGGGTAGTCTGCTCCGGGGAGGCGATTTTCGGTGGATAGTGTAAGGGAAAGCCGGGCGATGGGCGCACCACCATCAATGCCCTTGCCATTCAACGGCTTGCCCTCGGAATTGAAGCGTGAAAGCAGCCCTGTCAGGGCATGTACATGCCGCCGTTGACGTGCAGGGTTTCACCGGTGATATAGGCCGCCGATGGACCGGCAAGGAAGGCCACGGCCTGCGCGATGTCGTCCGGTTCCCCGAGACGGCCCAGCGCGATGCGTTCGGTCAGCGCGGCCTTGGACTCTTCCGGCAGATCGCGGGTCATGTCGGTGGCAATGAAGCCGGGCGCGACCACGTTGACGGTGACGCCGCGTGAACCGATTTCCTTCGCCAGCGACTTGCTGAAGGCAATGATGCCGGCCTTGGCTGCAGCGTAGTTCGCCTGGCCTGCATTGCCGGTCACGCCGATCACCGACGCGATGTTGATGATGCGACCCTTGCGCGCCTTCATCATGCCCCGCATCACCGCCTTCGAGCTGCGGTAGACACTGGTCAAATTGGTATCGAGGATGGCCTGCCAGTCCTCGTCCTTCATGCGCATCAGCAGGTTGTCGCGGGTGATGCCCGCATTGTTGACGAGAATCGAGATCGCGCCGAACTCGGACGCGATCGACTCGACCAGCGTTTCGATCGTGCCCGGCTGCGAGACATCCAGCACGCGACCGTGGCCGCCGTGCGCCGACAGGCGCTCGCCGATCTTCGACGCGCCAGTCTCGCTGGTCGCGGTACCGATCACGGTCGCGCCCTGCGCGGCCAGCGTGTCGGCGATCGCGGCGCCGATGCCGCGGCTTGCGCCGGTGACGAGAACGATCTCGCCGGAAAGAGGTGCGCTCATGAAAACTCCAATAAGGCGTATGTGGCGGCGGAGACCGGACAACGCAGGCATCCACCGCAGCCACTGCCTGCAGTGTGCGCCGATCCGCGCTCTTCCGCCGGGTTCAGACCTTCCAGTCTGCCAGCGCGGCGTCGAAATCGTCCGGCGCGGCGAGCGCGCGGGTCTCGATCGACTTGTCGATGCGCTTGACCAGACCGGTCAGCACCTTGCCCGGGCCGCATTCGATGATGCGCGTCACGCCGCGTGCCGACAGCGCTTCGACGCAACGCGTCCACTGCACCGGCAGATAGAGCTGGCGCACCAGCGCATCGCGAATCGAATCGACGCTCTCGTGCACGATCGCATCGACGTTCTGTACCACCGGCAGCGATGGTGCATGCCATGCAACCGTCGTCATCGATTCGGCCAGGCGGTCTGCGGCGTCACGCATCAACGGGGTATGCGACGGCACGCTGACGACGAGCTTCACAACCTTGCGCACACCGCGTTCGCCGAGCAGCGCGATCGCGCGGTCCACGGCGGCGGCATGCCCACCGATCACGATCTGGCCGGGCGAATTGAAGTTGGCCGGCACGACGGCGCTGGCGTCTTCGGAGGCTTCGCGGCAGACCTCGGCCACGAGCGCATCCTCGGCGCCGATGACGGCGGCCATCGCACCGGTGCCTGCTGGCGCCGCGCTCTGCATCAGCTGTCCACGCAGGCGCACCAGCTTCGCGCCGTCGCCGAGCGACAGCGCGCCCGCTGCGACCAGCGCTGTGTATTCACCGAGGCTGTGCCCCGCCAGCGCGGCCGGCGCAGCGCCGCCCTGCCCTTGCCACGCGCGCCACACGGCGACGCCGGCAGCCAGCAATGCGGGCTGGGTGAACTCGGTCTGGTTGAGTCGGGCCTCGGGACCATCCTGCGACAGCGACCACAGATCGACGCCAGCGCCGTCCGACGCTTCAGAAAATGTGTCGACGATCACCGGGTGGCGCGCGGCGAGATCGCCCAGCATACCCAGCGACTGCGAGCCCTGCCCCGGGAAGACGAATGCGAGTTGCGATGCGGTCACGCGAATTTCCAGCCTCAAAACCGGGGTGATGATAAGTGCGAAGCCGCGACATTGTCTGTACCGGGGCGTATGCGCGCAGCGCACGCAGACCGCTCAGAACATCATCCGCAGCAGTTCGATCTCGCCGTCTTCGAGCCAATCCCACAGCACCGCGACGACGAGCAGCATCGGCATCAGCGTCGCCGCGCGCACGACGAGGATCGAATGCGCGACATGGCGCGCGGAACGCCCGAGCCAGCCGATGCGCTGCGCAAAGCCCTCCAGGCGCCCGACGCGGCCCGCGTGCGCGGCGACTTCAGGCGCGCGCCGCATCACCCGCGACAGCATGTCGGCGAGCGCATCGGTGCGGCCGTCGTAGTACTTCGCCATGCCGAACGCGAACATCAGCCAGTCGCGCGCCTGCGCCTGCGGCAGCGACATCACTTCGAGCGGATCCTCCTCGAAATCGATGAAACCTACGCAGCCGCTGTCGTCGAGCGTGATGTTGCGCGGCAGCGGCTGTCCCAGATAGGCACCGCGCGCGTGCGCATCGGCGATCGCGTCGATCACCGCGGACGTCAATACGTCGATACGCGCGACATCGCCAGCGGCGGCGCGCAGCTGCGCGGCGAAGGTGTCGCCGAGATTGCTCAACAGCAATGTCGATGCGCCCTCGCCGAGCACACGCGGCACGCGCACGCCCTGGGCATCGAGTTCTGCAAGTCGGCGTGCTTCGATCTGCTTGGCTTCGCCGCCACCCGGATGCGACGGCGGACGCAGCGCATCGATGTCGAGACCGCGCGCGATCGCATCGAGGATGCCGAGACCGAACTTGCGGCTGTCGCCCTCGGCGTATGCTTTGAGCCAGGCGTCCCGCCCGGCCACGACGATAGATTCGACGCCCATGCGGGGGCCTCCGTGTCGTGCGGACGCGAAGTCCGCGAGGTGGAGTCGCGGAGCCGGACAGCCCCGCTAGACCGGATTCAGTAGCGCAGCAGCGCCGAACCCCAGGTGAAGCCGCCGCCGAAGGCTTCCAGCAGCAGCAGCTGGCCGCGCTGCACGCGCCCCGAACGCACCGCTTCGTCGAGTGCCAGCGGCACCGAACCGGACGAGGTGTTGCCGTGCTTGTCGACCGTGACCACCACGCGGTCCATCGGCATGTCCAGACGCTTGGCCGTGGCTTCGATGATGCGCAGGTTGGCCTGATGCGGAATCAGCCAGTCGATGTCGTGGCGATCGAGATTGTTCGCTTCGAGCGTCTCCTCGACCACCGAATCCAAAGCCTTGACCGCGTATTTGAAGACGTCGCTACCCGCCATCTGGATGCGCACACCGGCGTTGGGCTGGTCGTCGCGAAAACCCGCGGACACGCCGACCGGATTCCACAGCAGCTCTTTTTTCGCACCGTTGGCATGCAGATGGGTGCTCAGGATACCGGTCTCGGTATCAGCCTTGAGCACCACCGCGCCCGCACCGTCGCCGAACAGCACAGCGGTGGTCCGCTCGCTCCAGTCGACCATGCGCGTCAACGTCTCGGCGCCCACGACCAGCACGGTCTTGGCATCTCCCGCCTTGATGAACTTGTCGGCGATCGAGAGCGCGTACAGGAACCCGGAACACGCGGCATTGACGTCGAACGCGCCGCAGCCGTTGGCACCCAACCGCGCCTGCAACAGGCAGGCGGTGGACGGAAAGATGATGTCCGGCGTCGTCGTGCCGAGAATGATCAGATCGAGTTCGGACGCCGACACGCCGGCCGCTTCCATCGCGCGCGTGGCGGCATGGAACGCCAGATCGCTGGTCGTCTCGCCCTCGGCGGCAATGTGGCGCTCGCGGATGCCGGTGCGGGTCGCGATCCATTCGTCGCTGGTGTCGACGAACTTCGCGAGGTCGTCGTTGGTCAGCACTTTTTCGGGCAGATAACTGCCGGTGCCGGCAATGCGGGAATAGATGCGTTCGCTGGTCATCTGCGGAGCGGCCCTCGCGCAAGGCGCGTGATCTTGGAACGGCATCCCTGCCGACGGCAGACGCAGCCGCCCGTCAGGGACGGTGGCTGCGCCCGATACATCGTGCGCCCGCCACGGTGTGGCGGGCAGCGAGGGTCAATCTTCCTCGACGACGCGCGTCTTCGGCTGGATCACCTGCTTGCCACGATAGTAACCGTCGGCGGTGATGTGATGACGGATATGGGTCTCACCCGTCGTCTGGTCGGTCGACAGCAGCTTCGCGCTGAGCTTGTCGTGCGCGCGACGCATGCCACGACGGGACGGGGTGACGCGGGATTTCTGCACAGCCATGGGAATTGCTCCAACAGGTTCTAGTTGTTTCGATCTTTCTTCAAACCCGCCAACGCCGAAAACGGGTTGGCGCGTGTCTCTTCTTCGCTCGACACCGGCCAGTCGCGTTCGATCGCTTCGGAGCCAGGTGCGACCGGAATCGCGGGTATCGCCAGAATCAGTTCGTCCTCGACCAGCGCGACCGGGGACAACGCACCATCGCCTTCCAACAGCAATGACTCGTAATCGGGCAACAGCGCGGCCTCTTCCGCCTCATCGCGGATCAGGCCCAACCGTTGCTCGACCTTGAGCGGCCAGACGAAGCGCTGGAGCGTCCGCTGGCACACCAGCGGCAGCCCGGCTTCGATACGCAACAGCGCAAACGGCTGCTCCAGCGCGTCGCGACCGAACTCGATCGAGCAGATCACATCGTCGCCTTCGGCATCGGCCAAGAGGTCGCGCAGGCGCGTGAAAGACGCCAACGGCAGGCGCCCGTCGAGGCGCATGCTGCCTGCGACCATGCGCCAAGCGTCTACCAACTCGGGCATTTGCGCGGACATAGCCGCCGAATGTTAAAGATGCGATCCCGGACTGTCAAACCAGAGGCCGGCCTGACTTGACCGGCGCGACGGCGGGTTTGCCGGCGCCGCAACCTGCCGGGCAGACTGACCCGCCGCCCAACAGGACACCCTGCGTGCAGCCGATCCCCAGCCTCCTGCTGGCCACCCTTGCTGCGGCCGTGATTGTACTGGCGTGGCGCCACCGTGTCCGGCGCCGGCACCGCGCCTACGCACGGGTGCTCGACGCCGCTGACACGTTCGAGGCACGCCTGCGGGTCGCGCGCGCCCAGGTTGGCCAGGACGGCGGAGATCCGGTCCGCGATGCGCTTCAGGAGATGCTGCGACAGCGCCTCTGGCTGCAGCAGCACGGCTTGTCGGCGGATGTCGCTGCGCTGGACGCGATGCGCGAATCGATTGAACAGGCGCAGGCCCGCATCGACCGGCAGCTCGCCCAACTGGCGCTGGTCCGCGCTGGAGGCAGTGCATGAACCCGCCGCTGATCCTCGGCTCGACATCGGTCTATCGCCGTGGACTGCTGGACCGCCTGCGGCTGCCGTTCACCTGCGAGCGGCCGGATGTAGACGAGACGCCCGGCGACGGCGAGGACGCCGCGGCGCTCGCGATCCGGCTGGCCCAGGCCAAGGCCCGGAACGTCGCCGCGCGCGTTCCTGGCGCCTGGGTGATCGGCTCCGATCAGGTGGCCGCGCTCGACGGTTGCCCGCTCGGTAAACCGGGCGGCCGCGATGTGGCGATCTCGCAGCTGACGGCCATGTCCGGTCGCAGCGTGGTCTTCCACACCGCCCTGGCACTGGCGCGCACGGGGCAGCCCACGCTGCAGGCACACGACCGCACCGAAGTGGTGTTCCGCGCACTGCAGGCCAACGAGATCGCGCGTTACGTCGACGCCGAACAACCGTTCGACTGCGCCGGAAGCTTCAAGTGCGAAGGGCTCGGCATCGTGCTGTTCGAGGCGATCCGCAGCGAGGATCCGACCGCGCTGGTCGGACTGCCCCTGATCGCGACCGCGCGACTGCTGCGCGCAGCGGGCTACGCGCTTCCCTGACGCGGCGCGCGTCACCGCACCGGCGCGACCTCGATCGGGTGTTCGGCCCAGCGCTCGATAGAGCCGTCGCGACCGATAATCTCGAGCCCGAGCCAATGCCGTCCGGGTGCGAGCGCAGTCGGATCGACCGTTGCGCTGAAGCCGATGTTCTGTCCGGCAGGATCGCGCGAAGCGCCCTGCAGGAAGCGCTCGACGATCCACGGATTGGGCGCGCCGTACTGCGCCTCGACCACCGGCACGCCGTCGAGCGTGACCGTCACCGAGGCGACGCCGCTGCCGTCCTTGACCGCCCAGCCGCGCACCTCGAACGGCGCGTCGACACGCGCGCCCGCCACCGGGGTGTCGACGTAGGCAAGCGCGGGTGTCACACACTCGTCTTCGCCTGCCCCCGCATCCGCATCCGCATCCGGAGCCGCATCGAACCGCGACAGGATGAAGCGCTGCGCGCCGCGATCCGCGTTGACGACGCGCGAAACCGGCAACGCGCCCATGCGCGCGCAGATCGTCTGGTAGCGCTGCAGCAGCGCGCTGAACTTCACGTCGTTGGCGCCGGTGACCAGCAGCACCGGGCGTCCGGCCAGTTCTGCGCGATCGTCGAGTTGCAGATGCCAGAGCTGCAACTGCGGCGCACGACCATGATGGCGGTTGAGCGGATGGTCGAGGACGCGGATGCGCGGATCGCCGAGCGCGAATCCGAGTTCAGCGCCGATCTTGAAGTTGTCGGCGACGAGTACGGTATCGGCCGGCATGGCGGCGAGTTCCTCGCGCACCGCGCCTGCCAGCGTGTCCCAGCCGGCGAAATTCGACGGATACCACTTGAGCCCCGCGCTGCGCTCGCGCACCTCGGGCGTCGACACCGCCGCGTAGTAGCCGACCACGCCGACGAAGCCGAGCGCCAGCGTCACCCACGTCGCGATCCGCAGCCAGCGCGGCCACGCCATCAGGACAAAACCCACCAGAGGCAGCAGGGCGAGATAGCCCGGTAGCGGCCAGTGGAAACTCGCGCGCTCGGTGTCGGCGACGAAGCCGAGCGCGAAGAACCCGAGCACCATCAGGCCGCCGGAGATCGCGAGGAACCGCGCCGCATCGTCCGGCGCCCGACGCAGACGCCAGGCCGCGATCAGCAATGCGGCGAACAGCAACGGGGTCACCATCACCGCCTGGATCACGATGAACTGCCAGCCGTCGGCATGCAGTGCCCAAGGATGCCGGTCGACCATCTGGAAGCGCAGGCCCGCCTCGGCGTTGTCCACGTTCCAGACCAGCAGCGGGATCCATGCGGCAGCGCCAGCTGCGATGGCGATCCACACGCGCGGGTCGCGCAGGGCCTCGCGGCCCTTGGCGATCGCAAGCAGGGCGACGATGCCGACGCCGATCACCGCGATGAAACGGTAGTGGCTCAGTGCGCCAAGCGACAGGCCCAAGGCGAGCAACAACGCGCCGCCATGGGTCACGCCGCGCAGCAGACGCACGCCCGCGTCCAGGCACAGCACCGTCGCCAGTGCCAGCATCGCGTCGGGCAGCGCCATCACGCCGAGCGAGCCGAGCAGCGGCAGCAGCAATGCAGCGCAGCCCGACAGCCACGCCGCCTGCGGATCAAACTCGCGTGCGGTCAGGCGTACGACCAGCCACGGCACGAGCGCCGAGATCGCGATGAAAGGCAGACGCACGGCGAGCAAACCATCGCCGAAGACTTCGGTGCCGATACGGATCAGCCACGCCGTCAGGCCCGGCAGATCGGAGTAGGCGAACGCGGGATGCTGGCCTTCGAGCCAATAGAACGCCTCGTCGACGAACAGCGGCAGCCGCGCGGCAATGGCCAGTTTCAGCAGCACGATCGTCGTCCACAACACGACGAACACCGTGCGAATTTCCATCCGCCGCATTGAACTCGACCTCGCTACACTCGGGGGGACCGCCGAAGGAACATCTACATGCCCGACCCGACGACGCCCGTCATGCTAACCGACGCCCGGCGTGAAGCCTTGTCGTCAGCGCTGGCCCAGGTGAACCGGTTGGTGCTCGGTAAGGAGACGGCAGTGACGATGAGCTTCGTCGCCCTGCTCGCCGACGGCCACATCCTCATCGAAGATCTGCCGGGTCTCGGCAAGACCACATTGGCGCATGCGATCGCCGCAACGGTCGGCCTCGATTTCCAGCGCGTGCAGTTCACATCGGACCTGCTGCCGTCGGATGTCATCGGCGTCTCGGTGTACGAGGGCAGCGCACGCCGCTTCGAATTCCACGGCGGACCGGTCTTCACCAATGTGCTGCTGGCCGACGAGATCAACCGCGCGCCGCCGCGCACGCAGAGCGCGCTGCTCGAAGCGATGGCAGAGCAGCAGGTCACCGTCGACGGCACCACGCATCGGCTTCCCGACCCCTTCTTCGTCATCGCCACGCAGAACCCGGTCGACCTGTCGGGCACGTATCCCCTGCCCGATTCGCAACTCGACCGGTTCCTGTTGCGGCTCACGCTGGGCTATCCCGACCGCGATGCCGAGCGCGCACTGCTGTCGGGCAGCGACCGTCGCACGCTGATCGCCGAGACCATGCCGCGACTCGGCGCGGATGATCTGCTTGCGCTGCGCCAGGCCGTTGCGGCGATCCATGCCAGTCCCGCATTGATCGATTACGTGCAGGCCTTGATGGCGCGCAGCCGTCAGCACCCCGGCGCGCGCGTCGGCCTGTCGCCGCGTGCCGGTCTCGCCCTGCTGCGCGCGGCACGCGCCTTCGCGCTACTGCAGGGGCGCGATCACGCGCTGCCCGACGATGTGCAGACCCTGTTCCCGTTGATCGCGAGCCACCGCCTGGTCGCCGAGGCCGATACCGCGACCGACGGACTCGCCGCGTCGATCCTGCAGGCCGTGCCGGTCGACTGATGCCCGCGTTCGCCGGCCTGCGCCGTCGTGTCGAAAGCTGGGCGCGCCCGAGGCGTCCGGAGACGCTGCCCACGCGCCTGGACCGTCGGCGCATCTACATCCTGCCCACCGGGTTCGGCACGTTCGTCACTGCGTTGCTGGCGACGATGGCGATCGGCGCGCTCAACTACAACAACAACCCAGCCCTGCTCCTGTGCCTGCTGCTGGTCGGCGCAGCGCTGGCCAGCCTGTTGTGGACCCAGCTGCAGCTCAGCGGTCTCGAGATCCGCGCGGTGCACGGCGAGCCGGTCGCGGCCGGCATGCCGATGCCACTGCACGTCCACGTGGAAGCGGCGCCGGGACGCGAGCGTCTTGGTCTGCGCGTGGCGATCGGCGACAGCGAGGCCCCGCTGTCGCTGGACGACTCGGGCGGCGAATCGACAGTGCTGCTGCCCACCTCACGTCGCGGGTGGATGCTGCTGCCGCGGCTGCGCATCGACACGACCCGCCCGCTCGGCCTCGCGCGTGCGTGGGCCTGGGTCTGGCCGACGACGCGCTGTCTCGTGTATCCGGCGCCCGAAGTCTCCGGACCACCGCTGCCCGATGGTGGCGGCGACGAGGCGCAGGCGCGGCTCAATCCGTCCGGCGAGGAACTGCACCATCTACGCGACTGGCGCTCGGGCGATGCGCCGCGGACGATCGCCTGGAAGGCATCGGCACGTCGCGATGCACTGATCGTGCGCGAGTTCGAACGTCCACAGGGCGATGACCTGACGCTCGACTGGCAAAGCCTCGGCGCGCTCGACCACGAATCGAAGATCCGCCGGCTCGCGCGCTGGGTCGACGAAGCCGAGCGGGAGTCCGTGCGCTACCGCCTGCTGCTGCCAGGCCCGAAGATGATCGGCCCCGATCGCGGCGCGACGCATCGCCACGCCTGCCTGCGAGCCCTCGCGCTGCTGCCGGACGCCGGCTGATGGCACGCACTTCGCACGCGCTCGACGCCGACGGCCGCCGCTGGTCGCTGATCGCGGCCGCTGTCTGCCTGCTGCCGCTGCTGCTGCAGTTGCCGATGCCGCTGCCGGTGGTCATCGCGGCCGCGGGCTTGATCGCTGCGGCGATGGCATCGCGTCGCGCAGCGCCGGGCTGGTTGCGCGCGATCCTCGCGCTCGCCGTGTTCGGGCTGGTACTCGCGCAGGGCGGCATGCAGTTCGGTCGCGACACCGGATGCGCGCTGCTCGCCGCAATGCTCGCGATCAAACCGTCCGAACTGCGCACCATGCGCGATGCGCGCAGCCTGCTGGGTTTCGCCCTGTTCGCGCCGTTCGCGACCTTCCTGCTCGACCAGGGCCCGCTGTCGCTCGCGCTCGGCCTCTGCGGCGCAGTGCTGGTGCTGGCCGCGCTCGCGCGGCTGTCGGAGCAGGAGTCGGGGTTGCCCGCCGCGCGCGTGCGCCACCTCACGCGCGTCGGCATCGTCGCGCGGCTGATCGCGATCGGACTGCCGTTGGCGCTGGCCGCCTTCTGGCTGTTCCCGCGTCTGGCGAGTCCGCTCTGGGGCATTCCGGATCTGTCGACCGCGCGCCCCGGTCTGTCGGACGAAATGTCACCCGGCGACTGGATCGATCTCATCGCCGACGACACACCGGCGATGCGCGTGACCTTCCGCGGCGCCGAACCGTCGACGCGCGAGATGTACTGGCGCGGCCCGACACTGACGCAGTACGACGGGCGCACCTGGACCGCGTCGCCATGGCTGCGCGCCCTGCCGCCTGCAACGCTCGAGCACGGCACGCCGACCTGGGAGTACGAGATCGCGCTCGAGCCGACCGAGCGCAATCTGCTCGTCGCGCTGGAGATGCCGCTCGACTTTCCCGTCGGCATGCGCGCGGCGCACGACTACACGCTGACCAGCGAACGCCGGCTCGACCGGGTGACGCGTTGGCAACTGCGTTCGGCGCCTCCGACCCGCTTCGAAGCCGACCTGCCCGATCCGCTGCGCCGGCTCGCGCTGCAGCTGCCCATGGACTTCAACCCGCGTACGCGTGCACTGGCGCAACAGTGGCGCGCCGAAACCACGGACGACGGCGCCCTCGTCGAACGCGCGCTCGCCTGGATCCGCAGCGATTTCGCCTACACGCTCACCACGCCGCTGCCCGGCCGGCATGCGGTCGACGAGTTCCTGTTCGACTCCCGCGCCGGCTTCTGCGAACACTTCAGTTCCGCGTTCGCGGTGCTGATGCGCGAAGCCGGCATTCCGACGCGCGTCGTCACCGGCTACACCGGCGGCACGCGCAATCGCTACGGCAACTACTGGATCGTCAGGCGCATGGACGCCCACGCCTGGAACGAAGTGTGGCTCGAAGGACGGGGCTGGGTGCGCGTCGATCCGACCGCGGCCGTCGCACCCGAACGCATCTACGACACGCTTGAGGACCGGCTTGGCACGGACGGTGGCGAGACCTTGTTGCCGATGGCCGATCTGGGCGACTGGGCGCGCCGCGCGTGGAACGACTTCGTGCTCGGTTTCGATGCCGCGCGCCAGCAGCGCATGCTCCAGCGGATCGGCTTCGAGAACATCGACACCCGGGGCCTCGCCGCCCTGTTTTCGCTGTGCTCGGCGCTTGCGCTGGCCTGGATGCTGTGGCTGGTCGCGCGCACCGAACGCGAACGCGATCCGCTGTTGCGCGCCTGGCATCGACTGGGCCGCCGCTATGCCCGGCTCGGACTGGCCCGCGAACGGCACGAGCCTGCGGTCGCCTGGGCCGAGCGCGTCAGCGCCGCGCGCCCGCAGGAAGCTGGGCTCGTCGCCCTCACCCGTCGTTTCGTCGCGGCCCGCTACGCTTCTTCGGCGTCCGACGCGACGCTGGTGCGGGCACTGCGCGCGCACCGTCCAGCCCGGGAGACCACTCGATGACTGTCCTTCGCCTGCTGCCCGTTGTTGCCGGCGCCCTTCTGCTCGGCGCGTGCGCATCCCAACCGAAACCGCTGCAGGGCGGCTACGTCGAAGCGCTGACGCCACACGCCGCCGTACTGGGCGAGCACACCGGCACAATGGTGCGCTGGGGCGGACGGATCGTGCAGGTTGAACCGCGCACCGACGCGACCTGTTTCGAGATGATCGCCACGCGGCTGACCGCGACCGGTCGTCCGTACTGGGCCAGCGACGACACCAACGGCCGTTTCATCGCCTGCCGCGCCGGCTTCTACGATCCGGCGGTGTTCGAGGTCAACCGCGAAGTGACCTTCACCGGTCGGATCGCCGGCTACGACTCGCGCCGGGTCGGCGAATACGACTATCGCTTCCCGCGCGTCGAGGCCGACGTGGTCTACCTGTGGCCGAAGCGCGAACGTGTCGACGTGATCACGCGGCCGGCGCCTTGGCCGTGGTGGGGCTACTGGTGATCGTGGTCGCGCAGGAAGGCGCTCGCGCACGATAGGCGTTGCAGGTCATGGCCAGCGCGCGAGCGCTCGCCTGCAAAGTCACCCTGCAGTGCCGAAGCGCCCCAGCTGCGCACCGGCCAGCAGATGCAGATGGATCTGGAACACCGTCTGCCCGCCGTGCGCATTGCAGTTCATGACGATGCGGTAGCCGTCTTCGGCGAATCCCTGTTGCTTCGCGTAACGCGCGGCCTCCACCGCCAGTCGTCCGATGATCTCGGGCGCGTCAGCCGGCACGTCATTGAGCGTGGCGAAATCCTGCTTGGGCACGAACAGCACATGCATCGGCGCCTGCGGCGCGATGTCGCGGAACGCGATGACGTGGTCGTCCTCGAAGACGATGTCGGCCGGAATCTCGCGCTGGATGATCTTGTGGAAGATGGTCGTCATGGCGTCAGTCATCGGAATCGGGGATTCCGAAAAGCATACGTCACGGTCCGGCGCGCACGCGTTTGCGACTCCGGTCGCAGCATCCGGGTAGCGGCCCTCAAACCACTTCGCTGCGACTGCCGAATGCATGCGACAGCGTGCCGCGATCGACGTATTCCAGTTCACCGCCCAACGGCAGCCCATGCGACGGCCTGCTCGGGCGCACGCCGTGCTGCCGGGCGATCTGCGCCAGGTAATGCGACGTGGCTTCGCCTTCGACGGTCGGATTGGTCGCGATGATCAGTTCCTGCACTTCGCCTTCCGCCAGCCGCGCGCCGAGCAGGTCGAGACCGAGCTCATGCGGACCGATGCCGTCCAGCGGACTCAGCCGCCCCTGCAACACGAAGTAGAAGCCGCGAAAACCGGTGGCCTGCTCGATCGCGAGCCGGTCGGCCGGTGACTCGACCACGCACAGCGTGTGCGCATCGCGCGCGGCACTGCTGCAGGTCGGGCAGACCGGCGTTTCGCTGAAGTCGCGGCACCGCTGGCAATGGCCGATCTTCTCGACCGCCTCGGCCAGTGCGGCCGCCAAGCGCGCCCCGCCCTCGCGCCCGCGTTCGAGCACGTGATAGGCCATGCGCTGCGCGGATTTCTGCCCGACACCGGGCAGCACACGCAACGCATCGATCAGCTGTTCGAGCAGGGAGGACATTCGGTCGGAAATTCTAGGCTGGCCACGGGCGGTGCGCCGACGCGGTCAACGCATGCGCCGGTTGGCGGGATCGGGATCCACACGCCCGGTCGATCAGAACGGCAGCTTCATGCCCGGCGGCAGTGGCATCCCGGCGGTTGCACCGGACATGCGGCTTTTCGACTCTTCGTCGACCTTGTTCGACGCGTCATTGAACGCGGCGGCGATCAGGTCCTCGGCCATTTCCGGATCCGACAACACGCTGGGATCGATGCGCACCTTGCGGCACTCCTTGTTGCCGGTCAGGGTGATGGCGACCATGCCGCCGCCGGCGCTGCCTTCGACTTCGAGACTGGCGAGTTCCTGCTGCACGCGCTGCATGTTTTCCTGCATCTTCTGCGCCTGCTGCATCAACTGGGCAATGTTTCCACGCATCACTGAAATCCTCGGTCTTCAAAAGGGCGTATCGAATCGGGCACCAGTCTGGCGCCCTGCTGCGACATCAGCCGCTGCACGTCCGGATCGGACATGAAACTGGTTTCGGCGTTCGACTGCCGCGCATCGCGCTCGCGCGCGTTGCGTTCGTGCAGCGTTACGGTTTCACTCGCGGCCGCGGTCTCGAAGCGAATCTGCGGCGCGCCTCCGAGCGGGCCAGTGAGCGCCTCGCAGAGCTGGTGGACCATGATCGGCGCTTTCAGATGCTCGTCCGCTTCCGGCAGCGCGAGCCGTAGCACCGCGCCGTCGAGCGCGACAAAGGCGGCGCTCGCGGCAAGTTCGCGCACCGGGCCGCGCAAGGGCAGATCGGCGACGAGATCGAGCCACTGGTGCGCGTCAAGCGTGCGCAGTTGAGCAGCCGCAGCCGGCGGCGGTGCTTCGGCACGCGGTGGCACAGCAGGCGGCTCGTCGACAGGCGACGCGGTGCACACCGGCTCCGGCGCCGGACGCGCAGGCGGCGGCGCGACCACAACCGTCGGCGGCGGCGCAGATGCGACCTGCGAGGGCGAAGACGGCGGTGCAGCGCGCGGTGCAGGCGCGGAAGCGGGCGCCACCTGTGCACCGAGCGCTGCACGCGCCGCAGCCGGACCGCTCGCGCGATTGCCGCTGCCCGCTGCCGGGGCAGCAGCGCCACCTTCTGCAGGCCGGAACGCGAGCATGCGCAGCACAGTCATCTCGAAACCGGCGCGCGGACTCGGGGCCAGGCCGACATCGCGACGGCCGTTGAGCGCCATCTGGTACCAGAGCTGCACGACTTCCGGGCGCACCGCCGACGCGATCGCATCGACATCCACGCCGTCGCTCTCCACTGCAACTTCCGGCACCAGCTGCCGCACCTGGATGCGATGCAGGGCTTCGGACACCGCGTCCAACACGCCGCCCCAGTCGGGCGAGAATTCGGCCAGCGTCGCGACTTCCGACAGCAGCGCCGCACCGTCGCCATCGGCCAATGCGGACAGCAGCGCGCCGACGCGCGTGCGATCGACACTGCCGAGCATCGTCGCCACCGCGGCGTCGCCGAGCGCACCGCCCTCGCCGCCCGCGCCGGTGTAGGCGATGGCCTGATCGAGTAGCGACAGACCATCGCGCAAACTGCCGTCGGCAGCCTTCGACAACTGGCGGATCGCACCGGCTTCGACCGCGATGCCCTCGGCTTCGAGGATCCGGGTCATCTGGCCCTGGATCTGCTGCTCGTCGAGCCGCTTGAGGTTGAACTGCAGGCAGCGCGACAGCACCGTGACCGGCAGCTTCTGCGGATCGGTCGTCGCCAGCAGGAACTTCACGTGGCCCGGCGGCTCTTCCAGCGTCTTGAGCAGCGCGTTGAACGCCGACTTCGACAGCATGTGCACTTCGTCGATCAGGTAGACCTTCACCCGGCCGCGCGAGGGCATGTACTGCGCGTTGTCGATCAGCTCGCGCACATCGTCGACGCCGGTGTTGCTGGCGGCGTCGATCTCGAGCAGATCGATATAGCGGCCGGCGTCGATCGCCAGGCAGGTCTCGCACGCGCCGCAGGGATCGGACGAGGTGCCGGTCTCGCAGTTCAGGCTCTTGGCGAAGATGCGCGCGATCGTGGTCTTGCCGACGCCACGCGTGCCGGTGAACAGGAAGGCGTGATGCACGCGGCCGGTTTCCAGCGCATTGGTCAGCGCACGGACCACATGCTCCTGACCGACGAGTTCGGCGAACCGCTTCGGACGCCACTTCCGGGCAAGGACGAGATAGGACATCCCGGTATTCTGCCACGCCCCCAACAGTTCCTTGTGACCGCAGGCGCCGGCGGATAGAATGGCCGGCCCGCGGCGTCCCGACGCCGTTGCGCAGCGCCCAGGCGCTCCGCGAAGGGCCAGTTCTGGAGAGGTGTCCGAGCGGTTGAAGGAGCACGCCTGGAAAGTGTGTAAGCGTCTAAACCGCGCTTCGGGGGTTCGAATCCCCCTCTCTCCGCCAGAAACGCAAAACGCCCCCTCGTGGGGCGTTTTGCGTTTCTGGCGGAGAGAGGGGTTGAGAGAACCCCCGCGGGTTCGACGGATTCGCCCGGAGCGAATCCGGACAGCCGAACGGCTGGCCCCGCAGGCGCATCGCGCCGTAGGGGTGAGGCCCATGGATGGGCCGAGCAATCCCCTCGCTGCACGGGTTGCTCGCCCGCATCGCTGGTCGAATGCGCAATCAAAGTGACTAGACGGGCTCACGCCCCCAATCCCCATCCAGCACCTACCCGCATCGCATCCCGGCCGGAGATCGGCCATGCTGACCCGCCGCCCTGTCGCGCCGCGCCTGATGCCCATCGCCTTGCCGCTATCCACACATGCCATGACTTCGACCACCCCGACCCCGCAGGACACGCCGGCCGCCGCAACCGCGAGCGCTGCGTCACTCGAAGGCAGCTGGCGACTCATGTCCTACGACGTCGAGGTCAAGGACGGCGGCGAGACCTTCCCACCCATGGGCGACCACCCGACCGGCTACGTGATGTTCGCGCCCGAAGGCCGCGTGTGGTTCATGCTGACCGGCGAAGGGCGCGAGCCGGGCGAGCACGCGCAGGAGAAGGCGCGTTTGCTGGAGACCGTGATCGCCTACACCGGCCGCTACAGGATCGAGGGCGATACCTGGATCACCGCGGTCGACGTGGCCTGGAATCCGGCATGGGTCGGCACCGAGCAACGCCGCCAGTTCAAGCTCGACGGCGATCGCCTGCAGGTGCTGACGCCGTGGCGGGTGATGCCGAACTGGGCCGACAAGGGCGAGACGCGCAGCATCATCACCTTCGAACGCGCACGCGAGACGCGTTGAACCCCGACGCGGGGATCGGCGCAACGTCGATCCGCCGCAGCGCACGCACTGCGGCACGGGACAGGCGCCTGCCGGAGGCCGGAAAAGGTGATGACCCCGCCGACTGACCTCGGCGCCCGCATCGACCGATACCGTTGCTGCCTTCCGGCCCTGGCGGGATTTTCGATCTAGCGTCGCGAGGGGCCGACGGGGCCACCATGGAGACACGCATCGGGCCTTGCGCCCGACCCCGCCGTGTCGACGGGACGCGGAGTCTAGCAGGCCTGCGGCGGCTCGACTATCCGCCTCGATGCATCACGGCGCACCGATGCGCTCGACCTCGGGCGTGCCGGCCTGCTGGCTGAATCGGAACGCGTAGGACAGGCGCACGGCGGTCGGGGTTTCAACGACATCGTCCGCCTGGCAGGCGTCGGTGCCTTCAAACGTCACTGGCGCCACGCACAGCAGTGCGGGCGCATAGGTCCACTGGCGTACGGCGGCGAGCGCTGCGTCGACGAACCCTGCGACTTCGATCCCTGCGGGCGCTTCGCACGTCGCATCCGTCCGGGCCGCGACCGCGGATACCGCGCCCGTCGCGTCGATGGCGGCGTCGATACACACCACGACCGGGGCGAGACGCAGCGCCAACTGGTCCGCCGGATAGACCGGCATCGCGGCCGGCGTGTCGAGGTTGGGATGGATGAAACGGCGGTTGCGCTGCATGTCCATGCGGCGTGTGTCAGCGGCCGGCTCGATCAAGGCCGCACCGACCGCGCCCTGGGGTGACGGCTCGGGCGGTTGAAGCGATGCGATCGGCGGCGTTGAAGCGCAGCCGCACAAGGCCGCGACGCAGACGAACCACCCGACGCGGCAGATCAAGGCGAGGACCCGCCCGGCACCAGCGCCAAAGCATCGGGTTCTCGCCCGGTCGCCCAGTATTCGAGGACCTTCCAGTGGCGCGTGTCGATCACCGCGATGCGATCCGCGCCGCTGATGGCGACGTACGCACGCGGCGCGTCGGGATCGACGATCGCGCCGATCGGAAGCGGTCCGTTGCCGAGCAGCGTCGTTTGCAACGCAGCGTCTGTCGGCGACAGCGCGACCGACGCCACCGCGCGGCGCGAGGCGACATCGAACACCGACAGCGTCGCGGCGGTCGCATTGGTGACCAGGGCGTGCCGGCCATCCGGCGTGAACGCGACGCGGATCGGAAAGCCCGCACTGGGCAGCGTCGCGACGATGTCCAGCGATTCCGGCGCATGCACGGTCACGGTGTCGTCGGCGCGATTGGTGACCCAGACACGGCCGTCAGTCGCGACCGCAATGCCTTCCGCGCCCGCCCCTGCCGCCCTTTCCGAAGTCGCACGCATCGTCGCCAGGTCCACGCGCACGACGGTGCCCGCGCGGATCTTGCTGACGTATGCCGAGCCGCCGTCTTCCGACACCGCGACCATATGACCGATGCCGTCGCCCACGTCCGCGACGCCTGTCACTGCACCCCGCGCGATATCGATGCGCAGCAGGGATCCGCTGGCCTCGGTCGTGACCAGTGCGTCGCCGTTGGAGAGGAGTTGCAGACCATGCGGCCGACCGTGCGTGCCCAGATCGATCGAGCGCGTGTTGCCATAGACGAGATCGATCACGGTCAGCGCGTGGTGTGCATCCTGGTGGCCGTAGGTGGTGACGACGGCGGTGCGACCATCATGCGAAACGGCGATCTCGTGCGGCGCCGGACCGGTCGCGTATTCCGCAAGACGTTCACCACTCGCGCGGTCGAGCGCCCAGACCGTGTCGGCCGCCTTGTTGCCGACCAGCAGCCGCGGCGCTGCGTGCGCGCCGGACGTGATCGCCAGCAACACCGCAGCCAGCATCAGCCGCCTCATGCATCACCTCCGCGTGGCGACTCCGGGTGCAGCCATCCTGCATCGCCGTCGACATAGCGCTCGTGCTTCCAGATCGGCACGCGCTCCTTGATCTCGTCGATGATGTAGCGACAGGCGTCGAAGGCCGCGCCGCGATGCGCGGCGGTCACACCGACCCACACCGCCATGTCGCCGATCGCCAGATCGCCGATGCGATGCACGCACAGCGCCGCGCACAGGTCGAACCGCGCGCGCGCCTCGGCGACGACCTTCGCGCCTTCGGCCTCGGCTAGCGCCACGTAGGATTCGTAGCGCAGACCACGCACCGGGCGCCCGTCGTTGTGATCACGCACCCAACCTTCGAAACTCGCGAACGCGCCTGCGCGGTCGTGCTGCACGCGATGCCGCAGGGGCGCCAGATCGACCGGCGCATCGGCCAGCCAGAAGTCTCGGTCCTGCATTTCAGCCTCCGCTGACCGGTGGAATGAAGGCGATCTCGCTGCCGGGCAGCAGTGCATCGTCCCAGCGCGCGAACGCGCCATCGACAGCGACGCGCAAGCGCTCGACCGGCAACACGAAGCCATGCCGCGCACGCAACTCCGCGTACAGCGCGCGCAGATCGGACGCGTCGGTGGTCCAGGTTTCCTCGCCCTGCCCCGCGGCATCGCGGAGGCTGGCGAAATACAGCACGCGCACGTGGCTCATCGCGCACCGCCCGCGATCGATCCGACATCGCGCTTGCCGCCGCGCTTGCCGACCAGCTTCGCCGGACCCAGCACGATCGCGTGCGACAGCGCCTTGCACATGTCGTAGACGGTCAGCGCGGCGATGGTCGCGCCGGTCAGCGCCTCCATCTCCACGCCGGTGCGGTGCGTGGTCTTGACCGTGCACTCGATGCGCAGTTCGCGTTCGCCCTGCCAGTCGATCGCGATGGCGATGCCGTCGATCGGCAGCGGATGACAGAACGGAATCAGTTCGTGCGTGCGCTTGACCGCCATCGTGCCGGCGATGATCGCGGTGTCGACGATGCCGCCCTTCGCGCTCTTCAGACCGTTGGCGTGCAACTGCGCGGCGACATCCGCGGGAAAGCGGACGCGGCATTCCGCGCTGGCGACGCGCGCGGTGGTCGCCTTCGCGGAGACATCGACCATGGTCGGTCGGCCAGCGGCGTCGATATGGGTCAGCGCTGGTTTCGCTGGAGATTTCGTGCGGGCCATGCGCCTGCGTCGTGACTGCGGAAAGCGGATGTTACCGGGGCTGGTCTGAAGTGGGTCGCGACGCGCTGAGTTCCATGGCCACATCCAGGCCGCGACATGCGCGGCTCGATCACGAGAAGTCCGGAAGGCTTGTCACCAGCTAAACCTTCCTTCCCGTCATTCCGGCGAAGGCCGATCCAGCGACTTGCCTCTCTCTCAGGCCGTTTCGCCCCAGTCGCCGAGACCCGCGCTAAGTCACTGGATTCCGGCCTTCGCCGGAATGACGAGATCAAGGATGCGAGGGGAATCTTAGCGCCCCATACCAAGAAGCTCAGCCGCCGACCAGAAACATCTCGACGTGTTTGCGGGGCGCACGGACGCTGCCACGCAGTTCGCTGTAGCGATCGGCGCGACGGGACCACAGGTCGGCCAGCCGTGACGAGAACGCCGCTTCGCCATCGCCGAGCCAGCTGCGCATCGGCTGGCCGCTGCCGGAGAACAGGCAGGTGTAGAGGCTGCCGTCGGCGGAGACACGGGCGCGCTGGCAGTCGCCGCAGAACGGCGCGGTGACCGAGCTGATGAAGCCGATCTCGCCAGCGCCATCGATGAAGGCGTGGCGCTCGGCGACTTCGCCGCGGTAGTTCGCATC
Organism: Luteimonas sp. KH_071; assembly: GCF_057838005.1. Lineage (NCBI taxonomy): Bacteria > Pseudomonadati > Pseudomonadota > Gammaproteobacteria > Lysobacterales > Lysobacteraceae > Luteimonas > Luteimonas sp. KH_071. The sequence goes on along the minus strand of NZ_CM174458.1, from coordinate 1,342,596 downwards.
CAGCGCGCGCAGCGGCCAGCGGGCGTCGATACGCGCATGCAGTTCGCGCGAGGGCACAACGCGCGCGCGGTCCCAGCCGTTGCAGGTGCCGACATCCATGTATTCGATGAAACGCAGCACGTGACCACTACCGCGGAAGTGCGCGGCCATGCGCTCGACCTCGTGGTCGTTGACGCCGCGCTGCACGACGCAATTGAACTTGATCGCCGGGAATCCTGCGCGCTCGGCTGCGGCGATGCCAGCGAGGACATCGTCGATCTCGCCGCGTCCACCCGACAACGCACGGAACAGATCCGGATCGAGCGCGTCAAGGCTGATCGTCAGCCGTTGCAGACCGGCATCACGCAGGGCCTGCGCATGGCGCGCCAGCAACGACGCGTTCGTGGTCATCGCCAGGTCGGTGATGCCCGGCACCTTCGCCAGGCGCTCCACCAGCGCCGGCAGGCCCTTGCGCAACAGCGGTTCACCGCCGGTCAGGCGCAGCTTGTGCATGCCCAGCCGCGCAAAGCCGCGCACAAGCGTCTCGATCTCGTCGAAGGACAGCCGTCCGGCCTGGTCGAAACCGTAGTCGTCGGGCACGCGATCGGCCGGCATGCAGTAGCCGCAGCGGAAATTGCAGGCTTCGATGACCGACAGGCGCAGGTCGTGCAGCGGACGTCCCAGCCGGTCGAGCGGCGCCTGGGGCGGATGTGGCAGGGCGCTCATGCGATCGAAGCCTGCGCCTGGACCGGTGGACGCAGCGCGAAACGGGCGCCCGGGCGCGCGATACGCTGTCCGCGCGCTTCAAGGGCGGCGCCGTCCGCTTCGGAGGCGTAGTGGTACAGCACGCAGCGCGCGAGCAGTTCGCGCGGATACTCGCGGTCCAGATCGTCGATACCGCTGTGCGAGGGATTGCCGTGCAGGCCACAGTCGTGGGCGACGAGTTCGTCCTGCGCTGCGAAGCGCGCCAGCATCTCGGGGATCGGCCGCGTGTCGCCGCTCCACACCAGGCTGCCCGGCAGGCGCAGGCCATAGGCCGTCTCCGGCCAGTGATGGCGTACCGGGAACACCTCCAGGCGCACGCCTTCGTGCCAGAACGCTTCGCCGACGGGAATCAGCTGGAACGCATCCCAGAAGTTCGCGCCGCCTTCGGCCAGCACGTTCGGATAGTCGCCCACACGCCGGTGCAGCAGCGGCACCACCTGCGCCGGCACGTAGATCGGCAGACGGCCGCGCCGCGCGGGATCGAAGTAGCGGTCGACGAACAGGCGCTCGAATCCGGCGACGTGATCCAGATGCACATGGGTGACGAACAGCGCCCGCGGCGCTTCTCCGTAGTGATCGAGATACGCGGTCAGGCCTTCGGCGCCGCAGTCGATCGTCAGCCACGGGGCGCCATCGCGCTCGATCGTGGCCATCGGCGAGCCGAGCGACACCGCCGACGCGTTGCCGACGCCCTGGAACCGCAGCGCCCAATCGACATCGATCGTCATCAGGTGCCCCGACTCCACAGCGCGTCGTAGGACCGGCGCAGGCGCGCGAAGTCCTGTTCGACGTCCGCCTCCGGTCGCGCGCCGCGCAGTTTCAGCAGCGAGCGCTTGAGCCGGGCGAGATTCCGTTCGCGCCAGCGCGTCTCGGGAATGCGCAGCGCACCGCGGTCGAGATCGATCAGCCAGCCCTTGCCGACATGATCGAACAGGATGTTGTGGGCGTTGAGATCGGCATGATCGAGACCGGCGCGGTGGAAGCGTGCGATCAGACGTCCGGTCTGTTCGAGCGGCGCATCCGCGGGCGCGTCGGCCATGTGATCGGCCAGCGAGCGCACGTCGGGTATCCGCTCCATCAGGATCCAGGCGCGGTAGCCGAGTCCGCGCCGCAGATAGCTTGCGGCGATCGGCTGCGGGACCGGCAGATCGCGTCGCAGCAGTTCGCGCAACAGACGGAACTCCACGAAGCTGCGCACATGCTGCGTGCCACGCCACAGATGCTGGTCGCGGTTGAAGCGCCCGACCATGCCGCCGCGCAGGTACTGCCGCAGCACGCAAGGTCCGTGCGAGGCATCGATGAACCAGGCGCCACCACGGCCGCTGCCGTCGACGCGCTGCGCGCGCGCTCCCCAGGCATCAGGATCGAACCAGCGAGGATCGGCTTGCCGCAGTTGCGTGCCGTCGAACAGAATGGCGCCGTACGTGCCCGCCTGTCCGCTCGCGCGATCGCCCGCCGGTATCGGCGTCAGGCTCTCGGCGGGATCGAATCTGCTCATCGAAGCGAGTCTATCAAGCCTTGACGCCCGCCCTGCCCGGTTCCGACACCTCGACAGTGGCTGCCAGCCCGCTCTCGCCGCCGCGTTCGATCTGCCTGCTGCGCCTGTCCGCGCTGGGCGATGTCACCCATGTGCTGCCGCTGATCCGCACCCTGCGCGCGGCCTGGCCGGATGTCGCGCTGACCTGGGTGATCGGCAAGGGCGAACATCGCCTGCTCGAAGGCCTGCAGGGCGTGGACTTCTTGGTCTACGACAAGAAAACGGGCGTCGCGGGCATGCGCGCGCTGCGCCGTGAACTCAAGGCGCGCCTGGGCGCAGCAGGCCGGTTCGACGTCCTGCTGCAGATGCAGGTCGCCGCGCGCGCAAACCTGCTGTCGGCGTTCATTCCCGCGCGCGTGCGGGTGGGCTACGACGCTGCGCGCTCAAAGGATCTGCACGGGCTCTTCATCAATACCCGCATCCCTGACCGTCCCGGCATCCATGTGCTCGACGCGCTGGGCAGCTTCTGCGAACCGCTCGGGCTGCGGCAGGACCGCGTCGAATGGGACGACATGCCGGTGCCGGCGGAGGCGTTCGACTGGGCGCGTGCGCAGTGGCCGGACGATGGCCGCCCGGTACTGATGATCTCGCCGTGCTCCAGCCACGTACGCCGCAACTGGTACCCCGACCGCTACGCCGCGCTCGCCGATCACGCCGCCAGTGCCGGCTGGCGGATCGTGCTGTGCGGCGGTCGCAGCGATCTGGAGCGTGAGACGACCGACGCGATCCTCGCGGCGATGCGCCACGACGCCCTCGACCTGGTCGGCAAGGACACGCTCAAGCAACTGCCGGCCCTGTTGTCGCGCGCGCAACTGCTGGTCACACCGGATTCCGGGCCGATGCATATCGCCAATGCGATGGGCACCAAGGTGCTGGGCCTGCACGCGGCCAGCAACCCGGAACGCAGCGGCCCGTATTCCGACCGCCGCTTCTGCGTGGACCGTTACGACGATGCCGCGCGCAAGTTCCTCGGCAAGCCGGCCGCGGATCTCAAGTGGGGCACGAAGATCGAGTTCGACGACGTGATGGCGCTGGTCACGGTTGACGATGCGATCAAAGCCTTCGAACGGCGCCGCGCCGATCTGGAGCGCAGCTGATGGATCCCCTCATCGCCGGCCTGCTCGCCACTCTTGTGGGTGCGATCGTCGGCGGAGGTGTCAGCTTTCTGCTCAACCGGCAACTGCACGCGCAGCAGCTCGAACGTCTGCGCACCGAACACAAGACGGAATTCGCCGCCGAAGACACGGCCCGGCATTTTCTCGGCCATCGCGGCTATACCGACCGCTCCTTCGATGTCCTGCGCAAGCATCTGGGCGGCTTCGAGGACGACGAACTGCGGCGCATCCTCGTGCGCGCCGGCGCGGTGCGCACCTATCGCGACGATGGCAGTGAGTGGTGGCGGCTGCTCAGCCGCATGGACGAGTACATCGAACAGAAAGTACGGCGCGAGGGCGCGACGGCTGCCGACTGAGCCTCACGTCGGGGCCTTGCCGCCCCGGTAGTCGGCATAGGACTTCTCTTCGACATAGGCCGATCCCAGCGCCAGATTGATCGCCTTCTTGATCCGCGCACGCTCGTCGTTTTCGAGATACACGCTGCGCGCCAGCTGCACGAAGTCATCGCCGAATTCGCCGGCGCGCTCCTTGACCCGCACCGCATCCTCGATGTCCCACAGGCGCTCGTTGACCGCCTTGAGGTCCGCGCGCAAACGCAAGACGTCATGGCCCGCGGCCGGATGCGCCATCCACGTCTGCTCAAGGGCGCTCAGTTCGGTGCGCACGTTGACGAGCTTGGCGGGATCGTCCATCCGCTCGGACTTGATCTGCAGGATCGAGAGCTTGTCGAGAAGTTCGCCGAAGGACACGGGGACGGAGATTTCGGACATGGACAGCGCCGTGGAGGTGAACGGGCCCGCCAGTGTAACGCCGCGCTTGTCGCCCACGCGGAGCGCCCGTATGATTGCGCCCCCGGACGCCGCGAGGCGATCGGGGACCATCTGGAGAGGTGGCAGAGCGGTTGAATGTACCTGACTCGAAATCAGGCAGGCGTTTATAGCGCCTCGGGGGTTCGAATCCCCCCCTCTCCGCCAGATTCGCAAACGCCCCGCAAGGGGCGTTTTGCGTTTCTGGCGGAGAGGGGGATTTGATGAGAACCGCAGGCTCGACAGATGTGCCGGGCGCAAATCCGGACAGCCGGACGGGCGGCCCCGGAAGCGCGAAGCGCCGGAGGGGTAAGGCCCACGGATGGGCCCAACCACGGATTCGCCGGGAGCGAATCCGGACAGCCAGACGGCTGGCCCCGAAAGCGCGAAGCGCTGGAGGGGAGAGGCCGATGGATGGGCCGAACAATGTCCCGGTAGACGACGCGATTGACTGCTGCCAGACGCGAGGCCGTGTTTCACCCCTACGCCCAAGACACCATGCGTAGAACTTCGCGAATTACCGGCTCCGATCACCAGGATCAAAAATGGCTGACCAGCCCTGGGGTTGTTGAAAGTCACCTCCAGCTTCTGCCGGGCCGACAGTCCGAGGTGCATCGATCACTCCACGCAATGCACTACATGCACGACGCTTGCCCTATGCTCACGGACGGGTCCACCGTCACAATACCGAATGCGCCTTCCCTCCCCGTTCCGGACGCGCCCTATCGTGTCTCGCGCCGTCTGCCGCCCCATGCTGGCCGAAACCGGGGAATCGTCGCGTTCTCAGCGACAGGCACCCCAACCCGGCTTCGCCAGGGGACATGCATGATCGAGTTCGGCCATCTGACGCATGTGGGCCTGCGGCGCGACCTCAATGAAGACACCTATTACGGCGACAGCGAGCTGGGCCTGTGGCTGATCGCCGATGGGATGGGTGGTCACGAGTACGGCGAGGTCGCCAGCGCGCTGGCCCGTGAAACCATCGTCCGCGAGATCCGCCAGGGCACCGCCCTGCCGCAGGCGATCCGCATCGCCGATGAGGAGATCATCCGCGCCTCGCGCCGGCGCAATGACAGCCTGCCGATGGGCACCACTGTCGTGGCTGCGCGCGTGACCGCGAACCGGTTCGAAGTGGCGTGGGTCGGCGACAGCCGGGTCTACCTCTGGCGCGACAACAAGCTCGCGCAGCTGTCGCAGGATCACAGTTACGTGCAGGAGCTCATCGCCCAGGGCGCGATCAGCATCGACCAGGCGCGCAGCCATCCGCATCGCAACGTGGTGACCCAGGCGCTGGGCGTCACCGATCCGCAAACGCTCAATGTCGAGACGCTGTCGGGCGAGCTGGCCCCGGGCACCCAGCTTCTGCTGTGCAGCGACGGTCTGACCGAGGAAGTCGACGACCGCGCGATCGCGCGCGTGCTGGCGCATCTGGAGTGCAGCGCACAGGAGTGCGTCGACGGACTCGTCGCCGCCGCGCTCGATGGCGGCGGCTCCGACAACGTCACGGTCATCCTGATCCGCCGGCACTGAGCACCGGCTCGGATTTCAGGCAGGTTCCAGTTCCGGCAACGACGCGATCGGTTCCCACAGACACACGCCTGCCTTCTTGCGGATCGATTCGATCCGCGCCGCATGCGCGGCGAGTTCGTCGGCCTGCACCAGCAGCACCGGCCGCGCGCCGGCCGGCTGTGCCAGCACGATGTGGCTTGCTGTGCGCTCCAGCTCGATCGACGCGCCGAAACCGATCTCGTGCTGGCCGGCGGTGAGTGCGAGATACACCTCGGCCAGCAACTGGGCATCGAGCAGCGCGCCGTGCAGCTGACGGTGCGCATTGTCGACGCCGAGCCGGCGGCACAGCGCGTCGAGCGAGTTGCGCTGGCCCGGATAGCGCTGGCGCGCGAGCAGCAGCGAATCCTCCACCGTGACCCGCTGGCGCAGCGTCCCATAGTCCGGACCGAGCAGCGACAGTTCGTTGTCGAGGAAGCCGACGTCGAAGGCCGCGTTGTGGATGATCAGCTCGGCGCCCTCGATGAACTCGAGAAACGCATCGGCGATATCGGCGAAGGGCGGCTTGTCGGCGAGGAATTCCAGGCTCAGGCCGGTGACCTCGGCCGCGCCCTGTTCGAACTCGCGGTCGGGCTTGATGTACTGGTGATAGGTGCGACCGGTCGGGCGGCGCTCGACCAGTTCCACGCAGCCGATTTCAACGACGCGGTTGCCTTTCTTCCATTCCAGGCCGGTGGTTTCGGTATCGAGGACGATCTGCCGCATGCGTGTCTCTCCGTCAGGCCGCGGCAGTGCGCTGTTCGCGCGCGGCGGCACTGGCGAGCGCATCGACGCGCTCGTTCTCGGGATGGCCGGAATGGCCCTTCACCCAGCGCCAGTCGATCTGATGGCGTTCGCAGGCGATCTGCAGCCTCTGCCACAGGTCCTGGTTCTTGACCGCGCCGCCGCCGGCGGTTTTCCAGCCGCGCTTGATCCAGTTGCGCATCCACTCGGTGATGCCTTGGCGCACGTACTGGGAATCGGTGTGCAGCACGATCTCGCAGGGTTCGCTCAGGGCTTCGAGTGCGGCGATCGCACCCATCAGCTCCATGCGGTTGTTGGTGGTCAGCGGCTCGCCGCCCGACAGCTCGCGCTCGGTCGCCTTGTAGCGCAGCAGCGCGCCCCAGCCGCCGGGGCCGGGATTGCCGAGGCAGGCGCCATCGGTATAGATCTCGATCGACTTCATGGGTGTTCCGGAAAAAAGATCAGGCGGCCGGCGCGGCCAAGGGCATCGGCAGTGCACGGCGACTGCGCATCGGCGTCAGCGGCAGATGTCGCTTCTGCCCGCGCAGCGCGTAAGCCGCGCGCAGGCCCGGCCCGTTCTGCGACTCGGTCACGGCCTCGATACGCCAACTCGGGCCTACGCCGTTGGAGACCGCGTCCGGCGCCAGGCCGGCATCGCGCATACGGCGACGCCATGTCAGCGGTTCGGCGCTGTCGATGCCGCTCCCGCGCCAGCGCCAGCGATACGGCGTCAGCGGATTGAGGACCAGCAGCCACAGGTGTCCACCGGGCGCGAGCACGCGGGCAGCCTCGTCGAGCAGACCGAGCGCATCGCCACGACCGCCGACCACATGCTGCAGCACGACCGCGCCGAAGGCTTCGCTCGGCAGCGGCAAGGGCACGCTGCAGCGCACGGACCCATGCAGACTGTCGCCCTGGCGCACCAGGCACAGGCCGCGGCCTTCGACCTGCACCCCGGGCACGGCCGGGGTCAGCCACAGCCACGGCAGGCCCGGATGCGAGGCCAGCGCGTCGACGACGAGCGCGTGCTCGCTGTCGAGAATCGCGCGGCCGGCGGGACTTTCGAACCAGTTGCGGGCACTGCCGGGTTGACCGGCCGGGGAGATCGCGGGCATGGTCGGCATTGTAATGGCTTCCAGCCGCCGCCGAGCCGAACCGATGCGACTGCAGCCCTTACCCGCCTTCGAAGACAACTACATCTGGACGCTCTCGGATGCGTCCGGCCGCGCCATCGTGGTCGATCCCGGCGAAGCCGGGCCGGTGCTGGCCGCTGCCGCAGCCGGTCTGATGCCCGTGGCCCTGCTGCTGACCCATCACCATGACGACCACATCGGCGGTGTGGACGCACTGCTGGCACGCTGGCCGGACCTGCCGGTGTTCGCGCCCGACGATCCGCGGATTCCGCAGGCGACGGCCCGCGTGGGCGATGGCGATATCGTCGAAATCGACGCCTGGCGCTTCGAGGTGCTCGCAGTGCCGGGCCACACCCGCAGCCATGTCGCCTTCCATGGCCACGGGCATCTGTTCAGCGGGGATGCCCTGTTCAGCCTCGGCTGTGGGCGGATGTTCGAAGGTACTCCGGCCCAGATGCTGGCCTCGCTCGATCGGCTGTCGGCCCTGCCTGCCGATACACTCGTCTGCTGCGGTCATGAATACAGCCGGTCGAACGCCGCGTTCGCGCGCGTGGTCGACCCGGACAACGCAGCGCTGCGGCGCCGTGAACAGGAGATCCTCGACATGCGCAATGTCCCGCGCCCCACTCTGCCCGTCGCGCTCGCCAGCGAGCTCGACTGCAACCCCTTCCTGCGCGTCGATACCGGCGCGGTCAGCGCCGCCGCCTCACGTCAGGCCGGTGCTGCACTGACCGACCGGGTCGATGTCTTCGCCGCATTGCGGCGCTGGAAAGACGGCTTCCGCGCATGAGGCCGGGGCGCATGACCCGGCTCGCCGCGGCGCTGCTGGTACTCGCTGCACCGGCGACGTCCAGCTTCGCGACCAGCGCACCTTCCAACGATTCCACCGCCGCACTGGTTCCGGCCACGCTCGCCACCGGCAGTTCCGCCCCGGCGGTCACGCGCAACGGCCAGGAGGTCTACCGGCGTTTTCTCGACGGCCTGTCCGAGCCGGAGTGCACCGCGGATGCCACCGAACGCTGGCGCTCGCACTTCGGTCATGTGCCGCGCCAGCTGGCCTCGCGCGGCAATGATGTGCTGCCGCTGTTCGCCTATGTGGTCGAAGAAGTGCGCGCCCAGCACCTGCCGACCGAATTCGCGCTGATTCCCTTCGTCGAGAGCGGCTATCGCCCCGGTGCCCGCAGCGCATCCGGACCCGCCGGCCTGTGGCAGTTCATCGCGGTGACCGCGCGCAATCACGAGATTCCGATCCGCCCGGGGTACGACGGCCGGCTGTCGCCTGCCGATTCCACCCGGGCGGCGGTGCGCTATCTGAAGACCCTGCACGGCATGTTCGCCGGCGACTGGCGCTTGGCGGTCATGGCCTACAACGCCGGCGAGTATCGCGTGTTCGGTGCGCTCAAGCGCGCCGGGCAGGAGCCTCGAAACGCAACGCCGAGCACTCTGCCGATGCCGCAGCACACGCAAGCCTATGTGCGGAAGCTGCATGCACTGTCATGCCTGATCAAGGAAGCCGGCGAGCACGAAACCTGGATGGCCTCCATGGACCGCGAGGTGCCGGCGCTGACGGCGATCACCGTGCCGGACGGCATCCGCGATCTCGACACATTGGCGAGTCGCCACGAAACGGATGCGGCGCGCCTCAAACGACTCAATCCCGCGCATGTCGATGGTCGACTGGCACGGATCGGCCAGCCGGTGACCCTGCTCGTGCCGCAGGCCGCGGCCGCGCCGCCGGTCTTCATGGCCGAGGCGCCGCCGGAGATCGACGTTGTGCCGACCGCCAGCGACGCGAGTGCACCGACGCCGCGCATGCACACGGTCGCGAGAGGCGAATCGCCGTGGTCGATCGCCAAGCGCTACGGCATGCGCACGCAGGAACTGTTGACACGCAACGCACTCGATGCGCGCAGCGTGTTGCGGCCCGGCATGGAACTGCTGATCGACGAGCGCTGATCCGGCCCGGTGCGTCCCGGCGAATCGTTCCGCATCCCTGCCCACTAAAAAGCCCGGCGCGAGCCGGGCTTTTTATGTGCCGCGAAAGCGCACTTACATGCGCGCTTCGTTGACCGTGATCTTCATCTGTCGGCGCAGGCTGCGCTGCAGGACTTCCGCATCCTCGCTGCCCAGCAGGCTGCCGAGCTGCTGGCGCAGCATCGCCTGCTCCTGCTCGCTCGCGTCTTCGGGATTGCCCGGCTCGACCCTGCTCACCACGAACACGACCGCACTGCCGTCGGCCAGCATCACCTTGCCCGGCGTCGGCGCATCACCGGTCGGCGGCGCCGCGCGGAAGTAGGCCTGGCTTGCAGTGGCATCCGGCACCGGCGCACCGCGCGGAATGCCCGGCACGTCCTGCGCCTGCAACTGGCGTTCGCCGGCCAGCGCCTGCAGGGTCTTGCCGCCCGCGATCTCGGCGACCATCGCATCGGCGGCCTGCTCGGCCTGCTTGCGCGCACGGTCGGCACGCACCTCGGCGATCACGCGCGCGCGCACCTGCTCCAGCGGCTGCGCACGCTCGGGCGTGTGGCTGGTGACGCGGATGAACACCGTCTGGTTCGGGCCGATCTCGATCGGATCGCTGACCGTGCCGTCCTGGGTCAGCGCTTCGGAGAACGCCGCCTGCACCACCGCGTTGTTGGCCGCGATGCCGCTGCCAGCGCCACGCGCGAACGGCGCGATGGTCTGGATCTGCACGCCTGCGGCGGCCGCCCCGGGCTCCAGCGACATCGGGTTCTTGTTGATCTCGTCGACGACGCGACCGACCTGCTCGTTGTACACGCGCGAGCTGTCGCCTTCGCTGACTTCCTTCTCCATCTGCTCGCGGACGTCTTCGAATGCAACCGGCTTGCCGGCGTCTACTTCACGCAGCTGCAGCACGTGCCAGCCGAAGTCGGTGCGCACCGGCGCGCTGACCGCATTGGGCTGCATCGCGAACAGGGCGTCCTCGAACGCGCCGGCCATCATGCCCTTCTCGACCCAGCCCAGATCACCGCCGCCGTCCCTGGAACCCGGATCATCCGAGTTCTCGCGCGCGAGCGCGGCAAAGTCGGCGCCCGGTGCCTGCGCCCTGGCGGCAATGTCCGCCGCCTTCTTCTGCGCGGCCTGTTGCGTGGCCTCGTCGGCGCCGGCCGGCACTTCGACGAGGATGTGCGAGGCCAGACGACGCTCGGCGGTCGCGAAACGCGACTTCACCTGTTCGAAATGGGCGCGCGCCTCGGCCTCGTCGACCGTCGCGTTCTCCGCGCCGGTGTCGGTGGCGGACTTCAGTTCGATGTACTCCAGCGCCACCTTCTCCGGCTCGCGGTAACGCGCGGCGTGCGATTCGTACCAGGCCTGCTGATCGGCCTGCGACACCTCGGCAGTGTCGACGGCCGGCGGCGGCACCACGACGAAGCTGACGTCCCGACGCTCACCGAGCAGGCGCATCAGGCGCAAGGACTCACCTTCGGTGACGAAAGCGGTCTCGGCGATCGACTGCGGCACCAGTGCGCGCTGAAGATCGATGCGGATGCTCTCCTGGAACTCGCGCGGCGTGCGCGGCGGCTGCGTGGACTGCAACGCCATCTGGTAACGCTGCGGATCGAAGCGGCCTTCGACCTGAAACGCCGGGATCGACTGGATGATCTCCTGCACCTGCGCATCGCCGACGACGATGTTGGCGCGATCGGCTGCGAGACCGAGCACCGCACGGTCGATCAGCTGCTCGAGCACTTCACGCTTGCTCTCCATCGTCTCGAACGCACGCGCGTCGAACGCTTCGCCTTCCTGCTGACGACGCTGCTCGCGCACGTTGTCGAAGGTCTGCCGGAACTCCTCGGCGCTGACCTCGGCCGACGTCCACGCGAACTTCCGCACCAGCCACCAGTCCGGCGCGGACTGCCACCATTTCGGCGGCGCCTCGACCTTGGCGGCATAGTCGGCATTGTTCTGGAACAGATACTGCTCCATGCCGAAGAACGCGAAGGGGACCGCGAGTACCGCCACGATGGCGATGGCGATCCAACCACTGGTCTTATCTCGAAGCGCTTGCAGCATGGGTCCGGACACGGGATGGCGAGCCGCCCAGTGTACCCGCAAGGCCGGGACCGCGCAGACGCAACGCCCGTCCGCGCCGCGCCGCGAGCGCGCTCCAACCTGTTCAGTCGCGATCCGGAATCCGGTCGTAATCGCCAGGGGGATCGCGTAACATGCGCGCCTGACCGGAATCCACGTCCGGACCGGCAGCGCAGCGCGCCGCCGGCCGGATGCTCCAGACGTACGACACGTCGCTATCTCAATAAGAAGAGGAATTCACTGATGGCAAACCTCACCAAGTCCGACATCATCGCTTCGGTTGCCGAGAAGTCCGGCCTGTCGCGCGCCGACGCCGGCCGTGCCGTCGACGGCCTGCTCGACACGATCACCGAGGCGCTGAAGAACGGCGACGCGGCCAACTTCGTCGGCTTCGGTTCGTTCGTTGCCCGTCCGCGTGCTGCCCGCACCGGCCTGAACCCGCAGACGAAGGAGCCGATCCAGATCGCCGCTTCGACCGTGCCGGCATTCAAGGCTGGCAAGGCGCTCAAGGATGCAGTAAAGTAAGCGGCTCGATTGTTCCGCATGGGTGCTTAGCTCAGCGGTAGAGCGTCTCCTTTACACGGAGAGGGTCGGGGGTTCGAAACCCTCAGCACCCACCAAAAGTTTCAAAGCGCGGAGCGGTAGTTCAGTTGGTTAGAATGCTGGCCTGTCACGCCGGAGGTCGCGGGTTCGAGTCCCGTCCGCTCCGCCAATTCTTCAAACGAAAAACCCTGCAGAGATGCGGGGTTTTTTGTGTCTGGCGTTTTCATGTCGCGCACGCGCGCGCTGCGGGTGGATGCATCGATCTCCCGCAGGACCGCGCGCGTCGATGCATCCGCCTGATCGCTGACTTCGGCGCGTACGTGGAGCGCCTGGCAACGGCGTGCCGCCACGCATCCCGCGGATGGCTGCCCTGCGTGATACGCATGTGGATCGACGGCTCTCACACTGCGCACGCGGCCCGGAAAACACGCGTGCCTGAGCAAGCGCGAAGCCCGCACCGCGTCCACCTTGAGCGCCGCGAAAAAAAAGCGCGCGCAGGCGCTTCCCAAGCCCGGAGTTTCATGTAGAATCTCGCGCCTTGGAGCGGTAGTTCAGTTGGTTAGAATGCTGGCCTGTCACGCCGGAGGTCGCGGGTTCGAGTCCCGTCCGCTCCGCCATTTGCAAGCGAAAACCCCTGCAGAGATGCAGGGGTTTTTCGTTTGTCGCGACTGAAGTTCGCGACCGGATCGACCTTGGCCATCAGCAGCGCGGTTGTCTCACGGTGCGTCGGTGACGTGATCAGCCACGCGTCGACATCGACGTCCCGCCAGCGCACCTGCAGCCGATCGGCGACCATGGCGACGTCGCACTGCAACTTCGGTGAGCGCTCGGACGCGAAGACCCATCCGATCTCTACGTAGTTGCACGTCGCCGTTGCAGCAGCACGGATTGCGCCAAGGCCCCGCGACGGTATCGATCTCGCGCGGTGCAGGCATGCGTGACGGCACTCAACACTGGACCCGGTCGCCCGACTGGCCGCAGCTCGGCCGCGAGATGCCCGGCGCAGTACGCGACATCGTGCAGACCTGTCGCGCCGGCGCACTGGTCGAGCAGCGCCTGCATCGACACGATTCGCGCTTCGTACGCGTCGCGGTTGATCTGCACGACGATGTCGACGCCGCGATCGGGCACCTGATGCCCCGCGTCACGTCGTCCGCGATGAGGCGCGAGGCGCCGGCATTCGGGATCACATCGCCGGACGTGCGAAGGCCGTAATCGGCAGCGCCCTGGCCGGCCTGTGGAGCCCCCCTTGCCGGACAGGTGTGACCCGTGATCAGCACCCGCAGTGAATGAATGTCGATTCGTCATTCCAACTTGCTCTGAGGCGGAAAACCCATACTCTCGAACGCTCGACCGCAGACCGGTGCGCACCTGCGTGCGCATCGGTCGCAGGAGCCGCGATGCGTTTCAACCGACTGTCCCCGTTCGCCATTCGTTGCACGCTCGCCGCGCTGATGACACTCGCTGCATTGCTGCCGGCGCCGGGCGCGGCGCATGCGGCCCCACCGGCGATTCCGGGCCTGACCGTTTCAATGCTGTCGCCGGATTACTGGATCGCGCAACTCGACGCTCCGGATGCCATGGTGCTCGACGCCGCTGCGATCGACGCGCAGAACACGGCGATGCGACGCGACGATGCGTCGATCCAGGATCCGCTCGCACTGCCCGCTCGAATCGAGCGGCACACGGTCGCCGACTGGATCGCTGCACTGTCGAAGCGCCCAACGACGCCACGCTTCACCGTCGATGGCCCGGTCGATGCCGCGACGCTCGATGCCTGGATGGACACACTGGCGCTCAATGACCTGCCTGCGCAGGTGACGCCGCGCTTCGGACTCGTCGTGCGTCGGGCCGACCTGCGTGCATTTCCCATCGCAACCCGCGTCTTCAGCCATCCTGGCGATACCGACATCGACCGTTTCCAAGAAGACGCCCTCTTCCCGGGCGCGCCGGTCGCGGTACTGCATGCCAGCCGCGACGGGCAGTGGCTGTTCGTGGTCAGCGAACGCTATCGCGCCTGGGTCCAGGCACGACACGTCGCGATCGGCACGCGTGACGCGGTCGCCGGCTACACCGCGCGCGCGTCGGATGGCGTTGTCGTCACCGGCGCTACCGCGCGCACGGTGTTCACGCCCGAGGCGCCGGCGGTCTCGGACGTGCAGCTGGAGATGGGCGTGCGCGTGCCGCGTGCCGAATGGGACGCGAGCCGCGTCCTGCATGGCCAGGTGCCGACTTTCGGCCATGTTGTCGAACTGCCGGTACGCGGCGACGACGGCACGCTGTCGTTCGCACCCGCGTTGCTGCCGGCCTCTGCCGATGTGGCCGACGATGTATTGCCCTACACGCGCGCCGCACTGATCCGCCAGGCGTTCAAGTTCCTCGGTGAGCGCTACGGCTGGGGGCATGCGTACAACGCGCGCGACTGCAGCGGCTTCGTGTCGGAGATCTATCGCAGCGTCGGCATCCTGCTGCCGCGCAATACCAGCGCGCAGGCGACCAGCCCCGCGCTGAACCGCATCGAGGTCACCGCCGACATGCCGCCCGCCCAGCGGCTGCAGTTGCTCCGCGAGGCCGACGTAGGTGACATGGTGTTCATTCCGGGTCACGTGATGATGGTCATCGGCCACATCGACGGCGAGCCGTGGGTGATCCACGACACCGCCGGCATGAGCGTGCGCGATGGCGACGGTGCAATCGCGCGCCTGCCGCTCAACGGTGTGGTGGTCACGCCGGTGACGCCGATGCTGTCAGGCGAGAACGGCACCATCATCGACCGCATCACCAGCATCCAGCGCGTGCGCTGACGCGCGTCCCATCGGACTCTCATGAAGATCACCGACATCCAGCTGGGCATGGTGCGCGTGCCGCTGAAGACGCCGTTCAAGACCGCGCTGCGCACCGTGGAGAGCGTCGACGACATCATCGTGTCGATCCATACCGACACCGGCCACACCGGGTACGGCGAGGCCGCAGCGACCCCGGTGATCACCGGCGACACGCACGGCTCGATCGTCGCAGCGATCTCGACCGTCATCGCGCCGCGGCTGGTAGGTCGCGACATTGCCGATTTCAACATGTTGATCCGGCTGGTACAGACCGCGCTCGAGCGCAACACCAGCGCCAAGGCCGCGGTCGAGATCGCGCTCTACGACCTGTTCGCGCAACGCCTTGGCGCGCCGCTGTACCGGATTCTCGGCGGCGGCGATCCGGTGATCCGCACCGACATCACGATCAGCGTCGACACCATCGACAAGATGATCGCCGATGCACTGTCGGCAGTGGAGCGCGGCTTCGGCGCGCTGAAGATCAAGGTCGGCAAGGATCCGGGCGTCGATCTCGAACGCATCCGTGCGATCCATGCCGCGGTCGATGGTCGCGCCGTGTTGCGGCTCGATGCCAACCAGGGTTGGACGCCGAAGCAGGCCGTGCACGCGATGCGCCAGCTCGAAGACGCGGGCATCGAACCGGAACTGCTGGAGCAGCCGGTCAAGGCGCACGATCTGGCGGGTCTCAAATACGTCACCGATCGCGTGCACGTGCCGGTGATGGCGGATGAAAGCGTGTTCGGCCCGGTCGAACTGATCGAGCTGATCCGCATGCGCGCGGCCGACATCGTCAATATCAAGCTGATGAAGAGCGGCGGGCTGTCGAACGCGATCAAGCTCGCCGACATCGCCGGCCTGCACGGCGTGACGTGCATGATCGGCTGCATGATCGAAACCAGCATCAGCGTCGCTGCGGCCGCGCATCTGGCCGTGGCCAGGTCCGATGTCATCACCAAGGTCGATCTCGACGGACCCTCGCTGTGTGCATGGAATCCGGTCGATGGCGGCGTGACCTTCGACGATGCCGAGATCTCGATCGGCGATGCACCGGGCCTGGGCATCGTGTCGATACGCGGCGTGCAGCCCATCGCCTGCTGACATGCAGATCGCCGCGCCGCTGCTGACGATCCGCGCCGAACACGTCCGGCTCCCGGCGATCGAACGCCGCACCGGTGCGTCCGCGGCGCCGGCAAGCGCGGCCGTCGGCCCACTGGTGCGCATGCGCTCCCTGCTTGACCCATGACTTCCGAGGACGCTTCCATGCCCCGATTCCATCGATGTGCCGCGCGCGCTGCGCTGTTGCTGGCCACACTGCTGCTCGCCGCCTGCAGCACCACACGGACGTCGGGTGCGGCACCGCTGACAGACGCGCAGCAGCTCGTCGTCGTGACGTCCGCTGACTGGGACGCCGCGCGGGCGCGCATGCAGCGTTTCGAACGCGATGGCGACGGCCCCTGGCGCGCGGTTGGCGATGCGGTGCCGGTGATGCTCGGCCGCAGCGGCAGCGGCTGGGGCATCGGCCTGCATCCGGCGCAGACGGGCGAGCCGCAGAAACGCGAAGGTGATGGCCGCGCGCCCGCCGGCGTGTTCGCGATCGGCGAGGCCTTCGGCTACGCACCCACCGGTGTCGGCGCCCTGCCCTACCTGCCGATGCAGGCCTCGCACTACTGCATCGACGTGCCGGCGTCACCGCTCTACAACCGCATCGTCGACGAGCAGGACGTCGGCGCGGCCGCGGTGGAAGGCTCCAGCGAACGCATGCGTCTCGATCTGCACAACGATGGCGACGTGCGCTACCGCCAGGGCTTCGTCATCGAGCACAACGCGAGCGGTGAAGCCGGCCGCGGCAGCTGCATCTTCGCCCACCTGTTGCGGCGTCCCGACGAGACCACCGCAGGCTGTACAGCGATGAGCGATGCAGCGATGGATGCGCTGCTGCGCTGGCTGGATCCGGCGCGTACGCCGCGCTTCGTGCTGCTGCCCGACGCCGAGTACGCGCGTCTACAGGCAGCCTGGCAGCTGCCGGCGCTGCCGCGATGAGCCCCGCGACGCCGCTGGTCTCGCGCATCGCCACACTCGACGATCTGCCCGCGGTACTCGCGATGATGCGCGCCTTTTACCTCGAGGACCGCCTGCGCTTCGACGACGTCGCCACACCGCGCGCGGTGTCTGCGCTGCTGTCGGATCCTGGTTGTGGTGCGCTGCTGCTGCTTGGCGACGATGGCACCGCCGGCTACATGGCGCTGACCCGCGGTTTCAGCCTCGAACAGGGCGGTCACCACGCGCTGCTCGACGAGCTCTACATCGCACCGACCGCGCGCGGCCGCGGACTCGGCGCGCAGGCACTCGAGATCGCCAGTGCACAGGCGCGCCTCTGGGGCACGGCCGTGCTGCGGCTCGAAGTGCATCACCACAATCCGCGTGCGAAGGCGCTGTACCTGCGTGCGGGCTTCGTCGACGGCATCCGCGACACGCTCGCGCTCGATCTGGGCCCGCACAGCTGATGCAGCGCAGACCGCGTGATCGTCGCGCCGCATGGCATCCTGCGGTGGTCTGCCGATTCGACCACGCCCCATGAACGATGCTGTTCCTGCACGTCGCACCCTCCCCGCCTCCGTCCGTGTGCTGCTGGCGCTGCTGGCTGGCGCAGTGGTCGGCCTCGCACTGGCGGCATGGAACCCTGACACCGCATTGCGCGTCGCCGAGTTTGCGCAACCCGTCGGCAAGCTGTGGCTCAACGCGTTGCAGATGACCGTCGTGCCGCTGGTCGCGGCGCTGGTCGTGGTCGGGATCAATGGCGCGGCGGATGCAGCCGCCTCCGGTCGCAACGCGCGCATGGCGATGGCCACGTTCGCGGTATTGCTGGCGGTCTGCGGCACCTTCGCCGCGATCGCCGCGCCTGCGCTGTTGTCACTGGTGCCACGCGACGAATCGCTGGTCGCCGCGTTCCGCGCCGCCATCCAGGCCCCTGAAGTGCTGCCACAGGCGCCCAGTTTCGGCCTGTGGATCACCAGCGTAATTCCGAGCAATGCGATCGCGGCCGCGGCCGCCAGCGCGATGCTGCCGCTGGTCGTGTTCTCGATGTTCTTCGGCTTCGCGCTGACCCGGCTCGAACCCGAGCGCCGGGCACGCATGCTCGATCTGGTGCGCACGATCGGGGACGCGATGATCGTCGTCGTGCGCTGGGTACTGTGGGCCGCGCCGGTCGGCGTGTTCGCCCTGGTGCTGGCGGTCTGCGCGCATGTCGGCCTCGGCGTGCTGACCGCACTTGGCTACTACATCGCACTGCAGTGCGTGCTGTACGTGGCGATCACGCTGTTGATGTACGTGGTCGCGGTGACCGTCGCCAGGGAACGCCTGCCGCGCTTCGCCGCCGCACTGCTGCCGGTGCAGGCGATCGCCGCGAGCACACAATCCTCGCTCGCATCGCTGCCCGTGATGATCGACAGCGCGCGCAACCGTCTGGGGTATCCGCTGGCAGTGACCTCGCTGGTGTTGCCGATGGCGGTCTCGCTGTTCCGCATCGCCAGTCCCACGCAGTATCTGAGCGTCGTGGTGTTCATCGCCTGGATGTACGGCGCTGCGCTGGAGCCCGCGCAGCTCTCGATCGCAGTGGGTCTGAGCATCGTCATCAGCATGGGGTCGGTCGGACTGCCGGGCCAGGTGAGTTTCATGACCAACAACCTGCCGGTCACGCAGGCGATGGGCCTGCCGATCGAACCGCTGGGCGTGTTGCTCGCCGTCGACACCCTGCCCGACGCCTTCGCCACCGTCGCCAACACCACCGCCCACGTCACCGCGACCGCGGTCGTCAGCCGCTACAACGACGCATCGGCTTCTGCGGACCTACCACCGGCATGACCTGGACCCTGTTGCACAACCCGCGCTGCTCGAAATCGCGCGCCGCGCTCGAACTGCTGCAGACGCGTGGCATCGATGTCAATGTCGTGCGTTATCTCGACACGCCACTCGATGCAGACGCCCTGCGCACGCTGCTGGGTCGCCTCGACATCGCGCCGCGCGCCTTGCTGCGCACCGGTGAGGCGGCCTGTCGCGAGCTCGGACTCGCAGATGCGGCAGTCGACGACGATGCGATCGTCGACGCGATGGTCCGGCATCCCGTCCTGATCGAACGGCCGATTCTGGTGCACGGCGAACGTGCGGTCATCGGCAGGCCGACGGAGCGGTTGCTGGACCTGCTCTGACGTCCAGCGCCTCGCTCAGGCGCAGGCTTGCACGGGCAGGCAATGGCGCCTCAATGCGTCCGCTTCGCCACATGCATCGCCGACGCCCGCGCCGGCGGCGCGAAGCTGTCGGCGCGGGCGCTGGGCCAGAAGGTCTTGAACACCGCGTGCTCGGGCACGCCGGTCAGCAGCTCGCCCGGCTCGAGGAAGCGATACAGCGCCGCCAGCGAACGCACCTCGGTCGGCGTGACGCGCCGCAGGATGTGTTCGGGGCCGATCTGCATCGGATGTTCCAGTCCCGCCGCACCGATCATGTCGCGCAGCGCCTTCAGCGTGTTCTGGTGGAAATGGAACACGCGGTTCGCCTTGTCCGGCACGTCGAGCAGGCGCCAGCGCGCAGGATCCTGCGTCGCGACGCCGGTCGGGCACTGGTCGGTATGACAGGTGCGCGATTGGATGCAGCCCAGCGAGAACATGAAACCACGGCCCGCATTGCACCAGTCCGCGCCCATCGCCAGCGTGCGCGCGATATCGAAACCACTGGTGATCTTGCCCGCCGCGGCGACACGGATGCGGTCGCGCAGACCGATGCCGACCAGCGTGTTGTGGACCAGCATCAGCGCTTCCTGCAGCGGCAGGCCGACATGGTTGATGAACTCCGACGGCGCCGCGCCGGTGCCGCCCTCGGCACCGTCGACGACGATGAAGTCCGGCAGGATCCCGCTGTCGAGCATCGCGCGGGCGATGCCGAACCACTCCCAGGGATGCCCGATCGCGAGCTTGAAGCCCGCCGGCTTGCCGCCCGAAAGCGTGCGCATGCGATCGACGAATTCCAGCAGACCCAGCGGCGTGGAGAAAGTGGAGTGCGCGGCTGGCGATTCGCAGTCCTGGCCGACTGGAATGCCACGCGTTTCCGCGATCTCCGGCGTGACCTTCCTGGCGGGCAGCATGCCGCCGTGGCCGGGCTTGGCACCCTGCGAGAGTTTCAACTCGACCATGCGCACCTGCGGATCGGCCGCGTGGCGTGCGAACAGGTCTTCGTCGAAGCGGCCCCTGGCATCGCGACAGCCGAAGTAGCCCGAACCGATCTCCCACACCAGATCGCCGCCATGCTCACGGTGGTAATCGGAGATCGCGCCTTCGCCGGTGTCGTGGAAGAAGTTGCCGCGCTTCGCGCCGAGATTCAATGCGCGGATCGCGTTCGCCGACAGCGAGCCGAAGCTCATCGCCGAGATGTTGAACACGCTGGCCGTGTACGGCTGCGCGCGTTCGTCGCCGACCGGTACACGGAAGTCATGCGACGCGGCATGCGCGGGCACCAGCGAATGGTTGATCCACTCGTAATGCGGGCCGTACATCGGCAACTCGCTGCCGAACGGCACGACATCGCTGACGTTCTTCGCGCGTTGATAGACCAGCGCGCGCTGCTGGCGCGAGAACGGCACCTCGTCCTGGTCGTCCTCGATGAAGTACTGGCGGATCTCCGGGCGAAAGGACTCGAGCCCGTAGCGAAAGTGCGCCATCAGCGGGTACGTACGGCGCAGCGTCGCACGCTTCTGGAACAGATCGACCGTGCCCAGCACCGACAGCGCGATGAACGGTACCGCCGCGATCGCCCAGCCGAGCGACTGCTGCAGCGCTGCCATGACGATCGAGATCAGCGCCAGTGCGACGCAGAGTACAAATATGAGATAGCGGACCATCGGGTTCCCTTTTCAACGACCACCGGTCTCGAGACCGGCCCGCCATCCTCCCCGGACGACTGTGGAATCCAGCGGCAGGCCGGTCCGGCCCGTGCTGCACGTTGGACCCATGGTAGGTAGCCACCCGTCGCGGGGCCAGCGGAAACTGAATGTTCCGTTGCAGGTCCTTCCGCTTCACGGCGGTTTGGCGGGCGGCTGCCTAATGTCGCATCCGATCCCACCTCCGCCACGCCCTCCCCATGTCGCAGCCTGCCTACAACCCGGTGATCCTCGCTGAGATGACGCGGGCTGCGCACGCCGACCTGCCGGACGCCGATTGGCATGAGCTCGAGCCGGTGCTGCGCGCGCAGTGGGAAGGGATGCCGCGGGCGATCGGCTGGGATACGGCGCGTCCCTCGGCTGCGGCGCATTTCCGCACATTACGCGGATTACCGGACGCGGCGCCCGTGGTCGGACTGGACGCGGTGGACCCGCGTCGGGAGGTCACATGATTTCGCCGCGCACCATCTGGCGGGTACTGGTGCTGCCGCTCTACATCCTCATCACGGGCGCGGTCTTCGCCCTCGCGCTGCGCAACACCGCGGGGTCGATTCTCTCGCCGCTCGCCACGCTCGCGCCCTGGATCTTCGTCGCCGCAGCGGGACTCGCCATTGTGTCGATCGCGGGTGCGATGTTGCGCTGGCGGCGCAGACTGGCGGCGGTACGTCGGGTCCGTACCGCGAAGGTTCGCGCCGTAGCCGACGCGTGGGATGACGCGGGAACCGGTGACGTGGCGCAACACGTTGGACAGAGTTGATCCCCAGGCACCTCAGAGCGGCTCGGCAATGTGGATCGCGTTGCCACCTGCGCGCTTGGCCTGGTACAGCGACGCATCCGCGCGCGCGAACCAGTCCTGCCAGTCGCGTTCGGCCGACAGCATCGCGCCGCCGACCGCCACAGTGATCGCGCCACCAGGGCCCACCAGTCGCGAAGCGACTGCATCGCGCACGCGCTCTGCTGCACGTGTCAGTGCCTGTTCCGACAACACCGACAGCAGCATCACGAATTCCTCGCCGCCGAAGCGGTAGACGGCGTCGTCCTGCCGCAGTTCGTCGCGCAACAACGCGGCCAGGTCGATCAGCACCGCATCACCGGCGGCGTGGCCGAAGGTGTCGTTGACGGCTTTGAAGCGGTCGATGTCGAGGATCAGCAGGCCGGCCCGGCCATTCCGGCCGGTTGCAATGGCATGGCGCAGATCGGCCTCGAGCATGCCCCGATTGGGAATGCGCGTGAGCGGATCGAGGCTGGCCAGCAGCTCCAGCGAGGTGCTGTGCGTACGCAGGCGCCGCGCGAACACCAGTGAGAACGCGTAGACGAGCGACCACGTCACCAACGTGCTGATGTGATACGGACCGACATCGCGCCACAACAGAGTTGCGGACGCGATCAGCAGCAGCAGCGCCCCGCTCCACGTGGCGACGCGCAATGGCGCGAGATAGAAGTTGGTCATCAGCACGACGTAGACCCAACCGCTTGCGGTCTGCCCGAGCGTCAGGCACGCGAGGATCGCGAAGCCCGAGTTCAGCACGACCATCCATGCGCCAGCGCGCTCGGTCTGGCCCTCGCACCAGGCAAGCCGCACGATCGCGATCATCGAGAGAACGACAGTGGCATCCAGCGCCGCCACCCCCCAGTCACCACGCGCGAGCCGCCAGACCAGGAAACTGCCGAGCACGACGGCAGTCACCGACCCCAGCAGGGTGATGATGGCCAGGCGAAAATTGTTCCGGAGTCTCGAAATCATCGTGGTGGCGCCTTTGCCGGGACACCCCCGCGGCGTGTCCGTCCCTGCCGTCGACCCGTATTGCGTCCGCTCTGGTCGAACCCTGAACCGATGCCCTGTATGCGACGGTGAAGACACGCGCTGGCCCGCTGCGAACGGCGGCGCACTGTGAGATCGGTTCGCGAAAGCCGCGACCGACAATGGTGCCCGGAGCCGGAATCGAACCGGCACGACCTTGCGGCCAACGGATTTTAAGTCCGGTGCGTCTACCAGTTTCGCCATCCGGGCAGGCGATCGACAGCGTGCGCCAGTGCGCCGCCAATTGGAACTGTCGCGCGCCAGACGCGACGCCAGATACGAAAAAGCCCTGCATCTGCAGGGCCTTTCGAACTGGAGCGGGAAAAGGGGCTCGAACCCTCGACCTCAACCTTGGCAAGGTTGCGCTCTACCAACTGAGCTATTCCCGCATGGAACCGAATTGTAACCTGCCTGCCACCTGGACGGTGCGCCGGCTGGAGGCCTGGGTCGGAATCGAACCGGCGTACACGGATTTGCAATCCGCTGCATAACCACTCTGCCACCAGGCCGGTGACGCCGTGCAGGACTTTGGATCCTGTCGACAAAAACGAAACCCCGCATACAACCCGGGGCGTCGTCTTCGAAACTGGAGCGGGAAAAGGGGCTCGAACCCTCGACCTCAACCTTGGCAAGGTTGCGCTCTACCAACTGAGCTATTCCCGCTTGGGAGGCGAAATTCTACCCGTCGCCGCCAAGGTGTCAATACTTGTTCTTCTCCGCAGCGCGCATGATCGGCCACGCCGCGCGCAGATACAGCAGACCCGACCACAACGTCAGGATCGCCGCGATCGCCAGCAGCCAGTCGCCGATGATGAAGATCTCGCGGCCCAGCCACGGCAGCGGACGCGGCGGCTGGTCGGGCGTCACCGAGTACAGCAGGCACAGCAGCGCGACCATCTGCGCGATGGTCTTGATCTTGCCGATCGCCGCGACACGCACGGTTGCACGCTGGCCGAGTTCGGCCATCCATTCGCGCAGCGCGGACACTGCGATCTCGCGGCCCACGATCACCGCCGCCCAGAACGCCATCCACGGCGTCGGGTGGCCCTGCACGATCAGAAACAGCGCCACGGCGACCATCAGCTTGTCGGCCACGGGATCGAGAAACGCACCGAATGCGGAGTACTGGTGGTACTTGCGCGCGATCCAGCCGTCGAGCCAATCGGTGATCGACGCGAACGCGAACACGATCGCTGTGGCGAAGTTGGTCCACTGGAACGGCAGGTAGAACACCAGCACCAGCACCGGGATCAACATGATCCGCATCAGTGTGATCCAGGTGGGAATCGTGAATTTCATCGGACGCCTGTGGGGGATTCAGTCGTGTCCGGCGCCTGGGCCGGGGTCGAGCCCGTGTAGGGTCGCATAGATGCGCTGCGCGAGCGCTGCGTTGACGCCTTCGACCTGGGCGATCTGCTCGGCGCCGGCGGCCTTGAGCCCACCCAGACCGCCGAAATGCTTCAGCAGGCTGGCACGGCGGCGGGGGCCGATGCCGGGAATGTCCTCGAGCCGGCTGGTGGTGCGCGCCTTCTGCCGGCGTCCACGATGACCGGTGATCGCAAACCGATGCGCCTCGTCGCGTACCTGCTGCACCAGCTGCAGGCCCGGTGACGCCGCGCCGGGCTTGAGCGCGCGCCCGTCCGGCAGCAGCAGGGTCTCGTCACCGGGCTTGCGCGCCTCGCCCTTGGCCACGCCGACCAGACAGATGCCGGTGATCCCCAGCGTGTCGAGCACCGCGCGCGCCTGCGCGACCTGGCCGGTGCCGCCGTCGATCAGCAACACGTCGGGCAGGATGCCTGCGCCCTCCGCGGCCGCGGGCACGTCGTTGCCCGCCTCCACCGCGGCGACCTCGGCAGCGCGCGCGTCGGCGGCCTTGCGGAAGCGCCGGGTCAGCGCCTGATGCATCGCCGCGTAATCGTCGCCCGGCTCGATGCCGGCGATGTTGTAGCGCCGGTACTGGCCGCGCACCGGCCCGGCGGCGTCGAACACCACGCAGGAGGCAACCGTCGCCTCGCCCATGGTGTGGCTGATGTCGAAACACTCGATGCGCTGCGCGAGCTGGCTGAGCCCGAGCATTTCGCGCAACGATTCGGCGCGCGCGTTCTGCGCGGCCTGGCTGCTCATTTCCGTCGCCAACGAGATCTCGGCATTGCGGCGCGCAAGATCCACGTACCGCGCACGATCGCCGCGCACGCTGGTCTTGATCTGCACGCGGCGACCGGTGGATTCGCTGAAGGCCTGCTCGAGCAGTGGCACGTCCTCGATCGGACGGTCGAGCACGATCTCGCGCGGCGGCGTCTGCTCGGCGTAATGCTGGGAGACGAACGCGGCCAGCACCTCGGCCGGATCATCGCTGCCGTTGGTGCGCGGATGGAACGCGCGCGTGCCCAGATTGCGACCGTCGCGGAACGCCAGCAGCAGCACGCAGGCCTGGCTGCCCTGCATCGCGCAAGCGAGTACGTCGAGTTCGGCGACCTTGCCGTCGACGTACTGGCGCGCCTGCATGCTGCGCATGTTGCCGAGCAGATCGCGCAGCCGCGCGGCGTCCTCGAAATCGAGCTTTTCGGCCGCCGCCTCCATGTCGCGCGTGACTTCCTGCGTGAGCTCGTCGCTGCGTCCGTCGAGGAACAGCGAGGCGCGACGCACGGCATCGCCGTAATCCTGCGCCGAGATCATGCCGACGCAAGGCGCGGTGCAGCGGCCGATCTGGTGCTGCAGGCACGGCCGCGAGCGGTTGCGGAAGACGCTGTCCTCGCAGTTGCGCAGCTTGAACAGCTTCTGCATCAGGTTCAGCGTTTCGCGCACCGCGGTCACACCGGGATACGGGCCGAAGTAGCGGCCGGGCACATTGCGCGGCCCGCGATGCACCGCGATGCGCGGCCAGTCGTCGCTGGTCACGAGCACATACGGGTAGCTCTTGTCGTCGCGCAGCGATACGTTGTAACGCGGCTTGAGCGACTTGATGAGCTGGTTTTCGAGCAGCAGCGCTTCGGCTTCGCTGCGCGTGACCGTGGTTTCCATGCGCGCGATCTGCGCGATCATCGCCATGGTCCGGGTGACCTTGGGCGAGGCGTTGAAGTAGCTCGCCACGCGCTTGCGCAGATCCGCGGCCTTGCCGACGTACAGCACGGTGTCGTCCGCCGCATACATGCGGTAGACGCCCGGTGCGGTACTGAGCCCAGCGACGAACGCCTTGCCGTCGAACATCACGCCACCGCCGCTTGACTTGCGCGGCCCGGTCATTCGCCTATCGGAACGTGCCGCACGGCGCCGCTGACCGGGTCGAGCCGCAGCACGGCGTGCGCATCGGTGTCGGAGATCCACACCGCATCACCGCCGATCGCCAGGCCACCAGGCGCATGCAGGCGCTGCGGCAGTTCGAAGGAGGTCAGTTCGCCGCCGCCCAGACGCAGGCGGCGCAGACTGTCGTTGCCGGCATCGGCGATCCACAGCACCGGCGCATCGGGCTCGAGCGCGAGCGCCTGCGGATGCTGCATTCGGGCGTCGGTGCGCGGCCCGTCGACGCGACCGAACTGCCACGGATCCTGGCCGACCAGCGTCGAGACCGCGCCGGTGCGGGTGTGCACGCTGCGGACCGCCGATCCGCTGGCATCGCAGACGTAGAGCGTCTGTTGCACGCAGGCCAGCGACACGGGCTCGCCGAACGACGCCATCGAGCCGATACCGTCCATCACTGCCAGCTTGCCGTTGCCCGCCAGCAGCTCGATCGCCGAACGGCCGAGATCCAGCCGCCAGATGCGGTTGTCGCCGGCGCACGCGATGTAGAGCTTGTCGCCGACGAGCACGACGTCGCGCGGCTGGTCGAGCGCGACCGCACGCGGATCGCCGAGCGCGCCGTCGGCGGTAATCCCCGGGCGACCCGCACCGCAGATCGTCGCGATATCGCCGGTGCGAAGCTCGATGCGGCGCACCGCATGGTTGCCGGTGTCCGCCACGTACAGCACGTCACGCTCGACGTAGATACCGTGCGGCCGGGTGAACGCGGCCAGCTCCATCGGCCCGTCGATGAAACCTGGACTGCCGCTGCCGAACTGGCGCAGCACGCGGCCGCTGGTGTCGCATTCGAGTACGCGATGATGACCGCTGTCGGCGACGTAGAGGAAATTGCCCGAGAGCGCGAGGCCGACCGGAAACAGCAGCGGCAACGGCGGCTCGCCGCTGCGACGCATGCGGATCGGATCGACGCTGACCGGGTACGGCGTGAGTTCGGCCACCAGTGCACTCACGCGCGCGTCGAGCGCGCGGATCCCGCCCTCGCCGACGATGCGCTCGCGCACGCGGCCCTCGCCGTCGATCAGCACGACCGTCGGCCAGGCTTCGATGCCGTAGTGCTGCCACAAGGTCCAGTCAGCATCGTGGGCGACCGGGAATTCCACCTGCTGGCGATGCGCGCGTTTGGAGGCGCGACGCGCCTCGCGCTCTGCATCGAACCGCGGCACATGGACCGCGACGACGTTGAGCCGCTCGCGATGCCGCGCACGCAGATGGCCCAGATCGGCCAGTCGCTGCTGCGACCAGGCCGATGCGAGATTCACGAACGCGAGCGCACAGACCTTTCCCCGCAGCTGCGCCATGCGCAGCGGGTCGGTCAGGTTCAGCCACTCCAGGCTGGCCGGGAACTCGGGAGCGGTCGCGGCGTCGGTCATGCCCGGATTATGCGCGAACGGCTGGGGCGCCGCGTCGATGCCGCGCGACGATCTCCAAGGCGGCCGCATCGACCAGTTGCCAGACCGATTCGAAGCCGGCCGCGTCGCCGGTATAGGGGTCCGGCACGTCCCCGCCGCCCTGCCCGGCCCAGTCGAGGAACAGCGCGATCTCGCCTGTGGCATCCGGGGGCCGGCGGTCGCGGACGATGCGCAAGGTGCTGGCGTCGGCGCACAGCAGTACGTCGAATTCGCGGTAATCCGCAGCACCGAGCACGCGGGCGCGCAGGCCGGAGATGTCGACCCCGTGACCAGCGGCGTTGCGGATCGCGCGCGGGTCCGGCGGATTGCCGGCATGCCAGTCGCCAGTGCCACAGGAATCGACTTCGATCACGTCGCGCAGGCCCGCGCCCTCGATCCGCGCGCGCAACGCACCTTCGGCCATCGGCGAGCGGCAGATGTTGCCCAGGCACACCACCAGCAGGCGGGTCATGCTCCGGCTGCCAGACGCGCCTGCGCGCGGGCGAGATCCTCGGGCGTATCGACGCCGGGCGGAAACGGCTCGCTGGCGATGCCGACCGCAACGCGGTGCCCGGCTTCGAGTACACGCAGCTGTTCGAGCATCTCGATCTGTTCCAGCCGCCCTGGCGGCATCGCCGCGAACTGCTTGAGAAAGCCCACGCGATACCCGTAGATGCCGATATGCCGCCACCACTCGCCATCCGGCATGACGTCGCGGCTGCGCGCGAACGCATCGCGCGGCCACGGCACCGGCGCGCGGCTGAAGTACAGCGCATCACCGTCGACATTCCGCACGACTTTGACCGCATTGGGATCCAGCAGGGTTTCGACGTCCGTCACCGGCGCGCACAGCGTCGCGAGATCCACGCCCGGCTGCGCCGCGAGCGCGGCGACGGCCTGGATGCCGGACACAGGCGCAAAGGGTTCATCGCCCTGCAGATTCACGACCACGCGCGCGTCATCCCAGCCGGCGCGCGCGGCGCATTCGGCCAGACGGTCCGTGCCGGACGGGTGCTCGGCCGACGTCATCGCCACCTGCACCGGCGTGCCGGCGAGCGCCTCACGCACCCGTACGTCATCGGTTGCCACCCAGACCTCGTCCGCGCCCGCCGCCAGCGCGCGCCGCGCGACATGCAGCACCAGCGGTTCGCCGGCAAGCAGCTGCAGCGGTTTGCCCGGCAAGCGGGTGGATGCGTAACGCGCGGGAATGGCGACGACGAAACCGGTGGATGTGCTCATGCGGGGATTGTCACAGATCGCGGTGCGTGCGGCTGTGCGGCGCCGTCTTGGCCAGCACAAGGCGAGGCCAACGCACAGCGATCCGTAGCGCGGCGAAACCCACCAGACTTGATGCGCGGACACAACGCGTCGCGAGCGTTGCCCTCACCCCAACCCCTCTCCCAAAGGGAGAGGGGCTCAAGCAGAACAAGTTCGTTGTTCCCGTAGGGCGAACGTCAGCCCTTACGCCTTTCTCTTCCGAGGGAGATGGGCCTGAAGCGAGCCACGTCGGCCAGCGCTCAATCAGCGCAGCTTGGTCAACCGGTCCAGCAAGGCGATCCAGAACGCTTCCGGCAGCTCCCCGGACACCGGCACGCTGTAATGGCGTTCGCCGGCGAAGCGCATGCACTTCACCGCGTCCTTTTCGGTCATCAGCACCGGCAGGTCGCTGCCGAACCGCAGGTCTTCGGCGGTGTAGCGGTGATGGTCGGCGAAGGCGTGCGGGACGATCGCGATGCCATGGCTGCGCAGCGTCGCGAAGAAGCGTTCGGGATCGCCAATGCCTGCGACTGCATGCACGCGCTGACCGGCGAAACGCGACAGCGGCAGCGCACGACCACCCACCAGCGGCAGCGCCTGCCCGGTCTCCAGCCGCATCGGCCACTCGCCGAATTCGGCGGCCACGTCGGTCGCGCTGCCGGTGTTGAGCACGCGGAAATCGACAGCGGCGCTGCGCGTCGCCGGCTCACGCATCGGGCCGGCGGGGATCAGCAGACCGTTGCCGTAGCGACGCGCGCCGTCGATGACTTCGATCTCGACATCCCGACGCAGGCGGTAATGCTGCAGACCGTCGTCGCAGACCACGATGTCGCAACCGGCGGCGATCAGCGCCTTGGCGGCCGCGACGCGATCGGCGTCGACGCGCACCCTGGCGCCGGTGCGCGCGGCAATCAGCACCGGCTCGTCGCCGGCCAGTTTCGGATCGGTGACCGGCTCGACCCAGCGCGGCGTGCCGGCGTCGTCGCGGCCATACCCGCGGCTTGCGACACCCGGCGTCCAGCCCGCGGCCTGCAGACGCGCGACGACCGCGATCGTCAGCGGCGTCTTGCCGCTGCCGCCGGCGATCAGATTGCCGATCACCAGCACGGGCTTGGAGACCTTGCGCGGGCGTACGAATTTCAATCGCAGCCGCGATGCCGCGCCGTAGATCCGGGCGAGCGCGCGGGCATGCAACGGCGGACGGCTGCCGTCGAACCAGTACCGCGGCGCCTTCATCCAGCGTCGCCCTCGCGGAACTGCATGCGATGCAGCCGCGCGTACAGGCCACCCTGTTCGAGCAGCTGCTTGTGCGTGCCGTGCTCGACGAGCCGGCCGTGGTCGAGCACCAGCACCTGGTCGGCGTGTTCGATGGTCGACAGGCGATGTGCGATGACCAGCGTCGTGCGGTCCGGCATCAGATGTTCGAGCGCGTCCTGCACCAGGCGCTCGGATTCGGTATCGAGCGCGGCGGTGGCCTCGTCGAGGATCAGGATCGGCGCGTCCTTGAGCATCGCGCGGGCAATTGCCAGACGCTGGCGCTGGCCGCCCGACAGGCGACCGCCGCGACTGCCGATGCCGCTCTCGAGTTGCTTGGGCAGCTTCTCGATGAACTCCATCGCATTGGCGCCGCGGATCGCCGCGTCCAGTGCCTCGCGCGACACGCCCGCCATTTCGCCATAGGCAATGTTCGCCGCAACCGTGTCGTCGAACAGCATCACCTGCTGTCCCACGAGTGCAATCTGACGGCGCACATCGGAGAGCTTGTAATCATCGATCGGATGCCCGTCGAGCAGGATCTCGCCTTCGGCCTGCGCGTAGAAGCGCGGGATCAGCTTGATCAGCGTCGACTTGCCGCTGCCGGAGCGACCGACGATCGCAGTCACCGTGCCGGGCTTGGCGATGAAGCTGACGTCCTGCAAGGCCGGCGCGTTCTGGCCCGGATAGCGCGCGCCGACGTTGCGGAACTCGATCTCGCCACGCGCACGCGCCAGCGGCCGCGAGCCGGTGTCGCGCTCGTCGTCCGAATCGAGGATTTCAAACAGGCGCTCGGCCGAAGCCACACCCCGCTGCAGCATGTTCTGCACGTTGGTCAGCTGCTTGAGCGCGGGAATGATCGCCATCATCGCGATCATCAGCGCGACGAAGCCGCCGGCGGTCAGACGACCCTGCGAAGCCTCGTAGCCCGCGATGACGATCAACAGCGCCAGACCCACCGAGCCCATCAGCTGCACGACCGCCGACGAGATCGCGCGCGTCGCCTCGACCTTGAGGTTCAGCCGCATGTGCGTATCGGCGACCGCGCGATAACGCGCGTTCTCGGCCGCCTGGGCGCCGTAGATCTTCACTTCCTGCTGGTTGCTCAGCGACTGGTCGGCCGCCTGCAGCAGCAGCGCCGAACTGTCCTGGATGTTGTGGCTGACCCGGCGGTAGCGACGCGCGACCTTGCCCATGATCCACGACAAGGGCGGCGCGATGACCAGGATCGTCAGCGTCACCTGCCAGCTGGTCCACAGCATCACGATCAGCGAGGCGATGATCTGCAGCGACTGCTGGATCATCACCTTGGCAGCGTCCACTGCAGCCTGCGACACCTGGTCGGAGTCCGAGCCCAGGCGTATCAGCATCGACGGCACCGGCTCGGCATCGAAGCGCATGCCCGGCAGACGCAGGTACTTGCCGAGCACCATGACGCGCAGATCGCGGGCGATGCCGCGGCCGGCCTTGGCCATGTTGTAGTCGGCCAGATAGCCGGCGATGCCGCGCATCACGAACAGGCCGATGATCGCCGCCGGCAGCCACAGGTTCACGCCCGCGTTCGTCCCGACGAAGGTCTCGTCGATGATCGGTTCCATCATCTTGGTGAAGGCGCCGCCCGCGGCCGCTTCGATCAGCATGCCGACCAGCGCGACAGACAGCAGGCCACGATAGTCGGTGGCGAACTGCAGCAGCCGGCGATAGACCGGCCAGGCGCGATCGGCGCGCGCGGGTCCCGGCGTCGGCGCGTCGTGCTGCGCCTTGTCCACAACACTACTCATCTCATTCCTCTTGCGTGGCCGCCGCCGGCGCAGCCGCCGTCTGCGGCGCCGTCGCATTCGCGATGCGCTTGAAGCCGAGCTGGCCCAGCGCATCGTAGGCGGTCACCACCGCCTGCCACGGGGTGCGCGCATCGGCGCGCAGCAGCACGGTGCGGTCGCGATCGTCGCCCGCGACTTCCGCGATCGTGCGCTTGAGCGATTCGACATCGGTGCGCAGCGCTTCGCGGTCGTCGACGAAGTAGCGACCGTCGGCATTGATCAGCAGGCTCAATGTGCCGTCCTGCGCATCGTTGCGCTCGCCGGTCGCCTGCGGCAGTTCGAGCTTCAGCACCGAGCGCGCATCGAAAGTGGTCGTGATCACGAAGAAGATGATCAGCACCAGGATCACGTCGATGAGCGGCACGAGGTTGAGTTCCGGCGTGTCCTCGGCGCGGCGGTCGCGGATGCGCATGCGTCAGCCCTGCACCGGCGCCTGCACGGGGCGGCGGTTGCGCGGGTCGATGACGTCCATCAGCGCGATCGCCTCGTGCTCCATCTGCACGATGTAGCCGTCGATGCGTGCACGGAAATGGCGGTGGAACATCAATGCCGGAATGGCGACGATCATGCCCGCCGCCGCGCACACCAGCGCCTTGCCGATGCCGCCGGCGAGCTGGTTCACATCGCCCACGCCGTGGTCCATGACGCCCATGAACATCTGGATCATGCCGACCACGGTGCCGAACAGACCCAGCAGCGGCCCGGCCGCGGCGATCGTGCCCAACGCATTGAGATAGCGCTCCATGCGGAACGCGACGTGGCGGCCGACATCCTCGACCCGCTCGCGGATCTCCTCGCGCGGGCGGCTTCGCACGTCGAGCGCGGCGGCGAGCAGCGCGCCCAGCGGCGCAGTGCCGCGCAGCGACTCGATGTGCGCCGGGTCCAGCGTGCCGCGCGCAGCCCAGGCGCGGACCTCCTCGCCCAGGCCAGGCGGCAGTACCGCCTTGCGGCGCAGCGCCCAGAAGCGCTCGACGATGATCGCCAGCGCGACAGCCGACAGCAGCAGCAGGGGCAGCATCGGCCAGCCGCCAGCCTTCACCAGTTCGAGCACACCCACCCCTTCGGCCGATGGCCTGTTCAATCCGGGGAATAGGATAGCCCAGCCTGCCCGGCCGCCTCCGGCGGCGCTTCGCGCTCTGCAGCGCGGCGTGCGGCGTCCCACAGCCGGGCTCGGCTGACGCGTTCCTGCGTGACCGCCAGTCCACCGGCCTGCAACCGGAACCGGGTCGCCCCGCCGCCCGCGGTGCTGCCCACCGCAGTCCCCGCCCTCGACCAGCGCTCGACCACCTCCTCGTGCGGATGCCCGAAGCGGTTGCCGTGACCCGCCGACATCATCGCGACCGCGGCGCCGGAGGCACGCACGAACGCCGGATCGGACGAGCTGCGGCTGCCATGGTGCGCAGCGATCACGACATCGGCCGCGAGCGCCGATGCATCGCGCCGCACCAGCAGCCGCTCAACCAGATCATCGATATCGCCCGGCAGCAGCGCCGCGCCGTGTGGCGTCTCGACGCGGAGCACGCAACTCGACGGGTTACGGAACGCCGGGAAATGCAGGTCCGGATGCAGGAACCGGAACGTCACACCGTCCATCCGCCAGGCACTGCCCATCAGGCACGGGAACGCGCCCGGCACCCGGTCCCACTGCGGCGCGAAGACCACCGGCGCTGCGAAGCGGCGTTGCACGGCGCCGAAGCCGCCCGCGTGATCGGCATCGCCGTGGCTCACGATGATGGCATCCAGATGGCGCACGCCCAGCGCCTGCAGGGCCGGCACCACGACGCGTTCGCCCGCATCGAAGGCTTCGGGTATCGCCGGCCCGGTGTCGTAGAGCACCGCATGGCGCGCGGTACGGATCAACACCGACAGGCCCTGACCGACGTCGAGCACGACCAGCTCGGCCTCGCCGTCGCGTGGCAGGTTCCGGTCCGGCCACAGCAACGGCAGCCACAACAGCGCGGCCAACCATTTTCCGGGCACCCCACGCGGCAGGAGCATCCAGAATGCGGCGAGCAGCGCGAGCGGCAGCGCCAGCCCGTGCGGCTCGGGCAGCCACCAGAGTGAGACCGGACTCGCGGCCAGCCAGTCGAACAGTGGCCAGCTCAGATCGAAGGCCCAGGCCGCACTGCGCCAGGCCCAGTCACCCGCGCCCGACTGCAGCGCCTCCAGCCCCGTGCCGATCAGCGCCAGGGGCACCACGATCAGGCTCCACCAGGGGATCGCGACGAGATTGGCGATCGGCCCCGCCAGCGAGGCCTGCCCGAACAGGACCACCGTCAACGGCAGCAGGCCGATGGTCGCCACCCATTGCGAGACCAGCAGGCCGCGCAGCTTCGATTGATCGCGTGCGTCCGGCAGGCACCAGACCAGCCACGCGACACCGGCGAAGCTGAGCCAGAAGCCGGCGGAGAGCACCGCCATCGGATCGACCAGCACCACCGCGATCGCGGCGTAGGCCAGTGAATCGGCAATACGCAGATGTCGGCGCGCCATCCGCGCGATCACGACTACCGCGATCATCAGCACCGTGCGTACCGTGGGCAGCTCCCAGCCCGCGACTGCGGCGTACACGGTGCTCGCCAGCAACGCGACGATCGCCGCCGCCTGCGGCCGCGGCAGCCACCGCCCCAGCCACGGCAGGCACCACCACACGCCTGTGGCGACGAGTGCGAAGAACCCGCCGACCATGCCGACGTGGAATCCCGAAATCGCGATCAGATGCGTCAGCCCGGTCGCCCGCAGGGCTTCCCAGTCGAGATCGCTCAATGCCCGCGTATCGCCGATCGCAAGTGCACGCACATAGCGCGCACTGTCCCGTTCGACCACGGCGTCGATACGCGTTGCAACACGTTCGCGCCATCCGTCCACGCCGCGCGCACCCTTGAGGCGCGTGACCGGCTCGGCGCTGCGTACATAGCCCACCGCGGTGACGCGTTGCGCCATCGCGCGTTTCTCCCCATCGAACCAGCCCGGATTGCGCAGCCCGCGCGGCGCCCGCAGCCGCGCTGTGAATATCCAGTCGCTGCCGGCCTGCAGCCCATACCGGCGAAGGTCCGGACCTACGCGACGATCGTCATACCAGGACAGGCGCAACAGTCGACCGCGCAACGGTGCCGGCATCGACGCGTCGCCCGCCACGCGAAACAGGAACGCTGTGCGCTGCGGCTCGTGGACCGGCAGCCCGATGATCTGCCCGCGCACCCCGAAATCACCCCGCTCCATCGACGCCGGCAACTGCAGCGACAAGGCATGCGCCGCGTGCAACCCGCACAGCGCTGCGCCGACAACGACAGCCGCAACCACTCGCCCGCGCCCGACTGCCCAGGCCGCCAACGCAGCAGCGAGTGCAAACGCCATCACCCACCAGGGCGGCAGACCGGGCAACTGCAGGCAGGCGATCGCGCCGAACACCAGCCCTGCGGCGACGCCCAGCCCCAGTCCAGGCACCCGCCGCGCGCTCACGTGGCCGGCAGCCGGTCCAGTGGACTGCGCACACCCAGTCCACCGCGCTGGAGCACATGCGTGTAGATCTGCGTCGTCGACAGATCCTTGTGACCCAGCAGGGCCTGGATCGTCCGGATGTCCTGACCTGCGTCGAGCAGGTGCGTCGCAAACGAATGCCGCAGCGTGTGGCAACTGGCCGGTTTGTGCAGGCCGATACGCAAGCGCGCCGTGCGTATCGCGCGTTGCAGGACCGATTCGTCGAGATGATGCCGCCGCAACACACCCTCACGCGGGTCACGCGACTGCTGCAGCGCCGGAAACACGTACTGCCATCCCGGCTCCCGCGCAGCGCCGGGATATTTGCGCGCCAGCGCGTCGGGGAGCCACACCGCCCCCTGGCCCGCCGCGAGATCGGCAGCATGCAAGTGCAAGGCACGCGCAATCTCGTCGCGCAGACCGGCCGCCAGGCGGTCCGGCAGCGGCACATGACGGTCTTTGCCGCCCTTCCCCTCACGGACGATGATCTGTCGCTGCGCGAAATCGACATCCTTGATCCGCAGGCGCATGGCCTCCATCAGCCGCATGCCGGTGCCGTACAACAGACTCGCGAGCAAGGCCGGTCGCCCTTCCATCGCCAGCAGCAGGCGCTGAACCTCCTCGCCACTCAAGACGACCGGCGCCCGCCGCGGCCGCTTCGCGCGGACCACGTCATCCATCCACGGCAGTTCGATACCAAGCACGTCTCGGTAGAGAAACAACAGGGCCGCCAACGCCTGGTTCTGCGTGCCCGCGGCCACCTGATGCCGCGTCGCCAATACGGTCAGAAACGCCTCGACCTCCGGTCCGCCCATCTCCCGCGGATGCCGCTTTCCGTTCGCGAGAATGAAACGCCGGATCCAGCCGACATAGGCCCGCTCTGTACGCACGCTCAGATGCCGCACCCGACAGCGCGCCCGCACCTGATCCAGCAAGCGCGGCGCCGCGGCTGCCGTTACCACCCCGCTTCCGTCGGATAACACGGTGCGCCTCCATGCGCCGGATAACATCGGCAGGCTAATCCGCGCCCCAACCGATGCAACTGCGGCAAACTGTTGATCCGCCGTCGGATTTCTCCGCTTTGCGAGCACCCGAGTTCCACCGCATACTCGGCGCAACACCCCGCATCCGGGGTCGAATACTAGTTAGAGGTCATCTTGTCTGACTTTACCGTTGACTCACTACAAAGCATTGAGAAGATCGCCGCAGATCTGACTGCCGAGGCGATAGGCGGCAGGCCTCACGAACATTCATATGTTTCTCCTACTCTGTACCGCGGGCAGTCGCGCGCCAGCTATCGGCTAGAAACTACACTCGAGCGCTTTGGGCTAGTCAACTTCAGCTTTGATGACTACGTTCGATACCTCTCCAAAGTCAAACCCGCTATCGAGTCAATGCTTGAGAGGAAATTCGCATTCAAATGGGACAATCCTGAGGAAGAAGGCCACACCTTTATGCTCTCGCAGCTGAAACTGCGAGCGGGACAGTACGAGTTCATGGTCTACCTCCGTCACCACGGATTCCCCACCCCACTACTTGACTGGAGCCGGTCGCTTTACGTTGCACTTTACTTCGCTTTGTCAGAACAGCCCAGGGATGAGAACGCGGCGCTCTTCATGTACATAGAGAACCTCGGACACGGAAAGGGTGGTGTCGTAGGTTCACCTGAGATATCGACGATCGGCCAGTATGTAACGGCTCACAAGCGCCACTGGATCCAACAATCCAACTACACGGCATGTGTCGCAAGGCAAGATGAAGTATGGGTATATCACCCCCACGAGGACGCCTTGGGTGGTCCGAGCGACGAGAGCGACCGGCTGGTGAAAGTTGAAATCGTCCCTGAGGCGCGTACTCGGATGTTGCGCCAGCTCGATTCCATGAATATAAACGCTTTCTCACTTTTCGGAACGGAGGAATCCTTAATGAAGACCCTGGCGTTTAGGGAGCTCCTAGAAGATGACCTCTAACAATTCATTCAAGCCGAACACGCTTCGCGTGTCGGCTTAATTCAGGCGTTAGGTGTGCATGGAGATATTATGAGCAACTCAACCAATAAGGAGCTGATAGACCGCTATTTGGCTGCCTACAACTCCTTCGACATTGACGGCATGCTTGCGCTTCTATCGCCAGACGTTTGCTTTGAGAACTACTCTAGTGGGCAACTCACTGAGGCTACAAACGACATTGAGGGGTTCAGAGAGCTAGCGGAGAAATCCAAGTCCCTGTTTTCTGAGCGTGAGCAGCGCATCACTAAGCTAACGCTCGGCCAAGACTCAGCGATTGCTGACATTGCTTACCGGGGCCAGCTCGCTACCCGACATACCCGGCGGCCCTTCAGCCGGGACCGTACTTGACCTGAAAGGTCAGTCAGAGTTTTGTTTCAAGGGTGGGCAGATCAGTAAGATCGTTGACCGTAGCTGAGTGCACACCTAACAATTCATTCAAGCCGACGCCGCTTCGCGGCGCGGCTTAATTCAGGCGTTAGGCGCCACAACAATCATGGTCGACCACTGGGCTTCAATCGCAGTATGTGAGTGGCGCAGCACACCATGTGTTGTCGGCCGTCCGGCTACAGAGGCCGACGTAGCTGCCGGCTCCGCAGTCTTCTTCGTGCCGGCTGAGTCCACCGCCGCCTCAATGGCGCTGCCTTGCTGTGCAATCCAGTCGCTTGAGGATGGCTCCGAGCAACCCGTGGTCATTGTCCAAGCAGAGATTGCGCCTCACGGCATCATCTTGGGGGTGCGCCCGCTCTCCGGCGGCAACGGCATTTGCATGGCCACAGAGGTTAGGTTGCTTCCTGCCGGGTTCGGCCCCTAGGGTGGCGCCTAACAATTCATTCAAGCCGAAACCGCTTCGCGGTTCGGCTTAATTCAGGCGTTAGCCGTGCATGAGTCATCATCGCGAGGGGGATCCGTGAGCGAATCTATCGATTGGCGCGCTTTACGTGCTCAAGGGCAATCCGAATCAGAGGCCTTGGCCGCGCAAGCCGCAAGAAAAGGTTCTGTAAATCGTGACTGGTTCGGCGCCACATACTCGGCAGCTCAGTGGGCCAAACACGATGATCTGTATCCGGCCATCGACGAATACGGGGAGAGCCGCTACACAATGCAGCAGGGCCTGAGGGCCGCATGCCATGGGCGCGAGGATGTTGCTGCTACGTTGGTCATTCAGCACGCACTTCTTCGTCGCCTGCAGGGGCTCCGACTTCTTGGGTGGGCTTGCTTTGCGGTCCTCTGTTATATCGCCGTTTGTGTGTCGTAGCAGTGGCACTCACGGCTAACTATTCGGTCAAGCGTTAGCCGTTCAGCCACGTACTTGGTGATCTGATGATTGTTGATGAGTTCCGAGACTCCATCGCCATCTATGACGAGATGCTCCGAAATGGAGAGCGAGATCCTCTGAGCATGCTCAACATTGTTGATAAGCGGCTTGCTGAAATATCCAACCATATTGCGGTGTGTCATCGCGTCCTCGCCGAGCAGCGGTCGCTCGCTCACGGCGCGTTCCTTGGCAGCACTCGCAAGCGGCATCTGGACAAAGCGGAGCAAGCCGGACAAATCCTTGAGCAGGTAGTTGCCGTGCAATCTGACCTGTTCGACTTCCGCCACAAGGTTCTAAATCAGGTCGCCACTCAACTGCGGGGTGTCGTGTGATCATCGCGGCCAAAGCGGCTAACAAATCGTTCAAGCCGAAACCGCTTCGCGGTTCGGCTTAACTCAGGCGTTAGGCAAGGTTGTGATCGAACCGGCGATTGAGAAGTTGGAGCACGCCCTTTCGGATCCGACCGGCGTTTACATTGGGCCTGGCGTCGACGCCGATACCTATTTGGCTGGCTTAGCCTCGGACATCCGCGCACACATCTGCACGCCGTTTCAACTGTCAGCTACGGTCATGGCTCCCGGCTTTCCGGATGCGCAGGTCGGCAACTCTATCTCCGGCCAGTGTGTCGCCCACAGCGAGAGCTATTGGCTGGTGTACCAGCCGGACCACGACTGCTTCTATTGCTTCTGGGGGGAGAGCCGTAGCAACCTAGGCGCACACGGCGTGTTCGGTCAGCCGCTCTATTGCTGGTCTGCCTGAGCCCGCCTAACCAATCATTCAAGCCGAACCCACTTCGTGGGTCGGCTTAACTCAGGCGTTAGCGCCCATGCTCATCTCACTACTACTTTTAGCTGCGTTTCATTCTCCGTTACCCAGCGACTCGGGGGACAACGCTGCCCCACCTAGGCTCCTTAGCTCGGAGCCGGTCATCATTCCGCCAGACTTCTGCATCATGTACGCGGATCCCGAAAAAACTTGTGCTGCAAGCGCAGAATTCGACGTTCTGACGGATGGGACTGTCTCAAACATCAAGATCAATCGCTCTTCCCGCGTATGGGAGTGTGACCGTGCAGTGCTAAGGTCAGTTCGTAGCCGGGTCTATGAGTCGTCCGGAGGATTCAAGGTACGAGATGAGGCCGTACAAAGTGAGACTTGTAGGGACCTACGTGGGCGCTAACAATTCATTCAAGCCGATGCCGCTTCGCGGCACGGCTTAACTCAGCCGTTAGGGCGCATTCGCGATCTTGGAGATCACATGCTAAGCATCGTCGCAGAACAGTCGGGAGATGTGGTTTACCTGCACGCAGACTTGGCAGGACTCGAAGTCCTGGAGAAAGCTATCTCTTCTTTGCGTCAGCGGGTCGGAAAGGGCGAGTGTGAAGACAGCCATCTCTTTAGCGAGTCATGGGGTGGCGCAGAGCTTACAGAGTCAATGTTGCTACAAGAGCAGTCTTCCGGTTGCAGGCAGGTCCATCACCTGAAGCTATATGGTTGGACTCAAGATTGGGCGCATAAGCACGGCCTATCCAAGGATGCGCCCTAACAATTCATTCAAGCCGATGCCGCTTCGCGGCACGGCTTAATTCAAACGTTAGGCGCACATGGTGATTATTCGGCAGCACGGGAGTAACGGCGAGCTGTTCGACATTGCGGACTTTCTCGCTGATGTGGATCGTTTTGCGCCGCCCGATACCTGGCGCATCACCATCGATGAGTGCATGGGCGATCGGGCTACGGAGATCGAGACACTGACGTCTACCGGGCTATTGGTGGATGACATTGAGTTCCGCTCCTTGTATCGCGGCATCTACCAGACAATCGATGGACGATTTGTAGGTCTATCTGCCGGGGAGCAGGCGTTCGAGCTACTTGCAGTTGATTCGTCGTTCTGGGAGGTCACTGGCTCTCAGGCCTTTGAGTCGCATATGCTCTCCACTTACGGGGCGTGGCAGCGCGCCTAACAATTCGTTCAAGCCGAACTTGCTTCGTTACAGCTTTGGCGTGGCAGGAAAAGCTTGCCACACCAAAGCCTCCACTACGCAAGTCGGCTTAACTCAGGTGTTAGGCCCGTGCAGCTAGATCTTGGCTACTTCGAAGAATTCAAAGGCGGGAACACCCTGCTGGTTGCGGGCCAGCCCGCAGAGATCGAAGGCTTAGCAAGAGCCCTTGAGTCCTTTGTTGCCTCCGAACACCAGTCTCTGGTGCTGCAATTACAGGGCTATCGCATAGGCGGAGCGCAGCTCCGGCTAACCAAAGCGCCGATGCCACGCGACGTTCATCTAAGCTGGCTTGTCACGCCATCTGAGGTCGCGCGAGTTGCCGAACAGCTCCGCGCCGTGGCACATGGCGCGCCTGCCCACCAGTACTTCGAGCTGGTAGGCTCGGAAGCGCAGCTTATGGTCGCGGCCGGCGAGTACCCGCCCGAGTGGTGGCAGGCCCAGGCCTAACAATTCATTCAAGCCGACGCCGCTTCGCGGCGCGGCTTAATTCAGGTGTTAGGCCGCATGAAAATTCTTCTCGCAATTGCAGTTGCCATCCTGATCTCTGGTTGCGCCAGCAGCCGGATCTCTTCTGAATGCTCAACCCACATCAGCCAACTACAGGCCGCTTTAGACGCAGCCAATAGCAAACTTGATGCAGCTAGTGCTGCCGCGGAAAAGGAGCCGACCCCTCAAATGTTTGGCAGAGTTGCTGGGGCCGCGGCAGACGTAGCCGGTGCAACTGCTGAACTCAATAGCGCCAACCAGGAGTGTGGCGTTGCGCTCTAACAATTCATTCAAGCCGACGCCGCTTCGCGGCGCGGCTTAACTCAGGCGTTAGGCCGCTAGGGAGTCGTGTGGCAAACCCAACCAACAAGCTCCTCGTTGCCGGGGCCGCACTAAGCGGACTTGCAGCGCTGTTGCATCTCGCATGCTTGGTAGTGGGCGCGCCGCTGTACCGTCTCTTGGGGGCGGGAGAGCAAATGGCCCAGCTACACACAACGGGTCATTGGTACCCCACCGTCGTTACCCTTGGTATTGCCGGCGTGCTTGGTGCGTGGAGTGCATACGCTCTCTCCGGCGCGGGTGTGATCCGTAAGCTGCCTCTGCGCCGCGCCGTACTCTGCGCGGTCACAGCCATCTACATTGCTCGGAGTGTTGCGTTCGTGCCGGTCATGGCCTACTTCCCTGGGAACAGCGTGACGTTCTGGATAGTGAGCTCCGCGATCTGTCTACTCATCGGCGTGGTCCACTTGGTGGGGCTTCGGCAATCTTGGGCCAGGCTGTCGGGCGGCGCGGCCTAACAATTCGTTCAAGCCGAAACCGCTTCGCGGTTCGGCTTAACTCAAGGCGTTAGGCGTCACACTGAATGTCTCGACAGATCTCACAAGAAGAAGCCGAGCTTTTGGAGCGGGTGTTGGCCGTCGGCGCGCGTGACCAGACTATTCCTGGAGTCGTCGCCTCTATTCCAGCGCTCCGAGTCACCGCCACATGCAAATGCGGCTGTGCCACAGTCTGGTTTGGGCCTGACAGCGACGCCACCGTCGGGAACAACCTTGCTGAGGCGCTTGCCTCTCTGGGTGATGAGACGGTTACTGTGATCGTCTGGTCGCAAGGTGGGTCTATTGCGGGCTTAGAGATCATCGGCCAGGAGCAAACTGGGCTTCCCAGTCCCCATTCGGTCAGGGGTTACCGGTGACGCCTAACAATTCATTCAAGCCGATGCCGCTTCGCGGCACGGCTTAATTCAGGCGTTAGGCGCCATACCGATTTCTATGCAAACCTCAGACGCATATTCAGCCTTGGCCAAGGAAATGGAAGCCATCCGGCAGCTCCCTGTGAAGGAGCTCGTCGCGCTTACAGGCAAACCGGCTA
Organism: Luteimonas sp. KH_071; assembly: GCF_057838005.1. NCBI lineage: Bacteria > Pseudomonadati > Pseudomonadota > Gammaproteobacteria > Lysobacterales > Lysobacteraceae > Luteimonas > Luteimonas sp. KH_071. The sequence continues at coordinate 1,300,150 of NZ_CM174458.1, read as the reverse complement.
TCGAGCGCGTGGTGGATACTGGCAGACAGCGCATTGAGCTAGAGGTACTAGTCGCGTGGCATGACGAGGCGCATACCGCGGTTCGCATTACCGGACATGCTCGTGGGCCTAGCACTTGGCATCATGAGCATCTGCAAGAGAGCGTCACAGTTCCAATTCCTTCTGGCGCTTCCAATGGCGCCTAACAATTCATTCAAGCCGAATCCGCTTCGCGGATCGGCTTAATTCAGTCGTTAGGCCCCAATGATCGAGCGCATGACACACGAGCAGTACGTACTGTCAGTCCGCCGGCAGGCCGCTGAGATCGCTGCAGGCATCCTTGCTGGTGAGGTGCCAATCCTGGAGGGCTGTCACTCACTTGCCGCACTGCGTTGGGAGGTCGAAATTGAGGATCGCGACCCTGACTTTGTCACCTTCGCCATGATTTCTTCGGAGATTGACGCTCTGCCAGTAGGAGCTGTTCGAGTTCATTGGGCCCCTGACGCATTGGCAAGACTGGAGCCGGACATACAATCAGCGATTGCATGGGCAACACCGCAAGCACTGCCGGCCTGCGAGTCGGTGGTGCAGCGGTTTGGGGCCTAACAATTCATTCAAGCCGACGCCGCTTCGCGGCGCGGCTTAATTTAGGTGTTAGGCGCGTATCTGATTCACCGCAGGAGGAGGAGAGCATGGAAGAGTCACACGAGCGGAGTCTTGAGCAGATCCATGAGAATCTGCTCGAAGGCATGCGCGACTTCATGAGGGACTCGCTGGAGGACGGCGAGAGCGAGGATGACTTCTCCTACACGGAGGAAGACATCCAGAAGTGCAAGACGATCTTGGATCTCTTCCTCGCCCAAGTTAAGAGCAGCCCTCACGGCGACACTGAGTCCGTCATGGCAACCGTCAAGGACACGGTCCTGGCGTTAAACGCGCTCAATGAGACCTGCGACCACAGCTTGATTGAGACAGATCAGCGCGAGGAGATCTGCGATCTGATTATCAAAGCTGCGTTAGATGTCGGAGTCGGGAACGGTGATGACATCACCGAAGAGTGGCGCGAGTGGTAGACGCGCCTAACAATTCATTCAAGCCGCCGCCGCTTCGCGACGCGGCTTAATTCAGGTGTTAGGCCAGGAGAGATTGTCGTGAGCAGGGAAGATGTCATTGCCATAGCCGCCCGAGTCTTCGCGGTTTTCCTCTTGGTGACAGTTGTGCGCTCGTTCCCGAGTGCGGTCGCGCTCATCGGACAAGATGGGCCACAACCATCGCTGATACTCGTGGGGGTTGTACTGGCATCTAGCATCGCTGTCTGCGCCATCCTCTGGTTCTTTCCCCTCACCATCGCAAAAAAGCTGCTGCCGGCGATGAGTGAGCCACGCTCAGAGACCTCTATGAGCGGCTCGATAGCCTTATCCGTAGGACTGACGCTTTTGGGTGTGTGGGTCTTGGCCTATGCGCTACCAGATGCGATCTATTGGACAACGATTTTTCTGCTAACTCGCGGCCCCGAGTTTGGACACTTTGAGTGGGGGCGTGAGCAGATTGCTCATATTGTCACCACAGTCGCAGAGTTGGTTCTCGCCATCTGGCTTGTATTCGGCAGTACAGGTATCAAGCGGCTCATCCTCAGGTATCGCCATGGAAAGATTGAAGGTCTGGCCTAACAATTCATTCAAGCCGACGCCGCTTCGCGACGCGGCTTAACTCAAGCGTTAGGCATCGCATGACAGATGATCGCTGGTGCCGGAACAAGAGCTGGGATGCCGATATCGCATCTCTCTTTGAGGAGAAGCTGCGGCGCGCTCGTCGCAAAAGCCAGTATCTTCGGATTCAGGCCTACTCCCTCACGCAAACTAATCCGCAGGTAGCCTTAGATCTGCTTGATCGGTACTTTGCACTTGGTGAAGACTTTGACCATGCTCAAGCTCATGTTGATCGTGCGGCGGCCTACATAACTCTTGGCCGCTTAGAAGATGCATTCACGTCTTACGAGGCAGCTCTAAATCGCGAGGCGGAGTTCCCAAATTTGCGCACCGGCGCATACTTGGAGCTGCCATATCAAATAGCCCTACGGGGCGCAGCTCATCGCTACGATCAGGCAATGGCCCTACTTTCCAAAGCCGCTGAGAACCTCATGTTTTCCGTGGATCACTTTGTGTTTCATGCAACAAAAGCAATCATCCTCTCTGCCCAAGGGAACCTCGCCGATGCTCGCGCCGAGGCTAGACCTGCCCTTGAGGCTGCAAGCCGTGACCATTCTGGATTCCGCTACCATCCCGGCGTGGGCCTCGTATCGGACAAGCATGCACAAGCTCTGGCTTTGCTGCGTCCGCTGTGCGATGCCTAACAATTCATTCAAGCCGACGCCGCTTCGCGGCGCGGCTTAATTCAGGCGTTAGGCGCTCATCGACATGACGTACAACTCTCGTATTCCAGCCGATCCCGACTACCTGCACGCCGTGGGCCGTGCGTTCTACAATTTCACTTATCTTGAGTGGATCGTCGTCTGGACCATCGTCAAGTTAAGTGCGGACGGCTTCGGGAGCGTGCCAAAAGGTCAAACGGCCTCCCATATCGCACAGGCGCTCATCAAGGCGATTGCCGCTACAGAGCCGCCGCTCCCGGACAAGTTGCGCCGCGGACTGGTGAAGTTTCATGAGAGCTACTTGGCAGCCATCGCTCGCCGCAACAAATTGCTTCACGCTCACCCCTACACCGCCGCAGATGGGGTGCAGCAACTCGGCGGCGGTGGGGTTGAGTGGCCAACTGATGTTGTTAATGAAGCAGCAATGTTCTTTGAGAGTGTAGCAATCGCTGGCAACGCAATATTCCACGGTGATCTCAAAGCGGCCCGCCCATGAGCGCGCCTAACAATTCATTCAAGCCGACGCCGCTTCGCGGCGCGGCTTAATTCAGGCGTTAGGCCTCACATGAAGCGCTCCCGCACGCCACAGGAAAAGAAGGCCCTGAGCCTCGAGAACGATCGGCGCAACGTTGTCGCTGAGAGTCAGTGGGGAGGCCGCGATGCGATTACCAAGCGCAAGCAGTGGGTCAATCAAGCCCATCGCAAAGCTGTGCATCAGGAGCTTTCCGCTTTGTCTGGTAGCACGCCTGCGGACCCGGAGGCGGTTGAGTCCATCGTAGCCTCCACTACACGCCACAATTGGCGCAAGCAACCGGATGTTCCACTCAAAGTGGCTCTTGAGCTGCGTCGCTCTCGTAAGGCTGGAGATACCGGCAGTGAGCCCTAACTATTCATTCAAGCCGACGCCACTTCGTGGCGCGGCTTAGTTCAAGTGTTAGCGCCCATGATCATCTCACTGCTACTTTTGGCTGCGTTTCAGGATTCGTTGCTCAGCGGAACGGAGGACGACTCCGCTCCACCTAGGCTCCTAAGCTCGGAGCCGGTCATCATCCCGCCAGACTTTTGCATCATGTATGCCGATCCAGAAGCAACCTGCGCTGCAACCGCATCATTCAATGTTCTAGCAGATGGGACAGTTTCGGACATCAAGATCAATCGTTCGTCTCGCGTGTGGGAGTGTGACCGTGCGGTTATAAGGTCAGTCCGTAGCCGGGTCTATGAGTCGTCCGGTGGCTTCGAGGTACAAGATGAGGCCGTACAAAGTCAGACTTGTAGAGCCCTGCGTGGGCGCTAACAATTCATTCAAGCCGACGCCGCTTCGCGGCGCGGCGTAATTCAGGTGTTAGCACTCATGGAGAGATGACGGTGACTTCAACAGCCAAGCAACCACTCACGACTGCGGGGAATATCTTTGTCTTTCTTTTTGCCTTGTTCGCCATTGTCGGATTCATTGACTACACCTTCTACGGCCAGCAGCTTCGCAATCTTCTTTCTGGCCTCGGCTTCTCGCTTCTGGTTTACGGTGCGCTCAAGAACGGATTTTCAGCTACTGAGCCTCAGCACGTACCGGCCAGCTATGCAACCATTCTGGGTTCGCTGCTCCTCGTTGCCGCAATCGCGTTACGTTTCCTGCGATGATTGCTAACAATCCATTCAAGCCGATGCCGCTTCGCGGCACGGCTTAATTCAAGCGTTAGGCGCACGATGCAAAACGGCATCTCCATCTCCAAGATCTGGTCAGATGACGATATTGACGAACTCCGCGTCGTCGTTACTGACCATGCTTCATCTTTCAGCAATACGGTCTATGTTGCTCATGGGAAGCTGGGAGAGTTGGCCAAGCAACTCAGCACCTTTAGGAATCACATACACGGCGGAATCAAAGACATTCGCCTTGGAGAGTTCGGGCCGGAGTACGCTAAAGGGGCGCTCCAGGCAAGGTTGCATTTCCGCGCGCCAGGCAAGCTGTATATCTCTACACAGCAGCAATCCGCGTTTGCTAGCTTTTCTACTGGTGAGGTCGCGAGCGAGGCTAGGATGTACTTGGTCAGTGAACCGGTCCTGCTGGACACCTTCATTGCAGAGCTTGGAGACCTCGCGAACGGCGAGCGCGAGGACGCAGCCTTGGCTTGCGCCTAACCAATCATGCAAGCCGAGGCTTTCGGCGCGGCTTAACTCCAGGCGTTAGGCCTACTGTGAAGGGTCTCAGCTCACCATTGGCGCTTTTGCTCGTTGGCCTAGCTGGCTGCGCTAGCCTCAGGGCTCCCAGCATCGCCGGCAGTTCTTGGTCCGGGCACGACGGCACGCGTCTCACTGTAGACCTGCGCTACGAGTCTAAGCAGTTGCCTGAGGGTTGGCTTCTTAGAGTCGAAAAGGGCGATGCATCTGGCTCATTCGCCTACCGGAAGCGGTCTGGGTCTTACGACTACTCAGAGCGCGGATACTTCGTTATAGATCCTCAATGGCGCAAGGATCGTTCCTATGTCGGCCTACTTAAGCCAAGAGGTACCTTCTGTGTCGCTAATCCCGAGCAGCAGAGCAGCGAGGAAGAAGATGCCGGCGGTGGTACGAGAACCGTCACCTTCTGGACGGTCTACAACTACTGTGCTCAGCTCCACATCCCGTAGGCCTAACCATTAGTTCAAGCCGAAGCCGCTTCGCGGCTTAGCTTGATTCAGCAACTGTCTTGAACAGGGTCGATTTCAGGCGGCTATCGCACCTCCCGCGCCCTTCAATTCGTCCCGTCGCCTGGCGTTGACGATCGTCAGCAGCTTCCGCATGCAGGCTACCAGCGCCACCTTGCCGAGCTTCCCGCGCGCCCTGAGTTGTTGGTAGTGCGCACGCAGCGTCGGGTCCCAGCGCACGGCCGCGAACGTGGCCATGTAGAGCGCCACGCGCACCGGACCCCGCCCACCGCGGATGCGACGCTTGCCGTGCATCTGGCCGCTGTCGCGATTCATCGGCGCCACGCCGACGAGCTTCGCGATCTGGTGGCGCGTCAGAGTGCCGAGCTCAGGGAGCAGCGCGAGGCTCGTGGCCTGGAAGATCGGGTCCATGCCCTTCGACGATTGCAGCGCCGGCGTGGCGTGTACCTGGAGCAGGGTGCGCATCTCACGATCGATGGCGGCGAGCTCGCGCGTGAGTGCAGAAATCGTGACCTTGCGCACCGCCGGCTGCGTCGATTGCATCCGTCTTCGCCAGCTCGCCGGTGGCACGCGCGAAGTCGCGTGCCTGGCGGGGGTTGATGCGTGCGACCCACAGGCCTGCATCGCAGCACGCTACGAGCAATGCATCCTCGTAGCCGCCGGTGGCCTCGACGACGATGCGCGCATCCGCCACGTCATCCAGTCTCCGAATCAGCTTGCGGATGCCCGCTGCGCTGTTGGCGAACCGCGTTACCTTGGCCACGCCTTCAATAGCGATATCCAGCGCCGCCTTGCCTACGTCGATCCCGACTGCCGTCATCTCGATTCTCCGCTAGAGTTGGCCGGTCGAGAGCATCGCGCCCGGGCCCACGCTTAGCAGTTCGAGGGAACCCTCGTGCAACTGTCCGGGCGCAGGGCGCGAGATCCGGCGTGTGGCCCCTGCTGAATTACGGTGCCGTTACACCGAGGCGTTATCGGGCGCACACGCCGGGCTCTCGGCGCTTACAGTAGGGAAACTTGAAGACATAAGGCGTTAGATGCCATGAGAACACTCGCGGTGGTAATTCTGTCATTTCTCTCGCTTTCAGCACACGGCTCGCGGCCCATCATGGAAGATGAGGCAGTAGCATGTATAAGCGGCGGAACTCCGGGAAGATCTGCCGAGCTTCATAGCGTTTCGTTCGATGATGGTGAAGAGCTGCCGGATATTCTCGGCCCAGACACGTTTGCTTCCGCTGTTGTGCTCAAATCCTCAGGACAACATCGCGCAGTATTCAAGGTCGACGGCTTGACGACTCAGACGATCGAATTTAGGTTCAATGAACTTTCTGGGAAAAATGTGTGTTTCCGCTACGACAACTCTATAAAGATTTGGACTGTTGGCGAAACGCCAGCGGGCATGTGCCAAGACTGCTCGACTGGAAGAAATGACACCTAACAGTTCATCACCGACGCCGCTTCGCGGCGCGGCTTAAATCAGCCGCCAGGCAGGAGATAGATCATGAAGGATTCAACAGCCGTTTCAGGGCGGAAGATCAGAAGGGTCTTTGGTCTGAGCGTCCTCGCGGCATCTGCAGGCACGTTGCTGGCTCATCTAGTTGGTTCAACTCTGCAAACCTCACCAGCCTGGCTTGGCCCTGCAGTCGTCATTGCTGCACTCACAGTACTGATTGGCGCTTTTCTGTTGCTGCCTACATTCGTACGGGCCCTGAAGGCCAACAGACATGGGCCAGCGGCCTAACGATTCGTTCAAGCCAAGCCCGCATCGTCGCTGCCGCGACTTGACGGTCGGTCAGTGCGGGCCGGCTTAACTCCGGTTTTGGACCGCACAAGGAGCTTCAAGAGAACCATGGACAAGAATCAAGCAGACGCGATCGCGCAGGCCATTCTCCAGCCGGACGTGAGCGCTCAAGAGGAGATCCGTCTCAAGCGAGCTCAGGAGAGTGCGTATCTTGCACATAAGCGCCGCGTGGCAGTGTTCGTGTTGATCGGGTCGAGCATTGGCGCCTTCATTGCTCATTATCTGGGCTATCGCTTCACTCTGGGCATCATCTGGGGCGGCATTGCCGGCTCGCTTTTTGGTTGGGCAGTCACTCGGCGTGCGGCCTGACAATTCATTCAAGCCGAATCGATAGTTCCTTCGGTTGAGTGGACACCCTGACCTCACGATCAGGAGTGATTGCATGCCAACGCCAGGACCCAGAACGACGTATCGCTACAGCGATCATTTCAAGGCGACAGCTGTCCCTCTGAGCGAGCTTGCCGGTGTCTCAGTGCGCGACGTCGCGGACTCGCTTTACATCCATCTCTTCATGCTGCTTCGTTGGCGCAAACTGGCACGCGAGGGAGTGATCGTGACCATGGGTGTGGAGCTGGACAAGACTATGTTCGCAGAGCTGAAAGCACTGCGCGAGGTAAAGCGGAAGTAAAAGCGGCTGCAGGTCGAGCATGACGTTTAAAAAAATCCATCTTGTTCACTTCGAGTCCAAGGCCAACCTCTTCGCCTTCATCGCTCACCACCAGGAAGATGGCCCGGTGAGGACGATGTGTCGCCTGCATGGCGTCAGCGCGTCCGGCTTCAATGCCTGGCAGCAGCGTCCGCGAAGTTCGTGCCCTGTGGAGGACGCGGTGCTGGTCGAGCGCATCAAGGACGTGCATGCCCAGAGCCGCGAGACTTATGGCAGCCCACGCGTGCACGCGGCCCTGCAACAGGCTGGCGAACAGGTCAGCCGCCGCCGGGTTGAACGATTGATGCGGGAAAACGGCGTGTGCACCTCTTCCTCGCGCCTGAGCCTCAAGTTGGAGACATCCGCACGTTTCATGCCTGCAAAGCGCTGCCTGAGCGTTCGTTGTCCAAGCAGGAGCAATCTCTCGTCTCAAAGCTCAGGGGCCATTGCACGCCTGCAGCGGATTGTGTCCTCACCTGCCTTGCAAGCCCGGACGGATCTCGAGTTGGTGTCGGCTGCGACCACGTGCGCTTCAGCGGCAACCACGCCTGGGCGGATCGCCCCAAGGCAATGGACGAATGCCGCGACCCGCAACACGGCTGACAGTTCATTTAGACCGATCCCGCAGTGACACAGAGGTTGATCGGATACTAGGGCCAACCATGTAATGCTTGGAGACTCGATGAACGACTCGATCCTGCTGATGCACAACGAGTCGACTGCCCCCCGGCTGCCGCGAATGAATCTTTCATGTGGGACAACTACTTCGCGCTTCTCCATGAGAATGGGATTTTTGATAGAGGCGGTGCCATTGGCGACGGTCTCACCTTTCGCAAGACCGGCGAATCTTGACCAGGCAGCGCGCATCTTTCGGGTGATATCCGCTCGCGTGCCGCCAACCTGGAACACGCGCGTTCCGATCTTTCAGGCAACCCTGTCTATGAGGCAGGCGGCACCGTGGAGGTTCACGAGCGACCGCGTACTAGCGCTCCAGTGCGCGGCTCGACACTTTGCTCAAGTCGATGCCGCTTCGCTGCACGGCGATGCAAGTGTCTGGCTCTGTGCTCATGGGGCGTGAAGGTTTAGAGCGTTGCCAACTTTGGAACACAATGATCAGTTCAATCGCCGGCTCGTCATGCGCTTCTGCGACCCGGCGATTTCTCCACAGCCCGTACGATCGAACAAACCGATATTTCGAAACGGGCGTCGTCTTGAGATGAACCGCATGCGATATCTTCCCGTGCTTGCGACTTTCCTGCTGATTTTGGGGTGCGCGCACACCCATCCTCAAAGTCACTCGGGCGTCGCCATCGCGTCAGTTCCCTCTGACTGCCTTGCGCTTCTGGCGGCCGGCACTGCGATCGTCGAAATCAGGAACGGCCCCCACGGCGTAGTGGCGTTTCCTGTGTACGGCGAGCACCAGCCGTTTCGCCTTCATCCGAACAACATCGTCTTCGAGCCATTGGATGGGACGCAGGGCTGGCATATTGCGCTCGGGCACTACATGAGCGCGCCCTATCAAGCAGCGCTGGGGCGATCCGACAGCGCGCTATTCGAGGTCTATTCGGACATCGCGCCAAGCACCGGCAGTCCGGGCAGGTTCGTCGTGCGGATTCGAGACACGCACGGCTTTGTGCACGAATCCGAGCCCATGACCGCCTGTGGAGCATGAGATTCGGTGCGTCCTTGCATCGGAAGCCGTCACCATGCCCCCCGCAAGACACGCCCGCTCTGCAGATCTTCCGACCAGCGCCGGTATGCGCTGGTTCGCAGCCCCGGGACTCGCACCCACAGCGGACGCCGCCTGACCCTGAGCGAGACTGATGGTGTCGCGGTAAGAGAGCGCACGATCATTCACGAACATCGGAATCGCGCACGTCCGCCGGGACCAGGTCTGTATGCGTCCCGCTGCAGGCGATGAGAGCAATTCGCCAGCCGGCGACGCACCGTTAGAATCCGGACTCCCGGACATCTGGAAGGCGCAGGCCGTGACCGACTTCGATGCGACGTTCACCCACCTGGCGGGCTTGCTCCGGAAGCACGCTTCCGGCTTCTCGATCAAGATCGACCAGCCCGACCATCTGTACGTTGAAGTGCCATCGGCCACGCACGCCGCGCCCCCGAAGTTCTTCGGCGCCGCGCAGATCAAGAAGACCTACGTCAGCTACCACCTGATGCCCGTCTACGAGGATCCAGCACTGCTCGAACACATCAGTGATGCGCTGCGCAAGAAGATGCGGGGGAAATCCTGCTTCAACTTCACATCGGTGCATCCGGTGTTGTTCGAGGAACTCGACCTGCTGACCGGCAAATGCGCGGAATCGGCGAAGTGACGTCGTGCGGCGTGTGCCAGAGTCGGACGCAGCGGCGTTCTCACGACGGTCCCGTGTCGCCAACGCCATGGCCATCGACGCAGGCCGCGCGCCGCTGGATCCCGGGCTGTTTCGCGTTGAGCGGCACTGTGCGGTGGGAGCCCGTTGCCTCTTGTCGCCTTCCCGGTGCTGGACCCGGTGTCCTGCCTATGCGCATTGACAGGGGATGTCGTGCCGTCGACTTGATGCGCGGAAGTGCGCAGCGCTGATGGCGTCGGCTCGCGTCCGCAGCTTTGCGCCGATCATCGGCGATGCACCTCGCGTGCTGGTGCTCGGCAGCATGCCGGGCGTCGCGTCCTTGGACGCGCACCGCTACTACGCGCACCCCCGCAATCTGTTCTGGCCGATCATCGGCACCCTGCTCGGTTTCGATCCGGCCCTGCCCTACGCCGCACGCATCGCGCACGTTCGTGCACATGGGATCGCGCTGTGGGACGTCGCCGGGGAGTGCGTGCGACCGGGCAGTCTGGATGCCCGCATCGAATCGGGCACCGTCGTGCCGAACGATATCCGCGGACTGCTTGCGCGCTATCCGGGCATCACGCGGATCCGGTTCAACGGGGCCGCCGCAGAGTCCCTGTTCCGGCGGCACGTGCTGCCGACGCTCGACTTCGCGCCCGATCTGCTGCGTCTGCCGTCGACGAGTCCAGCGCACGCTGCGCTGGGGTTCGAGGCGAAACTGGCAGCGTGGCGTGAGGGATTGGCTGGCGTCTGAGCGGCGTCGATATCACGCGCTCGGCCCCTGCCCTCACCCGGCGCGCCAGGCGCGCCGACCTCAACCATAGGGAGAGGTGCTCATTCCTCGGATCGAGACGTCACCTCGATCCGAACGGGTCGCGATGTCGCCCTCGACCCCCTTTTGGCGCACCTGCATTTCCGTCCGCAACGAACCGTCCCGCCGATCAAGGGTAGAGCAGACGGCCTCGCTGGCATGCTGAGACCCTGCAACCACCATCGCCGGAGCCGCCGTCATGACCCTGTTGATCAATCCCCGCACCCACGATCTCGGCGGCTTCGAAGTTCGTCGCGCCGTGCCGACGCTGCAGGCGCGCAGCGTGGGGCCGTTCGTGTTCGTCGATCACATGGGACCGGCAATCTTCGAGAAAGGCGCCGGCATCGACGTGCGCCCGCATCCGCACATCGGCCTGGCGACCGTGACCTTCCTGTGGTCGGGCACGATCCACCACGCCGATACGCTCGGCCACTCGCAGGACATCACCGCGGGCGACGTGAACTGGATGACCGCCGGCCGTGGCATCGCGCATGCCGAGCGCACGCCGCAGTCGCTGCGCGAGGGCGAGCATCCGCTGCATGGCATGCAGACCTGGGTCGCACTGCCGAAAACGTACGAGGAGACCGCGCCCGAGTTCCACCACCACGCGGCGGCGACGCTGCCGCAGTTCCGCCGCGATGGCGCGTGGGTGCGCGTGATCGCCGGTCGCGGCTTCGGTGAGGAATCGCCGGTGCGCGTGTTCGCCGACACGCTCAACGTGGCGCTGGACCTCGAACCGGACGCCGAACTCTCGATTCCGCCCTCGCACGCCGAGCGCGCGCTCTACGTGCTCGAAGGCGAGGCGCAGCTCGACGGCGCCGACATCCCGCCGCGCCACCTCGCCGTGCTCGATGCCGGCGCGATGGCAAGACTGCGGGCGAAGACGCCACTCAAGGCGATGCTGTTCGGGGGCGAACCGCTCGACGGGCCGCGACACCTGTGGTGGAACTTCGTGTCGTCGTCCAAAGACCGCATCGAACAGGCCAAGGACGACTGGCGCGCAGGCCGTTTCGGCACGGTGCCGGGCGATCCGGAGTTCATCCCACTCCCTGAAAAGTGACTCGCGTCACAATTATTGGAGCATCACAGCCTAGATGCAGGCGTATCGTCGAAGGCTGTGTCACAGGGGAAAACCACGATGCTCTCGATCCGACCGCTCGCGCTGTTGGGCGCGCTGGTCTGTGCCGGCACGGCGCAGGCCCAGACCGCCAGTGAATGTCCGCAGTTGCCACCCGATGCCACCGTGCGCTGGGAAGTGCAGCCGGGGCCCGATTTCGTCTTCTGCCGCGCGATGGACCTGTCCACGGGTCAGCAGGCGTTCGCGGTGACGGTGGGGCGCAGCGCGACGTTCAAACCGCGTCGCAACGACCGCATCGGCGATGCGGTCACCATCGACGGCACCCGGACCTGGTGGCATGCCCCGCAGAACGAACTGCTGGCCGGCATGATGGTGCGCGAAACCCTGCTCGAACTCACTTCAGGCGATTACGCGCACATCATCGTGCGTTCGCCCGACGAGGCCGGGCTGTCGCGTTCGCTGCGCGATGCCGAATCGCTGCATTTCTCGGACGTGCGGCTGGGGAGCAAGTAAGCGGTATTGATCTGCTTTGAGGGCTGACCTGCGTCCTCAAGGTCGGCTCCCACCCAGCCCTCCCCCGCACGCGGGAGGGCTGAAGTGCATCAGAAGCGGCCCTGCTCGTAGTCAACGAAAGCCTGCATCAGTTCCTCGCGGGTGTTCATGACGAACGGGCCGTGACGCGCGACCGGCTCGCGCAGCGGGCGACCCGCCACGAGAATCAAACGCGCACCTGCGTCCCCGGCGTGCAGGATCAGCTGCGCGCCGCCGCCGAGCACCGCGAGCTCCTGCGCCCCAAGCGCGCGCGCATTGTCGGCCTCGCCGATGTGGACAGCCCCTTCGAACGCGTAGGCGAACGCGTTGTGGCCTTCCGGCAACGCGTGCCGCCACGTCGCGCCGGGCGCGAGGGTCAGGTCGACATAGAGCGGATCGGTCGCCGGCTGCGAAATCGGGCCGACGACGCCGTCGACGACGCCGGCGATCACCTTCACCGACACGCCTTCACCCGCCTGCACGACCGGAATGCGCTCGGGCGCGAATTCCTGGTACTTCGGCGCGGTCATCTTGTCCTGCGCCGGCAGGTTCACCCACAGCTGGAAACCGCGCATGCGGCCGGCTTCCTGTTCGGGCATTTCCGAATGCACGAGACCGCGACCGGCGGTCATCCACTGCACGCTGCCGGGCACCAGCAGTCCTTCGTTGCCGTGGTTGTCCTTGTGACGCATGCGGCCGTCGAGCATGTAGGTCACGGTCTCGAAGCCGCGATGCGGATGCTCGGGGAAGCCGGCGAGGTAATCCTCAGGCTTGTCGGTGCCGAACTCGTCGAGCATCAGGAACGGATCGAGATCGGGCAGCTGCGGGCTGCCGATGACGCGGGTGAGCTTCACGCCCGCACCGTCGCTGGCGGGCATGCCGCGCACGATACGGAGGATACGGGCGGCGTCACTGCTGGTCATCGGGCGGCTCCTGTCGGGTGTGCTGACACGATGCGGGCTTAATGGGCGGCTTCTACGCGTGTGGGTGGAACGGAGGTTTCCGTGGGCGCTGGAATGGGCGGTGAGAATAGCGCTGGCGTGCAAAGCGTGAGCCACTTGAAGCCTTTCGCGCGGATAAAGACCTCCGCGCTCTGACTGCCCTCACCCCAACCCCTCTCCCGGAGTGAGAGGGGCTCGCAGAGCGCAAACCGCGTCGACGTCAGCGCGCGGTGATCCGCCAGGCCCGGTGGATGCGCGGGTTGCGCTCGAAGTCCGGCGGGATCGTGGCGGGGCTGATGTCCTCGACGTGCGCGAACGCGGCGACGGCCTCGGTGTCGAGTTTGAAGCGGCGGAAGTTGTTGGAGAAATACAGCACGCCGCCAGGCGCAAGGCGCGCGACTGCCGCTTCCAGCAGACGCACGTGCTCGCGCTGGATGTCGAAATCCTTGGCGCGCGCCGAGTTCGAGAACGTGGGCGGGTCGCAGAAGATCAGATCGAACTGCGCGGTCTCGGCCTTCAGCCATTGCAGCGCATCGGCCTGCACCAGGCGGTGCTTGGCGCCGCTGTAGCCGTTCGCGGCGAGGTTGTCGGCGCACCACTGCAGGTAGGTGCCCGACAGATCGACGGTGGTCGTGGTGCGCGCGCCGCCGCCGGCTGCGTGCACGGTCGCCGCGCCGGTGTAGCCGAACAGGTTGAGGAAGCGCGTGTCGGCCGCCTCGTCGGCAATGCGCAGGCGCATCGGGCGGTGATCGAGGAACAGGCCGGTGTCGAGATAGTCGAACAGGTTCACGCGCAGGTGCACGCGGCCCTCGTCGACCAGCAGGAACTCGTGGCGCGCATCGAAGCGGCCGTACTTGCTGCCGCCCTTGCCCTTCGAACGCGTCTTGACCGCGATGCGCTCGCGCGGAATGCGGAACACGTCGCGCGCAGCGGCGAGGACATCACCGAAGCGGCGCCGGGTCACCTCTTCGGGAATCTCGGCAGGCGCGGCGTATTCCTGGATGTGCAGCCACAGCGGCGCGCCCTCGGCGCTCACGTCGGCCTCGGACTGGATATAGACGTCGATCGCGGCCGCGTACTCGGGCAGATCGGCGTCGTAGACGCGATAGCAACTCACGCCCTCGCGCTCGCGCCAGGTCTTGAACTTGCGCAGGTTCTTGCGCAGGCGATTGGCGACCATCGTCGCGCCTTCGCTTAAGTCTTCCGGCGTCTCGCTGACGGCGCGCTGCGGCGGCCGCACGGGATCGCAGACGATCAGGCTGCATTCGATGGCGCCGTTGAACACCTGGTACTTCTTCTTCGCGCGCAGGCCGGTCGCATGCGCGAGTTCGGCGTCACCGCACAGCAGGCTCGCCCGCCATTCGGGCACCGCGCGTCCGAGTGCATTGCCCAGCGTGCGATACAGCGCCGGATCGGCGGCGAGGCGCGCGTCGTAGGGCGGATTGCAGACCGCGAGACCGCGCCTCACCGATTCCGCCAGCGCGGCGTCTTCCTGCGACGCCGGCGGCACCGGTGTCTGCAGCGTGGTGATGTCGCCGATCTGCCAGTCGATCGCCTCGCGCAGGCCGGCGGCGGTCGCGTTCTCGCGCGCGGCGTGGATGGCATGCGGGTCGAGATCGCGGCCGAAGAACACGGCGCGCAAGTGCTGACGCCCGGTACGTTCGCGCGCGAGCGCGTCTTCGCACAGCGTCTGCCAGTGCGCGACATCGAACCCGCGCCAACGGCTGGGCGCACGCCCGGCCGTCGCCGCGCCGCCATCGCGCGCCAGACCGGGCGCGACATCGGCCGCCATGAGCGCGCCTTCGATCAGCAGCGTGCCGCTGCCGCACATCGGGTCCAGCAGCGCGCCGCCCTCGGCATACAACGCCGGCCAGCCGCCGCGCATCAGCACTGCGGCCGCGAGGTTTTCCTTCAACGGCGCCTCGCCCTGTGCACGACGCCAGCCGCGACGATGCAGCGGGCCGCCGCCCAGATCGACCGAGAGGATCGCGCGGCCCTTGCGCACCACCAGGCTCAGGCGCAGGTCCGGCGATTCGACATCGACATCCGGACGCGCGCCCGTCGCTTCGCGCAGGCCATCGACGATCGCGTCCTTGACCCGCTGCGCGGCGTAGCGCGCGTGGGTGATCGCGTTGCCCGACACGTGCGGATCGATCGCGAGCGTCATGGTCGCGTCGAGATGCGCAGTCCAGTCCACCGCCCGCGCACCGGCATAGAGCGCGTCCTCGTCTTCGCATGCGTAATCGGCGATCGGCCACAGCACACGACTGGCCAGCCGCGACCACAGCACGGCGCGCTGGGCGTCGTGCAGCGTACCTTCGACATTGGCGCCGGCGGTCGTCGCGGTGGCGTGCGCGCAGCCGAGTGCGAGCAGTTCGTCGACGAGCAGATATTCGAGGCCCTTGGGGCAGCTGGCGAAAAATTTCATGGGGATCCGGGTGATACGTGAAAGATGTTCGCGGCGTGTTTCACGATGACTCCCGCGCTTGCGGGGCTTCGAGCCGTGGAATGCGCATCGAGTGACGTCGCACGGTGATCTGGAGACGCGTGTCGAGCGAAGGTGCTGGTCTCCCGCCTACGCGGACGGGACGCATGAATGTCTGGAAGTGGAGGCGAACACCAAGGATTCGCCCGTCAGAGCGATCGCAGCAACGCCGCGAATGCATCCGCCGACGCATCCACGTGTGCGCTCAGACGGTGGTTGTCGTCGACCAGCAGCAACCGTCCGCGGCGCGCGCAGGTCCAGCCGACCACATCGGCAGCAGGAATCAGCTCGTCGTCCCAGCCGTGCACGACCGACAGCGGGACGTCGGCAGCCTGCAGCGGATGCGCGGCATCCAGCCGCACGGGCGGCGCCATGAGGAACAGCCCTGCGACCGGCACCTGCAGCGAGACATGCGCCGCGATCCAGGCGCCGAGGCTGGAACCGGCCAGCACCACCGGACCACGTGCGGCGGCATCGAGGGTCAACCGCAGCAGACGTTCGACGCGCGCGGCGACATCACCGAGCGGACTGACGTCGCGCTTGCCGTCGAGATCGGTGTAGTCCGGGCGCTCGTGGCTCCAGCCCAGACGTTCCGCAGCTTCGGCGAGTGCAGTGACCTTGGTCGCATCCGGGCCGCTTTCGAACCCGTGCGACAGGATGCAGTGGCCACGCACGCTCATGCATCCACCCATTCGACGGCGTCGCCGACCTTCAGCGCGCCACCCTCGATCACCCGCGCACACAGGCCGCCCATGCCCCGCATCGCGTTGTAGCCGCCGGGGCCGAGCGCCGCTTCCATCTTCGAACAGGGGTCGCACGGAGCCGTGCCTTCCAGCAGGACCTCGCCGACACGGAAACGCCGCCCCTTGAGCGCAATCAACGGGATACCCGACACCACGAGGTTGCGGCGCAGCGTGACCGGCGAAACCGCAGCATGGCCACTGAGCGCGGCGATCGCCGGCAGATGCTCGGCCTGGATCAGGGTCACGCCACGTTTGCCGCTGGCGCCGGTGTAGCGGTCGCCTTCGAGGCCGACACCAGTCACCGCAACCGCGCTGTCGACGGCGCGAGCCTGGGTTTCGCGGGCCGGCCGCAGACCGATCCAGTCGATCCGCCCGGCGCGCGGAAACTGCGTCATCAGGGCATGCAGGTCGGAGTCTGGCGGCGGATTTCTCATGTGTGAATGCTAGCATCCGGCCATGTCCGACCCCACGTCCGCGCCCCGGATCGCGCTGCAGCCGCTGCCTTACGTGGACCTGCTGGCGCCGCGCGAAGCATCCGACATCACCCTGGTCGTCATCCACTGCACCGAGCTGCCCGACCTCGCCACGGCCCGCGTCTACGGCGAACGCGTGCTCTACGACAGCGGCACCGGCGCCAGCGGTCACTGGTACATCGATCGCGACGGCGCCGTCGTCGAATACGTGCCGGCGACGCGCGTCGCCCACCACGTGCACGGGCACAACGCGGAGTCGGTCGGTATCGAGCTGGTCAACACCGGGCGCTTCCCGGACTGGTACGACAGCCACCGGCAGGCGATGGACGAGGCCTATACACCTGCGCAGATCGAAGCGCTCTGCCAGTTGCTCGGGCATCTGTGCGCCACGTTGCCGAGCCTGCGCGACATCGCGGGTCACGAGGATCTGGACACCGGGCACGTCGCCGCCAGCGACGATCCCGCGCGCACCGTCGCGCGCAAGCGCGATCCCGGCCCGCTGTTCCCGTGGGCGGACGTGCTGCGCCGCATACCGCTGGACCGCATCGGCGTCTGAACGCCTGCGTCAGGAGCCGGGCCCGCCCCACCTATAATCACGATCCGGCGCGCGTCCCGCGCCGCCGCCCCCATCCGTGCACGGCCCCTGCGATGACCCCGCCCGTTTCCGAACTCGTCGACCTGCTCAGCCTCGAGCGACTCGAGGACAACCTGTTCCGCGGCCAGAGCCGCGACATCGGCACCAAGTACGTGTTCGGTGGCCAGGTGCTGGGCCAGGCGCTGTCCGCCGCCCAGGCGACGATGACCAGCCCGCGCCCCGCCCATTCGCTGCACGCGTATTTCCTGCGCGCCGGTGACGTGGAGGCACCGATCGTCTACGACGTCGACCGCACCCGCGACGGCGGCAGCTTCTCGGTGCGCCGTGTGACCGCGATCCAGCACGGCAAGGTGATCTTCTTCTGCGCCGCCTCGTTCCAGGAAGAAGAAGCCGGCGCCGAGCACCAGCTCACCATGCCGGAAGTGCCGGCGCCCGAGGATCTCGAGCCGCAGGATCCGCTGCCGGCCGAAGTGCTCGCGAAACTTCCGGTGAAGGTCCAGCGCTGGCTCGACCGCAGTGGTCCGTTCGAATTCCGCCATGTCTACCCGCGCGACGAACTCAAGCCGCCCAAGCGCCCGCCGTTCCAGCAGATGTGGTTCCGCCTGACCGGCCCGGTCGGCGACGCACCGGAGCTCCATCGTGCGCTGCTGGCCTACGCCTCCGATTTCCAGCTGCTCGGCACCGCCACGTTCCCGCACGGCATCAGCTACTACCAGCCGAACGTGCAGATGGCCTCGCTCGATCACGCGCTGTGGTTCCACCGCCCGTTCCGCGTCGACGACTGGCTGCTGTATTCGCTCGACAGCCCCAGCGCGCAGGGCGCGCGCGGGCTCGCACGCGGGCAGATCTTCGACCGCGCCGGGCGTCTGGTCGCCAGCACCGCGCAGGAAGGGATGATCCGCGTGCTGCCGGGCGGCGATACCGCGCCGAGGGCCGGCTGATGCGTCAGGTCTTTTCCAGCCCCCGTCTCGAGAACGTCGAGCGCGTCGCCGCCCTGCTGCGCGACGCCGGCATCGAGGTGCAGATCCTCAACGGCCGGTCCTACAAGGGCAACCGCCGCAGCAACTTCAGCTACCGCGAGGATGCCGGCGGCCCGAAGCCGGCGGTGTGGGTCACGCGCTCCGACGAACAGCCGCGTGCGCGCGAACTGCTGCGCGAGGCCGGACTGCTGCAGAGTCAGCCGTCTGCGCGCAGCTATCTGCAGCAGGCTGATGTGGTGTTCGCACCGGCGGCCGAAGTGCGTCAGGGCATGTCGCGTGCGGCGAAGGTCCGCTACACGCTGATCGGGGGCGCGGTGCTGGTGATCGCGCTGTCGTGGTGGAACCGGCCTTCGAACGACGCGCCTGCCCAGGCGCCCATCGTGGCCACACCCGAAACGGTCCTCGACATGGTGCCGCCGACGGTCGAAGCGAGCGAATACCGCGCGCCGGTGCCGCGGGCATTGGCGACGGCGGTGCTGGCCGAGGCGCTGGCCACGCAGGCGGGCCCGGTCTGCGTGGCCATCGACGGCGATGCGCCGGCCGCGCCGCTGCTGGCCGAACTCGAAGCCGGCTATCCCGATGTGCGGCCGTCCTCGGCCTGCAGTGGCGGCGACGGCCAGGCCGCATCGCTGGAGGTCACCCGCTACCGCACCGACGGTTCCGGCCAGGGCACGGTGGATCTGGTCAGCCGCGGCAGTGATGCCCAGGCACCGGTCACGCGCACGCTGGCTGTCCGCCGCGACGGTCGCGACTGGACGTTCGACGCGGACGACTGATCGCAGCCGCGCGCGTCCGCAGGCATCATCGACGGCGCCGGTCACATCCGGCGCCCGGGTCGCGTCCTAGAAGGCGACCTGACCTGCAAGGATCGCCATGCACGCCATCGCCGCCGACCTCGGCCTCGAAGACCGGATCCATCTCGAACTGCCCGCCGCCCGCGGCGGCGACCAGGCCGCGTACGGCCGCATCGTGCAGATGAGCCAGAACGCGACCACTGCAATCGCGCTGGCGATCACCCGCGATGTCCAGGCCAGTCAGGACATCGCGCAGGAAGCCTATCTCAAGGCCTGGCAGCAGTTGGGCAGACTGCAGAACACGACGAGTTTCCTGCCGTGGCTGCGCCAGATCACCCGCAATCTCGCACGCGATTATCTGCGCGCACGACGCGAGCGCCTGGTCGCAGGCGAGGCTGCCGACATCGCCATTGCGCAGGCGGCCGATCCCGATGCCTGTCCGATGCAGCAGATCATCGACGACGAAACCGGCCGCGTCGCCGCGGACCTGATTTCCGATCTGCCCGACGAAAGCCGCGAAGTGCTGTTGCTCTATTACCGCGAAGGCGGCAACTCCAAACAGGTCGCCGCCCTGCTCGGCCTGTCGGATGCCGCGGTGCGCAAGCGTCTGTCGCGCGCGCGCCGCAGCCTGCGCGAGGATCTGATGGCGCGCTTCCAGGAATTCGCCGCGAGCTCGGCGCCGGGCACGGCATTCACGCTGTTGGTCACGGCCGGATTGGCTGCATTCGCGAAGCCGGCAGCGGCGGGCACGGTCGCAGGTGTCGCCGCCGGCGGCGCATTCGGCGCCGGTGTCGCCGGCAAGGCAGCGCTGGGCAGTGCAAGCGCACTCGGTGTCGCTGGTGCGTCGCTGGTGTTCGGTGGGCTGACCATGTGGCTGTGCCGGAAGATGGTCGCGCGCTATGCCGATTCCGACGCAGAGCGCATCGCCATTCTCAAGCTCTACGACCGCTGGTTCCTGTGGGGTTCTCTGGCCGGAGGCCTGTTGGCGCTGTGTATCGGCTTCGTCGCAGGTCTTGGCCAAGTGTCAGTCGGCTGGATGTCCGTCATGCTCGTGATCGCCCTGTTTCCCTACAACTATCCGCTGCTGACCAGCATGCCGCGCCTGATGAATCCGCTGATCGCGCGCGACATCGCCCGGGACCCGAAAGGCGGTGCACGCCGTGCGCTTGGATATCGCCTGATGTTCGGCACGAGCGGCCTGATCCTGACCAATCTCGGCCTGGTAGGCACGCTGCTGATCCTGTGGTTCAAGACCGCCTGATCCGTCTTTCCGAAGGTGTCGCGCAGCGGGTTTGCCCGCGCATGTCACGTTTCGCGGATGCGCCGAGCAGATACGAGAACTCGGTCCGACAATGCGCTGCCTTGAAAGCCCGTTGCGATCCCGCGTTCAAAAAAAGGCCGCGCAATGCGCGGCCTTTCCGTTGACGTGTCGCCCGCGACTCAGCGCTGCGGACGTGCCGGACGCAGTTCCTCGCGGCTCAGGAAGCCGTCGCGGTTCTCGTCGAGCCAGGCGAAGCGCTCTGCAAGACGCGGCATCTTCTCCGACACTTCGACCCGGCTCAGCTTGCCGTCCTTGTTGAGGTCGGCCTCGCCGAACTTCGCGGCGAAGCGACGCTCGCCCTCGGCGCGGCGCTCGGCCGACTTCGCCGTGTGCCACGTGCGCAGCTCGCTGCGGGTGAGATACCCATCGCGATTGGTGTCGATCGCATCGAAGTTCGCGACCAGATCGAAGCCACCGCCCTTGTGCGAACGCGGACCGCCCGGCCCACGCTGCGGACGCTCGCCGCGTGCATCGGCGCTGCGGGCGCCTTCGCCGCGCGCAGCGCGCTCGGCGCGGTGTGCGTCGCGACGGGCCTGCATCGCCTGCTGCGCGGCCTGCGCTTCGGCACGGCTGATACGGCCGTCGTTGTCGGTGTCGAGCCGCGCCATCGCGTCGACGCGATCGCCGCCGTGACCGCGCGGACCGTGGCCGCGATGACGTTCGCCGTCGGGCTTGGCCGCCTGCGTGCCGGCGGCGGGTGCCTGCGCTGCAGCCGCGCCGATCGTGGTGATGGACAGCGCCGCCAGCAGCGCAGTGGTGATGAGCCTCGTCTTCATGGGTGTGTTCCCGTTGCCGCGGCACCGTGCCGCTGTGCAGGGATCAACGCCCGCACCGCGCTTGGCGTTGACCCGCCGACGGTCCGGTTCAGCCTGCGGTCGGCGAACCGGTCGCGTGGTCTGCGACGCCGGTGCGTATCCTGCCGGCATGCAGACCCCGTCACGCCCTGCCCCAGAACCGGATGCCGGCACAGGCGAATTGCGCCTGTTCCACACCGCGCCGCATGCCTGTGGCTACTGGCCCGAACGCGAAGCGCGCGACCTCGTGCTCGATCCGCGCGATCCCCGCCTGGCACGCGTGTACGCACAGTCCCTGCGCTGGGGGTTCCGCCGCTCGGGCGACATCGTCTATCGACCGCATTGCGCGGCGTGCCAGGCCTGCGTCGCGGTGCGCGTGCCCGTCGAGACGTTCGCACCCAACCGCAGCCAGCGCCGCACGCTCGCGCGCAACGCCGACATCGACGCGCGTGTGGTGCCGGCCGAACGCAACGACGAGCGGCTTGCGCTGTACCGGAAATATCTCGTCTCGCGCCATCCCGCCGGTGGCATGGACGACCACGGCGCACACGAGTTCGACCAGTTCCTGATCGGCAGCTGGAACGAGGGCCGCCTGCTGGAACTGCGTCTGCACGGGCAACTGGTGGCGGTCGCGGTGACCGATCTCATCGAGGACGCGCTGTCGGCCGTCTACACTTTCTACGACCCCGACGTCGTGTCACGCGGGCTGGGCACACTGGCGATCCTGCGACAGATCGCGTGGGCGCAGCGCGACCGCCGGCGCTATCTCTATCTCGGCTACTGGATCGATGGACACCGCAAGATGGCTTACAAACGCAATTTCCAGCCGCTCGAAGGCTTCGATGGGCACCAGTGGCGACCGCTGACGGACGCGACGCCATGAGCCGCACGTGGCTGTTCGCACTGCTCGCTTGTGCCGTCGTCGTGCTGCTCGCCGCCTGCGTGCGCATCAACACGCACGGCCAGTCCCGGCCTGCCGCAGACGCGGATCCGACCGGGACACTGCGCATCGCGACCTACAACACCTCGCTCAACAGCGACGAGGCCGGCGGCCTGATCGAACGGCTGCGCGGCGACGACGCGGGGGCGCGCAAGGTCGCCGCCGTTCTGCAGCAGGTGCGTCCGGACATCGTGCTGCTCAACGAATTCGACTACGTGGCCGACGGCAGCGCCGCCGACCTGTTCCAGCAGCGCTGGCTCGAACGTGCGCAGCCCGGTGGCGGTGAAGCGCTGCACTATCCCTACCGCTATCTCGCACCGGTCAACACCGGCGTGCAGAGCGGCCTGGATCTCGACAATAACGGCACCATCGGCGGTGACGGCCGCGACCGCGGCAACGATGCCTGGGGCTACGGTCTGCACCCAGGCCAGTACGGCATGTTGCTGCTGTCGCGCTATCCGATCGATGCGGCGACCGCGCGCACCTTCCAGCTGCTGAAGTGGGAGGCGATGCCGGATGCGCGGCGTCCGCGCCATCCCGATGGCCGCGCGTTCCACCCCGACGCCACCTGGTCGCAGTTGCGGCTGTCGTCGAAATCGCACTGGGATGTGCAGGTGCGCGCACCGGGCGGCGTTCTCCACGTACTCGCCTCGCATCCGACGCCGCCCGCATTCGACGGCCCCGAGAAGCGCAACGTCGCACGCAATCACGACGAGATCCGCTTCTGGGCCGACTACCTGTCGCCGGGCACGCACGAGTGGCTGTGCGACGACGCCGGCCGCTGCGGTGGGCTCGCACCCGACGCACGCTTCGTGATCCTCGGCGATCTCAACAACGATCCCGTCGATGGCGCTGGCGACCACACGGCGATTGTCGAACTGCTCGAACATCCACGCGTGCTGCGCATGGCCACGCCGAAGAGCGCAGGCGCGATCGAGGCCGCCGAGGCGGACGGTGGTGCGAACGCACAGCATCGCGGCTCGGCCGCGCACGACACGGGCAGCTTCGGCCCGCGCGTGGGCAACCTGCGCCTCGATTACGCCCTGCCGTCGGTAGGCCATGCGCTCGTCGGCAGCGGCGTGTTCTGGCCGCGCAGCGACGCCGCGCATGCCGACATCGTCGACGGTACCGACCATCGTCTGGTCTGGGTGGACGTGCGCGTCGACTGACGCCGCACCGCTGACGCCGCATCGGCGCCGCGGCTCAGCGGCGTCGGCCCGATCGCCAGATCGACAACAGGATCCACACCCCGCCCAGCGCGGCGCCGACGAAGCCGACAACGCCCAGCGCCATCAGCCAGCGGTTGCCGGACCCGGCGCTGACCGCGTTCATCACGATCGATGAGCCGATGATCAGCGCGGCCACGACCACGCCCATCGTCATCCGGTTCGCGGCGCTGTTGACCTGGTCGCCGAAGGCCTTGAGCGAGGTCACCTCGATCTGTCCGCGCAACCGTCCGCGACGTGCGCTCTGCACCAGCCGGCGCAGGTCGCGCGGCAGGTCCGCCAACAGATCCAGCGCACCCGATAGCGACTGCTGGCCCCGCAGCGCCAGCGCGCGCGGCGAATGGCGCTGCCACATCAGCCGCTGCAGCCAGGGCTGCGCGGCGCCGGTCATGTCGAAGTCCGGATCGAGTTGCCGGCCCAGACCCTCAAGCGTCAACAGCGCTTTGATCAGCAATGCGAGATCCGGCGGCAGCATCAGGCCGTGCCGGCGAAGCAGGGCGGTGACGTCGCCGAGCATCGCGCCCATGCGCAGGTCCTTGAGCAACACCCCTCGGTACTGGTCGACGAACGCGTCGATCTCCGATTGCAGCCGTGCCTCGTCGACCTCGGCACCTTCGGTCCAGTCCAGCAGCACGTCGCAGACCGTCTGCGGCTGCTGGAACACCAGGCCGTAAAGCAGCCGGGCGACCTGCTCGCGCAGCGTCGGCGACACGCGTCCGACCATGCCGAAGTCGATCAGCGCCACGCGCCCGTCGCGCATAAAGAACAGATTGCCGGGATGCGGATCGGCGTGGAACAGGCCGTCTTCGAACACCATTTGCATGACGATGTCGGCGCCCGTCATCGCCAGCGCGTGGCGATCGAGGCCGGCGGCGTCGATCGCGGCGAGGTCGCCAGCCGGAATGCCGTCGACCAGCGCCTGCACGTTGAGCCGTTCACTGGTCCATTCCCAGTACACGCGCGGAATCAGCACGCGCGTGTCGTCGGCGAAATTGCCGGCGATGCGTTCGGCATTGCGGCATTCGCGCGCGAAATCCAGTTCCCGGCGCAGCGACGCGTCGAACTGGCGCACCACCTCGACCGGGCGGTAGCGGCGCAGGTCGGGCGCCTGCGACTGCACGATCTCGGCCAACCGCGCGAGCAGGCGCAGGTCGGCCTCGACGACTTCGCGGATGCCGGGGCGGCGGATCTTCAGCACCACGGGCGTGCCGTCATGCAGCCATGCGCGGTGCGCCTGCGCCAGTGAGGCCGCGGCCATCGGCACGTCCTCGAAGCGTGCGAACACGCGTTCGGGCGCATCACCCAGATCCTCTTCCAGCTGCGCGCGCAGCGCCTCGATCGGCACCGCCGGCACATGGCTCTGCAGGCGACCGAGTTCTTCGATCCACTCCGGGGGCAGCAGGTCGACGCGGGTGGCCAGCACCTGGCCGAGCTTGACGAACGTCGGCCCGAGATCCTGCAAGGCATGACGCACGCGTTCGGGTGGCGACAGCCGCAGCACGGAATCCTCGCCGCCGTGCCCGATGTGCAACAGGCGTCCCGCACGCTCCAGGGCGCCGGCCATACCGATGCGCTGGACCAGATCGCCGAAACCGTAGCGCACCAGCACCGCGCCGATTTCCTGCACCCGCCCAAGATCACGGACGGTGGCCAGCGTCTCCCACATCAGCGCTCGCCCACGGTCTCGACCAGTCCCTGCAGCGCGGCCACCACGGTCTGGCGACGCACGGCATCACGGTCGCCGTCGAACTGGAACAGTTCCGCGCGCGCATAGCCGCCACGACGTTTCCAGCCAATCCATACCGCGCCGACCGGCTTGTCCTCGCTGCCGCCGCCGGGCCCGGCGATGCCGGTCACCGCAACCGCGACGCTGGCGCCTGAGTTCACCAGCGCACCGGAGACCATTTCGATCACGGTCTCGCGGCTGACCGCGCCGTGCGTTTCCAGCGTGTGCGGATTCACGCCCAGCAGCGCCTGCTTGGCCTCGTAGCTGTAGGCGGCCATGCCGCAGTCGAACCAGTCCGAGCAGCCTGCGATGTCGGTTACGGCCTTGGCGATCCAGCCGCCTGTGCAGCTCTCGGCCGTGACGAGACGATGGTGATGGTTGCGCAGCAGCGCGCCGGTGGCTTCGGCGAGTCCGTGCAGCGCGGCATCGGTGTGGGTGTCGTGCATGGATCGGCCCGGTGAGGGAAGCGGCCGTTGTACCGCATCGCGGTGCGCGCGTCGCCCCGCGCCACAGTGATGCTGCATTTCAAGGGCGCTGAAACGCGAACGGCCGACCCTCGCGGGCCGGCCGTCGCGTCGACACGATGGATCAGTAGCGCATGCGCAACGTCATGCCGTAGGTGCGCGGCGCACCGAGGAAGGCGTTGAACGAGCCCGTCTGGATCGGCGCATCGATGCCGACCTGCTTGTAGGTCTCGTCGGTCAGGTTCTGGCCCCAGAACTCCAGCATCCAGCGCTGGTCCTGGCGCCCGAAACCGACGCGCGCATTAAGCACCGTGTAGGCGTCCTGCATCTTCTCCGGCTTGAGGTCCGAGCCGGTGTTGTACTCGGACATGTACTTCGCACCGATGTTGAAGCGGCCCTGCAGCGCCGAGCCGATGTCCCACTGGTAGGTCGCCGACGCATTGCCAGACCATTTCGGCGCGAAGCTCATCTGGTTGCCCGGCAGCAACGGCAGGTCCGGCACGATGTCGTTGCCGTATTCGGTTTCCGCATAGGTCACGCCGCCCTGCAGCATCAGGCCGGGCATGCGGGTCTGCCACAGCACTTCGGCGTCGATGCCCTGCGAAGTGACCTTTGGGATCGAACGCACGACGAACGCGGTCCCCAGGAAGCTGTTGAGCTGGAAGTCCTCGTAGGTCTGGTGGAACAGCGCCCCGTTGAACACCAGGTTGCCCCCGGCCCAGCTGGTCTTCAGGCCCAGCTCGTAGCTGTCGACGAACTCGCCGTCGAACGAGGTGTCGTCCACCGGCGTGATGCCGACCTGCACGCGGTCGAGATTGAAGCCGCCGGCCTTGTAGCCACGCGACGCCGAGACGTAGGTCATCACATCGTCCGACCAGTCGTAGGCGACCTTCAGCGTGCCCGACCATTCCTTCTCGGTGCGCTCCTGGAACGTGCTGCGGCCGTTGTGGGCGATGTTCGCCCACGGCAGGCACATGAAGCCCGCGACCTGCGGCGCGACCGCCGGCACCAGGCCCGCCAGCAGCTGCTGCTGCAACGCAGGCGGCAGACTGCCGAAGCCGTTGATGCGCTGCGCCAGCGCGCCGCCGACGCGTGCGGCCGGATTGGCCAGCGTCGCCGCGCAGCCCTGCGCGCCGTTTGGATTGGTGAAATCCGACTGCAGGGTTTTTTTCTCGCGGGTGTAGCGCAGGCCCAGGGTGATGTCGAGCGCGTCGGTCACGCGGAAAGTGTTGTTGGTGAACAGCGCAGCGCTCTTGGCGTTCTGCTCGTAACGGTCGAGCGCGCCCTGGCCGGTGAAATTCGTGCCGAACGGGCGGCCGCTGACCTGCGACAGGAACGTCGCCGGATTCGCGGTGTTGACCGTCAGTCCGAGCGGGGCCAGCTGCGCGGCGATCGCAGGCAGCACCTGCGAGGCGACGGCCGTCGACAGGTAGGGCTCGTAGGCCGGGCCGAAGAAGTACGAGTCGTTGCGCCCCAGGTCCTCGTCGGAATAGAAGAAGCCGACCATCCAGTCGAGGCGGTCGGTCGCGCCGGTCAGGCGGAATTCCTGGCTGAAGTTCTCGAACTTCACCAGCGAACCATCCGGATTCGGCGGGCGATAGAGGATGTCCGCACCGCTGTAATCGAAGTCGATGCTGGTGATCGCTTCCCAGTCGCGGAACGCGGTGATCGAGGTCAGCACCGCATCGTTGGCCCAGGGCGTGGTCCAGTTGACCTCGGCCGAGACGCCCTTGTCCTTGAGGTCCTGCTCGGTCGTGCGGTTGGCATAGGCCAGGCGACGATCGAGATCGACGACCGGAATGATGCCCTCGCCGCCCGGCGTCAGCGCGTCGATGATGGCCGCGGTCGGACCGCGGAACGTGGTCATCGAGACGCAGCAGTTTTCTTCGCGGCTGGTGTAGTCGGCAATGAAGTTGATGTTGAGGTTTGACGACGGTTCGAGCAGCAGCTGGCCGCGCAACGAGTGATAGTTCTGGTCGCCGTCGTCGGTCTCCTGGCGCGGGCCGCCCGAGGTGTCGACATTGTCGACGCCGTCACGCTTGCGCTTGGTGGCGAAGATGCGGAACGCGGCGTTGTCGCTGAGCGCGTCGTTGTACGAACCCGACACGCCCATCAGGCCGTAGTTGCCCACCGTGACCTCGCCCTCGACCGCCTGCGTGTAGCTCGGGCGCCGGGTGATCACATTGATCACGCCGGCCGAGGTGTTCTTGCCGAACACCGTGCCCTGCGGGCCCTTGAGCACCTCGATGCGCTCCATCTCGCCGAGATCGCCGAAGCCCACGCTGTTGCGCGCGCGGTAGACACCGTCGATGACGATGCCGACCGAGGATTCCAGACCCGGGTTGTCGCCGACCGTGCCAATGCCACGGATGCGCGCCGTGGTCTGCGCCGCAGACTGGGTGCTGGTGACCGTCAGGCCGGGCACCAGGACCTGCATGTCCTTGATGTCGCGCACGCCGGTGTCCTGCAGCAACTGCTCGGGGAGCACGTTGATGACGATCGGCACGTCCTGCAGCGCTTCTTCGCGCTTCTGCGCGGTGACGGTGATCGCCGACAGCGTGGTCGGTGTCTCGCTGTCCGTGGTGGTCGACTGCGCCAGCGCGGGCGCGGTCGCAGTGGCCGCCAACGCAATGACGACGGCGTGGCTGAGCAGGCTGCGCTGCAACTTACGTGAATCCATGTTGTCCCCCGAGTGACGTGGTGTGGTCCGTTCTCAAAAACCGACGCCCGACGGCGTTGCGCCATCGGGATTCCCCGCCGTTCCGGTCAGCGTGGGGGACGGACCGGAACGTCCGGCAGTCGCCTGCCGTGAACGGAAACCTAACACACCTTCCACACGCGTGCGCATGGAGTTCTTGCGCCGCGGCGCGAGGACCTCGGCCCCCTGTTCCGGACCGCGGGAAAACCGGGTTTCGGGCAGACTATGCGACCGGTTACACGAGCGATTTGATGTCCGCGCCCCAGCACACGCCATTGATGCAGCAGTTCTTCGCCGCCAAGGCCGATCACCCCGATGTGCTGCTGTTCTTCCGCATGGGCGATTTCTACGAGCTGTTCTACGACGACGCCCGCAAGGCGGCGCGGCTGCTCGACATCACCCTGACACAGCGCGGCAATTCGGCCGGCGCGCCGATCCCCATGGCGGGCGTGCCGCACCACGCGGCCGAAGGCTATCTGGCGCGCCTGGTCGCGCTCGGAGAGTCGGTCGCGATCTGCGAGCAGATCGGCGATCCCGCGGCGAGCAAGGGTCTGGTCGAACGCAAGGTGGTGCGCATCGTCACGCCGGGCACGGTGACCGACGAGGCGCTGCTGCAGGAACGGCGCGACACCCTGCTGATGGCGGTCGCGCGCAACCGCGCCGGCCACTACGGCATCGCCTGGGCGGATCTTGCAGGCGGCCGTTTTCTGGTCTGCGAATGCGCGACCGAAGACATGCTCGAAGCGGAAATCGCCAGGCTCGATCCGGCTGAACTTCTGGTGCCGGATGAGGATGGCTGGCCGGCGTTTCTCTCCGAGCGCACAGGCGCGCGTCGTCGACCGCCGTGGCTGTTCGATGCCGACTCCGGCCGCCGCCAGCTGCTGCAGTTTTTCGGCCTGCACGACCTCACCGGTTTCGGCATCGACGACAAACCGCTGGCGATCGCATCCGCGGGGGCGCTGCTCGGCTACGTCGAGGAAACGCAGAAGCAGCGGCTGCCGCATCTGACCTCCATCTCCGTCGAAAGCGGAGACGGCGCGATCGCGATGAACGCCGCGACGCGCAGGCATCTCGAACTCGACACGCGCGTCGACGGCGACACCCGCAACACCCTGCTCGGCGTGCTCGATTCCACCGTCACGCCGATGGGCGGACGTCTGCTGCGGCGCTGGCTGCACCGGCCGCTGCGCGACCGCGTCGTGCTCGGAGAACGCCTGCATGCGGTGCAGACGCTGATCGATTCGGGCGGCGACGAAACCCTGCGCGAGCGCTTCCGCGCGCTCGGTGACATGGAACGCGTACTCACGCGAATCGCGCTGCGTTCGGCGCGCCCGCGCGACCTGTCCACGCTGCGCGATGGCCTCGCCATGCTGCCGGATCTGCGCGGCGTTCTCGGCGCCCTCGATTCGCCGCGGCTGCGCGCCCTGCATGACAGCCTCGGCGAGCACGCAGGCGAAGCGCATCTGCTGGCCACCGCGCTGGTCGAGCAACCGCCGGTGCTCGCGCGCGACGGCGGCGTGTTCGCCGATGGTCATGACGCAGAACTCGCCGAGCTGCGGCGGCTGAGCACGCACGCCGACCAGTTCCTCGTGGATCTGGAAACACGCGAGCGCGCGGCCAGCGGCATTCCGACGCTGAAGGTCGGCTACAACCGCGTCCACGGCTATTACATCGAAGTCTCAAAGGCGCATTCGGCCAAGGCGCCGGCGCACTACACGCGCCGGCAGACGCTGACCAACGCCGAGCGCTACATCACCGAGGAACTCAAGACCTTCGAGGACAAGGTGCTGTCGGCGCGCGAGCGTTCGCTGGCCCGCGAACGGCTGCTGTACGAACAGCTGCTCGACGCGCTCAACGACCGCATCGAAGCGCTCAAGCACTGCGCCGGCGCGCTCAGCGAACTCGACGTACTGGCCTGCTTCGCCGAACGCGGACAGGCGCTGGACTGGTCGCGCCCACAGCTCGACGACGCGCCGGGCATCCGCATCGAACGCGGCCGCCATCCGGTAGTTGAAGCGGTGCGCCGTGAACCGTTCGAGCCCAACGATCTGGTGCTCGGCGACGGCGATGCATTCGACGCGCGCCGCATGCTGGTCATTACCGGCCCGAACATGGGCGGCAAGAGCACCTACATGCGCCAGAACGCGCTGATCGTGCTGCTCGCGCACATCGGCAGCTTCGTGCCCGCGTCGCGCGCGGTGATCGGACCGATCGACCGCATCCTCACCCGCATCGGCGCCGGCGACGATCTCGCCAAGGGCCAGTCGACCTTCATGGTCGAGATGGCCGAAACCAGCTACATCCTGCATCACGCCACCGACCAGTCGCTGGTGCTGATGGACGAGATCGGCCGCGGCACCTCGACCTACGACGGCCTTGCGCTGGCCGACGCCTGCGCGCGGCATCTGGCGGCCGCGAACCGCAGCTACACGCTGTTCGCGACGCACTACTTCGAACTCACCGCGCTCGCCCAGCCCGGCAGCGGCATCGCCAACGTGCATCTGGATGCGGTCGAGCATCGCGACAAGCAGGGCGGCGAGACGCTGGTGTTCATGCACGCGGTCAAGGCCGGTCCGGCCGACCGCAGTTTCGGTCTGCAGGTCGCCGCGCTGGCCGGTCTGCCCAGGGCCGTCGTCCGCGATGCCCGCGCGCGCTTGGCCGAACTCGAACAGCGTCGCCACGACACGCCCGCGGCCGCGCCGATGTCGGCGGGCACGCTCGACAGTCCGCAGCAGATCGGGCTGTTCGCGCCGCCATCGGCGGCCATGGGAGCGCTGGCCGGACTCGATCCCGACGAACTCACGCCGAAGCAGGCGCTGGAAGCGCTGTACCGGCTGCGGGCATTGCTCTGAGAAGCGCGGCTCGTCCGACTCACGCCTCCACGCGTTCGACCTGCGCTTCCGCGCGCCTCGAGGACCGTCGCCCCAACGCATGCCGGGGCCCATTCTGATCGCGGCGCACCGGGCGAGCATCAGAGCGGATGAGCCTGCATGCAACACGACGACGCGCATTGGCGCTTTCCGGCACGCACGCGCACGACTGGATCGAATCGGCAGAGCGCGCGCAACTTCCGATAGTCCACACCTATCGAATAGGCCCGAACAATCGATTTCCCTCCCGGCAATGACAGGGCCTACCCTGAACGTCCAGTCCGGGAGGTCGCCAGCCATGCGCCAGCACATCGATCGACACCGAGCCCGGTCACGCCGTCCCCCACCGTTCGCTCGATCCGCGGGCTGACCCGCGCTTCGCGTCGATCCGCCACCGGCGGCTCGACCGTCACCTGCGGCTCGACCGTCACCTGCGTTCCGTATACCTGACCCGATGGCCGCCTCTCTGGCGCGCCCTCGCCGCTCGATCACCCGGGAGAATTCCAGCCATGTCGACCGAAGCCAAATGTCCGTTCCACCAGACCGCCGGCGGCGGCACCAGCAATCGTGACTGGTGGCCGCAGCAACTGCGCCTGGACCTGCTCAACCAGCATTCGTCGAAGTCCGACCCGATGGGCGCGGATTTCGACTACGCCGCCGAATTCGCCAAGCTCGACTACGACGGCCTCAAGCGCGACCTCGCCGCGCTGATGACCGATTCGCAGGACTGGTGGCCGGCCGATTTCGGCCACTACGGCGGCCTGTTCGTGCGCATGGCCTGGCACAGCGCCGGCACCTACCGCATCGGTGACGGACGCGGCGGTGGCGGTCGCGGCCAGCAGCGCTTCGCCCCGCTCAACAGCTGGCCCGACAACGTCAGCCTCGACAAGGCACGCCGCCTGCTGTGGCCGATCAAGCAGAAGTACGGCCGCGCCATTTCCTGGGCGGACCTGATGATCCTCACCGGCAACGTCGCGCTGGAAACCATGGGCTTCAAGACCTTCGGCTTCGCCGGCGGCCGTGACGACACCTGGGAGCCGGACCTCGACGTGTACTGGGGCCGCGAGACGACGTGGCTCGGTGGTGACGTGCGCTATGCGCACGGTTCGCACGGCGTGCCGAAGGGCGGCGACGACGGCGTGCTGGTGTCGGATGACAACGCCGACGGCGACGTGCACACGCGCAAGCTCGAGAATCCGCTGGCCGCGGTGCAGATGGGCCTGATCTATGTGAATCCCGAAGGCCCGGACGGCAATCCCGATCCGCTGCTCGCAGCAGCGGACATCCGCGACACCTTCGCCCGCATGGCAATGGACGACGAGGAGACCGTCGCGTTGATCGCCGGTGGTCACAGCTTCGGCAAGACCCATGGCGCGGCGCCGTCCGAGCACGTGGGCGAAGAGCCGGAGGGGAACACACTCGAAGCCCAGGGCTTCGGCTGGCACAACAGTTTCGGCAGCGGCAAGGGCGCCGACACGATCACCAGCGGCCTCGAGGTCACCTGGACGAAGACGCCGGCGCAGTGGAGCAACGACTACTTCGAACACCTGTTCGGCTTCGAGTGGGAACTGTCCAAGAGTCCGGCCGGCGCGCACCAGTGGGTGGCAAAGAACGCCGAGGCGACGATTCCGCACGCCTACGACGCATCGAAGAAGCTGGTGCCGACCATGCTGACGACCGACCTGTCGCTGCGCGTGGATCCGGCCTACGAGAAGATCTCGCGCCGGTTCCTCGAAAACCCGGACCAGTTCGCCGACGCGTTCGCACGGGCGTGGTTCAAGCTGACCCATCGCGACATGGGTCCGCGCGCGCGCTATCTCGGCCCCGAAGTGCCGGAGGAAGCGCTGATCTGGCAGGATCCGGTGCCGGCGGTGGAACACGCGCTGATCGACGATACCGATGTCGCCTCGCTGAAGCAGGCGATCCTCGCCAGCGGCCTGTCGGTCTCCGAACTGGTCTCCACGGCATGGGCCTCGGCCTCGACGTTCCGCGGCGGCGACAAGCGCGGCGGCGCGAATGGTGCGCGCATCCGGCTCGCCCCGCAGAAGGACTGGGCGGTCAACAATCCGCCGCAGCTGGCGAAGGTACTGGCGGCGCTGGAAAACGTGCAGGCGGATTTCAACGGCAAGGCTGCAGGCGGCAAAGAGGTCTCGCTGGCCGACCTGATCGTGCTGGGTGGCGCGGCAGCGGTCGAGAAGGCCGCGCAGGACGCCGGCGTGTCGGTGACCGTGCCGTTCTCGCCGGGCCGCGGCGATGCCTCGCAGGACCAGACGGATGTCGAATCCTTCGATGCACTGGAACCCTGGGCGGACGGCTTCCGCAATTTCGCGAAGGGGCACTCGGAAGTGCCGCTGGAACATCTGCTGATCGACCGCGCGCAGCTGCTGACGTTGACCGCGCCGGAGACAACCGTGCTGGTCGGTGGCCTGCGCGTGCTCGGCGCCAATTACGACGGTGGGCAGCTCGGCGTGTTGACCGATCGCCCGGGCGTGCTGTCCAACGATTTCTTCCGCAATCTGCTGGACATGGGCACCGAGTGGGCGCCGTCGGGCCGCACCACGTTCGAGGGTCGGACACGCGGCACCGGCACCACGCGATGGAGTGGCACGCGCGTCGATCTCGTCTTCGGTTCGAACGCGGTCCTGCGTGCACTGGCCGAGGTCTACGCCAGTGATGACGCGCAGGAGAAGTTCGTGCACGACTTCGTCGCGGCATGGACGAAGGTCATGGACCTGGATCGTTACGACCTGCGTTGATCGAAGCAAGATGTCGCCCTCGGGCGACGGTGTGACCGGACGCCGATGCACACGCATCGGCGTTCGCGTTTGCGGGTATCGCCTCTTCGTGAGGTCGTCGCGCGGTCGTCCTACACTCGACAACCCGAGCCGTCACGGACCCGAACACAGATGCATTTTGATCACCGCAGGCGCCGCCTGCTGCAGGCCGGCACGCTGGCCGCACTGTCGACCGCCCTGCCCGGCTTCGCGCACAAACCGGCATTCGATGCGACGACCACCGCCGAACAAGCGACCGCCGGTCTCGACCTCCGTGGCCGCACCATCGTCGTCACCGGCTGCAACTCCGGCATCGGCCAGGAGACCATGCGCGTGCTGGCATTGCGCGGCGCGCACGTGATCGGTACCGCGCGCTCGCGCGCGACCGGCGAAGCCGCCTGCGCTGCGGTTGAAGGCCGCGCGACGCCGGTGGTGCTGGATCTCGCCGATTTCGATTCGGTGGTGGCCGCAAGCGACACGATCCGCGGGTTCGACGTGCCGGTCGATGCATTGGTCTGCAACGCAGGGGTAGTGCTCGACGAACTGGAGCAGGTCCGCGGCATCGAAAAGACCTTCGTCGTCAACCATCTCGGTCATTACCTGCTGGTGCGGCGCCTGCTCAACCGCGTGACCGCCGCGCCGCAGGGCCGCGTGGTGGTGCTGGGCAGCGGCGACGAACGCAACGCGCCGACGGGCGGCATCCAGTTCGACGATCTTTCCGGGGCGAGCTGGGATGCGCGCTATGCGCATTCCAAGCTGGCGAACGGCCTGTTCTCGCTGGAACTCTCGCGGCGCCTGGCGAGTACGCGCGCGACGTCCAACTGCGTCTCGCCCGGCCACACGCGCAGCAACATCCTGCGCAACGTCGGCAGCCGTTACCGCGACGATGCGCGCAGCGTGCAACAGGGTGCGGCCACGCCGTGCTGGCTGGCGGCCTCGCCCGCAGCATCCGGCATCAATGGCGCCTTTTACCGCGATTTCGCACCGGCGCCGCAGAGCGACGCGCAGCGCGATGCCGCCATGGCGGCGCGGCTGTGGGCCGTCTCCGAGAGCCTCGTCAGCGACTGGCTGCCGGGCTGACGATGTCGCTCAGCCGGGCTACGGCCTGCCGCCTATCCTGATCCCGGGCGCGGCTTCCCGGCATTCCCTGGGCAGCGATTCAGCGCTCGGGGCGGGCGAACCCGGCAACTGCGCCTCGCGCAACTGCCGCGCGGCGTCGGCGCACCAGGCGGGATAGCGCGATCCGGCGTCCGCCCGCATCTCGTCCTGGCTCGCACATCCTGAAAGCCCGATCACGCCCGCCAATACCATCGCCTGCCGAATCCGCATCGTGCACCTGCCATTCCGTGGGTGGTGGTGCCAGCATGCCGCAACACACCGGCCTCGACTTGAACAGGCGCGCCTCAGAGCGCGTCGATGTCGCCGAGTGCGCGGATCAGTTTCCTCGCGCGCTTGTCGGGCTTGTGCTCCGGCGCCTGATAACCGGCACGCGCGGCGCGCGCCTCGGCCAGCCGCGCCATGCGCGTTTCACGCGAGGCGTCGGTTTCGGTGTACAGCGTCTGCGCGACGCTTGCCGGGCCACGCCTGTCCGACAGTGCGGCGACCGCGATGTCGAACACTTCCTCGCCGCGCGCCACGCGCAGCGCATCACCGATGCGGACCGCGCGCGCAGGCTTGGCGCGCTGACCACCGACATCGACCTTTCCGGTTTCAATCGCCTGCTTGGCCAGCGCGCGGGTCTTGAAGAAACGCGCCGCCCAGAGCCAGAGGTCGAGGCGGACACTGTCGGCGGCGTTGGGAACCAGGGCTTCGCTCATGCGCCCGATATCGGTGCGCCGGCCGGCAAATCAAGCAGCGCGCGGAAGCCACCCTGCAGATTCTCGAGCACCAGCGTGCCGTCATAGGACACCGCGACTCCGTCGACGATCGACAGCCCCAGGCCATGCCCCGGCATCCGGCTGTCAAGGCGCACGCCGCGCTGCAGCGCCTGCGCCATCGCGTCGGCCTGCATGCCGGGGCCGTCGTCGTCGACTGCGATCCGCACGCGTCCGTCAGCGATGCTCGCGTGGATGCGCACCTGCGCGCGCGCCCACTTCACTGCGTTGTCGACGAGGTTGCCGAGCATCTCTTCCAGATCCTCGCGCGCACCGGCGAACACCAGATCCGGCGCGACCTCGCAGTGCAGCCTCACGCGATCGCCTGCGGTCTGCGCGAACAGTCCGCACAAGGCCTCGGCCACCGGGGCGATCCGCGTGCGCTGGCGCGCATCCACCGCGAAGCCGCCGGCAAGCCTGCGCTCCACTTCGCTGCGCATGCGCTGCACCTGGGTCGAGACCACATCGGCGATGTCGTCTCCTGGTCGCTGCGCCTCCGCCGACAGCACGGCGAGCGGCGTCTTGAGCGCATGCGCGAGATCCTCGGCAGCGTGGCGCGCACGGGCGACGCGGCGTGCATGTTCGTCGAGCAGATCGTCGATCTGCTCCGCCAGCGGCGCCGCCTCGGCCGGCCAGCGCTCGGCACCGAACCGCACGTCGTCGCCGTTGCGCACCCGCTGCAGGATGCCGCGCATGCGCCGCAGCGGACGCAGGCCCCACTCGATCTGCCAGGCCAGCAGCGCCAGCAGTGCCGCCGCCGCGCCGGCGAACGCCAGCATCGCCGCCTGACGGAAACCACGCGTCTCGGCGACGACATCGCCGCGGTCGCCAGCGACGTGCACGGGAATGGGGTCGGCGACACCCGGTAGCCGCAACAACTGCGCGCGCAGACGCAATTGCTGGCCGCGCGGACCCTCCACGATCGACCACGCCGCCGCATTGCCGGGAACATCGTCCGCAACGAGTTCGTCATCCCAGAGCGAGCGCGAGCGCACCGCCGCCTCGCCATCACCGATGCGCCAGTACCAGCCGGAAAACACCCGCGCCCAGCGCTCGTCGGCCGGTGAACGACGCAGCTGCCAGCCGCCGTCCGCGCGTGCTTCGAGCAGGCCCGCGAGGGTCGCAAAATCATCGTCGAGGCGGCGATCGAGCGCACGCTGTCCGGAGCGCTCGAACATCGCGCCGAGCAGGCCACCGGCGATCACCGCGGAAATCAGCACGCCCAGTGCGCCGGCCAGCCACAACCGCCAGCGCAGCGACAGCACGCGGCGTGCGCTCATGGCGTCTCCGACAACCGGAAGCCCTGCCCACGCACGGTGTGTATCAGCGCGACGCCCAGCTTGCGACGGACGCGCCCGATCAATACGTCGAGCGCATTGGAATCAGGATCGAAACCGTTGTCGTAGACGTGCTCGCCGAGCTCACCCCGGCTGACCACACGCCCGGCGTGATGGATCAGATACGCGAGGATACGGTGTTCCTGTGCAGTCAGTGCCAGCGTATCGCCATCGAGCGCGAAGCGGCCTGCATTCGCATCGAACTCGAGCGGCCCGCAACGCAGGCGCGGCGACGCGTGACCTGCGCTGCGGCGGATCAACGCCTGCAGTCGCAGCACCAGTTCCTCGATCTGGAAGGGCTTGGTCAGGTAGTCGTCGGCGCCGGCATTGAAGCCTGCCAACTTGTCGTGCCAGCGGCTGCGCGCGGTGAGCACCAGCACCGGAAGGGCCACGCCGGCTTCGCGCCAGCGATGCAGCACCGAGACACCATCGAGATTCGGCAAGCCGAGGTCGAGTACGACCGCGTCATAGGCCTCTGTCTGGCCGCGGAACTCGGCATCCGCGCCGTCTTCCGCACGGTCGACCGCGAAGCCCGCGGCCCCGAGCGCAGCGGCGACGCGCGCCGCGAGTTCGACGTCGTCTTCGGCCAGCAGGATGCGCATCAGTCGTCGATCTCGACCTTGAGCAGGCGCCCGGAGCGCGCATCGTACTTCAGCTCCACCACGCGACCGTCGCGCATCAGGATCTCGATTTCGTACTCGTCATCGTCCTGGTCGAGTTCCACCTCGATGACGCGCCCCGGATAGCGGCGTTCGGCATCGGCGAGCAGGCGTTCGAGCCGCACGAACTCGCCGCTGCGCACACCGTCGCGGGCGTAGTCGGCGGTGCCCTGCGGATCCTGCGCATCGGCGTGCAGGGGCACGGCGAGCGGCGCGGCGACCAGGGCGGCGGCGAGTGCAATGGGAGCGATGAGAGTACGCATGGGCGCAAGTGTGGCGACGCGGATTAACAAAACCGTGAACGGCTCGATCAGAACCGCGTTAAGCGGGATGGGGAGACTGGCGTCAACCGGTTGCAGACCGGTGCTCTCCATCCATACCGAGGAATCGCCATGACCCGTACCGCCATTGCCAGCCTGATCACCGCCGCCGCGTTCGCCGTCGCTGCACCGCTCGCGTTCGCCCAGGACCGCGGCGACGATGACCGCGTGCACGCCGCGGCCGCCGCCAAGGCCGATCCGCGCTTCCGCGCCAACAGCGCGTCGCTCGACAGCATTCTCGCTGATGCGCAGCGCCGTCACCCGGGTCGTGTCATCGACGTGTCCTACGACGATGGCGAGTACGACATCGACATCCGCCAGGACGATGGCCGCATCGTCGAACTGGAATATTCGGCTCGCACAGGCCGCCTGCTGGAGACCGACTACGACTGATCGTTCGACGGCAGACTGCCGGAACGAAGGGCGCTGGATTTGATCCAGCGCCTTTTTTGTAAGCTGGCGGAACTGTTTGCGGCCGGCGAATGGCAGCGAATCGAATGAGGCGTCTTCGGCTCACGATGCAGACGCTCGCCTGCGACACGCTGCTGAAATCCTTCCCTCACCCGACGCGCATGCGCGTCGACCCCGGATCAGGTCCGGGGCAGGCTCTCTCCCAAAGGGAGAGGTGCGGGTAGACCTGTGCGGCGTATTCGCGCGCGCAAGACCACGGCAGCACGCTACTTACCCCCCAACGCAAACGGCCGCCTTGCGGCGGCCGTCGTGCGACTCGGAGCGGTCCGATTACTCGGCGGCGGCAGCCGGTGCTGCAGCGGCTGCGGCCTTGTCGGCGCGCGCCTTCTCGTTCTTCGCCTTCGCCGAAGCGGACAGGTCTTCCTTGATGCGCGCCTTCTTGCCTTCCAGGCCACGCAGGTAGTACAGCTTGCCGGCGCGGACGGCGCCACGGCGCTTCACTTCCAGCGAATCGATGATCGAGCTGTGGGTCTGGAACACGCGCTCGACGCCGAAGCCGTGCGAGATCTTGCGGACGGTGAACGCGGAATTCAGGCCGGCGTTCTTCTTGCCGATGACCACACCTTCGTACGCCTGCAGACGCTCGCGGTTGCCTTCCTTGACCTTCACGTTGACGACAACGGTGTCGCCCGGGCCAAACTCGGGGAGTTCGCGGGTGGTCTGGGCGCTTTCGAAGTTCTGCAGCAGGGTGTGCAGGGAGGGCTTGTTGGTCATGGTCTTGGCCTGTTGGTGTCGTTATTGGCGTGGTGCACGTGGACGCACGCTCTGGCTTTTCGGCGAGCTCTTGGGCTCTGGTGAAACGGGTTAGCCGCGCATTATAGACGGGGTCGCGGGACGAATGCCAGCACCAGAGCGGACGGGATCAGGCGTCAGAGCCACCCGACACATCCCCGCCCTGCGCCGCACACCAGGCTGCCAGCAGGCGCCGATCGGCTTTCCCCAGCGCGGCCTCGTCGATCAGGTCGGGACGTCGTTCCAGCGTGCGGACCAGCGACTGCTGGCGCCGCCACTTGGCGATCTCGGCATGGTTGCCCGACAGCAGCACGTCCGGCACCTGTCCCAGCGCATGCGTGACCGGGCGGGTGTAGTGCGGGCAGTCGAGCAGGCCATCGCCTTCGAAGCTGTCCTGCACCGCGGATTCCGCATCGCCCAGCGCGCCGTCCTGCAACCGCGCGACGGCGTCCACCACAACCGCCGCGGCCAGTTCACCCCCCGACAGCACGTAATCGCCGATCGACAGTTCCTCGTCGATCTCGGCCTCCAGCAGGCGTTCGTCGACGCCCTCGTAGCGGCCACACAGCAGCAGCAGGCGAGGCAAGGCCGCGAGCTCGCGCACCTTGGCCTGGGTCAGCGGTCGTCCCTGCGGGCTCATGTAGATCACGCGCACCGGCGCCGGGTCCGCTGCGCGGGCAGCGGCCAGCGCGGCACGCAGGGGCTCGATCAGCATCACCATGCCCGGACCGCCGCCGAAGGGGCGGTCGTCGACACGGCGATAGTTGCCTTCCGCGTAATCGCGCGGATTCCAGCCCTGCATCGTCAACAGCCCGCGCTCGCGCGCACGGCCCACCACGCCGACGGCTGCGGCCTGGTCGATGAAGTCGGGAAACAGGCTGACGACGTCGATGCGGATGGCGCGTGCAGCCGCAGGCACGCGCGCTTCAGCCGCGGACGGGGCGTCTTCTGGAGTCGGGATGATGTCGGACGTCATGGCGTGTCCCTGGCGGTCGCATCGCGCCGCGCGTGCGGTGCCTGCCCGCGCAGCGGTGTATCGACGGCCAAAGCGGCCGTTTCGAAGGCGCGGCGCACCGTCCTAGAAATCGGGATCCCAGTCCACCGTCACCAGCGCGGTGTCGAAATCGATCGACACGATGTAGTCCGGCAGCACGAAG
This sequence comes from Luteimonas sp. KH_071, assembly GCF_057838005.1. Taxonomy (NCBI): domain Bacteria; kingdom Pseudomonadati; phylum Pseudomonadota; class Gammaproteobacteria; order Lysobacterales; family Lysobacteraceae; genus Luteimonas; species Luteimonas sp. KH_071. The sequence continues at coordinate 1,259,581 of NZ_CM174458.1, read as the reverse complement.
GGAATCATGCGCTCGCGGTCGCCCTGCGCGACCAGCACGTCGTTGGCGCCGGTCGAGAACAGGTGCGAGACGACGCCGAAGTCGACGCCTTCGACGTTGCGCACGCGCAGGCCTTCGAGGTCGACCCAGTAGTACTCGCCGGGTTTCGGCGGCGGCAGCGCTTCGCGCGGCACGAAGACCTCGAGCCCGCGTGTCGCTTCCGCGCCATCGCGATCCTCGACACCCGGCAGCGTCGCGACGACGCCCTTGGGCGTTTCGCGGCCCTTCGCGCCTTCGCATTCGCGCTCGATGCCGCGCGCGTCGCGCAGCACCCAGGGCTGGTAGCGGAAGATCGCGCTACGCGGCTCGGTGAAGGATTCGAGTTTCACTTCGCCACGCACGCCGAACGCGCCATGGACCTTGCCCACCTGGATCATCCGGCGGGGAGGTTGGCGCGTCGGGTCGTTCATGTCGAAAGCGGCCGCGCCCGAAGGCGCGGCCCGTCAATCAGGCAGCGGCAGTCGCGGTCGCGGCAGCGACCTTGCCGGCGTCCTTGTACAGGGCGCGGACCTTGTCGGTCATCTGCGCACCCTTGGACACCCAATGGTCGACGCGCGCGGTGTCGAGGACGATGCGCTGCTCGCCACCGGTGGCGACCGGGTTGTAGTAACCCACGCGCTCGATGTTGCGGCCGTCGCGCGCACTGCGCGAGTCGGTCACGATGATGTGGTAGAACGGACGCTTCTTGGCGCCGCCGCGCGTCAGACGGATCTTGACCATTGCTTTGCTTCCTGTGTTGCCCAGTCGCCAGGGTGGCGAGGTAAGCCCGCGATTATAGCGGAAACCCCCGCCTGCTCGGCAAGCCGGGGCCGCTCAGGGCCACAGCGGGTCCCACGGCACGGCCGCCAGAATGGCTTCAAGCGCCCCCGGCACGCGCGGTTCACCTGTGAATGGCCGCCCGTCGATCGAGCCCAGTGGCCACAGGCCGCTGCTGTTGCAGGCGAACGCCGCGCCGACACCTGCGCAGTCCACGAGTCGAATCCGCTCGATCCGCTGGGACATGCCCGCGGCCTCCAGCCCGGTCCGCAGCAGACCTTCCGTCACGCCCCGCAGCGCATCGCCATCCGGCCAGATGACGCCACCTTCGGCATCCACGAAGCCGATGTTCCACAAGGCACCTTCGAGCACGTAGCCCGCGTCATCAACCAGTAGCGCATCGTCGAAACCCGCTGCGCGCGCGGTGCGGCGGGCATGCAGCAGTGGCAACGTGGCGAGGTGCTTGAGATGCGCCAGTGGGCGCTGGTGTCGACATGTCTGCAGACGCTGCGGCGCTGTGGGCGCGGTGCGCGGCGGGGACAGTGCGACCAGCAGCACCACCTCGGCGGCATCGCCCCGCTCCACCGCGGCGAAATCCAGTGCGCCGACCGAAACCCGCAGCGTGGCGTCTTCGATCTCCGCCGCCCGTAACGCCGATGCGAGCTCGCTTCGAATACGCGCAGCAGGCAGCGCGCCGCCGAAGAGTTCGGTGTTGGCCGATTGCAGCCGCGCCAGATGGCGCCCGAATCCCTGCACCGCGCCGCCGCGCACCTGCATCGTCGACAGGTGGCCGTAGTTGGTCTGCAGCGCAGACAGCGTGGCCGCATCGGCAGGCCGGCCGTCGATCCAGAGACGGGTGACCGACGCGATGCGATTCACAGCAGCGCGTCAGCCGTGCGCCACCAGGCCGCGACCAGTTCGGCCGCAGGACGCGCCCGCGCAGACGCAGCGGATTGGCCGGCCCAGGCCTGCATCGCATCGATCCGGCCGTCGCGCACTGCGGCCGCGCGCATCGGCGCGGTCAATGCGCGCTGCACGGGATAGGGCTGCGGCCGCGGTGCATCTTTGGACGCGGCTGCGCGAACGTAATCCGTTGCCAGCGCGCGACCGAGCCGACCGCTGAAGGCGCGTGTCGGCCAGGTCTGTTCGGGTGCCGCCGAAGCCAGCGCCTCGGCCCAGGCCGGTGCAATGCCGGCCTCCGGCGTGCGCAGGAAGGCGGTACCGATCTGCACCGCGCTCGCGCCGAGCGTCAGCGCCGCGGCGATGCCGCGCCCATCGGCGATCCCGCCCGCGGCGATCACCGGCACGCGCAGTGCGTCGGCCAGTCGCGGGACCAGCGAAAACAGGCCGACCAGCTGTGTGTCGGCATTCGCCGCATCGAAGGCACCGCGATGACCGCCCGCCTCAAAACCCTGCGCGACCACCGCGTCGGCGCCGGCGGCTTCGGCGGCGAGCGCTTCGCCGAGCGTCGTCACACACGCGAACCAGGCGATGCCTGCATCTTTCAACCGGGCGACGAACGACGCCGGAAACACGCCCATGATCGACGAGGCCACCGCTGGTTTCGCGGCGAGCAGCGCCTCGCACTGCGCATCGAAATCGGCTGGCGTCGCATCACCTGCCTCCGCAGGCGCGGCCGGCCCCCAGTGCGCCAGAAAAGCGCGTGACGCAGCTTCGGCCGCGGTATCGCGCACCGGCGCGGGATCGGGAATCCAGAGATTGATCTGGGCGGGTCCGCCACCCGCGGCGCGCAGATCGTGCATCCACGCGCCGATGTCATCGGGCTGGGACAGCACCGCGCCCATGGCGCCCATGCCGCCGGCTCCGATCACCGCGCGTGACAGCGGGACCGGGCAGGCGCCGGCCATCGGCGACAACAGCACCGGCAGACGCAGCCCGAAGCGCGAACAGAAGGCGTCGCTGCGCTGGCGGGCTGCGGAGGTCATGCCATCAACGGAACGGCATGCGGCCGCCGCCCATGCCGCCCATCATGCCCTGCAGGCCGCGCATCATGCCCTTCATGCCGCCGCGGGCCATCTTGCCCATCATCTTTTCCATCTGCATGTACTGCTTCATCAGCTTGTTGACCTCGGCCGGTGTGGTGCCTGCACCTGCGGCGATGCGCGAGCGGCGCGAGCCGTTGAGCAGGTTCGGGTTGCGCCGTTCCTTCTTGGTCATCGAGTTGATGATCGCGATCATCCGCGGGACTTCCTTGCCCTGGCTGACCTGCTGCTTGAGGTGCTCGGGCACCTGGCCCAGTCCCGGCAGCTTGTCCATCAGGCTGCCGATGCCGCCCATGTTCTGCATCTGCTCGAGCTGGTCGCGCATGTCGTTGAGGTCGAACTTCTTGCCCTTGGCGACCTTCTCGGCGAGCTTCTGCGCCTTGTCCTTGTCGACCTGGCCCTCGACCTGCTCGACCAGCGACAGCACGTCGCCCATGTCGAGGATGCGGCTGGCGACACGCTCGGGATGGAACACGTCGAGTCCGTCGACCTTCTCGCCGGTACCGACGAACTTGATCGGCTTGCCGGTGATGTAGCGCACCGACAGCGCCGCGCCACCACGGGCGTCGCCATCGGTCTTGGTCAGCACCACGCCGGTCAGCGGCAGCGCTTCGCCAAAGGCCTTGGCGGTATTGGCGGCATCCTGGCCGGTCATCGAGTCGACGACGAACAGGGTTTCGACCGGATTGACCGCGGCGTGCAGCGCCTTGATCTCGTCCATCATCGCTTCGTCGATGGCGAGGCGGCCGGCGGTGTCGACCAGCAGCACGTCGATGAAGGACTTCTTCGCCGCAGCGATCGCCGCGCGCACGATGTCGACCGGCTGCTGCGAGGACTCCGACGGGAAGAACGTCACGTCGACCTGCTCGGCGAGCGTCCTGAGCTGTTCGATCGCCGCCGGACGGTAGACGTCGGCCGAGACCACCATGACCTTCTTCTTGCGCTTTTCCTTGAGCAGCTTGGCCAGCTTGCCGACCGTCGTGGTCTTGCCGGCGCCCTGCAGGCCGGCCATCAGGATCACCGCCGGCGCCGGCACGTTGAGGTTGAGCTCGGTCGCCTGCGCGCCCATCACAGCGGTCAGCTCGTCGCGGACGACCTTGATCAGCGCCTGACCGGGGGTCAGCGACTTCAGCACTTCCTGGCCGACCGCACGGACCTTGATGCGCTCGATCAGCGCCTGCACCACCGGCAGCGCGACGTCGGCTTCCAGCAGCGCGATGCGCACTTCGCGGGTGGCCTCGCGGATGTTCTCCTCGGTCAGACGACCGCGGCCGCGCAGGCGCTCCATGGTGCCGGACAGGCGCTGGGTCAGGGACTCGAACATACGGAACTCGATGCGGCGGAATACGGCCGCCGATTATAGCCCGCAGCCCCACGCGGCCCGCGCTCAGGGCTCCCTCGGAACGTCGCGACGCTGCCCGGAACGCGCAGGGCGTGCGACACTCGCGCGATGACAATCGTTCTCATCGCAGCCCTGCTCTATCTGCTGGCGGCCGCAGCGCTCGTGCGCGGCGTCGGGCGCGAGCCGGCGCCCGCCAAGCTGTGGTGGGCAGCGCCGGCGCTCGGTGCCATTGCGCTGCACATCACGGCGCATCTACTGGTATGGCGCGATGTCGGCGCGGAGCTGCATTTCTTCGCTGCGCTGTCCCTCGTCGGCCTCGGCATGGCGGCACTGACGGTGCTCTACGACGCGCGCGGGCGCATGGCGGCACTGGGCGTGATCGTGTTTCCGATCGCCGCGCTCACCCTGCTCGGCTACGGCCAGGCCGCGCACCCGTCATCCGACACACTCGACTGGCGCCTGCAGATGCACGCCTGGTTCGCGCTGCTCGCCTACGCCGCGCTCGCAGTCGCCGCGTTGCTCGCGATGTTGCTGTGGGCGCAGGAGCGCGCGCTGCGCCGGCGCGAGTTCCACCGCTGGCTGCGCGCGCTGCCACCGCTGACCGAACTCGAATCGCTGCTGTTCCGCACGATCTGGGTCGGCTTCGCCCTGCTCACCGCGACGCTGGTCACCGGCGTTGTATTCGTCGACGATTTTTTCGCCCAGCACCTGATGCACAAGACCGTGCTCAGCGTGCTGTCGTGGCTGGCCTTCGGCGCGCTGCTGTTCGGCCGCTGGCGCCACGGCTGGCGCGGCGCCCGCGCGGTCGGCTGGACGCTCGCGGCGATGGCCCTGCTGGTGCTGGCGTTCTTCGGCAGCAAGTTCGTGCTGGAACTGGTGCTGCAGCGCAACATTTGAAGCGAGTTCCGTACAAAACAAAGCGGGCATGAGCCTGACAAGCACGATGGCATGAAATTCGAGTTCGTCCACCGCACCTATCGCCTTTACGGGCCCGACCCCACGCTTCATACACTCTCGAAGTGGCTGGAAGCGGGCCTGCCGGGTGCTTACGGCGACGCATTCGAGACCCTCGTTGTCGAGCTCTGCTGCCCGAGCGACGGCCCGCCGGCCGGTACCCTAGAACACCTCCATGCCGAGTTCGCGCAATGGCGTTCGACCCTGCCGCAGGTGTCCAGCCACGATCGCGGTCACTCCTTGCGGATATGCCTGCCTGTGCACTGGCCAAGCGATAGGCAGCTCAAGCGCGAGGCCGGCCAGGCGCTCGCGCTGAAACCCTTCCACCGGGCGCTGAGCCAGTCCGCCGAGGCTCTACGTCTCGTCGACCCGACGATCAAGCGTGGATTCCGGTTCGATTCTGGCGCTCTCGCCGCCGATCTAGATGCGGCGCGCCGCAATGCGCCGAAGACCCTAAGGGCGCTTGTCGCTCTTTACGTGGCCCAACTGCCATCCTGAAAGCACACGACGCGGCGCTAACGGCGCCCGCAGCGCGTTGATCAGGCGCTTAACTCTTACGACATCTCCGCAACCCCACCTAAACCTACAGCCCATCCCAATTACTTGCCTTGACAACAATTGCAGAGGCGAGGAGTATGCGCGCCATGGACACCACCCGCCCTTGCGCTTCCGCCAGCGGTTCTTCGCTGGGCCTGCTGTTCCGGCAGGTCCGCGATGCCATGTGGGCGCGGATGGCCGATGAGCTGTCGAACGCCGGCCACGACCTGAGCTTCAGCCAGTACATCACGCTGAAGAAGCTCGCCCTCGGCACCACCGGTGCGACCGAGCTGGCGCGCGCGGCCGAGCTCAATCCCGGCGCGATGACACGGCTGATCGACAAGCTGATCGAGCGCGGCCTGGTCGAGCGGCATGCCGATCCCGGCGACCGGCGCGTGGTGCGCATCCAGCTCAGCGCACAGGGCCAGTCGATCTGGCGCGATATCGACCAGTGCGGCAACCGCGTGCGCGAGCGCGCGATGTCGGGCATGGACGAGGCGCAGCGCCTGCAGTTCATCCGCGTCCTCGAACAGGTTCGCGACAACCTCTCCTTCCCCGGACAGTGACCATGTCTCCTTCCACCGCGCGCGCCCCGAGACGGGCGCAGGCCGCGCCGTTTCCGCTCCTCGCCGGGCTTGCCGCCGCGTTGCTGCTTGCCGGTTGCGCCAGCAGCCACGGACTCGCACCGCAACTGACCGCCACCGACGCCGACACGCTCGCGAGCGCGCGCAGCCTCGGCGGCACTTCGCTGAGCGCGGCCGACTTCCCGCAGGTCGACTGGTGGACCGCATTCGCCGATCCGCAGCTCGATGCGCTGATCGAAGAATCCCTGCGCGACAGCCCGTCGCTGGCCGCGGCCGATGCCCGCGCCCGCAGCGCGCGTGCGCAGGCCGGGCTCGCCGATGCGCAGCGCAAGCCGACGCTCGGCGCCAGCGCGCGCGTCAGTGGCCTGCAGTTGCCCGGGACCCTCGCGCCCGAGCCACTGGGCGGCGACTTCCAGGCCAGCAACGTGCTGCTGTTGAACTTCGCATGGACGCCCGATCTGTGGGGCGGCCAGCGCGCCGCGTTCGAAGCCGCCGCCGGCCAAGCGCGTGCCGCCGAGGTGGACGCGCAGGCGGCGCGACTCACCCTGTCGGCGAACGTCGCGCGCACCTATATCGCGCTGGCGCAGGCCTTCGACACGCAGGACGTCGCCGCGCGGGAACAGACTCGCGCGACCCGCCTGCGCGACCTCGCCGCGCAGCGCGTCGACGCCGGTCTCGACAACCAGTTGCAGCTGCGCAACGCCGACACCTCGATCGGCATCGCCCGCCAGCAGGCGCAAGCCGCGCAGCAGCAGATCGACGCGCTGCGCAATGCGCTGGCCGCGTTGCTGGGCAAGGGGCCAGACCGCGGCCTCGACATCGCGCGCCCGCAGGTGCTGCAGGCCACCGCGCCGAACGTGCCGGCCGTGCTGCCGAGCGAACTGCTGGGCCATCGCGCCGACGTGGTCGCCGCGCGCTGGCGGGTCGAAGCCGCGGCGCGCGGCGTGGATGCGGCGCAGGCTGCGTTCAAGCCCAGCGTCAATCTCAGCGCGCTGGTCGGCCTTGCCGCCGGCAATCTGTCGGACCTGTTCGGAAGCGATGCGGCGCTGGGCCTCGGCGGACCGGCGATCAGCCTGCCGATCTTCGATGGCGGCCGCCTGCGCGCCGGGCTGTCGCAGCGCGATGCAGATTACGACCTCGCGGTCGCCAGTTACAACCAGACCCTGGTGAGCGCCCTGCGCGAAGTGACCGATGCGCTGCAGTCGGCGCGCGCATTCGATGCGCAGATCGCGACCGTCACCGACGCCACCGAAGCCGCGCGCCAGGCGTTCGCGCTCGCCGACACGCGCTACCGCGCGGGGCTCGGCAACCAGCTCGATGTGCTCGCCGCGCAACGTCCGCTGTTCCAGCTCGAACAGCAGCTCGCCGCGCTGCGCGCGCAGCGTCTGGGCGCCGCGGTCGATCTCGATCGCGCACTCGGCGGCGGCCTCGTGTCGACCGCACCCACCTCTTCCACGCACGACCTTGCCGGGGCGACCACGCCATGACTTCCGACTCCACATCCCCTGCTGCCGCCACCGCGCCGCAGACGAACGGCAAGCGCCGTCGCGCACTCGCAATCCTCGCCACCGTCGCCATCGCAGCCGGTATCGGCTGGGGCGCGTGGTATCTGCTGGTCGCGCGCTGGCACCAGGACACCGACGATGCCTACGTCCAGGGCAACGTCGTCAGCATCGTGCCGCAGACGATGGGCACGGTGGTCTCGATCGATGCCGACGAAGGCATGCGCGTCGAAGCCGGCCAGGCGCTGGTGCATCTGGACCCCAACGACGCGCAAGTGGCCTTTGATCAGGCCGTCGCGAATCTCGCCGGCACCGTGCGCCAGGTGCGCGGGCTCTACAGCAGCGTGGAATCCGGCCAGGCCGATCTGGTCGCGCGCCAGGTCGCCGTGCGCCAGGCGCGCGAGGACGTGAAGCGTCGCGAAGGCCTGGTCGCCAGCGGCGCGGTGTCGCGCGAGGAACTCGCACATGCGCGCGACATCCTTGCCGGCGCGGAAGCGGCGCTTTCCGGTTCGCAGGGCCAACTCTCGCGCAGCCGCGCGCTGGTGGATGCGACCGAAATCGCCAGCCAGCCGCAGGTGCAGGCCGCCGCCGGCCAGTTGCGCCAAGCGTGGCTCAACCTGCAGCGCATGGCGATCGTCGCGCCGGTGTCGGGCCATGTCGCCAGGCGCGAGGTGCAGCTCGGCCAGCGCGTGGCGCCGGGCAACACGCTGATGACGATCGTTCCGCTGGAACAGGTGTGGATCGAAGCGAACTTCAAGGAAACCCAACTGACGAAGATGCGCATCGGCCAGCCGGTCGACGTGCACGCCGATCTCTACGGCAGCGACGTGCGTTATGACGGCCGCGTCGCGAGTCTCGGCATGGGCACCGGCAGTGCGTTCTCGCTGCTGCCGGCGCAGAACGCCAGCGGCAACTGGATCAAGATCGTCCAGCGCGTGCCGGTGCGGATCGAACTCGATCCGAAGCAGGTCGTCGAGCATCCCTTGCGACTCGGCCTGTCGATGCACGTCGATGTCGCCATCCGCGACCAGGACGGCGCCGTACTCGCCTCGGTCGACGCGCCGCGCAGCACGCCGCTGCTGTCGACCGACGCCTATGCGAAGCAGCTGGCGCAGGCCGACGCGCTGATCGAACGCACCATCGCGCAGAACCTGCCGCAAGGCGCGCTCGCGCGCCGCTGATCCCCGCATGGCGCGCTGGCGCGCGCCTTTCCCAACGGCACCGGATTCTCCCATGTCCACGACCACTGCCGACGCACCGGGTGCTTCCGCCCCGGCCGCGCAACCTGCGTTCCGTCCGCCGAACCTCGCGCTGACGACGATCGGCCTCGCGCTGGCGTCGTTCATGCAGGTGCTCGACATCACGATCGCCAACGTGTCGCTGCCGACGATCGCCGGCAATCTCGGCGCGAGTTCCAACCAGGCGACGTGGGTGATCACCTCGTTCGCGGTCAGCAACGCAATCGCCCTGCCGTTGACCGGCTACATGACCCGGCGCTTCGGCGAGCGCAAGTTGTTCGTCCGGGCGACGTTCGCGTTCGTCGTCGCCTCGCTGCTGTGCGGCCTCGCATCGAGCATGGGATTCCTGGTGGCCGCGCGCGCGATCCAGGGCTTCGTCGCCGGCCCGATGTATCCGGTCACCCAGGCGCTGCTGATCTCGATCTATCCACCCGCCAAACGCGGACAGGCCATCGCCTTGCTGGCGATGGTGACCGTGGTCGCCCCGATCTGCGGGCCGATCCTCGGCGGCTGGATCACCGACAACTACAGCTGGGAATGGATCTTCTTCATCAACGTGCCGATCGGCATCTTCGCCAGCCTCGTCGTCGCCAGCCAGCTGCGCGGCCGGCCGGAGAAGCTCGAGACGCCGAAGATGGACTACGTCGGCCTATTCACCCTGATCATCGGCGTCGGCGCGCTGCAGACGCTGCTCGATCTCGGCAACGAGGAAGACTGGTTCGAATCGACCAAGATCGTCTGGCTCGGCATCACCGCGGTGATCGGCCTGGCGGTGTTCCTGATCTGGGAGCTCACCGAGAAGGATCCAATCGTCAATCTGCGCCTGTTCCGGCACCGCAACTTCGCGTTCGGCACGATCGCGATGGTGCTGGGCTACTCGGCGTTCTTCGCCGTCGGCCTGCTGATCCCGCTGTGGCTGCAGCGCAACCTCGGCTACACGCCGATCTGGGCCGGCTTCGCGACGGCTCCCATCGGCATCCTGCCGGTGCTGCTCACGCCGCTGGTCGGCAAGTACGCGACGCGTTTCGACCTGCGCATCCTCGCCAGTTTCGCCTTCATGGTCATGGCATTCACCAGCTTCCTGCGCTCGGGCTTCAATCTCGACGTCGACTTCCAGCACGTCGCGATGGTGCAGCTGTGGATGGGGCTCGGCGTCGCACTGTTCTTCATGCCGGTGCTGACGATTCTGCTGTCGGATCTGGAGCCGCACGAGATCGCCGCGGGCTCGGGCCTGGCGACGTTCTGCCGCACGCTGGGCGGCAGTTTCGCCGCGTCACTGACGACCTGGGCCTGGAACCAGCGCAGCACCCTCCACCATGCGCAGTTGACCGAACACATCCCCGCGCACGATCCCGCGATGCAACAGACTGTGAGCGCGCTCGGCAACGGTGATGTGCAGCGCGGCGCACTGCTGCTCGAGCAGATGATCGCGCAGCAGGCCACGCAGATCGGCTTCAACGAGATCTTCCACCTGCTGGGTATCCTGTTTCTGGTGGTGATCGCCTTCGTCTGGATGGCGAAACCGCCGTTCGCGGCCAAGGTCGGCGGCGCTGGGGCCGGCGGCCATTGAGACGTGACTCCCCATGTAGGAAGGCGCTCGCGCGCGATTGGATTTGCGTTGAACGCCCCTCGTGCGCCAGCGCGCTCCTACAAGAGCAGTGTCCTGCCGTTACCAGGCCCACTGCAGTAGTACCGCCGACGGCTTCGGCCCCGGTAGGTCGCGCCATCCACCGCGACGCCCCGGCCAGCGGCGGCGTTAAACCGGGACTCAAGCCCCTGTAGGAGCGCGCTGGCGCGCGATCGCCATTTACGGTGAAGGCCCTCGCGCGCCAGCGCGCTCCTACAAGAGCAGTGTCGCGCCCGTCACCAGCCCCAATGCGGCGCCGCCGACGACCTCCGGCAGCGTGTGCCGCGCCATCCGCAACCGCGCCCATCCGAGCAGCGGCAATGCGGCCAGCGCGACGATGCCCACCGCCGGCCACAGCGGCCACGCAGCGACGCCGGCGAACGCCAGGCTCGCCATGTGCAGCGACAGCTTGATCCAGCGGTTGGCGATGCCGGCGACACACAGCATCGCGACTGCAGCAAGCACACCGCTCGACGTCGCCGACGCGCGGCCGCCCATCCACAGCCAGTAGGCCCCGGCGACGAGCAGCGCGAGTGCGTACAGCAGCGGCCGCTCCTGTCGCCGTGACGCATCGACGGTCTGCCAGTGCCCGCCTCGGCGGCGCTGCCAGATGAAGACGGACACGATCGCGATGGCGACACCGATCCCCAGCGCGGTGCGCGGCAGCGATGCGGGATCGACGCGCCACGCGGCCAGCAGCGCGAGCGCTGCCAGCACGAGGAAGGGATGCAGGGCGATGGAGACGACGCGCGCGGCGGTCGTCGTGATGGACGTGCGGGGCATCGCCCGATGGTAGCGGGCGCGCCGCGTCAGATGTGTTCCAGCGCCTCGGCCAGGCGCTCGACGCCGATGACCTCCATGCCTTTGAAGCTGCCGGTCTTGGGCGCATTCGCTTTCGCCACGATCGCGCGTTTGAAACCATGCGTCGCCGCTTCGCGCAGACGTTCTTCGCCGTTGGGCACCGGCCGGATCTCGCCGCTCAGGCCAACCTCGCCGAACGCGATCGTCTTGTCCGGCAGCGGCGCATCGCGCAGCGACGACAGCACGGAAAGCAGCACCGGCAGATCGGCCGCGGTCTCCTGCACGCGAATGCCGCCGACGACGTTGACGAACACATCCTGGTCGCCGGTCATGATGCCGCCGTGGCGATGCAGCACCGCCAGCAGCATCGCCAGCCGGTTGCCTTCCATGCCCACCGCGACGCGGCGCGGATTCGACAGCGGCGAGGCATCGACCAGCGCCTGCACTTCGACCAGCAACGGCCGCGTGCCTTCGCGCGTCACCATCACGCAGCTGCCCGGCTGCGGCGTGCTGCCGCCGGACAGGAAGATCGCCGAGGGGTTCGGCACCTCTTTGAGCCCCTTGTCGCCCATCGCGAACACGCCGAGTTCGTTGACCGCGCCGAAGCGGTTCTTGAACGCACGCATCACCCGGAAGCGGCTGCCGCTGTCGCCTTCGAAATACAGCACCGCATCGACCATGTGCTCGAGCACGCGCGGACCGGCGATGCCGCCTTCCTTGGTCACGTGGCCGACGAGGAATACTGCCGTGCCGGTTTCCTTGGCGTAGCGCACCAGACGCGCGGCGGATTCGCGCACCTGGCTCACCGAGCCCGGCGCTGCGGTCAGCGATTCGGTCCACAGGGTCTGGATCGAATCGGCGATAATCAGCTTCGGCCGCAGTTCGGATGCGTGCTGCAGGATGCGTTCGATGCCGGTCTCGGCAAGCGCATGCAGACCATCGAGTGACAGCCCGAGTCGCACCGCGCGACCCGCGACCTGCGCCAGCGATTCCTCGCCGGTGACGTACAGGCCCGGCAGGGTGCCGGCCATCTGTGCCAGCGCCTGCAGCAGCAGCGTCGACTTGCCGATGCCCGGATCGCCGCCGACCAGTACGACGGCGCCTTCGACCAGACCACCGCCGAGCACGCGATCGAACTCGCCGATGCCGGTCGACACGCGCACGTCCTCGCCCTGCTGCACATCCTTGAGCGCCATGACCTTGGGCGCATCGATCTTGCCCGCCCAGCCGCTGCGACGCGACGCGGGCGAACTCGCCGCGGCCGCGCTTTCGAGCACGATCTCGGAGATCGAGTCCCAGGCGCCGCAGGCGCTGCATTGGCCCTGCCATTTGTTGAAATCGGCGCCGCACTCGTTGCAGACGAAGGCGGTGCGTGCTTTGGAAGCGGTCTTGGCCACGGCGTGCTTGCAAAAACGGAAGTCGCCGCAGCATAGCGGAGCCTGGTCGCAGCATCGGAGACCTGACGACTGCGTACAGAGTTCCGGCGATCGACGTGCATGAGCCGAACGTCATGGCCGTTGCGGCACACGTCACACAATCCAGGCCGCATCTTCGCGTTGGCCCTACAATTTCCCGGCACGTTCCCCACGATGACGCGAGCCGCTCACGCTGGTGCCCTACTACGACGACATCGCCGACCGATCACGCACGCCTGCGCTGCGATTCGTGACCCGCATCCATCGCATGCGCATGCTCGGCACCCTGCTCTGCGCGGTGCCGATCGGCTCGGTCTTGCACGAGACAGGCGCGCCGACCTGGGCATGGGTTGCCCTGCTGCTCAACGCACTGCTCTGGCCGCAGCTCGCCTGGCTGCTGGCACGACGCGCGCGCGATCCGGCCGCGGTGGAATACCGGAACCTGGTCCTGGACGCTGCCGCAGGCGGCATCTGGATTGCGATCATGGGCGTCAATCTGCTGCCTTCGGCAGTGCTGTTGACCGTGCTGACGGCCGACCGGTTCGCTGCGGGGGGATGGCGTCTGTTGTCACGGGCGTTGCCGGCGCTGCTCGTTGGCTTCGCGGTGAGTTGGCTGCTGATGGGGCGGCCGTTCGCGCCGGACACTTCGCTGCGGACACTGATCGCCTGCCTGCCGTTGATGTTCGGCTACCAGTTCGCATTGAGCGTGGTGACCTGGCGGCTCGGCCGCACGATCGCGCGGCAGAACCGCGAGCTCGAGCGCACCACGCGCACCGATGCGGCCAGCGATCTGCCCAACCGCCGCCATTTCGACGCACGCGCCGCACACGCGTTCAAGCTGTTCCAACGCAGCGGTCGACAGGCCGCCTTGTTGCTGATCGACATCGACCAGTTCAAGACCACCAATGACCGGTACGGGCATGGCATGGGCGATGTGGTGCTGCGGCGCGTGGGCGATGTGTTGCGTGACTTCGCGAGCCGCGACGATGTGCCCGCCCGCTTCGGCGGCGACGAGTTCGCGCTGCTGTTGACGTCGTCGGATCGCGAGCGTGCGGTGTCGATCGCCGAGCGCGTGCGCGTCGGCGTGTCCGGCCTGACGTTCGAGGCCGAGCCCGGCTTGACATGCACGGTCAGCGTGGGCCTGGCCGACACCCGCAGCAGCCAGGGCACGCTGGCCGACTGGGTCCGGGACGCCGACGCCGCGCTGTATCGCGCCAAGGCGGCGGGGCGCGATCGCGTCGAAATGGGCTGAGCGCGCCGAACTCAAAAAAGGCGACCCGAGGGCCGCCTTTTTCTTGAACCTGGTGCCGGAAATAGGAATCGAACCTACGACCTACGCATTACGAATGCGCCGCTCTACCAACTGAGCTATTCCGGCTTGGGACGCGAATTCTAGGGAGCGCGGGGCCCGCGGTCAATCGACCAATTGCAGGCGCAGCTCCTTGGGCAGGGCGAAGACCATGTTCTCCGGCTCGCCCGACAGCTCGCGCAGGCCGTCCGCGCCAAGTTCGCGCAGGCGGTCGAGCACGCCTTGCACGAGGATGTCCGGGGCCGATGCACCGGCGGTCACACCGATATGACGGCGTCCTTCCACCCAGCGCGGGTCGATCTCCTCGGCGCCGTCGATCAGATAGGCCTCCACGCCGTCGCGCTCGGCCAGCTCGCGCAGACGATTGGAATTCGAACTGTTCGGCGAGCCGACGACGAGCACCAGATCGCATTCGCGCGCAAGGTCGCGCACGGCGTCCTGGCGGTTCTGCGTGGCGTAGCAGATGTCGTCGTTCTTCGGCCCCTGCAGCACCGGAAACTTCTCGCGCAGCGCCGCGATGACACCGCGGGTGTCGTCCACCGAGAGGGTGGTCTGCGTGGTGTAGGCGAGATTCTCCGGCTGGTTGACGATCAGCTCGGCGACATCGGCTTCGTCCTCGACCAGATAGATCGAACCGGTGCCCGCTTCGGCGCGCCACTGGCCCATCGTGCCTTCGACTTCGGGATGGCCCTCGTGGCCGATCAGCACCACATCGCGCCCGGCGCGGCAGTGGCGCGCGACTTCGAGATGGACCTTGGTCACGAGCGGACAGGTTGCGTCGAACACCTTGAGTCCGCGACGCGCGGCTTCCTCACGGACGGCCTGCGAGACGCCGTGCGCGCTGAAGATCACGGTGACGCCGTCGGGCACTTCGTCGAGCTCCTCGACGAAGATCGCGCCACGGCGCTTGAGATCTTCGACGACGAAGCGGTTGTGCACGACTTCGTGGCGTACGTAGATCGGCGCGCCGAGCGTCTCGATCGCACGCTTGACGATCTCGATCGCACGATCGACGCCGGCGCAGAAGCCGCGGGGGTTGGCGAGGACGATATCCATGAGATGCGCAGTTTACCGGAGGCCGCGGCTGCGAAACGGAATGGAGGCAGGACGGCGTGTCCGGCGGTTGCGCGCACAAGCCCCCCCGCCCGGCGGCCAGAACGGTTCATATCTCGATCGGCTACCGGCTTAAAGCCCTTCCCCTCGCGCGGGGGAGGGTTGGGTGGGGGCAGAGCGTTGGGACAGGAGATCGCCTTATCAGGCGAAGAACGTTGAACGTTTCGCCTATCGCCTACGGCGACAATCCGAAATCGGATCGTTCGCCCCGATCCCGACCTTCCCCCGCACGCGGGGGAAGGAGCGAAGCATGCGCCGCCTTACTTCTTCTTCGCCGGAAAGAACCCGAACAGCGCGATGCCGATCGCGCCACCCACGATCGCCGCGTCCGCCAGGTTGAACGCCGGCCAGTAGTAGTCCTGCCAGTGCCACTGGATGAAATCGACGACGTGGCCGTGGATCTGGCGGTCGATGACGTTGCCCAGTGCGCCGCCGATCACCAGCGCGAACGGCAGCGCCGTGCGCCAGTCGCGGCGCGGGGTCTTGGCCAGCCACCAGCCGAGCGTGCCGCAGATCACGATCGCGAGGATGGTGAAGAACCACTTCTGCCAGCCGCCCGCATCGGCGAGGAAACTGAATGCCGCGCCGGTGTTGTAGGTGCGATACCAATTCCAGAAGCCCTCGATGACCGGGATCGCGGTGTATTCGGGCAGCGCGGTCAGCACCCAGTACTTGGTCAACTGGTCGAGCACGATCACCACTGCCGAGAGCACCAGCCACGGCAGCGCGTTGGGCGTCACCCGGGTCATCAGAACCACCTCCGCAGCTCGCCCTGCCCGTCGCGACCATCAGTCGCGATGTTCTCCACGCAGCGGCCGCACAACTCCGCGTGATCAGCATGCGTACCGACATCGCTGCGACGCTGCCAGCAGCGCACGCACTTGGGCTTGCCGGTCACGCGCGCGGTGATGCCGATCGCGGTCGCGGCCGGGTCATCGACGATCGTCACGTCGCCGCTGATCAGCAGAAAGCGCAGTTCGTCGACCACCGGCGACAGCCAGTTCGCATCCGACACGCCGCAACGCAGTTCGATCTCGGCATCCAGCGCCGCACCGATCTCGCCACTGGCGCGCATCGGTTCGAGCACCTTGGACACGCGCTCGCGCAGTTCCAGCACGCGGTCGAAATCCTGCGCCGACCAGCCGGCATCGCTGTCGAGTTCGCGCAAGCCCGTGTACCAGGTCGCGAACTGCACATTGGCCTCGCGCGCGCCCTCCGCCGGCGGCGGCAGATGGCTCCACAGCTCTTCCGCGGTGAAGCTCAGCACCGGCGCGAGCCAGCGCGTGAACGCTTCGGCGATGTGGTACATCGCGGTCTGCGCGCTGCGCCGGCCGACCGAATGCTCGGGCATCGTGTACAGCCGGTCCTTGGTGACGTCGAGGTACAGCGCACCCAGATCGACGCTGCAGAAGTTCGACAGCGCCTGCACGATCTCGGCGAAGTCGTAGCGCGCGTAGGCATCTTCGATGCGCGCCTGCAGCTGGGCCGCGCGATGCACGATCCACTGGTCCAGCGCGACCATATCCTGCGGCGCGACGAGATCACGCGCGGGCTCGAAGCCGGCCAGGTTGCCGAGCAGGAAGCGCGCGGTGTTGCGGATGCGGCGGTAGGCGTCGGCGGTGCGCTTGAGGATCTCCTGCGACAGCGACATCTCGTTGCTGTAGTCGGCCGAGGCGATCCACAGGCGCAGGATGTCGGCGCCCAGCGTCTTCATGATGTCCTGCGGCTCGATGCCGTTGCCGAGCGACTTCGACATCTTGCGGCCGTGCTCGTCGACGGTGAAACCGTGCGTCAGGCACTGCCGGTACGGCGCGGCCTTGTCGATCGCCACGCCTGTCAGCAGCGAGGACTGGAACCAGCCGCGGTGCTGGTCAGAGCCTTCGAGGTAGAGGTCGGCCGGCTTCTGGTAACCACGCGCCAGCAACACGCACTCGTGGGTCACGCCGGAATCGAACCAGACATCGAGGATGTCGGTGATCTTGTCGTAATCCGCGGCCTCGTCGCCGAGCAACTCGCTTGCGTCGAGCGTGTACCAGATGTCGACGCCGTGCTGCTCGACGCGATCGGCAACCAGACGCATCAGCTCGGTGCTGCGCGGATGCGGCTCGCCGGTTTCGCGATGCACGAACAGCGCGATCGGCACGCCCCAGGTGCGCTGACGCGAGATGGTCCAGTCCGGGCGCCCTTCGACCATGCCGGCGATGCGCGCCTGGCCCCACTCGGGATACCACGTGACGTCCTTGATCGCGGCCAGCGCGTCGCTCCGCAGGTTGGCTTGCGACATCGAGATGAACCACTGCGGCGTGGCGCGGAACGCGATCGGCGTCTTGTGACGCCAGCAATGCGGATAGCTGTGCTCGAGCTTCGCGAACGCGAGCAGGCTGCCCTGCGCGCGCAGCGCATCGACGAGCACGTCGTTGGCCTTCCAGATGTGCAGGCCGGCGAGCACGGTGTCGCCGATCGGCGGGGTCGACGGCAGATAGACGCCGCGCCCGTCGACCGGGTTGAGCTGGGCCGCGGTATAGCGATCGAGCAGGCCGTAGGCCTTGCCGACGACGTAGTCCTCCTGGCCGTGGCCGGGCGCGGTGTGCACCGCGCCGGTGCCGTCTTCGGCCGACACGTGGTCGCCGAGGATCACCGGGATGTCGCGCTCGGCATAGAACGGATGCGCGAGCAGCAGATGCTCCAGCGCGCTGCCGGCCACGCGACCGTGCACGACCACATCGCCCTCGACGCCATAGCGATGCAGCGCGCGCTCGGCCAATGCATCGGCCAGCACCAGCCAGCGACGACGGCCGTCCTGCGCCACCGGGCCTTCGACCAGCGCGTATTCGAGATCGGCGCCCAGCGAAATCGCCAGCGACGCCGGCAACGTCCACGGCGTGGTCGTCCAGATCGGCAGCGCGACGTCGACATCGCTCGGCAGCGTCGCGCCGAACGCATGCGCGACTGCGGCCGAATCACGCGCGACGTAGGCGACGTCGACCGCGGGCGAGACCTTGTCGGCGTATTCGATCTCCGCTTCGGCCAACGCCGAGCCGCAGTCGAAACACCAGTGCACGGGCTTCACGCCGCGGGTCAGATGGCCGTTGTCGACGACCTTGGCCAGCGCGCGGATCTCGTCTGCCTCGAAACGGAAATCGAGCGTGCGATACGGGTTGTCCCAATCTCCGAGCACGCCGAGGCGCTTGAAGTCGCGGCGCTGGATGTCGATCTGCTCGTTGGCGTATTCGCGGCATTTCTGCCGGAATTCGACCGCATCGAGCTTGACGCCGACCTTGCCCCACTTCTTCTCGATCGCGATCTCGATCGGCAGGCCGTGGCAGTCCCAGCCAGGGATGTAGGGCGCATCGAAACCCGCCATGCCCTTGGACTTGACGATGATGTCCTTGAGGATCTTGTTGACCGCATGGCCCAGATGGATCGAGCCGTTCGCATACGGCGGGCCGTCGTGCAGCACGAACTGCGGCCGTCCGCGCGCATGCGCACGCAGTTGCGCGTACAGGCCCTCTTCTTCCCAGCGCGCCAGCATCGCCGGCTCGCGCTTGGGCAGATCACCGCGCATCGGGAAGTCGGTCGCCGGCAGGTGGATCGTCGACTTGTAGGGATTGGAATTGCTGGCGTCTGCGCTCACGCGTAGTCCTGTCGTTGCGTTTCAAATCGTAGGGAATGCGGCGCGGCGAGGACGGCCCGGGCCTTTGCGGCGTCGAGATCCATCTGCGCGACCAGACTCGGCAGGTCGTCGAACTTTTCCTCGTCGCGCAGGCGCGCGACGAACTCGACCTCGATGCGGCGTCCGTAGAGATCGCCGTCGAAATCGAACAGATGCGCTTCGAGCAGCGGCTCGACGCCGCCGACCGTCGGCCGCGTGCCGAAGCTCGACACCGACGGCCTCGGGGCGTCACCGATGCCGTGCACGCGCGTGGCGTAGATGCCGCGCAGCGCCGGCACCTTGCCGCCGAAGCGCAGGTTCGCGGTCGGATAGCCCAGCGTGCGACCGAGCTGCTTGCCGCGCACCACGCGACCCGACACCGCGTACGGCCGTCCGAGCAGGCGCGCGGCGTGTTCGAAATCACCGGCGACCAGCGCGGTGCGGATATGGGTACTCGACACCCGCTCGCCATCAACGACCAGCGGCTCGATCTCGCCGGCGATGAACCCCGCCTCGCGCCCGAGTGCCTGCAGCGTCGCCAGATCGCCCGCGCGCCTGTGGCCGAAGCGGAACCCCGGGCCGACCCAGACTTCGCGCGCGCGCAAGCGCTGCACCAGCACCGCGTCGACGAAAGCCTCCGGCGACATCGCCGCCATGCGCGCGTCGAAGCGCAGCAGGCCGACCACGTCGGCGCCGATTCCGCGCAGACCCTCGAACTTCGCACGTACCGGCCCGAGACGCGGTGGCGGCGACGCGGCAGCGAAGAACTCGCGCGGCAGTGGCTCGAAACTCAGCGCGGCTGCATCGACGCCCAGCGTGTGCGCACGCGCGATGGCGTGGCGCACCAGCGCCTGGTGCCCGAGATGCAGCCCGTCGAACGCGCCGATGCAGACCACGCTGCCGCCGGCACAGAGGGGCCCGCCGGCGATGTCGCGGAACAGCCTGCTCATGTGGGTCCGTTGCGGCGGGCGCACCAGTGGCGCCCGCAGGAAAAAAGTGACCGGCAAGTATAGCCGGCCCCCGGTCCGGCCCGGGTCAGGCGCTCGCGCGCAGTTCGCACTCAGTGGCGCAGATGTCGCGGCCGCAGGCCCAGCGCGACCATCGCGATGACATACGTCGCCCCGCCTGCCCCGATCACCAGCACCAGCCAGCCGATGCGGTGCAGCGCGCCCTGGATATCGGTCCACGCCCCGATCCAGAACCGCAGACCCAGCACCGCGATCGCCATCGCCGCGCAGGCGCAGGCCAGGCGCAGCGCGTAGGTCGCCCAGCCGGGCTCAGGGGTAAAGATCCCGCGCTGGCGGAGATACCGCCACAGCAGCGCCGCATTGACCACGCCCGCCAGCGCCGTGGCCAGTGCGATACCGCCGTGCGCGCCGGGGATGTCGTAGAGCCACAGCGGCGTGGTCAGCGCAATGGTCAGCAGCACATTCGCCGCGACCGTCCAGATCGCCGCGCGCATGGGCGTCTTGGTGTCCTGCCGCGCGTAGAACGCGGGCGCCAGCACCTTGCTGAGCATGAAGGCGGGCACGCCGAGGCTCATCGCAGTGAGGCTGATCGCCGCCATGCGCGTGTCGTCAGCGCCGAACGCGCCGTAGTTGTAGACCGTGGCCGTGATCGGCTCGGCCAGCAGCAGCAGGCCCAGGCCCGCCGGCACGCCGGCCAGCAGCGCCATGCGCAAGCCCCAGTCCAGCGACTGGTTGTAGCCGGTCGCGTCCTCGGCCGCATGCCGGCGCGACAGGTGCGGCAGGATCACCGTGCCCAGCGCCACGCCGAACAGGCCCAGCGGAAACTCGATCAGGCGGTCGGAGTAGTACAGCCAGTCCACACTGCCCGCAGCCAGCAGCGATGCGAACGCGGTGCCGACGAGTAGATTGACCTGGGCCACCGACGAGGAGAACAGCGTCGGCAGCATCAGCCGGCCCACCTTGCGCACCTCGGGATGCCGAAACCCGGGCCGGAAGCGCGGGCGCAATCCGAGACGACCGAGTGCGGGCCACAGCAGGGCGAGCTGCAGGAACCCGGCGATCAGGACACCCCACGCCAGGCCTTCCGGCGGCAGCGCGAAGCGCGGGGCCAGCCACAGCATCGCCGCGATCATGGTCAGGTTGTGGAGGACCGGAGTGAAGGCGGGAAGCGCGAACCTGCCGTGGCTGTTGAGGATCGAGGCCGACAGCGCCATCAGCGAGATGAAGAGCAGATACGGGAACGTGATGCGCAACATCAGCGCGGTCTGGGCCAACAGTTCCGGCTGGTCTTCCCAGCCCGGGGCAAACACGCGTGCGATCACCGGCGCCAGCAACATCCCTGCCGCGCAGACCACGAGAACCACCGCACACAGCGCACCGGCCATGTGGTCGATGAACGATTTCAGTGCGGCCCTGTCCCCGCGCTCCTTGATCTCGTTGAGTACCGGCACGAAGGCCATCGCCATCGAGCCTTCGGCGAACACCCGGCGCAGGAAATTCGGGATGCGATAGGCGACAATGAACGCACTCATCGCCGGATTGGTCGCGCCGGTACCGAACAAGGTGGCCTGCAGCATGTCGCGGGCGAAGCCGGCGATCCGCGAAATCAGGGTCATCGCGCTGAACACTGCGCTCGAACGCAGCAGCCCACCGCGCTTCTTCGGGGCCGGGCTGGCGGCCGCCGGATCGGGGGCCGTCACCAGATCGTGCCGTTCAGGCCGGGCCGGTTGACGCAAGTATCTGAAAGACCCATAATTTCCTGC
The DNA here is from genome assembly GCF_057838005.1 of Luteimonas sp. KH_071. Lineage (NCBI taxonomy): Bacteria > Pseudomonadati > Pseudomonadota > Gammaproteobacteria > Lysobacterales > Lysobacteraceae > Luteimonas > Luteimonas sp. KH_071. The sequence continues at coordinate 1,237,978 of NZ_CM174458.1, read as the reverse complement.
TCAAATTTCCAGTTCGTCCGGCCAAGCCGGATTTTCACACGTCCAGCTTCCAGGAATCCATCGTGGCAAACATCAAGTCCGCCAAGAAGCGCGCCAAGCAGACCGTTGTGCGCAATGCGCGCAACTCCGCCCAGCGCTCGCAGCTCCGCACCGCCGTCAAGAAAGTGCTCAAGGCGCTCGAATCCAACGACGCCACCGGCGCACAGGAGGCGTTCAACGTCGCCCAGCCGATCCTCGACCGTTTCAGCTCGCGCGGTCTGATCCACAAGAACAAGGCAGCCCGTCACAAGAGCCGCCTGACCGCACGCATCAAGGCGATCAAGGCCGCGGCCTGATTGTTGAACGGCCGCTTCGGCGGTCGATGCGAAAAAAACCCGGCCCCAGGCCGGGTTTTTTGTGAGCCGGATCGCATGTGGCCCGGCCATGCGCGCGACGCGGAAACGTCATTGCGTGATTGAAAGCACGTGCGTGTGCGCAGAGTTGCCAGCACTCCGTCGGAATCCAGAGGAAATCGCGTCGCCCCGGCGTGCGCGAAGTGTCGGTGCCGTGATTTTGCACACCGCTGCAAACGCGTTGACCGATAACGCGCGCCCTTACCTGGGCGTCAGCGCGGATTGCGATGGGCGCTGCAGATTCGTCAGCCCACGCGCGCGGCCAGGCGCGCACTGCCGCAACTCGCGATTCGGGAGCCGATTGGACGAACCGGGATCGAGCGCGCCGGAGAACGAACGCGTTCGCGCGGGGTGCTCTTGCAGCGCCGCGCGCGCGCGGCCTAGTCACACCCAGCGATGACACGACAGAACAGGCGCGTGGGCAGCGCACATCCGCCGCCCGCCCGGATCAGACCGCGTCCGCCGCCTCGCGCTCTTCGCGATCCATGTCGTCGAGGGTGGACTGCACCTTCAACATGACCTCACGGGTGCCGTCGTGGGCGAGGCCCGAGATCAGGAACCATGGCGCGGTCCAGCCAAGGGTGTCGATGATGCGGGCAGCCTCGGCTTCGGCCTCTTCCGGCATCAGCGTGTCGGCCTTGTTGATCAACAGCCAGCGCGGCTTGTCGAGTAGCGCGACATCGAACTTTTCGAGCTCGCGCTCGATCGCACGCACTTGGTCCACCGCATCGGTGCCATCGAGCGGGGCGATCTCCACCAGGTGCAGCAGCAGGCGGGTGCGCTGGATGTGGCGCAGGAACAATGCGCCCAGCCCGGCGCCGTCGGCCGCCCCCTCGATCAGACCCGGAATGTCGGCGATCACGAAGCTGCGCGCCGGCTCGACGCTGACGACGCCGAGATTCGGATACAGGGTGGTGAACGGGTAATCCGCGACCTTCGGCGTTGCGGCCGACACCGCACGGATCAGCGTGCTCTTGCCGGCGTTGGGAAAGCCGAGCAGACCGATATCGGCCAGCAGCTTGAGCTCCAGACGCAGCGTGCGCTCTTCACCGGCTTCACCCGGCGTGGACTGCCGCGGCGAACGGTTGGTCGAGCTCTTGAAATGCATGTTGCCCAGACCACCCTGCCCCCCGCGCGCGACCAGCAGGCTCTGACCGTGCTCGGTCAGGTCGCCGATCACCTCGTCGGTCATGACGTTGTGCACCACCGTGCCGACGGGGACCACGATGACCTTGTCGTCGCCGCCCTTGCCGTACATCTGCCGGCCCATGCCGTTCTCGCCACGCCCGGCGCGGAACATCGTCTGGTGGCGGAAGTCGACCAGCGTATTGAGGTTCTCGTCGGCGACGATCAGCACGCTGCCGCCATTGCCGCCGTCGCCGCCATCGGGGCCGCCGAGCGGAATGAACTTCTCACGCCGGAATCCGACGCAGCCATTGCCGCCATTGCCGGCGGTGACAGTGATTTCGACTTCGTCGACGAGCTTCATGACAGGCAACCGGAAAGCGGAACGGAAATAAGGGACACACGGATTCGGGACACGCGGTGGATACCACGCACATCACCGGCCAGCTTACCCGAGGGCGACATCGCGACGGATCGCATCACGCGCGGCCGGCCAGACAATCGATGACCATCACGTGGCCACCATCAACGAAAAACCCCGCCGAAGCGGGGCTTTCCGGTGTCACGCGTCGCGGGAGGCTCAGGCCTCGGCGAGCACGCTGACGGTGCGGCGGTTCTTCGGACCCTTGGTCGCGAAGTTGACCTTGCCGTCGACCAGCGCGAACAGCGTGTGGTCACGGCCGAGGCCGACGCCGGCGCCCGGATGGAACTGGGTGCCGCGCTGACGCACGATGATGTTGCCGGCTTCGATCGCCTGGCCACCGTAGATCTTGACGCCGAGATACTTCGGGTTGGAGTCGCGGCCGTTGCGCGAAGAACCTACGCCCTTTTTATGTGCCATGCCTGCTGCTCCTTACTTGCTGCCACCGGCAATGCCGGTGATCTCGATTTCGGTGTAGTACTGACGATGTCCCTGCTGCTTCATGGAGTGCTTGCGGCGACGGAACTTGATGATGCGGATCTTGTCGGCGCGGCCATGGCTGACGACCTTGGCGGTGACGCTGGCGCCCTTGAGCGCGTCGCCGAGCTTGATGCCGTCGCTGTCGCCGAGCATCAGGACATTGTCGAACGTGATCTCGTTGCCGGCTTCGGCTTCGAGCTTCTCGACGCGGAGCGTTTCGCCCTGCGCCACGCGGTATTGCTTACCGCCGGTGACCAGTACTGCGTACATGTGGAGCCTCTCGTATCGGTGTTGGTTCTGTAGTTATTCTTGTTGCCTGCCGCCAGCGAGGGCGGACAGGAGCGGAATTGTAGAGGATTCAGTGGATTAGGGTCAAACCGGGCGAAACGGGCCAAGCGGCGGCGTCCGCCCGACCCTTGCGCGTTGCGACGCGGGGCCGCGGATACTCGGGACGACCCGCCCCGGGATCGCCTCGGCCTGGACGATCCGGAAGACGCGGCCGACGCCGGACCTGCACCCGCCGCGACCCACACGCCATTCGCACGGGATGAGACAGACTCCCACTACGCTGGCCTTTCCGGAATTTGCCCCCAAATCACCGGCTCGGTAGTCTGACCGATTGGCCGTTCCCCGGCCCGCGTCGACCGTGTTTCCTCCCCCCTGTTCCACAACCTGGATCTGACGCCGATGGCGATGGACACCATCCGCATTCGCGGTGCCCGTACCCACAACCTCAAGAACATCGATCTCGACCTGCCACGCGACCAGCTGATCGTCATCACCGGTCTTTCGGGCTCGGGCAAGTCGTCGCTCGCGTTCGACACGATCTATGCCGAAGGACAGCGCCGCTACGTCGAGTCGCTGTCGTCGTATGCGCGCCAGTTCCTCAGCGTGATGGAAAAGCCCGACATCGACCACATCGAAGGGCTGTCGCCGGCGATTTCGATCGAGCAGAAGTCGACCTCGCACAACCCGCGTTCGACGGTCGGCACGATCACCGAGATCTACGACTACCTGCGCCTGCTCTACGCACGCGTCGGCAGTCCGCGCTGTCCGGATCACGGCTACCCGCTGGAGGCGCAGACGGTCAGCCAGATGGTCGACCACGTGCTGACGCTCGATCCCGAGCAGCGCTGGATGCTGCTCGCGCCGGTAGTGCGCGAACGCAAGGGTGAGCATGCCCAGGTGTTCGAGCAGCTGCGTGCGCAGGGTTACGTGCGCGTGCGCGTCGACGGCGCGCTCTACGAGATCGATGGCCTGCCGACGCTCGCGCTGCGGCAGAAGCACACGATCGAAGCCGTGATCGACCGCTTCAAGGTCCGCGAGGACATGAAGCAGCGCCTGGCCGAATCGTTCGAAACCGCGCTCAAGCTTGGCGAAGGCATGGTGTCGGTGCAGGCGATCGACGATGCGTCGATCGCGCCGCATCTGTTCTCGTCCAAGTACAGCTGCCCGGTCTGCGATTACGCGCTGCCCGAGCTCGAGCCGCGCCTGTTCTCGTTCAATTCGCCGATCGGCGCCTGCCAGACCTGCGACGGCCTGGGCGTGAGCGAGTTCTTCGATCCCGATCGCGTGGTCGTGCATCCGGAGCTGTCGCTCGCGGCCGGCGCCGTGCGCGGCTGGGACCGCCGCAATGCGTACTACTTCCAACTGCTGCAGTCGCTGGCCAAACACTACGGCTTCGACGTCGATACACCGTGGCAGGAACTGCCGCAGGCCTCGCGTGATGCGGTGCTGTTCGGCAGCGGCACCGAGACGATCAACTTCACCTACATCACCGATTCGGGCGCGCGCACCCAGCGCAAGCACCGCTTCGAAGGCATCGTGCCGAATCTCGAGCGCCGTTACCGCGAGACCGAGTCGTCGGCGGTGCGCGAGGAACTGGGCAAGTACATCAGCGAGCGTCCGTGCCCGGATTGCGGCGGCGCGCGCCTCAACCGTTCGGCGCGCAATGTGTTCGTCGCCGACCGGCCGATGCAATCGCTGGTCGTGCTGCCGATCGATGAAGCGCTGACGTTCTTCAACACGATGGAACTGCCCGGCTGGCGCGGCGAGATCGCGACCAAGATCGTCAAGGAAATCGGCGAGCGGCTGAGCTTCCTGGTCGATGTGGGCCTCGACTACCTCACGCTGGAACGCAAGGCCGATACGCTCTCCGGCGGCGAAGCACAGCGCATCCGCCTGGCGTCGCAGATCGGCGCCGGCCTCGTCGGCGTGATGTACGTGCTCGACGAACCGTCGATCGGCCTGCACCAGCGCGACAACGAACGCCTGCTCGGCACGCTGACGCGGCTGCGCGATCTGGGCAATACGGTCATCGTCGTCGAGCACGACGAGGATGCGATCCGCCTGGCTGATCACATCGTCGACATCGGCCCGGGCGCCGGCGTGCACGGCGGCGAAGTCGTCGCGCAGGGCTCGTACGAGGACGTGCTCAAGGCGCCGCGCTCGCTGACCGGCCAGTACCTCAGCGGTCGCAAGCGCATCGAGATTCCGGCCAAGCGCCACAAACCTAATCCGAAGATGCAGCTCAGGCTGCTCGGCGCGTCCGGCCACAACCTCAAGAACGTGGACCTGACAATTCACTCCGGGCTGTTCACCGCCATCACCGGCGTGTCCGGCTCGGGCAAGTCGACGCTGATCAACGACACCCTGCATTCGCTGGCGGCGAACGAAATCAACGGCGCCTCGCACAAGGCGGCGCCGTATCGCGAGATCGAAGGGCTGGATCTGTTCGACAAGGTCGTCGACATCGACCAGTCGCCGATCGGCCGCACGCCGCGCTCGAATCCGGCGACCTACACGGGTCTGTTCACGCCGCTGCGCGAGCTGTTCGCGCAGGTGCCCGAAGCACGTTCGCGCGGTTATGCGGCCGGGCGTTTCAGCTTCAATGTGCGTGGCGGGCGCTGCGAGGCCTGCCAGGGCGACGGCCTGCTGAAGGTGGAGATGCACTTCCTGCCCGACGTCTACGTGCCCTGCGACGTGTGTCACGGCAAGCGCTACAACCGCGAGACGCTGGAGATCCTCTACAAGGGCCACAGCATCCACGACGTGCTGGACATGACGGTCGAGGACGCGCTGGGCCTGTTCGAGAACCTGCCGCCGATCGCGCGCAAGCTCGAAACGCTGGTCGATGTGGGCCTGGCCTACGTCAAGCTCGGCCAGAGCGCGACCACGCTGTCGGGCGGCGAGGCGCAGCGCGTCAAACTGTCGAAGGAACTCTCGCGTCGCGACACCGGACGCACGCTCTACATCCTCGACGAACCGACGACCGGTCTGCATTTCCACGACATCGAACATCTGCTCGCCGTGCTGCACAAGCTGCGCGACGACGGCAACACGGTGGTCGTGATCGAGCACAACCTCGACGTCATCAAGACCGCGGACTGGGTCATCGATCTCGGCCCGGAGGGCGGACATCGCGGTGGCCAGATCATTGCCGAGGGCACGCCCGAGCAGGTCGCGGCGATGCCGCAGTCGCATACCGGCCACTTCCTTGCACGCCTGCTCGACGCCAAGCTGCCGGAACCGGCGGCGCCGAAGCCGGAACGCAAGCTGGCGCGCAAGTCGACCACGCACCTGCCCAAGCCGTTGCCGCGCAAGGGTGCGTCCACCAAGGCGGCCGAGGCCGATGCGAAGGTGCGCGCCGAGCTGATGAAGGCCGGCTCCAAGCACGTCGATCCGGACACGGATGAGGCGACGCAGGAGACCACGAAGAAACCCGCATCGAAGCAGGCGACCAGGAAGAAGGGAAACAAAGCATGAGTGAGTCGAAAGTGTTGATCCGGATGCCGATCGAGCTGCGCTGGCGCGATCTCGATGCGTTCAACCACGTCAACAATTCCAACTTCATGACCTATCTCGAAGAGGCGCGCATCCGCTGGTTCGATACGGTCGGCGAACCCTGGGTCACCGACGAGACCGCGCCGCTGCTCGCCGCCGTGCAGATGAACTACAAGGTGCCGATTCCGTATCCGGCGAAGATCCTCGTCGAACTGCTGGCCGATCGCCTCGGCAACTCGAGCGTGACCATCGGCCACCGCATCGTCTCCGACGACGGCGCCACACTGCACGCCGACGGCCACGTGGTCATCGTCTGGATCGACCGCCGCACGGGCCGCCCGACTGCACTGCCCGAGTCGGTACGCACCAAGGCGCTGGCTGACGGTTGAGCGGTCAGCGGCCCTGTCCGCGATTCCGGATGTACGTCCGGATCGCATACGGGCAGGCACACACCAACGGCTACCATGCGGATTCTTCTCGCACGGACCCGACGCGATGACCGCACTGATCGAGACGCAGGATTTCGGCCCGATCCGCGAGCTCAGGCTCGCCCGCCCACCGGCGAACGCACTCGATCCGGCGCTGTGCCTGGCGCTGCGCGATGCAATCGAAAGCGCGGCCGCGGATGGCGTGGGCGGCGTGGTGCTCGCCGGTGGCCCGAAGGTGTTTTCCGGCGGCCTCGACGTGCCGCATCTGCTGTCGCTGCCCGATACGGCGTCGTTGCGCGACGCCTGGGACGCGTTCTTCGCCGCCGCGCGCGCCCTGGCCGGCGCACCGATGCCCGTCGTCGCCGCGATCGCCGGTCATGCGCCGGCCGGTGGCTGTGTGCTGGCGCTGTGTTGCGACTACCGCGTCATGGCTTCGGGTGCGTACCGCATCGGCCTCAACGAAACGCAGGTGGGCCTGGTGGCGCCGGATGGGATTCAACGACTGATGCGCCGCACGATCGGTGCACGCCAGGCGGAGCGCCTGCTGGTCGGCGGTGTGCTGGTCGATGCCGACGAGGCATTGCGTCTGGGGCTGGTCGACGAACTGGCCGGTATCGACGAAGTGCCACTGCGCGCACGTCTCTGGCTCGAATCCCTGCTCGCCCTGCCCCGCGCTCCGATGCTCGAAACGCGTGCGATCGCACGGGCGGATCTGGTGGAGGCGCTGTCGGCGCAGAACATCGAGCTGGACCGCTTCGTCGATGCGTGGAATGCGCCGGATACGCAGGCGGGATTGCGGGCGCTGGTGGCGCGGCTGGGGCGTTGAGAATCGGGCACCAGCCAGTTTCAAGACGAGCGGATTCCGACCGTCATCAGAGCAGGGGCGCTGGACCCAGCGTTCGCCGGGGCGACGCAAAAAAATTCCCGTCATCCCGGCGAACGCCGGGATCCAGCGCCTTGCAGCAACGTCCAGTGCACCACTTGGGACACAATCGGCCCGCTAGGCTTCACCGACCGCGACCTCACGCTCGGGCGCATCCACCCATCCGCTCCACGACGGGGCATACAACTTCGCGCCATCGCGCCGGGCATGCGCCATCGCCAGCAGGTGATGACATGCGGTGACGCCCGAGCCGCACATCACTGCCACATCGGTCGGCGCATGTCCGCCGAGCAGCGCATCGAACTCCGACGCGAGCCTGTCGGCCGATTTGAAACGTCCGCCGTCGAGGTTGTCGGCATACGGCCGGTTACGCGCGCCCCGCACATGGCCGGCACGGGGATCCAGCGGTTCGACCTCGCCGCGGAAACGTGAACCCGCGCGGGCATCGATCAGCAGACCACCGGCATCGAGATGGCGCTGCACGGCCGCGGCGTCGCGCAGCAGGTGCGTCGCATCGAAGTCGCCTGCAATCAGGGGTGCAGCTGCGACCTGCGGCACCGTCGTCTCGACCGGCAGCTCCAACGCGCGCCACGCCGTCCAGCCGCCATCGAGTACCGCGACGTTCCGGTGACCGAAACTGCGCAACAGCCACCACAGGCGCGCGGCGAATGCGCCGTCGCTGTCGTCGTAGGCGACGACCTGCATGTCCGGCCCGATGCCCAGACGCGACAGCGTCGCGGTGAACGCTTCGGCAGCCGGCCATGGATGACGGCCGAGGTCCGGCGCTTTCGGACCCGACAGATCACGCTCGAGATGGGCGTACACCGCGCCCGGAATATGGCGCTCGCGCCATGCCGATTCACCATCGCCATCCGACGCGCCCGCCACCGCCAGCGTGAAGCGGCAATCGACGATGCGTAGATCGGGCGCACCGAGCGATGCCGAGAGCGTCGACGCATCCACCAGCGTGGTCCAATGCGAACTCACGCACGCTCCAGACGGTTGCGCAGGTTGAGCAGGATCGACGCTGTGGCGCCCCAGATGCGATGGGTGGGCGCAGCGGCGAGGGTGTCGTACTCGAGCACATGCCGCATGCGGCCGCGAAACTCGATATCGACGTGACGCAGGCTGGCCGGCGCCATCAGAAACGCCAGCGGCGCCTCGAACACCTCGGCCACCTCGCCGGGTTCGGGCACCGCCTCGAAATCGGGATCAAGCAGCGCGACGACCGGCGTGACGCGATACCCGGTGATCGTCGCGAGTGGATCGAGATAGCCCAGCGGCCGCACCTGCGACGCGGCCAGGCCGATCTCCTCGCAGGCTTCACGCAGCGCCGCCTGCAGCGGCCCGCCATCGCCGGGTTCTTCACGACCGCCCGGAAAGCTGACCTGTCCGGCGTGATGCCGCAGCGTGTCGGTGCGGCGGGTCAGCACGGCCTGCAGACCCTCGGCGCGGCGCACCAGGCCGACCAGCACCGCGGCCTCGCGCAACACGACCGTGCCGTCCAGCAGGCCATCGAGTTCCTCGAAATTCCAGCCGCGCGCCGGCGGCGGCGCATCCAGTGGATGCAGTGCACGCGACAGGCTGTCGGTATCGAAACCGGTGTCGAACACGACGCTCATCCGCGCGCGGCCTCGCGCGCAGGCAGTTCGACATCCATCAGCCACTGGCGCTGCGCCTCGCTCATCTGCAGCCAGCCACCGATCTCCGCCAGGCTGCGCAGGCAGCCGTGGCAGGTGCCGTGTTCGTCGAGGGTGCAGACGCCGGTACAGGGCGTGAGCACGGCGCGTGGGCGTTCGTCCATGCGCTGATTCTACCGGCGCGCCGTCGCAGGCGCCGCGCATGCGATCAGGCGCGTGCGCTTCGCGTCGATGCGAGCGGATGCCACATACGACGACGCCGACGTGCATGCACGTCGGCGTCGGGTTACGCGTGTCGCAGTGCGGATCAGCGGCTGCTGAGCAGCTTCACCATCACGCCGACCGGCTGGCGGGCGATTTCCTGCGTGCCTTCACCGGTGACGAACTTGCCCGGCGGGAACACCACCTCGTACACCGCATTGAGCGGCATCAGCGGCAGCACTTCGCGAAGACCGGCGATCGGGGCCTCCGAAACGCGGAACGCGGGGCTCTTGTCTTCCTGGCTCAGACCGATCCCGGCCGGCACGATCAGCGCCTGGTAGGCGATTTCGACCGTACTTGCAGCCGTCGGCTTGGCGCCGGCGCCTGCTTCGACGACGCGGTACATCACGCCGCTCGGCAGCGAGACCACGCCTTCGCGCGCCTTGTACTCGTTGATGAACGTGGTGGCCTGACCCTCGTTCTGGGTCAGGGCCGCGCGACGCTCAGCGACGATCTTTTCCTGCATGCGCTGCTGGAAGCCGTTGTAGGCGGTGCCCATCTGCTCGGGTGTATAGGTCGGGTCCTTGCGACCGTGACCATCCTGCAGGCCCTTGATGATCGTGTTGACGTCGACCGACTCGCCGGTTTCCGCCAGGCGGTTGCCGAGGTCGAAACCCAACGCGTAGCTGAGCGTGGTGCGATCGTTCGCGTTAGCCGCGGGGGCTGCCGCCTGCTGCGCAAACGCCGCGCCGCTGAACGTGATGGCCGCGACTGCGGCCGCAATAAAACGCAACTTCATTCCGTGGATCTCCGCTAGGTCAGATTTCGATATCGCCTGTCGCGCGAAGGGGCGGTCGAACCGCCCCCTATGGACGCGCTAGGATAGCGGCCGAAGGGCTTAACCGCCACTGACGACCCCCAACTAGACCGCGGCCGCCCCGACAAGTTCCCGGGCGGCGCCTTTGCGCCTGGAGTCTCCATGTCCGAATCCCCGCTGTTGATCGAAGACCACGGCGCTGTACGCGTCATCACCGTGAATCGCCCGGACAAGCTGAACGCATTGAACTCGGCGACGCTGGATGCGCTGCACTGTGCATTCGACGACGCCGCGTCTGCCGATACCGTGCGCGTGGTGGTACTGACGGGCGCCGGGCCCAAGGCGTTCGTGGCCGGCGCGGACATCGCCGAGATGGCCGATCTGCGCCCCGTCGAAGGTCGCGATTTCGCATTGCGCGGCCAGGCGATGATGCGCCGGGTCGAAACGCTGCCCAAGCCGGTCATTGCGATGGTCAACGGCTTCGCGCTGGGCGGCGGGCTGGAACTGGCGATGTGCTGCCATCTGCGGATCGCCGCCGACACCGCCAAGGTCGGCCAGCCGGAGGTGAATCTCGGCCTGATTCCTGGCTTCGGCGGCACCCAGCGCCTGCTGCGTCTGGCCGGCCGCGCGGCCACGCTGGAACTGTGCCTGACCGGCGCGCCGATCAACGCCGAGCGTGCGCTGGCACTGAACATCGTCAACCGCGTCGCGCCGGCCGCCGAACTGCAGGCGCAGACCATGGCACTGGCCGAGCAACTGGCGAACGCCGCACCGCTCGCGCTGCGCGGTGTGCTCGACTGCATCAATACCGGTGGCGAAAGTGCGATCGGCGAAGGGCTCGCGTTCGAAGCCGCGCAGTTCGGGCTGATGTTCGCGACCGAAGACATGCGCGAAGGTACGCGTGCGTTTCTCGAACGCCGCAAGCCCGAGTTCAAGAACCGCTGAGTCGCATGCACGTCATGCCGCACCGCCCACCCGACGCCAGCGCACCGTCGCTCGACGCACTCGAACATCTCGTCGCGCTGTTGCGCGTTGACGATGTCGACACTGCCATCGACGCAGGTCTGATGGACGCCTGGCCAGACGCCTGCGCCGACGTGCTGGATGCCGAAGCACGCGCCTTGCTGCTGGATGTGCGTGTACGCCTGCGCACCGCGTGGGCCGCGCGTGCGCGCTACGTGTCGCGCAATGCGCGGCTCGCCCGCCGCGCCGAGGAACGCGAGGCTGCGCGACGCATCCCGGCGCCGGCCGCTCCGGCGCCCGATGCCGCGCCGGCGCGTCCCGCCCTGCCGTCCAACGCGGCGGCGATCCTCGCCCGCGCCAAGGCGCGGGCGGCAGGCGGCACGCCGTGAGCGCGCCCGCGAACACCTCCGCGCCGAAACGGCGCGGCCCGACGATGACGCGCGTGGAGATCCACGAATTCCTGTCGCGCCTGCGCGAGATCGATCCGGAACCGACGACCGAACTCGAGTACACCTCGCCGTTCGAACTGCTGGTCGCGGTGATCCTGTCGGCGCAGGCGACCGATGTCGGCGTCAACAAGGCCACGCGCCGGTTGTATCCGGTGGCGAACACGCCGCAGGCGATCCTCGACCTCGGCGAGGACGCGCTCAAGCGCCATATCTCGACAATCGGCCTGTTCAACGCGAAGGCGAAGAACGTCATCGCGGCCTGCCGCATCCTCGTCGAGCAGCACGGCGGTGTGGTGCCGAACGACCGCGCCGCGCTCGAAGCATTGCCGGGCGTCGGCCGCAAGACCGCGAACGTCGTGCTCAACACGGTCTTCGGCGAGCCAGCGATCGCGGTGGACACGCATATCTTCCGCGTGTCCAACCGCACGGGGCTCGCGCCGGGCAAGGACGTGCGCGCGGTCGAAGATCGGCTGATGCGCGTGGTGCCCGAGGAATTTCTGCTCGGCGCGCACCACTGGCTGATCCTGCACGGGCGCTACACCTGCAAGGCACGCAAACCGGATTGCCCGAAGTGCGTGGTGCGGGATCTATGCCGGTTCAAGGACAAGACGGTGGGGGTTGTGAGTTAGCCCCGACGCTCGCCGGCATCGCCGGAGTCGTTCTTCTTCAGACGGAAGTTTCGCCACTTCTTCTTACCCGTCATTCCCGCGTAGGCGGGAATCCAAGGACTTTCGCAGCCGGGCGCATATGCTGCAAACGCCTGTCATGCATCACGTGCGGAATCCCCGCTCTCACGCACCACCGTATCGGGAAGCTCACCTCTTTACAGCCGAACGACAGGCTCACACGACAACGCTCACGCAATCTGAGCGGAGGTCCCTGGATTCCCGCCTTCGCGGGAATGACGACATCGAGAGCTCTGGCGACCGATTGGCAAGCGCGGCGGAATCTCCACCGCCGCGCTTCCCACCCATCACTCGTCCCGATCGGTGAACGGCTTGCGCGGCAGGCGCTCGTCGCGCATCGCGGCGTGATACGCGAACGACGCGATGATCGCCGCGGCCTGCTTGAGGTCGTCCGGCACCACGTGGTCATAGGTGTCGAGATGCGTGTGGTGGACGTGACTGAAGTAGTCGGCCGGGTCCTGCACGAACTGGAAGCCCGGAAGTCCGACGCGATCGAATGAAATGTGGTCCGTGCTGCCGGTGTTGCGCGTGGTCACGACCGTCGCGCCGAGATCGGCGAACGGTTCCAGCCAGGCACGGAACACCGGCACGGCCGCGTGGTTTTCCTGGGCGTAGATGCCGCGGATGCGGCCGGTGCCATTGTCGAAATTGAAGTAGGTCGAAAACCGGTCGTAGCCGGCGCGGCGCTGCAGCGGACCGGTGCCGCGCTGGAACGCGCGCGGCAGGGCGATCTGCTCGGGATCGGTGGGCGCCGGCCAGTCGGCCAGGTACTTCGCGACATAGCCGGCCGAGCCGTGCAGGCCCTGTTCTTCGCCGCCCCACAACGCGATGCGGATCGTGCGCTTCGGGCGCGCGTCGATCGCCTTGAGGATGCGCATGGCTTCCATCATCACGACCACGCCCGCGCCGTTGTCGGCCGCGCCGGTGCCGGTGTGCCAGGAATCGAGATGCGCGCCGATGATCACCGTCTCGTTCGCTTTCGAGCTGCCGCGCAGTTCGGCGAACGTGTTGGTCGCCGGCAGGTCGGCATCGCTGGTGAAACGTGCCTGCACGTCGACACGCAGACGCGGCGCCTGCTTGTTGTCGACGGCGCGCACCAGCTGGTTGTAGTGCTCGGCGGCGACGACGAGATCCGGCACGCCTTCGGGATCGCCGGCCTTGCGGCCACCGCCGCCCATCACGCGGACGATGCCGTTGTCCCAGGAGCTGATCGACAGCGTCGCCAGCACGCCCTCCTCGGCGAAGAAGGTGTTGAGCGCGCGAACCAGCTCCTGGCGCTTGCGGTACTCGTCGAGGCGCTTGTTCTGCGCTTCGGGATCGCGATCCTCCGGCACCGGGAAGGTCTGCAGCTCGCCGAGGTCTTCTTCGGTGTGGCGGCGGAAGTCTGGCTTGTCGGCCGGTTTGTAGGCGCGCGCTTCATCGAGCAGCACGATCTTGCCGGCGAGCTTGCCGCGCTGCTTCTCGATGTCCTCGACGGTCTTGAACGTCGCGCGCACCAGTTCGCCTTCGACCGGACCATCGGTGCCGGGCGTCCACGCCTTGGGCAGCGCATGGATCGGCAGCTCGCGCGGGGTCAGCAGTTCGACGCGCGATGCGCGGAATTCCCAGCCGCGGCCGAAGGCCTCGTCGTAGACCTCGTCCTGCACATTCGTCAGGCCGTAACCGGTGAGTTTGTTGCGCGCCCACTCGCTCGAGCGCACATAGGCCGGCGAATTGGTCAGGCGCGGACCGATGGTCTCGGTCAGCTCCTTGAGGTTGGCGGCGACCTGCGACCGGTTGAACGCTTCGTGGCGGATCTGCGCGACGACGTCGAGATCGACCGGTTCGGCCGCCTGGGCGAAGACGAGGCCCGGCAACAGGGCGGACAGAAGCAGGGCCGCCGGACGCAGGCGGCGGAACATGGTCGGTGCGGTCACTCGAACTCCCGGGCTGGCGTGTCGCGCCCGGTGGCGACACGGCCGCGCATGCTACCCGATGCCGGCACCCGACCGTCCGCCGGGGCGCACCGGGCGGGATGATGCGTTGGGGTGCTGAGCGCGTCGCCGCGCCGATGTCGCGCACGGCAAGCGCAGCGGCTCATGCGTCGACGCGTCAGTCGTGATGCCCCTCGCGCAACCATTTGGTGGCGATCCATTTCTCGCCTTCGATCACCGGCGCCCCCGCATGCAGCGTGCGGGTCATCGGATGGGCGCGGTCGTAGCTGAAGAACACCGCGTTGCCCTTGACCGCGGCCACCTCGAAGTGGACGTCGGGAAACGTGGTCGCCCCGCCCCGCTTCGGGGTGTTGAGATACATCACCACCGACGCCACCCGCTGACCGCCGCGCGCAAGATGGACCTGGCTGCCGGGCTCGGCCGGATCGAAATAGTCGTGATGGGGCCGGTACTCGGCGCCGGGGCCGTAGTTGAGGATCTGCAGGCCCTCCCCGTGATCGAGTGGCCAGTCGAGCAGACGCGCGATGCGGGCTTCGATGCGCGCGCACAGCGCGTTCTGTCCACGGGTGAAGCAGGTGCCGCGACTGGTGCGATCGGCATGCACCTGGTCGCCACCCGATTCGGGATCGACGGTGGTGGAACGGCGCAGCCGCGCGCGGGCAAGCTCGATCAGCGCATCGCACTCGTCATCGGCGAGCAGTCCGCCAAGCACCACGACGCGCGGCAGCATCAGACTCGCCAGGACCTGCACCTGGCGGTCGCCGGCATCGAGCTGCGTGGCGCCGTTGGGCTCGGCCGGCACCGGCACACGGACCGGGCGCGGCAGTCCGGTCTGCCGTGCATTGCGCTCGATGAAATCCGACACCGCAGCTTGCACTGCATCGATCGCCGCCTGCTCGTCCCAACCCTCGGCACGCAGGCGCTTGAGCACGCTGTCAGGGTCGGCGCCCGCCATCGCCTGTTCGACCACCCACTGTTCCCGCTCGGCACTCAATTGTCTTGCTGTCACGTTCGGCAGCTCCCTGGGCGATGTGCCCCCGCAATCGCGACCGCCGGGGTGACCGTCGCATTTCCAACATATCCCTGACACATGACAGCCCGAATCTGTCGCCAGTCACGGCAGCCATGCGGGGCGCGACTGCGGGCGACGCCCCGGCGCCGGTCATCGGAATGTCATCGAACCTGACTAAAACGTTAAGCGTCAGCTACACCACCCCACCACGCGCCGTTCCCGCACGCACCACATTCGACCGGAGATTCTTCACGATGTCTGTCCGCAACAATTCCAAAACCCTGCTGATGGCGTTCGGCGCCGTCTTCGCGCTTGCCGGTTGCGGCAACGGTGCCGATGAAGTCGCCTCCCCGGGCGTGCCGGCCAACCCGCCTGTCGTCGCGCCGCCGCCGACCACCGCGCCGCCGCCGACCACCACGCCGCCGCCGACCGCTGGCCCCGCCGCCAGCTGCCCGGACGGCACCGTCAACCAGGGCACCGTTGTCAACAACACGTTGCGCGCCTGCCGCCTGCCCAGCAGCATCCTCGGGGATCTGACCCTGCGCAATGTCGCGGGCGTGGCCTACCAGATCCAGGGGCAGGTCAGCGTGGGTCAGGACCAGCTGGGCGATGCGGCGGTCAACGACGCCTCCAGGCGCGGCCGGCTGTACATCGAGCCGGGCGTGACCCTGTTCGGCCGCAACGGCCCGGACGTGCTGCTGATCCAGCGCGGCTCGCAGATCTATGCCCTGGGCACCCGCGATGCGCCGATCGTCTTCACCTCGCTGGCCGATCTCGAAGGTCGCGGCGCCAAGTTCGACTGGGCAGGCATCGTGCTGATGGGCCGCGCGCCGATCAATGCCTGTATCGGCAATGCGACGCCGGGTACGGCGGCCTGCCAGGGCGCTGTGGAAGGCGTCAGCAATGCATTCGGCGGCGGCAATGCGCCGAACGACAACAGCGGCGAGATGAGCTACGTGCAGGTGCGCTATTCCGGCAATGTCATCGGTGACGGCAACGAGCTGCAGTCACTGACCCTGGTCGGCGTCGGCAACGAGACCAAGATCAGCTACTTCCAGTCGCACTACAGCGGCGACGACGGCATCGAGATCTTCGGCGGCACGGTCAACATGAGCCACGTGGTCATCACCGAGGCCGACGACGACTCGCTCGACACCGATTGGGGCTGGAGCGGTGGTATCCAGTTCGGCCTGATCGTGCGCAAGACGCCGTCGGTCAAGGGCGTGGCCGATTCGGGCTCGATCTTCGAGTGGTCCGCGCTCGACCGCCAGCCGACCTCGACGCCGAAGGTGTCCAACTTCACCGTCTACACCACCGATCCCACGCTGGACTCGCTGGTCAAGATCAACCAGGGCACCAACGCATCGATCTGGAACAGCGTGTTCGTGACGGCCCCGGCCGGCCCGAACCAGAAGCAGGCCGACGTGTGCTTCGACATTTCGGGCACCAACAGCCGGATCGAACTGCTGTCGAACTACTTCACCTGCGACAAGCGCGACCGCAACGCGGCCACCACCGTCTATGTCGATGCCGCCAACAAGGCGGGCACCGTGTTCGGCGCCTCGACGCTGAGCACGGCGTACATCACCGGCGCGAACGAAAACGCGGTGGCACCGGTCGCGGTGCGGGCCAAGTATCCGGCCTTCCAGGACGTGAACTACATCGGTGCGGCGCGCGACGCCAACGACGCCTGGTGGACCGGCTGGACCGTCGGCCTCTGACCGGTCCGATCGACCATCCATGATCGAAAAAGATGCGGCGGCCCAAAGCCGCCGCATCTCGTTTGGACGCCCTTTTCTAGACTGCCCGAAGCAGCCAAGGCCTATACCCATGACGTCTTCCAACACCCGACTTTCCCCGCTGCGCGTCCTCCCGCGGCGTCGCGGCCGGATCACGCGCACCAGCATCTGCCTGGCCATCGGCGCGGCGCTGGCGATGCCCGCCGCAGCGCAGGAGCCGCAGGCCACGCAAGTGCCGCAAAGCACGTCGACCGCGCCGGAGCGGACATCCGAACTGGACGCGGTCAGCGTCCGCGGCGAATACATTCCCGAGCCGATGGCCAATACCGCCGCCGTCTCGAGCTTCGTGACCCGTGAGGACTTCGAGCGCACCGGCGACAGCGATGCCGCCGCGGCGCTGGTCCGGGTCAGCGGCCTGAGCGTCGTCGGCGACAAATACGTCTACGTGCGCGGACTTGGCGAACGCTATTCGAGCGCGCTGTTCAACGGCTCGCCGCTCCCGTCTCCCGAGCCGCTGCAGCGTGTGGTGCCGCTGGACCTGTTCCCGGCCGAGGCGCTGGCCGGCGTGACCGTGCAGAAAACGTACTCGGTCAAGTATCCAGGCGAATTCGGCGGCGGCGTCATCGACCTGCAAGGTCTGACCGTTCCCGATGCGCCGTTCCTCAAGTTCAACGTCGGCGTGGGCGGAAACTCGGTCACCACCCGGTCACCGGGCCTCACCTACTACGGCAGCAACCGGGACTGGACGGGCTACGACACCGGCCGTCGCGACCTGCCCGACGAAATCATCCGCAGCGGCCAGCCGATCACCAGCGCGAACTACAGCCGCGAGTGGCTGGCCGCCTACGGCAGCGCGCTGAACAATCCCAACCTGTTCCTGCTGCAGGAGAAGCGCCGGATCGACCCCGACACCAAGATCGGCGTGAGTGCAGGCACCGCGTTCGACATCGCCGACGATCTCCGGCTCGGGGTGATCGGCGTGGTCAGCTTCGACAACGAATGGCGCACCCGCACCGGCAAGCAGCAGGATGGCATCTTCACCACCGATGGCGCGGACATCTACAACGACTACGACTTCGCCACCACCCGCATGAACGCGCGGGTCAACGGCCTGTTCGGCCTGGGCCTGGAAAGCGAAAACCACTCGGTGTCCTGGAACACGCTCTACGTCCACGACACGATCAAGGAAGCCAAGTCCCGCGACGGCTACAACTTCAACGTCGGCGTCGACATCCGCGAAGACGGCACGCTGTGGCTGGAGCGCCAGCTGGTCAACAACCAGTTGGCGGGCAAGAGCAGCTTCGGCGAATACGGCGATCTCAAACTCGGCTGGCGCCTGGCCTATTCGAAGGCCCGGCGCACAACGCCGTACGAGACCAGCGTGCGCTATGCACTGGTCGACGGCACCTGGATCCACGGCAGCGGCAACAACGCGCTGCGCTTCGGCGCGGTCGATGACGAAGTGGCCAGTGGCGGTATCGACCTCGACTGGCGCCTGCCGACCGAGCGCGAGCTGACATTGAGCGCGGGCATTGCGTATTCGGACAACGATCGCGCCGCGGTGCAGCGCACGTTCCGCTTCGAGGCGCTCGGCAGCGGACTGCCGGTCTACAACCAGTACCAGCGCGTCGACTACCTGTTCTCGGACTACAACTTCCAGAACGGCGTCCTGACCCTCAACGAGATCACGCCGAACAACAACGGCGAATCCGCCTACGACGGCACGCTCACGAACAAGGCTGCCTACGTGCAGCTGGAAGGCGAGATCGGCCCGGCGTGGCGCGCGACCGTCGGTCTGCGCTACGAAGATGCCACCCAGGCCGTGCACCCGCTGGACATCTTCAGCGGCGCGCGTGTCGGCGGCATCTTCGCAGCGCCGCCGCTGGAGAACGACTACGTGCTGCCGGCGGCAACGGTCACGTGGAACCTCGCCGACAACCAACAGCTGCGTTTCGGCGCGAGCAAGACCATCGCCCGGCCGCAGTTCCGCGAGCTGGCGCCGCAGCAGTACACCGACCCCGACAACGACCGCCTGTTCTTCGGCAACCCGTTCCTCGTCGACAGCGAGCTGCTCAACCTCGACGCGCGCTACGAATGGTTCTTCGATGCCGGCGAGTATTTCACCGCAGGCGTGTTCTACAAGCAGATCGACAAGCCGGTGGAAGCGGTCATCGGCGAGTTCGGTGGCAGCCAGCTGTTCCAGGGCTTCCTCAACGCGCCGGAAGCCACGCTCTACGGTGTCGAGCTGGAGTTCAAGAAGTACTTCGCCCCCGACCTCCGCTGGCTGGGCGATGGCCGTCTGTATCTCGCCACGAACTACACATGGTCGTCGTCGGAAGTGAATGCCGAGGCAGGCGACACGGTGATCCCGCCGGGATTCAACGGCGTGCCGCAGGACGCCCGCAGCTTCGTCGCCGACGGCAGCAGGATGCAGGGCCAGAGCGATCACATCGCCAACGTGCAGTTCGGTATCGAGCACGAGGGTGCGGACCTGCAGGCGACGCTGATCGCGAACTATGTGAGCGAGCGGATCAGTGTCCGCGGGCGTGCCGGCCAGCCCGACTATCTGGAAGACCCGGGCGCGACGCTGGACTTCGTGCTGCGCAAGGGCCTCGATCTGGGCGGCTGGGGCGGCTTCAAGCCATCGCTGAGCTTCAGTGCACGCAACATCCTCAACAAGTCCCATGAGGAATACCAGGAACGCGACGGAGGTCGCATCGACCTGTACACCTACAAGCCGGGCATCAGCTGGGATGTGAGTCTGAGTCTCGCCTTCTGATCGACTCCACAGTCATAAAACTGAAAAGCCCGGCCTCAAGTGCCGGGCTTTTCCGTTGCAGGCCGGGCAATCGCAGAAACAGGAATGTCATATATCTGACTCATGCTGTCATGAATCGGTTACCTGCCTGCCTGCCTTGCCTACTTTCCTCGCGTTTCCGGGTGTGTCACGGCGGCTCTGGTCCAGGTTGGCCGAAATTCTCCTGTGGCTCGTTCTGGTGACCCAGCTCGCCCGGCTGGTGTGGCTGGTGCTGGCCCCGGCCAGCGTCGCCGGCACGCCGCAGGTGACCAGCCTCCCCTCACAGATTCCGGAGTTGGCGGCACATGATCCGTTTCTTGCTGGCGTTGCATCGGCCGCGCCCGTCGCGACCGACGGTTGGCGCCTGTTCGGCCTGCGAACCGCGGCCGACGGTCGGGGCACGGCCATTCTCGGCCGCGACCGGGAGCCGCAATCGGTCTATGGCGTCGGCGATGCGCTGGCACCCGGCCTGGTGCTCGCGGCCGTGAGGGCCGATCACGTCGAGCTGGGCAACGGGCAGCGGCTGGCGCTCGCGCAGGAGGCACCTGCCGACGCGCCGCCCGCCTCGATGCCAACACCCCCGCCTGCGCCGACGCCTGCACCGGCATCGGCCAGCAGCCCGGACTTCGATCCCGCGCAGTTGCTCGAAGCCGGCCTGCAGGCGCGCAACGTCGATGGCCGCCTCTCCGGCTACACCCTGCTGCCGCGCGGCAACAGCGAGATGCTGCTGCGCGCCGCCGGCCTGCAACCCGGCGACGTGCTGCTCTCCGTCAACGGCCAGGTCCTGTCACCCAGCGTGATCACCGCACTGGCGAGCGAATTGAAATCCAATCCCAGAGCCGTCGTGACCTTCGAGCGCGACGGCCAGACCCGCACCCTGAGCCTCGGAGGCAGCGCGCCATGAGCACCCGCATTCCGGCGCGGCTGCTGCTGGCGACCGCCGTCCTGCTGGCCTGCCCCACCCCGCCGCTGTCGGCCCAGGCGCAGGCCGAGGCGCCGGCGCTGCGCATGCAGAACGTCGAGCTCACCGCCTTCATCCAGGACGTCGCGCGCGCCACCAGCACCACCTTCATCGTCGACCCGCGCGTGCAGGGCACGGTCAACGTCAGCCGCGACCGGCCGCTGACCGACGAAGACCTGATCGGCGTGCTGCTCACCGTGCTGCGCAGCAACGGGCTGATCGCGGTGCCCGCAGGCACGGCCACCTATCGCATCGTGCCCGACGACGTCGCCGCGCAGCAGCCGGGCTCGCCGCTCGGCTACGCCACCAGCGTGTTCCCGCTGCAGCGCATCGACGCGCGCGCCGCTGCCGAAACGCTGAAGCCGTTGATCGGCCGCGGCGGCGTCGTGATGGCGCTGCCCCAGGGCAACAGCCTGCTGGTGGCCGATTACGTCGACAACCTGCGCCGCATCCGCGGCCTGGTGTCGCAGATCGACCAGGACAGCGCCAGCATCGACACGGTCAGCCTGCGCAACACCTCGGCGCGCGAGCTCGCCGCCACGCTGGTCGACCTGTTCGGCATTTCCGGGCAGAACGACGGCGCGCTGTCGGTGCTGCCGGTGGAGAGCAGCAATTCGCTGGTGATCCGCGGCAATCCGGCGATGGTGCAGCGGGTCGCGCGGATGGCACTGGAGCTCGACAGCCGCGCCGAGCGCAGCAGCGATGTGGCCGTGGTGAAACTGCAGCACGCCAGCGCCGAACAACTGCTGCCGGTACTGCAGCAATTGATCGGCCAGTCGCCCGACGGCAGCGGCGCCGGTGCGGGCGCCGCGATGGCCGCCGCCATGCCTGCGGCCGCCGACGCCGAGAACCTGCAGATCATTTCTCCGGCCGGCGGCAAGCGCCCGGTGATCGTCCGCTATCCGGGGGCCAACTCGCTGGTGATCAGCGCCGATCCCAGCACCCAGCGGATCCTGCTCGACGTGATCCGCCAGCTCGATGTGCGCCGCGAGCAGGTGCTGGTCGAGGCGCTGGTGGTCGAGATCTCCGACTCCGCCGCGAGTCGGCTCGGCGCCCAGCTGCTGCTCGCCGGCAAGGACGGCACGATTCCGATCGGCCTGACCCAGTTCTCCAACGGTGGTCCCGGCATTGCCTCGCTGGCCGGCGGCGCCCTCGCCAGCCGCGGCGGCAGCGGCGGCGAGAGCGACGACGCCGTGGGCGATGCCGCCCGCCAGGCTGCGGCCCAGGCCCTGCTCGGGCTCAGCGGCGGCCTGCTCGGCTTCGCCGCCGAACGCGACAACACGCTGTTCGGCCTGATCATCAATGCGGTCAAGACCGACGCCGGCTCCAGCCTGCTGTCGACACCGTCGATCCTGACCCTCGACAACGAGGAAGCCCGGATCATGGTCGGCCAGGAAGTGCCGATCACCACCGGCGAGGTCCTCAGCGGCAACAACGACAATCCGTTCCGCACCATCGACCGCCAGGACGTGGGCATCCAGTTGACCGTGCGGCCGCAGATCAACAGCGGCGGTGGCATCACGCTCGGCATCAAGCAGGAAGTGTCGTCGGTCAACGGCACCGTCAGCTCGAACAACGACGAGCTGGTGCTCAACAAGCGAGAGGTCGAGACCAACGTGGTCGTCGACGACGGCGCGATGGTGGTGCTGGGCGGCCTGCTCGACCAGAGCAACGAAGCGCGCCTTGAGAAGATCCCGCTGCTCGGCGACATCCCCGGCCTCGGTGCCTTGTTCCGCAGCCGCTCGCGCAACAGTTCCAAGACCAATCTGATGGTCTTCCTGCGACCGACGATCGTGCGCAACGGCGTCGATGCCCAGCGCCACACCGCGCAGCGCTACGGCTACCTGCGCGAGACCGGCCTGCGCGGCGATCCGGCGGCGCTAGTCGAACTCGATGCGCTGGTGCGCGACTACCTCGATACCGCGGCGCCCGTGTCGCCCGCCTTGCCGGCCGCACCGGCCCCGCCGCCGCCCGCGACGCCCTCGCCCTGATGGACACGCACGCGCCCACGCTCGCCTACGCCTTCGCCAAGCGACACGGCGTGCTGCTGCTCGGCACGGGCGCGCAGGCCCAGGTGGCGATGCGTGAAGGCGGCGATGCGCAGGCGCTGCTCGAAGTCCGGCGCACGGTCGGCGTGCCACTGCAGGTCGAGACCCTTCCGGCGACGGTCTTCGACCGGCGCCTGTCGGAGATCTACGCCGATGTCGGCCTCGGCAACGCCGCCGGTGTCGAGCAGCTGGACCTGCACGGCAACCTCGACTCGCTGGTCGAGGACATCCCCACCGCCGCGGACCTGCTGGAAAGCCAGGGCGATGCGCCGGTCATCCGCCTGATCAACGGGCTGATCGCCGAGGCCGCGCGCCTGGGCGCGTCCGACGTGCACATCGAATCCTTCGAATCCGCGCTGCGCGTGCGCTTCCGCGTCGACGGCGTGATGCGCGAGGCGGTGTCGCTGCCGGCGCGCATCGCGCCGCTGCTGGTGTCGCGCGTGAAGGTGATGGCGCGCCTCGACATCGCCGAGCGGCGCGTGCCGCAGGACGGGCGCGTGTCGCTGGTCATGGGCGCCAAGGCGCTGGACGTGCGCGTGAGCACCCTGCCCACCCGCGGCGGCGAACGGGTCGTGCTGCGCATCCTCGACAAGGAACAGGGCACGCTGTCGCTCGAACAACTCGGCATGTCCGCGCCCACGCTGGCGTCGCTGCGCAAGGCGCTGCAGGTGCCGAACGGCGTGATCCTGGTCACCGGCCCCACCGGCTCGGGCAAGACCACCACGCTCTATTCCGCGCTGACCGCGCTCAACGACGGCGAGCGCAACATCCTGACCGTCGAAGACCCGGTCGAATACGCGGTCGAAGGCGTCGGCCAGACCCAGGTCAACACGCGCGTGGGCATGAGTTTCGCCGCGGGGCTGCGCGCGATCCTGCGCCAGGACCCGGACATCGTCATGGTCGGAGAGATCCGCGATGCCGAAACCGCGCAGATCGCGGTGCAGGCCAGTCTCACCGGCCACCTGGTGCTGTCGACGGTGCACACCAACGACGCCGCCGGCGCGATCACGCGGCTGCGCGATGTCGGCATCGAGCCTTTCCTCCTCGCGTCCAGCCTGCGCCTGGTGATGGCGCAGCGGCTGCTGCGCAAGCTCTGCGTGCACTGCCGCACGCCGCGCACCCACACCGGATTCGCCGGGATGCTCGGCGGCGATGTCGATGGCGTGCTGTACGACGCGGTGGGCTGCCCGCGCTGCAACCACACCGGCTATGCCGGGCGGATCGGCATCCACGAAGTGATCACCGTCGACGACCGTATCCGTCGCCTGATCGCCAGCGACGCCGGCGAGGACGCCATCGCCGACGCGGCGTTCGCCACTGCGGGGCGGCTGTCGGACGCCGCGCGCGACGCGGTGGCCGCCGGATTGACCACGCTGGAAGAAGCCGTGCGCGTCACCCGTCAGGAGACCCGGGACGATGCCGGCGTTTGACTACTCGGCGCTGGACCTGCGCGGCCACACCCGAGCCGGCACGGTCGATGCCGCGACGCCGCGCGACGCCCGTGCGCTGCTCGAAAAGCGGCAGCTCGTGCCGGTCTCGGTCGAGCCTGCGATGCAGCAGCATCGGGGCGGACGCGGCGGCCGCTTCGGCGCGAAGGACCTCGCCCTGCTGACCCGCCAATTGTCGACGCTCGTGGCGAGTGCGCCGATCGAGGAAGCCCTGCGCACGATCGGCAGCCAGAGCGACCGGCGCGGCGTGCGCCGGGTGGTGATGGCCACCCACGCCCAGGTGCTCGAGGGTCGTCGGCTGGCCGATGCGATGGCCCAGCAGGGCAAGGCGTTTCCGCCGCTGTACCGGGCGATGGTGTCGGCCGGCGAACGCTCGGGCGCGCTGCCGCAGATTCTCGAGCGCCTCGCCGATCTGCTCGAACGCCAGCAGCAGGTGCGCGGCAAGATGATCGGCACCCTGGTCTACCCGGCCGCGTTGTCGCTGACCGCGGTGGCGGTGGTGATCGCATTGATGACGTTCGTGGTGCCGCGCGTGGTCGAACAGTTCGACTCGATGGGCCGCGAATTGCCGCTGCTCACGCGCGCGGTCATCGGTGTGTCCGATTTCATCAATCAGTGGGGCTGGCTCGTGGCCACGCTGCTGGTGGTCGGCGGCCTCGTCTTCGTCCGGCTGCTCAAGCGCGAGGATGTCCGGCTGCGTTTCGACGGCTGGCTGTTGCGCCTGCCCCTGCTCGGCCGGGTGCTGCGCGATCTGCACGCCGCGCGCATGTCGCGCACCCTGGCGATCATGCTCGACAGCGGCCTGCCGCTGATCGAAGGACTGGCCATCACCGCGCGCACCGTCGGCAACCGCGTGCTGCGCGCCGCCACCGACACCATGGTCACCGCGATCGACGAAGGCGGCAGCATGTCCTCGGCGATGAAGCGCGCCGGCGTGTTCCCGCCCACGCTGCTCTACATGACCGGCAGCGGCGAGAACAGCGGCCGGCTGGCGCCGATGCTCGACCGCGCCGCCGATTATCTCGAACGCGAGATCGACACCTTTTCCAACGCCACGCTGAGCCTGCTCGAGCCGGGAATCATCATCGTGCTCGGCGGCGTGGTCGCCATGATCGTCCTGTCCATCCTGCTGCCGATCCTGCAGTTCAACTCGATGGCGCTGGGCTGATCCCCCGTTCGTAACCGACCAGGAATTCTTCGCCATGATGCTTCGTCGTTCCCGTCCCTTCGTCGCCAGAGCGCGCGGCTTCACCCTGATCGAACTGATGGTGGTCATCGTCATCCTGGGCCTGCTGGCCACGGTGGTGGTGATCAACGTGCTGCCCAGCCAGGACCGCGCCATGGTGGAGAAGGCGCGCGCCGACGTCGCCCTGCTGGAACAGGCGCTCGACAGTTACCGGCTGGACAACCTCACCTATCCGCGCACCGAACAGGGCCTGCAGGCCCTGCAGCAGCAGCCGCCGGGACTGGCCCGTCCCGAGCGCTATCGCAAAGGCGGCTATGTGCGTCGTCTGCCGGCCGATCCCTGGGGCAATCCCTACCAGTACCGCATGCCGGGACAACGCGGCGCGTTCGACGTCTTCTCCTTCGGCGCCGACGGCGTCGAGGGCGGCGACGGCGAGAACGCCGACATCGGCAACTGGCAGTAACACGCATCACCGATGCCACGCGCGCAGGCCGGTTTCACGCTGATCGAACTGCTCGTGGTCATGGTCGTCATCGGCCTGGCCACGACGGCGGTGGCCCTGACCCTGCCCGACGGCAATGCCGGTTTCCATCGCCAGGCCGACCAGTTCGGCCTGCACCTCAAGCACGCGCGCGACGAAGCGATCCTCGGCGGACGGGCGATGCAGGTGAGCGTCGACGCCGGCGGCTACCGCTTCAGCCGACGCGACTTCGGCCGGTGGCAGCCGCTGGACGACGCGCCGTTCTCCGCACGCCCCTGGGCCGACGGCGTGATCGCGACGCTGCCGGAACGCCGGGAACAGCTCGACTTCCGCTTCGACGCCACCGGCGCCGCCGAACCCCAGCGCCTGCGGCTGGCGCGCGACGGCCTGCAGGCCGAGATCGTGGTCGACGCCGCCGGCACGGTGCGCGTGCAATGACCCGCGCGGCGCGCGGCTTCTCGCTGATCGAACTGCTGGTCGCGCTGGCGGTGTTCGCGCTGGTCGTCGTGGCCCTGCTCAACCTCAGCGGCGGCAGCACGCGCAGCGCGCTGCAGATCGAGACCCGGGCGCTGGCCGGCATCGTCGCCGAGAACCTGTCGGTCGAGGCGCAGCTTGGCGATGCGACACCCGATGCGGCGCAGGGCGACGAACGGCTCGGCGATCGCGCCTGGCACTGGCAGCGCGCGATCGAACCCGCCGGCGCCGGCCTCACCCGCGTGCGCATCGCCGTGTTCGCCGACGACGGCCAGCAGGTGGCCAGTGCCGAGGTCTTGCGATGAGCCGTACATCGCATTCGCGCGCACGCGGCTTCACCCTGATCGAGGTGCTGGTGTCGCTGGCGATCTTCGCGATGCTCGCCGCGGCCGCGGTCGGCGTGCTGGCGTGGACGGCCGACCAGCAGGGCGTGATCCGTGCACGCATGGACCGCACCGCCGAACTGCAGCGCGCGCAT
Organism: Luteimonas sp. KH_071; assembly: GCF_057838005.1. NCBI lineage: Bacteria > Pseudomonadati > Pseudomonadota > Gammaproteobacteria > Lysobacterales > Lysobacteraceae > Luteimonas > Luteimonas sp. KH_071. The sequence goes on along the minus strand of NZ_CM174458.1, from coordinate 1,211,152 downwards.
GCCCTGCTCAAGGCCGATCTCGGCCAGGCCGCCGTGCGCCGCACCCGGCGCAGTGACGGCGTGGCCGACCTGTCCGCCTTCACCGCCGCGCCGCCGGACGACCGCAGCCGACCGCTGCTGGGCTTCGTCCGCCGCGGCTGGGAGAACACCGATGGCGCGCCGCGCGCGTCGATGCAGTACGTGGAATACCGCGTCGCCGACGGCAGCCTGCAGCGCAGCACCCGCGCCGCGCTCGACGGCACGTCGGCCGGCGCGCCGCAGGTGCTGCTGGACGGCGTCGAGTCTGTGCGTGCGTCGTACTACGCGCGCGGCTTCTGGAGCGACGGCTGGGGCGGCGGTCTCGATACGCTGCCGCAGGCAGTCGCGCTGGAGATGGAGGTCCGCGACTTCGGCCACGTGCGCCAGGTGTTCCTGCTGCCGGGCGAAGCGGAATGAGCGCGCCGGTGCGACAGCGTGGCATGGCCCTGCTTTCGGTGCTGCTGCTCACCGCGGTGATGACCGTGCTGGCGGTGGCGATGCTGGACGACATCCGCTTCGGTCTGCGCCGCACCGGCAATGCGCATGCGATCGCGCAGGCGCAGCGCTACGCGCTCGGCAGCGAGGCGCTGGCCCGGCAGCGGCTGGGCGAGCTGCAACGCGGCGGCGTCGATGCCGCGCAATGGAATGGCAAACCGCTGCTGTTCCCCATCGTCGAAGACGGCCAGAGCCTCGGCCTGGTGCGTGCACGGCTGGGCGACGGCAGCACCTGCTTCAACCTCAACAGCGTGGTCACCGGCGCACCGGAGCAGTGGCAACGGCGAGAGCTCGGCGTCAGCCAGTACGTGGCGCTGCTGCAGGCGCTCGGATTCGCCGCCGCCCAGGCTCAGGCACTGGCCGACACGCTGGCCGACTGGATCGACAGCGATGCGCAGCGCGCGCCGCTGGGCGCCGAGGATTCCACCTACGCCGCGCTGCAGCCCGGCTACCGGACCAGTGGTGCCCTGCTCGCCGAACCGTCGGAACTGCGTGCGATCCGCGGCTACGACGGCGCGAGTTACGCGCGCCTGCGTCCCTACGTGTGCGCCCTGCCCCGCGCCGAGCTGTCGCCGGTGAACGTCAACGCGCTGGACCTCGACCAGGCCCCGGTGCTGAGCATGCTGAGCCTGGGGCGCCTGACCCCGGCCGAGGCGCGCCGCGTGATCGCCGCGCGTCCGGACGGCGGCTGGCCGGACGCGACCGTGTTCTGGGCGCAGCCTGCGTTGCGCGACGCTGAACTGCCGCGCGAGGTCTATGACCAGGTCCAGCTGCGCAGCCGCTGGTTCACCCTCCAGACCGAAGTCGAGTACGCCGGCGCCCAGGCGGTGCTCAGCGCACTGCTGCACGCCGACGGCGACCGCGCCCGCCTGATCGTCCGCCGCTGGACTCCCGACGAATGAACACCCCGTCCTCTCCCCTCCGCCTGCTGCTGCTGGGCGCCGATCCGTCACGTGCCCCGGTCTGCCTGAGCGTCGACAGCAGTGGCCAGATCCGTGCGCGTCGCGTATGCGATGCCGCCGATCCGCTGCCGGCCGAGCCCGGCGCGCGCGACATCCTGGTCGTCCCGGCCGACGCGCTGCGGCTGCTGTGGCTGGATCTTCCTGCTCACAGCGCGGCCCAGGCCGCCGCGGCCGCGCGCCTGCTGCTGCAGGACCACGTCGCCCAACCGGTCGGCACACTGCACGTGGCGGTCGGCGCCGCCGAGGCCGGCGACTCGCAGCGTCTGCTCGGCGCGGTCGACGATGCCCGGATGCGCGGATGGCTCGCCCAGGCAGCGCAGCTCGGGCTGCACCCGGTGGCCGCCGTGCCCGATTGCCTGCTGCTCGATCCACCGCACGACGACGGCGTGCAGGTCTGCGAGCGCGACGGTCTGCTGCTGGCCCGCGGGCATCGCCTCGCGCTCGCCGCCGAAGCGGATCTGGTGCTCCAGGTCATCGGCGACCGGCCCCTGCGCCGGCTGGACCCGGCGGCCTGCGACGCGCGGTTCGCCGCCAATGCGCTGGCCGTCCCCGCGCTCGACCTGCTGCAGGGCCCCTACGCGCGCCGCGACGAGACGGTGCCCCGGCAACGCCGGCGCCTGCGTCGGCTGGCGGCGCTGGCCCTGCTGTCTCCGCTACTGCTGGTCGGCGCGCAGGCGATGTATCACGGCCTGGCGGCGCGCTCGCTCGAACACCGCGCCGACACGCTCGCCGCCGCGTACCGCCCCGGCCTCACCGGCGCCACCCTCGGCGCGCACTACCGCCAGCGCCTGGCGCCGGACCTGCTGGCCGCGCACTCGGCCGCGTTGTTCGACGCCCTGCGCACGGTGCCGGGCACCCGGCTCGACAGCTACGAATTCACGCCCGACACCGGCGTGCGCGCCGGCCTGGTCCACGGCAGCGAGCAGGATCTCGACCTGTTGCGTCAGCCACTGGCCGAACGTGGGCTGGCGCTGGTGCCGCTCGACAGCCAGCCGGTCGAGGCCGGCCTGCGCAGCCTCGTTGCCGTGGAGCCGCTCTGATGAAGATCGACATGTCGCGCGTCCAGCGCTGGTGGCAGCAGCGCGAGCCACGCGAACGCTGGATGCTGGGATTGATGACCGCTGCGATCGCCGCGTTCGTGCTCTGGTACGGCGTGATGCTGCCGGTGCGCCAGGCGGCCGATGCCGCGCAGCTGCGCCACGAGCGCGCCACGCTGGCGCTGCTGCAGGCGGAGCTGCAGCTGGCGCAACTGCGCACGCTGGATCAACGCGACATCGCGCCGCCGGTCGACACCGCCGCACTGAAAGCCGCCGTGCTGGCGTCGGCGCAGACCGCCGGCCTGGCGGTGAGCCGCGAGCGCGCGCACGGCGACGACGGCTTCGGCATCGAATCCGACGCCGCCACGTCGCCGCAGCTGTTCGGCTGGCTGGACGACCTGCGGCTGCGACACGGCCTGGCACCGGCCACGCTCAGCGTGGCGAGAAGCGAGGGCCAGCTTCGGGTGCAGGCCGGGTTCGACGTCGCCCGATGACCCCGGTGGGCATGCGCGGGGCATCGGTCCTCTGAGCGCCGACCGTCCTGCAGGAGGACGGGGTTCGAACCGGGCCGGCATGCAAGAGAAGGACGCAACGGCCGCGCGCCTGCACGGACGGGACCGCGGCGATCGCCTCGCGAGCCGATGCATCCGGCACCCGTCGGGTCGATCGCGCCGTTCCGACTTCGACCGCGCTTCAACGCAAAAAGCCCGCGGTGATGGCCGCGGGCCTTTCGGAACGAACAGCGGTGTCGATCAGAACGCGAACTGTGTCCGCAGCGCGTACTGGCTGGTCTTGTCGCCCGTCACGTCGTTGTCGCCGTTGGTGTAATTGAACATGAAGCGCAAGGCCGGATTGACGTAGTAGTTCATGCCCAGGATCCAGCTGGTCGCCTCGCGATCGAGCAGGTTCTTGTTCTCGATCGTGTCGTAGCGCGCAGTCAGTTCCCACAGGCCACGGTCGGTAGCCTTCGGCGCGCCGAAGATGCCGGTCCCTGCCTTGTAGGCCCTGTGGCCGCCGTTGATCAGCCAGCTGCCCTGCACATACCAGGTGGTGACGTCCTGATCGGCCGCCGCCGGCTGCCCGAAGCTGGCGATGGCGTATTCGCTCTGGAAGAACAGCGGGCCGAACGCGCCGGCCGCTTCCAGACCGTAGGCGTCGACGGTGCTGCGGCTGCCCGACGTCGTCGTGGCGATGGTCTGCGACGGGCCACGGCGCCCGGCGTAGTTGGCCGTTGCGGCGATGTCGGCCGAGCCCTGGTTGACGTTCTCGTGGCTGGCCCAGCCGCCGACGTGCAGCGTGCTCGTCTCGGTGTTGATCGGCGCGAAGGTCACGCGGCCGGCAGCGCCGACGCCCTCGTTGCGGGTGCCCGAGGCGCTGCGCAGGTTGAACACAGAGAAACCGGCGGTGTAACCGCTGTCGGCGCGCAGGTATCCCACGCCCTGCTGGAACTGTCGGCCGTTGAACAGGCCGGTGGCCGAGGCGAACGGCCGCTCCATCATCAGGATCTCGTTGGAGCTGGTCAGTTCCTCCATCGAGCGATAGGGCTTGAAGTGGCCGATGGTGACCTTGCCGCCCAGCGCCGACGTGGCGATGAATACGTCGCGGAAGCCTTCGAGGCCGGTGCCGGCGGCGAAATCCTGCTCGAATTTGTAGTCCCAGCCGTAGGCCTTGCCCTGCAGGGTCAGGCGCGCGCGGCGGAAATCGCTGGTGCCGGTCACGTCGGCGGTGTCGCGGTCGAAGGCGTAGGCATCGAAATGAATGCGACCGCCCAGCGACATCTCGAAATTCCCGTCGGCGCTCGCCACATCCAGACCGCCGCGGGTGTCGACGGTCGTCGACGGCCCGGACGCTGCCGCCGCATCGTTCGGCAGCGGCGCACCGGACGGAGACGCGCTGGACGCCTCGACTCCGGAGCGCTCCTGGTGCTCGCGCTGCGCGGACCGCTGCTCCAAGGCGTCCACCTTGGCCTGCAACGCGGCCAACTGCGCCTTGAGTTCGGCCAGCTCGTCCTGCTCGGACGCCTGGACACCGCCGGAGACCGCAATGCCGATGGCCAGACACGAGAGGGCCGGCATGGTTCGCATGAGGGGGGCTCGATACACGACGGACTCGACATCGCAGAAGACGGGGCGGCGATTATGACATTCCCGAGTCACCCACCCTGACGCGCACCCAACCGCAGGGTCTGACCATCGGGGCCCGACGTCACGGGAGTGCAACACGGGCTCCATACGGCTGCCATCACATTTCGCTTCAATCTCTGTGGCATGCCGCGCGCGCCGCTCCATCCTCTCCCTGGACGGCGACGCGTGGCATGTGCCCCATCGGCGCGTAAAACGCCTCGAATCCACCTTGACAGCATGCCGGTCAGACAGCTGAGATACGGCTGGATCCGGCGACATTCAGGTCAAGTGCGCGTCCACAGCGGGCCGCGACGGCCGATGGCGCGGGAGGCGCGTCCGGGCGCGTCGCGCTGCAGTCACTGACCGTCATACGACTGAAATAAAAACATCATTAAATGCGCGTACCGGGCAACGCCGTGCGTTGCCAATCCCTCATGGAGTTTCCAGATGCCTCGTCAGACGGTTCGAATCGGTGCGCTCGCCCTTGCCTCCCTGTTCTTCCTTGCCGCCTGCGGCGGCAACAACGAGACGCCTTCCGGCCAGACGGCCGACGGCAGCGCCGCGTCCGGACAGGGCAGCAGCGACCGCGTCGCAGCGGAAATCACCGGGGCTGGTGCCACCTTCATTTTCCCGCTGGTGTCCAAGTGGTCGGCCGACTACAACGCGGCGACCGGTAACCGGGTCAACTACCAGTCGATCGGCTCTGGTGGCGGCATCGCCCAGATCAAGTCGGGCACCGTGGATTTCGGCTCGTCGGACAAGCCGCTCGACAGCGCAGAACTGCAGGCCGCGGGCCTGGGCCAGTTCCCGTCGGCGATCGGCGGCGTGGTGCCGGTGGTCAACATCGACGGCATGCAGCCGGGCCAGCTGCGCCTGACCGGTCCGCTGCTGGCGGACATCTTCAGCGGCAAGGTGGGCACCTGGAACGACCCCGCGATCGCGGCGCTGAACCCGGGCGTCACCCTGCCCTCCGGCAAGATCAGCGTGGTCCACCGCTCGGACGGCTCCGGCACCACCTTCAACTTCTCCAACTACCTGTCCAAGGTCAGCCCGGACTGGAAGTCGCGCATCGGCGAAGGCACCTCGGTGCAGTGGCCGGTCGGCGTGGGCGGAAAGGGCAACGAGGGCGTGGCGTCCTACGTGCAGCAGATCAAGGGTTCGATCGGCTACGTCGAGCTGGCGTACGCGATGCAGAACAACATGCCGTACGCGTCGATGCAGAACGCGGCCGGCAACTGGATCCAGCCGAGCGAGGAAAGCTTCGCCGCAGCGGCCGCCAATGCCGACTGGGCCAGCGCTCCCGACTTCAACCTGGTCATCACCAATGCGCCGGGCGATGATGCGTGGCCGATCACCGCGACCAACTTCATGCTGATGCCGAAGCAGCCGCGCAACGCCGCGCGCAGCCAGGCGACGCTGGCGTTCTTCAAGTGGGCGTTCGAGTCCGGCCAGGCGCAGGCCAGCGAGCTGCACTATGTGCCGCTGCCCGCCGAACTGGTGCAGCAGATCGAGGCCTACTGGGCCGCCGAGTACCAGTACCAGTGATGCCTTGCGCGGCGTGTCGCCTGCCCGGCGGCGCGCCGCGCGATCGCACCGAGACAGATGGCACTGACGTCCCGCCACGGCGGGACTGACGGAACACAAGGGATCCGATGACCGCCGCCACCCTTTCCGCCACGCCGGCTCCCCGGCAACGCGACCTCCGCGACGCACGCAACGACCGGATCTTCCGCTGGTTGCTGGCCGCCACCGTCGTGTTCGCGATGCTCGCGCTCGCGGGTGCCGCACTGTCGATGCTGTGGGGCGGGCGCGACGCGCTGGCCACCCAGGGCCTGTCGTTCTTCACCAGCGCCGACTGGAATCCGGTCGAGAACCGCTACGGCGCGCTGGTGCCGATCCTGGGCACCATCGTCACCGCGCTGATCGCGATGATCATTGCGGTGCCCGTGAGCTTCGGCATCGCATTCTTCCTCACCGAAGTCGCGCCGCGCTGGCTGCGCGGACCGGTGGGGACGGCGATCGAGCTGCTGGCCGGCATTCCGTCGATCATCTACGGCATGTGGGGTCTGTTCGTGCTGGTGCCGGTGATGACGACCTACGTCACGCCGTTTCTCAATGACTACTTCGGCGCCATCCCCGGCATCGGCCTGCTGTTCCAGGGCCCACCGCTGGGCATCGGCACGCTGACCGCGGGCTTCGTGCTCGCGATCATGGTGATTCCCTTCATCTCGTCGGTGATGCGCGAGGTCTTCCTGACCGTGCCCACGCGCCTGAAGGAATCGGCCTACGCACTCGGCGCCACCAAGTGGGAAGTGAGCTGGGACATCGTGCTGCCCTACACCCGCTCGGCGGTGATCGGCGGCATCTTCCTCGGCCTCGGCCGCGCGCTCGGCGAGACGATGGCGGTCGCGTTCGTGATCGGCAATTCGGTGCGCCTGACCCCGTCGCTGCTCGAGCCCAGCACGACGATCGCCGCGCTGATCGCCAATGATTTCGGCGAAGCCACCGAGACCTATCGCTCCGCGCTGCTGCTGCTCGGCTTCGTGCTGTTCCTCGTGACCTTCGTGGTGCTGGCGATCGCACGCCTGATGCTGATGCAGCTCGCTCGCAAGGAGGGCAAGTGATGGCCAGTGTCGTCACCGAACGCGAGCGCCAGGTCGCCGACCGCCTCCATGCCCGACGCCGGATCAAGAACGGCGTCGCCATCGTCATGGGCTGCCTGACCGCCGCCTTCGGCCTGTTCTTCCTCGGCTGGATCCTGTGGACGCTGGTGTCCAAGGCGGCCGGCGGCATCAACTGGGCGCTGTTCACCCAGATGACCCCGCCGCCGATGCAGGAAGGCGGGCTGGCCAACGCCTTCTTCGGCAGCGCGGTGATGTGCGCGCTGGCGATCGCCATCGGCACGCCGATGGGCGTGGCCGCCGGCACCTGGCTCGCCGAGTACGGCCGTGCCCGCAAGATCGGCACCGTCGTGCGCTTCATCAACGACATCCTGCTGTCCGCGCCGTCGATCGTGCTCGGCCTGTTCGTCTACACCGCGTTCGTGATGCAGACCGGCGGCCGCTTCTCGGCGCTGGCCGGTGCGATCGCGCTGGCCTTCATCGTGCTGCCGGTGGTGGTGCGCACGACCGACGAGATGCTGCAGCTGGTGCCCATCCAGATGCGCGAAGCCGCGCTGTCACTGGGTGTGCCGCACTGGAAGGTGATCGTGCAGGTGCTCTACCGCAGCGCGTCGGCCGGCATCGTCACCGGCATCCTGCTCGCGCTGGCCCGCATCAGCGGCGAGACCGCGCCGCTGCTGTTCACCGCGTTCGGCAACCAGTACTGGAACAGCGACATCATGCGGCCGATGGCCAGCGTGCCTGTGGTGATGTATCAGTACGCAGGCAGCCCGTATGAATCCTGGCAGCAGCTGGCCTGGGCCGGCGCACTGGTGCTCACGAGCTTCGTGCTCATCGTCAGCCTCCTCGCCCGCGCCATCCTGCTGCGCAAGCGGATCAGCCACGACTGACCCGCACTGCCCCTTCTTCGAACGGACCGTCCATGAACGACCTGCATACCGCCCCGACGCAACGGATCCACCTGGCCGCCCATGCACGTGAAGTGCTGGCGCCGGCGCCGGTGAAGATCGCCGCGCGCGGCCTGGATTTCCACTACGGTGATTTCCATGCGCTCAAGGGCATCGAGCTGGAGATTCCCGAGAAGCGGGTGACCGCGCTGATCGGCCCGTCGGGCTGCGGCAAGTCGACGCTGCTGCGCATCTTCAACCGCATCTACGCGCTGTATCCGAAGATGACCGCCAGCGGTGAAGTGCTGCTGGACGGCGAGAACATCCTGTCGCCGAAGTACCCGATGAACCGGCTGCGCAGCAAGGTCGGCATGGTGTTCCAGAAGCCGGTGCCGTTCCCGATGACGATCTTCGAGAACGTGGCCTATGCGATCCGCCATCACGAAAAACTGTCCAAGGCCGAGCTCAACGTGCGCGTCGAGCAGGCGCTGACCCAGGCCGCGCTGTGGAACGAGGTCAAGGACAAGCTCGGCCAGAGCGCGCTCGGCCTGTCGGGCGGCCAGCAGCAGCGCCTGTGCATCGCGCGCGCCGTCGCATTGCGTCCTGATGTTCTGCTGCTCGATGAGCCCACGTCGGCGCTCGACCCCATCTCCACGAGCCGCATCGAACAGCTGATCGAAGAACTCAAGACGGAGTACACGATCGTCATCGTGACCCACAACATGCAGCAGGCTGCGCGTGTTTCGGACTACACCGCTTTCATGTACCTCGGCGACCTGATCGAACACGACACCACCGAAACGATCTTCTCCAATCCCTCGAAGCAGCAGACCGAGGATTACATCACCGGTCGATTTGGGTGAGGCAGGGCTGCTTGCGCGGCACTGCCGCGCGCCCTGCCGAACACCGCACGCGCTGCGCGCGGCCGGACGAGCGCTCACTATCGGACCTCCGTGTCATCGCAGTTCCTTCCACTGCCGCCACCTCCTCTCCAGGTACGTCACCATGCCCAACCAACTGAACGACCACATCGTCAAGAGCTACGACGACGAGCGCGGTCGTCTGACCAACGAGATCCTGCGGATGGGTGAGATGGCCGCCGCGCAGCTGGAATCGGCACTGGATGTCGTGGAGCGCCGCGACGACAAGGCCGCCGAACGCATCATCGCCAACGACGAGGCGATCGATGCGCTCGAGCACGAGGTCAGCCAGGACGTCATGAAGCTGGCGCTGCGCGGCCCGATGGCGCGCGACCTGCGCGAGATCCTTTCGGCCCTGCGCATCGCCGCCGACATCGAGCGCATCGGCGACTACGCCGCGAACGTCGCCAAGCGCTCCACCGCGCTGAACCTCGCACCGCCGCTGCCCTATACCCGTGGCCTCACCGTGCTCGGCCAGCTGGCAGTACGCCAGGTGCGCGAAGTCCTGGTCGCCTTCCGCGACAGCGACCCGGACGCCGCACAGCGCGTGCGCGCGCAGGATGCGGAGATCGACACGGTCTACACCAGCCTGTTCCGCGAGTTGCTGACCTACATGATGGAAGACCCGCGCGCGATCACCCCCAGCACGCATCTGCTGTTCATGGCCAAGAACATCGAGCGCATCGGCGACCACGCGACGAACATCGCGGAGAACATCTGGTTCATGGTCAAGGGCGACGAGCCGCTGCCGCCGCGCGAGAAGCGGGATTTCACGAATACGGTGAGCTGATCCGGATGCATTGAGGCGCGCCGCTTGCGGTGTTGGCGGCGTGGATCGTGTCTTGCGGGGAACAGGCGACATCTGCGAACGGCGGGCACCGCCCGTCCGCTTCGAAGGGTTGTCCCGCCTGTAGCGCACGCGCGGGCGCGTACAGGGCGCAGACCCTCACCCGATGCGCGTTGCGCGTCGACCTGTCTTGGAGTGAGAGGTGCCGGCTCCGCGAGCCCGCCTACAGAGGCTGCCGCATGAACCTCCGTCTCTGGAAGCGCCTAGCACCTCGCCGCACTTCCAGCGCTGGTCAATCCACAAAAGCGGGCTGCAACAGCCGAGTCTCTGCCGTGCTGATGCGCGTGCCACCCCGGGAACAGAGATTCATCCGTACGCCCCCAGCGCCTCGAGAACCCAGCCATATCATCCGGCTCTGCTAGGCTTGCACGCATGAGTGAAGCCGCAATATCCGCCTGCGCATCGGTCGACGATGCCGCGACGCCCCATATCCCCATGTCCCGACGCTTCCGCGGCTTCCTGCCGGTGGTCGTCGATGTCGAAACCGGTGGTTTCGAGTCGCGGCGTCATGCGCTGCTCGAAATCGCCGCGATCCCGCTCAATATCGACGCCGACGGAAATCTCGTGCCCGGCGCGTCCGCGCATACGCATGTCGAGCCGGCGGACGGCACGCACATCGACCCGCAGTCGCTCGAAGTGACCGGCATCGACATCCACCATCCGTTCCGGTTCGCGAAGCCCGAGCGCGAAGCGCTGGAGCACATCTTCAATCACGTGCGCAACGCCGTGCGTCACCACGAGTGCCAGCGCGCGATCCTGGTCGGCCACAACGCGCATTTCGACCTCGGCTTCATCAACGCCGCGGTCGCGCGCACGCAGCACAAGCGCAACCCGTTCCACCCCTTCAGCGTCTTCGATACCGTCACGCTTGCAGGTGTCGCCTACGGGCAGACGGTGCTGGCGCGCGCGGTGCAGGCCGCCGGCCTGCAGTGGGACCAGGCGCAGGCGCATTCCGCGCTCTACGACACCACGCTGACCGCGCAGCTGTTCTGCCGCATCGCAAACGCCTGGCCGAAGATGGCGTCGCCCGCCGCCAACGACTGAATCGCGCAGTGCTCAGCCGTCCGCGCGTCGCAGTGTGATCACCGCGATCTCGGACGGCACGCCGATCCGGGTCGCGAACCCCGGCCATAGACCGGCGCCGTTGCTGACATAGAGCTGCATGCCGTCTACCGGATACAGGCCGGAGACGAAGCCCCCGTTCGCGCGTGCGACCAACCGGTGCATGCCTGTGATGTGGCCGCCATGCGTGTGGCCCGACAGCTGCAGCGCGACGCCGCGTTTGGCGCTTTCGCGCGCCTCGACCGGTCGATGGTCGAGCAGGATGATCGGCGCTTGTGGATCGGCACCCGCGAGCGCGGCATCGAGATCCGGCAGCGCCTGACCGTAGCGTCCGGCCACCGGATCGGTGACACCCGCGATGGTCAGCGCAGCGCCGTCGCGTTCCACACGGACGTGCGTGTTCTCCAGCACTGCCATGTCCATCGCGCGGAATGCGGCCATCCAGTCGCGATAGTCGCCGTAGTACTCGTGGTTGCCGGTGATCGCGATGACGCCGTCGGGCGCACGCAGGTCCGCCAGCGGACGCACGTCATCGGCGCGCGCAGTGACGCTGCCATCGACGAGATCGCCGGTGATGACAATCAGATCGGGCTGCTGCGCATTGGATTCGGCGACCACGCCTGCGACCCAGTCACCGGTCAGCAGCCGACTGGCGTGGATGTCCGTCAGCTGCAGGACGCGGTAGCCATCGAAGGCCTCCGGCAGGCCGGCGATCGCGACATCAATCTGCCGCACCTGCGGCACCACCATCGCCTGCCACGTGCCATAGGCCGACAGCAGCAGGGCGAGCATCGCCGCGCCCGGCCGCAGCCACGGCTCGCGCAGGGTCGCGAGCGCACGCCGGCGACGCAGCGCCCAGACCAGCAATGTCGCCACGTCCAGCAGCAACACGAACACTGCGGTCAGCAGCAGTGCGATGAAGCCCGTGCCGAGCGCGGCGAGCACCAGCTTCGGCAGCTCCGGCGACGCCATGCTGCCGGCGAAGCGCGCGACGATGCGATGGTGCAACGCCAGGCCGTAGACAAGAAACGCCAGCGCAGTCCGCACCGGCCACGGCAGGCGCAAGGGGAACACCACACGCAGGACGAGATAGGACGCAAGGACGATCGCAACGACACTCAGCACAGGCATTTCCGAAGACGTGGACGGGCAGTCCGTGCGCGACGGACCGACGTGGGGTCGGCCATGGTCGACGATGCGGATCACACGCGCCAGCGCAGCCTGAACCGGCGTACGGGTTCGTCACGGAACGATGCGTTTCGTGCCCGCTACGATGGCGTCCGCGCACCTGGGCAGGGACAGGCGGGTGCGCGCCGATATCGCGGCGCGCATCGAGTCCGCTCAGCTCGCGAGCTTCAAACCGATGATGCCGGCAATGATCAAGCCGAGACTGATCAGACGCCCCGGACTTGCGGCATCGCCCATCAGCACCATGCCGAGAATCACGGTACCGACCGCGCCGATCCCGACCCAGATCGCGTACGCCGTTCCGACCGGCAGCTCGCGCATCGCGATGCCCAGCAGACCGACACTGATCGCCATCGCGGCGACCGTGCCGACGGTGGGCCAAAGCCTGGTGAACCCTTCGGTGTACTTCAGACCGATCGCCCAGCCGATTTCGAACAGGCCGGCGAGCACGAGAATGATCCAGGACATGGGAATGCCTCCATCTTTGCGATGGGGCCGTCCCCTTGTGTGGAATGGAGTGGCGGGGTCGTCCCCGCTTCCTGGTATGGGGAAATTATCGCCGCTGGTTCGGGGGTCCGGATTACCGGGATGTAACCCGCAACGCGTGACGCGCCGGGCGTGTCTGCGGAGCAGGACGCGCAATGCTGTGCCTGCCGCCTATCCAGGTCTGCCCGGTCTCTCGGCTCACCTGCACTAGTGCAGGACATCTCGCGCCCAGCGGAAAGCCAAGGCATCCCGCAGATCTCAACGCCTGCCGATCGGGCCGTTTACCTGGATGACACGCCAGAGCGCATCCGCCCCCGCGCGCCCAGCGTCCTGACGATCCCGAACAAGCTGATTGCAATCCACGCCAACTGCATGATCAACACCGGCATGCTGAAAGTGCCATACAGCGATACCGCCATGCCGATCGCGCCGAACAGGTTCAGCAGCAGATACGGCAGCCCCGCGCCCGAGAAGCGCGTGACCTGAAGCAGGAAGTACGCGAGGACGACAAGAAACGCACCGACGATGCCGCACCACTGGTGCCATTGCAGATCCATCGCGTACTCCACGGGAAGAGGTTCGGCGCATCTTCCGCCGATGCCCCGCCCGCGGCAAGCGGCGGGCTCAGCCCAGCCGCTGGCGCACGGCTTCGAACAGGGTGACGCCGGCCGCCACCGAGACGTTGAGACTTTCGACGCCGCCCAGTGCGTCGCCGCCCGGCATCGGAATCGTCACCAGGCCGTCGCAGTGTTCGCGGGTCAGGCGGCGCAGGCCGTCGGCCTCACCGCCCAGTACCAGCGCGACATTGCCGCGCAGGTCGGTTGCATAGAGTGTCGCGGTCGCCTCGCCGGCCAGGCCGTAGATCCACACGCCCAGCTTCTGCAGGTCGCGCAGCGTGCGCGACAGATTGGTCACGCGCACCACCGGCACGCTGTCCGCGGCGCCGGCCGAGGTCTTGCGCACGGTCGCATTGACCTGCACCGCCTTGTCTTTCGGAATCACGACTGCGGTGACACCGGCGGCGGCTGCGCTGCGCAGGCAGGCGCCGAGGTTGTGCGGGTCCTGCACGCCGTCGAGCACAAGCAGCAATGCCTTGCCTTCGGCAGCCTCGACCAGGCCTTCGAGTTCGTTCTCGTCCCAGGTCTTCGCCGCGGCGTAGCGTGCGACCGCGCCCTGGTGCCGCAGGCCACCGGCGACGCCGTCGAGCGCCTGCTGGTTGACCCGGCGCACATCGATGTCGCGGCGGCGCGCGGCCGATTCGATCTCGACGATGCGCGGATTCTTCGCGCCGGCTTCCAGCAGCACCTCGCGCACGTTCTCGGCGTCGTGTTCGACGGCCGCGGCCACGGCATTGATGCCGACGATCCACTGGTTCTGCTTATTGGTCATGGGGCTGGGAATTCGAAGAAAGGAATGCTGGAGTCCGGAAACATCGACGGGGCCGGCACCTGCGCGCCGGCCCCGCGAACGACGGCCATTCTAGCGAAACGGTCTGATCAGTAAGGCTTCTTCTCGCGCTTGGCCGGCTTGCCGCGTGGCGGCAGTGGCTTCGGGCCGCCCTGCACAGTGGAGTCCGGATCGACCAGACGGAAGTCGATCTTGCGGTCTTCCAGGCTGGCCTTGAGCACGATGATCCGCACCCGGTCGCCGAGGCGGTACTGCCGCCCGGCACGCTGGCCGTTGAGCATCCGGCGGATCGGATCGAAGCTGTAGAAGTCGTTCGGCAGCTGGGTCACGTGGACCAGACCGTTGACCTTCGACTGGTCGAGTTCGACGAACAGGCCGAAGCTGGTCACGCCGCTGATCACACCGTCGAACTGGCCGCCGACATGCTGCTCCATCCACGCGGCGCGATAGCGCTCGTCGACTTCGCGCTCGGCCTCGTCGGCGCGGCGCGAACGCTCCGAACACTGCAGCGACAGACTTTCCATCAGACGCGGCGTGTACATGAACTTCGCCAGCGGCTGGCCCGACAGCACGTGCTTGATCGCGCGATGCACCAGCAGATCGGGATAACGGCGGATCGGAGAGGTGAAATGCGCGTACGACGCCAGCGCCAGACCGAAATGGCCGATGTTCTCGGGCGTGTAGACCGCCTGGCTCTGGCTGCGCAACAGCACCGATTCGAGCAGCGTCGCATCCGGGCGTTCGCGGATCTTCTTCAGCAGGACGGTGAAATCCTTGGGCTGCACCTTGGGCCACGGCGGCAGACGCAGCGAGAACTCCTTGAGGAATTCCAGCAGGTCGGCGTACTTGGCCTCCGGCGGCTTGTCGTGCACGCGGTACGGCGCGGAAATGCCGGCTTCGAGCAGGAAGCGCGCGGCCTCGACGTTCGCCGCGATCATGCATTCCTCGATCAGCTTGTGCGCGTCGTTGCGCTGGAGCATGCCGGCCTGGGTGACTTCGCCGGTGTTGTCGAGCACGAAGCGCACTTCGGAGGATTCGAATTCGATCGCGCCGCGCTTGGCGCGCGCCTTGGCGAGCACTGCGTAGAGCTGGTGCAGACGCTCGACCTGCGGCAGCACCGGCTTGATCGCAGCGCGCGTGTCCTCGTCGAGTTCGCCGACCGCCTTCCACACCTGGGTGTAGGTCAGGCGCGCATGCGAATGCATCACCGCTTCGTAGAATTTCGACTCCGACACCGAGCCGTCGCGCATCACCTGCATGTCGCAGACGAAGCACATGCGATCGACCTTGGGCTTCAGCGAGCAGATGCCGTTGGACAGTGTTTCGGGGAGCATCGGCACGACGAAACCGGGGAAATACACGCTGGTCGCGCGCAGCTGGGCTTCATCGTCGAGCGGTGTGCCGGGACGCACGTAGTTCGACACGTCGGCGATCGCCACCACGAGACGGAAACCGTCGCGGTTGGGTTCGCAGTAGACGGCATCGTCGAAATCCTTGGCGTCCTCACCGTCGATCGTCACCAGCGGCAACGCGCGGATGTCGACGCGACCGCCGACCATGCGCTCCTCGACATCGACCGGCACCGCGGCGGCTTCGTCGAGCACTTCCTGCGAGAACTCGTGCGGCAGGTTGTGGCCGTGGATGGCGGCCTCGACCACCAGCGTCGGTTTGAGCACATCACCCAGCACGGTCAGCACGCGGCCGATCGGCGGGCGGTGCGCATCGCCCGGCGCGGTGATCTCGCAGACCACCAGCTGGCCGTGCGTCGCGTCCTGGCGCGCGTCCACCGGAATCTGGATGTTGCGCTGGATGCGCTTATCGTCCGGCACTACGTAGCTGATGCCGTGTTCGATCGAGAACCGCCCCATCAGGCGCGTCGTGCGGCGCTCGAGCACTTCCACGACTACACCGGCGCGACGGCCGCGCGCATCGACGTTGGTCAGGCTGGCCAGCACGCGGTCGCCGTGCATGACCTTGCGCATCTCGGCCGGCGGCAGGAACAGGTCCTCGCCCGCGCCCGAATCCGGTCGCAGGAACCCGAAGCCTTCCGGGTTGGCGATCACCGTGCCCGGAATCAGGTCCATGCGCTTGGCCGGCACGAGGCCGCCGCGTCGGTTCTGCAGCAGCTGGCCTTCGCGCAGCATCGCGCCCACGCGCTTGCCGAGTGCATCGGCGCGGTCGGGCTCGGTGAGCGCGAGCTTGATCGCGAGCTCGTCGGGCGTCATCGGGCCGTCGGCATCGACGAGCACCTGCAGGATTGCCTCGCGACTCGCGATGGGGTTCGCGTAGCGCGCTGCCTCGCGGTTGGCATGCGGGTCTTCGAAGCGTCCACCGCGCGATGCGGGCGGGCGATCCTGCGATGCCGGTCGGCGATCGGCCGGCGCCGGTCCGCCGGTCTTGGGGCCGCCGGAACGCAGCGCGCGCTGCAGGGCCGGATCGGGCATCCACGGCGGCAGGGCGTCCTTGCGGTCGCTGTGCGATTTCGGGCGGGCCGGAGCGGCGGTGCCGCGCTTGCCGGCCCCCTGCGTCTCGGGTCCGGGCGTACCGCGGCTGCTGCCGCGCTTGCTTGGAGGTTTAGCCATTGCGGGAATGGTACAGGCTCGCCCGCGAGGCCGGCGTCGATGCCCGGAGAATCGCGTGCACGAATCCGTTGACAAGCGCCGGGGGCATCGACAACATACGCGCCCTGACCTGCCCGGGTGGCGGAATTGGTAGACGCACTAGCTTCAGGTGCTAGCGGGGGCAACTCCGTGGAGGTTCGAGTCCTCTCCCGGGCACCAAGGTCATCACAGCCTTACCAGCCGTGAACATCAAACCCGCAATCGCGGGTTTTTTTGTGCCTGCGTTTCGGGCCGAGGCCTTCGCGGGCCACCTCACCGGGATCTCCCGAATGCGCCGTACGATCGCGCATGTTCTTTCCGCCTGCCTTGCGCCATTGTCGACGGGTACGCCGCCTGCGGAGCGCTGCATGGATTACCTGACGCTCAAGATGCTCCATATCCTGGCTGCGGCCACGTGGCTCACCGGCATGGTCGGCAGTGGCATCGCGGTCGCGCTCCATGATGTGCTGGACTCGCCCACCGGTCGATCGCTGCTGGCGAGCCTTCGCAGCTGGAACCGCTGGGTCACCTCGCCTGCACTGATGATCACGCTGGGCGCCGGCCTGACCATCGCGCTGCAGGCCGGCTGGCTGGTGATGCCGTGGCTGCGGGTCAAGATTGCGATGGTGTGTGCGCTGGTGTTCCTGCACGCATGGCTGAGCCGCACGCTGCGGCGACTGGCGACCGTCGAACCTCCGCCCAGGCCCCGCGCCCTGCTGCGTTTCGCCGCGCCCGTGACGTTCCTCGTCGGCCTGTGCATCGGGGTGCTGGGCCTGACCAAGCCGTTCTGAGTCGCGCGGCGCGGAGAATGCGCAACGGCCGTCGTTGCATTGACAGGCGATGGGCCGCACCCCAGAATTGTCGACCTGACCTGCCCGGGTGGCGGAATTGGTAGACGCACTAGCTTCAGGTGCTAGCGGGGGCAACTCCGTGGAGGTTCGAGTCCTCTCCCGGGCACCAAGGTCATCACAGCCTTACCAGCCGTGAACATCAAACCCGCAATCGCGGGTTTTTTTGTGCCCCTTTGTATGGCGACGACTTCTCCGCGCGTGCTTCCGGCACGGCGCCGGAGATCGCACCCAGCGCTCTGCACTCGCCGTCCAGCGGCTGCGCAGCGCACACGTGCATCGCGCACGCCGGATGACCGCGCAGCAGACGCGCCGTCAGTCGCGCCTGCGATTGCCCGGGTTGTTGGGCGAGCCTTCGCCACCCCGCCGTGTCGGATTGCCTTCGAGCGCGCCCGGCATCGATTCCGGATCGTTGCGCTGGTCCTGATCGCGCTTCTCGGACGATTCGCCCGGCGCTTTCGGACCATCGGGCGTGCGCGTCTGTTCCAGCGGGCCGCGCGTGGTGTCTGGGGTGTGATCCCGGCTCATCGTCGTGCCTCCTTGGTAGGTGACGACAGTCTGCGCAACCGAGGGGCGTCGACGCGTGACGCCACTGGCCTGCACCAGCCGCGGGCGGAAGAACTGCCGCCGAACCGCTCAGTCCCCGCGCGCCGCATCCCGGCGCTGCTCGCGCACTTCGAACCACATGCCGTTGAGGATCGCGAACGTTGCCGCGAGGCCGATGCCGAGAATCCAGGCGAAATACCACATGGTGATGCTCCTTGGGTGCGCGCTCAGTACGCGTTGGGGGTGTCGGCGATGCTGGCGTCTGTGACCTTGCCGCGCAGCACGCGGTAGACCCACGCGGTGTAGAGCAGCACCAGCGGCAGGAGCACGATGGTCGCCAGCAGCATGATCCACAGCGTCAGCCGGCTGCTCGACGCGTCCCACAGCGTGAGCCCGGCGCCGGGTATGGTCGACGAGGGCAGCAGGAACGGGAAGATCGCGAAGCCCACCGTCAGAATCACGCTGGCGATCGAGACGCCCGAGGCGACGAACGCGAGACCGCCGCGGCGCAGCCGCAGCAACACTGCCGACGCAAGCGCGCCCAGCACACCGAGCAGCGGTGCGGCCATCGTCCACGGCATGGTGCGGTAGTTGTCCATCCACAGCCCCGGCGCCGTGCTGACGGTCTTGTGCAGCGGATTCGACGCGAGCGCGGTGTCGACCACGGAATCCACGCGGAAGCCCGCGATACCCGTCGCGATCAACACGCCGGCGGCCACGAACAGCGCCGCGGCCAGCACGCCTGCAACGCTGCCATAACGCGCCGCGCGCATGGCAATGGGGCCGTCGGTCTTCATCACCAGCATCGCCGCACCGTGGGCGACCAGCAGGCTCACGCTGACCAGGCCGGCCAGCAACGCGAACGGCGTCAGCAGATCGAAAAAGCCGCCGGTGTAGATCGCACGCAGCTCGGGGGTGAAGTGGAACGGCGCGCCCAGCAGCACGTTGCCGACAGCGACGCCGAAGATCAGCGCCGGCACCGCGCCGCCCACGAACAGCGCCCAGTCCCAGGTCTCACGCCAGCGCGGGTCCTCCACCTTGCCGCGGAACTTGAAGCCGACCGGCCGCAGGATCAGCGCGAACAGGATCAGGAACATCGCCAGATAGAAGCCCGAGAAACTCACCGCATACAGCGGCGGAAACGCGGCGAAGATCGCGCCGCCGCCGAGGATCAACCACACCTGGTTGCCCTCCCAGACGGGGCCGATGGTGTTGACGACGATGCGACGCTCGGCATCGGTCTTCGCAACGAACGGCAGCAATGTGCCGACACCGAGGTCGAAGCCGTCCATCACCGCGAAGCCGATCAGCAACACGCCCAGCAGCAGCCACCAGATCAGGCGCAGCGTGGCGTAGTCGAGGGGAATGAAGTCCATGGGAAATCCTCGGGAAACGTGGGTGCGTCAGGCGCGCGCGGCGGGTGCGGGATCGAGCGCGCGACCGTCAAGGTCCGGGGCAACGTCGTCGATCGCGGCCGGCGCGTCGTCGCCCGCCGGCGGTGCCAGCACATCGGGCCCCTTGCCGATGGCCTTGAGCATCAGCTTCGCGGCGACGATCGCCAGGCCCGTGTAGATGATCACGAAGCCCGCCAGCGAGATCAGGATGTCCTTGAGCGCGATACCCGACGCGGCATAGAACGTCGGCAGCACACCTTCCACCGCCCAGGGCTGACGACCGTATTCGGCGACGAACCAGCCGCATTCGATCGCGATCCACGGCAGCGGCAGGCTCCACAATGCGATCCACAGGAAACGCCGGCTCTCCTCGATGCGGTTGCGCGTGACCACCCAGAACGCGAAGGCGAAGAACGCGATCAAGTAGAAGCCGATGCCGGCCATGACGCGGAACGTCCAGAACAGCGGTGCGACCCGCGGCACGGTGTCGAGCGCGGCCTGGGAAATCTCCTGCTCGGTGGCGTTGACGATGTCGTCGCGATAGCGCTTGAGCAACAGCGCATGGCCGAGGTCGCTCCAGTGCGCATCGAATGCCGCGCGCGCAACGGTATCGGTGCGGTCTTCACGCAGGCGCTCGAGCGCGGCGTAGGCCAGCTGGCCGCCGCGGATGCGGTGCTCGGCGCGCTCGACCAGCTCCAGGATGCCGGGAATCTCGCCGTCGAGCGAACGCGTCGCGATCAGGCCCATCAGCCACGGAATCTTGATTTCGAAGCGGTTGTGCTGACCCGCCTGGTTCGGCAATCCGATCACGGTGAAGCCAGCCGGCGCCGGCTCGGTGTGCCACATCGCCTCGATCGCGGCGAGCTTCATCTTCTGGTGTTCGGTCGCCGCGTAGCCGCTCTCGTCGCCGAGCACCACGACGCTCAGCGCAGACGCCAGGCCGAAGCTCGCCGCGACCGCGATCGAGCGCCGTGCGATGTCCTTGTGCTTGCCGCGCAGCAGGTAGAACGCGCTGACCGACATCACGAAGATCGCGCCGGTCACGTAACCAGCCGACACCGTGTGCACGAACTTGGCCTGGGCGACCGGGTTGAAGATCACGGCCATGAAGTCGGTGATTTCCATGCGCATCGTGTCCGGATTGAACACCGCGCCGACCGGGTTCTGCATCCAGCCGTTGGCGACCAGGATCCACAACGCCGAGAAGTTCGCGCCCAGCGCCACCAGCCAGGTGATCGCCAGATGCTGCAGCTTCGACAGGCGGTTCCAGCCGAAGAAGAACAGGCCGATGAAGGTCGCTTCGAGGAAGAACGCCATCAGCCCTTCGATCGCGAGCGGTGCGCCGAAGATGTCGCCGACGTAGTGGCTGTAGTAGGCCCAGTTCATGCCGAACTGGAATTCCATGACGATGCCCGTCGCCACGCCCATCGCGAAGTTGATGCCGAACAGCACGCCCCAGAACAGCGTCATCCGCCGCCAGACATCACGCCCGGTCATCACGTAGACGCTTTCCATGATCGCCATCAGGAACGACAGCCCCAAGGTCAGCGGCACGAACAGGAAGTGGTACATCGCGGTGAGCGCGAACTGCAGGCGGGACAGTTCGACGACGGTCATGTCGATCATGGGAGGCGGCCGGAGCGGGTCATGCGCGCAGGTTGCGCCGCGGCCGGCGGGTGGGCATTGATCTGGATCAATGCGGCGCGGGCTTCGTCCCCTTCCGCGTGTCGCTATTCAATCCGCCATACCGTCGAATCAAGGCCGCGTCATGCCGGCTGGATGGTCATGCCGACGAATCCTGACGCGTCAACCCGGTGAGCCCGCCCCAGCGAACCCGGATCCGTCATTCCGGCGTATGCCGGAGTCCAGTGACGTCGCCACGATGGACGAGACCCCTTTGGCCGAATGAAAGACGCTGGATCCCGGCGTTCGCCGGGATGACGGGGGCCGGACATTCGTGCGCGCTTCGGTCACAGCGGAAGCGTAGGGACGGACGCCGCTACAGCCCCGCCGCACTCCGCAACGCCGCCACATCCAGCAGATCGATCCGCCGTGGATCCTCGAACGCGATCGCCCCGCTCTGCCGCAGCCTGGTGAAACTGCGACTGACCGTCTCGATCGTCAGGCCCAGATGGTCAGCAATATCGGCGCGGGTCATCGGCAGGTCGACGTGATGGGCAGCCCCGCCGCGCTGCTGCTGTCGCTCGCCCAGTTCGACGAGAAATCCGGCAAGCCGTTCGCCCGGCCCCAGGCGCGCCAGCAGCATCAGGCTGCCGCGGGTGGCGTCGAGTTCGCTGCAGGCCTGGGCCAGCATGCCGGATTCGAGATCGGGATAGCGCTGGCACAGGCTGCGCATGGACTGCAGCGGGAACGCACACAGCACGCAGTCGGTCACGGCTTCCAGCGTGTGGCGGTACTGCGGCGCGCCGCTGAAACCGATGAAGTCACCGACCATCAGAAAGCCCGCGACCAGCCGGCGGCCATCGGGCAGCAGACGTACGCGGCGCAGCATGCCGCGGGTGACGGTGTAGACCTCGCGTCGCGGATCACCCTGGCTGGCCAGCGTGGCGCCGACGGGCAGCAGCACTTCACCCGCGACCGCTTCGAGGGCATGCGTTTCCGCTGCGGGAATCGACGCGCAGATCGCCAGCGGCCGCGCCAGACAGCCCTCGCAGCCGCCGTGCTGCGCACGCTTCGGGCTGCCGGCCGCCGCATGGCGGGCCGAACCGGTGAGTTCGGCGGAACTGGGCGGCCTCTGCTTCATCTCCATACCGGGACGATGATACGCGCGCGCCGCCGGATATCCGGCGGGCCGGGCGCACCGGTACGACATCGTGATGCCGGTCGTCCATGCCGACGCAACACCTGCGACCACCACCCGCTAAAATCCCGGTTCCGCCGTAGATGCTGTCCCGATGACCGAGTCCGTCCGCACCCCCTTCCATGGCTTCGAGCAGCTGCCACTGCGCGAGTTCGCCGAGCGCGCCTATCTCGACTATTCGATGTACGTGGTGCTCGATCGCGCGCTGCCGTTCATCGGCGACGGCCTCAAGCCGGTGCAGCGCCGCATCATCTACGCGATGAGCGAGCTGGGACTGGGCGCGGCGGCGAAGCCGAAGAAGTCCGCGCGCACGGTCGGCGACGTGATCGGCAAATACCATCCGCACGGCGACAGCGCGTGCTACGAGGCGCTGGTGCTGATGGCGCAGCCGTTCTCGTACCGCTATCCGCTGATCGACGGCCAGGGCAACTTCGGCTCAAGCGACGATCCGAAATCCTTCGCGGCGATGCGGTACACCGAATCGAAGATGACGCCGATCGCGGAGATGCTGCTGACCGAACTCGGCCACGGCACCGTCGACTGGACCGACAACTTCGACGGCACGATGCAGGAGCCCTCCTGGTTGCCCGCACGCCTGCCGCACTTGCTGCTCAACGGCACCACCGGCATCGCGGTCGGTATGGCCACCGACGTGCCGCCGCACAACGTCAACGAGATCGTCAGCGCCTGCCTGCGCCTGCTCGACGATCCCGACGCGACGGTGCGCGATCTGTGCGAGCACGTCCGCGGACCGGACTACCCGACCACCGCCGAAATCATCACCCCGTCCGCCGATCTGCTGCACATGTACGAGACCGGCCACGGCAGCGTGCGCGCACGCGCGACGTTCCAGAAAGAGAACACCAACATCGTCATCACCGCGCTGCCGCACCAGGTCAGCCCGAGCAAGGTGATCGAGCAGATCGCCGCCCAGATGCGCGCCAAGAAGCTGCCCTGGCTGGAGGACATCCGCGACGAATCCGACCATGCCAACGCGGTGCGCGTGGTGCTGATTCCGCGCTCGAACCGCGTGGATGCCGAGCAGTTGATGGGCCATCTGTTCGCGACGACCGATCTGGAAAAGAGCTTCCGCATCAATCTCAACGTCATCGGGCTCGACGGCCGTCCGCAGGTCAAGAACCTGAAGATGCTGCTGTCGGAATGGCTGCAGTTCCGCACCAATACCGTGACCCGCCGCCTGACCCATCGCCTGGAGAAGGTCGAGCGTCGCCTGCACCTGCTCGACGGCCTGCTGATCGCGTTCCTCAATCTCGACGAGGTGATCCACATCATCCGCACCGAGGACGAGCCGC
Source organism: Luteimonas sp. KH_071 (assembly GCF_057838005.1). NCBI lineage: Bacteria > Pseudomonadati > Pseudomonadota > Gammaproteobacteria > Lysobacterales > Lysobacteraceae > Luteimonas > Luteimonas sp. KH_071. The sequence continues at coordinate 1,187,577 of NZ_CM174458.1, read as the reverse complement.
GCGCCGTGCTGCAGGCGCGCTTCGAACTCAGCGACGAGCAGGTCGACTACATCCTGGAGACGCGTCTGCGCCAGCTCGCGCGCCTGGAAGAGATGAAGATCCGTGGCGAACAGGCCGAGCTGGAAAGCGAGCGCGATCGCCTGATCACCACGCTCGAGAGCAAGACCAAGCTGAAGAAGCTGATCAAGGACGAACTGCAGGCCGATGCGAAGAAGTACGGCGATGCGCGTCGTTCGCCGCTGGTGGCACGCAGCGCAGCGCAGGCGCTCGACGAAAGCGATCTGGTGCCGAGCGAGCCGGTGACCATCGTCGTCAGCGAGAAGGGCTGGGTGCGCGCGGCCAAGGGCCACGACGTGGACCCGGCGGTCATGAACTACCGCGACGGCGACAGCCTGCTCGCGTTCGCGCGCGGCCGCACCACGCAACAGGTCGCCTTCCTCGATTCCACCGGCCGCAGCTATTCCACCATCGCGCATTCGCTGCCCTCGGCGCGCGGCAACGGCGAACCGCTGACCGGCCGCTTCTCGCCGGCCGCCGGGGCGTCGTTCCAGGCCGTGGTGGCGGGCGAATCGGACGCGCGCTTCGTCGTTGCGTCTTCGCATGGCTACGGCTTCGTGACCCGCTTCGAAAACCTCACCGGCCGGCAGAAGGCGGGCAAGGCGATGCTGTCGCTGTCGCCGGGCTCGACCGTGCTGCAGCCGGCCGCCGTGCGCGCGGTCGATGCGGACCGTCTGGTCGTGGTGACCAGCGCCGGCCATCTGCTGACGTTCCCGGTCGCGGAGTTGCCGGAACTCGACAAGGGCAAAGGCAACAAGATCATCGAGATCCCGAAGGCCAAGCGCGGCACTGAACAGGTGGTCGCCGTGGCCGTCGTCGCGCCGGGCACTTCGCTGCTGGTGCGCTCGGGTGCGCGCACGATGACGCTGTCGTTCAAGGAACTCGACACCTACATTGGCGCGCGCGCATCGCGTGGCGGACTGCTGCCGCGCGGCTGGCAGAAGGTCGAGGGACTCGACGTCGAATGAGGCCGGCCCGGGCGCGTCGCGGCGATCCGTTGCGCGTCCGGTCCGGAAGCATCATGAAACGGTATGCGCGCGCTCGCGCGTTCCAGGGACAATCCATCGCGCGCACGCGTGCTCCTGCCTCAGGCGTCCAATGCAACCCCAGTTCTGGCACGAACGCTGGTCCAGCAATCGCATCGGTTTCCACCGGGATGCGCCGCTACCGCTGCTGGTGGCGCACTGGCCGGCGCTCGACCTTGCGCCGGATGCCCGCGTGTTCGTGCCGCTGTGCGGCAAGTCGCTGGACATGGTGTGGCTGGCCGAGCGCGGTCATCGCGTGCTCGGTGTCGAACTGTCGGAACTGGCCGTGCGCCAGTTCTTCGAGGAGCGCGGGCTGAGGCCGGCGATCCATGAAACATCTGCGGGCCGGCACTTTGTCGCCGGTGCGTACGAGCTGATCGTCGGCGATGCGTTCGCGCTGGAAGCGGATCTGCTCGCGGACTGCGCCGCCGTCTACGACCGCGCGGCGCTGATCGCCCTGCCGCCGGACCTGCGCCGCACTTATGCGGCCACGGCGTGGCGACGCCTGCCAGCGGGATGCCGCGGGCTGCTGGTCACGCTGGAGTATCCGCAGGCGGAGAAAGCCGGCCCGCCGTTCTCGGTCGAGGCGGACGAGGTGCATGTGTTGTTCGATCGCGACTGGCGGATCGACGCAATCGAACGGCGGGACATTCTTGCAAACGAGCCGGGGTTCGTTGCCGATGGTGTCACCGCGTTGTCGACGGCCGTCTACCGGGTGGTGCGGCGGGGGTGATGCGGGTTCGGGCGGCGCTTAAGTCGAAATTCCCCTTCGACGGCGGCCCTCACCCCAACCTCTCTCCGAGAGGGAGAGGGGCTTCAAAGCAGACGCTCGCGAGATTCAAGCCCCTCTCCCCCTGGGAGAGGGGTTGGGGTGAGGGCAGACGCCTCATTCGAATCGAATCGAGCAGCGGCTTCTCACCCGCTAAAAGCAGAAACGCCCACGACAAGCGCAGGCGTTTCCAGACTCCAGACAACGCGGCGAACACGCCGCGCTTCTGTCACCCCACGCCGGCGTGCGTGCCTTCCGCCTCGCCCATCCGGCTCTGCTGGTAGCGCTCCAGGCCGATCATCTGGATCAGGCGCAGCTGCTTCTCCAGCCAGTAAGTGTGGTCTTCCTCGGTGTCGGCGAGCTGGGTCACCAGCACTTCGCGGGTGACGAAGTCGCTGTGCTGTTCGCACAGCACGATGCCCTTGGCGAGGTTGTCGCGCACCAGGTATTCGAGGTCGAGATCCTTGCGCAGCATCTCTTCGACAGTGACACCCGGCTCGAACGCATCGGGGCGCATGTCCGGGGTGCCTTCCAGAAACAGGATGCGCTTGAGCAGCGCGTCGGCGTGCTGGGTTTCCTCTTCCATCTCGTGATTGATGCGCGCGTAGAGCTGGTGCAGGCCCAGATCCTCGTAGCGGCGCGAATGCAGGAAGTACTGGTCGCGCGCCGCCAGCTCACCGCGGAGCAGGAACTTCAGGTAATCGACGACTTCGGGATGTCCTTTCATGGCAGCGCTCGCAACACGTGGAATGCGCGCAGTATGCCGGGCCGCCGTGACGCATGATCGGATGGGAATGCATGCATTTCGCATTCTCAGGCGCGTCCGCCCGGCGCTGCGCGAACCGCACGGCCTGTTGCAAGCGGCGTGACGCACATCGGCGTAGACTCGCGCGCCTTCCGCATCTCGTCCCCCCAATGAAGATCGGCATCGACTTCGGCACCAGCTATTCCGCCGCCGCTGCGCGCATCGGCGACCGGCTGGTGCACATCCAGTTCGACGGGCAACCGCAGTTCCGCACCGCGGTGTTCTTTCCGACCACCCTGCCCGATCTCGATGCGTTCGAGCTGGACGGGGCGATGGAGGTCGAGGTGGAATCGCTGATGCGCAGCCTGCGCAGCGACCAGACGCGTGCCGGCGGCACACCGCGCCCGGCCGCGCTGCTGCGCCGCGACGCGATCCGCATCGTGCGCCGGCAATGGCTGGAGGCGCGCATGCGCGATGCGGAATCCTCGGCTGCAGATCTGCAGCACGCGGTGTTCGGCGAAGCGGCGATCGAAAGCTATCTGCTCGAAGGCAGCGGCAATCTGGTCCAGTCTCCGAAGTCGATGCTCGGCTTCAATCTGCACCCGCGCGCGAAGGAGACCATCACCGGCATCGCCGCGCACATCCTCGAACACATCCGCCTGACCGCGAGCCAGCAACTCGGCACCACCGTGCGCGCAGCGACACTGGGCCGACCGGTGCGTTTCCGCAGCTCGCTCGGCGAGGCCGGCGGCGAACAGGCCCTGGCCCTGCTGCGCGATGCTGCGGCCCAGGCCGGCTTCGATGCGATCGACTTCCTCGAAGAACCCGCGGCCGCCGCACTGCACTACCACGCCGAGAGTCCGCAGCGGCACACCACGCTGGTCGTCGACATCGGCGGCGGCACCACCGATATCGCGCTGGCGGACGTCGGCGGCGATGGCGCGCCGCGCGTGCACCGCGCCTGGGGCGTCGCCAACGGCGGCACCGACGTCGATCTCGCGCTGAGCATGGCCCAGGTCATGCCGGTATTCGGCAAGGGCGCCAGCCGCATCCCGGTGCACCACTTCGTCGAAGCGGCGACGGTGCAGGACATGCCGCGGCAACGCGATTTCCACAAGCGCGACTTCAGCCATGTCGATGCCCCATTCGGCGCGCGCCTGCAGGCGCTGCAGCGCGACGGCGGCACCACGCGCCTGTACCGCGGCGTCGAGGGCATGAAGGTGCGCCTGAGTGCGCACGACGAAGCCGGTCACGCGCTGGATTACATCGAGCCCGGCCTGCGCGTCGATGCAACGCGCGCTGCGCTGGAAACCGCCAGTGCACGTTTTCTCGACACCATCGGCGCCCTGCTCGACGACGTACGCGGCGATCTCGACGCGCCGCCCGACAGCCTGTTCCTGACCGGCGGCATGTCCGGGGCGCCGTACGTGCAGGCGGCTGCGCAGGCACGCTTCCCGGATGCGCGCATCGTCCGCGGCGATCCCTCGCTGGGCGTGGTGTCCGGTCTGGCCGAGCACGCACGCAACTGAGCCACCGGTCCGCCTGCGCGCCGGCCCGCCACATGCCCGTGGAATAATCGGACCGCGCCGCATCTGCCGCGGCCGGGGAATCGTGCATGCGCAAATGGATCCTGCGGGCGCTGCTCGCGCTCGTCGTGCTGCTGGTCGCGGCCGGCCTTTTCATCTGGCTGTTACTGCGCGCGAGCCTGCCGACACTCGACGGCGACCAGTCGCTGACCGGCCTCGGTGCGCCCGCGACCATCGAACGCGATGCCGCCGGCGTGGTCACGATCACCGCCGCCAACGAGACCGACGCGATGCGTGCGCTCGGCTTCGTGCACGCGCAGGAACGCTACTTCGAAATGGACCTGATGCGGCGCGTACCGTCTGGCGAACTCTCCGCGTTGTTCGGCGAGCGCGCGCTCGAGACCGACCGCCGCAACCGCGTGCACCGTATGCGCGCGCGGGTGGAGGCCGATCTGGCTGCGGTGGCCGGCGATCGCATGCCGCAGCTGCAGGCCTATGCGGACGGTGCCAATGCCGGCCTCGCATCGCTCCGCGCGCGGCCTTGGGCGTACCTGCTGCTGCGTCAGACGCCGCAACCGTGGACGCCGGCGGATTCCGCACTGACCGGGTTCGCGATGTATTTCGATCTGCAGGACGCGACCAATGCACGCGAGCTGGCGATGCACCGCTTGCAGCCGGCGCTGCCGCCGGCGCTGTTCGATCTGTTCGCGCATGACGGCAGCCGCTGGGATGCGCCGCTGTTCGGGGAGGCGCGTGGCGATGCGGTGTTGCCGGGCGCGGAACTCGTGGATCTGCGGTCGGTGGATGTGGTGGAAGTCGATGGCGAGCTGCGGGAGCGTTCGCCGTTTGCGTCTGTCGGATCTGCGCGAGACGAGGACTCACAACCCGCATCTCCGCTGGCCCTCACTCCACCGTTTGTTTCACAAACGGTCCCCCTCTCTCCCGCGGCACGGGAGAGAGGCCAAGGTGGGCCGCCAGTGGCGGCCGATCTTGGGCGGGGCAGCAACAACTTCGCCGTCTCCGGCGCCTTGACCGCCGACGGCCGCGCCCTCGTCGCCGACGACATGCATCTGGGGCTGCGCGCACCCAACATCTGGTTCCGCGCGCGCCTGCGCTATCCCGACCCGCGCGCGCCGGGCGGCCAGGTCGATGTCACCGGTTTCACCCTGCCCGGCCTGCCGGCGATCATCGTCGGCAGCAACACACACGTCGCCTGGGGCTTTACGAACAGCTACGGCGATTACCTCGACTGGCAGCGCCTCGTGCCCTGCGCCGACGACGCCCCTGCGGGCTGCACGCCGGTCGTGCGCCATGAGGAGCGCATCGACGTCGCCGGCGGCGCACCGGTCACGCTGGTCGTCGAAGACAGCGACTGGGGCCCGCTGGTCCACCGCGACGACGACGGCAGCGCGATCGCCCTGCGCTGGACCGCGCATCAGCCCGGCGCGCTGAATTTCGGCCTCGCCGGTTTCGCCCACGCGCGCGACCTCGACGATGCGTTGACCATCGCGGACAGCACCGCCACGCCGACGCAGAACCTCGTGATCGGCGATCGCAGCGGCCGCATCGCCTGGCGCCTGCTCGGTCCGGTTCCTGTGCGCGAAGCCGGCTGTGACGGTCGCACTGTCTCCGTGCCACTGACAGCCGATGCGGCGGCGGGCGTGAACCGATGCGCGCCCTGGTCCATCGCCACGAATGCCTCGCCACTGCTGCGCTCGCCGGATACCGATCGTCTGTGGACCGCGAACAGCCGCGTCGTCGATGGCGAAGATTTCGCACGCATCGGCGACGGCGGTGCCGCACTCGGCATACGTGCGTGGCAGATCCGCGAAGGCTTGGAAGCGCGTGAGCAGTTCGTGGAGCGTGACCTGCTCGCGATCCAGCTCGACGATCGTGCAGTACTGCTGTCGCGCTGGCATGCGTTGCTCGGCTCGATCGCGAACGAAGCGCGCGATGACAGTGCGTTGCGCGCCTTGTCCGATGCCTCACGCGACTGGACTGGTCATGCCAGCGTTGACTCCGTGGGCTATCGCCTGGTGCGCGCGTGGCGGCTGGCCGTCCACGAACGTCTCGCCGACGGCCTCGCCGCTCCCGCGCGCGCCGCACTGGGCGACACCTTCAAGACGCCTGACTCGCCGAATTTCGAAGGCGTCGCCTGGCCGCTGACCGAACAGCGTCCCGCGCACCTGTTGCCGCGCCGCTTCGCCTGCACGCCAGACACCCAGCGCGGTGTCTGCACGCCAGCGGAAGACGGCTGGCAGGCGCTGTTCGAAGACGCGGCCCGCGACGCGCGCGACAGCGTGGCCGGCGACGGCCCACTCGCCGGACGCACCTGGGGCGAACGCAACACGACCGCGATCTGCCACCCGCTCGCCGCCGCGATTCCGCTGCTCGGCAAACGTGCGCTCTGCATGTCGGCCGAGCCGCTACCCGGTGACGGCACCGTCCCGCGCGTCCAGGGCCCGGCCTTCGGTGCCTCGCAGCGCATGGTCGTCGCACCCGGACACGAGGCCGACGGCATCACCCACATGCCCGGCGGCCAGAGCGGGCATCCGTTGTCGCCCTACTGGGGCGCCGGACACGACGACTGGGCGCGGGGGCGCGCTTCGCCGTTCTTGCCGCAGACGACGGTGTCTACGTTGCGGCTCGCGCCAGAGACCCGCGCAGTTCGCTGACGCGGCCGATCTGCGTTGCTTTGGCTTTTGCTTTGGCTTTGGCTTTTGCTTTTGCTTTTGCTTTTGCTTGCAGCCTTTGATTTGAATCGAGCCGTAAAGCGAGCCGAGCATCGCAGGGCGGCGGGGTCGAAGAGCAGCCCATGTCTGAGCGCAGCGAGTTTGGGCTGCGTGCCCCGTCGTCCGAGAAGCGCAGGGGACCGCCGCGGCTGTATCGCGGCGGATCGCGTCCGGCGAAGGGACCTTTTGGTTCCTTTTGGGTCCATCCAAAAGGGACTCGCACGCGCAGCGGGCGAAAGCTCTGTACTTGCTTGCGCTTCTCAGCTCGTCGCTCTGCGACTTTGATGTTCCCAGCAAAGAATCAACCGCAGGAGCGAAGATCAAGGACAGGGCTTCCGCGCTGTCGCGCGGCTTACTTTTGTCTTGGCAAAAGTAAGCAAAACCGCCTTCGCCGGACGCGAGCCGACGCGATAAAGCCGCGTCGGTGCCCTCCGCTCCTCGCCTGACGCGGCACGCAGCCCAAACTCGCTGCGCTCAGACATGGGCTGCTCTTCGGCCACGCCAGGCTCCGGTGCTCGGCTCGCTTTACGGCTCGATTCAAGTCAAAAGCCGAAGCCAAAGCCGAAGCCAAAGCCAAGAGCAAAGGCAAAGGCAAAAGCGAAGGCAAAAGCAAAGGCAAAAGCAAAGACAACAACCTCCAGAACATGCACCCTGGCAACAGCGCATCCAACGCATTGCCAGCACGCACCCTGCGTCGCCACGATGGCGCAGACCCATCAAAAAAAAGCCCCGCATCAGCGGGGCTTCTACGAACGCGCGGACGCAATCAGTCCCGCAGTTCGATCACATCGAACTCCGCCACCGGATCCACCTCGGCGTCGTAATCCACATCACTGCGCTCGAACCCGAACAACTTGAGGAACTCGTGCTTGTAGCCGGCGTAATCGGTCAGCGCGAACAGGTTCTCGCTGGTGATCTGCGGCCACAGCGCCTTGCACTGCGCCTGCACGTCGTCGCGCAGTTCCCAGTCGTCGAGACGCAGGCGCGCTTCGTCGTCGACCTCGGGCGCCGCCCCATCGGCGCGATACATGCGCTCGCGGAACAGGCGGTCGAGCTGATCGAGCGTGCCTTCATGTACACCCTTCTCCTTCATGACCTTGAAGGCAATGGCGATGTAGAGCGGCAGCACCGGAATCGCGGCGCTAGCCTGGGTGACCACCGACTTGAGCACGGCGACGTTCGCGCTGCCGCCGGTCTCGGCGAGCTGCGCATCGATGCGCCGCGCGGTCGCGTCGAGGTCGGCCTTGGCCTTGCCCAGCGCGCCGTGCCAGTAGATCGGCCAGGTGATCTCGGTGCCGATGTAGCTGAAGGCCACGGTCTTCGCGCCGTCGGCCAGCACGCCGGCCTCGCGCAGCGCGTCGATCCACAGCTGCCAGTCCTCGCCGCCCATCACGGTCACGGTGTCGGCGATCTCCTGCTCGGTGGCAGGCTCGATCGACGCTTCGATGATCTGGTCCTTGTTGGTGTCGATCGCGGTCGAGGTGTAGGCCTCGCCGATCGGCTTGAGCGCGGAGCGCTTCACTTCGCCCGTGCCCGGCAGCTTGCGCACCGGCGAGGCCAGCGAATAGACCACCAGATCGACCTGGCCGCCCATCTCGTTCCTGATCAGGTCGATCGCCTGCGCACGCGCGGCGTCGGAGAAGGCATCGCCGTTGATCGAGCGGCTGTAGAGGCCGGCTTCTTTCGCATAGCGATCGAACGCGGCCGAGTTGTACCAGCCGGCGGTGCCGGGCTTCTTCTCGGTGCCGGGTTTTTCGAAGAACACGCCGAGCGTGTCGGCGCCGAAACCGAACGCAGCACTGATGCGCGCCGCCAGGCCGTAGCCGCTGGACGCGCCGATCACCAGCACCTTCTTCGGACCGTCGTCGCGCACACCGCGCGCCTGCGTTGCCGCGATCTGGTCGCGCACGTTGTGGTCGCAGCCGGTCGGATGCGTGGTGGTACAGATGAAGCCGCGGACTTTGGGATGGATGATCACTGGTGTCGCCCGTGTGTCTGGAAACGTGGTGGCCAGTTTACGGGCTGGTGCCGTTGCGGTCCCGTACGGGGGCCGATGGTATGGCCGCACAGCGGTGGAACCAGGTGCTGCTCGAATCCCACTCCCTCCTGCATGCAGGCGCGCGATTGACAGCGCGCGGGCGCCCGGCTGAACTGTGCGCTGGCTTCTTCCCCTGGATGCACGCATGCCGTCTCGCTGGACCGATTCACCACTGCGCTACGGCCTGGTCACGCGACTGCTGCATTGGGGAATGGGCGCGCTGTTCGCCTGGCAGTTCACCGGCATGGGTGTGAAGCTGACGCTCGGCAAGCATCCGCTGACCGCGTTCCTCGTCGGCACGCACAAGCCGGTCGGTTCGTTGCTGATGCTGGCGATCCTGCTGCGCGGCGCCTGGGGTCTGTCGCAATGGCGCAATCGTCCGCCGCATCCGGCGACGCGGATCGGCCGTCTCGCGCTCGCCGGGCATGCGGTGTTGTATGCGTTGATGTTCTACATCCCCACCGTCGCCCTGCTGCGCGAATACGGAAGCGGCCGCGGTTTCGCGCCGTGGGGCGTGCCGCTGTTTCCGGCGACCGGCGAGCAGATCGGCTGGCTGATGGCGCCGGCCAACCTGTCCCACGGCGTGCTGGCGTGGACGCTGCTGGCGCTGATCGTCGGGCACGTGCTGATGGTCGCGCTGCACCACGTCTTCTGGCGCGACACGACGCTCGCGCGGATGGCCGGCAGACTCTGACGATCAGATTCCCCTGTAGGCGCGCGCGCGACGGTCTTCACCTGGGAGCCTCTTCGCGCGCGAGCGCGCTCCTACATGGGAAATGGACTTCCCACGACTCCAACCGCGCGCGCATCGGCTGACGGCTTAAGCCGCAGCGTGATGCACACCGGCCACCGCACGTCCCGACGGATCGGCGGCGTTCGCGAACGCCGCGTCCCACGCGATCGCCGCGGGCGACGAACAGGCGATCGACTTGCCGCCCGGTACTGTCGCGGCCGCCGCCGGTGACGGGAACTCGCGCTCGAACACGCTGCGGTAGAAGTAGGCCTCCTTCGTCTGCGGCGGGTTGTGCGGAAACCGGCTCGCCGCCGCCGCGAGTTCGCGATCACTGACCTGCGCCTCGGCATGCGCCTTGAGCCCGTCGATCCAGCCGTAGCCGACGCCGTCGCTGAACTGCTCCTTCTGCCGCCACAGGATCTCGTCGGGCAGATGCCCGTCGAACGCCGCGCGCAATACGCCTTTCTCCATGCGCTGGAAGCCGTCGCTGCCACGATGGATCATCTTGTGCGCGGCGTCGAAGCGCATCGCCACGTCGAGGAACTCGCGGTCGAGGAACGGCACGCGCGGTTCCACGCCCCAGGCCATCATCGACTTGTTCGCGCGCAGGCAATCGTAGTTGTGCAGCGCGTCCAGCTTGCGCACCAGTTCCTCGTGGAACTGCCGCGCATCCGGCGCTTTGTGGAAGTACAGATAGCCGCCGAAGATCTCGTCACTGCCCTCCCCCGACAGCACCATCTTCACCCCCATCGCCTTGATCCGGCGCGCGAGCAGGAACATCGGCGTCGACGCGCGGATCGTGGTCACGTCGAAGGTCTCGACGTGGCGGATCACATCGGGAATCGCATCGAGGCCTTCCTCGAAGGTGTACTCGAAGCCGTGATGCACGGTGCCCAGCGACTCGGCGGCGATCGCCGCGGCGGCGAGATCGGGCGACCCCTTGAGACCGATCGCGAACGAATGCAGGCGCGGCCACCAGGCTTCACTCTGATCGCCGTCCTCGACGCGATGGCGCGCGTAGCGCGCAGCGACGGCCGCGACCAGCGAGGAGTCCAGACCACCCGACAGCAGCACCCCGTAGGGCACGTCGGTCATCAGCTGCCGATGCACTGCGGCCTCGAATGCTTCGCGTACGTCGTCGAGCGACACATCCACGCCCTCGACCGCATCGAAATCGCGCCACGGCCGCTGGTAGTACTGCGTGAGCACACCGGTCGCGCTGTCGTACCAGTGGCCGGGCGGAAACTGCGCGACATCGGCGCAGGTATCGGCCAGTGCCTTCATCTCCGACGCGACGCGCAGGCGGCCTTCGCGGTCGTGGCCCCAGTACAGCGGCACCACGCCGATCGGATCGCGGGCGATGATCGCGCGGCCGCTGTCGCGGTCCCACAGTGCGAACGCGAAGATGCCGTTGAGGCGTTCCAGAAATGCCGACGGGCCGCTGCCGTCGGCCGCGTGCTCGCGGTACAACGCGCTGACCACTTCGCAGTCCGACGCCGTCTGGAACGCGTACGGCACGCCCAGTTCGGACTTCAGCGCCCGGTGGTTGTAGATCTCGCCGTTGACCGCGAGCACCAGCGCGCCGTCCGCCGACAGCAGAGGCTGCGAACCACCCGCCGGGTCGACGATCGCCAAGCGTTCGTGCACGAGGATGGCGCGGTCGTCGACGTGTACGCCGCTCCAGTCGGGGCCGCGGTGGCGCTGGCGCTGCGAGCACTGCAGGGCCTCCCGGCGCAGGGTGGCGATGTCGTCGCCGGATTGCAGGCCGAAGATGCCGAAGATCGAACACATGGTGAAGCTCCTGGGATGTCGTGGATCGCGATGTCGGTGGAGCCGGATGCGGACACAAAAAAACCCGCATCGCGGCCGATGCGGGTTCGTGTTCCGGTGCCTGCGCGTCTTGCCTTATTGCTGCGCCAGCTCCCACACCCGCCTCGGCCGCGCACGATTGTTCGTGCGCAGTGCGTTGGGGTTGCGATTGTTGGCGGCGATGCGGGGCATGGATTGCAACCTAAAGACTATGACGTGGCCGCGCAACCGTTGCGTACGCAACGGCTGCATCGATCCGTCCAACGCAACGCGTGCTGCAGGACGGCCAACGGGGTTACTTGACCGGCAGAGCATCGACCGGGGACTCGGCGGCTGCGGCCGCTGCGGCGTTCTTTTCCGCCTGCAGACGGTCGGGGTCGACCAGCGAGGGATTGTCGAGCACCTCCTTCAGGCGCTCGCGATCAAGCTGGCCCGTCCAGCGCGCCACCACGAGCGTGCCGATGCCATTGCCGGTGAGATTGGTCAGTGCACGACCTTCCGACATGAAGCGGTCGATGCCGACGATCAGTGCGATGCCCGCCAGCGGGATCACGCTCTCGAACGCCGCCAGCGAAGCCGCCAGCGTCACCAGGCCCGCGCCGGACACGCCGGCCGCACCATTCGAGGAAATCAGCATGAAGACCAGCAACGCGATCTGCGTGCCGATCGGCACCTCGATGCCGAACGCCTGGGCGATGAAGATCGCGCCCATCGTCATGTAGATCGCGGTGCCGTCCAGGTTGAACGAATAGCCGGTGGGAATCGTCAGGCCGACGACCGACTTCGGCACGCCGGCGGCTTCGAGTTTCGCCAGCATGCGCGGCAGCACCGTCTCCGACGACGAAGTGCCCAGCACGATCAACAGCTCGTCGCGGATCATGCGGATGTACTTGAAGATGCTGAAACCCGACCACCAGCAGATCGGTCCCAGCACCAGGAACAGGAACAGCAGGCAGGTCATCCAGAAGCTGACCATGAAGTAGCCGAGCGAGCCGAGGATCGCGCTGCCGTATTCGCCGATGGTGAACGCCATGCCGCCCATCGCGCCCAGCGGCGCGAACCACATGACGATCTTGATGACGCCGAACATCACCTGGGCAATGGTATCGAGCGCCGCGACCGCAGGCTTGCCGCGCTCGCCGAGCATCGTGATCGCGCAGGCGACGAGAATCGCCATCACCAGCACCTGGATCAGCTGGCCTTCGACGAATGCACCGAAGAACGAACTGGGCACGAGATGCAACAGGAAGCCTGTCAGCCCCTCGCCAGCAGCGGCGCCCGCGCTGCTGAGCGTGCCCTGGGCTGCGGAGGCGTCGAAGGTCGCCAGATCCAGACCGAGCATGCGGCCAGGCCCCAGCAGGTTGATCACGACCAGGCCGATGCCCAGTGCGAACACGGTGGTGATGTTGAAGTAGAGGACGGTCTTGAGCGCCAGGCCGCCGGCCTTGGCGAGATTGCCGAGTCCGGCGATACCCACGGCGACGGTCGCGAAGATGGTCGGCGCGATGACCACCTTGACCAGCTTGATGAAGAGGTCGGCCAGCCATTTCATCTGCGCGCCGACTTCAGGTGCGGCCAGACCGATGGTGATGCCCGCGGCGATGCCCACCAGCACCCAGAAGTACAGGTGGTGCCACAATTTCTTGCGCTTCGGCGCGGGCCCGGGTGTCGGGGCTTTGACGGCGTTCGGGGTGTGGGTATCGGTCTGCATGCCGCAAGCCTGCCAGATGAACACCGATTGCAAACTCACACCATGGGACTAGATGGCGCAGTCAGGTTCTTGCGGTATCGGCATCGAAGGCGCTTCTTTTGCGGGGATCTGCAGGGATCCGGCCTGATTTCAGCAGTTCCGGACATGCGTCTGCGGAACTGCGGTCCGTCCAGCGGAGCTGCGGAGGGCATCCGTCGGTCGGGTGAGGCGAAGGCATTCCATTGTCGCGTCGGCGCCAAGCGAAGCGCCGTGTGCTTCGCTCCACCTTACGCATCCAACTGTCGCTCGGTCTGGGCCACCCGACTGCGAAGCGCGCGGCCGGACCGACCGGATGCCTCAACGAAAACGGGCCGCTTGCGCGGCCCGTTTTCATGAAACATGGAACGCTGGCGATTACTCGGCCGGCGTGCCTTCGCCTTCGGCGACGGCCTTCATCGACAGTCGGATGCGGCCCTGCTTGTCGACTTCCAGCACCTTGACCTTGACCACGTCGCCTTCCTTGAGCACGTCGCCGACCTTCTCGACACGCTCGTTGGAGATCTGCGACACGTGGACCAGACCGTCCTTGCCGGGGGAGATCGTCACGAACGCGCCGAAGTCCATCAGCTTGACGACCTTGCCCTCGTAGATGCGGCCGGGCTCGACGTCCGACGTGATCTGCTCGATGCGTTCCTTCGCGGCCTGACCGGCGGCACCGTTGACCGACGCGATCGTGATCGTGCCGTCGTCCTGGATGTCGATCTGGGTGCCGGTCTCCTTGGTGATCGCCTGGATGACCGAACCGCCCTTGCCGATGACTTCGCGGATCTTGTCGGGGTGGATCTTGATCGTGATCAGGCGCGGCGCGAACTCACTGAGTTCGGTACGGGCCGTGGTCAGCGCGCTGCTCATCTCCTGGAGGATGTGCAGACGGCCCTGCTTCGCCTGGGCCAGCGCGACCTTCATGATCTCTTCGGTGATGCCCTGGATCTTGATGTCCATCTGCAGCGCCGAGATGCCGTTCGTGGTGCCGGCGACCTTGAAGTCCATGTCGCCGAGGTGATCTTCGTCACCCAGGATGTCCGACAGCACGACGTAGTCGTCGCCTTCCTTGACCAGACCCATCGCGATGCCCGCGACCGGTGCCTTGATCGGCACGCCCGCGTCCATCAGCGCCAGCGAGGAGCCGCAGACCGACGCCATCGACGAGGAACCGTTCGACTCGGTGATCTCCGACACGACGCGGATGGTGTACGGGAATTCTTCCATCGTCGGCATCACGGCGAGCACGCCGCGCTTGGCCAGACGGCCGTGGCCGATCTCGCGGCGCTTCGGACCCATCATGCGACCGGCTTCGCCCACCGAGTACGGGGGGAAGTTGTAGTGGAACAGGAAGTGCTCTTTGTACTCGCCGGCGACGGCGTCGATGATCTGGCCATCGCGCGCGGTGCCGAGGGTCACGGCGACGATCGCCTGCGTCTCACCGCGGGTGAACAGCGAGGAGCCGTGCACGCGCGGGAGGATGCTGACCTTCGAGCTGATCGGACGCACGGTGTCGAGCGCGCGACCGTCGATGCGGACCTTGGTCTTGAGGACCGAGTCGCGCATCGTCTGGTATTCCTGCTCGCCGAATTCCTTCGACAGCTCGCTGTTCGACCAGGCATTGGCTTCGGCGTGCGGCTGCACGGCTTCGAGGATCGCCTTCTTGACCTTGGAGATCGCGTCCTTGCGCTCGAGCTTGTCACGCACCTGGAACGCACTGGCGAGCTGCTCGCCGACGGCGCTGCGGATGGCCGAGATCAGGCCTTCGTTAGCGGCAGGCGCCGACCATTCCCACTTCGGCTTGCCGGCCTCACTGACGAGCGCGTTGATCGTGTTGATCGCGACCTGCATCTGCTGGTGGCCGAACATCACGGCGCCGAGCATCACGTCTTCCGACAGTTCCTTGGCTTCCGACTCCACCATCAGCACGGCGTTCGCGGTACCGGCGACGACGAGCTCGAGGTCCGAATCCTTCAGCTCCGACACGGTCGGGTTCAGCAGGTACTGGCCGTCCTTGTAACCGACCTTGGCAGCACCGATCGGGCCGTCGAACGGCGCGCCCGAAAGCGACAGTGCAGCCGAGGCGCCGATCAGGGCGAGGATGTCGCCGTCGATCTCGGGGTTCATCGACATCACGGTGGCGATGATCTGGACTTCGTTGCGGAAGCCATCCGGGAACAGCGGACGGATCGGACGGTCGATCAGGCGCGACGTCAGCGTTTCCTTCTCGGTGGCGCGACCTTCACGCTTGAAGAAGCCACCCGGGATACGGCCGCCGGCGTAGAACTTCTCCTGGTAGTCGACGGTCAGCGGGAAGAAATCCTGCCCTTCGCGTGCGGTCTTGTTGGCGACCGCGGTGACCAGCACCTGGGTGCCTTCGCACGACACCATGACGGCGCCGCCGGCCTGGCGCGCGATCTCGCCGGTCTCGAGCGTCACCGTGTGGTTGCCGAACTGGAAGCTCTTTGTCACTTTCGCCACGTTGAATTCCTTGATGTCTCTTGCGATGAACCGACCGGGACCCATGCCCCGTCCGGGCGGACGCTGCCCACGCCCTAAAAAGAACCGCGGCGCATTTCTGCGCCGCGGTGGGTATCGGGTTTAGCGACGCAGACCGAGCTTCTCGATCAGGGCCTTGTAGCGATCCGCATCCTTCCGGTGCAGATAGTCCAGCAGGCTGCGACGACGGTTGACCATCATCAGCAGGCCGCGGCGGCTGTGGTGGTCCTTCTTGTGCGTCTTGAAGTGCTCGGTCAGATGCACGATGCGTGCGGTCAGCAGGGCGACCTGGACTTCCGGTGAGCCGGTGTCGTTGTCGCCGCGCTTGTGTTCTTCGATGATCTTGCCGTTGTCGATGGTGCTGGTCATTTCATGCTCTCTGGACGCGGGTCCCGCAGAAGACGGCGACGTGTCGTGTGACCGTCGCGTACCGCCCGGACCGCCTGTGGATGGGTGCTGCAGTGTGCCTTGAAAAAGGCGGCCGAATTGTACCGCTGGGCGGACGGCCGGACAAGGCGGCCATTCAGGCCCCGGTGGCGTTTCCGTCGGCGCGGCGGAACATGCGTTGCGGTTTCAGGCGCCCGTCGTCGATCACCTGCCCCAGGCCTTCGGCGCGTCCGGCAGGCCCGATGATCGCGACCTCACCGACCGGCGCGTACGGGCCCGGCACCTCCTGCCCGTTCTGCAGCCGCGCCGCCTGGCGGGCGTCGACATGGACCTTCGGCCACGCCAGCATACCGGCCTCGATCTCCAGCAGGCAGGCGTCGAGTTGGGATTCGCCGCGCGCGGCCAGCGCCTGCAGGTCTTCCAGCGTCCACATGCGCGGATCGCGGAAGGGATCGACCCACAACCGGCGCAGTTCGGCGACGTGCGCGCCGCAGCCCAGCAGCTCACCCAGATCGCGGACCAGGCTGCGCACGTAGGTGCCCGAGCCACATTCGACATGCAGGCGCAGCTGCGGCATACCGCCGGGTTCGAGCACGCCGTCGAGCAGGTCGGCCGCCGACTGCAGCTCGAAGACATGGACGTCCACGGGTCGGGCATCGACTTCGACCGTCTCGCCGCGGCGCGCCTTGGCGTACAGCGGCTCGCCGCCGCGCTTGAGTGCGGAGTAGATCGGCGGACGCTGCTGGATACGCCCGAGCAGCTGGCCGAGAGCGGCATCGAGGGTCTCGATGGTCAACGCCGGCACCGGGCGCTCGCGCAGGATCTCGCCGTCGGCATCGTCGGTATCGGTGACCTGCCCCAGCCTGGCGACGGTGGTGTAGGCCTTGCGCGCGCCGAGCAGTCCGCCGGCGATCTTGGTCGCTTCACCGAAACAGACCGGCAGCAGGCCGGTCGCCAGCGGATCGAGGCTGCCGGTATGGCCACCCTTCTCGGCACGGAACAAGTGGCGCACGCGTTGCAGCGCCTGGTTCGAACTCATGCCACGCGGCTTGTCGAGCAGCAGGATGCCGTCGAGCTTGCGGAACTGCGTGCGCGGACGATCCGGCTGCCGACGTTTGCCGCGCGGGCGCGGCGGCGTCGCAGACGAGGCGTCGGCGTCAGTCGGCGGAGGATTCGCCGACATCACGCAGCAGGTTGTCGATACGCTCGCCACGATCGACCGAATCGTCGTAATGGAAATGCAGCTCCGGCACATGGCGCAACTTGACCGCGCGCGCGAGGCGGAAACGAATTTCGTACGCGACCGCCTTCAGACCCTTCATTGCTTCGTCGGCGCGCTCGGACTGCAGTGCGGTCACGAAGACCTTGGCGTGCGCCATGTCACGCGTGACCTCGACATCGGACACGCTGACCGACGGCAACCCGTGTTCGGCGACCGCCTCGCGCACGAGCGTTCCGAGCTCGCGACGAAGCTGGGCGGAGACGCGATCGGTACGGTGGAAGGATTTCGTGGGCACGGATGGAACACCTGTTGCGATGGGACGGAAAAAGTTTGAAGCGGTCCGGGTGATACCGCCCGAGACGACGACGGCCGGGTCCGTGTCTACGGAGCCCGGCCGCCGGCATTGCATCCGGCGCGCCCTTACAGGGTGCGCTGGACCTCGATACGCTCGAAGCACTCGATCTGGTCGCCCGGCTTGACGTCGTTGTAGGCCTTGACGCCGATACCGCACTCGGTGCCGTTGCGCACTTCGTCGACGTTTTCCTTGAAGCGGCGCAGCGATTCCAGCTCGCCCTCGAAGATGACCGTGTTGTCGCGCAGCACGCGGATCGGCTTGCTGCGCTTGACCACACCCTCGATGACCATCGAGCCCGCGACCGCACCGAACTTGGAGCTGCGGAACACGTCACGCACTTCGGCGGTACCGATGATCTCCTCGCGGATCTCCATGCCGAGGATGCCCGAAGCGACCTGCTTGACCTGGTCGATCACGTCGTAGATCACCGAGAAGTAGCGCAGATCCAGCGCGCTGTTCTCGATCACCTTGCGCGCGGATGCATCGGCGCGGACGTTGAAACCGATGATCGTGGCCTTGGCCGCGGCCGCCGAATTGGCGTCCGACTCGGTGATGCCGCCGACGCCCGAGACGATGACGTTGATGCGGATCTGGTCGTTCGACAGCGCGACCAGCGACTGCTTGAGCGCTTCGACCGAACCCTGCACGTCGGCCTTGATGACCAGGTTGAGCGACAGCTGCTGCTCGGCCTGGCCCATCTGCGCCATGATGTCTTCCATGCGGTTGCCCGCGGCCTGCACCAGACGCGTCTCGCGACGCTTGCTGTCACGCTGCTGGGCGACTTCCTTGGCCAGGCGCTCGTCGGCGACGACGACGAAATCGTCGCCTGCATCCGGCACGCCCGACAGACCCAGCACCTGCACTGGGATCGACGGACCCGCCGTCGGGACCTGGGTGCCGGTCTCGTCGAACAGCGCACGCACGCGGCCGTATTGCACGCCGCAGACGAGGTAGTCGCCACGGGCCAGCAGACCGTTCTGCACCAGCACCGTCGCGACCGGACCGCGGCCCTTGTCGAGCGAGGATTCGATGACCGTACCGCTCGCGCGGCCTTCGGCCACGGCGCGCAGTTCGAGGATCTCCGACTGCAGCGAGATCGCATCGAGCAGATCGTCGACACCGTCACCGGTCTTGGCCGACAGCTCCACCATCTGCGTGTCGCCGCCGAAGTCCTCGGCCACGATCTCGTGCTCGAGCAGTTCGTTCTTGACCCGAGACGGATCGGCGCCGGTCTTGTCGATCTTGTTGATCGCCACGATCAGCGGCACCTTCGCCGCCTTCGCGTGCTTGATCGCCTCGACCGTCTGCGGCATGACGCCGTCGTCGGCCGCGACCACCAGGATCACGATGTCGGTGAGCTTGGCGCCACGTGCGCGCATCGAGGTGAAGGCCGCATGGCCCGGGGTGTCGAGGAAGCTGATGACGCCCTTGTCGGTTTCGACGTGGTAGGCGCCGATGTGCTGGGTGATGCCACCCGCTTCGCCCGAGGCGATCTTGGTGCGACGGATGTAATCCAGCAGCGACGTCTTGCCGTGATCGACGTGACCCATGATCGTGACGACCGGCGGACGCGCGACCTGGTCGCCCTGCGCTTCGCCCACGTGTGCGATCAGCTCGCTCTCGGCGTCGTCTGCGTCGGCGCGCACCGGAATGTGGCCGAGCTCTTCGACGGCGAGCGCCGCGGTGTCGTGGTCGATCGACTGGGTGATGGTCGCCATGACGCCCATCTTGAACAGCGCCTTGACCACGTCGCCGCCCTTCATCGCGAGCTTCTGCGCGAGGTCGGCCACGGTGATCGCTTCGCCGATCGCGACTTCGCGCTGCATCGGCGCGGTCGGACGTTCGAAGCCGTGCGGGCCACCACCACTGCGCGACGGCGCATTGCCGCGACGCTGCGGACCACCGCGCTGCGGCTTGCCGCGCGTGTTGCTGGTGCTGCGACGGGCGCGATCGGAGGCGCTCAGGTGCAACTGGCCGGCGAAACGCGCGGTCTTGTCGTCGTCCTCGACGCCACTGACCATCGCGTGCGAACCACGGTTGCCCTTGTGCTTGGCACCGGCGGGCGCGTTGCGATCGTCCGCACGCGGCGGCGCAGGCGGCTTGTGGCCGTGACCATGCGCAGCCGGCGGACGACGCGTCGCTTCGGCTTCTTCCGGCGGCGCGGCGGCAGCGGCCGCTGCGACCTGGCGCAGACGTTCGGCCTCGGCTTCCGCTTCGCGCTTGCGCGCTTCGGCCTCGTCGGCGCGACGCTTGTCGTCCTCGGCCAGACGCTGCTGTTCGGACAGGTTCTTCGCACGCGACTCTTCGAGCTTGCGCAGGATCTCGGCGCGCTCGGCGTCCGGATCGATCGCGCCACCCGCGTTGGGGCTCAGCGTGACCTTCTTGCGCACGACGACATCGACCGTCTGGCGGTTCTTGCCGCCACCGACCGTCAGTTCCTGCTTGCGGCTGCGGCTGAGCGTGATCTTCTTCGGCGCAGCGACTTCCTCGGCCGGGGCATCGCCCTTGCCGTGTGCGCGCTTGAGGAAACCGAGCAGCTTGAGCTTCTCGGCACTGGTCACGCTCTGGTCGGGATCGCTGAACGGCATGCCCGCTTCGGACAGCTGTTCAAGCAGTTTCTCGACCGGCGTATTCACCAGTGCGGCCAGCTTGCGGATGGTGGTTTGTTGCGACATTCGTGATTCCGGTTCCTTGCGCGCCGCCGCGAATTGCGGGGCGCAGTGGATTTGTCATTCTACCGCTGCATGGGATTCGTTCCGAACGGGATCGTCATCCGTGGCTGGCGGCCGCGTTCTAGGCCGGTGCAGGGCACCGGCCCGGCGCGACCCGTCAGCCTTCCCTTTCCAGCCGCGCGATCTCTTCGGCACGGGCGGCGAGGATCAGCGCGGCGGCGCGGGCCTCGTCGAGGTCCTCGATGCCGAACTCGACCACTTCATCCGCGCCCAGGTCCGACAGGTCTTCACTGGTGCGGATGCCGTGGGCGGCCAGCGCGTACGCCGTCGCCTCGTCCATGCCGTCCAGCGCGAGCAGATCGTCCGCAGGTGCATTCTCGTCGACGCCCTCTTCGACCGCGAGCGCGTCGTTGAGCAGCGAGTCGCGAGCGCGTCCGCGCAGTTCCTCGACGATGTCTTCGTCGAAGCCCTCGACCGCCAGCAGCTCGCCGACCGGCACGTAGGCGATTTCCTCGACCGTACTGAAGCCCTCGGCGACCAGGATGCCGGCGATTTCCTCGTCGACCTCCAGCTTCTCCTGGAACAGGGCGCGCGCCGATGCCTGCTCGGCATCCGACTTCGCGGTGACCTGGTCCTGGGTCATCACATTGAGCTGCCAGCCCGACAGGCGGCTGGCGAGGCGCACGTTCTGGCCGCCCTTGCCGATCGCCTGGGCGAGCTTGTCTTCGGCGACCGCCAGATCCATCGAGTGCTTGTCTTCGTCGACGACGATGGACTGCACTTCCGCCGGCGCCATCGCGTTGATGACGAACTGTGCCGGGTTGTCCGACCACAGCACGATGTCGACGCGCTCACCGTTCAACTCGTTCGACACCGCCTGCACGCGCGAACCGCGCATGCCGATGCAGGCGCCGATGGGATCGGTGCGGGTGTCGTAGGCCAGCACGGCGATCTTGGCGCGGTCGCCCGGATCGCGTGCGCAGGCCTTGATCTCGACCAGGCCCTGGCCGACTTCCGGCACTTCGAGCTTGAACAGCTCCATCATGAATTCAGGCGCGGCGCGGCTGATGAACAGCTGCGGGCCACGGGGCTCGCTGCGCACGTCGTACAGATAACCGCGGACGCGGTCACCGGCGCGCACGACATCGCGCGGAATCGCCTTGTCCTTCTGGATCAGCGCTTCGGCGTTGCCGCCGAGATCGACGTAGACGTTGCCGCGCTCGACGCGCTTGACCACGCCGGTCACCAGCTCGCCGACGCGATCCTTCCACGCATCGACGACCTGCTGGCGCTCGGCCTCGCGCACGCGCTGCACGATGACCTGCTTCGCGGCCTGGGCGGCGATGCGACCGAAGTCGACATTCTCGATCTGCTCTTCGATGTAGTCGCCGACCTCGACGCCTTCGGCCTCGTCGATCGCGTCCATCAGACGCAGCTGGCGGTCGGGCGATTCCATGACGACATCGTCGGCCACCACTTCCCATCGGCGGAAGGTCTCGTAGCTTCCGTCCTTCGAATCGATCGCGACGCGCGTCAGCACGTCCTGGTCCATGTAGCGCTTCTTGGCGGCAGTCGCCAGCGCAGCTTCGATGGCCTCGAGAATCACCGATTCCGGGACGCCCTTCTCGCTCGCGACCGCGTCGACGACCAGCAACAGTTCCTTGCTCATCTTTTCATTCACTCCGCACCGGTCGACGGATCCGCCGACCGCTTGTTGTCACGTGGTGTGTGGTTGGCCTTGCGGGTCGCGCCGGTGGCGCGGCCGTTGTCCTTCTTGTCCTTCGACGCGGCGAGACCCAGCGCAGCCCAGTCGGGCACCACGCGGGCTTTTTCGATGTTGTCGGCCTGCACGGTGAGCGCAGTGCCGTCGACATCGAACGTCACGGTGTCACCTTCGACCGCAGTGATGCGACCGGTCAGGCGGCGGCGCCCGTCCTGCGGCAGCTTCAGGCCGACCTTCGCGGTCTCGCCCTGGCACTGCGCGAACTGCGCGACGTTGAACAACGGACGATCGATCCCGGGCGACGACACCTCGAGGGTGTAGTTGCCGGTGATCGGATCCTCGACGTCGAGCTGCGCCGACACTTCGCGGCTGACCGCCTCGCAGTGCTCGATCGTCACGCCCTGCCCGCCTTCGCCTTCTGGATCGGCCTGGCCGGCTTCCGCGCTTGCCGGCACATCGATGTAGATGCGCACGAGCGCGCCACCCGGCGCCGTCAGGTATTCGATGCCCAGCAGTTCGAGCCCGAGGGCCTCGACCGTCGGTGCCAGCAGTTCCGTCAGTTGTGTCGCCTTGTCCGCCACTGATCCCTCGTCCGTTGCGTATCCGGTATCGCACGATCGTCGCTGCCTGCAAACGCACCGCGTTGCCCCAGGCGCCTGTGGCTTTCCGATCGCGGAAAACGACAAAGGGCCCGATGGGCCCCTTGTCCGATACCACTGGATGTCGGCGCCGAAGCGAAGCAGTTGCTTCGGCAAAGCCCAGATTCTTCGCGTCGGATGCACCCGGAGGCGCGCCTTCTTTACTGCGTTGAATGTGGTAGCGGGGGCAGGATTTGAACCTGCGACCTTCGGGTTATGAGCCCGACGAGCTGCCAGACTGCTCCACCCCGCATCAGAAGCGGAATTATGAAGATTTCTCTTCGATATTGCAAGAAGTTTCGAGCGATTCCGCGTCCCTCGAACTTCTCCCGATTGCCATGTTGCAGCGACCGGGCGCGCATCTTAACCAGATGACGCGCGTATTACCAGAGGATCCGGTCAGGCGGCGAATGCCTGCTGGCACCACGCCATCAACGGACTGAAGAACGGCACGACGACCAGCAGCGCCAGCACGTTCAGTGCGAACACCAGGCGCATCGGCGTACCCGGGCGCTGGGCCATCGGGGCGGCCTCGGGGGCATCGAAGTACATGACCTTGATCACGCGCAGGTAGTAGAACGCGCCGATGACCGCGAACACGATGCCGACGATGGCCAGCCACAGCAGATCGCCCTGCAGGGCGCCCTGCAGCACGGCCAGCTTGGCCCAGAAGCCGAGGAACGGCGGCACGCCGGCGAGCGAAGCCATGATGCACAACACCATGCCGGCCATCCACGGGCTGCGCTGGTTCAGACCCTTGTAGTCGTTGATCTGCTCGGCTTCGAAACCGTTGCGCGACAGCATGACGATCGCGCCGAACGCGGCCGCCGACATCACGGCGTAGCTGACGACGTAGAACATCGCCGAGGCGTAGCCCACCTGCCCGCCACCGGCGAGGCCGAGAAACAGGAAGCCCACGTGCGAGATCGTCGAGTAGGCGAGCATGCGCTTGAGGTTGGTCTGCGCCAGCGCGAACAGGTTGCCGACCACCAGCGACAGCGCGGCGAGGATCGACAGCAGGATCTGCACCTGGTCGTGCAGCGGGCCGAGCGCGGTTTCGAGCAGGCGCCAGGCCATGCCGAACGCGGCGATCTTCGGCACCGAGCTGATGAAAGCGACGATCGGCGTCGGTGCGCCGTGGTAGGTGTCGGGCAGCCACATGTGGAACGGCGCGGCGCCGAACTTGAACGCGATGCCCACGATCAGGAACACCATGCCGGTGAGCATCAGCACGCGGCCGTCGCCCGACAGTCCACCGATCGCGTCGTTGATCGCAGGCAGCGACAGCGTGCCGGTGGCCCCGTAGATCAGCGACATGCCGAACAGCAGCATGCCCGACGCCAGCGCGCCGAGGACGAAGTACTTCATCGCCGCTTCCGACGCGAGCTTGCTGTCGCGGTCGCAGGCCACGAGTGCGTAGGAGCAGAGCGCCAGCAGTTCCAGACCGACGTAGACCATCGTCAGGTTGTTGGCCGACACCAGCAGCATCATGCCGGCCGTGGTGAACAGGAACAGCACCGGGATCTCGCCCTGGTACAGATCGCGCTCGCGCAACCAGGTCCAGGCGTAGCCCAGTGCCACGGCGCCGACCACGAGACCGGCGACCTTCAGCACATCGGCCCCGCCGTCGCGCACGAACATGTCCGCGAGGATGCTGCCGTGACCACCGACGCCGAAGACGATCAGCGCGGCCGCAGCCAACATCGTCGCGACAGCCAGCACATGGGTGATGATCCGGCGGCGCGGGTCGATGAACAGGTCGAGCATCAGCAGGGCGAACGCACCCAGCACGATCACGAGCTCGGGCACGATCGGGCCCAGCTCGGCCAGCGTGCGGATGGGAGGCGTCATCGGGGCAGAAATCATCGCAACGGTGTCCTTAGAGCTTGCTTACGGCGATCAGGTTCGCCAGTTGCGCGATGGACGGCTCCATCAGATCGGTCAGCGGCTTGGGATACACGCCGATCAGCAGCGTGCCGGCGGCGAATACGCCGAGCACCAGCGCCTCGCGGGCGTTGATGTCCTTGAGCGCCGCGACGTGCGCGTTCGACACTTCGCCGTAGAGCACGCGCTTGACCAGCCACAGGGTGTAGGCCGCACCGATGATCAGCGTCATCGCCGCGAAAAACGCGATCAGCGGATGGCTCTGGAACGCGGCCAGGATGACCATGAACTCGCCGACGAAGCCCGAGGTGCCCGGCAGGCCGGAGTTCGCCATCGCGAACAGCACGTAGAACGCGGCGAACCATGGCATCACATTGGCGACACCGCCGTAATCCTTGATGTTCCGGGTGTGCATGCGGTCGTAGAGGATGCCGATGCAGGAGAACATCGCGCCGGAGATGAAGCCGTGCGAGACCATCTGCACCATCGCGCCCTGCAGGCCGAGACGCGCGGCGTCGGAACCGTCCGGCACGTCGCGCATCAGCGCGAACGCGATGAACACACCCAGGGTCACGAAGCCCATGTGCGACACGGACGAGTACGCGACCAGCTTCTTCATGTCCTGCTGGACCAGCGCCACCAGACCCACGTAGACGATCGCGATCAGCGACAGACCGATGACGAGCCATGCCCACTCGTGGCCGGCGTCGGGCGTGATCGGCAGGTTGAAGCGCAGGAAGCCGTAGCCACCGATCTTCAGCATGATTGCCGCCAGGATCACGGAGCCACCGGTCGGCGCCTCGACGTGCGCGTCCGGCAACCAGGTGTGCACCGGGAACATCGGCACCTTCACCGCGAACGCGGCGAGGAACGCGAAGAAGATCCACATCTGCTCGGTCGACGACAGGCGCAGTGCGTACAGGTCGGGCAGCTGCCAGCTGCCGGCCTGCAGATACAGGTAGATCAGCGCGACCAGCATGAAGACCGAGCCGAGGAACGTGTACAGGAAGAACTTCACCGATGCGTACACGCGGTTCGCGCCGCCCCAGACACCGATGATGATGAACATCGGGATCAGCATGGCTTCGAAGAACACGTAGAACAGCATCGCGTCGACGGCGCAGAACACGCCGACCATCATGCCTTCGAGGATCAGCATCGAGGCGAAATACTGCGACACGCGTTTGGTCACCGAGCCCCACGCACCGATCAGCACCAGCGCGGTGGTCAACGTGGTCAGGATGATCAGTGCGACCGAGATGCCGTCCGCGCCGAGGTGGTACTCGATGTCCAGCGCCGGAATCCACTCGCGCCGCTCGAGGAACTGCAGACCCGCATTGGCGTAGTCGAAGCCGGTGAACAGCGGAATGCTGAGGACGAAGACGAGCAGCGCGAACGCCAGCGATACCCAGCGCGCCGCGTCGGGGCGGCGTTCGCCCAGGGCGAGCACGCACGCACCGCCGAGAATCGGCAGCCAGATCAGAAGACTGAGAAGAGGCCAGTTCGACACGTATCGTATTCCGTCAGCGCCAGTACTTGATGAGGATGGCCAGAAGCACGATCAGGCCGACGATCATCGCGAAAGCGTAGTGGTAGAGAGCACCGGACTGCAGCCGGCGGACGACGCCCGAGACCAGGCCGACGACGCGCGCCGGACCGTTCACGAAGAAGCCGTCGATGACCTTGGTGTCGAAGATGCGCGAGAGCTTGCCCAGGCCGACACCGCCGCCGGCGAAACCGCCGATCCACAGGTCGTCCATGCCGTACTTGTTCTCGAGCACGCGGATGGGCAGGCGGAACACGTGCGCGGCCTTCGCCGCCAGCTCGGGCTTCCACCAGTACATGACGGTCGCCAGCACGAAGCCCGCGACGACCAACCAGAACGCCGGCGCCATGAAGCCGTGCAGCGCGAACGCCGCCGGACCGTGCCACAGCGCTTCCTTCAACGCAGCCAGCACGTCGTTGGACGCCAGCACGTGGATCACGCCGTCGAAGAAGCCGCGCACTTCGTGATGGCCGGTCCAGTCGGTGCCGAACAGCATCGGGCCCGCGGTGAAATAGCCGATCAGGATCGACGGGATCGCCAGCAGGATCAGTGGCAGGGTCACCACCCACGGCGACTCGTGCGGCTCGTGCACGCCGTGGTGGCCATGGGCGTCGTGCGCGTGGTCGTCGTGAGCGGTCGCGGCGACCGCGTGACCGTGGCCATCGTCGTGCAGCGGCTCGTGGTGGGTTTCCTGCCCGTGCGCGTCATGCGCGGCGTGCGCGTCGGACGCATGCGCGTCGCGGAAACGCTCCTTGCCGAAGTACGTCATGTACAGCAGGCGGAAACTGTAGAACGAGGTCACGAAGGCGCCCAGCAGCACCGACCAGTACGCGTACTGGAACACCCAGCCGCCACCGTCGCTGGCGTGCTTGGCCGCCTCGATGATCGTGTCCTTCGAATAGAAGCCGCTGAAGAACGGCGTACCCACCAGGGCCAGCGTGCCGATGACGCTGGTCCAGAACGTGATCGGCATGTACTTGCGCAGGCCGCCCATCTTGCGCATGTCCTGCTCGTGGTGCATGCCGATGATCACCGAACCGGCGGCCAGAAACAGCAGCGCCTTGAAGAAGGCATGCGTCATCAGGTGGAACACCGCGGCAGAGTACGCCGACACGCCGAGCGCGACGGTCATGTAACCCAGCTGCGACAGCGTCGAATACGCGACGACGCGCTTGATGTCGTTCTGCACGATGCCGATCAGGCCGGTGAAAAAGGCCGTGGTCGCACCGATGAAGAGAATGAACTGCAGCGCGGTTTCCGACAGCTCGAACAGCGGCGACATGCGCGCCACCATGAAGATGCCGGCGGTGACCATCGTCGCGGCGTGGATCAGTGCCGAGATCGGGGTCGGGCCTTCCATCGAGTCGGGCAGCCACACGTGCAGCGGCACCTGGGCCGACTTGCCCATCGCGCCGATGAAGAGACAGATGCAGACCAGGGTCGCGACCGACCACTCGAAGCCGGTGATCACTTCGATCGTCTGGCCGCCACCGATGGTGGAATCGGCCGCAGCGAACACGGTCGCGTAGTCGAGGCTGCCGAACCAGTACAGCACGCCGGCGATACCCAGCAGAAAGCCGAAGTCACCGACACGGTTGACCAGGAACGCCTTCATGTTGGCGAACACCGCGGTCGGCTTCTTGAACCAGAAACCGATCAGCAGGTACGACACCAGGCCCACCGCTTCCCAGCCGAAGAACAGCTGCAGGAAGTTGTTGCCCATCACCAGCATCAGCATCGAGAAGGTGAACAGCGAGATGTAGCTGAAGAAGCGCTGGTAACCCGGATCCTCGGACATGTAGCCGATGGTGTAGACGTGCACCAGCAGCGACACGAACGTCACCACGACCATCATCATCGCGGTGAGGTTGTCGATCAGGAAGCCGACGTGCGCCGAATAGTTGCCGACCTCGAAGAACGTGTAGACGTTCTCGTTGAACGTCGGCGCGCCCTGCATCAGCTGCCACAGCGTGTAGATCGACAGCGCGCAGCTGATCGCGACGCTGGCGATGGTGACCGAATGCGCACCGGCGCGGCCGACCTGGCGGCCGAACAGGCCCGCGATGATCGAGCCCAGCAACGGCGCCAGAACGATCGCGATCAGGGTGGTCTGGGAAATTGTGTACTCCATGCCCGGATCAGCCCTTCAGCGTGTCGAGTTCGGCGACATTGATCGTGCGCCGGTTGCGGAACAGCGTGACCAGGATCGCGAGACCGATCGCGGCCTCGGCCGCGGCCACGGTGAGGATGAAGAACACGAAGATCTGCCCGGCGGCGTCGCCGAACTCGCGCGAGAACGCGATGAAGTTGATGTTGACCGCGAGCAGCATCAGCTCGATCGACATCAGCAGGATGATCACGTTCTTCCGGTTGAGGAAGATGCCGGCGACGCTGATGCAGAACAGCACCGCGCCCAGCGAGAGGTAGTGGCCCAGCGCGAGGCCGGTTCCGAACAGCTCGGTCATTTCGCTTCTCCCTCGCCGTCGCCCGGCGTCGGCTCGACGACCGGACGCACCGCGTCCATCTTGACCACGCGCATGCGGTCTTTCGCCTGCACGCGAGCCTGCTCGCTCGGGTTCTGGTGCTTGGTGCCCGGACGGCGGCGCAGGGTCAGCATCACCGCGGCGATGACCGCAACGGTCAGGATGACCGCCGCCACTTCGAACGGCAGCAGGAAGTCGGTGAACAGCCGGCGTGCGATCCACACCGTGTTCGACACGCCCGCCTCGTCGACCGCATCGGCGGCGAACGGCGCCATCTTCGCGCGCACGCCGATCAGGGTGACGATCTCGACCAGCATCACCACCGCGACGATCAGGCCGACGGGCAGATAGCGCACGTAGCCTTCGCGCATCGGCGCAACGTCCACGTCGAGCATCATTACCACGAACAGGAACAGCACCATCACCGCGCCGACGTAGACCAGCACCAGCGCGAGGCCGAGGAACTCGGCGCCGACCAGCAGCCAGGTGCAGGCGGTGGAGAAGAACGTCAGCACCAGGAACAGCGCCGCGTGCACCGGGTTGCGGGCACTGATCACCGCCACCGCGGACATCACGGTGATCGCGGCGAAGACGAGGAATGCAATCAGGTCGAAATTCATGACTTACCTGTACGAGGAGTCGGCGGCGCGACGTTCTGCGATCTCGCTCTCAAGGCGGTCGCCGATCGCCAGCAGCTGCGGCTTGGTCACGATGTTCTCGCCGCGGTTCTCGAAGTGGTACTCGTGCAGATGGGTCTCGACGATCGAGTCCACCGGGCACGACTCCTCGCAGAAGCCGCAGTAGATGCACTTGAACAGATCGATGTCGTAGCGCGTGGTGCGGCGGGTGCCGTCCTCGCGCTGTTCGGAGTCGATCGTGATCGCCAGCGCAGGGCACACCGCCTCGCACAGCTTGCATGCGATGCAGCGCTCTTCGCCGTTGGGATACCGGCGCAGCGCATGCAGACCGCGGAAACGCGGCGACTGCGGGGTCTTTTCCATCGGGTACATCAGCGTGTACTTGTCCCGGAACAGATACCGGAAGGTCAGCGCCATGCCGCCGAGCAACTCGAGCAGCAACAGGCCCCTGAACCATGCAACGAACTTGGCCATTACTGCCCTGCCTCGAAGATTCCGAAGTACGCCATCAGCGCGGTGACCACGATCCAGCCGATGCTGATCGGAATGAAGACCTTCCAGCCCAACCGCATGATCTGGTCATAGCGGTAGCGCGGGAACGAGGCGCGGAACCAGATGAAGCAGCTGGCGAAGAAGAACACCTTCGCGAACAGCCACCACCAGCCGTCGACCGACAGCAGCGGAATGCCCCAGCCCTGGAACGGCGACAGCCAGCCGCCGAGGAAGAAGATCGCGACCAAGAAGCTGATCAGGATCATGTTCGCGTATTCGGCGAGGAAGAACAGCGCGAATGCCGACCCCGAATACTCGACCATGTGACCGGCGACGATTTCCGACTCGCCTTCGACGACGTCGAACGGCGCGCGGTTGGTCTCGGCCACACCGGAGATGAAGTAGATGACGAACAGCGGCAGCATCGGCAGCCAGAACCAGTCGAACAGGCCCTTGCCGCCCGCCTGCGCCATGACGATCTCGGAGAGATTCAGACTGCCGGCACCGACCATCACGCCGACGAGCGCGAAGCCCATCGCGATTTCGTAGCTGATCATCTGCGCCGAGGCACGCATCGCGCCGAGGAAGGCGTACTTCGAGTTCGACGCCCAGCCGGCGAGGATGATGCCGTAGATGCCCAGCGAGGTCATTGCCAGCAGGTACAGCAGACCGGCGTTGGCATTCGACAGCACCAGCTGTGCATCGAACGGCACCACCGCCCAGGCCGCGAATGCAGGCGCCAGTGTGATCAGCGGCGCCAGCACGAACAGCACGCGCTGCGCGTTGGTCGGCTGGATGACTTCCTTGAACAGCAGTTTGAAGACGTCGGCGAAGGCCTGGAAGATGCCCATGCCCACATACATCGGACCGTGGCGCTGATGCATCCAGCCCAGCAGCTTGCGCTCCCAGACCACGTAGAACGCGACGCAGATGATCACCGGCATCGCGATCAGCAGGATCTTGAGCACGATCCACAGGATCAGTCCGATCACGCCCAGCGACATCAGCCAGTCGTACAGCGGCGCCGACAGATCGCCCAGCAGCGATGCGGTATTGGTCACGCCGGTTTGAACCGCACCGGTTTGGATCGCGCTCATGCCGCCACCACCTTGACCTTGCCGGCCGACAGCGCCGCCGTGGCGCCGTAGCCCGATTCCACCCACGCCGCGCCCGGTGCGACGCGATCGTCGATCGCCACCTGCAGCGTCGCGGTGCCAACCGCATTCGAGACCTTGGCCATGCCGCCGTCGGCGACGTTGCTGGCTGCAGCATCGTCGGGATGCAGCACGATGCGGGGACCGATGGTCAGCGGATGCGACTGCAGCGCGGCGGCGCGACGGGTCAGGCCGTCGACGCGATAGATCGCCTGGGTCACGGCCAGTTCGAAGCCGTCACCGTCGACGACCGGCGCCGCGGATGCGGCGACCGAGAGGGTCTTGTCCTGCAGACCTGCACGCAGGCCGGCGAGATCGGTGAACTCGAAGCCCGGGGCTTCGAGCGCGCCACCGAGGGCACGCAGTACGCGCCAGCCGGCACGCGCATCGCCCGGCAGCTTGCCGGCGGCGGTGGCCTGCTGGTCGCGGCCTTCGAGATTGGTCAGCGTCGCATCGATTTCGGCGAGTGCGCCGATCGGCAGGATCACGTCGGCGACCGCACGCGTGGACTGGCAGGCGAAGTGGCTGAAGGCCACGACCTGCGCCGCACCCAGGGCCTGCAGCGCCTTCGCCTGGTCTGCGAAATCCAGACCCGGCTCGATGCCGTAGATCACGTAGGCGCCGCGGCGCTCGGCCAGCATCGCGTTGGCGTCGCGCGCGGTCGGCAGCACGCCGGCGCGCGATAGACCCAGCGCGTTGGCACCGTGCGGAATGCGGCACAGCGATGCGCCGGTGTCGGCGGCGAGCGCGGCCGCAGCCTTGCGGATATCGGCCGCGTGCGCGCTGGCTTCCGCCTGCGCACCCACGATGATCGCCGCGTGCTTGGCGCCGCGCAGCGCGTCGCGCAGCTCGGCGACCTGCAGCGTCTCGGCGATCTTCGACGGCGCGACGATGGCCTTGTCTTCGATGTCGAAGGTGAATTCGAAATCGACCGGATTGACCACATACACCTTGGCGCCGCGCTTCCACGCCTGACGCACGCGGTGATGCAGCAGCGGCACTTCGTGACGCAGGTGGCTGCCGACCAGCAGCACGACATCGGCCTGCTCGAGTTCGGCGACCGGCATCGCGAAAGCTTCCGCGATGGCGCCATCGGACAGGTCACGCTGGGCGATGCGGTGATCGAGATTGCCGGTGCCTAGGGCATCGGCCAGACGCGCCAGCAGCGCGCCCTCCTCGTTCGACGTCGACGGATGCACCAGCACACCGAGTTCGTCGGCCGCGTTGTCGCGCAGGATCGTCATCGCGCGCTCGAGCGCCTCGTCCCACGAGGCCTCGCGCCACTCGCCGCCATCCTTGACCAACGGATGCACCGCGCGGTCATCGGCCGTCAGGCCCTGGTGGGAGTAACGGTCGCGGTCGGAGATCCAGCACTCGTTGACCGCTTCGTTGTCGCGCGGCACGGTGCGCATCACGTCGCCGCGGCGCAGGTGATGGAACAGGTTGCTGCCCAGCGCGTCATGGCCGCCGAGCGATTCGCGCGCGATCAGTTCCCACGGACGCGCACGGAAGCGGAACACCTTGTTGGTCAACGCGCCGACCGGGCATACGTCGATGACGTTGCCGGACAGCTCGGTCGTCAGCGGCTTGCCGTCGTAGGTGCCGATCTGCAGGTTCTCGCCGCGCTGCATGCCGCCCAGCTCGTAGGTGCCGGCGATTTCCGCGGTGAAGCGCACGCAGCGCGTGCACTGGATGCAGCGGGTCATTTCCGTCGCGACCAGCGGACCGAGATCCTCGTCGGCGACGACGCGCTTGCGCTCGGCAAAGCGGCTGACCGAACGGCCGTAACCGAGCGAGAGATCCTGCAGTTCGCACTCGCCGCCCTGATCGCAGATCGGGCAGTCGAGCGGATGGTTGATCAGCAGGAACTCCATCACGTTGCGCTGGGCCTTGAGCGCCTTCTCGTTGCGCGTGAAGACCTTCAGTCCGTCCATCACCGGCGTGGCGCAGGCCGGCGACGGCTTGGGCGCACCGCGGCCGCCGACTTCGGTGTCGACCAGGCACATGCGGCAGTTCGCGGCGATCTCGAGCTTGTCGTGATAGCAGAAACGCGGGATCGGAATGCCGGCCTTGTCGGCGGCATGGATGATCATCGAGCCCTTGGGCGCGGCCAGTTCGACGCCGTCGATGAAGACGGTGACGTGGTCGGGCGGCAGGTTCGGATTCACGGGCTGCGCGCTCATGCGGCGACCGCCTTGGACACGACGGTGCCGTTGCGCTGGTCGTCGACGAGGAAGCGCTTATTGACAATCGCGTACTCGAATTCGTCCCAGAAATGGCGCAGGAAGCCCTGCACCGGCCAGGCGGCCGCTTCACCGAACGCGCAGATGGTGTGTCCCTCGATCTGGCCGGCCGCGGCCCGCAACATCTGCAGGTCTTCCACCGTCGCAGTGTGGTCGGCGATGCGGCACAGCATGCGGTACATCCAGCCGGTGCCTTCGCGGCACGGCGTGCACTGGCCGCAGCTCTCCTTGTAGTAGAAGCGCGCGATGCGTCGGCATGCGCGCACCATGCAGGTCGTGTCGTCCATGACGATCACCGCGCCCGAGCCGAGGCCGGAACCGGCCTTCTGCAGCGCGTCGTAATCCATCGTCAGGCCCATCATCGTCTCGCCCGGCAGCACCGGCATCGAGGAACCGCCCGGAATCACGCCCTTGATCGTGCGGCCTTCACGCATGCCGCCGCACAGCTCGAGCAGCTCGGAGAACGGCGTGCCCAGGCGGATCTCGTGATTGCCCGGCTTGGCCACATGACCGGAGACCGAGAAGATCTTGCAGCCGCCGTTGTTGGGCTTGCCCAGATCCATGAACCACTGCGCGCCGTTGCGCACGATCGCCGGCACCGAAGCGTAGGTCTCGGTGTTGTTGATCGTGGTCGGCTTGCCGTACAGGCCGAAATTGGCCGGGAACGGCGGCTTGAAGCGCGGCTGTCCCTTCTTGCCTTCCAGCGACTCCATCAATGCGGTCTCTTCGCCGCAGATGTAGGCGCCCGCGCCGAGCGCGTTGTAGATGTCGACGTCGATGCCCGAACCGAGCAGGTTCTTGCCCAGCCAGCCGTTGGCATACGCCTCGGCGGTGGCTTCTTCCAGATGTTCGAAGGGCTCGTGGTGGAACTCGCCGCGCAGATAGTTGTAGGCCACCGTCGAGCCGGTCGCGTAGCACGCGATCGCCATGCCCTCGATGACCGCATGCGGGTTGTAACGCAGGATGTCGCGGTCTTTCGCGGTGCCCGGCTCGGATTCGTCGGAGTTGCAGAGGATGTACTTCTGCATTTCGCCCTTGGGCATGAAGCTCCACTTCAGACCGGTCGGGAAGCCCGCACCGCCGCGACCGCGCAGGCCCGACTGCTTGACCATCTCGATCACGTCGGCCGGCGGGATCTTCTCTTCGAGAATCCTGCGCAGCGCGCTGTAACCACCCGTCTTGAGGTAGTTCTCGTACGACCACGGCTTGTCGAAATGCAGCGTGGTGTAGACCGCCTGGTGTTCCTGCGGCGCAGGCCCGACGGGCCCGTAACCTTCGGAAGACTTGGGATGGTGATGTGCCATGTCCGCGCGATGCCCTACTTCAGACCATCGATCAGCTCGTCCACCGTTTCGGGTGTGAGCTTCTCGTGGTAATGACCGTTGATGACCACGACCGGCGCGCCGCAGCACGCAGCGACGCACTCTTCCTCACGCTTGAGGAAGACGCGACCGTCGGCGGTGGATTCACCCAGCTTGCAGCCCAGCTTCTTCTCCGCGTGCGCGACGAGATCCTCGGCGCCGTTGAGCCAGCAGCTGATGTTGGTGCAGAACGCGACGTTGTTGCGGCCGACTTTCTCGGTCTCGAACATCGAGTAAAACGTCGCGACCTCGTAGGCCCACACCGGCGGCAGGTCCAGATACTTGGCGACGCCGGCGATCAGTTCGTCGGTCAGCCAGCCATTGTTCTGCTCCTGGGCCGCGAACAGACCCTGCAGCACCGCGGACCGCTTGCGGTCTTCGGGGAACTTGGTCAGCCAGTGATCGATGTGCGCGCGCGTGTCGCCGCTGAGCACGACCATCGGGTCGACGCTGCGGGCGTTCTCGAAATTGCCAGTCGCCTTCATCGGTCGACTTCTCCGAACACGATGTCATAGGTACCGATCATCGCCACCACGTCGGACAGCATGTGTCCGCTGGTGATGGCGTCCATCGACGAGAGGTGCGCGAAACCGGGTGCGCGCAGATGCACGCGGAACGGCTTGTTCGCGCCGTCGGAGACCAGATAGCAGCCGAACTCGCCCTTCGGGGCTTCGACAGCGCTGTAGGTCTCGCCGGCGGGCACGCTGTAGCCCTCGGTGAACAGCTTGAAGTGATGGATCAACGCTTCCATGTCGTCCTTCATCGATTCACGCGACGGCGGCGACACCTTGTAGTTGTCCAGCATGACCGGGCCGGGATTCGCCCGCAGCCAGTTCACGCACTGCTGGATGATCTTCGCCGACTCGCGCATCTCGAACACGCGCACGAGATACCGGTCGTAGCAGTCACCGTTGACGCCCACCGCGATGTCGAAATCGACTTCGGCGTACTTGGCGTAGGGCTGGGTCTTGCGCAGATCCCACTCGACGCCGGAGCCACGCAGCATCGGGCCGGTCATGCCCCACGCCTTCGCCAGGTCCGGCGGAATCACGCCGATGCCGACGGTGCGCTGCTTCCAGATGCGGTTGTCGGTGAGCAGGGTCTCGTATTCGTCGACGCGGCCCGGGAAATCCTTCGCGAACGCCTCGAGGTAATCCAGCATCGAACCGCCGCGCCACTTGTTGAAGCGCTTGAGCTTCTCGCCCTTGCGCCAGCGCGACTCGGCGTACTGCGGCATCTGCGCCGGCAGGTCGCGGTAGACGCCGCCGGGACGGTAATAGGTCGCATGCATGCGCGCGCCCGACACCGCCTCGTAGACGTCCATCAGCTCTTCGCGCTCACGGAATGCGTAGAGCATCACCGCCATCGCGCCGAGATCGAGCGCGTTCGAACCCACCCACATCAGGTGGTTGAGGATGCGGGTGATCTCGTCGAACAGCGTGCGGATCCACTGCGCACGCTCGGGCGCCTCGATCCCCATCAGGGTCTCGATCGCGCGCACATAGGCGTGCTCGTTGCACATCATCGACACGTAGTCGAGGCGGTCCATGTACCCGATCGACTGGTTGAACGGCTTCGACTCGGCCAGCTTCTCGGTGCCACGGTGCAGCAGGCCGATGTGCGGATCGGCGCGCATCACGGTCTCGCCGTCCATTTCCAGGATCAGGCGCAGCACGCCGTGCGCGGACGGATGCTGGGGACCGAAGTTGAATGTGTAGTTGCGGATTTCCTGCTTCAGCGCTTCCGCGCTCGGCGTCGCGTTGGTGTGCAGCGAAGTGGTCGGCACGGCGCTCACTTGGCAGCCTCCACGCGGCGCGCGGCCTGTTCGTCATGCGCGGTCGCGAAACGGGCATCGTCACGGATCACGCGCGGCACGCCGACGCGCGGCTCGACCGAGGTCACCGGCTCGTACACCACGCGCTTGCGCTCGGCGTCGTAACGCACTTCGACATTGCCGATCAACGGGAAATCCTTGCGGAACGGATGACCGACAAAACCGTAGTCGGTCAGGATGCGGCGCAGGTCCGGATGACCTTCGAAGATCACGCCGAACAGGTCGAACGCCTCGCGCTCGAACCAGTTCGCGACCGGCCACAGACCGGTCAGCGAGGACACGACCGGCAGGTCGTCACTCGGCGCGAAGCACTTCAGCATCACGCGCTGGTTGTGCTGGATCGAGAGCAGCTGCGCGACCGCGGCGAAGCGGCGCTGCGGCACTGGAATGTCGGCATCGCCCTGCGGCTGCGCGACCTGGCGGCTGCCGGTTTCGCCGAACTTGAAACGGCCCGGACCACGACCTTCGACGCCGCGGCTGAAGCCTTCCGAGGACACGTCGGTGTCCCACTCGTCGCTGCCGTGACTGAGGTAGTCGACCCCACAGACGTCGATCAGCATTTCGAAGCCGAACTCGTCGCGCAATGCGCGCGCGGTGTCGAGCCAGTCGCCGGCAGTGGTGATCGTCACCTCGCCGCGCGGCAGTGCGATCGCCACGTCGGCGTCGGAGAAGCGCGCGCGCAGGCGCGCGGCGAACGCGGTGCCGGACTCACGCATCGCGCTGCCCCGTCTTGGTGTCGCCGAAGTTGGTGGCGCGGCGGATCTTCTTCTGCAATTGCAGGATGCCGTAGATCAACGCTTCGGCCGTCGGCGGGCAGCCCGGCACGTAGACGTCGACCGGCACGATGCGATCGCAGCCGCGCACCACCGAGTAGGAGTAATGGTAGTAGCCGCCGCCGTTGGCACAGCTGCCCATCGAAATGACCCACTTCGGATCGGGCATCTGGTCGTAGACCTTGCGCAGCGCCGGGGCCATCTTGTTGACCAGCGTGCCGGCCACGATCATTACGTCCGACTGGCGCGGGCTGGGGCGGAACACCACGCCGTAGCGGTCGAGATCGAGACGCGCCGCACCGGCGTGCATCATCTCCACCGCGCAGCAGGCCAGACCGAAGGTCATCGGCCACATCGAGCCGGTGCGTGCCCAGTTGAGCAGCACATCGGAACTGGTCGTGACGAAACCGCGCTCGAGCAGCGGGTTCTCGCCTTCCGGGCGCAGGATGTCGTCCACGCGGCCTTCCGGCAGCGGGTTGTTCATCAGGCGCGCGACGGTCTGGTTCACTCCCATTCCAGCGCTCCCTTCTTCCACACGTAGACGAAGCCGAGCAGCAGCATGCCGGCGAAGATGCCCATCTCGATCAGACCCAGCACGCCGAGTTCGCGGAACACGGTGGCCCAGGGCACGATGAAGATGATTTCCAGATCGAAGACGATGAACTGGATCGCGATGAGGTAGTAGCGCACGTCGAACTGCATGCGCGCGTCTTCGAAGGCTTCGAATCCGCACTCGTAGGGCGACAGCTTTTCCAGCGTCGGGCGCTTGGGCCCCAACAGGTTGCCAATGATCAGCAATGCAATGCCGATCCCCGTGGCAACGATCAGGAACAGCAGGGTCGGCAGATATTCGGCCAGCACTCGGATGTTCTCTCGGCTACGGCCGCAATCTGCGGCCTTGGCTCGGCGCCTGTGACGCCGCATTCTCGAAGCGTCGAAGCGCTTCACGAAGGCCGGGCGATGCACATGATGTGCGATCGCCCGATCCCGGCAATTGTACCGGTTACAGAACTGGTGAGTAAACGATTTCCGACTGCACGCAGGCAGTTGGCACAGCATTGCGCAGTTCCCGCGCGCAATCCGCGAATCTGGCGCGCGAATGATTCCTGTCCGCGCGAAGGCGCACACCTGCGGACACGAAAAAGCCCCGCTCGCGCGAGGCTCCTCGTGTCCGATGCACGCGGGGCGCATCGCTTTTCCGGTTGGTGCCCAAGAGGGGACTCGAACCCCTACGACCTAAGCCGCTACCACCTCAAGGTAGTGCGTCTACCAATTCCGCCACCTGGGCAGGTCAACCTGAAAACCTCATCCGGGCATACCGCCCCGGCGAGCCGCGCATTGTAATCCCAATCAATCGTTCTGGGGAGTGGGCTGCGGCGATTCCTGCGAAGAATTTTCCGGCACGGGCGGTGCGGCAGGTACGGCGCCATCGGCCGACGGCGCTGCAGGCACCGTAGCGTCCGCGGGCGCAGGCGGCGCGACCGGCGTGGCCGGCGCACCTTCAACCGGCGCGGTCGGCACCTGGCTCCCCATGACACCGAGATCCATGTCGAGCGCGTTCGGATTGGCGCGGTGCATCGCGTACCACGCCATGAACAGCGTGACCGCGAAGAAGCTGATCGCCAGCCACTTCGTGGCCTTCGACAGGAAGTTGGACGAGCCGCGCGCACCGAAGACGGTCGCGGACGCGCCGCCACCGAAGCCGGAACCGGCCGCGGCACCGGCGCCGCGCTGCATGAGGATCAACGCGATCATCGCGATGGCGATGATGACGAACAGGATGTTGAAGACGGTCAGCAGCATTGCGTGGGTGCTCTGGGTGCCCGCGGAGGGGTTTTGTGTCGGAAGCGCCGGCGGTGATCAGCGCGCGGCCGCGGCGACGATGGCCAGGAAGTCGTCGGCCACCAGCGAGGCGCCGCCGATCAATCCGCCGTCGACGTCGGGCTGCGAGAACAGCGCAGCGGCATTGTCGGGCTTGCAGCTGCCGCCATACAACAGCGGCAACGAATCGGCGATTCTAGCATCCTGCTTCGCGACCACGCCACGCAGGAAGGCGTGGACGGCCTGCGCCTGCTCCGGGCTGGCGGTCAGGCCGGTACCGATCGCCCAGACCGGCTCGTAGGCAACGATCGCGCCATCGAACGCGGCGACGCCCGCCCCGGCCAGCACCGCCTCGACCTGGGCCGCGATCACCGCTTCGGTGTGCCCGCCCTCGCGCTGCTCGCGGGACTCGCCGACGCACAGGATCGGTACCAGGCCGGCGGTGCGGGCGGCGACGAACTTCCGCGCGACCAGCGCGTCGTCCTCGCCGTGGTACTGGCGCCGCTCGGAATGACCGACCAGCGTGTAGACGGCGCCGACGTCGGCGAGCATCGACGCGGCCACTTCGCCGGTGTAGGCACCCTTGGCGTGCGCGCTGACGTCCTGCGCGCCGAATGCCACGCCGCGCCCGCCATGCGACTGGGTCAGCAACGGGAGATACGGATACGGCGGGAGCACGATCGCCTCGACCCCGCTGGGCAGGCCGCCGGCGATGGCTTCGACGAGCTCGGTGGCGAATGTGCGGCTGCCCTGCAGCTTCCAGTTGCCGGCGACGATCCTGCGGCGCATGCGCGACTCCTTGTGACAAGAAGCGCAAGAGGATAGCCGATGCGTCCGCTGTCCCGGCCCAGGGGGCCGACCACGTCTCCGTGCATCGGCGCCAGCTGGTGCCGGAGCGGCCCTGCCTGCGGCGGCCTCCAAGGAACTCGCGGAGCCTCTGACGCACATGGCGCCCCGGGCGCCGTGTCTGCTGACGTCCGATCCCGTGAGGCCTTACTTCAGCTTGATCTCGCGCAGCCGCTCTTCGAGATAGCCCTGCGCGGTGATCGCGTCTGGATAGCGGCTCGGATTGTCGGCGCTCACCGTCGACGGCAACACGTCGATGACGAAATCCGGATTCGGATGCAGGAAGAACGGCACCGAGTAGCGCGGCTTGCGCGCCTGCTCGCCGGGCGGGTTGGTGACGCGGTGCGTGGTCGACGGATACACATGGTTGGTCAGGCGCTGCAGCATGTCGCCGATGTTGACGACAATGGTGTCGGCATCCGACGTGAAGGGCACCCACTCGCCCTGCTTGGACTTCACTTCCAGACCCGCCGCGCTCGCGCCGACCAGCAGCGTGATCAGGTTGATGTCCTCGTGCGCGCCGGCGCGCTCGTTCGGAATGTCGTCGGCGGTGATCGGCGGGTAGTGGATCGGGCGCAGGATCGAGTTGCCGACATCGGTCTTGTCGACGAAGTAGTCCTCCGGCAGGCCGATGTGCAGCGCCAGCGCCGACAGCACCTTCGAGCCCAGCGCATCGAGCGTCTGGTACAGGCCGTACCCGTGTTCGCGGAAGCCCGGCACCTCGGTCGGCCACAGGTTCGGCGGCATGACGTCGCGGTACTTCGAGTCGTCCGGAATCTCGCGGCCGATGTGCCAAAACTCCTTGAGGTCGAAGTGCTGGGCGCCCTTCGCGGTTTCGACACCGAAAGCGGTGTAACCGCGCGCACCGCCACCGCCTGCCACGTGGTACTGCTTCTTGATGTCATCGGGCAGCGCGAAAAAGGCCTTGAACACGTCGTAGGCGCCGTCGATCTGCGCCTGCGGAATGCCGTGGCCGTTGATGCCGGCGAAGCCCCACTCGCGGTAGGCAGCGCCGAGTTCGGCGACGAAAGCCTCGCGGTCGGTGTCGAAGCGGCGGATGTCGAGCGTGGGAATACGGGCGGTCATGGCGGAATCCTTGGAATCAGGCGGCGGCCGCGCGCACGGCGTCGGCCAGCTGGTCGAGGGTCGATTGCATCAGCGTGTCGTCGTCGGCCTCGACGGTCACGCGCACCACAGGCTCGGTACCCGACGGGCGCAGGAACGCGCGACCGCGGCCCTGCACGGCGGCCTGCGCCTGCGCGAGCGCGGCCTGCACTGCAGGTGCGTCCGCAGGCTTCGACGTGCCCGCATAGCGCACGTTGACGGTCTTCTGCGGCACCTTGGACAGGCCATGCAGCGCTTCCTGCAGCGACTGACCGCGGCGACGCAGCACCTCGAGCACCTGCAGCGCGCTGATGATGCCGTCGCCGGTCGTCGCGCGATCCAGGCACAGCAGATGTCCGGAGGTCTCGCCGCCGAGCATGCCGTCGTGCTCGAGCAGCATCTGGTGCACGTAACGGTCCCCGACCTTCGCACGCGCGAAACCGATGCCGGCTTCGCCGAACGCACGCTCCAGGCCGAAATTGCTCATCAGCGTGCCGACCACCGGCCCCTGCAGGCGCCCCGACTGCTGCCAGTCGCGCGCCAGCACGTACAGCAGATCGTCGCCGTCGCGCACGGTGCCGTTGGCATCGACGAACAGCACGCGGTCGCCGTCGCCGTCGAAGGCGATGCCCAGATTCGCGCCGCTGCGACTGACGCGCTCGCTCAGAAACTCGGGATGCGTCGACCCGACACCGTCGTTGATGTTGACGCCGTTGGGCTCGGCGCCGATCACCTCGACCTGTGCGCCGAGTTCGCGCAGCACGATCGGACCGACCTGGTAGGTGGCACCGTTCGCGCAGTCGACGACGATGCGCATGCCGTCTAGATCGAAACCACGCGGCACCGAGGCCTTGCAGGCTTCCACGTAGCGGCCGACCGCATCGCGCGTACGCACGGCCTTGCCGAGCTTCTCGGAGGCCACGGTACGGAACGGCTGGTCGAGCGCGGCTTCGATCGCGAGTTCGCTCGCGTCGTCGAGCTTCTCGCCCTGCGCGCTGAAGAACTTGATGCCGTTGTCGTGATGCGGATTGTGCGAGGCGGAAATGACGATGCCGCCATCGGCGCCGAGCGAACGCGTCAGATGCGCGACGGCCGGCGTGGGCATCGGGCCCATCAGCTGCACGTCGACACCGGCCGCGACCAGGCCGGCTTCCAGTGCCGCCTCGAACATGTAGTTCGAGATGCGCGTGTCCTTGCCGATCAACACCTGCGGGCGGCGCCAGTCGCCGCCGCGTCCGCGCAGCGAATGACCATAGGCATTGCCCAGGCGCAGCACGAAATCGGCGGAGATCGACCCCTCACCGACCCGCCCACGGATGCCGTCGGTACCGAAATACCTGCGGCTCACGCAGCGG
Source organism: Luteimonas sp. KH_071 (assembly GCF_057838005.1). Classification (NCBI taxonomy): domain Bacteria; kingdom Pseudomonadati; phylum Pseudomonadota; class Gammaproteobacteria; order Lysobacterales; family Lysobacteraceae; genus Luteimonas; species Luteimonas sp. KH_071. The sequence continues at coordinate 1,145,381 of NZ_CM174458.1, read as the reverse complement.
CCTCGGTCGGCATGTCCTGCTTGCCGAGCAACGCGACCAGGCGGGAAATGCGGTCACGCATTTCGCGGCGGTCGCAGATCTGGTCGATCGCGCCGTGCTCGAGCAGGAATTCCGATGTCTGGAAACCTTCGGGCAAGGTCTCGCGCACGGTCTGTTCGATCACGCGCGGACCGGCGAAACCGATCAGCGCTTCGGGCTCGGCGATGTTGATGTCGCCGAGCATCGCGAACGACGCCGAGGTCCCGCCATAGGTCGGGTTGGTCAGCACCGAAATGTACGGCAGGCCCGCTTCGCGCAGGCGCGCCAGCGCGGCCGAGGTCTTGGCCATCTGCAGCAGCGAAAACATGCTTTCCTGCATGCGCATGCCGCCGCTCGCGGCGAAGCTCACGAACGGCGTGCGCAGCGCGAGCGCCTGCTCGGCGGCGCGGGCGAACTTCTCGCCGCCGACCGAGCCCATCGAGCCGCCCATGTAGGCGAAATCCATCGCGCACGCGACGATCGGGCGCTGCATCAGCGTGCCCTGCATCGCGATCAGCGTGTCGCGCTCACCGGTGGCGCGTTGCGCGGCCTTGATGCGGTCCGAATACTTCTTCTGGTCCTTGAACTTGAGGATGTCGGTCGGGCCCAGATCGGCCGCGATTTCCTGCAGGCTACCCGCATCCAGGAACGCCTTCAGGCGCGCGCGGGCACGGATCGCACGGTGGAAGTTGCACTTCGGGCAGACCTCCAGATTCTCTTCGAGCTCCGGGCCGTACAGCACGGTGCTGCAGCGCTCGCACTTCTCCCACAGACCCTCGGGAACGCTGCGCTTCTTGGCCGCGGGCGCATCGGTGCGGATGCGCGGCGGCATGATCTTCTGCAACCAGGACATGGGCGTCTGCTCTCTCGACGGCCGCAACGGGGCCGCAAAGCGCGGAAGTGTACCCGACCGCCCCCGGCGGCCCGCAGCCCGCGCTGCCGCCCCGGTTCAGGGAGCGTCGAGGGCGCTGCGCAGCGGCGCAAGGAACGCCTGCGCACGTGCAGCAGCCTCGTCCGCATCCGCTGCCCCGTCGAGCGCGGCGACCAGCGCGCTGCCGACGACGACGCCGTCCGCATCGACCGCCATCGCGGCGGCACTCGCGGCGTCGCGGATGCCGAAACCGGCCACCACCGGCGCGCGACTGGCGGCGCGGATCGACCGCAGGCGGGTCGAGGCCTGCGCCGTATCGAGCCGGTCCGCCGCGCCGGTCACCCCGGCGAAGCTGACGTAATACAGATAGCCCTGCGCACGAGCGCACAAGGCTTGGATGCGCGCGTCGGTCGTGGTCGGAGATGCCAGCAGCACCAGCGCGACACCGGCTGCGTCGAAGCCCACCCGGAACTCGTCGGCCTCCTCCGGGGGCAGATCGACCAGCAGCACGCCATCGACACCCGCGTCACCGGCCTGGCGCGCGAAGGTAGCCGGTCCGCGGATGTCGACGGGATTGAGATAGCCCATCAGCACGATCGGTGTGGTGGCGTCCTGCGCGCGGAATCTGCGCACCGCATCGAGCACGTAGGTCATGCCCGCGCCACGCCCCAGCGCGCGCTCGGAGCTGCGCTGGATCGTCGGGCCGTCGGCCATCGGATCGGAGAACGGCACACCGAGCTCGATGACGTCGGCCCCGGCTGCGACCAGGGCATGCATCACCGGCACCGTCGCCTCGAGCGAGGGATCGCCGGCGGTGAAGAATGGGATCAGAGCCTTGCGGCCGGCTGCGCGGAGTGCGGCGAAACGGGTGTCGATGCGATTCATGGCGGTCCGTGGCAATGCGGTGCGCGGGGCCGTCGCGTGCGTCGGCCCATGTTCGATATCGGCAGACGCACTCACAGCACGAAGCCTTCCCGCTGCGCGATCGTGTGCACGTCCTTGTCGCCGCGGCCGGACAGGTTGGCCAGCACGATCGCGTCCTTCGGCAGATCGCGCGCGAGCTTGATCGCCTGCGCGATCGCGTGGCTGGATTCGAGCGCGGCGAGGATGCCCTCGGTCTTCGCCAGCTGGTGGAACGCGGCGAGGGCTTCGTCGTCGGTGATGCCGACGTATTGCGCGCGGCCGGCGTCGGCGAGGAAGGAATGCTCGGGTCCGACGCCCGGGTAGTCGAGGCCGGCGGAGACCGAATGCGTCTCGGTGATCTGACCGTCGTCGTCGCAGATCACATAGGTACGGTTGCCGTGCAGTACGCCCGGACGGCCCGCGACGATCGACGCGGCATGACGACCGGTGTCGACACCGTCGCCCGCCGCCTCTGCGCCGACGATGCGCACGTCCGGATCGTTGAGGAAGGCGTGGAACAGGCCGATGGCATTGCTGCCGCCGCCGACGCAGGCGGTGATCGCGTCCGGCAGGCGGCCGTACTCGGCGAGCATCTGCGCGCGCGCCTCGCGGCCGACGATCGCATTGAAATCGCGGACCATGCGCGGATACGGATCGGGACCGGCCACGGTGCCGATGATGTAGAACGTGTCCTGCACGTTCGAGACCCAGTCGCGCATCGCTTCGTTGAGCGCGTCCTTGAGCGTCGCCGAACCCGAGGTCACCGGCACCACTTCCGCGCCGAGCAGGCGCATGCGGTAGACGTTGATCTTCTGCCGCTCGATGTCGGTCGCCCCCATGTAGACCACGCATTCCAGCCCCAGCCGCGCGGCAACGGTGGCGCTGGCCACGCCGTGCTGGCCGGCGCCGGTCTCGGCGATGATCCGGGTCTTGCCCATGCGGCTGGCGAGCAGTGCCTGGCCGACGGTGTTGTTGATCTTGTGCGCGCCGGTGTGGTTCAGGTCCTCGCGCTTGAGCAGGATGCGCGCGCCGCCGACGGCGTCGCTGAGCCGCTCGGCGTGATAGATCGGACTGGGCCGGCCGACGTAATGCGCGAGATCCTTGTCGAAGGCCTGCTGGAACGTGGGATCCGCCTTGGCGGCGTCGTAGGCCGCCGCGAGTTCAGCGATCGGCTCCATCAGCGTGTCGGCGACGAAGCGCCCGCCGTAACGGCCGAAGTGGCCGTTGGCATCGGGCCAGGCGTGGAAATCGGTGATCGGAGACTGCGACATCGGGGCGGGCTACGGTGCGGGCTGGCTCGTACTCTAACGCACACATCGCGCGCCAAGAATCGATAAGATCTGACGGAACTGTCAGGAAATCTCACATGCCGGATACCGATCTGCCACCGCTCAACGCGCTGCGCGCGTTCGAGGCCGCCGCGCGTCTGGGCAGCCTGAGCCGCGCCGCCGCGGCGCTGCACGTGACGCATGGCGCGATCAGCCGCCAGGTGCGTCTGCTCGAAGACGCGCTCGGCACACCGCTGTTCGTACGCGCGGGACGCGGTCTGCGGCTCACTCCGGCCGGGCTTCGCATGCGTGACGCTGCTGGCGACGCGTTCGCGCGTCTGCAAAGTGCGTCCGCGGCGATCCGCCGCTCGGGCGCCGGACAGGCGCGCGTGCTCGGCTGTCCGGGCAGCCTGCTCGCCCGCTGGATGATTCCGCGACTGCCGCGCCTGGGCGATGCCCTGCCCGATCTGAAACTGCATCTGTCGCCGCACGAGGGCGCGTTCCCGGCGTCTCTGGACGGATTCGATGCCGCGTTGCTGATCGGCACGCCGCCGTGGCCGACCGCGTGGACGGTGCGTCGCCTTGCACCGGAGCGGATCGGCCCGGTGCTCAGCGCGCGCCATGTCGATGCGACGCGCCTGGCAGGACTGACGCCCGGGGCGCTGCTGCGCGAACCGTTGCTGCACACCGCCTCACGCCCACAGGCCTGGCCGACGTGGGCCTCGCTGCAGGGCGCCGCGTCGCCGGACGATCTCGGCACGGGATTCGAGCATCTGTATTTCCTGCTCGAGGCCGCCGCCGCCGGGCTCGGTGTCGCGATCGCCCCGCAGGAACTCGTCGCCGACGATCTCGCCGCCGGCCGCCTGCTCGCGCCGTGGGGTTTCATCGGGACGGATGCGCATTGGATTCTGGCGACGCGCCGGGACGACGACGATCCGCGACTCGATGCGCTGGCGGACTGGCTGCGGCAGGAACTGGCCTGACACCGCTGCAGGCGCGCGCTTGCGCGCGATCGAGACTGTCCCGAAAACGCTGCACCGCGCGCGATCGCCCCCTACCGGGGCGATCAAAGGATGCTGCGCACCCTTTTGACGAACGCGCGCATCCCCCCTGCATCCTTGATGCCCGGCGCAGATTCGATGCCGCTGGAAACGTCGACGCCCGCCGGGTGCGCCACATCGATCGCATGCGCGACATTGCCCGCATCGAGCCCGCCGGCGAGCCAGAACGGCTTGTCGAGCGATGCCGGCAGTGCGGCCCAGTCGAAGCGCTCCCCACTGCCGCCGGGCTCGCCCGCAGCGTGACCGTCGAACAGGAATGCCGACGCGTTCGGCCAGGCATCCAACGTGCGCAGCGCCGCGGCCGGATCGCCGCCCATCGCGATCGCTTTCCAGTACGGCAGACCGAACTGCACGCAGAACGCGTCGTCCTCTGCGCCATGGAACTGCAGGATGTCCGGCCGCACAGCCGATACGATCGCGGCGACGTCGTCGGACGGATTGTCCATCGTCAACGCGACGACCCGGATCGACGCCGGCACCGCCTCGCGCAGCACGCGCGCCGCATCGGGCGTCAGTCGGCGCGGACTGCGCGACGCGAACACCAGGCCGATGCAGTCGACGCCGAGCGCCACCGCTTCGGCGACGTCTTCGGCGCGGGTCAGGCCGCAGAACTTGATCCGCGTGTTCGCAGGGGCGTTCATGCCGGAAGCGTCACTTCCACCGGCAACTGCCACTCCGGCGGATACAGCGGCCCCAGGAACACGAGGCCGGCAGCAGGTGCGGTGGGGCCGGCGACACTGCGATCGCGTCCGGCGAGCAGTTCTCCGATCCAGGTCTCGGGCTGCTCGCCAGCACCAACGTCGAGCAGCGAGCCGACGATGTTGCGCACCATGTGATGCAGGAACGCGTTCGCCTGCACTTCGACGATGACTTCGTCGCCGTCGCGCCTGACCGAAATCCGCTGGAGGTCGCGGCGCGCATGCGGGGCCTGGCAATGCACGGTGCGGAATGCGGAAAAATCCTGCTCGCCGAGCAAGGCCTGCGCAGCGCGATGCATGGCGTCGGCGTCGAGCGGGCGCAGGTCCCAGGAGAGGTACTGCCGGTGCAACGCGGGGCGCACGGGACGGTTGATAAGCCGGTAGCGGTAGTGCCGCGCGCGCGCCGAGAAGCGGGCGCTGAAATCGCCGGGCACCGGCTGGGCCCAGCGCACGCAGACTGCCGGCGGCAGGTGCGCGGTGGTGCCGAGCATCCACGCGCGTGGCGTGCGCACGGCGTCGGTATCGAAATGCACGACCTGGCAGCGCGCATGGACGCCGGAATCGGTGCGTCCCGAGCAGGTGGTCACGACCGGATGCGCAGCCACGCGCGACAGCGCTGTTTCAAGCGCGGCCTGCACAGAGCCGGGGCCGGTCTCGGCCGCCTTGCCCAGCCGCTGCCAACCATGGAATCCATGGCCGTCGTACTCGACGCCAATCGCGACCCGCATTGCGGTGCTCAGTCCAGGGTGCGCAGCAGCTGCGCGGCCTGCGCGGCGGCTGCCAGATCGTCGCCTTCCACCACTTCCAGCAGCAGGGTGCGCGCCGTGTCGGTGTCGCCGAGATCGATGTAGGCGCGTGCCAGTTCAACGCGCTCCACGCCGACCGGCGTTTCCACGGCGTCGCCGGTATCGAGTTCGACCCGGGCGTCACCTGCAGAGACCACGTCGGTCACCGGCAGCGCCTCGGGCTCGCTGGATGGTGAAGCAGGTGGGGCATGCCAGGTCGGCCCACCCGATGCGGGCGGCACGGCAACCGCGGCGGGCTCGAAGACCGGCGCGGGCGCAGAGGTCTCACGCACGAACGCCGGCGGGGTCGCCGGTTCCGGCACGGCTACCGCCGGCGACGCGGCGTCGCCCTTCGACGTCGGCAGGCTGGCCGCGAGCGCGGCGCTGTCGAACGGACGCTTGGCGGCCGGCGTGCGACCGCGACGACCGAGCAGGAACGCGAGCGCGGCGACGATGAGGATCGCCACACCCAGCCACAGCCATGGCATCGGCGCAGCGACGCTCGCCTGCTGCTGGTTGCTCGCTTCCATGCGCTGCTGCGCGGCGGCGAGTTCGGCATCCTTGAGCTGGATCAGCTGCTGCTGTTGCTGCTGCAGCTGTTCGAGATCGTCGAGGCGGGCCTTGAGTTCGTCGATCTCCGCGGTGCGCGCGGCCACGGTCTCGTTGGCCTGTTGCAGTTCCTGACGCAGCATGTCGCCTCCAGCGCCGGCGGCGATGCCGGATTGGGTGCCCGCCGGCTGGCTGTCGCTGGCGGGCGGTGTGATTTCGAGTCGTGCATCGGCGGCGCGCGGGGCAGCGGCCGGCGGCGTGGTGGTTGCCGTCGTCGGCGTCGCATCCGCCGCGGGTTCCGCGGGTTGCGGCGCTGGACGGCGCATCTCGCGCCACTGGCCCACCTGCTCGCGCACCACGGCATTGGCCTCGGCGGCGCTGAACTGGGTCCAGGCATCGCGCGCCGGCACCCGCAACACCGCGCCTTGACGGATCACGTTGAGGTTGCCGCCGATGAAGGCCTCGGGATTCGTGCGCAGCAACAGCAGCATCGCCTGGTTGACGCTGATGCCGGCCTCGTCCGCGAGCGGCGCGGCGATCGACGACAGCGTCTGTCCTGCGCGCACTGCAGGCAGCGCGTCGCCCGGCGTGACTGCAGCAGCGGCGGCAGGCGCCGCGGGAGCGGGCGTCGGTGCAGGTGCAGGCGTCGGCGGAGGCGGTGCCGTCGCAATCGCATCGTCGTCAGTCGGCGGCTCGGGCACGGCGGCCTGCTGCTGCGGCGGTGCGGGCGCAGCCGGCGGACGCACGATGCTCGGCGCGGGCGCGGCCACCGGTGCCTGGATCGTCGGCTGCGCGGGCGCGGCCACCGTATCGGGCACGGCGACCAATGCGGAGTACTCGCGCACCAGACGCCCCTGACCCCAGTCGACTTCCACCAGGAACGTCAGCGCTTCCTGGGTCACCGGCGCGGCGCTGGTGACGCGGATCACCGGACGCCCGCTCCGGTCGAGCGCGACATTGAACTGCAGATCGGACACCACACCGCGCGGCGGCTCGAGTCCGATGCGCGCGAAGGTCTCGGGCGATGCGAGGCGCGCCTGCAACTGGCGCAGCTCGGCCGGGTCGCTGGACACGACAGGAATCTCGGCCAGCAACGGTTGCCCCTGCTGCGAGCGGACCTCGATGCGGCCCAGTCCCAGCGCGAGCACGGGCCCGGCCAAGGCCAACAGGCCACCGGCCAGCAACAGACGCTTCAAGGTGCGCGACACGAACATCCCCTGTTTCTTGCAGGCTTGCCCCACCCGGCGTTGCCGGGTCTGCTGCCGATGATCCGGATTCATCCGGCGACTGTAGCGGCGCGGACTCCCGCTCCGCAACGCGCGATGCGTCCACCGCATCGCACCAGTATCCACCCAAGGCGCCACAGCCGTGGCTGCGACGCGACATGGCGCGCGATCAGCCTTCGGCGGCGACCAGTTCGGCGACCTGCACCGCATTGAGCGCGGCGCCCTTGCGGATGTTGTCGGCGACGATCCACAGGTTCAGGCCGTTCGGGTGCGAGAGGTCCTCGCGGATGCGGCCGACGAACACCGGATCGCGACCCGAGGCGTGGGTGACCGGCGTCGGCCAGCCACCCGTCACGCGCTCGTCGACGACTTCCACGCCGGGCGCCGTGGCGAGGATCGCGCGCGCCTCGTCGACGGTGATGCGCTCGCGCAGTTCGACGGCCACCGACTCGGAATGGCCGTAGAACACCGGCACGCGTACCGCGGTCGGGTTCACCAGGATGCTGTCGTCGCCGAGGATCTTGTGCGTTTCCCAGACCAGCTTCATTTCTTCCTTGGTGAAACCGTTCTCGAGGAAGGCGTCGATCTGCGGAATCAGGTTGAACGCGATCTGCACCGGGAACTTCTGCGGATCGATACCGCGGAAATTCAGCAGGTCGCCGGTCTGGCGGCCGAGTTCTTCCATCGCCGAACGCCCCGCGCCCGACACGGACTGGTAGGTCGACACGTTGATGCGCACGATGCCGGCACGGCGGTGCAGCGGCGCGAGCGCGACCAGCATCTGCATCGTCGAGCAGTTGGGATTGGCGATGATGCCGCGCGGACGCTTGCGGGCGGCCTCAGGATTGACCTCGCTGATCACCAGCGGCACGTCGTCGTCGTAGCGGAACGCCGAGCTGTTGTCGATGACGACGGCGCCGGCCGCTGCGAACTTCGGGGCGAATTCCTTGCTGGTGTCGCCACCGGCGGAGAACAACGCGATGTCGATGCCGGCGGGATCGAAGGTGGCGAGATCCTGCACGACGATGTCGTCGTCACCGAACTTCACGGTGCTGCCGGCCGAGCGCGCGCTAGCGAGCGGCACGAGTTCGGACACGGGGAAATCACGCTCGGCGAGGATCGACAGCATGGTCTCGCCGACGGCGCCGGTGGCACCGACGACGGCGACGCGGAAACGGCGGTTCTGGGAACTGGACATTCAATACGTCTCGAAAAGAATTCTGGATGTGGGTCGCGCATGGCGCGCGGGCGCTGCACAGCTGGGGCTTCGGGGAACCGCCCGCCCTGATGCTCAGGCGGTTCCCGGACGTTTCGCGTCGGCAACGTCTTTTTTAGCCGGCGCGATCACGCTCGGCGGATGCCCGGCGTCCGGGCCCGCGCCGAGCGCGGCGATCAGGTTGTCGACCGCGAGCGTGACCATCGCCCGGCGCGTGGCGAGGCTGGCGCTGGCGATGTGCGGGGTCAGCACGATGTTGCCCTGCGCGAGCAGGCGCGGATCGACGGCGGGCTCGCCTTCGAACACGTCGAGCGCGGCCGAAGCGAGTCGACCGTTTGCGAGCGCATCGGCCAGCGCGGCCTCGTCGACGATGCCGCCGCGCGCGATGTTGGTGAGCGTCGCAGTCGATTTCATCTTCGCCAGTGCGGCAGCGTCGACGATGTGGTGGCTAGCGGCCGAATACGGCAGTACCAGCACCACATGATCGGCCTGCGCAAACAGCGCATCGAAATCGACATACGTCGCGTCGAACGCGCGCTCGACCTCGGCCGGCAGGCGGCTGCGGTTGTGGTAGAGCACGCGCATGTCGAAACCGGACGCACGTTTCGCGATGCCCTGCCCGATCCGCCCCATGCCGAGGATGCCCAGCGTGCTGCCGTGCAGATCGGCGCCGAGCAGGCCCTTGAAGTTCCAGCCCTGCCACTGGCCGGCGCGCAGATGCCGCTCGGCCTCGGTGACGCGGCGCGCGGCGGCCATCATCAGCGCGAAGCCGAAATCGGCGGTCGTCTCGGTCAGCACGTCGGGGGTGTTGGTCGCGACGATGCCGCGCGTCTGCAGCGCATCGATGTCGAGATTGTTGTAGCCGACGCCGACGTTGGCGATCCCGCGCAGCTTTGCCGCGCCTGCAATTTCGTCGCTGCCGATGCGCTCGTTGAGCGTCACCAGCGCGCCGTCGACCTCGCGCAACGCGGCGGCGATTGCGGCCGCGTCGTGTTCGCTGACGTCCGGCACCTGCACAACGTCGAAGTGCGCGTGCAGACGCTCGACGATGTCGTCGAACAGCGGCTGCGACACCCAGACCTTCGGGCGCGACTCAGCCATCGATGCGCCCCGGAATCCGCGGCGTTACGGTGCCGACATCGCCGCACTGGGCGCGATGGCGCAGCGCCTGGTCCATCAGCACCAGCGCCAGCATCGCCTCGCAGATCGGCGTCGCGCGGATGCCGACGCAGGGGTCGTGGCGGCCGGTGGTGATGACTTCGACCGTGTTGCCGTCGGTGTCCAGACCATCGGCAGGCAGGCGCAGGCTGGAGGTCGGCTTGAACGCCGTCGACACGACGATCTGCTGGCCGGTGCTGATGCCGCCGAGCACGCCGCCGGCGTGGTTGGACGCGAAGCCCTGCGGGGTCATCAGGTCGCGGTGCTCGCTGCCCTTCTGCGCAATCGACGCGAAGCCGGCGCCGATCTCGACGCCCTTGACCGCGTTGATCGACATCATCGCCGCGGCCAGATCACCGTCGAGCTTGCCGTAGACCGGCTCGCCCCAGCCCGGGGGCACGCCGTCGGCCACGGCGGTCACGCGCGCGCCGACCGAATCGCCGGACTTGCGCAACGCGTCCATATAGGTTTCGAGTTCCGGCACCTGCGCAGCATCGGGCCAGAAGAACGGATTCGATTCGACGACGTCCCAGTCGATCGCGGCGCTGTCGAACTGCGCCGGCACGATGTCGCCGAGTTGCGACAGGTAGCCGTGCACGCGCACGCCGTAGCGATCGCTCAGCCACTTCTTGGCGATCACCGCCGCGGCCACGCGCATCGTGGTCTCGCGCGCCGACGAGCGACCGCCGCCGCGCGGATCGCGGATGCCGTACTTCTGCCAGTACGCGTAATCGGCATGGCCGGGCCGGAACTGCTGGGCGATGTTGCCGTAATCCTTGCTGCGCGCATCGGTGTTGCGGATCAGCAGCGCGATCGGCGTGCCGGTGGTCACGCCCTCGTAAACGCCGCTGAGGATCTCGACCTCGTCGGCCTCGCGCCGCGCCGAGGTGTGGCGGGTGCGCCCGGTCGCGCGGCGCTGCAGATCGTCAGCGAACATCTCCGGGTCGAGCGCGATGCCCGGCGGACAGCCGTCGACCACGCAGCCGATCGCCGGCCCGTGGCTTTCGCCGAAGGTCGTGACGGTGAACAGTTGGCCGAAGCTGTTGCTGGACATGGGCGTGCGTCGAGGTGACGCGGCACGAAAACGCGGGCCGGCAAGCTTAACGCGACCGGGCCGCGCGTGGACGCATGGTTTCCGGGCGAACCGTCGGGATCACGGCGCCGTCTCGACGCCGCCGCCGTGGGAGCGCGCTTGGGCGCGATGAGGTTGCGCCGGTAACGCCCTTCGCGGGCGAGCGCGCTCCTACAGGGATCGGTCTGGACGACGTGGCCTCAGAACAGGCCCGCGCCGGCACTTCCCGTCGCCGCGACCGCGGCCGACGTCTTGGCCTCGCGCTCGGCCGCCAGCTGGGTGATGCGCGCGCTGTGCGTGACCAGGTCGTGGCGCTCGACGACGAAGATGCCCATCTGGCCGACCTGGAACTCGATCCACATCAGCGGCAGTTCCGGCAACAGCTTGACCAGATGCTGCTCGGATTCGCCGACCTCGCAGATCAGCAGGCCGTCCTCGGTCAGATGCAGCGGGGCGTCGCGCAGGATCTTCAGCACCAGGTCGAGGCCGTCGTCGCCGGCGCGCAGGCCCATCTCGGGCTCGTAGCCGTATTCGCGCGGCAGCGCGTCGGTCTCGTCGTTGGTGACGTAGGGCGGATTGGTGACGATCAGGTCGTAGTGCTCGCCCTGCAGCCCGTCGAACAGGTCGGACTTGAGGAAACGCGTATTGCGCACTTCGAGCCGCGTTTCGTTTTCGGCGGCCAGCGTCAGGGCCTCGTCGCTGAGGTCGACGCCGTCGACGTGCCAGTCCGGGTTGTGATGCGCCATCGCGATCGCGATGCAGCCCGAGCCGGTACACAGGTCCAGCGCGCGCCGCACTTCGCGGCCGCCGAGCCAGGGTTCGAAGCCGGACAGGATCAGCTCGGCGATCGGCGAACGCGGCACCAGCGCACGCGCATCGGACTTGAAGCTCAGGCCGGCGAACCAGGCCTCGCCGGTCAGGTAGGCAGCCGGCACGCGCTCTTCGATGCGGCGCAGGAACAGGCCCAGCACGTCTTCCTTTTCCGACAGCGTGACCCGCGACTGGCCGTAGACCGGGCTCAGGTCATGCGGCAGATGCAGCGCATGCAGGGTCAGCTGTGTGGCCTCGTCGATCGCGTTGTCGTAGCTGTGCCCGAAGGTCAGCCCGGCGGCGTTGAAGCGGCTGGCGCCGTAGCGGATCAGGTCGACGATCGTCTGCAGTTCTTCGGTCATGGCGCGCGGAACTCGGGGGCGGCGTAATGGCCGCGGATTATAGGTCACCGGCCTGCCGCGGCCCGCCGGGTATCATGGCCGGCGCTCGAACCGGATTTCCCGATGTTCAACAGGACCACCCTCGTCATCCTCTGCGTCGCGCTGGCCGGCGGGCTCGGCCTGCTGGTCGCGCAGAAGTATTTCGCCGCGCCGGGCACCGCCGCCGCACCCGAGCTCGACGTCGTGCAGCTGTACCCGCAGCCGCGGGCCCTGCCGGACTTCGCGCTCCAGCAGTCCGATGGCACCCAGTTGCTGCCCGGCGAACTGGCCGGCCACTGGACGCTGGTCTTCATCGGCTTCACCCACTGCCCCGACGTCTGCCCGATGACGCTGACCCACCTCGCCCAGGCCCAGCGCCAGTGGGAGACGCTGCCCGAAGCGACGCGTCCGCGCGTGCTGTTCGTCTCCGTCGATCCCGAGCGCGATACGCCCGAGCGCCTCGGCGATTACGCGCATGCCTTCCACCGCGACACGCTGGCCGCGACCGGCGACGTGCCGTCGCTCGAGCGCTTCACGCGTTCGCTGTCGATGGTGTTCGCCAAGGTGCCGCTGGACCGCGACGCACCCGAGAACGCCTACACCATCGACCACAGCGCTTCGCTGGCCGTGCTCGACCCGCAGGGCCGCATGGCCGGCGTGGTCTCGGGCAGCGTGCTCAACGCCGAGACGCCCCGCCCCGAAGCCGTCGCCGCCGACCTGATGCGCCTGACCGCCGAGTACCGCCCGTGAGCTTCGTCACTTCGCTGACCTACGCCCTGCCGCACCGCTATCTGTCGTCGCTGGCGCGGCGGCTCGCGTATTCGCAGAACCCCGGCACGCGCCGCTGGCTGATCGACACCGTCGTGCGCAAGTTCGGTGTCGACCTGTCGGAAGCGGCGAATCCCGATCCGGCGTCCTACGCCAGCTTCAATGCGTTCTTCACCCGCGCACTGCGTGAGGGCGTGCGCGTGCCGGATCCGGACCCGCGTGCGCTGGTGATGCCCGCTGACGGCCATATCAGCCAGTGCGGCCCGATCGAAGCCGGGCGCATCTTCCAGGCCAAGGGCCAGTCGTTCACCGTCGCCGAACTGCTGGGCGACGCTGACGATGCCACGCCGTTCCTCGACGGCAGTTTCGCCACGGTCTACCTGTCGCCGCGCGACTATCACCGCGTGCACATGCCCTGGACCGGCACCCTGCGCGAAACCGTGCACGTGCCCGGCCGGCTCTTCAGCGTCGGCACTGCAGCGGTCTCCAGGGTGCCGCGCCTGTTCGCCCGCAACGAGCGCCTGGTCTGCCACTTCGACACCGACTTCGGCCCGATGGTGCAGGTCATGGTCGGTGCGCTGCTGGTCTCGGGCGTGGAAACGGTCTGGAGCGGCGAGGAAATTCCCGCTTACGGCGACCGCATCCAGCGCAAGGACTGGCGCGGACAGGGCATCACCCTGCAACGTTTCGAAGAGATGGCGCGCTTCAATTACGGTTCGACGGTCATCGTGCTGCTGCCCAAGGGCGTTGCGGATCTGGAGCCTTCGCTGCACGCCGAATCGCCGGTGCGGCTCGGACAGCGGTTGGCAGTGCGGACGGCCGACTGAAAGCGGCGCGCCGCGCCGCTTTGAATTGAAACCGCGCGAGATTCGAGCCCCTCTCCCGCCGGGAGAGGGGTTGGGGTGAGGGTGCTTGTGTGGCTTTTGCGAGAAAGCCCGCCCTCACCCGCCGCGCTGCGCGCGTCGACCCCGGATCAAGTCCGGGGCAGGCGCTCTCCCAAAGGGAGAGGTGCAGGTTTCCAGGCGAGTGAGAGCGGGCGAGCACGTCGAAGCGACGCCTGCCCTCAGCGCGAACACCCCTCCAGCTTCAACGACTGCCCCTGGCGGAGCGCATACGCCGGCGCGCGCAGACCATTGGCACGCGCAAGCACCGACACGTCGCACCCGTAGCGCTGGGCGATGCTGCCGAGCGTTTCGCCACGTGCCACGCGATGCGTGCGCGCCGCTGCAGGCGCAGGCGCCGGCGCCGGCGGACGCGGCGCGGCAGCGGACGGCGGCACCGCGGCCGGCGGCGGATCGCCATCGGTCGACAGCACTTCGATCGCACCCGTGCGCACGATCGCCGCACGTGGGTCGCTGTTGACCAGCTCGGCCGCGAGATCGGAGCGGTCGCCGCGCACGCACCAACGCTTGTACAGGCCGGCCATGCGCGTGGTGCCGGCGAGCGTGGTGCCGACAGGCAGCAGGCTGTCGGCCTCGTAGCTCGGGTTGAGGTTGCGCAGCGCGCGCATGTAACCGTCGCGGGTGGTGCCGTTGCCCATGCAGATCGTCAGCTCGTAGATCGACGCCGGGCGTTCGAGGGTGAAGGTTGCCGGGCGCGTGTCGATCTTGGGGAACGTCAGGCCGTATTCCTCCGGATGCAGGTACAGCCAGGCCGCGGCGATGACCATCGGCACGTAGTCCTTGGTCTCGGCCGGGAACTGGTTGTAGACGCCGGGGTCCCAGAAGCTGCGGCCGTTGGCCTCGCGGTAGATCCGCAACGCCCGGCCTTCGCCGCCGTTGTAGCCGGCCAGCCAGTATTCGATTTCGTTGCCGTGCTGGGCGAAGCGCTCGTTGAGATACACCGCCGCGGCATCGGCCGACAGGCGCGGGTCGTAGCGCGTGTCGAAGCCGGTGCCGTCCGGCCCCAGGCCGAAGCGACGCCCGGTGGCCGGCATGAACTGCAGCGGACCTGCAGCGCCCGCGCGCGAACGCGCATGCACGCGGCCGTTGGATTCCTTGGCGAGGATGCCGAACAGCAGCGCTTCCGGCAGCCCGCTGCGCTTGAACGCCGGCGACATCAGGTGCTGCATGTACTGGTAGTTCTCGTGACTGGTCATCAACGACACGCGCATGTCGGTGAGCCAGCGGCGGATCGAGGCCTGCACGGCCGGGTTGAGCTGGACCATGCGCTTGAAGCGCTCGTCCTCGGCCAGCAGCGCAGACGCACTGGCAGCGGCCGGCACATCGGCGGTGGGCAGCGTGCCTTCGAGGCCATCGAGATCCGTGCCATCCGGGCCCTGTCCGGCCTGGGCATCGGCATCGGCCTTGAGCAGGCGCTTGTAGGTCGTCAGCAGCTGCGGAACGCTGCAGCCACGCTGCTTCTCGCAGGCCAGCATCACGTCTTCCATGTCCTCCAGCGCGGCGTTGCTGGCATTGATGCCGGCCGGGTCGTCGTTGGCGATCTGCACCAGCGCCTGGCGATAGCGGGCCTCTGCATCGAGCATGCGCTGGTTGAGCGCCTCGCCGGCTTCGCGGTCGCGGCGCGACTGCGCGTTCGCGTCGGTGGCCGTGCCGGCCAGCGCAAGCGCCAGCGCGAGGGCGCCGAGGCGCAACGTCGTGGAAACGGAATCTCGCATCGTGACGGGGGTCCAGCAGACAGGGCCCGCAGGGTAGCCCTGCCTGTTGCAGAGGGGCAAGGCGCGCGTCGCGAACCGCGACGCAGTCGCTAGAATCGCTGCATCCACTTCATGGAGCGTCCGCGCGATGGATCCGATCCTGCTCGGCAAGGCTGTCACCACCCCTGACGCCGGGCCCGTGCACCTGCTGCCGAAGTTCGGCAACCGCCATGGTCTCGTGGCCGGCGCGACCGGCACCGGCAAGACCGTCACCCTGATGACGCTGGCCGAAGGCTTCTCGCGTATCGGCGTGCCGGTGTTCATGGCCGACGTCAAGGGCGATGTCGCCGGGCTGGCGGTCGCGGGAACGGCAAGTGACACGCTGCTCGCACGCGCAGCCGAGATCGGCGTTGCCGACTGGGCGCCCGCCGCGAGCCCGGTGGTGTTCTGGGATCTCTACGGCAAACTCGGCCATCCGGTGCGCACGACGGTCAGTGAAGTCGGCCCACTGCTGCTGGCGCGCATCCTCGAACTCAACGACACCCAGTCGGGCGTACTCGACATCGTGTTCAAGCTCGCCGACGACCGCGGCCTGCTGCTGCTCGATCTCGCCGATCTGCGCGCGCTGCTGGGCGTGGTGACCGACGAGCGCAAGGACATCTCCACGCAGTACGGTCTGGTCAGCCCGCAGTCGGTGGCCGCGATCCAGCGTTCGCTGCTGCGGCTGGAGCAGGATGGCGGCGATCACTTCTTCGGCGAGCCGGCGCTGGAACTGTCCGATCTGATGCGCACGTCCACCGACGGCCGCGGCGTCATCGGCATCCTTGCCGCCGACCAGCTGATCCTGCGCCCGCGGCTGTATTCGAGCTTTCTGCTGTGGCTGCTGTCGGAACTGTTCGAGACGCTGCCGGAAGTCGGCGATCTGGACAAACCCAAACTCGTCTTCGTGTTCGATGAGGCGCATCTGCTGTTCAACGATGCGCCAGCCGCGCTGCAGCAGCGCATCGAACAGGTGGTGCGCCTGATCCGCTCCAAGGGCGTGGGCGTGTACTTCTGCTCGCAGTTTCCCGACGACGTGCCCGACAACGTGCTTGGCCAGCTCGGCAACCGCGTGCAACACGCATTGCGCGCGTTCACGCCGCGCGACCAGAAGGCCGTGCGCACCGCGGCCGAAACCTTCGTGCCGAATCCCGCGCTCGATGTGGCGGGCGCGATCTCGCAGCTCGGCACCGGCGAGGCGCTGGTCTCCACGCTGCAGGACAAGGGCGTGCCGATGCCGGTCGAGCGCACGTTGATCGCGCCGCCGCGCTGCCGCATGGGCGCGATCACGCCGGAAGAGCGCGCGCAGGTGCGCGCGAACAGCCCGGTCGGCGGGAAGTACGACACGGCGATCAACCGCGAATCCGCAGCCGAACTGCTCGCGAAACGCGCCGAGGATGCGACCGCGCAGGCGAAGACACCGCCGGCCAAGACCGCACGCGAAGCGGAGGCCGACGAGGGCGAAGGCGGCGTCGGCCGCTCGATCAACGAATTCCTGTTCGGCACTGGGCGCCGCCAGGGCGCGGTGCAGGCAGCCGGCAAGCAGGCGGTGCGCACGATCACCAATCGCATCGTCCGCAATCTGCTCGGCGGGATCCGCCTCAAGTGAGCAATCGATGAGCCGCTGGCGCCCGCCCGCCGAAAAGAGCACCGCGTTGATCACGCCGGAAGGCCATGCGCGCCTGAAGGCCGAGCTCGACGATCTGTGGCGCGCGCGCCGGCCCGAGGTCGTGCGCGCCCTGTCGGCCGCGGCGGCCGAAGGCGACCGCTCCGAGAACGCCGAATACACCTATCGCAAGAAGCAGCTCGGCGAGATCGACCGGCGCGTGCGCTATCTGTCGAAGCGGCTGGAGTCGCTGCGCGTGATCGATGCCGCTCCGAGCGATCCCGAGGCCGTGTTCTTCGGCGCGCATGTCGAGCTGGAAGAGACCGACAGCGGCGAGCTGGCGCATTACCGCATCGTTGGACCCGACGAAACCGACGCGAAAGCCGGCTGGATCAGCATCGATTCGCCGCTGGCGCGCGCGATGCTCAAGAAGCGCGTCGACGACGAATTCGAAGCGCAGCTGCCAGGCGGCCTGGTGCGCTTCGCGGTGCTCGCCGTGGACTATCGCGCGGCGTGAGTGCCTCTGTTGTCCCGGCGTGGCGGCGGCGCTTGAACATTCGCCTCGCTGCGCGCGTTCTGTCAGCGCTGCTGCTGCCAGTCGCCCTGTTCGCCCTGCCCGCGTGTACGCGTGACGCATCGCCGACGACCTCGCAGGACCGTGCCGCGCCGGCACCGGACGCGAAGGCGCTGGCGCACGCGGACCTCGCGCACCGCCTGCGGCGCTTCCTGATCACCCGCACCACGCCCAGCCTCGCACGCGGGCCGATAGCCGCCGACGACGAACGTTTCCGGCTCGGCGCGTTCTGGCGTGCACGCACAGACACCCATCATTTCGGCGCCGATTTCCAGTCGCGCGCGGAGATCGCACTGGCCGCAGCCGGCTCGGCGCCGGTCGCCGATGCAGCGCTGCGCCAGTTGCGCGACACCGTCGATGCACGCCTGCCGGCGTGGCAGGCACTGGTCGACTACAACGCCGCGGGCACGATGCGCGACGACGGCGGCGACGAAGGCCGGCGCCTGCTGCCGTGGGCAATCGCATCGATCGACGCGATCGAGGTGGCGACCTGGGCGTATCTGGACGCGGTCGAAGCGCAGGAGCGCGGGCGCCGCTGATCCGTTCTCGAACCGGGCCGTTGGACGCGGCGAGGCGGGCTGCCACTGGAAACGCGCGGCGGCGCGCAGGCCGCGACGCGTTTCGCCATCAATCGACCCGACGCATCTCGAACATCTGGTGGTCCGACAAGGCGGTGAAATACCCGGTCGTCGACGTGAACTGCTTGTCGGGAAATGCGGTGCCCGGCGACACCCGGCAGAACAGAAACGCGCGCGAGTACGCGCACTGCAGGCGCGCTTCGGGGCCGATGTCCGGGAACAGACCATGCTGCTCCATCGCGCTCAGCGGCAGCAGCGCGAGTCCTTCGCCGCGGAACATCGCCAGCCATCCCCGGCCTTCGGCGCGCACCACCAGTTGCGCATCGGCAGGAAACGCCGCGGCGCCTTCGCCAGCCGGTTGATAGGTGCCGCTCAGGCCATCGGCCGCATGGGCGAAGCCGGTCACGCATAGCGCGACCGCCAACACGTCCGCGCGGCGGATCACGCGAGGACCTCGGCGACCTCGCCGTAGAGATCGTGCTCGTCGCTGCCCATGATCGCGACATCGACGAAATCGCCGGGCTGCAGACCGGCCTCGCGGCCATCCTGGATCTGCACCACGCCGTCGATCTCGGGCGCATCGCCCATCGAACGTGCGATCGCCAGATCGCCGTCGACCATGTCGACGAGACACATCTGCACCGTGCCGACCTTGGCCTCGAGGCGCGCGGTCGAGATCTCCGCCTGCTTCTCCATGAAGCGCGCGAGGCGCTCCTGCTTCACCGCTTCAGGCACGGCATCGGGAAGCGCATTGGCCGTCGCGCCCGTGACCGGCGAGTAGGCGAACGCACCCACGCGATCGAGCTGCGCCTCGTCGAGGAAATCGAGCAACTGCTGGAAATCGTCCTCGGTCTCGCCCGGGAAACCGACGATGAAGGTGCTGCGGATCGTCAGCTCGGGGCAGATCTCGCGCCAGCGCGCGATGCGCTCGCGGGTCTTGTCGATCGCGCCGGGGCGCTTCATCAGCTTGAGAATGCGCGGGCTGGCGTGCTGCAGCGGCACGTCGAGATACGGCAGCAGCTTCGGCATACCGTCGGCGTGACGCTCGGTCATCAGCGGGATGATGTCGTCGACGTGCGGGTACGGATACACGTAATGCAGACGCGTCCACACGCCGAGTTCCGACAGGCCTTCGCACAACGCTTTCATGCGCGTCGCGTACTGGCGCTCGCGCCAGGTGCGCTCGGCATAGCGCACGTCGACGCCGTAGGCCGAGGTGTCCTGCGAAATCACCAGCAGTTCGCGTACGCCACCGCGCACGAGCTTCTCGGCTTCGCGCAGCACGTCGTCGACCGGGCGCGAGACCAGATCGCCGCGCATCGACGGAATGATGCAGAAGCTGCAGCGGTGGTTGCAGCCTTCGGAAATCTTCAGATACGCGTAGTGCCTGGGCGTCAGCTTGATGCCGATGTCATCCATCGCCGGACGGCGCGGCACAAGATCGATAAAGGGATTGTGCGTCTGCGGCGCCGCCGAATGCACCGCGCGCATCACCGAGCCGTAGTCCTGCGGGCCACTGATCGACAGCACGCCGGGATGCGCCTCGCGGATCACTTCTTCGCGCTTGCCCAAGCACCCGGTCACGATGACCTTGCCGTTCTCGGCGATGGCCTCGCCGATCGCGTCCAGCGATTCGGTCACCGCCGAATCGATGAAGCCGCAGGTGTTGACGACGACGACGTCGGCATCGTCGTAGGTCTGGACGATGTCGTAGCCCTCGACGCGGAGCTGCGTGAGGATGCGCTCGGAATCGACGAGGGCTTTCGGACAGCCGAGGCTGACGAACCCGACCTTGGGATTGGCTGCGGACATGGGAACCGTGGCTTGGAGATGGCCGCCCGGGGCGGCTGGGATCGCGGTCGCGCGGCATGACGCCCGCGCGCGAAGGCCGCGCAGTATAGCGCCGGCCCGGGGGACCGACCGGTGGCGCGTGCATACGCGGACGCCTCGGTTAGACTCGGTGCGCCACCTGAACAGGGAACCCCCATGGGCCTGGACGTCATTCTCGCCACGCCCTCCGGACCGGTGAACGCCTGGCGTGCCGACCCGCCACATGGCGCCGCTGCGCTGGGCGCGGTGGTCGTGATCCAGGAGATTTTCGGCCTCAACGTGCACATCCGCAGCGTCGCCGACAACTATGCGGCCGCGGGCTACGTGGCGCTGGCGCCGGCGCTGTTCGACCCGGTTGCACGCCACGTCGAACTCGCCTACGACGCCGACGGCTTCGCGCGCGGTCGCGAACTGGTCGAAGCGCTCGGCACTGAGCGCGCGCTCGGCATGCTCCGTGCCTGCCGCGGGACGCTGCAGTCGCAAGGTCATCGTGGCATCGGCGTAGTCGGCTTCTGCTGGGGCGGCACGCTGGCCTTTCTCGCCAACACGCGCCTGGGCCTGCCCGCGGTCAGCTATTACGGCGCGCGCACCGTGCCGTTCCTGGACGAACCCCTGCAGGCGCCGATGCTGTTCCAGTTCGGCGCGGACGACCCCGCTATTTCGCCAGACGACATCGCGCGTCACCGCGCGGCCCAGCCCGACGCGGAAGTGCTGGTGCATCCGGGTGGTCATGGTTTCAACCGCGATGTCGATCCTGCGCATTACCACGCGGCGAGCGCGGCCGCCGCACGCCGTGCCACCCTCGCCTTCCTCGACGCCGCGCTGCGGCAGGACGCGATGCCATGACCCACTCTGCCTATGCGCTGCATCCGCAGCTCGCCGACGACACCCATCCGCTGGCGACGCTCGCACTGTGCGAGATGCGCCTGATGGACGACGCAAATTATCCGTGGCTGGTGCTGGTGCCGCGCATCGCCGGCGCGCGCGAACTGATCGATCTCGATGCCGACCAGCGTCGCCAGCTGACCGACGAGATCGACATCGCCGCACGCCTGCTGCGCACCGTTTTCCAGCCCTACAAGCTCAACATCGCCGCGCTCGGCAACATGGTCGAGCAGCTGCATGTGCACGTGATCGGCCGCGAACAGGACGATCCGGCCTGGCCAGCGCCGGTGTGGGGCCGGGTCGCCGCGCGACCCTATACGCCGGAGCAGCTCGTCTCACGCATCAGCCGCCTGCAGGCTGCGCTCGGGCGCTGATTCAGCGCGCGCGCACCACGCGCGTCCCCGCGACGAAATCGTGGCCGCAACGCCGGTCCTGCCGGAAGATCATGCAGAGACTGCCGAGCACGACCAGCGCGCCCAGGCACGGAATGCCGCCCACGACCTGCAGCGGGAAATAGCGCGCGAAGATCGCGCGCAGTGCCGTCACCGGACGGCCATCGAGCGTCACGATGCGGATGCCGAGCAGACGCTTGCCCCAGGTCTGGCCCCCGACATGCAACGGCCAGGCGTGGATCGCGGCGAATGCGAGCATGCCGATCAGCATCCATAGCGCCTGCAGACCGAAGCCGACCTGCTCACCACGTTGCGCCGCGTCGATGACCGCGTTCCAGTAGCCGCCGAGCCACATCAGCGGCGTGAGAACGGCCAACCCGATCAGGCCATCGATCAATACGGCGCCCAGGCGCATGCCGCGCTCTGCAAGCTGCTCGAGCGCATCGGTCTGCAACTGGGCGCTCGGCGCTTGATAGGGATTCGGGTCCTGCATCGCAGCGTCCTTGCGTGATGTTTCCAACGATCAGGTGCGCGGCAGGGTGACGCCACGCTGGCCCTGGTACTTGCCGCCGCGATCCTTGTACGAGGTCTCGCACACGTCGTCGGCATCGGACTGGAAGAACAGCATCTGCGCGACACCTTCGTTGGCGTAGATGCGCGCCGGCAGCGGCGTTGTATTGCTGAATTCCAGCGTGACGTGGCCTTCCCATTCCGGCTCGAGCGGCGTCACGTTGACGATGATCCCGCAGCGCGCGTACGTGCTCTTGCCCAGGCACACGACCAGCGTGTCACGCGGGATGCGGAAGTACTCCACCGTGCGCGCCAACGCAAACGAATTCGGCGGGATGATGCATTCATCCGCCTCGATGTCGACGAAGCTGCCGGGGTCGAAATGCTTCGGATCGACGATCGTCGAGTTGATGTTGGTGAAGATCTTGAACTCGCGCGAGCAGCGCACGTCGTAGCCGTAGCTCGACGTGCCGTAGCTGACGATGCGCTGGCCGGCGGGGTCCTGCTTCACCTGGCCAGGCTCGAAGGGCTCGATCATGCCGCCAGGCATTTCGGACATGCGGCGGATCCAGCGGTCGCTCTTGATGCTCATCGTGGGGTTCCTGCGGCGCGGCGGCCTGGACGCGCATTGTCGCCGTCCAGCCCGCCTGCGTCACCCCGCCGCCGCCGCAGCATCAGACCAGCGAGGCGGAAATCGACATCGGCGCCCGCGGCCGCTTCTCGAGTGCTTCCACCAATCGCCGCGCCGTGGCGCGATACGCCTGCGCGGCAGCCGAATCGGGCGCCGCGACGACGATCGGCACACCAGCATCCCCCTGCATACGGATGCCGATTTCCAGCGGCAGCGAACCCAGTAGCGGCACGCCGTACTGCGTCGCCATGCGCTGACCGCCGCCGTCACCGAACAGGTGCTCGACATGCCCGCAGTTCGAGCACACATGCTGGGCCATGTTCTCCACCAGCCCGAGCACCGCCACCTCCACCTTCTCGAACATCTTCAGCGCCTTGCGCGCATCGAGCGTGGCCACATCCTGCGGCGTCGTGACGATTACAGCGCCCGCCACCGGAATCTTCTGGGCCAGCGTGAGCTGGATGTCGCCCGTGCCCGGCGGCAGATCCACCAGCAGATAGTCGAGCGTCTCGTCGCCGCCCCACAGCGTGTCGTTGAGCAACTGCGTCAGCGCCGACGTTGCCATCGGGCCGCGCCAGATCATCGGCGTGTCCTGGTCGACCAGCAGACCGATCGACATCGCTTCGATGCCGTGGGCCCGCATCGGTTGGATCGACTTGCCATCCGGGCTGTCGGGTTTGCCGGACAGGCCCAACATCATCGGAATACTCGGGCCGTACACATCAGCATCGAGCACGCCCACCCGCGCACCGTCGGCAGCGAGCGCAAGTGCGAGGTTCACGGCGGTGGTCGACTTGCCGACGCCGCCCTTGCCGGAACCGATGGCAATGATGTTGCGGATCCGGGTGTGGGGCGCCAAGCCTGTCTGGACGGCACGCGCGGGGTGAATGGTCATGGCGATCCGGAGATGCGGCGCCGCATTTTACTACCGCGCCGGACCCATTGGATCAAGGCTCGTAAAGCCCAGCGGCCGTCAATTTCTCGACGAGCGGTGCGAGACCGACGACGTGCCTGCGCGAACTGCGAACCGAACGCGCGTGCACCGGCTCGCGCACCTGCGCAGCGCTTGCCGTTGCGAACACCGCGCCTTTGTCGGGCACGCTCAAGGCCGCCGGCGTCCAGTCCAGACCGCACCAGTCGTAGATACGCCGGGACTGCGCTTCAGGATCGGTGACCAGATCCTCGTAGCGAACATCGAGAATGGCGCCCGGCATCACGGCATGCCAGTGCGCCATCAGACGGCGATATGCGATGAAGTATTCGGCCAGCTCGATCTGGTCGTAGGAGAACTCGTAGGCATTGAAGAACAGGGTCTTGAAGATCGCGTAGCAGCTGTCAAGCGGATCGCGCACCAAATGAATGATTTTCGCGTGCGGCAACGCCTTGCGGATCACGCCGGAGTACATGAAATTGGCGGGCATCTTGTCGATGAAACGGGAGCTCCCGCCAGCCATCTGTCGCGCCCCTCGCATGTACTGCGCACCAAGCGCTGCGAAATCGAGTTTCAGCGATGCCTCTGCGAGGGAGATCCCCGGATTGTCGGCCTGGAGCTTCCGGATGCCGTTGCTCATCAGAAAGCCGAAATCCGTCAGCTCGCCCGCATTCTTCACCTCGCCCGACTGCAGAAGCATGCGTTCCGCCAGCGTGGTGCCGGTGCGCGGCATCCCCAGAATGAAGATCGCGCCCTCCCCTTCCGATCCGGCCACCGGCGCGGACATGGCGGCCGCATCCATCACGACCCGGATCTCGTCGAGCGTCGCGTAGAACCCGGCAGGGTCGTAGTGCAACGTTGCACGTCGCGCCCGGGCACCCTCGGAAATCGCAGCAAACGACCTATCGTGATCTGCGAGGTCCTCGAGCTCCTTCCCCAGTGCATACAGCGCGCAGGCACGATCCTCGTCGCGCCCGAATCCGGCCGCCAGGCGGGCTTCGATGTCGGAGACGTGGTTGCGATCCGGTTTCTGGCGACCGAGCGTTGAACGCAGGTAAATCACCGGGCCCGCCTGTGGTGATGCCTCCAGCACCCGGTCCAAATCCTTTTCGGCCGCCTCCGCCTGACCAGCGTAGAAGCGGGCGACCGCCAAGTCGTACCGCCACGCCGGGCGATCACCGACCAGTGCCAGCGCCCGTTCGTAGTGCTCAATCGCCGGTGTCAGCAAATTGTGGTGGTAGTAAAGCTTGCCAATCTGCCAGATCAGCGTCGCGTCGCTTCCCGCTTGTGCAGATAGCGCTTCGGCCAGCGTCGACACCTCGTCGCGACGGTAGGAACGCGACAGCAACCAGGCCTTCTTGATCTTGTGTTGCGCATCGTCCGACAGCGCGATGGCGGTGTCGATCGCCGCCAGCGCACTGGTCAGATCGTCGGCAAGGCGGCCGGCTTCGGCCGAGAACGCGAATACCTTCGCCTGTTCCGGATATGTCTCCGCGAGCGCGCGTGCGTGTGCGACCGCGTCGCCGATCCTTCCCTGTCTCAGCAGGTCATAACCCGCCCTGATCCGATCGGCAAGATCCGCTGCCGGGTGTGCCATTGGCTGATTCATCTGTTCTCTCGGTCAGCAGGGAAATCCCTGCGTGCTGATCACGCCTGCTCCGACAGCAGCTCCGGGTCCCGACACGTGCGTCTGGACAAGGGAAAAGTGACCGCATTGTTAAAAAGGCATTGCATTCAACGAATATTCATCAGTAGTATCGTTCAGCAACGATTTCAGATCCACTCATTTTTTATTGTAACCGATTGTTTCGAAAGGAGATATTGCAATGGCTCGTCAACGGTCCACCCATGCCCTTCGTGTCAACAGAAGTCCGTTGACGATTGCGTTGGCAACAGCGCTGCTGTTCCCGCTAGGCGCTGCGTACGCGCAGACCACCACCACGGAAGAGCAAGAATCGACCGAAGAGACCCGCTCGACGAGCGCGTCGACGCTGGACACGGTGACCGTCACGGGCTCGCGCATCGCGAAGAGTTCCTACAACTCGGTATCGCCTGTGCAGGTGATCACCCGTGAAGAATCAACGATCGCTGGCTTTGCCTCGACCGCCGGTATGCTGCAGAGCAACGCCGTGACGGGCGGCTCCGATCAGATCAACAACGCCTACGGCGGGTTTGTGGTTAACGGCGGCCCCGGCGTCAACACGCTGTCCCTCCGTGGTCTCGGTGCCACGCGTACGCTGATCATGCTCAACGGCCGCCGCATGGCGCCGGCAGGGTCGCGCGGCGCGGTCGGCTCAGTCGACCTGAACACATTGCCCAGCATCATGGTCGACCACGTCGAAGTCCTGAAGGACGGCGCCTCAGCGATCTATGGCTCCGATGCGGTGGCGGGCGTGGTGAACGTCGTGACCAAGAGCAAGGTCGACGGCGTGGAGGTGGAGTTCGGCACCAACGTGACGCAGAACGGCGGCGGCGCCGAGAATCGCTGGGGCCTGCTGTTCGGCACCAGCGGTGACCGCTGGCGGGTGTCCGGCTCGCTGGAAATCTACGACCGCGACGCGATCGAGCTGGGCCAGCGCGACTGGGCCAGCAAGTGCCCGCGGCCGCTACTCGGCCGTGATCCTGCCACGGGCCAGTACGGCGCCGACGACTACATCGATCCGACCACTGGCGAGCCGAAGTGCTGGGGCCTGGACGCAGGCGGTGTGACCATCAACACGTTGGGCACCGCGTATCTGCTGGGCCGCCCCGGTCTGGGCAGCCTCGGCTACTACGGCACCTACGACCCGGGCAACCTGCCACCGGGCGGCTTCGATTACTTCAACCGTTGGCGTCCGAACGCAGCCATCACCGATGGCGATCTTCCGGGCTATGAAGGCGTCGACTACGAAGGCCGTACGACGTTCGACCCACTGATGAAGAAAGAGCAGCTGGTCTCGCCCACCACCAACATCACCGGCTTCCTCCAGGGCAGCATGGATCTGAACGTGCTCGGCAATGCCGAAGCATATTTCGAGATCCTGGCCACCCGCCGCGAGTCGTCACAGACCGGTTATCTGCAGCACAGTCTGGATTATCCGGTACGCAGCCCGCTGCTCGGTAGTCTCGTAGATCTGCCCGCCTTCCTGGCGGCACCGGCAGACGGTTCGACCGGTGGCCGCAACGTCGCGGCACGCGCCTTCATCGGCTGGGGTCTTTACGGCAACAAGCAGCAGGTGGACTTCGGCCGCTACACGGCTGGCCTGCGTGGTGACCTCGGCACCTCGTGGACCTACGACGGCTACGTCAGCTACGGTCGCTCGGACGCGGACTACTACACCAACAACCGTCTGACCAACCGCATCGCAAAGAGCCTGGATGTCGTATCCGACGGCAACGGCGGCTTCGTCTGTCGCGATACCTCCGACGGATGCGTCGCCGCGCCGGTATTGAGCACGTCGGTGGTCGCAGGCAACCTGCCGCAGGCCTACCGCGACTACATCATGCAGCAGACCAGGGGCTCGACCGTATTCGAAGAGAAGACCGCGCACTTCGGTGTCACCGGCCCGCTGTTCGACATTCCGTTCGGTGGTTCCGTCGCCGCAGCGTTTGGCGTGGAGTACCGCGAGAGCGAAATCGACGACAGCCCGGATATCAACTCGATCAACAACAACCTGTACAGCTTCACCGCTTCGACGCCGACCCGCGGCAAGGACACCGTGCAGGAAGCCTACGGTGAGCTCGAAGTGCCGTTGCTCTCAGGTCTGCCCGGTGCGCGCGAGCTGACCTTCAACATGTCGGCTCGCTATACCGACTACGACTCCTACGGCAGCGACAAGACCTGGAAGCTCGGCGCGTTGTGGACCCCGGTCGACTGGCTGTCGTTCCGCGTGTCGAACGGCACCTCGTTCCGCGCACCAGCGCTGTTCGAGCAGTTCCTCGGCGCCAGCAGCGGCTTCGCCAGCTCCAACAGCGATCCCTGCAACGGCTGGGGTGGCCTGACCGATCAGACCAGCAACCGTTACCTGAACTGCTCGAGCCTCGGTCTTGTACCGAACTTCCAGCAGAACAGCAGCGTCACTGTGTTTACGCGTGGCGGCGCTGAAACGGGCCTGACTGCCGAGACCTCGACGTCGAAGACCGCAGGTCTGGTGCTGCAGCCGGAGTTCGGTGCAGGCTTCGGCGATTTGTCATTCGCAGCCGATTACTTTGAGACGGAAGTCTCGAACGGCGTGTCCCTGCTGACCGGCGCTCAGATCCTCGATCTGTGCTACGGACAGTCGGTATCGGAATTCAACGCAGGCAGCGGCTACTGTGGGTTCGTGCAGCGCGCAGCCAACAACACGCTGAGCGTGACAACCGGCTACATCAACGTCGCCCGCGACAAGGTGCGTGGCTGGGACTTCAATCTGCGTTACAGCCGCGATATCGGCCAAGGTCAGTTCGTCGCCAACGCTGCGGTGACCCATTTCCTCGAACAAGGTGGCCAGACGCTGCCGACGATCGAGTACCGCGATTACAACGGTAACCTCGGCACTCCCGACTACACCGGCCAGCTGGATCTGAACTACACGATCCGCAACTGGCGCGTGCGTTATGGCCTCAACTGGGTCGGCGCTGTCGAAAGCTACTCGTACTACGACCGGTATTTCGACACCGACTATCGCGACACGTACCTGATGGAAGCGGATGACTACTTCACCCATGACCTGTCGGTTCGCTACTCCGGCGACGATTGGTCGGTGACCGGCGGCGCACGCAACATCGCCGACAAGGACCCGCCGCGTGTTTCGACGGGTGCTTACACGACCATCGGCAACGCGCCGTTGTACAGCGGCTACGACTACTTCGGACGGACGTTCTTCCTGAATTTCACCAAGAAGTTCTGATCCAGGTCGGCACCGAGTGACAACCGGAAACCGCCGCCCTTACCGGGCGGCGGTTTTTTTTCGACAGATACGAGTGCCCCACGACACACGTCTAGGAAACGGACCGTTCCCATGAAAAAGAAATGCTTCCTCGTATTGGCTCTCTTCTCCTCACTTGGCGCAGGCTATGTCCAGGCAGCGGCACCTGTCCGGCCGACAATCGAGCAGTTGGCTGCCTATCCGGAGTACGCAGGCTTTACGCTGTCGCCGGATGGCCGGCACATCGCCGCGCTTCGAGGCAGTGGCGAAGATCGTACGATCGCTGTCTGGAAGACGGACGAACTCGACAAGGCTCCGACCCTGATCGGCTCGTCGAGCATGAAGATCGGCGGAGTCCAGTTCATCAAGAACGATCGCCTTGCTGTCTCTCTGTCGCAGCCGATCGATCTGCGCATCGGCGAGGTCACCAAGACATTCCTTTCCAAATTGATGATCACGGACCTGGAAGGCCGGAACTGGAAGGAACCCTTACCGCAACCACGCGCCAACACGCGCGCGATGGAGCTGGTACAGGCGATGAGCAGCGCGACTGTACTCGACACGCTACCGAACGATCCACATCACATCCTGGTGGTCAACAATGTGGGCAGCAATGCCGGCGACGTCTACCGCGTGGATCTGCGTAATTACAGATCCGAGCGCATCCAGATGTCGGAAGAGCAGGTTGCCGGCTATGTCACCGACCTTGAAGGCGAACTCCGTGCGCGCCTGAAACAGGGCATCGATGGTACGGGCGCTTTCATCTCTGCCGAATTCCGGAATGGAACAGGACGTTGGGACGAGCATTTCCGCTCTTACGTCAAAAACCGGGATCAGACCCAGATCATTGGTTTCAGCAACGATGCGAACGTGGCATTCGTGCTCAGCAACGAAGGGCAGGACAAAGAAGTCATCTACGAGTACGACATCGCTGCCCGTCAACGCAAAGAAGTTCTGTTCCGCCACCGTTTCTTCAATGCGAACAGGGTGCTGATCAATCGATACAAAGATGCCGGCGGGAATTTCGGGCAGATCCTGGGCCTCGGCTACGAAGGGCCTCGCGGTGACGACGTCGAGTGGACAGACCCGAACATGCAGGCGCTCGACGCCGGATTGCGCAATGCGCTGGGCATCACGACCGAACAGTTGAGGCTCGTGGACCCTGCAAACGGCCAATCGGCGACCATCGAGTATCCGGTGCAGAAGAACATCACCATTTCCGGGTTCACACCGGACTTGTCCACTGTCGTGTTTTCGGTAGATGGTGCGGCCCTCCCACCGGAGTACTACCTGTTCCGCGACGGCCAGCTCTCGCTGCTGGCGAAGTCGTTCCCCGGGATCGACCCGCGCTCACTGGGCAGAACAGAACTCGTCTACTACAAGGCCCGTGACGGCCTGGATATCCCCGCATTTCTCACTCGCCCGAATACCGAGCTTTGTGGTGAAGGGCCGTTGCCGACGGTTATCCACCCGCATGGCGGACCGTGGGCTCGTGACACGATGGATTTCGATGGATCCATGTGGGTCCCGTTGATGGCATCGCGGTGCAATGTGGTGCTTCGGCCACAGTTCCGAGGCTCCGAAGGTTGGGGGCGCAAGCTGTGGATGGCGGGCGATGCCGAGTGGGGCCAGAAAATGCAGGACGACAAGGATGATGGCGCGAAGTGGCTGATGGAACAGGGCATTGCCAAGCCCGGTCACATTGCAATGTTCGGCTTCTCGTATGGCGGCTATTCCGCGTTCGCAGCATCGGTGCGACCCAATGGTCTCTACAAGTGCGCCATTGCAGGTGCTGGCGTCTCCGACATCAAGCGCATCTGGGCACGCTTCTTCACCAATCCGTTCTTCCGCCAGGCCCAGGCGCCCACCGTGGAAGGTCTGAGCCCGTTGGACATGGCCGCCGAGATGCAGATCCCGTTGATGGTTTATCACGGCGAACGCGATCAGACGGTGCCTTTGGAACAGTCGACCTGGTTCGTGAACAAAGCGAAGGCAGCAGGCAAGCCGGTGGTGTATCACCAGCTTGCCGACTATGGTCATGGGCCGGCATGGACACGCGCCATTAACGCCGAGCAGCTTGGCCTGATCGACGATTACCTATCCAAGGACTGCGGCGGCGGCGGACTCTAAGGATGGCGACGTGAAGGCGTCTGCAGCCCGTCCGGCTTCGTGGCTACGGTCGCTGTCCGCAGCAGAAGGCGAACACTCATCCAGAAGCAGACAGATGCTGATATAAGCAAGCATCAAATCGGCCGCGTCGCGGCGTCCAACACATCCCTGGGAGGGGACCATGCGCAACATCCTTTTCGCCTGCTTTGCTGCCGCTCTCTTAGTCGCATCTGTTTCGGCTGCGGCGCAGTCGCCTGTCGGCCGCTGGAAGACCATCGATGACGAGACCGGTCGGGTGAAGTCGATCGTCGAAATCACCCAGGCGGCGAACGGCACGCTCAGCGGACGCGTGGCGCAGGTGCTGCAGTCCGACCGGGGGCCGAATCCGGTCTGCGACAAGTGCACGGGCAGCCGCCAGAACCAGCCGATCACCGGCATGACGATTCTCTGGGATCTGAAGCCCAACGGCAGCGAATGGTCGGGCGGCACGATTCTCGATCCGGCCAACGGCAAGACCTACAAGTCCAAGGCCAAGATGCTCGATGCCAACCGCATCGGCGTATCGGGTTGCGTCGCCTTCATCTGCCGTGAGCAGGTCTGGCAGCGCGAGTGACAGCGGCTTCGCATGCGTGAGCCAAAGGCCCGGCAACCGCCGGGCCTTTCTTTTTCTCGATGGCAGAGGTCAGCCCTCGCTCCAGAGGAGGGAGTGAAGCCCTCCGGCAAACATCGATTCCACACGCGCTGTCGCCGCTGTACGCGTGGTGCCCGCGCGCGGGTCGCATCGATCCCGGATCCTGCAGCACTTGATCCCAGGAAGCCCGATCACGTTTGTCGCTTGCATCGGCCGAGCCGACCGTCGACGACCTCAGTCGGCAACGGCGCCCACGAGGGCCCACCCCGACCCCATGCGATAATCCCGCTCCGCCCGCTCGTCCAAGCCCCGCCCCATGCCGCGCACGCTGCTCGTCACCACTGCTCTGCCCTATGCCAACGGGCCGCTGCACCTCGGCCATCTGGTCGGCTACATCCAGGCCGACATCTGGGTACGGGCGCGGCGCATGGATGGCGACACGGCGCGCTTCGTCTGCGCGGATGACACGCACGGCACGCCGATCATGCTCGCTGCGGAGAAGGCCGGCACGACGCCCGAGGCCTTCATCGCCGACATCCAGGCCGGACACGAGCGCGATTTTGCAGCGTTCGGCGTGGACTTCGATCACTATGACTCGACCCATTCGGCGGGCAACCGCAGCATGGTGGAGACGATCTACGGGCGTCTGGATGCCGGCGGCCATATCGCACGTCGCGATGTCGCGCAGCTGTTCGAC
The DNA here is from genome assembly GCF_057838005.1 of Luteimonas sp. KH_071. Taxonomy (NCBI): domain Bacteria; kingdom Pseudomonadati; phylum Pseudomonadota; class Gammaproteobacteria; order Lysobacterales; family Lysobacteraceae; genus Luteimonas; species Luteimonas sp. KH_071. The sequence goes on along the minus strand of NZ_CM174458.1, from coordinate 1,113,703 downwards.
CCGGTGCGCGGCATGTTCCTGCCGGACCGCTACGTCAAGGGCATCTGCCCCAAATGCGGCACGCCGGACCAGTACGGCGACAACTGCGAACACTGCGGTGCCACCTATTCGCCGAGCGACCTGATCGATCCGGTCTCGGTCGTCAGCGGGGCAACCCCGGAAGTGCGCGAGTCGGAGCACTTCTTCTTCGAGCTCGGTCACTTCGAAGCTTTCCTGCGCGAGTGGCTGGCCGGCGATGTCGCGGTATCGGGCGTCAAGGCGAAGCTGGCGGAGTGGCTCGACGGCGAAGGCGGCCTGCGCGCCTGGGACATCTCGCGCGATGCGCCCTACTTCGGTTTCGAGATTCCGGGCCATCCCGGCAAGTTCTTCTACGTCTGGCTGGACGCGCCGATCGGGTATCTCAGCAGCTTCAAGGCGCTGTGTGCGCGCAAAGGCCTGGATTTCGACGCCTGGCTCGCCCCGGACGGCGGTGCCGAGCTGCACCACTTCATCGGCAAGGACATCGTCAACTTCCACGGCCTGTTCTGGCCGGCAATGCTGCACGGCGCCGGTCTGCGCGCGCCGACGCGCCTGCACGTCAACGGCTACCTGACCGTCGACGGCGCGAAGATGTCGAAGTCGCGCGGCACCTTCGTCATGGCGCGCACCTACCTCGACCAGGGTCTGGATCCCGAGGCACTGCGCTACTACTTCGCCGCGAAATCCTCGGGCGGTGTCGACGATCTCGACCTCAACCTCGGCGACTTCATCGCGCGCGTGAACAGCGATGTCGTCGGCAAGCTGGTCAATCTCGCCAGCCGATGTGCCGGCTTCATCGGCAAGCGCTTCGACGGCCGCCTGGCCGAGGCGCTGCCGGAACCGGACACCTACGCGCGCTTCGTGGAAGCGCTGGCGCCGATCCGCGAGTCCTATGACCGCAACGAGCCGGCCAGCGTGCTGCGCCAGGTGATGGCGCTGGCCGACGAGGCCAACCGCTACATCGACGACCGCAAGCCGTGGGTGATCGCCAAGCAGGATGGCAGCGACGCCGAACTGCAGGCGGTGTGCACGCAGGGCCTGAACCTGTTCCGCGTGCTGGCCACGGCGCTGCGGCCGGTGCTGCCGCGCGTCTCGCACGAGGTCGATGCGTTCTTCGCCGCGCCGGCCGACACGTGGTCCGCGCTCGACGCGCCGCTGCTCGGCCACGTCATCCGACCCTATGCCCCGCTCTTCACCCGAATCGACCCCAAGCAGATCGACGCCATGACAGACGCCTCCAAGGACACCCTCGCCGCCGCACCGGCTGCACCCGCCGCCGCGAAGAAGCCGGTCGAAGCACTCGCTGCGGCGCCCACGAAAGCCGCTGACGCGGATGCGCCGGCGCACATCTCGATCGACGATTTCGCCAAGCTCGACCTGCGCATCGGCAAGGTCGTCGCCTGCGAGTTCGTCGAGGGTTCGGACAAGCTGCTGCGCTTCGAACTCGACGCCGGCGATCTCGGCACGCGCCAGATCTTCTCGGGCATCCGCGCGAGCTACGGCGCGCCGGACACGCTGGTGGGTCGCAACGTGGTGTTCATCGCCAATCTGGTGCCGCGCAAGATGCGCTTCGGCATCAGCGAAGGCATGATCCTGTCGGCCGGCTTCGATGGCGGCGCGCTCGCACTGCTGGATGCCGACGCCGCCGCGCAGCCGGGCATGCCGGTCCGCTGAGCCGGCGCGGCATACCCGCGACTACACAGACCGCACGTCCAGCCGAACGCCACGCATGCCGCCGTCCCTCGTCGAACGTCTCGATCGCCTGCTGCCGCAGACCCAATGCGGCCAGTGCGGTTTCGACGGCTGCCGCCCCTACGCCGAGGCAATGGCCCGCAGCGAGGCCGACGTCGACCGGTGTCCCCCCGGCGGCGATGCGGGGGCACGCGCGCTCGCCCGCGCCCTCGATACCGCCGCGTTGCCGTTCGACCGCGAACGCGGCGTGCACCACGCGCGGCCGCCGGTCGCGCTGATCATCGAGGCCGACTGCATCGGCTGCACCAAGTGCATCCAGGCCTGCCCGGTCGACGCCATCGTCGGCGGCTCGAAGCTGATGCACACGGTGCTCGTCGACGCCTGCACCGGCTGCGCGCTGTGCGTGCCGGCGTGTCCGGTGGACTGCATCGAGCTGGTTGCGGCCGCCTAGGCGGCCGTCTGCGTCAGCTACCCGTTTCGGGCTGCACCTGAGCAGGCGTTGCGGGCAGCGTCGTGTCGGGCGGCGCGCAGGCCGAACACACGCGCTCCACCGCGTAACCTTTCGCCGCGAGCTTCTCGACCACGCCGTCGGGGCCGACGAGATGCAGCGCGCCGACGACGACGAGGATGTCGCCCGGCTGTTGCAGCATCTGTTCGAGCTTGGGCAGCCAGGCGTCGTTGCGCTCGGTGTTGATGCGCGTATACAGCGCAGGGAAACGCGCCTGCATGTCGAGACCCATCTCCTGCCACAGCGCATCCGCGTTGCCCGCGCGCCAGGTCTCATGCAGCGCCTGGATCGATTCGGGCCCCGCACCCGCCTGCTCCAGCGCCTCCTGCAGCATCTGCGTCTGTTCGATACGGCCCATGCCGTCGAGCAATTCGATCTGTTGCTGCGCGGACTCCAGGCCTGCGGTCGGCGTACCTGCGGCTTGCGCCTGACGCGCGAGTTGCGCGTCCATGCCCAGCTTCGCTTCCAGGCCAAAGCGACCAAGCTCGGTCGTCGTCACCAGCAACGAGACGAACCAGGGTTCGAACAGCTGCAGGCTCGAGCCGCCGCCTGCGCCCTGCAGCGATGCCGCGTTCGCATCCGCCCATGCGCGCAGTTGCGTCGCCGTCTGCGCGGGAATCTCGTCGTCGAGCTTGCTGCCGTCGCTGCGCAGGCCGGCCTGCATCATCTGCAGGCCCAGCGTGGGCGAATGCAGCTCCTCCGGCGCGAGCTCGAACACCACTTCGCCGGCGCCGGAGATCACCCGTGCAACGTCTTCGGACAGCGGGTAGTCGGCCGGCGTGAGGAAATGGAAGGAACCGAGCAGATACAGCGCCCCGTGCTCGCCGCTCACCCGCCACAGCAGCGGCACCGGCGCAGGAGCCAGCGCGCCGTAGCCGATTGCGGGGGTTTCCTGCAGGCCATCGGCAGGCACCACCACCGGCGAGAGCAGCGTCGCTGGCGCTTCCAGCAACGGCAGCTCGGCCTGGCTCGCGCCACCGGCGAACAGGCAGATGAGCAGTGCACACGAACGGAGCAAACGGAACGGCGCGGGTCGGCGCATGCGGAGGCGGTCCTGTTCGGAATCTGGGGTCATACCGTGGTGGCCGGGATATAGGTCTTCTCGCCCGCGGGAATCGCGAGGTCGAGGCGGTTGCCGTCGGGCGGCAGCGGACAGGTCGCGAACGCAGTGAAGGCGCACGGCGGGTTGTAGGCACGGTTGAAGTCGATCTGCAGCCGCCCGTCGGCACCGGGCGCGGGCGCATCGAGATAGCGGCCGGCGCTGTAGCTGCCATGGCCGCTGGTCCGGTCGGCGAAGATCAGGAACAAGCTGCCGTCACCACCGTTGAGCGCCTGCAGGGTGTAGCGCGTGCCGTCGCGTTCGAATGCGACCGAGCCCGGCGTCGGGGTGTCCTCGACCATCCCCAGAATGTTGGCGATGGGCAGCGTCGCACCAGGCGCCGCCGGTACGAATTCCGCATCGACCTGCCAGCCGCGTGCGGTCGACCAGTATTCCAGGCCGGTGAAGCGCCTGCGCGTGGGCGCCGCTTCATGACGCGCGCGCACGAACGCCGAGCCGCCACGTTCGATGATCGTCAGCGCGCCCTTGCCGTCGTCGAAGCCGAGCACGCTCGGCGCTGCATCTGCGTCGGTCTGCAGCGAAACGCGGCCGCGCACCGGCGCGCCATCGAGCGTCACCGCGACACCGCGCTCGGGCGTGAACGCATACGCGCCGTTGTCGGATTGCAGCAGGCCGAGCTTGTCCGGCCCCATCGACAGTCGGATGCCGGCCGTCTGTCCGCTGCCGATGAAATGCGATTTCAGTTCGATGCGATGCAGGCCGATCAGGCTCAGCCACCCATCGGGTGCGACCAGTTCAGCGCGGCGCGTGTCCTGCCAGACGCGGGTCTGCGCCGAGAACATCACGTCGAGTCGCGCGGCGTCCGCGCGCGCGGACGGATCTTCGGTCTCGGCCGTTTCACCGCAGGCGGCGAGCAACGCCACGAGTCCGATCGTGCAGCAGTGGCGCCATCGCAGCATGTCAGCGTCCTCGCAGGAACCAGCGGTCGATCTCGGCGAGCGGAAAATGCGCCCACGTCGGACGGCCATGATTGCACTGCCCGGAGCGTTCGGTGGCTTCCATCTGCCGCAGCAGGGCGTTCATCTCGGGGACCGTCAGTCGACGATTGGCGCGCACCGCGCCGTGGCAGGCCATCGTCGACAGCAGTTCGTCGCGGGCCGAGCGTACGCGCAGGCTCTCGCCATGCTCGCGTAGATCGGCCAGCACGTCGCGCAGCAGGGCTTCGGTGTCGCTCTGCGCGAGCAGGGCCGGCACGCCGCGCAGCAACAGCGACTGGATACCTGCGCGCGACACTTCGAAACCGAGTTCGGCGAGCGTCGCGGATTCGGATTCGGCGACATCGGCTTCGCGCTCCGACACCGCGACGGTCTGCGGCACGAGCAGCGGTTGCGTGCGCACACCCTCTCCATCGTGCGCGGTCTTGAGCTTCTCGTAGCCGATGCGTTCGTGCGCGGCGTGCATGTCGATGACGATCATGCCGTCGGCCGCCTGGCTGAGGATGTAGATGCCGTGCAGTTGCGCGACCGCATAACCGAGCGGCGGCACCAGCGTGCCGGCATCGTCGACGGCGGCGTCGGGTGCCATCGGCGACGGTGCCCAAGTGTCAGCACCCGATGCGATTTGCGCAGGTGTAGGACCGTAAAGTCCGGCGTAGGCCGCGCGCGTTTCGTCGACGCGCAACGCGAGATTCGGTTGCGGCATCGGCCGCGACCAGTCGGGCATCGTCGCGGCGCCGGACGCGGGCACGGCGGCGAATGCCTGCATCGCTGCATCTGCCGGCACGTGGTTCGTCTGCCCTGCGCGCGTATCGGCCAGTGCCTCGTGCAATGTGCGGTAGACGAAATCGTGGATCAGGCGCGCATCGCGGAAGCGCACCTCGTGCTTGGCAGGGTGCACGTTGACGTCGACACGCGTCGGATCGAGCTCGAGAAACAGCACGTAGGCCGGCTGGCGGCCGTGGTACATCACATCGGCGAATGCCTGCTTCACCGCATGCGCCACGCTGCGGTCACGCACCGCGCGGCCGTTGACGTACAGATACTGCTGGTCTGCACTCGCGCGCGAGTATGCGGGCTTGGCGATCCAGCCGTGCAGGCGCAGGCCCGCGGCACTGTGGTCGATGCGCAGCGCGTTGTCGGCGAATTCGCGGCCCACGGTTTCGACCAGGCGCGCGCCCGAGAACAGATCCTCGTCGCCCTTGTAGCGGCGCGAAGGCTTGCCGTTGTGGCTGATGCGCAGTTCGACGTCGGGCCGCACCAGCGCCAGCGCGCGCAGCCATTCCTCGATGTGGCCGAGTTCCGTGCGCTCGGCGCGCAGGAACTTGCGGCGCGCGGGCACGTTGTAGAACAGATCGCGCACTTCGACTGTCGTCCCGCGCGGATGCGACCGAGGTGTCACCTCACCGACGCGCCCGCCCTCGACCTCCAGCGCCGAGCCATGCGTCTCGTGCTCTCGGCGCGAGATCAGCGAAAAACGACTCACCGAGGCGATCGAAGGCAGCGCCTCGCCGCGGAAGCCGAGCGTGGCGACGGCTTCCAGATCGTCGAGCGACCCGATCTTGCTGGTCGCATGGCGCTGCACGGCCAACGGCAGCTCGTCCGGCGGAATGCCACCACCGTCGTCGCGGATACGGATCAGGCGGACGCCGCCTTCCTCCAGATCGATATCGACGCGCAGCGCGCCGGCATCGAGCGCGTTCTCGACCAGTTCCTTGACTACGGACGCAGGGCGTTCGACCACTTCGCCGGCGGCGATCTGGTTGACGAGGATGTCGGGCAGCTGGCGGATCGGCACGTGGGCATCGGCGACGCAGACGCGTCGCGGCAGGAATCAACGTGGATGATACCGGCTCGGGCGTCGCGCCCGGGGTCTCAGGGACTGCCGCCGGCCGCAGCACCTGCATCGGCCGCCGCCGCACGCGCGGCGTAGAGCGTGCCCGGCGGCGGCTGGGCGATGAAATAGGTGTTGATGCCATTGAGCACGGCGCTGGCAAGACGGCGCTGGTGCGCGGGATCGAGCAGGCGCTGCTCTTCCTCGGCATTGGAGATGAAGCCGGTCTCGACCAGCATCGCCGGCATGTCCGCGTTGCGCAGCACCGAGAAGTTCGCGTACTCGACATTGGCCTTGTGCGTCTTGCCCACGCTGCGCAGGCCCGAAAGCACGTGTGTGGCGGCGTCCTGCGAGGCGCGCATATGGCCGCTCTGCGCCATTTCCAGCAGCACGTTCGACAGCGTGTCCTGCGACAGCGATACGCCGCCGACGAGATCGGCGCTGTTCTCGCGATCCGCCAGCCAGCGCGCCTGTTGCGACGAGGCGCCGCGCGTGGACAGGGTGTAGACCGATGAGCCGTAGGCAGCGCGGTTGTGCGCGGCATCGGCGTGGATCGACACGAACATGTCGGCCTTGGCCCGGCGTGCACGCAACGCGCGTTGCGGCAGTTCGATGTAGGTGTCGTTCTCGCGCACCAGATGCGCGCGCATGCCGGGCGTCGCATTGATCTGCCGCGCGAGTTCGCGCGAGATCGCCAGCACCACGTTCTTCTCGTGCGTGCCGGCAGGCCCGATGGCCCCGGGATCGCGACCACCGTGGCCGGGATCGATCGCGATCACCAGCGGACGCATGCCCGGACCGATCGCAGCGGGCATCGGCACCTGCGCCGCCGGCGCGATGTCGCGCTGCACAGCAGGCGGCGGCGTCGGAATGGGCGCGGGGGGCAGCTGCGTGGCAGGTGCCTGCGCGGTGGCAGTCCCCGGCGCAGGCGCAGAAGGTGCAGGGCCCTGCTGCGGGCCCATGCTCGAAATCAGACGCGAGGTCGCATCGTTCGACGCCGCCGCCGGATCGGCCACAGGCGTTGCTGTCGGCGTTGCGCCGGCGGCCGGCATCGACGCGGTCGCAGCGGCGATGCGCGCGATCGGATCGGCAGCGCCGTCGCCCGGCCATTCGATGACGAGATTTGGTCCGTCCGGGCTGTCTTCGATACGCGGCGGCATGGCCTTCACCGAGGACGCCAGGTCGAACACGATGCGCGTGGTGCCGGCGACCGGCTGGCCACTGCGCACGGAGCGGATCGTACCGGCGCCGGCCGGCATCGCCGTCGTCCGCAGCCGGGTGCCGGGCAGATCGACGACCAAGCGGTCGGGGTTGGCGAGAGAGATCACCGAGTACTCGGCGCGGGCATCGAGCTTGAGCTCGGCGCGGGTACCGGTGGCACCGGAGCGCACATCGATCCCGCGCAGCTCGGCGCCGTAGGCGATGTTCCAGCACAGCGCGGCGATCAAGGCGACCGCCAACGCGAGCTGAGACAGATTGATCCCCCGGATGCGCATGCCGGCTAGTCAATCACCGCCTCTGGAACATTGCAAGCCGTTTTTCCTTTCAAATCCGTAGCCTGCAGATCTTTCCTATGGTTTGGGTTCAGGTAGGGGCGACAAACGTGCATCGTTGAGCAGAGCGGCCAGCCATGCATGTCCGGCCGGCCCCTCCGGGACCAGATCGACCGCGCGCCCCGCACCTTCGATCGCCAGTCGGATTTCCAGATCCGCCCGCGGCAGTGCGGCTGCGCCGCGCTCGGGCCACTCCACCAGCCACAGCGCGGCATCGATATCGTCCAGTCCGAGGAAATCCAGCTCGCCGGCGTCGCCGATGCGGTAAAGATCGAGATGCAGGGCCTCGCCGCCCTCGATGGGATAACGCTCGACAAGGGTGTAGGTCGGGCTGCGTACGGTACCGGTCACCCCGAGCGCGCGCAGCCAGGCGCGGGCCAGCGTGGACTTTCCGGCGCCGAGATCGCCCTGCAGGTGCACGACGGCGCCCTTGGGCTGATGCACGGCAAGGTCTTTGGCGAGGCGTTGTGTCGCGGCTTCGTCAGGCAGATGTCGGCGGATCATGGGTGAGGCTCCGGATTCGCGCAGGCGCGCAGCACGTCGATCAGATCGGCCGGCAGCAGCCCGCGCTCGCCCGCCGTGCGCGCGGCCCGGTCGCCCGCCACCGCGTGCAGTAAGGCACCACAGGCGGCCGCATGTTCGGCGTCCAGTCCCTGCGCGCGCAGCGCCGCGATCACGCCGGTGAGCACATCACCCATGCCGCCGGTCGCCATGCCCGGATTGCCGGCAGCGATGAGCCAGGGCAGTCCGCCAGGCGCGCAGACCAGCGTGCCGGCGCCCTTGAGCACGACGACCGCCTGCCAGCGCGCGGCGAGTGCGCGCACCGCGGCCGGACGATCGTGCTGGACCGTGGCGGTGTCGGTCTCGAGCAGACGCGCGGCTTCGCCCGGATGCGGGGTCAACACCGCGCCTTCGGGCAACGCGCGCGGACGGGCGGCGAGCAGATTGAGCGCGTCCGCATCGAGCACCAGCGGCGTACGGGTTGCGCTGGCCGCATTGAGCGTCTCGTCGAACAGCGCGTGCCCCCAGCTGCCCTGCCCCAGGCCGGGACCGAGCGCGATGACATCGGCCGCGTCGAGGGCGCCGGCGAGTGCGGACACGTTGTCAGTACGGCGAACCATCGCCTCGGGCACGCGCGCGAGCAACGGCGCGACATGCGCGCCCTGGGTCGCGACTTCCACCAGTCCGGCGCCGGCGCGCAACGCGGCCCCAGCCGCGAGCAGCACCGCGCCGCCGGTGCCGTGATCACCACCGATGCACAGCACACGACCATGGCTGCCCTTGTGCGCATTGCGCGGACGCGGCCGCAGCCAGTGCGCGAGAGCCTGCGCGTCGATCCGGCGCGCCTGGGCCTGCACTGCTTCGAAGCAGTGCGCATCGACGCCGAGCCTGTCCAGCGACAGCGCACCGGCATGATCCGGGCCGTCGCCGGTCTGCAGACCGAGCTGCGGGGCGAGGAACTGCAAGGTGCGTGTCGCGCGCACGGCGGCGCCATCCGCGCTACCGCGATCACCCGACAGACCGCTGGGGGTGTCGAGCGCGAGCACCGGTACGCCTGCGGCGTTGATCGCTTCGATCACTGCGGCAGTCGCGTCATCCGGCGCACGCGACAGGCCGATGCCGAACACCGCATCGACGACGATATCGGCGACCGGCAACGCGCCTTCGAACGCAAGGATCCGACCGCCCGCGGCCTCGAACGCCGCACACATCGCCCGCGAAGTGTCTGTGCGCGGCGTGTGCGATGCGAGGCGGACCACGCGCGCATCGCGCCCAGAGGCCAGCGCCTGCGTCGCGAGCACATAGCCGTCGCCGCCGTTGTTCCCCGGCCCGCAGACCACGACGATGCGCCGCGCCTCCGGCCAGGCCGACAGAAGCGTGCGCCAAGCGGCATGTCCCGCCCGCCGCATCAGCGTGGTGGCATCGTCAGCATGTGCGAGCGCCGCGACCTCGATCGCGCGCAACGCGGCCGCGTCGTACAGCGGGGAGCCCGGCAGCGAAGCGCCGGGCGCAGGTGTGGCACAGGAAGCACTCATCGCGCGGATTCTATACTTCACGCATCGTGATGCCTTCCGCCGCCACCGCCGTGCCGTCCCACGCAGCGCCTGACGCGCTTGCCGCGCGCATCAAGGCGATCGCGTGCGAGATGGGCTTCCAGCGCTGCGGCATTGCCGGCATCGATCTGCGCGAGGACGAAGCACATCTACGCGACTGGCTCGCGCAGGGGCTGTACGGCACCATGGACTGGATGGCGCGCCACGGCGACTTGCGCGCGCGCCCGGACGAGCTGCTGCCGGGTACGGTGCGCGTGTTGTCGGTCGGGCTCGACTACGGCCGCAACGACGACGAAAGCGCCTGGGACACGCTGGCCGACGGCAGCCGCGCCTACGTAGCGCGGTATGCGCTGGGCCGCGATTACCACAAGCTGATGCGCAACCGGCTGCAGAAATTCGCGCATCGCATTGCCGAGGAAATCGGCCCGTTCGGCCACCGCGTGTTCGTCGACTCGGCGCCGGTGCTCGAACGCGCGCTCGCACGCAACGCCGGACTCGGCTGGATCGGCAAGCACACCTGTCTGATCGACAAGAACGGCGGCTCCTGGTTCTTTCTCGGCGAGATCTACGTCGACGTGCCGCTGCCGTTGGATCCCCCGGCGACCGCCCACTGCGGCACCTGCGTGCGCTGTATCGACGTGTGTCCGACGCGCGCGATCACCGCGCCGCACCGGCTCGATGCGCGGCGCTGCATCGCGTATCTGACGATCGAACACGAAGGTGCGATCGACGCCTCCTTGCGTCCGCTGATCGGCAACCGCATTTTCGGCTGCGACGACTGCCAGCTGGTCTGCCCCTGGAACAAGTTCGCCAAGCGTACCGACGAGCCGGACTTCCGCGCGCGCAACAGCCTCGACACCGCGAGCCTGGCCGAGCTGTTCGCCTGGAACGAGGACGAGTTCCTGCAGCGCACCGAAGGCTCGCCGATCCGTCGCAGTGGACATCGCCGCTGGCTGCGCAATCTCGCGGTCGCGCTCGGTAACGCGCCGACCACGCCGGACACGATCGCCGCGCTGCGCACGCGCCGGCATTCGGGTGATTCACTGGTCGACGAACACGTGCGCTGGGCGCTGGCGCGCCACGGCGAGTCCTGACCCACCCCGCGTTCGGGCAGGCTCAAAGCGATTTCGGATTCAGATGTCCGTCGCGAGTCGCGCCATCAGCATCACATCGACATACGCGCCGTCCCTCAAAGCGTAGGCACGCGCCAAACCTTCCTTGACGAATCCATGTCGCGCATACAGCGCGATCGCCGCTGCATTGTCGACGTAGACCTCGAGTTCGATCCGGCGGACGCCGTGCCAGCGCTCGGCGGTCTCGACGGCCGCAAGGAGGAGGGCTGTGCCGATTCCTTCGCCGCGACGATCATGCGAGACGGCCATGCCGAGATTCGCAACATGCCGACGGCGCGGATGCTGGATCACATCGAAACCGGCGGCGCCGACCACGGCACCCCGATCGTCGGCCAGCAGCTGCACAACGTGAGCCGGCATGTCGGTCAGACGTCGTGCCCATGCCGCGAGGGACGGATACGGCGGCTGCAACGTGCCGGCATAGGCCGAGACTTCCGAGAACAGCATCTGCAGGCCGGCAGCATCGGCCGGCTCGGCATGACGGATTCGGAACGCCGCGCTCACCAGTGACCGACGCGCGCGCGGATCTCGTCCAGCAGCGCGCGCGTGACCGGATCGGCCACTGCGACGTCATCGCCCTGCACCGCCGGCATCAGCTCGCCGGCAATGCGCTTGCCGAGTTCGACGCCCCACTGGTCGAAGGCGTTGATGCCCCACAGCACCGACTGCGCGTAGACGCTGTGCTCGTAGAGCGCGATCAGTGCGCCGAGGCTGCGCGGGTCGAGGCGATCGAGCAGCAGCAGCGTCGAAGGGCGATTGCCGGGATACGACTTCTGCGGATCGTCGGCCGAATAGCCGTTGGCCAGCGCTTCGGTCTGCGCGAGCAGGTTCGACAGCAGCGCGGCGTGGTTGTCGGCGTGCGGATGCGCAGGATTCACCACACCGATGAAATCGGCCGGGATCGTCTGCGTGCCCTGGTGCAGCGCCTGGAAGAAGCTGTGCTGCGAATTGGTGCCCGGACCGCCCCACAACACCGGCACGGTATCGATGCCGACGGCTTCGCCATCGGGCGTGACCGACTTGCCGAGGCTCTCCATCACCAGCTGCTGCAGATACGCCGGCAGCAGCGCGAGGCGCTCGTCGTAGGGCAGCACGGCATGCGTGGCGAGGCCGAGCGCGTTGCGGTTCCACACGCCGGTCAGCGCATGCAACATCGGCAGATTCCCGGCGAGCGGCGCCTGCAGCGCGTGCGCGTCCATGTCTGCGGCACCGGCGAGCAGCGCTTCGAAACCCTCCATGCCGACCGCGAGTGCGATCGAGAAACCCACCGCCGACCAGAGCGAGTAACGGCCACCGACCCAGTCCCACATCGGCAGCACGCGTTCGGGCGCGACACCGAAGGCCTCGGCGCGCGGCACGTTGGCGCTGACCGCATACAGACGCTCGCTGCCGCCGAGCCAGTCGCGCACAACGGCGCCGTTGAGCAGTGTTTCCTGCGTGCCGAAGGTCTTGGAGACGAGGATCGCGGCTGTCTTCGCCGGGTCGAGTTTCGCCAGCCGATGCTGCGCATCGCTGCCGTCGACGTTGGTCAGGAAATGCACGCGGAAACGACCGGTGCTGAAGTCCTTCAGCGCGTCGACGACCAGACGCGGGCCGAGATCCGAACCGCCGATGCCGACGTTGACGATATCGGTGACATCGGACGCTTCGAGCTGCGCGACCAGTTCCGCCATACGCACGCGCGCCTGGGCGGCCTGTGCGTGGGCATCCCGGGCAACTGCGGTGTCCGACAACTCGGAGCGAAGCGCGACGTGCAGCGCCGGACGATTCTCCGAGGTATTGACGGTGACGCCGTCGAACAGCGCGCGGAACGCCTGCGGCAACGTGGCAGCTTCACCAAGCGCGACCAGCGCAGCGCGTGCGTCGCGGTCGAGCCGCTGACGGGCGAAGCTGGCATAGAGCCCGCCGATGCGCAGCGCGAAGTCCTGCGGACGCGCCGCATCGGCTTCGACGAGCTCGGCGATGCGCGCCGAAGCGAGGCGACGCGCGTGCGGCGCCAGCGTGTCTTCGATCCGCCGCGCCGCCGTTGTCATCAGGCGGCCTGTGCGGGAATCGAATCGTTGGTGTGGGTCATGCGGTTGTCGCGGTCCACGTACACCAGCTTCGGCTTGAATTTCGCCACTTCGGCTTCGTCCAGCGCGCCATAGGCGCAGATGATCACCAGATCGCCCACGCCGGCCTTGTGCGCGGCTGCGCCGTTGACCGAGATGATGCCGCTGCCGACATCGGCGCGGATCGCATACGTTGCGAAGCGTTCGCCGTTGTTGATGTTGTAGATCTCGATCCGTTCGTACTCGCGGATGCCCGACAGGTCGAGCAGGCGGCCGTCGATCGCACACGAACCTTCGTAGTGCAGCTCGGCGTGGGTGACGGAGGCGCGGTGGATCTTGGCTTTCAGCAGGGTGAGTTGCATGGCGGAGGCGGCCGGATCACGGCAGCGGACAACGCGGGAAGCCCGCAGGAACCGCGAAGTATAGGGACCATCTGCGGCATCGCAACATCATCGCCTGCCGGGGCGACAGCAGATTCAGCGGGCCGTCGGCGGGCCGTCGATGCTGAATTCGAGGTTGTCGATCAGCCGCGTGGCGCCGAGGCGGGCCGCTGCCAGCGCGACGACAGCCCGCTGCCCGTCGACGTATGCCGACAGGTCGGGCGCACGCACTTCAACGTAGTCGACCGCGAAGCCGGCCTCGCCCAGGGCGTCAACCGCATGCGCGCTCGCTTCGACAGCCGCCTGGCCGGCCTGCATGGCAGTACGCAGCGCGCGTAGCGCCGCGTGGATTGCCGGTGCACGGGCGCGCGCATCGGCGTCGAGATACTGGTTGCGCGAACTCATCGCCAAGCCATCTGCCTCGCGGGCGATCGCGACCGGCAGCAGCTCCACCGGAAACGCGAGGTCAGCGACCATGTGCGCGATGACCGCCAGTTGCTGGTAGTCCTTGCGGCCGAACGCGGCCACGTCGGGCTGGACCTGGTTGAACAGGCGTGCGACCACCGTCGCCACCCCGTCGAAGTGGCCGGGGCGATGCGCACCGTCGAGCACTTCGGTCACGCCCGGCACGCGCACGGTCACCGTGTTGTGCAGGCCCAGCGGATACATCGCCTCGACCGCCGGCAGCCACAGCAGGTCGCAGCCGGCGGCCGCGAGACCCTGCGCATCCTGTTCGGGCGTGCGCGGATAGCGGGCGAAATCCTCGTTCGGCCCGAACTGGGTCGGATTGACGAACACGCTGGCGACCACGCGATCCACGCGCATGCGCAGCGCCTCGACCAGCGAGAAATGACCCGCATGCAGATTGCCCATCGTCGGCACGAGGCCAACGCGCAGGCCCGCGCGCTTCCAGTCGGCAATCCGCGCGCGCAGCGCGGCGAGGTCATGGACGGTGTCGATCACGGCGGATCCGGCGATGGGAAGACGTCGATTTTCGCAGATCGACGGCGTCGGGCGTCAGCGCGCCAGTCGGCACATCGTCGTCCACATGTCGTCGCTGCCCTGCCCGAACATGACGATCGCTTACTTGTAGGAGTGTTCCGGACCCGGGAAGCTGCCGTCGCGCACCGCCTCGATGTAGGCGCGCGCAGCGCCGGCCACCGAGCCGCCGTCGACAAGGAAATCGCGGACGAACTTCGGGCGGCGATGGCCGCTGTCGAGGCCCAGCATGTCGTGCAGCACCAGCACCTGACCGTCGCAATCCGGCCCCGCGCCGATGCCGATCGTCGGCACCGGCGAGGCGGCGGTGATGTCGGCGGCGAGCGCAGCCGGCACGCCCTCGAGCACGATCAGCGTCGCACCTGCTTCGGCAATCGCGCGCGCATCGTCGCGCAGCGCCTGGGCAGCGGCGTCGCCGCGTCCCTGGATCTTGAAGCCGCCGAAGCGCAGCACCGATTGCGGGGTCAGGCCCAGGTGCGCGCAGACCGGAATCTCGCGCTCGACGAGGAAGCGCACCACCTCGCACTTGTTCGGCGTCGCACCTTCGAGCTTGACCATGCCGGCACCCGCCTGCAGCAGCCGCGTCGAGGCATCGAGCGCGCGCTCGGGCGTGGCGTCGGCCTGGAACGGCAGATCGGCGACGACCAGTGCACGCTGCACGGCGCGGGCCACGCAGGCGGTGTGGTACGCGATGTCGTCGACGGTGACCGGCAGCGTCGAGCCGTGGCCCTGCACCACCATGCCCAGCGAATCGCCGACCAGCAGCAGGTCCACGCCGGCGGCGTCGAAGGTGCGGGCGAAGCCGGCGTCGTAGGCGGTCAGCATCGCGAGCCGGCGACCGGCGGCGCGGGCCTCGAACAGCGCGGGCACGGTCACCGGCGCGGAAGATGAAGTGTTCATTGCATTAGTGTCGCACCAATGCCGAAGCGCCAGTCGTGCACACCGGCATCGGCTCGCTGGACGACGAAGCGCCGCGGATCAGCGACCGACAGTCCGACGCGCAATCAGGGCAGCGCTTCGATGCCGGCACGATCCACGTGCAGCAGCGCATCCGCCGCGGCGCCGACACCTGGAATCACGATGCCGGCATCGAGTTCCAGCAGCGGCACGAGCGCGAATGCCCGCTGGTGCAGGCGCGGATGCGGAACGGTCAGTCCCGGCAGTGTGATCACCGCATCGCCGTAGAGCAGCAGGTCGAGGTCCAGCGTGCGTGGGCCCCACTGGTCGCCGGCCTCGTCGCTGCGCGTGCGGCCGAACCTGCGCTCGATGTCGAGCAGTGCGTCGAGCAGATCCATCGGCGCGCGGCTGGTGTCGAGCACGGCGACCGCGTTGACGAAATCAGGCTGGTCGGTACGACCCCAGGCCGGCGTGCGGTACAGCGACGAGAGTCGCAGGCCCTCGACGTCGGACAACGCCGACAGCGCCGCGGCGGCATCGCGCAGCACCTGCGGCACATCACCGAGATTGCCGCCGAGGCCGATCCAGGCGCGCACGCTCATGCATGGGCCTCAGGCTGCACGCCGCGGACGGCGCGGGTTGTCATCCAGTGGCGGCCGGCGTGCGGCGACGCCGACGGCGACGACGCGGCGCGTCTTCGTCGCTACCCGCCTCGTCCTCGCCCGGATACAGCGCGATCGCGTGGTCCGGGTCGAGCTGGGCTTCTTCCCAGAATGCGACGTCAGCGGCATGCACGTCCGACGCGGTCTGGCGCAACACGAGGAAGTCGAACGCGGCGCGGAATCGCGGATGCGACAGCGTGCGCGTGACGCGCTTGCGCTGACGCAGCGGGAAGCGTGCCTGCAGCAGCCAGATTTCCTGCATCGGCAGCGAGAACCGGCGCGGCAACGCGACCGTGGTCACCTGATGCAGCGTGACGCGATCGGCAGCGCGGCGTTGCGCTTCGACCGGCTGCACGCCGTCGGCCTGCAGCTTCATCCAGGCGCGGCAGAACGCCGGCCACAGCAGCGTGGCGAACAGGAACGCCGGCGAGACCGGATCGCCCGCGGCCACGCGCGCATCGGTCGACGCCAGACCCGCGAGCACCATCGAGCGCAATGCGCCGCTACGGTTGCTGGCGAGTGCGGCGGCGGACTCCGGAAACAGCGCCGACAGCAGACCGTGACGCTCGAGGCCTTCGAAGCTGGCGACCGCATGCCCGGACAGGAACAGCTTCAGGCATTCCTCGAACAGTCGCGCCGGCGCGGCTTCGGCCAGCAGCGAGGCCAATCGGGGAATCGGTTCTGCAGTACCGGGCTCGATCGCGAAGCCGAGCTTGGCCGCCAGACGCACCGCGCGCAGCATGCGCACGGGGTCTTCGCGATAGCGCGTGTCGGGATCGCCGATCAGGCGCATGACGCGGTTCTGCACATCCTCGAAGCCCCCCGTGTAGTCGCGCACCGAAAAATCGGCGATCGCGTAATACAGGGCGTTGGCGGTGAAGTCGCGGCGCACCGCGTCGTCTTCGATCGTGCCGTAGACGTTGTCGCGCAGCAGGCGGCCGCCGTCGTGGACCTCGCGGTCGCCACTGCCGTCGTCGACGTTGGCGCGGAACGTCGCCACCTCGATGATCTCGCGGCCGAACACGACATGCGCCAGACGGAAACGGCGGCCGATCAACCGGCAATTGCGGAACAGCCCCTTGACCTGCTCGGGCGTCGCATCGGTCGCGATGTCGAAATCTTTCGGTGTCAGGCCGACCAGGACGTCACGCACCGCACCGCCGACCAGATAGGCCTCATGGCCGGCCTCGTGCAGGCGATACAGCACGCGCAACGCGTTCTGGCTGATCTGCCGCCGCGAGATGGTGTGCTGGTCGCGCGGAATGACCCGCAGTTCGGCGGACACGTCGCTTGGAATCGGAGTGGAATCGGTATGCATCAAGTCTGAAAATTTTCTCAGGCGACCGTTGCGGCGCCAGCAAGCCTGCTATACTAGCAAGCTGCAAACGACTTAGACGCGTTTGCAGACCGGTCGTCCAACCGGAGCCGTTCGCGGCGCCCAGCTCCCTTCGTCTAGAGGCCCAGGACGTGGCCCTCTCAAGGCTAAAACACGGGTTCGAATCCCGTAGGGAGCACCATATCAAAGCAGACAGCCCGCGCCGCAAGGCGTGGGCTGTCTGCGTTTGGGTGATGTCGCGAGTCCGACGTCCCCGGCAGCGACTTCTGCGTTGCGGGCCGGCGGACGCCATCGCCTGGACTTCGAGCGCCACGCCGCCGCCCTGTCCCCGGGCGATCCATGCCAGCGCTGCCCGGGTACTGCGGCGAGAACACCTCGTCGCCGCAGCCCCTGAAAACAGTTGCACGCGCGGCAATGGCAGGTCGGACTGCAGGCATGCGAGGTGGATGGCAGGCGATCGAAGATGCGAACCCTTCGCACCGGCGCCGTGGACGCTGGCTTAAACTGCAGTCCATCGTCGCCCTGCCCGATCCGAATCCATGCCTTTCGTCGTCACCGAAAACTGCATCAAGTGCAAATACACCGACTGCGTCGAAGTCTGCCCGGTGGACTGTTTCCACGAAGGGCCGAATTTCCTCGTCATCGATCCCGACGAATGCATCGACTGCACCCTGTGCGAGCCGGAATGTCCGATCAACGCGATCTACCCGGAGGACGACGTGCCGGCGGGCCAGGAGGCGTTCGTCGCCCTCAATGCAGATCTCGCCAAGGCCTGGCCGGTGATCACGACGCGCAAGGACGCGCTGCCGGACGCCAAGGACTGGGAAGGCAAGCCGGACAAGCTGCCGCTGCTGGAGCGCTGAGCCGCGCGCCGCGATCGAATCCATGAAAACGGGCGCCGAAGCGCCCGTTTTCGTATCCAGTGATCGACGACGCCCGGTTCGCGGACGTCGCCTGCAGACGCTTACTGCGCCAGTGCGGCCTGCAGCGAGGCGATCAGGCGCGTCGGCGCATCGCCGGTCGCAGCCACGCCGCGCGGATCGACTGCCGAGACCACCGCGCCGCCCTGCTGTGAGGCGATGCGCACCAGGAACTGGCTGCCCGCGTAGGACACGTCGTAGGTGCCCAGCGCCTGCGAGCGGCTGTTGACGGTCACACCGTCGGTCGCCGCCAGCGCTTCGCCGACCTGCGCGAAGACCGCATCGCGTGCACCGGTCGCACTGAAGGACACATTCGAATCGGCAGGCGCAGCCGCCGTGCCCGAACGCGTCACGGAGGTGGGGGCTTCCGGCAGTGCCATCGCACCGTCGGTGCGCGGACGGTCGAGATCCGGCGGCACTTCAAGCGGACGGGTTTCCGGGCTCTGCGCGTACAGCGCGTTGTCCTTCTTGAACCAGCGGCAGCCGCTGGTGCCCACGACTGCGACCGCGACGACGGCAATGGCGAGATAGCGCATGGAGGAACGGGGTGGACGCATCGTGGAATCTCCTGGGAAATCAGGCGGCGCGGGCGCGGCAGGACGCTTCGAGGTCCGCCGCGAGTCGCGTCGCATCGTCGGCCTGCGCATCATGCGCCTGGGCCAGTGTCGTCAAGGGCAGACGCAGGCCATGGCCGAGGCCCTGCCTGCTCAGCACCGCCTTGACGGGAATGGGGTTGGGTTCGATGCCGCAAAACGCATGCAGCGGCTGCAGGCGGGCGTCCCAGTCGTGCGCGGCGTCGGCCCGGCCGTTGCGGGCCAGATCGCACAGCTTGCGGAACGCGCCGGGCACGAGATTCGACACGACCGAGATGACGCCATCGGCGCCGGCGAGCATCGCGCGCGCGGCCGTCGGATCGTCGCCGCTGAGGACCGCGAACTCCTCGTCCTGCAGCGCGAGCAGCGCCTGCATGCGCTCGACACCGCTGTGCGCCTCCTTGATGCCGACGATGCGCGGGTGCCGCGCCAGTTCGGCGACGGTCTCGGGCAGCATGTCGGTGCCGGTCCGGCCGGGCACGTTGTAGAGCAGCACCGGCAGACCACCGGCATCGGCGACTGCGCGGTAATGCGCCAGAAGACCCGCCTGGGTGGGTCGCACATAGGCCGGCACGACAACCAGCGCGATATCGGCCCCGAGCTGCGCGAGCCGCTGGGTTGCGGCGATGGTCTTCGCCGTCGACGACAGGCCGGTGCCGGCGAGCACGGGCACGCGGCCGGCGGCCAGCTCGACCGCGCTGCGCACCAGCCATTCGTATTCATCGTCTTCCAGCGTCGCGGCTTCACCTGTCGAGCCGGCAACCACGAGCCCTTGGGTCCCGGCGGCCAACTGCCACTCGACCAGCCGTTTCCACGCCGCGCGGTCGAGTGCACCGGTGGCGTCGAAGGGCGTCGCGAGTGCGGTGATGCTGCCTGAAAGTCGCAAGATGGGAGTCCGATGGCCGACCGCGGCGCGGTCGAAGAGGAAGGTCGAGGCCGGGAAACGCGCAGTTTGGCCCGGAAAATGCTGGCCGATGTTACTTGCGGCCACGAAGCGCGGGCAAGTATGCTGATCGTCGCATCCGGCCGAGCCCGGACTGCCGTTCACCCTCCAGTCGCCATCGACCCTCGCGGTCGAAACAGATTTCCCGCCGCGGACGCCCCCTTGACCGATTCCGATACCGCTGCCCGGCCCTCGCCGAACGAGAATTACCTGCTGATCAACGCGTACACCACGCATCCGGCGTCGCCGCTGCTGTCGGTGTCGCGTCGCATCGCCGACAGTGGTTGCAACATGGTGGACACGCGCCTGTCGACCGTAGGCCGCGATGTTTCGGTGACAGCGCTGGCGAACGGGCCGTGGGATGCGGTCGCCAAGCTCGAAGCGATGCTCTCGCGTCTCGAGCGCGAGGAAGACCTGAAGCTGGTGTGGTACCGCACCGGCCCGAAGCCGATCCAGTCGAACCTGCTGCCCTACGTGGTGGAAGTGGTCGCAGCCGACAAGGCAGGCATCCTGTTCCAGCTGGCGGATTTCTTCGACCGCCAGGGCATCACGATCGAAAGCCTGCATTCCTCGCGCTATCGCGCGATGCAGACCGGCGCCGACATGTTCTCGGCGCAGATCACCATCGGCATCCCGGCGAACATGCACATCGCCGCGCTGCGCGACGATTTCCTCGAGTTCTGCGATCACCTGAATCTCGACGCGATCATGGATCCGATGAAGTTCTGACTTGATGCGCGCGGACGCTTGCGAAAGCAGTCATGCGCGCGCATTGTGATCACGACCGTCGCAATGGAACGCCCGTTCGAACGATGAGCGGAACACGCAAGAAGCTCGCAAAGGCCACCCTGCAGCTGCCGCTGTCGCTGTCGGGCGGCGCGAAGGCCACACTGGCCGACCACGCCGGACGCTGGCTCGTCCTGTACTTCTACCCGAAGGATTCCACGCCCGGTTGCACGACCGAGGGCCTGGATTTCAGCGCGTTGCTGCCGCAATTCCAGACACTCGGCGCCGAGGTGCTCGGCGTCTCGCGCGACTCGGTGAAGTCGCACGACAATTTCTGCGCCAAGCAGGGGTTCGCGTTCCCGCTGGTCAGCGACACGGACGAAGCGCTGTGCCGCGCGTTCGACGTGATCCGGGAAAAGAACATGTACGGCCGCACCGTGCTGGGCATCGAGCGCAGCACGTTCCTGGTCGATCCCGAAGGCCGCATCGCGGCCGAGTGGCGCAAGGTCCGTGTACCGGGCCACGCGCAGGCCGTACTGGACGCACTGCAGGCTGCGCAGTCGCAGTGACGGCCACTTCCGAACGTTCCGAACGCCGCCCCGCATCGCGGGTCACGGCGGCGCGGCCGTGCGTGTGCGACATAGGCTCAACTCCGTCATCCCCACTCAACACGGAACGCTGACACTCCGATGATGACCAAAGGCAAGCGCGTCTACGTTCTCGACACCAACGTGCTGATGCACGATCCCACGGCGCTGTTCAAGTTCGAGGAGCACGATGTCTACCTGCCGATGCAGGTGATCGAAGAACTCGACAACGGCAAGAAGGGCACCACCGAGGCCAGCCGCAATGCGCGGCAGGTCAGCCGATTCCTCAACGAACTGATCGAAGCGGCGGGCAGCGACCAGATCGCCACCGGCCTGCCGTTGCTGCGTCCCCAGGGCCTGCAGCTGCGCGGCGTGGAAAGCGTCGGCAAGCTGCGGTTCCAGACCACGACGCCCAGCGAAGACCCGACCTCGTTCGGCGCGGCCGCGCCTGACAACCGCATCCTCGGCGCGATCCTCGACCTGGTGCGCACCGAGCCGGACTACCCGGTGGTGTTCGTCTCCAAGGACATCAATCTGCGGATCAAGGCGGCGATCGCCGGCATTCCGAACGAGGATTACGAGAACGACCGCGCACTCGACGATTTCAGCCTGCTCTACACCGGCGCGACCGCGTTGCCGGCGGATTTCTGGACGATCCACGGCAAGGACCTGCGTTCGTGGACCGACCGCGGCCGCACCTTCTACGAGCTGGCGGCCGACGAGAACGATGGCTGGTATCCCAACCAGTTCCTCTTCCTGCCGGGTGACGAGGAGTCGGAATTCCGCGTGGTCGGCGTCGAGAACGGCCGGGCGACGCTGCAGATCGTCGACGACTTCCGCCACAGCCAGCACGCGGTGTGGGGCATCAACGCGCGTAATCGCGAGCAGAATTTCGCACTCAATGCGCTGATGGATCCGGAGATCGATTTCGTCACCCTGCTCGGTACTGCCGGCACCGGCAAGACGCTGCTCGCCCTCGCTGCAGGACTGGCGCAGACGATGGACCAGCAGCGCTACCGCGAAATCATCATGACCCGCGCGACGGTCAGCGTCGGCGAAGACATCGGCTTCCTGCCCGGCACCGAAGAGGAGAAGATGACGCCCTGGATGGGCGCGCTGACCGACAACCTCGAAGTGCTGACGCACAACCAGGAAGGCGGCAGCTGGGGCCGCGCGGCGACCAATGACCTGCTGGCCTCGCGCATCAAGATCCGCTCGATGAACTTCATGCGCGGGCGCACGTTCCTGTCGCGGTATCTGATCCTCGACGAGGCGCAGAACCTCACGCCCAAGCAGATGAAGACGCTGATCACCCGCGCCGGTCCCGGCACGAAGATCGTGTGTCTGGGCAACGTGGAACAGATCGACACGCCCTACCTCACCGAGACCACGTCGGGCCT
Organism: Luteimonas sp. KH_071; assembly: GCF_057838005.1. NCBI lineage: Bacteria > Pseudomonadati > Pseudomonadota > Gammaproteobacteria > Lysobacterales > Lysobacteraceae > Luteimonas > Luteimonas sp. KH_071. The sequence continues at coordinate 1,091,362 of NZ_CM174458.1, read as the reverse complement.
GACCTACGCGGTCGACCGCTTCAAGAACTGGGCGCACAGCGCGCACGTGACCTTGCGTCGGGGCGAGCGTTCGCGCCTGGCGGACTTCGCTTCGGAAGTCCTGTGACACCACCGCGGCCCACGGCGTCGGCGCAGCATGCGCCGCGCCGTTACACATCGCGCGGCCCACATCTTCAAAGCCCATGCACCAAGTGGCCCGGCTGCCGACTGCCAGAAACGTCAGCGATCGACGGACCGGCGCCGCGCATGACGACGGAGCGCTGACGCTGGGCATGCGCCTGCCCGCCTGGGTCTGGACCGGCGCGGTCGCGCTCGCCTGCGTGGCCGGCATGGTCAACGTCATCGGCTATCTGGGATTCGAGCACCAGGCGGTGAGCCACCTGACCGGCACCACCAGTCTGCTCGGTGCCGCGCTGGTGGAACGGGACTGGCGCACGGTGATGCACCTCTGGGGCGTGGTCATCGCGTTCTGCGCAGGCGCCACGGTCAGTGGCGTGATCCTGAAGGACGACACCCTGCGCCTGGGCCGGCGCTACGGCGTCGTGCTGGCTCTGGAGGCGGCGCTGCTCGCGGCCGCGGTCCCCATGTTCGAGCGCGTGCAGATCCACGGCGCGCTGCTCGCGGCAATGGCCTGTGGCCTGCAGAACGCGATGGTGACCACCTACAGCGGCGCGCTGGTGCGCACCACGCATCTCAGCGGCATGTTCACCGACCTCGGGATCGGGCTCGGGCATCTGATCCGCGGTCTGCCGCTGCCCGTCAGGCGACTGTCCCTCAGCGGCCTGATCATCAGCGGCTTTCTGGGCGGCGGCATCCTCGGCGCCTGGCTCTACGGTGCGATCGGCTACCACGCGCTGCTGGTGCCTGCTGCACTGACCGGCTTCACCGGGGTCGGCTATACCGCTTACCGCCATTGGCGCGGTGTGTCGCTCGACGACCGCGCCTGATTCCGCGGCCACGCGCGCGCGCCGCAGGCACAATATGCGCATGTCACGATCTCCCGAACGCCCCCGCTGCGTCCTGACCATCGCCGGCTCCGATTCGGGCGGTGGCGCCGGCATCCAGGCCGATCTGAAGACCTTCGCCGCGCACGGCGTGCATGGACTGTCCGCGATCGCCGCGCTGACCGCGCAGCACACGCGAGGCGTCACCGCGGTACACGCGCCCCCGGTCGCGTTCCTGCGTGCGCAGATCGATGCCTGCTTCGACGACTTCGACGTGCGTGCGGTGAAGATCGGCATGCTGGCGACCGCCGACATCGTCGAAGCCGTGGCCGATGCGCTGGCGCTGCATCCCGAGGTGCCGGTGGTGCTGGACCCGGTGATGATCGCGACCTCGGGCGCGAAGCTGCTCGACGATGGCGCGCTGGGAGCCCTGCGCGCTCGCCTGATACCGCGGGCGCACGTGCTGACCCCCAACCTGCCCGAAGCCGAGCTGCTGCTCGGCCGGCGCATTCCGGCCGCGGAGGCTGAGGAGGCACTCGCTGCGCTATTGGCACTGGGCGCTCGCGGCGTCCTGCTCAAGGGCGGCCATCTCGACGAGGGGGATGATGTCGTCGATCGCTATGCCGATGCCGCAACCGCGTTCGTGCATCGTGCCCCGCGGCTCGACATCGACGGTCACGGCACCGGCTGCACGTTGTCGTCGGCGATCGCCGCGCGTCTCGCACTCGGCGACGACGCGGCGACCGCATGCCGCGCGGGCATCGACTACGTGCACCGGGCGATGCGCGATGCGTATCGCCCGGGTCGCAGCATGGTCAGCGTGCTCGGGCACCTGGGCCCGCTGGCATCGTGAGCACAGTGCACAGCCGCATCGAGCCGGTCGAGAGCGACGACGGCCATCGCTTCGAATTGATCACACGTCTGCCCGATGCGCCGACCCATCGGCTGCTGTGGCTGCCCGCGATGGGTGTGCCCGCGAAGCACTACCTGCCCTTCGCAGAAGCGCTGGCCGTGCGCGGGATTGCCGTCGGCCTGCACGAGTGGCGCGGTATCGGGTCGAGCAGTCTGCGCGCCGGCCGCGCACACGACTGGGGCTATCGCGAACTGCTGGCCGACATCGCGCGCAGCGAAGCGGCGCTGGATGCCGCCGTGCCGGGGACGACACGCGTCATCGGCGGCCACAGCCTCGGCGGTCAGCTCGCCTGCTGCCATCTCGCATTGCAGCCCGATGCGGCCGACGCGCTGTGGCTGGTCGCCAGCGGCGCGCCCTACTGGCGCGCGTTTCCGCCGCATGTGCGCTACATGCTGCCACCGCTGTACCGCTTCATGGCGTGGCTCGCGCACGCGCGCGGCGTATTGCCGGGGCGCCGACTGCGTTTCGCCGGCAACGAATCGCGCGGCGTGATCGCCGACTGGACGCGCAGCGGATTGCGCGGCAGGTACTCGGCCGCCGGCATCGATGTCGACATCGATGCGGCGATGGCGCGTATCGATGTGCCCGTCCGCGCCGCATGGCTCGACGCTGACTGGCTCGGCCCACCGTCGTCGCTGCGTTTCCTGCTCGGCAAACTCGGCAGTGCGGACACCGCGATCGATGGTTTCGACGCCGCGCGCCTGGGCGCGAACGCCGACCATTTCGCGTGGATGCGCACACCGGACGCGATCGCAGCCTGGCTCGCCGACACCTGAGGCCGGTTGCGGCCGTCCGCTACACTGCGCCGATTGCCCAACGAGCGATTCCCTGCATGACCGCACCGCTGCCCGCACGCGACGACATCCGCATCGCCGTCATCGGCCTGGGATACGTGGGCCTGCCGCTCTCGGTCGCGTTCGGACGCCGCCACGCGACCCTGGGTTTCGACATCGACCAGATACGCGTGGCCGGCCTGCAGCGCGGCGACGACCACACGCGTGAACTGTCGCCCGACGAACTGCGCGCGGCTGCGCATCTGCGCTACAGCGCCGACGCCGCCGATCTCGCGGACTGCAACGTGCACATCGTCACCGTGCCGACGCCGGTCGATGCCTACAAGCGGCCCGACCTGTCGGCACTGGAGGCATCCAGTCGCGCGGTCGGCGTGGTCCTGCAGCGTGGCGGCGTGGTGATCTTCGAATCCACCGTGTATCCCGGCGCGACGGAGGAAATCTGCGTGCCGATCCTCGAAGCCGCGTCGGGCCTGCGCTACCGCGAGGACTTCCATGTCGGTTACAGCCCTGAGCGCATCAATCCGGGCGACAAGCTGCACCGGCTCGAGAACACGCTCAAGGTCACCGCCGGTTCCAGCGACGCGGCGGCGGCATTCGTCGACGCCCTGTATCGCGACATCGTCGAAGCCGGCACACATCGTGTATCGAGCATCCGCGTGGCCGAAGCCGCCAAGGTCATCGAGAACACCCAGCGCGACGTCAACATCGCGCTGGTCAACGAGCTTGCGCTGATCTTCGATCGGCTCGGCATCGACACGCACGAAGTACTGGAGGCCGCCGGCACGAAGTGGAACTTCCTGCCGTTCCGGCCGGGCCTGGTCGGCGGCCATTGCATCGGCGTGGATCCGTACTATCTGACGCACAAGGCGCAGGAGATCGGCTATCACCCGGAAGTGATCCTCGCCGGTCGCCGCATCAACGACAGCATGGGCCTGCACGTCGCCCAGCGCGTGGTGAAGCTGATGCAGCAGCGCGGCATCCAGACCGCCGGCGCGCGCGTCCTGGTGATGGGCCTGGCGTTCAAGGAGAACTGCCCGGACCTGCGCAACACGCGCGTCATCGACGTCGTGCGCGAACTGCAGAGCTACAGCATCGAAGTCGACGTGCATGATCCCTGGGTCGCCGCGGCATATGCGCAGCACGAGTACGGGCTCACGCCGATCGGCACGCCGGAGTCCGGCGCCTACGACGCGATCATCCTCGCGGTCGCGCACACCCGGTTCCGCGAGCTCGGCGCCGACGGACTGCGCGCATTCGGCAAGCCGGGTGCGGTGTTGTTCGACGTCAAGGCCGTGTTGCCCGCGGATGCGGTGGACGCGCGACTCTAGCCTCGCTGCGGCACACGTCTCGGGGCCGGCTGCATCCCGAAGCATCTGGTCGTATGCGCAGCGTCTCCGGAAGCCCATCTGCGCGGGCATGAGCAGAACCGGAGAATCGCGTCGCGTTTCCGGATGACAGCATGTGTGCGATGGGGTTTCCGTGCGCGCCTCGTCGACACGCTGTCCGCCTCCCGTCAGCCGGTGTCGACGCTAGGTGCTCAAGACCCCGCTCCTGTATCGGATCGATCGCACGTCGCGGCATTGCGCGGACAAATCTCGCTGCAGCAAATGCACGCGGATGGACGCGTCGCTCAGCCCGCGCGCTCCATGTCATCGGAGACGTGACACACACTGGGCGATGCACAGCGCAGCACGTGTTCGCGCGCCTGCATCGCCACACGCTACCGATCGACGCCGTTGTCCACGTCGCGGCAAAAAAGCGCGCGCAACAAAAAAGCCAGCGATCGCTCGCTGGCCTCTTCGTTGTTCTGGTGCGCCCGGAAGGATTCGAACCTCCGACCCCCAAGTTCGTAGCCTGGTGCTCTATCCAACTGAGCTACGGGCGCCTTGAACAGAAGCGGAATTTTCTAGCAAAACGTTTGCTTCGTCAACCACTATCCGGAATTTTTCTCTTCGATTTCCGGGGAAATCAGATCGAATTCAAGCAGTGGCGGAGAGTGAGGGATTCGAACCCTCGATGGAGTTTTAAGCCCCATACTCCCTTAGCAGGGGAGCCCCTTCAGCCACTCGGGCAACTCTCCGAAGCAACACGTTCGACGCAAGCACCGAACGCGGTGCGAAGGATAACGACTCAGGGCGTCTGCGGCAAATCTTCTTGAACTTCGGCAGTGTCGCCTTCGCCATGGATGCGCTGATAGATCTCTTCGCGGTGCACAGCGACGTCCTTTGGTGCGGTGATGCCGATGCGCACCTGGTTGCCCTTGACGCCCAACACGGTGACCGACACCTGGTCACCAATCATCAGCGTCTCCCCGACGCGGCGGGTCAAAATCAGCATAGCAATCTCCTGGAACCGGCACGTCTGGACGCGCCGGCGTGGACTGTATTCGGACCGTTCTCGACCTTAGAAACCGATTACAGACCTCGTTAGGCCGTGAAGCATGTCCCCTGCCGGGCGGCCGGTCAACAACCCGGGACAGGCGTTTAGCGCCCGCTTAGCCGAGGCGCTCCGCCACCCACTGCTGGACCTCACCGAGCGCCGCGAGCAGCGCCGGACCATCTTCGCCGCCGCCCTGCGCCATGTCGGGTCGACCGCCGCCCTTGCCGCCGGTCTTCGCCGCGACATGCGACAGCAACTCACCCGCTTTGACCCGACCGGTCGCGGCGCCGCCGACGCCGGCCACCAGCGCGGCCTTGCCGTCGCTCGTGCCGGCCAGCAACACGACGACATCGCCGAGCTGCTGCTTGAGGCGATCCACGGCATCACGCAGCGCCTTGGCATCGAGTCCTTCGATGCGCGCGGCGACGACCTTGATACCGTCGACGTCGATTGCCGAAGCGCCGAGGTCCGCGGTCGCGCCGCTGGCGGCCTTGGCCTTCAGCGATTCGAGCTCGCGCTCGAGCTGCTTCTGGCGATCGAGCAGTGCGCGCAGACGCTCGCCGACCTCGCCCGCTGTGCCGCCGAGCAGACCGGCCGCCTGACGCATGCGCTCTTCGTCGCTGCGTACGTGATCGAGCGCGGCCTGACCGGTCAGCGCCTCGACACGGCGCACGCCGGACGACACACCGCCCTCGGACACGAGTTTGAACAGACCGATGCGGCCGGTGCGATCGACATGCGTACCGCCGCACAGCTCGACCGATTCGCCCATCGTCACCACACGCACGCGCTCGCCATATTTCTCGCCGAACAGCGCCATCGCACCGGAGTCGAGCGCGGACTGCATGTCCATCTGCTCGATGCTGACCGGATGGTTGGCCCGCACTTCGACGTTGACGCGGCGTTCGATCTCGGCGAGTTCGTCTGCCGTCACCGGCTGGAAGTGCGAGAAGTCGAAGCGCAGGCGCTCGGGCGCCACCAGCGAGCCCTTCTGCGCGACGTGCGTGCCCAGCAGATCGCGCAGCGCGCCATGCAGCAGATGCGTCGCGCTGTGGTTGAGCACGATGGTGCCGCGACGTGCGGTGTCGATCGCGCCACGCACCTGACCGCCGCGCTGCAGCGTGCCGGACACCACACGGCCGACATGGCCGTGGAACTGGCCGGCGAACTTCTGCGTGTCGTCGACTTCGAAACGTAGACCGTCGGCCTCGAGCACGCCGGTGTCGCCGACCTGGCCGCCAGACTCGCCGTAGAACGGCGTGCGATCCAGAATCACGACGACTTCGTCGCCGGCCGATGCGGACTCGACCGGGCGCCCGCCGACCAGCAACGCGAGAATCTGAAGGCCATCGGCTTCGGTCTGGTCGTCGCCGACGAACACGGTCGGCGAGAGCTGGGCGACGAGATCGGCCGACAATCCTGCGCTGGAGGTGAACTTGCCGGCCGCACGTGCGGTTTCGCGCTGGCGCTGCATGGCCGCGTCGAAGCCGGGCATGTCGACCTCGAGACCGCGCTCGCGCGCGATGTCCTGGGTGAGATCGAGCGGGAAGCCGTAGGTGTCGTAGAGACGGAACGCGTCTTCGCCCGGAATCGCGCCACTGCTGCGCGAGGCGACCTCGTCGAAGATGCGCATGCCGGCGTCGAGCGTCTCGGCGAAGCGTTCTTCTTCGGCCTTGAGCGCGCGTTCGACCAGCTCACGCTTCTCGCGCAGTTCCGGATACGCATCGCCCATGACGTCATCGAGCGTGCCGACCATCGCGCTGAAGAACGGCTGACGCACACCGAGCATCCAGCCATGGCGCAGTGCGCGGCGGATGATCCGGCGCAGCACGTAACCGCGGCCTTCATTGGACGGCAGCACGCCGTCAACGATCAGGAAGCTGCAGGCGCGGATATGGTCGGCGATCACGCGGAGCGACTTGTTCTCCAGATCCTGGGTCCCGGTGAGTGCGCCGGCCTTGCGGATCAATGCCTGGAACAGGTCGATCTCGTAGTTGCTGTGCACGCCCTGCAGGATCGCGGCGAGGCGCTCGAGGCCCATGCCGGTATCGACACACGGCGCAGGCAACGGCACCAGGGTGCCGTCGGACTGCTTGTCGAACTGCATGAAGACCAGGTTCCAGATCTCGATGAAACGGTCGCCGTCTTCGTCGGGCGAACCCGGCGGGCCGCCGAAATGCGCCGGACCGTGGTCGTAGAAGATCTCGGTGCAGGGACCGCAGGGTCCGGTGTCGGCCATCTGCCAGAAATTGTCGGAGGCGAACGGCGCGCCCTTGTTGTCGCCGATGCGGACGATGCGGTCTTCCGGAATACCGACCATGTCGCGCCACAGCGCGTAAGCCTCGTCGTCGGTCTGGTAGACCGTCACCAGCAGGCGCTCGGCCGGCAGCTTCCAGACCTCGGTCAGCAGTTCCCAGGCCCAGGCGATGGCGTCCTTCTTGAAGTAGTCGCCGAACGACCAGTTGCCGAGCATCTCGAAGAAGGTGTGGTGACGCGCGGTGTAGCCCACGACGTCGAGATCGTTGTGCTTGCCGCCCGCACGCAGGCAGCGCTGCACGTCGGCCGCGCGCACGTAGCTGCGCTTCTCGGCGCCCAGGAACACATCCTTGAACTGCACCATGCCGGAGTTGGTGAACAGCAGCGTGGGATCGTTGCCGGGCACGAGCGGCGCCGACGGCACGATGGTGTGGCCCTTGCCCTTGAAGAACTCGAGGAAGTCGCTGCGGATCTGGGCGGTGCTGGTGGGGGTCTGGGTGGTCATGGGCCTGGCGTGACGGTCGTACTGGAGGGAATGGGCATCCCCGGCAGCCGTACGCGTCCGCCATCTAGACGGGTGCAGGTCCGGAGCCGTGCCCACAGCCGCAAAGGGTAGCAGGCCGTCCGGGGACTACGCGCCCCGCCGCTCCCGCACCCGATGCCGCAGCGTCTCGCAGTGACTCAGCCGTTCCGTCCATCCCGCAAAGCGCGCATCGCGCCATAGGCCGTCTCGCCATCGAACCCCCGGCGCAGCAAGAAATCCACGGCCTTGCGCCGCAGTGCCGGATCGTCTTCGAACGCGGCCACGTTGTAACGGCGCTCGAGCAGATCGCGCGCGCGTTGTGGCCAGTCGGCCTCCCCGTCGGCGGCCAGTGAGTCGAATGCGGCGGCAATCTTGCCGGGATCGAGCCGATGCGTCGCCAGCTCGGCCTCGATCCGCAGCGGGCCGTGCCCGCCGGTTGCCCGGGCGCGCGCAAGGCTCGCGGCGAATCGGCCGTCGTCCTGCCAGCCGGCGTCGCGCATGCGCTCGACGGCTTCGGCGGCGGCGTCGGGCTCGATGCCGCGCGCCGCGAGCTTGCGCAGCAGTTCCGGCTGCGAGTGCTCACGCCGCACCAGCAACGACAACGCCCGCTGGGCGGGCGTCAGTTCGCGGCGTTTCTTGCGTCTGCCGGCGGCAGGCGCGTCACACTCGGTGCTCGATCCAGAACCCGCTGCGTCGACGCCTTCCACGGACCCGCCAGCCGGCAGGTCCGTGTCATGCGCTTCGCCGCTGCCGGGCAGGCCCGACGCGACCGGCTCAGTCGTCGTCGTTTTCTTCATTGCCCGCCGCTGCGGCCGCCAGCACTGCCGCCGGCAGCAGCTTCTCGCGGATGCCCGCCTCGATGCGCGCGGCCACTTCCGGGTTGTCCTTGAGGTACTGGCGGGCATTTTCCTTGCCCTGCCCGATCCGCTCGTCACCCGCGCTGTACCACGCGCCCGCCTTTTCGATCAGCTTGGCTTCGACACCCATGTCGATCAGCTCGCCTTCGCGGCTGATGCCTTCGCCGTAGAGGATTTCGGTGATGACCTGCTTGAACGGGGGCGCCATCTTGTTCTTGACGACCTTGATGCGGGTCTGGTTGCCGATGATCTCGTCGCCCTTCTTGATCGCGCCGATGCGGCGGATATCGAGGCGGACAGAGGCGTAGAACTTCAGCGCGTTGCCGCCGGTCGTCGTCTCGGGGCTCTGGCCCGGCATCATGATGCCGATCTTCATGCGCAGCTGGTTGATGAAGAACACCATGCAGTTGCTGCGCTTGATGTTGCCGGTCAGCTTGCGCAGCGCCTGGCTCATCAGGCGGGCCTGCAGGCCCGGCAGCTGGTCGCCCATCTCGCCTTCGATTTCGGCGCGCGGCGTCAGCGCGGCGACGGAGTCGATGACGACCATGTCGACCGAGTTCGAGCGCACCAGCATGTCGGCGATCTCGAGCGCCTGCTCACCCGTGTCGGGCTGCGAGACCAGCAGATCCTCGACGTTGACGCCGAGCTTCGCGGCGTACGTCGGATCGAGCGCATGCTCGGCATCGATGAACGCCGCGACGCCACCGAGCTTCTGGCACTGCGCGATCGTCTGCAGGGTCAGCGTGGTCTTGCCCGAGGATTCCGGACCGTAGACCTCGATGACGCGGCCGCGCGGCAGGCCGCCGATGCCGAGTGCGAGATCGAGCTGCAGCGAACCGGTCGGGATCACCGGGACCACTTCCGACACGCGGTCACCCATGCGGATCACAGAGCCCTTGCCGAACTGCTTCTCGATCTGGCTCAGGGCTGCGGAGAGCGCGCGCTTCTTGTTCTCGTCCATCGTGGTGGTCCTCGTCATTCGTGTTCCGGTCTGGTGGAGGCATCCTCGCAATCACAGGTCGCACAGGCTGCGACGCTGCAGGGAGGAGGCAAAATTAAGTGGGTGGATGCGCGCCGGTCAGCGGCGCGCGACGCGGATGCCCGTCGGAGAACGCCGCGCGCGCCATGCGCCGGAGCGGCAACGCGCTCAACGGTTCGGCCTGACCAGCCCGCAATACAGGCCTTCGATCGCGAAGTCCTGGTCGGGCAGCACCTCGATGGGCGCGTAATCGGGATTGCGCGGCATCAGCCGGATGCGGTCCTTGCCGATCTTCAGCAGCTTGACCGTGATCGCGTCATCGACCCGGGCCACGACAATCTGGCCCGAGCGCGCATCGCGGGTGCGGTGCACGCCGATCAAGTCGCCCTCGAAGATGCCTTCGTCGCGCATCGAATCCCCTTTGACCTTGAGCAGGTAGTCGGGCGACGGCGAGAACAGCACGCGGTCGAGCACGAGGTAGTCGTCGGAGCCGATGTCCGCACCGATCGGCGCGCCGGCTGCGACCTGTCCGAGCACCGGCAGGCGCAGGGCGTCGTCCGGCGTCGCGCCCAGTGTCAGCGCGTGTTGCGCCTGCTGCACCGGCACCAGTACCCGGATGCCGCGCGCCCGCCCCGGCATCCGCTCGATCGCGCCGGCAGCCTCGAGTGCATCAAGGTGGTACTGCGCGGCGCGCACACCGCTGAAGCCGAATGCACGGGCGATCTCGGTCTGCGACGGCGGCATGCCTTCGGACGCGATGCGCTCGCCGATCATCTCGAGAATCGCGTGCTGGGTCTGGGTGATGTCCATGGTGAGTAGTATTACTACTAACGCATGGACGGTGCAAGCGCCGGTGTCTGCGAGGACCCAGGCGTCAGCAACTCAGCGCGGGATGGCGAGGTGGGTGGCGTCGAGTGCCTTGCCGGCACCGCGCGGAGTCGTAGAGATGGAAGCATCCGTCGGCAGCACGCCGCTGCCGTCGAGATGCGCGTCGACACGGTCGAGCGCGGCGTACACATACGGCAACAACGGCACATAACGCGCGGCGTAGTCCGGCAGGCCGAGGAACCCGTCGAAGTGCTGCGCATTGGCGACCTGCCACAGGCGCACGTCGCGTCCGGCGGCCTTCGCCCAGCCGACATAAGGCGCACTGGTGAAGGCCATCGGGATCAGGCCGTCATCGGCGCCGTGGATCACGACGACGGGCAGGCCTGCACGCGGCAGTCCGACTTGCGTCTGGGCGATGCCGGCCTGGACGCGGCGCGCGGCCGCATCGTCACCATCGTTGAGCGCACGCAGGCACTGCAGGCCGGGCAGCAGCGGGTCCGCGCCCGCCATGCGGGTGTCGATGAGACCGACGCCCGCACCCGGCGGAATGCCGCTGCCGTCGCTCCACCACGCCGCACGTTCGATTGCGGTCGACGGACGCGGACTGCCGTCCGGACTCTGCGCTGCGTAGCGGTACCCGCAGGGATGCGCGTCGGCATCGAAACGGCCATAGGCCGATGCGTAGGTCGCGGCGATCGCGCGCCACAGGTCGAAGCCGGCCGACAGGGCACCCGCACGCAGCGCGCCATCGGTCCAGCCGTGCGTGCGCAGGATGTCCAATGCGGATCGCGACTGCGCCCCGGCATCGTTGCCTTCGACCAGACCGGCCGCGCGCAGCGAGGCGCAGCGCGCGGTCCACAGCGGTGCGACCTGCGCGGTCAACGGCGGCTGCGGCAGATTGTCGACCGCCAGCAGCGCGCATGGCATCAGCAGCGCCGCCTCGGTGGTGTAGTCGTAGAGCGAACGCGCGCCCGGCGCGTCGACGTGGATGCTGGGCTCGCCGGCGACCACGGCGTCGAGCCAGTCGCCTTCGAGCTCCGCCGCGCGCAGCACCGCGCCGCCCCCGTTGGAAATGCCGACCGCGATGACGCGCGTGCTGTCGAAGTCGAACGGCGCGTCGTCGGGATACGCCTCGCCCAGCGCCTGCAGCGCGAACTCGGCGGCCTGGCGCACGTGGCGGCCCCAGTCTGCTTCCGGGTTGTCGCCGGAATGCGCATGCTTGAACGCGACGCCCTGCCCCGCGCCCTCAGGCGCGAATACGGCCTGCGTGCGATCGGCGGACGGCGTGCCGTCGGCCGCGATGCCGATGCCCGCATCGGCATCGAAGTAATCGGTGCCCGCGCCCTTGTCGGTGTAGGCGACGGCGCAGCCCTTCGGCAGACCCCAGGCGCCGGCAACGGCGATCGCGCCATAAATGCCGCGCGAGCCGGACGATGCGGTCACCACGATGCAGCGACGCGTGCGATCGAAGCCGTCAGGGACCTGCACCAGCACGCGGTGCGGCTGCGAGGCGCCGGGCACGGTGGCCAGCGCATGGAATTCGCGTCCCGGTACCGCAGCCAGGCTGCCGTAGAGCGTGCCGTAGCCGCCGCCGGCTGCGAGGTCGGCGATGCCGCGCCAGTTCGCCCACAGCGCGCGACGGCGCGCCTCGGCGGCCAGCGGACGCTCGGGATCGGCGAACGTCGGCGGCGTCATCGCCTGCAGGCCGGCCAGACCGAGTCCGGCGGTCAGCAGATCGTCGTCGCCACGATGGAGGCTGGTGCGTTGGGCGCTGAACATCGTGGCGTCGTTTCCGCGCATCAAGGCAGGATCGCCTCGCGTCGCACTGCCGGCACAGGCAGCGAGCGAGAGCGCGAGGGTGGCGAGGCACAGCGGCCGGAGCATGCGGGTCTTGGTCATGCAGGCACCGTAGCAGCGCGCTCGCCAGGGGCCATCGTACTTTGGTACCAGCCGCGCGGCCGGCCCGGGCTTGCTAGTGTGGCGATCGGACCCGGACGCGGGATTCGACGCCAACGTTCGCTGCCACCCAGCCGAATCCCCGATTCCGAAATCCCCAATCCCGGCCCCCGAATGCCCAAGCTGCTGATCGCCGACGACCACCCGCTGTTTCGCGCAGCCTTGCGCGGTGCCGCAGCCGATGCGGCGCCCGACGTGAGCACACGCGAGGCCGAGACGCTGGACGGGGTGCTCGAGGCGCTGGAGCACGAGGACGACATCGACCTGGTGCTGCTGGACCTGCACATGCCGGGCAATCATGGACTGGCCGGACTGGCGGCGATCCGCGCGCAGTTTCCGGCGGTCGCGGTGGTGCTGGTGTCGGCGAACGAGGATCCGCTGGTGGTGCGCCGCGCGCTGGACCACGGCGTGGCCGGCTACATCCCCAAGAGCGCCGGCCTGGACGAACTGCGCGAGGCCATCCGCGCGGTGCTCGACTGCGAGCAATGGCTGCCGCCCGCGTTGCGCGGCGCGGTGGCCCGTGCCCAGTCGGCACCTGCGGACATGGACCTCGCCGCGCGGCTGGCCAGCCTGACGCCACAGCAGTTCCGGGTGTTGCGCCTCGTTGCCGAAGGCCTGCTCAACAAGCAGATCGCCGATCGCCTCGACGTCCAGGAGCGGACGATCAAGGCGCACATGTCGGCCATCTTCGAGAAGCTCGGCGCGCGCAACCGCACCCACGCGGGGGTGATCCTGCGTGGGCTGGAAATCAGTGATCCCGCGTTGCGCGTCGCCGGTTGAACACGATCAGTCGTTCCGCCGCACCGGCGGATTGATCCACTGCACCTGCAGACCGCGGCGCTGCGCCTCGCGGTTGACCCGAGCGACGTAGTCGCTGTCGGTCGCGATCCGCAGCGGATCCGCTGACGGGGTGCGGACACCCGCTGGCGGTGCATCCGCCAGTCGTGGCGACGTGCTGGTGCAGGCCGCCAGCGCACAGGCGGAGAGGACGACGGTGGTTCGGAGGAAAGACGGCATGGTCGAACTCCGCGGCGACTGGCTAGGCGCAGGCGCGCCGCCGTTACGGCACCTGCCCCACCGCTATACACCCGCGTCGCGCATACCGATCAACCGCCGGTCGGCGCGTCCGGTGCAAGCCGACGGGCGGCGGCATTGCCGATGGTGCCGAGTTCGGCCAGCACCGCGGTCGCATAACAGCCGGCCGGCAACACGAACGCCAACTGCAGGCTGTCCTGCGACAGCCAGATCCACTGCAGCTCGCCCGGCCGCAGTCGGGTCGCGCGACGTTCCTGCGACAGGCCGGCGATCTCGAGGCCATCACGCAGCGCGAGCGCCTGCGCATCTTCGAGCGTCGCGGTTTCGCGTGCGAGCGCTGCGCCCGTGCTCCGCAGCGGGCCGCGGCCCCACAGCGGTGCGGTGGGATGGATATCGTGCGCGGCGACGCGCGCGTCGAGTTCGGCGCTCGCCGGTTCTGGACCGAACACGCTGCGACTGCCGTCGAGCATCCAGACCTCGCCATCGAGACCGGTGTCCCAGTCGCCGCCCTCGACACGCGCAGCAAGCACTCGGTTGAACAGCGCCGAGCGCGCCGCCGAGAGCAGCATCGCGCGCTGGTCGCGGTCCATGCGCCGACGCGGCGCGGCGAACATACGCAGCGCCTTGTCGACGTTGCCGCCGTCGTGGCCGAAGCGTTGCTCGCCGAAGTAATTGGGCACACCGCATGCGGCGATCGTTCCGAGGCGCGCGTTGATCGCGGCAACGTCGCCGACAACGTCGCGCAAGGTCAGTACGAAGCGGTTGCCCGCCAGCGCCCCACGCGGCAGTTTCCTCGAATGCCGCGCCTGCGCCAGTACGCGCAGCGACTGTCCGTGGCCCGTGGCCAGGGCTTCGAGCGCGGCGATGTCGGGCGCGTCGCGGCCCGGCAACTGCACGGTGAAGCGTTGCGTCGTCAAAGCGTGGCGATCCTTCAGGCCGGCGTATCCGACCGCGCGCCCATCGACGTCCGCCCACTGCGCGAGCAGACGCGCGACGAACGCGGTGTTCATGCCGGTCTTCTCGATCGTCAGCAGCAGGTGTTCGCCCGCGCCACTGGCCTCGAAGCCGTCGATCTCGTCGACACGGAAGTCGGAGGGATGCTGGCGGATCGTCGCCGACAGTACCGGCGCACCATGCGCGGTCGGCGTACCGGTCGCGATGTCGGCGCTGTCGTCCGCCTCAGCTGCCATCGCGCACCAGCAGGCACACCGCCTGCGCGGCGATACCTTCGCCGCGGCCGGTGAAGCCGAGCTGCTCGCTGGTCGTCGCCTTGACCGAGATGGAGTCGAGTGAAATGCCGAGGTCGTCGGCAATCGCCGCGCGCATCGCCGCCGCATGCGGACCGATCTTCGGCCGCTCGCAGATCACGGTGACGTCGGCATTGCCCACGCGCCAGCCGCGCTCGGCCAGCAAGCTATTGCAATGTCGCAGCAGCGCACGGCTGTCGGCATCCTTCCAGCGCGCGTCGGTTGGCGGGAAATGCACGCCGATATCGCCAAGCGCGAGCGCACCGAGCATCGCATCGCACAGCGCATGCAGTGCGACATCACCATCGCTGTGCGCGAGCACGCCGCGCTCGAACGGGATGCGGACGCCGCCGACCATCACGTGGTCGCCGTCGCCGAAGGCGTGGACATCGAAGCCTTGGCCGATGCGGAAATCAGGCGTCGCGGTCATGGGGCGGACCCTGCAGGAAAAACGGGACGGCAGCTTGCCATGGATCGGGGCGCGGGCAAGTCGGAGGTGCGCCAAGACAAAGGTGCCGGAACCATCGCCTGGATGTCTTTCGGTCGGCTGGGTGGAGCGTCAGCGAACCCCACCATTGGATCGGGCGGCGCGCTTGCGGGCGTGCGGGCGATGCCTTCCTGCAGTGCTCCATGCATCTTGCGAACCGCTTCAGTGCGCTCGGAGATGCTCTCGGCAGCGCCCTTCCCTCACCCGACGCGCTCTGCGCGTCGACCCCGGATCATGTCCGGGGCAGGCTCTCTGCCGGAGGGAGAAGTGTCAATTGCGCAAGCGTCACAACCGCCGCGACAACTCGAACTCGAAGCGCGCGAAATCGGCCGGCGTGGTGATCTTGAAGTTGTCCTCGCGGCCTTCGACCAGCAGCGGGCGGGCGCCCTGGCGCTCCATGGCCATCGCTTCGTCGGTCACGGCAATGCCGTCGGCATCGGCCGCTTCCAGGGCGCGGCCCAGTTGCAGGCGGCGGAACAGCTGCGGGGTCAGCGCGCGCCAGAGGCGTTCGCGCGGTTCCGTTCCGTCGATGCCGCCGTCGTCGCCCGCACGCTTGAGCGTGTCGCGCACGGGCGCGGCGAGGATCGCGCCGACCGGGTCCATGCGGCCGCGTTCGAGCAGCGCATCGAGATCGTCGGCATGCAGGTTCGGGCGAGCGGCATCGTGCACCAGCACGAAGTCGTCCGGACGGACCGATTCGGGCAATGCGCGAAGACCCGCGAGTACCGAGGCCGCACGCGTGTCACCGCCCGCAGCGCGAAACCACGGCTTGCCATGCAGCACGGCCTCGGGCACGACAGGCACGTCTTCCGCACCAAGCACCAGCACAACGCCACCGATGCCGGGATGAGACGCGAGCGCGTCAAGCGTGTGCGCCAGCAGGCTGCGCCCACCGACGTCGAGGAATTGTTTCGGCACCTCGCCACCGAAGCGGCTGCCGCGACCGGCGGCCGGCACGATCACCCAGCTGCTCAAGGCGCCTGGTCCTGCGCGCGACGCTGGGCGTCGGGATCGAGCGCGTGCTCGGCCGGCAGCGGCGCGATGCGCGTGTCGTCGACGACGCGGTAGAAGGTCTCGCCCGGCTTGATCATGCCGAGCTCGCCGCGCGCGCGTTCCTCGATCGCCGCCTCACCGGATTTAAGGTCGGCGACTTCCGCCGCGAGCGCGGCATTGCGCTGGACCAGGCCTTCATTCTGCCGCGCCTGCGCCTCGACGCGACCGCGCAGTTCCTCGACCTGCTCGGTCCCGCCGACGCCGAACCACAGCCGGTACTGCAACCAGGCCAGCAGCGTGGCGAGCACCAGCAGCACGACGAGCAACGCGCGCATTGACCTGTGTCCTGTGGAATCAGCGCTTCAGCGACACGAATGCATCGCGTCCGGCGTACCGGGCAGCGCTGCCCAGGGCCTCTTCGATGCGCAGCAGCTGGTTGTACTTGGCCACGCGGTCGCTGCGGCACAGCGAACCGGTCTTGATCTGCGTGGCCGTGGTGGCGACCGCGATGTCGGCGATCGTCGTGTCCTCGGTCTCGCCCGAACGATGCGAGACGACCGCGGCATAGCCGGCCGCATCCGCCATCGCGATGGCTTCGAGCGTCTCGGTCAGCGTGCCGATCTGGTTGACCTTGATCAGGATCGCGTTCGCGGTCTTCGAATCAATGCCTTCCTTGAAGATCTTCGGATTGGTGACGAACAGATCGTCGCCGACCAGCTGGACACGATCGCCGATGCGGTCGGTCAGCTGCTTCCAGCCGGTCCAGTCGTCCTCGGCCATGCCGTCCTCGATCGTGACGATCGGGTACTGCGCGGCCCAGTCGGCGACGAAGTCGACGAACTGCTCGCCGGTCAGGCGCTTGTTCTCGCCGACCAGGTGGTACTTGCCGTTGTCGTGGAACTCGCTCGATGCGACGTCCAGACCCAGCAGCACATCGTCGCCTGCGGCGTAACCGGCCTTGCCGATCGCTTCGAGGATGGTGTCGAGCGCTTCGACGTTGCTGCGGAAGTCCGGCGCGAAGCCGCCTTCGTCGCCGACCGCCGTGCTCAGGCCGTGGCTCTTGAGCACGGATTTGAGTGCATGGAAGATTTCGGTGCCCGCGCGCAGCGACTCGGAAAAGCTGGTGAAGCCGACCGGCAGCACCATGAATTCCTGGAAATCGACGTTGTTGTCCGCATGCGCACCGCCGTTGATGATGTTCATCATCGGCACCGGCAGCACCGGTGCGCGGTCGCCGCCGAGCAGCTTCCACAGCGGGATCTTCTTCGACGCGGCCAGCGCATGCGCGTTCGCCATCGAGACACCCAGCAGCGCGTTCGCGCCCAGGCGGCCCTTGTTCTCGGTGCCGTCGAGATCGATCAGGCGCTTGTCGAGGCCCGCCTGGTCGGCGGCGTCGAAGCCCTTCAGCGCATCGGCGATCGCGCCGTTGACGTTGCCGACCGCCTTTTGCACGCCTTTGCCGAGATAGCGCGTCTTGTCGCCATCGCGCAGTTCCACCGCCTCACGGGCACCGGTCGAGGCACCGGACGGCACCATCGCGCGGCCGAAGCTGCCGTCTGTCAGCGTCACTTCGGCTTCGAGGGTCGGATTGCCGCGGGAGTCGAGGATCTCGCGGGCGTGGATCTTGGCGATGGTCGTCATGGTCGGTTCGGAAGTCTCGTTCGGCAGAAAAGGGAAAGATCGGACGATGGCGCATCCGCAGGTGATGCTGGCGACGCTGCGGTCAGAGATCGGCTTCGGCAAAACCCGCGCGCTTGGTCACCGCGTCGAGTTCGAGCATGGTTTCCAGCAGCGCGCGCATGCGGCCCAGCGGCCACGCGTTCGGGCCATCACTGAGTGCTTCTTCCGGCTTGGGGTGCGTCTCCATGAAGACGCCTGCCACGCCGACCGCGACCGCGGCGCGCGCCAGCACCGGTACGAACTCGCGCTGACCGCCGCTGGAATTTCCCTGCCCGCCCGGCAGCTGCACCGAGTGGGTGGCATCGAACACGACCGGGCAATTGGTTTCGCGCATCACCGCCAGCGAGCGCATGTCACTGACGAGGTTGTTGTAGCCGAAGCTCGCGCCGCGCTCGCAGATCATGATCTGGTCGTTGCCGGTGGACCTGGCCTTCTCGACGACCGGCTTCATGTCCCAAGGCGACAGGAATTGGCCCTTCTTGATGTTGACCGGCTTGCCGGCCGCGCAGACTTTCTTGATGAAGTCGGTCTGCCGCACGAGGAAGGCCGGCGTCTGCAGCACGTCGACGACCGAGGCGACCTCGTCCATCGGCGTGTATTCGTGCACGTCGGTGAGCACCGGCACGCCGAGCTGGCGCTTCACTTCACTCAGCACGCGCAGGCCTTCTTCCATGCCCGGGCCGCGAAAGCTGGTGCCGGACGTGCGATTGGCCTTGTCGAAGCTCGACTTGAAGATGAAATTGATGCCGAGATCGGACGTGATTTCCTTCAACTGGCCTGCGACGTCGAGCTGCAGTTGTTCGGACTCGATGACGCAGGGACCGGCGATCAGGAAGAAGGGCTGGTCGAGACCGACCTCGAATCCACAGAGTTTCATGCGTGTGCCTCCTTGAGCAGCGCGCCGCCGGCTTTGCGCTCGCGCGATGCGCGGACGAAGCCGACAAACAACGGATGGCCGCCGCGCGGCGTGGACAGGAATTCGGGGTGTGCCTGGCAAGCAATGAACCACGGGTGCTGCGGCAGTTCGACCATTTCCACCAGCAGGTCGTCCATCGACTTGGCGGCGATCACCAGGCCGGCGTCCTCGAGCTGGGTGCGGTAGCGGTTGTTGAACTCGTAACGGTGGCGGTGGCGTTCGCCGACGACGTCCTGGCCGTAGACCTCACGCGACTTCGTGCCGGGCTTGAGCCGCTGCTCCTGCAGTCCCAGGCGCATCGTGCCGCCGAGATCGCTCTTCTCGTCGCGCCGCTCCACCTCACCGGTCTGCGTGCGCCATTCGGTGATCAGGCCGATCACCGGGTGCGGCGACTGCTTGTCATTCTCGGTGCTGTTGGCGCCTGCCAGACCGGCGACGTTGCGCGCCACATCGACGACCGCCGCCTGCATGCCGTAGCAGATGCCGAAATACGGCAGACCGGTCTCGCGTGCGTACTGCGAGGCCAGCACCTTGCCTTCGAAGCCGCGGTCACCGAAGCCGCCGGGCACCAGCACGCCGTCGACATCGCCGAGCCACGCGCTCGCGCCATCGCGCTCGATGTCCTGGGACTCGATCCACTTCAGGCTCACGCGCGTGCGCTGGCGGATGCCGCCGTGCTTGAGCGCTTCGCCGACCGACTTGTAGGCGTCCTTGTGATCGACGTACTTGCCGACCACGCCGATGGTCACCTCGTCGATCGGATGCTCGACCGCTTCGACCACGTCGATCCATTCCGACAGGTCCGCGTGCGGCGCCGCCTTGTCGCCCAGCCGCAGCCGCTCGACGATGATCTCGTCCAGGCCCTGCGCATGCAGCCACATCGGAATCTTGTGGATGTTGTCGAGATCGACGGCGGAGATCACCGCCTTCTCCGACACGTTGGTGAAGGACGCGATCTTGCGGCGCTCGCTGTCGGGCAGCGGCTGCTCGCTGCGGCACAGCAGGATGTCGGGCTGGATGCCGATCGAGCGCAGCTCCTTGACCGAATGCTGCGTGGGCTTGGTCTTCAGCTCACCGGCCGCCGCGATGTAGGGCACCAGGGTCAGATGCATGAAGACGGCCTTGTCGCTGCCGCGGTCGGTGCGGATCTGGCGGATGGCCTCGAGGAACGGCAGCGACTCGATGTCGCCCACCGTGCCGCCGATCTCGACCAGCGCCACATCGAAGCCCTGCGTGGCCTCGTCGATCGCGCGCTTGATCGCATCGGTGATGTGCGGGATGACCTGCACGGTCGCACCGAGGTAATCGCCACGGCGTTCCTTGCGGATCACGCTCTCGTAGATCTTGCCGGTCGTGATCGAATTCTTGCCCGACAGGCGCACGTTGATGAAGCGCTCGTAGTGGCCGAGATCGAGGTCGGTTTCCGCGCCGTCGTCGGTCACGTAGACCTCGCCGTGCTGGAACGGGCTCATCGTGCCGGGATCGACGTTGATATACGGATCGAGCTTCATCATCGTCACCCGCAGACCGCGGGCTTCGAGAATGGCCGCCAGCGAGGCGGCCGCGATGCCCTTCCCGAGGGAAGAGACCACGCCGCCGGTCACGAACACGAGCGGAGTGATGGAACTGGAAGGAGGCGTCATGGGGACAGCGGGTCGCTGGAAAGCCCCATTCTACAGGCTGTGGCGCGACGGCGCCCGGCCCGGCGGACCGGATCGATACTTCGATGCCGTTCCGAACGGCAGAACGCCCCGGATGGCCGGGGCGTTCTGGTTTGAAGCCTGGCGCCTGGATCAGGCCGGATCTTCCTCTTCTTCCTCGACCTGCGGCACCGGCTCTTCAGCGGCCTGTGCGGCGGCCTCGGCCTGCGCGTCGTAGGCCTCGTTCACCGCATCGGTGGCGTAGTCCGCTTCCGCGGCAGCGGTCTCGGCTGCCTGCGCTGATGCCTCGGCGGTCTGGGCAGCCTGCTCGGCCTGCTGCGCGGCGATCTGGGCGTCGCGGGCCTGCTGCTCGACCGAGGCATCCTGGGCGAACGCGGGGGCGGCGAAGGCGGTGGCGACAATGGCGGCGAACAGCACGTTGCGGGTCTTCATGAGGACTCTCCGGATTTGAGTTCGAAAGATGGAGCAGCAAATCGTCTTGCAAACCATCCGCGGCGGAGCGGCGGATGAAAGGTGTCGGCTGGACTGCTCGACGTTTCGAACCTAGCCATCCGTTCCCGGCCCGCAACTGAACAACGGCCTGCTTACGGGCGGTGCACACGACCCTAACTTCGTTGCAACCGCTTACATCCAGCAGTGGCGCGGATCGCGCGAGATCGCGCTGCAACGTGCCCGCAAATCGGCGACGCGGCAATTCCTTTAACATGCGCCGATTCCCGCCGCGCAGCATCGAATGAACACCCGCTACAACGCCGCCGACATCGAAGTCCTCTCCGGCCTGGATCCGGTCAAGCGCCGCCCCGGCATGTACACCGACACCACGCGCCCGAACCACCTGGCGCAGGAAGTCATCGACAACGCCGTCGACGAAGCGCTCGCCGGACACGCCCGCGAGATCGCCGTCACGCTGTTCAAGGACGGCAGCTGCGAGGTGTCCGACGACGGCCGCGGCATGCCGGTCGACATCCATCCGGAAGAGAAGATTCCCGGTGTGGAGCTGATCCTCACCCGGCTGCACGCGGGCGGAAAGTTCAACAACAAGAACTACACCTTCAGCGGCGGCCTGCACGGCGTCGGCGTCAGCGTGGTCAATGCGCTGTCGACGCTGGTGGAAGTGCACATCAAGCGCGACGGCAGCGAACACCGCATCACCTTCCGCGACGGCGACCGCGCGTCGCCGCTGGAAGTGGTCGGCACGGTCGGCAAGAAGAACACCGGCACCCGGGTGCGCTTCTGGGCCGACCCGAAGTATTTCGACAGCCCCAAATTCAGCGTGCGCGCATTGCGCCACTTGCTGCGAGCCAAGGCCGTGCTGTGCCCGGGTCTGACCGTGACGCTGCTGGACGAAGCGACCGGCGAACGCGACCAGTGGCTGTTCGAGGACGGCCTGCGCGATTACCTCAGGGGCGAACTGGCCGAGCGCGAGCTCCTGCCGCCGGAGCTGTTCGTCGGCGCACTCAAGAAGGACACCGAGACCGTCGACTGGGCGGTCGCATGGGTGATCGACGGCGAGCTGGTGCAGGAGAGCTACGTCAATCTGATCCCGACCGCGCAGCACGGCACCCACGTCAACGGCCTGCGCACCGGCTTCACCGATGCGCTGCGCGAGTTCTGTGACTTCCGCAATCTGCTGCCGCGCGGCGTCAAGCTGGCGCCGGAAGACGTCTGGGATCGGGTCGCCTTCGTGCTGTCGATGAAGATGACCGACCCGCAGTTCTCCGGCCAGACCAAGGAGCGGCTGTCGTCGCGCCAGGCCGCGGGCTTCGTCGAAGGCGCCGCGCACGATGCTTTCAGCCTGTGGCTCAACCAGCACACGGACCTCGGCGAGAAGATCGCCCAGCTGGCGATCGACCGCGCCAGCGCGCGGCTCAAGACCGAAAAGCAGATCGTCCGCAAGAAGGTCACGCAGGGTCCGGCGCTGCCGGGCAAGCTGGCCGACTGCATCAGCCAAGATCTCTCGCGCACCGAACTGTTCCTGGTCGAGGGCGACTCGGCCGGCGGCAGCGCCAAGCAGGCGCGCGACAAGGACTTCCAGGCGATCCTCCCGCTGCGCGGCAAGATCCTCAACACCTGGGAAGTCGCCAGCACCTCGGTGCTGGCATCGGAGGAAGTGCACAACCTGGCGATCGCGATCGGCTGCGACCCGGGCAAGGAGGACATCTCAGGCCTGCGCTACGGCAAGGTGGTGATCCTGGCCGACGCCGACTCCGATGGTCTGCACATCGCGACGCTGCTGTGCGCGCTGTTCCTGCAGCATTTTCCGGCGCTGGTCGCGGCCGGCAACATCTTCGTCGCGATGCCGCCGCTGTTCCGCGTCGACGTGGGCAAGCAGGTGTTCTACGCGCTGGATGAAGAAGAGAAGCGCCTGCTGCTGGAGAAGATCGCGCGCGAGAAGCTCAAGGGCCAGGTCAACGTGACCCGGTTCAAGGGCCTGGGCGAAATGAATCCCTCGCAGCTGCGCGAATCGGCGATCCATCCCGATACGCGCCGCCTGGTGCAGCTGACCATCGACGACGATCTGCAGACGCGCTCGCTGGTGGACATGCTGCTGGCGAAGAAGCGTGCCGGTGATCGCAAGGCGTGGCTGGAGACCAAGGGCGATCTGGCGACACTTGAGGTCTGAGCGTGACGGACGCCGCGTCCGTCCGCGAGCACGACGACCCGACTGAGTCGGCGCCCGTCGACGCCCACGGCGCCGTGACCGTCATCCACTAGACGCCGACCTCGCTGTGCGCCGACCACGCGCTGTCGCGAGCCTGTTCGCGCTCGGTCTGCTGGCCGGCTGGTCGACCCGAGGCAGTGCGGCTTTGCCGGACTCGACTGCGCCGCCCGCATCCTGATGGCGAGCCTGCTGGGCTGGGTTGCCGGCGCGCTGTGCGCAGGCGCCGCGCTCGAACACGGCGAACCCCGCCGGTTCGCACTGAGCATGTTCGGCTTGAACCTGCTGCCTTTGCTCATTGCCCTGGCGATCGGCGTCGTCGTTCTGTCGCGCGAGCCGATTTACACCTGCGACACGATGGGTGCGGCGTCCCACTCACGACACCCTAACGCCTGAACACGCATTCCGGGACACAATCGGGGAATGCCACTTCCCGACCGCCATCTCGATCTCGGCTGCGGTGATGCACCGCGAAACCCCTATGGTCGCGCGCAGCTGTGCGGCATCGACATCCGCGCGCCCGAGCGCGAGGTCGCACACGAGCATCGCACTGCGAACCTGGTGGTTGCGCCGATCCCCTACCCCGACGGCAGCTTCGGCTCGGTGTCGGCCTACGACTTCATCGAGCACGTACCACGGATCTTTCCGGGGGACGACGGCGGCACGCGCTTTCCGTTTATCGAACTGATGAACGAGATCTGGCGCGTGCTCGCGCACGATGGCCGTCTGTACGCGCTGACGCCGGCGTTCCCGCATACCGATGCCTTCGTGGATCCGACGCACGTCAACATCATCACCGACGACAGCCACACGTATTTCTGCGGGCCCGCGCCCGACGGGCGCATGTACGGCTTCCACGGGCATTTCGAGATCGTGCGGGTGATCCGCACCGAACGTGGCGCGGCCTACAGCGCCCTGCCCGGCTCGCCCCAGAATCACCGCCCGCGCAAGCGCGCCGCGCGCGCATTGCGGCGCTGGCTTCGCTGGATGCGCGGTCGCGCGCACACGCCGCGCGCGCCGTACCTGCTGTGGGAACTGCGCGCGGTCAAACAGGCACCGCGTCAGGCCTGATCGCTGGTGTCGACGACGCGCCCCGGAATGCGATGGGTGCGGCCGAGCTGGGCGAAGATCGCCGCTGACGCCAACGTCAGCGCGCCGATGCAGACGAAGGTCCAGCGGAAGGCCGCGAGCACCGGCGCATCGCCAGCCGGCTCGCCGCTGAAGGCGCCGAGCAGCCCGCCGGCGGTGGCGACGCCCAGGCTCATCGCCAGCATCATGACCATCGACAGCAGACTGTTGCCGGCGCTCGCTTCGGGGCCTGACAGGTCACGCAGCGCCAGGGTGTTCATCGCAGTGAACTGGAGCGAGTTGACCGCGCCGAAGATCGCGAACTGCACGATGTGCAGCCAGGTCGGCTGGCCCATGTCGACCAGCGCGAAGCTCGCCATCGTCAGACCGGTCAGCACGGTGTTGACCACCAGCACGTTGCGGTAGCCGAAGCGCTGCACCAGCGGCACGACGATGCGCTTGGAGAACATGCCGGCCAGCGCGACGGGAATCATCATCAGCCCGGCGCGGGTCGGTGGATAGCCCAGCGCGACCTGCAGCAGCAGCGGAATCATGTAGGGCATGCCGCTGCTGCCGAGGCGCGCGAACAGGTTGCCCAGCAGACCGACGCTGAAAGTGCGCGTGCGGAACAGCGTCAGCGGAAACAACGGCGCGACCGCCCGCGCGGCGTGCAGCCAGTACGCGACCAGCGCGGCGAGGCCGATGACCAGCAGCACGACCAGCGCCGCGTGCCGCGCCGCGTTGCCCGACAACGCCTCGACCGACAGCGAGATCGCGATCATGCCGAACGCGAGCATCGCGTAGCCCGGCAGGTCGAAGCGCGACACCGGCGCGCGCAGATCGGGCATCCACTTCAAAGCCGCAATCGCACCGAGCACACCCAGCGGCAGGTTGATCAGGAAGATCCAGTGCCAGGACGCGACCTCCGTCAGCCAGCCGCCGAGCGCCGGCCCGATCAGCGGACCGATCAGGCCGGGCACGGTGACGAAACTCATCGCCGCCAGGAACGCCGTGCGCGGCACCGCGCGCAGCACCGCCAGTCGCCCGACCGGCAGCATCATCGCGCCGCCAATGCCCTGCAGCACGCGAGAAGCGACCAGCGCATCGAGATTCTGCGACAGCGCGCAGGCCAGCGACCCGGCGGAGAACAGCACGATTGCCGCGACGAACAGACGCCGGGTGCCGAAGCGGTCGGCAAGCCAGCCCGACGCGGGAATCAGCATCGCCACCGTCAGCGCGTAGGCCACGACGACCGACTGCATGCGCAGCGGCGACTGGCCCAGATCGACCGCCATCGACGGCAGCGCGGTGTTGACGATCGTGGTGTCGAGCATCTGCATGAACACCGCCGCGGCCACCAGCCACAGCATCGGCTTGAACGGCCGCAGCAGTTCGGCATCGCGGGCGCGCGCGTCGCTCATGCGCGGCGGACGTCTCCGATGGCATGCCCGATCGCGTCTTCGATCAGCGTGCGCAACAGCGGTTGCAGCCGGCCGGCGCGTGCCGCATCCCAGGCGAACGTGTCTTCGTCCATGTAGCAGCGCTGGCTGATTTCCAGCTGCACGGCCTCGACGCCGGTCTCCGGCCGCCCGTAGTGTCGGGTGATGTGGCCACCCCTGAAACGACCATTGGCGACGAAGCCGAATGTCGACTGCGCCTGGAGCTGCGCGGTCATCCGCGCTTCCAGTTTGGCGCTGCAGCTCGCCCCGCTGGCGGTGCCGAGATTGAGATCGGGCAGCGGGCCTTCGAACAGGAACGGCAACGTGCCGCGGATCGAATGCGCTTCCCACAGCACCACCCGGCCATGCGCGGCATGCAGGCGCGCGATCTCCTCACCGAGCGCGGCGTGGTAGGGGCGCCAGTAGGTGTCGACGCGCGCGGTGATCTCTTCGGGCGTCGGCTCGGCGCCCGGCGCATAGACAGGCCCGCCGTCGAAGCGCTTCACCGGGCACAGTCCGGTCGTGTTCTGGCCCGGATAGAGCGACACGTCGTCGTCGGACCGGTTGAGGTCGACGACATAGCGCGAATGCGTCGGGACCAGCATCGAGGCGCCGAGCTCGCGCGCGAATGCATAGAGATCGGCGACGTGCCAGTCGGTGTCGGGCACGCGGCGCGCTTCGTCCGTCAGTCGCGAGGCGATCGCTTCGGGGACGTGCGTGCCGTTGTGCGGCACGCTGATCAGCAGCGGCGCGTCGCCGCGATGGAGCTCGAAGAGGTCGGTGCGCATGGGCGCATTGTAGGCGCGGCCCGGTCACCCGGGGTCCGCGCCGCGGGCGCTCAGCGCATCAGCACCACTTCCTCGGCGCTGGTGGGGTGGATCGCGATCGTGTCGTGCAGATCGTCGAGGGTTGCGCCCATCTTCAGCGCGACCGCGAAGCCCTGCAGGATCTCGTCGGCCGCATCGCCGAGCAGATGGATGCCGACCACGCGGCGCTCGTCGCCAACGCAGATCAGCTTGAACAGGCTGCGCTGGCTCGATTCGGCCAGCGCCTCGCGCATCGGGCGGAAATTGCTGCGATACACGTGCACGTCCTCGCCATGGGTCTCGCGCGCCTGCACCTCGGTCAGGCCGACCATGGCCATCGGCGGATGCGAGAACACCACCGACGGCACATTGCCGGTATCGAGCTTCGCGTCCGGCTTGCCGCCGAACAGGCGATCGCACAGACGACGCGCCGCCGCGATCGCGACCGGGGTCAGCGTCGGTCCGCAGCCGCAGATGTCGCCGACCGCGTACACGCCAGGCGCAGGCGTGGCCTGCCACGCGTCCACCGGGATGTTGCCGGCGGCGTCCGGCGTGATGCCGACGGTGTCGAGTCCGAGATCAGCCGTGTTGGGACGACGACCGGTCGCGAACAGCACCTCGTCGTAACCACCGCGCGACGTCCCGTCTTCGGCTTCGAGGCGCAGACCGTCCGCATCGCGATGCAGGGCCTTGAGCCCGTAGCCGAACACCAGATCGATGCCCTGCTGGCAATAGTTCTCCTGCAGCTGCGTGACGAGTTCGGCATCGGCCTGGCGCAGCAGGCGCTGTTCGCGCACGAAGACATCGACCTGGCTGCCCAGTGCCTGCAGCACGCCTGCAAGCTCGATGGCGATATAGCCGCCCCCGATGATCGCCACGTGCGGCGGCGCCCCGCACCAGCGGAAGAAGTCATCGGAAATCGCGCCCAGTTCGGCGCCGGGAATATCAGGGCGCTGTGGATGCGAACCGGCCGCCAGCACGATATGTGGCGCAGCCAGACAGGTGCCGTCCTCACATTCGACGCGGTCGCGCCCAGCGAGCCGTCCGCGCGATGGCAGGACCAGAATGCCGTCGCGGTCGAGCCGCTTGCGGTAGCTCTCGTGGATGCCGTGGATGTAACGCTGGCGATCAGTGATGAACTTCGGCCAGTCGAATCCGACGCGACCATCCACCGGCAGGTCGAACCCGAGTTGCGCAGCCTGCCGGATGCGCTGCCCCAGATCGGCCGCGAGCCACATGGCCTTCTTCGGCACGCAGCCGACGTTGACGCAGGTGCCGCCGAGCGGCTGCGGCTCGAGCACCGCGACGCGCTGGCCGTGTTCGGCCGCGCGGAACGCGGCGGCGAGGCCGCCAGAGCCGCCACCGATGACGATGAGGTCGAAGTGCAGCAACGCGGCATCGTCGTGTTGCACAGCGCTCATGCGAACCGCGCCGGCGCGTAGGGGGCAGGGTCGAAGCGCGGCGCGTGGCCGCAGATCAGATCGCTCATCAGGTGTCCGGTTGCCACGCTCATGCTGACGCCGAGCATGCCATGCCCGGTCGCGAGCCAGAGGTGACGATGGCCGGGTGCGAGGCCGAGAATCGGCACGTCGTCGACGCTGACCGGGCGCCAGCCGTACCACTCTTCCTCGCGCACCGGACCGACCGGTTCATGCAGGTATTCGCGCGCCGCGCGCTCCAGCGCATCGAGACGCACGCGGTTGAGCGAACGGTCGTAGCCGGAGAATTCCATCGTGCTGCCGAGCCGGAAGCCGCTGTCCCAGACCGTCACGCAGACGCTGCGTTCGTGCAGCACCATCGGCGTGCGCGGCACGATCGACGGACGCGAATAGGTGATCGAATAGCCCTTGCCCGGTTGCACCGGGACGCGCAGCCGCAGCGACTTCGCGAGCAGCGGTGACCAGGCGCCGGTCGCGAGCAGCAGATCGCGCCCGGTCAACACGCCCAGGCTGGTGTCCACGCGCACGCCGTCGCCGGTCTCTTCGATCGAACGCACCTCGCAGTGCTCGACCAGTTCGCCGCCCAGCGCGCGGAACGCGCGTGCCAGGCCTGCGACGTAGCGATCCGGACGCAGACGCGCATCGCCGGGAAAGCGGACCGCGCCGACCACGCCCTCGCGCAGGGCGGGCTCCTGACGCAGATAGTCGGCGCCGTCGATGCGCTCGACCGCGACACCCAGCGCGCGCAGTTGCGTGGCTTCGTCCTCGAACGCATCGAAATCGGCGCGGTTGCGGTAGATGTAATCGACGCCGGAGGCCTCGAATTCGCAGTCGATGCCCAGCGTCTCGAGCCATTCCGGAAACGCCGCGCGCGAGGCTTCGAGAATCGTCGAGCGCGCGCGCATCGCGGCGAGCCAGTCGGGCCGGTTGCAGTGGCGTGCGAAGCCGATCATCCAGCGCCACAGCGCCGGGTCGAACCGCGGGCTCACCCGGAACGGCGCGTCGGGCATCAGCATCCAGCGCAGCGCTCTGGCCACGGTGCCGGGCGCAGCCAGCGGTGCAGCGTGACTCGGCGTGATCGTGCCGCAGTTGCCGTGCGAACTGCCGCAGCCCGCGGTGCCGGCCTCGAGCACGCGCACGCCGCGGCCGGCCTGCAGCAGCGCAATGCCGCTGGCGAGGCCGATGACGCCGCCGCCGACGATCAGCACATCATCCCGCGTGCTCACGCGTGCGCCCTCACGGCAGGGCGGGAATGCGCCGCCAACCCGGACGACGTCCGTAGGTCAGCCAGCGCCAGGTCCATTCCATCGGTCCATAGCGGTGATGCGACAGCCACGCATGGCTGATCCCGACCTGCAGCGCGAAAACGCCGAGCACGATGCCGGTCTGCGCCGCGCGGCCCGGTTCGCCGAACAGGCCGGCGCCGTAGCCGTAGAACAGCAGCGAGCAGATCAACGACTGACCGAGGTAATGCGTCAGCGCCATGCGGCCCGCCGGGGCAAATACGCCGAGCACGCGCGCGCCTGCGACACGGGTCCAGGCGAGCACGATCAGCGCGACGTAGGCCAGCGACATCGGCAGCGCGCCACACAGCATCAGGCCCTGCGCCAGCACACCGCGCGGATCCATCGCGCCCAGCGTGAAGGTGGTGCCCACGGTGACCGCGAGCGCGGTGAACAGCAGACCCACCGGCAGGGTGATCGCCAGCAGGCGCCACCAGAAACGTCGATGCGAGGCCGGCGCCTGCAGCCAGCCGCCGGACATCAGCCAGCTGCCGACCAGAAACACGCCCAGCACCATCGGCACCATCATCGTCTGGCCCATCAGGCCGATCTGCGCGTAGTCGCTGACGCGCTGCACGAGCACCGCACCGAAGCCGCCGTCCGGGTACACCAGCGCCGCACGTTCGGCGCTGGCCGCCATCGGCGCGGACATCTCGGCCAGCGCACTCTCGGGCAGGACGAACATGACCGCGGCAAACAGCAGGTACAGCGCCGCGATGCCGGCGTACAGCAGCAGCCCGGTCAGCAGTTGCCACCTGGGCGCCATCGTGCGCATCGCCATCAGGATGGCGCCGGTGATCGCATAGGTATGCAGGATGTCGCCCGGCCACAGCAGCACGATGTGCAGCACACCGAACAGCAGCAGCGCCGCCATCCGGCGCAGATAGACGCGTTCGACCGACAGCCCGGCGGCGGCGATCCGGCCGCTCATCAGCACGAAACCCATGCCGAACAGCAGCGAGAACATCGTCCAGAACTTGCCGGCCACGAACACGTGCACCACCCACGCGACCGCATGGTCGAGCCCGGTCGCATCGGCCGGAATGCCCGAGCCCATCTGCTGCATCGGGCGGTTGAACCATTCGATGTTCATCGCGAACACGCCGAGCAGCGCGACGCCGCGCAGCACGTCCATCACGTCGAGACGCTGACTGGTGGGTACCGGTCCGAGCGCGGCCTGGGTCTGCATCCTGCGGTCCTCGCGATGTGGAACGCCGCCGGCGTCAATGCCGGCGGCGCGGTCCTGACTCAGTGCTGGTGACCGCCGTCACCGTGCACGTGGCCGTGCTCGACTTCCTCGGTCGAGGCTTCGCGCACTTCGACGATCTCGATGTCGAACTGCAGATCCTTGCCGGCCATCGGATGGTTGAGGTCCACGTCGACGACGCTCATGCCGACCTTCTCGATCGTCACCGCGCGCGGGCCGAAACTGGTGTTGAGCACGACCTGCATGCCCGGCGCGAGCTTCTGGTCGCCGAAGTGCTTCTTGGGCACGCGCTGGCTCATGCCGTCGCGGCGCTCGCCGTAGGCATCGGCTGCGGTCACGTCGGCCTTGAAGGTGTCGCCGGCTTCGTGGCCGTCCATCGCCTTTTCCAGACCCGGAATGATGTTGCCGTGGCCGAACAGGATCGCCAGCGGCTCGCGCTCGCGCGACGTCTCCACCGGCTCGCCGCCGGCCTCCGCGACGCTGTAGTGGAAACGGACGACGCGGTCTTTCTCGATCTTCATTGCTGGAATATCCGGATAGCGCGGCAGCGCCGCTTGAGGAGTGATGTGTGGCTGGGGCAGGATGCCTGCGATGCAATCCACCAGGCGCCCCATGCAAGCAACCCCACATTATCCGGACTCCGGCACGCCGGCGCCAACCGCTGCGCGTCGATGGCTGGTTCCGCTACTCCTCGGGACGCTCGCACTGGCCGCCTGCGGACGCGGCGACGTGCGCCCCACCCCGCCCGCGGCGAAGCCGCAGGCCGCCACCCGCGCCTGGACGCCGGTGGCCCCGGCCGACCCGGCGGCTGCAAATGCGGTGCTGATGCGGGCGATCAGCCTCGTCGGCACGCCCTATCGCTATGGCGGCAACACACCCGAGGGCGGCTTCGACTGCAGCGGGCTGGTGAACTACGTGTTCCGCGACATGCTCGACCTGCGGCTGCCGCGCACCTCCCGCGAGCTGTTCGCCTACCAGGGCCCGAAGATCGAGCCCGCCCGCCTGGCCACCGGTGACCTGGTGTTCTTCGGCAGCGGTGGCAGCGTGACCCACGTCGGCATCTATGTCGGCGAGGGCCGCTTCGTGCATGCCCCGAGTACCGGCGGCACCGTGCGGCTGGACCACCTGGACGGCAGCTACTGGGTGCGGAACTACTCCGGGTCCAAGCGCGTCCTCCAGTAGCACGCCGTCCGGCGCCCCGACAACCCGCGCGGTGTGGTCCGCTGCGTGCGGTACTTATCGATTCGATGTATGGCGGGTCCATGCGCAGCGGGCTGTGGTGTCCTGCTGCGGATCGACGCACCACTTCCGACGGCGATCACGCCGGTCCGCCAATCTTCCGCGCGGTATTCAGATGCGCGCGCATTCACAATTTCACATCGTGATCGCAGCGCCAAATTTCACCCGTCGGACCTGAAGACCGCGCCGCTTTCTCCACATGGTCTTCACCGATTTCTGTTCAAAAACGAGGACTTGTACGCATTCATTAATTTTTGTTTAACAACTTTCACATCTTCGTCCGGTAGCTTCCCCCGCTGGTCCGCGACAATGTGAAACCCACGTGACGATGACAGACGTAACGCCAGGCGCCCGCGCCAAACGCCACAGCCGCCTTCGCACCGCCCTTGTCGCAAGTGTTCTCGCACTCTCCGCAGCACCCGTTTTCGCAGGCCCAGGCCTCGCTGGCGACTCCGCCGACCAGATCGAAGCGACCACTTCGGTCGCCCGCGCGCTCACCGCGCCGACCGCTCAGCTCGCCCAGCCCGAGATGCTGCTGGCCAGCGACATCAACCAGTTGATTGCGATGGACGTCGACAAGCCGGTCCAGGCCGACGGTCGCGTCGAGGGCCTGCTCAAGCGCGCCCTGAGCTTCATCGGCACCCCGTACCGCTGGGGCGGTTCCAGCCCCGACAGCGGCTTCGACTGCAGCGGGCTGGTGGGCTACGTGTTCCGGACCGCGCTGGGCATCGACCTGCCGCGCGTCTCCCGCGACATGGCGCAGAACGGCGAGCGCGTCGAGCGCACCGCCCTGACCGCCGGCGACCTGGTGTTCTTCGGCCGCCGCGGCAACCGGATCGATCACGTCGGCATCTACTTGGGCGACGGCCGCTTCGTGCACGCGCCGCGAACCGGCAAGGACGTGATGGTTTCCGAACTCAACTCGGGCTACTGGGCCACCCGCTTCCAGTCCGCACGCCGCGTCGCCGGCGTCTGAGGGCTGACACCCGGACACCAAAAGGCCGCCGAATGGCGGCCTTTTGCATTGTGGGAACAGCGTCTGGTGGCGGGCAGAGGGTCTGGACGCCCGCTCCCGCATGCGGGGGCGGCTTGGGTGGGGGCGAGCCGTGGAGACATCGATCAAACGATGTGCACCCGCGGGCGTCGCGCCTGCCGGTTCCGCTGGGCGCCAGAACCCGGGCGTTCAAAGCGGATGCCCGGACACCTGCAGCGCGCCCGCATCAGCGGACGCCACCGCGAGGGCTTGCCCCCACCCATCCCTCTCCCGCATGCGGAGGGAAGGGCTTTGGTCCTGCAGCACCTGATACGCCCAGCACCTGAGAGAGTGAGTGGCGATGCAACCTGACATCCGCGTTGCGCCCGCGCCGAAACAGAAAAAGGCCGCCCGAGGGCGGCCTTTTCGTCAACGCGGATCGAGTACGCCCCGGGCAGCTGAGCCCGCGCCGCACCCTGCGTCACGCGCGGCTGTCGCGGCGCTCCTGCGGACGGCCGGCGCCCGGACGGTGCTGCTTCGGGCCCGCGTGCGCGTGCACGCTGCGGTCCATCGGCTTGCCGTGACCCCGGTTGCCCGGCTTGCGCGGTGCGCGCTCGCCACCGGGCTTCTGCTCGCCCATGCGTGCACCCGGGCGGCCGGCAGACGGCTGACGACGCTGACCGCCACCGTTCTTCGGGATGGGTGTATCGAGCCGCACCGGCTGGCTCGGCTCGAAGCCGGGCACCGCGGTCAGGTCGATCTCGGCCTTGAGCATGCGCTGGATCTGGCGCAGCAGACCGCCCTCTTCCGGCGAAACCAGCGACAGCGCTTCGCCCGTCGAACCGTTGCGACCGGTGCGGCCGATGCGGTGCACGTAGTCCTCGGCGACCATCGGCAGATCGTGGTTGATCACCAGCGGCAGGTTCGGGATGTCGAGACCGCGCGCGGCCACGTCGGTGGCGACGAGGATGCGGGCACGACCGGACTTGAACATGTCCAGTGCCTTCTGGCGCTGCGCCTGGCTCTTGTTGCCGTGGATCGCGACCGCCGGCAGACCCGACTCGGCCAGCTGCTCGGCCAGACGGTTGCAGCCGTGCTTGGTCTTGCCGAACACCAGCACCTGGTCGGTGTGGCGCTTGGACAGCAATTCGACCAGCAGGTCGCGCTTGCGGCTGTTGTCCACCGGATGCGCGCGGTGCGCGATGGTGTCGGCGATCGTGCTGTTCTGCGCCACCTGCACCTGCTGCGGATCACGCATGAACTCCAGCGCCATCGCCTTGATGCGCGGCTCGAACGTGGCCGAGAACAACAGCGTCTGACGCTGCTTCGGCACGCGGTTCATGATGCGCTTCATCTGCGGCAGGAAGCCCATGTCGAGCATGCGGTCGGCCTCGTCCAGCACCAGCACTTCGATGGCGTCGAGCTTGGCGTGACCGCTTTCCATATGGTCGAGCAGACGACCCGGGCAGGCGATCAGCACGTCCACGCCGCGACGCAGGTTGTCGATCTGCGGCTGCATGCCGGCGCCGCCGAAGATCGTCGTGACGTTCAGGCGCAGGTGGCGACCGTAGGTCTTGAGGTTCTCGGCGACCTGCACCGCGAGCTCGCGGGTCGGCACCAGGATCAGCGCGCGCGGCTTGCGCGGGCCCTTGGGCGGCGTTTCCTTGGCGAGACGCTGCAGCAGCGGCAGACCGAACGCGGCGGTCTTGCCGGTACCGGTCTGGGCGCCGCCCAGCACGTCGTTGCCGCCGAGGATCAGCGGAATGGCCTGGGCCTGGATCGGCGTGGGCGTGTTGTAGTCGTTTTCGGCGAGCGCGCGCAGCAGCGCGGGCGACAGCCCGAGGTCTTCAAACGTCATTGCAATGGAACTCCTTGCGATTCCGCACGCCACCGTCTGCGAATCGTGCGGACGCACGACACCGGAACGGAAACGCTGGGAAGTCTTGCTCGGAGCTATCCAGAACCGCGCTGCGAGCAATGATGAAACGGCTGCCGGATGCTCCGGGCCGTGGTCTGCGCGACGAAAGACGTGCGGAATAAGTCCGCGCGGATCAGGAATCGATCAATGCGGAAGGCGTACCAGGATCGTATCTGCCGGCGCGGATCGCGTCGGACAGGGGCAGCCGTGTTGCAGAACGGGGCCGAGTCTACGCCAATTCAGCCTGCAGCTCCAGCGGTCGGCGACGGGTCGCGACAGCCGGCGGTCAGGTGCCGCAGACGACGCGTGCAATGCCGCCGCTGGGCGCCCGTCCCGCACTGTGCCACCCTTCACGCTTCCTCGACAGGAGCTCCCCATGGCCGTCCGCTCCAGTGCGCCATCGACGCCGATACTGCTCGCACGCGTTCTGATGGCCAGCCTGTTCGTGGTGCTGGGCGGCTGGCGGGTCTGGGGCGCGCTCAACGGTATGGCGCTGTCGAATGCCGCGCTGGTACTCAGCGTCGGTGAACTGCTGTTGGGCCTGCTGTTGCTCGGTGGCTGGCGGGTGCGCTGGATCGCGCTGTTGGCCGCAGCGCTGCTGGTGTCGGACGCCGCGCTGTCGCACCCGTTCTGGGCGGCACGCGCGTCCGCCCACGATGGCGAGCTGCTCCACTTCATGAAGAACATCGCACTCGCCGGCGGCTTCCTGCTGCTGGCGACGACGTCACCCAGGAAATAGGCCATGGCCACCGAGGCCCACGAAACCACCAGCCAGCTGATCCAGGTCGTTGCCCTGCTCGGGGCCGCAGTCGTCGCGGTGCCGCTGTTCCGCAAGCTCCGGCTCGGTTCGGTGCTCGGGTACCTGGCCGCGGGCCTGGCGATCGGGCCGTTCGGCTTCGGCTGGTTCTCCGATCCACAATCCATCCTCCACGTCGCCGAACTCGGCGTGGTGATGTTCCTCTTCGTGATCGGCCTGGAAATGCGGCCTTCGCACCTGTGGAGCCTGCGCCGGCAGATCTTCGGCCTCGGCGCGCTGCAGATCATCTTGAGCATCACCGCGCTCACCCTGCTCGGCAAAGCATTCGGTTTTCCGTGGCCGATCGCGTTCGTCGGCGCCGCCGGCTTCGTGATGACCTCGACCGCGGTCGTGATGCAACTGCTGTCGGAGCGTGGCGAGACCGCCCTGCCCCACGGCCAGAAAATCGTCTCGGTGCTGCTGTTCGAGGATCTGCTGATCGTGCCGCTGCTGGCGCTGCTCGCATTCCTCGCGCCCACGCCGGAGGCCGCGGCCGACGCGCCCTCGCGCTGGACGTCGATCGCCATCGGCATCGGCTCGCTGGCCGCATTGATCGTCGCCGGCATCTATCTGCTCAATCCGATGTTCCGCGTACTGGCCGCGGCCAAGGCGCGCGAGGTCATGACCGCGGCCGCGCTGCTGGTGGTGCTGGGCGCGGCGCTGCTGATGCAGCTCGGCGGCCTGTCGATGGCGATGGGCGCGTTCCTGGCCGGCGTGCTGCTGTCGGAATCCTCGTTCCGGCACCAGATCGAAGCCGACATCGAACCCTTCCGCGGCATCCTGCTGGGTCTGTTCTTCCTCGGCGTCGGCATGGCGCTGAACCTGACGGTGGTCGCGGCGAACTGGCCGCTGATCGTCGGCGGCGTGCTCGCGGCGATGGCGACCAAGGCGCTGTGCATCTACCTCGTCGCGCGGGTGACCCGCAGTTCGCATCCCGAAGCGCTGGAGCGCGCGGTGCTGATGGCGCAGGGCGGCGAGTTCGCGTTCGTGCTGTTTTCCACCGCCGCGGCGACCGGCCTGATCGATGCCGAGGTCAATGCGAACCTGACTGCGATCGTCGTGCTGTCGATGGCGCTGACGCCGCTGGTCGTGCTGATGACCCAGCGTTTCATCGTCAAGGCCAAGGCTGCGCGGCCGGACGACGTGGAAGACGTCGCGGGCCAGAGCGGCAGCGTGCTGATCATCGGCTTCGGCCGCTTCGGACAGGTCATGAGCCAGTCGCTGCTGGCGCGCGATATCGACGTCACGATCATCGACACCGACATCGAGATGATCCAGAGCGCGGCCGAGTTCGGCTTCAAGGTCTACTACGGCGATGGCACCCGCCTCGACGTGCTGCATGCGTCCGGCGCCCGCACCGCGCGTGCGATCGCGATCTGCATCGACGACCACGCGGCTGCCGACCGCATTGTGGAACTCGCCCATCACGAGTTCGCGCAGGCCAAGCTGCTGGTCCGCTCGTTCGATCGCGAGCATTCGCTGAGACTGGTCAACGCCGGCGTGGATTTCCAGATCCGCGAGACCTTCGAGTCCGCGGTGCAGTTCGGCGCTGCGGTGTTGCGCGAGCTCGATGTGTCCGAGGACGACGCGGCCGCGATCGCGGCCCAGGTGCGTCGCCTCGACGGGGAACGGTTCGAGCTGGAAACGGCCAGCAACGACACCCGCGCCGGCATCCCGCTGATCATCAAGAATACGAATGCACCGGGCCCGAAGCCGACCCCGCTGACGCGCCCGCGCCGCGAGAGCAAGCGGCTCAACGATCCGGCGGCCGGGACGCCCGGCGCCGAATCGACGACGCCCTGACCGCAACTGCAGGCGTGTGCGGACCGGACATCGCCAGCGCCTGACAGGCCGGGCGCCACGAAGCGCACAGCCAGCGTCCACGGGGGTGTACGCACGACTGGGCGACCCACACACGCATGACCTTCGACACCCCCGACGCTGCCGGGGCAGGCGTAGAGTGCGGCCACACCGGGCGCCGCCCGGCGGCCCTTCCTCTACGGAGATTCCACGTGATTGCCTTCGCACCCAAGCGCCTGTTGCTGACCTGTTCGGTCGTGCTGGCGCTGTCCGCCTGTTCGGGCGGCCAGGACACCCCGCCGGCCACGGCCGCTGCGCCGGCAACGGATGCCGCCGCGCCAAAGAAACTGACGCTCGACGAGAGCGCGCTGCCCGGCGTGAACCGTTTCGAGATCGGCGATCTCGACACCAGCAAGAACGCCTGTACCGATTTCGACGCCTACGCGAACGGCAAGTGGCTCGCCGCCAACGCCATTCCCGGTGACCGCACCTCGTGGGGCGCGTTCGAGATGCTCGACGAGCGTTCGACCGCAATCCAGCGCCAGCTCGCCGAGCAGTCCGCGGCCGACACCGCCGCGACCGGCGTCGAGAAGATCGTCGGTGACTTCTGGGCCACCGGCATGGACGCAGCCAAGATCAACGCCCAGGGCGTCGAGCCGCTGAAGGACCGCCTGGCCGCGATCGAAGCACTGGCCGACGGCCCGGCGGTCGCCGAGTACCTGCGCCAGACCTACGCGCGCGGCGAAGGCGGTCTGTTCGGCTTCGGCCCCGAGGCCGATTTCGACGTACCGACGATGAACATCGCCTATGCGATGCAGGGCGGCCTGGGCCTGCCCGACACCAGCTACTACACCGATGCCGACAAGGCGCCGGTGCGCGAGCAGTACGTCGCCCACGTGGCGAAGATGCTCGAGCTCTCAGGCGTGCCGGCGGCCGATGCGGCGACGCAGGCCAAGTCGGTGCTGGCGTTCGAGACGCGTCTGGCGTCGAAGTCCAAGTCCAGCGTCGAGATGTCGCGTGACGTGAAGCTGTTCTACAACCCGGTCACGCCGGCCGAAGCCGATGCGCTGACCCCGAACTTCCCGTGGACGGCATTCTTCGAATCGCAGGGCGTCGCGGTGCCGGAAAAGTTCTCGCTGGCGATCCCGGACTTCCACAAGGAAGTCAGCGCGATGCTCGGCGACACGCCGGTCGCCGACTGGCAGAGCTATCTGCGCTACCACCTCGTCGACGGCGCCGCGCCCTACCTGGGCGATGCGTTCGTGCAGGAGAACTTCGACTTCTACGGCAACAAGCTGCGCGGCCAGAAGGAACTGAAAGCGCGCGAGAAGCGTGTGCTCGACACGCTCAACAGCCAAGCCGGCGAAACGCTGGGCCAGCTCTATGTGCAGGTCGCGTTCCCGGCCGAGTCCAAGGCGCGCATGGAAACGCTGGTCAAGAACCTGAGCGAATCGCTGAAGGTGCGTATCGAGAACCTGGCCTGGATGAGCGACGAGACCAAGGCCAAGGCGATGGAGAAGTGGGCCTCGTTCACGCCGAAGATCGGCTATCCCGAGAAGTGGCGCGCGTGGGACGGCCTGTCGACCTCGCGCGACAGCTACATCGGCAACGTGCTCGCCGCGACCGAGTTCAACTACAAGTGGATGCTGTCGAAGATCGGCCAGCCGGTCGACAAGACCGAGTGGGGCATGACGCCGCAGACGGTCAACGCCTACTACAACCCGCTGCAGAACGAGATCGTGTTCCCGGCCGCGATCCTGCAGCCGCCGTTCTTCGATCCCAACGCATCGGATGAAATGAACTACGGCGGCATCGGCGCGGTGATCGGTCACGAGATGACCCACGGCTACGACGACCAGGGCAGCCGCTTCGGGCCGACCGGCAAGTTCGAGAACTGGTGGACCCAGGCCGACTCGGCCGGCTTCACCGGCCGCACCGATCTGCTGACCTCGCAGTTCAACGCCTACGAGGCCGCGCCGGGCAAATACGTCGACGGCAAGCTCACCCTCGGCGAGAACATCGCCGACCTGGGTGGATTGGCGACGGCCTATGACGCGATGAAGAAAGCAGCCGGCGACACACCGGACCCGATGACCGACGGTCTGAGCCGCGACCAGCGCTTCTTCCTCAACTGGGCCACGGTGTGGCGTCGCAACTTCACCCCGCAGGAACTCGACGTGCGGCTGAAGACCGACTCGCACGCACCGGCGAACTTCCGCGCGATCGGCGCGCCGTCGAACCTGCCCGCGTTCGCGGCCGCGTTCGAGTGCAAAGCCGGCGATCCGATGGTGCGCAGCGGTGACCAGCAGGTCGTGATCTGGTGATCCACGCGGCATCGCGGTAACGACGAAGCCCGGCAGCGATGCCGGGCTTTTTCTGTTTGGCCCCCACCCCGCCCGTGTAGGAGCGCGCTTGCGCGCGATGGAGCTTCCACGGTGAACCCATGTCGCGCGCAAGCGCGCTCCTACCGTCAGCAGCAGATCCAATCGAGCTGAACAGGTTGAGCCGAACGATCGATGTCGTTCCGGCTGCGGACGCCATCGCGCGCCATCGCCCACGCGGTCAATCGCACCGTTGCGGCATCGCGCAGCTTGCTAGACTTGCGCGATTCATGCCCGCACGGACTCCGCAATGCCGATCCAGCACACGCTCGCCCGCCCCGCCCTGCTCGCCGCCTCGATCGCACTGCTGGTCGGCCTGAGTTCCGATGCCGATGCGCAGCGTCGCCGCGCCGCCGCGCCCAAGGGTCCGCCGCCGGTCACCGCCTGCACCGATCTCTACAGCTTCGCCAACAAGGACTGGCTGGCCGCGAACATGGTCGTCGCCGGCCAGGGCACGCGTTCTGCCCTCGGCGAGCTGCAGGCGCTCGCGCTCACCCAGCAGCACGATCTGCTCAATGCCGCGATGACGTCGCCGCAGAACGACGTGCAGCGTCTGCTCGGCGACTTCTGGGCCAGCGGCCTCGACGAGGCCGCGGTCGAAGCCGACGGCGCCAAGCCGATCGCACCGCTGATCGCACGTATCGACGGCATCCGCCGGACCCGTGACATCGCGCCCGCACTTGCGGCGCTGCACCAGGTCGGCATTCCGGTGCTGTTCGATTTCGGCGCCGAAGTGGACCTTGCCGATCTCAACCGTCACGTCGGCTACTTCACCCAGGGTGGCCTCGGCCTGCCGGACCCGGCGTACTACAGCCGCGGCGACGCCGAGACCCAGCAGATCGTTGCGCAGTACACCCAGTACGTGCGCAACATCCTCGCGCTGACCGGCACCGCCGAGGATCGTCTCGATGCCGAAACCGCGCTGGTGATCGATCTGGAACGCCGCATCGCGGCCGCGTCCAAGCCGCTGGCCGAACTGCGCGATCCGCGTGCGCAGTACGCGCTCGTCGACACGGCCGGTCTCGACAAGCAGTACCGCCGCCTGCAGCTGGGCGAGTTCCTCGCCGCACAGGGCGTGCAGGCCCAGCAGGTCTCGCTGGCCAACCCGGCACTGTTCACGCAGCTCGACACGCTGGTCAACTCGCTCAAGGCCGAACAGTGGAAGGCGTACATGCGCTTCCATATCGGCAATGCGATGGCGCCCTACCTGTCGAAGAGTTTCCGTGACGCCGAGTTCGATTTCCACGGCCGCATCCTGCGTGGCGAAAGCGCGCAGCCGACGCGTCAGCAGCTCGTGCTCGGCGCGATCAACCGCGCGGCCGGCCCGATGATGTCGCGCGAGTACGTGGCCGCGTATCTGCCCGAGACCACCCGCGCGCGCGCCGAGACCATCGCCGGGCAGGTGCGTGACGCGCTCGGCCGCGGCATCGAGCGCAACAGCTGGATGACCCCGACTGCGAAGACCGAGGCGAAAGCCAAGCTCGCCGTGCTGAAGATCGAGATCGGCGCGCCGGTGCAGGACATCGACTACACCGTGCAGCCGATGGGCCGCGCCAGCTTCGGCAGCAACATGCTGATCGCATCCACTTGGCGCCACGCCCAGGAAATGCGCCGCATCGGCCAGGCCAACGCCGGCCGCCGCTGGGACGTGCTGCCGCAGACGCCGGCGCTGGCCTACGACCTCGCGCAGAACCGCCTGATCGTGTCCGCCGCGGTGCTGCAGGCGCCGGTGCTCGACGTCGCAGCCGAGGCCGCCACGCACTACGGCACCTACGGCGCGCTGGTGGGCCATGAGCTGAGCCGCGCGATCGACATCAAGGGCAAGCAGGTCGACGCGACCGGCACCGTGCGCACCTGGTGGAG
Source organism: Luteimonas sp. KH_071 (assembly GCF_057838005.1). Taxonomy (NCBI): domain Bacteria; kingdom Pseudomonadati; phylum Pseudomonadota; class Gammaproteobacteria; order Lysobacterales; family Lysobacteraceae; genus Luteimonas; species Luteimonas sp. KH_071. The sequence continues at coordinate 1,050,043 of NZ_CM174458.1, read as the reverse complement.
CACCGACGACGACGCCGGCTGGCTGACCGCCACCGACAAGCTCGTTTCGCAGTACAACGGCTACGGCTACCCGGGCCTGACCGGCACGCAGGTCAACGGTGCCCTGACCCGCGACGAGAACGCCGCCGATCTCGCCGGCGTGGAGCTCGCCTGGGACGCGCTGCAGCAGTCGAATCCCGAGCTCGCGCAGCCGGGCAAGGAAGCGTTTTTCCGCGGCTGGGCGCAGCTGTGGCGCCAGCAGTCGGCGATCGACACCGCGACCCGCAATGCCGCCACCAGCGTGCATGCGCCGGGCCAGTGGCGCGCGAATGGCCCGGTGGCGAACCTGCCGGTCTACACCGAGACCTTCAAGTGCGGCGCCAACGATGCAATGACCCGCAAGGCCGAGGACCAGGTGCGTATCTGGCGCTGAGCCGGGGCTACGTCGCGACACGAAGATGCGCCGGCTTGTCCGGCGCATTTTTTTTGGGCGTCTTGCGATGCGTCAGGCGAGTACTGGGGCTCGCCGACGCTCGACCATGCGCCGAGTGGTGAGGCTTCAGGAGGTAGAGCGCAGCGAAACCCGACGGAACCGGGCGTCTCAGACCCGCCGCACGTGCCGCTTGCCGCCGCTGCGGTTGAACGGCGGACGCCCGCGCCAGTGCTGCAGCAGCAGCCAGCCGAACAGCATGCCGCCCAGATGCGCGAAGTGGGCGACGCCCGAACGCGTGCCGGTGATGCCGAGCACCAGTTCGACCAGGCCATAGACGATCACCAGCGTGCGGGCACGCATCGGGATCGGCGGAAACAGCAGCACCAGACGCTGATTGGGGAACAGCACCCCGTAGGCCAGCAGCAGGCCGAACACGCCACCCGACGCACCGAGCGTGGGATACGGGAACGCACCCTGCGCCAGCGACCAGGTCACCACGCCGAGCTGGCACAGGCCCGCACCGACCACGCAGACCAGGTAGTAGGTGACGAAGCGCCGCGTGCCCCAGGTGTGCTCGAGCTGCGAGCCGAACATCGCCAGGGCCAGCATGTTGAATGCCAGATGCCCGATGTTGCGCGGGTCGTGCATGAAACCGTAGGTCACCAGCTGCCACGGCTGGAAACCGAGCCCGCCCGCATCCGCGCCGCCCAGCGGCCACAGCATGAAATACGCAAGCGCATTGCCGATCGACAGCTGCAGCACGAACACGACGACATTGATGGCCAGGATCACTTTGACGGCCAGCGGCAACCTCGGGAACATCCGGACTCCTCGTTTTCGGGTGCCATGATACCGGCGCGATTGTGTAGAGCATCGTGCCGGATCAGGCGTGTGCGTCGGGGCCCCACAACGCGGCATCGAGCGTGTCCGACGCCGGCATGCGCACCCGACCGCGCGTCACCGTGACGCCCTCGGCGCGCAGCCGATGGGCCTGCTCACGAAAACCAGGCGAGCCGTCCGGAAAGGCGATGCGGCCATCGCTGCGCACGATGCGGTGCCACGGCAGGTCCGGGTCGCCATGGTCGCGCAGCACCCGCGCGACCAGTCGCGCGCGTCCCGGCAGGCCGGCGCGGCGTGCGATGTGTCCATAGCCGGCGACGCTGCCTTTCGGCACCGCTCTGATTGCTTCGAAGATTCGCTGGCGAGCGATGACGTAGCCATCTTCGGATGCGCCCGTAGACGCGGCCATCGGCTTACGACTGGCCTTCCTGGCGTGCGAAATGGCGTAGCGCATGTTGTATGCGACCGATCAGGTAGAGCACAACGCCGCTCATGAAACCGCCGAAGGCGCCCCACATCAACAGCTGTGACGTCGCTCCTCCGACGGGTGGCATCGCGATGAAAATCGCCGCGCCGCAGGCCAAGCCGAAGAGGATCAGCAACAGACCGCACTTCAAATAGATATTGGTCAAGCCGAGTCGCGGCATTGGAACATCCTCGTCCGGGAGAACAACGACTCTAGCAAACGACCGACGCGTGCCGGCCGCGGCGCATCAGACCCAGCCGAAGTGGTGGAACATCCGGAACAGGCCGTAGGCGATGCCGCCGGACATCGGGATCGTCAGGATCCACGCCCAGATCATCTTGTTGACCACCGTCCACTTGATCGCGTTGAGGCGCTTGGCCGTGCCCACGCCCATGATCGCAGCGGAAATGTTGTGGGTGGTCGACACCGGGATGCCCATCGACGAGGCGGCAAGAATCACCGACGCAGCGCTGGTCTCGGCGGCGAAACCGTGGATCGGGTGCAGCTTGACCAGCTTGTGGCCCAGCGTCTTGATGATGCGCCAGCCGCCCGCGGCGGTACCGGCGGCCATGACCACGGCGCAGGTGATCTTGATCCACAGATCGATGTCACCTTCGGCGAGCGCGGCTTCCGATGGATGCAGGAACGCCAGCCAGGCCGGCAGGTTGTCGAGCGTGCCGACGCTCTGCGCACTCACCAGGGTCAGCGCGACGATGCCCATCGTCTTCTGCGCATCGTTCATGCCGTGGGCGAAGCCCATGCCGGCCGCCGAGACGATCTGGCTCTTGCCGAAGAACGCATTGACCCAGCGCGGCCGCGCGATGCGCGCAAGCACGCCACCGCTGCGCGCCATCATCGAGATCGCGAAGAACAGCACGCCCATCATCAGAAAGCCCGCGGCGAAGCCCAGCACCGGCGAACTGACCATCGGCACGATGACCTTCCAGAGCACGCCCGCGCTGTGCCAGACCGGCTGCGCGGGTTCGGACCAGATCACCACGTCGAAGTTGTTGGAGGCCGCGGCCAGCGCCGCACCGATCAGACCGCCGATCAGCGCATGCGAGGACGACGACGGCAGGCCCCACCACCAGGTGATGAGATTCCAGACGATGCCACCCAGCAGCGCGCACAGGATCAGCTGCGAGCCCACGTCGACGACGCCCGCATCGATCAGCCCGGAAGAAATGGTCTTCGCGACCGCGGTGCCCATTAGCGCGCCGATCAGGTTCATCGACGCGGCCAGGCCGACGGCCTGCATCGGCGAGAGCACTTTGGTGGCGACGACGGTCGCGATCGAGTTGGCGGTGTCGTGGAACCCGTTGATGTATTCGAACACCAGCGCGGTCGCGACCACGATCAGCACGAGGGTCAGCATGGAAGGCAGCCCGTCAGGAGTTCTTGAGCACGATCTCGTAGGCGACCACGCCGGCCTCACGGCAGCGGTCGATCGCCTTTTCGAGAATCTCGAAGAACTCCTTGAGCAGGAACATCTGCAGCGGATCGAGCTTGCCCGAATAGATGTCGCGGTAGAGCTCGAGCATCAGCCGGTCGGCCTCGTTCTCCAGCGCGCGCAGCTCGTCGTTGAGCGCCTTCATCGGCTCGAGCTTCATGCTGCGCAGGGTCTTGACCATCTTCACCACGACCGCGGACGCCTGTTCCAGCATCGCCGCGCGCGGCGCGAAGTCGATGTGCTCGAGATGCATCGTCGCCAGCGAATAGCGGTCGGCGAACTTCTCCACCTGCTTGGGAATCTTGTACAGCGCAGATCCCAGCGCCTCGATGTCTTCGCGCTCGATCGGGGTGATGAAGCTGTCGACCAGCGCCTGGCTGATCTTCTCCGACGCCTCGCGCTCGCGCATGCGCGCCAGCTTGAACGCGTCCAGCGCCGGCTGCCTGTCCGCCGCCTTGAGCATCGCGTGGAGGGCCACGGTGCTGTCGTGGGCGGCCACCGCGGCCTCCTCGAGCAGCGTGTAGAACTGGTTGCCTTGGCCGAAAATGGTTTGCAGGGAGAACATGCCGGACGCCTTGGAGTCGCGCGTCCGGGACCGGACGCTCTGCGCAAGGCGCGGATTATGACGGTTTCGTGACAGTCCGGGCCAGCCCGGATGGACCCGGCGTGTACGGCGGTCGTCACGGCCCAGCCTGTTATAGTCCGGCCCGCGCCTCCCTGCGCTGTTCATCTTTCACATGGACGACGACTCTAGACCGCCCCCCGCGACGCACACCGCCACCGCCTTCTTCGATGCTCCGCATCGCCCGTTTTCCGGCAGGAGGCTCCGGCAATGCTCGAACTGATCCTCATCGTCCTGGCCCTGATCGCCTGCAACGCGTTCTTCGCCTTGTCGGAAATGTCGGTGGTCACGTCGCGCAAGCCGCGCCTGAAGCAGCTCGCGGCGGAACACCGCAGCGCGCGCGCCGCGCTGGAACTGGCCGAACATCCCGAGCGCTTCCTGTCGACGGTGCAGGTCGGCATCACCACGATCGGCGTGCTGACCGGCATGCTGGGTGGCGATGCCCTGGGCACGCTGATCGGCACCTGGCTCGCATCCAGCCTGCCGATCCTGGGCACCTATGCCTCGACCGTCGGCACCGTGCTCGCCGTCAGCCTGATCACGTTCCTGACCATCGTCTTCGGCGAGCTGCTGCCCAAACGCCTGGCCCTGCTGGCGCCCGAACGCCTGGCATCGGTGGTGGCCCTGCCGATGCACTGGCTGTCGCGGGCCGCGACCCCCGCGGTCTGGCTGCTCAGCGCCAGTGTGCGCGGGATGCTCAAGCTGCTGCGTCTGGACAAGACCGAAGCGGCGCAGGTGTCGGAAGAAGAGATCCGCATGCTGGTGAGCGAAGGTCACGAGCAGGGCGTGATCGACGCCGACGAACGCAACATGGTCAACCGGGTGCTGACGCTCGGCGATCGCGACGCCGAGAGCCTGATGACGCCGCGCACGCGCATCGCCTGGCTCGACATCTCCGCCGGATTCGAAGAGAACCTGGCCGAGATGCGCGAGACGCCCTACTCGCGCTATCCGGTGTTCCGCGGCAACGATTCGGACGTGGTCGGCGTGCTCGAGATCAAGTCACTGATCGACCGGCTCGAGAAGAACGAGTTCGACCTGTTCAAGTACCTGCGCGAGCCGCTGTTCGTCTCCGAATCGACGCCCGCGATGAAGCTGCTCGAGATCCTGCGCGAGAACCAGCAATCGCTGGCGCTGGTGGTGGACGAGTACGGCGACATCGCCGGCATGGTCACGCTTAACGACGTCATGGAAGCCGTGATCGGCCGTACCCAGAGCAGCGGACTCGATGCGACGCCGCTGGTGGTGATGCGCGAGGACGGCTCGATGCTGGTCGACGGCACGCTGCCGACCGGCGCGCTGCGCGAACTGCTGGGCGGCGGACCCCTGCCGGGCGAGAACGAGCACATTTTCCATACCGCGGCCGGCATGACCATCGCGCGCTTCAGCCGTATCCCGAACGTCGCGGAGTACTTCGAATGGCACGGCTGGCGCATCGAAATCGTCGATCTGGATGGCCCGCGCGTCGACAAGCTGCTGCTGCAGCGCATCGCGGACGCGGACGCGGGCGGCGATGACGCCTGAGATCCCGTCGCGCGAGGAAGCCAGCACCCGGGAACTGCTCGCCGCAATGGCGCTGGGCGATCCCGGCGACCAGTTGCGCTTCACGGACCTGCTGACCGGACTGGGCAAACGTGTGTTCGGCATGATGCTGTTCGTCGCGACCCTGCCCGCCTTCATCCCGATTCCGGGCGTCGGCGGCGCGATCGGCGGTCCACTGGTCGCCTTGGTCGGCGCGCAGCTGTTGATGGGTCTGCGCAAGCCGTGGCTGCCGCGTTTCATCGCCGAACGCGGGCCCCACCGCAGCGCTGTGCAGCGCTTCGAGATCGTTGTCGAGCCGTGGCTGCGGCGCGTGGAACGCTTCAGCCGGCCGCGCCTGCCCGGCGTGCTCGACCACCGCGCCGCGACGATGTTCACCGGCCTGCAACTGGTGTTGCTGGGCGTGCTGCTGGCACTCCCGATTCCGTTCACCAATTACGTCTTCGGCCTGCTGCTGCTGGCTTACGCGCTGGCGCTACTGGAACGCGACGGCGCGTTGATGCTCTGGGCATGGGCGGGCGGCGTGGTCGCGATCGGGTTCTTCGGCGTCCTCAGCGGCACGCTGGCAACTGCCGCGAGCGAATGGCTGGCCCGCTTGTTCTGAGCGGCCTAGCGGAACCGGCCGACCGATTCGAGCATCAGATCCTGGCGCCGCGCCGCGTGTTCGGCAGCGCCGATCCTTCCGTGCGACAGCAGGGCGTCGAGCGCGGCCAGGCGCGCCTGCGTCGGCAGTTCCGGGAACGCCGCGTCCTGCTCGATGGTTTCCGGTGGCCACACGCGCCGATGCGCCAGCACCAGGCGCATGCTGACCAGGCTGGCGACAGCCCAGACGACCAGACCTGCCAGCAGGCAGAACATCTCGAGCGGCGACCACGTACCCATTGCGACATCCGTGCGCTTTCGGGGGCATGAGCATACCGCTGCGGGGGATCGGCTGCGTCTGGCGCCGACACCTTCTGCCTCGTGTCTGCTTCAGCGTCGGCAATCGCGTGGGAGCAGGCGACCCACCTTCACTCCAACAGCGCATCGAACGCCCGCGCGGGCAGCGGATGCCCGAGCCAGAACCCCTGCCCCAGATCGCAACCGCGCTCACGCAGCACGTCGAACTGGCCTTCCTTCTCGACACCTTCAGCAACGACCGTGATCCCGATGGAATGCGCCATCGAGATGATCGCAGTGGTGAGCGCCAGGTCATCGGGATCGCGCAGCACGTCGGCGACGAAACTGCGATCGATCTTGACGCCGTCGACCGGCACGCGGCGCAGATGGGTCAGGCCGGAGAACCCGGTGCCGAAGTCGTCGAGCCAGATCTTGACGCCGAGTGCGCGCAAGGCGCTCAGCAGCTGGCCGATCCGGGCCTCGTCACCGATCACCGCAGTCTCGGTCAGTTCCAGATGCAGATGACGCGGCGACAGGCCCGACTCGCGCAGCGCCGCTTCGACCTCGATGGCAAAAGCCGCGCCACGCAGCTGGCGCGGTGACACGTTGACCGCGACGAACAGCTCGGCCGACGCGGGGAACCGCTGCTGCCAGGCGCGCGCCTCGACGCACGCCGCGTGCAGCACCTGCGGGCCGATCACGTCGATCAGACCACTCTGCTCCGCCACGTCGATGAACACCGGCGGCGCGACATTGCCGAACTCCGGATGGGTCCAGCGCAACAGCGCCTCCACGCCGACGAGTGCCTTGTCCGCCATCCGGAACACCGGCTGGTAGGCCAGGCTCAGCTCGCCGCGGTCCCATGCACCACGCAGCTCGTGCTCCATGTGCATGCGCCGCTCCACCGCCTGGTCGATCGCCAGGCTGTAGAAGCGGTGACAGTTCTTTCCGGCCAACTTGGCCTGGTACATCGCGATGTCGCCGTTCTTGAGCAGCATTGCCGCGCTGGCGGCGTCGTCGGGGAATACGGTGATGCCGATCGAGATGCCGAGGAACACGCGGCGCCCTTCGATCTCGATCGGGCGCGCGACCTCTTCGGCCAACCGGGTCGCCAGTTGTCCGGCGACGGTGCGCAGATCGGCGTTGCTCGATTCTGGCAACTGCAACAGCACGACGAACTCGTCACCGCCGAAGCGCGCCAGCAGGGCGTCGGCAATGTCGAACTCGCGCACGGCGGCATCGATGCGCGCGGTGAACTGGATCAGCGCCGCATCGCCCGCGTCGTGGCCGAGCGTATCGTTGACGCGCTTGAAATCGTCGACGTCGGCGAACAGCAGCGCGAGCCGCCCGGCGGCGCCCTGCATCTCCAGCAGGCGCTGGTCCAGCGTTTCGCGCAGCGCCAGGCGATTGGCCAGTCCGGTCAGCGAATCGGTGTAGGCCATCCGGCGGATGTCGCGGTCGTGACGCGCAATGCTGTCGCGCATGCGGTCGAAGGCGCGCACCAGATCGCCGATCTCGTCACGCCGCCCGTCGACCGGCACAACCACGTCGTAATGCCCCGCCTCGATGCGCTGCGCGGCATCGGCGAGCTCGCGCACGGGACGCACCAGCCGGCGTTGCAGCATCGCCGCGACGAGTACGCCCAGCGCCACCAGCACGACCAGCAACAAGCCCACTGCGACCAGATGTCGCCGCGCGATCTCGTCCAGGCGTGTCTGCATCGTCGCGACCATCGCGTCCTCGTCCTGCTTCGCCGCCGCCAGCGAATACCCGATGCGCACACCGCCCAGGCGCTGGTCGCCGATCCGGATCGGCATCGACACGTCGAGGACGCGCCCGTCGCTCTGCATGTGCTGGCCGGTCGCGGCCACGACTTCAAGCGCGAACGCATCGTCCATGCGCTGGCCGTAGCGCTCGATGTCGCGGCTGCCGTCATGCACGATGTTGCCATCTGCGTCGTAGACGATCACGTAACTGACGTCCGGCTGCCGAAGCACGTTCCCGACCGCAGCGCCGATGGCCTCCAGATCGAAGTAGTACAGGGGATTGACCAGCGCGTCGGCGACCTGCGCCGAGACCGCTTCGCCACGCAGCAGCACCCGCTGCGATGCGAGCGCGTGCATCGAGCTCTGGCTCAGCGCCAGGATCTGTTTCTGCGCCTGGCTCTGCTGCTGCAGCACCAGCGCCACCGCGACGAGGCCGGCCAGCACGGCAGCGCCGACGAGCGCCAGGAACATGGCCTGCAGTCCGGTGCCCAGCTTCATTCCACCTCCGCGACGACCCGCGAAGCGCCGGCGCGCAGGATGTCGAGCTCGGCACGCGTCGCGGCATCCATCGGAAGGAATGCGGTGGTGCGGAAAAACTGGCGCAGCGCGTCGACCGCCGCCGGGTCGGCGCTGGCCTCGATCAGCACCTCGCGCAGCCGCGCGCTCACGCGGGCGTCGATATCACCGCGCACCATTTCGATGGCCCGCGGAAACGGTGCGCTCTCACCGAAGATCACGAAATCGCGCTTGAACGACGGCGGCACGCGGCGGTCACTGTCCCAGTCGAGGTTGCTCATCGCGCCAGCATCGACGAGTCGCTTGTGCACCCAGGAAGACATGTTGAGCTCGGAACGCGCGAACAGGTAGCCGACCGAGCGCGGCTCGGGCTGGTCGCGCGGCGACAACAGGATCTCGAGCTTCATGCCCCGGGCCAGCAGCTCGGCGGCCGGCACGAAGTAGGCACTGGTCGACTGCCGGTTCTGGAACACGATGCTGCGCCCGCGCAGATCGTCGAGCGACTGGATGCCGCTGTCGCGCCGGGCGAAATAGAGGGTGTGGTAATGGCTGACGCCATTGCGCTCGGTCAGCAGCAGCGGGACTGCGCCCGCACGCGCCTCGAGCAGCGTTGCACCGCCCGCAGTCTCCGTGACCCAGTCCACGCGTCCACGGCGCAGGTAGCTCTGCATCTGCTGGGCATCACGGGCCATCAGGACGCGGCCCTCGGTAATGCCGACGTCCCCCATGCGCGCGACCACGTAATCGAGCAGCGGCTTGAGCTGCTCGTAATGCGCTTTGGGGTCATCGCTGATGCGCCCCAGCACCAGGACGTTGCGCGGCTCGGCAGCCTGCACCGGCAACGCCGCGGCCATGACCGTCAGCAACACACCCGACAGAAGCCGTCGAAGGAAGTGGCGCGGGTCCAAGGCGGGTCCGATTGGCAGGAGCGAAGCGGCAAGCCTAGCGGAAGCGATTCGCCGGCAACAGCCGTCGCGACTCAGCCGTTGTCGCGGTCGTGGGCCAGCCGCGCCATGCGCTGGGCATCGGCCAGGATGCCGCGCAGCAGCCGCACCTCCTTCTGGTCGAGACCGGTGCGGACGAACAGTCGCCGCAGCTTGCGCATCGCCGAATCGGGCGTGCGCCCCTTGTGGAAATCGATGTCCTCGAGCGTGTCTGCGAGCTGGCCGAAGAAGCCCTCCAGCTCGGCGTGCGGCACAGCGTCCGGATTGACCGGCGCGATCGTCGCGGCCGCGTCGCCGGCGCCCTCGCCCAGCAGCGCGAGCCGCACTTCGTAACTCAGCACCTGCACCGCCGCGGCCAGGTTCAAGGAGCTGTAATCGGGATTGGCCGGGATATGCACCGCGGCGTGACACAGCTGCAGTTCCTCGTTCTCCAGCCCGGTGCGCTCGCGCCCGAACACCAGCGCGACCTCGCCACCCCCTGCGGCTTCGGCATGCGCGGACGCGGCGGCGTCGCGAGGGCGCAGCTCGCGCAGCTGCACGCGGCGGCTGCGCGCGGTGCAGCCGAGCACCAGCCGGCAATCGGCGACGGCTTCGGCCAGCGTCGCCACTTCGACTGCGGCGTTGAGCACATCCTCGGCGCCGGCGGCCATCATGTCGGCCTCGTTGTGCGGGTATTTCTGCGGCGCCACCAGCACCAGCCGGTGCAGGCCCATCGTCTTGATCGCGCGCGCGGACGAGCCGATGTTGCCGGGGTGCTGGGTGCCGACGAGCACGATGCGGATACGGGTGGCGAGGCCGTTGGCGGCGGAGGCGTCCATGTCGGACTCGGGATTCAGGGGCGCTTGCATGGCGCGAATGGTAAACTGCGCGACCGGCCCAGCGCCGGTACTGCTCTTTATTCCCTCGATCCTGCCCGCGCCCGGAGTCGTCCGCGATGCTTCAACCTGCTGTCAATGTCATGGTCAAGGCGGCGCGCGCCGGCGGTGGCGTCCTGTTGCGCAACATGCACAAGCTCGATGCGCTCAACGTCGTCGAGAAAGCGCGCCACGACTACGCGAGCGAGGTCGACGGCCTCGCCGAAGAAGCGATCGTCAAGGAACTGCGTCGCGCCTATCCCGAGTACGCCGTGCTCGGCGAGGAAGGCGGGGCCAAGCCCGGTCGCGGCGGCGGAAGCCGCTTCACCTGGGTCATCGATCCGCTCGACGGCACCAGCAACTATCTGCGCGGCCTGCCCCACTGGTGCGTGTCGATCGCCCTGGTCGAAGGCGGCGAGCCGGTGCATGGCGTGATCTTCGACCCGCTGCGCAATGAGCTGTTCACCGCCACGCGCGGCGCCGGCGCACAGCTCAACGAGCGTCGCATCCGCGTGTCGGAGCGCCGCGAACTGACCGGCGCGATGCTCAGCACCGGTTTCGCGCCGCGCGAGCGCAAGCGCGTCGGCGCCCAGCTGCGCGCCGTCGAGGCCCTGCTCGAGTCGGCCGAGGACGTGCGCCGCACCGGTTCGGCTGCGCTGGATCTGGCTTATGTCGCCGCGGCCCGCACCGACGGCTACTTCGAGGCTGGCGTGCACCCCTGGGATATCGCCGCCGGCGTGCTGCTGGTCCGCGAGGCCGGTGGCCGCATCAGCGACTTCAAGGGCGCCGCGGGCGGCCCCTTGAACGTGGCGTTCGCCGGCGGCCGCCAGGTCGTGGCCGGCAACGTCCACATCGTCGCGCCACTGCAGAAGACGCTGGTCGACTCGGGTTACGCGAAAGAATTCGCCTGAGGGCGGTCACTCCTCGCGGGTGATGCGTCACTCGTAAACGCAACAGGCCGCGCATTGCGCGGCCTGTTGCGTTTGGACCCGGTCACTGCCGACGGCGTATGCACGTCATGCAGCGGCGCCCGTCTGTCCTGGCGCGTGCATCCGCGCGCAGCCGGTTGAAAACACTACACCGGACCCGCACCCCGGATGCCGTTCGCCAGACAGCACGAGGCCGCGCATTGCGCGGCCTCGTGCTGTGTATCGATTTACGAATCAACGGTCCGCTTATGGACGACGCGCGAGCGCTTCCTCATCCCGTGCCTTGGGCAGCAGATCCTGCTTGGTCACCCGCAGCACGCCGTAGGTCAGCAGCGGGCACGCGATCAGGATCGACGACACCGTGGCGACGACCGCGCCCAGCATCTGCGTCAACGCCAGGCCTTCGAGCGAACCACCGCCGTAGAGGAACAGTGCGAACACCGACAGGAAGAACACCAGCGAGGTGATGATGGTGCGCGACAGCGTCTGGTTGATAGATCGGTTGAACACTTCCAGCGGATCGGCGCGCAGGCCGCGGAAGTTCTCGCGAACGCGGTCGAAGACCACGATGGTGTCGTTGATCGAGAAGCCCATCACCGACAGCAGGCCCGCGAGCACGGTCAGGTCGAACTCGCGACCGGTCAACGCGAACAGAGCGGCGACCACCGCGACGTCGAACAGCGTGGTGATGCTGGCGACGACCGCGAACTTCCATTCGAACCGGAAGCTGATGTAGAGCAGGAAGCCCACCAGCACGAAGATGGCGGCGTAGATCGCGTTCTTGCGCAGGTCCCCGGACACCTGGGCGCCGATCGACTCGGTGCTCAGGATCTGACCGGGATTGTCGGCCGTCGTCGCCGCGTCCAGCACGTGCTGCGCCAGTTCGGTGTTGTCGGCGATGTGCGCGATGTCATCCGCCGCGCGCACCCGGATCAGCAGGTCGTTGCCGCTGCCGTAGGTCTGCACCTGGGCGTTCTCGATCTCCGCGTCCTGCAGGCGCTCGCGCACTTCGTCGACGCTCACCGGATTCTCGAACCGCACGTTCACCGCGGTGCCGCCGGTGAAGTCGAGCGCGAAGTTGAAGCCCTTGAGGCCGATCACCGCGAAAGACCCGACGAGCATCAGCAAGGCGACGGTGATGAACACATGGCGGAACCGCATGAAATCGATGCGGGTGTTCGCGGGGACGAGGGTCAACGGGAAAATTTTCATGGGGTCTCTCCCGTCAGATCGCCAGGGACTTGAGCTTCTTGCGCGGCGCGTAGATCAAGGTGACCAGCGCGCGCGAGACGACGATTGCAGTGAACATCGAGGCGACGATACCGATCACCAGCGTGACCGCGAAGCCCTGCAGTGGACCGGTGCCGAACGCGTACAGCGCGATGCCCGCGATCATGCCGGTGAGGTTGGAGTCGAAGATCGTGTCCGACGCCTTCTCGTAGCCGGTCACGATCGCCGCCTTCGGCGGCATGCCTGCGCGAAGCTCCTCGCGGATGCGCTCGTTGATCAGCACGTTGGCGTCGACCGACAGGCCGATCGACAGCGCCAGACCGGCGAAGCCCGGCAGCGACATCGTGGCGCCGAACAGCGACATCACCGCGACCACGATCAGCAGATTCAGGATCAACGCCAGACAGGTCACGATGCCGAACATGCGGTAATAGAACATGAAGAAGATCAGGGTGAACACAAACGCGTAGAGCACGGCGGTGATGCCGCGCTCGACGTTTTCGGCGCCCAGGCTCGGGCCGACCACGCGCTCTTCGACGAAGTCCATCGGCGCGGCCAGCGCACCCGCCTTGAGCTGCTGGGCGAGATCGTTGGCTTCATCGCGGCTCAGGCCGGTTGTGCGGAATTCACGACCGAACACGCCCTGGATGGTCGAGGAACTGATCACGCGCTCGACGCTGCGTGCCGAACGCACTTCCTCACCGTCGACGATGCGCACGGTGGGAATGCGCTCGACATACACGATACCCAGACGCTGACCGACGTTCTGCAACGTGTGGTCGAGCATGCGCTTGCCACCGGCGCTGTTGAGCGTGATGCCGACGGCGGGCATCCCATTCTCGTCAGTCTGCGGATTGGCGTTGATCAGCTGGTCGCCCTGCACCAGGATGCGCCGCGACAGCAGCAGCGGCGTGCCGGCGTCGTTGTAGTAGATACGCGAATCGGCCGGGATATTGCCCGACGCGACGGCCGCGGCAGCCTGGTTCTCGTCGCCGGTCACGGCGCGGAACTCCAGCGTGGCGGTCGCGCCGATCAGACGCTTCGCTTCGGCGGTGTCCTGCAGGCCCGGCAACTGGATGACCAGACGGTCTTCGCCCTGGCGCTGCAGCACCGGTTCGGAGACGCCGATCGAGTTGATGCGGTTGGAGATCACGGTGCGGTTCTGCTCGACCGCGTCGGTCGCGATGCGCCCGATCTCGCCCGAGGACAGGCGTACGGTGATGCGGTTGCCGTCGGCCAGCACCTGCGGACCGCTGCCGCCGACCACCTGGCCCGAGGCGCTGGCGAGGCTGTCGATGATCTGCGTGCGCGCGGCGTTGACGTCGGCACCTTCGACCAGCACCACGCCGATCGTGTTGTCGGGGCGTCGCTCGACACTGGAATACCCGATACGCGCATCGCGCAGCACGGTGCGGATGCCGTCTGCATAGCCTTCGACGCGCTTCTGCAGCGCCGCGGCCTGGTCGACCTGCATGACGAAGTGCACGCCGCCCTGCAGATCCAGGCCCAGGGTCATCGGACGCGCGCCCAGCTTGTCGAGCCAGTCCGGCACGGTCGATGCGAGATTCAGCGCGACCGAATAGTTCTCGCCGAGCACCGGGCGCAGCGTGTCGGATGCGAGTGTCTGCGCGTCCGAATCGGACAGGCGGACCAGCAGATGGTCCTCGTCCATCTCGGTGCCGATCGGGGTCACGCCGGCGGCCGTGAGCAGCCCGTCGACCCGCGCCTTCAGCGCCTCGTCGATGCGCGCCTCGCTGGTGCTCGGGGTGATCTGCACCGACGGGTTCTTCTGGTAGGCATTTGGCAGCGCGTACAGCGCAGCCAAGACCAGCACCACCAGGATGAGGGCGTATTTCCAGCGCGGGAATTCAAGCATTGCGGATACCGTCTCGCAGAATTTTCATGATCGCTCTCGCCCTCACCCCTTGCCCTCTCCCGCACGCGGGAAAGGGGGAGTCGGTGCCGAGCGGGACAGCGCCCACCGAGCAACCGGGATCGTCCCGGCCGCGTCGTCCGGTTACGCCGATTTGAGGGTGCCCTTGGGCAGCACGTTGCCGACCGCACCCTTCTGCACGCGGATTTCCACGCGCTCGGCGATCTCGATCGTCAGGAAGCTGTCGCCGATGTTGCGCACGACGCCGGCGATGCCGCCGTTGGTGATGACTTCGTCGCCGACCGACAGCTTCTCGAGCATCGCGCGGTGTTCCTTGGTGCGCTTCATCTGCGGGCGGATCATCAGGAAGTACATGATCGCGATCAGGATGATCGGGAAAGCCAGCGTCGACAGCAGGCTGGGGCCTGCGCCCGGAGCTGCGGCAGCGGCGTGGGCGGGGGCGATCACAAGGTCCAGCAGATTCATCGGGGCATCCATGAGTCGAAAACAGACAGCGGGCGATTATGACACGGCCGGGCGCGGACGCAGGCCGGGCAGCGGGTGAATGGGCGGTGGTGGGGCCGAGGACGTCGCCGTGACGGCTCAGGCGCCCGGATTCCCCGCCCGGGCGCTGTAGAAAGACTCCCGGAACGCGGCAAAGGTTCCCGCGGCGATCGCGGCGCGCATGTCGGCCATGAGCTTCTGGTAGTACCAGAGGTTGTGCAGGGTGCCCAGCATCGGGCCGAGCATTTCGCCGCAGCGGTCCAGGTGCCGCAGGTAGGCGCGGGTGAAGCCGCCGCTGCAGGCCTCGCAGCCGCAGCCCTCTTCGATGGGGCGCAGGTCCTTCTCGAACTTCGCGTTGCGGATGCGGATCACGCCGGTGGATGTGAAGAAATGCCCGTTGCGCGCGTTGCGGGTGGGCATCACGCAGTCGAACATGTCGACGCCGCGCGCGACCGCCTCGACCAGATCCTCCGGCCGGCCCACACCCATCAGGTAGCGCGGGCGGTCTTCCGGCAGCTGTGGCGCGGTGTGGTCGAGCATCGCGTTGCGCTCGTCCTCGGTCTCGCCGACCGCGAGGCCGCCGATCGCGTAGCCGTCGAAGCCGATGTCCTTCAGACCCTCGGCCGAGCGCGTGCGCAACTCGTGGTGCACGCCGCCCTGCACGATACCGAACAGCGCCGCATCATTGCCTTCGTGCGCGCGCTTGGAGCGCGCGGCCCAGCGAAGCGACAGCTCCATCGACTTCTCGACCACGCGCGGATGCACCGGCTTGCCGTCGATCTGCACCGGCGGGCACTCGTCGAAAATCATCACGATGTCCGAATCGAGCACCTTCTGGATGCGCATGCTTTCCTCGGGCCCGAGGAACACTTTCGCGCCGTCGGTCGGCGCCGCGAAGGTCACGCCTTCCTCGGTGATCTTGCGCTTGTGCGCGAGCGAGAAGACCTGGAACCCGCCGGAATCGGTGAGGATCGGCTTGTCCCAGCGCGCGAAGCCGTGCAGGCCGCCGTGCGCCTCGATGACCTCGAGCCCCGGCCGCAGGTACAGATGGAAGGTGTTGCCGAGGATGATCTCCGCGCCCAGCGCACGTACCTGCTCGGGCAACACGCCCTTGACCGTGCCGTAGGTGCCGACGGGCATGAAGGCCGGGGTTTCGATGGTGCCGCGCGGGAACGTCAGGCGCCCGCGGCGCGCGACGCCATCGGTGGTGATCAGCTCGAACTGCAATCTGGACATGGAGACTCTTGGGGGCGGGCGACGGTCAGGCGGCGGGCGCGGGTGCGCCCCACAGCAGCATCGCGTCGCCATAGGAGAAGAACCGGTACCGTGCCTGCACCGCATGGTCGTAGGCGGCAAAGACGCGGTCCTTGCCGGCGAAGGCCGAGACCAGCATCAGCAGCGTGGATTCGGACAGATGGAAGTTCGTCACCATCGCGTCGACGCTGCGGATGCGGTAGCCGGGGAAGATGAAGATCTGGGTTTCGCCGGCAAAGGGATGCAATTCGCCGTCGACACTGGCGCTTTCCAGTGCACGCACGACGGTCGTACCGACCGCGATTACCCGGCCGCCCGCTTCGCGCGTGCGGCGGATCTGCGCGACGAGTTCGGCGCCGACGTTGAGCCACTCGCTGTGCATGCGGTGCTCGCGCACGTCCTCGACCCGCATCGGCAGGAACGTGCCCGCCCCGACATGCAGCGTGACATGGCCGAACTCGACGCCGCGATCACGCAGACGCGCCAGCAGCGCATCGTCGAAATGCAGGCCCGCGGTGGGCGCGGCGACCGCGCCGATCTCGCGCGCGAACACGGTCTGGTAGCGCTCGGCGTCGTCCCGGCCCGGCTCGCGGCGGATGTAGGGCGGCAGCGGCATGCGCCCGGCCTTGAGCAGCCAGGATTCGAGCGTGTCGTCGAGTTCGAACCGCAGGTGGTAGAAGCCTTCGTCGCGCGACAGCACCTCGGCGCTGCCGCCGGCATCGAGCTGGATGCGGCCGCCGGGCTTGGGCGACTTGCTGGCGCCGATCTGCGCACGCGCCTCGTTGCCGGGCAGCAGACGCTCGATCAGGATTTCCACGCGCCCGCCGCTGTCCTTCTGTCCGAACAGCCGCGCGGGAATCACCCGCGTGTCGTTGAAGATCAGCAGATCGCCTGGCTGCAGCAGATCCGGCAGGTCGCGGACATGCCGATCCTCGAACGCGCCATCGCCGGACGGCACGACCAGCAGCCGGCTTGCCGAGCGCTCGGCCAGCGGCGCCTGCGCGATCAGCGCTTCGGGCAGGTCGAAATGGAAATCGGACTTCTTCAAGGGATGGGTGGAGGAATGCGGGGGGACATTGTAATGAAGGTGGCAGCTCGAGCCCCTCTCCCTCTGGGGTGAAGAGACACGTTTGCGAGCCACTGGCTCGCGTGTCGCTGAACGCCCTCGCGGCAACGCGAGGGCCGGGGCGCGGAGCGGGGGTTGGAATGCGTGTCTGTCTCGCGACGGTGCAGGCGCTTCCGGCGGCTTGAGCCTCTCTCCCATCGGGAGAGGGGTTGGGGTGAGGGCGCTTCTCGCATCGGCTTGAAAGAACACACACTGCAGGCAACGCCCCAGCCCTCACCCCACCATCGGCATCCGCCGATGGTCCTCCCCTCTCTCGGAGGGAGAGGGGCCAAGGTGTCTCCGCCGCGGACGGAGACGCTTATCTCTCGAATTTCGTCGACAGGATGATCGACGATGTCGTCCGCTCGACCCCCTCGACGCAGCCGATGCGGTCGGTCAGTTCATCCATGTCGGCGACCGTCGGCACCACGCCGAGCGCGATCAGGTCGTAGGGCCCGCTGACCGAGTGCAGGGCCCGCACCGCGCTGATCGCCCGCAGCGCGGTGATCACCGGGGTCATCTGTCGCGGGCGCACGGTGATCATGATCTGGGCGCGGATGTGGCCCTGCTCGAAATCCTCGCGCACCCGCACCGTATAGCCGCTGATCACGCCTTCGCGCTCGAGCCGTTCGATCCGGCTCTGCACGGTGGTGCGCGACAGCCCCAGACGGCGCGCGATCTCCGCCGTCGACAGCCGTGCGTTCTCGCGGAGCAGGATCAGCAGCTGGACATCGGCGGACTCGGGGGACATGGGCGCAACCTGTTTCGGCGATCTGCCGAAATTCTACGCATCCGTCGGCGTTCCGTCGCTTCCGTTCGACAGAATCGTCCAGATAATGGAAAGACCGTCGGCTCGACCCGCAGCCGCACGGCATCGCCGACCGCGGCCAGCATCCGATGCCGGCCCTCCCCGACGTCCCAAGGAGCGATTCGCATGTCCGTCATCCAGATCCTCGCCGCGCTGCGCGCCCATGGCGGCACGCGCCGCACCACCGGTCTGCCGGACGATGTGCTCGAACGCTTCGCCGCGACGCACCCCGACCTCGTCGAGGCCGCCCGCGCCGCCGCCGATGCGCATGCCGCAGTGGCTCGGGAATTTCCGGAACTGCTCGAGCTCGACGAAGACGCGCAGGCGCGCGCCGTGCAGGCCGGCTATATCAACTTCTATGCCGGCGACGCGGTGAATCCGTATGTCGCGCTGACCGCACGCGGCCCCTGGGTCGTCACGCTCAAGGGCGCCGTGCTCCACGATTCGGGCGGCTACGGCATGCTCGGCTTCGGCCACACGCCCAAGGACGTGATCACAGCGATGGCGCAGCCGGTGCCGATGGCCAACATCATGACCCCGAGCCTGTCGCAGCTGAAGCTCGACCGGGCCCTGCGCCGCGAGATCGGCCATACCCGCGACGGCGGCTGCCCCTTCAGCCACTTCCTCTGCCTGAACTCCGGCTCCGAATCGGTCGGCTTGGCCGCGCGCATCGCCGACATCAACACCCGCACCCAGACCGATCCTGGTGGCCGCCACGCCGGGCGCACGGTCAAGCGCATCGTGGTCAAGGGCAGCTTCCACGGCCGCACCGAGCGCCCGGCGCTGTATTCCGATTCCTCACGCGCGACCTACAAGAAGTATCTCGCGAGTTTCCGCGACGAGAATTCGCTGATCACGATTCCACCCTACGACGCCGACGCGCTGCGCCAGGCGTTCGCCGATGCGGATGCCAACGGCTGGTTCGTCGAGGCCGTGTTCCTGGAGCCGGTGATGGGCGAAGGCGACCCGGGCCGCGCGTTGCCGCCGGCGTTCTATGCCGTCGCGCGCGAACTCACCCGCGCCCACGGCAGCCTGCTGCTGGTCGATTCGATCCAGGCCGGTCTGCGTGCGCACGGCGTGCTGTCGGTCGTCGACTATCCCGGCTTCGAGAGTCTCGACGCGCCGGACATGGAAACCTATTCGAAGGCGCTCAACGCCGGCCAGTACCCGCTGTCGGTGCTAGCGGTGACCGAGCACGCCGCACAGCTCTACAAGAGTGGTGTGTACGGCAACACGATGACCGCCAATCCGCGTGCGCTGGATGTCGCCTGTGCAGTGCTCGCGCAGCTCACGCCCGACGTACGCGCGAATATCCGCGACGCCGGCCGCAAGTCGGTCGAAGCGCTCGAGACGCTCAAGGCCGAGCTCGGCGGACTGATCACCAAGGTTCAGGGCACCGGCCTGCTGTTCTCCTGCGAACTCGCGCCGCAGTTCAAGTGCTACGGCGCCGGCTCGACCGAAGAATGGCTGCGCGAACAGGGCCTGGGCGTGATCCACGGCGGCACCAACTCGCTGCGCTTCACCCCGCACTTCAACATCGACGACGCCGAGATCGCGTTGATGGTGTCGATGGTCGGCAAGGCGCTGCGCGAAGGTCCGCGCCAGTCGAGCGCTGCTGCGGCCTGACCTGGGCCTGCAACGATCGCCGACTTCCGGGAAGCCGATCGGACCCGTGTGCACGCACGCGGGCCATTCGACTAATCTGCATCGATTCCATGGAAGGAAGTCGATGTGGCGTCTGCCCCCGGATCCAATCACGGACGTCGCGCGACGCACCTGTTCGCGGGCGATACGTTCGCGCGCATCGCATCCGCGAGCTTCACGTTGCTGCTCGGCATCGCAGTGCTGCACGGGCTGCTCGCGCGTGAAATGCGCGCGCCTGACCAACCCGCTGCCACATTCGAGGTGGTGTTCCTGAGGCCGCCACCGCTGCCGTTGGTCACTCCCGCGCCACCGGACGCGCTCGGGGTCACCGGTGCGCGCACACGGTCGCCGCCTCGCTCGACAGCACCGATCCACGCAGCATCCGACACATCAACGGACACGGGGCACACATCGCCCGACGCGGCCCTCCGCCTCGCGTACGGCACATTGCTGGGCGACGTCGCGCCGATCGCATTCGCCGAACGCCTGCCGGGCCAGCGGGATGTGTACCGAACGCCGTTCGAATCGCGTCCGGAGCGCTTCCGGATGCGGCGACAGATCACACCGGAGGATGTCGTGCGCGGCTTCGCGCAACTCGTGGGCCTGTGGCCGCCCGGCTACACCGACAGTCCGTGCCCGGCGATCCGAGGGCTCATCGCGACGACACCCGAGGTGCCGTCGCCCCTTGAACTTGCGCTGCTGCAGGACGCGGTGCTGGCGCGCGAGCAGTTCTGCAGTTGAACCGCGACGCGGCCCGCGCTCACTTCGCGTCGAAGCCCCCGATCGCCGAGCGCATCACCGCCTTCGCTTCGTCCACCCCACCCCAGCCGCGCAGTTCGACGCGGTTGCCGCCGTCCGGCAGATCCTTGTAGACCCGGAAGAACGCTTCGATGCGATCGCGCTCCATCGCCGGCAGATCGTCGAGCGTGCGGATGCCGGCGTACGTGGGATCCACGTCGTCGGCCGGCACGCCGATGATCTTCTCGTCGGCGTCGCCGCCGTCGACCATCCGCAGCACGCCCAGCGGGCGGAAGCGGATCAGTACGCCCGGATACAGCGGCGCGCGTGTCAGCACCAAGGCATCGAGCGGATCGCCGTCACCGGCGTGCGTGCCGGGCATCGAGCCGTAGTTCGCCGGGTACGCCATCGGCATCGACAGGAACCGGTCGACATGGATGCGGCCCTCGGCATCGCTCTCGTACTTGGTGAAGCCGCCAGCTGGAATCTCGACCCGCAGCATCGCCTCGTCCGGTGCGGTTTCCGGCTGGCGATCGTGCGCGGGCGGTGTCGCGGCAATCGCGCCAAGCGGCATCGCGCATGCGAACGATGCAGCAAGCAGCGTTGCAAGAATTCGACTCCGCACGTGCATCACTCCCAGCACCGGTCGGCACGACCCTTGAGGGTTTCCTCACGGGTGCAGTCGCGCGGGTCGATCCGGCCTTCGGTGATCTCGTGCAGCGTGCGTGTCTGCGGCGTGGCGCCGCGGATCTCGAACGCGTCGTACAGGCGGCCGGTCGCGGTGCGTGATTCGTAGTGCAGGGTCTCGCCGTCGAGGCGGATCACCTGGAACAGCTGGGTGTCCTCGGCGGTGGGATCCATGTCGCGGCGCGCGCCGTCCGACAACCGGTACTGCTTCGCGCCGACCACCGACACCAGGTACTGCGGGGTCGCGCGCGCCGGGTCTTCGCCGGCGCGGCGGCCATAGACGTGGTCGTGTCCCTGCAGCACCAGGTCGACCCGTTGCCGCTCGAGGACCGGCAACACGTGATCGCGCAGCGCGACGTTGTCGCGGTCCTGGCGCGGCGAATACATCGGCTGGTGGATCAACGCGATCGACCAGGGATGCGGATTGGCCGAGAGCGTCTGGTCGAGCCATGCGGCCTGCGCTTCGGCGGTGCCAAGATCCAGCGCGGAGGTGCCATCGAGCACCACCACGCGCACGCCCTGGTAGTCGAACCAGTAGCTCGTCGCCTCGGCGCCCGGCGCGCCATTGGCCGGCAGCGCGAACGTGCGCGACCAGTGGCCGCCGAGCACGCGCCGCTCCTGCGGCGTGTCTTCGAACTCTTCCCAGTACTCGTGATTGCCCGGTGCCGGCGCGTTGACGACCATCGTCGCCAGCGGGCCCACGGCGTCGAACCACTCGCCCCACTCGTTGTCGTCTTCGCCGTCGCCGCCACTGACCAGATCGCCGGCGAACAGCGCGAGCCTGGCGTCGGGCGCCTGCCGGTGCGCCTCCCGCAATACACGCGTGCTCAGGCTGGCGTTCTTGTTCTGGGTGTCGCCGAAATACAGCAGCGTCAGCGGTGCACCCGCCGCAGCCGCGGTGCGCGTCTGCATCCACGGACTCCATGTGCCACCGCCCTGCACGCGCCAGGCGTAGAGCGTATCGGGCTGCAGGCCATCGACATCGGCGTGATGGAATTCCGCGGCGCCGTTCTCGCCATCCAGGGTCGTGCTGCGCGCCGCGACGCGGCGACGCGGCCCCATATCCGGCGAGTCGCCAGCGACGACGATCTCCACGACGGGCGCATCAATGACGGGCGACGACTGCGCCGGCAATGCCGTCCGCCAGGACACGCCGAACCCCGTCGATGCTTCCTGCGCCGGCGTGGCGACGATGCGATCGGGGAATACGCTCGGCGCGTAGCGCATGACGCCTGCGGGTACGAGGGTGTTCGGCTCGACACGTGTCTCGCCCGCGGCGCCGACATGGAGCGGCATCGCGAACAGAGCAGCGCTCAGCAGCAGGAAACGGGGCAGGCGTGCGGGCAGCGCGTGTGTCATGGGTGGTGTGTCCTCGTGTAGAGCCGCATCCGCTGCAAGCGAGTACGTCGCAGAGCGTGGATGTCGAAAGATCGGGCAGAGAGATGATGCGGCGATCGCCACCTCACCGTCGCATCGATGTCGCGGGACGGTCATGCGCATCGGCACAGCGCGTCATGATCGACGCGCGAGATTGCAGCCACGTTGCACGTGGGCTGCGACATCGCACTGACGCACCGCCACAACAGAAGTGTCATCGAAGCGTCGCAAGATGCCGACCCCAGGGGGAACAGGGCGTCGCCGACGCGCGACGCACGCCACAACACAGACCAAGCAACGCACGCCGCGCTCCGCGACGTGGCGGCTGCGGCTTCGCCATGCCCCCGACACACGCATCCCTCATCGGAGTCCCCATGTCATCCAGTCGTACCGTCCTCGCCGCGGCCATCGCAGCCACGCTCGCCCTGGCCTGCCCGCAGCCTGCCACCGCACAGTCGTCGAGCGTCGACACGATTGCAGCCATGGCCAACACGATCGTCGGCAAGGTCAGCGAAGCCTCCCGCGGCGTGTCACTCGAAGGCGCGATCGTGACTGTCGATGGCCGCCAGGTCAGTACCGATCGCGAGGGCTACTTTCGCGTGACCGGCCTCGCGCCGGGGCGCTATCCATTGCAGGTGGACTATCTGGGCTACACGCGGCACCAGACCGAAGTCGTCGTGGGGGACACGCGCGGTGCACAGGTGGAGGTCACGCTGCGCAGCACCGTCGCCGCGACCGACATGGGTGTGGTCGAAGTGCGGGCCAGCCGTGACGCACAGGCCATGGCGCTCAACCAGCAACGTGCGTCGACGAACTACGTCAACGTGGTCTCGGCCGATCTGCTCGGCCAGTTCCCCGACAACAACATCGCCGAATCCACGCAACGAATTCCGGGCGTGTCGATCGAGCGCGACCAGGGTGAAGGTCGCTACGTGACGGTGCGCGGCGCGCCGAAAGAGTTCACGACGGTCACCATCGACGGTGTGCAGCTGGCCAATCCCGATGCCACCAGCCGGGGCGTCGAACTCGACACGATTCCCTCGGACGTCATCGCCGCGCTGGAAGTCACCAAGGCGATCACCCCCGACATGGACGGCGACGCGATCGCCGGCAACATCAACATCCGCACGCAGAGTGCGCTGGACCGCGAAGGACTGACGCTGCGCGCCTCGCTTGCGGGCGGCAAGTACCAGCTCGGCGACGGCGACAACCAGCGCTACAACGCGACCGTGGGCAACCGCTTCGGCGCCGAGCAGAACATCGGCGTGCTCATCTCGGGCTCGATCAGCAAGCAGGGCCGCTTCACCGACAACGTGGAAACGCTCTACACCCGCATCGGCGAAGACGTGTTCGCGCCGAGCGAGATCCAGGTCAAGGATTACGAAGGCCTGCGCACCCGCAAAGGCATCACCGGCCGTTTCGATTACCGCATCAATCCGGACAACCTGGTCTATTTCGTCGCATCGGACTCGAACTTCGTGGACCGCGAGTTCCGCGACAACCTGATCATCGCACTCGACAACTTCGCGCCCGACGCCGGCGAGACCACCGGCCGCGCGCGCGCGACCTTCGACAAGGAGCTGCGCGAGCGCACCTACGACAAGAGCATCCGCACCTACAACCTGGCCGGCGAACATTTTCTCGGTGATGCCTGGAAGCTCGACTGGCAGGCCTCGCAGAGCCGTGCCACCAAGACCACCAGCCCGCGCATGCAGTACATCTTCCGCTCCAGCGTGCGCCCGCAATTCGAATACGACTACGCGAATCCGGATTTCCCGACCTGGACCATCATCGGCCGCCCGGACGCGCCGGCGACCGGCGTCAACCTGCCGGAGAACTGGTACGCGTTCCGTCGCCTCAACGACCGCTATGAGTACGGCGAGGAGAACGAGAACGCGCTGCGCCTTGATCTGGGGCGCCAGCAGACCTTTCTGGGCGACAGCGGCGACCTCAAGTTCGGCGTGAGGGCGCGTCAGCGCGACAAGATGTTCGACGACGAGCGCTTCCGTAACGGCAGCACCTCGGATTTCGCCGGCCTGGGCATCGGCTATTCCGACATGCTGTGCGACAGCCTGTCGAACAACTTCGATTATTTCCTGACCGGCCGCCGCTTCTGCCGAGACATCTTCGACAGATACGCAGGTCCGCTGCTCGAGAGCGCCAACAACACACGTCTCATTCCCGACTCTTTGACCGGCGACTATCAGGCCGAAGAGAACGTCTATGCGGGTTATGCGCGCCTCGATGCCAACTGGGACGCGCTGACGATGATTGCCGGTGTGCGTTACGAGCGCACCGAGCTCGAAGGCAGCGCATTGCAGTTCGACGAAGACAGTGGCGAGGTGCTGCCGCAGACCGCGAGTCGCAGCTATGGCAACGTGCTGCCGAGCCTGCACTTCCGCTACGAGGCCAATCCGGATTCCATCCTGCGCGCCTCCTACTCCACCGCGATCAACCGCCCGGACTTCATGCACACCGCACCTTACCGGGTGATCGGCGAGGCGGACGATCTCAACGTGATCGCCATCAGCGAAGGCAACCCGATGGTCCGCGAAGCATTCGCGCACAATCTGGACCTGTCGTTCGAACACTACCTGCGTCCGCTCGGCCTGATGTCGGCAGCGCTGTTCTACAAGCGCATCGACGACCCGCTGTTCGTCGCCTCACGCGACGAGGCCGCCGGTCCCGGCCAGATCTTCCAGATCACCCGTGCCGAAAACGGCGAGAATGGTCGCATCTACGGCGCGGAACTGTCCTGGCAGCAGACCTTCGACATGCTGCCGGGCGCGCTGTCGGGGCTGGGCGTCTACGCCAACTACACCTACGCGAAGTCGAAAGCCGAGCTGCCGTTCGATCTGGGCGAAACCGAACTGCCGGGCACCTCGCGGACGAACTACAACTTCGCGCTGACCTACGAAATGCGCGGCCTCAATGCCCGCCTGGCCTACAACTACCGTTCGAAGTTCATCCAGTCCTTCGACATCACCAATCCCGAGCTCAACGTCTACTGGAACGACCGCGCGAGTCTCGACTTCTCGACCAGCTACGCGCTTGGCGCCGGCTGGAGCGTCTTCGGCGAGGTCAACAACATCCAGGACACGAAGCAGATCCGATTCCAGGGCCAGCGCAACCGCGTACTGGAAATGGAGGGCTTCGGCCGCTCGTGGCTGGCAGGCGTGCGCTACCAGTTCTGATCCATCGCCGCACCGTGCATGACGAGGGGCCGGCATATCCGGCCCCTCTGCGTTTCGGCCGCGAAACCGCGACTGCCGATGACGCATGCGATCCTATGGGCATCGCTTCCGCACAGGTCATGCCATGAAAACCGTCGAAGTCCGTCATCCGCTGGTGCAGCACAAGCTCGGCCTGATGCGCCGCGCCGACAACAGCACCAAGACCTTCCGCGAGCTGTCAGCCGAGGTCGCGACCCTGTTGACCTACGAGGCGACAGCGGATTTGGAGACCGAAGAAGCCGAGGTCGAAGGCTGGGCGGGCACCGTGCGCGTGCGCCGCATCAAGGGCCGCAAGATCACCCTGGTACCGATCCTGCGCGCCGGCCTAGGCATGCTGCCGGGTGTGCTGGACCTGATTCCCGCAGCCAAGGTCAGCGTGGTCGGCATCAAGCGCGACGAGGATTCGCTCGAAGCCGTGCCCTATTACGAGAACCTGGTCGGTGACATGGCCGACCGCACCGCGCTGATCCTCGATCCGATGCTGGCCACCGGCGGCACCCTGATCGCGACGGTGTCGATGCTCAAGGCCGCCGGCGCGAGCCGCATCAAGGGCCTGTTCCTGGTGGCCGCGCCGGAAGGCCTGCGCGCGCTCGAAGCCGCGCATCCGGATGTGGAGGTCTACACCGCGTCGATCGACGAGCGCCTCAACGAGAAGGGCTACATCCTGCCCGGCCTCGGCGATGCCGGCGACAAGATCTTCGGCACGCGGGTGGATTGAGGGCCAACGCCAGCAGCCGTCTGGCGTCACGCCCTTGCTGACGCGGATCAGCGCGCCCCGTGCAGGCGCGCGCTCGCGTGTGATGCGGCATCACAGATCATGCGCGGATCGCGTGCGCAAATGCGCTCCGGCAGGAATCCGCTGTTGCAGCAGGGCATGCGTTTTCCCGGACCTGTGCCTCAGGCGACGATCATCGCGCCGATGACGAAACGCCAGATCCCGAACCCCGCCATCGCCAGCAATGTCGCGAACGTCAGCAGCGCGCCCGTCGCGCGACCGAACGAATATCCGGCCGAACCGCCCAGCCCGATCGCATGCAGCACACGCGCGACCAGCAGCGCGATGCCGAAGATCCACAGTAGCGCCGTGTTGATCGCCGCCAGTTCCAGCAGGGCAAGCAGCAACAGGCCCAGCGGCACGTATTCGACGAAGTTGGCATGCACCCGCACCTTGCGCGACAGGGATTCGTCACCACCGGTGCCGATGCCGATCTTGTGCACGTTGCGGTGGAGGACAACGCGGATCGTCAGCACGAGGTACAGCAGCACGTGCAGCGATGCGATGAGAAGCGAGATGCGAGGCGTCATGGTGTGGTCTCGTGGACGTGCTGCAGGGAACGCGCGGCGAGTGCCGCGGTCGGATGTGTCGCGCTGAAACGGCCGGCCTCGTCGCGCACGACCTGCACCAGCGCGACCTCGGGATCGTGGGTCAGAAACAGGCGCACGCCGCGCGCGGCCATGTCGGCGAGAAAGGCCTGCTTTTCGTCGATGATCAGCTCCGGAAATCGGTCGTAACCCATCGTGATCGGCACGTGCACCCACGGGAGGCCGGGCACGAGATCGGCGCAGAACACCACGCCGCCGTGATGGGCGCCATCCTGCACGTCGGGGCCGAGGATTTCGGCCAGCATCATGCCGGGCGTGTGGCCGTCGCTGTAATGGAAGCGCACCGCATCGCCGAGCGACGGTGCATGCGCGCCCTCGATGAACTCCAGCCGGCCTGTCGCTTCCAGCAGTTCGCACAGGCCTGGAATGAAGCTCGCGCGGTCGCGGGCATGCGGCCGCTTCGCACGCAACCAGTGCGGCGTGGACAGCACGAAGGTCGCGTTCGGAAACAGCAGCGCCGGCGCAGCGCCGTCCGACCACGGCGCCAGCAGACCGCCGGCGTGGTCGAAATGCAGATGGCTCAGCACGACGACGTCGATGTCGGTGTGGTCGAAGCCCGCGTCGCGCAGCGAATCGAGCAGCACGTGCCGGTCTTCCTGCACGCCGAAACGTGCGCGCAGCTTCGGCTCGAAGAAGGCGCCGATGCCGGTCTCGAACAGCACCGTCTTGCCGTTGAGCGGCGTCGCCAGCAGGCCGCGCGTCGCCAGCGGAATGCGGTTGAGGTCGTCGGGCGTGGTCCACTGCGTCCACATCGCGCGCGGCGCGTTGCCGAACATCGAGCCGCCATCGAGCTTCTGCGTGTTGCCCTGGATCGACCACAGTTTCATGACGCCCTCCCGCGTCAGACCGGTGGTCGATTGTAAGCGCGGCCGATCAGCGCGCGACCGCTTCCACCGTCGCCGAGCCCACCGGATTGCGCGGATCGCTGCCGCCGGCCAGCGTGCCGTCCGCGCGGTTCCACTCGATGGTCTGCAGATTGCCCCAGACGTGGCTGGACCCGCGGCCACCGGCCGCGCGATCACCGGGCAGATTGACGGTATGGCCCATCGCGCGCAGCTTCGCCGCGGTGTCGGCGGAGAACGCGTCGGATTCGGCCGAGATCACGTCCGGCATCCACTGGTGGTGGTAACGCGGAAGCGCGGCGACGCTTTGCGCGTCGAGGCCCGCGTCGTAGCCGAGGATGCCCAGCAGCACCATCGTGATGATGCGGCTGCCGCCGGGCGTGCCGAGCACAGCGACGCGGTCGTCGGACACGAGGAAGGTCGGGGTCATCGAGCTCAGTGGGCGTTTGCCCGGCGCCGGCGCATTCGCGTCGAAGCCCATCACACCGAATGCGTTCGGCACGCCGGGCTGCAGCGCGAAATCGTCCATCTCGTTGTTGAGCAGCACACCGGTGCCCGGCGCGACGAGACCGCTGCCGAACAGCAGGTTGACCGTCTGCGTGACCGCCGCGCGGTTGCCGGCAGCGTCGATGATCGAGAAGTGCGTGGTCTCTTCGTCTTCCAGCGGCGTCGCCTCGCCTGACAGCAGATCACTCGGCGTCGCCTTGCCCGGATTGATCGTCGCGCGCAGGCCGGCGGCGTAGTCGCGGCTGAGCAGCGTGCGCTGCGGAATCGTCACGAAGTCCGGATCGCCCAGATAGAAGGTGCGGTCGCGGAACGCGCGGCGCATCGATTCGACGACCAGGTGCGTGCGCGTGGCATCGTCGAGCTGGGTCAGATCGTACGGCTCGAGGATCTGCAGCATCTGCGCCATCGCGATGCCACCCGACGACGGCGGCGGTGCGGTGACGACGTCCCAGTCGTGATAGCGGAAGCGAATGGGCGCGCGCTCGACGACCTTGTACGCCGCCAGATCCGCAGCGGTCCACTCGCCGCCTTCCGCGTTGACACCTGCCACGAGCTTCGCGCCGGTCTCACCGCCGTAGAACCCGTCGAAACCGCGTTCGGCCAGCAGGCGCAGCGTGCGCGCGAGATCGGGCTGGCGGAACACGTCGCCCTCTTCCGGCGCGCGGCCGTCGGCGAGAAACACCGCGCGCGTGCCGGGGTAGCGCTCCATGACCGCACGCCGCGACTGGTAGCCCCGCGCGAACCGCGCATAGACCGGGAAGCCTTCTTCGGCGATGCGGATCGCCGGCGCCAGTGACTTCGACAACGGCAGCGCGCCGTAGGTCTCGGCGATATGCACGAACGCCGCCGGCAGACCGGGAATGCCGGCCGACCACGGTCCGTTCTCGGCGCGGTCGCGGTCGAAGCTGCCGTCGGCTTTGCGGTAGCGATCCGAATGCGCGCTGGCCGGCGCGGTTTCGCGCGCGTCGACGAAGATGTCGCGGCCGCTTGAT
Source organism: Luteimonas sp. KH_071 (assembly GCF_057838005.1). Taxonomy (NCBI): domain Bacteria; kingdom Pseudomonadati; phylum Pseudomonadota; class Gammaproteobacteria; order Lysobacterales; family Lysobacteraceae; genus Luteimonas; species Luteimonas sp. KH_071. The sequence goes on along the minus strand of NZ_CM174458.1, from coordinate 1,020,649 downwards.
GCGTCGTGCAGCAGGAAGAACCCGCCGCCGCCGAGGCCGGACGAGATCGGCTCGACCACCGACAGCACCGCCGAGGTCGCGACCGCCGCATCGAAGGCATTACCGCCCTCGCGCATCACCTGCAGGCCCGCTTCGGTCGCGAGCGCATGCGCCGAGGCGACCGCGTTGCCGGGCGGCGTCGCCGTGCTCTGCGCAGTGCGCGCGGCAGGTGCGTCGAGCGCGCGAACGTCGCGCGCGCAGGACGGCGCGACCGCGAGCAGCAGCATCGACAGCAGCAACGCCGGCATGCCAGCGAACGCGAAGCGGGACCGGTTCATGACGCCTCCTGCTGCAGGCGCGCCAGCTTGGCGAGCAACTGCACCTGGGTTTCGGGAATGTCGGGATCGGGATCGATGCATTCGACCGGGCAGACGACCACGCACTGCGGCTCGTCGAAGTGGCCCACGCATTCGGTGCAACGCGCCGGATCGATGACGTAGATCGTCTCGCCCTGGGCGATCGCCTGGTTCGGGCAGGCCGGCTCGCAGACGTCGCAGTTGACGCAGAGCTCGTTGATCTTCAGTGACATCCGCGCATTGTAGGGGCTGGGCCGCACCCCCGGCGTTCCATCGATGGAACTGCGTCCACCGCGCGCCTGCGCCGGAAACGACAACGCCACCGGGCGAGCGCGCGGTGGCGTTGTGGCAGACGGCCGGCCGGACGCGCCGGCCGCCGTCGCGGCAGTGGATCAGGCCGCGTTGTCGATGAACACGTACTCCGAACCGGTCGGCTCGACCACGGCCTTGACCCGCTCGCTGTCCGCCGCGCTGCCGATGAACAGCACGCGCACACCATTCATCGTGCCGGTGCCGACCTTGGCAAAGGAGGCCACGACCAGATCCGCGGTACGCGTCGAATCCAGGCCCGCGAAGATCAGCAGGTTGCCGCGGGTGATACCGCGGGACACATCCTGCTCGGCCTTCTCCAGCAGACGCTCATAGGCGCCGTCGACCGGCGTCGACATCGTCGGGTCGCCATCGGCAGTGGTGGTGTCCGCGGGCGGCGCATCGGCTGCAGGCGCGGGCGCCGGCGGCACCAGATAGACGTAGGGCGAATTGTTGACGCCTTCCATGTGGCGGCCGGCCACGTCGTTGAGATAGGCGTTCCACGCCGTCTTGTCCTCGGTGGTGGGCACCGCGACCGGCGCGACCTCGACCTGCTGCGGCTCTTCTTCCTTGCTACAGGCGATGACCGGCAGGACGAGGCAGGCGATCAGCAGTGCGCGGGTGATGGACTTCATGGCATTCCCTCTTTGTGTTCTCGGGTGTTTGATGGGCAACGTCAGCGTTGCGAGTGTTTGCGCAATGCGCGATCGACTGCGGCGGGCACGAAGCCCGACACGTCACCGCCGAGGCGCGAGATTTCGCGCACCAGCGTGGAGGAGATGAAGCCATACTGCTCGGCCGGCGTGAGGAACAGCGTTTCGACATCCGGAATCAGATGCCGGTTCATGCTGGCGAGCTGGAACTCGTACTCGAAATCCGACACCGCGCGCAGGCCACGCAGCAACACGCCGGCGCCGACCTCGTGCACGAAGTGCGCAAGCAGCGAATCGAAGCCGATGACTTCGACATTGGTGTGATGGGCGGTCGCCTGGCGTGCCAGTTCGACGCGCTCTTCGAGCGTCATGGCCGGGCGCTTGGCCGGACTTTCGGCAATGCCGACGATCAGTTTTTCGAACAGCGGCGCGGCACGATCGACGAGGTCGACGTGGCCGTTGGTGATCGGATCGAAGGTCCCGGGATAGACCGCGATTCGGTTGCGGCTCGCACTCATGGCTTGCGTTCGCTGTCGAAGGAATCGGATGGAACGTGGCGCGGACCGCAAGTGTAGCAGCGGCGCGGGTGGCGATCAGCCGGCGCGCCGGTACAGCGCGCAGTGCGCTTCGCGGGTCTGCAGCTCGCGGTGCAATTGCCAGCCCGCCCCGGGCGACGCCGGCCGCTCGGCCATCGATTCGACGTAGAGCCAGGCATCTGCTGCAAGTGCCGGAGCCAGGGCCGCGAACGCCTGCGCCCACAGGTCGGCGGCGAACGGCGGGTCGACGAAGGCGACGTCGATGCTGCCGGCAGGCAAGCCGGCCGCCATCGACACCGCATCGCCGCGCTGGACTGAGACCACGTCGCCGCCGGACAGGCGCGCCGCGGTTGCGGTCAGGGCTGCAGCGAGTCCGAGATCGCGTTCGACCAGCACAGCGCTGGCCGCGCCACGCGAGACGGCCTCGAGCCCGAGCGCACCGGTGCCGGCGAACAAATCGAGCACGCGCGCACCGGGCAGCACCGGCAGCAGCCAGTTGAACAGGGTTTCGCGAACCCGGTCAGAGGTCGGCCGCAGGCCGGCCACATCGGGGACATCGAGACGCGTGCCTCGCCAGCGACCGCCGACAATGCGCACCCGGCCCGGGCCGGTGTTGCGGTTGACGTTCGATGACGGCCTGCCTGAGCCGCCGTGACGAGGGGTATTCATGCGCGTGCGCCCGCACGGGGCCGCTGAAAGTCGGGTGATACCATGCGCGCCATTCTCCCCCATCCAGGCTACGAAGGCCGCATGGTCAGCTGGTTCAAGCGCGACAAACCCTCCGACAAGCCCGAGGCCGACAGCGGCCGACGCCGCCTCAGCGCCGAAGAGATCGCTGCTGCATTCGCGCCGCCCGCTGCGCCCGCACCTGCGCCTGCATCGCCGCCCGCTCCGCCCGTGGCACCTCCGCCATCGGCGACGCCGACGGTCACGACACACGATGCCGGCACCGTCGAGCCTGGCGCGGCGCCACTGCACGCGCCCGAGGGCAGCAGCCCGTCCACTGATGTCGCGCCGGCAGCAATCGAGATCGCGCCGGGCGCCGTCCCGGTCGTTTCCGAGGCGTCTGCAACGCCGGCCCCGCCGCCTGCGTTCGTGGATCCGGCGGCGGCACTCGCCGACTACGTGTTCGCCAGCACCATGCCCGCCGCCGCACCGGGCAAGTCGGGCTGGCGCGAGCGCCTGGGTGGCAGCACGTTCGCGAAAAGCTTCGGCGGCCTGTTCTCGCGCAATCCCAAGCTCGACGAGGATCTGCTCGACGAGATCGAGACCGCGCTGCTGACTGCCGACGTCGGCGTCGCGGCGAGTACCGAGCTGGTCGAGTCCCTGCGCAAGCGCATGAAGGCGCGCGCATTCGTCGATGCCAATGATCTGCTCAAGGCGCTGCGTGGTGACCTCATCGCGATGCTCGAGCCGGTGGCCAGGCCGCTGGTCATCGACACGAATGCCAAGCCCTTCGTGATCCTGACCGTCGGCGTCAACGGCGTCGGCAAGACCACGACGATCGGCAAGCTCGCCAAGCGCTACAAGGACGAAGGCCACCATCTGATGCTGGCCGCGGGCGATACCTTCCGCGCCGCCGCGGTCGCCCAGCTCAAGGCCTGGGGCGAGCGCAACGGCGTGCCCGTCGTCGCCCAGGGGCAGGACGCCGATCCGGCCGCGGTTGCGTTCGATGCGCTGCAGGCGGCGAAGTCGCGCGGCACCGGCATCCTGATCGCCGACACCGCCGGGCGCCTGCACACGCAACAGGGCCTGATGGCCGAGCTCGGCAAGATCCGCCGGGTGCTCGGCAAGATCGATCCGACCGCGCCGCACGAAGTGCTGATGGTCATCGATGGCACCACCGGCCAGAACGCGCTGTCGCAACTGCGCCAGTTCAACGCCGCGGCGCAGGTCACCGGTCTCGTCGTGACCAAACTCGACGGCACCGCCAAGGGTGGCGTGGTGTTCGCGCTGGCCCGCGAATTCGGCATTCCGATCCGCTTCGCCGGTATCGGCGAGCGGCCAGAGGACCTGCGCGTGTTCGACGCCGAGGCCTTCGTCGACGCGATGCTGCCGGAGACGCTGGGGGCGTGAACGACGCCGCTCCGGCGCCGGAGCCCTCGGCGCCGCGGCGTTTGCGCTGGCTGCGCCTGCTGCTGATCGCGCTGGTGCTGGCGATCGTCGCCGCGCTGCTGGTGCAGGTGTTGCTGCCGCCCGAACGCGCCCTGCGCCTGGTGCTGGCGCGCCTCGAACCCACGCTGGGCCTGCGCATCACGTTCGAAGGCGATGTCGAGTACCGCCTGCGCGGCACGCCGCAGCTGGTGGTGCGCGAGGTCGGCATCACCGCGCCCGGATCGGCCCCGTCCGATGTACCGATGCTGCAGGCCGAACGCATGTTGCTGTCGCTGCCGTGGAAAACGATCCGCAGCCGCGGCGCCGATCTTGAGATCACCCGCGTCGAACTCGACGCACCGCGCCTGCACCTGCCGTCGCTGCTGCGCTGGCTCGATGCGCGTCCACCGGGCGACGGCAAGGTGCCGGCGATCACCGACGGCGTGCGCATCGTGCGCGGGCGTCTCGACGGCGATGGCTGGTATGTCGACGGGCTGGCCGTGGACCTCCCCGCCTTGCAGGCCGACCGTGCGCTCGACGCGCATATCGCAGGCACCGCGCATCTCGACGCGCTGCAGGCACCGTTCCGGCTGCACCTGCACGCGGACCGCGCGGTCGATGCACGCGAGCTGCAAGCACGCGGCACGCTCGCGCTGGTGCATGCAGCCGGCCGCCTCGACACCACGCTGCAGGCCGACGCCACGCGCATCGACGCAGACATGCCCGGCTTCGCGTTGTCGCCGCTGCGCATCGCACTCGATGCGCGCTGGCAGGGCACCGACGCGGCCGAGCCGCTGCCGTTCGTGCTCGGTCTGTACGGTGCGCTGCATGTCGGCGGTGACGGCAACGCGCTGGGGTTCGCGCCGATGGGTCTCGCGCTTCGCGGCGGAGGCGTGGTGCCGGATCTGATCGCCGGTGGCCGGGTCGCGCTGGGCGAGCGACTTTCGCTCGCACTCGACGGCCGCATCGCGCGTTGGCCCGAGGCATGGCCTGCGCTGCCGGCGCCGCTGTCGGATTCGACCCAGCCGCTGCCGTTCGCGCTGCGCTATGAAGGCCCCGTGGATGCATCGGCGCCGATCGCACTGCGGCTCGAACACGAACATGCAAGCTTCGATGGCGAGGCGCGAATCGCCGCGATGCTGCGCTGGGTCGATGCACTTTCGACCGGTTCGCCGCTGCCGCCATTGCGCGGACGCCTGACGGCCGATCGCGTCGAAGTATCAGGCGCGATGCTGCAAGGCCTGGAGATCACATTCGACGACGGCAGCGGGGACGCGCCGCCATGATCGCCCGCACCGATTACGCGACGCGCCTGCTGGCCTGGTTCGACGTGCACGGTCGGCACGATCTGCCGTGGCAGCATCCGCGCACGCCGTATCGCGTGTGGCTGTCGGAAATCATGCTGCAGCAGACTCAGGTGCGGGTCGTGATTCCCTACTTCGAGCGTTTCGTCGACGCGCTGCCCGACGTGCGCGCACTGGCCGATGCGCCGCAGGACACCGTACTCGCGCTGTGGTCGGGGCTCGGCTACTACGCCCGCGCGCGCAATCTGCACGCGGCCGCGCAGCGCTGCGTCGAACTGCACGAAAGCGATCTGCCGCGCGACCTCGACGCCCTGCTCGCCCTGCCCGGCATCGGCCGCAGCACGGCAGGCGCGATCCTGTCGCAGGCCTGGGGCGATCCGTTTCCGATCCTCGACGGCAACGTCAAGCGCGTGCTCGCCCGGCGTCACGCCGTCGAAGGCTGGCCTGCGCAACCGAAGGTCGAAAAACAGTTGTGGTCGATCGCCGGAATGCTGCTGCCGGACACGCAGCTGGCCGACTACACCCAGGCGCAGATGGATTTCGGCGCGACGCTGTGTACGCGCCACAACCCCGTGTGTCTGCTGTGCCCGGTCAACGAGGACTGCGCCGCGTTCGCGCAGGGGCGCGTCGACGAACTGCCGACGCCGCGGCCGACCAAGGCGCTGCCCGAGCGCGAAGCCAGCGTGCTGCTGCTGGAAGACGGCAAAGGCCGCGTGCTGCTCGAGAAGCGCCCGCCGACCGGCATCTGGGCATCGTTGTGGTCGCTGCCGCAGGCCGAAGACGACACGCGCGCAGTCGATTGGCTGCGCGCGCACGCATCGGGCCTCGTCGACGCCGTCGATCTCGATACGCCGCAACGCCTGCCGCCGGTGCAGCACGGCTTCACCCACTTCAAGCTGCGCCTGCAGCCGCTGCACTGGCACAGCCTCCCGGCCCGTCACAGGGTGGGCGACAATGACCGACTGCGCTGGGTGGCACGCGACGAACTCGCGACGCTCGGCATTCCCGCCCCGATCCGCACGCTGCTGCTCGCGCCGCGCATCGCCGCCCTGGAGGATTGACCATGAGCCGACGCGTCTTCTGCGTTCACGACCAGACCGAAACCGAGGGTCTGGATTTCATTCCCTGGCCCGGTGAACTCGGCAAGCAGGTCTTCGCCGAAATCGGCAAGCCGGCCTGGGCGCGCTGGCTGGCGCACCAGACGATGCTGATCAACGAGAACCGGCTGTCGCCGCTGGATCCCAAGCACCGCGCTTTCCTCGAAGGCGAGATGCGCAAGTACCTCTTCGAACGCCAGACCGGTAGTGTGGCGGGTTACGTGCCCGCGTCCGACGCCTGATCCATCGCAGGCGCGTCCGCGGGATTGCGCTTCTCGGCCGCGCGGATCGCTCTGATGTCCAACGGACGGATCTGCTGGATGTGGCACGGGATACTGACCGATGCGCGGCTGCGCACCAGCACCTTGTCGAAACGCGCATTGACCCGGCTCATGTTGCTGGTCAGACCGATCGCAGACGTCGATGTCAGATCCTGGCACCGTCCGGACAGGTCCAGCAGCCAGGCCTCGCTCGGGCGCGTCCACACCGCGAGTGCCGAATCACCGAGCGGCGTCCAGCCGTTGACGGAGCCGAAATAGCGGAAGTGATTGACCGCTTCTCCGGCATGCGCATCGTAGAGCGCGTACTTCTCCGCGTCGGTGGTGCGCGGAAAGGTCCCGCAGGCGGCGAGTGCGAGGACCGCGAGCAGCGCTGCTGCGGTGCGAAGACGGCGGCGGAGGCTCGAGACCATGACGGGCTCCTGCGGATGCGCGGTTGCGGAGATGCGTCGATGATGCGCCCGGCATGGGCCGCGCACCCGGCAATCCGCCGCCGACGTTCAGCCGCGGGCCGGCTCGCCGGCACTCCGGCTGACGGTTACGCTGTCGCGCCCGCCCTGCTGGATCCACCGTGTCGAACGCGACCGCACCCGCCCTCCATCGCCAGGCCCTGATCTTCGCCGCGGGTCTGGGCGAACGCATGCGGCCGTTGACCGACACCACGCCCAAACCGCTGCTGGCGGCAGGCGGTAAACCCCTGATCGTCTGGCATCTGGAAAAACTCGCCGCGCTCGGCGTACGCGATGTCGTGGTCAACGTGTCCTGGCTCGCCGAGCGCTTCGAACCGACGCTCGGCGACGGCAGCCGCTGGGGACTCCGCTTGCACTACTCGCACGAAGGCGCGCCGCCGCTCGAAACCGGCGGCGGCATGCTGCATGCGCTGCGCCTGCTCGACGATGCGCCTTTCATCGCGGTCAATGGCGACATCTGGAGCGACTACGATTTCGCGCGTCTTCCAGCCGAGCCCGACGGTGACGCGCATCTGCTGCTCGTCGACAACCCGACGCACAACCCGGCCGGCGACTTCGCACTCGATGGCGCACGGGTGCGCAGCGATGGCGACGCGAAGCTGACGTTCTCGGGTATCGGCGTCTATCGCCCCGCCCTGCTGCATGACTGGCGCGACGTCGTCGGCAACGCACCCAGCGTCGATCTGGAACCGCCGCGATTCAAGCTGGCGCCGTTGCTTCGCGCGGCGATGAACAGAAATCGCGTGAGTGGTGCGCATCATCCGGGCCGCTGGACCGATGTGGGGACGCCGGAGCGGCTGGCGCAGCTGGACGCAACCCTGGGTTGAGGTGCGCGGGAGCGGCAGGACGGGATGGCTCCGCGCTCCCCATCCCGCGAACGGCTTCCGCAACCGACTCGCTCAGTCGAGCGCCAGCACCTGACGCACGAAGGGGACGGTCAAGCGACGCTGCGATGCGAGCGAGGCATGGTCAAGGCGATCCAGCAACGCGGTGAGCGCGGGCAGATCGCGGTCGACGCGACGCAGCAGCCAATCGATGGTGGCGGCGTCGACCTGCAGGCCGCGGCGCTCAGCGCGCAGGCGCAGCAGTTCATGGCGGCCGGCGTCTTCGAGCACGGGCAGCGGCACGCGGATGCATTGGCCGAGCCGTGAACGCAGATCGGGCAGACCGAGCGCGAGCGCTTCCGGCGCGGCCGACGCGGTGTAGAACACCGCGCGACCGGCATCGTGCAAGCGGTTGTGCAGATCGAACAGCGCGACCTCGTCGTCACGGTCACCGGCAATCACATCAACATCGTCGATCGCGACCAGATCGTGTCCATCGAGCGCCTGCGCGGCGTCACGCAGGCGGCCGGCGATGCCCCGCAGCGGCAGATACACCGCGCGACGGCCCAGCCGGTCGGCTTCCGCGCACAGCGCGATCGCGAGATGGGTCTTACCGGTACCGGCCGCGCCTTCGACGTACAGGCCTCGGCGCACGCCGGCCAACGCGAAATCGCGCAGTTGCGGCAGCAGCGCGGTGTCGTCGGCGACGAAGGTTTCGAGCCGCTGGTCCGGGGGATACCGGAGCGCCAGCGGCAGCTGGGGCGATGGGCCACTCATGAGAGGCTCAACGCTCGACGTCCGTACCCTCGGCGCCGGTCACGATGATCACCGGGCGCTGCGATGCAGCCGCGCCCGCGATCTCGATCCCCGGCTTGTCGCCTTCATACAGGCGGCTGTGCAGATAGCGCTCGTGTGCGTAGCGCAGCAGCACATTGGCCACAGCGGCGACCGGCAACGCCAGCAGCATGCCGAGAAAACCGAACAGCTGGCCGCCGGCCAGCACCGCGAAGATCACCGCGACCGGATGCAGACCGATACGGTCACCGACCAGGCGCGGCGTCAGCACGTAACTCTCGACCAGCTGGCCGACCGTGAACACCACACCGATCAGGATCAGCAACTGCCAGTCGAAGCCCTGGGCCTGCACGATGGCCGCAATCACCGCAAGCAGGATGCCGACGGTCGCGCCGAGATACGGAATGAAACTGATCAGACCGGCGACCATGCCGATCAACAGGCCCAGGCGCAGGCCGACCAGCGACATGCCCACTGCATAGATTGCACCCTGCCCCAGCATCACCAGGAACTGGCCGCGCAGGAAGCCGCCGAGCGATTCGCTGGTCTCATGCGCAAGCCGGGTGACGGTGCCGATGTGATCGCGAGGAATCAGCGCGGCGACGCGCTCGACCAGCAGATCCCAGTCGCGCATGAAATAGAAGGCCAGGATCGGCACCAGCACCAGGTTGATGACCAGTGCGAGGATCGCGAAGCCCGACCGCGATACATAGGCCAGCACGGTCGCCGCGACGCCACCGGCCTGCTGCCAGTGTCCGCGGATCAGTTCGATCATGCGGTCGGTGTCGAGCCACGACACCACTTCATAGCCGGTGCGCTGTTCGATCCACGGCAGCGCCGTGCCGAGCAGCCAGTCGCGGTATTCCGGCAGGCTGTCGATCAACGTGACGATCTGCCGCTCGATCATCGGCACCAGGATGATCAGCACCAGCGCCAGCAGCAGCGTCATCAGCAGGAACACCAGCGTGACCGCGACCGCGCGCGACCGGCCGCGACGCTCGAGGCGATCGACCAGCGGATCGCCGAGCCAGCCGAGCAGCAGCGCGAGCACGAAGGGGGTGAGGATCGGGCCGAGCAGCCAGATCACGTAGCCGACGGCGAACGCCACCAGACCCCATTGCAGGCGCTTGAGGAAACGCGCGATGTCGGCGTTCGCGGGGTCGGTCTGGATCATCGGGCGGTCCGTGCGGAACAGCGGAGAAGGGATCAGCGCAAATGGAACACGGGCGTGACGCCCTCGAGGTTGCCGTCGGCTTCCACGAGCACGTTCTCGTCGGCCATGCGACGGAAGCCGGTCAGGCCGGTCAGCAGATCGAGTTCGATCTCCAGCCCGATCGGCGTGGCGCGGACCGGACGGATGCCGCGCACCACCGACATGCGCTGCAACTGCGCGGAGAGCTTGATGTAGTCGGCGCCACTGTTGATGCCCGAGAACACGATCGCCTGGGTCGACGGTGCGCCGGTCGGGCTGGTGCGCGCATAGCGCCTGGTCAGCGCATCGGCCGCGCCGTCGGCGCCGCTGGCCAGCGTGCGCCGCGCATCGGCGCCGGTCTCGCTCCAGCGCGCGAGCACGCGGCCGCCGTCGACGAAGATCCAGTCGGCCTTCCAGCCGGCGCCGTCACGGTAGAGCTTGCCGATGAGCTGCATCGGCGGGTTGTAGCGGGCCGAAATACGCGCGACCGACGCCGTGTCGCCGCGCCAGATGGCGCCGACCGCGGCCTGTTCGGCGGCACTGCCGGTCGGCAGGCCGAGGCGGTAGCCACGTTCGATCGCGCGCTGCAGCGTCGGACGGGCCACGTTGTTCTGCGGCAGGGCGACCAGGCGCGGGCCGGAGCCGTCGTCGATCGCCAGCCACATCACCGGCTTGGGCCGCGGGTCCGGCCACACCGGCAGGCCCAGCGCACCGGCGACGGCGTCGACGTCGTCCTGGCGGAAGCGCACGACCAGCGTCGTGGTGAAGGTCGGCGAGCCGCGCGAGGACACGCCCTCGTCCTGGCGGTAGTCGTAACCCTCGACGTACTGGGCCGCGCGACGCAGTTCCTGCGCCACGCCTGGACGCTGGGCGGCATTGCGGTCGCCCGACAGCTTGCCGAGCACCTGTGCAAGTGCCCGCGAGAAACCGGCTTCACGCTCGGATTCGCTCTGGCTGCGCACCGGAATCTCGGCCGCATAGAGGCCGACGGCCGCGGCCCGGTCGCCTTCCACGCGCTGCGCGGATGCAGTGCCCGACACGACGAACGTGCCCAGCAGCGCGGCCAGCAGCCACGTCATGAGGTTGAACGAGCGCTTCGGGCGGTGCATCCGGCAAGTCCTGGATCGGGGCGTCATCGAGGCGCGATGGTGCCATAAACGATGCGGACGGTCCGTGGCGACGCGGATGCACGGGGCACGACTGCGGGCCGGCCGGCTGCTAAAATCCCCGGTCTTCCCGCCTTGCGACGGCTGCCGTGACCGCTCCCACTCCCCTGACCTACCGTGATGCAGGCGTCGACATCGACGCGGGCAACGCACTCGTCGAACGCATCAAGCCGCTGGTCAAGCGCAGCTTCCGGCCCGAGGTCATGGGCGGCCTGGGCGGCTTCGGCGCGCTGTTCGATCTCTCGGGCAAGTACCGCGAACCGGTGCTGGTCTCCGGCACCGACGGCGTCGGCACCAAGCTCAAGCTGGCCCAGCAGTTCGGCCGACACGACACGATCGGCATCGATCTGGTCGCGATGTGCGTCAACGACGTGCTGGTGCAGGGCGCCGAGCCGTTGTTCTTCCTCGACTACTTCGCCACCGGCAAGCTCGACATCGACACCACCGCGTCGGTCATCGGCGGCATCGCCCGCGGCTGCGAGCTGTCGGGTTGCGCGCTGATCGGCGGCGAGACCGCCGAGATGCCGGACATGTACGGCATCGGCGAATACGACCTGGCCGGCTTCACCGTCGGCGCGGTCGAGAAATCCGAGCTGCGCGACGGCAGTCAGGTGCAGGCCGGCGACGTGCTGGTCGGCATCGCGTCGAGTGGCCCGCACTCCAATGGCTACTCGCTGATCCGCCGCATCTTCGAACGTGCCGGCCGCCCGACCGATGTCGAAGTCGGCGGCGTGAACCTGGTCGACGCGCTGATGGCGCCGACCACGCTGTACGTCAAGCCGGTGCTGGAACTGCTGCGCGGCGACCTCGGCCCGCAACTGCACGCGATGGCCCACGTCACCGGCGGCGGCCTGACCGAGAACATCATCCGGGTGATTCCGGACGGACTCGGCCTGACGATCGATGCCAGGTCGTGGCCGCAGCCGCCGGTGTTCGAGTGGCTGCAGCGCGAAGGCGCGGTGGCCGATCACGAGATGTGGCGTACGTTCAACTGCGGCATCGGCTTCGTGCTGGTGGTGCCGGCCGACAGTGTGGATGCGTTCGGCCGCGCGCTCGATGGCCTGGACCTCGCCCACTGGACGATCGGCGAAGTGGTCGAAGCCGGCGACGGCGATCGCGTCCGCATCGGCTGATTCCGGCGCCGTGTCGGCCGGACCCGAACCCGCGTCTCCATACGCGCCGCCGGCGACCGCATCGCCGGCGCGGCGCGTGCCGGTGCCATCTGCCGTGGCGTCCGGACAGCTTCGCACGCTCGGTGTGCTGCATCACATCCTCGGCGCGCTGTCCCTCGCAGGCGCGGTCATCCTCGGCGTCATTCTGGTGTTCGGTTTTACCCAGGAAGCCGCCGAAGGCTTCGCCGATCCCGTCGGCAAAGCGACGATCGCGGTCTTCGCGGTGCTGACGCTCGGCGCGCTGATCGGCGGCGTCTTGTGCATCTGGTCCGGCCTGCATCTGCTGCGACACACCCGCCCGGGCCTGTGCAATGTCGTCGCCGCGCTGCTTTGCCTGCATGTGCCGCTGGGCACCGCGCTGGGCATTGCGACGCTGGTGATCCTGCAGCGCCCCGAGACGCACGCCCTGTTCGACACCGCGGGCGCACACCGATGACCTTGCGACTGGCCGTCCTGGCTTCGGGCCGCGGCAGCAATCTGCAGGCGATCCTCGATGCGATCGCGGCTGGCACCCTCGATGCCGAAGTGATCGGCGCCTGGTCGGACCGCAAGGACGCGCAGGCGCTCGTACGCGCCCGGAATGCCGGCCTGCAGGCCCACGCGATCCGTCCGCGCGACTTCGCCGACCGCGTCGCACACGATGCCGCGCTGTTCGGCGCGCTCGATGCCGAGGCGCCGGATCTGATCGTCTGCGCCGGCTACATGCGCCTGATCGGCGCCGAGGTGATGGCCGCGCGCACCGGCAGGATGATCAACATCCACCCCTCGCTGCTGCCCGACTTCAAGGGCCTGCACACGCACCAGCGCGCGCTCGATGCCGGCGTGCCGGAACACGGCGCCAGCGTGCACTACGTGACCGCCGAACTCGACGGCGGCCCGGTCATCGCGCAGGCGCGGGTGCCGGTGCTGCCTGGCGACGATGCCGCGACGCTGTCGGCACGCGTGCTGGACCGGGAGCATCCTCTGCTGCTGGAGACGCTGCGCTGGATCGCCGCCGGCCGCATCCGGCTGCATGAAGACGGTGTTCATGTCGACGGCGAACGCGTCCCCGCGCCGCTTCAGCTGGCAGCCACCGACCGCTTCGCATGATGCCCGTCCTATGCGCGCCCTCCTCTCCCTGTTCGCGACCGCCCTGCTGATCGTCGCGTGGCCCACGGCCGCGCGCGGTGCCGGGCTGGAACCGTTCGTCGCGACCTACGATGCCTGGTACCAGGGCAAGCAGGCCGGCACGGCGACGATGCGCCTGCAACCGCAGGGCGCGCGGTGGCAGGTGGATCTGGGCATCCGCGGCAACCGCGGCTTCGCCGGCATCCTGGGTCTGAATCTGGAGCAGGACACGGTGTTCGATGTCGTCGGCACCGTCTATCGCCCGCTGCGCCAGAGCACCACGCGCAAGGCCGCGGTGTTCTTCAACCGCAAGGTCGAAGGTGTCTACGACTGGTCCAACAACGTCGCGCGCTGGACCGGAGATCTGAGCAAGCGCCGCCGTGACCCGGTCACGCTGCAGCCCGGCGACATGAGCGCGCTGCTGATCAATCTGGCAGTGATACGTGACGCCGCGCCGAACGCGGCGCTGCAGTACCGGTTCGTCGATGGTGGTCGCGTGCGCCAGTACGCCTACCAGGCGGCGCCCGAACCCGAACTCGTACAGGTCGGCGAAATCAGTTATTCAGCGTTGCGCGTTTCACGAACCAACGGCGGCAACGACGAGATGATCATCTGGGTTGCGGATGGCGTGCCGACGCCGGTCCGGATCCTGCAACGCGAAAATGGCGAGGACGCGGTCGATCTGCGCCTGGTCGAATACCAAGGAGCACCATGATGAAGACACGAGCCCCCATGACCCGACTGCGCACCGCCACCGGCGCCGCATTGCTGGCCTTCGCTGCGCTCCCCGCGCTGGCGATCGAGCCGTTCACCGCGACCTACCAGGCCAACTACATGGGCATGCGCGCGCAGGCGAACATGAATCTCGCGCAGGAAGGCGGCAATCGCTGGAAATACGGCCTGCAGGTCGCGGGAGCCGGCGCGCGGCTGGAACAGACGACGACCTTCGAAGCCAACGGCGAGCAGTGGCGCCCGGTGTCGAGCAGCGACTCGCAGCGTGGCGAATCCGGCCTTGCGGCGATGCTGATGAAGAACCGCGAACTCAATACCACCTACGACTGGAATTCGGGCGAAGCCCGCTTCGCCGGTGACGTGCGCGACGGCCAGAGCGGGCCGGTGAAGCTGCAGGCCGGTGACCTCGACGGCATGCTGATGAACCTCGTGCTGGTGCGCGACGTGCAGGCGGGCAAGTCGCCGCTGCGCTACCGCCTGGTCGAGGATGGCCGTGCCAAGCGCCAGCTGTTCGAACGCCAGGGCACCGAGCAGGTGACCGTCGGCGGTCGTTCGATGCAGGCCACCAAGGTCGTGCGTACCGACGGCCGCCGCGAGATCATCGCGTGGATCGTCGACGACATGCCCGTGCCGGCACGCCTGCTGCAGCGTCGCGACGGCAAGGACCACATCGACATGCGCCTGCAGTCGGTCAACTGATCCGCGCGCATCGCACCATGCAAAAGGCCCCGCACTGCGGGGCCTTTTTTTGGGCCGGCTTGCGCCGTGCCCTCACTGCGCGGTTTCGGTCCTGCACTCCACCCGGATCGAGTCGGACGAGCCGCGACGACGGTAATCGACGCAACTGCGGTTGCCTTCCCGGGTCCGCACTGCGGTGACGGTGAAGAACCCCTGCAGCACTTCGCTGCGGGTGAGCGCGCCGTCTTCGTTCCAGTCCATTTCCTTGAACGGCATGCCGCTGAGCGCGGCGGCATTGGTGTAGCGCATCCAGCCCAGTGCGAGCAGCAGCACCGCCATCGTCGCGAACACCGCGATGCGGCGGTTCGACAACCGGCCCTTGAACGCCATGACCTACTTCACCCGCCGGATGCGCGCGCCGAGACCGGAGAGCTTGCGTTCGATGTGCTCGTAGCCGCGATCGAGGTGGTAGATGCGGTCGATCGTCGTGTCGCCGTCGGCCACCAGACCGGCCAGGATCAGCGATGCGGACGCGCGCAGATCGGTCGCCATCACCGGCGCGCCGCTGAGGCGTTCGACGCCGTGCACGCTCGCGCGTGGACCGTCGATGTCGATCTCCGCGCCCAGGCGCATCAGCTCGC
The DNA here is from genome assembly GCF_057838005.1 of Luteimonas sp. KH_071. Lineage (NCBI taxonomy): Bacteria > Pseudomonadati > Pseudomonadota > Gammaproteobacteria > Lysobacterales > Lysobacteraceae > Luteimonas > Luteimonas sp. KH_071. The sequence continues at coordinate 1,005,266 of NZ_CM174458.1, read as the reverse complement.
TGACGTGCATGAAACGGTTTTCGAAGATCGTCTCGTCGATGGTGCCGGTGCCCTCCGCGATGCAGTTCATCGCCATGAACTGCGCCTGCATGTCGGTCGGAAAACCGGGATGCGGCGCGGTGATGATGTCGATCGCGCGTGGGCGCCGACCCTGCATGTCCACGGTGACGCGATCGCCATCGATCTCGACCGTCGCACCAGCCTGGCGCAGGCGTTCGATCACCGCGCCCAGCGTGTCCGGACGCGCGCCGACCGCGGTCACCCGGCCACCGGTCATCGCAGCGGCGACGAGAAAGGTGCCGGTCTCGATGCGATCGGCGACGACGGCATGCGTGGCGCCGTGCAGACGCTCGACGCCGCGCACTTCGATGCGCGAGGTGCCGGCGCCGCGGATGTCGGCGCCCATCGCGATCAGGCATTCGGCGAGATCGACGATCTCCGGTTCGCGTGCGGCGTTGTCGATCAGCGTCGTGCCGTCGGCGAGCGTCGCCGCCATCAGCACGTTTTCGGTCGCGCCCACGCTGATCGTTTCGAACACCACGTGGCCACCACGCAGACGCTCGGCGTGTGCGCGGATGAAACCGTGTTCGACAGTGATCGTCGCGCCCAGGGCTTCGAGCGCCTTGATGTGCAGGTCCACCGGGCGCGCACCGATCGCGCAGCCACCGGGCAGCGACACTTCGGCGGCGCCGTACTTGGCCAGCAGCGGGCCGAGCACGAGGATCGACGCGCGCATCGTGCGCACCAGCTCGTAGGGCGCGACATGGCTGGTGACGCTGCGCGGATCGACGGTCACGCGCCCGTTCTCGACGTCGTGTTCGACGCCGGCGCCGAGACCCGACAGCAGTTTGATCGTCGTCAGCACATCGTGCAGGTGCGGCACGTTGGTGACTTCGACCGGCGCATCGGCGAGCAGGGTGGCGCACAGGATCGGCAGCACGGCGTTCTTGGCGCCGGAAATGCGCACCTCGCCCTGCAGCGTGGCGCCGCCGGTGACGATGATCTTGTCCATCAACCCTGCCCTGCGCCGGTGGCGGCCGCGTGCTCGTCAGGCGTCTTCGTGTTGAGGGCCAGCGCGTGGATTTCGCGGCCCATCAGCGCGCCGAGCGTCGCGTAGACCATGCGGTGACGCGCCAGCGGCAGCTTGCCGGCGAACGCGGGTGAGACGACCAGCGCCTCGAAATGCACGCCGTCGTCGCCCTGCACGTGTACCACGGCGTCGGGCAGACCCTGCTGGATGAGGTCGGTGATGGTCTGGGTATCCAAGAATCGGGTCCTGTGGCCGCGCTGCCGGGCCGTGAACGTCGCTGCGCCCGCTGCGTGAAGCGCGGATGAGCCGTCATCGCCGACGCCGCCTGTCGCGGGGCATTCACGCCGGAAAGCGCATAAAATGAACGGCTTAGCCTAACGGAAAAGCCCTGTGCCGGATATGGTCGACCACCCCCGTGACGTTGCCGTCGGCAGGTCCGATTTCGCTGCCAGCGGACGCCGCGTCTTCGCGGTGGAGGTCGAAGGTCTGCAGGCGGTGGCAGCGCGACTCGATGGCGAGTTCTCGGCGGCTTGCGCGCGCATCCTCGAATGCCGCGGCCGCGTGGTCTGCATGGGCATGGGCAAGTCCGGCCACGTGGCCCGCAAGATCGCCGCGACACTGGCCTCGACCGGCACTCCGGCCTTCTACGTGCATCCGGGCGAAGCCGGCCACGGCGACCTCGGCATGATCACCGACGCGGACGTCGTGCTGGCGCTGTCGTATTCGGGCGAGTCCGACGAGATCCTGATGCTGCTGCCGGTGCTCAAGCGCCAGGGCAATGCGCTGATCGCGGTGACCGGCCGGGCGAACTCGACGATGGCCGCCGCCGCCGACATCCATCTCGACATCAGTGTGCCGGCCGAAGCCTGTCCGTTGGCGCTGGCACCGACCGCCAGCACGACCGCATCCATTGCGATGGGCGACGCGCTGGCAGTCGCGCTGCTGGAAGCGCGCGGCTTCACCGCCGACGACTTCGCCCGCTCGCACCCGGCCGGCGCGCTCGGCCGACGCCTGCTGCTGCATATCCGTGATGTGATGCACGGCGGCGGCGAGATTCCCACCGTGACCGCGGAGGCCTCACTGGCCGATGCACTGCTGGAAATGAGCCGCAAGCGCCTGGGCATGACCGTGGTCGTCGACGACGCCCAGCGTCTGATCGGCCTCTACACCGATGGCGATCTGCGCCGCACGCTGACCGATCCGGCCATCGACGTGCGCGATGCGCGCATCGCCGACGTGATGACCCGCGACCCGATCGCGATCGCCGCCGATGCCCTCGCGGTCGAGGCGGCGCGTTTGATGGAAACCCGCAAGATCACCATGCTGCCGGTCGTCGATGGCGACCGCCGCGTGGTCGGCGCCCTGAACATCCAGGACCTGTTGCGCGCCCGCGTGGTCTGAGCCGGCGCCCATTCATTCAATGCCCGATACTTTCGAAACCATGCCCGACGCCCCCGCCCCCTTCGCCGATGTCTCCGACGCGATCCTCGCCCGCGCGGCCCGCGTGCGCCTCGCGTGCTTCGACGTCGACGGCACCCTGACCGACGGCAGCCTGGGCTTCGACAGCGACGGTCGCGAGATCAAGACCTTCCACGTCCACGATGGCCAGGGCCTGGTGCTGCTGCGCAAGGCCGGCATCGCGGTCGCGCTGGTGACCGCACGCAAGGGCGGCATCGTCGAGCGCCGCGCCGAAGATCTCGGCGTCGAGGCGCATGTGCACGTGGCCGACAAACGCGAGCGGGTCGAATCGCTCTGCGCTTCACTGGGGATCACGCTGGAGAATGTGGCCTTCATGGGCGACGACCTGGCCGACGTCGGTGCGATGCGCGCGGTCGGCTTCGCCGTGTCGCCTGCCGATGCGCACGCCTGCGCCGGCGACAGCGCCCACTGGCGCACGCGTGCCAACGGTGGTCGCGGCGCCGGGCGTGAACTGTGCGATCTGATCCTGCACGCGCAGGGTCGCCTGGCCGGCATCCATGCCGATGGACGGGTCTCGTGAACTGGCGTCTGACCTTGACCGTCGCGCTGCTGCTCGGCGCTCTGATCTCGGGCTGGTCGGCGTGGCGGCAGAAGGACACCATCGTTGCCGAGGATCCTGCCGACGGCCGCACCGACTATCTGCTGCGCGACTTCGACATCGTCGCGCTCGACAACGAAGGCCGCGAGGCGTTCTCGCTGCAGGCGCCCGAAATGCAGCAGACGCCCGGTGCACGCACGCTCGAACTGGTGACGCCGCTGTTCCATGTGCCCGAGAAGGAAGGCGACGGTCGCTGGGAAATCCGCTCGCAGACCGGCTGGGTGTCCGAGGACAACGAGGAAGTGCGGTTGCGCGGCGACGTCACCGCCGACAGCCCGGAGGGCAGTCCGCGCCCGACCCGCATGCGCACCGAGGCCATGAATGTCTTTCCGCAACGCAACCAGGCCACCTCCGACGCGCTGGTCGACGTCGAACAGCCCGGTTCTACAATGCAGGGCACCGGCATGCGTGCCGACCTCGATTCGGGACGGATCGAGCTCCTTTCCAAGGTGAAATTCCGCAATGAACCGAACTCCCGCCGCTAGCCTGCTGCTGATCGCTGCGTTCGCACTGCCCACCGCCGTGCTGGCGAAGGCGTCGGACCGCAACCAGCCGATCGATGTCGATGCCGGCTCCAGTGACTGCTCGGTCAGCGACGAGCGGTTGCCCTGCCTGCTCACCAGCGGCGTCACGATCACCCAGGGCACGCTCGAGATCCAGGCCACGCGTGCCGATCTGCGCCGCAGCAACGGCGAATTCCAGCGCGTGATTCTCAACGGCGGACCGGTGAAGCTGAAGCAGCAGATGGACGATGGCGGCTGGGTCGACGCGACTGCCGCCCAGGCCGACTACAGCATGACCAGCGACACCGTCGTGCTGACCGGCAACGCCGTCGTCAACCAGCCGGGGCAGGGCAAGATCGAAGGCCAGCGCATCGTCTACAACATGTCGACCGGCCGCGTGCAGGGCGGCGGCGAAGGCCAGGGTCGCGTGCGCATGCAGTTCCAGCCGCGCAACCAGACCCCCGCCCAGTCGCCGGCGCCTGCGGCGCAGGGCGGCCGCTGATGCTCGTCGCCGAAGGTCTGCGCAAGAGCTACAAGCAGCGCGAGATCGTCAAGGACTTCGGGTTGACGCTCGAATCCGGCGAGGTCGTCGGCCTGCTCGGCCCCAATGGCGCCGGCAAGACCACCTGCTTCTACATGATCGTCGGTCTGGTGCCGGCCGATGCGGGACGCATCGTGCTCGATGGCCACGACATCACCGCCGAGCCGATGTACACGCGCGCCAAGCGCGGTGTCGGCTACCTGCCGCAGGAGCCTTCGGTGTTCCGCAAGCTCAGCGTGGCCGACAACATCATGCTGGTGCTGGAACTGCGCGAGGATCTCGACAAGGCCGGCCGCCAGAAGGCGCTCGCCGACCTGATGGACGAACTCCAGATCACCCACGTCGCCGACCAAGCCGGCGCCAGTCTGTCGGGCGGCGAGCGGCGCCGGGTCGAGATCGCCCGCGCACTGGCTGCGAATCCGCGCATGATGCTGCTCGACGAGCCCTTTGCCGGCGTCGATCCGATTTCGGTCGGCGAGATCCAGCGCATCGTCACCCATCTCAAGCAACGCGGAATCGGCGTGCTGATCACCGACCACAACGTCCGTGAGACCTTGGGGATCTGTGACCGTGCGTATATCCTCAGCGACGGCGGCGTGCTCGCGCAGGGAGCTCCGGAAGCACTGCTGGCCAATCCCGACGTGCGTCGTGTCTACCTGGGGGAATCCTTCCGTCTGTAGCCGGCGCACGCATCCGGTCAGGGAGTTCCGGATCCGATGAAGCCACGTCTGCAGACATCGCTGGGGCAACACCTCGTTCTGACGCCGCAGTTGCGTCAGGCGTTGCATCTGCTCCAGTTGTCGTCGGTGGAACTGGAAACCGAGATCACCACCGCGGTCGAGAGCAATCCGCTGCTCGACTGGGAAGAACCCGAGTCGATCTCCGCGCAGCCGCTGTCCGAACGTGGCAGCGCGCAGGACCAGGGCGACAGCCGCCAGGACCACGACGACAGCCGGCGCGACGGCGACGGCGAACCCGCGGCCGCATGGGACGGCGACGATGGCTGGAACGAGCGCGGCAGCGGCGGCGGACAGGGCACCGGCGACAGCGACGGTGACGGTGATGCCGCCGACCGCATGATCCAGTCCGAGAGTCTGCAGGACCACCTGTCCTGGCAGCTGCATCTGAGCACGATGTCCGCGCGCGACCGCAATATCGGCGTCGCCCTGATCGACGCAATCGACGACGACGGCTATCTGCGGGAATCGCTGGACGACATCGTCGCGGCGCTGCTGCCCGAGACGCGCGCCACCACTGCCGAGGTCGCCGCGGTGCTGTGCCGGGTGCAGCGTTTCGATCCGGTCGGCGTGGGCGCACGCGATCTCCGCGAATGCCTGCGTCTGCAGCTCGAACCGCTGCATGTCGACACGCCCGGACGCGCAGTTGCGCTGCTGGCCGCGCGCGACCATATCGAACGCCTGCCAAAACTCGGTGCACCGGGTCTCGCCGACGCGCTGGGCTGCACCGCCGGGGAAGCCGCGACCGCGCTGCAGCTGCTGCGCAGCCTCGACCCGCGCCCCGGGGCGCAGATCGGCAACGTGCCCCACGACAACTACGTCACCCCCGATTGCGTGATCGCGCGCCAGAACGGCGTGTGGCGGGTCACGCTCGCCGGTTCGCATTTCCCACGTGTGACCATCCATCGCGGATACGAGCAGATGATCCAGCACGCGGGCGCCAGTGATGCCGGGTATCTCAAAGGCCGCCTGCAGGAAGCGCGCTGGCTGCTCAAGAACATCGAAGCACGTGGCGAGACCCTGCTCAAGGTCGTGCGCTGCCTGGTCCGGCAGCAGTCGGGCTTTCTCGAGTTCGGCAAGCGTGCACTGCGCCCACTGACCCTGCGCGAAGTGGCGGAGGAAATCGGCATGCACGAATCCACCGTGTCGCGGGCGGTCGCGCGCAAGTGGGTGCACACGCCACGCGGCACGCTGTCGCTGAAGGACTTCTTCGATTCCGGCGTCGGCACCGAAGGCGGCGGCGAGGCCTCGAGCACCGCGATCCAGCAGATGATCCGCAGCCTGGTCGACGCAGAGGATCCGCGCAAGCCGTTGTCGGACGCCCGTCTGGCCGAACTGCTCAAAGCCGCAGGCGTGCCTGTGGCGCGCCGCACGGTGGCGAAATACCGCGAAGCGCTGCACATCGTCTCGTCGCACGAGCGTGTTCGCATCGCCTGAACTTCCGGTTCCCTACGGTGGTCCCAGAGACGTGACCGACGGTGCTTGCACCGCGCCCCGGTCGCGCTACTCTGGACCCGATCGCCCGCGTCGATCGCGGACGGGTCCTTCCCGAACCGTTGAAGGAGGTTGCCGATGCATGTCGAGACCCATGGCCACCAGCTCGAGGTGACACCCGCGCTGCGAGACCACGTGGACACCAAGTTCCAGAAGCTGGCCAAGCACTTTGATCAGCCGCTGCACGTCCGTGTCCAACTGAGTGTCGAAAAGCTGCTCCACAAGGCCGAGGCCACCGCCATCATCGCCGGCAAGACCTTGCACGCCGATGCGACGGCGGCCGACATGTACGCTGCGATCGACCAGCTCGCCGACAAGGTCGACCGTCTGCTGGTCAAGCACCGCAAGAAGATCGTCGACCACCATCGCGGCGAGAACCCTGCACGCGACGGCACTTTCGGCTAGGCTGCTGCTCCCACGAATTGCCTTCGGGGCACCGCGCGGCATGTCCTTTTCCGATCTGCTCTCGGCCGACCGCATCGTGATGCTGGTCGCACCCGGCTCTCGCGATGTCGTTCTGGACTCCGCCGCGCGGCTGCTTGCCGGCAATTCTCCGACGCTGACTCCGTTGCTAAGCCACGCACTGCGCGAACGCGAGCAACTGGGCAGCACCGGCATCGGTCGCGGCGTCGCGATTCCGCACGCACGCAGCACTGCATTCCGTGAACCGCGCGCCGCGTTCCTCCGGCTCTCGCATCCCATCGATTTCAACGCCGCCGACGGCCAGCCGGTCGATCTCGTGTTCGCGATGTGCGTGCCCGATCACCAGGTCGAACAGCATTTGCAGACGCTCGCCGGTCTGGTCGAGCACTTCTCCAACGCCGATTTCCGTGACGACCTGCGGACCGCCCGTGACCTGGCCAGGCTCCGCAGCCTCCTGCTCGATGCCGCGCCGCTCGCCGACACCGAAGCGGCCCGCGCGTGAACGCGAGCATCCAGGCCCAGGAGCTGTTCGCGCAGCTGCACGAACGCCTCGGCCTGCGCTGGCTGGCCGGCCAGCACGGCGGTCGCAAGGTGCTCGAGTCGGTGGATACGATCGCGCGCCGGCCGTCGCTGGCCGGCTACCTCAACATCATCTATCCCAACAAGGTGCAGATCCTCGGAACCGAGGAGCTGGCCTGGCTCGACAGCCTGGACTCGCGCCTGCGCTGGGAAACGATCGAACGCGTCATGCAGTACCGTCCGCTCGCGCTGGTGATCAGCAAGGACCAGCCCTGTCCCGAGGACCTGCGTGAAGCGGCCGACGAATCGCAGACGCCGCTGTGGACGTCGCCCAATCGCGGCCACGAACTGCTGAACCTGTTCCAGTACCACCTCGCCCGGCAACTCGCGCCACGTATCACCCTGCATGGCGTTTTCATGGAGGTGTATTCCATCGGCGTGCTGATCACCGGGGAGTCGGGCTCGGGCAAGAGTGAGCTGGCGCTGGAGCTGATCACCCGCGGCCACCGTCTCGTCGCCGACGATGCGCCGGAGTTCACCCAGATCGCGCCCGACGTGCTCGACGGCACCTGTCCAGAACTGCTGCAGGATCTGCTGGAGCTGCGTGGCCTGGGTGTGTTCAACATCCGTGAGATGTTCGGCGACACCGCGGTGAAGCGGAACAAATACCTGCGGCTGATCATCCACCTCAGCCGGCCCAACGCCGACACCATGGCCGGCGATGGCGACGGCATGGTGCGCCTGACCGGCGACCTGGGTGTGCGCCGCGTGCTCGATCTCGACGTGCCGCTGATCACGCTGCCGGTGATGCCCGGCCGCAACCTTGCGGTGCTCGCCGAGGCGGCCACCCGCATCCATATCCTGCGGACCAAGGGACTCGACCCCGCCGCGGCCTTTCTCGCCCGGCATTCGCAGTTTCTGGAGCGGGGCATCTGATGGCCGAGACCACGCCGCCGCTGTTCTACGTCGTCAGCGGCCTGTCGGGCAGCGGCAAGTCGGTCGCGCTGCGCACGTTCGAGGATCTCGATTTCTACTGCGTGGACAACCTGCCCGCGGGCATGCTCGCCGACTTCGTCGCCAACCTCACGCGCGCCGACGACCCGCCGAGGCGACTGGCGGTCGGGATCGACGTGCGCAACCGCCACACCGACCTGTCGAAGGTGCCCGGCTGGTTGTCGGATGTCGGCGCGATGGGGCTGGACCCGCGGCTGGTGTTCTTCGAAACCGGCAACGAGGTGTTGTTGCGGCGGTTCGCCGATACCCGGCGTCGCCACCCGCTGAGCCGGGTGGGCCTGTCGCTGGCCGACGCCATCGCGCTGGAACGCAATCTTCTGCGGCCGCTGCGCAGCCTCGCCGACACCGTCATCGACACCAGCGATCTCAATGTCCACCAGCTGCGACGCCGGGTGGTCACCGAGCTCGACCTCGCCCAGGACCAGGCGGTCTCGCTGCTGTTCGAGTCCTTCGCCTACCGGCGAGGCGTACCGGCGGATGCCGATTTCGTGTTCGACGCGCGGATGCTGCCCAATCCACACTGGGATCCGCGCATGCGACCGCTGTCGGGACGCGATGCCGACGTGCGTACCTGGTTCGAAGGACAGGAGGACGTCGGCGACTTCATCGGCCAGGTCTCGCAGTTCCTCGATAACTGGCTGCCGCGGCTGCGCAGCCATACGCGCAGCTACGTCACGGTGGCTTTCGGCTGCAGCGGCGGACGCCACCGGTCGGTGTATCTGGCGGAGACGCTGGCGCGGCATGCCCGCGAACAGGGCTGGCGCGACGTCGCGACCTACCATCGCGAACTCGACTGAGACCGGTGATCGCGCCGCATCGGCGCGGGCGGATGCAGCATCGCGTGCGCGACGCTTCCGGGCGATCCCCCTGCTCTGCTAACGTCCACCGATGGCCGTCGGCGTACTTCTATTGACCCACGAGGGAATCGGTTCCGCGATGCTCGCGGTCGCGACCCGTCTGATGCAGCAGCTTCCGTTGAAGACGGACGTGTTCGAGATGCCGTTCGACGAGGACCCCGATGCGGCCCTGCCACGCGCGAGCGCGGCGATGCGGCGTGTCGATGGCGGCGACGGTGTCCTGATCCTCACCGATCTCTACGGCGCCAGTCCGAGCAACCTCGCCGCGCAGCTGGCGCGCCTGGGCACCCCGGCCCGTCGCGTATCGGGCTTGAGCCTGCCCATGCTGCTGCGGGTCATGAACTATCCTGAGCAGGCGCTCGACGACCTGCCGGCGACGGCCACTGCGGGTGCCCGCAACGGCGTCCTGCTCGACGATGCCTGAGCCGCACCGCTTTCCCCTCTTTCCCCCGCGCTGTACCAGGATTGCTTCCCGATGATCGAACGCGAACTGCTCGTCGCCAACAAGCTGGGCCTGCACGCCCGTGCGACCGCCAAGCTCGTGCAGGCGCTGTCGGGTTTCCGCTGCAATGCCACGCTGGTCGCCAAGGGCCGCGAGGTCAACGCCAAGAGCATCATGGGCGTGATGTTGCTGGCCGCCGGACACGGCACCCAGGTCGTGTTGCGCGTCGATGGCGAGGACGAAGCCGCTGCAATGGAGGCTGCTGCCGCGCTGTTCGAGCGCAGATTCGACGAGGAGGGCTGATGCGGCAGGCGCTCCACGGACAGGGTGCCTCCCGCGGCAGCGCGCTCGGCCGGGCGCGCGTGCGCGAGCCGCATGCGCTGGAAGTCGCCGAGGCGCGCATCGCACCGGGTGAAGCCGAGGCCGAACTGGCACGACTGCATGCCGCGATCGAACAGGTGCGCGGCGAAATCCGCGGGATGCGCGACCAGCTGCACGGCGCGCTCGCCCACGAGGTCGGCGAATTCCTCGATCTGCATACCCTGTTACTCGAGGATCCCGAACTGCTGCAGGGACTCGACGAGCTCGTCCGGTCCGGACTCTATGGCGCCGACTACGCACTGCGCCTTCAACGCGACCGGCTCGCGGCGGTCTTCGAGGGCATGGACGATGCCTACTTCCGCAGCCGCATCGAGGACATCGATCACGTCATCGGTCGCGTGCACGCCGCGCTGCACGACCACGAGGCGGAGCTGCAGGGCGTCGCCGGCGAAATCCTGGTCACCGATGCGATCGCGCCTTCGGAGATCGGCCAACTGCATGCGCAGGGCGTGCTCGGCATCGTGACCTCGGGCGGCAGCATGCTGTCGCATTCGGCGATCCTCGCCCGCAGCCTGCACCTGCCGTTGATCGTCAACGCGCCGCAGGCGCTGGGTGCAGTCAACGACGGCGACGTGCTGGTCATCGACGGTGGCACCGGCGAGATCGTCATCGAGCCCGGTCCGGCCGACCTGCGTGTCTATCGCGCGCGGCTGCGCGAGGAGAAGCGCGAGCGCAAACAGTTGCGTCGCCTGCGCCGTGAGCCCAGCAAGACCCTCGACGGCGTCGACATCCGCCTCTACGCCAATGCCGAATCGCGTGAGGACGTCGCCGAGGCGCATGCGCTCGGCGCGGCCGGCATCGGCCTGTACCGCACCGAATTCCTGTTCCTGCAGGGTCGCGAGATCCCGGACGAGGATGCGCAGTTCCGCGCCTATCGCGACCTCGTGCTCGGCATGACCGGGCGGACCGTCACGATCCGCACGCTCGACATCGGCGCCGACAAGGCCGACAACAGCGGCCTCGCCCTGCGCAACGAACCCAACCCAGCCCTCGGCTTGCGCGGCGTGCGCCTGTCGATGGCACGCACCGGTCTGCTGGAAACCCAGCTGCGCGCGATCGCACGCGCGTCCGGTTATGGCCCGGTGCGGATCCTCGTGCCCATGGTCAGCGGCCGCGAGGAGGTCGTCGCGGTGCGGCAACTGCTCACGCGCGTGCTCAAGGACCTTGCGCGCGAGGGTCAGGAGACGGCTGCCCGCATCGCACTCGGCGCGATGATCGAGGTGCCGTCCGCGGCGATCGCGCTACCGACGTTCGCCCGCGATCTCGACTTCATCTCGATCGGCACCAACGATCTCGTGCAGTACCTGCTGGCGGCGGACCGCAACAACGACGCGCTGGGCGATCTGTATTCGCCCTTGCACCCTGCCGTGTTGCGTCTGGTGCACAGTGTCGTGCGCGTCGCCCGGGCTCGCGGTATGCCGGCGTCGATCTGCGGCGAGATCGCCGGCGATGCCCGCTTCACGCCGCTGCTGCTCGCGCTCGGCATCGAGGAGCTGAGCCTGCATCCGTCGCCGCTGCTCGAAGTGCGACGCGCGATCCGCGCCCTCGACCTCGGCCATCTGCGCGCCCGCGCGCCCGCGCTGCTGCGCGCACGCGACCGTGCGGGTATCGAACGCTGGCTCGATGCGGCACAGCCGGTGCACGCGGGGGACTGAGTCCGCCCACGGACTGTCGCGGTCCGAAACCACTGTGTTCCGTCGCCCGCGCGTGGCAAACGCGTCGATCGCATGAAGCCCACCTGCCCCGTGACGCATGGACGATGGCGTAACGCGTGCGCTTTCCCGGATAATGCCGCGATGCACATCTGACCCCTGTCGCGCCGAGACTGTCGCGACGCGCAACGGAGCTCTCAATGGCCGAAGCCGTCCGCCCCGACAAGACCGCGCGTCAGCTGCGTCTGCTGTCCGATGCACTCGACAGCGGTCGACTCGGACCGGTGCGCCGGCTGGTCAACACCCTCGCGCCGGCCGAGATCGGCAATCTCCTCGAATCGTTGCCGCACGACAAGCGCATGGTCGTGTGGGGTCTCGTCGATCCCGAAGACGACGGTGAGGTGCTGGTCCACGTCGGCGACGAGGTGCGCGAAAGCCTGATCGCGGACATGGATGCCGACGAGCTGGTCGCCGCGGTCGAGGATCTCGACATCGACGATCTCGCCGATCTGGTCGAGGATCTGCCCGATGCGGTGATCGACGAAGTGCTGCGGGCGATGGACCGTGAGAACCGCGAGCGTCTCGAGCAGGTGCTGTCGTATCCCGAAGACACCGCGGGTCGTCTGATGAACCCCGACGTGGTGACCGTGCGCGCCGACACGACCGTCGACGTGGTGCTGCGCTTCCTGCGCCTGCGCGGCGAACTGCCCGAGCACACCGACCACCTGTACGTCGTCAACCGCCGCCATCAGCTGGCGGGCTGGGTCGCGCTGCAGGACCTGGTGACCCGCGAGCCCGGCACGCCGATCAACAAACTGATCGACGACGAGCTCGACTCGATCCACGTCGCCGAATCGGCTGAAGAGGTCGCGCGCCAGTTCTCCGACAACGACTGGGTCTCGGCGCCGGTCGTCGACGACGGCAACATCCTGCTCGGCCGCATCACGGTCGATGACGTGATCGACATCATCCGCGAGCAGGCCGAGCACCAGGCGCTGTCCGCCGCCGGTCTCGACGAAGACGAGGATCTGTTCTCGCCGATCAAACGTGCGGTGCGCGGCCGCGTCGTATGGCTCGGCATCAACCTGTGCACCGCGTTCCTCGCCGCGTTCGTCATCGGCCGCTTCGAAGCGACGATCGAGCAGATCGTCGCGCTCGCGGTGCTGATGCCGATCGTGGCCGGCATCGGCGGCAATGCCGCGGTGCAGGTGCTCACGCTGATGGTGCGCGGCATCGCGCTGGGCCAGGTCGGCGCGAGCAATGCACGCATCCTGCTGTGGAAGGAATTGCGCGTCGCACTGATCAACGGCCTGTTGATCGGCAGCCTGGTCGGCCTCGTGGCGCTGGTCTGGTTCCACGACTGGGTGCTGTCGCTGGTGATCTTCGCGGCACTGGTCATCAACTTCTGCTCGGCTGCCCTCGCCGGCACCTTGCTGCCGCTGCTGCTCAAGCGCATGGGTGTCGATCCCGCCGTCGCCGGCACCGTCGTCGTCACCGCGGTGACCGACATCGTGGGGTTCTTCAGCTTCCTCGGCCTCGCCACCGCGATCATGCTGCGCTGAGGCGACGGCCATGCGCGCGAACGCCGGATTCGGTCGGATCGAACGCTGGGACGACGCCCGCGGCTTCGGTTACATCTCGCCCGAAGCGGTCGCTGCAGGTGGACCGGACCGCCTGTTCTTCCATATCCGCGATTTCGACCGCGGCGGCGCACGCCCGGACGTCGGCGCACGCGTGCGCTACACGCCTGAGCGTCAGGCTGACGGACGCTGGCGCGCGGTGCGCGTCGCCGCGGTCGGTGGGACGCAGACCGCCCGCTCTGCGCGCGCCACGTCGAAGCGGCGCGATGCGCGTGCACCGGCATCCGCAACCGCAACCGCCGGCAGTCTGCGCGGACTGCTGTTCGCGATCGCCATCTGGTGCGGACTGCTCGGATGCGGTGTCGTCTCCGGACGAGTTCCACTCGTCGCACTGGCTGTGCTGGCCGGCCTCAATGCTTTCACTGCAGCCGCGTACGCGTTCGACAAGCACGCCGCGCGCCACAGCCGCTGGCGCACGCCCGAGGCGCATCTGCATCTGCTCGAACTGCTCGGCGGCTGGCCCGCCGCAGGACTCGCGCAGCAGGTGCTACGCCACAAACGCGCCAAGCCCGCCTACCTTAAGGTGTTCCTCGCGATGGTCGTCCTGCACCTGCTGGCGCTGGGCCTGTGGACCTTCGCCTGATCCATTCCGGAGTGATCGCATGTCCAACGTCTCCCATTCCATCGCCCGCCGCCGATTGCTGCGTGGCCTCGCCCTCGCCGGCGGTGCCGCGATGCTCTCGGGCTGCGTGAGCGCTCTGCCCGCATCGCGCTCGGCGCCAGGACGCTTCGTCCGGCGCGAGCTGACCTCGAACGGCCGCCGTTACGCCTATCAGGTGTTCGTGCCCTCGGCGCAGCTGCCGCGCCCGTTGCCGGTGGTGCTGTTCCTGCACGGCTCGGGCGAGCGCGGTGACGACGGCGAGAAGCAGACGCAGTCCGGTCTGGGACCGTACGTACGCGCACACGCAGCGGAATTTCCGGCACTGGTGGTGTTCCCGCAATCGCCGGAAGGCGAATCCTGGGAAGGCGACACCGCGACGATGGCACTGGCAGCGCTCGATGCGGCGACTGCCGAATTCGACGGCGACCGCAGCCGGACCTCGCTGACCGGCATGTCGCGCGGCGGTTACGGCACCTGGTCGCTGGCGCTGCGCGAGCCCACCCGCTTCGCCGCCCTGGTGCCGGTGTGCGGCGGCATCACCCCGCCGGGCACGCGGCCCGATCTGGACAGTCTGTACGTGGAATCCACCCACGCCGCAGCCGATCCGTTTGCCGAGGCCGCGCGCCGACTGCACGCGATTCCGAGCTGGATCTTCCACGGTGCCCTCGACGATCTGGTGCCGCCGGAACAGTCGCGCCGCATGCATGCCGCGTTGCGGGATGCCGGCGCCGACGTGCGCTACACCGAATTCCCCGATGCCAACCACAACAGCTGGGATGCGGCCTATCGTACCGAGGCGCTGTGGCCCTGGCTGTTCGCGCAGCGGCGCTGAGCCGCCTCAGCCTGCTTGCGGCGCGCGACGCAGGCGCTGCGCCAGTGCATTGAGTCCAGCGATGGCCAGCGTCAGCGCGGCCATCGACAGGAACTGCGCGCGTGTATCGGGCGATGCGATCAGCATCGCGAAGATCACCGCGAGCACCGCCAGCGCGACGAGCGTCGGCACCGGGAACGCGCGCATGCGGAACGGCAGCGGCGTGCCCGCGCGATCGGCCCTGCGGCGCAGGATGAACTGCGAGATCAATGCGAGCGTCCAGACCAGCAGACAGGTCGCGCCGACGACGCTCAGCAGCAGCGGCAACACCCGCTGCGGAAACGCGAGTTCCAGCGCGGCTGCGGCAAACCCGAAACTCACGCTGGCGAAGACCGCCGCGATCGGTACGTTGCGGCGGTCACTGCGGCCGAGCATGGCCGGTGCATCGCCGCGGCGGCCCAGCGACCAGATCATCCGCGACGCCCCGTAGAGGTTGGCATTGAGCGCCGACAGCAATGCGATCACCGCGACCAGCGTGATCGCGGTCGCCGCGCCCGGAATCCGCGCGATCTCCAGCACCGCGGCGAACGGCGAGGCCAGCGCCGGGCTGTTCCACGGCACCACCGCGACGATCACGGCGATCGAACCGAGATAGAACACTAGGATGCGCCAGGCGACGGTGCGGATCGCCCGCGCGAGGCTTTTCGCCGGGTCGTTGGTTTCCGCCGCCGCGATCGCCACGATCTCGGTGCCGCCGAACGCGAACACCACGACCAGCAACGCCGCACCGATGCCGGCCCAGCCGCGAGGCGCGAAGCCGTCGGGACCCAGCAGATTCGACAGGCCCGGCGATGCCACAGCGGGCAGCCAGCCCGCGATCAGCGCGATGCCGATCGCAATGAAGGCCAGGATCGCGATGACCTTGAGGATCGCGAACCAGAATTCGAATTCGCCGAAATTGCGCACACCCAGCAGGTTGATCGCAGTGAAGACGATCATGAAACACAGCGAGAGTCCGGGCACCGACAGCGACGGCCAGATCGACGCGAGCAATCCGGCCGCGCCGACCGCTTCGGCCGCGATCACGATCACCACCTGCAGCCACCACAGCCAGCCGACCGTCGCGCCGGCGACCGGGCCCATCGCGTCGGCCGCGTAGACCGAGAACGCGCCGCTGGCCGGCTTGGCCGCCGCCATCTCGCCGAGCGCGTGCATCACCACGATCACCAGCGCGCCGGCGATCAGATACGACACCAGCACTGCGGGGCCTGCGGTCTGGATACCGACGCCGGAACCGAGGAACAGGCCGGCGCCGATCGCGCTGCCCAGACCCATCATCACCAGCTGGCGGGGACTCAGTGCATGCGCAGGCGCGGCGGCAGCCTGTGCCGGCAGGGAAGCGTTCGGATCGTTCGAAGACATCGTGTGGGCGGCGCGGCGTGGGGACGCCGCACCATACCGGATTCGCGACATGGCGGGCCGCTCAGCCGAGCAACGTTTCCAGCACCGCCATGCGCGCGGCGACGCCGTTGCCGACCTGGCGCAGGATCAGTGATTGCGGGCCGTCGGCGACGTCGTCATCGATCTCGACGCCGCGGTTCATCGGCCCTGGATGCAGGACGACGGCATCGCCGGCGGCGCGGCGCAGACGACGCGCGTCGAGGCCGTAGTCGCGGTGGTAATCCTCGAGTGAATCGACCAGCCCCTCGGCCATGCGCTCGCGCTGCAGCCGCAGCATCATCACCGCGTCGACGCCTTCGAGCGCGGCATCGAGATCGTGCGAGACCGTGCAACCCGACAGCAACGCGGCATCGGGCAGCAACGAGGCTGGTCCGCAGACGCGGATCTCGCCGGCGCCCAGTGTGCGCAGTGCATGCAGATCGCTGCGCGCGACGCGCGAATGCCGGACATCCCCGACGATGACGACCTTGAGACTTGAGAAATCCGTGCCCTTGGCCTGCTGCAGGGTGAGCATGTCGAGCAGGCCCTGGGTGGGATGCGCGCTGCGGCCGTCGCCGGCATTGATGAGCGCGGTGCCGGGCGCGGCAGCCGATGCGAGCGCGGCGACCGCGCCATCGTCGGAATGCCGCACGACGAACCCACGCACGCCCATCGCTTCGATGTTGCGGAAGGTGTCGAGCGCGGTCTCGCCCTTGGTCGTCGACGAGGTCGACGCATCGAAACCGAGCACGTCCGCACCGAGGCGCTGCGTGGCGCGCTGGAAGCTCAGTCGCGTGCGCGTCGAGGGTTCGAAGAACAGCGTGCAGACCGCGATGCCGGCCAGTCGTGCGTTGACCTCTCCCGCGTCGACCATCGCCTGCGCACGCGCGAGCAGGCCTTCGAGCGTCGCGCGCGGCAGACCTTCGAGCGTCAGCAGGTGGCGCAGGCGGCCGGTCGCGTCGATCTGGGCATCAGGAGCGGAGTTCATCGCGGGGCACATTCGGCGGCGGGAACTGCATTGTCCCGCAGCGACGCGCGTGCGGCGAGTGCCAGGTCGGGCGCGAACGTCCGTGAGCTGCGATCACGGGTGCGCACTGGAGATCCTTACACCATCGTCGCGTTGGCGCTCGCCCTGCCTTCGACGGGCGCCTCGCGGCGGTGTCAGACCGGTGTCGCGTCGTCTGGCGCGGCCAGCCAGCGTTCGACGATGACCGCCGCCGCGACCGCATCCAGCGCCGCTGCATCGCGCCGCTTGCGGCGGCCTTCCGCGCGATCGATCGCAAAGCGCTGCGCGGCTTCGATCGAGCTCGCGCGTTCGTCCACCAGCACCACGGGCAGCTTGTAGCGCAGGCGCAACTCGCGCGCGAACGCATGCGCCCGCACGCGCGCCGGCTGGTCACCGCCCTCGAGCGTCAGCGGATCGCCGACGATCATGCCGTCGGGGCGCCATTCCTTCTGCAGACGATCGACCGCCTGCCAGTCGATCTGCTCGCCGTGCACGTCGATCACCGCGAGGGCGCGTGCGCCATGCCCGAATGCACTGCCCACCGCAACGCCGATGCGACGCGCGCCGACATCGAATCCCAGCACGGTGCCATCGCGGCGGATCAGGGGCGGCGCCGCATCGTTCATGCGCGGCCGCTGTGGCTGGCGACATGCATCATGTCGACGCCG
This sequence comes from Luteimonas sp. KH_071, assembly GCF_057838005.1. NCBI lineage: Bacteria > Pseudomonadati > Pseudomonadota > Gammaproteobacteria > Lysobacterales > Lysobacteraceae > Luteimonas > Luteimonas sp. KH_071. The sequence continues at coordinate 987,430 of NZ_CM174458.1, read as the reverse complement.
ATGCGCCCCGCCGCAGCTTGCCAGCGCGCGTCGATGGGGGTCTCGAAAATCAGCTGCGGATCCGCCGGCACGGTCAGCCAGCTGTGTTCGGTGAGTTCGCGCTCCAGCTGCCCCTTGCCCCAACCGGCGCAACCGAGTGCGAGCGTGGCGTGTTCGGGCCCGTCACCCGCCGCCATCGCTTCGAGCACGTCACGCGAGGTGGTCACATGGAGACCTTCGCTGATCTCCAGACTCGAATCCCAGCCGCCCGGCCCGTCGTGCAGCACGAACCCGCGCTCGGGATGGACCGGGCCACCCGCCAGCACGCGATGGTCACGCAGGCGCTCGTCGCGCAGGACGATGTGCATCTGCTCGAGCAATTCGCCGAAGGTGTATTCCGAGGGGCGGTTGATCACCACGCCCATCGCACCGTCCTCATCGTGCTGGCAGATGAGCGCGACTGCACGCGCGAACTGGGCATCCTGCAGAGCGGGCAGCGCGACCAGCATGTGATTGGCGAAGAACGACATGGGTCCATTCTAGCCAACCGGATAGACGCGGGTCGCGCGGGTGGCTTCGCAAGTCCCTACCGGCACTGAACGATGCCGATGTGCGCTGCCGTCCGACCGGCGTTCCGGCTAGAGCCCGAACTGGAGCTCGTCGGGTGTCGCCACGCGGACACCGATCACTTCCACGTCGGCGCGCAGTACGCGACCCGCCAGGGGATTGTTGCCGTCGACAGTGATCTGGCTGTCGTCCAGCGCCGTCACGATCACATCCAGCGGCCCCTTTTCGGTCTGCGCACGCAGCTTCTCGCCGACCGCAGGCGTGGCGCTGCCGTTGAAGATCGTGCGCGGCAGGGTCTGCACGAGGCTGTCGTGGCGTGGACCGAATCCACGCTCGGGCGGGATGTCGACGGTGAAGGTGTCGCCGGCCTTCCGGCCTTCGAGTGCGTCTTCCAGCCCGACGATGATCGAGCCGTTGCCGTGCATGTAGACCAGCGGATCATGGCCACGGGTGGTGGTGATGCGCTGGCCGGTGTCATCGGACAGGGTGAAGTGCACGGTGGCAATGCGGCGGTGGGCGATTTCCATCGACGGATCCGGCAAGGGCGACGGCGCATGGTGACCCCCGCTGCGTGAATGCCGCAACCCGGGTCGCACCCGATGGCGGCAGTCCGCCCCGCGCTCTATGCTGCGTCGATGAGCGGCTACTGCGACATCGCCCCCGGCCATCCGGTCCACGGCCCCTACCACGACACCGAGTACGGCTTTCCGCAGCGCGAGGAAGCGGTGTTGTTCGAGCGTCTGCTGCTGGAAATCAACCAGGCGGGCCTGAGCTGGGAAACCATCCTGCGCAAACGCGATGGATTCCGCGCGGCCTACGACGGCTTCGATGTCGACGCGGTCGCCGCCTACGGCGAGGCCGATCGCGCGCGTCTGCTCGGCGATGCGGCGATCATCCGCAACCGGCTCAAGGTCGACGCCGCGATCCACAACGCGCAGGTGATCCAGGGCCTGCGCGACAGCCACGGCGGCTTCGTGCAATGGCTCGACGCACATGCGACCGAGAACGGCGCGCAGCGGGACAAGGCCTCGTGGGTCAAGCTGTTCAAGCAGACCTTCCGCTTCACCGGTGGCGAGATCACCGGCGAGTTCCTGATGAGTCTGGGTTACCTGCCCGGCGCGCATCGAGCGGATTGCCCGGTGATGCGGGATATCGCGAAGGCGAAGCGCGGATAGCACCGCCTCCGCATGCGCGAAGTGCGCGCTGCGTTCGGCAATTGCGAAGCGGTGAGCGCCTCTTCCTTCGGGAAAGAGCCTGCCCCGGACCTGATCCGGGGTCGACGCGCACAGCGCGTCGGGTGAGGGTTGGGGCCCACAGGCAAGTACCCAAGAGCAGCTGCATCCGCCCGCCGGGCCCCTTCCCACGCAGCGGGAAGGAAACTGATCCATGCGAGGCTCTTGCGCTCACGCCCGCGGGCAGAACGGAATCGACCACAACGATCATCCGACAGCATTCCGGCCGCTTGCGCGGCCGGAACGGGATTGCATCAGGGCGCGGACGCTCAGCCCTTGACCGCTTCCTGGTAGCGACGCTCGACTTCATTCCAGTCGACCACGTTGTAGAACGCGGCGATGTAGTCGGGACGACGGTTCTGGTAGTGCAGGTAATACGCGTGTTCCCAGACGTCGAGGCCGAGGATCGGGGTATTGCCCGAGCCGATGCCCTTCATCAGGGGGTTGTCCTGGTTGGCGCTGCTCTCGACTTTGAGCGTGCCCGCCTTGTCGACCGACAGCCAGGCCCAGCCACTGCCGAAGCGCGTCAGTGCGGCCTTGGTGAAGGCTTCCTTGAACGCGTCGAAGCCGCCGAGATCACTGTCGATGTGCTTGGCGACATCGCCGACCGGGTTGCCGCCGCCCTTGGGCGACATCACGGTCCAGAACAGCGAATGGTTGGCATGGCCGCCGGCGTTGTTGCGCAGCGGGCCGCGCTTGTCCTCCGGCAGCGCGTCGAGATCGGCGATCAGTTCTTCAGCCGACGTGTCCGCCCACTGCGTGCCTTCCAGCGCGGCGTTGGCGTTGTTGATGTAGGTCTGGTGATGCTTGGTGTGATGGATTTCCATCGTCTTGGCATCGATGTGCGGCTCGAGCGCGTCGTACGCGTAACCCAGCTCGGGGAGGGTGTAGGCCATCAGCGATCTCCTTCGTGAATGAATGCGCTTCATTGTCTCCCGGACGGAGTCAACTTGGCGACAAGGCAGCGCCACGATAGCGCTGCGGCGTGACGGTCTGTGGCAACACAGCGTTGCGGGCACCCGCAAAAAGCAGAACGCCCCGCGAATGCGGGGCGTCTGTCGAGGCATGCGCGATGGATGCGGTCGGTCAGCGGACCTCGGCCACCTCGACGCCATCGAGACCCTGCGACAGCGTGCGCGCGTCGCCGCCCTGGGCGAGCTTGATGCGCAGGCGCACCTCGTTCGCGGAGTCGGCGTAGCGCAGCGCGTCCTCGTAGGAGATCTCGCCGGCCTGGTAGAGCTCGAACAGCGCCTGGTCGAAGGTCTTCATGCCCAGGTTGGTCGACTCCTTCATGACCTCCTTGAGCTTGTGGATCTCGCCTTCGCGGATGTAGTCCTGCACCAGCGGCGTGCCGAGCATGATCTCCATCGCCACGCGCCGGCTCTTGCCGTCGGGGGTCGGGATCAGCTGCTGCGCGACCACGCCCTTGAGATTCAACGACAGATCCATCAGCAGCTGGTTGCGGCGGTCTTCGGGGAAGAAGTTGATGATGCGGTCCATCGCCTGGTTGGCGTTGTTCGCGTGCAGCGTGCACAGCACCAGATGCCCGGTTTCGGCGAACGCGATCGCGTGGTCCATGCCCTCGCGCGTGCGCACCTCGCCGATCATGATCACGTCGGGCGCCTGGCGCAGCGTGTTCTTCAGCGCGGCGTCCCAGCTGTCGGTGTCGATACCGACTTCGCGCTGGGTGATGATGCAGCCCGCGTGCTTGTGCACGAATTCGATCGGGTCCTCGATCGTGATGATGTGGCCGGTCGAGTTCTGGTTGCGGTAGCCGATCATCGCCGCCAGCGACGTCGATTTACCCGTACCGGTCGCGCCGACGAAGATCACGATGCCGCGCTTGGTCATCGCCAGCGTCTTGATGATCGGCGGCAGGTTGAGCTCTTCCACGCTCGGGATGTGCGTCTCGATCCGGCGCAGCACCATGCCGACCTGGTTGCGCTGGTAGAAGCACGAGATGCGGAATCGGCCGACGCCGGAGACGCCGATCGCGAAGTTGCACTCGTGGGTCTTCTCGAATTCCTCGCGCTGCGGCGGGGTCATCACGTTGAGTACCAGATCGCGCGCCTGCTGCGGCGTCAGCGGGTTCTGGGTGATCGGCGAGATCTTGCCGTGCACCTTGATCGACGGCGGCATGCCGGCCGTGATGAACAGATCCGAGGCCTTCTGATGGGCCATCAGCTTGAGGAACGAGGTGAAGTCGATGCTGCTCATGACGATCCTCCGGGATCCCGTCTCGCGCCGCGGCCGGATGCGGCCGGCGGCGTATCAGTGTGCGTGTCCGATCACTCGAACAGACGCTTGTCCTTGGCGTATTCCTTGGCGGCCGGGCGCGTGATCAGGCCGCGCTTGACCAGATCCTGCAGGTGCTGGTCGAGCGTCTGCATGCCGTACTGCTGGCCGGTCTGGATGGCCGAGTACATCTGCGCGACCTTGTCCTCGCGGATCAGGTTCCGGATCGCCGGAATGCCGGTCATGATTTCCCAAGCCGCGGTGCGGCCGCCGCCGACCTTCTTCAGCAGCGACTGCGAGATCACCGCGCGCAAGCTTTCCGACAGCATCGAGCGCACCATCGGCTTTTCGCCCGACGGGAACACATCGATGATGCGGTCGATGGTCTTGGCCGCGCTGGAGGTGTGCAGCGTGCCGAACACCAGGTGACCGGTTTCTGCGGCAGTCAGCGCCAGGCGGATGGTCTCCAGGTCGCGCAACTCGCCGACCAGGATGTAGTCGGGGTCTTCGCGCAGCGCCGAGCGCAGCGCTTCGTTGAAGCCGTGGGTGTCGCGGTGCACTTCGCGCTGGTTGATCAGGCACTTCTGCGAGGTGTGCACGAACTCGATCGGATCCTCGACCGAGAGGATATGCGCGTATTCGTTCTTGTTGATGTGGTCGATCATCGCCGCGAGCGTGGTCGACTTGCCCGAACCGGTCGGCCCGGTCACCAGGATCAGACCCTGCGGCTGGTCGATCAGCTGGCGGAAGATCGGCGGGCAGTTCAGGTCCTCGAGCGTCAGCACTTCCGACGGAATGGTGCGGAACACCGCGCCGGCGCCGCGGTTCTGGTTGAACGCGTTGACGCGGAAGCGGGCCAGACCCGGAATCTCGAACGAGAAGTCGACCTCGAGGAATTCTTCGAAGTCGCGGCGCTGCTTGTCCGACATGATGTCGTAAATCAGCGCGTGCACCTGCTTGTGCTCGAGCGCGGGGATGTTGATGCGGCGCACGTCGCCGTCGACGCGGATCATCGGCGGCAGTCCTGCGGACAGATGCAGGTCCGACGCCTTGTTCTTGACCGAGAACGCCAACAGTTCGGCGATATCCATGCAACACCCCTTGATGATGATCCGCGCAGGGGGCGCAACAAGCCGTCCCGGCTGGCGCCTCCCTGTCCCCGGCGGCAGTATAGACCGGTATTCCCCGCGCAAAACCAGCCCACCCACACCGCCCCGGATGCCTCGCTTCCCGTGACTTCGTCCCCTGCCAGTGCCGCGCTCGATGCCGTGATGTCGCGGATCCACAACGCCGTCAGCGCCGCTGCACGGCCAGTGCCGGCGCGTCTGCTGGCGGTCTCCAAGCTGCATCCGGCCGAGGCCATCGCCGCGCTCACCACCGCCGGCCAGCGCGCTTTCGGCGAGAACTACGTGCAAGAGGCTGCGGACAAGATCGAGGCGCTGGCCGGACTGGGGCTCGAATGGCATCTGATCGGCCATCTGCAGTCGAACAAGGCGAAGCAGGCGGCCGAACTGTTCGACTGGGTGCAGACCGTCGACCGGATGAAGCTGGTCGACGCGCTGGCCGCGCACCGCCCGGTCGCGCGCGGCGCGCTGAACGTGCTGGTGCAGGTCAACATCGACGACGAGTCCAGCAAGCACGGGTGCGCGCCGTCGGAGGTGCCGGCACTCGTTGCGGCCATCCGGGCCGCACCGTCGTTGTGCCTGCGTGGGCTGATGGCGATTCCGGCACCGCATGCCGAGCCCGAACGCCGGCGCGATGCGTTCGCGCGGATGCGCCGGCTGTTCGACACCGTGGCCGGCCAGGACCCGGCCATCGACACACTGTCGATGGGCATGAGCGACGACCTGGAACTGGCGATCCAGGAAGGCGCGACGATGGTGCGCGTCGGCTCGGCCCTGTTCGGCGCACGCCCGACGCGCTGACCGGGACCACGCAGACGGTCGGCTACCATCGACGCGGACCCGACTCGAAAGCCGCCATGACTGACACCCACGACACCCCTGCCGCACCCATCGTCTTCATCGGTGGCGGCAACATGGCGCGCAGCCTGATCGGCGGCCTGGTCGCGCGCGGCGGCGATGCCGCATCGGTGCGCGTCGTCGATCCCAACGCCGACAGCCGCGATGCGCTCGCCCGCGACTTCGGCGTGCGCACGTTCGCCGACGCGGCGCAGGCCGTCGACGGCGCTGCGACCTGGGTGTTGGCGACCAAGCCGCAGGTACTGCGTGGGGTCTGTGAATCGCTGGCCGGTGTTGCCCAGGCCACGCAGCCGCTGGTGCTGTCGATCGCGGCCGGCATCACCGCGACCCAGCTCGACCGCTGGCTGGGCGGCGGCGTGCCGGTGGTGCGCACGATGCCCAACACGCCTGCCCTGCTGGGCGCCGGCGTGACCGGCCTGTTCGCGAATGCGCGCGTCGACGATGCCGGACGCGCACGCGCGCAGGCGCTGCTGGAGAGTGCAGGCGAGACGGTGTGGATCGACGACGAGGCGCGGATGGATGCTGTGACGGCAGTGTCGGGCAGTGGCCCGGCCTACATCTTCCTGCTGGCAGAAGCCATGGAAGAGGCCGCGATCGCGCAGGGTCTGCCCGCCCAGGATGCGCGCACGCTCGTGCTGCAGACTGTGCTCGGCGCGGCGCGGATGCTGGTCGAATCCGACGAGGCCCCGGCCGAACTGCGCCGGCGTGTCACCTCGCCGGGCGGCACCACCCAGGCGGCGATCGAGACCTTCGAAGCCGGCGGCCTGCGCGCGCTGGTGGCGGACGCGATCGCCACCGCCGCACGTCGCGGCGGCGAACTGTCGGCCGCCAATGACTGACATCGCACGCGCGGTTTGCCTCGCCGGACTCGCGTTGCTCGCGACCGCCTGCGGACAGGCGCCGTCCCACGAAGCGGACGCACAGGCCGCCGCGCAGAACGCCGCAATGCCCGCGCAGACGATGCTCGGCGATGCGGAAGTGATGGCGAGCGTGGCACCGGCCGCGCATATGGGCGCGGCAGTCGCGCGGCGTTACGACATCGAGCCCGCGCGTGACCGCGCCCTGGTGCTGGTCAGCGTGCAGCGCGGCGACGTGTCGGTGCCGGTGCAGATCACCGGCGAGGCGCGCGATCTGCGCGGCGTGCGCCAGACGTTGGCCTTCGATGCCGTCGATCTCGACGGCCTGGTCGAACATGTGGCGGTCGCGCGCGTCAGCGGCCCGGACACGCTGCGTCTGGATCTGCAGATCACCGCCGAAGACGGCGCGCGTACCACCTTGCGCTTCAATCGCGACATCCCGCGCTGACGCGGGCTCAGCCGATCAGCTTGAGCCCGACCACCGCCGCCAGCACCAGGGCGACGAAGAAAAGACGCAGCGGCCGCGCCGATTCGCCGTAGCGCAGGATGCCCACGACCACCGCGCCCACCGTGCCGATGCCGACCCAGACCGCGTAGGCGATCGCGATCGACATGCCGCTCTTGAGGCCCAGCGACAGCAGGCCGAAGCTCACGCCGAAACATGCGACCAGCCGCGCGTAGGCCAGCGCGCTCGGCCGCTGCTTGATTGCGTTCATCGCGATCACGCCGGCCACTTCCACCAGGCCGGCCGCGAACACGTACAGCCAGCCGGTCATGGCGACTTCTCCACGTCGGGCGCCGGCGCGAGCGGTGTCACCAGCTTCAGTCCGGCGACGCCGACGATCAGTAATGCGATCAACGCGATCTTCGCCGGCTGCACCGGCTCACCGAACCACACGGTCTCGGCGACCACCGATGCCGCGGCGCCGAGGCCGCAGAACACGGCGTAGACCGAGCCGACCGGCAGGAAGCGGATCGCGCGCATCAGCAGTGCGAAGTTCACCACGATCGCGCCGATCGTCAGCGCCCAGCCCAGCGGCGTGGTCGCGGCCTTGAGCCCGACGACCCAGACCGTCTCGATCAGGCCGCCGGCGAACACCAGCGCCCAGTAGCGGCCGGTACCGCGTCCCCCCGTCGCCATCAGTAGGCCACGCTGAAGCGCGCGCGCACGTGGGCGGGATGTTCGATCTCGTCGGCGAAGGCGATCGCGTAATCCTCCATCGACACCGCGCTGTTGCCGTCCGCGTCGACCAGCAATGCATCGCCGCCGGTGCGGAACGCACCGGTGCGCGTGCCGGGCTCGAAGACGGCGCCGGGCGAAACGAAGGTCCAGTCGACGTCTTTGGCGCCGCGCAGGGTGTCGAGGAAGATGCGGCCCGCGCCGGCTTCGGGCTTGTACGCTTCGGGGAAGTCCGGCGTGTCGATCAGCGCCACGCCCGGCGCGACCTCCAGACTGCCTGCGCCGCCGACGACCAGCAGGCGCCGCACACCGGCCTGGCGCACGGCATCGAGCAGCACATCCGCCGTCGGGCCACCGTCGAACCGCATCGCGCTGACGACGGCATCGTGGCCTTGCAGCAACGGGGCAATCGCTTCGGCACGCGATGCATCGGCCGACTGCAGGGTCAGGCCGGCCCGGGCCGGGATGCCGGCGGTATTGCGGGCGATGCCGATGACGCGATGGCCGCGTGCCAGCAGCTCGCTGGCGATACGCGAGCCTGCGCGTCCGGTGATGCCGATCAGGGCGATGCGCTGCATGGAACTGCACCTGCGATGTGGGGAGGCGCCATGCTAGGCGCCTGCCTGCGCAGGCAGAGTCTCGGCATCGCAACCCACTGTTCCGGGTCCACTGCGACGGACGGGGGCGACACCGCCCTCGACGCGCTCGCAGGCTCAGCCGCGCCGCTGCGCCCAGGCCTGCACGATCTGCGCGATTGCGTTCACGCCATCGGTCAACGCCGCGGGACCGGGCTGCAGAATCAGCGGCGACTTGATCTCATGCAGTTCGCCGTCGCGCACCGCCGGAATTACGTCCCATCCCGGCCGCGCGGCTACGCGCTCGGGGCGGAATTTCTTGCCGCACCAGGAGCCGAGAATGATGTCGGGCGCACGTGCGATCACCGGATCGCCATCGGCGAGGATGCGCGCCTTCGCCAGCGGCTCGATCGACAGTTCCGGGAACACGTCGTCGCCACCTGCAATGCGCACCAGTTCCGCGACCCAGCGGATGCCGGTGATGATCGGAACGTCCCATTCCTCGAAGTACACGCGCGGACGCTGCGGCAGCCGCGCGCTCTCCGCCTCGATCGCGTCCAGCCCGCGGCGCAATGCATCGGCGTAGGCGTCGGCACGTGACGCGCAGCCGACCAGCGCGCCGAGCCGGCGCACGTAATCGACGATGCCGTCGACGCTGCGGTGATTGCTGATCCACACCTCCACGCCGCGCCGCACCAGCTCGGCGGCGATGTCGGCCTGGATGTCGGAGAAGCCGACGACGAAATCGGGTTCAAGCTTGAGGATCTCGTCGATCTTCGCGCTGGTGAACGCGCTGACCTTGGGCTTCTCCTTGCGCGCCTGCGGCGGACGCACGGTGAAGCCACTGATGCCGACGATACGGTCCTGCTCGCCGAGCGCGTACAGGACTTCGGTCGGTTCCTCGGTCAGGCAGACGATCCGGCGCGGACCGCTCGTCACGGATACAGCATCCGCTTGCGACAGTCGCCGGCGCAGTCGCATTCGTAGAGCCAACGCTCATGCAACCTGTACTCGGCGCCGTACCAGAACTCGATACGATCCGGCCGCACGCGCAGTCCCGACCAGCGCGGCGGACGCGGCACGTCGCGGCCTTCGAATTCGCGTTCGAGATCGGCCAACCGCTGCTCGAAGGTCTCGCGCGTGTCGAGTTCCTCGGACTGCTTCGACGCCCACGCGCCCAGCTGGCTGCCGCGCGGGCGCGAGGCGAAATACGCATCCGCCTCGTCGTCGGCAACGATCACCACCGGCCCTTCGACGCGCACCTGCACACCCTTTCGCACGCGCGGCCAGTGGAACAGCAGCGCCGCGTGCGGGTTCTCCTGCAGCTCGCGACCCTTGCGGCCATCGAGATGCGTGTAGAACACGAAGCCGCGGTCGTCCCAGGCCTTCAGCAGCACCGTGCGCGCCGACGGCCGGCCGTCGAGCGCGGCCGTGGCGACCGTCATCGCGGTGCGATCGGGTTCGCCGGCGGCCAGCGCCTCGTCGAACAAGGTGGCGAAGGTGTCGAGGGCTTCGGACAGCAGGGTCGTGGTGGCAGTGCTCATATGTCGATGATCGCCGCAGCCCGCCGCGATGTCGAACCGCGGCGCAGCACGCGTCGCCCGCGCTATCGTTCTTCCGATGAACGCCGCACCGCCCTCGCCCTGGCCCGACACCCTCGTCGATACCCTGCTCGCCGACATTTCGCCCCGCGGCGCGCCACAGGTGCTGGGCATCAGCGGGCTGCAGGGCACCGGCAAGTCCACGCTCGCCGCGCAGGTCGCAGGCGCCGCCAACGCACGCGGCCTGCGTGCCGCCGTGCTGTCGCTCGATGACCTCTACCTGGATCGCGGCGACCGCCAGGCACTTGCACGCGACGTGCATCCGCTCCTCGCCACCCGCGGCCCGCCCGGCACCCACGAAGTCGCATTGGGACTCGCCGCATTCGACGCCGTGCGCGCGGGCACGCCGGTCCGCCTGCCGCGCTTCGACAAACTCGGCGACCGCCGCGTGCCGGAATCCGATTGGCCCACGGTCCAGAACCTCGACCTGCTCCTGTTCGAAGGCTGGTGCGTCGGCACTCCTGCCGAACCCGCGACCGCGCTCGTGGAACCGGTCAACACCCTGGAACGCGACGAAGACCCTGCCGGCACATGGCGTCGCTGGTGCAACGCCGCCCTCGCCCGCGACTACCCCGCGCTCTGGGCCGGCCTCGACCGCCTGCTGTTCCTGCAGCCGCCCGGTTTCGAGGTGGTGTTCGACTGGCGCCTGCAGCAGGAAGAGACGCTGCAGGCTGCCGAGCCGGGACGTGGTGGCATGGATGCGGCCGGCGTTGCCCGGTTCGTACAGCACTACGAGCGGGTGAGCCGGCAGGCGTTGCGGACATTGCCGGATCTGGCGGATGTGGTGGTGGCGCTCGACGCCGAGCGGGGAATTGTTTCGGCGGGGTGAGCTTGCGGCTGGCTCCCGTTCTTCCACGGGCACAGTCTCCGCTGCGCTGGATTTGTCACTACGCCTACTGGGACCGTTGCTGTTGTAGTGGCCGTTGCCGTTGCCAGATCGAAAAGCGAACGTGCTCGACCCAACCCGGAGGGCGCCGCCCATGGATGGGCGGCGTTTTCCGACCGAGGCAGGATGCCGAGTCGGAAAATTCCTGCGCACTGCAAGCCGCGGGCTTCGGACGTATCGGGGAGACGTTTTTCTTTGGTTCCGTTTCTTTTGGCGTCCACCAAAAGAAATGAACTCGGCCGCGTCAGCGGACGAAAGCGTTTGACGTTGCTGTTCTTACTCTCTACCCAAGAGCACACAGAGCAACATCAAGCGCTTCCACTCGCCTTGCGGCGAGCGGGTTCATTTCTTTTGCTGGCCCAAAAGAAACGGAACCAAAGAAAAGGGCCAGCCCCGACGAAGCAAATCCGGCGTGTCATTTGTTCCGGGATTTTTCGACTCGGCATCCTGCCTCGGTCGAAAAACGGCGGGCATCCATGCCCGCCGCCCTTCGGGTCTGCAACCTGCCAGATGACGTCCTGTTCCGTGGAAGCCAGACGCAGAGCCGCGCGAATCGGGAACCGCGCGCCAAAGCTTGCGCCTGCAACGTTCGGCGCACCCCGCCTCCGCTGCTAGCATGCAGCCATGCACCCCGCCCCCAACCTCGTGCTCGTCGGTCCGATGGGCGCCGGCAAGTCCTCGATCGGCCGTCGCCTCGCGGCGCGGTTCGGCGTGGTCTTCGTCGATGTCGACCACGAGATCGAGGTGCGCACGGGCGCGCGGATCGCAACGATCTTCGAATGCGAGGGCGAGGCCGGATTCCGCGCGCGCGAGCGGGCGACGCTGGTCGAGATTCTCGCCGGCAGTGGTCAGGTGATCGCCACCGGCGGCGGCGCGGTGCTCGATCCCGACAACCGCGCCTTGCTGCGGTCACGCGGTTTCGTCGTGCACATGCATGCCGATGTCGACGCCCAGCTCGCGCGACTGGCGCGTGACCGTACGCGGCCGCTGCTCGCCGGAGACGACCGCACGGAGGTCCTGCAACGCCTCGCCATCGAACGGGCGCCGCTGTACGCCGACGCCGCGCATCTGCGTTTCGACACCGGGCCGCATGCCTGCAACGAAGCGGCCGCCCAGCTCGGCCATCTGGTCGAGGTGCACTGGCGGCCGCCGGCCGGCAGTGTCGAGACGTCCATTTCCGATGCCGCCGCCGACGTGGCGTCGACGCACGCTTCATGAGCCGCGCCGCAGATCGCGCGCCGGCCGACTCCCCCACCTGTATCCGGATCGCATGACCACCAGTGCCCGAGAGGTCGCCGTCGCCGGCGACACGCCCTACACCATCCATATCGGCCCGTCCCTGCTCGACGACGGCGCGCTGCTGGCGCGCAGCGTGCGCGGACGCGACGCGATGCTGGTCAGCGACGCGCACGTCGCGCCGCTGTACGCCGACCGTGTTGCCGCCGCGCTGCAGGCCGCGCGCCCGGACCTGCGCATCCACCGCCATGTGCTGCCGCCGGGCGAGGCCGCCAAGACGCTCGCGCATTTCGCCGAGGTCACGACGGCGCTCGCCGATGCCCGCATGCGTCGCGATGCGACCCTGTTCGCACTCGGCGGCGGTGTGATCGGCGATCTCGCCGGCTTCGCCGCGGCGTGCTGGATGCGCGGCATCGATTGCGTGCAGCTGCCGACCACGCTGCTGGCGATGGTGGATTCCTCGGTCGGCGGCAAGACCGCGGTGGACCTGCCGCAGGGCAAGAATCTCGTCGGCGCCTTCCATCCACCGCGTGCGGTGATCGCCGATACCGCGGTCCTTCGCACGCTGCCGGCCCGCGAGCTGCGCGCGGGCCTGGCCGAAGTGGTGAAGTACGGCGCGCTGGGCGATGCGGGCTTTCTCGACTGGCTCGATGAGCACGCCGATGCGCTGCTGACGATGGACGACGCCGCGCTGAGTGAAGCCATCGCCCGCAGCTGCGCACACAAGGCCGCGATCGTCGCGCGCGATCCGTTTGAACATGGCGAGCGCGCCCTGCTCAACCTCGGCCACACCTTCGGCCATGCGATCGAGACCGAGCAGGGCTACGGCGGCCTCAACCACGGCGAGGCGGTCGCGGTGGGGATGGTGCTGGCCGCGCAGTTGTCGGAAGTGCTCGGACTGGCGCCGGCGACCGACACCGCGCGTCTGCGCGATCTGCTGCAGCGCCTCGGCCTGCCGGTCGCGCTGCCCGGCGGACTCGATCCCGACCGCCTGCTGGCGCACATGCGCCTGGACAAGAAGGCCCAGGCCGACGGCCTGCGTTTCATCATCTGGGACGGCGTCGGCCGCGCGCGGGTGCTGGCCGGTGTGCCCGAGGCCGCGGTGCTGGACGTGCTGCGCGGCTGAATCTCAGGGCGTCTCGCTCGTGCCGCGCCCCGGCTGGCCCATGCCCGGACCAGTGCCACCGCCGGCCATGCCGCCGCCCCCACCGCCGCCACCGCGTCCGCCCTGCGCAGCGCCCTTCTTCGCGCCTGCGTCGCCGCGCACCGGCCCCTGATCGGGTACGGCGAGATCCGTGGGCACGGGGTCGAGGTCCAGCGCCTGGCGGATGAAGGCGCGCAGCGACACGACCAGCGCCGAGACCCGCACCGGTCGCCGCGCGACCATGTCGCCGGCCGCCTGCGCCGCCAGCCGCACCTGGTCCTCGGTGCCGAGCAGGATCACGTCCGACAACGCCGCTTCGACCGCGTCCCGGACCCGGCGCCGTCGTACCGCGGCATCCGAATCGAAGGCGGTCTCGGGCGTGCCGGTCTGCAGGTCCGCACCGGTTTCCGCCTCGCGTGCGCTCTGGCGCAGGTCGCGCAGATGCCGCGGATCGACGTCGAGTTCGCCGGTGAACGACCCGCCCAGGGTCTTGTACGCGGCGATCAGCGTCTTCAGCCGCTCGTTGATCTGCCGGTTCTCGCGCTCGCGCCGGCGTTGCATCCGCTGCATGAACACCAGGCGGATGCCGACCGCGATCAGCGTGAACAGCACCAGCCCGAGCAGGGTCGAGGCCGTGGCGCCCAGGGAGCTGAAATCGAGCATGCGCATCGTCGAACCCGTCGCCGGCAGCGGGAGCGCCATGATACGTGCGGCGTCACGACGGGGCCGGCCGTACAATCGTCCGCCATGCGCCTGTTCCTGCAACAACGTCCCGACGGCCACGAATCCCCGCGCTTCGTGCAACTGACCCTGCAGCCCGATCTGCTGGGCGGCTGGACGCTGCTGCGCGAAACCGGCCAGGTCGGCGGCCGCAGCACCTTGCGGCGCGACCAGTTTCTCGACCAGCCCAGCGCGCTCAAGGCCCTCGAGGCCGCACGCGATGCCCAGCTCAAGCGCGGCTTCCAGTTGATGTTCGCCCGCGGCAGCGACGCGCCGGCCTGACCGCGCGACCACCGCCTCCACCAGGAATTCCAGTCCCGATGTCCGCCGTCCTCAAGAACGACCGCTTCCTCCGCGCCCTGCGCCGCGAACCCGTCGACCGCACGCCAGTCTGGCTGATGCGCCAGGCCGGCCGCTATCTGCCGGAGTACCGCGCATCGCGCAAGGCGGCCGGCAGCTTTCTGGCGATGGCGAAGAATCCCGACCTCGCCTGTGAGGTCACGCTGCAGCCGCTGGCGCGTTTCGACCTCGACGCCGCGATCCTGTTCTCCGACATCCTGACCATTCCCGATGCGATGGGGCTGGACCTGTATTTCGTCGAAGGCGAAGGCCCGAAGTTCCGCCACCCGGTGCGTGATGCCGCGAGCATCGCCAGGCTCGGCGTGCCGGACATGGAAACGGAATTGCGTTACGTCATGGACGCGGTGCGGGTGATCCGCCGCGAACTCGATGGCCGCGTGCCACTGATCGGTTTTTCCGGCAGCCCGTGGACACTGGCCTGCTACATGGTCGAAGGCGGCGGCAGCAAGGATTTCGCCCGCATCAAGGCGATGGCGCTCAACGACCCGAAGGCGCTGCACGCGCTGCTTTCGGTCAATACAGATGCGGTGATCGCCTATCTCGCCGCGCAGCGCGCCGCCGGCGCGCAGGCGCTGCAGGTGTTCGACACCTGGGGCGGCGTATTGAGCCCGGCGATGTACCGCGAGTTCTCGCTGCCCTACCTCACCCGAATCGCGCAGGAACTGCCGCGCGGCGACGGCGCCGACCGCACGCCCCTGATCCTGTTCGGCAAGGGCAATGCCGCGTATCTCGACGAGCTCTCGCGCTCAGGCGCTGAAGGCGTCGGCGTCGACTGGCTGATCGAACTGGGCGACGCCGCGCGTCGCACGCAAGGCCGGGTCGCGCTGCAGGGCAACCTCGACCCGACCACGCTGTACGGCGCGCCCGATGCGATCCGCGCCCAGGTCCGCCACGCGCTCGACAGCTACCGCGACGGCAACGGCGGCTCGCGCGACGGCCACATCTTCAACCTCGGCCACGGCATGTCGCCGGACATGAATCCCGACCACGTCGGCGTGCTGGTCGACGAAGTGCACGCGTACAGCGCGCGCTGACGCGCACCGGCTCCGTAGGAGCGCGCTTGCGCGCGAACGGGCTTTCACGGGAATGCGCTTCGCGCGCAAGCGCGCTCCTACACGGGATGTGGCGTGGACGCAGGGGACCGCGGGCGTTGCAGACCGCCGCGGGCCAGATCGACGCGGAACCGGCATCCGTTCCGGATATCCAGCCCGGCCGACCGCCCCGGATGCCGCGAATGACGCCCACGCACGGGTCAAATCCGGGTGGGCAGATCTGTCCCGGGTACGGGCCAGACCTCTGCTTCGTCAGTCCGGCGACCGATTCAGACGCCGTCCGTCGGCGCCGCCAGCCGCTTCTGCACATCGTCGCGTAGGCGCGCGAGTTCGCCTTCGGCCTCGCGGCGCTGCTGCATGCCGTCGCGATGGATGCTGCGGACTTCTTCGACGGTCTGGATCAGCTGTTCGTGCACATGGCGCAGCGTGCCGATGTCGATGACGGCGCGCTGGTTGGCCTTCGCGGTCTCGACCGAGGTCTGACGCAGCAGGTCGGCATTGCTGCGCATCAGTTCGTTGGTCGCGTCGTCGATCGCGTTCGACAGTTCCACCGCATTCTTCTGCTCGCCCAGCGACAGCTGGATCGCGAACTGGCGCTTCCACGACGGAATCGTGATGTTGCGGACGGTGTTGAACTTCTCCACCAGCTGGATCGCATTGGCCTGGATCAGCCGGATCATCGGCAGCGACTGGTCGGCGGCGTGCTGCATCACCAGCAGATCGCCGACACGCTTGTCGAGCAGACGGACGGCGTTTTCGATCTCGGCGCGGCGCGTGCGCGACTGCGGGTCTTCCGCGCCGGCGAGCGTCGCCTGTTCCGCGGCGAGGCGGGCCAGCCGCTCGCGCCCCGCGATCACGTGCACACCCAGCGCGCGACGCTCCTCGAGCACCACATCGTGCATGCGGTCGAAATCGGTGATCCGCCGGGTCAGCAGATCCTGCTGACGGCCGACATCGCCCATCAGCCGTTCGATCTGCTGGTTGGTGTTGCTGAAGGTCTGCACCAGCTCGTCGCGGCCGGCGCGCATCTTGTCGATCAGACGCCCGAGCAGCGGCACCTTGGAGCGGCCGGCGAAGCTGCCCAGATCGAGCGAACGCGCGATCCGCACGACTTCGCCCAGCTTCTCGCCGGTCGCGTCGAGATCGCTGTTGCGCACCTGGTCGAGCAGTTGGCTGGAGAACGCGGCGGTCTTGCTCGCGGCGTCGCGGCCGAACACGTGCAGGTTGCCGGGCGTGATGTCCTCCAGACTGCGGCCGACGACCTCGATGTCGGCGCGGTCGGCGGGCACCAGGCCCAGCGACTGCAACGCGGCATCGTCGGTCACCGGCGTCGCCGACGGCAGGTGCGTGGGATAGGCGGTGTCCTGGGTCATGTGTCGGTCTCCTTGGGCCTGTCGGCGCGGTCAAACGCGCCTCGGGCGAGTGTAGCGGTCATGGCGTCGAGTTCATGGGCGACATCGGCCTCGATGTCGGCGGCGGTCACGGCGTGCGCGGCACCCTGCGCGGCCTGCTCGCCGGCGGCGCGCTGCCGCCACAGCGGCAGCAATACGTCGCGGACGTTGCGGTAATGCGCGAGCACGGTCTCGTGCTGCTCGGCGATCAGCTGCAGTTGCCGCGCCGACAGCGCGTGCGTGGCGCGCACCGTGTCGAGGTGCTGGGCGCGGCGCAGCCGCAGATCGTGGTGGGCATCGTCGTCGGCGACCGTCTCGCGCAGCGCGGCAGCGGCCTGGTCGAGACGGTGAAGCGCAGGCGTCGATGCCGCGAGACGCGCACGATGGGCGGCGATGTCGGCGCGCAGCGCGGCAGCGGCGCGGTCGGCCTCGATCAGCAGCACGCCCATGCGCGCGCCGAGCGCCTGGGCCTCGTGCTGGTCGACGACATCGCGACCGGTCAGGCGCGCGAACAGGCCGGCGCGCGGCCGCGCATGCACCGGCAGGACCGCGCGCATCGCGCTGTGCAGATCGCGCAGCCGCGCCACGAGCGCGGCAGCCGGCGCGGCGTCCAGTGTGTCCGCGACATCGACGGCAGACAGTTCGGCAATGATCGCATCGCCATAGGCCGCGATGCCTGCGGCATCGGCGGGCACGGTGTCGATGGCGTCGTCGCCGGGCGACATCAGTCCTGCGCGCCCGGATCGGATTCCGCCGCACCGAGACGATCGAGCGCAGCATCAAGGCGACGTTCGGCCGGCGTGCGTTCGCGGCGGCGTGCGGGCGTGCTGCTGTCGAGCGTCGTGCCGCGCGTGCGCAGCCACTGCGCCAGTTCCGCGAGTGCGGCATTGAGCGCGGCCTGCCCTGCGACCGACTGGCCCAGCTGCGCCAGCAGCGGTCCTGCGGTTTCGCGCAACACCGTCTGCAGTTCGCCTGCGACTGCCTTCGCCGTGTCGTCGAGCCCGACCACGGGCGCCGCCTCGACAGGCGACGGTGCAGCGGGCGTGCGCAGGTCGTGCAGCGCGGCCAGCAGCTGGTCCCAGGGCGCAGCGCTCGCCGGCGTGTCGCTGCCCTGCCCCATGACCTGCAGGCCGGCGGCGATGTCGGCCAGCTGCGCGACCACGCGCGCGCCGGTATCGGCGTCTTCGCCGCCCATCGCCTTGTCGCGCATGAAGTCGCGTTTGATCTGCGTCCAGCGCGCCGCCGCCGTCTCGTCGAGTGTGCCGCGCAGCTCGGCCAGCTTGAGCAGGTTCTCTTCGGCGCCGGTGGTCAGCAGTTGCGACTCGCCCATGTAGTGATCGTCGAGCAGCTGTTCGAGCTCGGCGGCATTCATCACCGGCGAGATCTTCTCGGCCAGCTTGTTCATGTTGCGGTAGCTGCCCTGCAGGCGGAACGCCGGCTCGGTGCGGTAACGATCGGCCTGCGCGGCGCTGGCGATGTACTGCTGGTTGACGCGGTAGACGATCTCGCTGACCTGCAGCAGTCGCTGCAGCGTCGCGGTGAGTTCGTTGACCTCGGCGCCGCTGTAGGCGTGCGAGAGATCGTTGGTCGAGACCTCCTTGCCGGCGGCGCGTTCGGCCAGCAGATAGAGATCCGCCATGTCGCGCGTCGCCAGCGGTGCGAGCACCGGGTTGGAGGTCAGGCTGTTCTCGATGTAGCTGAGCTTGAAAGAGTCCTCCATGCCGCCGAGCACGTCGCCGAGGTTGTAGATGTCGGCGCGGTTGGCGAGCATGTCCGGAATCTTGAACACCTCGCCGGATTCGGTGTACGGGTTGCCGGCCATGACCACGCAGAACTTCTTGCCGCGCATGTCGTAGGTCCGGGCGCGGCCTTTCCACACGCCCTCGATGCGGCGCGTGCCGTCGCACAGCGAGATGAACTTCTGCAGGAATTCGGGGTGCGTGTGCTGGATGTCGTCGACATACAGCATCGTGTTGCTGCCCATCTCCAGCGCGAGATTGAGCTTCTCCAGTTCCTGGCGCGAGGTCGCGTCGGGTGCCTGCGCCGGATCGATCGAGCGCACTTCGTGGCCGAGCGCCGGGCCGTTGATCTTCATGAAGACCAGGCCCAGGCGACTGGCGACGTATTCCATCAGCGTCGTCTTGCCGTAGCCCGGCGGGCTGATCAGCATCAGCAGCCCCATCAGGTCGCTGCGCTTGCTCTCGCCGACGGTGCCCATCTGCTTGGCGAGGTTGTCGCCGATCAACGGCAGATAGACCTCGTTGATCAGCTTGTTGCGCACGAACGAGGTCAAGGGCTGGGCCTTGAACTCCGACAGCCGCAGCGCCTCGCGTTCGCGCGCGGCGATGCGCTGGCGCACCGCCTGGTAGCGGTGGAAGGCCGGCACGAAATGCAGGCGATGTTCGTCGAAGCGCTGCAGGAAGCCGTCGAGCGACAGGCGCAGGCGCCCCTCGTGCACGCGCGGGTGCTCGCCGAGCAGGCCGTCGACATCGGTGATCAGCGTGACCTCGCGCACTGCGTGCGGCAACGCGTCGGCGGCGAGCAGCAGCACGATGGCCTCGGGCACGTAATCGGCCAGCGCGGCATGCGTCTCGCTGCCGCCGAGCGCGCCGAGCCACTGCGCGGCCAGCGACCAGCGCCGCGCCAGCGGGGCGTCCGCATCGCCCAGTGCGCGCTCGACATCCGCGGTCAGGCCCGCGCCGTCCAGCGCCTTGCGCAGCGCTTCACGCAGATCGCGTGCGTAGTGGCTGATGCCGAACGTCGGCGCACCCTCGCGCATTTCCTCGAACAGGTAATCGGCTGCGACCGGCGCGAGCGCGGCATCGAACGGCAGGGTCTGCGCTTCGACGAAGGCCGACACCGCATCGGCAATCTCCGAGCGCAGCGCATCCACGCCGGCATCGGACGCGAACAGCTGGCGGATCGCGCGCGCCCCGGCGCTGCGCTCGGGCCACTGCCCGGCGGCGGTGCCGTCGCGGCCGAAGGCCCAGAACGCCATCGCGAGCGCCCGCGCGGCAGGCGGCTTCGCAAGCGGACCGGCCTTGGCATGCAGCGGCAGCAGCGCGCGCAGGATCAGCGCCGCGTCATGGTCGTGGATGCCCTTCTCGTAGCCTTCGCGGTAGCGCGGCGCGGCGAACGCGCGGACGCTGCGCTCCAGCGCGTCGGGTTCGGAGAGTGCGCGCTGCAGCGTGTCGAGATCGAGACCTTCGCGCCCCTCGACCGCAGCCTGCAGCACGAGCCCGGCGAGGTATTCGGCGCGGGCGATATCCGGTGATTCGGAATCCAGCGTCACCTGCCAGTAGGGGCGCAGCGCTTCGAGTTCGGGATCGTCGATCGGCGCGTAAAAGTCGGTGCCGGTCAGATGGATCGACAGGCCCTCGCCGCGCGGCAGGATCGTCAGGTCCAGCGGCTGGGTATTGACGCTGAAGCGGTGCCGCGGGCCGAGCCGGATCACCTGGCCGCCGCCTTCGAACAGATCGCTGCGGTCGCGCAGGCTGCGCACCGCCTGGTCGCGCACGGCCTTCAGGCGCGCTTCGACATCGTCGGCCTTCACCGTGTCGCGGTAGTCGCGCAGGCGGGTGGCGAGTTCGCGCAGCTTGAGAATCAGTGCGTCGCCCGCGAAGAAGGCATTGAGCTCGTCGGGGGTCTCGAACCGCTCGGTGCGCCGCGGCAGGCCGTCGAGGATGCGCGCGGCGGCGTCGAACACCGCCTGGGCCTTGCGCTGGCGCGCGTCGAGCAGCGACTGCTTGTGCGATTCGAAGGTTTCGAGCAATTCCTCGCGCTTGGCGAGGATATCGCCGAGGAACTGCTCGTGTTCGCCGAACTGGCCTTCGATTTCCTCGAGCTGGACCATCAACCGCGACAGCTGCTCGTCGGCGCGCTCGGGGTCGGTCGCCAGCGCCAGCGCGCCGGCGATCGCCTGGCTGAACAAGGCGAACTGGGCCCCGAACTGCGCCACCGCTTCGGCGGAGCCGAGCGTGCGGCGGCGCTGGTCGGCGCGCGCGCGGGTCTGGTTGAGCCGGGCGTACAGACCGGAGATGGCATCGACCACGCGCGTCCGCTCGGTCGCATCGTCGACCTTCAGCGTCGCCATCAGTTCCGACAGCATGTCCAGATCGCCGGACAGCGCCTGCATCTCGGCGATCGACGCGGCGAGCGCTTTCGCGGTCGTCGCGGCCTGGGCGTCGGTGTCGAGCACCTGCAACCGTTCCGACACCGGCTGCAGCGCGCGCTCACCGGCGAGGAAGGTGCCGGTCGCCGCACCGACGGTGTCCTGCGCGGCCTGCAGGGCCTCGCCCATGGCGTCGATGGCGTCGGTATCGACATAGCGCAGCTCGCGGATGGTCAGCAGGTGTCCGCGCTGGCTGGAGATCTCGTTGAGCGCTTCGACGAAATCCTCGATCCGGTTCCAGCCCTCGGGTTGCAGCCGCCCCAGCAGCGCGCGATGCGCGGCTTCGGCCTCGCGCATCGCCGCATCGGACTGGCGGCGGATGCCTTCGACCTTCTCGTACTCGTCGAGTACCGATTCGCCGGTGGCGGCGATCTCGTGCAGCAGCGCACCCGCGCCCTCGCTGTCGGCGTCGTCCAGCCAGTGGTGGGCGTCGAACATGCGACGGGTGTCGTGCACCAGCAGCTGGTAGCGCTGCAGCGACACGTCACGGCCGTCGATCGTGCGCGCCAGGTCGAGCAGGTTCGAGATGCCGCGTACCAGTTCCGGATTGCCGATGCGCCCCATGAACCCGCTGCCCACCGGGGCATGGGCTGCGAATTCGTCGCTGGTGAACGGCGTCTGCCAGACCTGCATCGGATGCACGCGGGTCGGCGCGTCGCCCTCGGCATGGAACAGCACCATGCGGCCGTCGTGCAGCAGCGCGTAGCCGTGGCCGAACACCGGGTTCTGCAGCGCACGCTGGATGGTGTTGTAGACGAACAGCGCCGACCGCCCCGCGGCGCGATCGTAGAATACGTACATCACGTCCTCGCCGTTGGGCGAGCGGATGGCGCGCTTGAACTGCATGCCGTCCATCTGCGCGTCGAACGCGCGATGGTCGCCATTCTGCAGGTAGTAGCCGCCTGGGAAGATGATGCCGTGGTCTTCGGGCAGCTGGACACAGGCCTGCACGATGGCGTCGTTGCGGACGATCTTGCCGGTGATCGTGTTGTAGATCAGCCCGCGCCATTGCTGTTCGCGATAGGGCAGGACTTTCAGCAGGATCAGCGTGCCGACGCGCGCGAAATCGAAGGTGGCGTCGTCGATCGACTGGGTGCGGTCCTCGACCGGCTCGTCAAAGATGCCGGCGCCGGTTTCGGTGTTGTTCTCGACCTTGACGGTGAGATCGCCGCCGGTGGTGTCGACGAACAGCGTGTCGAGGATATTGAGATGCGGATGGCGGCCATCGACCGCGAGTTCGCGGGTGGCGCGCGTCCATTCGAAATCGAACGGCGGCGGCAGCGCGATGTCGCGCTCGCCGCGGGAGTCGAGATAGCTCAACTCACCGGTGTTGGCGATCGACCAGCGGAACACGCGCACGTCGGTGCTGCGCTCGCCGATCTGGAACGTCGCCAGCAGGCGGCCGTCGCGGACGATCAGCTGCAGCAGGCGGGCATGCTTGTAATAGGCGTAGAGCTCGGTGAAATCGTGGACGAATGCAGACTCCGCCAGGAACGTGCCGGCCGGGTCCACCGGCACCACGTCGTAACCGCCGTCGGCCTCGACCAGGCGATAGAGGCCGAACACGTCCTCGATCCGGGTCTTGCTCTTGAGCCCGATGAAGACGTTGTAGCCGAACAGCACCTGGTCGCCGGGCACCTGCACCACGTCGCGGCCGACGCAGTTGTTCTCGGTGCGGATGCGAAAGCGCCCGACCACCTCCATGCGGCTGTCGCCGAACTCGGCGAGGCGTCGCGTGTTGAGCGATTCGGCGAGCGCGAGCAGGCGCGCGCCCTGCTCCACCAGGCGCCGGCGCAGCACCTCGTAGGCACCGCCGCGGGCGACGGCCTGGTCGATGTGGGCATCTTCGGTGGACGCCGTTGCGGCGTCCTGGGTCTGTTCGGTCATCGGCTCACGATCCGGGCTGGCGCGGGCGTGCCGTCACGGCAACGCCCTGCGTTCGAGATGGCGACCTGGGCCGCGTGCGGGTTCAGGCGGGATCGCCCTCGACGACGGGTCGCGCCGGCGTGCTGCCGGCCGCTGCCGGCAGGGCCGAGCTCGAGACACCGAGATAGCGTTGCAGCAGGTCCTGCAGGATCGGGCTCTTCTCGGTGATGCCCTCGATCGAGCGGCCCAGCGAGACCGCCTTGACCACATTCTCGAACATGCCGCCGTCGCCGCCGATCAGATCGATGTTGGCATTGCGCAGCGCGGTCGCGATGACCTCGGCATTCTCCTTCGACACTTCCTTGCCGGCCTCGAACGCCGCCAGCGCCTGCTTGAGGCTGGTGTCGAGGGTCATGCGGAATTCCTCGTGGCCGCGCGCGGTGTCGCTGAGCGCGTCGATCGCGCCGAACTTCTTCGTCAGGCCTTCCGCCTCGGCGAAGAGCTTCTTCTCGATCACGCTGGCTTCGGCCAGGCCCAGCGACTCGGTCGCCGTCGCCTTGGCACGGCCCATCTGCTCCTCGCCCTGCGCGCGCGCGGCCAGCTGCTCGGCCAGCACTTTCGCCTCGGCGGAACCCTGCTTGAGGTTGGCATCGGCCATCGCGTCGACGACACGTGCCTCGGCGATGCCGACCTTCTCGATCGCCGACGCACCGGCTTCCTTGACCTGCGCCTCGGCCAGGCCCGGCGCGGCGCGCTCGGCCCGCACACCCTCGGCCAGCAGCTTCTTGGCCTCGGCCTGCTTGCCCGACGCATCGAATTCGGCCTGCGCCAGCGTGGTGATCTCGACGGCGCGGTGCCGGGCCGCGGTCTCGCGTGCCTCGGCTTCCTTGACCTGGCGCACCATCGATTCCTGGGCCTTGGCCTCGGCATCGAGGATGGTGATCTGCTTCAGGCGATCGGCCTCGGAGACCTCGCGCAGTTCCTTGATGCGTTCTTCCTCGGCCGCGACGGTGCGATCGATCGAGATGCGCTCGCGGGTGATGTTGGCCACGTCCATGCGGCCCTGTTCGACCACCTTGTCGCGTTCCACGCCCTGCAGCTGCACTTCGCGATCCGTCGTGACCTGCTCGAGCTTGCGCGCGCGCTCGACGCGCTCGGCCTCGATGGCGACGGCGCGCTGGCGGTTCTGGGTGGCCACCTCGACCTCGCGCAGGCGGTTCTCCTCGCGGATGTCGATCAGCTGCTGCGCCTCGATGCGCGCGTTCTCCGACATCTGGCGCTGCTCTTCCTGCACCTTCTGCGTTTCCGCGGTCTCGCGTGCCTGGATGGTCTCGATCTCGCGCTTCTGCCGCGCCTCGGCCTCGGCCTGCTGGCGCTCGAGCGCGAGCGTCGCCTCGCGGGTCTCGACGTTCTTCTTGGTGATCGCCAGTCGCTCGTTCTGCTCGAGCTCGTTGGTGACCACGTTCTGGGTCGCGGTGAGCTCGGTGATCTTGCGGATGCCCTCGGCGTCGAGGATGTTGTGCGGATCGAGCACGTGCTTGGGCGTCTGCTCGAGATAGTCGATCGCGACGTCCTCGAGCACGTAGCCGTTGAGGTCGTTGCCGATGACCGCGATGATCTCCTCGCGGAATTCCTGGCGCTTCTCGAACAGGTCGGTGAACTCGAACTTCTTGCCGACCGTCTTCAGGGCCTCGGAGAACTTCGCGTTGAACAGTTCGTCGACCGCGTGCTTGTCGGAGGCGCGATCGGCACCGAGCGACTTCGCCACCCGCAGCACGTCGGCCTGGGTTTCGTTGACGCGCAGGTAGAACGCGACCGCGATGTCGGCGCGCATGTTGTCGCGGCAGATCAGGCCTTCCTTGCCGCGGCGGTCGATCTGCAGCGTGATCAGGCTGATCTTCATCAGCTCGGCGCGGTAGAGCACCGGCACGATCAGCGCGCCGGTGAAATGCACCTTGGGCTGCGCGCTCATGTCATTGACGATCAGCGCGGTGCCCTGGTCGACCTTCTTGTAGAAGGCCTTGAACAGGCCGGCGATGCCCAGCAGGGCGACCAGCAGCACACCCAGGCCGATCAGGAAGGGGGCGATCGTGGCAACGCTCATTGCAGCTCCTTGCACATGAGACCCGCGGACGCGGGCCGTGGGATCAAAGGGTTCGGTAGTTGGTTTCGGGCAGCACGCGCCAGGCGTGGGTGCTGGCATCGAACGCGACCAGCACGACTCGGTCACCGCGACGCAATTCGGTGCCGGGCTCGGCGCGCACCTGCAGGATCAGACCGGCGCCGCCATCGTCGACATCGGCCGTACCGGCGCGCTCGGACACCTGCGCCGTGCGCACCACGGCGACCTGCCCGAGCAGCGACCGCTGCGCCGGCGTGCGCCGCGACAGCAGCCAGCGGCGCAGCGGACGCAGCACGGCCGAGGCGATGAACACCGACGCGACGAACGCCATAAGCGCGACGCCGCTGCCGACCAGCCAGCGCAGCCAGCCGGCGAAGTGGCCGAGTACGAACAAGTGGGCGAAATAGGTGAGGAACCAGGCAATGAACGCGACCAGGGTCACGACCAGCATTAGCGGCAGACGATCCAGCCCCAAGCGGCCGAGCATGCCGGCCAGGCCGGAGGTGTCGCCCAACTCGACGGCATCGAGACCGTCGAGATCCAGATCCACGAGGCCGGTGGCCGCAAGCAGCCAGTAGATCGTGCAGAACGCCAGCACGATGCTGTAGACGAGCGTGGGATAGCCCAGCGCCGTGCTCACGAATTCCGCCATGCCCGTCCAACTCCCTGTTGCGCGCCGCCTGCGCGGCCGCTCCCCAATCCTTCGGTCCTATCATGCCAGCGCCGCATGGCAATGCGCCAACCCGGCAACGGCGCCGATGCGCATCGACGCCCGTCGGATCAGCCGCGTTCGCCGCGCAATGCGAGCCAGCACAGGGCCACCGTGGTGGCATCACCGAGCGCACTGTGGCGACCGAGCACCGGCACACCCAGCGCTTCGGCGATGTGGGCGAAATCGAGATCGGGGGGCACATCCGGACGCGCGCGGCGTGCGCGCGTGGCGTAGACATCGGCCAGGTCCACGCGCGGGTTGGGCAGTGGAAATCCGGTCAGGCCTTGGACGTGCGGCGCCAGCATGGCGAGATCGAAGCGCAGGTTGTAGCCGAGCAGCGCGCGACTGCCGAGCCACTGCAGGAACGCCGCCACGACCGGCGTGACCGACGCGCCGTCGGCGGCTTCCTCCGGCGTGATCCGGTGGTGGCGGATGGAGCCGATGTCGAAGTCGCGGTCGGGGCGCACGCGCCGCTCGAAGCGTTCCGACAGCACCACGCGGCCGCCGCGCACCGGCACTGCGGCCAGGCTCAGGATGTGGTCGCGGCGTGGATCGAGTCCGGTCGTCTCCAGATCGAGACTGACACACTCATTGGCGGGCGGACGCTGCAGCAGGCCGCGCCAGGCGCCCTCGCCATGCCGGCGTCGCAACCACCACCGCTGCAACGGCGTCATGCGCGCTCAGCCCGGCACGTGGAAGACGCGCCGCACGTGTTCGCGGAATGCCTTGACCACATGCAGGGCATCGCGCAGCAGTTCGCGGTCGAGGCGACGCAGTCCCGCGGTGTCGACGTGGTTGTCGGCGACGCGACCGTCGTCCAGCGCCGCGAGCTGCGCGTCCAGGCGCATCCGCTGGAACACGTTCAGCGCCTGCGGCAGGTCGCGCTCGAGGCCACCGGGCAACGCGCCCTGCAACGCAAGCGCTTCGCAACGATCGATGCTACCGGTCGCGCCGATGCCGTGGCGCAGTGCCAGGCAACGCAAGCCGTGCACGACCGGAAAGATGCCGCCCTTCTTGAGGTCGATGCCCTGGGCATCGCTGCGCATCCGTCCGAAGAACGTCAACGGCGCGCCGAATCCCAGTGCGCCGGCCGCCAGGTGGTGCATCAGGATCTCGTCCTGTCCGAGCGTCATCAGCGCGGTCTTGACCGGCGCGAACAAGGCGGCATTGCCGGCGATCGGCCGCGCGTCGAGTGCGATCGAAAGATCCAGCGCCGCCTCCCCGCCGTAGTGGCCGCGCCAGTGCGTGACACGCGCCTGCCATTCACGCGCGGTCATGCGCCAGTGCGGGTTGTCGACCATCACCCGCCCGGGGCAGGGCGGGTAACCGATCGTCGAAAGCGCGGCGCTGAAGCGGTCCATCGCGGCGTCGAGTTCCGGCCAGTCGAGATCGTCGGCGAGCACCAGCGCATTGTCCTGGTCGGTCTTGAGCAACTGCTCGCGGCGGCCTTCGCTGCCCATGACCAGCAGGCAGACGCGGTCGCGATATTCCGCCGGCACGACCTGCTCGAACACCTGCGCCATGACCCGCTCATTGAGCGCGCTGACCAGGCCCATCAGATACGGCATGCGGGCACCGTGCGCGGCGAGGCTGCGCACCAGGCCGGTCATGCCGCTGGCGGCGGCGGTGATCTCGTCCAGGCTGTGCGCCCGGGCCAGGCGCAGGCTGATCAGATGCGAATGGCTGGCGAAATGCGACAGCACCTCGGCGATGCCCAGGGTGCCGGCGATACCGCCGTCGCGTGTCCGCACCACCACACGTTCGATGCGGCGCTCGGTCATGCCGATCAACGCCTGGAACAGCACCTCATGCGCGTCCACGCAGACCAGCGGCCGGTTCGCCAGTGGCCCGAGCGGCGCCTCCAGCGGCAACCGCTGCAGCGCGATCGCGTCGAGCAGATCGGTGCGGGTCACGATGCCCGGCTCGGAAAGGCCCGGCGTGTCGACGAGCAGGCAGTCCACGCCCGCCTCGCGCAGGCGCGCGGTGGCGTCTGCAATCGACAGGGCGTCGGGCACTTGGATCGCCGGCGCCAGCTGCGCTTCGTCGACGCGGATGATCATGAGCTCGGCGGACTCGCGCCTGGCGTCGCCCGATACCGACAACTGCCCCTTGGTCGCCAGCCCCTCGTTGAAATACGCCGCAAACCGGGAGTTGCCGGCGATCAGCGCGCGAAACACCTCGGCCGGTATCAAAAAGCACAGGCACTCGCCTGCGGTGCGGTAACGCAACCGCGCGCGACCGGCCAGCACGGCCCAGGCGCCGAACACATCGCCCGGACCGTAGTCGGCGAAACGCTGCTCGACCCCGTCGACATCGCGTGCGTAGGCGTGCACGACGCCCTTGAGGATGACGTAGACGTGCGGCGACGCCTGGCCGGCCTCGATGAGTGTGGTGTCTGCGGGATGGAAGCCGATGTCCACGCTGGCCTGCAGACGCGCGCGACCGGGCGCATCGAGCAGGTCGAAGGGCGGCTGGTCGAGATCGAGGCCGGGCACGGGATCCATGGCGGACATTGTGGACCGATCGATGGACTGCCCGCGCCTGCCGCGATCACTCAACCCGACGACAGGTCCACCACCACGTCCGGCGCACATGCGAACAGCCGCGTGCCGGGCTCTGGTTCGACGCGCCAGCCACCGGCGAACGCCGTGAACGCCGGCAGCACGCCCGACGTGGCATCGAAGCGGAACGCCGGCAATCGCGGCACGCCGGGCAGCCGCACCACCGGGTGCAGATGCCCCCCGAGCCGGTAGCCCGCGGCCGCGTCGCTGATGTCGGCCGGGTCGTGCACGAACTGGAAGGGTGCGAATGCCAGCGCCGCGCCGTGGACATGGATGCCCAGTTCCGTGGCCAGGCCGGGACGGGCGCGCAGCGCGCGGTCGTGGTTGCCGCTGACGAGTTCCACCGACAGCGCGGCGCGTCCTCTGCGCCAGTCGATCCAGGCGTCACGCCAGGGCGCATCGGTCACCGCTGCATGCAGCAGATCGCCGAGCACCAGCAGGCGCGCGGCACGGGTCGATGCGAGCAGGCCATCGAGCTGCTGCAGGTCATGCGCAGTCCCGCCGCTGGGCAGCGCGATGCCGGCGCGGCGGAAATGATCGCCCTTGCCCAGATGCAGATCCGCGATCGCGAGCAGCGACATGCGCGGCCACCACAGCGCGCGCCCGGGGAGCAGCACCAGCGATTCGCCCGCCAGCTCGATGACGAGGCTGCCCGGGACCGACGTCTCAACCACGGTTGCGTTTCTCCAGCTGCGCGGCGGCGCGCTGCACGCGCGTGCGCCAGTCCTCGGTGCTGAGCTGGCCGCGCAGCGACTCGGCCCACAGCGGAAACGACATCGGCGTGAACGTCTTCAATGCATGCAGGGACAGGGCGCGGCCGCTGCAATCCTCCAGCGTCTCGCGCAGGCGCACCACTTCCAGCTGCGCGGCGAACACCTCGCGCTCGGCCAGCGCCAGCAGCATGTGGTCGGGGTCGTGCCGGCGCAGCACGTCGAACAACAGGCCGCTGGATGCCTGCAGCTGGCGCATCGAACGCGGCGCCCGGCCGGGCAGCGACGGTGGCAGCAGACCGGCAACGCGCGCGATGTCGCGGAACTGGCGGCGCGCGAGCTCGGCGAGGTTGAGGCTTTCGCGCAGATCCTCGAGCAGCGAATCCGGCGTCAGCAACGCGGCAATGTCGTCGACATCGAGCTCGACATCCTGCGCAGGCGACAGCACCAGCCCGTAGTCGTTGGCCGCGAACGAAAAACTGTTGGGATGCAGTCGCCCCCAGCGCAGCGACCACAACGCGGCGAGACCTTCGTGGACCTGGCGGCCGGCGAAGGGATACAGAAACAGGTGCCGGCCGCCGCGCACATGGATCCATTCCACCAGCAGGCGGCCGGGTGCGGGCAAGGCGGAAAGGCGCTGCTGCAGATCGAGCAGGCGCCCGATCGCCCGCAGCTCCGGCACGTCGCGTGGCGCCTCGAACAGTCGCTCCACCTCGTGCGCCAGCGTGCCCGACAGCGCCATGCGGCCGCCCGACCACTTCGGCACCGTGCCGCTGCCGGACTTCGCCACGCGCACATAGGCGGTCATGTCTTCCAGCCGCACGAGTTCCAGCGTGCGTCCTGCGAACTGGAACCTGTCGCGTGGCCGCAGGCGGCCGATGAAACTCTCTTCCACCGAGCCCAGTCCGCCGCCGCGCATCAGCTTCACGCGCACCGATCCGTCGCTGGCGATGGTGCCGATCGACAGGCGATGGCGCAGCGCGATGCGCCGGTCCTCGACGCGATAGATCCCGTCGTCACTACGCACCACGCGGCGGAAATCCGGGTAGTGCGCGAGCGCGGCGCCGCCCTGCACGATGAAGTCGAGCACCGCGCGCCAGGCCGTGTCGTCGAGCGCGCGGAAGGCGTGTGTATCGCGCACTTCGTCCAGCAATGCATCGGCCTCGAAGCCGCCGCCCAGTGCCAGCGTCACGCAGTGCTGGGCCAGCACGTCGAGGCTGAGCACCGGCGGCGGCCGCGATTCGATGGTGCCGGCCGCGACCGCGGCGCGTGCGGCGGCGTATTCGACGAGTTCGAGCGCATGCGTGGGCACGCAGACCACGTGCCCCGCTTCACCGGGACGATGCCGCGCGCGGCCGGCACGCTGCAGCAGGCGTGAGACCCCTTTCGGACTGCCGATCTGCAGCACCTGGTCGACGGCGGGGAAATCCACGCCCAGATCGAGACTGGACGTCGCGACCACGCAGCGGATGCTGCCGTCACGCAGGCCTTCTTCTGCCGCTGCGCGCAGCTTGGGATCGAGCGAGCCGTGGTGCAGCGCCAGCGTCTCCGGGGCTTCCGGCCAGACCGCGCTGAGCGCGCGGTGCCACAGCTCGGCCTGCGAGCGGGTGTTCGCGAACAGCAGGCTGGTGCGCTCGCGCATCAGGCGTTCGAGCACACGCGGCAACTGCGCCAGACCGAGATGGCCGCCCCACGGGAAGCGCTCGTCTTCGCCCGGCAACAGGGTATCGAGCGTGAAGCGCTTCGGCGCGACGCCCGCGACCAGCGGTGCATCGGGCAGATGCGGCAACAACGCGTCACGGGCCTCGTCCAGATTGCCGAGCGTCGCCGACACGCCCCAGATCCGCAGCGCGGGATTCAGACGGCGCAGACGCGCGAGCGCGAGCTGCAGCAGCACGCCGCGCTTGTTGCCGAGCAGTTCGTGCCATTCGTCGACGACTACGCATTGCAGTTGCGCGAGCTGCGGCGCGGTGTCGGCATAGGACTGCAGCAGCGACAGCGATTCGGGCGTGGTGACCAGCACGTCGGCCTGCCCGCTGCTTGCGAGACGCCGGTCGCGCGCACTGGCATCGCCGGTGCGCATCGCGACCACCCAGTCCAGACCGAGCGCTTCGATCGGCGCGCGCAGCGCGCGGGTCGTGTCGACGGCGAGCGCGCGCAGCGGCGTGATCCACAACACCTTGAGGCTGCCGGACGGACGCGTGGGCGGTCGTTTGCCCGGCTTCGAGGATGCGTTCGGGGTGGGCGCAGAGGCGAGCGCTTCGAGCAATGGGCCGCCGATCGCGGCCAGGGTCTTGCCACTGCCGGTCGGCGTCTGCAGCAGTCCCGATTCTCCGGCGAGATAGCGCTTCCAGACCTCGCGCTGGAACGGCGCGGCGGTCCAGCCCTGCGCCTCGAACCACGCACGCATCGGCGAATCCGGGCCGCGCAGACGCTTCGTTGCCGGTACTGCGATCTCGTCATCCTGTCCCGCCGCAGCTGTCGACGCAGCTGGGCGGCTCGCGCGTGGCGTCATCGCGCCAGGGCCTTCAACGTGTCCAGCCGGTCGGCCTCGGCCATCGGCTTGTCCTGGCGCCAGCGCAGGATCCGCGGAAAGCGCACCGCGATTCCCGACTTGTGCCGCTTCGACACGTTGACGGCCTCGAAGCCGAGCTCGAACACGTGATGCGCCTTCACCGAGCGCACCGGCCCGAACCGTTCCAGCGTGTGGCCGCGGATCCACTTGTCGAGCGCGAGGATCTCGCTGTCGTCGAGCCCCGAGTACGCCTTCGCGACCGGCACCAGGGTGTCGCCATCCCACAGGCCGAAGGTGTAGTCGGTGTAGAGCGTGCTGCGCCGGCCGTGGCCGGCCTGCGCGTAGAGCAGCACCGCATCGATGGTCAGCGGATCGATCTTCCACTTCCACCAGTCGCCGCGCCGCCGACCGGTCTGGTATGGCGCGTCCGCGCGCTTGAGCATCAGGCCTTCGACGCCGCGGTCGCGCGCTTCCTCGCGCAACTGTGCCGCTGCTGACCAGTCTGCGACCTCGACACGCGGCGAGACCACGATGCGCGGATCGCCATGCGCGGCGATCAGGGCCTCGAGCGCCGCACGCCGCTCGTGCTGCGGACGCGCGCGCCAGTCGTCGCCATCGCGTTCGAGCAGGTCGTAGACCTGCAGGCGCACCGGCGTGTCGGCCAGGGTCTTGGGGCCGGGCTTGAGGCGCTGGATGCGCGTCTGCAGTGCAGTGAACGGCAACGGCGCGTCGTCTCCGGCACGCCACGCGAGCAGCTCGCCGTCGAGGACCACGCCGTCGGGCAGCGACAGTGCGGCCGCCTCGATCTCCGGAAAGCGGCCATCGAGCCGTTCTTCGCCACGCGACCACAGCGCGACCTCGCCATCGCGGCGCAGCAGCTGCAGGCGGATGCCGTCCCACTTCCATTCGAGCAGCCAGTCGTCGATCGGCCCGAGCGCGCGCGCGACGGCATCGGGATCGTTGGCGAGCGCAATGATGTCCGGCGCGATCGGCGGCTCACCGTCCTCGGCCGGCGCGGCCTCGGGCAAACCCGCTTCGGTACGCAACGCCGATTCCAGCGGCGAGGCGAGAAAGAACGGATACGGCTGCTGGCGATCACCGGGGAGTTCTTCGACCGTCAACAGATCGCGCAGGAACGCCGGCGTCGGCGCCCAGCTGCCGAGCATGCGCTGCGCAAGCCGCGCGATGTCGATGCCGGTGAGTTCGGCGAGCGCCTGCTGCACCAGCCGCTGTGAGACGCCGACACGCAAGGCGCCGGTCAGCAGCTTGTTGAACAGCAGCCGCTCGTCGAAGCGCAGCGTGCGCCAGGCGTCGACGATCACCGCGCGGCGGATGTCCACATCCTTGTTGGCGATCGGCAACAGACGCGTTTCGATCCAGTCTGCCAGCGCGATATCGGGCGAGGCTTCGTCGGGATCATCGAGCAGCAAGGCCAGCGTTTCGCCCAGATCGCCGACCTGGTCGTAGCTGTCGTCGACCAGCCAGTCGGGCGTACCCGACTCGATCGCGATCCATTCGCGCAACTCGCGCGTGTTGGCGATCTTCTTGCGGGCGCTGGCGACCTTGCCGCCCGACAGCAGATACAACGCCCAAGCCGCATCGCGCGGCGGTGCCTCGCGGAAATAGCGGATCAGCGCGGCGCGCTTGTCGAGGGTGGCGGTGCTCTGGTCGAGTTCACGGTAGAGCTGGGCGAAGCGCTTCATGCCGATCGCGCCGACGCGGCGAGCGCACTGCGAAGCAGCCTCACTCCTCACCCCCGAAATCAGTCCGGAATGCCTCGGCCGCAATCCCGTCTTCGTTGAGCGCCCGAATGATCGCGTCGGTGTTGCCGTGCGTCGCGATCACCCGCGACGCACCCGTCTCGCGCACGGTGCGCATCAGGTCAGGCCAGTCGGCGTGGTCGGACACCACGAACCCGCGGTCGTAATTGCGACGGCGGCGGTTGCCGCGGATCTGCATCCAGCCCGAAGCAAAGCCCTGCTGCGCGCGGCGGAAGCGACGGATCCAGGCACTGCCCGCCGCGGACGGCGGCGCCAGCACCAGCTTGCCGGCGAAATCGGCCGCCTTGTCGGTATCCGACACCGGCAAGGTGTCGATCATCGGCACGCCGGCGCGGCGGTACACGTCCACGCCATTGGCGACCGCGCCATGCAGCAGGACCGGCGCATCGGTATGCACCGCGAGTTCCGCCAGCACGCGCTGGGCCTTGCCGAGGGCGTAGCAGTAAAGAATGGCCGCTTCGCCGCGTTCGGCGCAGTGGTCGCGCCAGGCGACGATATCGCGCGCGACCTCGGACGTGTCGGGCCAGCGGTAGACCGGCAGACCGAACGTCGCCTCGGTGATGAAGGTGTCGCACCGCACGACCTCGAACGGGTCGCAGGTCGGGTCGTGCTGGCGTTTGTAGTCGCCCGATGCGACCCAGACCTCGCCGTCGACCTCGACCCGCACCTGCGCCGACCCCAGCACGTGCCCGGCCGGGTGCAGCGACACCGTGGCCGCGCCCATCTGGAACGGCGCGCCGTATTCGTGCGCCGCGTAGATCTGCTCGCCCAGCCGCCATTCCAGGATCGGCAGCCCGATACGGGTGGTGTGATAGGCGCCCATGCCGGTTCGGGCGTGATCGCCGTGACCATGCGTGATGACCGCACGCGCCACCGGCCGCCACGGATCGATATGGAAATCGCCGGCAGGACAGTACAGCCCTTCCGGACGCAGCTGGATCAGATCGTTGGACGCGACGGCCATGGGCGCAGTCTGGATAGCGGCTTGTGCACGAGGCGCCAAGCCTGCCGTCGCGGCGTCGCGATGGCTGAGACGCGCGAGCTTCGCCGCGCGCGCCGTTCAGTGGCGCGCGCCGGCGTGGATCCTCAGAGCCCGGCCTCCGGCTCGTCGTCGTCGCGCGTGGGGCGCCAGCTCCAGGCGAGGATGTCGGAGAGCATTTCGCCCGTCAGCGGCTTGCGCAGGAAGCCGTCAAACCCTGCCGCGCGCGCGGCGGCCTCCGCATCGATGTCCGCACGCGCGGTGACGGCGACGATCGGCTGCAGGAACCCGTGCGCGCGCATCATGCCGGCCAGCGTCAGCCCATCGACGCCGGGCAGGTCAAGATCGAGCAGTGCCAGATCGAAGCTGCGCGTGGCGATCTCCGACAGCGCGGCAAGCCCGTGCATGACGTGCACGACCTCGTGCCCCTGCAGTGCCAGCAATCCCGAAATCACCTCCGAGACGGTCTGATCGTCCTCGACCAGCAGGATCTCCAGCCCCACCGCCGAGGTGATCTGTCCGTAGCTCGTGTCGGCGCGTGGCCCTGGCGGATCGTCGACTGTCGGCAGCGGCAGTACGACGCGGAACTGCGTGCCGGTGCCGAGCGTGCTGTCGACGTCGATGTGTCCGCCCATGGCTGCCGACAGCTCCTGGCTGATCGCCAGCCCCAGACCGCTTCCGCCATAGCGCGAGGCGGTGCGCACGCCTTCGGCTTGCTCGAACCGCCGGAACAGGCGTTCGCGCTGCTCCGGATCCAGCCCCGGACCGGTGTCGCTGACCACGAACACCAGCGCGCGGTCCGCATCCGTCGTCACGCGGAGCGTCACGTTGCCGCGTTCCGTGAACTTGACCGCATTGCCGAGCAGATTCAGCAGGATCTGCCGGACGCGTCCGGAATCCCCGTGCACCCACTCGGGCACGCCGGTCTCGATGACGGTGTCGAATGCCAGCGATTTCTGCCGGGCCAGCGGCGCGCACATCCCGACCACATCCTGTACCAGGCGCGCCAGCTCGAACGGTTGCGCGTCGAGATCCAGTCTTCCGGCCTCGATACGCGCCAGATCGAGCGCATCGTTGACCAGTCGCATCAGATGATCGCCGGCGCGGCGGATGGATTCGGCATAGCCCCGCTGCCGCGCATCCAGCGCGGTGTCGAGCAGCAGTTCGCTCATGCCCAGCACGCCGGTCATCGGCGTGCGGACTTCATGGCCCAGCGTGGCAAGGAACCGGGTCTTGGCCAGCGAGGCCTGCTCGGCCACCTGGCGTTTGTCTTCTGCGAGTTGCCAGGCGTGGCGGCGCTTCAGGCGCGCGCGATAGGCGTGCGCGATCCGCCAGATGCACAGAACGGTGACCAGAAGCGCGGCGAGCAGTGCCCACGGCGTTCGCCACCATGGCGGCGCCTGTTGGATCACCAGCGGCCGCAGCGCGGTCCACTCGCCGTCTTCCGTGCGCGCTTCGACCAGCAGGGTGTAGCGACCGGGCTCCAGGCGCGGGAACACGCGCTCTGCGTGCGCGTCCGCGTCCATCCATTCCGACTCGTAACCGTCGAGGCGGAAACGGTAGTGATGGGTGTGCGCGTCGGTGAACGACAACAGTCGCGCCACCACGCGCAGGTCGCGGTCCCCATGACGCAGCATGATCGCGCCCCGTGTGGGCAGGTCGATCTCGTCGTCCCCGCGTCGCAGGTCGATCGATTCGACCACCAGAGGTGGTGTCTCCTCACGCCGGTGTACATGGTCAGGATGGAACAGCAGCAGGCCTTCGCCGGTCCCGACCGCGAAATGGCCGTCGCGGGACACGCCGATCTGCTGCTCGCTGAATTCCTGGCTGGGCAGGCCGTCGCGCACGCCATAAACGCGGGCACGCGCGGTGGCGGGATCGAAACGGACGAGTCCGCGCGGCGTCGTGATCCACAGGACACCGCTGGCATCGACGCCTATGCCGCCCGGCATCACCTGCGGCAGCCCGTCGTCACGATCGAATGCGCGCTGCAGTGCGAGCAGCGCGCCGTTCCAGTGGTAGGCCTCCAGCCGTTCCGGGCCGGCAAGCCAGACTGTGTCCGCGCCTTGCCAGACCAGCGCGCCGATCGTCCGCTGCGGCCCACCGGGTACAGGCTCGAACCTGCGGTCCACGGCATTCCACATGTAGACACCGCGCGTGGTGGCGAGCCACAGACCGCCATCGGGCGAGGCCGCGATGGTCATGGGCCGCACGCGTTCCGGGATTCCACGGCCGTCGCCCGCCTGGATGGACTCCATCACGCGCCCATCGGTCGCACGGGCCTGGATTTCCAGGTCACTGCCGAACCAGACGGTGCCGTCGCGCTGCTCCACGATGCTGTCGATGTGCTGGCCGTCAGGCGCGGGATCCACAGCGTCTCCCTTGTGCCAGCGTGTGGTCTGCCCGGTAGCGGGGTCGAAGCGCACCAGCTGCCGGAAACAGCCGATCCAGACGATGCCGCCGCGGGTCTCGTGGACGCTGCGGTTCGCCTCGCTGCCGCAGACCTGGGTCAGGCGGTGTTCGATGGCACCCGTCGCAGGATCGAGATGGTCGAGCACGCCGCCGTTGCCGACCAGCCAGAACCCGCCGTCGACGGCGCGCGCAACCCCGTGCACGAACGCATTGGCCGGCGTCTTCGGGTCCGACACGCGCCGCTGCATGACGGTGAAGTTGCGCCAGTTGGCCGGCAGGTACCACAGGCCGGCATCCATGCTCGCAAACCACAGGCCGCCCTCGCGATCCTGGAACGCCGAAGACCAGGCAGGTCGCACCGGCCCACGACTCGCGAAGCTGTAGAGCGGTACGTCCTCGATGCGGCCATCGACCTTGCGCGCAAGCCCGCTGCGCGTATCGAACCATTGCGCACCCTGTCGATCCTCGACCAGCATGTGCAGCACCGGCGCACGCAGGACCGGATCGATGTCCGTCATCATCTCGGTCAGGCCATTTGCACGGCGTACCGCGCCATTTCCCTGCAGACCGATCCAGAGATCGCCTGACAGATCCGAGACGAGCCCGTTGACCATCCGCGACGCGTTCGCCGGCATCCGCAACGGTTCGAAATCGCGACCTGTCCAGCGCGCGACACCGTTCTTGGTGCCGATCCACAATGTCCCGTCGGTCGCCGGCACGAGGTAGCTCACGCCGTTGGACGGCAGGCTGCGCGGATCGTCCGCATCCGATTCGAAGTGCTGCAGACTCCCGCCGGGTGCAAGCCGGTAGAGTCCGGATTCAGACGTCCCGAACCAGATCGCGCCGTCCGGCATCGACATCACGGCCCAGACATCGTCGACACCGATCTCCGGATAGGTGTCGTGGTTGTAATGGGTGAAGGTGGTGCGGCTCGCATCGAGCATCGTCAATCCACCGCGCCGCGTGCCCACCCAGACGCGGTCCTGCGCATCGACATGCACGGTCCAGACGTAATTGTCACCAAGCCCCTCGTCGACCCGCCAGACGCGGAAGCCCACACCGTCGTAGCGGGCGAGGCCGTCGCGCGTGGCGATCCACAGATAGCCCTGCTGGTCCTCGGCAATGGCGTTCACGCGATTGGACGGCAGTCCGTCGAGCACGCCGATCTGCCGCGGCTGCGGAATGCTGGCCGTGACCGCCGCGTCCTGCGCCCATACGACGCCAGCCCACAGGCTGCACAGCCATCCCACCAGCATCATCCCTGCAAGACGCATCCCGCTCCCCGACCCCGCTGCCGCGCGTTGGCCGCGCGTCCCGACCAGCATCCTCGCAACGCTGCGTTGCCACCGCAAGTTGCGCCGCGCCGACGGCACGCGCCTAGAATCGGCAAGACCGCCCGTTTGGCGGCCATCCGGACTCTCCGATGCGACTGCCGTGCAAGTTCGTCCTGTCATCCCTTGTGCTGATCGGCTTGGGCGCGCCCGCATGGGCCGCGCCGGCGCAGTACGCGCTCGACCCGGTCCACACCCGGGTGCAGTTCGCGATCGACCACGCCGGTTTTTCGAAGGCGATCGGGACCGTCTCGGGCAGTACCGGCACGATCGTGTTCGATCCCGACGACTGGAGCACGGCGCGCGTGGAGGTTTCGATTCCGATCGCGCGTGTGGACCTCGGCGACGCGAAGTGGAACCAGGCCACGCTCGCGCGCAACCTGCTCGACGGCGAGCGTCATCCGGTCGCGAGCTTCGTCTCCACCCGGATCGAACCGATCGACGCACAGCGCGCCATCGTGCACGGCGATCTGACCCTGCGCGGGGAGACCCGCGAGGTCGCGCTGCAGGTCGTGCTCAATGGTCTCAAGCGTTATCCGCTGCCGCCGTTCCGTCGCACCGTGGGCTTCTCCGCGACCGCCGCGCTGTCCCGCGCCGAGTTCGGCATCGATGCGTGGAAGTCGGTGATCGGCGACACCGTCGAACTGCGGCTCGAAGTGGAAGCCTCGCGCAGTCGCGGCGCTACGGAATCAGGTGACGATGCGGATGCCGCGGACGACGTGCCTGATGCCGAAGTGCCGGCGCCCGACGCGCCTGTCGAAGAGGCACCTGCACCACCGGCGACGGAGCCGAACCGGTGACGCTCCGCAATCCACCCGACCGCTGGGGCGGCGTCAGCCAGCTGCTGCACTGGCTGGTCGTGGCGCTGATCCTGACGACCGGCACCCTGGGGCTGGTGATGGGCGACATGCGCAACAGCCCGACCAAGATCGAGCTCTACGCCCTGCACAAATCGCTGGGCCTGACGATTCTCGCGCTGGCCACGCTGCGGCTGCTGTGGCGTCTCTACGCCGGTGCGCCGCGTCCGGTGCCCGGCACGCCGCGCTGGCAGGACCGGATCGCGTCGGTCACCCACTGGCTTCTGTACGGCCTGCTGTTCGCGATTCCGCTCAGCGGCTGGACCTTCAACTCCGCAGCCGGCTATCCGCTGCAGTGGTTCAAGC
The DNA here is from genome assembly GCF_057838005.1 of Luteimonas sp. KH_071. Classification (NCBI taxonomy): domain Bacteria; kingdom Pseudomonadati; phylum Pseudomonadota; class Gammaproteobacteria; order Lysobacterales; family Lysobacteraceae; genus Luteimonas; species Luteimonas sp. KH_071. Next base: position 948,110 of record NZ_CM174458.1, on the reverse strand, counting down.
TGTTCAACCTGCCTGCGCTGGTGACGCGCGATGCAGACCTGCGCCAGCTCGCCGGCAACGTGCACGAATTGCTGTTCTGGACGCTGGTGGGCCTCGCGCTGCTGCACGCGGTCGCCGCGCTCTACCATCACTTCTTCCAGCGCGACGACACACTGGCGCGCATGCTGCCGCGTGGCTGGCTGCGCCGCCGTACTCCGACCTCCTCTCTACAGGACTGACGCATGCGCATGATCCGATCCCTCACCCTCGGCGTGCTGACCGCCGCGCTCACCCTGCCCGCCTTCGCCGCCGACTACGTGCAGGCGCCCGGTTCCTCGCTGGCCTTCGCCGGCAAGTACCAGGGCGAGACGTTCTCCGGCACCTTTCCCGGCTTCCGCACGACGGTCAGCTTCGACCCGGCCAACCTGGCCGCCGGCAAGCTGGCGGTGACCATCCCCGTGGCCACCGCGACCACGCAGAACGCTGACTACGACTCGGAGATGCGCGGCGACGCGTTCTTCGACGCGTCGAAGTTTGCCCAGGCCACCTACAGCGCCACGGGCTTCCGCGATCTCGGCAACGGGCAGTACGCCGCCGACGGCACGCTGGAACTGCGCGGCGTGCGCAAGCCGGTGACCCTGACCTTCACCTGGACCGACGGCGCGCGTCCGCTGCTGTCGGGCCGCGCGACCGTGCGTCGCCTCGATTTCGGCGTCGGCGGCGGCGACTGGGCCGATACCGGCACGATTCCGAACGAAATCGCCGTCAGCACCCGGGTGTATCTGCAGCCGGCGAAGTGAGCGTCCAGACCGTGCCGATCTTCCGGTGCTGCGTCCGCGGCGAACATTTCCCCGGCGCACCGGCTGGGCATCCCGCGCCAGTTGGTTTCTAAGCCGCCCGGTTTGTAGAGGCGCCATCCGCCCGGGCAGACGAGGCGGCAGCGCTGGGGCTTCTGCGGGCCGAGTCCGAGTTCGAGCGCGTGTCTCCGGACGACCGGATAGAGGATGCGCGGGTGTACTTCGAGAAATGGATGTGGACGAAGTGCGCGCGCCCGGCCGAGGATTCACCCTCTTCCCGATGGAGCCTGACGGCAGCCTCACGCCCTGAGGCGCGAGCGCCAGCGGGTGCTTACGCGTGATCCCGTAACAGGCCGCGCACAGCATCGGCGTCGAACGGCCAGTCGAGTTCGCACCCGCCCCGCTCGTCGCGCAGCACCGGCACGCGCACGCCATACCGGTCTTCGAGTGCCGGCTCGCCGTCGATGAAGACACTGTCGAACGCCGGGACGCCGGCGTTGGCGAGCACGTCCAGCGCCAGATCGCACAGATGGCAGTCGTCGCGCTGGTAGAGGATCAGGGTCGGAGCGGTCATGTCGCGTCGCGGCGGGCCTGGATGCAGGCGCGGGCCGTAGAATAGCCCCATGGCAGTCAGCACGTTCGACCTCTACAAGATCGGCATCGGGCCGAGTTCCTCGCACACCGTCGGGCCGATGCGCGCGGGCGCGCGCTTCGTGCGCCGCTGGCTGGAAGTGCCGGGGCGGCTGGATGACGTGGCGCGTATCCGAGCCGAAGTCTTCGGTTCGCTGGCCCTGACCGGTCGCGGCCACGGCACCGACAAGGCGCTGATGATGGGGCTCGAAGGCCACATGCCGAACCAGATCGACCCGGACATCATTCCCGATGCGTTGATTCGCATCCGCGGCGACAAGCGCATCCGGCTCGGCGGCATGCACGAGATCGCATTCGACGAGAAATCCGATCTGGTGATGAACAAGCGGCAGAAGCTGCCGTTCCACACCAACGGCATGCGCTTCACCGCCTACGACGCCGACGGCGCGGTCATCGCGACGCGCGACTACTACTCGGTGGGCGGCGGTTTCGTCGTCAACGAGGACGAGGCGGCCGAAGACCGCATCGTCGCCGACACCACCGACGTGCCCTACCCGTTCTCGAGCGGCGACGAGCTGATCGCGCAGGCCAACGCACACGGCCTCAGCATCGCGACGCTGATGCTGGAGAACGAGAAGGTCTGGCGCAGCGAGGGCGAGATCCGCGACGGCCTGCGCGAACTGTGGGCGGCGATGCAGTCCTGCGTCGCGCGCGGCATCCGCCAGACCGGTACCCTGCCCGGCGGCCTGCACGTCACCCGCCGCGCGCCGGCGCTGCATGCCGAGCTGTCGTCGAAGCCCGAAGCCGGCATGCGCGATCCGCTGACCGTCCTCGATTGGGTGAACCTCTACGCGCTTGCGGTCAACGAAGAGAATGCAGCGGGTGGCCGCGTCGTCACCGCGCCGACCAATGGCGCGGCCGGCATCCTGCCGGCAGTGCTGCATTACTACGACCGCTTCTGCCCGAATTCCACCGAGCAGGGCATCTTTGATTTCCTGCTCACCGCGTCGGCCGTCGGCATCCTCTACAAGGAGAACGCCAGCATCTCGGGCGCGGAAGTCGGCTGCCAGGGCGAAGTGGGCGTGGCCTGCTCGATGGCCGCCGCCGGTCTGACCGCCGCGCTCGGCGGCACGCCGAGCCAGATCGAGAATGCGGCCGAGATCGGCATGGAGCACAACCTCGGTCTGACCTGCGATCCGATCGGCGGGCTGGTGCAGATCCCGTGCATCGAGCGCAATGCGATGGGTGCGGTCAAGGCGATCAACGCCTCGCGCATGGCCTTCCGCGGCGACGGCAAGCACAAGGTCAGCCTCGACAAGGTGATCCGCACGATGCGCGACACCGGCCGCGACATGCGCGACAAGTACAAGGAAACCTCGCGCGGCGGCCTGGCGGTCAACGTCATCGAGTGCTGACGGCCCAACGGGTGCGCGCGACATCGCCGGCGTCGCGCGCGTTCCGACAGCAGCGACGGCAGGCCTACATCGCCCTGTATACGAGAACGGCGCACCGCGTCCGCGGCGCGCCGTTCGCAACAGAGCGCAGCCTCAGGCGCTGATCGACATCGTCAGGCTGAACTGCCACGGCACCACCGGCTTGGCGGCCGGCTCTGGATCGCGATGGACGTTGTCGCTGCCGAGCGCGAGGCCGCCGTTGAAGCTGATCGCCATCAAACCGGTGAAGAACGAGAAGATCTCGGCGAAGTGGGCGAGGAAATCCGGCCCGCCGTTCTTCAGTTCGTCGGTGGCCAGAATGAAGGCCTGATCGACGTTCTGGAGGTTGCCGTTCTGGTCGACGGCGATGAAGCCGCTGCCGTTCTCGTTCTCCAGCAGCACGTTGCCGTCGCGCACCGCGGCATCGAGCACGCGGCCGCCGCCGGCGAATTCCTGGAACGACAGATCGCCATGGGTGTTGCTGTCCACGCCGCTGATCTGCACGCCGTAATCGCCGTCGGTGATCGTCACCACGGACGCCACGGTCGCGCCGTCGCCGCCCTGCGCCCACGGCGTGGTCTCGATCGTGACCTTGGTGCCGTCATCGAGCTGGAACGTGGTCTGGCCCCAGAAATCGAAGGCGTGCTTGCCGTCGATCTCGACATGCGGGTCGCCCCAGATCCGGTAGTTCTCGCCCGTGGCCTTGTTGAAGACGATCACCTCGTCGTTGTCACCGGCGGTGATGCGGTAGTTGTCGTTCTCGAACTGCACGCGCCCGTCGGCGGTGCGCTGCGTACTGGCGGCGCTCTGCACAGCCGGCAGCTGGCCGCTGATGCTGAGCGAGACGGAAATGCTGAGGTGGTCGGTCACGGTGAGCCCCTGGCTGGATGGAATCTGAATGACGCTATTCCAGCGCGCACGCGGCCCGCACGACACCGGGGCGCACCCGATCTAGGGTTCACCCCAGTCGGGAAACCCGCCCCGTCCTCCCGTCAGCTCACCTGCGCGTGGGTGATCGCCAGCACGTCGTCGAGCAATGCCGCCGCCGTGACCTCGGCACCCGCGCCCGGCCCCTGGATCACCAGCGGCTGGGCGCTGTAACGATCACTGTGGATCGCGACGCGGTTATCGGTGCCGTTGCCCGCGCATAGCGGATGGTCGACCGGCAATGCACGCAGACCCACGCGTGCACCGTCGGCGTCGAAACGGCCGACGAAACACAGGCGGTTACCGTTCGCCGCAGCCTCCGCGCGGCGCGCTTCCAGCGTGTCGTCGAGTGCATCCAGCGCCTGATCGACGTCCGCCTCCGCAGCGCGCGCGAGCACGTCCGGCACCAGCGATTCGACGACGACTTCATGCGCCGGCAAGGCGATGCCCGCGGCGCGCGCGAGGATCAGCAGCTTGCGTCGCACATCCTCGCCCGACAGATCGACGCGCGGATCCGGCTCGGTGTAACCGGCCGCGCTCGCCTGGCGCACCAGCGCCGAGAACGGCCGGCTGCCGTCATGATGCGAGAACAGCCAGGCCAGCGAACCCGACAGCACGCCTTCGATCGCATGGATGCGGTCGCCGCCATCGATCAGGGCGCGCAGGCTGCGCAGCAGCGGCAGGCCTGCGCCGACCGTCGCACTGTCGCCGTAGCGGCCACCGATCGCGCGCGCATCGTCGATCGACAGTGCACGACCCAGATCGCCGCCGGTACCGAGCTTGTTGGCGGTGACCACGTGCACGCCGCGCGTCAGCCATTCGGGATGCCAGTCGGCAACGGTTTCGCTGGCGGTGGCGTCGACGATGATGTCGCCCGGCTTCGGGCTTTCGCCTTCGGCCCACGGGGGAAATCCGCCGCGCCGTCGCGCTGCGGCACGGGCCTGCGCGAGCGCGGCGTGCAGATCGTCGCCACCGCCGACCTGGGTGCGCGAATTGCACAGCCACGCGACCTCGGGCAGCGCCACGCCCTGCGCGGCGAGTCGCGCATAGCGCTCGACGAACGCCGAGCCGACCGTGCCGGTGCCCAGCAGCGCCAGACGCGCGGGCCGCGGTTGCGCCCGGCGCCCCTGCCGCAACTGCACGACGGCACTCATGCTTCGATGCCTGCGCGGGACGGGCGCGTCGCCGCGTCCAGCACGGTCGCGGCACGGGCGAGCCCGGCCTCGATGTCGATCCGCAGATCGTCCAGCGCCTCGATGCCGACCGACAGTCGCAGCAGGCCGTCGGAGATCCCGGCCGCAGCGCGCGCCGCCGGTGTCATCGCCGCATGCGTCATCGTCGCCGGATGCGCGATCAGGCTTTCCACGCCGCCGAGCGATTCGGCCAGCGTGAACTGGCGCAGGCCGTCGACGAATGCGCGCACCACGTCGTCCTGCGCCACGCCGGGGGCGCACGCGAGTTCGAACGACAGCATCGCGCCGAAGCCGGTCTGCTGACGCGCGGCGATCGCATGACCCGGATGATCGACCAGACCGGGGTAGTGGACGCGCGCGACAGCCGGATGGGCGTCGAGCAGCGCGACCACGCCGGCGGTGTTCTCCTGATGCACGCGCAGGCGCGCATCCAGCGTGCGCAGGCCGCGCAGGGTCAGGAAGCTGTCGAACGGCGAGCCGGTGATGCCCAGCGCATTCGCCCACCAGGCGAGCTGGGCGTGCAGCTCGGCGTCGCGCGCGATGACCGCGCCGCCGACGACATCGCTGTGGCCGTTGATGTACTTGGTGGTCGAATGCAGCACGACGTCGGCGCCGAATTCGATCGGACGCTGCAGCGCCGGCGACAGGAAGGTGTTGTCGACCACCACCAGCGCGCCAGCGCGGTGCGCGGCGTCGATGACGAATCGCAGGTCGGTGATGCGCAGCAGCGGGTTCGATGGTGTCTCCACCAGCACCAGCTTCGGCTGCGTGGCCAGCGCGTCGGCCAGTGCGCGTGGATCGGTGAGATCGGCAGTCACCAGCTCGAAGTGGCCCTTGCGTGCCAGTGCGTCGAACAGGCGCCAGCTGCCACCGTAGGCATCGTGTGGCACGACCAGACGATCGCCGGGTTCGAGCAGTGCATTGAGCACCAGGGTGATCGCGGCCATGCCGGTGGACGTGACCACCCCGCCCGCACCGCCTTCGAGTTCGGCCAGCGCTTCGCCGAGCAGATCACGCGTGGGATTGCCGCTGCGGGTGTAGTCGTACTGCCGCTTCTCGCCGAAGCCGGCGAAGCTGAAGTTGCTCGACAGCACGATCGGCGGTGTCACCGCGCCATAAGCCGGATCGCGATCGATGCCGGCGCGCACGGCGCGGGTCGCGGGCTGACAGGCGGCGTCGGTCGGGGCGTGGATGCTCATGCTTGGTCTCCGGATGTGGGGGCACGCAGCGCGGTGGCGAGCAGCGCATCGATGCGGTCGGTTTCTTTGAGGAAGGCGTCGTGGCCGTACGGCGAGCGCAGCACGCGCAGCTGGCCGCTCGGGCCCAGCCCTTCGAGCAGCGTCACTGCATCGGCGAGCGGGACCAGGCGGTCGCCTTCGACGGCGATCACCGTGGTCGGCACGCGGATGTCACGCGGATCGACGCGGTGCAGATCGATGGATTCGGACAAGCGCAGCCACGCGGTGACCGGTGTGCGCGAGACGTAGCGCGCGCCGGCGGCGTCGAGATAGTCCTCGGCGGCGACGCGCACGCGGCCGTTGACGATCTCGGGCGCGGCGTCGAAACGCGCGGCGAATTCTTCCGGCGTGCGGTAACTGAGCATCGCGAACTGGCGCGCCAGCGAAAGCCCCTGTGCATCGGCGCACTGCAGTTGTCCCAGCGCGACCGCCTGTCGCTGCAGCGCGCGCCAGGCAGCCGCATAGGGATGTGCGCGATGGGCACCACTGACCGCGACCAGCCGCTGTACACGGGTCGCGTGGCGCGCCGCGAACTGCAGGCCCACCAGCGCGCCGTAGGAATAGCCGACAAACGCATGCAGACGCGCGATGCCCAGCGCGTCGAGCAGCGCGGCGATTACATCGGCCTGGTCGGTGGTGTCGATCGGCGCGTCGAGCGTGCCATCGGCGCCGACGAAGTCGAAGGCCAGCAGACGCAGGTTCGACGGATCGAGCGTGCGGCCCGGCGCGACCAGTTCTTCCAGCCAGCCGGCTTCGGCATGCGCGGCGTTCGAAGCCAGATGCCGGTGCGCGGAAATGCCGCCGGCGACGAACACCACCGGCGCCGTTGCCGGGCCCTGCAGCTGATACCGCAGCGTGACCTGACGCATGCCGGCATGCCGGGTGGCGAGTTGCACGTCGAGGCTGCCGCGGGTGACGTCGTGCGCGATCGGCACATCGGCAGCGAGCGCATGCACGTACGCCGCATCGGGCGTGGGTTCGGGGCGGTAGGCGGTGTCGACGAGACTCATGGCACGGGATTCCGGATGGGCTGGGCCATCGCGTCTCGCGGGAATCACCGGAAGTCGCCTGTCGGCGGAATACAACATCGGCGCGAACGCCGACACGGCATCACCATCTTCCGGTGGACACAAGGTCCCCGCAGGACTTGGCACCGCGATGGACGCCGCGCAACGCGCGGATCCCATCAGGTTGCCCCGGCATCAAAGGGCCTGCCCCTCCGCCGGTCTCGATGGATGCGGGCAGGTTGCCAGCGCGGTTCCGTAAAGTCAATCGCTTCATCCGGATGTAGCGATGGATACTTTCGGGTGCAACCGGTGACCTCGACGATGCGGCGCCCGGCATAATCCGGCGATGCGCATCGCCCTCCTGTTCTCGGCCGCCCTGCTGGCCGGCTGCACGACCAGTTCCCCACGTCCCTTCGCACCCGAGGCCGACACCATGCCCGGCGTGGAAGCGACCGATCGACCTGTGATCGTGGAAGCCTGGCACTCGTCCGGACACGCCGAGGACCAGCTGGACTCGCTGGCGACCTGGCCGACGCCAGAGGGCGGCACCTGGCTGATCGCGACGGCCAAACGCACGCATCAACTGCGCGTGTTCGATGCCGACACCGGTGCGGTGCTGCGCACAGTCGGCGCCCGCGGGACAGCGCCCGGCACGTTCGATCGCCCCAACGGCATCGCGGTGCACGCTGATCTGGTCTTCGTGGTCGAACGCGACAATCACCGCGTGCAGGTCCTATCACTGCCCGGCTTTTCCCCGATCGCCACGTTCGGCGCTGGCGCACTGCAGAGCCCCTATGGTCTGTGGCTGCACGAAACCGCGCCGGACACCCTCGAGGTCTACGTCACCGACAGTTTCATGGAAGGGGCCGACCACAGACAGGTCCCGGACTTCGCCAGCCTTGACCGCCGCGTGCACCGCTACCGTTTCGAGGCGCACGATGGCGCAGCGCCGAAAGTCACCGCGCTCGGCAGCTTCGGCGCCACCGATGCGCAGACCGCGCTGCGCATCGTCGAGTCGATCGCCGGTGATCCGGCGCACGCGCAGCTGCTGATCGCCGACGAGGACGTGCGGCACAACGCCACCATCCACGCCTACACGTTCGAAGGCGCGTACACCGGTCGCGCCCTGGCGGCCGGCACGTTCGAGGCGGAGCCCGAAGGGATCGCGCTGTGGTCGTGCAGCGTCGACGGCGGCTATTGGATCGTGGTCGACCAGCTGCGGCCACGTACCGTCTTCCGCGTGTTCGATCGTGCGCAGCTCACGCTGGCAGGCAGCTTCACCGGCGCCCGTGTCGCGGCCACCGATGGCATCGCCCTGCATCCCTCGCCCACCGCGCGCTTCCCGTCCGGTGCGCTGTTCGCGGTCGACGACGATGCGTCGGTCGTCGCCTTCGATCTGCGCGAGGTCGCAACCGCGTTGCAGCTCGACCCCGACTGCAGCCGCTGAGCCTGCAGATGCCGAGGCGCCGATGGCCGTCAGTGCTCGTTCCAGTGGTGATCTGCGCATCCGGCCTTGTATTCGCGCAGACGCCATCGAGCGGCCGCTGGCCCGGTACGCACACGCCACCGCCCGCGCTTTCACACGAAGCCGTGATGGCGCCGACCCGCGTTTCGAGCGTCGAACTCGAACTCCGCCCGCGCTTCGGCGGCACCGAAGCGACCGCGATCAACCATCTCGCCGGGCCGGTGGAAGTGACCCTGCTGGCGGACGGTCCGCCGCTGCTCGCAACGCCGGCCCTGCCGGCACGCGTCACCGTGCCGGGCGGCAGCCGCCTCGTGGTCGCGCACCTGCAGGATGGCACCGCAGGTGCGCGACTGAGGCTCGTGGCCATCCCGGGCCTGCCGACCGCACGTGCGCGGAATGTGGAGTACCTCTATCCCCTGCGCGATGCACCGCTGCAGATCGCCCAGGGCTACGGCGGCGGTTTCAGCCATGCCGATGCGGAGAACCGTCACGCCGTCGATTTCGCGGTCAAGCCCGGCACGCCGGTACTGGCCGCGCGCGATGGTGTGGTGATGCAGGTCGAATCCGATGCGACCGCACGCCTGGACCCGCGTATTGCGTTCGACCCCGCCGACGACCGCGTGCGGGGTAACTTCGTCCGCATCCTCCACGACGACGGCACGATGGCGCTCTACGCGCATCTGCAGCAGGCCGGCGTCGTCGTCGCGCCTGGTGCCCGCGTGCTGCGCGGCACGATCATCGGGTTCTCCGGCAATACCGGCCTGAGCACGGCGCCGCATCTGCACTTCGTCGTCCAGGCCAACCGCGGTATGCGGCTCGAATCGCTGCCGTTCCGGATGGCTGGGCCCGACGGGCCGCTGCGCTTCGGACAGGTGCAGCCCGACGCAAACCTCGCCCCGCCCTGAGCCCGCCGCACGGCGTCGTATAATCGGCGGCTTCCCGATTCCAGCCTGCGCGCACCCGCGCGGCCGCCCGCATGTCCGATATCGCCTCCGAAAGTTCCCGCCGCCGCACGTTCGCGATCATCTCGCACCCCGACGCCGGCAAGACCACGCTGACCGAGAAGCTGCTGCTGTTCGGCGGTGCGATCCAGATGGCCGGCTCGGTCAAGGGCCGCAAGGCCGCGCGCCACGCGACGTCCGACTGGATGGCGCTGGAGAAGGAGCGCGGCATCTCGGTGACGAGCTCGGTGATGCAGTTCCCCTACGAGGGCCGCGTGGTCAACCTGCTCGACACGCCCGGCCACGCCGACTTCGGCGAGGACACCTACCGCGTGCTGACCGCGGTCGACTCGGCGCTGATGGTCATCGACGTCGCCAAGGGCGTCGAGGAACGCACGATCAAGCTGATGGAAGTCTGCCGGCTGCGTGACACGCCGATCATGACCTTCATCAACAAGCTCGACCGCGAAGGCAAGGACCCGATCGACCTGCTCGACGAGGTCGAGACCGTGCTCGGCATCCAATGCGCGCCGGTGACCTGGCCGATCGGCATGGGCCAGCGCCTCAAGGGCGTGGTGCACCTGGTGACCGGCGAAGTGCATCTCTACGAGCCGGGCCGCAACTTCACCCGCCAGGATTCGACGATCTTCCCGTCGATCGACGCGCCCGGACTGGCCGGGAAGATCGGCGAGAAGATGCTGGCCGACCTGCGCGACGAGCTGGAACTGGTCCAGGGCGCCAGCCATCCCTTCGACCTCGAGGCCTACCGCGCGGGCACGCAGACGCCAGTGTTCTTCGGCTCGGGCGTCAACAACTTCGGCGTGCAGCCGCTGCTGGACTTCTTCGTCGAACACGCGCCGCCGCCGCAGGTGCGCGAGACGACGACGCGCGAAGTCGCGCCGCAGGAAGACAAGCTCACCGGCTTCGTGTTCAAGATCCAGGCGAACATGGACCCGATGCACCGTGACCGCGTCGCGTTCATGCGCGTGTGTTCGGGCAGGTTCGAAGCCGGCATGAAGGCCTTCCATCCGCGCACAGGCAAGCCGCTCAAGCTCGCCAACGCGCTGACCTTCATGGCCAGTGATCGCGAGATCGCCGCCGAGGCGTATCCGGGCGATGTGATCGGCATCCACAACCACGGCACGATCTCCATCGGCGATACATTCACCGAGGGCGAGAACATCGCCTTCACCGGCATCCCGAACTTCGCGCCGGAACTGTTCCGCCGCGCGCGCCTGCGCGATCCGCTGAAGCTCAAGCAGCTGCAGAAGGGGCTCGCGCAGCTGTCGGAGGAAGGCGCCACCCAGTTCTTCAAGCCGCTGATGAGCAACGACCTGATCCTCGGCGCGGTCGGCGTGCTGCAGTTCGACGTGGTCGCCTATCGCCTGAAGGACGAATACGGCGTCGATGCGAGCTTCGAGCCGGTGCAGGTCAACACCGCCCGCTGGATCCGCTGCAAGGATGCGAAGACGCTCGAGGCGTTCCGCGACAAGCACGCGATGAACCTGGCTTACGACGCCGCCGATCAGCTCGTCTATCTCGCGCCAACGCGGGTGAACCTGCAGCTGGCCCAGGAGCGTGCTGAAGGCGTGGAGTTCCTCGCCACGCGTGAGCATGCACATGCGGTGTCGGTGGACTGATCACCGTCGAGGCCTCTGACAGATTACGGACGCGCGGTCATACTTGACCGCGGTCCACCCCCAACCGGACGTCGATGACCACCGCCCCAACCCGCTCGCTCCGCGCGAAGCGTGAAGAGTTCGCCAGCGCCCTGACCCATGGCCTGGGCGCGACCGCGGCCCTGGCCGGTGGCGCGGTCCTGATCACCCTCGCAGCGCTGTACGGCAATCGGTGGCAGCTGGGCGCGTCGATCGTGTTCGGCGTCTCGCTGCTGCTGCTGTATCTGGCGTCCACGCTATACCACGCAGTCGAACATCCGGTGGTCAAGGGCCGGCTGAAGGTATTCGACCACTGCGCGATCTATCTGCTGATCGCCGGTACCTATACGCCCTTCACCTTGATCGGTCTGCGCGGCACGCTGGGCTGGTGGCTGTTCGGCGTCATCTGGACGCTGGCGTTGGCAGGCGTGGTGTTCAAGCTGTTCTACACCGGCCGCTTCCGCGGGCTGTCGACGGCCATCTATGTCGCGATGGGCTGGCTGGTAGTCATCGCGATTGGCCCGGTCGCCGCCGCGCTCGACACCTGGACGCTGAGCTGGATCATCGCTGGCGGCGTGTTCTACACCGCCGGCACCTTCTTCTACATGCGCGAATCGATTCCCTATGCGCATGCGATCTGGCACCTGTTCTGCATCGGTGGCAGCGTGTGCCATTACGTCGCCGTGCTGGCCCAGGTCGTACCGGCGCGTTGATCGCAGGCGCGCGCGTCGCGACAATCAAACGGTCGCCGTCCACGCCGGAGTTCTGCATGCGATCCGTCCAGATGTTGTCCGCACTCGCCGTCGTCACGCTGGCGGCCTGTTCCGCCGAACCGCCGGCGCCGCCTGCACCCGTGAACGCGCCCACGCCGCCGGCCACGCCTGCGCCGTCGCCTGAAACCGTCATCGCGGCCTACGACTGCCCGACAGCCGCCATTGTCGAGATCATCCGCGAGGGCCGTTTCGCGCGCTTGCGCATGACCGATGGACGCATCGTCAATCTCGGCGTGATCCGCGGCAGCCAGCCGCCGGTGTGGTCCGAAGTCGGCCTGCGGTTCATCACCATCGACGACGGCGCCGAGCTGTCGCAGGACAACGGCCGCACCGTGCGCTGCACCGAGACTGCACTTCCGGAGTCCGAACCCGCGGGCACGTCGTGATTCCGAACCGCAACGGAACATTCACCCGCAGTTGACCGCGGCGCGTCGATGGTTGGGGCCGAACAAGGCCTCCCATGACCACCACGCCCCCACCTGCTGCATCGTCCTCTGCACGCTTCCGGCGTTTCGCCTCGTCTTCACCAGTGCGCATCGTCGCGCTGGTGTTGCTGGTCGCGATCGTGGTGCTGGTGCTGTTGTGGGACTGGAACTGGTTCAAGGGTCCGGTCGAACGGGCCGTCGAAGCCCGCACCGGCCGCACGCTGGTCATCGGCGGCGACCTTGACGTCGATCTGGGCCGCACGGTGACTGTGCGTGCAGACGCGTTGCGGTTCGCGAATGCGGACTGGTCAGACTCGCAAACGATGGCGTCGGTGGAGCGGCTGGAGATCCAGATCGAGGTGTTGCCGCTGCTGTTCAAGCGCGAAGTGCGACTGCCCGAGATCCGGCTCGTGAAACCGATCCTGCGCCTGGAAACCAACCCCGAAGGCGGCAGCGGCAACTGGGACCTCGCGTTCGGCGACGGAGGCGACGGGCCCTCACCGCAGATCCGACGGCTGTGGGTTGAAGACGGGCGCCTGCGCTATCTCGACGTACCCGGCGGAACCGACATCGATGTGCGACTGGCGAGTCGTGAATCGCGACGCGGCGAGGATGCCGCGCCCGCGATCGGAATCGAAGGTGGCGGCACATGGACGCAGAATCCGTTCACGCTCGAAGGCGTGACCGAATCGCCGCTGGCGCTGCAGGACACCGACACGCCCTACCGCATCGATCTGCGCGCACGTGCCGGCGCAACCCGCGCGCACGTCCGCGGATCCCTCATCGCGCCCTTCCAGCTGCGCGACTTCGACCTGCAATTCGCATTGTCCGGCCGTAACCTCGCCGACCTGTTCCCACTCGTCGGCGTCGCACTGCCCGACACGCCGCCCTACGCACTCGATGGCCGCCTCACACGCGACGCGACGACCTGGCACTACGACGGCTTCACCGGCAAGGTGGGCCAGAGCGATCTCGGCGGTTCTGCAGCGATCACGCTCGGCGGCGAACGCCCGTTCCTGAAGGCGGACCTGGTCTCCAAACGTCTCGACTTCGACGATCTCGCAGGCTTCATCGGCGGCACCCCGGACGCGGAAGGTGACGCCCTGGATCCCGAACTCGTCGAGCGCGAGCGCGCGCTCGCGGCGAAGGGCCGCGTGCTGCCCGACACCCCTTACGACCTCACGAAATTGCGATCCATGGATGCCGACGTGCGCCTGCGCGCGCAGCGCATCAACGCGCCGAAGCTGCCGATCGACAACATGGACGCGCATCTCAAGCTCGATGCGGGTCTGTTGCAGCTCGAGCCGCTGAACTTCGGCATCGCCGGCGGCAACATCCGTTCCAACATCCGGCTCGACGCGCGCCGGGATGCGATCCAGACCCGACTGCAGGCCTCGGTGCGTGGCATCAGCCTGGGTGGCCTGTTCCCGCCCGACACACTCGCTGGCGATGCGGTGGGCCGGATCGGCGGCGATCTCAATCTCGTCGGCACCGGGAATTCGGTCGCCGCGATGCTCGGAAGCGCGAATGGCGACGTCGCGGTCGGCATGGGCGCCGGACGGGTCAGCAACCTGCTCGTCGAACTGGCTGGCATCGACGTCTACGAGACGCTGAAATACCTGATCGGCAAGGACAAGCAGATTCCGGTGCGCTGCGCATTCGCGGATTTCGGCGTGCAGGGCGGCGTCATGGAAAGCCGCGCGTTCGCGTTCGACACCACGGACACCATCATTCTCGGCGAAGGCACGATCAACCTGCGCGAGGAACAGCTGGATCTGCTGCTGCGACCCCGTCCGAAGGACCGCAGCATCCTCGCTCTGCGTACGCCGCTCAAGATCGGAGGCACATTCGCCTCGCCGAGCTTCCGCCCGGATCTCGCGCGCCTGGGCCTGCGTGGCGCCATCGCACTTGCGCTAGGCTCGATTGCGCCACCCGCCGCATTGCTCGCCACACTGGAACTGGGCGGCGGCGAAGACAGCGGTTGCGGCGGGCGTTACGCCAAATAGGCGATCACACGTCGCCGGGGCGGTTCAGAGCGCCCGGCCCGGGTGCCGGATGCCAGGCGCTGACCAGATAGAGCGGACGCTGCTTGGATTCCTCATACAAGCGGCCCAGGTATTCGCCGATCACGCCCAGCGCGACCAGCTGCACGGCGCCCAGGAACAGGATCACCGCCATCATCGTCGGCCAACCGGCCACCCGGTCGCCATACATCCAGGCCTTGCCGATCACGTACAGCGCGAACGCGAACGCGCCGCATGCGGTCAACACACCCACATAGGTCGCCAGACGCAAGGGCGCGGTCGAAAAGCTGGTCACGCCGTCCAGCGCGAAATTCCACAGGCGCCAGAAGCCGAATTTGGTGAGTCCCGCAATCCGCTGTTCGCGCGCGTACGGCACGGCGATGCGGTTGAACCCGATCCAGCCGAACAGCCCCTTCATGAAACGATGCCGCTCGCGCAACTGGCGCAGCCCATCGAGCGCACGCGGCGACAACAGCCGGTAATCTCCGGTGTCGGCCGGCACCGGTGTCTTCGCGAGCCGCTGGATCACGCGATAGAACACATGCGCGGTCGACCGCTTGAGCCAGCTCTCGCCGTCGCGGCTCAGCCGCGTGCCGTGCACGTCGTCGTAGCCGTTGCGCCAGTGCGCGACGAACTGCGGAATCAGTTCCGGCGGGTCCTGTCCATCTGCATCGAGGATCATCGCCGCGCCTTCGGTCACCATGTCGAGACCCGCGGTCAGCGCGACCTCCTTACCGAAATTGCGCGAGAGCCGCAGCAGCGCCACGCGCGCATCCCCCGCCGCGATGCCCTGCAGAACCTGCCAGGTCGCATCGCCACTGCCGTCGTCGACATACAGCACCCGCGTTTCGATGCCATCTGCAGCGAGCGTCTCCATGACCGCGGCGATGCGCGGATGCAGGACCGGAAGCGCATGGGCCTCGTCGAACGCGGCGATGACGATGGTCAGTCGATCGTGCCCGCTCACTTGAGCGTCTCCAGATACGACTCGCCACCGATCTGGCGCGCGTTGCGCTGGATCCATTGCGCGCGTCTCTGCACGTAAGGCCCGGGCCGCGAGGCGCTGTAGCGCTGCGGACTCGGCAGCACCGCGGCCAGTCGCGCGCTCTCGCCTGCGCTCAGCTGCGCTGCATCCTTGCCGAAGTGCCGTTTCGCGGCGGCCTGGGCGCCGTAGATGCCGTCGCCGAACTCGGCCACGTTGACGTAGACCTCGAGGATTCGCGTCTTCGGCCACAGCGTTTCCATCAGCAGCGTGTAGTACGCCTCCAGGCCCTTGCGCACCCAGCTGCGTCCGCCCCACAGGAACAGGTTCTTCGCGGTCTGCTGGCTGATCGTACTGGCGCCACGCATGCGGCCACCGCTCGCGTTGTGCGCGCGTGCCTGCTCGATCGCGTCCAGATCGAAGCCGCGGTGCCTGGCGAAGTTCTGGTCCTCGGCCGCGATCACCGAGACCGGAAGCGAAGACGCGATGCGGTCCAGATCGCGCCATTGGTAATAGAGTTCGAAATCGCGCTCGCTGCCGATCCAGGCTTCGGCCTGTCGGATCGCCATGAAGCTCGAGAACGGCGGATCGATGAAGCGCAGCGCCAGCACCTGCAGCACCGGCAGCACGGCGAGCAGGACGCCCAGCCCCACCAGCCGGCGCAGCCAGCGGCGGGCGAACGAGGGGCGTGCTTGCGGGACGGCAGTGCCGTCCCCATCTCGGAGAGCCGGTTGTTCCATGGCGGCCACTCTATCGGTCACCCTCGACGCCGCCAATCGAAATTCCCTTGCGAGCCGATATGACCGACACCGCCCAGCCCGACAGTGACCGCCTGTCCCGCTTCCTGCTGCAGACCGCCGGCGTACGCGGGGTGCGCGTCCATCTGCGCGAAGCCTGGCGGGCCGTGCGCGCGAATGGCCCGTATCCGCCGGCGATCGAAGAGATGTTGGGCGAAGCCTGTGTGGCGTCGGCACTGTTCACGGGTCACGCCAAGGTCGACGGCCGCCTGTCGGTGCAACTGCGCGCGCCGGGCCCGATGCGCACCCTGTTCGCCGAATGCACGGCCGCCGGCACGATCCGCGGCATCGCCCGCTTCGACGGCGACGGCGCGGATGTTTCGCGCGACCTGCGCGCACTCGGCGATGACGCGCTGCTGGCGATCACGATCGAGAACCCTTCCCCGCATCGCGAGCCCAACCGCTATCAGGGTCTCGTGGCGCTGACGGCCGAGTCGCTGTCGGGCGCGTTCGAGGATTATTTCCGCCAGTCCGAGCAACTCCCGACACGGGTCCTGCTCACGGTCAACGGCGACGAGGCGGCGGGCCTGATGTTGCAGAAGCTGCCGGGGGATGAGGGCGACGAGGACGGATGGAACCGTGCGAGCCTGTTGTTTGACACGCTGTCTACGGCCGAACTGCTTCGATGGCCCACCGAAACGCTGCTGTCGCGCCTGTTTCCGGAGGATGCACCCGAGGTGCTCGGGGCGCGCGAACTGGCTTTCGGCTGTTCCTGCTCCAGAGCGCGCGTGGAAGAGATGCTGGCATCGCTGGGCGCCGACGAGGCCCGCGCAGCGATCGTCGACGGGAAGGCGGAGGTGATCTGTGAGTTCTGTGGTCAGCACTATGTGTTCAGTGCCGGGGATGTCGATCGACTCCTCGAAACGCCCGAAGTCGATGTAGAAGTGTCTGACCGGTTGCAATAGCAGAATTCCGTTGCGCATCCGGATTGTTAAAGAAATATAAATGTTCTAGAGTTCTTAACTGAACGACAGGGGAACTTCCGGGCCGTGCCCGGGTCTTACGGCTATGCGATTGACCGCCACGCGCTTGGTATTTGCCCTCGGCCTTGCCCTCTCGGCGGCCTCGGGCGCTGCTGCGCAGGAAAAACGCAACCAGACCGTGCTGCCAGTGCTGGACACGTCCGGCAAAGTCGAGGCGTTCCTCGTCCTTGAGCCCGCGACCGCCAACCAGTCGAGCCGCCGCTGGCGCTTTGGCGAAAGCCAGTTCGACGCGGCGTTCGGTCTCGAATCGGGCAGCTCGCTTGCGCTGTTGTGCAGCCCTGGCAGCAGCTTCAACGGTGCAGTCAGCAGCTTGGCGCGCAATTGCCAGCTGGCTTCGGTCGGAGACAACACACTCGGGAGCCGCCGCGCCAGTGCAACGGCGAGCATGAGTCGTCCAGGCGGTGGCGTCGGCCTGACCCTCGGCGAAGGTCGCGATACGTTGCCGAGTTTTCTCAGTCCCTCGCGAGTCGGCCCGGCAAGGCAAGTCGACCTGCATGACCTGACGGTTTTTGCCAAGAAGGACATTGGCGACGACGCTTATGTTTCGCTCGCAGGCACTCTGGCCAAGGCCACGCTGATCCCGACATCGGCGGCCCCTGCAACCCTCAACGATCATTGGACCAGCCGAAGCCTCAGTGTCGGCGGCGGCATCGGGCGCTTCAGCGCCAATATTGTCGGCCAGGTCGTCGACACGCCCGGCCTTCCGAAATGGGAGGGCGTGGGCCTCGGTGTCAGTTGGCGCACGCCGTGGAGCGGTCAGCTCACGGTGGGCGCTGACAACGTGATCACCCGGGGCAAGAACCCGTTCTCGAAAATGACCGAGAGCGCGGATGACGAAGGCGCGGTGCCTTACATCAGGTACCAGCAGGACCTTTGAAGCGTCCTCCCGCAGCAACTTTTCAGGCGCTCGCCTACGACGCCTGCGCTCACGCTCGCCTTGTTTTCTCCGGCTATTCAGGTCAAGACGCGCTGTGATGCGACTGCAAGGATACTTCCGACAAGACTTAACACCTCTTTAATTAATTTCACTCTCGCTTTACTATCGAGAGAACCTTGCCGAGTTTGGCGTCTAACTTGACGGCATCTGACCAAGGGTTCTGCGGGTATTTGCCCGCCTCACGTTGGAGAGAGATGACATTGAAGACGACAAAGCTTCGGGATGCAGTCGCGCTCACACTTGCCGCTGGCGCCACCGCGTTCGCAGGCACCGGCTCCGCTTTCGCCCAGTCGGGCCAAGAAGCCACCACGCTTGACCGGATCCAGGTGACGGGCTCGCGTATCCGCTCGGCGGATGTGGAGACCCAGGCGCCTTTGCTGGTCATCAGCCGTGACGAAATCCAGAAGCAGGGCTTCACTTCGGTCGCTGACGTGCTGCAACAGATTTCAACCAATGGCGCAGCCATCAACACCCAGTTCAACAACGGCGGCGATGGTTCGTCCGGCGTCGACCTGCGAGGTCTCGGATCCTCGCGCACACTCGTGCTGGTCAATGGCCGCCGCTGGGTCTCGAGCCTCGATGGCACCGTCGACCTCAATACGATCCCCACCGCGGTGATCGAGCGGATCGAGGTTCTGAAGGACGGCGCTTCAGCGATCTACGGTTCCGACGCCATCGCAGGCGTGGTCAACCTCATTACCCGCCAGGATTTCGACGGCGCCGAAGCACGCGTCAAGTTCGGACAGTTCAGCCAGGGGGACGGCCAGGAAGAGGCCTATGACATGACCCTGGGCGTCAGCAACGATCGCAGCAACCTGGTGCTCGGCGCGTCCTACGTGAAGTCCGACGCCGTGAGCGCGGGTGATCGGGCCATCTCGCGCGACCCGGTGTTCGGTCGTGGCGCGGCCGGCTACAGCGCGTTCTCCGCGAGAGGGCAGATCTGGTACCCCGATGATGCCGACGACCGGCTCGTCGTCCGGGACGGTGCGGATGGACGCAATCTGGCGAACTACGGGCCTTTCACCGCCGCCACCGACGCGTACAACTTCGCAGCCGACAATTTCCTCCGCACGCCGCAGGAGCGTACGTCGCTCTATGTGCAGGGCCGTTTCGACATCACTGATTCGGTGTCGTTCGTCACCGACATGCTCTACAACGAGCGCAAGTCGCAGCAATTGCTCGCTGGCTTCCCGCTGAGTGGTGGTCCGCTGTTCTTCGGCGGCCAGGGCATCAGCGGAGAGAGCTACTACAACCCCTACGCCGTGCAGAATGGAGGCCCCGGCATCGAGGTCGACTTCAGCCGCAGGCTCGTGGAGCAGGCGCGCGAGTACCGGCAGAACGTCAAGACCTACCACTTCTTCGGCGGGCTCGACGGCAGCTTCGAAGTCGGCGATCGTTTCTTCGACTGGGATGTGGGTTACTCCTACAACCGCAACAACCAGAACGACCAGCAGATCGGCGACGTCAACATCGCCAACCTCGACCAGGGCATCGGTCCGTCGTTCCTCGATCCGGTGTCGGGCCAGGTCGTCTGTGGTACCCCGGGAGCCATCATTGCTGGCTGCGTGCCGGTCAACCTGCTCAGCTCGCCGGGTGGCGTGACCGACGAGATGCTGAGCTACATCCTGTTCACTGCGCAGGATTCGTTCGAGCACGAGACGATCAGCTATACCGCCAACCTCTCCGGCTCGCTGTTCGAACTTCCCGCTGGCCCTCTGGGCTTCGCTGTCGGCCTCGAGCGTCGCGAGGAAAGCGGCCGCGATACCCCCGATGCGTTCGTTGCAGCGGGCTTGACCTCGGGCAATGGACGGCAGCCCACGCAGGGCAGCTACAAGCTCGACGAGGTGTACGCGGAGTTCCTGATTCCGGTGCTGGCGGATGTTCCGTTCTTCAACCAGCTCGAGTTCAGTCTGGCAAGCCGTTACTCTGATTACAGCAACTTCGGCGATACCACGAACAGCAAGATCGGCTTCAAGTGGAAGCCTGTTGAAGACCTGCTGATCCGCGGCAACTACGCGGAAGGATTCCGCGCGCCGACGATCTCCAACCTCTTCGGTGGCGCTGCTGATTCGTTCGTGCAGTTCGGCGACCCCTGCTCGGCAGATGCCCCGCAGTTTGCGCAGGCAGCTGCCCGATGCGCAGCGGCAGGCGTGCCCGCGGGCTATGTCCAGGTTACCAATCAGGGCAACGGCTACTTCGGCCAGACGATCGATCCGTTCAACCTGGTTGCCAATCCGGATCTCGGGCCGGAAAGCGCGACGACCCGTACGCTTGGTTTCGTCTACAGCCCCAGCTTCTTCGACGGCTTCAATATGTCCGTCGACTACTACGATATCCAGATCGAGAACGGCATTTCCCGTCCCACTGCGACCTTCGTACTCGACCAGTGCTTCATCGAAGGCGATGCCGGTTACTGTCAGCTGGTTTCCGATCGCGTCGTCAGGAACGCATCGGGGCGGATCACCGATTTCGATCTCGGTCTCTTGAACCTCGCGCAGATCAACGTCGAAGCCTACGACGTCACGATGTCGTATCGCACTCCCGAAACGCGTTTCGGAAACTTCCGGATCACGTCCGACAGTTCGTACATCAGCAAGTACGAAAGCCGCGCCACGCCTGATGGCGAGTTCGACAACTCCGTCGGTCTTTACACCCAGAGCGCGCCCACCTGGCGTCTGCGTTCCAATCTCAGCACTGACTGGTCGCTCGGAGATTTCGGCTTCACCTGGGGTGCGCGCTACCGTTCCAGCCTGGTTGAATCCTGCGCCTTCACGGGTGCAGTCGCCCAGGAGCTTTGTTCGGACCCCGATCGTCGTATCGACACCGGCCCCGCGCCTCGCAATCGCATCGCCTCGGTGACGTATCACGACGTCCAGGCCCGTTACACGGCACCGTGGAACGCGACCATCGCTATCGGCGCCAACAATGTGTTCGATCGCGATCCGCCGATTGCATACCGTGCGTTTGCCAACTCGTTCGATCCCCAGTACGACACGCCCGGCACGTTCCTCTACATGCAGTACACGCAGCGCTTCTGATCCAGGATTGCGTTGAAACTGGC
This sequence comes from Luteimonas sp. KH_071, assembly GCF_057838005.1. Taxonomy (NCBI): domain Bacteria; kingdom Pseudomonadati; phylum Pseudomonadota; class Gammaproteobacteria; order Lysobacterales; family Lysobacteraceae; genus Luteimonas; species Luteimonas sp. KH_071. The sequence goes on along the minus strand of NZ_CM174458.1, from coordinate 926,899 downwards.
GGCCCCGGACTCCGGGGCCGCCTTTTTTTTGCGGCGCTGATACGAAAGCAAAGACTGCAAGCGATTGCAGGGACAACTCGGCCTTGTCTTCATCCTCGCGCGTGTTCACGATGCGCTGGCAGGTCCTCCTACCGGAAAACGCATGACCACTTCCGAACCGCCACGCGGGCCCACGCCATCCGCACAGCCGGATTCGTTGCGTGCGGCGGCTCGAGCGCATGTCGAGAGAGGGGCGCTCGACGAGGCAGCGCTGATTTATTCCAGACTCATCTCCGCAATACCGCAGGATCTGGAGGCTCTCAACTTCCTGGCAGCTGTTTCCATCGGTAAAGGGCTGACGATCGAGGCACACGCTCTCCTGAAGCAGGCCGTTGATTCAGATCCCAATGACGCTGCCAGCTGGAAAAACCTGGGCAACTGTCTACTGCTCCTCGGCGATAGCGAAGGCGCACTCCGCGCCCTCGACCAGGCGCTTCTGATTGCGCCCGACTTCTACGTTGCCCAGCTGCATCGGGCAGCGCTGCTTGATCGACTAAACCGCAAGGAAGAAGCGCTGCCTGCCTATCTCCGAGCGGTGACGCAGGCGCGCGCCGCAGGGCAGTGGTTCGACGAATTCACCACCGCGCCGGGGCTGAGGAGACCTGTGAGAGATGCGATCGCACGTATCGCGGAAGGGCGCAGGCAATTGTTCGACGACGTCATGGCGCCCGTCTACCGCCGCCACGGAATGGACTCGATGGGCCGTGTCGAACGCATGCTGGCCAATCACCTCGGCGCGATCCGAATAGAGCCCGGCAACAGCCTGCAGCAGCCAAAATTTCTCTATTTTCCGGATCTACCCGAGACGCCCTACCTTGACCGGTCACTTTTTCCCTGGCACCGGGATCTCGAGGCGAGTGCCCAGGCGATTCGGAACGAACTCCTCACGCTGCTTTCGGAAGATCGATCCTTCGAGCCATTTCTCGGCGTGCCGCCTCCCGGCATGTCATCGCGTTATCTCGGTGGACGCACAACCGGGACACCGAAGTGGAACGCGTATTTTTTCTATCGTCACGGGCAAAGATACGAAGACAACTGCGCGAGGTGCCCGCTGACAGCTGCAGCGATCGACGCCCTCCCAGTCGTACGTATCACGGGGCATGCGCCGGAAACATTATTCTCGGTACTGGGTCCCGGTTCGGACATCCTGCCCCACCACGGCGTCACCAACACGCGCGTCGTCACACACCTGCCGCTCATCGTCCCCGCTGACTGCGCATTGCGCGTAGCTGGGATCGAGCACTCCTGGCAACAGGATCGATGCGTTACGTTCGATGACACGTTCGAGCACGAAGCTTGGAATCACGGCGCCAGCACACGCGTCGTTCTCCTGTTCGATACATGGAACCCCTACCTGACCGATGCCGAACGCGACGCGGTCACTCTGATCGTTTCCGCGATTGGAGATCTCAATCGGAGAGCGGGAATCCACTGACCCGTGCGCATCGTCCACTGCAGCGTCGCGCGACCCGAGTGGATCAGGCCGGCACTAGCGTCTGCGCCAGATGCTCGACATAGGCGTCAAACTCGTCCTGCTGCATCCGCGCCTGGTGCAGTTGCAGGTTGAGCTGCAAAAACCCGACGTACGCGGCGTACGTCAGGCGTGCACGATGCTGCGCATCCTCGCGCACGAGACCTGCCTGACGAAACGACGCGGTGAGATAGTCGAGGCGGCGCTTGGAGACGCGTTCGATCACCGGCTGCACAGTCGGATGGTCCTGCGCCTTGAGCAGTGCGCTGTAGATCACGTGCGACTTGTATTCGCGGGCCACCATGTGGAACAGCGCACGCAGACGCTCGCGGGCGTCCGGCACTTTCTCCAGCGCACCGAACAGGGCCTCCTGCTCGACGTTCTCCCAACGCTCGAGCGCCGCCTGCAGCAACGCGTCACGCGATGGGAAGTGCCAGTAGAAGCTGCCCTTGGTCACGCCCAGCCGACGTGCCAACGGCTCGACCGCCACTGCCTGGACGCCGGTTTCGGCGATCAGGTCGAGCGCGGCCTGCGCCCAGTCATCAGCGCTCAGGCGGCTTGGACGTTCGGTGGGCGAAGCGTCCCCCGACTGGAGGGTCACCGCGGATTTCGGGGCAGGTCTGCTCATCGCGACAGTCTATCCATACGCATCCATCCGCAACAGTATCGACATGTCGGACACGGGCCGAGTGGCAGCATTGACAGCACCGGAAACCACCACCATACTCGACCGTACGGTTAGCATCGGGATCCCGCCCGTGCAGCCGGCCCAGTGCCGGTCCCGTTTTCTGTAGTACCGATTGCCGGAGTTGATGATGAGCGTCGCGATCCCGTTTCTCGCCTTCCTGCTGGTAGGTGCATTCGCCGCCTACCACCGTCTTCGTCTCGTCTACTGGGCGGCGATCACGGTCACCGTACTGCTTGCCTGCTGGCTGCTCGGCGCGAACGGCGTTGCGACGCTGATCGCCGCGTTGCTGGTCGCGGCCATCGCGGTGCCGCTGCTGATCCCGTCGGTGCGCAAGTCGCTGATCACCACGCCGCTGCTGAAATTCTTCCGCAAGGTGCTGCCGCCGCTGTCGCAGACTGAACGCATCGCGCTTGAAACCGGCTCGGTCGGCTTCGAAGGCGAACTGTTCACCGGCGATCCGGACTGGCAGAAGCTGCTCGACTATCCCAAGCCGCAACTCACTGCTGAAGAGCAGGCGTTTCTCGACGGGCCGGTCGAAGAGTTGTGCAGCATGATCAACGACTGGGAAATCACCCACGTCCACGCCGATCTGCCGCCGGAGCTCTGGCGCTACATCAAGGTCAACAAGTTCTTCGGCATGATCATTCCGAAGGAATACGGCGGCCTCGGTTTCTCGGCGCTGGCCCACCACAAGGTCATCCAGAAGCTGTCCTCGATGTCGAGTGTCGTCAGTTCGACCGTCGGCGTGCCGAACTCGCTCGGTCCGGGCGAACTGCTCAACCATTACGGCACCAAGGAACAGAAGGACTATTACCTGCCGCGCCTCGCGATCGGCCAGGAAGTTCCCTGCTTCGGCCTGACCGGTCCGTTCGCCGGCTCCGACGCGACCTCGATTCCCGATTACGGCATCGTCTGCAAGGGCGAGTGGAACGGCGCGAACGTGCTCGGCGTGCGCCTGAATTTCGACAAGCGCTACATCACGCTGGCGCCGGTGGCGACGCTGGTCGGCCTCGCGTTCCGCATGTACGACCCGGACGGTTTGATCGGCGACACCAACGACATCGGCATCACGCTGGCGCTGCTGCCGCGCGAGACCCCGGGGGTCGAAATCGGACGTCGCCACTTCCCGCTCAACTCGCCGTTCCAGAACGGCCCGATCCACGGCAAGGATGTCTTCATCCCGCTGAGCCAGCTGATCGGCGGTGCCGAAATGGCCGGCAAGGGCTGGAACATGCTCAACGAATGCCTCGCCGTGGGCCGTTCCATCACCCTGCCCTCCACCGCCTCGGGCGGCGCGAAGGCCGGTGCGGTCGTGACCGGTGCGTATGCGCGTATCCGCAAGCAGTTCGGCCTGTCGGTCGGTCGTTTCGAGGGCGTCGAGGAAGCGCTCGCGCGCATCGGCGGCAAGGCCTACATGATCAGCGCGCTGTCGCAGGCGACTGCGGCCGCCGTCGATCGCGGCGACGTGCCGTCGGTGCCGTCGGCGATCGCGAAGTACCACTGCACCTCGATGAGTCGTGAAGTCATCAGCGACGTCATGGACGTCGTCGGCGGCAAGGGCATCATCCTCGGCCCGAAGAATTTTGCCGGCCGCAGCTGGCAGGCGGCGCCGATCGCGATCACCGTGGAAGGCGCGAACATCATGACGCGCAGTCTGCTGATCTTCGGTCAGGGCGCGATCCTGTGCCACCCATGGGTCATGAAGGAAATGAAGGCGGCGCAGGATCCGGACGCGCAGCGCGGGCTCGAGGAATTCGACCGCAACCTGTTCGGCCACATCGGCTTCGCGATCTCCAACGCCGTACGGTCGTTCTGGTTCGGCCTCACCGGCGCGAAGATCGGTGCGGCACCCGGTGACGACTACACGCGCCGCTACTTCCGCAAGCTCGACCGCTATTCCGCGAATCTCGCACTGATGGCCGACGTGTCGATGCTGACACTCGGCGGCAAGCTGAAGTTCAAGGAATCGCTGTCGGGTCGTCTGGGCGACGTGCTGAGCCATGTCTACATGACCAGCGCGATGCTCAAGCGCTATCACGATGAAGGCGCGCCGCAGGCAGACCAGCCTCTTCTGGCGTGGGCCTTCCACGACAGCGTGCACAAGATCGAACTCGCGCTGTCGGCTGCGCTGCGTAACTTCCCGATCCGTCCGGTCGGCTGGCTGATGTGGCTGCTGATCTTCCCTTGGGGCCGTCGTGCCGAGGCGCCGGGCGATCGCCTGTCGCGTCGCGTCGCCGCGCTGCTGATGGCGCCGAACGAAGCGCGTTCGCGTCTGGCCGACGGTGTGTTCATGACGCCCTGCGAGAACAATCCGGGCGGCCGTATCGACAGCTATCTCGCCAAGGCGATTGCGGCCGAGCCGGTGGAGCGCAAGTTCCTCAAGGCCATGAAGAGCAAGGGCATCGAGGCGCTGGACTACGACGCGCAGCTGGACGAAGCAGTGCGCGAAGGCCACATCACCGCCGAGGAGCGCGCCCTGCTGGTCGAGCTGCGTGAGCTCACGCTGGACGCGATCACCGTCGATGACTTCGACACCGAGGAACTGCGTTCGGCGGGGTACCGCGCGCCGACGCAGCCTTCGAGCGAGTCGCGCGAAGCGGCCTGAGCGAAGCGCGAGACGTGACACCGACAACGGCGGGCCTGGCCCGCCGTTGTCGTATCCGGCATTCCGCTTTTCACCCTGTATTCGGAGCACGCGATGGCCGCCCCACTGCTGACGTTGCGCGATCGCCTCATCCGATGGCCGGGCGGAGCCTGGTTGTTCGGATTTCTCGTGTGCCGCAAGGCGCCCTACTTCGCCAGCATCGTGCCGCGCATCACCACGCTGCGCGCGGGCCACGGGGAAGCGACGATGCGCCACCGTCGCGCGGTCACCAACCACCTCGGCACCGTGCATGCGATTGCGCTGTGCAACCTCGCCGAGCTGATCGGCGGCCTGACCACCGACGTCAGCATTCCCGCGTCAATGCGCTGGATCCCGAAGGGCATGACCGTCGAATATCTGAAGAAGGCCGTGGGCACGATGCACGCCACGGCGACACCTGCGGCCCAACCGGTCGTGTCTGGAGCGGGCTATGCCTTGCCGGTCGACGTGGTGATCCGCGATCCGGCCGGCGATGCCGTATTCCGCGCACAGATCGCGATGTGGGTGTCGCCGCGCGGCGCACGGAACGGTTGAACGCCGACACATGCAACCCGTTTTCGACTAGCGGGTCCTCGGCTGCAGTCTGCACAGCGCAGCCTGCGCGCTGTTCCATCGCGGATTCTGGCGGCTGTTCGACTGGCCGCGCACCTTGCAGAACGCGACGCGTCCCAACCGCGCAATCCTGCAGATCGCGAATGCGCAGCTGGTGTGGGTGTTCGGCGCGGTCGCCCTGCTCTGCTTCCTGATGCCGGCCGAGCTCGCGACTCCGCGGCTCGCCCAGGCCCTGCTTGCAGGCATGGCCGGCTTCTGGTGGCTGCGGCTTGTGTTCCAGTTCGTCAGGCTGCGCGTCCACCATCCGCTGGTGCACACGTTGAGCGCGGCGCTGGTTGTCGGCGCGATGCTGTTCACCGCGGCCGTGGTGTGCTGAGCTTCGGCGGTGAGCGCACACGCGCGATGGGGCGCCTGTTGAAGGCCCATCGCGAGCGAACGCCTACAGACGCATCTTCAGGCGCTGCGCGCGTGCCACGCAGCCAGCACCTCGGTCTCGCGTTGCGGCGTCAGTCCTGCCTTGAGCGCGGCGCGGCGTTCGGCCGGTTGTGCACGCCACCAGGCCAGCGTGTCGCGCACAGTGTCGTCGATCGGACGATGGGTGAGCCCGGCCGCGATCGCACGATCGACGCGCGTCCGGCCGAAGCCGGCGTATTCGCCCACCGGTGCGATCCAGACCGGGATGTCCGACCAGGCTTTCACGCCCTGCGCCTCGAGAAATTCCGCGTGCAACCACGTCAGCCGTGCATCCGGTGCGCCGCCGGCCGCCTTCGCCTGCCGCAGGCAGCTGTCGAGCAGACGCCCCATAGCGAGCGTACCGGGCGCCGCATCGGCATTGAACACGCCGGTCGTGTCCTGTTCGATCAGCTGCAACAGGAACTCGGCCAGATCCCGCACGTCGATGCACTGGGTCGGATTGTCGGGTGCGTCGGGCGCTGCGATTTCGCCGCCGCGGTCGGCGCGTGCGGGCCAGTGTGTGAAGCGGTCGGTCGGATCGCCCGGTCCGACGATCAGCCCGGGCCGTACGACCGATGTGCGGCCGGGCAACGCGCTTTGCGCGGCGCGCTCGCAGGCGGCCTTGAGACCGCCGTAGGTCTCGCCGCTGATCGTGCGGGTGGCGGGATCGTCGAGCGTCGCCAGCGGGCTGTCCTCGTCGTTGGCGATGTCGTTGCGGGCGTAGACCGAGATCGACGAGATGATCTGGTAGTGCGCCACGCGGTCCGCCAGCAGCGCCGCACTGCGCGCGACGTCGTCGGGGAAATACGCCGAGGTATCGAGGACCGCGTCCCAGCGGCGATCGCCTTCGAGCGCGGCGAGATCGTCCTTGCGATCGCCGCGCAGCTGTTCGATGCCGGCCAGCGGCGTGCCGTCGAAGCGGGTCGGGTTGCTGCGGCCGCGGTTGAACAGGGTCAGCGTGTGGCCGCGCGCATGCGCGTGCTCGACGAAGTGCGGGCCGAGGAAGCCGGTGCCGCCAAGGATCAGTAGTTTCAGCGGACGCGCGGCGCGCCCGGTCGATGCGAAGACGGCGCCCGGCAGCGCGGTGAGCGCCGCGGCGGCCAGGCTGTGGGCGAGGAACTCACGACGGCTTGCCATGACTGTGCTCCGGAGGCCGGGCAGGTGCCGGCTGTTCCGGCAGCCTGCGCTCGGCGCGGATCACCCGCCATGCGCCGAAGGTCATGCCCAGCGCGATACCGATGCCGGCCACGAAGACCAGTTGCGATCCCAGCACCGACAACGCCTTGTGCACCCACACGAAAGTCACATCGCCGCCCCGGTACACCGCGGTATCGATGACCGCCTTGGCCTTGTAGCGCGATTCGCGGCTCACCCGGGTGTAGAGCGTCTCGCGCGCGGGCTTGGCCAGCGAGAACTCGCTGGCACGGGTCATCACCTGCACGGTCGCGATCAGCAGCGGCAGCGGCGACGCGGACAGCAGCGCGAAGCCGATCAGGATGGCCACTGCCGGCAGCAGCAGCAGCGGCGCCACGCCGTAGCGACGCAGCAGCCAGCGCGTCAACAGCAGTTGCACCAGGATCGTCAGGCTCGCGACCGCCCAGTCGATGATCGAGTAGTAGCGCGTCGCGGCCTCGGCAGTCGGGTAGTACTGGCGGACGATCGCGGCCTGCTCGTTGTAGAGCAGCGTGCCGACGCCCACGCCGAAGAACATCAGCATCGCCAGACCGCGCAGCAGCGGATCGGCGGCAATGAGTTTCAGGCCCGCCCAGATCGAACCGCCGATCGCCTGCTCCCCCTGCTCCGCCCGTGTCGCCTCGTTGCGCTGCGCCCAGCCGCGCAGTTTGAGGATGCACAGCAGGCAGACGCACAGGAACCCGACCGATACCAGCGTCAGGTTCGCCACGCCGATGCGCTCCACCAGCACCGCGGTGATGAAAGGTCCGACGAAGGCACCGATGGTCCCACCCGCGCCGATGTAGCCGTAGTAGCGCTTGGCGTGTTCGTTGTCGAACACGTCGGCCATGAAACTCCAGAATACGGTCACCGCGAACAGGTTGAAGACCGCGATCCAGACGAAGAACAGCGCGCCACGGCCCGACAGATCGGTATCGAACGCCCAGCGGAAGCCCAGCAGGCAGACGATGAAGACCAGATACACCACGGGCAGGAACACCCGTCGCGGAAAGCGTGACACCAGCGCGCCGTACAATGGCTGCAGCAGCAGCATCACCACGAAAGTCGCGCTGAAGAGCACCTGCAGCGTGAAATCGCCCAGTGCAATGCCGCGCGTTGCGGCCCAGTCCAGCAGGAAGGTCGGAAATACCACCGACGCATCCGATGAGGCGCCCATCGCATCGCGCACCGGGCGCAGCACGTAATAGCCGCACAGCAGACAGAAAAAATACAGCAGCGCCCACCACAGCGGCGGCGACTCCGCCAGCGCGGCGCGCAGCCGCGGGCGTGGCGGCGTCATGACGGGGGGGCGCATGGCGGGCTCCTGGCGGACGCGGCACGTTAACGCAACACCCGGGCGTCGACCAGCACGTCGCCCGCACGGGTGGTTGCGCGGAGCATATGCTCTAGCCCCCTTGCCTACCTTGCCGCGATGCCTCCCCGCCCTGCTCCTGTCTACGACTACATCATCGTCGGCGCCGGTTCCGCCGGCTGCGTGCTCGCCCACCGGCTCAGCGCCGATCCCGGCGTGCGCGTGTTGCTGCTCGAAGCGGGCCCGAACGACACGCATCCCTTCATCCACATGCCCGCGGGCTTGGCGAAGCTGGTCAACCGCAAGGGCGTGAACTGGGACTACGACACCGCGCCCGAGCCGCAGCTCGACAACCGGACGCTGTGGTGGCCGCGCGGCAGGGTGCTCGGCGGTTCGAGCTCGATCAATGCCATGTGCTACATCCGTGGCGTCGCGGCGGACTACGACGACTGGGCCGCACAGGGCGCGCAGGGCTGGTCCTGGGACGACGTGCTGCCGTGGTTCCGCAGCAGCGAAGGCAACACGCGCGGCGCCGATGCACTGCATGGCGACGACGGTCCGCTGACGGTGTCCGACCTGCGTTACGTCAACCCGGTCTCCCGGATGTTCATCGAAGCCGCGCAGCAGGCGGGGCTACCGGCGAACGACGACTTCAACGGCCCGCGACAACAGGGCGTCGGCCTGTACCAGGTGACCCAGCGCGATGGTGCGCGATGTTCGGCGGCAACCGCCTATCTCGATCGCGACACCCGGGCGCGCCCGAACCTGACCATCCAGACCGGCGCGGTCGCCAGCCGCGTGACGTTCGAACACGGGCGTGCGACGGGCGTGGTGTATTCGACCGCGCGCGGCGCGTTCCACCAGCCGGCGACGCGCGAGGTGCTGCTGTGCGGCGGGACGATCAACACGCCGCAGCTGCTGATGCTCTCGGGCATCGGCCCGGCGGACGATCTGCGCCGTCAGGGCTTGAAGATCGTGCTCGATGCGCCCGGCGTCGGCGGCAATCTGCAGGACCATCTCGATATCTGCACCCTGTTCCATGCGACGCAACGCATCACCTACGACCGCGCAAGCGATGTCGCGATCGCGTGGGATTACTTCGCGCGCGGCCGTCGCGGTCCCGGCACCAGCAACATCGCCGAAGCCGGCGGCTTCTACCGCTCGCCGCTGGCGCCCGACGACCGCGCCGACATCCAGTTCCATTTCGTGCCGGCGATGCTCGACGACCATGGTCGCAATCGCCTGGCCGGCGACGGCTACACCCTGCACGCGTGCTTCCTGCGTCCGCGCAGCCGCGGCCGTGTCACCCTCGTCAGCAATCGCATCAGTGACAAGGCGCGCATCGAGGCGAACTACCTCAGCGATGCCGATGGATTCGATCTGAAGATGATGGTCGAGTGCGCGCGGATCTCGCGCACGATCCTGTCGCAGGCCGCGTTCGACGGCATCCGCGGCGCGCCGATCTTCCCGGCACGCAACGACCTCACCGATGCCGAACTGGCCGATTTCGTCCGCGCGAAGGCCGAGTCCGTCTATCACCCGGTCGGCACATGCCGCATGGGCGGCGATGACGCGGCGGTGGTCGACCCGCAACTGCGCGTGCGCGGCGTCGAGGGCCTGCGCGTCATCGACGCCTCGGTGATGCCGACGCTGCCCGGCGGCAATACCAATGCACCGGTGATCATGATCGCGGAGCGGGCTGCCGCCGCGATCCGCGCGGGCTAACGCACCGCGGACACAGCCGGTCGCGTCACCAGCCACACCCCGATGGCCGCAAGCGCGAAGCCGCCGAGCTTGAGCACAGTGAGATGCTCGCCGAGCACCCAGCTGCCGAACACGGCCGTCACCGGCGGCATCAGGAAGAACAACGCGGCGACGCGCGTTGCCGCGCCCCGCCGGATCAGCACGAACAGCAGCGCGAACCCACCGAGCGAGTTGACCACCACTGTCCACAGCATGGGCAGATAGAAGTCGGACGCGTGCGCGAAGCGGAACCCCTCCAGCCAAAGCGCACCGGGCAGCAGGACGGCGGTCGCTGCCAGGTTCTGCACCGCCAGCCCCGCACGCAGATCGCCCAGCGAGGCAAACCGTTTCTGGTACACGGTACCGACGCTGATCCCTACCAGGCCGATGAGCAACGCGAGCCACGCAGCCCATCCGGTTGCGCCGTCGATGCGATCCACGACCACCAGTGCCACGCCCATCAGGCCGAGCAGCAAACCGGCCCACTGGATCGGCGCCAGACGTTCGTCACCGCCGGCTACCGCCAGCACTGCCACCACCATGGGCATCGTGCCGATGACAAGCGCTGCCACGCCGGCGCTCGCCTCCCAGGACAAGGCCAGATACACGCCGCCGAACTGCAGCGCGAGCATCAGCACGCCGGTCACCGCACTGTGCAGGAGCGATCGCGCATCGCCCCATGACACGCGCGCGGCCAGCGCGAGGCCCGCGAACACGAGACCTGCCAGGCCGAAGCGCCAGACGAGTGCCGTCAACGGCGCCGCGTGGTCCACCATCAGCTTGCCGGCGATGTAGCCGGTGCACCACAGCAGCACGAACGCCGTCCCGAGCGTGGTGTGCGACGCGCCAGGACGCGGTTCGGTCATTGCGGATTCCGGTCAGGCGGTACCGTCATCCTCGACCCCCGGCGCATGCGCGTCACTGCGACCTTCGGCGAAGCGGCTCAATGCGGAAGCTGTTCCAGCGTCGGCGGCAACGGGCAATGCAGCACGCCGCAGATCGTGCGCAGCAGTTCGGACTCGGCGACGCTGACCAGGCCGTCGTGACTCACAGCCGCGGTGATCGCCTCGACCATCACCTGCTTGGCCAGCGGATCGAGCGCGTCGAGCGGCTCCCACACATCGTCCAGCGCCTGCACGCCGCCGGCCGGCGGCGCGTAGGGCACGTGATCGCGCGGCAGCACGCGATGCATGCCAGCGAGGTAGGCACGTTGCGCGGCGGCCTTGTCGCCGGGATTGCCGGCCTGCGCGACCACGGCCAGCAGCGTCGCGAATTCCTGCTTCACGTTGCCGGGCTTGCGGCGGCCGAACCGGATGTGACGTCCGGGATCCAGCGTCTCGCGCAGCTGCACTTCCAGCAGCCGGCCGAGGCAGTACTCGAACAGCGAAACCCGCGCATCGGCGTGCACCACCGCGTGCACGGTGTCGAGAAACGTCGCCAGTTCCGGGCGGGGGCGCCGACGCAGCACCGGGAACGCCAGCGCGGCCAGCGGCATGCGCAGCATCGGGTGCAGCGCCAGCAGGTGGGTCTCGCGCAGATGCGCCGCTTCCGTCGCCACCGACGCGCCCATGCGTGCGACGATTTCGGTGTGCTGCCGACCGCGCACGGCATCGCTGTCGTCGAACAGCAGTGCGAGCACCAGCGGCATCGCCGCTTCGCGATGCGTCGCGACGTCGTGCAGCGGATCGCTGATGGCGGTGACCAGCGCATGCGCGCGGGCGTAGTCGTCGTCGTGCGGATGCGCGACCTGCGCCGCAACCATCGGCGGCGTGACCGCCAGCGCGCGCTCCCGCTGCGGCAATGCCTCGCCAGGCGCGACCAGGCCCAGCGCCACGTCTTCCTGCAGGCCGTCGGGTGGCGTCGCCATCCACTGCTGCTGCAGACGCGCCAGCTGTTCGGGACGAAAGCCGGGCTCCAACGCCTGGATGCGCTTGATCAGCGGCGGGTGTGTGGCGAACAGGCCGCTCAGGCCCACACCGTCGCCGAACAGCATGTGGCTGACTTCCTCCGCATCCTCGCGATGCGCCAGGCGCGAGCCGCTGTCGAGCCCGCCGATCTTCTTCAACGCACCGGCGATGCCCGCCGTCTGCCGGGTGAACTGCACCGCCGATGCATCGGCCAGCACTTCGCGCGAACGGCTGACGCCGGCCTTGATCATGCGGCCGAAGAACATGCCGAGGCTGCCGACCGCCATCGCCGCGAGTGCACCCACGATCACTACGATCGTCGCGCTGTTCCGGAAGCCGCGGCCGTGGATCAGGATCTTGCGGCCGATGATCCCGATCATCAGGATGCCGAACAGCACGCCGATCAGCCGGATGTTGAGCCGCATGTCACCGTTGAGGATGTGGCTGTACTCGTGTGCGACCACGCCCTGGAGTTCATCGCGGTTGAGCCGGTCGAGCGCGCCGCGGGTCACCGCGACCACGGCGTCCGATGTCGAGTACCCGGCCGCGAACGCGTTGATGGCGGCTTCCTGCTCGAGCACGTAGATCTTCGGTACCGGCACGCCGGACGCGATCGACATTTCCTCCACCACGTTGCGCAGCCGTCGCAGTTGCGGATCGCGCGTGTCTTCCGCCACCGGCACGCCGCCGAGCTGCTGGGCCACGGTGTCGCCGCCGCTGCGCAGCGACGCGATGCGGAACAGCGATCCCAGGCCGATCACCGCGAGCGTTGCCACCGCAGCCGCCAGCAGCGGGCCGGGGCGCGGACCGACGATCAGCAGGACCAGCACGCCGACCATCAGCACGATGCCCAGCACCGCGAGCGAAAACAGCGCGATCAGTCGTGTGCTGTTGCGCCGCGCCTGGGCCTGGCGTTCGAAGAAGTTCATGCAGAGGCCGAGATTGGTAATGGGGACATTCGTCCGTTGAAAGCCCTGACTGAAAGAAGCGAAGGCCGGCAGAACACGTGCCCGCCACGCGCCACCCGACGTGCCGGTGGCGCGCACCTGCCTCTGCGCTTTCGAAGCACCAATCCCGAATCACCAATCACGGCTTCAGAACGACACCTTCGGCACCTCGCGCACTTCCGCGCGATCTGCCGGAATGTCGAGCAAGGCCGCTTCCTTGAAATTGAACATGCCGGCGAGGACGCTCGAGGGAAACACCTCGCGCTTGTTGTTGTAGGCCATCACCGAATCGTTGTAGGCCTGACGCGCGAACGCGACCTTGTTCTCGGTGCTGGTCAGCTCCTCGGTGAGCTGCATCATGTTCTGGCTGGCCTTGAGGTCCGGATACGCCTCCGACACCGCGAGCAGACGACCGAGCGCGCCGTTGAGCATGCCCTGCGACTGCGCGAGCTGCGCCATCGCCGCCGGATCGCCGGGATCGGCCTTCGCCGCGGACAGGCCGGCCTGCGCCAGGTTGCGCGCCTGTGTCACGGCTTCGAGCGTCTCGCGCTCGTGGCTCATGTAGCCCTTGACGGTCTCGACCAGATTCGGAATCAGGTCGAAACGGCGCTGCAACTGCACGTCGATCTGGGCGAACGCATTCTTGTATGCATTGCGGGCGGTGATCAGCCCGTTGTAGATCCCGACGCCCCACAGCGCCAGACCCGCGGCCACGACAACGAGCAATACCAGCAGGATCAACGCGCTAGCCATCAAACTTCCCCTTGTTCATGCAATCCATTACACAGGCGCTATCATCGCCGCAGCACCAGAGCATACGCAGGGGGCAGGTCCGATGAAAAGCCGACATCCGTATCGCCGGCCGCTCGTCCGGCTGGGTCTCATCGGCCTGCTGCTGCCTGCTGCACTGGGCTCTGCCGCACAGGCGCCGACATCCACCGATGTCATCGAGAACGAAAGCGAAGACGAGATCACGGCGATCGTGCCGCTCGACGAGCAGGCCAACCGGCCGGCCATCGTCAGCCGCGAGGACGCGGTCAAGCCGCAGCCGCGCGTGCCCGGTCAGGACAAGCCGCTGGCATCCACGTTCGACGTCACCTTGCTCGAGGCGATGGCCCAGGATCTCGTCGCCAACCAGCGCGTGCCGGGTCTCGCGATGGCGATCGTGCATAAGGGCCAGATCCTGAGTGCGCGCGGTTACGGCATCACCGACGTCAAGGCAGCCGAACCGGTCGATGCACACACCGTGTTCCGGCTGGCGTCGCTGTCGAAGTCCTTCGCCGGCACCGTGACCGGCATGCTCGTGTCCGAAGGCGCGCTGCGCTGGGACAGCCACATTGTCGACTACCTGCCGTCGCTGCGGTTCTCCGATCCACTGGCCGCGCAGCAGCTCACCGTCGCCGACGTGTTGAGCCATCGTGTCGGTCTGGGCCGCAATACCTACGATCGCGATATCGAGCGCAACGCCGACTATCACGATCTCGTGCAGCGTCTCGCGGCCGCGCCGATGAGCTGCCAGCCGGGCAACTGCTACGCCTACCAGAACGTCGCTTTCAGCCTGGTCGGCGACGTGGTGTTTGCGACGTCCGGCCAGTTCTTCAGTGAGGCTGTCTCGCGCAGGATCTTCAAGCCGCTCGGCATGAACGACGCGAGCTACGGGCTTGAAGGGATCCAGGCGAGCACGCGCTGGGCGAAGCCGCACGTGCGCGCCGGTGGCGGCTGGACATCGCTGATGCCCAAGCCCACTTACTACCGGCTCGCGCCGGCCGCCGGCGTCAATGCGAGCATCAGCGACATGGCGCAGTGGCTGGTTGCGCAGACCGGTCATCGCCCCGACGTGCTCCCCGCGCCTTTGCTGGCGACGCTGCAGGCTCCGATCGTCGGCACACCGCCGGAGATGCGCAATTCGTCGTGGCGCCGCGATCGGCTCGACGCCGCGGGCTATGGCCTGGGCTGGCGCGTCTACGACTACGCCGGCCAGCGCGTGGTCTTCCACGGCGGTGCCGTGCAGGGCTATCGCGGCCTGATGGCGATGATTCCCGACCGTGATTTCGGCATGGTGGTGTTGTGGAACAGCGAGAGCAGCCTGCCCTCCGGCCTGCTGCCGACGATCCTCGACCGCGCGATCGGTCTGCCGCCGCAACGCTGGCTGGATGTCGATCCCAACCTCGAGACGCTGCATGCGCAGCGCGCCCCATCGCAGCCCTCGACGCAGTCGGCCGGCAGCACCACCCACCGCGCGGCGGCGACGCCGGAGTAAACGCGGTCGGCACTCCAGAGATGACGGGGCCGCCTTCGGGCGGCCTTGTCCGTTTCTACGTCTGCGCTTTCGCGTGCGCGCACTGTGCGTCACGGACCGTGTGAGCCCTCCCGGTTCGCTGGACCCGGGATGCCTGCAATGTACGTCGCTCGAAGCGGGGCGATGGTGTCGCTTCGCTCTGTCCCTGCGTCATGCGGCGATCCGTCAACGCGGCCCCCAGTAAAACGACCGGATACTTGTTCGCCTGGGACTGCACACTCGAGCCCCTGACGACAGGCCAAAAAAAACGCCTCCTCCGCCTGGGCACGCGGAGGAAGCGCTTTCGATGACGAATTGAAGCTACGTCAGATCAGCGGCGTCGGCATCTGCGGAATCACGACCGGCGCGGACTTCTTGGTGCGCTTGGCCGGTGCACGCTTCTTGGTGGCGGCCTTCTTGGTTGCAGACTTTTTGGTCGCAGCCTTCTTGGTCACTGCCTTCTTGGTGGCGGCCTTCTTCGTGGCCTTCTTGGCAGTCGACTTCTTCGCAGTCTTCTTGGTTGCGGACTTCTTGGTCGCCTTCTTCGCAGTCTTCTTGGCAGTCGACTTCTTGGCAGCCTTCTTGGTGGCCTTCTTCGCTACGGACTTCTTGGCGACCTTCTTCTTGGCGACCTTCTTGGTGGTCTTCTTTGCTGCCTTCTTCGCAGTCTTCTTGGCAGCGACCTTCTTCTTCGCGACCTTCTTGGTGGCCTTCTTCGCCGCCGGCTTCTTCTTGGCGACCTTGGCGACCTTCTTCACGACCTTCTTCACAGCCTTCTTGACCTTGCTCACCACCTTCTTGGCGGTGGTTTTCTTCGCGGTCTTCTTGGCCGCCTTCTTGGCAGGCGCTTTCTTTACGGCTTTCTTCGTGGCCATGGAATGGCTCTCCTCGTCAGTGGACTTGCAGGTACAGCGGCCCAGTTCTCAAACGGCACGCGGGAGTTGGACCCGCGCACAACCGCCGACGCGCACCGCGCATCGGACCGGATTCGAAGGGTGGGTCGTCGACTGCACGACATCGCCCCGGCAAAGCGAAACCTGCACGCGCCAACACTGTCGCGGAGGTCTGGAAAAGGGTTGGGAGATTTCGCAGCGGAGACGACGCCCGCATCCACCGTGTGATGTTCCTGGCAGAGGTTCGAGTTGTGCTGCGCGCTGGTGTCGTGGTTCGACTCACTCGTTTCGGTGCGGACGTGTGTTGCGGCGAAACCTAAACACGGTTTTTTCCACTGTCAACAGGTCGCCGCACTTTTTTTTCCGCACCGTCTCCATGCGTGCGGGGCAAAGCGTCGCTGCGCCACCCGGCATATGAGTCGATACGACACACGACTGCAAACATCGCGCGCGAAACGCCGTCGCAAAACATCATAAAAAAAGGCACCAATACATCGTGGTACTTCCGAGACCTGTTTTTCGGCGATGCGCGAACGCGCATTCTCGGCGTGGTGAAAAAACAATCACCCACCCCACCGCAACGTAAATCTCGCCGTGATGCATGCGCCGCGTTTGCGCGGTTGCGGGATCGGTTTGCGCGAAAAATGCGCGGCCTTCGAACGCGTCGAACGATGCGCGCGTCGTGCTTCGAAGTACTCGACGGGTCATGCAGTGGCGCGCTCGCGCGACGCCGCCGTCACGTCGAAGAATCGGAACGGCCGAAACGAAAACCGGCGCGTTCCTCTCGGAACGCACCGGTCGATGTGCAAGACGGTTGGCGCGAAGACGTCAGTCTTCTTCGCCCTCGAGCTGCTCGGCATAGTCGTCGGGCGCCAGCAGCTCGTTGAGCTGGTCGGGCTCACTCAATTCGACGACGAACAACCAGCCTTCGCCATACGCGTCTTCGTTGATCGTCTCCGGCTTGTCGGCAAGCGCTTCGTTGACCGCGGTGATCGTGCCCGACACCGGCGCGTACACATCGGAAGCAGCCTTGACCGACTCGACCACGGCCACGCCGGTACCGGCCTGGATGTCGTCGCCGACGGCGGGCAGTTCGACATAGACCAGGTCACCGAGCAGGCCCTGGGCATGGTCGGAGATGCCGACGGTGACCTTGCCGTCACCTTCGATACGGACCCACTCGTGGGACTTCAGGAATTTCAGGTCACCAGGGATTTCGCTCATGGTCGGCTCCGGGGAAAACGTTCGATCGGGAAGGTGGCGCTAGTGTAACGACGATGCCGAGTGACGCGCATCAGACGCCGTCTGCCGGCTGTCCGTTTTTCACGAACGGGAACTTCACCACGCGCACCGGCACCTGGCGTCCGCGGATATCGACGGTCACCTCACCGGGGTCGCCCGCCGGCACGCGCGCGAACGCGATCGCTTTGCCGATCGTCGGCGAGAACGTGCCCGACAGGATCTCGCCGGCGCCGTTCGCGGTCGCCACCGTCTGGCCGTGACGCAGCACGCCCTTGTCGTCCATCACCAGGCCGATCATCTGCCGGGGTGCGCCGTCGGCCTGCGACTCGAGCAGTGCGCGGCCGTTGAACGCGCGACCTGCGTCGAGCGCGACGGTCCAGCCGAGCGCGGCCTCGAACGGCGACACGGTCTCGTCCATATCCTGGCCGTAGAGCGCGAGCCCGGCTTCCAAGCGCAGCGTGTCGCGCGCGCCGAGACCGGCCGGGGCGACGCCGGTTTCGTGCAGCGCGGTCCACAGGGCGACCGCGTGCGATTCGCCGACGACGATCTCGAAACCGTCCTCGCCGGTGTAGCCGGTGCGCGCGACGAACAGATCGCCGAACGCGGTGCCCTCGAGCGCGGCGGCGGCGAAACGGCCGAGCTTGGCGACGGTCTTTCCGTTGCCCTCGCCGAGCAACGCGGCGACCGTGTCGCGCGCATGCGGGCCCTGCACGGCGATCATCGCCAGTTCGGGACGCTCGGTCACGGCGACATCGAAGTCGGCCGCCTGCGCGGCGATCCACGCCAGGTCCTTCTCGCGCGTCGCGGCGTTGACGACGAGGCGGAACCAGTCGTCGGCCATGAAGTAGACGATCAGGTCATCGACGATGCCGCCCTCCAGCGTGAGCATGCAGGTGTAGAGGGCCTTGCCCGGCACCTTCAACTTGTCGACCGAGTTGGCGACGAGACGGCGCAGGAAGTCGCGCGTGCCCGCGCCACGCAGGTCGACGACGGTCATGTGGCTGACGTCGAACATGCCGGCGTCGCGGCGGACGTGATGGTGTTCCTCGATCTGCGAGCCGTAGTTGAGCGGCATGTCCCAGCCGCCGAAATCGACCATGCGTGCGCCGAGCGCACGGTGGGCATCGTTGAGGATCGTCTTCTGCGTCATCTGGCCGGCTCGCAAGCGGAAAACCGGAATTATCGCAGGTTGGCCATGCCAGTCGCGGCGGATCGGTCGCAGCGATGTGTCAGACGGCGCGCACTGCGCCTGATGGGGCGACCGATAACCGGGGTCGCCTCACTCGACCCCGCCGGCCCGGCGCCGCGCGTAAATCGTCAGACGATTCGTGCGGCAGTGCCGCGCGCAATCTGATCGCATTCACCCCCGCATGTGGGGGCCGGCCCAGTCCGACTCAGGCCGCTTCGACGTGCAGGTTTACGCCGTCGGTGCCGACGATGCGCACCGACGCGCCCGCCGGCAGGTCCGGACCTTCGGCCACCCAGAACGCATCGCCGATCCGCACCCGGCCACGCCCGGCGACAATGGCCTGTTCAAGCGGCAGCACCCGCCCCACGTGCTGCGAGGCACGGCGGTTGAGCGTGGGGTGGTCGCTCTGGCGCTCGCGGCCGCGGAACCATGTGCGGTAGACCAGCACCGATACGAAGCTCAACACGACGAACAGCGCGACCTGGACCAGCACCGTCAGGCCGGGCACGAACAGCGTGACCAGGAACACCGCCGCGGCAGCGAATCCCATCCACAGCAGGAACGCGCCCGGCACCAGGGTCTCGGCCGCCATCAGCAGCAGTGCGACGGCGCCCCAGCTCACGACATCCCAGCGCAGCCACTCCATGTCAGAGGCCTGCGCGCGAAGGCGGCGGTGGCGGCACCACCCGTGCGGGCGCTGCCTTCTGGTTGCTCAGCGCTTCCTTGGCGAGCTCGCCGATACCGGCGATCGAACCGATGAGTCCGCTGGTCTCCATCGGCATCAGCACGAACTTCTGGTTCGGCGCCGTCGCGAGCTCCTTGAACGCCTCGACGTACTTCTGCGCGACGAAGTAGTTGATCGCCTGCACATCGCCCTGGGCGATCGCGTTGGACACCATCTCGGTCGCCTTGGCCTCGGCCTCGGCCAGGCGCTCGCGTGCTTCGGCCTCCCGGAATGCCGCTTCCTTCTCGCCTTCTGCCTCGAGGATCGCGGCCTGCTTCTCGCCCTCGGCGCGCAGGATCGCTGAACTGCGGTGGCCCTCGGCCTCGAGGATCACCGCACGGCGCTCGCGCTCGGCCTTCATCTGCCGCGCCATCGAATCGATCAGGTCGCGCGGCGGCTGGATGTCGCGGATCTCGATGCGCGTGACCTTGATGCCCCAGGGGTTGGTGGCCTGGTCGACGACGTTGAGCAGCTGCGCGTTGATGGTCTCGCGGTTGCTCAGCGATTCGTCGAGATCCATCGAGCCGATCACGGTGCGGATGTTGGTCTGCACCAGGGCGATCGTCGCGATCTCCAGGTTCGAGACTTCATACGCCGCCTTGGCCGCGTCCAGCACTTGGAAGAACACGACGCCGTCAACCCGCACCACCGCATTGTCACGGGTGATGACGTCCTGGCTCGGCACGTCGAGCACCTGCTCCATCATGTTGATCTTGCGGCCCACGCCGTAGACGATCGGCACCAGAAAATGCAGGCCCGGCGTCATCGAGTGCGTGTATTTGCCGAAGCGCTCGACCGTCCACTCGAATCCCTGCGGCACCATGCGCACGGTCTTGAACAGCACGATGACGCCGGCGAACGCCAGCACCACGGCGAGAAACAATCCGGTTCCCATTGATCGACCCCTTTTCGGGCGGCTGATGCCGCTGACTTCGAGTATAGGCGCAGGGGTGTCGCGAACCGGTCTGCGGAAGCACCCTGCCCTCACTCCAGCCGGACAGGTCGGGCGGTGCAGAAGGTCAGGCTTCGGCGGACATGACTTCGAGCGGTACGTGATCGGCACGACAACCGCTCACAAGCGCGGTGAGCCAGAGCATCAGTCACGCGGCGTGTTGACCCGTTGCGCGAACACCGCATCGATCTGCGCGTCGCGGATGCTGCGGCCACCCTGCACGGCCTGCGCCCGTTCGAAGAACGGGACGACCTGCGCCATGTGTTCGACCTTCGTCTTCGAGTGCACGCCGTGGACTGCGGCGATGGCGACAGTGGACGACAGGCACAGGGACACGGACAGCAGGCTGGGACGCATGGGCGCTCGCGGAAAGTGGATCGGCGAACTGGCGCAAGCGAACGGTTCGCGAAGGCAGGCGGCCTCGGGAGAGAGAGAGAGGACGACACGGCGCGTACACCGCGCGATCCATCGGGACCGGGCGACCACGCGGGAGCGCGGATTACTTGGTGAGGATCAGCTTGTCGTTGCGGGTGTGGCGCAGGCGATAGATCTCGTTGCCATGGCGGATGCGCAATTCGCGCTGGCCGCGCAGCAACTGCACGCTGTCGAGTTCGATGACCTCGGCGGCGCGGGTCAACGGATGGACATTGCCGGACTCCGTGGCGTCACGGGGCGCGGATGCATCCTGGAATTGGGACATGCGCATGTCGGGAACCTCCGATAGGGGACCCCGATGATAGTGATTCTCATTCGCTAGTCAACAGCGGATGGCGAGTGCTCTCAACCACGGCGTGTGTCGCACGCCCCGCTCTTCGAGTGGTTGGTGGATGCGAACGTCCAGTGCGAGATCGACCCATGTCGAGCGCGGTCGGAAGCGCGATGCGCATTGATACCTGCAACGCCCGGCCATCCACGGGAACCCGATCCTTTCCTCTTCCCCGACCCGTTCGGCCCCGCGCAGCGCGCGGGAGGACGCTCGGCCGATGACGCGCGCGCATACAACGCAAGACTCAAGCGTCGCGCCAGATCCAGGAGCGCCTCTCAGAGCGCACTCACCCCGTCACCGCCTCCACCCGCCGCCACACACTCTCATCGAATCGCCCGAGCAGCTCCAACGCCTGCAGGTTCTCAAGCAGTTGCGACACCCGGCTCGCGCCCAGCAGCACGGTCGAGACATGCGGATTGGTCAGGCACCACGCGATCGCCAGCGGCGCAGGCGCGACACCGAGTTCGTCGGCGAGCGCGGTGAAGCGCGCCGCTCGCGCGACACGGTTCGCCTTCGCATCGCCCAGCACGCTGCCCTGCAGCCATTCGAGTTGCGGTTGCGCGAGGCGACTGTCGGCCGGCACGCCGTCGGCGTATTTGCCGGTCAACAGGCCGGAGGCCAGCGGCGACCAGATCGTCGTGCCGAGTCCGAGTTCGGCATACAGGGGCGCGTACTCCAGCTCCACGCGTTCGCGGCGCAACAGGTTGTACTCGGGCTGCTCCATCGTCGGGCCGTGCAGATGGTGCGCGCGCGCGATCTGGGCGGCCTCACGGATCAGCGCCGCCGGCCATTCGGATGTGCCCCAGTACAGCACCTTGCCCTGACGGATCAGCGCGTCCATCGCCCACACGGTTTCGGCCACCGGGGTTTCGGGATCCGGACGATGGCAGAAGTACAGATCGAGATGTTCGACCCGCAGTCGCTTCAATGCCGCGTCGCAGGCATCGCGCACGTGCTTGCGCGACAGTCCGCGCTGGGTGGGACGCGGATCGGCGGCCGCGCCGAAGAACACCTTGCTCGACACGCAGTACCCGTCGCGCGGCAGGCGCAGATCGGCGATGACATCGCCCATGACCTGCTCGGCCACGCCGTTGGCGTAGCCCTCGGCGTTGTCGAAGAAATTGACGCCGTGGTCCCACGCGGCCGCGACCAGATTGCGCGCTTCGCTGCGGCCGATCTGGCTGCCGAAGGTGACCCAGGCCCCGAACGACAATGCGGACAGCTGCAGGCCGGACGAACCGAGGCGGCGGTACTGCATGGGAACTCCTGGGTCGGGCGGATGCGGTGGCCAAGTATGCCCGCCGTGTGCGGAAGACCGCCCGCGCTATGCTGCCGCAGCTGCCACAGGGACCGTCTTGATGCGCGCACCGCAACGTACCCGGCAGGGCATCGTCGCCACGCTGTTCGGCCGCGCCGACGAGGTGATGCTCGAACTCGGCGCCGGCGGCGAACTCATGGTCGCGCGCGTCCGCGCCCTGCTGTCGTTGCTGATCCTGCTGCTGCCGCTGATCGCCGCGGGTGGCGGCCACGGCACGCGGACGGTCGTCGTCGGCCTGGTCCTGGCGGTGTTCGGCAATCTCATGGCGCAGGTGTGGCTGGCACTCGCCCGTCGCCAGCGCCGGCATGCCTGGCTGCCCTACGCGACCGGCAGTTACGACGTCAGCATGACCACGCTGGTGCTGGTCCTGCTGGCGACCCGCGAACCGGCCGCCGCGCTCAACAGCGTGGTGGTGTGGAACTTCTACATGCTGGCGATCGCGCTCACCGCGCTGCGCAACGACGGACGTCTGGCGCTCTACGTCGGGGGGCTGGCGGTCGCGCAGTACGCGGTCCTGGCGATCGCATTGATGGCCGGCACCGGCGAGGCACGCCCGGCGTCGCTGGGTTATGGCGTGTCCTCAGTCGCCGGACAGGTCGAACGCCTCCTGTTGCTGGCGATGATGACGGTGATCGCCTGCGCCATCGTCTATCGCATGCAGCGCCTGGTGGATCTCTCCGGCCGTGACGGCCTGACCGGCCTGCCCAACCGGGCATGGCTGCTGCAGCACGCACCACGGCAGCTCGCCGACTCGCGTCGCGAGGGCCGCTCGCTGACGCTGGGCCTGCTCGACCTCGACGGCTTCCGCCGGATCAATGCCGATGCGGGCCCGCGCGCCGGCGACCGCGCGATCCGCAGCGTGGCCCTGCGCCTGCAGACGATGCTGGAAGACGACGAGTCGCTGTCGCGGATCGGCGGCCAGGAGTTCGTGCTGCTGCTGCGCTGTCCGGCCGGCAGTGCCTGGGAGCGGCTGGACCGTCTGCGACGCGAGATGTGCATCCAGCCGCTGGTCGTCGACCGCGAGGGTCGCCCGCTGCCGCTGAGCTTCAGTGCCGGCCTTGCCGCATTCCCGCCCGATGGTGGCGACGTGTCGGCCCTGCTCGGTGTGGCCGACCGCCGCCTGCAGCAGGCCAAGCGGGCGGGGCGCAACCGCGTGGAAGCGCGCGACGCCTGAACGACGGCGTTTTCACGGGCCCTGTGGTTGCCCGGGCCGCCCTGCTGCACTAGGCTGCGCGACTCGACGAAGGGCCCGGGGGCCACGCGACCATGGATTTCCTGCTGCGGGCCGGATTCGGCCTGTTTGGTCTTGCCGTGCTGCTCGGCATCACGTGGCTGTTCTCCAACAACCGTCGCCTGGTTGACTGGCGTCTGGTCGGCATGGGCCTGCTGCTGCAGGTCGTGATCGCGTGCGTGGTCCTGCTGACGCCCTGGGGCGCGAGCGTGTTCGACACGCTGTCAGGCGGCTTCGTCCGGTTGCTCGGCTTCACCACCGAAGGCGCGCGTTTCATCTTCGGCGACTTCAGCGATGCCGGGAAGTTCGGCTTCGTGTTCGCCTTCCAGGTGCTGCCGACGATCATCTTCTTCGCCAGCTTCATGAGCGTGCTCTACCACATGGGCGTGATGCAGAAGATCGTCCAGGGTATGGCCTGGGTGATCACCAAGGCGATGCGCGTCTCCGGCGCTGAAACGCTGTCGGTCTGCGCGAATGCCTTCATCGGCCAGACCGAGGCGCCGCTGGTGGTGCGTCCGTACATCGCCGGCATGACGACCTCGGAGCTGCTGACGCTGATGGTCGGCGGCATGGCGACGATCGCCGGCGGCGTGCTCGGCGCCTACGTGCTGTTGCTGGGCGGCAACGATCCGGCGCAACAGGCCGTGTACGCCAAGCACCTGATCACCGCCAGCGTCATGGCGGCGCCGGCGACACTGGTGATCGCCAAGATCCTGGTGCCCGAGACCGGCGTACCGCAGACCCTTGGCGCAGTACGCGTGCACGTGGAAAAGACCACGGCCAACGTCATCGACGCGGCCGCCGCGGGCGCGGCCGATGGCCTGAAACTCGCACTGAACGTCGGCGCGATGCTGCTGGCCTTCATCGCCCTGATCGCCCTGCTCAATGCACCGCTGGTGTGGATGGGCGAAGTGACCGGTCTGCAGACGCTGCTCGGCCGTCCGACCGATCTCTCGGCGCTGCTGGGCTGGACGCTGTCGCCGCTCGCCTGGCTGATCGGCGTGCCCTGGGAAGATGCCGCCACGGTCGGCGGCCTGATCGGGACCAAGGTCGTGCTCAATGAATTCGTCGCCTACATGCAGCTCGGTGAAATCCTGCAGGGCAACGTGGCGGGCGTGACGCTCGGGCCGCAGGGCGCGCTGATCGCGACCTATGCGCTGTGCGGCTTCGCCAACTTCAGTTCCATCGCGATCCAGATCGGCGGCATCGGCGGTATCGCGCCCGAACGCCGCGCCGACCTGGCGCGGCTGGGCCTGCGTGCAGTGCTGGGTGGATCGATCGCGACGATGATGACGGCGACGATCGCCGGCGTGCTGTCGGCGGCATGGTGATCCAGCCGCGGTGCCAGCACCTCGAACCGATGCACCAGGGGATGTGAAGTGAGCCATGTTGTTGTCGTCGGGTCGTTCAATGTCGACCATGTCTGGAACTGCGCCACTCTGCCGCGCCTGGGCGAAACGCTGAGCGGGCGTTACCACACCGGTCCCGGCGGCAAGGGCTTCAACCAGGCGGTCGCGGCGGCACGCGCTGGCGCCGAGACCGGCTTTCTGTGCGCGCTGGGCGACGACGACGGTGGCCGTCAGGCACGCGCGCTCGCGGAAGCCGACGGCATCGATCTGCGCGTGCACGACAGCAGCCAGCCCACCGGCACTGCCGGCATCTATGTCGACGAAGCCGGCCACAACACCATCGTCATCGGCGCCGGCGCCAATGCCGACCTCAGCGTCGCGTGGCTGGGCCGACAGGCGGAAGCGCTCACCGGGGCGCGGGTACTGTTGTCGCAGCTCGAGTCGCCGCTCGACAGCGTGCTCGAGGCGATGCGCCTGGCGCGCGCGTCCGGCACCACCACGATGCTCAACCCGGCGCCGGCGAACGCGCAGTGCCTGCGCGAACTGCTGGCCGCGGCCGACATCCTCACCCCGAACGAAACCGAGTTCGCTGCATTGCTGGAACGCCACACCAGCCATCGCATCGAAAGCGAGACGATCGCCACGACATCCGATGCGCAGTTGCACCGCCTGTGCCGCACCCTGCTGCCGCGAGGCACAGTGGTGATCACCCTCGGCGCCGCCGGCGCGTTCGTATCCCACCGCGAGGACCAGTTGCGCGGCGACGTCGCGCCGTTCTATCGCGTCGCCGCCGACAAGGTGGAGCCGGTAGACACGACCGGCGCCGGCGATGCGTTCAACGGCGCCCTCGCCGCGGCCTACGCCGCCGCGCACGCGCACCCGTTCGCCGAGCATGTGCGTTTCGCCAACCGCTATGCGGGTCTGTCGACCGAGCACGTCGGCGCCGCGCTGGCGATGCCCCGGCTCACCGCAGCCGGCTGAACGCCTCTCGCCGGCCGCGCCTAGCCGGCGTCCGCCGATCAGCGACAATGGCGCCATGCAGATCGGCCCCTACCGCATCGAACCGAACGTGGTCCTGGCCCCGATGGCCGGGGTCACCGACAAGCCGTTCCGGCAACTGTGCAAGCGGCTGGGCGCGGGACTGGCGATGTCGGAGATGACGATCAGCGACCCGCGCTTCTGGCAGACCGAGAAGTCGCTGCGACGCATGGACCATGACGGCGAACCTGCGCCGGTCGGCGTGCAGATCGCCGGCACCGAGCCGGCAATGCTGGCCGACGCGGCGCGCTACAACGTCGATCACGGCGCGCAGATCATCGACATCAACATGGGCTGCCCGGCGAAGAAGGTCTGCAACGCCTGGGCCGGCTCGGCGCTGATGCAGGACGAGGCGCTGGTCGCGCGCATCCTCGACGCCGTGGTGCGTGCGGTCGAGGTGCCGGTGACGCTCAAGATCCGCACCGGCTGGTGCGCCGAGCACCGCAATGCGCCGACCATCGCGCGCATCGCCGAAGACGCCGGCATCGCTGCGCTCGCGGTGCACGGCCGCACGCGCGACCAGCACTACACCGGCACCGCCGAGTACGACACGATCGCCGCGATCAAGGCGGCACTGTCGATTCCGGTGCTCGCCAACGGCGACATCGATTCACCGGAGAAAGCGTTGGCCGTGCTGCGCCACACCGGCGTCGACGCGGTGATGGTCGGCCGAGCGGCGCAGGGCCGGCCCTGGATCTTCCGGGAGATCGCGCACTTCCTCGCCACCGGCACGCATCTGCCGCCGCCGACGCTGAGCGAGATCCGCGACATCCTGCTCGGCCATCTCGAAGCACTGCACGCGTTCTACGGCGAGACGTCCGGCGTGCGCATCGCGCGCAAGCATCTGGGCTGGTACGCCAAGGACCGGCCCGAGAACGCGGCCTTCCGCAGCGTGGTCAACCGCGCCGAGACTGCTGAAGCGCAGCTCGCATTGACGCGTGATTATTTCGATGCGCTGGTGACCGGGGACGTCCGGCCGACACTCGCGGCTTGAGCCTGCCCGTTCTACGAAGCGTCAGTGACTGCCCACCGCCTCGCCAGTGTCGACGGTGTCGAGACCCGGCGCTGCCGGCTCGTGCCAGATCCGCGCCCAAGTCGCGTTCCAGGTTTCCGAGATATCGCGCGCCATCGGCGCCTGCGTTGGCGGTATCGATTGCCAGCGACCCGCTGTGCGCTGTGCGACCGCGAAGCGGAAGAAATAGTCCGGCTCGTTGCCCATACGCAGGTCGCTGAGCTGGAGGCGCTCTTCGACAACCGCCGCGCCCATGAAGCCGTGGTTGAACCACGCGAGTCGTTGCACTGCAGGCAGCCCGGCGTTCTCGCGCAGCGCGGCGACATCGGAGGAATAGGCGGCGAACTGCATCGGACCGCGATCGACTGCCAGCGAGCGGAAGCCTTCGACGTAACCGTCATCGGTCATGGCAACCACGCGCCAGAGCAATGTGTTGGCCGGCATCGGCACCGAGAACCGGGGCGCATCGCCGAGGCCCATCGCGACCAGCGCGCGATCGGCCTCCCGTTCGACCAGGCCTTTCGCGATCAACGACCAGCCCAGATACGCCGTGCTCAGCACCAGCCCTGCCGCGATCAAGCGACCGGCGATCAGGCGCGGACCGGCGAACGCGGCGCACAGCACACCGATCAGCAGCCACACGGTGTAGAGCGGATCGATGATGAAGACGCTCGACCACATCGCCGGCGGCGGCGTCAGCGGCCACCACAGCTGTGTCCCGTAGACGGTGAACGCATCGAGCAGCGGGTGTGTGATCAGCGCCAGTGCGATCGCCCAGAACCAGCGCGCCGGCGATGCGGCGACGCGGCCCTTGCCGAAGCGCTTGAACAGCCACCAGATCGCTGCGGCGACCAGCGGCAACACCAGCAGCGAATGCGTCAGCCCACGGTGCATGGTCATGCGCAGGACCGGGTCGTCGGTCATCAGCGCGATCGGAATGCCGTCCAGGTCCGGCAGGGTGCCGAGTACGGCACCGGCCGCGAGCGCGGCGCGGCGATGGGCGGCAGGCACGATGGCGGCGGCGACCGATGCGCCGAGGACGATCTGGGTCAGGGAATCCATCCGCAGATGCTAGCAGCCGGCGCCGCGGGTCGAGGTCTCAGGCCGCGCGTGACACCGGCACGGCGGGCACCGTCGCGGCACGCGCGGGCAGCGTCGCGAGCACTTCCCCCTGATGCGACAACAGACGCAGGCTGCCGTCCTGCGCTTCGGCCAGCGCGGTCAGGCTTTCGACCCAGTCACCATCGTTGGCATAGACCAGACCGTCGCGCTCGATCAGCGACGCGCGATGGATATGGCCGCAGACGATGCCGTCGAGACCGCGCCGCCGCGCATCGGCAAGACCGGCCTGCACGAAACGTTCGATGTAGCGTTCGGCTGCGCCGCTGCGCTGCTTGAGGAATTCCGACAGCGACCAGTAGCGCATGCCCAGCTGCCTGCGTGCACGGTTGAGCCACTGGTTGCCGGTGAGGATGCGGTAGTAGAGCCAGTCGCCGAAACGTTCCTGCAGGCCGCCGAAGTGCGTCACGGCATCGTAGTCGTCGCCATGCGTGACCAGCAGGCGACGTCCGTCCGCCGTCTCGTGCACGGTTCGGCGGCGCACCTGCATCGCCGGCAGCGCGAGGCCGCAGACGCGCCGCAGCGCGCGGTCGTGGTTGCCCGGCACGTAGACGATCGTCGTGCCGGCGCGACGCAAGGCATGCAGCGCTTCGATCACGCGGACCTGCGGTGCTCCCCAGCGCGCGCGGCGCTGCGCCATCCACCACAGGTCGACGATGTCGCCGACCAGGTACAGCCGGTCGCAGCGCAGGCCATCCAGAAAGGAGGCCAGTTCCGCGGCGTGGCAATGCTTGGCGCCCAGGTGCACGTCGGACACGAATACGGTGCGGTGATGGGGGCGTGGTGGTGGCAGTCGGGCAGGCTGGCTCATGCGTCGGTCTTCCCCAGGTAGCGGCGCCGCTTGTGCGGACGCAGGCGGTGCAGGTCCAGTTCGACCAGGCCGTCGACGGAATTGCAGAAGCCGGGATCGACGCCGAATGCGAGAAAGCGGGCGCCGCCCGGCTCGCACAGTTCGACGTACTGGCGATACAGCGTGGGCACGCCGGCGCCGAACGTGGCCAGTCCGGCCTTCAGTCGCGCCAGGGCGGATGCCTGATCGAGATCGCCGAACGACGGCGGCGCGCCCGCGAATGCGAACGGCCGACGTGCGACCGCGAGTCCATCTCCAGCGTGATAACGCTGGAAGTAGGCGACCAGTTGCTCGCGGGCGTCGCGCGGCAGGGCCGCGCTGATCGAAGCCGGTCCGTACAGCCAGCGCACCTGCGGGTGGCGCCGCAGATACGCGCCGATGCCCTGCCACAGGGCGTCGAGTCCACGCCCGCCCCAACACTCGGGCACGACGAAGCTGCGGCCGAGTTCCATGCCGGCCTGCAAACGCGGCAGCGCCGCGTCGGCATAACGGAACAGTGAGGCCGAATAGAGGCCTTCGAGTCCGCGCCGCGCGAGGACCTCCGCGCCGCAAGCAACGCGGTACGCGCCGACCACACGCGCCGCGGTGTCGTCCCACAACACGATGTGGTCGTAGTGCGCATCGAATGCGTCGAGATCGCGTGCGCGCCCGGTGCCCTCCCCGACCCGGCGGAACGTCAGCTCGCGCAGCCGGCCGATCTCGCGCAGCAGCGGATTGCGCAGATTCCCTCGCAGCAACCGCACCTGTTGTCCCACGCCGAGTTCGCACAGGCATTCGGTCGACATGACAGCCGCGCGGAGATGCGCTGGCGACACCGGACGCGCGAGCGGCGCCTGGCCGTCGGCGCAGGCCTCGCGGCGGGTGCCGATCGCATAGAGCTGACGGCGCAGCGAGCGCAACACCGCGTCGTCGTCGCCATCCGCGGGCAAGGCCAGTGGCGTGCCGACGCGCAACCGCAGCGGCCGGGCGCGCCGGGCGTACATCTCGCGAGCCAGAAGCGCGGTACCCGCCGGCCGGTACAGCGCGGAGACGCCATAGAACAGCGGCGAATTGCGCGCGTCGATGCGGACCGGCAACACCGGCGCACCGGTGTTGCGGACGAAGCGCAATACGCCGCGACGCCAGCGCGAATCGCGCACCCCGGCCGGCCCGAGCCGCGACACCTCGCCGGCCGGGAAAATCACGACGCAGGCCTCATCGCGCAGCGCGGCCTCGACCGCGGCGATGCTGGCTTCGGTCGGCCTGCCGCCGAGGATCCGCACGCCCAGCATCAGCGGCGCCAGCGGCTGGACCGTCGCCAGCAGATCGTTGGCGACGATGCGCACGTCGCGGCGCACCCGGCCGATGCAGGCCAGAAGCGCGAGGGCATCGAGCGCACCGGAAGGATGGTTGGCGACCACCAGCAGACGTCCGCGCGCCGGGATCCGGGCGACGTCGGCATCGGTCACGTGGAAGCGCAGGCCCAGGTGTTCGCTGCAGGCGGCGACGAAGTCGAACCCGGCGAGATGCGCGGTCCCGGTGAGGAACGTGTCGATGTCATCGAAACGCGACCAATGGCCGATGCCACGCAGCAGCGGGCGGACGATGCGGGCGCGGCGGCCGCGGAACCAGTCGGGCCAACGCTGCCTGAGACGATCCTCGATCCGGAGCATGGGTGCCAGGTCGGGCGGGGATGCGCGCAGCCTGGGCCCGCCCCACGTCGTCCGGATTGCAGTCCGCTTTCAGGCGCGTGACAGTCGACCGGCGGGCGGCCGGGTACTTAACCGCAGTGCAATCCGCCGCAGGGCACAATGCAATTCCACGGCCGGCGCTGTATCATTTCGGCCCATCTTTTCATCCGAATATAGGGATATAGCCCCGATGTCCAGCTATCTCTTCACCTCCGAGTCGGTCTCCGAAGGCCACCCGGACAAGATCGCCGACCAGATTTCCGATGCCGTCCTCGACGCGATCCTCGCGCAGGACAAGCGCGCCCGCGTGGCCTGCGAGACGATGGTCAAGACCGGTGTGGCGATCGTCGCCGGTGAAGTGACCACCAGTGCCTGGATCGATCTCGAAGCGCTGACCCGCAAGGTGATCCTCGACATCGGCTACAGCAGCTCCGACGTCGGTTTCGACGGCGAGACCTGTGGCGTGCTGAACCTGATCGGCAAGCAGTCGCCCGACATCAACCAGGGCGTGGACCGCAAGAACCCCGAGCAGCAGGGTGCCGGCGACCAGGGCCTGATGTTCGGCTATGCCACCAACGAAACCGACAGCTTCATGCCGGCCGCGATCCACCTGTCGCACCGCCTCGTCGAGCGCCAGGCGCAGGTCCGCAAGAAGAAGAATTCGAACCTGTCGTGGCTGCGGCCCGATGCGAAGTCGCAGGTCACCCTGCGCTACGAAGACGGCAAGGCAACCGCGATCGATGCGGTGGTGCTGTCGACCCAGCACGATCCGGGCATCAAGCAGAAGGACCTCATCGAGGCCGTCCGCGAAGAGATCATCAAGCCCGTGCTGCCGGCCAAGTGGCTGCACAAGGGCACCAAGTTCCACATCAATCCGACCGGCAAGTTCATCATCGGCGGCCCCGTGGGCGACTGCGGCCTGACCGGCCGCAAGATCATCGTCGACACCTACGGCGGCTGGGCGCGCCACGGTGGTGGTGCGTTCTCGGGCAAGGATCCGTCGAAGGTCGACCGCTCGGCCGCATACGCGGCGCGTTACGTCGCCAAGAACGTCGTCGCCGCGGGCCTGGCCGACCGTTGCGAAGTGCAGGTCTCGTACGCCATCGGCGTCGCCGAGCCGACCTCGATCTCGGTCACCACCTTCGGCACCGGCAAGATTCCGGACGAGAAGATCGAAAAGCTGATCCGCAAGCATTTCGACCTGCGCCCGTACGGCATCATCCAGATGCTGGATCTGATCCACCCGATGTACCAGCAGACGGCGGCCTACGGCCACTTCGGCCGCAAGCCGAAGGACTTCAGCTACACCGACGCGGCCGGCAAGTCGCAGAGCGCGACGTCGTTCTCGTGGGAGAAGACCGATCGCGCCGACGCACTGCGCGCGGATGCGAAGCTGAAGTAAGGGATCCAGGCGCGGCCTCCGCCGCGACCGCGACACCTCCGGAACGGGCCGCACATGCGGCCCGTTCTGCGTTGGACGATGTGCCGGCGCCGTCACCCGTTGTGCATCGCGGAGTTCGCATGCTATCTGTGCAGTGCAGTACGGATCCGCCTGCGCACTGCCTACGGAGCCTGTCACCCGATGCCGCCCAGCTACGACGAAATGCACGATGCCGACGGGCACGTCCGCCCGCACTATCGCGGTTTCGACGACTGGCTGCAGGCCACGCCCGACGCGCAGGTCGCGCACAAGCGCCGCGAGGCGGAGATTTCCTTCCACCGTGTGGGCATCACGTTCTCGGTCTATGGCGAGGAATCCGGCAACGAACGCCTGATCCCGTTCGACATCGTGCCGCGCGTACTGCCGGCGCGTGAATGGAAGATGCTCGAAGCCGGCCTGCGCCAGCGCGTGCATGCGCTGAATCTGTTCCTCGGCGACATCTACGGCGACCAGCGCATCCTGCGCGACGGCCGCATCCCGACCGAACTGGTGCTCGACAACAGCGAGTACCGCAAGGAGATGCAGGGCCTCAGGGTCGCCTGCAACACCTATTCCCATGTCTCGGGCATCGACCTGGTGCGCGCCGGCGACGGCGAGTACTACGTGCTCGAGGACAACCTGCGCGTGGCGTCCGGCGTGTCCTACATGCTGGAGAACCGGCGGATGATGGCGCGTCTGCTGCCTGAAGTGTTCGCGCGCCAGCAGATCGCGCCGGTCGAGCGCTACCCCGATGCCCTGTTCGACATCCTGCGCGAGTGCGCACCGGCCAACGTCGACAACCCGGTGGTGGCAGTGCTGACCCCGGGCGCCGCGAACTCGGCGTATTTCGAACATGCGTTCCTGGCCCAGCAGATGGGCGTGGAACTGGTCGAGGGCGCGGACCTGTTCGTGCAGAACGACATGGTCTACGCCCAGACCACGCGCGGCGCGCAGCGTGTCCACGTGATCTATCGCCGTATCAACGACGACTTCCTCGATCCGACGGTGTTCCGCCCCGAGTCGCATCTCGGCGTGCCGGGCCTGTTCGGCGCTTATCGCGCCGGCAACGTGACCCTGGCGAACGCGCCGGGCACTGGCGTCGGCGACGACAAGTCGGTCTATCCCTACGTGCCGGAGATGATCCGCTACTACCTCAGTGAAGAGCCGATCCTGCACAACGTGCCGACCTGGCAGCTGCGCAATCCGGATGATCTGAAGTACACGCTCGAGCACCTGCCGGAACTCGTGGTCAAGGAAGTCCATGGCGCGGGCGGCTACGGCATGCTCGTGGGCCCCGCGTCGACGAAGGCCGAGATCGAGGAGTTCCGCGCGCGCATCCTCGCCGATCCGAGCAACTACATCGCCCAGCCCACGCTGTCGCTGTCGACCTGCCCCACCTATGTCGAAAGTGGTCTCGCGCCCCGCCATATCGATCTGCGTCCCTACATCCTCACTGGACGCCGTATCCATGTGATTCCGGGTGGCCTGACGCGCGTCGCATTGCGCGAGGGCTCGCTGGTCGTGAACTCGTCGCAGGGCGGCGGCACCAAGGACACCTGGGTCATGGAGGCATGAGGCGCCTCCACTGCTGTGCCTGCAACGTCCGCGCGATGACCCAGCGTTTCGCTCCCTTGTTATCCGGCGCATTACGCGCCGGCCATCCGAACAGGCGCTGACCCATGCTCTGCCGCACCGCGAACGATCTCTACTGGGTGGCCCGCAACATGGAGCGCGCCGAGAACACTGCGCGCCTGCTCGACATGGCCCAGCGCATTGCGCTGTTGCCCGAGCGCCTGGACCGCGGCAAGGCGCAGTCTGCGCCCTGGCGCCGTGCACTCGATTCCCTGGGTTCGGCGCAGGAGTTCGAGCAGGCCCACGGCCGCATTGATGCCGAGAGCGTGGTCCAGCATCTGCTGCTCTCGCCGACCAATCCCGGGTCGATCTACAGCTGTCTGCGCGCTGCGCGCGAGAATGCCCGCGCGCAGCGCGTTGCGATCACCGCGGAGATGTACGAAGACCTCAACAGTTCGTGGCTGGAGATCCGGCGCTTCGACAGCGCGCGCCTGCGCCAGGACGGCTTGAGCGGTGCGCTGGAATGGGTCAAGACCCGCTCGGCGGCGTTCCGCGGCATCACCATCGGCACGCTCGGCCGTGGTGAGGGCTACCAGTTCCTGCAGATGGGCGCCTTCATTGAACGCGCGGACTGGTCGATCCGGTTGCTGGACATGATCAGCAGCGACGAAGAATTGCCGGAAACCGGCGAAGCGCGCGACGCGACCCAGTATTTCCAGTGGAGCGCGCTGTTGCAGGCGCTGTCGGCGTTCGAAACCTACCGCCGCCTGTATCGCGAGTCGGTCAGTCCGGCCGGCGTCGCGTCGTTGATGCTGCTCAACGACGACAACCCGCGCTCGCTGCAGACCTGCGTCGGCGCGATCCACCAGATATTGCAGCAGCTGTCGGGCGGCGAGTCGCTGGAGGTCGCCCGGCAGGCCGGCGCACTGGCCGCGCAGGCGCGCTACGCACACATCGACGAGATCATCGCCGGCGGCATGGAATCGTGGCTGCAGGACACCATGGCGCGCCTGTCGAAGCTCGGCACCGAGATCCACCGGCAGTTCATGACCACCGGCGCGGCGCCCGTCGCACCGCCGGTCATGCGCCAGTCGCAATGGCAGCGCACGTCCTGAGCTGTCACTGCCTGCCGCCGCGGGGCACAATGGCGATTGCGCTGTACCGCGATACGACATGACCTACTGCATCGGACTGAACCTCGACGAGGGCCTGGTACTGGCCTCCGACTCGCGCACCAACGCCGGCGTGGACCATATCCGCCGTGCGGGAAAGATGAGGGTCTTCTCCCAGGACGGCGAACGCGTCGTGGTGACGCTGTCGTCGGGCAATCTCTCGCTGACGCAGAACGTGCTCAATCTGCTCGAGCATCGCGCCCGCCACGAGCCGGAACGC
This sequence comes from Luteimonas sp. KH_071, assembly GCF_057838005.1. NCBI lineage: Bacteria > Pseudomonadati > Pseudomonadota > Gammaproteobacteria > Lysobacterales > Lysobacteraceae > Luteimonas > Luteimonas sp. KH_071. The sequence goes on along the minus strand of NZ_CM174458.1, from coordinate 891,955 downwards.
ATCGGCATTCTCAACGCGCAGTCGATGTTCCAGGTGGCGCAGGTCGTCGGCGATGCGATGCGCGAGATCCGCGGCCGCGACGAAGCCTATCTGCGCGACGGCGGCATCGATCCCAGCGGATCTTTCATCGTCGGCGGCCAGATCCGCGGCGAAGCGCCCCGCCTTTTCCTCGTGTACTCGGAAGGCAACTTCATCGAGAGCGCCGGCGAGACGCCGTTCTTCCAGACCGGCGAGATCAAGTTCGGCAAGCCGATCCTCGACCGGGTGATCACCAAGCACACCGACCTGGTCACCGCGACCAAGTGCGCGCTGGTGTCGTTCGATTCGACGATCCGCTCCAACCTCTCGGTCGGCCCGCCGATCGACCTGCTGGTCTACAAGCGCGACAGCCTGAAGGTCGAGATCCAGCAGCGCTTCGAGGACGGCGACGCCTATCTGCAGTCGATCCGCAGCCGATGGAACGACAGCATGCGTCACGCAGTGGCGGAGCTGCCGTCGCCGGAGTGGGCTTGATTCGAGCGCCGGTGCCGCGCGCCGATATGCGTGGTGCGCGCATTTGAATCGAAGTCGAGGCGACGGATAGGTGTTTCTCCTGCCGCCTTCGGGGCAACGTGCCCGCTGGCTAGACGGTGTGCCAGAAGGCGGATGCGGGTGCTGCTTTCGGCAGCCTGCGTGTCAGGTCCCGACCCTCACCCGACGCGCTTCGCGCGTCGACCTCTCCCGGAGGGAGAGGTGCGGATTGCCTCCAGGCTGAGATGACGCGCGCGAGACGCCTCGGAGGCGTCGCGCGCACGTCAGAGGTTTCGACGCTCAGCGAGCCGCATCTTCCGCCGGCCTGTTCTTCACATACTGGTCGAGCCAGGCATTGGTCTCGTAAAGCATGTGCAGGATCGATTCGCGCGCGCGGTAGCCGTGCGACTCCTTGGGCAGCATCACCAGGCGCGCGTTGCCGCCCAGGCCCTTGATCGCGGCGAACATGCGTTCGCTCTGCATCGGAAACGTGCCGGAGTTGTTGTCCTCTTCGCCGTGGATCAGCAGGATCGGATCCTTGATCTCGCCGGCGTAATTGAACGGTGACATCTGCAGGTACGTCTCCTGCGCCTGCCAGTAGTTGCGTTCCTCGGCCTGGAAGCCGAATGGCGTCAGCGTGCGGTTGTACGCGCCGCTGCGGGCGATGCCGGCGGCGAACAGGCGCGAATGCGCGAGCAGGTTGCCGGTCATGAAGGCGCCGTAGGAGTGCCCGCCGATCGCGACCCGTCGACGGTCCGCGACACCGCGGCGCACGGCTTCGTCGATCGCGGCTTCGGCGCTGGCGACCAGCTGTTCGATGTAGGTGTCGTTGGGTTCGGCAGCACCCTCACCGATGATCGGCATCGACACGTCGGCGAACACCGCGTAGCCCATCGCCAGGAACGCCTGCGGGCCCCAGTAGCCGACCGCATTGAAGCGGTACGGCGAATCGGTGACCTGGCTGGCGGCGTCTGCGGATTTGAACTCGCCCGGATACGCCCACATCAGCATCGGCAGCGGGCCGTCGCGCGTGGCGTCGTAACCGGCGGGCAGGTACAGCGTGCCGGTGAGATCCACGCCATCCTTGCGCTTGAAGCGCACGAGTTCCTTCTGCACGTCGCGCAACTGCGGCGTCGGGTGTTCGAACGCGGTCAGCGGCACCGGCGCGGCATCGGGTGCGTCGAGGCGACGCACGACGTAGTTCGACGGCTCGGTCTGGGTCTCGCGCGAGGTCAGCAGGCGCGTCGCGTCGGCATCGAGCACTGCGCTGGGCGATTCGTAGTACGGCGCCTGCGAATGGAACAAGCGCGTGGTGCTGCCGTCGGCGAGGTTCTGGCGGTCGAGGAACGGGCGGTCGCCCTCCTCCGAGGCGCCATCGCCGATGCGGTAGATGCTGTTGCCGTCGGAGGCGATCAGCAGGCGGCTGTTGCCGGTCGCGTCGGGCATCGTCACGGCCATGCCCGGATCGGCGTAGCGGTCCTCGTAGGACCCGTCGCGCACCATGACCGGCTCGCCACCGTCGGGCTGCAGGCGCCACTCGCGGATGCGCCGCGTCTTCCACCAGTACTCGGTCAGCAATGCGAGATCGCCGCTGCCCCACTGCGTGCCGGCGTAGCGCATCGAGAGTTCGGCCAGCACCTGCGGCTGTCCGCGGAACGGCGCCGCCTGCATGTAGACGATGTCGCGCACCGCGACTTCGCGGGCGGGGTCGCCGCCGTCCTGCGCTTCGACCCATGCGAGCGTGGCCGGCGCATCACTGCGCCAGGACACGGATCGCTTGCCGGTGGGCACCGCGTCGTTGCCGACCGGCAGGCCTTCGACCAGCGGCAGTGTCGCGACGGTGTGCTGCACCTGGCCGTCCAGGCCGACGACTTCGATGCGCCGCGGGAATCGCGTATACGGCACGAGATAGGAGAACGGACGATCGATCTGCTGGCGCAGGATGTGGCGACCATCGGGCGAAAGGGTCGCGCTGGTGGTCAGGCCGGGCGCGCCGATCGGCGACACCGCGCCGTCGAGCGCCACGCGGGCGAGCTGGCTGGTCATGTAGTGCGCGAACACGCGCGCGTCCTGCTCGCTGCGCAACAGATCCTGATAGGTGCGCAACTGCTGCACCGTGCCGCCGGCGCCGGTTTCCTGCACGTTCGGGCCCGCGGGAATGCCCGCGTCCTGCGGCACGCTGCCCTGCCCTTCGGGGCGCAGGCGCACCAGCAGCCCGGCGCTGTCGGGCATCCACTCGAAGCCGTTGCCGACCACCGCGTTGAGCGGCTGCGCGAGCAGGCGCCGCGCCTGGCGCGTGGCCACATCAATCACCCACAGTTGCACTTCACCGGCGCGCACGTCGACCTGGCTGAAGGCGATGTGGCGCTGGTCCGGCGACCACAGCAGCGAGGCCAGGGACAACGGTTCCGGCAGGCCGGCGATGCGCTGCTCCCCGCCGCCATCCACCGGCTTGAGCCACAGGTCGGTGACGTACGACGCGCGACTGGCCGAATACGTTTTCGGATTGATGCGGATGCCGCCGAGCTTGAGCTCGGGCTGCGCCACCTCGGCGATGCCCGGCAAGGCCGGCGTCTGCAGGAACGCGACGAGATCGCGTTGCGGACTCAGCAACAGCCGCGGCGGACGCGGTGCATCGACGATCGCCTGCAGTGCTTCGGGCGGGAGCCGGTAACCGGTGTCGGCGGACGCGGCCGCATCTGCGTCATTCGCGCCCTGCGCGAACAGGGGCGCCCCCCACGACAACGTCGCGGCGAGCAGCGTGGCGGAAACGACGACGGACAGACGGCAGCGGGCGGGAGCGGAAGACATCGGCAAGCGATCCGAAAGCACACGGGTCGTCGAGCATAACCGCGCCCAATGCGCGCGCAGCCGCCTGCGGGCCGGGACCGTCGGGACTTGCGCGCAGGCGTGAAACGGGTCACGCAGTACCGGAAGAAAAACGGGCCGCATCGCGCGGCCCCCAATCCGGTGCGTCCTGCGCCGGCGGATGCGTCGTCGATCAATGGCCTTGCAGCCGATCGTGACAAGCGCCGCATGCTGACGCACCTTGGGACGGGGCGCACTGGGGTCGACCCTAGGGGGTGGGCGCATGGATGAAGCGGGGTTCAGGGTGAATGCGTCGGGCATCCGATCCGATCCGACCCTGCGATAGAATGTCGGCCTGCCCCGCCGAGGGGCGCTGCGACCGGTTCGCCCGCGTGATGCATCGCGCGGTCAGGACGGCCAGGCTCGGCGTGGTGTTCCTGCGACAACGGCGCCCGTAACGCGAATACCCGCACGGTATTCCACTACGGAGCACAGCATGAACGCACAACTGAAGACCTTCTCCACCGAGGGCGACTACAAGATCGCCGACATCGGCCTCGCCGACTGGGGCCGCAAGGAAATCGACATCGCCGAGCACGAGATGCCGGGCCTGATGTCGATCCGCAAGAAGCACGCCGCCACCCTGCCGCTCAAGGGCGTGCGCGTGACCGGCTCGCTGCACATGACCATCCAGACCGCGGTGCTGATCGAGACGCTGAAGGACATCGGCGCCGACGTGCGCTGGGCGTCCTGCAACATCTTCTCGACCCAGGATCACGCCGCCGCCGCGATCGCCGCGACCGGCACCCCGGTGTTCGCCTGGAAGGGCGAGACGCTGGAGGAATACTGGGACTGCACGCTGGAAGCGCTGAGCTTCCCCGACGGCAAGGGCGGCCTGATCGGCCCCGAGCTGGTCGTCGACGACGGCGGCGACGTGACCCTGCTGATCCACAAGGGCTACGAGCTGGAACAGGGCGACGAGAGCTGGGTCAACAGCACCGGTGGCAGCCACGAGGAGCAGGTCATCAAGGCCCTGCTCAAGCGCGTGCGCGGCGAGCGTCCGGACTTCTGGACCCGCACCGTCGCCGAGTGGAAGGGCGTGTCCGAAGAGACCACCACCGGCGTGCACCGCCTGTACCAGATCGCCGAGGCCGGCAAGCTGCTGGTGCCGGCGATCAACGTCAACGACTCGGTTACCAAGTCGAAGTTCGACAACCTCTACGGCTGCCGCGAGTCGCTGGCCGACGGCCTCAAGCGCGCGATGGACGTGATGCTGGCCGGCAAGGTCGCCGTGGTCTGCGGTTATGGCGATGTCGGCAAGGGCTCGGCGGCGTCGCTGCGCAACTACGGCGCGCGCGTCGTGGTCACCGAGATCGATCCGATCTGCGCGCTGCAGGCGGCGATGGAAGGCTTCGAGGTCACCACGATCGAAGAGACCCTCGGCCGCGGCGACATCTACGTCACCACGACCGGCAACAAGGACATCATCACCGTCGAGCACATGCAGGCGATGAAGGACCAGGCCATCGTCTGCAACATCGGCCACTTCGACAACGAGATCCAGGTCGATGCGCTCAACGCGCTGAAGGGCGTGGAGAAGATCAACATCAAGCCGCAGGTCGACAAGTACGTCTTCGGCAACGGCAACGCGATCTTCCTGCTGGCCGACGGCCGCCTGGTGAACCTGGGCTGCGCCACCGGCCACCCGAGCTTCGTGATGTCGAACTCGTTCGCCAACCAGACACTCGCGCAGATCGACCTGTGGGAGAAGAAGGACACCTACGAGAAGAAGGTCTACATCCTGCCCAAGCATCTCGACGAGGAAGTGGCCCGTCTGCACCTCGAGAAGATCGGCGTGAAGCTGACCAAGCTCACCAAGGACCAGGCCGACTATCTCGGCGTCGCGGTCGAAGGCCCGTTCAAGCCTGACCATTACCGCTACTGATCGGTTCGCCGGTCATCGCGGAACAGGGAACGGGCGCCGGAAGGCGCCCGTTTTTTTGTGTGCTCAGCGGACGAAGCGCGACCGCAGCGCCTGCCACAACCGCTGCCGCGCCTCGAACACGCGCAGCCCCAGCAGGAACGCGCTGAGCCAGACCAGCCCTTCGGTCGTGACCGCGGCCACGGTGACCAGCACGATCCGCGTCGTCCGGTCGACGCCGAGCGTCAGCCCCACAGCGAGCGTGATCCACGCCAGCAGGCAGACCACGCCACCGAGCGCGATCCAGCGCCAGGGCCGGCGCACGCCGCCGTCGCGACGCGCGCTCATTCGTCACCCCGCAGCGCGACCAGCGCCGCGCGATCGAGATAGCGGCCATCGAGCACCACGGCACGGGCATCGCGTGCCTGCGCCAGATCAAGCAGCGGATCGTCGTCGAGCACCAGCAGATCGGCTTCGTAGCCGACCGCCTGCACCCAGCGCATCGGCCGCTGCGGGTCGCACACAACCTGGGGGCGAGCCACGTGCGCTCGGCCATCCGGACCCCTGCGCCGTTTCCGCTGGACGCCGGCGTTCACGACGTGCCCGACCCGGCGTCGGTCGCCGACGCCGACCGCGCGCGCAGCGAATGGCTGTTCGAGGCGCTCGCCACTCTGCCGCTGACGCTGCGCCAGCCGCTGATGCTGCAGCTCGAAGGCTTCGACTACGGCGAGATCGCCGAGCTCCTCGGCATCTCGATGGAAAACGTCGGTGTGCGCTTGCATCGCGCCCGCGCCCAGCTCAAAACCCTGCAAGCCCGTGAGGAGACCACGCCGTGAACGAGTTCGATGATCTGCTCCAGAGTGCATGGCAGGCCGCACGGCCGTCGACGGACAGCGCGGCGCTGATCAAGCGCGTGCGCCGCCATCAATTGCGGCTGCGGCTGCGACGCGGGCTGGAGATCGCGATCACGCTGACCGCGATCGCGATGCTGCTCCGGCCGTTGGCCGGCGCCGCGGTCACCCCGGCGTACTGGCTGGTCATGCCGTTTTTCGCGGTCTACATGCCGGCGGCGTGGTGGCTGCTGTTGCGCGTGCCGCAGCCGCGGATGGATGCCGCGACGCTCAACGTCGCGACCTATGCGCAGGTGCGCCTGTCGCAGCTGCGCGCCGGCCTGCGGGAACTGCGCATCGCGCGTGTCACCGCCGTCGTGCTGCTCGTCTATGCCCTGTCGGCGATGGCGATCTCGATCGCGATCGACGCGGCCGCCTGGCAATCGGCTGCGGGCCGTCTGCTGGTCTATGCCGGCATCTGCGCCGTGCTCACCTACGCCCTTTCCTACACGCGGCGAAGGCGCTATCGCGCCGAGTACCGCGGGATGCGTCGTGTCGCGGGCCCCCGCTGAGCCTGCGCGACGTGTCGGACCGGGATCGCCAACGCGCGCGGATGCGGGTCAGGGGCGCCAGTTCGCGTTCGCGTCCCAGAATTCCACGCTGCGCCGGTAGGCCTCGCGATCGAGCGGAACGCCCGAGCCGCCTTCGTCCACACCGAGCGCATTGCGCAGCATCGTGATCGGGGCCATCGGAATCTCTTCCGGCTCGGCGGTGTAGATGCAGCCGACGATGCCCCAGTCCGCATCGATCGGTGCACCTTCCTTCGCGAGCTGTTCGGCGCTGTAGAGAATCACCACGAGGTACTCGGCGCGTGGCGACTCCACGCCTTCGAACCAGCGCACCAGCACGGGCAGTTCGGCGCTGTTGCGTGCCTCGTAGCCGGAGCGCAGCAGGTGCCGGTTGGCGTCGGTGATCGGCACGGTCAGACATCGCGTCGAGGTCCAGTTGCGGTGCACGTGCAGCTTGCAGAACGGCGCGTAGCCACCGAGCACCGCGTGCGGCACTTCACTGTTGAGATGCGCCTCGAACTGCGCGGGCGTGATGTCCTGGATGGTGTTGCCGCGCGGTGTGCGGGGAAACAGACGGGGGCGGGCGAAGGGTGTAAGCACGATGGACATGCGGGTCCTGGGATCAGAAAAGCGGGACGCGTTACAGCGTGCGCTCGGTGCGGTTGCGGCCGCCCATCTTGGCGCGATACAGCGCGGCATCGGCTTCGCGGTACAGCGCACCGGCATCGGCGTGGCGGGACGCGTCAAAGCTGCTGCAGCCCACGCTCGTCGTCACGACATCCTGCACGCCATCGAAGACCAATGGACTTTGCGCGAGCGTCTCGCGGAAGCGTTCGGCGCGCGCGTGGGCCACGGTGCAGTCTGCAGGCAGCAGCACGCCGAACTCCTCGCCGCCGAGACGCGCGCACAACTCGCCCGGGCCGTCGAAAGACGCGTGCAACCGGCGCGAGAATTCGACCAGGCAAGCGTCGCCGGCCACGTGGCCGAAGCTGTCGTTGATGCGCTTGAAATGGTCGATGTCGAGGATCAGCAGCGACAGTGCGCGGCCGTCGCCAGCCAGCACGATCGCCTGTTCCAGCGACTCGGAAAACTCGCGTCGGTTGGGCAGCAGCGTCAGACCATCGACGCGGCTCTGGGTCGCGAACAGATCGCGCTGCTGGCGCAGGTCTTCTTCGAGTTCCAGCCGCGCGCGGTATTCCCGATGGCTACGCCGCATGACCAGCAGCATGTAGGCCATGTAGACGATCCACATGGCGCCGACACTGAGCGCGACCTCGCGCCACAGCACGACCAGCGGGGGCACCATGACCGCGAGAATCGCCAGCGCTGAGGGCAGCCGACGCATGCACAGCGTATGTGCGAGCGCCATGCCGAACGCACCGGAGAACAACAGCGCGATCAGCGGCGCGGGCTCGGGCAGCGCGGACTGGCTCCATGCGCTGAAGCCGCCCCAGACGACCGTCGTCGCAAGCACGACGCCCCACAGCCTGCGTAGATAACGGCGTGCCTCGCGTTCGTCCGGCGCGGCCGGAACGGGGATCAGCACGCGCACGACGGCGAGTGCCAGCAGCATGCCGATGACCAGCAACGCCGACATCCGGTAACCGGTCGAAAACCCGGTGACCGCGAACGCAAGCGTCGCGGCGACGCCGTAGAACCAGCCGCCGAGCCGGGCGCGCTGGCGTGTTTCCACCACTTCCTGGATCAACAGATTGCGGGCGCGCTGGGCGCTGCGGTCGTAGGTGACAGGCGTGCTCGGCATATGCGGAGAGTACGGCGAACCGGGTCGCCAGGACATCGCGCCGGGCGCATGAGACGGCGCGAAAGCGTCACGCGCCCACATCGCGCAAGAAAAAGGCGGGTCCGAAGGCCCGCCTCTTCGTTTCGATTACAGCGCCTGCGTGCGCCGGTCGAGATCGGCCTCGTCCGGGCCTTCGTCGGGACCATGCAGCTCGTCGTTCGCGGCCGGCGGCTGACCGTCGCCGATCGCCGCACCCGGCACTTCGTGATACGGCAGCTGCAGCACGCGGCTGGTCATGCCGCGAATGCGGTTGGTCAACGCGACGTCGGTGTTGAGCGTCTGCCCGAATGACGGGACGATCTGCTCGATACGTTCGCGCCACGGGCCCTCCATCTGCGTGGGATACACCTTGCGCATCACGTCGAGCATGATCTTCGGCGACGTCGACGCGCCCGGCGACGCACCCAGCAGCGCGGCGATGCTGCCGTCGGTGTCGGTGACGATCTCGGTCCCGAACTGCAGCATCGCGCCCTGGTCCGGATCGCGCTTGATCACCTGCACGCGCTGGCCGGCCGTCACCAGGCGCCAGTCGGCGGGCTGCGCGCCCGGGTAGTACTTCTGCAGTTCGGCCATGCGATCGGCATCCGACAGGCGCGCCTGGCTGATGAGATAACCGACCAGATCCCGGTTCTCGGCGCCGACGCGCATCATGCCGACAACGTTGTGGTTGTTGACCGAGGAGAACAGGTCGAACCACGAGCCGTGCTTGAGGAAGCGCGTGCTCTGCAGCGCGAACGGGCCGAACAGCAGCACCGGCTTGCCGTCGAGCATGCGCGCATCGAGATGCGGCACCGACATCGGCGGCGAGCCTTCCTCCGCCTTGCCATAGGCCTTGACCTCGTGGCGTGCGGTGACCGCCGGGTTGTCGGCGGCAAGGAACTGGCCGCCGACCGGGAAGCCACCGTAGTTCGCGGCTTCCGGAATACCCGAGTGCTGCAGCATCGTCAGCGCGGCGCCCCCGGCACCGACGAACACGAATTTCGCGCGGATCGAGCGGGTGGTGTCGGTGGCGAGATCGTGCACGGCAACGGTCCAGAGGCCGTCGTCACCGCGCTTCAACTGGCGCACCTCATGCCGCAGATGCAGGCCGAACTTCGGGCTGCGCTCGAGCGCCTGGGTCAGCTGGCGGGTGATCACGCCGAAATTGACGTCGGTGCCCAGCGGCATCCAGGTCGCGGCGATCTTCTGCGCAGGATCGCGTCCCTGCATCATCAGCGGCGCCCAGGCGGCGATCTGCTGCGGGTCTTCCGAGTACACCATGCCGTTGAACAACGGCTCCTTCGACAGCGCCGCGTGGCGACGGCGCAGATAGTCGATGTTGGCGTCGCCCCAGACGAAGCTCATGTGCGGGGTGGCGTTGATGAACTCGCCCGGCGCGCCGAGACGGCCGGCCTCGACCTGGTGCGACCAGAACTGGCGCGAGATCTCGAACTGCTCGGCGATGTCGACCGCGCGCGCGGTCTCGATGCTGCCGTCCTCGCGCTCGGGGGTGTAGTTGAGTTCGGCAAAACCCGAATGCCCGGTGCCTGCATTGTTCCAGCCATCGGAACTCTCCAGCGAGACGCCGTCGAGGCGCTCGTACATCTCGATGCGCCAGTCGGGCTCGAGTTCCTGCAGGTAGGTGGCCAGCGTGACGCTCATGACACCGGCGCCGATCAGCAACACGTCCACGGGCTCCGGGTTCACCGGCTCGGGGGGCGAACGCTCGAACAGCGGCCAGTACAGGAACAGGCCGGCAGCGATCGCCACCAGCACGACGAGGCCGACGAGGGCCTTGAGGAATTTCTTCATGACGGGATCCTTGGGGGAGGACGCCGGTCGGCGGCACCAGGACCGCCGAGGGGCACGGCCCGGCGTGGGCCGGGCGGCAGGCGAATTATAGGTCGGGCATGCGTCGAGGCAGCGGAAAAGCCTGTTGCAGCCGCGGGACTGCGCACCGTGTTTTCGCATGCATCGCGATCAAGCGATATAATCAGGCGACTCCGTCGTCGCAGGCCGCGCATGCTCCCGCTCAGCTTCGAGTTCTATCCGCCCAAGACCGACGACCAGCGCAGCCAGCTGGATCGCACCGCGAAAAGGCTCGCCGCGCATGCGCCCGAATACGTGTCGTGCACGTTCGGCGCCGGTGGTTCGACCTTGAGCCACACCCCCGAGACCGTGCGCCGCCTCAAGCAGCAACATGGCCTTGAGGCCGCCCCCCACCTGTCCTGCGTGGGCGGCAGCCGAGAGGAGATCCGCGAACTGCTGACGCTCTACCGCGCGATCGGCTGCACCCGCATCGTCGCGCTGCGCGGCGACCTGCCGTCCGGCATGGGACGGCCCGGCGACCTGCGTTACGCCGCCGATCTGGTCGCCTTCATCCGCAGCGAATTCGGCGACACCTTTCACATCGAAGTCGGCTGCTATCCCGAGGTCCACCCGCAGGCCGACGACGCCCGCGCGGACCTGCGCCACTTCAAGGCGAAGGTGGATGCCGGCGCGGACGCAGCGATCACCCAGTACTTCTACAACGCCGACGCCTACTTCCATTTCGTCGACACCGCGCGGCGCGCGGGCGTGGACATCCCGATCGTCCCCGGCATCATGCCGATCTCCAACTTCGGCCAGCTGCGCCGCTTCTCCGAGGCCTGCGGCGCCGAGATCCCGCGCTGGATGCAGCGCCAGATGATCGCGCACGGCGACGATGCCGATGCGATCCGGGAACTGGCCACGGACGTGGTCACCGGTCTGTGCGAACGTCTGATCGCAGGCGGCGCACCTGCCCTGCACTTCTACACACTCAACCTGTCGAAGCCGACCCAGGCCGTACTCGCACGCCTGTCCTGAGCGAAGCGCGCGGCACGCCACTGTCGCCATCACCGGCCAGCCGCTAGGCTGCGCCGATGCCCCGCCGTCCCTACTCCGCCCTGCTGCTGGCCGCCTCGGCGCTCGCGGGCGTGTGCCTGCCGTCCGGCGCGTCGGCCCAGGTGCGGCGTTGTACCGGGCCCGACGGCGGCACCATCTACACCGATCGCGCCTGCGCAGCCGTGGGCGCGACCTCAAGCGTGCCCCGCCAGCCCCCCGGGCCGTCGAGCCTGCCGCGGATCAGCTGCCAGCGACAGCTGCGAGGGCTGATCCAAGAGTTGAGCTTCGCGATCCACCAGCGCGACACCAACCGCCTGGCGGGTCTCTATCATTGGCAGGGGTTGAGCCAGAGCGGCGGTTACCAGATCCTCGAACGCCTCGACGCGATCGCGCAGCGGCCACTGGTCAACATCACCGCGCAACGGCCGGCGCAGACGGTGGTCGCGCAGGAACGCATCGGGTTCTCCGGCTGGGTCAGCGCGCGCGACATCCCCACCGCACAACCCGAGCGGCCACCGACTTCGCTACGTCTCGATCAGACCGGCGCAAGCGGCGGCACCGTGACCACCGTGTTCGGCCTGCGCCGGCATCTCGGTTGCTGGTGGGTGAGCCTGTAAGACAGCGATGACGCCTGCGCGCGGGGCGCGTCGCCCGCGTCAGTCCGCGGGCATCGACGGCCGCTCGGGCCCGAACGACAGCGTCGCGACGACACCGCGCACGGCGCCCGGCACCACACGCACCTGCCAGCCATACAGTGCGCACAGACGACGCACGATCGACAGGCCGATGCCACCACCCTGCGAGTGCTCGGCATGGGTGCCGCGATAGCCGCGCTCGAACAGCCGCGCCGCATCTTCGGCACTGAGGCCAGGCCCCGAATCGGCGACTTCGACGGTGGACTCGCCCAGGCGCACGACCACCTCGCCTTCCAGCGTGTACTTGATCGCGTTGCCGACGAGATTGCCGAGTGCGACGGTCACCGCGGACTCCGGAGCGTCGACGACCAGCGGCTGCGCGCCGGCCTCGAGCTGCAGCGTCAACGGTTTGCCGGCCAGCTGACCCCGGTGCGCGTCGAACAGCTGCTCCACCACGCGTCCGACATCCGTTGCGCCATGCCCACGCTCGTTGCGCGAGAGCAGCAGCAGCGCACTGATCAGATCGGTGCACTGCTGCTCGGCACGCTGGATGCGCTGCAGGCGCGCACGGGTCTTGTCGTCGAGTTCCGGCCGTGACAGCAACAGCTCCACCGCGCCCTTGATCACCGCCAGCGGCGTGCGCAGCTCATGGCTGACGTCGGCGTTGAACTCCCGGTCGCGCTGTACGACTTCCGTCAGACGGAATGCGTAGTCGTCGAGCGCGCTCGCCAGCTGACCGACTTCGTCATCGGGAAAGTGCGGCGCCAGGGCCTCGGGCGTCGAGGTATCGCCGGAACTGCGCAGCCGGTTCGCCAGTGCCGAGACCGGGCTCATGACACGCGCTGCCGACCACCAACCGATCAGCAGCGACAACAGCGACACCAGTACCACAGAGCCGAAGATCGCACGCTGGAACTGGGTCGCGCCGCGCATCGTCTCGCTCATGTCGTAGGCGAGAAAGAACCACTCGTCGGGCGTCTTGCGCACCGCGAGCTTGTACATGAAGGGCGTGCCGTCCTCGTCGACACCACTAAGGTTGTGGATGCCGTCGCCGAGTTCGTACCAGTCGGGCTGCTCGCGGCGCAATTCCTCGAAACGGTCGCGCTTGATCACGCGTGCGCGGATCTGCTCCAGCGGCACCGCCGGATTGCGCGCCGGGTCCACGTAGTAGCGGCGTGCGTACTCGTCGATGTTGCGGTTCATCAGGTCTTCGACCAGCGTGTTTTCCACGCGGTCGCGCGCTTCTTGGGTCAGGAACGCGAACAGCGTCGTGAGCCCGAGACCGAGCAACACGAACGACAGGATGATGCGACTGCGCAGCCGCCGCCGGTAACGGCGACGCCCGCGTGTCCGGGCCGGTCGGCCCTGGCTGGCCTCAGGTGGCCGCATCGGGAACCGCGATGCGGTAGCCGATGCCGTGACGGGTCTGGATGTACGGCGTGTCGAACGGCTTGTCGATCACCGCACGCAGGCCATGGATGTGGACGCGCAGCGAGTCCGAATCCGGCAGTTCCTCGCCCCAGACGCGAGTTTCCAGCTCCTGTCGCGTGACCACTGCCGGCGAGGCCTCCATCAGCGACTGCAGGATCTTCAGCGCGGTCGGATTGAGTTGCAGCAGCTTGCCGCCGCGACGCACTTCCAGCGTGTCGAGGTTGTATTCGACATCGCCGACATCGAGTACGCGCGTATGGGTGCCCTTGCCGCGGCGCGACAGCGCGTTGAGCCGCACTTCCACTTCCTGCAGCGCGAAGGGTTTGACCAGATAGTCGTCGGCGCCCGAATCGAAACCGGCGAGCTTGTTGTCGAGACTGTCACGCGCAGTGAGCATCAGCACGGGCGTCTGCTTGCGCGCGTCGTTGCGCAGCTTGCGGCAGACCTCCAGGCCGTCCATACCCGGCAGGTTGAGATCGAGCACGATCGCGTCGAAGTCGTGAACCACGGCCAGATGCAGGCCGGTGACCCCGTCGGCGGCGAAGTCGACGGTATGCCCGCGGTCTTCGAGGTAGTCGCCGAGGTTGGCGGCGATGTCCTGGTTGTCTTCGATGACGAGGATGTGCATTGGATGTCCTTGGCGTCGCGCCCGCGGGGGCGCGTTACGGTGAATACGGGTCTGGGCCGGATGATGGCACAGCGTTGCAATGCTTCCACGACGACCGTCGTCGTCGCGCATACAAGATCGTCCGGCGCGATGCGCGAACTCTCGCGCCATCGACAACGGCACGCGGGCAACACATAAAAAGACCCGGACGGAAACCGTCCGGGTCGAAGAGTATTGCCCCGATTGCCGTCATCCGCCGCGGCCCCGGTGACCCGGGGCGGAGAGAGAGCGCGAGCGCATTCCGGACGTGCAGCTTAGGCGTCGCAGCGTCAAAAACCGGAAAAAAAACGTTCAAGTTCCGTTCGGAATCACACGCCGCGTGCGACGGGCCGGCGTCTTCGCCGCAACGTGGGCCGAGAGGTACTCGATGATGCCGCCGGCGATGTCATCGCGGGTCGCCTCTTCGATCCCCTCCAGGCCCGGTGACGCATTGACTTCGAGCACCAGCGGCCCCCGCGCCGAGCGGATCAAATCCACGCCTGCGATGCCCAGACCGATGACCTGCGCGGCATGCACGGCGGCCGCGCGCTCCTCAGGGGTCGTCTCGACCGGGCTGGCCGTGCCGCCTCGGTGCAGGTTGGAACGGAAATCGCCGGGCGGCGCCTGACGCTGCATCGCGCCGATGACCCGGTCGCCGACGACGAAGCACCGCAGGTCCGCGCCCTGCGCCTCGGCGATGAATTCCTGCATGACGAAGCTCGCATACAGCCCACGCAGCGCTTCCACGACCCCACGCGATGCCGAGGGCTTTTCGGTCAGCATCACGCCCGCGCCCTGGCTGCCTTCATTGAGCTTGATGACATGCGGCGGCGGGCCGAGCATCGCCAGCAGGTCGTCTGTGTCGTCGGGGTTGTCGCCGAACACCGTAACCGGCAGACCGAGACCTTCGGCGGCGAGCAACTGCTGGCACAGCAACTTGTCGCGTGCGCGTGCAAACGCGGCGGACGGATTCGGCGCGAACGTGCCCATCAGTTCGAACTGGCGCAGCACCGCATTGCCGTAACGCGTGACCGACGCCGCGAAGCGCGGAATCACCGCGTCGTAGCCGACGATCGGCTTGCCCTTGTAGCGCATCGAAAAGCCTTCGCTGCTGATGCGCATGTAGCAGCGCAGCGGATCGAGCACGCGCACGGTGTGTCCGCGCACGCGCGCGGCCTCGACCAGGCGACGGGTCGAATAGAGCTTGGTATTGCGGGAGAGGATCGCGAGCTTCATCGAATCACCGGACGGGGCACAGCGAGGAGAACACACCAGAGGAGAAGCGGACCCCCAACGAAAACGGCGACACCAGTTCGATGGTGTCGCCGCACGGATGTCACGAAACCCTGTTGGAGCGGGTGAAGGGAATCGAACCCTCGTCAGTTGCTTGGGAAGCAACAGCTCTACCATTGAGCTACACCCGCGCGAGGTGGGCAGTCTATGCCGGGCCTGCGCGCATTGGCAACGACGCCGCCCCGGCGTCGTTGCCTGTCGACACAGGCCTCAGAAGCCGGCGCCGATCGTCGCGAACGCCGTCGTGTGGCTGCCGCCCTTCTGGCCGACCGTCAGGCTGGCGCCGACGTTGGCGTCGAGGCCGAACAGCTTCGTCTGCGTGCCCAGCGTGGCGGTGGCGTAGCTGTTGTCGTAACCGCGCGCCGGCACTGCGTAAGGCAGCGTCGACGGCAGCGATTGCGACTGCGCGAAGGCCTCGGTCGGCGCGTCTTCGAACTCGCGGTCGATGGTCACGCGCGCATACGGACGGAACGCATCGCTGGCGGCATAGGCGAACTGCCAGCCGGCGCTGCCGATCAGCGAATCGATGTCCTGCGACGGATACGCAAGCGAGCTCGACACCGTTGGATCGCTCTCCGCGAAGCCATCGACTTCGATGCGCTGCGCGACCAGCGACAGCACCGGACCGTGCTGCAGCGCGCCTGCACCGAAGTTCCAGCCGGCGCCGATCGCAGCGGTGACATTGCTGCCGTCGGCCTGACCGGAATGCACGCGCGTCACCGGTCCGATCTGCACAGTCCGGTCGGTGTCGAAGTCGAGCCACGAATAGCTGAGCTGGCCATTGATCCAGGCGCCGCTGTCGGCGCGCCAGCCGACGAAGCCGCCGGCCGTGGCTTCGGTCTGGTCCCAGTTGCCGCGCCGCATGCCCCAGTCGTTGCCCTGCTTGCCATAGCCGACGAAGCCGCCGAAGGTCGTGTTGCCCGAGGTCCAGTCCAGGCCCGCGGTCAGCGCCGGACCCACGCCGTCGTAGGCGTCGCCATGGTCGTAGCGCTGCATGTCGGCGCGCACGTCGGCCCACCAGCTGCGGCCTTCGCTGCGCGCCGGCGCCAGGCTCAGGCGGTTGTTGATGCGATCGGCGCGCGCGCGCCCGGTCACGGTTGCGGACTGCGGCAGTACCGCGATCTGCTGAGGGCCGTCGATCATCGCGATCGCGAGGTCGGCAATCATCTCGTGCGCACGGCTGGCCGGGTGCACGCCATCGGCGAACAGATAGGTGTCGGCCGCGGACGGGGTGACCAGCGAGTTCGGGTTGCAGAATACCGACGAATCGCCGATGCCGGGCTGCGCGCCACACGCGGCCGAAGTCACGTTGGTGAAGCCGTACAGCGCGGGATCGGCGGAGACCTCCTGCAGGAAGTGGAAGGTGTCGACCGGGATCACACGCAAACCCTGGCTGGCCAGACCGCCATAGAGCGCGGTGTTGTAGGTATTGGCGAGCGCGGTGCCGGTCGCGATCGCGACGGGGCCGCCGGCGCGCGACTGCGGGGTCAGGCCGATGTCAGGAATCGACGGCACCAGCACATAGCGGGCGCCCGCGCCCTGCAGCGTGCCGACGAGGCCGATCTGCGCGGTGACCGCCGAGCCGATGATCTGCTGCGCCTGCGCAGGATTGGCGGCGACCGCGAACAGATCGTTGGCGCCGCCCCACACGGTGTACAGCGCATTCGCATCGGCGCGGCCGCCGTTGGCGGACAGATAGGTGTTGACCTGCGAGGCCAGCGACGGTGCCAGGCCAAGCGCAGTGACGGCTGTCGCCGACACGCGCGCGCCGCCTGCAGCGTAGTTGTCGCCGGTCTGGCCATTGCCGTTCGCGCTGGCATTGGTGCCATAGCGGTTCGCGACATGCTCGGCCCAGACCAGGCCCGGATTGGTGGTGAAACGGCCGAGGATCGCGCCGGAAGGGCCGACCGTCTGGACGATGACCGGGCGGAAGTAGCCCGAATCGGTGAGGCTGTCGCCAAAGAACACCGTGCGCGAGAACGGCTCGGCAGCGGATGCGGGAAGGGTGGCGGCCGCGGCAAGCGCGACAGCAAGGGCGGCACGGATGGGCCTGGACGACATCTGGGGGGTTCTCCTGGGAATTGGTGTTGGCCGGCGCGTTCCCGCCGGTCCATCCGGCAGCGCATGGCGCCGAATCGCGGGATCATCCCACGCCGTTTCCGGCGCCGGCACGCCGCAGTGCGGCACGCGTGCGTCGGCTGCCCGATACGGCGACAATTCCGCCATGCACATCCGACTCAACGGCGAGGATCTCGCCATCGACACCGGCAGCACCATCGCCGCACTGCTCGCGCAACAGGGATTGGCCGACCGCCGCGTCGCGGTCGAGGTCAACGGCGAGATCGTGCCGCGCGGTCGCCATGCCGATCACGCGATCCACGAGGGCGATCAGATCGAGATCGTGCACGCCCTGGGCGGCGGCTGAGGCCAGCGCAGGGCGGCCTGCGATCCGGCGCTGCCGTACCCGGGTGGCGCTGGCTGGCGCGAGGTCACCGGTTCCGATCACCGCACGCAATCCTGCGGGGCGCGGAATCCGTTCCGCATCCGCCGGCCGCATCGGCGATAATCCCCCGATGACCACTGCATCCCCCGCTGATGCCGGCCTGATCATCGCCGGCAAGACCTATTCCTCCCGCCTGCTGACCGGCACCGGCAAGTTCAAGGATCTCGACGAGACCCGCCTGGCCACCGAGGCCGCGGGCGCGCAGATCGTCACCGTCGCGATCCGCCGCACCAACATCGGCCAGACCCCGGGCGAGCCCAACCTGCTCGACGTGCTGCCGCCGGACCGCTACACGATCCTCCCCAACACCGCCGGCTGCTACACCGCCGAAGACGCCGTGCGCACCTGCCGCCTGGCGCGCGAGCTGCTCGACGGTCACAACCTGACCAAGCTCGAAGTGCTGGGCGACCAGCGCACGCTGTTCCCCGACGTCGTGCAGACGCTCAAGGCCGCCGAGCAACTGGTCAAGGACGGCTTCGACGTCATGGTCTACACCTCCGACGATCCGATCCTGGCCAAGCGTCTGGAAGAGATCGGCTGCGCCGCGGTGATGCCGCTGGCCGCGCCGATCGGGTCGGGCCTCGGCATCCAGAACAAGTACAACCTGATCGAGATCATCGAAAACGCGAAGGTGCCGATCATCGTCGATGCCGGTGTCGGCACCGCGTCCGATGCGGCGATCGCGATGGAGCTCGGCTGCGACGGCGTGCTGATGAACACCGCCATCGCCGGCGCGCGCCATCCGGTGCTGATGGCCAGTGCGATGCGCAAGGCGGTCGAGGCCGGCCGCGAGGCGTTCCTCGCCGGCCGCATCCCGCGCAAGCGTTTCGCCAGCGCCTCTTCGCCGGTCGACGGCCTGCTGGGCTGATCGACGCGCGATGACCAACCCGTTCTCCAGCGAAGGCGCCAAGGCTCCGCCCAAGCCGTTCACGGCGACCGAGGGCCGTCGCGAGATCCGCAGCTTCGTGCTGCGCCAGGGCCGGTTCACGCCGGCCCAGCAGCGCGCGTTCGACGACGCGTGGCCGAAGTTCGGCCTGGATTACCAGGGCACGCCGCGCGATTTCGACGCCGCCTTCGGCCGCAGCGCGCCGCGCATCGTCGAGATCGGCTTCGGCAACGGGGCTGCGCTGCGGCACTCGGTGCAACTGGACCCCGCGCGCGACCACATCGGCATCGAAGTACACGCGCCAGGCGTCGGACGCGTGCTCAATGCGCTGGCCGAGGACGGCAACGACAACGTCCGTGTGTATCACCACGACGCGGTCGAAGTGCTGGAACACGAGATCGCCGACGGCGCGCTCGACGAGATCCGCATCTATTTCCCGGATCCCTGGCACAAGAAGCGCCACAACAAGCGCCGGCTGGTGAAGCCCGAGTTCGCCGCGCTGCTGGTGCGCAAGCTCAGCGCTGATGGCCGCCTGCACCTGGCGACCGACTGGGCCGATTACGCCGAACAGATGTGGGACGTGCTCGACGCGACACCGGGCTTGCGCAATCGCGCCGGCCCACGTGGCCACGTGCCGCGACCGCCGTGGCGACCGCAGACCCATTTCGAGACCCGCGGGCAGAAGCTCGGGCACGGCGTCTGGGATCTGCTGTACGACCGCGTCGCCGAAGACGCCGCCGGACGCTAGTGCCGTGACACGGGCCCCAGGACGCCGGGTTCGACATCCGCTGCACGCGGCGCCGCGCAGTCTGTGGGCGATGACCTGCGTTCACTCCGATCCACGCGTCACCGATTGCCAGGACGGCCCGCGACGCTGATGGACACCGCGCTCGCGCTCACCACCGACATGAAGATCGTTCTGGCCCTCGTGGGCCTGACGATGGTGCTGTTCGTGTTCCAGCGTGTGCGCGCGGATCTCGTGGCGCTGGTGGTGCTGGTGATGCTGGGCCTGACCGGCCTGGTCGCGCCGGAGGACGTGTTCAACGGCTTCTCGTCGAACGCGACGATCAGCGTCATCGCCACGATGATTCTCGGCATGGGCCTGGACCGCACGGGCGCACTGAACCGCCTCGCAGGCTGGCTGCTGCGGCGTGCGAAAGGCCGGGAAGACCGGCTGCTGATGCTGACCGCCGGCATCGCCGGCCTCAATTCCTCGGTGATGCAGAACCCGTCGGTCATGGCCCTGTACATGCCGGTCGCCGCGCGACTGGCGTCGCGCTCGGGTCTGCGGCTCGCGCAGATGCTGCTGCCGATCTGCGTGGCCGTCATCATGGGCGGCACGCTGACGATGGTCGGCTCGTCGCCGCTGATCCTGCTCAACGACCTGCTGACCGCTGCCAACGCCAACCTGCCTTCGGGCGCGGCGACGCTGGAATCGCTGAACATGTTCGCGCCGCTGCCGATCGGCCTGGCGCTGCTGGCCGCCGGCCTTGCCTACTTCCACTTCCGCGGCAACCGCCAGCTGCGCGAACTGGACGACGGCAGCGACGGCACGGTCACGCCGGCGCGCACGCAGACCTATTTCGCCAGCGCCTACGGCATCGACGGCGACGTCTACGAGCTCGTGGTCACCGCCGAAAGCCCGCTGGTCGGCATGACCTTCGGCGAGGCCGAGTCGATCCACGATGCGCCGGTGCTGCTCGCACTGAAATCGGAGAACGAATCCCGGCTCGCGCCGCCGGCCGATGCGCGCATCTGGGTGGGCAGCGTGATCGGCGCGATGGGCCAGCGCCAGCAGGTGGCGGATTTCGCCCAGAACCAGTTCCTGCGTCTGAGCACGCGCCTGCGCAACTTCGGCGACCTGTTCAATCCCAGCCGCGCCGGTATCGCCGAGGCCGTGGTGCCACCGACGTCGAAGTTCATCGGAAAGTCCGCGAGCGAACTGAACCTGCGCAAGGAGTACGGGGTGCGCCTGCTCGCGATCAACCGCGACAAGCAGGTGATCCGCGAGAACGTGCGCTCGATGACGCTGCGCGCCGGCGACATGCTGGTGCTGCACAGCATCTGGCAGGACCTGGCGAAGACCGCGAAGTCGCTCGACTTCATCATCGTCACCGATTACCCCAAGGGCGAGCAGCGCCCGCACAAGTTCAAGATCGCGATGGCGATCTTCGCGGTGACGATGCTGATCGCGCTGTCCTCGCGCGTGCCGACCTCGGTCGCGCTGATGGCCGGTGTCGCCGGCATGCTGGTGTTCGGCGTGCTGAAGATGGACGAGGCCTACAGCGCCATCAACTGGAAGACCGTGTTCCTGATGGCCTGCCTGATTCCGCTGGGCTGGGCGATGGACTCCAGCGGCGCAGCGGCCTGGGTCGCCGGGCATACGATCGAACGCCTGCCGAGCGGACTGCCGATCTGGGTACTGGAAATCGCGGTGGCGCTGCTGACCGCTGCGTTCTCACTTGTGATCAGTCACGTCGGCGCGACGATCGTCGTCGTGCCGCTGGCGATCAATCTCGCGCTCGCGGTGGGCGGCAATCCGACTGCGTTCGCGCTGATCGTCGCGCTTTCGGCATCGAACAACTTCATGACCCAGTCGAATCCGGTGATGTCGATGATCATCGGGCCTGCGGGCTACAAGGCGCGCGAGCTGTGGCGGATCGGTCTGCCGATCTCGCTGCTCTACACGGCAATCATCGTGCTGATGGTCAATCTGCTGTTCTGACCGATCTGGATCAATCGCGTCCCCAGCCGGCGACACAAGCCGGGCCCACCGCGCCGCACTCAGTCCAGCACGACCTGCCCGTCCAGCACGCTGACCGGCACCGCGCGCAGCGACTCGCCCCGGCACGGACCCGCCACGCACATCCCATCGACCGGCGAGAAACTCGCACCGTGCGCCGCGCACACCAGCTCACCGGTCTTCGCGCGCAGGAACTGCCCCGGTGCCCAATCGAGACGACGCCCGGCGTGCGGGCAGATGTTCAACCACGCGCGTACGTGTGTGCCGTCGCGGAACAGCACCAGCGACTCGGCATCGCCGTCCAGCGTCGCTTCCACTTCAGCGAATCCGCCGTCGGCAATGGCGTCGAGCGCGAGCAGTGGCGCATGCGCCTCACGTGGATTTAACGAAGACATTACAACTCCAGTCGGCCCCGGCCCGATACTGGTCACCGGTCACACAGACCGCATTGTGTCACGACGTTGACGGAACCCATGTCCAAGCCCTTCTTCCGCGATCTCCATGCCCGATTCGACGCCTCCGGCGTGCGCGCGATGTTCGCGCCGCGCAAACCGCGTCACCCCCTGCTGCGCATCGCGCTCGGTCTGGTCGGCGTGGCGATGCTCGCGGTGCTGCTCGTCGCCGGCGTCTTCATCGGCGCTGCGATGATCCTGTTCGGCATCGCCCGTCGGCTGCTCGCGCGGCCCGCCGCACCGCGTCGCGACACGCGCATCGTCGATGCCGAGTACCGCGTCGTCCGCAATCGCGACCACGCCGCACTGCGCTGATCCACCGACGCGGCCAGCGCGCCGCGCCTGCCTCCTACTTGATGGCGCGCTGCAGCGCCGAGGACCCGCGATGACCGATCCCGCGCGCGATGTCGTGCCCGCTCCTGAGCCCGTGCGCCTGTCGGTGCGGGGTGGCGGCCGTTTTCCGGTGCGCCGTGTCTACTGCGTCGGCCGCAACTTCGCAGACCATGCGAAAGAGATGGGCGCGCAGGCGCCGGCCTCGAAGGCCGAGCGCGGCACACCGGTGTTCTTCGCCAAGCCGGCCGATGCGGTGGTCACCGGCGATACGGTGCCCTACCCCAGCGCCACGCACGATCTGCATCACGAAGTCGAACTGGTCGTCGCGCTCGGCGCGGACGCGCCAGCGGGCGTACTCGCGGTCGAGGATGCGCAGGCACTGGTGTTCGGCTACAGCATCGGCCTCGATCTGACGCGTCGCGACCTGCAGGCGGCGGCCAAGGCCAAAGGCCTGCCGTGGGACATCGCCAAGGGCTTCGACGCGTCCGCGCCGGTCGGCGAACTGGTGCCCGCCGCTCAGATCGGCGCACTCGAATCACGCACGCTCAGCTTCGAGGTCAACGGTGCCCGGCGCCAGGTGTCGACGCTCGACCAGCTGATCTGGGACGTGCCCGAAATCCTCCACGAACTGTCGAAGCTGTTCGCACTGCGCGCCGGCGATCTCGTCTTCATGGGCACGCCTGCCGGCGTGGCCGCGCTGCAGCCGGGCGATCAGTGCGTCGCGAGGCTCGACGACGTGATCGAACTGCATCTGCGGATCACTTCGCCGTCGGTATAGTCGCCCGCGTTCGTTTTCCCAATCCAGTGCAGGAGTGATCCATGGGCATTCTGTCCGAATTCAAGGAATTCGCGGTCCGCGGCAACGTCATCGACCTCGCGGTCGGCGTCATCATCGGCGCCTCGTTCGGCAAGATCGTCACCGCGCTGGTCGACCAGATCATCATGCCGCCGATCGGGATGCTGATCGGGAACGTCGATTTCACCGAGCTTGCGATCACGCTGCGCGCCGCGACGCTCGATGCGGCTACCGGCGAGGAGATTCCGGCGGTCACGATCGGATATGGCATCTTCATCAACACCCTGATCCAGTTCACCATCGTCGCGTTCGCGATCTTCCTCGCGGTCAAGTTCATCAACCGGCTGAAGCGCAAGCAGGCCGAGGCGCCGGAACCGGCCAAGCCGGCCGAGCCGAGCGAGGAAGTGAAGCTGCTGCGCGAGATCCGCGACGCCCTGCGTCCGCAACCCTGACGCTGCGATCCAGATCACGCTTTCGCAATCCGACGGGCCGCGCGCGACAATGCCGCGGCCCGTTTCTGTTTCGCCCATCTTTTCATTGCTGGAGTCGTCCGTATGCGCGTCCCGTCCATCAGGCCACTGGCCATTGCCCTGTTGTCGACCGCACTGCTCGCAGCGTCTCCCGCGTTCGCGCAATCGCGTGAGGCCGCGCCGCTCTCGCCGGCCGCGCTCGAACAGGCTGCGCAACTGCGCGAACGTGCCGCGCAGGACGGCACCGCCTATGCATTGATCGAATCGCTGACCACCGAAATCGGCCCGCGCCTGCCCGGCAGCGAAGCGGATGCGCGCGCCGTCGCCTGGGCCAAGGCGCGCTTCGAGGCGCTGGGCTACGACAAGGTGTGGACCGAGCCGGTGACGTTCCCGAAGTGGGAGCGTCGCAGCGAGCATGCGGCGGTCGTCGGCGCGCATGCGCAGCCGCTGGTGATCACCGCGCTCGGCGGCAGCCCCGCAGGCGATGTCACTGCCGAACTGGTGCGCTTCGACAGCATCGCCGCACTGGAGGCGGCCGATCCCGCGACAGTGCGCGGCAAGCTCGCCTTCGTCGACGTGCCGATGGCGCGCTCGCGCGACGGCAGCGGCTACGGCGCTGCCGGCCCGGTGCGCGGGCGCGGCCCGTCGATCGCCGCGCGCAAGGGCGCCGCCGGCTATCTGATGCGTTCGATCAGCACCAGCCCGCACCGCGTCGCCAATACCGGCATCACCCGTTTCGATGCCGACGTCACCCCGATTCCGTCCGCCGCGCTGTCGCTGCCCGATGCCGATCAGCTCGCGCGCCTGCTCACGCGCGGACCGGTGCAGGTGCACCTGGCGCTGGATGTCGGCTGGAACGGCGAGTACACCTCGCAGAACGTCATCGGCGAGCTCACCGGCCGCGAAGCGCCGGACGAAATCGTGCTGATCGCCGGGCATCTGGATTCGTGGGACCTGGGCACCGGCGCGGTCGACGATGCTTCCGGCATCGGCATCACGATGGCCGCCGGTCACCTGATCGCGCAGCTGCCGCAGCGTCCGCGTCGCACGATGCGCGTGGTCGCGTTCGCGAACGAGGAACAGGGCCTGCTCGGCGCGCGCGCCTACGCCGAGGCACATGGCGGCCCCGAGGTCATCGCCAAGCACATCGTCGGCGCGGAAAGCGACTTCGGCGCCGGGCGCATCTATGGCTTCAACACCAGCGCGCCTGCCGGACAGCGCGCGACCAGCGACGCGATCGCCGAAGTGCTGCGCCCGCTCGGCATCGACTATCTGCAGGACAAGGGCGGCCCGGGCCCGGATATCTCCCCGCTGGCCGCCAAGGGCGGCGCCTGGGGCTGGCTCGGCCAGGACGGCACCGACTACTTCGACCTGCACCACAACGCCAACGACACGCTGGACAAGGTCGATCCCGACGCCGTCGCGCAGAACACCGCGGCCTACGCGGTGTTCGCGTGGCTGGCGGCGGAATCGGAAGGCGGCTTCGGCAGCGCGCCGAAGACCGAAGCGACGCCGGAGCACTGAAGCGGCTACGAATCGCGGTCAGCGATTCGCAACAATGACCCAGATGCCGTGCGGAAGACCGCGTGTGGCACCGGAGACGCGATGCGCGGCCGCGTCGCTGAAGCCGGCATCACGCAGGTCCTGCAACAAGCCCCAGCCGAAGTGATGAAAACAGGGGACGCCGCTCCCCAATGGGTCGCCGTGATACTCGGGCGCACCGACGAACTCCACCTCTCCCGAGGTGGACAGCGTCGCGATCTGCCTGCTCTGCAACGCATCGTCGTAGAACGGAATCGTCGCCACGAGTACGCCGCCGGGTCGAATGACGCGTGCCAGTTCCGAGAACGCAGAATGCGCGTCCGGCACGTGCTCGAGCACATCGAGGCTGAGCACGGCATCCACGGCACCATCCGCCAGGCCGGATGCAGTGATATCGCCGTGCTGGACGATCTCGAACAGGCCTTGTCGCCATAGCCAGAACGAAAGACGCAGGCGCTTGCGCCAACTGCCTACGAACTCCGCGCCGGTCGTTCGCGGAAACCGCCGCCGCACGGCGAGATAGAGACGGCTCGCCTGTTCCGTCAAATGGATCCGCGGCTGATTGTGTTCACCCAACTGCCGCACAAGCAGAGCACCTGCGGCGCGCTGACGCGCATTGCATCCGCAGGTCATGCAACAAAGCCCCTCCCGGGCGTCGGCCGGATCGATTGCGGGCGAGAATCCCCGCGACGACCCACACAGATCACACACGCCGGGAAGCAGGCGCCCATCCAGCAGCAAGACGCTGTCTGACGCTCTCGCAACGGGGGCATCCTCGCGCCACGAAGCGAGATCACGCCATTGACTCATGTCCGATTGTGCGTCCACTGCGCCAGCAGCACGGCGGTTGCCGATGCGACGTTGAGGCTTTCGACCTTGCCGCTGCCGGGAATGCCCAGGCGCAGGTCGCAGGCCTTGGCGAGCTCGGGATCCATGCCTTCGCCTTCCGAGCCGATCACGAACACGACCCGCTCGGGGAGCGGACGTGCGAACACGCTGTCGCCGCTGCGTACGACGGTCGCCGCGAGCGAGAAGCCGACGCTGCGCAGCTGGGCGATTGCGTTGTCGTCACGGCCCAGACGCACGAAGGGGACCGATTCGGCGCCACCTTCCGCCACGCGCGCAGCGGCGCCAGAGAGCGCCAGCGGCGAGGTCTTGGGCAGCAGGATCGCACCGGCACCGAAGTGCGCGGCCGAACGCAGGATCGCGCCCAGGTTGTGCGGGTTGCCCACCCCATCGAGCCACAGCGCACAGAACGGACCCGCCGGCAGCGTCTGCAGCCAGTTGCCCAGCGACTGCGGTGCTTCCCGCAGCACGTCGGCGACCACACCTTCGTGGTGGGAGCTGGCGGCGAGCTTGCGCAGATCGTCTTCGGCGACGACGCGATAGCCGACGCGGTTCGCCGCGCACCACTTCAGCAGCGGCTGCAGCTGTGGAATGCGGGCCTCGAGCAGGTACAGCTTGCGGATCGCCTCGGGACGACGCGCGAACACGGCCTCGATCGCGTTGCGACCGTAGAGCCGCATCTCGCGGCGGTCTTCGGTCTCGCCGACCTCCGCCTCGTCCACGCGCGTATCGGGCCGCGGCGCAGCAGCGCGCGGCGGTGGCGGTGCGGGCGTCGCAGGACGCGAGCGCGCGCCCCACGGGCTGTCACGGCCAGGCGCGGGCGCCGGCGTACGGGGCGTGTCGCGGCTGCCGCCGGACCAGGGGGACTTCGTCATATCAGGGGTCCTTGCGCCAGAGGTCGGCGTTGCGGATGCCGAGCCGGTCTGGATCGAATGTGGGGTCGAGGCCCTGCTTCTGCTGGGCTTCGTAATCGCGCAGCGCGAGCAGCGCCGGCTTCTGCAGAATCAGGATCGCGACGATGTTGAGCCAGGCCATCAGGCCGACGCCGATGTCGCCCAGCGTCCACGCCATCTCCGCCGTGCGCATGCAACCGAACGTCACCGCGGCGAGGATCGCGATGCGCAGCGCGAACACCATCCACGGCCGGTGCATGCGCCGGTTGAGATAGGCGATGTTGGTTTCGGCCATGTAGTAGTAGGCGATGATCGTCGTGAACGCGAAGAAGAACAGCGCCAGTGCGACGAAGCCGGCGCCGTAGCCCGGCAGCACCGATTCCACGGCCGCCTGCGCATAGCCCGGGCCGACCGCAATGCCGGGCAGCGCCTCGAAGAGCATGCCGCCGCCCGGCGCGATGACGTTGTACATGCCGGTCGAGAGGATCATGAAAGCGGTCGCCGAACACACCAGCAGGGTGTCGACGTAGACCGAGAACGCCTGCACCAGACCCTGTTTGGCCGGATGCGACACTTCCGCCGCCGCCGCGTGGTGCGGCCCGGTGCCCTGACCCGCTTCATTGGAATAGATGCCGCGCTTGACGCCCCACTCGATCGCGAGGCCGAGCACCGCGCCCATGCCGGCTTCGAGCCCGAAGGCGCTGCGCAGGATCAACCCGAACATCTCCGGCACCGCCGAGACGTTGAGAAACAGGATCACCAGCGCGACCAGGATGTAGGCCAGCGCCATGAACGGTACGACGATCTCGGCGAAGCGCGCGATGCGCTTGACGCCACCGAAGATGATGAAGCCCAGTCCGACCACCACAATCGCCGCCGTCACGGCAGGCGGAAGGCCCCACGCATTCTGCGCCGCCGCGGCGATTCCGTTGGCCTGCACACCGGGCAGCAGGAAGCCGGTGGCGACGATGGTCACGATCGCGAACAGCCATGCGTACCAGCGCTGGCCCATCGCCTTTTCGATGTAGTACGCCGGACCACCGCGGTAACGCCCGCTGTCGTCCTTTTCCTTGTAGATCTGGGCCAGGGTCGATTCGACGTAGGCCGTCGACGCGCCGAGGAACGCCACGACCCACATCCAGAACACCGCGCCCGGACCGCCGAAGGCGATCGCCGTGGCGACGCCGGCGATGTTGCCGATGCCCACGCGCCCCGACAGCGACATCGCCAGCGCCTGGAACGAGGACACGCCGGCCTCCGATTTGCCGCCGGCCAGCATCAGACGCACCATCTCGCCGACCTGGCGCACCTGCACGAAGCGCGTGCGCACCGAGAAATACAGGCCGGCACCCAGACACAGCCAGATCAGCGGCGGGCTCCAGATCACGCTGTTGAGGGTGTTGACGATCTGTTCCATGCGGCGCTCCCCGGGTTGAAGGCGAACCCGCGCAGCAGCGGGACCGTTCGATTCTCCATCAATCGCGCGCAAACACGAAACACGATCAATCGAGTGCGCGCGTCCGGGCGAACAACCGCAGATCAAACAGTCGACCGTCCTTGATCACCGCGCGGCGCATGCGGCCCTCCTCAAGGAAGCCGTTCTTGTCCAGTACGCGCGCCGAACCTGCGTTGAAGTCCAGCACCGTCGCCTGCAATCGATGCAGGCGCAGCGCTTCGAAGACCCAGGCGGTGTAGAGCCCCACGGCGCGCGTCATCAGGCCGCGTCCCCAATGCGCCTGGCCGAGCCAGTAGCCGAGCTCCGCGGACTGCGCGCGCTCACCGACACCGGCCCGCGCACCGATGCCACCGCAGGCGACGCCATCCACCTCGATCGCGAACACCGGATCATTGAAGTCCACGACCCGCCCGGCGAGAAACGCCTCGCCGTCGGCGCGCGTGTACGGCGTCGGGAACCGATGACTCAGCCCGCGCACGACCGCCGGATCATCGGCATGACGCAGCAGCGCGTCGAGATCGTCGGCGCGCCAGCGGCGGAGCACGAAGCCCGCGCCGTCGAGGCGCACCGCATCCCAGCGCGCGGCATCAGGCATGGCCGCTGACCGCGGGCGTCTCCGCTTCCAGGCGCTCGAGTTCGTGCGCCAGCGCTTCGGGCGAACGCGTGAACGGCGCCAGCAGCGCGTAGAACGCAGGCACGACGAACAGCGACAGCAGCGTCGAGAACGCGACGCCGAAGATGATCACCACACCGATCGTCGCGCGACTGGCCGACCCCGGCCCACCGGCGACCACCAGCGGCACCGCGCCGACGATCGTCGCCGCCGCGGTCATCAGGATCGGGCGCAGACGCACCGACGCCGCCTCGGTGATCGCGTCGCGCACGTTGCGTCCGTCGTCGCGCAGCTGGTTGGCGAACTCGACGATCAGGATGCCGTTCTTCGCCGCCAGGCCGATCAACATCACGATGCCGATCTGACTGAAGAGATTCAGCGTGCCGCCTGTGGCCCACAAGCCGATCAGCGCGCCGAGCACTGCCAGCGGCACTGTCAACATGATCGACAGCGGATGGATGAAGCTCTCGAACTGCGCTGCCAGCACCAGGTACACGATCAGCAGCGCCATCGCGAACGTCAGCAGCACCGCGCCGCCGGCTTCCTGGAACTCGCGGCTCTCGCCCTTCCAGTCGACCTGCGCATAGTCGGGCAGCTCTTCGGCCGCGACCTCGCGGGTCCATTCGATGGCCTCGCCCATCGTGTAGCCCGGCGCGAGGCCTGCGCTGATGGTGATCGCACGCAGTCGGTTGAAGCGGTTGAAGCTGCCGGGTTCGGCGATCTCGCTCAGCGTGACCAGGTTCGACAGCGGTACCAACGCACCGTCGCGGCCGCGTACGAACGTATCAGAGAGGTCGGATGGCGTCATCCGCCGCTCGCGATCCGCCTGCAGCAGCACGTCGTATTCCTCGCCGTTGTCGACGAAGGTCGTGACCTGGCGCGAGCCCATCATCGTCTCGAGCGTGCGGCCGATCTCCTGCACCGAGACGCCCAGATCGGACGCGCGCGCGCGGTCGATGTCGACGCGCATCTGCGGACGGGTCTCCTTGTAGTCGGAGTCCGGATCCTGGATGCCCGGGTTGTCGCGCATGCGCGCGAGCATGCGATCGCGCCAGATCGCGATTTCCGCGTAATCGGGTCCGCCGAGCACCAGCTGGTAACGCTGGCCGCGGCTGCTGATCAGGCCGCCCGGTACGTTCGCGCGCACCTGCACACCAGGCAGTTCGGCAAACTTCGAGCGCAGATCCTCGACCACTTCGGTCGTCGGCACCTCGCGGTCGCGCCAGTCCTGCAGGAACACGATGACCTGGCCGTTGTGCATCTCCTCGCTGCCACCCCAGCCGCGCGGCACGCGCGAATTGGCGCGCTCGATCGGCTGGCCGTTGCCGACCAGCGGCGCGAAGATCGCCTCGACCTGCTGCATCTGGCCGACGGTGTAGTCGAAGCCCGCACCTTCCGGACCGTCGACCGACACGAAGAAGCGGCCCCGGTCCTCGGCTGGCGACAGTTCGCTGGGCACGCGCCAGAACAGCAGCAGCGCCACGACGACGCAGGCAGCCATCGCCAGCAGCATCGCCAGGATCAGTTTGCCGCTGCGCATGCCGACCAGCGCCGATACGCGGCCGCCGTAGCTGCTGCTCAGGCGGTCGAGCTGGCGGCCCATCCATTTGTTGAAACCGCGCGGCGTCTCGTGGCGCCGCACCAGTTTCGAACACATCATCGGCGTCAGCGTCAGCGCGATGAACGCCGACAGCGCCACGGCGCCGGCGAGCGTGACCGACAGTTCGCGGAACAGGCGTCCGGAATTGCCTTCCATGAAACCGACCGGCAGGAACACCGCGACCAGCACCGCGGTCGTGGCGATGACCGCGAATGCGACCTGCGCGGTGCCGCGTCGTGCCGCGACCAGGGGCGGTTCGCCGAGGTCGGCACGCCGCTGCACGTTCTCCAGCACGATGATCGCGTCGTCGACGACCAGGCCGATACACAACACCAGAGCCAGCAAAGTGAGCAGATTGATCGAGAAGCCGAACATGTACAGCGCGGTGAACGCGGCGATCAGGCAGACCGGCGCGGTGACGGCGGGAATGATCGCGGCGCGCAGGCTGCCCAGAAACAGCCAGATCACCACGAACACCAGCGCCATCGCCTCGAACAGCGTCCAGTAGACGCGGGTGATCGCCGAATCGATGAAGACCGTGTTGTCGGCGGCGACGAAGATCTCCGTGCCTTCGGGTAGGGTCGCCTGGATCCGCTCGGCCTCTTCGCGCGCGGCGCGTGCCACGTCGAGCGCGTTGGCGGTCGACGTGCGCACGATGCCGAGACCGACGTTGGGCACCGAGTTGCTGCGCATGTAGGAGCGGCGCTCGGCGGAGCCGAGTTCGATCCGGGCCACATCGCCCATGCGCACGACGTAACCGTCGTCGCCGCGGCGGATCGGGATCTGCGCGAACTGCGACGGCTCGCGATAGCCACGCTCCACGCGCAGGGTGAAATCGCGGGTTTCCGATTCGATATTGCCGGCCGGCAGTTCGACATTCTCGTTGCGCAGCGCGGCCTCGACATCGGACGCGGCGACATCGCGCGCGGTCATCGCGTCGCGGTCGAGCCAGATCCGCATCGCGTAGCGCTGGCTGCCGCTGAGCTGCACGCGCGCCACGCCGTCGAGCGAGGACAGCCGGTCGAGCACATAGCGGTCGGTGTAGTCGGTCAGCTCGAGCGTGTTCATCGTGCTCGAGCGCAGGTTGAGCCACATGATCGCGTCGGCGTCGGCTTCGACCTTGGAGATCTCCGGCGCGTCGGCCTCGATCGGCAACCGGTCGCTCACCCGGCTGATCGCATCGCGCACGTCGTTGGCCGCGGCCTCGATGTCGCGGGTCAGGTTGAACTCGATGGTCACATCGGCGCGCCCGTTGCGGCTGCGCGATTCGATCGTGCGGATGCCCTCGATGCCGGCCAGCGCATCCTCGAGGATCTGGGTGATGCGGGTTTCCACGACCGCGGCGGACGCGCCGGCATAGGACACGTCGACCGAGACGATCGGCGGGTCGATGTTGGGCAGCTCGCGCAGTGTCAGGCGACTGAAGGACATGATGCCGAGCACCACCAGCAGCAGGCTGATGACGACCGCGAACACCGGCCGCTTGATGGCGACATCGGACATCTTCATGGGGTATCACCCTCGGCCGCGGCCGGCGCTTCCGCGGCCTGGGATTTCGCTTCCTGCACGGTGCCCTCGACGATCTTCATGCCCGGCCGCAGCTTGCCGGTGCCGTCGACGACGATCCGGGTACCCGGCTCGACGCCCTCGACGATCTCCGCCAGTCCCTGCCCGCGCACGCCGAGCGTGACCGGCGCCTGTTCCACGGTCTCGTCTTCGCGCACGCGGTAGACGAAGGTGTCCCGGCCGACCTGGATCACCGCGATCTCCGGCACCATCAATGCCTGGCGCTGACGCTGCTCCAGGCGCACCTGGATCAGCATGCCGGGCCGCAGACGGTCGTCGGGGTTGTCGAACGCGGCACGCACCGCGACGGCGCGCGTGTTGGGGTCGACCCGCGAATCCACGATCTGCACCACACCTTCCACGATCTGCCCCGGGTAGGCG
Organism: Luteimonas sp. KH_071; assembly: GCF_057838005.1. NCBI lineage: Bacteria > Pseudomonadati > Pseudomonadota > Gammaproteobacteria > Lysobacterales > Lysobacteraceae > Luteimonas > Luteimonas sp. KH_071. The sequence continues at coordinate 859,587 of NZ_CM174458.1, read as the reverse complement.
GCGCTGCTGCCGAACACCCGCTGCCCCGCTTCGATCAGGGCCAGACGCGCTTCGGGTACCGGAAAATCGACATACACGGTGGAGATGTCGTCGAGCGTCGCAATCGCGGTGCCCGGTGTGACCAGCGCACCGGGACTGACCTGGCGCAGCCCGAGCACACCCGCGAACGGCGCACGGATGGTGCGGTCGCCGATGTCGGCGCGCATTTCGGCCACGTTGGCGCGTGCGCTGTCGCGGGTCGCGCGCAGGGTATCGATGGACGCCCGGGCGATCAGCTGCTGGCCGACCAGTTCGTTGCCGCGGACGTACTGCTGCTCGGCTTCGGTTGCCGCGGCCTCGGCAGCGCGCAGCGCCGCCTGCTGCTGATTGCCCGACAGTGTGACCAGCACGTCGCCCGCCGAGACCCGATCGCCGCTGTCGAAATGCACGCGCTCCACCGTTTCACTCACCTTGGCGGTGACGGTGACCGACTCGCGTGCATTCACGGTGCCGAGCGCGGCGATGGAATCGTTCCATTCGCGCGGCTGCACCTGCGCAGTGGTCACCGGCACGGCAGCGCCGCCAGCTCCAGGCCCGGCCGCAGAGGGTTGCGCCGCGCCGCCGCAGCCCGCGAGCAGCAGGGCGCAGGCGAGGACCGGCAGGGCGAAGCGAGGGCGCGACGGGATATAAGGGAGCAAATGCATGAACAGGGAGCGCCTGGAAAAGGGGGCCGAAAAACCGCCCGATAGTACCCGCTGACCTGTGAGGCCGACCCATGCCATCAGTGGGTCGTATTCGTGCGCGAATCGTGTCAACCGCTGGCACCCTCACGCGTTTTGGCCCAATGTGGAGTCCCGCGCTCCGCGCCTTCGCAAGGGTTCCCCCATGGCCCTGTACGACAGCATCCTCGACACCATCGGCAGCACGCCCGTCGTGCGCCTGCACCGGCTCGCACCGGCCAACGTGGAAATCTACGCCAAGGTCGAGTCGTTCAATCCCGGCGGCTCGGTCAAGGACCGCCTCGCGCTGGCGATCATCCTCGACGCCGAACGGCGCGGCCTGCTCAAGCCTGGCGATACGGTCGTCGAAGCGACTTCGGGCAATACCGGCGTGGCACTGGCGATGGTGTGCGCGGCGCGCGGTTACAAGTTCGTCGCCACGATGGTCGAAACCTTCTCGATCGAACGCCGCAAGCTGATGCGCGCCTACGGCGCCAAGGTGATCCTGACCCCCGCCGCCGAGCGTGGCAGCGGCATGGTGCGCCGGGCCAAGGAACTGGCCGAAGAGCACGGCTGGTTCTGGGCCAGCCAGTTCGAGAATCCCGCCAATCCCGCCTATCACCGGCAGACCACGGCCGCCGAGATCCTGCGTGATTTCGCCGGGCGACGGCTCGACCACTTCGTCACCGGCTGGGGCACGGGCGGCACGCTCACCGGCGTCGGCGAGGTGCTGCGGGTCGCGCGGCCCGAGGTGGAGATCGTGACCTGCGAACCGGCGGGTGCCGCACTGTTGCAGGGCAAGGAGTGGGCGCCGCACAAGGTGCAGGGCTGGACGCCCGACTTCGTGCCGGGCGTGCTCAATCGCAATGTCGCGCACCGGGTGCTGTCGATCGACGATGCCGACTCGATCGACACCGCGCGTCGACTCGCCGCCGAGGAAGGCATCTTCGTCGGCATCTCGGCCGGCGGCACGCTCGCCGCCGCGCTCGAGGTCGCGAAGACCGCTGCCGACGGTGCGGTGATCCTGACGATGCTGCCCGATACCGGCGAGCGTTATTTCTCCACGCCCCTGTTCGCCGACATCAACGAGGGCTCCGACGACGAATGGCTGGCCGGTCTGCCGTGACCGGCTGAGTTCCAACACGGGTCTGGTGTAGAAGCGCTCGTGCGCGATGGCGACTGCCGGTCAAGCCCATCGCACGCGCGCGTGCTTCTGCAGGCTGCCGGTGGTGCGGGCCGAGCGCTCAACCCAGCCAGATCGCCAGGCCGCCGCCGACGACCACCAGCGCGATCACCCAGCCCAGCCAGCCGAACTCGCCGCTGTCACCGCGCACGACGGTCTCCTGACGTGCCTCGCGCATCAGCGGCGAGCCATGTTTCGCGATCGCGTCGCGCGACGCTTCTTCGCTGAGTCCCGGTTTGACGTCACGCAGCCGTTTCGCGGCGTCGACGGCGTTGCCGGTCGCGAGCTTCGCGGCCACCTCGCTCGGCAGCGTACCGCTCGCTTGCGGAGCGCCGCCGCCTGCAGGCCGGAATGGATCATCGGCGTCCAGTGCGCCGGACGGATTCTCCGCAAGGCGCTGGACCGCATCGCGTGCATCCGCGAGTGTCAGGCCGGGATTGGCATCGCGCAGATGCTTGATCGCCTCGATGGCGGTGCCGCGTCGCAGCGCGTCGTGCACCGCGAGCGGGACATGCAGCCGTGTGGATTGGGAAACGACGCTCATCGATGACCTCGACGCTCGAAAAATGCCGGACCAGCCTAATCGGCCACCTCGCCAGCAGGACTCACCCGCTCTCCACGCCGCCAAGTCGAGCCTGTTCGCATGCCGATTCTCGAAGCCCGTCAGGCCGACCTCACCCGCGTCGAAGCCGATGCGATCGTCAATGCCGCGAACGAAACCCTGCTCGGGGGCGGCGGGGTCGATGGGGCGATCCACCGCGCAGCCGGGCCCGCCTTGCTACAGGCGTGCTTGGCGTTGCCCCAGTTGCGTCCAGGCGTGCGATGCCCGACCGGCGAAGCGCGGATCACACCGGGCTTCGCATTGCCGGCGCACTCGGTGATCCACACCGTCGGACCGGTCTGGCGCGGTGGCAACGCGGGCGAATCCGAAGCGCTCGCGGCCTGCTATCGCAACAGCCTCGCACTCGCTGTCGAACACGGTTTCGCACGCATCGCATTTCCGGCGATCAGTTGCGGCGTCTACGGATATCCACCCGATGAAGCGGTCGCGATCGCGGTCGACACCGTGCGCGCGTGGACCGGCGCATTGCCGACATCGGTGCTGTTCTGTTGCCACGACGCTGCGATGCTGAAGCGTTACGAGGCCGCACTCGCGGATTGAGCGCCGCACACGAAAACGCCGGCACGAGGCCGGCGTTTCCAGACAAAATCGAGTGTCGTGATCAGCCGTTGAACTTGCCCTGCGCCGCCAGACCGTTGTCGCGTGCGCGCGCATAGACGGTGTCCTGCGCTTTCCGCACGTTGCCACTCAGGTCCTGCGACCACAGCTTCAGCGCGGCCTGCTGCATCGCGCGGCCGTAGGAGAACGACAGCGGCCACGGATTCGGGCCGAGACGGTTCATCGCATCGAGATGCGCGGTCGCGAGTTCGTCCGACTGGCCGCCCGACAGGAACACGATGCCCGGCAGGATCGCCGGCACCGACGACTTGAGGCACATCAACGTCGCTTCGGCGACTTCCTCGACATCCGCCTCTTCGTCGCAGTCCTTGCCCGGCAGCACCATCGACGCCTTGAGGATCGTGCCCTCGAGCATGACGTTCTGGCTGTAGAGCGCGTCGAACAGGCCGCGCAGTACCACTTCGGTGACTTCGTACGCGGTCTGGATGTCGTGATCGCCATCGAGCAGCACCTCCGGCTCGACCATCGGCACCAGACCCTGCTCCTGGCACAGCGCGGCGTAGCGTGCGAGCGCGTGGGCGTTGACGTCGATGCAGGTCCCCGACGGCATGTCCTCACCGATCGTGATCACCGCCCGCCACTTGGCGAAGCGCGCGCCGAGCTTGTAGTACTCCTCGAGCCGCGAACGCAGGCCGTCGAGTCCTTCGGTCACCAGTTCGCCGGGGAAGCCGGCCAGCGCGTGCGTGCCCTTGTCGACCTTGATGCCCGGGATGATGCCCTGCTGCGTCAGGTACTTCGCGAACGGCACGCCGGCCTTGGTCGACTGGCGCAGGGTCTCGTCGAACAGGATCGCGCCACTGATGTGCTCCGACAGCTTCGGCGTGGTCAGCAGCAGCTCGCGATAGGCGCGGCGGTTCTCTTCGTTGTTCGGAATGCCGACCTGTTCGAAGCGCTTGCCGATCGTGCCCGTCGACTCGTCGATCGCGATGATGCCCTTGCCCTTCGCCACCATGGCCAGGGCGGTTTCGGCAAGCTGTTCGATGCTCATGACGGGGTTCCGGGATCGCGACGGGAAAGGGCCGCGATTATAGCCCGGCGCATCGGCCGGGCCTCTGGAGACAGCGTCCGCGTCCGCCCGCACCCCCGCGGGCGGACGCGGGCCGGGCCTTACAGCTCGCCCAGCCCCTCGGCGCGGCCGTCGACGCCGACCTGCAGCAGGCGCAGCGTGTTGGTGGCGCCATGGGTTTCCATGTGCTCGCCGCTGGTGAACACGACGCGCTGGCCGGGGCCGAGCAGGCCGGCTTCGACCAGCAGGCGCACGCTGCCGCGCGCGGCTTCGCGCGGAGTCTGGCCGCGGCTGTCGTAGTTGAACGGGAACACGTCACGCATCAGCGACATGCGCCGGCGCGCGCCGTCATGGCGGGCGAAGGCGTAGATCGACGCGCCGCCGCGGAAGCGCGACAGGTAGCGCGCGGTGCCGCCGGATTCGGTCATCGCGACGATCGCGCCGACGCCCACATGCTCGGACAGGAACATCGCGGCCATCGCGATCGCATGGTCGGCGCGCTCCAGATTGCGCTGCGCCTTCTCGAAATCGGTGTCGTGGGCGAACTGGCGTTCGGCGCCGACGCAGATGCGCGCCATGGCTTCGACCGCGCGCACCGGATACGCGCCGGCCGCGGTCTCGGCCGACAGCATCACCGCATCGGTACCGTCGATGACCGAGTTGGCGACGTCCAGCACTTCGGCGCGCGTCGGCATCGGGCTTTCGACCATCGACTGCAGCATCTGCGTCGCGGTGATCACCACTTTGTTGCGTGCCAGCGACTCGCGGATGATCTTCTTCTGCAGGCCCGGCAGTTCGGCATCGCCGATCTCCACGCCCAGGTCGCCGCGCGCGACCATCACCACGTCGCTGGCGTCGATGATCTCGGCCAGGTTGTCGATCGCCTCGGTGCGCTCGATCTTCGACACCAGCGCAGCATCGCAGCCATGCGAACGCGCGATCGAACGCGCTTCTTCCATGTCGGCGGCATTGCGGCAGAACGACACCGCGATGAAGTCGACGCCGATGTCGGCAGCGACCTTGATCAGCTGACGGTCGTGATCGGTCAGCGCGCCCAGCGACAGGCCGCCGCCCTGCTTGTTGAGCCCCTTGCGGTTCGACAGCACGCCGTCGTTGAGCACGGTGGTGACGATGCGCGCGCCTTCGACGGCGGTCACCTGCAGCTGCATCAGGCCGTCGTCGAGCAGCAGCACATCACCTGCTTCGACATCGCCCGGCAAGCCGAGATAGCTGACCCCGACCTCATCGACGGTGCCCGGGGGCGCCGCGGGATCGGCGACCAGATCGAAGCGCGCGCCGGCACGCAGCTGGACTTTGCCGTCGGCGAATTTCTCGATGCGGATCTTCGGGCCTGGCAAGTCGGCGAGGATGCCGATCTCGACGCCAGCGCGATCGGCCGCGGCGCGCACCGCCTCCGCACGCACGCGCTGGGAGTCGGGATCGCCGTGAGAGAAATTCAGGCGCACCGCGTTGACGCCTGCGGCGATGAGCGCATCGAGGACCCCGGGCGCGTCGGTCGCGGGGCCCAGCGTGGCGAGAATACGGGTGCGGCGACGATGCGCCGGAACAGGAAGCAGGTCGGTCGTGGTCATGGCGCCCAGTCTAATGTCCACCGGTGGTCAGCCGCACGTTGCACGGCAACATGGAAACGGCGCACCAGTGCACGGTGCGCCGTGACTGAAGCTTACTGCGAAACTCCGCAGCCGGCGCGGACCACCACGTTGTCGGTCGCTTCGTCCCAGGCCTGGTTCGGCACGCAGCCGAGCGTCACCTCGACGACCAGCACACCGGCATCGTCGTCATACATTCCGGCGCCGGGGAATCCGTTCGCACCGGCGATGCCGGCGCCGAACAGGCGGGAGTACCGAGACCCCAGCGAATGCGTGTCTCCGCGGCTGTCTTCACGTACGTGGCCGATCGCCGTCACGCCACCCTTGACCGAGACGGTGATCACAGGTGGGCGGAGCGTTGAATCAAGCATTGTAACCGACGTCTGCGGCGCCGGGCTCGCATTGAACGCGGCCCGTGCACGGCGCTTTCGCTCAGGCCAGAGCGGCCACAAGGGCAGCCGGCGAATCGACGACGACATCCGCGCCCGCAGCGCGCAGTTCATCTGCAGCGCCGAAGCCCCACAACACGCCGATGCCGCGCATGCCGTGCTGGCGCGCGCCTTCCATGTCGTAACGGCGGTCGCCGATCATCGTCGCGTCCGCTGCAGTCAGCGCAAGCCGCGACAGCGCTTCGGCGATCAGTTCGCGCTTGTAGAGCCGCGTGCCATCGTTGCTGGCTCCGACCACGGTCTCGAACGCTGCGCCGAACGGCAGCGCATCGAGGATGCGCCGCGCAAAGCCTTCGTTCTTCGAGGTAACGACGGCCAGCCGGTGACCGGCGGCCTGCAGCGTGGCGAGCGTTTCAGGAATGTCAGCGTAGACCGAATGCTCGCGCCAGCCCCTTGCGTCATAGCGTTCGCGATACAGCGCGACCGCCTGCTCGGCGCGCGCGCGGTCGCCGTCGAACAGCGCCTCGTAGCTGTCGCGCAATGGTGGGCCGATCCACGGCAGCAGCGTCTCGCGCGACAGTGGCGGGTGCCCCAGCGTCTCGAGCGTGTATGCGATACCGCCGAGGATGCCCGGCGCCGAATCGATCAGCGTGCCGTCGAGATCGAAGAACAGCGCCTGCGTCACGCGCCGCGGGCGTCGAGCGCGGCGACCGCCGGCAGCGTCTTGCCTTCGAGGAATTCGAGGAACGCGCCGCCGCCGGTGGAGATGTAGGACACGTCGCCGGCGATGCCGTACTTGTCGACCGCGGCCAGCGTATCGCCGCCGCCGGCGATCGAAAACGCCTTCGACGAAGCGATCGCGCGCGCCATCGCTTCGGTGCCCTTGCCGAACGCATCGAACTCGAACACGCCGACCGGACCGTTCCAGACCACGGTGCCGGCATCGGCGATCATCGCGGCGTAGCGCTTCGCGGTGTCCGGGCCGATGTCGAGGATCATGTCGTCGGCACCCACCGCATCCACTGCCTTCACCGTCGCCGGCGCATCGGCCGCGAACGCGGGCGCGACGACGACGTCGGTCGGCACCGGGATCTCGGCACCGCGCGCCGTGGCGTCGGCCATGATCTGCTTCGCGGTGTCGAGCAGGTCGGTCTCGACCAGCGACTTGCCGACGCCATGCCCGAGGGCTGCGATGAAGGTGTTGGCGATGCCGCCGCCGACGATCAGCTGGTCGACCTTGCCGACCAGCGACGACAGCAGTTCGAGCTTGGTCGAGACCTTGCTGCCGGCGACGATCGCCAGCAGCGGTCGCGCCGGCGCGTCGAGTGCCTTGGCCAGCGCATCGAGTTCGGCCATCAGCAGCGGGCCACCGGCGGCGGTTTTCGCGAAGCGGATCACGCCGTGCGTCGACGCCTGCGCGCGGTGCGCGGTGCCGAAGGCGTCCATGACGAACACGTCGCACAGCGCGGCGTATTTCTTCGACAGCGCTTCATCGTCGTCCTTCTCGCCGACGTTCATGCGGCAGTTTTCGAGCAGCACCAGCTGGCCCGGCGCGACCTCGACACCATCGACCCAGTCACGCACCAGCGGCACCTCGATGCCGAGCAGTTCGGACAGGCGCGCGGCGACCGGCGCCAGCGAATCGGCCTCGCTCCAGCTGCCTTCCTTCGGACGGCCGAGATGCGAGGTCACCATGACCGCCGCGCCCTTCTCCAGCGCGTAGCGAAGCGTCGGCAGCGACGCGGTGATGCGCTGGTCGGAGGTGACCTTGCCGCCGTCGACGGGCACATTGAGGTCCTGCCGGATCAGCACGCGCTTGCCGGAGAGGTCGAGGTCGGTCATGCGGACAATGGTCATGGGTCTGGACTCTCTTGAATGATGGGAATGATGTGCGCCATGCCTTCCACGGCGTGACATGACTGCAGTCGCAGCCACCTGCCCGCCGCGCGATCTGCCTGACGGCAGTCCGCTCAGACCGGCTCGCCCTGCCGGATCAGCACGCGCTTGCCCGAAAGATCGAGGTCGGTCATGCGGACGACGGTCATGGCGCTGGGCTCGCTGTATCCGGAAGGAGAACGCGGGTGCGTCAGCCGCCCATTGTCCGCGGTGTGCCCGCGGGCAGGCAAACCGAGCGATCGCCTGGCCTGTAGGAGTGCGCTCGCGCGCGACGGAGCCCTCCCGACGAAGCCCGATCGCGCGTCCCCGAAGAGGGATGCGGGCACTAGCGCGCGCCCACATCGCGACCTCAATGCGGCTTCGGTGCCCTGAGCAGACTCAGCGCGAAACCACCGACAAGCAGCACGCCCAGCAGCAAGACGCCCCACAGCAGCCACGTCCCCCAGTCACGTGGCGGCGTATCGTCCAGCGCGGCAGCGCCGGCGAGGTCCGTGCGCGCGCCCAGCGTCGCGAGCGCGGGCTGCCAGCGTCCGCCGTTGCGCGCCCGCAGATCGGCCAGCAACGGTGCCACCGCCGCATCGACGCGCACGCTGCGCCCGCTGCCCGCCCGCAGCGAGAACGGTGCAGCCCCCTCGGCGACGAACACCAGACGCTCCGGCCGGTAGCCGAGTCGCAGCAACGGCGCAGCGCCGGCAAACGGCGCATCCGGCACCAGCCGCCACTGCCGCGCGCGTAGCGTCGTGTCGAGCGCGCGCGGCGGCGTGCGGGAGGCCGCATCCGTGCCGACCCGGTAGACGAGCCAGTCATTGGCGATCGTGCGCCACGGCGCGTCGTCGGCCTCGCGCACCGACAGCGTCCAGCGCGCGGTTGCATTGCCATCCAGACCGAGATCGACGTGGGTCACGGGTACGCGCGCATCAAGCCGGAAGACGAATCCCCCTTCGGCATCGACCGGGCCGGAGGCTTCGAGCGCACGCCATTGCAGTGCGGGCGCATCGGCCAGCGCAGGCGATTCGCCGGTGACCGACACGACTGCCGGCATCGTACCGGCGCCGGCACCCGGCGTGATCCGCAGGTAACGCGTGCGCACCGGCGTCTCGAACACGATGCGTCGCTCGACCAGGCGCGCCTCGCCGCGACGCAGGTCGAGCAGACGGCCGCCTGCAGGCAGCAGCCGCCAGTCGCGCAGATCCTCCGAGCCTTCGACCCGCATCGTGCGTTCGAACGCGACGTCGGCGACGTCCCAGTCCAGCACCAGCGCCTGCAGCGGCAGCGCCGACGCGCCGGCATCCACCAGCAGCGCGGCCGGGGGCGCATCGCCCGGCGCGGACTGCCACTGGATGCGCCGCAGGCGGCCGTCGGGATCGACTTCGCTAATCGCGGCGATGTCGCTGCCTGCGCGCGCCGCCGTCGCCGGCAGCGGGAACCAGGCCAACGCCTGTGCCGTGCGCCGTGCCGCGGGCGCAGGGGCCGACTGCAGCAGCGCAGGCACCTGTCGGCCATCGCCATTGACCACCACCAGATCGCGCAGCGCCGGCGAGACCGTGGTCGCATAGACCGCATCGTCGAGTTCGACCTGGTAGGCGCCGGCATCGGGCGACGGCAAGGCCAGCGGCCACTGCGCAACGAAGGTGTCGTCGCCGTTGACCGCGATCGCCGCGCTGCAGAGGACGCCGCCGGTGAGGACGGCCAGGCATTTCAGCGTCCGGTTCATGCGACGGTCTCCTGTGCCGGTTCGAGGATCGGGGTGCGCGGCGGCGCGGGCGCGAAGAAGCCGACGACTGTGCACAGCAGGCCGTAGGCGATGAACGAGCCGATGCCCCACAGATTGCCGAGATGGCTGCGGTCCACCAGCACCAGCTTGGCCAGCACAATCGCCATCAGCACGGCGCCGGCCAGCCACAGCACACGTTGGCCGCGCCGCGAACCGATGACCCAGCCGAGCACGCCGAGCACGCTCCAGACGATCGTCAGACTGGTCTGCGCCAGGCTGCTGCCCGCGAGCGCGTCGCTCCAAGGCACGCCGCCCCAGTGATGCGCGCCGCGCAGCGTGATCACGGTGACCAGCAGGAACGCGCCGGCCGACAGCAGCGGCACCCGGGCGCGTGCATCGAACGGCGCATCGCCGCGCCAGAGCCAGCGCGCGATCAGCAACAGCACCGCGACCTGTGCGAGATCGAGCGGATTGACCAGGGCGATCCACGGCAGCGGCGCGGGGTTGCCCGCATTGCCCAGCGCCAGCAGCCACCAGATGATCAGCAGCGCGCAGCAGACGGTCCGGAATGCCGCGCGCATCGGGTCGAAGCTCGCGCCCAGCGGATGCGTGAGCCACTGCCAGCGCAACAGCGCCACGGTGGTGATCGCCAGCCACGGTGCGACCGCCGCGACCAGCCACCAGCCATCGCCGCCAGCGATCCGCTCGGACCGTTGCACCAGCAGCAGCGACACCGCGAACGGCCACAGCAGCCACCAGACGAACTGCGCAGCGCGGGCGAATCCGCTGTCGCCGACGCGCAGGCACAGCAAGCTGCGCACGCCGAGTGCGGCGAAGACGAGCCACGCCCAGAGGCCGTTGCCGGCGAAGGGGTGCTGATGCGCCTCGGCCTGCAGGAAGGCCAACGGCAGCGCTGCCGCCAACGCGACACAGGCCGTGCCGGCCAGCAGCGGATCGAACACGCGCCGACTGCGCTCGGCGGCCAGCCACCCCGTGACCGCCGCCAGGACCAGCAGCGCATCGGGGAAGTCGCGCCCCGGCAACACGCGCTGCAGCTCCAGCGTCCACGCGCCGAGCCACCAGACCATCGCCCAGAGGTAGGCCAGCCGCGCGGGCACAGCCGCGCCCGCACGCGAGTACGCCCACGCAATCGCGAGCCCGGCGACCACGAACAGCATCGCGCCGACGAACAGGCCATGCGCGAACGGCGTTTCACTGACGGTCGTATTGCCTGCGGCGAACACGTAGGCGACCACCGCCGCGACCTGCAGTGCGATACCGGACCAGCGCGGCAGGCGCCGCTGCTGACGCAGGCCCAGCCACACCAGCGCCGCACCTTCGAGCGCGAACACGCTGGCAGTCGCCTGCGCCGACAGCGCCAGCGGCACGGCCAGCGTCGCGAAGCCCGCGGCCAGCAGCGCGTACGACTGCTGCAGCACTTCGAAGCGACCACCCCGACGCAGCCACCACGACAGGCCCGCATACATCGCCGCGAGCCCGAGCGCGCACAGCGCCAGCGTGGTCGTGTCGTCGCGCATCAGACCCGACTGCAGCGAGAACGCGATCAGCGGGGCGCCGAACACCAGGCAGCCGTCGATCAGATCGCGACGCCCCATCGGCCGGCGTCGCGCGTGCAGCAACGGCACCGCCAGATAGATCGCGAAGAACAACACGAGAAACGCCTGCGCGGACGCGTAGTCGGTGGCCTCGTAATCGAGCACGCCCCAGAGCGTACCGATGCCGAAGGTGAAGACGAAGCCGAGCAGGTTGAGCAGGCGCCATGCGCGGAACCACGCGATGCCGACGATCGCCGCATTGAGCACCGCGTAGTACCCGAACAACGCAACGTGGTTGCCGCCGCCGGTCGACAGCCAGATCGGCGCGAGGAAGCCGGCCAGTACGGCGAACACCGCCAGCGCCATCGCGCCCTGCAGCACCGCCAGCGCACCGGCGCCGAACACCAGGGCTACGCTCGCGGCGAACGCGAATTCCATCGGTACCAGCCCGAACATCCGCGACGCGGCGAACACGACCAGCAGCAGGATGCCGATCATCCCGCCCTGCAGGCTGAGCGCGAACGTGCGATGGCTGTCCCGGCGCATCCAGCCGAACACCAGACCCGCGACCGCGGCCACCGACACACCCGCGAGCCGGACCGACACCGGCACCTGCAGCAGCCCCTCGTCGCTGGCGTACTTCAGCAGCGCGGCGACGCCGGCGAACAGCACGAGCATGCCGATTTTCACCGGCACGTTGCCGGAAGTGAACCACTGCCGGACCAGACGCAGGCCGCGCTCGAACACGTCGGGGCCGACCGGCGCGGCAGGGGCCGCGGACTGTGCGGGACGCGCAGGCGCGGGGTAGTGCCTGACCTCGCGCGGCGGGGCCGGCGGCAATGGCGGTGGCGCGGACACGGACGCAGGCGGGGCCGCTGACGCCGGGGGCGGCGCGGTCGCGGCGGGCGGCACTGGCGCGGACAGTTCTTCGACGCGCGTCGACACTGGGGCCGCGGGTACGTCGCGCGGGGCCGCAGTTTCGACAGGCGCTGGCGGCATCGCCCGACCGGCGATCTCCGCGCGCAGGCGTTCGCTCAGATTTTCGAGATCCGCGACGCGGCGGCGCAGGCCGGACAGCATGACCAGGCAGACGATCAGCAGAACCGGCACCGCCAGCAATGCGAGCCCGACCAGCACGAGAAGTTCTTCCATGACACCCCCACTGCGCCGGACGGCGCCCCCCGGCCACCTTACGCGGCGAACTCCCGAAAACAAGAAGCCCCGCATGTGCGGGGCCTCGGGTAGCGCAATGATCAACGCGGCGGTTACTTCGCCGCCACCACGCGGACCATCTCCAAACACTTGTTGGAGTAGCCCCATTCGTTGTCGTACCAGCTGACCAGCTTGACGAAGGTCGGGTCCAGCGCGATACCGGCCTCGGCATCGAACACCGAGGTGCAGGTCTCGCCGCGGAAATCGGTGGCGACCACCTTGTCCTCGGTGTAGCCGAGGATGCCCTTCAGCGCGCCTTCGCTCTGCGCCTTCATCTCGGCGCAGATCTCCTCGTAGCTCGCCGGCTTGTCGAGTTCCACCACCAGATCGACCACCGACACGTCGGACGTCGGCACGCGGAAGCTCATGCCCGTCAGTTTCTTGTTGAGCTCCGGAATCACCACACCGACGGCCTTGGCCGCGCCGGTGCTGGAGGGAATGATGTTCTCGAGGATGCCGCGGCCGCCGCGCCAGTCCTTGTTGCTCGGGCCGTCGACGGTCTTCTGCGTCGCGGTCGCCGCGTGCACGGTGGTCATCAGGCCGCGCTTGATCCCCCACTTGTCGTGCATGACCTTCGCGATCGGCGCCAGGCAGTTGGTGGTGCACGAGGCGTTGGAGATGATCGCTTCGCCGGCATAGGTCTTGTCGTTGACGCCGAAGACGAACATCGGCGTTTCGTCCTTCGACGGCGCCGACAGGATGACCTTCTTCGCGCCGGCATCGATGTGTTTCTGCGCGGTGTCCTTGGTCAGGAACAGGCCGGTCGACTCGATGACGACGTCGGCGCCCACTGCGTCCCACTTCAGGTTGGCCGGGTCGCGTTCCTGGGTCAGACGGATCTTCTTGCCGTTGACGATCAGCGTGTTGCCCTCGACCGAGACCGTGCCCTTGAAGCGGCCGTGCACCGAATCGTAGGACAGCATGTAGGCCAGGTAGTCCGGCTCGAGCAGATCGTTGATCGCGACGATCTCGATATCGCCGTCGAAGTTCTCCACTGCCGAACGCAGCACGTTGCGGCCGATGCGGCCGAAGCCGTTGATGCCAACCTTGATCGCCATGAATCCGGACTCCTGCAGCCGCGCGCACGCGGCAAAAGTGGGAAAGACGTGGCCGCGCGGCGCGTGGGCGCCAGCCCGGACAGCGCTGCACAGTCTACCAGCCGCGCTGATCCCGGGCCCCGTGCCAGCACCACGCGGCGTGCGCAATGATTCCAATCAAGGCGTTCGCAGCGGGCGGCCCGAACACTGCCAGCATCCCACGACGACCGGAAACGCTCGATGCGCACGCTGCCCCTCTCCCTGATCGCCCTCGCCTGTCTGGCGACCGCCCTGCCCGCCGCCGCCCAGTCGGCCGGCGACTGGACCGTTGCCCTCGGCGCGCATCACGTGAATCCGAAATCCGACAACGGCAGCCTCGCCGGCGGCGCCCTGCCGCTGTCGATCGGCGGCAGCACCCGGCCCACGATCGCGGTCGAATACTTCGTGCGTGACCGCATCGGCGTCGAACTGCTCGCGGCCACCCCGTTCCGCCACGATCTCGATATCGCCGGCCTCGGCCGGATCGGCAGCACCAAACATCTCCCGCCGACGCTGAGCCTGCAGTACCACTTCGCGCCCCACGCGCGCGTCGCACCGTTCCTCGGCGCCGGCCTCAACTACACGACGTTCTTCGAAGAAGAGACCCGCAGTGTACTCGCGGGCGCAAAGCTCGCCCTCGGCGATTCATGGGGCCTGGCGCTGCATGCCGGCGTCGACATCCAGGCGGGACCCGGCAAGTTGCGGCTGGACGCGCGGTGGATGGATATCGAAAGCGACGTGCGGCTGGATGGGGTGAAGCTGGGGGCCGCGCGAATTGATCCGCTGGTGTATGGGGCGGCTTATGTATTTTCTTTCTGACGTCACCCTTTATCTACAGGTCCGTTCGATCACTACGCATTCGGAGCCGCCGCCAAACTCCCGGCAGTTCTGCAGGGCAACTCGATCAGCACTGCGCTGACGACTTCTTGCAGCGCCTCCCCAATGGCCGCCGCCGCTAGCCAACGCAAAGCACGTATTCCGGAACGTAAGCCTCCCTGCACAACGTTGGCCTCCGCGTGCCTCACAAATCTGGACAGCTTGACGTTGCGCACTCACCTCATCGTGCTGCTCGAGCGAAATTCCGAAAATATCGAAAGGTTGACTAATGGCGAGTGCGCCCCAGCCTCCACCTTGATCGCGCGCAGTAGATCGATCTCCTGAAATCGTATCTCCCATACCTAGCGCGGGGAGCACAACCGTGTCTCTGTAGTGCTGCGAATTCGGATCCTGGGCCCCTGCCTCCTGCGGCACGGCAAGGGAAAACACCGAAATTAATACGCAAACAAAGAGATTCCTTCTCATACAAATTCCTCTGGCAAGCATAAAAGAAACTATCCGCCACCACTTGCGTTTCTCTTATCTGAATCGTCAGCGACCCGCTGTTCGTAGTCGGTTCGTTGACCGGAGCTATTCCTTCCGAGCGTACCAAAGCTGGAGTTCGCAGCAAACTGGCCAAGCGTTCCGCTGAAGAACATCGCCGCCATCGGGGGCGCCATCACCATCAACACAGACATCAGCAGGCCGATGCCGCCCTGCTGCATCGCTGCGGCGTTGAGGCCACCTGGTGGAATGACTCCCGGCAGGTCGATGACATCCTGTGTCAGCAGCGTGTATTGCACCAGGAGAGCGGCAGCAGTAATGGCGACCAGCTTTGTCGCAACGGACACCATGAAGGACAGGACTGCAAGGCTGAACATCGTGCCGAGTCCATAAAGCAACCACCGTTTGAACAGCTCCTTGGTCTGCTCGAACATCAGGCACAGGATGAACAAAGGACCGAAGCCGACAAAAAGTACCAAGGCAATCTTGTAGAGCAGCAACATTGCGCCACCGACCACCGAGGGTCCCGCGATACCGATTCCCATCAACGTAATCGTTCGGTCTTGGCTCGTCTTGTTGTCCGGATCGTCATTACCTGCGCCGATGCGATCGACCAGCACGAAGATCAGCCCCATGATTTTGAGGTTCTTGTCGATCGACTCTTCGGGCTTTTCGTCGGTGCCGGTCACGATGGTGTTGATCGACTTCGGTAAGCCGTCAGCAAGAAAGCTGGTCAGGTTAGTCCCGGCAAACGACATGGCGGTGGCGGCGGAGACAATCAGGAAGACCCGCAAGGAACCGACAACCAGGCCCATCATCGATTCACGGCTGCGACCGGTCACGATCATGAAGCCCTGCATCAACACCCAGAGCGTGCACAGGGTGAGGGCGAGTCCACTGACGAACTGGGTGCCGCGCGCGATGAGACCGGTCTGGAACGAGGCGATCTGCGAATTCAGGAACTCGAAGATCAGCGCGAAGAACGCCCACTGGGCGAGGCCGGCCAGACTGTCCATGTCGAACTCCGATGTCGTTATAGCGAAGCGGGGAGGTCCACGCCGCCCCTGCCCTTGAACAGATTTCGCGCCAACGCGATCTGCGTGTGCCGGATGTGCGCGACCCGCGCCTCGTAAGCGCGCATATAGGTCTGGTAGCGATCACGGTCGTTGTCCATCAGCGCGGTCAGTGCCAGCAGTTCGTTCGAGTTGGCCTGCAGATCCGCGTAATCGTCGGTTCCCAGTGCGCGACGCCGCTGCTCGATCGCCTCGAGTCGCGCGTGATGTTCGGCGGCACGCTTGAACATGCGCATCGCAAATGCGTACTGCGCGAGTTCGGTCTGCACCATTTCGCGGCACAGCGTGCGCTGCCGTTGTCCAAGCCCACTTGACACGCCCGACGGACACAGCCTGCTTATGCTCAAAGCCGCGGCCGAAGGCGCGGCAGGGTCGAGCCATGCAGTACCTTCCGGCTCGGCGAGCAGTTCAACGGTTTCGCTGGTCGGCTTGTGATCGATCTGCAATCGCGTGTTGACCTTCTGCAGTTCGCCCACAACGGTGTTGCTGCCGCCTCCGCCGATCCGGTCGCGCAGTTGCTGCACCTGCTGGTAGGTCTCGCGATCGTGGACCTGCCATGCGGCCGCGGCTGCACCCGTCGCGAGAACAGCCGCGACAGCAATGGCGACAACGAACCGTCGCCTCGCGCGGGGCCAGCCGGGCTCGAATCCGAACGTGCGCTGCAGGTCGCTGGCGAGGCTGCGCGTTCTCGCCTGTTGAGCTATCCGGGACTTCAAGCGACACCTCCTGTGTACGTGCGGGTTTCCATGCTCATCGATCCACCGGCGTCGCCAAGTCGGATTGCGCGACTCGCTCTCCGCGCATCTCTTTCGGCGGGGCTCGGCCTGATCCTTTCCGTTCTGCGTAGAACGCCGGCAGCCACTGCCCGGGATCGAGCGTTCCCGGCGCCACGCCAGCGAAAACTGCCTGCTCGGCTACGACCCGATGCATGATCTCGATGTTGTCGGTGCTCGCAGAAATGACCGCAAGCGCATCGTCCATGCCGCGCAGGTTCAACTGGCAGACCGTCGACGCATGCCCCTGCTTGACCAGGAAGCTGCGCGAGCGCTCGTCGAGCGAGCGGACGACCTCGAACTCGGCATCGGTCAGCTTCAGGCCTTCGACGTAATCTTTTCGGGAGGCGTTCGGATTCGGCAACAGGATCAGCGTCGCGGTCTGCTCGATCAGTGCGGCGGAGATGTCGCTCGCCAATGCGTCCTCAGGGCTTTGCGTGGCGAAGATGCCGAGGCCGTTCTGCTTGCGGATCGTCTTCTGCTTGTTCTTGGCGAACTCCTTGAGCGCGCCGCCGCCGTCGAGGATCTTCCAGAACTCGTCCATGACGTAGATCAGGCGGCGGCCATCAATGAGCGCCTCGAGCCGGTGCAGGAGATAGTTGATGACCGGCACCCGGATCTCGGGATTGTCGATCACATCGGTGTAGTCGAAGCCGATGATGTTCGCGCGCTCCAGATCGATGACATCCACCGGGTTGTCGAATACCCAGCCCAGTGCGTTTCCGGCCGTCCACTTGCGCAGGCGCGCATACAGGCCGTCGTCGCCCATGTTGGGCAGGCTCTTCTGGAAGTTGCCCATCGACCGCAGTGGCGGTGGCATGTCGAGAATGCTCTCTACCGCGCGATGGATGTCCTCGTCCTCGCGCGCGGTGTACTGGAGTTTCCCGGCGAGTACCTTGATCAGCCCGGCGAGGAACTGCACGTTGGCTTCGTTGCGCTCACACTGGAACGGGTTGAATCCCGTGGGCGCCCCGTTCTCCAGTGCGAGATAGGCGCCACCACACGCCCGCACGAAGATCTCGGCGCCGCGGTCCTTGTCGAAGAAGAAGATCGTCGGGACCGGGTCAAACTTCTGCACCTGGCTGAGCAGGAAATTGATCAGCGCCGTCTTGCCGGTACCGGACTTGCCGATCACCATCGTATTGGCGATCGCTTTTTCCCCGAGCGAATCCTCGGCCGGATGCGTCGCGTGGAAGTTGAAGTAATACGGCTGGCCATTCGTGGTCTGCAGCGCGGTGACCGCTTCTCCCCAGGGATTGTGCGCGCGCTTGCCGGTCGCGAAGTTGTGCAGCGGCGAGAGGCCGAGGAAGTTCAACGAGCTGACGTTGGCCAGCCGCGTGCGGAACTTCCAGTTCGCCGGCAGCTGGGAATAGAACGACGCGCAGACCGCGAGATCCTCCTTCACCGACACGAAACCGGCATTCGAAAGCTCCGCGCGCGTGGTGGCGATCTGCTCCGCCAGAGACTGCTGGTCCGGGGCGTACAGGGCCATGATGAAATGGTATTCGCCGAGCACGAAGTTGCCCGAGGCGATTTCATCCATTGCATGGTCGAGCTCGGCGATCTGGCTGACCGCCTTGTCGCCTGACGAGATCATCATGCCCTTGGTGCGGTCGAGCACCTTCAACGCATCCTGCCGGCCCATCGGGCTGAAGGAGTGGGTGATGACGTATTCGAAGTCGAGGTACTTGAGCGCGTTGAGGATGCCGGGCCAGGTCGCGTCGGTGTATTCCTTGATGTTGAGGATCGCGCCGTACTGGTTGCCGCGCCCCGGCGTGCTGACCACGAAGTCACCGGTGCGCGCCGAGAACGTGTGCCCGCTGACCGGCAGATAGTCACAGACCGGTGCACGCAGCACCGGCACCGGCGCGTCGATGCGATTCAACAGGTAGGCGAACAGCTCCAGCGTCTCGGAGAACACGACCCCGTTGGCGCCGGTGTACATGCCCAGCCGGGCGGGTGCGTAATCTCTGAGCACAGCCTCCACATTGCCGGCCAGCTCGACGAGCTTGGTCACGGCCTGGTCCTGCTCGGCCTGGAGGCGGGCGAGATCCGAGGATTTCTCGACGAGTTTCTTTCCGCTGACGACCGGACGGAAGATCATCGTCAGATACAACTCGTTCTGCATGATCTTCTGCGAAGAGAGCGCGTCGAAGTAGCGGTCGGACAATGCCTGGTTGAAGGCCTGGTCAAATGCCGCCGGCATCTCGATACGGCCGCGCCTGCGCACGTCGTGGACCCAGAAGGCGACGTTGACGAAGTCTGGGGCGCGCAAGGTCTGCAGCATGCGGTTGAAGGTCGCGTGCCGGTGCTCGAGCTCCCAGGTCTCGCGCCCGACGAACGGCAACCCGCCCAGGCGCCACGTCAGCAGGTAGTCGCCGCCAGTGGTCTTGACCACGTGCGGCGACACATGGGCCGACAGAGGCACGAACTCGGCGATCGACGTCGCAGGCGCGCGCACGGTCAGGGGACCCTGTGGCCATCGTGGATCACAGGCCGATAGCTGTTGGCCGTGAAGATCCAGACGTTCCCGCGCCGGCTGACCTCCCGTGCCCTGAGCCGGAACATCCAGCGCAGACCGAGCAGCCGGAAGATCATCTCGTCGCGTCGCGCCATCTGCCGCATGACCATGATCACGAACGGCAGCAGGGCCAGGAAGAACATGTCGATGTAGAACGTCAGCAACAGGCAGGCGCCCGCCCCCGCTGCGAACGGCAGGTAGGGCACGCCCATGAACATCGGCGGGCGCGTGCAGCCGCGAAACAGGATGTCCTTACGCATAGCCCGGCAGCAGCTGGACCACGGCCATGGCGGTCGAGGTGACATCGTCGGGCAGCAGCATCTTGGCGATCTGCGCTGCGGCGCCGATCAGGAAGCCGCCGATGAGTACGGGTGCGACGTCACCGATGCGTTTGTGGTTGAACGCGATCTGGTAGCCGGCAAAGATGATCGCGATGGTGACGACCGCGATCGAGGCGACGTTCAACAACGCGTTGATGTTGCCGAAAAAGCTTTGCACCCGTGTGGTCGCGCCAGCGACATCCTGGGCCCAGGCAATGGTGGGGAGCAATGCGAGCGCCCCGCATGCAAGCGCTGCGCCCAGCGACGGGCGCGGATGGCGGGTGTGGGCCGGGGTGATGGTCTTCAGCATGATCTCGTCCTTGTCGTTGTCGGTGGGAATTCCAGCGCAGTACGGTTTGCTCAGAACACGAATGCGGTATCGATGGGTTCGCCGGGCGGTACAGGTCGGCGGGAGGCGCTCGATGGCGGCGCGCTCGGCTGGGCCGGTGCCGAACTGAGCCGCACCGTCACCGGAGCGCCGTCGTCGATCTGCGGGGCCGGCGCGTGCGGCATCTGGAGGGTGGCCACCGTGTGGCCACCCGTTGTTGGACCCGCCGGCACATCCGCAGGAGTGGCCTGCCTGGCGATCGCCGCTTCACTCGCAGAGCCGTCTGCGTGCTGCGTGCGGGCGGCTTCCTGGACGCGATTGGCGACCCGCGATGACGCCGTCGTGGTGTCGCGCGTACGGCTCGGCGTCGTGGATGACGCGGCGTTGCGGATCACCGGGATCGATTGCGCAGGGGCCACGGCCCGCCAGGACGCGAGCACCTTCTGCACGTAGCCGTGCTGGTAGCCGGTGACGAAATTGCCCGAGTAGTAACAGCTGAAGGCCTTGCCCCAGTCTCCGCCGGCCCGGGTGTGGCATTCGGACAGAATCTGCGCGCCGGCCCGCAGGTTGGGGCAGATGTCGAAGGCCTTCTCGTGGGAGTCCAGACCGTAATGCCGGAGGTTGTGGCGGTTCACCTGCGCCAGTCCGAGCGAGAAGTTGTAGCCCTCGCGTTCCAGCATCCGGCTGGTGGAGACCGCCTCCTCGAGGCTCCTCGGCTGACGCGCCAGGCGACCACCGACCACCCCGATCGCGAACGGGTTGTACGAAGACTCGACGCGGACCACGTGGTGCATGACCTCGGCGGGTACCGCCAGTCCCGCGCAGCCCATCAGTTCCATGCCCGGCAGCATCAGAGCACCTCCATCGACAGGGGTGCACAGCGCGGCGTGCGCCGACGGGGTGTTGTCGCCCGGCTCATGCCGCCAGTGCCCGTTCGGGATCGAAGTCGATCCCGGTGATGAAGCGTCGGCCCGCATGCGCCTTGATGTGGACGACGATCTCGATCGTCATGCGCAGCAGGCGCTTGATGACATCGAATTCCAGGCCAGCGCCCTCGGCCGATGCCTTGACCATCAGCGCGAGCTGGTCCCAGGTCTGTTCGGTGCTGCCCGCATGGCAACTGGTGATGGAACCCGGATGGCCGGAGGCGCAGTTGCGGATGAAGTAGAACGACTCGTCGCCGCGCAGCTCGGCAAGGATGATCCGATCCGGCTTCATGCGCAGGCAGGCCTCCATGCAGCTCTTGGCGGTGACGTTGCTCGCGCTCTGCCCGCCTTTCGAGTACAGCAGATGCACGACGTTCGGCTGGCGCAGGAACAGCTCGCGGGCGTCTTCGATCGTCACGAGCCGCTCCTGCTCCGGAATATGGTCGACGAGGGATTTCATGAACGTGGTCTTGCCGCTGCCGGTCGCGCCGGCTACGACGATGTTCTTGTGGTAGCGGACGGCCTGTCGGAAGAACTGCGCGTAGTCACGCGAGCGTCGCAGTTCGAGCAGCTCGCGGTCCTGATCGCTGATCGACGCCGACGCCTCGGGAATTTCGCCGAAGAAGCCATCGCGCTCGTACTCGTCGAGCGTCCTTGCGTAGCGCGACGGCAGGCGGATCGTGATCGACACACGCCCGGCATCGCAGGCCGGCGGAATCACGAACTGTGCGCGCTGCCCGGTGGGAAACGTCAACGACACCATCGGATCGACGTCGGTGATGCGCTGTCCGGTGTTGCTCTCGTTGACGATCGAGGTGCAGAACTGCCGCGCACGCTCGAAGGTCAGCGAGGGCACGTCCATCCGGCGCCAGCCGTCACGGGATTCCAGATACACCTCGCCCGGACGGTTGATGCAGATCTCGGTGACGTCGGATGACTGCATGTGCGCGCCGATACCGAGCACCTCGTACTGGTACTCGAGAAACCGGTTGGAGAGTTGCGCGACGGTGGCGGGCTGGAGATCCATGGCCGGTCAGCGCACCACGGCCGAGAAATCGACATCGCGTGCGACATAGACGTTGACCAGCGTGCCCTGGTTGATCGTGACGGTGGGCGGACGCGCCATATTGCGTTCCAGCGCCATGTTGGCCATCCGCTCGAGCGTGCGCGCGGTGTTGCTCTCGTAGGGGTTCTGCACCACGAACCCATTGCCGAACGAGGTCTGCGGCCGGCCTTGTTCTGCAGCGGCGTACTTGAAGGCGTCGCTGAGGGTGCTGATCAACAGGGCCGATGCGAGCCGCTGGCCCCAGTGTGCGCTGTAGTGACCCGCATTGCCGGCGGCGCCGAGCGCGTCGACGCCGGGGCTTCGCATGTTGACGTCGAGCCCGGTCGGCGTCGTGATCCGGTCCCAGATGATTCCCGCGCGATCGCCGATGACGCTGTCGGCATTGTAGAAGCCCATGACCTTCGAGCCGCGCGGCAGCAGCAGGCGCCTGCCATTCACCGAGTACACCGGCTCGGTCACGATGCACGAGGTGTAGCCGGGGAAGTCGCTGATGACGCGCGACTGCAGGACGCAGCGGATATAGGTGCCCCGCAGCAGCAGCGTGTCGGGACTGTAAAGCGGGCGCGCACTGGTGGGCCCGTCCGCGGGCGCCTGCATGACCGATGCCGGCTCGGTTCCGCCGAATCCGCCGGATGCGACCGGCATCCCGTCCGGTCCTGCGCCAGGCATGGCGGACATGCCCGAGCTGCCTGCGACATCCTGCATCCGTCGTTCCAGCAGCGACGGCAACTGGCTGCCGGAGAACGCGCCGCCCGACAGTGCCTCGCCCATACCACCCGATGTGGGTGCACGGGGATCCTCGATCACCGGCAGCGGAGGCAACTCCGGCGGCGGTACCTCCGCCCTGGCGACCGGAAGTTCGGGGAGATCCCGCGGCGCCGCCGGGATCACGATCTGTTCTGCAGCCTGCGTCCGGGGGCGTGCATCCTCACCGGTCGGGCCACCTCCTGAGAATACCCAGAACGCGAGGCCTCCGAGCAGCACCACGATGCCCGCTAGAAACACGAGCGCGCGGCGGTTGAGGCGTTGCACATCGGCCGACTGCAGCACCGGCGCATCCGCGTCGAGATCCGCATGTGGGCCGAATCGCGCCTCGTACGGATTCGCCGGGCCCCTGCGGTCCGGGTCCGTTGCGCGACCGCTGTCGACGGGATGCTCGCTCATGGCTCGCTGCTCCTGCGCAGGCCGACCACGTGGGCACCGTGTCGGACAACCAGATAGGGATACGTCCCGTGGACCACGATCACATCGCCCTCCACCGTCGAATTGACGACGAACTCGTCGCCGTCCTCACTGTCGCGAGCGAACACCGCGGGAAAGTTGCCGCTGGGGAATCGGGTGCGGTCACCCATACGGATGTAGGTGAAACGCCGGTCGTCGTAGACCGTCGAGGGCACCAGCCAGTGCGGCGTGCGCCGGTGCTGTGTGTAGTCGTAGCGGAAGTGATACTGGCGATCCGGCTGCAAGCCGGTGCTCAGCTCGGTGGCGACCTCGGCTGGCTCGGTGGCATCGGGTGCAAAACGGGTATCCCCCGGATAGCTGAAGCGGATCTTGTACTGGACGCCCGCGGCCCGTGCCTGGTCGAGGGAGCGCCAGTCGCTCGCGACGACCTTCATCTCGAAGATGTAGGCATGGGCGGCGGTGCGCACCAGCAGATTGGTGTCGACATCGACGTTCTTCGGTTTGACGTAGAAGACGTTGTCGCGGCGGCTGATCTCCCATCCGCCACTGAACCCGCTGCTGTAGTCGAGGATCTGCTCGTGCGCACTGAGCTCGATCTGGGTCGTGATGCCCAGACCGGTCCGCACCTGGTAGACGGCATCGGGCTGGTAGGCGTATTCCTCCACCACCTGTGCGCCCGCCGGCAGCGAACAGGCCAGCAGCAGCACTGCCGTCGCGCGGATGACGGACGCGATCGAGCAAATCTGTACACCGCGCCTCATGGGGTGTCTCCGGTCATGGCAGGGGCGATCGGCTCGGCATCGTCGTCGCCGGCGGCCCACGCCTGAGGCGGCATGGCGTCCGCATTCGCCGGAAGGGATGCCGCAGGGCGCGGGAAGTCGCGTTCCGGAACAGGCCCGGCAGCGAAGTCGAGATCGACGCGGTAATTGCTCACCCGGAAGCCGAGCGGATTGAGCAGGCGATCCTCGTCGCTCAGCCGGAGCTCGGCGTTGTAGGCGAACTCGAGCGTCGCGATCCGCGCGTCGATCGGTTCCACCCGCCCGTTGGACTTGTCGTACAGACTGCGCTGGAAGCGCACGGTCGCCCCTGACGGACGCCGCCCCTCGCCGCCGCCGATCAGCACGATGCTCAGGATCCGTGTCCGCACCGAACGGCCGGTGCCGTAGAGGCGGAACGGGCGTTCTGGATTGTGCTCGGAATGCAGATTGATGTAGGCAGGCGCCACGGCCGGACCGGCCATGGAGAGGGTGGTTCGCCAGTTGCGCTGGCCGATCAGTCCCGAATCGTAGGATTCACGTGCCAAGACGAACTGGGCGACGTTGCTCTTGTTGACCGCTTCTTCCATCGTCACGTCGCGCTCGTTGAAGTTGCCGGACAACCGCGCGACGCTGGCGGTCCCCGTGTAGGGATCGGCCATCACCAGGTACGGCACGCGCTCTTTCAGCGGCAGGAACAGCAGGTAGCCGCCGGCGAGCACCAGCGACATCGCGACAGCGCAGCCGGCCACACGCCAGGCCCGGCGCTCGCTGCGTCGCATCTGATCGGTCAAGGTGAGCTCGTAGCTGACGCCGTGCGCCACGGCACGGTCGATCTCGGGCGATTGGGCGCGCTTGGAGAACATGACCGCCCCGTCAGTCCGCGCCGCCAGCGGCACCGGCCTCTGCCGCCTGCGCTCGACTCACCACGATCGCGCCACGCTCCGCCGACACCTGAACGCCCTGTGCCGCGTAGGCCGCGGTGAGCGCTGCGGAGGCCTGCTGGATGCTCGTGGTCCTGAGCAGGGCGACAGGCGCGTGCAGCGTGTAATCGCTCGCGTGGAGGTAGGACAGGCGCAGACCGGCATCGCTGGACCAGCGTGTGAGCAATGACTTGAGGGTCTGATCCGACGGGAACGCTTGGAACACGTAAGCCTGTTGCAGCGGAATCGCCTGCGGCACCTCCGAGAACTGGTGGACCGGGCGCCACTTTCCACGAGGGTCTGCGGCCTGCGGCGTTGCGCACCCCGCCATCGCGGCCAGCCAGATGCTGACGACGCCTGCGGATAGCCATCCCGTAACTGGTCTGCTCGTAACCACGCGACTCTTCCCTGATATGTGCGTCCGACGGCGTGGCCTGCACTCGATCAAGCACACGGATGCCGGAAGCACGTCCCCTGGCCGCTCTGCATGACACCTCGTCGGTCGGCCTGCAAAGCGATGACGCCTCGAAGCTAAACGAGCCGGAAAATTCGCGTCAACGCGTCCTCGCGCCGCATGGTCGCCCTGCGCCCTCTGCCGGCGACCAACGCAACACACGCGGGATTTCGCCTGAAATACGGGAGTTAGCTCAGGCCTGGCCTGCGCGCCAAGCGCTGTTTCCTGCGATGCGCGCGGAGGTACCCGACACGCGATGACGCGATGCCCGCATGCAGTCGGGTGATTTTCCGACCCGTTACTCCGGAGAATCACAGCGGCACCTGCGATGCCTCGACCCGCATTCTCTTCTTCAACGCAAACGCACCAGAGCGCGCGATGGACCGGGCCCAGATGGAAGATTTCGTCGCGAGCGCTGCGTTACTGGCCGCGCACCTGACGCAACAATGCGAGCAGGCAACGGCGGATCAACGCATGGCCGCCAGTGCATTGCGCGAGGCTGCATCCGGTGTCGCGGAACACGCAGCGGCTGGACGCGATGCACTGCTCCGTTCCACCGCGACGGCCGTGCGCGACGCTCTGACAGGCCAGCTTGACGTCACGACCGGGCGCGCGGACGCCGCTGCGCGCCGTCTTGAACATCTTGTCGCACACCTTGAACGCACCCATGCCGGGCTGGGTGCCCGGACGCGACTTCTGGGAACTGGTGCGCTGCTGGCACTCGTCCTCGGCGGCGTCGCCGTTGTGGGCGCAAGCGCGTATGTCGCGAAACTCAATCTGGAACGCGCCGCAAACGCGAGCGTGCGCGCAGAGGTGCTGGAGGCCCTGCAGCAGGTTTCGATCACCGCGTGCGATGGCCGCCCCTGCGTCAAGCTCGAGGACGGACTCCGGCGTTGGCCGTCAAACGACCACTACGTCTTCGTCGACGCACGCGAGGCGGGTCCATGATCATGACCATGCGCATCGCTCTGAAGAAACTTGCGTGCAGGGGGCGACATGTCGACTGAACGCTGGATCTGCGCAGCGCTCGCGACCGCCGGCGCTGCTGTCGCAGCGCTCTATCTGTCCGGCTACCTCGTGCTGGTCCTGCTCGGACTCGATACCGCATTGCTCGGTATCGGCACCTGGTATGCCTACGTCAGCGTCGTCGATCATCCACAGGTCGCACCTTATGCATGGCGGATCTGGACCGCCGGCGCCATCGGTTTCGGACTCATGTGTCTGGTCTGGCTGGCGCTGGTGGTGATGCTGTTCAAGCTCCGCAGCCATCGCAACATCCACGGCAAAGCGCGCTTCGCGGGCATGCTGGACCTTGCCAACAACGGCCTGTTGAAACATCGCGACGACGGCATTCTGCTTGGTCGGATGAATGGAAAGCTGCTGCGCCTCTCGGGTCAGCAGTTCGTGATCCTGGCCGCGCCAACCCGCTCCGGAAAGGGCGTGGGGGTGGTGATCCCGAACCTGCTCGACTACCGCGAGTCGGCGGTGGTACTCGACATCAAGCAGGAGAACTTCGACCTGACCTCGGGCTGGCGCCGCTCGATCGGACACGATGTCTTCCTGTTCAACCCGTTCGCTGAGGACAGGTGCTCGCACCGCTGGAATCCGATGACCTATGTGTCTTCGGATCCTTCGTTCCGCGTATCGGACGTGCAGGCGATCGCCGCGATGCTCTATCCGGATGGCGATGACAAAGACAAGTTCTGGACCGGCCAGGCGCGGAACGCATTCCTGGGCTTCACGCTGTATCTGTTCGAACAGGCCGATGCGATCGACGACGCACCGAAGCCCACGCTCGGCGAGATCCTGCGCCTCGCGTCGGGCAATGGCACCGAGCTCAAACCCCATATCCAGATACTGGCAAGCGCACCTTTTCTGAGCGCCCAGGCGCGCACGGCATTTGCAGGCCTGCTCTCGCAAGCCGACGTGACGTTCGCCTCGATCATCGGCACGTTCCGCGAGCCCCTCAACGCATTCCTCAATCCGGTGCTCGACGCCGCCACGAGCGGCGATGATTTCCGCCTTGACGATGTCCGGCGCAAGCGCATGACGATCTACGTCGGCATCCAGCCCAACAAGCTGGCCGAAAGCCGCCTGATCGTGAATCTCTTTTTCAGCCAGTTGATCAACGTCAACACCCGGACGCTGCCGCAGAACGACGCGTCACTGAAGCACCAGTGCCTGCTGCTGATGGACGAGTTCACCTCGATCGGCCGTGTCGACATCATCGCCAAAGCCGTTGCCTACATGGCCGGCTACAACCTGCGCCTGCTTCCCATCATCCAGTCGATGGCGCAGCTGGACGCGGTCTACGGCAAAGAACTCTCGCGCACGATCATCACGAACCACGCGCTCCAGATCATCTACGCCCCGCGCGAGCAGCAGGACGCGAACGACTATTCCGAAATGCTGGGCTTCACCACTGTCCGTCGCCGAGCGCGCACGCGTTCGCATGGCGGTGTCAGCAACGTGTCCGACAACGAGGTGCTGGAACGCCGCGCGCTGATGCTGCCGCAGGAACTCAAAGCGATGGGGCCCGCGAAGGAGATCGTGCTCTACGAAGGCCTCGCACACCCGGTGCTGTGTAGGAAAATCCGCTACTACACAGACAGCTACTTCACCAAGCGCCTGATTGCCAGGGTTGAAATCGAACCCTTGGCGCTGGCTGCGCCCCAGCAGGGCGCGCCCTTCGCAGCAGGCGCGGCGCGCGACCAGACCCGTTCACCCGAACGAGCACCTTCTCCGGCATGACGTCTTCGCCCAGGCGCCACTGGCACGCGTGCCCGGCATCGATTCGCCCGAACATGGGACGCCGCTGATGTACGGATTCGAGCACGAGAACCCCGCCGCTGAGCCCGGCGGAGCCCGGCCGGTTAAACTGCGCCCATGCTGCGTCGAATCCTTCTGTGCGGCGGCCTGCTGGCCGCCTTCGCCCTCCCCTCTTCCGCCCTCGCCTGGGGCAAGCTCGGCCACCGTCTGGTGGCGCAGGTCGCCGAGCGCGATCTGACGCCTGCCGCGCGCGCCGAGGTGGCCCGGCTGCTGGCCGGCGAACCCGATCCCACCCTGCCCGGCGTCGCCAGCTGGGCCGACGAACTGCGTGAGCATGATCCGGACCTGGGCAAGCGCTCGGCGCGCTGGCATTACGTCAACATCGGCGAGTCGAACTGTCGCTACGAGATGCAACGCGACTGTCCTGACGGCAACTGCGTGGTCGAAGCGCTGAAGACCCAGACCGCGATCCTCGCCGACCGCACCCGCCCACGCGCCGAGCGGGCGCAGGCGCTGAAGTTCGTCGTGCATTTCACCGGCGATGCGCACCAGCCGATGCATGCCGGCTACGGCCACGACCGCGGCGGCAACAATCGGCAGATCAGTTTCCGCGGACGCGGTACCAACCTGCACGCGTTCTGGGACAGCGGCATGCTCAACAGCCAGAACCTGTCCGGCGATGCCTGGCTGGCGCGGATCGGTGCGCGCGCGCCATCGGCCAATGCCAACGCCCCGGTGCGCCTGCCGCCACCGGCTGCCGATTGGGCCGAAGCTGCCTGCCGCATCGCGGTGTCGCCGGGTGTCTACCCGCGCCGCGCGCGTGTCAACGAGGCCTACGTGACCACGCACCTACCGCAGGCCGAGCAGGAACTGCGCGATGCGGGCGCCCGTCTCGGCGCACTGCTGAACGCCGCGCTCGCCACGCCGGCGCAACGCTGACATTACGCGATCGCAACCTCCACGCGCGCCGCGTGGACTAGCATCGGCCATGTCCCACGGGCTGGAGGTCGCGATGCCGCAACCGCAGGTCACCCCGTTCCACCACGCCGGCAGCGGCACGTGGAGCTACATCGTGCGCGATCCGTCCTCGAACGCGGCGGCGATCGTCGATCCGGTGCTGGACTTCGACATGGCCTCGGCGCGCACGTCGACGGCCTCGGCGATGTTGCTGCTCGGGCACGTGCAGGCGCACGGCCTCGACGTGCAGTGGATCCTCGAAACGCACGCCCACGCCGACCATCTCTCGGCCGGCGACTGGCTGCGCCGGCAACTGCCGGATGCACGGCTCGCGATCGGCGACGGCATCCGCACGGTGCAGAAGACCTTCCGGCCGATCTTCAATCTCGACGCGCATTTTCCGGTCGACGGTTCGCAGTTCGACCGGCTGTTCGCCGCCGATGACCGGTTCGCGATCGGCACGCTCGAAGGCCGCACGATTCCGGTGCCCGGCCACACCAGCGACAGCAACGCCTATCTGATCGGCGATGCGCTGTTCACCGGCGACTCGCTGTTCATGCCCGACGGCGGCACCGCGCGCTGCGATTTCCCCGGCGGTGACGCGGCCACGCTGTACCGCTCGATACAGCGCATGTTCGAACTGCCCGACGCCACGCGTGTGTTCGTCTGCCACGACTACGGCCCCGGCGGCCGCGCGGTGGCCTGCGAAACCACGATCGGCGCGCAGAAGCGCGAGAACATCCACGTCGGCCACCACATCGACGCGGCCACCTTCGTCGCCCTGCGCGAGGCCCGCGACGCCACGCTGCCGATGCCGGCGCTGCTCCTGCCATCGGTGCAGACCAACATCCGCGCCGGCGCGCTGCCGGAAGCCGAATCCAACGGCGTGCGCTACATGAAACTGCCGATCGACACGGTCTGAAGCCGCGTTGTCGCAGCGAAGACCCGTCGCTATGCTCGATCGCTCGTCAGGAGGGCGCTCCATGTTCCGTGGCCCACATCTGCTCGCGCTGGTACTGCTGTGCGCGACCACGGCCCACGCGCAGACGCCCGGGCTGCATGACCCGGCCGCACATCAGCGGGCCGGCCTGCCGGTCACCCCCTCGCCTGTCGTCGTGCCGCTCGATCCGGCCGCGCGTGCGTCGCTGACCCGGCATCGGGTCGAAGCCGTGATGCAAGGCGAACCTCTGCGCTGCGAGGGCGTCGCGCTGACCGCGCTGCTGCAGGCCAGCGGCGCGATGCCGGATGCGCCACTGCACGGTGCCCAGCTCGATCGCTACGTCCTGGTCAGCGCGCGTGGCGGCACGCGCGCGGTGTTCTCGCTCGGCGAACTCGATGCCACGCTCGGCAACCGCGGCGTCTATCTGGTCGACCGCTGCGACGACGCGCCGCTCGACGCCGACAGCGGTCCGCTGCGCCTGCTGGTGCCCGATGACACGCAGCCGGCCCGCAGCCTGCGTCAGGTCGAACGCATCACCGTCATCGCCGCGCCCTGATCCTGTCGCGATGATCCCCGGAATCCACATGGACCTGCGCCGCGCTCGCCGCTGGCTGCGCGCATCCGCCAGCCTACTGCTCCTCGTGCTCACCGCGCTCGCCGTCCTGCCGCCCGAAGCGCAGGCACGCGCGCCGATCACGGTCTTCGCCGCTGCCAGCCTCAAGGAATCGATGGACGCCGCCGCCGCGCGCTACCAGCGCGACACCGGGCAGCCGGTGCGCGTGTCGTACGCCGCCAGTTCCGCGCTCGCGCGGCAGATCGAACAGCGCGCGCCGGCAGACGTTTTCGTCTCCGCCGATCTGGAATGGATGGACTGGCTGCAGGCGCGCAAGCGCATCGATGTGGGTTCACGCCGCGTGCTGCTCGGCAACACCCTGGTGCTGGTCGCGCCGGCAGGCAACGCCGCGCCACCATTCGACCTCACCCGCAACACCGATCTGCTGCCGCTGCTCGGCGCGCGCGGCCGCCTGTCGCTGGCGCTGACCGCCAGCGTGCCGGCCGGCAAGTACGCCAGGGCTGCGTTCGAATCGCTGGGCCATTGGCCCGCGCTGCAACCGCGCATCGCCGAATCCGACAGCGTGCGTTCGGCACTGACGCTCGTCGCACGCGGTGAGGCGCCGCTGGGGGTGGTCTACGGCAGCGATGCGAAAGCCGAACCTCGGGTCAAGGTACTGGCGACATTCCCGGCCGACAGCCACCCGGCCATCGTCTATCCGGTCGCGCGCGTCGCCGCCAGCCGCCACCCGCAGGCCGATGCCTTCGTACGCTGGCTCGATGGTGAAACCGCGTCGGCGATCTTCCGCCAGCACGGCTTTTCGATCCGCTGACCGATGGCCGAACTAGGCACCCTGCTGGGCTTCGGGCCCGATGAACTCCTCGCCATCCGGCTCAGCCTGAAGGTCGCGGCGGCCGCGGCGCTGTGCAGCCTGCCATTCGGCATCGCGATCGCCTGGCTGCTCGCGCGCCGGCGGTTCTTCGGCAAGTCGCTGCTCGATGCACTGGTGCATCTGCCGCTGGTGCTGCCGCCGGTCGTCGTGGGCTACGCACTGCTGGTGCTGCTGGGCGGCAACGGCGTGATCGGTCGCTGGCTGGAAGAAACGCTCGGCATCTCGTTCGCGTTCCGCTGGACCGGCGCGGCGCTGGCCAGCGCGATCATGGGATTTCCGTTGATGGTGCGCACGATCCGCCTGTCGATCGAGAGCGTCGACCGGCGGCTCGAGCAAGCGGCGGCCACGCTCGGCGCCAGTCCGTGGCGCGTGTTTCTCACCATCACCCTGCCCCTGGCGTGGCCGGGCGTGATCGCCGGGGCAGTGCTTGCGTTCGCGAAGGCGCTGGGCGAATTCGGCGCGACGATCACCTTCGTCTCCAACATTCCGGGCGAGACGCAGACCGTGTCGTCGGCAATCTACGGGCTGATGCAGGTGCCCGATGGCGAAGCCGGCATCTGGCGGCTGGCGGCGGTCTCGGTCGCGATTTCGCTGGCCGCGCTGCTCGCCTCCGAGTGGCTGGTCCGTCGCCAGCGCGGCGAGGTGCACGACTGATGCTGCACGTCGACATCGACCTGCGCCGCGGCAGCTTCGCGCGCCACATCCGCATCGAAGCCGCGCAGCGTGTGCTCGCGCTGACCGGGCCGTCGGGCGCGGGCAAGACCAGCGTGCTCAACGCGATCGCGGGCCTCGTGCGTCCGCGCGCGGGACGCATCGAGATCGACGGCCGCGTGCTGTTCGACAGTGCCGCACGCATCGACGTGCCCGCGCATCGCCGGCGCGTGGGCTATGTGTTCCAGGATGCACGCCTGTTTCCACACCTCGACGTGCTGCGCAACCTGCGCTACGGCCGCCACCACGACGGCGCCGACCGCTTCGAACTCGATCACGTGGTCGAACTGCTCGGCATCGGCGGCCTGCTGCAGCGTCGGGTAGCGAATCTGTCCGGCGGCGAAGCGCAGCGCGTCGCGATCGGCCGGGCTTTGCTCTCCCAGCCGGCGGTGCTGCTGTTCGACGAACCACTGTCGGCGCTCGACGAAGCACGGCGGGAAGAACTGATTCCGTGGCTGCAGCGTGTGCGCGACGAGGTGCGCCTGCCGATGCTCTACGTCAGCCACACCAGCGACGATGTGCGTCGCCTGGCCGACGCCGTGCACACGCTCGACTGAGCAGGCGACACCGCGTTCACCCCCGACCTGCGGCAATCGCAGGCCCGCCTGAAGGTCCGCGCCATGCCCCGCACCCACGCGATCCCGCCCGACCAGACGCGCCGCTATCTCGAACCCGGGCCGGTGGTGCTGCTGTCGACCGCGCACAATGGCGAGCGGGGCATCATGACGCTGGGCTGGCACATGATGCTGGGCTACGACCTCGTCGGCACCTACATCGACCCCGGCAACCGCAGCCATGCGCTGGCGCGCGCCAGCCGCGAATGTGTGATCAACCTGCCGACCGCCGACATGCTCGATACCGTGGTGCGCATCGGCAACTGCAGCAGTACGGAGGCGGACAAGTTCGAACGCTTCGGATTGACGGCGGTGGAGAGCAGCGATGTCGACGCGCCCGGTATCGGCGAGTGCCACGCCCGCTTCGAATGCCGCCTGCATGAAACGCGGATCACCGCAGACTATCCACTGTTCGTCTGGCGCGTCGTCGCCGCGCACGCGGCGACACGACCGAAATGGCCGCGCACCGTGCATTACCGTGGCGACGGACAGTTCATGCTCGGCGGCGAGACGCGCTCGCGGCGGGCTTTGTTCAAGCCGGAGATGCTGGAATCCTAGCGCTCGACGTCAGGGCATCGCGCTACAGTTCTGCATGCATGGCATCGACCGAAACCGCTCCCTGATCACGAAATGGAGTCCGCAATGCAGGTTCGATTTGAAAGTGCGCTGACCTTTGCTGCGTTCGCCGCGATCGTGATGGCGACCGGTTGTCGTCAGGATGCCGCCCCGGGAGGTGAGCTCTCGGCGATCACGGCCCAAGCGCCGGCGGACGATGCCGACGCAGACGGTCTGTTTGAAGGGCCCGACCACGTCGCCCTCGGGCGTGCGCAGGATGCGGCTTCGCGTGGTGGCTGGACACTCGCAAATCCGGATGCGCTTTCGCGCGTGCCGCGCGCGCGGCGCGACCTTTCCGGCCTCGACCCCGCCGAAACGCTCGACGCGATCGCGCGCGACGCCGGATTGCGCGCGCAGATCGAAGCGGGCCGCGTCCGTTTCGTGCGCGGCGCGCCATACGCCGCGATCAATGCGCGCGCAGAACTCGATCTGCTGGCGCTCGACCAACGCGTCATCGATGTGCTGGAGCAGATTGCGACGGCAGGCGACACCGGTCTGGACATTGCCCCCGGCCTCGATCTGGAGCGGCGTGTGTCGATGAATTTCACCGGCGCTCCCATACGCACGGTGCTGCAGCTGGCGGGAGACGAAACGGGCACCGTGATCACACCCCACGCCGATGGCATCCGGGTGCGTCCGCGGACGCCGCCCGGTTCCGGGTCCTGAACCCGCGATTCGCGCGCGTACTTCCACGCTTCCGATCCGATCCGTCGCACTTGAGGAGCATCCGATGCGCAATGCCCGTGTTTACCGTCAACCCACGCTGCTGGTGATGCTCGCGATCGCTGCCGTGCTGTCCGCCTGTCGCAACGACACCGATAGCGGTGCAGCAGCGGCGATGCCGCCGGACAGCGCCGCCGCACCCGTGGCCACCACCGCGCCGGCTCCGGTCGGCACGAACAGTGAAGTGCGCTTCACCTCCGGCACCAGCTACGCGGCGACCGGAGCACAGGCGGAAATCGCGCTCTCCGTCACCGAAGTGAGCGCCCGCGACGTGCTGGCACGCATCGCCAGTGCCAGTGGCGTGCCGCTGGACATCGCCGACGGCGTGAACCTCGATCACACGGTGTCGCTGCACTTCGATGGCATGCCTCTGGGCGCGGTGTTGACGCTGCTGGGTCAGGACGCGAACGCGGAGATCACCGCCGACGCCGACGCGATCCGCGTGCGGCCGCGGGCCACGCCCTCCCGCTGAGAGTCGGTCGCGCGCCGAGCACGGATGTCGCGCGCCAGCGCCACTTCTGGAAGAGAGGCAGACCCGGCCCGAACGCTTGCACTGCCAGCACGCGAGCGGCCGCCTATTCACGTGCGCCTGCGTATCCTCTCGCCATGACCGCCTACGTCGACTCCATCGAAGACGCCGTCAGCCGCATCCGTGCGCATGTCGACGGTGCCCTGCACATCGGTGCGCCGCTCGGCATCGGCAAACCCCACCGCCTGCTCAACGCGCTCTACGATGCCGCCGTCGCGGATCCCGCCCGGAGATTCACGCTGTACACCGCGCTGTCGCTGGATCCGCCGTCGGGCGGTGACGATCTCGAGGGTCGCTTCATCGGTCCGTTCGCGAAGCGCCACTTCGGCGAAGACTTCGTGCGGCTGAAGTACGTGGACGCGCTGCGCCGCAACGCGCTGCCGCCGCATGTCGAGATCGAAGAGTTCTACATGCAGTCCGGCGCGATGCTGCACTCCTCGCAGGCGCAGCGCCGCTACGCCAGCCTCAACTACACGCATGTGGCGCGTGCGCTCGCCGATCGCGGCGTCAACGTGCTGGTGCAGAAGGTCGCCGCCAACGATGACGGCTCGCGCTTCTCGCTGTCGTCCAATACCGATCTGACCTTCGACGCGATCGATGCGCTGGTGGCGGCCGGTCATCCACGGCCCCTGGTCGTCGGCGAAGTCGATCCGGCGCTGCCGTGGCTCGACGGCACCGCAACGGTGGACGCCGCGTTCTTCGACGTGGTGATCGCCCCGCCGCCGCCCTACCCGCGTCTGTTCGGCCTGCCGCGCCAGCCCGTCTCGGATGCCGATTACGCGATCGGCTTCTACGCCAGTGCACTGGTACGCGACGGCGGCACCTTGCAGATCGGCATCGGTGCACTCGCCGATGCGCTGTGCCACGCGCTGGCGCTGCGCCACACCGACAACGCGGCCTACCGGCGCGTGCTGCACGCACTCGATCCCGACCTCGCCACGCATCGCACGGTGCAGGCCGTCGGCGGCCTCGACCCGTTCGAGACCGGCCTCTACGGCTGCAGCGAGATGATCAACGAGGGCTTCAAGCGCTTGGTCGAAGTGGGCGTCATCAAGCGCCGCGTCGTCGACAAGGCCAGCCTGATGCGCCGAGCGAACGACGGCACTGCCAGCGCGCTCGATCGCGAACTCATCGAGCGCAACGGCGAATTCCTGCACGGCGCGTTCTATCTCGGCTCGCCGGACTTCTACGCGTGGTTGCGCGGTCTCGACGACGAAACGCGCCGCGGCATCGGCATGAAGCGCGTCGGCGAGGTCAACGAGCTCTACGGTCTCGACGAAGGCCTCGAGCGCCTGCAGCGCCGCGATGCGCGGTTCTTCAACAGCTGCATGATGGCGACCGCGCTCGGCGCAGCCGTGTCCGACGGGCTGGAAGACGGCCGTGTGGTGTCCGGCGTCGGCGGCCAGTACAACTTCGTCGCGATGGGCCACGCGTTGCCCGACGCGCGCTCGGTACTGCTGCTGCGCGCCGCGCGCGACGCCGGCGGCGTGCGCGAGGGCAACATCCGCTGGCACTACGGTCACACGACGATTCCGCGGCACCTGCGCGATGTCTACATCACCGAATACGGGATCGCCGACATCCGCGGCGCGACCGACGAGGACTGCACGCGTGCGATGGTGCGGATCGCAGAGGCGTCGCATCAGGCGGGGCTGGTGACGCGCGCGCAGGCGGCCGGCAAGCTCGATGCGCGCTTCGTCGTGCCTGCGCCGTGGCAGCGCAACACGCCGGATGCACTGCGGCAGACGCTGGCGCCGCTGCGCGCCGACGGCAGCCTGCCCGACTACCCGCTGGGCAGTGATTTCGATGTCGTCGAACAGCGCCTGTTGCGCGCCCTGGCCTGGTTGCGCACGCAGACCGCGACGCGTCGCGGCAAGCTCGCGACGGTGTTCGATG
This sequence comes from Luteimonas sp. KH_071, assembly GCF_057838005.1. Lineage (NCBI taxonomy): Bacteria > Pseudomonadati > Pseudomonadota > Gammaproteobacteria > Lysobacterales > Lysobacteraceae > Luteimonas > Luteimonas sp. KH_071. Next base: position 823,167 of record NZ_CM174458.1, on the reverse strand, counting down.
CGCTGCGTGCAGGCATCGGCGACGACACGCCGGCGCTCGCGCGCATGCAGTTGCAGGCGCCCAGCGGCTTCAACGAACACCTGATGGCGCGGCTGGTGTCGCTCGGCCTGCGCCGCACCGCGCGGCCCGGCGCGCCCGAAGACCTCATCGCGCCGACGTCGGCTGCTTGAGGGCGGTTGCGAAGGCGCAACGCGCCTCCATCTCGTTCGACGACACCCGTGCAGGACCCGACCATGACCACCCGCGCCGACCAGCTTCGCGATGCCCTTGCCGCGCTGCAGCCCACGCACCTCGATGTCGAGGACGAGAGCCACATGCACAGCCGGGGGCTGGAGACCCACTACAAGGCGGTCGTGGTCAGCGCGGCGTTCGAAGGCAAACGCCTCATCCAGCGCCACCAGGCCGTCTATCGCGCGCTCGGTGCGCAGATGCAGCAGATCCATGCGCTGGCGCTGCACACGTTCACGCCCGAGGAATGGGCGGCGGAAGTGCAGGTGCCGGATTCGCCCCATTGCCGGGGCGGGAGCAAGCACGACAAGCCGGTGGGGTGAAGCGCTGCTTCCGTGGATGGGTAGAGCGCGGCGACACCCGTCAATTCGTCGGCCATCCGCAGGCCACGATTGGATCTACGCGAGCATCCGCCCTCACCCCAACCCTCTCCCACAGGGAGAGGGGCTCAACGCAACGTGTCGCTCGAACTCAATGCGAACTTGAACGCTTTACGCTGGCAGCGAGCTAACCCAAAGAAAAAGCCCGCTTGCGCGGGCCTTTTCGTTTACTGCCTTGGATCGCAACGATCGATCAGAGCGCCTTCGCCGCTTCGACGATCTTCTCGACCGTGATGCCGAAATGCTTGTACAGCTGGTCCGCCGGGGCCGAGGCGCCGAAGGTGTCGATGCCGATGACCGCACCGTCCAGACCGACGTAGGCACGCCAGAACGGGGTGACGCCGGCTTCGATCGCGACGCGCTTGCGCACCGCGTTGGGCAGCACCGATTCGCGATACGCCGCGTCCTGGCGGTCGAACACGTCGGTCGACGGCATCGACACCACGCGCACGTGATCGCCCAGCTGCTCGGCCGCCTGCGTCGCGATGCCGACCTCGGAACCGGTCGCGATCAGGATGATCTCCGGCGTACCGACGGAATCCTTCAGTACGTAACCACCACGCGCGATGTCCGCGACCTGCGGCGTGTCGCGCGGCTGGTGGGTCAGGTTCTGTCGCGAGAACACCAGGCAGCTCGGACCGTCCTGACGCGTGATCGCCGACTTCCACGCCACCGCCGATTCCACCGCATCGCAGGGGCGCCACACGTCGTTGTTCGGGATGTAACGCAAGGAGGCCAGATGTTCGACCGGCTGGTGGGTCGGGCCGTCTTCGCCGAGGCCGATCGAATCGTGCGTGTAGACGTGGATCGCGTGGGCGGGAATCAGCGCGCTCATGCGCACCGCGTTGCGTGCGTAGTCGCTGAAGACGAGGAACGTCGCGTCGAACGGAATGAAACCGCCGTGCAGCGCCAGGCCGTTGGCGATCGCGCTCATGCCGAACTCGCGCACGCCGTAATAGACGTAGTTCGCATTGGCATCGGTGCTGGCCGCGGACGTGCTGCCTTTCCACAGGGTCAGGTTGGAGTGCGCCAGGTCGGCCGAGCCGCCGATGAGTTCGGGCAGCAGCGGCGCGAAGGCCTCGATCGACATCTGCGAGGCCTTGCGCGAGGCGATGGTCGGACCTTCGCTCTGCAGCTTGGCGATGAAGGCATCGGCCTCGCCCTCGAAACCCGCGGGCAACGTGCCCTGCATGCGGCGCTCGAACTCGGCGGCCAGGTCCGGGTACTTCGTCCGGTAGGCATCGAACTGCTGGTTCCATTCGGATTCGCGGCGCTTGCCGGCCTCGACCGCATTCCAGGCATCACGCAGCGCCTGCGGCACCTCGAACGGACCGTGGTTCCAGCCGAGCGCGGCGCGCGTGGCGTCGGACTCGTCCTTGCCCAGTGGCGCGCCGTGCGAGGATTCCTTGCCGGCGCGGTTGGGCGAGCCGAAGCCGATCGTCGTGCGGCAACACACCAGCACCGGCGTGTCGTCTTTCGCAGTGGCGGCCTCGATCGCGCGCGAGATCGCATCGGCGTCGTGCCCGTCGACGTCGCGGACCACGCGCCAGCCGTAGGCCTCGAAGCGTGCCGGGGTGTCGTCGGTGAACCAGCCTTCGGTATTGCCGTCGATCGAAATACGGTTGTCGTCCCAGAACGCGACGAGCTTGCCCAGGCCCAGCGTGCCGGCGAGGGACGCGGCCTCGTGCGAGATGCCTTCCATCAGGCAGCCGTCGCCCATGAACACCCAGGTGCGGTGATCGACAATGGCGAATTCGGGACGGTTGAAGTGCTGCGCGAGCAGGCGCTCGGCGAGGGCGAAGCCGACGGCGTTCGCGAAGCCCTGGCCCAGCGGGCCGGTCGTGGTCTCGACGCCGGGCGTCTCGTGGCGCTCCGGGTGACCGGCGGTCTTGCTGTGCAACTGGCGGAAGTTCTTCAGCTCGTCCAGCGGCAGGTCGTAGCCCGACAGGTGCAGCAGCGCGTAGTGCAGCATCGAACCATGGCCGTTCGACAGCACGAAGCGGTCGCGGTTGAACCACTGCGGGTTCGCCGGGTTGTGGCTCAGATGATCGTTCCACAGCACTTCGGCGATGTCGGCCATGCCCATCGGCATGCCGGGATGGCCGGACTTGGCGGCATCGACGGCGTCGATGGCGAGGAAACGGATGGCGTTGGCGAGTTCGCGGCGGGTCGGCGTGGTCATGGGCTCGTAGACGGGCGGCAGCGGGCGGGAGCCCGCAATTGTCCCATGCCTGCCGCCGCGCTGCCGGGCGGCCTGTGTCGCCGTCGGCTCAGAGCGTGCGCGGATCCGGCTCGGCCAGTGCCGCATCGAGGTCCGCTTCCGGTGCATCGGCCGGCTCCGAACGCCCGATCACCACCGAGCCGGCCATGTCGCCGCCGATGTTGACCACGGTACGGCACATGTCGAGCAGGCGGTCGACGCCGAGGATCAGGCCGATGCCCTCGGGCGGAATTCCGAACATCGCCAGGATCATCGCGATCACCGGCAGCGAACCGCCGGGCACACCGGCGGCGCCGACACCGCCGAGGATGCACAGCAGCAGGATCAGCACCTGCTGCCCCATGCCCAGTTCGACGCCGAAGAACTGCGCCAGGAACAGCACCGTGATGCCTTCGAACAGCGCCGTGCCGTTCATGTTGGCGGTGGCGCCGAGTGTGCAGACGAAACGCGCCACACGGCGCGGCACGCCGAGATTCTCTTCGGTGACCTTGAGCGTCGTCGGCAGCGTGGCGCTGGACGACGAGGTGGAGAACGCCGTCAGCAGCGCCGGTTGCGCGCCGCGGAAGAACGTCAGCGGACTCATGCGCCCGAAGACCCACAACAGGATCGGGATCACGATGAAGAAGTGGAAGCCCAGCGCCGCGATCACGGTGCCGACGAACCGGGCGAGTTGCACCAGCACATCGACGCCGAGGCGCGCGGTGATCGAGAACAGCAGCGCCGCGACCGCGTACGGCGCCAGCGCGATCACCCAGCCGATCAGCTTCAGGCAGATGTCGTAGACGCCCTGCACCGCGGCGACAAAGCTGCGCGTGCCCGGCGTGCGCAGCGCGGTGGCGGCGATGCCGAACATCAGGGCGAAGAACATCACCGCGATCAGATCGCCACGGGCGGCGGCGTCCACCGGATTACGCGGCACGATGTTGAGCAGGATCTGGATGCCGGAGACGCCCTCGCGTGCGCCGGCGATCTCGGTCGCGCGATCGGAACTCGCCGCCAGCAGTGATTGCGCGACCTCGGGATCGATGCCGCGTCCGGGCTGGAACAGGTTGACCGCGACCAGGCCGATCAGCACCGCCATCGTGGTGACGGCCAGGATCCACAGCAGCGTCTTGAGCCCGATGCGCCCGAGCGATGCCGGATCGCCGATCTCCACCACGCCCAGCACCAGCGCCGAAAACACGAGTGGGATCACCAGCATGAACAACAGACGCAGGAACACCTGGCCGACCGGATCGGTGACGTAGGTGATCAGCCCGTCCAGCCAGCCGGCATCGGCGACGTAGAAGTTCGCTGCGAGGCCGGCCACGGTGCCGATGACGAACCCGATCAGCATCTTGGTGTGCAGCGGCATGCCGTCGGCGCTGGGGGTCGAGGTCATCGGGAACGATCCTGGGCAGAGGTGGGGCAGCTTAGCAAAGCGCCGGGCATCTTCTGACGGACCGATACGGCGCCTGGTCCGAGCGCCAGCCGGTATCCTTGGCGCATGTCTTCGCTTCCCCCTGCCGGCATCGCCGGCGACGCGCTCGCCACCCTGCAGCGCGTCTTCGGCCATGCCGCGTTCCGCGGCGAACAGGCCGCCATCGTCGAACACGTGGCTGCGGGCCACGATGCCCTCGTGCTGATGCCCACCGGCGGCGGCAAGTCGATGTGCTACCAGGTGCCGGCGTTGCTGCGCGATGGTGTGGCGATCGTGGTCTCGCCACTGATCGCGCTGATGCAGGACCAGGTGGACGCGTTGCTGCAGTCCGGCGTGCGCGCGGCATTTCTCAATTCGACGCTCGACGCTGAGACCGCGCAGCGGGTGGAGCGCGAGCTGCTCGCCGGTGAACTCGACCTGCTCTACGTCGCGCCCGAACGGCTGCTCACGCCCCGGTTCCTGTCGCTGCTGGATCGCGCGCCGCTGGCGCTGTTCGCGATCGACGAAGCGCACTGCGTGTCGCAGTGGGGCCACGATTTCCGCCGCGAATACCGCGAGCTGACGATCCTGCACGAGCGCTGGCCCGATGTGCCGCGCATCGCGCTGACCGCCACCGCCGATCCGCCCACCCAGCGCGAGATCGCCGAGCGCCTGCAGTTGGAGGACGCGCGCCGCTTCGTCAGTTCCTTCGACCGGCCCAACATCCGCTATACGGTCGTGCAGAAAGAGAACGCCAAGCGCCAGCTGCTCGATTTCGTGCAGGGGCATCGCGGCGCGGCCGGCATCGTCTATTGCCTGTCGCGGCGCAAGGTCGAGGAAACCGCCGAGTACCTCGCCGGTCAGGGCATCGATGCGATTCCATATCACGCCGGTATGGATTCGGAGCTGCGCGCCGCCAACCAGCGCCGCTTCCTGCGCAGCGACGGCGTGGTGGTGGTGGCGACGATCGCATTCGGCATGGGCATCGACAAGCCGGACGTGCGCTTCGTCGCGCATACCGACCTGCCGAAATCCATCGAGGGCTACTACCAGGAAACCGGCCGTGGCGGCCGCGACGGCGAGCCGGCCGATGCGTGGATGTGCTACGGCCTCGGCGATCTCGTACTGCTGCGGCAGATGATCGAGCAGTCCGAATCCGGCGACGAGCGCAAGCGGCTCGAACACCGCAAGCTCGACGCACTGGTCGGCTATTGCGAGACGATGCGCTGCCGCCGCCAGGTGCTGCTGGCGAACTTCGGCGAGGACTACGCGGCCAAGGGCGCCGGCCAGCCCTGCGGCAACTGTGACAACTGCCTGGACCCGCCGGCCGCGTGGGATGCCACCGTGCCCGCGCAGAAGGCGCTGAGCTGCGTGTACCGCAGCGGCCAGCGCTTCGGCGCCGCGCACATCATCGACATCCTGCGCGGCAGCGAGAGCGAACGCATCCGCCAGTTCGGCCACAACCAGCTCAGCACCTACGGCGTGGGCACGGACGTCGATGCGCGCGTGTGGAAGAGCGTGCTGCGCCAGCTGGTCGCGCAGGGCCTGCTCGATGTCGACGCCGAAGGCTACGGCGGCCTGCGCCTGACCGAAGCCAGCCGCGGCGTGCTCAAGGGCGAAACGCAGGTGATGCTGCGCAAACCGACGAATACGAAGGAACGGGCGCGCACGTCACGCGCGGCCACCGGTGCCGACATCGATCTCGCGCCGGCCGATCGGCCGCTCTTTGAATCACTGCGCGCCCTGCGCGGACGCCTGGCGCGCGAACAGAACGTCCCTGCCTACGTGATCTTCCACGACGCCACATTGCGCGAGATCGCACGCCTGCGCCCGATCAGCCACGGCCAGCTGGGCGGCATCGGCGGCGTGGGCGCCGGTAAGCTGGAACGCTACGGCGACGCCGTGCTGGAAACAGTGCTGGACGCGGATTGAGCGGCGCGTGCGGTCTGCTGATCGAGAGCGGTGATCGCACCGTGCCGGCGTTCGCAGATCCGGCGGCGGTCCAGGCGCCAGCTGGTTGCCGCGACGCGCGCAGCGGACGATGGCGTCTCTGCGATCGTGACGATCGCTGCGCCTACGCGCTGGAAGCTGGTGGGTCGTGATGGATTCGAACCATCGACCAGCGGATTAAAAGTCCGATGCTCTACCGACTGAGCTAACGACCCGGAAGACAGTCACCGGCAGCGAGGCCGGCGCAGGGGGCGCATTCTAGCGCAATGTGGGCGGCGCGTCGGCCTCAATCGGCCGATTGCGCGTAGCGCGTGGGATCAGGGACGCCTGCAGCGGTGAATCCGTCCGCGCGCAAGCGGCAGGCGTCGCAGTGGCCACAGGCCATGCCCTGCGCGTCGGCGTTGTAGCAGGACACCGTGAGCCCGAAATCGACGCCGAGCCGCACGCCTTCGCGCACGATGTCGCCCTTGCCCATGCGCTGCAGCGGTGCGTGCACGCGGATGCCGGCGCCTTCGACGCCCGCCCTGGTCGCGAGGTTGGCCAGACGTTCGAACGCCTCGACGAATTCGGGGCGGCAGTCGGGATAGCCGGAATAGTCGACCGCGTTGACGCCGCAGAAGATGTCCGCTGCGCCCAGCACTTCAGCCCAGCCGAGCGCGAGCGACAGCATGATCGTGTTGCGCGCGGGCACGTACGTCACCGGGATACCGGATCCACCCGCTTCCGGCACGTCGATGTCGTCGGTCAATGCCGAGCCGCCGATGCTGCGCAGGTCGACATCGACGGTCTTGTGCACGTTGACGCCCATCGCCGCAGCGACGCGCACGGCCGCGTCCAGCTCGGAGGTATGGCGCTGCCCGTAGCGCACGCTCAGCGCATGCACATCGAAGCCCTGTTCCTGGGCGATGGCGATGACGGCGGCGGAGTCCATGCCTCCGGACAACAGGACAACGGCTTTTTTCATGGGAGAGATCTGGATGCGGAACGGAAATTCGGATGACGCGTGACAGGCCAGCGCAGCCCCGGGGCGGACGCGGGGCTCAACGGCCCGGTTCGTCGTCCCACAGCAACTTGTGCAGCTGCATCTGGAACTTCACCGGCAGACGGTCTGCGACGATCCAGTCGGCCAGTTCGCGACCCGTGATCTCGCCCTTGCTCGGCGAGAACAGCACGTCGCAGCGATGCGGCAGACCTTTGGTCAACACGATATCGCGTGCCCACTCGTAATCGGCCCGCGAGCAGACGACGAACTTGATCTGGTCGTGAGCGGTCAGCAGCGGCAGGTTGTCCCAGCGGTTACGGTGCGCCTCGTTGGATGCAGGCGTCTTGATGTCGAGCACGCGACTCACGCGGGGATCCACGTCACTGATGTCGAGCGCGCCCGAGGTTTCCAGCGATACCTGGTAACCGGCATCGCACAGACGCCGCAGCAGGCCGATGCAGCGCTTCTGCGCCAGCGGTTCGCCGCCGGTCACGCACACATGGCGGACGCCATGCTTCGCGACCTCGGCGAGTATGTCGTCGACCGTCCACCAGTCGCCGCCGTGGAAGGCGTACGCGGTGTCGCAATAGGTGCAGCGCAGCGGACAGCCTGTCAGGCGGACGAAGACCGTCGGCCAGCCGGCATCGCGGGCTTCGCCCTGCAACGACAGGAAGACTTCGGTGAGCTTGAGCCGGTCGGCCGCGGATGCGGCGACCGCATCGGGCGCGACGGCGGTCATGGATCAGCGCAGGCGCGAGAGCTGGATCGCGCGGAGCCGGTCGGCGGCGGTGCGTGCCGCATCGGTGCCGGGATACTGCCTGCCGACATCGGCGAGCGTGGTCTCGGCGCCGTCGAGGTCTTTCAGGCCGTACTGCGACAGGCCGACCTTGAGCATCGCGCCCGGGGCCTTGTCGCTCTGCGGATAGCGCTGCAGCAGCGAAAGGAACTGCTCCTGCGCCAACGCGTAATTCTGGGTGACGTAATAGCTTTCGCCGAGCCAGTACAGCGCGTTCGGCGCGTAGCTGCCCTGCGGGTGCTGTTGCAGGAAGCCCTGGAACAGCGTGGCGGACTCGTCGTAACGCGCATTCTTCAATGCATCGAACGCCTGCTCGTAAGCGGCGCGTTCGTCGGCAGGTGCGGCCTGCGGTGCAGCGGGCACAGCGCCCGTCGCGGCGCCACGCGCGGCCTGCGCATTCGCGCCTGCCGCGGGGGCCGGCGTTGCATCGCCGGTGGGATCGGGCAGTTCCAGACCACCGCCACCGCCGCCCTGCCCGCTCTCGAGCCGGTTGAGCCGGCCGTCGATGTCGAGGTACTGGCTGCGGTTGCTGGACTTGAGCTGCTCGTTCTGCTGCTGGAGTTCTTCCACCTGCGAGCGCAGGGACACGATCTCCTGCCGCAGCTGGTTGAGCTGGTTCAGCAGATCGACGTTCGCGCTGGTATCACCGGCGCGCGCTTCGAGCGAAGCCACGCGGTCCGCGAGGCTCGCCCGTTGCGCCCATGCGGGCGCGGCGACCACGAGGGTCGCCGCGAACGCGACTGGCAGTACCAGCCAATGACGCATCGAACGCATCAGCGAGCGGTGTAGATGATCTCGACGCGACGATTGCGGGCCCAGCAATCTTCGTTCGAGTCATTGCAGACCGGACGCTCTTCGCCGTAGCTGACGACAGCCAGCTGGGCAGCCGAACCACCGTTGGCCTGCAGCGCCGAGGACACGCCATTGCCACGGCGCTCGCCGAGACCCTGGTTGTACTCGCGGCTGCCGCGCTCGTCGGCGTGGCCTTCCAGCGAGATGCGCGAAGCGCTGCGGTCACGCAGGTACTTGGCGTGGCAGGCCATCACGGCCTGGAACTCCGGACGCAGGTTGTCCTGGTCCAGATCGAAGTAGACGACGCGCTGACGCAGGCATGCGTCGCTGTCGAGGTCGGCCGGCGAGTATGCGCCCGCGGTCGAGGGGGCCGGAGCCACGGTGCCGGTCGACGGACCGGTATCGACCGGTGCCTCTTCCTTGACCTTCTTGGAACACGCAACGGCGGCGGTGCAGAGCATCGCGGCCAGCATCAAACGGGTGGTCATCTTCATCTCGTCGATCCTTGGTTTTCTATGGCAACAGGGCAATTGTGATTGGACGGGTCGTGCAGGCAACGTCAGCGCTGTTCCCGGTACGGTCCCCATGCCGGCTCGCGCACATCGCCATCGGCGAGGACGAGGCGCTGACGCACACGGCCATCCGAGGACACCGCATACAACACACCCCTGCGCCCCTCACGCGCCGCGTACAGGACCATGCCGGCGTTCGGGGCGAAACTCGGCGATTCGTCGAGCGACCCGGGCGACAGCGTGGACCAGCGGGGCGACCCCAGGCTGCGATCCAGCAAGGCAATACGGTACACGTTGCCTGAACCTTGCGCCACGACGATTTTCTTGCCATCGAAAGACACCGACGGGTCGGCGTTGTAGCTGCCCTCGAAGGTCACCCGCGTGGCGCTGCCACCGGACACCGGCGCCTGGTAGACCTGGGGGCGGCCGCCCCGATCGGAGATGAAGTAGATGCTGCCGCCGTCGGCCGCCCAGGACGGCGAGGTGTCGATGGCGAAGTGGTTGGTGACCTGGGTCAGCGACTTGCTGCCGAGGTCCATGACGTAGATCTCGGGGTTGCCGCTGCGTGAGAGCGACAGGGCCAGGCGGCGCCCATCGGGAGAGAACGCCGGGGCGCCGTTGATGCCGCGGAAGCTCGAGACCAGCTCACGACCGCCGCTGGTGATGTCCTGAATGTAGATCGCCGAGTTGCCGCTCTCGAAGCTGACGTAGGCCACGCGGCGGCCGTCCGGGCTCCAGCTCGGCGACATCAGCGGCTCGTTCGAGCGCACCACCGTCTGCGGGTTGTAGCCGTCGGAGTCCGCCACGATCAGCGCATACCGCGCGCTCGGGCCGACGCCGGTCTGGGTGATGTAGGCGATTCGGGTCCAGAAGGCACCACGCACACCGGTGATCTTCTCGTAGATCGCGTCGGCCATCTGATGGGCGACATCGCGCATCGCATTCGGGCGGCCGGTCATCGCCAGACCGAGCACACGCTCCTGCTTGGCAACGTCGAACAGTTCGTATTCGACCCGATAGCTGCCACCGCCCGCGTCGACGACCCGGCCGACGACCAGGAAATCCTGCCGCAGCGCGCGCCAGGTCGGGTACTGGACCTCGCTGCCACGCGTCGGCCGCTCGACGATGTCGCGTTCGGGCAGCGTGCGGAATTGGCCGGAGCGGTCGAGGTCGGCGCGCACCACGGCGGCGACATCGGTATCGGGCGCGGTGCCACTGCCCTGGTAGGGCATCGGCACGACGGCGATCGGCATCGCCTGGGCGCTGCCGCCGGTGATGTCGATCTCGAGCCCCTGTTGCTGCGCGCTCGCCATCATGGGCAGGCCGAGCGCGAGCAGAGCCAACAGACAACGGATCAGAATGGGTTTCATCGGCTTACCGGTTTGAAGAGAGTGAACCCGCGCAGCTTGGCCGCTGCACCGGGGAACAGGATGAATACCAGCGCAATCATCGCGCCGCACAGGTGAACAGGATGGTGAAGCCGCGCGAGAAAGCCGGCGCGAAGTCCGCGCAGGGCACCGGCGCGGCGGCCGGGCGCAGACCGCACGAAGCGAAGACGGGAGGGCGCGCAACGCGGCGCGCCGGCATCAATCCTGCGCCGTGAAGTTGAGGTTGAGTCTGCGGTTGAAGACCGACTGGAAGCCTTCGTACGGCAGCGGCTCGGCGGCGCGCACCGCGGCTTCGACCGAGCGCCGGCCCTGCGCGTCATACGGACACGACGCGTCGAATTCGACGTTCAACACCTCGCCACCCGGCAACTGGGTGATGTAGAGGCGGCAGCGCTGGCCCAGCGGCACGTTGTCGGGACGGCGCCAGTTGCGTCGGATCGCTTCCTGCAGCGCGGCGGCGTACTTTGCGGCCAGGCCACTGTCGCCATCAGGACGGCCCGGCGGCGGGCTCGCGGCGGACGCGGCGGCGCGCTGGTCGGACGCCGTCTGCGCGTTGCGCTCGGCGATCTGCTTCAGGCGTTGCTCCGACAGCTGCGCTTCGCGCTGGGTCTTCTCGCGCTCGGCGCGCAGCTTCTCCAGTTCCTGGCGCGCGAGCCGGCGCTTCTCCTCGGCTTCCTGCTGCTTCTGCTGCTCGGCCAGCTCGATCTGCGCCTGGCGACGCTTCTCTTCCTGCTCCTTCTCGCGCTGCTCGGCGGCCAGTGCATCGCGCCGCACGGCGGCCTGCGAAACGGAGTCGGGCTCGGGCACGACTTCCTGCAGCTGCGGCTGACGCTGCTCGACGGCGTCCTCGGGACGCGGCTCGGGCAGGGGCTGCGGCGGCGCGGCCGCGGGTGCCTCGATCGGCTCGGGCACCGGTTCCGGCAACGGATCGGGGACCGGCTCGGGCGCGGGTTGCGGATCGGGCAACGGTTCGGGTCTGCTGGCCAACGCGCGCTGGTCGGCCGCGCTCAGCGCGTTGGGGTCGATGAGGTCGGCCGAGACCGGTGAGCCCATCGCAGATTCGGGCCGCGACGACGCATTCCACAGCGCGCCGAGGAGGATCAGGCCGAACAGCAGCACATGGACCAGGATCGACAGTCCGATTGCCACCGCATTGTCGGAACGCGACTCGCGCATCTCAGTTCGCGCTTTCCGCCGGACGGCTGATCAGGCTGACCTTGGTGATGCCGGCCTCGTTGATGAGGTCGATGGCATTCATGATCCGCTGGTAGCTGGCCGCGCCGTCGCCGCTGACAAGGATCGTCGCGTCGGGGTTCTGGGTGTGGATGCCACGCAGGCGCGCGACCAGATCCTCACGCGACACCGAGGTGTTCTGCTGCTCGACCATCAGTGCGAGCTGGCCATCGGGATAGACGCTGACGACCACAGGATCCTGCGGAGATCCGAGCGACATCGCACGCGAGTCCGGCAGGTTGATGTCGGTACCCAGATTCATCAGCGGCGTGGTGACCATGAAAATGATCAGCAGCACCAGCATCACGTCGATGTAGGGCACGACGTTGATTTCGTTCTTGAGCTTGCGCCGCTTGGAACGGCGAAGGGAGATCGACGACATGGCGGAATCCGGATGCGGGGGCGTTCGAGAACGTGCGATCCGGCGCGCTCACGCGCGCCGGAGGAGATCAATCGACGCCGGTCTGGCGCTCGAGAATCGACGAGAACTCGTCGGAGAAGGCTTCAAAGCGCGTGGCGACGCGCTCGACCTTGGTCGCGAAGCGGTTGTAGGCCCACACCGCCGGGATTGCGGCGAACAGGCCCATCGCAGTCGCGATCAGCGCTTCGGAGATACCCGGCGCGACGGTGGCGATGGTCGCCTCCTTGACGCTGGCCAGGCCGTGGAACGAAATCATGATGCCCCACACGGTGCCGAGCAGGCCCACGTAGGGCGCGATCGAACCGACATTGGCGAGGTATTCCAGATTGCTCTCCAGCCCGTCGAGTTCGCGCGCACCGGCGACACGCATGCCGCGTTGCGCGCCTTCGAGATGCGTACGCGCATCGACGCCGCGGCGCTGCCGCTGACGCGAATACTCCCGGTAGCCCGCTTCGAAGATGGCCTCCAGGCCCTCGATCTCACGGTTACGCTCGGTCGCCGACGCGTAGAGCTTGCTGATCTCGGCGCCCGACCAGAACCGTTCTTCGAAGCGATCGGCTTCCTTCTCGGCACGGTCGAGCAGGCGCTTCTTGCGGAAGATGATCACCCACGAAGACACCGACGCGAACAACAGCAGCAACATCACCAGCTGCACCGGAATCGATGCGTGCAGCACCAGTTCGAGAATGCTGAGGTCGTTGGGCAGCGGCGCGGTCGCCGCCGCGGCGGCACCGGTGTTCGCCAGCTCGGTCGCGCCTGCGGCGGCCTCTTCGGGCAACGCCTGCACCTGGGCGGCGGACTGCAACAGCACGGGCATGAGACTCATCCAGGATTACTCCGCTGACGTTTCGAGTGACTTGAGTTGTGTGTAGAGCGCGTCCGGAATCGCACGCGGCCTGAAATCGGATGCCGACAGTGCCGCGACACGCACCTCGGCATCGAGCAGAAGTTCGCCGTTACGGCGCACCTCTTGCACGAACACCGCGCTTGCACGCCGGCACTGCCGCAGCGCCACGCTGACCTCCAGCGCATCGTCGAGCCGCGCCGGACTCCGGAAATCGATCCGCATCGCACGGACCGCGAACACCGTGCCGTGCGTATCGCGCAACATCTGCTGTCCGTAGCCCTGGGCGCGCAACCACTCGCTGCGCGCGCGCTCCATGAAAGCCACGTACTGCGCGTGATAGACGACGCCACCTGCGTCGGTATCTTCCCAATAGACGCGTGTCGGCCAACTGAATAGACCGGTCGGACCGGTCGCAGGGCTGGAAATCGCTGTCAAAGCCGCACCTCGCAGGGCATCAGAACAGGTGACCGGGGGTCGCGGTGGCGTCGCGGCGCGGTTCCAGCCCCAGATGGCGCCAGGCCTTGGTGGTCGCCATGCGGCCGCGCGCGGTGCGCACGAGATAGCCCTGCTGGATCAGATAGGGCTCGATGACGTCTTCGAGCGTGCCGCGTTCCTCACTGAGGGCGGCCGCCATCGACTCGACCCCGACCGGGCCGCCGTCGAAGTTCTCGATGATCAGATGCAGCAGCCGGCGATCGAGTTCGTCGAAGCCCTCCGGATCGACCTTGAGCATCTGCATCGCGGCGTTCGCCACGTCGCGGTCGATACGGCCACCGGCGCGCACCTGCGCATAGTCGCGCACGCGGCGCAACAGGCGGTTGGCGATACGCGGTGTGCCGCGGGCGCGCTTCGCGATCTCGGCAGCGCCGTCGGGTTCGCAGGACAGGCCGAGGATCTGCGCCGAGCGGCGCACGATCCGGGTCAGCTCCTCGGCGCTGTAGAACTCCAGCCGCTGCACAATGCCGAAGCGATCGCGCAACGGCGCGGTCAGCAGGCCCGCGCGCGTGGTCGCGCCGATCAGGGTGAACGGCGGGAGATCGATCTTGATCGAACGCGCCGCGGGGCCCTCGCCGATCATGATGTCGAGCTGGAAATCCTCCATCGCCGGGTACAGGACCTCCTCCACCACCGGCGACAGGCGGTGGATCTCGTCGATGAAGAGCACATCGTGCGGCTGCAGATTGGTCAGCAGCGCGGCGAGATCACCGGCCTTCTCGATCACCGGCCCCGAGGTCACGCGCAGTGCGACGCCGAGCTCGTTGGCGATCACGTGGCTCAGCGTGGTCTTGCCCAGGCCCGGCGGCCCGAAGATCAGCACATGGTCGAGCGCCTCGCGGCGCTGCTTCGCGGCCTCGATGAAGATCGACATCTGTTCGCGGACCGGCAATTGGCCGAGATATTCGTCCAGCCGCTGCGGCCGGATGCTCGCCTCGATGGCGTCGTCCTCGCGGGTGGCGTCGGCGGCGATGATGCGGTCTGCGGTCATGCACGCATGATCGCATGCCGCGGGCGCGGTCATGCCGCGGAAGCGCCGTCGGGCGCGATGCCTTCAGCACAGCGCAACGCGCCCGAGGGCGCTCCCACGGGGTCCAATCAGGCGCGCATCGCCTCCGCGGCCAGCGCGAAGCTGTGCTTGCGCGCGTCGTGGTCGAAAATGTTGGCGGTCAGCATCAGCTCGTCCGGGCGATGGCGCGCGATGAACTCGGCGATGCCGTCACGCACGTCGGCCGGATCGCCGATCACCGAGCACGCCAGCGACTGGGCGACCATCGCTTTTTCGGCTGGCGACCAGAACGCCTCGATATCGTCGATCGGCGGCGGGATCAGCCCGGGCGTGCCGCGCCGCAGGCGCACGAAGCTCTGCTGCTGCGTGGTGAACAGGCGATCGGCTTCGGCGCGGGTATCCGCCGCGACCACGTTGAGCGCGAGCATCGCGTGCGGCTGGCGCAGGTGCTTCGAGGGACGGAAATCGCGGTGGTACAGCGCCAGCGCCTCCGACATCGCAGCGGGCGCGAAATGCGAGGCGAACGCATACGGCAGGCCGAGCGTCGCCGCGAGACCGGCGCCGAACAGGCTGGAACCGAGAATCCACACCGGCACGTCGAGACCCGCGCCAGGCACGGCCTGGACAGGCTGGCCAGGCTGCGCGGGTTCGAAGTAGCGCAGCAGCTCCATGACATCGGACGGGAACGCATCCGCGCCGGCGTAATAGCGCCGCAGCGCCTTCGTCGTCGGCTGATCGGTGCCGGGCGCACGACCCAGACCGAGATCGATGCGCCCCGGATACAGCGACGCCAGCGTGCCGAACTGTTCGGCCACCTGCAGCGGCGCATGGTTGGGCAGCATCACCCCACCCGACCCGACGCGGATCGTCGATGTGCCGCCGGCGATATGCCCGATCAGCACCGCGGTCGCGGCGCTGGCGATGCCGGGCATGTTGTGGTGCTCGGCCAGCCAGTAGCGCGCGTAGCCGAGCGCCTCGCCATGGCGGGCGAGATCGAGCGAACGGGCAAAGGATTCGGCCGGCGTGCTGCCTTCGGTGACCGGGGCGAGATCGAGAATCGAATATGGAGTGGGACTGGATGAGGTAGGCATCTCCAGAGGATGGGGCCATCCCGCCAGGAATCCACCACATCAGTAGGACGCTCTCGTGCGCCGAGCGCGAGCAAACCGAGCCGACACTGACCGCGGATGTCACGCCTGATGAGCGTCGACCCGCCGTCGAGCGCGTCCGGCACGCCGCCACGCGTGCGCGCTCAACCTGTTTCGACGACCCGGTTGCGCCCGCGCGCCTTGGCGAGGTACAGGCGCCTGTCGGCTTCGGCCAGCAGCTGATGCAGACCATCTCCGGCGCGTGCGCTCCGTACGCCGATGCTGACCGTCATTCGCAACGCACCGCTGGGCGTGTCCATGTTCAGATCTTCGATACGCTGACGCAGCGCCTCGAAGTACGCTTCCTGCGCGGAACGCTCGAGATCGGGCGCCAGCACACAGAACTCCTCGCCACCGAACCGTGCCACCAGATCCTCCGGGCGCGCATGCAGCGACAGGGCAGTCGCAACCTCGCGCAGCGCATGGTCACCGGCCTCGTGGCCCCAGCCGTCATTGATGCGTTTGAAGTGGTCGACATCCAGAATCGCCATTGCGAGCGGTCGCCGCACGGACTGGGTGCGCTCCACCATCTGCTCGGCTTGATCGAGAAAGTGGCGGCGATTCGGCAAGCCGGTCAGGAAATCCCGGGTGGCCAGATCCTGCAAGCTGCCGATCAGCTCCAGCTGATCGACGTTCTGCGACACCCGGCAAAAGAACTCCTCCCTCGAATAGGGCTTGCGCAGGAAATCGTTTGCGCCGCTCTTGAGGAAACGCGCCACCAGACTGGCGTCCTCGCGACCCGACACTCCGATCACCGCGACGCGGTCGCGGGCGCGCAGCGCGCGCAGGCGCCGCGTCAGCTCCACGCCCTGCATGCCGGGCATTTCCTGATCGATGATCGCCAGACGGATCGTCGGGTCCGATTCCAGCGCGTGAAGTGCGGTGCTTCCGTCGACAGCCTGGACCACGCGATAACCGAACGTCTCGAGCAGCGCGACGGTGTGCAGCCGCGCGGACACCGAATCGTCGACCACCAGCGCCGAGATGCGCCGGTTGCGCTCCAGACGCTTCACCAGCCAGACGATGTAATCCAGGCTGCCCGGCGTGCTTTTGAGCACGACGTCGATGACCCGGCGCCGCAGCATGCGCTCGCGCAGATCCTCGTCATAGACGCCGGTCACGACGATGGTGGAGATGCCGCGGTCATGGAAGCAGTCGATCACCGTCTCGCGGTCGCCGTCGGCCAGCACCAAGCCCGTCAGTGCGAGGAACCAGTCGTCGTAACGGTCGAGAAACCCGCGCGCTTCGGCCAGCGTGGAGGCGACGACGACGGGGAGTTCGAGCTGCCGCTCGATTGCACCGGCGATCGCCTGTGCGTATGCGCGCGAATTCTCAACCACCAGCACGCGCTGCGGCAGAACCGGACTCTGGTCGATCGTTTGGTGCGCTGGCATACGAGGCAACCCTTCGACAGCATTACACCGTTATCGACCACACGCCCGGCAAGTTGAGCGCCGATGGACAACTTGCGTGAACGCGCGCACGGCCCTCAGATCTGCACCTGCGACCCCAATTCCACCAGCCGGTTCCCCGGAATCCGGAAGAACACCGTCGCCGGCGCCGCATTGCGGTGCATGAAGGCGAACAGCTTGTCGCGCCACACCGGCATCCCGCGATGCGGACTCGCCACCACCGTCTCGCGACTGGTGAAGTAGGTCGTGTCCATCGGATCGAGCACGATGCCGTTCTCGATGTCGCCGCACCGCATCAGCGCCATCGGCACGTCGGGCGTTTCCATGAAACCGAAGCGGATCGTGATGCGGTGGAAGTCGTCGCCGATGGATTCCATCTTCAGGCGCCGGTCCGGCGCCGCGTAGGGCAGCGTCAGGGTTTCGACGGTCAGGAACACATTGCGCTCGTGCAGCACCTTGTTGTGCTTGAGGTTGTGCATCAGCGCGTGCGGCACGATGCCGCGGTCACTGGTCAGGAACACCGCGGTGCCGGGCACGCGCACCGGCGGGGCGAGCATCAGGCCCGGCAGGAAGGTGTCGAGGCGGATGCCTTCTTTCTGGATTTCGGCGTGCAGCAGCTGGCGCCCGCGACGCCAGGTGCGCAGCAGGGTGAACAGCGTGATGCCGAGCACCAGCGGGAACCACGCGCCCTGCAGCACCTTGGCGCCGTTGGCGACGACGAACGCCACGTCGATGAAGATGAAGACCGCGCAGCACGGCAACACCCAGCGCCGCCAACGGGGCCACAGCGCGCGGGCGACGACGATCAGCAGCAGGGTGTCGATCAGCATCGTCAGCGAGACCGAGATGCCGTAGGCCGCGGCCAGCGCCGATGAGGTCTGGAAGGTCAACACCAGTGCGATGACGACAATCGCCATCGCCCAGTTGATGCCGGGGATGTAGATCTGGCCGATGGTGTCGCTGGAGGTATGGCGCACGTGCATGCGCGGGATATAGCCCAGCTGCATCGCCTGGCGTGCGACCGAGAAACCGCCGGTGATCACCGCCTGCGAGGCGATGACCGTGGCGCAGGTCGCCAGCACGATCATCGGCCAGCGCGCCCACTCCGGCACGCCGATGTAGAACGGGTTCTGGATCGCCGCCGGATCCTCGAGCACCAGCGCGCCCTGGCCGAGATAGTTGAGCATCAGCGACGGCAGCACGAAGAAATACCAGGCGTACCGGATCGGCTTGGCGCCGAAGTGGCCCATGTCGGTGTAGATCGCCTCGCCGCCGGTCACCGCCAGCACCACGGCGCCGAGAATGAAGACGCCGCCCCAACTGTGCTCGAGGAAGAAGCGGGCCGCCCACAGCGGGTTGATCGCATTGAGCACTTCCGGCTCGTGCAGGATGTTGAACACACCGAGCGCCGCGAGCGACAGGAACCACAGGATCGTGATCGGGCCGAACACGCGGCCGACCTTGGCGGTGCCATAGCGCTGGGTCGCAAACAGCGCTGCCAGCACGATGACCGTCACCGGAATGATCCACGCATGCAGCCCCGGCGCGACGACCTCCAGGCCCTCGACTGCAGACAGCACAGAAATTGCAGGTGTGATCACGCCATCGCTGAAGAACAGCGAGGCGCCGAACACGCCGAGGATGCCGACGAGGTACCCCGACTTCCCGCCTTTGGCGAGACAGCGCTGGGCCAGCGCCATCAGCGCCATGATTCCGCCCTCGCCGTCGTTGTCGGCGCGCAGGATGATCGTGACGTACTTGAGCGTCACCACCAGCATCAGCGACCAGAAAATCATCGACAGCACACCGAGGACGGTGTCGTGGTTGGCGATCAGGCCGTAATGCGGCGAGAACGCCTCGCGCAGCGTGTACAGCGGACTGGTGCCGATGTCTCCGAAGACGACGCCGATCGCGCCGGCGATCAGTCCTGCCAGCCCGACCTTGCCATGTCCCGTACCGTGGGTACGCGGGCCCGTGCCGGGCTGATTGCTGGCGTGTGACATGTGGTGTCGACCCTGCCGACGAGTGTGTGGAGTGTCAGCGAAGCGCGGACTGTAGCGCTTTCCGGATGATGATTTCGGGCGGGTCGCCCTCGTTCGCTGCGGCCTTCGCCATCCGCGCCGCATCGGCGGGTTTGTAGCCCAGCTGCTGCAACGCCACGACCGCCTCCGACATCGGATCGGCCGGGACCTGCACGCCGCCGATCGCCCCGCCCGCGCCTGCCAGATCGGCCGCCCGGTCGCGCAGTTCGACCACCATGCGCTCGGCGGTCTTCTTGCCGATGCCCGGGATCTTGGTCAGCGCGGTGACATCGCCGGTGTGCACCAGGCGCGCGAAGGTGTCGACGCTGACGCCCGACAGGATGGCCAGCGCGATCTTCGCGCCGATGCCGGTGACCTTCTGCACGTCGCGGAACAGCCGCCGCTCGGACTCGTGCAGGAAGCCGTACAGCGAGACGCTGTCCTCCTTCTGCGCGTAGTGCGTGAACAGCGCGACCTCGCGGCCGACTTCGGGCAGATCGTAGAACGTGCTCATCGGCGCTTCGAGTTCGTAGCCGACGCCGCCCACGTCGATCACCAGCCAGGGCGGTGCCTTGTGGGCGAGCGTGCCACGCAGTCTTCCGATCATGGGTATCCGAGTCCGACGCTTACGGTGAGGCCGTCAAGCCGCTTTCGCGGGAATGACGGTGGATAGGATAGAGACGCAGCCGGTCACTTGCGCCCCCAGGCCTGCTTCACGTCGACGCCGAGCCGCTTCGCGGTCGCGCTGACGTGCGCATGCGTGATCGCGACCGCCAATGCATCGGCGGCGTCGGCCTGCAGCTTGCCCGACAGTCCGAGCATCAGCCCGACCATGTGCTGGATCTGCGCCTTCTCGGCGCTGCCCCGCCCGACCACGGCCAGCTTGACCTCGGTGGCGGCGTACTCGCTGACCGGCAGATCGCGCAGCACCACCGCGCCGATCGCCGCGCCCCGCGCCTGGCCGAGCTTGAGCGCCGAGTCGGGATTGCGCGCCATGAATACCTTTTCGATCGCGACCTCGTCGGGCCGATGCTCGATGATCAAGGCGGTCAGCCCATCGAGCAGCCGACGCAGGCGCGCGGGAAACTCCCCCGCGGTCACCAGCACCAGCGGTGCATGGAACACATGCGTGACCTTTCCGCTTGCATCGACGTCGATGATGCCGACGCCGGTGCGCTGCGAACCTGGATCGATGCCGAGGATGCGGGTCATGCCACGGCCTGCGGCGGGCGCGACTGGCGCGGCGCGAGGCGCCGTGCGGCGACGAAGGCCGCCCAGCCGATCAGCGCGCTCATCGCGATGCGCGCCGGGAAATACACCAGCGCCGGCAGCGCGAACAGCCAGGCGACGACTCCACTGGGCATGGCCAGCAGCGCGACCGACTTCACCCAGTACAGCGCCGGCAGGTGGCCGGCCAGCAGCGCATCGACCGATGGCCCGGGCATCGCCCAGCCCGCATTGCCGACCACGACCAGTGCCAGTACCGCGATCAGGCCATCGCCGATGCTGCCCACGACGGACGCCCAGCCAACCCAGAGCAGGAAAGTCCGCATCGGCGGCAGGCGCTGCCCGTCAGCCCTCGAACTGCGCGTTCGAGTAGACCGCCTGCACGTCGTCGAGATCCTCGAGCAGATCGAGCATCTTGCGGACCTGCTCGGCCGTCTCGCCGTCGACGGCGATGTCGTTGTCGGCGCGCAAGGTCACTTCGGCATGGCCGGGCACCAGACCGGCGGCGGTCATCGCGTCACGCACCGATTCGAACGCATCCGCGCTGGTGACCACGTCGATCGCGCCGTCTTCCGGATACACGACGACGTCGTCGGCGCCCGCCTCGATCGCGGCCTCGGTCACCGCGTCCTCGTCCAGACCTTCGAAACTCAGCACGCCCAGCCGCTTGAACATGAAGGCCACCGAGCCTTCGGTGCCCATGTTGCCGCCGCACTTGCCGAACGCGTGGCGGACTTCGGCCACGGTGCGCACGCGGTTGTCGGTCAGCGTGTCGACGATCACGGCGACGCCGCCCGGGGCGTAGCCCTCGTAGCGGATCTCCTCGTACTCGACGCCTTCGAGCTCGCCGGTCGCCTTCTTGATCGCGCGCTCGACCACGTCCTTGGTCATGTTCTGGGCCATGCCCTTGTCGATCGCCGTGCGCAGGCGCGGGTTGTTCGACGGATCACCGCCGCCGGCACGCGCCGCCACGCCGATTTCGCGAATGATCTTGGTGAAGATCTTGCCGCGCTTGGCGTCGGTCGCGTTCTTGCGGGCCTCGATCGAAGGTCCTCGTCCCATGGGTCGTCAGGTCTGTTGGCGTTGGAAGCCGGCGATTTTACTCCGCATGCCGCGACCGCGCGTGCTCGAAGCGGCCGTGGCGGAGGAATCCGACGGTCTGTCGCACCGCATCGGCCGACAGCAGCAGGCCGCTGTGGCTCGCCTGCACCACGATGTGATCCGCCAGCGCAGGCGCGCGGGTCTCCTCGACCGATACCGTGCCGTCGTGCGGCCCGTCGAAACGCGCCAGCAGCGCGCCCAGCCCACGCGGCACGCAGCCGGCGACCATGCCGACCTCGAGACCCGCCGGCCATTCGACGCAACCGGCATGCAGGAGTTCGGCGCTGCGGCCGAAGTACAGATGCGACATCGGCACCCGTGCCAGTGCATGCGCCGCGCCGCTGCCGCAGACCGGCGAGCCCAGGCAGACGATGCGGCCCACCGGCAGATCCGGCGTCGCACCTGCTGCCCGCAGCGCCGACAGGCCGCCCAGACTGTGGCCGACGACGTGGGCCGGCCCCTGTGCGAGGGCGTCAGCAAGCCGCTCGCCCGCCGCATCCGGCCCGCCGGCGATGCTCGGGTACCCGATGATCTCGGGTTCGAAACCCGCCTCGGCCAGACCGCGCGCGAAGCGGCGCATCGTCAGGCCGACCATCCAGATGCCGTGCAGCAACAGCACCCGCGTGGGCGCGCTCATGCGACGGCCTCGCGCGCCGCACGCGCCTGCCGCCAGGCCCGCGGTGACACACCGCTGTTCGCCTTGAACGCACGCGACAGCGCGGCCTCGCTGCCGTAGCCGACTTCGTCGGCGATCAGCTTCAACGGCCGGCCGCGGCGCAGCGCCTGCTTGGCCAGGCGCACGCGCCAGTCCTGCAGGTACTGCCCGGGGGTCATGCCGACCCTGTCGACGAAGGTGGTCGCGAATGCGCTGCGCGACATGCCCGCGGCCTGCGCGAGCGCGTCGAGTGTCCACGCGCCAGCAGGCGCCTCGTGCATCGCGACCAGCGCATTGCGCACGCGCGGGTGCGACAGGCCGGACAGCAGCCCGCCCTGCACCTCGCCCCGCTCCATCAACTGGCGCAGCACCTGGATCATCACCACCTCGAACAGGCGTTCGATCAGGGCCAGGCGCCCGCAGCGCTGGTCGAAGGCTTCCTCGAACAGCAGCGCCAGCACCGGTGCTGCGCCGGCGATCTCGTCCAGCGGCAGACACACGACCTCCGGCAGGGCGGCGGCGACCGGATTGTCCGCACCGCCCTCGAAGCCGAGATGGGCGCAGACCATGTCCGCGCCGCGGCCCGGATCGGTGACGAAGCGATGCGCGGTGGGGCGCGGGAACAGCAGCAGACCGGGGCCGGTGATCGACCGCGTTGTGCTCCCGTAGTGCACCTCGACCGCGCCGCTGCGCACCAGGTGCAGCTGGCCGTGGACGCCGTCGCTGTCGAGCGTGTTGATGCCGCACAGCGCACGGGCGTTGAACACCCGGGCGTTCATCGGGAAATGCGCCATCAGCGCCGCAAGACGATCTGCCACATCCGGACTCCAGATCAAATTTTATGGACTTTATATCACCCAAGGTTCCACAGCGGCGCGCACAGTGCACTCACCGGGCGGCACCCGCCCACCACCAGGAATTCCGCCATGTCCATCGAGAAGACCCTCTACACCGCCTCGGCCACCGCCACCGGCGGTCGTGACGGCCGCGCCCTGTCCTCCGACCGCGTGCTCGACATCGCCCTGTCCACGCCCCGCGAACTGGGCGGCGCCGGCGGCCCCGGCACCAATCCCGAGCAGCTGTTCGCCGCAGGCTACTCGGCCTGTTTCCTCGGCGCACTGAAGTTCGTCGCCGGCCGGCAGAAGGTCGCGCTGCCAGCGACCACCACCGTCACCGGCACGGTGGGCATCGGTCCGATTCCCACCGGGTTCGGCATCGAGGCCGCCCTGCGTATCGACGCACCCGGCATCGACCGCGAGGTGCTGCAGGACCTGGTCGCGCAGGCCCACATCGTCTGCCCCTACTCCAACGCCACGCGCGGAAACATCGACGTGACGCTGTCGATCGCCGACTGATCCACCCGCACCCGCCCCGCCCCGCATCCATCCCACACACGAGGATCCGCCATGAATGCTTTCACCCGCACCGTCGCCGCCAGCCTGCTGGCCACCGCCCTCCACGCCGCGCACGCCGCGCCGTCTGTCGAACCCGCCCGGATCGCCGCCGCCACCGTCGACGGCACCTATGTCGTCACCGCCGACGGCGTGCGTCTCTACGTCAAGGACTGGGGCCCGAAGGACGGCCCGGTCGTGACCTTCAGCCACGGCTGGCCGCTGAACTCGGACAGCTGGGAATCGCAGATGCTGTTCCTCGCCGGGCAGGGCTATCGCGTCGTCGCCCATGACCGTCGCGGCCACGGCCGCTCCAGCCAGCCCTGGGACGGCAACGACATGGACCACTACGCCGACGACCTCGCCGCGGTGATCACAGCGCTCGACCTGCGCGACGTCACCCTGGTGGGCTTCTCGACCGGCGGCGGCGAGGTCGCACGCTACATCGGCCGCCACGGCACCGGCCGGGTGAAGAAGGCGGTGCTGGTCGGCGCGGTCACGCCCTTCATGCTGAAGACCGACGACAACCCCGACGGCGCGCCGATCGAACTGTTCGACGGCTTCCGCGCCGCAGCCCAGGCGAACCGGGCGCAGCAGTACCTCGACATCGCCTCGGGTCCGTTCTTCGGCTTCAACCAGCCCGGCGCCACCGTCAACGCGGGGCTGGTGCAGAACTTCTACGTGCAGGGCATGCAGGCCGGCCACAAGAACACCTTCGACTCGATCGCCGCGTTCTCGGCCACCGACTTCCGTCCCGACCTCGCGAAGTTCGACGTGCCCACACTGGTGATCCACGGCGGCGACGACCAGATCGTGCCGCCGGCGATGTCGGCCCAGCTGGTGCCGCGCCACGTGGCGCAGGCCGAGGTGATCCTCTACCCCGGCGCACCGCACGGCATCACCGACACGCACAAGGACCGGCTCAATCAGGACCTGCTCGCCTTCCTGCGTCGCTAGACCGCTCGCTGCACGCCATGCATCGCCGGCCGCACACCCGTGCGGCCGGCTTTTTCATGCGATGCACGCGGCCGACGCGACCCCCGCGCCGCGCACCGGATTCAAAGCCGCGCCGGTCGGCGCAGGATGAACTCCAGATCGTTGATCGAACCGACGGGGAAAATGTAGTCGCCAACCTGCTCGAAGCCGTGGCGCGCATAGAAGCGCTGCGCGCCGAGGTTCTCCGACCACACGCCGACCCACAGCGTGCGCGGACCATCGCGAAGCAACCACGCCATCGCGGCGTCCATCATCCGCGTGCCGTTGCCGCCACCCTGATGGCCCTGCACGAGATAGAGCCGCTTGAGCTCGCCGTCGCCCCGGGCGACATCGGCGTGCGGCAGCCCGCAGGGACCGGCCGCGGCATGGCCGATCGCCTCGCCGGCGTTTTCCAGCAGCCAGACCGCGTAGTCCGGATGCGCAAGGATCACGCGCTGCTTCTCTACTGCGTAGGCATCGGCGAGGAACGCCGCGAGATCCTCCGGCGGATACAGATGGCCGAAGGTCTCGGTGAACGTGCGCGCGGCCAGCGTCGACAGCGTCTGCGCGTCGTCGACGGTGGCGCGGCGGAGCGTCGTCATCGGCGGATCAGGCTGCCGGCTTCGGCGCGACAGGCCTGACTTGGATGTGTACTTCGGCCAGCTGCGCGTCAGCGATCGGCGACGGCGCGTCGGTCATCAGGCACTGTGCGCCGGTGGTCTTGGGGAAGGCGATGACGTCGCGGATCGATTCGGTGCCCGCCATCAGCGCGGCGATGCGGTCGATGCCGAATGCGATGCCGCCATGCGGCGGGGCGCCGTACTTCAGCGCGTCGAGCAGGAAGCCGAACTTCGCTTGCGCCTCTTCCGCGCCGATGCCGAGCAGTTCGAACACGGCCGACTGCATCGAGGAACGGTGGATACGGATCGAACCGCCGCCGATCTCGTTGCCGTTGAGCACCATGTCGTAACCGCGCGACACCGCCGTCGCGGCATTCGCGCGCAGGTCGGCCTCGTCGTCGACCGACGGCGCGGTGAAGGGGTGATGCAGGGCGACATAGCGCTGCGCCTCGTCGTCCCATTCGAACATCGGGAAGTCGGTGACCCACAGCGGCGCCCAACCCTCATTGATCAGGCTGAAGTCCTTGCCGGCCTTCAGGCGCACCGCGCCCATGAAGTCGCTGACGGTCGAATACGTGCCGGCGCCGAAGAACACCAGGTCGCCATTGCCGGCGCCGACGTGTGACACCAGGCCCGCGAACGCGGCCTCATCGAAGAACTTCTGGATCGGCGACGACACCTCGCCCGCCTCCGAAATCTTGATGTAGGCCAGGCCCTTCGCGCCGTACTTCGCCGCATGCGCGGCGTATTCGTCGATCTGCTTGCGGCTCAGACTCGCGCCGCCCGGAATGCGCAGCGCGCAGACGCGGCCGCCAGCCTCGTTCGCCGGGCCGGTAAACACGGCGAACTGGCTGTCCTTGACCAGATCGGCCACGTCGACCAGTTCTAGCGCGATGCGCAGGTCGGGCTTGTCGGACCCAAAGCGACGCATCGCCTCGGCATACGTCATGCGCGGGAATTCGGCGGCAAGTTCGACGCCGGCGACATCGCGGAACACGTCGCGGATCATCGCCTCGACGAGATCCTGCACATCGCGCTCCGACACCCACGCGAACTCCATGTCGAGCTGGGTGAATTCCAGCTGCCGGTCCGCACGCAGCGCCTCGTCGCGGAAGCAGCGCGCGATCTGGTAGTAGCGGTCGAAGCCCGCCATCATCAGGATCTGCTTGAACAGCTGCGGCGACTGCGGCAGCGCGTAGAACTCGCCCGGATGCATGCGCGCCGGCACCAGGAAGTCGCGCGCGCCTTCCGGCGTCGCCTTGGTCAGGATCGGCGTCTCGATGTCCTGGAAGCCCTTGTCGTCCAGCCAGTGGCGCAGTGCGCTGACCAGCTTGGTGCGCGTGCGCATGCGGCGCTGCATCTCGGGATGCCGCAGGTCGAGATAGCGGTACTTCAGGCGCGTTTCTTCGCCCGGATTCTCGTGATGGTGGAACGGCAGCGGCTCGGCCTTGTTCAACACCTCGATCTGCGTGGCGACGATCTCGACCTGGCCGGTGCGGATCTTCGCGTTGACCGAATGCCGCGCGCGCACCGTGCCGGTGATGCGCAGGCAGTCCTCGTAGCCCACCTTCTCGGCGGTCGCGACGACGGCGGCATTGCCGTCCGCATCCGACGATTCCGCGACCACCTGCACGATGCCTTCGTGGTCGCGCAGGTCGATGAAGCAGACGCCGCCGAGGTCGCGGGCGACGTCGGCCCAGCCGCACAGGGTGACGGTCTGGCCGATCAGCGATTCGTCGATCAGGCCGCAGAAATGGGTACGCATGGGAACTCCGGACACGAAAGCGCGGGCGCACGGGCCGCCGTGACGACGACCGTGCTGGATGCAAGCCCGCTAGTTTAAGGCGTCACCGCCGCGGACGCGGCGGCAGGCGCGTCAGTCCGCCGAGGCGGGCTTCGCAGCCGGCTTGGCGGCCGGCTTGGATTCGGTGGCCGCAGGCTTGGACTCGGCCTTGGCCGCTGGCGCATCGGCCGCAGGCTTGTCACCGCCGGACTTGGCGCCGTCGCCGCTCTCGACCAGGTTGCGCTTCTTGTCGCCGTCCTTCTTGAAGTCGGTCTCGTACCAGCCGCTGCCGGCGAGACGGAACGACGGCGCGGTGAGCTGCCGCTTGACCGCGGACGCGCCGCACTCGGGGCAGGTCTCGGGATCAGGATCGGACATCTTCTGCAGACGGTCGAAACTGTGGCCGCATTCGGCGCACTGGAAGGCATAGATCGGCATGGCGGGGCGCTGGCTGAAGTTGCTGGAGATTGCGGACGACCGACATGCGGACGCCCCGGGCCGGTTCAAGCCGGTCGGGGCGCGATTGTGCGGGATTTTGAAACCCCGCGGTTCTTAATTGCCCTGGCGGGCCGACGCCCGCGTCATCCCGTGGCCAGATGCACCGCCGCAAGTTCGGTCGCCCGGCGCAGCACCGCGTCGCGCCCGGCCGCATCCAGCGACGAATCGCGCAGGTACAGCGTCAGGATCCAGGGGGCGCCCCCGTGCAGAGGCCAGAGGACCGCGATGTCGTTGCTGACGCCCTGCATGCCGCCGGTCTTGTCGCCGACCCGCCAGCCTTCCGGCATCGCAGCCCGGATCCGCGCGTCGCCGGTACGGTTCTCGATCAGCCAGTCGGCCAGTTGCAGGCGCGACGGTCGCGACAGCGCGTCTTCGAGCACGAACCGCCGGAGGTTGTGGGCCATGGCCTGCGGCGTGGTGGTGCTGCCGCCGTCGATGATGCCGCGCGGATCGGTCTCCATGTCGCCGTGCCCGCGCAGGAACGCCTGCAACCCGGCCTCGCCACCCACCAGCGGCAGCAGCAGACGCACGGCCGGATTGTCGCTCCACACCATGCCGCCCCGACACAGGTCGCGCACGGTGATGTCCTTGCCCACATGACGTCCGCTGACCGGCGCGCCGGAGCGCACATCCTGCGCGCGCACCGGAATCCGGTCGTCGAGCGAAAGCGCGCCGGCGTCGGCCTGCGCCAGTACCGCCGCGATCAGCGCGAACTTGATCGTGCTCGCCGTCGGGAATTCCTCGCGCGCGCGATGGGCCATGACCTGGCCGCGTTCGGGATGCACCAGGCTCATGCCGAGGCGCCCGCCGCTGGCCGCTTCCAGCGCGGCGGGGTCCACAGCGGTCTGCACAGCGGATGTGTCCGCGTCGGCCGCGCTGGCGATCAACGGCGCCACAGCCGTCAACAGGGCCGCGCCGCCCGCGGTTTTCAGGAAGCTGCGTCGTCCGTGCATCGCGTGTCTCCAGTGGGATGGGCTGCGAGTCTGGAACGCGAGCGCAGGCCCCACCAGCGCGTTTATTCGGTGCCTGCCCCCAAGAAAACTCATGTCCGGCGCGACCAGGGCCTTCAGTGGAGGCGAGGCGTGCGACCATCCATCGATTCCGCTCATTGCTAAGCGCATGTCCCGACCGCCCTTGCCGCTCAACGCGCTGCGCGCCTTCGAGGCCGCCGCCCGCCACCAGAACCTCACCCGGGCGGCACTGGAGCTGCACGTGAGCCAGGCGGCGCTGAGCCATCAGATCCGCAAGCTGGAAGACAGTCTGGGCATCCGCCTGTTCCACCGCCTGCCGCGCGGCGTGGCCCTGACCGACGAAGCGGCTGCCCTGTATCCGGTGCTCAACGAAGCCTTCGACCGCATTGCCACAGCGCTCAACCGGGCCAGCTCGACCGCCCGGCGCGAGGTGGTCTCGCTCGGCGCGGTGGGCACCTTCGTCAACGGCTGGCTGCTGCCGCGCCTGACCGGGTTCGAGGCGGACCATCCCGGCGTCGACCTGCGCCTGTCCACCCACAACAACCGCATCGATCTGGCCAGCGAAGGGCTGGATGCGGCGATCCGGTTCGGCCACGGCGACTGGCAGGGCCTGGAGTGCACGCCGATTGCCGACACCCGGTTCGCACCGGTCTGTGCGCCGTCGGTCGTGCACCGTCTGCGTGTGCCTCAGGATCTGGCCGCGCTGCCCCTGCTGCGGTCGTATCGCGAGGACGAATGGCCGCGCTGGTTCGAGGCCGCAGGCATCGATGGCGTGGAGGCGCGGGGCGCGGTGTTCGATTCGTCGTTGGCGCTTGCCGGCGCCGCCGCGTCAGGCGCCGGCATCGCCCTGCTGCCATTGACGATGTTCGGGCGTGAGCTGCGCGAAGGCCGCCTGGTGCAGCCGTTCGACATCGGCATCGATCTCGGCCGCTACTGGTTCACCCAATTGCGCTCACGACCGGAGCGCGAACCGGTGAAGCAACTGCGCCTGTGGCTGCAGGCGCAGAACGCGCTGACGCCTGGCGCGCCCTGACGGCGCGCGACTGCCGCGGCGGTCAGTAGCCCCAGGGGGTCGGCGGCGCGGCGACGGTCCTGGTCAGGTCGAACTCGACCTGGAACTTGCGGCCGCCCGGACGGGCCAGCTCGTAGACGAAGCGCTGGCCAGGCTCGATCTCCATCGCCCAGGTGTTGGTGACCGAAGCGTTGAGGCCTTCGCGTTCGAACATTTCGATCGACTCGGCGTCGACCGGGAATTCCTGGCGCTGCGCGGTGCCGGCGTTCTGCGATTCACCGCCGTACATGGTCACCGGATCGTCGCTGCCGTCGGGCATGCGGTGGTCGTGCTTGAGACGCAGGCCGTGTTCGGTGCGGGTCAGGATCCAGGTGCGCGAATGGTCGTCACCGACATGGAACGGGATGCGCAGCTCTTCCTTGCGGTTGCTGCAATCGCGCACGTGCATGACCAGTTCCTTGCCCTCGAACGGATCGGGCTCGGCGCCGGGCGCGGGCGCCGGCTCGTTGGCGACGATGCGGCCAGCGAAGGCTTCACCGCAGTGGCGGGCGATCGCGGCGAGGAACTCGTCGGCGGGCACGCGCTCGGTGGCGGCGTCGACCGCTGCGGCAGCAGCGGCGGCATCGGCGGTGGGATTGGCCGCGGCGGGCCGCGCGGGTTCAGCGGATTCCTGGCCACCGCAGGCGGTGAGCGAGAGTACGGTGGCGAGCAGGGCGAGACGAAGCGGATTCGGGTTCATCGCATCACCCTAACCGGCACCCGCAACCGCGGCAACCCGGGCAGACCCGGGGTTCGCCCTCACGCCGCTTCGTAGAGTGCCAGCAGATCGCCTTCGGCCTGCTCGAGTTCGGCGCGCAGTGCGGCCTGCCGCTGGCCCAGCGTCGTGGCCTTGTCGGGATCGGCATAGGTCTCGGGATCGGCGAGTGCGCCGTCGATCTCCGACAACGCCTGCTCGAGCTCGGCGACGCGCCCTTCCGCTTTCTGCAGCTTGTGCGGATTGGCCTTCGGGCGAGCCGCGGCCGGTGCGGCAGCGGGTGCCGGCGCGGCGACCCTGGTCGGCGGCGGCGTGCGCAATTCGCCCGCATTGCCGCGCGCGCGCAGCCATGCGGCGTATTCGTCGAGGTCGCCGTCGAATGGAATCACCACGCCGTCGGAGACGCGCCAGAAGGTGTCGCTGACCAGACCGATGAGATGGCGGTCATGCGAGACCAGGACGATCGCGCCGGCGAAATCGCTCAGCGCTTCGGCCAGGGCTTCGCGCATTTCGAGATCGAGATGGTTGGTCGGTTCGTCGAGCAGCAGCACATTCGGCTGCAGCCAGGCGATCAGCGCCAGCGCCAGACGCGCGCGTTCGCCGCCGGAGAACCCGTCGATGCTTTCGAACGCGCGATCGCCCGGGAAGCTCCACTTGCCGAGGAAGTCGCGGAACGACTGGATCGATGCGGTCGGCGAGATCTCGCGCAGATGATCGATCGGCGAGGTGCCGGCGACCAGCGATTCCACCGTGTGCTGGGCGAAGTAGCCGATGCGCAGGTCCGGGTGCGCGTAGCGCTCGCCGTCCAGCAGTTGCAGTTCGCCGACCAGCGTCTTGACCAGCGTCGACTTGCCCGCGCCGTTGGGGCCGAGCAGACCGATGCGATCGCCGGCTTCGAGGCCGAAGCCGACGTTGTCGAGGATCACCACCTGGCCGTCCGCAGTCGGATACCCGCAGGTGCCGTGGTTGATGCGCAGCAGCGCGTGCGGCAGCTTCACCGGCGCCGGGAAATCGATCTGCACCTCGCGCTCGGCGCGCACGGCCTCGGTATCGGCCATCTTGGCCAGGCGCTTGACCCGCGACTGCGCCTGCTTGGCCTTGGCCGCACTGGCCTTGAAGCGGTCGATGAACTTCTGCAGATGCGCCTTCTCGGCCTGCGACTTCTCGTGGGTGATCTGCTGCAGGCGCAGCTGCTCGGAGCGTTGGCGCTCGAACGAGGTGTAGTCGCCGGAATACAGCTTGGCCTTGCCGCCGTGCAGGTGCAGCGTGTGGGTGCAGACGTTGTCGAGGAACTCGCGGTCGTGCGAGATCAGCAGCAGCGTGCCCGGATACTTCAGCAACCACTGCTCCAGCCACAGCACGGCGTCGAGATCGAGATGGTTGGTCGGCTCGTCGAGCAGCAGCATGTCGCTGGGCGTCATCAGCGCGCGGGCGAGATTCAGACGCACGCGCCAGCCGCCGGAAAACGTCGCAACGGCGCGCTGATGGGTCTCGGCCGGAAAGCCCAGACCATGCAGCAGCTTGCCCGCGCGCGCGCCGGCGTCGTAGGCGCCGACCTCGGCCATGCGCATATGCACGTCGGCGACGGCTTCCCAGTCCTCGGCTGCCAGCGCGTCGGCCTCGGCCTTGAGCACGGCGGCCACGGCGGCGTCGCCGCCGAGCACGAAGTCGATGGCCGGGTCCGGCAGCGAGGGCATTTCCTGGGCGATGCTGGCCAGGCGCAGGCGGTTGGGCAGGTCGAGATCGCCCTTGTCGGCCTCGACCTCGCCGCGCACGGCCGCGAACAGGGAGGACTTGCCGGTGCCGTTGCGGCCGACCACGCCCACGCGCCAACCGGCGTGCATGGTCAGGTCCATTTCGGACAGCAGCAGCCGTTCGCCGCGCCGCAGGGCGAAATTCTTGAAAGAGATCATGTCGGCAATTCTACCGGACGCCGCCTGTCGGGCGGCTTTCCGGAGGTTGGGGCGGCGGTCTGCAAGAACGCGGAGGCGGCCTGGAGGCGGCCTTTTCGATGCCGATGAAACCTTTGACCGGTTTGTTACGAGCGTGTTAAAGCCGGAGTGCAGTCGTTTCGTACGCATCGCTCTCCTCACCCCCACAAGGATCGCCGCATGACCCGACACCCGCTGCATCTCGCCCTGCTCGCATCGCTCGCCGCAGGCCCTGCCCTCGCCCAGGACGCACCCGCCGGGCAGAGCCCGCGCACACTCGACACGCTGATCGTCACCGGCACCCGCGTCGCCGACCGCACGGTGGCCGAATCGCAATCGCCGATCGACATCCTCACGCCGGAAACGCTGACCGCCACCGGCACACCGGAACTGGCGACGGCGCTGTCGCGTGCACTGCCGTCGCTGAACTTCCCGCGCCCGGCGATCAACGACGGCACCGACGCCGTGCGCCCTGCGCAGATCCGTGGCCTGTCGCCGGACCACGTGCTGGTGCTGGTCAACGGCAAGCGCTATCACTCCGGCGCGCTGGTCAACGTCAACGGCTCGCAGGGTCGCAGCTCGTCGCCGGTCGACCTCAACACCATTCCGATCTCGGCGATCGAACGCGTCGAAGTGCTGCGCGATGGTGCGTCGGCGCAGTACGGCTCCGACGCGATCGCCGGCGTGATCAACATCGTGCTCAAGGGGCGCGCCGGCAGCGGCGGGGTCTCCGGCCGCTACGGCCAGTACAGCGCCGGCGATGGCGCGCAGTACCAGGTGCTGGCGGATGCCGGTTTCGGCATCGGCAACGAGGGCTTCGTGCATCTGTCGGCGCAGGGCGCGCACCAGGACCAGACCAACCGGGCGCGGCCCTTCATCGGCACGCCGACTGCGACGTCGGCGCCGCTCGGCCAGGTGGTGCAGCGCCAGGGCGATCCCGAAGTCGACCACGGCTCGGTCACGTTCAACGCCGAGCTGCCGGTCAATGAGTACCTGCAGTTCTACGGCACCGGCATCTATACCAGGCGCGATTCGCTCTCCAACGGCTTCTTCCGCCCGGCCGGCGACCCGCGCAACATTCCGTCCATCTATCCCGACGGCTTCCTGCCGCAGATCAACAACGTCACCACCGACCATCACTTCACCGCGGGCTTCAAGGCCGAGACCGCGGGCGGCACCGCGATCGACTTCAGCTACACCTACGGCGACAGCGAGATGACGTTCGACATCCTCAACACGCTCAACCGGAGCCTGGGGCCAACGTCGCCGACGCAGTTCTACGCCGGCGCGCTGGAAGTCCGGCAGCACGTGCTCAATCTCGATCTGAGCAA
Source organism: Luteimonas sp. KH_071 (assembly GCF_057838005.1). Lineage (NCBI taxonomy): Bacteria > Pseudomonadati > Pseudomonadota > Gammaproteobacteria > Lysobacterales > Lysobacteraceae > Luteimonas > Luteimonas sp. KH_071. Next base: position 789,684 of record NZ_CM174458.1, on the reverse strand, counting down.
GCAGCTCGAATGGGGCCTCGACTATCCGGTGACCTGGTCCTACGGCGCCGAGTGGCGTGGCGACGGTTTCATCCAGTCGCCGGGTGAACCGCTGTCGTATGCGAACGGCGGTGTCGTCGCGCCGGGCCAGACCACGCCGCTGCCGGGCGCGCAGGTGTTCGCCGGCTTCCGTCCCGGCGACGGCGGCGATTTCGACCGCAACGCGCTGTCGTTCTACACGGGCCTGGAAGCCGACCTCACCGACCGCTTGTCGCTCGGCGTAGCGGGTCGCTTCGAGGACTTCAGCGATTTCGGCGACACCAGCAACTTCAAGATTTCCAGCCGCTTCGAATTCACCGACGCCGTTGCCCTTCGCGCGACGGCCTCGACCGGCTTCCGCGCGCCGTCACTGCAGCAGCAGTATTTCCAGTCCACGGCGACGAACTTCATCGCCACCCCGCAGGGCACGTTGCCGTTCGACATCGTGACCTTCCGCGTGACCAACCCGGCGGCGATCGCGCTGGGCGCCGAACCGCTGCGCGCGGAGGAATCGACCAACTACAGTCTGGGTCTGGTGCTGCAGCCGGTCGAGAACCTCTACGTCACCATCGATGCCTACCAGATCGAGGTCGAGGACCGCATCTCGCTGTCGGCCAATCTCACCTCGGCGCCGGTGCGCAATTACCTGCAGGTCAACGGCTTCGCGGGCGTCGGCGGCGGCCGCTACTTCACCAACGCCATCGACACCACGACCCGCGGCGTGGACCTGGTCGGCACCTACGGCTGGGCGCTGGACAACAGCCAGCTCGATCTGACGCTGGGCTACAACTACAACAAGACCACGATCGACCGGGTGGCGGAGAACCCGGCCACGCTGACCGCGATCGATCCGGCCGCGGTGCGCTTCGACCGGGTCGAACGCGGCCGCTTCGAGGTCGGCGCGCCGCGCGACAAGGTGCTGGTCGGCGGCACCTGGACCGCCGGCGGCTTCGAGGCCACCGCCAATGCCACGCGCTACGGGGAATTCAGCGTCCTCGGCAGCACCGCTGCGCTGGACCAGACCTTCGACGCGGCCTGGACGCTCGATCTCGCGTTCTCGTTCGCGCTCGACAAGTGGAAGTTCACCGTCGGCGGCGACAACGTGCTTAACGAATATCCGGACGAAGTGCTGTTCGCCAATTCCACCGGCGGCCAGCTGCCGTGGAGCGGCAGTTCGCCGTTCGGCTTCAACGGCGCCTTCGTGTACGCCAACGTCGCCTACCGCTGGTAGAGCGCAGCCGCCACGCTCGATGCCTCGACGCCCCGGCCCTGCCGGGGCGTCTTCGTTTGGACCGCTGCGATTGTTCCATTTAAAGAACGATTGGATCGCATTTTTATGATCATTGACGATTTCAGGACAACGCGCTCCAATCGCCTTTACGGATTTCCAACAACAGGCCTCCCCCGATGCTCCGCCCCCACCGTTTGACCCTCGCCGTCGCCGCCGCGCTGGTATTTCCGGCCGTCGCATTCGCCCAGCAGACGCCCGCAGAGGCACCCGCGCGCACCTCGACGCTCGACACGTTGATCGTCACCGGCACCCGCGTCGCGGACCGTACCGTCGCCGAGTCGCAGTCGCCGATCGACATCATCACGTCCGAAGCGCTGACCGCTACCGGCACCACCGAGCTCGCCACCGCGCTCGCCCGCGCCCTGCCCTCGCTCAACTTTCCGCGCCCGGCGCTGACCGACGGCACCTCGGCGATCCGCCCGGCGCAGCTGCGCGGTCTCGCGCCCGACCAGGTGCTGGTGCTGGTCAACGGCAAGCGCCGCCACACCTCGTCGCTGCTCAACCTCAACGGCACGATCGGCCGCGGCTCCGCGCCGGTCGACCTCAACACCATTCCCGTCTCGGCGATCGAGCGCGTCGAAGTGCTGCGCGACGGTGCCTCGGCGCAGTACGGCTCAGACGCGATCGCCGGCGTGGTCAACGTGGTGCTCAAGGGATCGTCCGAAGGCGGCAGCCTGTCGTTGAGCGCGGGCCAGTACTCGGCCGGCGACGGCAAGCAGACCCAGATCGCCGGCGACACCGGCCTTGCGCTCGGTGACCGCGGCTTCCTGCACCTGTCGGCGCAGGTGGGCCAGCAGGAAGAGACCAACCGCGCACGTCCGTTTGCCGGCACGCCGGGCGCCACCCAGCCCGCGCTCGGCCAGAAGGCCTTCGTGATCGGCGAGCCGGAGGTCGATTTCGGCGCGGTCGGCTTCAATACCGATTTCGCATTGACCGACACTATCCGCGTCTACGGCTTCGGTACCGCGAGCAATCGCGATGTCACCTCGTTCGCATTCTTCCGCGCCCCGAACAACACCACGCAGAACATCCGCAGCATCTATCCCGACGGTTTCCTGCCGGAGATCAACAACATCTCCAAGGACCGCTCGCTGGTCGCGGGCGTCAAGGGCCATGCCGGCGACTGGAACTGGGACCTCAGCTACAACTACGGCTACAACCATCTCGAGTTCTATACCCGCAACACGCTCAACGCGAGCCTCGGCCCGACCTCGCCGACCTCGTTCTACGACGGCGCGCTGGAGACGACGCAGAACATCGTCAACCTCGACATCAGCCGTCCGCTGGAAATCGGTCTGGCCTATCCGGCGACGCTGTCGTTCGGTGTGGAGGGTCGCAACGAGAAGTGGAACCAGTCGCCGGGCGAATTCGGCTCCTACGCGAACGCCGGCCTCGGCGCGCCCGGTGCGGGCGCAGGTGCGCAGGGCTTCGGCGGCTTCGCGCCCGAAGTCGCCGGGGCCTTCGACCGCGACAGCCACGCGGTGTACGCGGGTCTGGAAGCGGACCTCACCGAGAAGTTCTCGGCCGGCGCCGCGGCGCGTTACGAGGACTACGACGATTTCGGCAGCCAGGTCTCGGGCAAGCTCTCGGCGCGCTACGCGTTCAACGATGCGGTCGCGCTGCGCGGCACGGTGTCGAGCGGCTTCCGTGCGCCGTCGCTGGCGCAGCAGTATTTCCAGACGGTCAGCACCACCTTCATTGCCGGTGTCACCACGCCGTTCGAGATCCGCACGTTCCCGGCCAGCAGTCCGGTCGCGCAGGCATTCGGCGCCGAGGCGCTGAAGCCCGAGGAATCGCTGTCCTACAGCCTGGGTCTGGTGCTGCAGCCGGTCGACAATCTCTACGTCACCGTCGACGCCTACCAGATCGATGTCGACGACCGCATCGCGCTGTCGTCCAACCTCACCGGTGACGCGGTGCGTCGTCTGCTCGAATCGCAGGGCATCTTCGGCATCACCGGTGGCCGTTACTTCACCAACGCCATCGACACGCGCACGCGCGGTATCGATGTCGTCGGCAGCTATCGCTGGGATCTCGCCGCCAGCAGCGTGGATCTGACCGCCGGCTACAACCACACCAAGACCGAGATCACCCGCATCGCGGCGAACCCGGAGGAACTGGCGCAGAACGGCCTCAACCTCGAACGCATCGACCGCGTCGAGATCGGCCGCATCGAGGATGGCTTCCCGCGCAACAAGCTGCTGCTCTCGGGCACGTGGAACGTGGACGACTGGGCGTTCGCGGTGTCGACCACGCGCTACGGCAGCGTGCGCACCACGCCGAACAACGCCGCGCTCGACCAGAAGTACGGCGCCAAGTGGCTGCTCGACCTGTCGGCGACGTTCCGGCCGGGCGACAACTGGGCACTGACGCTGGGCGCCGACAACGTGCTCAACGAGTACCCCGACGAGAACATCTTCGGCAACTCGACCAACGGGCAGTTCCCCTACAGCAACCTCTCGCCGTTCGGCTTCGGCGGCGCGTTCGCCTACGCGAAGGTCGCCTACAACTGGTAATCGGCTCTATCGATTGCGCTCGATGCCCCGGCTTGCCGGGGCATCGTCGTTTCGGGGTTCTGGATTTCTTCCGGACGCTGGCGAGCCCTGATCGAACGGCATGACTTGGGAGACCCGGCGGCCGGGCGGGCGCGAACCGCTCTTCCCTCGGTCAGGGCGTCATGCCCTGACTCGGGCGCGCACCATCCATGGCGCGCTCGGCGCGGCCCGCGCCCGCCCGGCCGCTGTCGAGTCGTCGGGTTCTGCTGCTTCGGATGTTTGGTTCCACCGAGCGCCATCGCCCAAGAGGGGCCCTGGCAGCACTCACGCATGTCCAAGGGTGAACACAGACATTCGATGCAATATCGATCCCATCCGTTTGAACCGCACATTCCCGCCCGTTCGCGGCCTTTGCCATCGCCAACACCGGAAATCGACGAAGAACGCACACATTGCTGCTTGCCCCTGTCGCAATGCGTCGGCGACACTGCAAGACCAGTCCAGCGCGAAGTCTCGATGCCGCACAACACCGACCTGATCAACATCGTCGCCGTCGGCCTCGGCATGGCCTTCGTGTTCGGCGCGCTCGCCAACAAGTTGCGGCTCTCGCCGCTGGTGGGCTATCTGGTCGCGGGCATCGTCGTCGGACCATTCACGCCGGGCTTCGTCGCCGACCAGGACCTCGCCAACCAGCTCGCCGAGATCGGCGTGATGCTGCTGATGTTCGGCGTCGGCCTGCACTTCTCGCTGAAGGACCTGATGGACGTGAAGTCCATCGCGATTCCCGGCGCGATCGCGCAGATCACCGTGGCGACCGTGCTCGGCTGGGTACTGGCGTGGCTGATGGGCTGGCCACTGGTCAGTGGCTTCGTGTTCGGTCTGGCGTTGTCGGTCGCCAGTACCGTGGTGCTGCTGCGCGCGATGGAGGAACGCCGGCTGCTGGATACGCGGCGCGGCAAGATCGCGGTCGGCTGGCTGATCGTCGAAGACCTGGTGATGGTGCTGGCGCTGGTCATGCTGCCGGTACTGGCCCAGATCACGACCGACCGCGGCGACGGCGCGGCGCCGGGCGCAGGCGCGATCGTGCTGACGATCGTCTGGACGCTGCTGAAGGTCAGTGCCTTCGTCGCGGTGATGCTGCTCGTCGGCCGGCGGGTGATCCCGTGGATGCTCGAGCGGATCGCTGGCACCGGCCAGCGCGAACTGTTCACCCTGTCGGTACTCGCGATCGCGCTGGGTGTCGCATTCGGCGCATCGACCCTGTTCGGGGTGTCGTTCGCGCTCGGCGCCTTCTTCGCCGGCATGGTGCTCAACGAATCGGAGTTCAGCCACGAGGCCGCAAACGATTCGCTGCCGCTTCGGGATGCGTTCGCCGTGCTGTTCTTCGTCTCGGTGGGCATGCTGTTCAATCCCAACATCCTGATCGAGCATCCGTGGCAGGTCCTGGCCACGTTCCTGATCATCGTGGTCGGCAAGTCGATCGCCGCGTACTGGATCGTTCGGCTGTTCAAGCACCCGCGCTCCACCGCACTGACGATCTCCACGAGCCTGGCGCAGATCGGCGAGTTCTCCTTCATCCTCGTCGGCCTCGGCGTCGCCCTGCAGCTGCTGCCCGAGACCGGCCGCGATCTTGTGCTGGCCGGCGCATTGCTGTCGATCGTCGTCAATCCGCTGCTGTTCGCATGGCTCGACCGCTGGCTGGCGAAGCAGGAGCTGGCCGCGCGCGCCGCGTCCGACGCACATGAGCCGCCCCTGCCGCCGGAGCACGTCGTGCCCGAGGACCTGCGTGGGCACGCGATTCTGGTCGGCTACGGCCGGGTCGGTCGCCAGCTCGCCGATCTGCTGCAGCAGCGCGGCGTGCCGCTGGTGATCGTCGAGGACGACAACGAGCTGGTGCGCCGCGGTCGAGAGCGCGGCTTCATCGTCGTGCGCGGCAACATCGCGTCCGAGCCGGTCATGCTCGATGCGGCGCCCGATCGCGCCGCGCTGGCGATCTTCGCGATTCCACAGGCGCTGGAGGCCGGCGAGGCCATCGAACGCATGAAAGCGGTCAACCCCGCGCTCACCGTGCTGGCGCGCGCGCACAGCGACGGCGAGGTTCGACATCTGCTGGAGCACGGCGCCGACGGCGCGGTGCTGGCCGAGCGCGAGCTGGCGTATTCGCTGGCCGAAATGGTGATGTCGACGCCGCCGTTCCGGCCGGTGCGCCCGGGTTCGGTGGCGGACGAGGCGGCGCAGCCGGGCTGACGATGCGTCTGGTCGTGCTCAGTGGTGCGGGCATGTCGGCCGAGAGCGGCATCCCGACCTTTCGCGACGCGCTGACCGGACTGTGGGCGCGCTTCGACGCCGAGCGTCTGGCGACGGAGGACGCGTTCCGCGCCGATCCCGCGCTCGTCTGGGGCTGGTACCGCTGGCGCGCGGCGATGGTCGCCGCAGCGCAGCCCAATGCCGCGCACCTCGACGTCGCGGCACTGTTCGACGACGGCCACGCGCTGACGGTGGTCACCCAGAACGTCGACGACCTGCACGAACGCGGCGGCGCATGCGACGTGCTGCATCTGCATGGCCGTCTGCTGGCCTCGCGCTGCATCGGCTGCGGTGCGCGGGTCACGCCCGATCCGATCCTCGCGCCGCCCTCGCCGCCCGATGGCGGCGCGCGCGAGACGCCGCCTGCGTGCGCTGCCTGCGGCGCCGCGTTCCGGCCCGACGTCGTGTGGTTCGGCGAATCCCTGCCGACCGACGCCTGGAACGCCGCGGAGATCGCCGTCGACGCCTGCGATCTGCTGGTCGTCGTCGGCACGTCCTCGCTGGTGTGGCCCGCAGCGGGGCTGCCCGAACGCGCCGTGCGCACCGGCACGCCGGTCCTCGAGATCAATCCGCAGGCGACTCCTTTGTCGTCGCGTGCGACCGCGCACTGGCCTTTGACTGCGACGGCCGGCATGGCGCAACTGCGTGCGCGGCTGCAACGGACGCCGGACGATCCACGGCGTGTGCTCGCGGCCTGAGCGCTGCACTCAGTCGTCCAGCGGCAGCAGGATGTCGGCACGCAGGTCGGCTTCGGCCACCTGCTCGGGATCGTCGAGGAAGTGGTAATGCAGCGGCGCATCGCGCAGGCGTTCGCCGCTCGCAGGCCACCACTGCGCCAGTAGGCGATCGGTCGCATCCTCGAGTCCCGAGTACGCGCCGACATGGCGCACCCGGGCGTAGCGACCGCCGCCGATTTCCAGCCTGCGCAGCGGACGCGGCACGCGCCCAGGTATTGGCAGACGCACCGCGGCGTCGAAACGCAACGCGTGCGGCGGCAGATCGCGATGATCGCCCAGCGGCACACCGATCAGCGCTTCGATACCGTCCACCAGGCCTGCGGCTTCCGCCCAGCCGAACAGGCGGCCGAAGGCATCGTCGAGATCGTCGAATGCGCCGCGCGCGCGCAACGCCACGACCTCGAACGGCGCGATTTCGACGAGCTCGACAGCCAGTGCGTCGAATGCCTGCGGCGGAGGCGGTTGCAGGCGATCCAGCAGCGCAGTCGCCTGTGAGGTCTGACCGCGCAACGCCGCGGGCGTGACGCCAAGCGTCTGCCGGAACGTGCGGGCCAGTGCCTGGGGGCTGGCGTAGCCCACTGCGAGCGCGACCCGCGTCACCGTCTCGCCGGCGGCCAGCATCTGCAGTGCGCGCGACACGCGCAGCCGCGTCAGCGTGCGACCGAGCGTTTCGCCGGTCGCCGCGCGCCACACGCGATGGAAATGGAACGCCGACAGATTCGCCTGGCGCGCGAGCGTCTCCAGCGGCGGCGCCGACGCGCCCTCGGCGACGAGACTCTGCAGGTGTCCGGCGACGGCGGCGATGCGCGGCGCGAGGCGGGTCCGGGTATCGGCTTTCATGGCGGCATTCGCGATGGGCTTGCCGCGAGTATCCGGTGGTGGCGGGTGCCGTGCGTACCCGATCTTGCGCAGTGGGCGCTCAGCGCAGCACGGATTCCAGATACGGCTCCAGCGTCGGCCACGCGAACGCGTGGCCGCGCTGCTGCAGGCGCGCGGGCAGCACGCACTGGCCGTCCACAAGCAGCGTCGCCATCTCGCCCAAGCCGAGTTCGAGCGCCTTCGCCGGCACCGCCAGCAGCGCCGGTCGGCGCAGGGCATCGGCCAGTGCGCGGGTGAACAGGGAATTGGCGACGGGCTCGGGCGCGGTGAGATTGAACGCGCCGGTCGGTGCATCGACAGCGCCGTCGAGATGCGCACGCAGCAGCGACACCGCCGCATCGATCCAGTCCTCGCGCGCGATCCAGCTCAGCACCTGGCGCCCGTCACCGAGGCGGGCACCGAGTCCGAGCTGGAACGGCATCCGCAGACGCTGCAGCATGCCGCCGGCCGGATGCAGCACGACGCCGGTGCGCAGCACCACCACCGCCACGCGATCCTCGGCCACGCGCGCCGCGGCTTCCCAGTCGGCGCACAGCCGATGCTGGAATTCGTCGTGCGGCGCGCTGCCCTCGTCCAACGGCGCGTCGCCCTGGGCGCCGTACCAGCCGATCGCCGAACCGCTCAGCAGGACCCTGGGCGGCGTGTGTGCCGAGCGGATCCAGTCGGTCAGCACGCCCGTGGGAATCAGCCGGCTGTCGCGCAGCGTCTGCTTGCGCGATGCGCTCCAGCGGCTGTCGGCGATGCCGGCGCCGGCGAGACTGACCACCGCATCGAAGCGGTCGTCGGCCCAGAGCGAAGCGTAGTCGCGGACATCCACACCTTCGGGCGAGGGCGTGGACGCGCGCCGCGACAACCAGGTGACGTGCGCGCCGTCGCGCTGCAAGTGGGCGGTCAGCGCGCTGCCGATGAAGCCGCTGCCGCCGGTGATCAGGATACGCATGGGTGTGCCTCGGGCCGCGGATGAACGCCATCGTGGCAGTCGCCGCGTGAGCATGCGTCAACGCGCTTTTCGTCTCATGACGCAGTCGCACCGCGACGCCGGCCACCGCACATGCGGTGGACCGGCGCCACTGCGGCGGGTGTCAGCCCTGTTCGAACGCCAGCTGCCCGCCAGCGGCATCAACCTTGATGGTGTCGCCGCTGACGAACGCGCCCGACAGGATGCGCTGCGCCAGCGGGTTCTCCAGCTGCTGCTGGATCGCGCGCTTGAGCGGGCGCGCGCCGTAGACCGGGTCGAAACCGATATTGCCGAGCAGATCGAAGGCGGCGTCCGACAGCTCGATGCGCAGCCCGCGTTCGGCCAGACGCTTGTCCAGGCCGCGCAGCTGGATCTTCGCGATCTCTCGGATCTGCGCCTTGTGCAGCGGATGGAACACGACGATGTCGTCGAGCCGGTTGATGAACTCCGGGCGGAAGTGCGCCTGCACCACGCCCATCACCGCGGCCTTCATCTGCGTGTAGCCCTCGGCGCTGTCGGCGTCCGTGCCGCGCTCGCTCATTTCCTGGATCTGGTGCGAGCCGAGATTCGAGGTCATCACGATGACGACGTTGCGGAAGTCGACGGTGCGACCCTGCCCATCGGTCAGGCGGCCGTCGTCGAGCACCTGCAGCAGGATGTTGAAGACGTCCGGATGCGCCTTCTCCACCTCGTCGAGCAGGATCACGCTGTACGGCCGACGCCGCACCGCCTCGGTCAGATAGCCGCCTTCCTCGTAGCCCACGTAACCCGGGGGCGCTCCGATCAGGCGCGCGACCGAATGCTTCTCCATGAACTCGCTCATGTCGATGCGCACCATCGCGTCCTGGCTGTCGAACAGGAATTCGGCCAGCGCCTTGCACAGCTCGGTCTTGCCGACGCCGGTCGGGCCGAGGAACAGGAACGAGCCGGTCGGACGATCGGGATCGCTGAGTCCGGCGCGCGAGCGGCGCACTGAATCGGACACGACCTTGATCGCTTCTTCCTGGCCGATCACGCGCGTGTGCAGTTGCGACTCCATCGCCAGCAGCTTTTCGCGTTCGCCCTCGAGCATCTTGCTGACCGGGATACCGGTCCAGCGCGCGACCACCTGGGCGATTTCTTCCGCGGTCACCTTGTCCTGCAACAGGGTGAAGCCCTGGGCTTCGGCCTCCTGCGCAGCCTGCAACTGCTTCTCGAGTTCCGGGATGCGCCCGTACTGGATCTCGCTCATGCGCGCGTAATCCTGGGTGCGCTGCGCGGACTCGAGATCGTGCTTGGCCGCCTCGATCTGCTCCTTGATCTTCGTCGCGCCCTGCACGCTGGCCTTCTCTGCCTTCCAGATTTCCTCCATGTCGTTGTAGGCGCGCTCGAGCGTGGCGATCTCGGCTTCGAGATCCGCCAGGCGCTGCTTCGATTCGGCGTCCTTCTCCTTCTTCAGCGCCTCGCGCTGGATCTTGAGCTGGATCAGCCGGCGTTCCTTGCGGTCGAGTTCCTCGGGCTTGGAGTCGATCTCCATGCGGATGCGCGACGCCGCCTCGTCCATCAGGTCGATGGCCTTGTCCGGCAGCTGGCGGTCGGCGATGTAGCGGTTCGACAGCGTGGCCGCGGCGACGATCGCCGGATCGGTGATCTCGACGCCGTGGTGCACCGCGTAGCGTTCCTTGAGGCCGCGCAGGATCGCGATCGTATCCTCGACGCTCGGCTCGCCGACGAACACCTTCTGGAAGCGACGCTCCAGCGCGGCATCCTTCTCGACGTATTTGCGGTACTCGTCGAGCGTGGTCGCGCCGATGCAGTGCAATTCGCCGCGCGCGAGCGCAGGTTTCAGCATGTTGCCGGCGTCCATCGACCCTTCGGCCTTGCCGGCGCCGACCATCGTATGCAGCTCGTCGATGAAGAGGATGATCTGGCCTTCGTTCTTCGACAGATCGTTGAGCACGCCCTTGAGGCGCTCCTCGAATTCGCCGCGGTACTTCGCGCCGGCGATCAGTGCGCCCATGTCGAGCGACAGCACGCGCTTGCCGCGCAGGCCTTCGGGCACTTCGTTGTTGATGATGCGCTGGGCCAGGCCTTCGACGATCGCGGTCTTGCCCACGCCCGGCTCGCCGATCAGCACCGGATTGTTCTTGGTCCTGCGCTGCAGCACCTGGATCGTGCGACGGATCTCCTCGTCACGACCGACCACCGGATCGAGCTTGCCGCTCTCGGCGCGTGCGGTCAGATCGATCGTGTACTTCTCCAGCGCCTGACGCGCGTCCTCGGCGTTCTCGTCCTTGACGCTCTCGCCGCCGCGCACCTTGGTAATCGCGGCTTCGAGCCGCGCCTTGTCGGCGCCGGCGGCCTTGAGCGCCTTGCCCGCGTCGCCGCTGTCATCCAGCGCGGCCAGCACGAACAGTTCGGACGCGATGAACGCATCACCGCGCTGCTGGGCCAGCTTGTCGGTGACGTTGAGCAGGCGCGAGAGATCGTTGCCGACCGACAGCTGGCCGGCCTGCCCGGTGACCTTGGGCAGCCGCTCCATCGCCTCGGTCAGGCGTTCGCGCAGCACCGGCACGTTGACGCCGGCCTGACCCAGCAGCGGCCGCGTGCCGCCGCCCTGCTGGTCGAGCAGCGCCAGCAGCAGGTGCACCGGTTCGATGAAATTGTGGTCGCGGCCCACGGCCAGCGACTGCGCGTCGCTCAGCGCCTGCTGGAAACGCGAGGTGAGCTTGTCCATCCGCATCGGGGAATCCTCGGGAGCATGAAGGGCCGGCGGACGCCGGCAATGTCTCTCAGATGCGGTCGAAGCCGCGGGTTGCAAGCGCGGACGGGCCTGCGACGGACCCCTGCGTCGACGGAATCCTGCGGGGGCGCTCACCCGATGCTTGCGGGGCTGGGCCTACGGTACGCCTTCCCCATCCCGGAGCGGCACATGGATTACCAGCTCTATTACTGGACCGGCATCCAGGGGCGCGGCGAGTTCGTCCGGCTTGCCTTGGAGGACACCGGCGCACGCTATGTCGATGTCGCCCGGGAAGCGGGTGACGCCGCGCTGCAGCCCTTCCTCGACGGCGAGCGGGACGGCGCCCGTCCATTCGCCCCGCCTTTCCTGAAGGCCGGTGACATCATCGTGGCCCAGGTCGCCGCCATCCTGCACTTCCTCGGTCCCCGGCTCGATCTGGCGCCCGGCGGTGAAGCGGCGCGGCTGCAGGCGCTGCAACTGCAGCTCACCATTGCCGACCTCGTGACCGAAATCCACGACAGCCACCATCCGATCGCCAGCGCCGCGTACTACGAGGACCAGAAGGACGCCGCAAAGCATCGCGCCGTGGATCTGCGCACGCACCGGCTGCCGAAGTTCCTCGGCTATTTCGAACAGGTGGTCGGTCGCGGCAACGGCCATGCACTGGGCGCCCATTCCTACGTCGACCTGTCGCTGTTCCAGATCGTGCGCGGGCTCGACTACGCGTACCCGCAAGCGATGGCCGCACTGGCGCCGACGATTCCGCAGCTCCGCAGGCTGGAGGCGCGGATCGCCGAGCGGCCGAACATCGCCGCGTATCTGGCGTCGGAGCGCAGGCTTGCGTTCAACACCAACGGAATCTTCCGGCATTACCCGGAGCTGGATGGGGGGATTGCGGGGAAGGATTGAGCGGTGGGGGGTCCAAGCGCAGGGAGCAAAGACCTCCGCCCTTATGGGGGATAAAACTCGGCCTTCCCGCCTGCGGAAGGAGTGAGCAATGGGCCCGGCGCGCGGCGCAAAAACCCTCCCCCGCTTGCGGGGCATTACGCCCGTTACGGTTGGAGGGTTGGGTGGGGGCGAACGGGCAGACGCCCGCGTCGTCGGTTCCAGCAGCCCCCGGTTCGGGCTTACAGAAACCGCGCGCGCATTGCGGCGGGCGGCACCATGCACGCATCGCTGCGCCCGAACACGCGATAGCGGTTGCGCGCGAGCAGGCGGTACGCGGGATCGCGCAGCGCGCGTGGCACCACGCGCAGCAGCACCGCCGCGCGCCAGACGCCGCCGAGGCGACGCAGCACTTCGATGACGCCATCGCTGTCGTGCCAGGCGGCATCGCCATCGACCAGCAGAAACGACACCGGATCGGCCGGATCGATGTCGTGTGCGACCAGCAGGCCGTGACCCACGGCCTCCTGCATCGCAGCGAAGTGGAATCGCGCGCGGCGGTCGTGGCGCAGCAGGAAGCGCACCCAGCCACTGCACAACGCGCAGACGCCGTCGAACACGACGATCGACCCCGTGTGCGGCGCAGTGGATGGCTCGGGCGGGCTGGCGGGATTCACATCGGTTTTCCGGTTGCGTGGCCATCATGCTGCAATGCGCCAATCACCGGAAGCCACCCCGCCGTTCCCCGCACCGGCCGCGACCGCGTTGCCCCTGCCCCCTGCGCTGCCAAAGGATGCGGCCCTGTTTTTGGATGTCGACGGCTGCCTGCTGCCGTTCGCGCCCCGTCCCGATGCGGTGAAAGTGCCGCCCGCACTGCTCGCGCGTTTGATCGTGTTGCAACAGGCCCTGGGCGGTGCACTGGCGCTGGTCAGCGGCCGCAATCTCGCCACGCTCGACCAGTTGTTCGCGCCGCAGGTGTTCGCCGCCGCCGGATTGCATGGCGTGGAGCGGCGCCGTCCCGGACACACCGGTGTTGCCGGCGATGTGCCGCCCGCGCTGGTGCGCGCACGCGATGCGGCGATCGCACTGATCGACGCGCACCCGGGCGCGCTGGTCGAAGACAAGGGCGCGGCGCTGGGTCTGCACTGGCGGATGGTCGCGCCCGAGCACAAGGCCGCGGCCGCACTCGCACTACGTGCGTTCGCCGCCGGTGCGCTCAGCGGACTGCCCGACTACCAGTTGCAGCCCGGCGACCACGTGATCGAACTTCGCCCGCGCCATGCCGACAAGGGCAGCGCGATCCTGGCATTCCTCGAAGAGGCACCGTTCGCCGGCCGCGTGCCGGTGTTCGCCGGCGACGATCTCACCGACGAGCCGGGCTTCCGCGCCGTCAACGCCCGTGGCGGCATCAGCGTGCTGGTCGGCGATCGTGCCGGCAGCGCAGCCCGCTTCCGTCTGTCCGATCCCGCCGCAGTCCATGCGTGGCTCGGTGTGCCCGCAGACCCGAACCCGGAGACTTCCCGATGACCCAACCGCTCGCCCCCAGCCTCGATCTCGGCCTCGTCGGCAACGGCAGTTTCGGCGCGCTGTTCGACCGCAACGCGCGTCTGGTGTGGTCCTGCCTGCCGGCGTTCGATGGCGATCCCGCGTTCTGCGCGCTGCTGTCACCCAAGGAAGGCCACGGCGACTGGTCGATCGAGCTCGACGATTTCGAACGCAGCGAGCAGAGCTACGTCGAGAACACCGCGATCCTGCGCACCGTGCTCTACGACCGTCACGGCGCGTCGCTGGAGATCACCGATTTCGCGCCGCGCTGGCGCCAGCACGACCGCTTCTATCGTCCGGTGATGCTGATGCGGCGCGTGCGCCTTCTGTCGGGCAGCCCGCGCATCCGCGTGCTGTTGCGCCCGCTCGCCGACTGGGGCTCGCGCGTGCCCGACAGCACCTGGGGCAGCAACCACATCCGCTACGTGCTGCCGGGTTTCAACCTGCGCGCAACCACCGATCTGCCGATCCGCCTGCTGCGCGACGGCCTGCCCTTCGTGCTCGACCGCGACCTGCATTTCCTGCTCGGCCCCGACGAGACCCTGACCCAGCCACTGCCGGAATTCGTGCGCGACGCGATCCACCGCACGACGAACTACTGGCGCGAGTGGGTGCGCTACCTGTCGATCCCGCTCGACTTCCAGGAGGCGGTGATCCGCAGCGCGATCACGCTCAAGCTGTGCCAGTACGAGGACAGCGGCGGCATCATCGCGGCGATGACGACGTCGATTCCCGAAGCCGCCGACACCGAGCGCAACTGGGACTACCGCTACTGCTGGATGCGCGATTCGGCGTTCGTGGTGCGCGCGCTCAACCGTCTCGGCGCGACGCGCACGATGGAGGAGTACATCCGCTACATCTTCAACCTGACGGTCAGCGACGACGGCGACATGCAGCCGCTCTACGGCATCGGCTTCGAGCATGAACTGACCGAAGAGACGATGCCGGCGCTGGACGGTTATCGCGGCATGGGCCCGGTGCGCCGCGGCAACCTCGCCTACGTGCAGCGTCAGCACGATACCTACGGCAGCGTCGTGCTCGCCTCGACGCAACTGTTCTTCGATCGCCGGCTGGAACACCGCGGCGACGAGGCGACGTTCCGCAAGCTCGAGCCGCTGGGCGAACTCGCGTTCAAGCTCTTCGATCAGCCCGACGCCGGCCTGTGGGAGTTCCGCGGCAAGGCGCATGTGCACACCTATTCCGCCGTGATGTGCTGGGCGGCCTGCGACCGTCTGGCCCGCATCGCCGGGCAGCTCGGCATCGAGGATCGCATTGGGTACTGGCGTGAGCGCGCCGACGGCATGCGCGAGCGGATTCTCGGCGAAGCGTGGAATGCCCAGCTCGGCCACTTCGCCGATGCCTTTGGCGGCGACCGGCTCGACGCTTCGTTGCTGCTGCTCGCCGACCTCGGTTTCGTGACCCCGGAAGATCCGCGCTTCATCGGCACGGTCGAGGCGATCGGCAAGTCGCTGCGGCATGGCGACGGCCTGTTCCGCTACGTCACGCCCGACGATTTCGGCACGCCCGAGACCAGCTTCACGATCTGCACGTTCTGGTACATCGACGCGCTGGCGTCGATCGGTCGTACGCACGAGGCGCGGCAACTGTTCGAGACCCTGCTGTCGCGCCGCAACCATCTCGGGCTGCTGTCGGAGGATCTCTCGTTCGAGACCGGCGAGGCCTGGGGCAACTTCCCGCAGACCTATTCGCATGTCGGCCTGATCATGGCGGCGATGCGGTTGTCGCGGTCCTGGCAGGAGGCCGCGTGAGCCGCCTGGTCGTCGTTTCCAACCGCGTCGCGCTGCCCGGCGCCAGCCAGAACGGCGGCCTCGCGACCGCGCTGGACGCGGCGCTCCAGGAAACCGGCGGCCTGTGGTTCGGCTGGAGCGGCAAGGTCGCACGCGCGCATTCGGGCGAGCTGCACCACCAGCAGGCCGACGGCATCGAATACCTCACCGTCGATCTGTCACGCGAGGACTACGAGGGCTACTACAACGGCTTTTCCAACCGCACGCTGTGGCCGCTGCTGCATTTCCGGCTCGATCTCGTCGACTACAACGCGCTCACTCAGGCCGCCTATCGCGGCGTCAACGCGCTGTTCGCCGAGAAGCTGTCGAAGGAACTGCGCGACGACGACATCGTCTGGGTGCAGGACTACCACCTCTTCCCGCTGGCGCAGGAGCTGCGCAAGCGTGGTGTGCGCGCACGCATCGGCTTCTTCCTGCACGTGCCGTTTCCGTCGGCGGACATCGTCGCCGGCCTGCCGCACCACGAGAAGACCTTCGGCGCGCTGTCGTCCTACGATCTCGTCGGTTTCCAGACCGAGCGCGATCTCGAACGCTTCCAGGACTACATCCGCCTGTTCCGCGGCGGCCAGGTCGCCGGCCAGGGCGATCTGCGCGACCACGACGGCCGTCGCTTCACCGCGGCTGCATTCCCGATCGGTATCGATGCCGGTGTGATCGAATCGCTGGCCGAGACCGCGGCGCGCAGCGCGACGACCAAACGCATGCACGCGAGCCTCAACGGCCGCGCACTGGCGATCGGTGTCGACCGGCTCGACTACTCGAAGGGTCTGCCCGAACGTTTCCGCGCGATCCAGCGCTTCTTCGAGCGCCACACCGACCAGCGCGGCAAGTTGACCTATCTGCAGATCGCACCGGTCTCGCGTGGCGGCGTCGCCAGCTACCGCACGCTGCGGCGCGAGCTCGAGCAATACGCCGGCCACATCAATGGCGCCCATGCCGAGCCCGACTGGACACCTGTCCGCTACGTCAACCGCACCTATCCGCATCCCGCGCTGACCGGCTTCTACCGTCTCTCGCGCATGGCGCTGGTCACCCCGCTGCGCGACGGCATGAACCTGGTCGCGAAGGAATACGTGGCCGCGCAGGACGGCGAGGATCCCGGCGCGCTGGTGCTGTCGATCTTCGCCGGCGCCGCGCGCGAGCTCGACGGCGCGCTGCTGGTGAACCCGTTCGACAGCGACGGTGTCGCCGACGCGATTGCGGCGGCGATGACGATGCCGCTGGAAGCGCGACGCGAGCGCTGGCAGTCGATGATCACCCGCATCCGCGAGTACGACATCCACGCGTGGCGGAAGGATTTCCTGTCGCGCTTGGCGGCGACGCGGCGCTGAGCCGTCGCGTTTCGCAAGATGGTTGGAGTGAAGTAAAACCCGTCATCTCCCGCGCGCGAAGGTTGATCGTCTGGTTCGCGATGCCGCGGATCGGCAGGCGTTGCTGCTGACGTTCAACCCTCACCCGACGCACTGCGTGCGTCGACCCCGGATCGGGTCCGGGGCAGGCTCTCTCCCGGAGGGAGAGGTGCTGGTCCGCTGGTGCGCGTTGTGCATCCGATAGATCGCGCGATGTCGAGCCGCATGCGCTTTGAGCCCCTCTCCCTCCGGGAGAGGGGTTGGGGTGAGGGCGCTTTTCGCGCGCTACGCAACAGAGCTCAAAAGTTCGGCGAAGCCCCGCCCTCACCCCACCATCGGCATCCGCCGATGGTCCTCCCCTCTCCCAGAGGGAGAGGGGCCAACGCGTCATCCGCCTGCGGCGGAAGACATCACATTTTCGCGGGCTGGATGATCTCCACCCAGTACCCGTCCGGATCCTTGATGAAGGCGATCGACTTCATCGTGCCGTCGGTCAGGCGCTTCTGGAACGGCACGCCGAGTTCCTCGAATCGCGCACACGCCGCGCGCACGTCCGGCACGCTGACACAGATGTGGCCGAAGCCGCGCGGGTCGCTGTTGCCGTCGTGGTAGACCGCGCCGTCCTGCGATTCGGTGCCGTGGTTGTGGGTGAGTTCGAGCACGCCCGGCCGACGCGCGAGCCATTCGCGGCGCGCGTCCTCATCATCGGGAATGCCGGCGGTGTCGTCGACCAGCGCGAGGAAGAACAGCGAGAACTTCGCCTGTTCGAAATCGGCCTTGCGCACCAGGGTGAAGCCGAGCACGCGGGTGTAGAAGTCGAGCGACGCCACCGGATCCTTGATCCGCAGCATGGTGTGGTTGAACACGAAATCGCGGGTGGCGGCGTCGCGCGGGGCGACACCCGGTACGCTGGCGAGGTCGGCAAGGCTGTGTGCGGTCATGGCACGGGCTCCTGTGGTCGGGCCGTCCATTATCGGCGAAGCCGCCGCAAGGCCGCGGTCACGCGGCGTCGGCGGACTCGGGCAGCAGCCAGCCGTGGTAGCGCACCACCGGCCCGGCCAGGGGCAACGCGGCTTCGATCTCAAACGTGTAACGCCCGTCGACATCCCGTTCGTTGCAGCGGATGTCGCGGAACAGCGCAGCGGGCAGCGGCAGCACCCCAAGCAGACGCGCCCCGGCGACGTTCCAGAAGATCGTGCCGTCCCAGGCATGCAGCACGAACCGGAAATGCACCGGCCCGATGCGCTCGCGCAATTCGCCATCGCGATGCGACAGGCGCGAGCGCATGCGCGAGGCCTTCGGCGGGGTGCCGAACACGCGTGACCAGACCTCGCCCTTCGGGCCGCTGGCGAAATCGACCGTGATCGGCGCCCCGGCCATCGCCCTCGGCATGCCCGCCAGACGCCCGCATACGCGCGACAACAGCCCTGTGCCGCGCACCACCGTCACCTCGCCGGCGTAGCGCGCCGTGCCATGCACACCGTGCAGCGCACGCAAGGCGTCGGGCAGGCGGAAGAACGCGGCGCCGAGCAGAGTCTGGTAGAGGGTCGGCGTCATCGCGCGGCAGGTCGGATCCGGGCGGCGCAGGATAGCGCCTGTGCGCCCGCTTCGATCAGTCCGGCGTTGTCGGCGTCGGCTGGCGTTGCAGTGCCAGCAGGCCCACCAGCGCGGCGAACACCGCATAGGCGGCGGCGAAGTTGAACGCGATCGCCTGGCGCAGGCCGTCGAGCTGCCACGGCAGCACCAGCGCGCCGGTCGGATGCACCGAATGGATCACGCCGAACAGGGTGGCGACGGCGGCGGCCAGCAGGGTTGCGACCGCGATGCCGGGGCGCCGGTCGACCAGCGCGACCAGCGCGGTCGCCCACAGCATCGCGGTGATGATGAAGCCGTTGCCGAGCACGACGATCGTCGCCATCTCCGGCAGGCCGTGGCCGGCATCGACCTGCGCGTACAGCGCGGCCATACGCTCCGGGTCGATCCACGCCGGATTGCCGAACTTGATGTTGAGCAGATAGGCGATGGCCGGCAGGAACGCCAGCGACACCGCGATCGCATGTTCGCGTTTCGTGCTGTGGAAGGCCTGCACGGTGATGTCGATGCCGACGAAGACGATGATTGGCGCGAGCACCGCGACCGGCAACCACTGCACGAGCCCCGACACGAGGCCGAGCATGCCGCCGACGCCGATGAACAGACCCGTCAGCAGCGTGTAACCGGTGCGCGCGCCCATGTGCTTGTAAGCCGGCTGGCCGATGTAGGGCGTGGTCTGGGCGACACCGCCGCAGACGCCGGCGACCAGCGTCGACACCGCTTCGACCAGCAGCACGTCACGCGTGCGGTAGTCGTCACCGGCCGCGCGCGCGCTCTCGCTGACATTGATGCCGCCGACGACCATCAGCAGGCCGAACGGCAGCAGCAGCGACAGATACGGCAGTGTCGCCGGCAGACCGTCGACGAAGCCGAGATTCGGCCACGGCAGTGCGGGCGCCGGCCAGCTGGCCTCCGGCAAGGCGAAGCCCGGCGACAGACCGGCGAGACCGAGGCCGTAGTACAGCGCGAGGCCGACGAGCAAGGCGAACGGCACGCCGGGCAGCCGGAACGGCACCGGCCCACGCGCGACCAGCACGTACAGCAGCAGACCGAGTGTCGCGAAACCGGCGACCGGCGAGCGCAGCGTCTCGATCAGCGGCAGGAAGCCGAGCAGCATCAGCGCCGCGCCGCCGATCGAGCCCAGCAATGCAGCCCGCGGCACGACGCGGGTGATCCAGTCGCCGGCGAACGACAGCGCGAGTTTCAGCGCGCCCATCACGACCAGCGACGCCATGCCGAGCTGCCAGGTCGCGATGCCGGCCGCGTCCGCATCCATGCCCTGCTGGCGGAACGCGACGAAGGCCGGGCCGAGCACCAGCAGCGCCATGCCGATGCTGGTCGGCGCATCGAGCCCGAGCGGCATTGCGGTGACATCGTCGCGCCCGGTGCGCTGCGCGAGGTGCCGCGCCATCCACGTGTACATCAGGTTGCCGACCAGCACGCCGAAGGCCGTGCCCGGGAACATGCGCCCGAACACGATGTCGGCCGGCACGCCGAAGATCCCGACCAGCGCCGCGGCGATGAAGCCGAGGATGGACAGGTTGTCGACGACGAGGCCGAAAAAGCCGTTGATGTCGCCGGGGACTAACCAGGAGGGCGATGCGTGCGAAGCGCGTGCGGGATTCGGCGCAGAAAACATAGCGGTCCTTGAAACTGTTCAGAAGTCGCCGGACTTGCAGCCGACGAAGCGCCTCGAGATATCGCTTGAGTCGTCATTCCGGCGAAAGCCGGAATCCAGCGCCTCATGCATCTCGTATTGACCCGCGGGCAGGGTGGGCAGCAAGCGGAAGTCACTGGATCCCGGCTTTCGCCGGAATGACGAGAATAGGATTCACGCGCAGCCGTATCTCGTCGCACGATCCAACAGGATCAAGTTCCATCACAGAAATCGTGATGAAGGCAAAACCACCTCAAAACCTCGCCGTGAACTCCACGCCCCAGGTCCGCGGTTCGTTGATGAAACCCGTCAGGTTGTTGAAGTCGATGCCGCCGACGATGCGCGCGGAGTCGGTGATGTTGCGGCCGAACACGGCGAGATCGTAGGCGCCCTGGTTCCAGTTCGTGCCCACGCGCAGGCCGCCTTCCAGCGTCGAGCGGCCGCGGAATTCCGGCGATTCGTACAGGAAGAAGTTGACCTGGCCGCGATACGCCCAGTCGGTGTAGACGTAGAACTCGGCGTCGTCGCCGACCGGCGTGGCCCAGCGCGCGGTGAGGTTGTGGATCCACTTCGGCGCCTGCGGCAGCGGGTTGCCGTCCACGAGCGCGAAGCCGTCCACTGTCGGATCGGTCACGGTACAGCCGCCGCCGCAGACCGCGACCGCGAGATTCGGGTCGCGGATCTCGGTGTCGTTGTAGCTCGAGCCCCAGGTCACCAGCAGCGTGTCGGTCAGCCAGGCCTGCAGATCGAGTTCGGCGCCCTGCCCGATCGACGTGTCGGCGTTGAGCAGGATCGCCTGGTTCGTCGCGCCACCGACGGCGATCAGCTGCTGGCCGTCGACGTTGTAGCGGAACAGGTTGAAGCCGATGCGGCCGCGGCGATCCCACAGGTCCGCCTTGATGCCGACCTCGTACGAAATCACTTCTTCCGAATCGGCGACCGAAATGCCGCCGAATGCGAGACGGCCCTGGATCGACGGTGCGCGGAAGCCCTTGGCGACACGGCCGTAGACGTTGACGTCGTCGTTGATCTCGTAGACCGCGCTGGCATCCCAGCTGATGTCGTCGACATCGGTGTTCTCGAAGAACGGGCCGCCGACCGGCGTACCGAACGGCACGGCCTGCAGCACGCTGGCGCTGAAGTCCTTCTTGTCCTGCGTGTAGCGCAGGCCGCCGCGCAGCTTGAGCTTGTCGCTGACGTCGTATTCGCCGGACGCGAACAGCGCCCAGGCGGTGTTGCGCTGTTCCTGCACGGCGTGGCCGGTCTGCGGATTGCCGGGCGCGAGGGAATCGTAGTTGAGGCTGTCGACGGTCAGTTCCTCGCGGAACCAGAACGCGCCGGCCTGCCAGTCGAAGGGGCCGTCGAGATTCGACTCGAGGCGCACTTCCTGGGTGATCTGCTTGTGGTCCGGAATGCCGTCGGCCGATTCGGCCGCGAACGGGATGAAGCCCGGGCCGGACACCGGCAGGAACGCAGCGCCGAAACCACCGTCGATGTCGCCGCGGTTCAAGGATTCCAGCGTCTCGTAGCCGGTGATCGCGTACAGGCTGTACTGGCCGAAATCCCAGCGCAGGCGGGCGCTGCCGCCCCAGGTTTCGAGGTCGGAGAAGTTGACGCCGTCGAGCGAGACCGAATCCCGATCGAAGCCGGGCACGAAGCGGTTGCTGCCCGGCTCGACGATGTTGGCCCGGAACAGGCGCGCGGTGCCGTTGAGATCGCGGCGGTGCAGATTGAACAGGCCTTCGAAGCCGTCGCCCTCGTAGAGGAACTGCACGCGCGCGGCGGATTCGTCATAGCCCTCGAAGCCGTCGTTGGGCGCTCCGGCGAGGGTGTTGCGCACCGAATCGTCGCGGCGCTGGTACAGCGCCGACACGCGCGCCGACCAGCGCTCGGTCAGCGCGCCACCGACCGCGCCTTCGAAATTCCACATGTTGTCGCTGCCGTAGGCGAGCTTGCCGTAGCCCTCGAAGTCCTGGCTCGGGCGCACCGAATCGAACTTCACCACGCCGGCCGGCGTGTTGCGGCCGAACAGCGTGCCCTGCGGGCCGCGCAGCACTTCGACGCCGGCGATGTCGAACACCGGGAACCCCTTCAGCAGCGGGTTTTCCAGCACCACGTCGTCATAGATCAGCGAAACGGGCTGCGAGGCGTTGAGATCGAAGTCGGTGTTGCCGAGGCCGCGGATGTAGAAGCGCGGAAACGCGCGGCCGTAGCTCGATTCGATATTGAGGCTGGGCACGCGGCCCGACAGGAAGCGGATGTCGGTGCCGCCGCTGCCGAGCACGCCGAGCTTCTCGGCATCGAGCGTGGTGATCGACACCGGCACGTCCTGGATGTTCTCCACCCGGCGCTGCGCGGTGACCTGCACCGCATCCAGCGTGGCAGGGCTGGCCGGCGTCGCCGCGTCCTGGGCGAAGGCCCCTGCCGGCAGCGCGCAGGCGAGCGCGAAGGCAAGTCGGGCGGGACGGAACGCAGTCGGGCGGGCGCGGCTGGACGACATCGGAGGAACCTCGGCGGACGGAAGGGAACGCGGGATGGTCAGAACGAAACGTCGGCGTGCAGCTGCGAGCGCAAGACCGACAGATGGCCGGTTTCCTGCTTCCAGGCGACGCGGATCGCCTCGATCGCGGCGGCCTGTTCCGGAGTATCGGGATGATGCACGACCAGCTCCTTGGAACGCAGGCGCGACGGCGTGGTCGCGCCCGGTGGCAGCCATTGTCCATAGACATCGAGCACGCTCAGGCCGCTGGGAAAGCGCGGCGTGACTTCGCGGTCGAGGAAGTCGAGCCAACGCTGCTCGGCAGCGGCGGCATCCTCGGCCGAGGCGTTCCACTGGCCGGTCGCGAAATACAGTTCGGTGCGCACCCAGCCCTTGCCCTCGGCCGGGCGCCCGGCATCGCCGTGGTAAGCGGCGGTGGCGACCTGCGCAGGCGGCGCCGCACCTGCCCACGGCGTGCCCGCGCAGGCGGCCAGGCACAGCGCCGCGAGCAGCGGCGGCAGGACGCGGAGATCGGCAAGAACAACGGCCATGAGGACTTCCTGGGAAAACGGCGGCCCGTCATCGTAGGGAGCCGGGGCGCCGGAAATTGTTGCGCTGCCGCAACACTGTATCGCTTTATCCGGATGGACGCATCGATAGCGTTCTGCGACTAATGGCGGCCGGCCACCGCGGCCGCGCGTCGCCGGCATCGGATTCCGCACGCACCTCCCCCCGGTCCCGCCGGCGGAGTCCGATGTCGCGCGACGCCTCTCCGCCCGCACAGGAATGTCCGTGCCGCAGTCCCTCCGCCGCGCGTCCGCGCCGCTCGCCGCCGCCATCGCCCTCGCCCTGGGCACGCCCGCGTTCGCGCAGGCCACGCCCGACGACGGCGCGACCCGACTCGATGCGGTCATCGTCACCGGCACCCGCGCGACCGATCGCACGGTGCTCGAATCGACCTCGCCGATCGACGTGCTGGACGCAGACGATCTGCGCCGCGCCGGCGCGGTCAACGGCGAACTCGGCAGCGCACTGCAGGCCCTGCTGCCCTCGTTCAACATTCCGCGCCAGTCGAACTCCGGTGGCGCCGACCACATCCGCGCCGCGCAGCTGCGCGGCCTCTCCCCGGACCAGGTTCTGGTGCTCATCAACGGCAAGCGCCGGCATGTCTCGTCGCTGGTGACCACGGGCTCGAAGACCGGACGCGGCACCACGCCGGTCGACTTCAACGCGATTCCGCTCAGCGCGATCAAGCGCATCGAAGTGCTGCGCGACGGCGCGGGCGCGCAGTACGGCGCCGATGCGGTCGCGGGCGTGATCAACATCATCCTCGATGACGGTGGCGATGGCGGCGCGATCGAAGCGAGCTACGGCGCGCACCACACGAAGTTCGAGCCGACCGACCAGCGCATCACCGACGGCCAGAGCGCATCGCTCGCGGCGAAGGTCGGCACCGCGCTCGGCGAGGACGGCTTCCTGCGCGTGGGCCTGGAATACAAGGAACTCTCGCCGACCAACCGCGCCGGCTTCGACCAGATTCCGCCGTGGGACCAGACGCCGCGCAATCTCGAACTGCAGGGCCAGCGCAACTACCAGGCCGGCAACGGCGCGGCCCGGGACATCAACGGCTGGCTCAATACCGAGATCGCGCTCGGTGACGCCGCGACGTTCTATGCGTTCGGCACCTACGCCCAACGCGACACCGAAGGCGCGAACTACTTCCGCTATCCCGATGGCGAAGCGAACTGGCTGGAGGTGTATCCGAACGGGTTCCGCCCGGTGTCGATCGGCAAGAACCTCGACGTCGCCGGCGTCGCCGGTGTGCGCACGCAGTGGGGCGACTGGGATGTCGACGCGAGCCTCAACCACGGCCGCAACGCGTTCACCTATCGCCTGCGCGATTCGATCAATGCCTCGCTCGGCCCGTCCAGCCCGACGCGCTTCAAGACCGGCGACTACGCGTTCGACCAGACGCTGGCCAACGTCGACGTCAGCCGTCTGTTCGCGCAGGGCGACACCTTGCACACCTTCGCCACCGGCGTGGAATTCCGCGTCGAGAACTACGAGACCGGCGCCGGCGATCCGGCGAGCTACGCGGCCGGTCCGTTCACCGATCGCCCGACGGGCTCGCAGGCCGGCGGCGGCCTGACCCCGCAGGACGAAGCCGACCTCGACCGCGATGTCGCCAGCGTCTACGCCAGCGTGTCGAGCAGCTTCGGCGAGAAGCTCAGCACGGATGCCGCCGTGCGCTACGAGCACTACAGCGACTTCGGCGGCGAAGTGACCGGCAAGCTCGCCGCGCGCTACGAATTCGTGCCTGCGTTCGCGCTGCGCGGCGCGCTGTCGAAGAATTTCCGCGCGCCGTCGCTCGGCCAGATCGGTTACGAATCCACCGGCACCGGCTACAACGCCGCGGGCCAGCTGATCCAGAGCCGTCTGCTGTCGGTCAACAACCCGATCGCCCGCGCGCTCGGCGCGACCGATCTCACGCCCGAACAGTCGATCAACGCGAGCCTCGGCTTCACCAGCCGCGTCGGTGAGAATTTCGACTTCTCGCTGGACCTGTTCCAGATCGACATCGACGACCGCGTCGCGCTGTCGGAAGCGATCACCAGCGATGCGCTGACCGACTTCATCGACGCGCAGTTCGGCGTGCCGGGTGTGCAGAGCGTCAGCTTCTTCACCAACGCCGCCGACACGCGCACGCGCGGCGCCGAGGCCGTCGCCAACTGGCGCCATCCGCTGGCCGGCGGTTCGCTGCTGTTGACCGGCACCTGGAGCTACGCCGACACCGAGATCAAGCGCATCGTCGCGACACCGGCCGCGCTGTCGGCGGTGGTGCCGGACGCGGTGCTGTTCGGCGTCGAGGAAAGCAACACGCTGACCGACGCCGCGCCGCGCACGCGCTCGGCGTTTACCGGCAGCTGGGGGGACGACACCTGGAACCTGCTCGCCCGCGTGACCCGCCACGGCGGCACCAAGCGCGTCTTCAACTTCGGCGGCGGCTTCGAGCCCGAGCAGGTCTACGGCGCCAAGTGGCAGTTCGATGCCGAAGCCGAAGTGCGCCTCGGCGCGCAATGGACGCTCGCCGTCGGCGGCCTCAACCTGACCGACGAATACGCCGACCTGTCGAACGAGGACATCTTCTATTTCGGCAACCTGCCCTACGACGTGCTGTCGGGGATCGGCAGCAGCGGCGCGTACTACTACACGCGGGTGCGGTACGCGTTCTGATCGAGGCGTCGCCGCCGCAGAGCGCATGACCTGCCCCTTCCCCCGTATGCGGGGCATTGCGCCCTTTACGGGTGGAAGGCTGGGATGGGGGCAAACCCTCCGAGCGCTTGACGACGGACTTCAAGCAACGTTTGGCTGAGATCGTTGTCAGCGCGTCGCTGAAAGTTCGCCCCCACCCAACCCTCCCCCGCAAGCGGGGGAGGGCTTATGCCATCCACACCAGCGTCGCGATCCGCCCTGTGCGCTGATCCCGACGATGCGAAAAGAACGTTTCGGGTTCGGCGATCGTGTCTCGATCACCGCCGTGGATCGCATCACCGCGAATCCCCACCGCTTCGAGACGCCGACGCGCGAGCGCGTACAGATCGACGCGCCAGTGACCATCGCGCGTCGCGACGAACGCGGCGTCCGCGCCCGGATCGCCTGCGACGAACGCATCACGCACCTCGGCCCCGATTTCGTACGACGCCGGTCCCGCGCCCGGCCCGAGCCAGACCCGCAGCTGCGCCGGCGACGTGCGCATCGCCGCGACCGTCGCTTCCAGCACGCCCGCTGCGAGTCCACGCCAGCCCGCATGCGCCGCGCCGATCTCACTGCCGTCATCGGCGGCGAACACCACCGGCAGGCAGTCGGCAGTGAGGATCGCGAGCACCACGCCCGCTTCCGACGTCACCGACGCGTCGGCCTCCACCAGCGCCTGCTGCGCAGCGCCTGCCGGCGCGACGAAGCGCGCGACCTCGACGCCATGCACCTGCTGCAACCAGTGCGGCGGCGAGGGCAGGCCAGCGATCACGACCAGCGCATCGCGATTGCGCGCGACCGCCTCCGGCGCGTCACCGGCAGCGCTGCGGTGGTTGCCGAGATTGAAACTGTCGAACGGGGCCTGCGACACGCCGGCGCCGCGGCGCAGCGTCGTCAGCGCGCGCACGCCGCGCGGCGCGGGCCAGTCGGCGTACAGCAGCGCACTCACCGGCGGCCCATCTCCGCGTGCTGGATCGCGTCCGCGCGCAACACTTTCAGCAGGACCTGCATGTCGTCCGGCAGCGGCGCGCTGCAGCGCACGGCTTCGCCGGTGACCGGATGTTTGAACTCCAGCGTCTCGGCGTGCAGCGCCTGGCGGCGGAAACCGCGCAGCGTCGCGATCATCTCGTCGGACGCGCCCTTGGGCAGCTTCAGCGAACCGCCGTAGAGCGGGTCGCCGAGGATCGAATGCCGCAGATGCGCCATATGCACGCGGATCTGATGCGTGCGACCGGTCTCGAGCCGGCATTCGAGCGCGGTGTGCGCGCGGAAACGTTCGCGCAGACGGTAATGGGTCACGGCTTCACGGCCGTCCTCGCGCACGCCCATGCGCAGGCGGTCGCGCGGATGCCGGTCGATCGGTGCATCCGCGGTGCCGCCCGAGACCAGCGCACCGACCACGACGGCCAGGTACTGGCGATGCACATCGCGCGCCGACAGCTGCTCGACCAGCGCGTTATGCGCTTCGAGCGTGCGCGCGACCACCATGACGCCCGAGGTGTCCTTGTCGAGCCGGTGCACGATGCCCGCGCGCGGCAGCGTCGCCAGCGAGGCATCGCGGAACAGCAGCGCATTGACCAGCGTGCCGTCGTAGTTGCCGGCGCCCGGGTGCACGACCAGCCCGGCCGGCTTGTCGACCACGATCACCTGGTCGTCCTCGAACAGCACCGACAGCGGGATGTCCTGGGGCTCGGCGGTGGTCTGGGTGTCCAGCACGACGTTCAGGCTGACGGTCTCCCCGCCCACCACCGCGTCGCGCGGGCGCGGCACCTCACCGTTGAGCAGCACTTCGCCGGATTTGATCCAGGTGGTGAGCTTGGAGCGGGAGAACTGGGGGAAGAGTTCGGCGAGCACGGCGTCGAAACGGCGCCCTGCCGCGGCATCCGGCACCGTGGCGGTGCGGTGGTCGGGGTGGTCGCTGGGGTCTTGCTGCATCGGGACGGCTCGGGTTCAGGCGGGGAAAGCCGGGCGATCCACCCGGACTGTTATTATCCGCGGTTCGTGCCCATACGCCCAATTGCCCCCATGACCCCAAGCCTCGCCTCGCCGATCCGCGCCCTGGCCCGCACCTCGATGCTTCTGTTGCTGGTTGTCATGGTCGCCGCGGGCTGCTCCCGCGACACCAGGGACGACGAGAACGAAGGCGTGCCCGTCGCCGAGCTCTACCAGAAGGGCCACGACTCGATGCGCAAGGGCAACTGGAGCAACGGCGCCACGTCGTTCCGCCGCCTGGTCGCCCAGTACCCGTACGGCCCGTATACCGAGCAGGCGCTGGTCGAGACCGCGTACGCCCACTACAAGATGGGCAACAACGAGGAAGCGATCTCGGGCATCGACCGCTTCATCCGCACCTATCCCACGCATCGCAACATCCCCTACATGTACTACCTGCGCGGCCTGGTGAACTCCAACCGCGACACGGTGTTCCTGCAGCGCGTGTGGAGCCTGGACAGCAGCCGCCGCGATCTCGCCTCGCCCAACCAGGCGTACGCGGACTTCAACACCGTGGCCGACCGCTACCCCAACAGCCGCTACGCCGCCGACGCCCGCGCGCAGATGGCCACGCTGCGCAATACCTTTGCGCGCCACGAGATCGAGACCGGCCTGTACTACCTGCGCCGCGAGGCCTACGTGGCCGCCGCGCAGCGCGCGACCTACCTGCTCGAGACCTACCCGCAGAGCGAGTACCAGAACGACGCGGTCGCGCTGCTCGCAGCGAGCTACGCCAACCTCGGCAACGACACCCTGGCCGCCGATGCCCGTCGCGTGCTCGAGCAGAACGAGCCCGATCACCCGTCGCTGACCGGCAACTGGCCGAACGAGCCGTGGAAGATCCGTCGCCTCAACCCGTTCGCCAGCGAGCGCACCGCGATCGACGTCGACCGCGACTGATTGCTGGTTGTTGGGTGAAAACGCCGCCTTCGGGCGGCGTTTTGCTTTGTGCTGTCTGCGGGCTTTGGCTTTGGCTTTCGCGTTGGCTTTTTGGCTTTCGCTCTGGCTCTGGCTCTGGCTCTGGCTTTCAGCTTTTGATTCGAATCGAGCCGTAGAGCGAGCCGAGCACCGGAGCCTGGCGTGGCCGAAGAGCAGCCCATGTCTGAGCGCAGCGAGTTTGGGCTGCGTGCCGCGTCAGGCGAGGAGCACAGGGCACCGATGCGGCTTCATCGCATCGGCTCGCGTCCGGCGAAGGGACCTTTTGGTTCCTTTTGGGTCCATCCAAAAGGGACTCGCACGCGCAGCGGGCGAAAGCCGTGCACTTGCTCGCGCCTCTTTGCTTGTCGCTTTACGACTTGATTCTTCGGCTTGAGAGAAACGAATCAACAGCAAGAGCGAAGATCAAAGACAGGGCTTCCGCGCTGTCGCGCGGCTTACTTTTGTCTTGGCAAAAGTAAGCAAAACCGTCTTCGCCGGACGCGATCCGCCGCGATACAGCCGCGGCGGTCCCCTGCGCTTCTCGGTCGACGGGGCACGCAGCCCAAACTCGCTGCGCTCAGACATGGGCTGCTCTTCGACCCCGCCGCCCTGCGATGCTCGGCTCGCTCTACGGCTCGATTCAGATCAAAAGCTGGAAGCCAAAGCCAAAGCCGAAGCCGAAGCCACAGCCGAAGCAACGACAGTCACGAAGGCCGACGCAATGCACGAGCGTTCGCCCGGCCGTAGACGTACGACGCCAGCGTCTGCGACACGGCCGACTTCCGGCACCTATCCCCACCCGCGCGACACCGCCTAGACTTCGGGCATGCCCGATCTGATCGCACGCATCCTTTATCTGCTCGCCACGCTCGTCGGCGCATTGCCGGCGCCGGTGCTGCGCGGCATCGCCAGCGTGGTCGCTGCGCTCGGACGACTCGCGGGCAGCCGCGAAAGCCGGGTCGCGCTGCGCAATCTCGAACTCGCCTATCCCGAACTGACCGACGACGAACGCGCGGCGCTGCAGAAGAATGTGCTGCGCACGACCGCTTTGCAGACGCTGGAAACGCTGCGCCTGTGGACGCGGCCGCATGCGCGCAACCTGCGGATGCTGCGCGAGCAGCACGGCGTCGGACTGTTCGACGCGGCGCTGGCCGATGGTCGCGGTCTGATCGTCTGCGCGCCGCACTACGGCAACTGGGAACTGCTCAACCAGTGGCTGGCCGCACGCACGCCGATCTCGATCCTCTATCGCGCGCCGGACTCGGCAGTCGGCGAAGCCTTCCTGCGCCGCGTGCGCGCCGGCGTACCGGACCGGGTGCGCCAGGTGCGGGCCGAAGGCCCGGCCGTGCGGCAGCTGTGGAAGACGCTCAAGGACGGCGGCGTGGTCGGCATCCTGCCGGACCAGCAGCCCAAGGCCGGCGACGGCGAATTCGCGCCGTTCTTCGGCATGCCCGCGCTGACGATGACGCTGGCCTCGCGCTTGGCCGAACGCACCGGCGCGACCGTGCTGTTCGCGTACTGCGAGCGGATCGGCGACGGGCCGGAGTTCGCGCTGCGCGTCGAACCCGCGCATCCCGCGATCGCCGATACCGATCTGGTGCGGGCGACCACCGCGCTCAACGCCGGCGTCGAACACATCGCGCGACGCGATCCGGCGCAGTACCAGTGGACCTACAAACGCTACAAGGCCCGGCCGTCCGGCTCGGGTGACGACAATCCCTATCTCGACCTCGAACGTCGACGATGAGCACGCGCCGATGACCGCCAGCGAAGACCACGTGTCCACACCGCCGCCTCTGCCCTTCGACGAGCCGGTGGCGCCCGCGCCACAGGTCGAGACCGATGTCTGGCAGCCGCTGCCGCTGCGTGCACGCACGCTGGCGACGATCGCCACCCTGATCGGCACTTTGATTCCGCTCGCAATCGCGCTCGGCGTCGGCCTGATCGCCGCCGACCGCCAGCCGCTGTCGTTCGCGATCGCCGGCGCGCTGCTGCTGGTGATTCCGGCGTGGACGGTCTGGATCGCGCGCCGGCGCTGGCTGCGCACGCGCTGGCGGCTCGACGACGACGGCTTCGGCGTGCGCCGCGGACACCTGTGGCGCAGCGACACGCGCGTGCCCGGCAATCGCGTGCAGCATCTCGACGTGCGCCGTGGCCCGCTGGAACGCGCGTTCGGACTGGCGACGCTGATCGTGCACACCGCCGGCACCCGCAACAGCGCGCTGTCGCTGTCGGGTCTGGACTTCGAAGAAGCCGAGCGTCTGCGCGACACCCTGGCCGCGCGCGCCGCCCGCGACAACGATCATGACGACGCCTGAGCCGGCCGCACCCGAGGCGCTGCTGCCCGAAGACCACGAGCGCCGCCTGCATCCGGGCTCGTGGCTGTTCGTGCTGCTGCAAAACCTGCGGCAGTTCATCGTGCCACTGGCGGTGCTGCTGTTCGCCGGCGGCCGCCGCGACGACGGGTATCCGTGGTGGCTGCCGATGATCGGCGTCGGCGCACTGGTCGTCGTGTCGGTCTGGCAGTACCTGACCTTCCGCTACCGCATCGACGACGACCGGCTGATCGTGCGCAGCGGTCTGCTCGAGCGCAGCGTCCGGCAGATTCCGTATTCGCGCATCCACAACGTCGCCATCCACCAGACGCTGCTGCACCGCGTGATGGGCGTCGCCGAAGTGCGGCTGGAATCGGCCGGTGGCACGAAGCCCGAAGCGCAGATGCGTGTGCTGCGGATGCCCGAGGCGCTGGCGCTCGAACAGCTGATCCGCGATCGCGGCCG
The DNA here is from genome assembly GCF_057838005.1 of Luteimonas sp. KH_071. Classification (NCBI taxonomy): domain Bacteria; kingdom Pseudomonadati; phylum Pseudomonadota; class Gammaproteobacteria; order Lysobacterales; family Lysobacteraceae; genus Luteimonas; species Luteimonas sp. KH_071. Next base: position 758,016 of record NZ_CM174458.1, on the reverse strand, counting down.
TGCCGATGTGGTCACTGCGACGCCCGATGGCACACCGGTCGCCGCGCCCGAAGGCACCACGCTGCTGGCGCTGTCGACCTGGGAAGTGGTCAAGCTCGGCCTGATCTCGAACCGCGGGCTGATCGTCGTCGCCGGCGCGGCCGCGCTGTCGTTCCAGGTCATGCCCGAGCGCGCGATGGGGCGATTGCTGGTCGAGTACGGCCGCGAGGCCTTCGGCTACGCCAGCGGCTTCGCAACGACGTGGATGGCCAAGGGCTTGGTGCTGATGGGCGTCGTCGCGACGGCGCTGGTGCTGATCCGCGCGTTCTCGGTGCTGCTGTCGCTGCTGCGCTACCACGGGTTCCGTCTGCAGCGGCAGGGGCGACGCCTGACCGTCGAGCGCGGCCTGCTGGGTCGCTCGCGGAGCAGCGTGCCGCGTCGGCGCATCCAGGCGTGGACACTGCAGGAAGGCGTGCTGCATCGCCTGTTCGCGCGGCGCACGCTGGAGATCGACACCGCCAGCGCGCGCACCGGCGACGGCCAGGGCAACGCGAACGCGCAGCGCGGGCTCGACGCCCTCGCGCCGATCGCGCCGCCGGGCACCTGCGATGCGATCGTGCGCGACATCGCCCTGCTGCCGTCGTGGCCGCCGCAACACTGGCAGCCGCTGCATCCGCGCGCCTGGCAGCGCCTGATGCTCGGCGATCTGTTCGTGACCGTGGGCCTGTGCGCCGCGCTGGCCTGGTTCTTCCAGTGGTGGGGCGCGCTGGGCCTGCTGTGGCTGCCGTGGTCGATGTTCGTCGCCCGCCGCCATGCCGCGCGCGCCGGCTACGCAGTCGACGATGCACTGGTGGCGGTGCGCGAGGGCTGGTGGTCGCGCACCTGGCGTTTCGCCGAACTCGGCAAGCTGCAGGCCGTCGAACTGCGCCAGTCGCCGCTGGACCGTCGCTTCGGCATGGCCTCGGTGTGGCTCGATACCGCAGGTGCCAATCCGCTGACCGTACCGCTGCGGCTGCGTTTCCTGCCGCTCGAGGATGCCGCGCGCATCCACGCGACACTCGCGCAGGCGATCGCCAGGCGACCGCTGCGCTGGTGAATCAGTACGCCGCGGTCAGCGGCGCGATTTGAGGTAGTGCGACAGCATGCCGACCCAGTGCTCGATGCGCTTGGCCAGCGGCATCGGCGCCTGGAACAGCAGCCAGCTGTAGGCGCGCAATTCCCAGAACGTCGGCGCCGGCTTGGTGCGGAATTCGGCCTTGGCCATGCGCAACCAGCGCGGCGTGATGCCGGCCTGCTGGCGGTAGAACTCGAGCATGCGCTCGCTGCCCACCACGTGGCGGTACACGCGCAGCGGCGACGGCCCAAAGGATTTGAGCGCATTGCTGCCGTGTTCGCGGTGGCCGACCAGAGTGTCGGACAGATACACCTTGTGCGCGCCGAGGATGTCGGCGCCGTAGACGATGCAGTCGTCGGGACGCGAGAGCCAGTCGGCGGCGCGCTCGGGTGGCAACGTCAACAGTCGTGCCATCAGGGTGCTGCGCAGGCTCACCGCCGACGTCGCCGCGCCCTGGAAGCGGTGGTAATAGGCGTTGAGCAGGATCGACAGGCCGAGGTCGCGATCCGGACCGGGCTTGAACATCGGTTCGTCGAGATCGCCGAACAGCTGCATGTTCGTGTAGACGAAATCGACTTCGGGGCGCGCGGCGTAGACGTCGACGATGCGCTGCAGGTAGTCGGGATTCCAGCGGTCGTCGGAATCGAGCAGCGCGACGATGTCGCCACGCGCCTGTGAGAAACCGGTGATCCACGCTTGCAGCTGCCCGCCGTTGGCCTGCTCGATCAGCGTGACCTTGGGATGGGCGCCGTAGTGCCGACGCAGCAGCTCGGGCGAGCCGTCGCGCGAGCCGTCGTCGACGATGATGATCTCCAGCGCGTTTTCCGTCTGCGCGAGCACCGACTCGATCGCCTCGACGACGAACGCGGCGTAGTTGTAGCTCGAAACGAGCACGCTGACGGTGGGGCGGATGGGAGCGGTCATGGACATCGGAGCGACGCCGCGCATGCGGCGCCGGCATCATACCAACGCGCCTCGCCGCGCCCGGACGCCGCCGGCGCGATCGGCGACAATCGCCGCATGTCGATTCCCGCACCCGCCGCGCCGTTGCCGATCTCCGGCGTCGTCATCACCAAGAACGAGGGTGACCGCATCGGCCGCTGCCTCGATTCGATGCGCGGCCTGTGCGCCGAGCTGATCGTCGTGGATTCCGGCTCGACCGACGACACCGTCTCCGTCGCCACCGCGCACGGCGCGCGCGTCGTGCACCAGGACTGGCTGGGCTACGCGGCGCAGAAAACCTTTGCCAATACGCTCGCCGCGCACGGCTGGCTGCTGCTGCTCGACGCGGACGAATGGCTGTCGCCGGGCACCGAGGCGACGATCCGCACGCTGTTCGCGAACGGGCGTGTCGAGACCGCCGACGCCTGGCTGCTGACCCGTCGCAACTGGTTCCTCGGCCATCGACTGCGCGGCGGCGAACCGATGGAAAGGCTGGTCCGCGCGGGCTGGCGTTACCTGCCTTCGCAGGTGCACGAACGCCCGGATCTCGAAGGCAAGACCGTCGCGAAACTCGACGCCGATTTCGAACACGACACCTCGCGCAGCCACGCCGAGCACGTCACCAAGCTGTCGAAGTACGCCGCGCTGTGGGCGCAGCAGCGATACGACGCCGGCAAGCGCGCCAATGCACTCGACGGCCCGCTGCACGCAGCCGCCTATCTGCTCAAGCAGTACCTGCTGCGCGGCGCCTTTCTCGACGGCGCGCAGGGCTGGCGCTTCCACAAGGCGCAGGCCGGTTACGTGCTGGAAAAATACCGGCGCCTGCGCGCGGTGTCCTGAGCGATCGGCCTGCTTGCATCATTCTGTAGGAGCGCGCTCGCGCGCGAACGGCGCTCGCGGAATGCCCGATCGCGCGCAAGCGCGCTCCTACAGCGGGTTCGATCGATCAGCGCCATTACCAGTACCCGCCCTGTGGATCAACGGCCTCGCCCGCCGTACTCGCCGACGATGCAAACGCCGCGCGGAAGGACCTGCGCGATCTGCACGCACACACATCGTAGGAGCGCGCTCGCGCGCGAACGGCCGCTCCGACGCAACCATCATGCGCACACGCACGCCGCCCCTGGCTCGCCCTCAGGCCTTCGGCCCGTGCACCAGTCCGAATTCGGTCCAGGTCAGCCGTCCGGCCTTCACCGCATCGCGGATCGCCTGGTTCGCCGCCTTCATTTCCGGCTTCACGTAGCCACGCGCGTGGTCGAGATGGATGCACACCGCGGAGAAGCGGATCTGCTTGCCGGTCACGCCGGCATTCGCGAGCCGCTCGCCGAGTTCGAGATCCTCGCCGCCGTAGGTCATGCGCTCGTCGAAACCGTTGACGCGCACCAAATCCGCTTTCCAGCCCGACGCATTGTTGCCGGCCCAGCGCGGCGGTATGGGCGTGGTCGCATTGAGCAGACGCTCGCGCCAGCCCGGGCGCGCCCAGAGTTTCAATGAGCGCTTCTTGCGCGGCAGGCCCTGGGCCTTGAGCCAGTCGAGCTCGGTGTGCAGACCACGCGCGATGACGTCCTTGTCGATTTTCAGGCTGACGTCCATCGGCAGCTTGCAGTAGCCACCGCCGAGATACCGCCGCGGCGCGCGCAGGCGCAGGTGCTGGCTCACGAAGTCCGCGCGCGGCACGCAGTCGCCGTCGGAGACGATCAGATAATCACTGCGCGCCTGCTCGATGCCGCGATTGAGGATGGTGCATTTGCGGAAGCCCGCATCCTCGTGCCAGACATGGCGCAGCGGAAACGGCAGTTCGCCGGCCATGCGCTCGACCAGCGCGGCGACCGCCGGCCCGGAGCCGTCGTCGGTGACGATAACTTCGAAATCCGTGCGGTCCTGATGCGCATACCCCCACAGGCAGCGTTGCAGCCAGTCTGCGTTGTTGTAGGCGCTGATGATCAGGCTGGCGGCAGGCGTCGACATGGTCGCGATTCTAACCGGGCACGCGCAGCCGGCCTCTATCGGGCGCGCACCAGCCGGGCGTAGAAGAAGCCGTCCATCCCGTCCTCGCCGGGCAGGCGTTGATGGCCGGCGCCGGTGTCGCGTCCGAAGCGGTCGTCGAGCGGCGCGAGCGTGAAGTCCGCATGGCGGGCGAGGAAGGCGTTCACCTGCCCTGCGTTCTCGCGTCGCAGGATCGAACACGTGGCGTACACCAGCGCGCCGCCCGGTGCGACGACCTGGGCCAACGCATCGAGCAACTGCGCCTGCAGCGCGGCGAGTGCGTCGAGATCGCCAGGGCGACGATGCAGCAGCACGTCCGGCTGGCGGCGCACGATGCCGGTGGCCGAGCACGGCGCGTCCAGCAGCACGGCATCGAACGGCGCGCCGTCCCACCAGCGCCCGAGGTCGAGCGCGTCGGCGGTGCGCACCCGGGCCTGTGCGCCGATGCCCAGTCGCGCGAAGGTCTGCTCGATGCGCGCGACACGCGGCGCGGCGATGTCGATCGCCAGCAGGCGCAGCGCGGGATCGCGTTCCAGCAGATGCGCGCTCTTGCCACCCGGCGCGGCGCAGGCGTCGAGCACGCGCGCGCCGGACGCGGGCCGCAGGGCGTCGGCCACGCGTTGCGCGGCGCCGTCCTGGATCGACACGTCACCGTCGGCGAAGCCCGGCAGCGCATCCACCGGCACCGGTGCGGCGAGGCGCAAGGCCTCGGGCATGGCGTCCGGCACCTCGGCCTGCAGGCCGGCCTGGACCAGTCGCGTGTAATAGGCATCGCGTGTGCCGCGCCGCGCGTTGACCCGCAGCCACTGCGGCGCCGCGGCGGCGCTGGCGGTGAGGATGGCGTCGGCATCGCGGGGCCAGTCGGCACGCACTTCGGCGCGCGCGTCTTGCACCAGACTTGGCTCGGCTACGCCGCGCAAAAGAATCATGCGATTTCGCTCGCGACGCAGCCATGGCTGCTGATGCTCGACGCCGATGAATGGCTCGCGGACGGCGCGGATACTGCGATACGCGCGCTTTTTTCCGATGGCCGCGTCGAAACTGCGGATGCCTGGGTGTTGACCCGGCGCAATTGGTTCCTTGGCCGCCGCCTCCGCGGTGGCGAATCGGTAGCAAGGCTGGTGCGTCCAGGGTGGCGTTTCTTGCCTGAGCTTGTGCACGAACGTCCGGATCTCGCCAACAAGACCGTACGCCGACTTGACGCCGGGATCGAGCACGACACCGCGCGCTCCCACGCGGAACAAGTCGAGAAACTGTCGCGGTATGCCTCGCTATGGGCCCATCAGCGACATGCAGCGGGCAAACGTGCTTTCCGATGGGACGGCCTCGTTCACGCAACCGCCTATCTGCTCAAGCAGTACCTGCTACGCGGCGCCTGGATAGACGGGCGCATCGGTTGGTCATATCACCGCGAAAACTCCGTGTACATCCTGGAAAAATATCGGACCCTTAACACGCTGAATGCCAAGCGGCACTGAACCTAATCCGAAAACCCACATGTACGGCGTGGGAAATCTAGCCGCCAGGGCCTTTAATCAGCCCGTACTCGGTCCAAGTTGAGTGCCGAGTTTTTGTCGCAGCGCGGACCGCGTTATTGGCCGCCACGATTTCCTCCCGGACATAGCTGCGGGGGTGGTCTAGGTGCAAGAGGATCGCGCGATGCCTAATCCGCTTTCCACGCAAACCGGCATTCGTCAAACGTTCACCGAGCTCACGATCCTCGCCGCCATAGCCCATCCGCTCATCGAATCCGTTGACGCTAATCAGGTCAGACTTCCAGCATGAGGCGTTGTGTCCATTCCAGCTCGCGCGGGTGGTCACTACCATATCCAGCAGGAAGGCTGCCTTCCCGCGGGCCACAAGCTTCACATCGCGTGCCCTAAACGGCAGACCCCGGGTACGCAGCCACTCGAGGCTGAAGGCCCGATTGGTGGAAATATCCTCGGCATTGATTTCGCGACTGATTGCCATTGGTAACTTAAAATAGCCGCCGGAGAGGAACCTGCCCGGCTCGCGCAAGCCCAAATGCGCAGCGACAAAGTCATTTCGGGGAATACAATCTCCGTCCGTGAAAACTAAGTAATCACTACGGCTCGCCGATATCGCCTTGTTGAGTATCCGGCATTTCTGAAACCCGTCGTCCGGGTGCCAGACATGCTGCAACGGGAACGGCAAGCCCGGCCGCATCGCTTCGATACGCTCGCGGGTTTCCGCGTTCGAGCCGTCGTCGGCAATCACCACCTCGAAATCCCGCCGATTCTGTGCGGTGAAGCCGAGCAGGACTTTCTCCAGCCAGTCCGGTTGATTGTAGGTACTGAAAACAACGCTGGCGGCAGGCTTGTCCATGCACTGGATTCTAACCAACCCTGCGTTGCAACGGGAAAAGCGGCTGGGCCTCAGGCGCTCCGCACCAGCCGGGCGTAGAAGAAGCCGTCCATTCCGCCCTCACCCGGCAGCCGCTGGTGGCCGGCACCGGTGTCGTGCCCGAAGCGCCGATCGAGCGGCGCGAGCGTGAAGTCCGGATGGCGCGCGAGGAAGGCCTCCACCTGCGCGGCGTTCTCCCGCCGCAGGATCGAACACGTGGCATACAGCAGCACGCCGCCGGGTGCGAGCACCGTCGCCAGCGCATCGAGCAACTGCGCCTGCAGTGCGACCAGCGCATCGAGATCCCTCGGCCGACGGTGCAGCAGCACGTCGGGCTGGCGGCGCACGATCCCGGTGGCCGAGCACGGCGCGTCCAGCAGCACGGCATCGAACGGCGCGCCGTCCCACCAGCGCCCGAGGTCGAGCGCGTCGGCGGTGCGCACCCGGGCCTGTGCGCCGATGCCCAGTCGCGCGAAGGTCTGCTCGATGCGCGCGACACGCGGCGCGGCGATGTCGATCGCCAGCAGGCGCAGCGCGGGATCGCGTTCCAGCAGATGCGCGCTCTTGCCACCCGGCGCGGCGCAGGCGTCGAGCACGCGCGCGCCGGACGCGGGCCGCAGGGCGTCGGCCACGCGTTGCGCGGCGCCGTCCTGGATCGACACGTCACCGTCGGCGAAGCCCGGCAGCGCATCCACCGGCACCGGTGCGGCGAGGCGCAAGGCCTCGGGCATGGCGTCCGGCACCTCGGCCTGCAGGCCGGCCTGGACCAGTCGCGTGTAATAGGCATCGCGTGTGCCGCGCCGCGCGTTGACCCGCAGCCACTGCGGCGCCGCGGCGGCGCTGGCGGTGAGGATGGCGTCGGCATCGCGGGGCCAGTCGGCACGCACTTCGGCGAGCAGCCACGCCGGCCAGGCGGCATCGCCCGCCGCGGGCGGCAGCCCGTCCTTCTGCGCGCGCCGCAAAAGCGCGTTGACCAGATTGGCCTGGTGCGCACGGCCGAGCAGACGCGCCGCGTCGACGGTGGCGTTGAGCGCGGCGTGCGCAGGCAGGCCCATCGGATCGAGCTGGGCGAAGCCGGCGTAGAGCAGCGCGCGCAACGGCGCATCGCGCGCGCCGGGCGGGCGCGGCATCCAGCGCGACAGCGCGGCGGCATAGCGGCCGTGGTGACGGATCGCCGCGAACGCCATCGCCTCGACCAGGGCGCGGTCGCGCACGTCCTCGATGCCGGCCAGGGCCGTCGCGAGCTCGGCCTTCAGCGAGCGCCCGTGATGCAGCACCGCATCGATGACGCGCGCCGCGACCAGTCGCGCCTGTGCGCCGTGGTCCACGTCAGACGCCCGAGCGGCGCAGGTCGCTGCGCGCGTTGAGGTAGTCGGCGACATCGATCACGCGGCCGCCGGCACGCTGCACGCGCTGCAGGCGCAGCGCACCTTCACCGCAGGCGATCACGATGCCCTCGCGGCCCGCGGCCAGCACGCTGCCCGGTGACTGGCCGTGCACCAGCGGCGCGAGACTCGCGCCATGGATGCGCAGGCGTTCGCCGGCGACATCCGCCTCCGCCACCGGCCAGGGGTTGAACGCACGTACCGTGTCGGCGAGTTCACGTGCCGGACGCGACCAGTCCAGGCGCGCCTCGGCCTTGTCGAGCTTGTGCGCATAGGTGACGCCGGTCTCCGGCTGCACGGCCTGCCCCAGGCGCATGCCCGCGCGCAACAGGCCGAGGCCGTCGCCCAGTACCTGGGCGCCCAGCTGGGCCAGGCGGTCATGCAGGCTGCCGCCGGTGTCCTCGGGCGCGATCGGCGTGGACTGGCGCAGCAGCACGGGCCCGGTGTCGAGACCCTTCTCCATCTGCATCAGGCACACACCGGTCTCGGTGTCGCCGGCCTGGATCGCGCGCTGGATCGGCGCCGCGCCGCGCCAGCGCGGCAGCAGCGAGGCGTGCACGTTCCAGCAACCGTATTTGGGGATGTCGAGCACGGCCTGCGGCAGCAGCAGTCCGTAGGCGACGACGATCATCAGATCGGGTTCGAGCGCGCGCAGCGTGTCGAGCACTTCGGCGCCCTTCAGGCGCTCGGGCTGGTGCACGGCCAGGCCGCGCTCGACCGCCATCTGCTTGACCGGCGAGGCGGTCAGCGCACGGCCGCGGCCGGCGGGACGATCAGGCTGGGTGTAGACGGCGACCACTTCATGGCGCGCATCGGCCGCGAGCAGCGAGGGCACGGCGAAATCCGGCGTGCCGGCGAAGACGATTTTCATGGGGCGTTGTGTCCTGGAAGGCGTCCTGCCTGGGCAGGCCGCGTAGCGCGGGGACGGCGCGCGATGACGCCGCGCGCGCAGGTCGGATCCATCGGCGCCGCGCGCGGCGGACGGCTCAGTCGCGCTCGTCCTTGCGCAGCTTCTCGAGCTTCTTCAGCGCGCGGTCGCGCTTGAGCGGCGACAGATAATCGATGAACAGCTTGCCGTCGAGATGGTCGATCTCGTGCAGCACGCAGGTCGCCAGCAGGCCATCGACACTGAGTTCGAACGGCTTGCCGTGACGATCGAGCGCGGTCACGGTGATCCCGTCGGCGCGGGTCACGTCGGCAAAGATCCCCGGGATCGACAGGCAGCCCTCGGTATGGACACGCAGGTCCGCCGAGCGGTCACGGATCTCCGGGTTCACGAACACCAGCGGCTGCTCGCGGCCTTCGGTCACGTCGATGACCATGAAGCGCTCGTGGGTGTCGATCTGCGTCGCGGCCAGGCCGATGCCGGGCGCCTCGTACATGGTCTGGAACATGTCGTCGAGCAGGCGCTGGAACGCCGGATCGGCGAACCGGTCGGCCGCGACCGGCTCGGCCAGTTTGCGCAGGCGGGAATGGGGGTATTCGAGGATCTCGAGCAGGGCCATGGGGTCGAAGAGCGAAGGCGGTCACAGCCGCGGGGACGAAACGAGCATTGTAACGTGCCGCACACTTGCGTCCGCGCAGACCTTTCAGGCTATATTGCGCCGCTGCAAGGGGAAAAATCCAAGGGGAGCAGGTAGATGGCCGGCAAGCTTCAACGCCTTTCAAGGTCGTTCCGCACGGGCTGCGCCGTCGCGTTGCTGACTGTCACCACGTTCGCAGCTGCCCAGCAGATGCGCGGCGATCATCCAGAGACCTATGTCGTGGTCCGCGGCGACACCCTCTGGGGTATCGCCGGCCGGTTCCTCGACAAGCCATGGCTGTGGCCGGAAATCTGGCAGGCCAATCCGCAGATCGCGAATCCGCACCTGATCTATCCGGGCGACGTGATCAGCCTGGCGTATCTCAACCGCGTGACGATGCGTCCGGGCCCGCGCCCGGTCGACGCCGCGCCGATCGGCGCGATCCCGCTGTCGGATGTCGAGCCGTTCCTCAAGAACCGTCGCATCGTGTTCGACTTCGAGACCCTGCCCTACGTGCTCGGTTACGAAGACGGGCGCCTGCGCGGCAGCGTCGACCGCAACGTCTACATCAAGGGGCTGGACGCTGCACGTCCGGGCGAACGCTACGCCGTGCTGCGCCCGGCCACCGAGTTCTACGGCGCACGTCGTTCGCGTGACCTCGACTTCCGCGGCGCGCGCATCCCGGGCGAAAGCAACCTGTGGTCGCAGACCCAGCCGGAGTCGCGCCAGCAGGACGCGTTCCTCGGCTACGAGATGGTGCAGATGGGCGTCGGCACGGTCGTGCACGGCCCGACCGCGGAAAGCGACACCACCGCGCTGGCGCTGGACAACAACGGCTACGAGGCCCGCGCTGGCGACCGCATCGTGCCGGTGAATCCGCAGCCGTACGACCTGCAGTTCTTCCCGCATCCGCCGAGCGCCGATGCCCTGTCGTCCGACGCCCGCGTCATCGGTGTCGCCGACATGCTGGTCACCGGCGGTCCGCGCGATGTCATCGCGATTTCGGCCGGTCACCAGAACGGCGTCGACAACGGCACCGTGTTCTCGGTCTGGCGCACGGGCTCGCACGTCGTCGACCGGGTGAACCACCCCAACACCTCGCGCATCACCGAGTCGCCGAACGCGGGCACGCGCCGTGACCGCCTGCCCGACGAGTATGCGGCGCACGCGATGGTCTTCCTGACCTTCGACTTCGTCAGCTACGCGCTGGTGATGGAAGGCGAGAAGCCGGCCGGTGTCGGCTACACGCTCAAGCACCCCGACGCCGAACAGTAAGGGGCGACCCGCGCTGCGCGGGCTTTCCCGACGGCATCAGACGACGGCACCTTCGGGTGCCGTTTTCATGTGCGGCCTAGGCTGCCTGCATGGACCACGAAGCCGATCTCCACGCGCTGCTGCGCCTGATTCACGCCGGCGGTGCCGCGGCCCCGCGCCGCCGCCTGCTCGAACATGCCCAAGGCCCTGCCGCAGCACTGGCAGGCGGCGCTTCGGCCTGGCGCGACGCGGGTCTCGATGCCGCGCAGCGCGCGGCCCTGGCCGGGCCGGAAGATGCGGTCGACGACTGGCGACGCTGGCGCGCAGCCGCCCCCGCCCGCCATGTGATCGGCTGGCACGATCCCGACTACCCCGTGCTGCTCAAGCGCATGCAGGCGCCGCCGCTGGCCCTGTTCGTCGAAGGCGACCCCTGGCGGCTGTGGCGCGCCGGCGTGGCTGTGGTCGGCAGCCGCGCGCCCACTGCGGGCGGGCGCGACAACGCGGCGCTGTTCGCGGCCCGCTTCGCCGCCGCCGGTCTGTCCGTCGTCAGCGGGCTGGCCAGCGGCATCGACGCGTCCGCGCACACCGCGGCGCTCGACGCCGGCGGCGATACCGTCGCCGTACTCGGCAGCGGCATCGACACCCCCTATCCGCGCTCGAACCTGCGCCTGCACGCACGTATCGTCGAAGCGGGCACCGTCGTCAGCGAATACCCGCCAGGCACGCCGGCGCGGCGCGAGCAGTTTCCCAGCCGCAACCGGATCGTCGCCGGTCTTGCGCTCGGCACTCTGGTGGTCGAGGCCGCGCAGCGCTCGGGCGCGCTGATCACCGCGCGCCTGGCCGCGGACGCGGGCCGCGAGGTCTTCGCGATCCCGGGCTCGATCCACAACCCGATGGCACGCGGCTGCCATCGGCTGCTTCGAGACGGCGCGACCCTGGTCGAAGCGCCCGAAGAGGTGACCGGCGCCCTGTCGGCGATCGCCGGGGAACTCGCCGATGCCTTGCGCGAGCGGCTCGACGCCCCCATCCAGAGCGGCGAGACGATACTGAACACGGCTGGCGCAGGCGTCCCGTCCGATCCCGACAGCCTCGACCCTGACTACCACCGGTTGTGGAAAGCCCTCGGGCACGACCCAACCGGTATGGATGAACTGGTCGCGCGCAGTGGATTGACGGTCGCCCGGGCGTCGGCCATGCTGCTGTCCATGGAGCTGGATGGACGTGTGGCTCTGCTGCACGGTCGGTATTCCCGAAAGTCCTGAAACGACGCGCCCAAGGGCGCAGGCCGAGGGGAAATGAAAGAAAGCATCCTGGATGTACTGCTGTACCTGTTCGAACACTATTTCACCGAGGATGCGGACCTCGTCCGTGATCGCGATTCCCTCCAGAGCGGCCTGCTCCAGGCCGGCTTCAGTCCAGCGGAAGTCAGCAAAGCCTTCGATTGGCTCGATGCCCTGGCCGATCAGCGCCCGGCCGTGCCGGTGGTCCGCGCCAACGGTCCCACCCGCGTGTTCTCCGGCCCCGAGCTCGACCGGCTCGATGTCGACTGCCGCGGTTTCCTGCTGTTCCTCGAACAGCACGGCGTGCTCGACGCCGACCAGCGCGAACTGGTCCTCGACCGGGCGATGGCGCTCGACCAGGACGAGCTGGATCTCGACGATCTGAAATGGGTCGTGCTGATGGTGCTGTTCAACCAGCCCGGCAGCGAAGCGGCCTATGCATGGATGGAAACGCAGATGTTCGCCGACGAGCCCGAACCGGTGCACTGACGCATCGATCCGAAAGACGACCGACAGGCGCCTTGGGCCGTTCCCGTCCGCGCTGTAGGATGAACGCGGGGAGTGGCCGGACGTCCGGCCCGCGGGATTTTCGATGGCGGACACCTGGTTCCACGCGACGCCCGACGGCGGGCGCAACGGCCCGATGCGGGCCGACGATCTGGTGCGCCTGTTCCAGGCGGGCCGTATCCACGCATCGACGCCAGTCTGGCGCGAAGGCATGGCCGACTGGGCGCCCCTGACGTCCGTGGCGCCCGCGCTGGGCTTGCCGGTGATGCCGCCGCCCCTGCCCCGGACCGTGCCGCCACGTCGCGGACTGCACTGGATCTGGATCGTGCTGCTGGTGGTCGCGGGACTGGCCGTGCCCGTGCTGGGGATCCTCGCAGCGATCGCGTTTCCAGCCTACAACGACTACCGCGCGCGATCGGGCCTCGCCGAGGTAGTCGCCCATGCAGCGGCGTTGCAGCTGGCGGTACAGGCATCGCAGACCCAGGGCAGCCCTTGTCCGATCACCACGTCCAGTCGCGTGCCAGGCGCCGACCGCACCGCACTCTCCGATGCGGATATCGACGCTGCGCGATCCCGACTGCTCGCGCATCCACGCGTCGAAAGCGTGCTGACGACGCGGGGCACGCTGGACGTGGACGCACGGCACCTCGATCCGGGCGTCCGTTGCGAGATCCTGGTCAACCTGCAAGGGTTCGAGCAGGGGGCGATCGATGGCAAGAGGCTCAGCTGGTGGCTGGACCCGGCGTCCGGCCGGTGGACCTGCGGCGGCACGGTCGCCGAGCGCTATCTGCCGACGGTCTGCCGGCACTGAAACCTGTCCTGCCGGTACGGCCGAACCGGCAGGGCGCGACGATCAACACAGGACGTTTTCCCGATGACCGAGTGGTACTACGCCGACTCCACCAACACCCGCCAGGGGCCCATCACGACGCCTGCGCTTCTGCAGCTGCGCCAGCAGGGCACGCTGGGTGACGACACACTGCTGTGGCGAGACGGGCTGGAGGCCTGGACGCCGCTGCGCGCGCTGGCGCACGAACTGGGCGTCGCCGGTCCGGCCATGGACGATACGCCCGCAGCGCCTGCGATCGCGGCGGAACAGGCGGCCGTGGAACCGCTGGCGCCCCACGCGCCCGATGCCGTCGACAGCGCCTGGCACCCGCGCGATGACGGTCGTGACGCGCCGTCGTCTGCGGCCGTATCCGATGCCGCATCGCCCTATACGCCGCCGGTCGCGCCGGTGGTGCGCGCGGCGACGGTCGTCCATGGCGGTGAGGTCGTCGACGCCGGCTTCCTCAAGCGCGCCGCGGCTCTCCTGATCGACTCGCTCCTGCTCACCGCCGTCTACTACGCCATCGTCATCGCGGCGGTCCTGCTGTTCGGACTCGGCGATGCGTTGGGCCGGATGGGCAGCGGCACTCCGGATTTCGGCGTCGGCACCGTCGCGCTACTGGGGGCGGTGTACCTGTCCTGGCCGCTGATCAGCGGACTCTATTACGTGACCATGGAGTCGTCCGCGCGCCAGGCGACGCTGGGCAAGATGGCAGTCGGCATCAAGGTGGCCGGCCTGGACGGGGCCCGCATCACACGCGCCCGCGCGCTCGGCCGCTGGGCATCGCACCTGCTCAATTACCTGACCCTCTACATCGGCTATCTCGTCACGCTGTTCACCCAGCGCAAGCAGGGCCTGCACGACATGGTGGCAAGCACCTACGTCGTCGACCAGTGGGCTTACACCGAGCACCCCGAACGCCAGCAGCGCGCGCTCGGCACCGTGGCGACGGTGATCCTGGTGATCTGGGCGCTGCTGCTTCTGCTCGGCGTGGGCTTCGTCGTCCTCGCCGGCATTGCCGCCGCGTTCTGAGCCGCGACGTGCCGCGGCAGGCGGCCCTGCTTTCCCATCCACCACACGACAAGGACGTCCACCGATGACCGACTGGTATTACGCCGACACACGCAACACGCGCCACGGACCCGTCACACGGGACGCGCTGCTGCAGCTCCGCCAGGACGGCATCGTCGGCGACAACACCCTGGTCTGGCGCGACGGTCTGGCCGACTGGCAGCCGTTCGGTGAACTGGCCGCCGAGCTGGGCCGTGCGCCTGTCGCCGGCATCGAGGCGTGGGCGCTGGAGCCGGTGGCGCCGGCCGAGACGGCGGCTGCGGGCGACGAGGCGGAGACGAGCTGGCGCCCGCTCACCGCCACCGGCGCGGGCGGAACCGGCGACGCAGGCTCGCCCTACGCGCCGCCGACGGCCAACGTGGCCCAGCCCGACAGCATCGTCCACGGGGGGGACGTGGTGCTGGCCGGGTTCCGCAAGCGCCTGGCGGCCTATGCCATCGATGCCGTGATCGTCGGCATCGCCAGCGCGGTCGTCGGCAGCCTGGTCTACGAGCTGCTGGGCGTCGGCGGCTTCGGGCGCGGTCTCTGGCTGGAGCAGATCGTCGTCAATACGGTGTCGCTGGCCCTCTCGGCGCTCTACTTCGCCTGGTTCCACGCCGCGTACGCGATGGCGACGCCCGGGAAGATGGCCGTGGGCATCAAGGTGATCCGCCTCGATGGCGCGCGGATCTCCTTCCTGCGCGGCATCGGCCGCTACTTCGCCACCATCCTCAGCAGCCTGATCCTGATGATCGGCTTCCTGATGGCCGGGTTCACCCAGCGCAAGCAGGCGCTGCACGACATGGTCTGTGACACCCTGGTCGTCGACCGCTGGGCCTTCACCGACCGGCCGGAACTGCAGCGCCGGGAGCTGGGCACGGTCACCGTGGTGGTCCTCGTGCTCGTCGGCATCCTGGCCGGACTGGGGCTGCTGGCGCTCCTCGCGCTGCTCGGAATCGCGGCCTTTTCCTGACCGGCAGCCACGGCCGCGCTTGACAGGCCACCCCGTGCGTGATTCCACTATAAAAGCAACCGACGCCCGGGGTCCGTCCCCGGGCGTCGTCATCTTCACCTTTTTTGTTGGGCCGCCTGCGGGCGTGCCCCGGACCACGCCGCCATGGCCAAGCACCTCCTCATCGTCGAATCGCCCGCCAAGGCCAAGACGATCAACAAATACCTCGGCAAGGATTTCCACGTCCTCGCCTCCTACGGTCACGTGCGCGACCTGATCCCAAAAGAAGGCGCGGTCGACCCGACGCAGAACTTCGCGATGCGCTACGACCTGATCGAGAAGAACGAGAAGCACGTCGAGGCGATCGCCAAGGCCGCCAAGAGCGCCAACGACATCTACCTGGCGACCGACCCGGACCGCGAGGGCGAGGCGATCAGCTGGCACATCGCGGAAATCCTGAAAGAGCGCGGCCTGCTCGAGAACAAGACCCTGCAGCGCGTGGTGTTCACCGAGATCACCCCGCGGGCGATCAAGGAAGCGATGCTCAGGCCGCGTGCGATCGCGTCGGATCTCGTCGATGCCCAGCAGGCGCGCCGCGCGCTCGACTATCTCGTGGGCTTCAACCTCTCGCCGGTTTTGTGGCGCAAGGTGCAGCGCGGGCTGTCGGCCGGCCGCGTGCAGTCGCCGGCGCTGCGCATGATCGTCGAGCGCGAAGAAGAGATCGAAGCCTTCAACGCCCGCGAGTACTGGTCGATCGACGCCGCGTGCGCGCACCAGGTGCAGCCGTTCACCGCGCGCCTGACCAAGCTCGACGGGCAGAAGTTCGAACAGTTCACCGTCACCGACGGCGACACCGCCGAATCGGCGCGGGCGCGCATCCAGGCCGCCGCCCAGGGCGCGCTGCACGTCACCGACGTGGGCGCGAAGGAACGCAAGCGCCGTCCGGCGGCGCCGTTCACCACCTCGACGCTGCAGCAGGAAGGCGCGCGCAAGCTTGGCTTCACCACGCGCAAGACCATGCAGGTCGCGCAGAAGCTCTACGAGGGCATCGCGCTCGGCGACGAAGGCACGGTCGGCCTGATCACCTACATGCGTACCGACTCGGTCAGCCTGTCGCAGGACGCCATCAGTGAGATCCGCGACGTCATCGCGCGCGACTACGGCACCAGTTCGCTGCCCGACCAGCCCAACACCTACCAGACCAAATCCAAGAACGCGCAGGAAGCGCATGAGGCCGTGCGCCCGACGTCCGCGCTGCACACGCCGGCGCAGGTCGCGCGTTTCCTCAGCGACGACGAGCGCCGCCTCTACGAACTGATCTGGAAGCGCGCCGTGGCCTCGCAGATGATCCCGGCGACGCTCAATACCGTGTCGGTGGATCTGGCCGCGGGCAGCGAACACAGCTTCCGCGCTAGCGGCACCACCGTCGTCGTCGCCGGCTTCCTCGCGGTCTACGAGGAAGGCAAGGACACCAAGGGCAAGGAAGACGAGGACGAAGGCCGCAAACTGCCGCTGATGAAAACCGGCGACCGCGTGCCGCTCGACCGCATCATCGCCGAGCAGCACTTCACCCAGCCGCCACCGCGCTTCACCGAAGCGGCGCTGGTGAAGGCGCTCGAGGAATACGGCATCGGCCGGCCGTCGACCTATGCCTCGATCATCCAGACGCTGCAGTTCCGCAAGTACGTCGAGATGGAAGGCCGCAGCTTCCGTCCGAGCGACGTCGGCCGGGCGGTGTCGAAGTTTCTGTCCAGCCACTTCACCCGCTACGTCGACTACGACTTCACCGCCAAGCTCGAGGACGATCTCGATGCGGTGAGCCGCGGCGAGGAGGACTGGATCCCGTTGATGGAGAAGTTCTGGGCCCCGTTCAAGGAGCTCGTCGACGAGAAGTCCGAATCGGTCGACCGCAACGAGGCCACCGGCGCGCGCGAGCTGGGCACCGATCCCAAGACCGGCAAGCCGGTCAGCGTGCGACTGGGGCGCTTCGGGCCGTATGCCGCGATCGGCAGCACCGCCGAGGACGCCGAGGACAAGCCCAAGTTCGCATCGCTGCGTCCGGGCCAGAGCATGCACACGATCTCGCTCGAGGACGCGCTGGAGCTGTTCCTGCTGCCGCGCATCCTCGGCCAGGACAAGGACGAGGATGTCAGCGTCGGCATCGGCCGGTTCGGCGCGTTCGCCAAGCGCGGCAGCGTCTACGCCTCGCTGAAGAAGGAAGACGATCCGTACAAGGTCGACCTCGCCCGCGCGGTGTTCCTGATCGAAGAGAAGGAAGAAATCGCGCGCAACCGCATCATCAAGGAGTTCCCGGACAGCGATATCCAGGTGCTCAACGGCCGCTTCGGCCCGTACATCAGCGACGGCAAGCTCAACGGCAAGATCCCCAAGGATCGCGAGCCGGCGTCGCTGACCTTCGATGAAGTGACGAAGCTGCTCGAGGAAACCGGCAAGCCGGTGCGCAAGGGCTTCGGCAAGAAGGCACCGGCGAAGAAGGTCGCAGCGAAGAAAGTCGCCGTGAAGAAGGAACCGGCCGTCAAGAAGGCCGCGACCAAGAAGGCACCTGCGAAGAAGGCCGCCAAGAAGACCGCGAAAAAGGCGACCAAGAAGACCGCCAGGCCGGTCGCGCCTGCGATCGAGCCGGCGAAGCCCCTGCTGACCGCGTCCAAGGTCACGCCGGGCAAGAAGCGCGTGGTCAAGGCCGGCAGCGACACGCCGGTCACGGACGACGCGCCGTTCTGAGGCGCCGCGCATGCCCGCGCCGGTGCTCGACATCCCCGCCGCCGCCGCGCTGCTCGCGCGCGGCGGCGTGATCGCCTACCCCACCGAAGGCGTGTGGGGCCTGGGCTGCGATCCGTTCGATCGCGACGCGGTGGAACGTCTGCTCGACATCAAGCAGCGCCCGGTCGACAAGGGCGTGATCCTGATCGCTGGCGCGCGCGCGCAACTCGACGCGATCGTCGACTGGACGCGCCTGCCCGACGCCACCCGCCAGCGTGTGACCGATAGCTGGCCCGGCCCGAATACCTGGGTGATGCCCGCACGCGCGGACGTGCCTGCCTGGATCACCGGCGTGCATGCCAGCGTCGCGGTACGCGTCAGCGCACACGCCGATGTCGTGGCGCTATGCGCGGCGTTCGGTGGCGCACTCGTCTCCACCAGCGCGAACCTGACCGGCGAGCCCGCGGTCGCCGAGCGCGATGCGCTCGATGTGCGACTGCTCACGCGCGTCGACGGCGTGCTCGACGGCAGGACCGGCGGTCGCACGGGCCCGTCGACGATCCGCGACGCGCTGACCGGAGACCTGGTACGCGCCTGATCCACCCTGCGACGTTGTCCGAAGCGACGCCGTTGCGCGCGCTGGTGGCCACGCGTTCGTGCACACCGGAGCCTCGAATCCGTCGCCTGTGCGCGCAATCGCGGCGGTTGCCGTGAGGTTGCATTCGCAACTGAAATGCCGCGGAAAACCGGGTTGCCGCACTGCACAAACTATGCTCTAGTCGAGACCCGGTGTGGACGCGATGTCGCGATGCAAGGACCTTGGCGCTCCGATCCCCGCGCCGGCCTGGCACCTCTCCACGGACTGCGATGACGACGATGCGGGAACACCCGGATCGGGGCCTCTACGACCCCGCTGACGAACGCGATGCCTGCGGCTTCGGCCTGATTTCGACGATCGGCGGCGACGCCTCGCGCGCGATCGTCGACGGTGCACTGCAGGCGCTGTCCCGCATGGCGCATCGCGGCGGCATCGCCGCCGACGGTCTGTCGGGCGACGGCTGCGGCGTGCTGCTCTACGCCGCCGATGCGTTCGTCGACACGCTCGCCACCGAGGCCGGATTCGAATTCTCAGGCGCGCGCCGTGCCGCCGGCATGGTGTTCCTGCCGCACGAGGCAGACGCCGCCGAACAGTGCCGCGAGACGCTCACGCAGCTGCTGCGCAATGTCGACGTACGCGTCGCCGGCTGGCGCGAAGTACCCATCGACGACGCGGCGCTGGGCGCGCTCGCACGCAACTCGATGCCGCGCATTGAACAGGTGTTCGTGACTGCCGACGGCGACGACGTGCAGAGCTTCGAGCGCGTGCTGTATCTCGCCCGCCGCCGCGCCGAACAGGCGCTGCGCGCGCATGAACATTTCTACGTCGTCGGTCTCACCCCCGGCCTGCTCGGCTACAAGGGCATGGTGCTGCCGGGACATCTGACCCAGCTGTTTCCGGATCTCGCGCGCGAAGATCTCGCAGCGAAGACCGTCGTCTTCCATCAGCGCTTCTCGACCAACACGCTGCCGCGCTGGCCGCTGGCGCATCCGTTCCGGCGCCTGGCGCACAACGGCGAGATCAACAGCATCGAGGGCAACCGTCGCTGGGCGCAGGCGCGTCGTGGCGTGTGGGCGTCACCGCAGCTCGACATCGGCGAGTTCGACGAGACCGTGACCATGCACGGCTCCGATTCGCAGACGCTCGACAACATGCTGGAATGGCTGCTGCTCGGCGGCATGGACCTGCTGCAGGCGATGCGCATCCTGATGCCGCCGGCCACGCAGTCGCTGGAATACAAGGACGCCGATCTCGCCGCGTTCTACGAGTACTACGCGATCAATTCCGAGCCGTGGGACGGCCCGGCCGGCGTGGTGATGTGCGACGGCCGCCATGCCGCGTGCACGCTCGACCGCAACGGCCTGCGTCCTGCGCGCTGGACGCTGTCGCAGGACGGCATCTTCGTCATCGCGTCGGAGGCCGGCGTCTGGGATGTCGCGCCCGAACGCGTCAAGGCCAAGGGCAAGCTGGGCCCGGGCGAGATGATCGCGATCGATCTGACCTCCGGCACGCTGCTCGACAACGACGCGATCGACGCGGTCAATCGCGCGCGCGCCCCGTACAAGCAATGGCTCAAGCGCGGCATGAGCTATCTGCACACCGAACTGATCGATCCCGCACTCGCCGCCGAACCGTTCGCGCCCGACACCCTGCTCGCGTTCCAGAAGCTGTTCCAGCTCACCCGCGAGGAACAGGAATCGGTGCTGCGGCCACTGGCCGAGACCGAGCAGGAAGGCATCGGGTCGATGGGCGACGACGTGCCGATGGCGGCAATCAGCCAGCGCGTGCGCCCGCTCTACGACTGTTTCCGCCAGGCGTTCGCCCAGGTCACCAATCCGCCGATCGATCCGCTGCGCGAAGGCGCGGTCATGACGCTGTCCACGCAGATCGGCCGCGAGGGCAACATCTTTTTCGACCGCGCCGAGAACGTGCACCACGTGCTGCTGAACTCGCCGGTGCTGTCACAGCGCAAACTGCGCCAGCTGCTGGCGCTGCCGCGGTTCGCGGAATCCAACCGGCTGCTGGATCTGTACTTCGACGCCGACACCGAAACCCTCGAAAGCGCGCTGCACCGTCTGTGCGCCGAGGCCGAAGCCGCGACGCGTGCAGGGGTCGAGATCCTGCTGCTCAGCGACCGCTATCCCAAGCGCGGCACCGTGCCCGTGCACGCGCTGCTGGCGACGGGTGCGATCCATCTGCACCTGGTGCGCGCCGGCCTGCGCTGCGACGTCAACCTCGTCATCGAAACCGGCACCGCGCGCGACCCGCACCACTTCGCCTGCCTGATCGGATTCGGCGCGACGGCGGTCTATCCCTATCTCGCGTTCCAGACCCTGCACGCGCTTGGCCGCCGCGGCGTGCTGGCGACCAAGGTCGGCAACGAACATCTGCAGCTCGGTCGCAGCTACCGCCGCGGCATCCGCAAGGGCCTGCTGAAGATCATGTCCAAGATGGGCATCGGCAGCATCGCCAGTTATCGCGGTGCGCAGCTGTTCGAGATCGTCGGCCTCGCGCCGGAAGTCGTCGACCTGTGCTTCGAAGCGACGCCGTCGCGCATCGGCGGCGCCGGATTCGCGCGCCTGGAAGCCGACGCGCGCCATCTCGCCGAGCAGGGCTGGGACGATACCGCGCTGCCCGAGCCCGGCGGCCTGCTGCACTACGTGCACGGCGGCGAATACCACCAGTTCAATCCGGACGTGGTGACCTCGCTGCAGCGCGCGGTGCTGACCGGCGAGCGCGAAGACTGGAAGCGCTACTCGGATTTCGTCGACACGCGCCCGCCTGCCGCGCTGCGTGATCTGTTGCGTCCGAAGGTGGGAACGCCGATTTCGATCGACGACGTGGAGCCGGTCGCCTCGATCGTGCGCCGCTTCGATTCGGCGGCGATGAGCCTCGGTGCGCTGTCGCCCGAAGCGCACGAAGCGCTGGCGATCGCGATGAACCGTCTGGGCGGCCGCAGCAACTCCGGCGAAGGTGGCGAGGATCCCGAGCGTTACGGCACCGATCGCCGCAGCAAGATCAAGCAGATCGCGTCAGGCCGGTTCGGCGTCACGCCGGAATACCTGATCAACGCCGAGGTGCTGCAGATCAAGGTCGCGCAGGGTGCCAAGCCCGGCGAAGGCGGCCAGCTGCCCGGCAGCAAGGTCAATCCGCTGATCGCGCGCCTGCGCTATGCCAAGCCCGGCATCGGCCTGATCTCGCCGCCGCCGCATCACGACATCTATTCGATCGAGGATCTCGCGCAGCTGATCTTCGACCTGCGCCAGGTCAACCCCGACGCGCTGATCTCTGTGAAGCTGGTCAGCCATGCGGGCGTCGGCACGATCGCCGCGGGCGTGGTCAAGGCCGGCGCGGATCTGATCACGATCTCCGGCCACGACGGCGGCACCGGCGCGAGCCCGCTGGGCTCGATCCGCTACGCCGGCGCGCCGTGGGAACTCGGCCTGTCCGAAGCGCGGCAGGCACTGCAGTACAACGACATGCGCGGTCAGGTGCTGCTGCAGACCGATGGTGGCCTGAAGACCGGGCTCGACGTCATCAAGGCCGCGATGCTCGGCGCCGACACCTTCGGCTTCGGCACCGCGCCGATGATCGCGCTGGGCTGCAAGTACCTGCGCATCTGCCATCTCAACAACTGCGCGACCGGCGTGGCCACGCAGGACGAGCGCCTGCGTGCGAATCACTACAAGGGCCTGCCCGAGCGTGTGGAGACGTTCTTCCGCAACGTCGCCGAAGACGTGCGCGAACATCTGGCCGCGCTCGGCGTGCGTTCGCTGGACGAGATCGTCGGCCGCACCGATCTGCTCGAACAGCATCTGCGCCACACCCGCGATGCGGTCGACATCGACCTGTCGATGCTGCTGCGCCGCGATCCGGACAAGCCGCTGTCCTATTGCGGCACGCCGGCGCTGCAGTCCCCGCCCGATGGTCTCGCTGCGGCACTGGAGACGCGCGTCTCGAAGGCGATCGAACGCGGTGACGGTGGTGAATTCGATTTCGAGATCCGCAACACCGACCGCAGCATCGGCACGCGTCTGTCGGGCCTGATCGCGCGCCATCACGGCAACACCGCGATGAGCGATCGTCCGGTCACGCTGCGCCTGCGCGGCACTGCCGGCCAGAGCCTCGGCGCGTTCAACGCCGGCGGCCTGCACATCGATCTCGAAGGCGACGCCAACGACTACGTCGGCAAGGGCATGGCCGGCGGCCGCATCGTGCTGCGTCCGCCGGCGGGCAGTGTGTTCGATTCGCGCAACACGCCGATCCTCGGCAACACCTGCCTGTACGGCGCGACCGGCGGCGAACTCTACGCCGCAGGCCGTGCGGGCGAACGCTTTGGTGTGCGCAACTCGGGCGCGGTCGCGGTCATCGAAGGTGCCGGCGATCACTGCTGCGAATACATGACCGGCGGCGCGGTCGCGGTGCTCGGCCGCATCGGCCTGAACTTCGGTGCCGGCTTCACCGGCGGCATCGCCTATGTGCTCGATCTCGATCGCGATTTCGTCGACCGCTACAACCACGAACTGATCGACATCCTGCGCGTCACGCCGGAAGCCTTCGACAACTACCGCTCGCACCTGCGCGATCTGATCGAGACCCACGCACGCCTGACCGGCAGCGCATGGAGCGGGCGCATCCTCGACGAGTTCCGCGATTTCGTCGGCAAGTTCTGGCTGGTCAAGCCGAAGGCTGCGAGTCTGGAAGCGTTGGCCGAAGATCTGAGGCGGGCGGCGTGATTGGTGGATTCGTAATTCGTGATTCGAAACGGCGGCTCTGCGCGGGCGGACAGGTCTCTGCGTGTTCGTCTGACTGCCTCGCGCAGCCATCGGTCTGTCGACGCACGACTGCCCTGTCCAATCACGGCGTTCAACGGACGAATGTCCGGTCATTACCAATCACGAATTACCGCTCATGACCAAGCGCGACGTCTTCCGGTTCCTCAACGAACCCCGCGAGATGCCAGAGAAGGTGCCGTTGCCGCTGCGCACCGACGGCGACTGGAACGAGCTCTACGGCAGCTTCGAGGATCGCGAGGCGGCGCATCAGGCGGATCGCTGCCTGGACTGCGGCAATCCGTACTGCGAAGCCAAGTGTCCGGTGCACAACTACATTCCGAACTGGCTCAAGCTGGTGCAGGAAGGCCGCGTACTCGAAGCCGCGGCGCTGTGCCACGAGACCAATCCGCTGCCCGAGATGTGCGGCCGCGTGTGTCCGCAGGACCGGTTGTGCGAAGGCGCGTGCACGCTCGACGACGGATTCGGTGCGGTGACCATCGGCGCGGTCGAGAAGTACATCGTCGACACCGCGTTCGCGCAGGGCTGGCGACCGGATCTGTCGAAGGTCGTGGCAACCGGTCAGCGTGTCGCGGTGATCGGCGCCGGGCCAGCGGGCCTGTCCTGCGCGGACCGTCTCGCGCGCGCCGGCATCCAGGTCGTCGTCTACGACCGTTACGAGCAGATCGGCGGCCTGCTGCAGTTCGGCATCCCGAGTTTCAAGCTCGACAAGTCGGTGATCGCGACGCGCCGTGAAGTGCTCGAAGGCATGGGCGTGCAATTCCGCCTCGGCGTCGAGATCGGTCGCGATGTCGCCATCGACACCCTGCTCGAAGAGTTCGATGCGGTGTTCGTCGGCACCGGCGCGTACCGCTACACCGACGGCGGCCTGCCCGGCCAGGATCTCCCGGGCGTGCTGCCGGCCCTGCCCTTCCTCGTGCACAACGGCCGCATCGTCACCGGCGGCGATACCTGGGGCCGTCCCGTTGCCGGTTGGGAAACTACGCTGACGCTGCCCAAACTCGAAGGCAAGCGCGTCGTCGTGCTCGGCGGCGGCGACACCGGCATGGACTGCGTGCGTTCCGCGGTGCGGCTCGGCGCAGCCAGCGTGACCTGCGCGTATCGCCGTGACGAAGCCAACATGCCCGGCTCGGCGCGCGAGGTCGGCAATGCGCGTGAGGAAGGCGTGCGCTTCCTGTTCAACCGCCAGCCGCTGGGCGTCGAAGCGAACGCGGCCGGCGATGTCGCCGGCGTGCGCGTGGTCGAAACGACACTCGGCGAGCCCGATGCCAACGGCCGCCGCGCCGCGGTGCCGGTCGACGGCACGGAATCGCTGCTGGATGCCGATGTCGTGATCATCGCGTTCGGCTTCTCGCCGGTCGTGCCCGAGTGGCTCACGACGCACGGCGTCGAAGCCAAGGGCAACGGGCGCATCGGTGTGGGCGGCGAACGTCGCCTGCCCTACCAGACCGCGCATCCGAAGCTGTTCGCCGGCGGCGATGCCGTACGCGGCGCCGATCTCGTCGTCACCGCCGTGCAGGAGGGCCGCGACGCGGCCGCCAGCATCGCGCGCATGTTGCGCAAACGCGCACGTCCGAAGATGGCAGCGCTCGACGCGATCTGAGGATCTGCCGCGAGCGACTCGCGATCCGCCTCAGCCTGCCGCTGGTGACGGCCTTACCCCCGCACGCGGGGGAAGGCGCGGATCGCCGCACGTCCAGACACGCGCTGGCAGATCAGGCCGGCGGCGGCGCCTTGCAGTGTCGATCGATGAACGCCTGGTGCGGCGGCATCGCATCCACGCAGGCCGACAGCGTGCGGCCGATGCTGTCGATGAAGCGATGGACCTCTTCGTCCGGCACGTTGTCGACCAGCGGATGCCAGCCCTGCGGCACGATGCCCTGCCCGATCATCACCTGCACCCAGCTGATCTCGGCGAACATCTCGCTGGCATTGCGGAAGAAGCGGCCGCTGTCGCGGAACAGATCGATGACGCCCTGCAGTTCCGCGGGCACGTCCATCGTCCGGCACTGGCGCCAGAACGCCGTGTCGTCGCGACGCGTCGCCTTGTAGTGCAGGATGACGAAATCGCGGATGCGATCGAACTCGAACGCGAGTTGCGCGTTGTATCGCTCGGCGAGCACCGGGTTGAAGCCCTCGCGCGGCAGCAGCTCCAGCAGCTTGGAAATGCCCGACTGGATCAGATGGATGCTGGTCGATTCCAGGGGCTCGAGAAATCCGCTCGACAGTCCGATCGCGACGACGTTGCGGTTCCAGCACTGCTTGCGGCGCCCGGTGGTGAAACGCAGCGGTCGCGGATCGCCCAGCGCCTCGCCTTCCAGGTTCGCCAGCAGCGTGGCGGCGGCCTCGTCGTCGCTGACGTGCGCGCTCGAATACACGTACCCGTTGCCGGTGCGGTGCTGCAGCGGAATGCGCCACTGCCAACCCGCCGGGCGCGCAGTGGATCGGGTGAACGGTGCAGGCGGTCCGATGTTCGCGCTCGGTACGGCCAGCGCGCGGTCGCAGGGCAGCCAGTGGGTGAAATCGTGGTAGCCGCTCTTGAGCGTCTGCTCGATCAGCAGGCCGCGGAAACCCGAACAGTCGACGAACAGATCGCCTTCGAGCACGGTGCCGTCGTGCAGCCGCACCGAGGTCACGAAACCGCTTTCGGCATGCTGCGCGACGTCATCGATCATGCCTTCGTGCCGGCGCACGCCGCGCTGCTCGGCGTAGCCGCGCAGATACCGCGCATAGAGTCCGGCATCGAAGTGGTAGGCGTAGGCGATATTGCCGAGCGGTGACCCCGCCGGCACGTCGGTCGCCGACACCATGAAACGGCCGCGCTGCGCGGCCAGGGTGTTGAGGGTGTAGTCGCCGAGCGGACCCGCGCGTCCGGCATGCCGCGCTTTGAGCCAGTACTGGTGGAACGGCAGCAGCCCGAGCGGATGCCCGATCTCGCTGCCGAAGCCGTGGATATAGCGTTCACCGACATCGAGCCAGTCGACGAACTCGATGCCGAGCTTGAAGCTGCCCTGCGTGCTGCGCACGAAATCGGCCTCGTCGATGCGCAGCAGCTGGTTGAACGCCTTGATGTGCGGCACGGTCGCTTCGCCCACGCCGACGGTGCCGATCTGTTCCGATTCGACCAGCGTGATGTCGTAGCCGGGCCCCAGCACGCGCGCGAGCGCGGCCGCAGTCATCCAGCCTGCGGTACCGCCGCCGACGATGACGATGCGTTGCAGACGATCCATTCCGGTCTCCTGATGCGATGGCGAAGACACACAGCACGACGGGACCCGCAGGTCCCGTCGTGGTCACACGGACGCGGGGGTAGGCGTCAGAACTTCACACCGAGCTCGACGCTCAGCGTACGCGGCACGTAGTACATGTTGCCGAACTCGTTGACCGTGATGTTGGGCGAGTAGTTGCCACCTGCGCCCGCACTGATCAGGTTGAACGACGAGAAGTTCTGGTAATTGAACACGTTGAGCACGTTCAGTCGCGCGGTCAACGCGGTGTCGCCCGGCAGTGCGAATTCCTTGGTCGCCTGCAGGTCGACGGTGCGGTAGCCCCAGATATCGCCACCGACCAGGAACTTGCCGGTGCCCGGTGACTTGAACGCGATCGGCTGGCCGAACGAACCGTCGGCCGGACGCGCGCCGTAGTCGCGGACGTCGTTGAGGTAGCGCGGCGTCTCGAGCACGATCTTCGCGCCGAACGTCAGGCCCCACGGACCATCCACCGAACCCGCCATCACCAGGCGGTGCTCCGGCACGTCATTGGCGTAGATGAAGGGATAGCCTTCGATCGTCGGCTTGTCGAAGGCATAGGCCTCGTCACGCGAACGGTTGTGGATCGCGTCGGTCTTCGTGTACGCGAAGCTGACGCCCCAGCCTGAGTCCCTGGTGTAGGGCTTTTCGGCCGACATCAGCAACTGGTCGTTCTTGGTCTCGATGCCGTTGCTGCCGAGGATGGTGTTCGCGTAACCCGGGACCGCCTGGCCCCACGGCGCGTCACCGTTCTGGAAGTAGCTGCCGTCGGGAAAGCGGTTGATCAGCGTGAACACGAAACCGTCGTAGCTGTTGATGCGCTGGATGGTCACGTCGGTCAGCCAGTCGCCGACTTGGTTGGCCATGCCTAGGCTGAACTGGTCGCTGTAGGGCGTGCGCAGATCGTTGTTGAGCATGAAGAGCTCGGCGCTGCCGGCGGTGCCGGGGATGGACCACAGCTGCTCGATGCCGGTGAGATAACGCTCGTCCCAGGCGACGCACGGACGGCCTTCCTCGTTCGGGCGGTAGCACTGCCCGGTGAGGGGATCCTGGAAGCGCACGTTGACCGGCGAGAGCGCGGCCTTGCTGACTTCCAGCGACAGCAGCTTGAACAGGTTGCGGTCGTAGGACCGGCCGGCGCCACCGTGGATCACGTGCTGCTCGTTGGCATCGAGATCCCAGGCGAAGCCGAAGCGCGGCGCCCAGCCGTCCTTGAAGTCGCTGCGGTTGTCGCCTGTGCTGATGTAGTCACGCGCATCGATGCCGCTGGCGAGCAGGCGGTTGGCCCAGGGCTGGCCGGCGTTCTGCGGCGCGGGATCCGGCGAGTACAGCGCATCGACGAAGGCCTGCGAGGTCACGAAGTCGGTATAGGCCGGATTCTTTTCGTAGTCCCAGCGCACGCCCAGGTTGAGGATCAGGTGGTCGTTCACCTGCCAGTCGTCCTGGATATAGAACCCGTACTGCTTGGAATCGGTCTCCACCGACGGACGCTGGCCGGGCACGTTGTAGGGAGAGAGGAAATCGACGTTGAACGGCGTCGGCTTGACGCCTGCTGTCGTCACTTCGTAGCGGAACTGCGGATTGATCGCACCGGCGTCCTGCGAGGCGAGCGTGATGTCCTTGTAGCTCACGCCCACCTTGAAGGTGTGCTCACCCGCGAACTCGAAGCCCTGGAACGTGGTGTTGTTGATCAGCGACCAGCCGTCCTGCTCGCGGCGGAACGCGTCGAAGCCACCGGCCGGACCGGTCTCGACCAGCGTGCGCTCGTTGGCGACGGTGCCGTTGGGATTGCGCTCGATGTAGGTGTAGATGATGCCGTTGCCCAGGCTCATCGGGAACGGGTTGGTCTGCGTGTCCTCGGTGCTGAGGATCAGTTCGTTGTTCCAGGACGCGGCGCTGTGCTGCCAACGCAGGTTGATGCGCTTGTCCTTGTTGATGACGTCGCGGCCATGCTCGGCGGCGCGCTGGTCGCCGACCGAGTCCACCTGGACCTCGTCACGCACCTGCGCGCTGAGTTCGATTAGGTCGTCGTCGGTCACGTTCCAGCTGATCTTGCCGAAGTACAGGTCTTCCTCGAACGGCGCACTGATCGGGCCGAAACGCGCCTGCACGTCGGCCGGCAGGTACTGCACGAACTGCGAAGCGTTGGAATCCGGCACCACGCTGCGCGGGGTGATCAGGTCCTTCTTCTCGTAGACGGCGAAGAAGTGCATGCGGTCCTGGATGATCGGGCCGCCGAAGGCGACGCCCCATTCCTTGGTCTGCGAGTCGACCTTCTCCTTGCCCGGCGCTTCTTCGTCCGGGCGCTTCTCGCGCAGGCCCTCGTTGGTGAAACGATAGAACGCCTCGCCTTCGAATTCGTTGGTGCCCGACTTCGTCGCGGCAGTCACGGCCGCGCCGGTGACCTGGCCGTACTCGGCCTTGTAGTTGGAGGTGATGACCTTGTACTCGCCGATCGCCAGCTGCGAGAACGGGTTGCCGCGCGAGTTGTTCTGGCCGGCGACACCACCACCCTCGACGTAGCCCTTCTGGCCGACGCCGTCGATGTAGAGGTTGCCCGACGAGCTGTTGGTCGCGCCGCTGCGCAGCGAGGTGAAGCCCTGCGCGTCGGTGGTGAACGCCATGCCCGGCACGGTGTCGGCGAACTCGAGGAAGTTGCGCGTCGCCTGCGGCAGCTGCTGGATCTGGCGCAGCGAGATCGTGTTGCCGACCTCGGAGGTCTTGACGTCGCGCAGCAGCGGGGCCGTCACGGTGACGGCGCCGATGTCGGTCACATCGCCGGAGGCGGTGCCGGTCTGGCTGGTCGTGCCCTGCAGGTTGAGGGTGGACGTCGAGGCCACCGACAGCGTCACGGTCTGCTGGGTCCCACCCGCGTCGACGCGATAGGTGCCCGGGGGCAAGCCGATCAGGGTGTAGCTGCCATTCGCACCGGTCTGCGTGCGACGCACGGCACCGGTCGCGGTGTTGGTGGCCGTCACGGTGGTGCCGGCTTCAGCGCCCGCCTGCGAGGACACCTGACCGCGCAGCGTGGCGCCGGTGGACTGTGCGAACGCGGGCGTCGCGACGACGAGACACCCCAGCAGCGCACACGCGAGCAGGCTGGGTTTGGGGGCACGCGAAGTGCGATTGGCTTTCATGGCATCCCCTCCGAGGGACTTCAGTTGCGTGATTGCTGATTTTTTTTTGGGATCGAGACAACGGCACAGCGGCACAGCGTTGCGGCACGCCCACGCGCAACCGCGCACCGGCCTGGGCCGGCGCTTCGGAAGCGGGAATGAGCCTGTAGGTCGACGGGGCGGAGCGCGGATGCCGGGGCGCATCCATCTCCTGGCCGGATCGGTCTCCACCGATCGCGCCAAGCCGCGGCCCGTGCCTGGGCACGAGATCGCGGCGGGCGCCGGCGCCAGCACCAGCCGAGCGGCCTCGAGTGACGAGGGGGCGCGGTGGAGCGGGTCGGCGCGCATCGTAATCCTGCGAGGAGCTGCCGTCTACGAGGACGATCACCGGGATCTCAAGGGGCGAAGCTGCCCGGCAGCCTGCCGCCGCATGGTCTCCGTACCCGACCGCCCCCGCGCTCATTCGAACGTCCGCCCTCGTCAGTGAGGCGGACGCTAGCACCGCTTGGAAACGTTTACATGCCGCATTGCAGCAGTCACGTCCCAGATTTTCTGCGGCCGGGACCGCCGTCGGCTGAATCGCAACGGACCCTGTGGCGCACGCTGCATGCGCGTGCGGCGCCGCGCATTGCATGATGCGGACATGGATACGCGACGGACCGCCCCTGTTCCCCGCCCTGCCTGCCGCATGTTTTCAATGCTGCTGGGCAGCGTCTGTGCGATGTCGGCGCTGGCCGCTCCGGCCCCGCCACTGCCGCAGGTCACGGTGTACCGGTGCACGGACGCGAACGGCCGCGTCGCCCTGCGCGACTCGCCGTGCGCGGACGGCGCGACGCAGGAAGTCCGCAACATGCTGCGCCCGGTGGATGGCACGCCGCCGCCGCCGCGTCCGAGCGAACCCACCGTGGCCGTCGTCGATCCGCCGGCGCCGCAGGTCATCGTCCTGCGTCCACCGCAGCCGATGTACCGCTGCGTCCGTCCCGATGGCAGCGACTACACCAGTGATTCGTCCGACGGCAATCCGCGCTGGGTGCCGCTGTGGACGCTCGGCTACGGGCCCACGCGACGTGGCGCGTCGACGCGTGTCGAAGCCGGTGGCGGACGCGGCAGCATCGAAGTGGATTCCGGCGTCGATACACGGCCGCGTGCACGCGGCGGCTATTACGGCGCGGGCACCTGGATCCGCGACGAGTGCCGGCAGATGCCGCAGGGCGAAGTCTGCAGCCTGCTGGGCAATCGCCGCGAAGAGATCCGCCGCCGCTTCTTCAATGCGCAGCCGACCGAGCGCAGCCAGCTGACGAACGAAGAGCAGGCGATCAACACGCGTCTGTCGCAGGATTGCGACCGGTGAAACAGGGCGTCGTGTTGTCCATCGCGCTCACGTGCGCGCTGGCGAGTGCTGGCAGTGATGCGGTGACCACGGTCATCTACCGCTGCACCGATGCAGCCGGCGCGGTGACGTTCCAGAACGGCACGGCTTGCCCCACCGGACACAAACAGGAACGTCGCGTCGTCGAAATGGCCACGCCGATGCCCGCATTCGTGTCGCCGCCGGCAACGCCCGTTGCCCCGCCGCAGGTGCCGCTGATCTCAAGCCTGCCCGCCGCCGAACCGGTCGTGCCACGCGAGGACGACGACGCCCCCGATCCACCGCCTGCACTGTTCGCCTGTCGCGTCTTCGACAACAGCACCTACTGGCGCGAAGACGACACACCGCCACTGCGCTGCCGCCCGATGCAGACCGTCGGCATCGGCGGACTGCCCGGCATGCAAGCAGGCCAGGCCTGCGAGCAGGTCGCGGACGTCTGCGAGGCGGTGCCGGCGGATGCGCTGTGCAGCACCTGGGAGACGCGCGTGCGCGAAGCGGAGTTCCGGTGGCGCTATGCACAGAGACGCGAGCAGCCACCGCTGCGCTTCGAGTACGAACAGCTGTTCACCACCTGGCGCGACAGCACGTGCGGTCCGGGCGCCGCCGTCGCGCCCGCAGCCGACTAGAGCCAGCGTGGCACGGCCGCCCGATAGGCCTCGTATTCGGAACCGAAGCACGCACGCAGGCGCGCTTCCTCGAACGGAATGATCGCGTGCTGCAGCGCCAGCACGGGCAACGGCAGCAGTAGCAGCGCCCAGGGCAGATCCAGCATCAGCGCCAGGCCGACATAGGCCAGCACCTGGGCCAGGTAGATCGGGTTGCGCGTCCACCGGAACGGGCCGCGCAGGATCAGTCGCGCCGGCGTATGCGCGGGAATGATCGTGGTCCTGCGCCGCGCGAACAGCGCGAAGGCCCACACCGCCAGCACCAGGCCGGCATCGGCGAGCAGGGTGCCCGTCAGATGCAGCGCGGGGCGAATGCCTTCCGGCGCCAGCGGCAGACCGAACGCATGCTGCAGGCCGGCGCCCGCGGCGAACGCCAGGATGCACTGCACCGGCGATGTGCTGCGCACCAGCCAGGGTGCGCGCGGCGCGACATCCAGCGGCTCAGAAACCATGGCGCAGGAATCCGCCGTCGACGGCAATGCATTCGCCGGTGATGTAGGCCGATGCCGGCAGGCACAGGAACGCGACCGCTGCGGCGACTTCTTCCGGTTCGCCGATGCGGCCCATCGGCGTGCGCAGCAGCACGTCGTCGAGATAGTCGGGGTCCGACAACGGGCCCGAGGTACGCCGGGTGCGGATGTACCACGGCGCCACCGCGTTGACGCGGATGCCGTCCTCGGCCCATTCGACCGCGAGGTTGCGGGTCATCTGGTGCAGCGCCGCCTTGCTCATGCCGTAGGGCGCGCCGCTGCGCACGTGGGTGATGCCCGACACGCTGCCGACGTTGACGATGGCCGAGCTGCCGCGGCTCGCGAGCAGCGGATGCGCGTAACGCGCAAGTTCGAACGCGCTGAACACGTTGACCTCGAAGATCTCGCGCCACTCGTCTTCGGCGTAATCGTTCGCCGCGCGGCTCAGGTTGCCGCCGGCGTTGTTGACCAGGATGTCGAGTCCGTCGCCCTGGTCTTCGACCCAGTCGAGAATCTCGCGCCGCTGCTCTTCGTCGACGACGTCGGCGATCATCGCGCGCACGTCGGCCTGCGGAAATTCCTCGAGCAGTTCGTCGCGCGTCGATTCCAGTGCATCGCCATTGCGGCCGACGATCAGCACGGTCGCGCCGAAGCCGGTCAGTTCGCGGGCGATCGCGCGGCCGATGCCGGCGCTGCCGCCCGTCACGAGGGCCAGTTGTCCATCCAGGCGCCAGCGGTGCGGATCCATCGTCATTCCCTGATCTGTGTCGGCGTTAGGATAGCGCCGAGCCCGTCCGTCGGAGTGCCGCATGACCAGTCAACGCGTGTATCCGCATCCCGCTACCGTCAATCACCGCGTCCGCATCTGCATCGGTGCGCTGCTGTTGCTCGGCTGCGCGGCCTGTACGCCGCCGCCGAACGAGCCGACGGAAAAGCCGACCGAACCGCGGGCCACGCATTTGCGCGACGCGATGCAAAAGCCACTCGACAACGCGCGCGCGACGCAGGCAACCGTCGACGCCGATGCGCAGCGTCAACGCAAGGCGATCGAAGACGCCGGCGGCTGAGCGGCCCCGGCGTTCCGACGACTCACCAGTCCGTCGGCTTGTAGTCCTTCAGGAACTGGCCCCAGACGTGGTTGCCGGTATTGAGGCCGTCGATGATCGGATCGACGATGCGCGCCGCGCCGTCGACGATGTCGAGCGGCGGATGGAAGCGCTCCTCGACGATCTTGCGTTCGGCGATCTCCACCGGATCCTCGTCGGTCACCCAGCCGGTGTCGACGGCGTTCATGTGGATGCCGTCGCCGTGGTAATCCGCGGCCGAGGTGCGCGTCATCATGTTGAGCGCGGCCTTGGCCATGTTGGTGTGCGGGTGCTTGGTGGTCTTGAAGTTGCGGTAGAACTGCCCCTCGACCGCGGACACGTTGACGATGTGCTTGTCGCGCTCGGGCGTGCGCAGCATCAGCGTCTTCAGGCGCGCGTTGAGGATGAAGGGCGCGACCGCGTTGACCAGCTGCGTCTCCAGCAGTTCGACCGCGGGCACTTCATCCATCTGCAGGCGCCATGAGTTGCGCCCGCGCAGATCGACCTGCTGCAGATCCTTGTCGACGCGGCCTTCCGGGAACAGATGCGCCTGGCCGACCAGTTCGTCGGCGAGCAGCGGCACCTGCGACAGTTCCGCGGCGCGCGCGAAACCGGCGCGGCTGGTGTCGCCGCCGACCAGCGACTGGCTGCCGCCCGGCAGCAGATCGGCCGCGCGCAGACCCTCGTAACCGCCGACGAGCTTGCGCACGTGCTCGGGCAACGTCTCCACCGCGGCGGTCTCGCCGGCCATCATGTGCGCGTAGAACGCCGGCGGACGGCGCACGGTCTGGCAGGCGTTGTTGACGATGAAGTCGAGCCGGTCGCGGGTGGCGACGAGTTCGGCGCAGAACGCCTCGACGCTCGGCGTGTGGCGCAGGTCGAGGCCGAACACTTCCAGCCGGTGGCCCCACTCGCCGAAGTCCGGCTCCTGCGCGTAACGCTGCGCGGAATCGCGCGGGAAACGCGTGGTGACGATCAGCGAGCAGCCGGCGCGCAACAGCTTCAGGCCGGCCTGGTACCCGATCTTGACCCGGCCGCCGGTCAGCAGCGCGACGCGCCCAGTGAGGTCGGCGGTTTCGGTGCGCTTGACGAAATTCAGTTCCGCGCAGGTCGGGCACAGCTGGTCGTAGAAGTGGTGCACCTGGGTGTACTTCTGCTTGCAGACGTAGCAGTGCAGCAGTTCCGGCGACTCGGCATACGGCAGCTCTTCCGGCGCGGCGTTGCGCGGATCGTGCTGCCCCGGGGGCTGCGGCGGGAAATAGTTCGGCGTGGTGAACACCGGCTTGCGGCGCAGCGTGCGGATGCCGGTCTGGTCGAGCAGCGCCTCGGTGCGGCGCACCTTCTCGCGGTTGGCTTCGCGCAGCGCTTCCTTGGCCTGCTTGCGACGCGCGCGCGGCTCGGGATGGTGCACGAGTGCGACCGCCTGCAGCAGGCGGATGCGGACCTCGTCGGGCAGACCGTCGAGCACGCTGCGGTCGTCGCGGATCGCCTCGAGCAGGTCGGCGGCGATGCGTGCGCGCTGCGGCAGGGAGTCGTCGGCGTCGGATGCCGGGGGCGGTGCGGAGATCGAGTTCAAGAGCGTGTCCGTGGGGCGTGCGCGACACGCAGGACGCGGGGCGCCGGTGTCGGGTGGGGGGCGTGCGGTGCATCGGCCGATCGGCCTTCGCGGGCGTAGAGGTGGTCGCGCTGGCGGCGGGGGCGCCTGGTGCGTGACCGTACCGGGGATCGGATGGGATCCGCGGCCGGGACATTTTCGCCGATTGGCGGGGGCGGTGCCATCGCACGGCTGGGCGAGGTCCCTGCGACGCCTGCTAAAACTGGCTGCGATCACCGGAAACCCGGCCTGGCGTTCACGCTTGGCCCGCCAAGGATCTGTTCCGCGGTGGCTCGAAGCCTTGCTGCACGGGCTCAGAAACGAGGGGGCTTTCTCCGACACCATCGGGCAAACGGCCGTCATTCCCGCGAAGGCGGGGATCCAGGGACTTTCGCTTGGGAAGGCACAAACGTCCTTGGATTGACCAGCCCTTCGGGCTGTTGCAAGACACCTCCGCCTGCGCGGGAACGACGATTTCAGCGATTCGCGAACCGCTCGAAAGCCTACCTACCCCGTCAGAACGCCTAAAGCGATTCGTTGGAAATGGCCCTAGCGCTTCACCGGCTGATACACGATGAAGATCACCAGCTCATCGTCGCCCAGTTGTTCCAGCGCATGGCGGTCGCCGTTGCGGGTCAGGATGGCGTCGCCGGGGCCGACCTCGCGCACGGTGTCGTTCAAGGTCAGGCGGCCACGGCCCGACAGCACGTAGTAGATCTCGTCCTTGTCGTTGACGTGATCGCCGATCGTCGCACCGGGATGGAAGGCGCGCTTGCGGAAGATCAGGTCGAACCCCGTCGCATCGGAGAAGAACGGATACGCCGTGGTCGTGCCGAGGCCGTCGTGCGGGCCGGGCTGGGTGATCGCGATGTCGCGCTCCTGCACGACGACCGAAGGCGACACGGGCGCAGCGGGCGGGGCCGGCAGCGCTTCGCAGTCGGCCGCGGTCACGGCCTTCACCGGCGCATCGGCATCGATGCCGCGCCAGCCGGCCGCGACGAGGCAGGCCACCGCATCGGCGCCGGCCTCGCTGAAATGGGTGCCGTCGGTCTTGCCCTGCGCGGGCACGTGCATGAAGTAGGGCCTGGCGCCCTCTTCGCCGTGCGCGCGGATCCAGTCGCTGGACGTGGCGTTGAGGTCGATCAGCGCGACATCTTCGCGTGTCGCGAGATCCTGCATCGCCAGCGTGTAGCGGCCATGCGTGTCGACCAGCGAACGGAAATCGTAGAGCAGTCGGGCGACCGGGGTGATCAGGATCGGCGTGGCGCCGGCTGCGCGTGCGACGTCGACATAGCGCTGCAGCAGCTGCGGGTAATCGGTGGCGGGGTCGGTATAGCGCGTGGCGTCCTCGCGCTTGGCGTCGTTGTGGCCGAACTGGATCAGCAGGACGTCGCCTGCGCCGATCTCGCCGGCGATGGCGTCGAGCCGACCTTCGTCGATGAAGCTGCGCGTGCTGCGCCCGCCCACGGCGTGGTTGCGGACATCCCAGTCCTCAGTCGTCCAGTTCGATAGCTTCTGGCCCCAGCCGGCCTGCGGTGCGCGCTCGGCGCCGTAGGCGGCCGCGGTGGAATCACCGGCGATGAAGATGCGGTGCGGTGCGGGCGGCGCGGCGAACGCGGTGCCCGCGGCACACAGGAGCAAGAGCGACAGCAGACGTTGCATCATGACGGCGCCCTGCGGAATTCGGGATGGAACCGCAGGCCGCCGCGCCATGGCGACGACCTGCGTCGTGCAACGGTTCGCGCGGGGCTTACTTGCCCAGCACACCCTTGACGTAGGCGACGATGGCGTCGTCCTGGGCGTTGTCGAAGAACGCCTTCTGGAAGCGCTCGCCGCCGACGGCCTGCTTCACCAGCTCCTGGTCGATCGCCTTCAGGCCTTCGACGAAATCCTTGGACGCGCCCTTCTTGACGTCGGCCAGGATGCCGGCGTTGGTCATCTGCGATTCCTTGCGCTCGGCCGGGTAGCCCTGGCCGCGCTCGCCGTCGAACGCCTTCTCGAAGATGTAGCGGATGTTGATTTCCGCGCCCCAGCCGTAGCCCTTGGCGAACGGAATGGCCAGCGCGTTGCCGTTGTTGACCTGGGCGAACAGGAAGGCGTCGGTCGGCTCGATGCAGTAGCCGCAGTACACGCCCGGCCAGGCATTGAGCGACATCAGCGCGCCCTGGCCCGTGCCGCAGCCGGCGACGACGAAATCGACCGCCTTCGAATTCAGCAGCAGGCTGCCGATGATGCCGAGGTGGATGTAGGTCAGGCGGTGGTCGTTGTCGCCGTCCATGCCGACGTTGAAGACGGTGTGGCCCTTCTCGGCGGCGACGGTGTTGAGCTGTTCCAGCACGACCGGGTTCTTGGCGGCCTGGCTGAATTCCTGCATCAGTGCGATTTTCATGAAGACTCTCTTTGCGTGATTCGAGGGGAGGTGGAACTGCGGAACACACCGGCCCGGCGTGCTCCGCGGAAATGGGATGGGATCAGCGGGCGAGCCAGCCGCCGTCGACCGGGATCACCGCGCCGTTGACGTAATCGGACGCGCGGCTGGCGAGGAACACCGCCGTGCCGCCGAGATCCGAAGGCTCGCCCCAGCGCGCGGCCGGGATGCGATCGAGGATCGACTTGTTGCGGGCCTCATCCGCGCGCAGCTGCGCGGTGTTGTCGGTCGCCATGTAGCCCGGCGCGATGGCGTTGATGTTGACGCCCTTGCCGGCCCACTCGTTGGCGAGCAGGCGGGTGATGCCGGCGATGCCCGACTTGCTGGCAGTGTACGAGGGCACGCGGATGCCGCCCTGGAACGACAGCATCGAGGCGATGTTGATGATCTTGCCGCTGCCCTGCGCGATGAAGTGGCGGCCGACGGCCTGCGACAGGAAGAACGCGGACTTGATGTTGACGTTCATCACGTCGTCCCAGTCCTGCTCGCTGAAATCGACCGCGTCGGCGCGGCGGATCAGGCCGGCGTTGTTGACCAGGATGTCGACGCCGCCGAGGCCGTCGAGCGTTTCGCGCAGCAGACGCGCGACCGGCTCGATGCTGGTCAGATTGGCTTCGATCGCGACGAATTTCCGACCCAGCGCCTTGACCTTGGCTTCGGTTTCGGTCGGCGGGCTGATGCCGGCCGCGGCGATGTCGGCGCCAGCCTCGGCCAGTGCCACTGCGATGCCCTGCCCCAGGCCGGTATTGGCGCCGGTGACCAGCGCGACCTTGCCTTCGAGACTGAACGGATTCGTCATTGCGTTGCTCCCTGTTGCGATGCGTGAGTGGCCACGTGCGGCCGGTTACTTGAGCTGGCAGATGTCCAGCACGTGCATGTCGGTGTAATCGAGGTTCTCGCCGCCCATTGCCCAGATGAAGCAGTAGTTCGACGTGCCGGCGCCCATGTGGATCGACCACGGCGGCGAGACGACGGCCTCGTTGTTCTGCATGACGATGTGGCGCTGCGCGTCGGGTTCGCCCATGAAGTGGTAGACGCGATCGGCGTCGCCGAGATCGAAGTAGAAATAGACCTCGCTGCGACGGTCGTGCAGATGCGGCGGCATCGTGTTCCAGACGCTGCCCGGCTTGAGGATCGTCAGACCCAGCAGCAGCTGCGAGGACTGGCAGGTGGCCGGCACGATGTACTGGTAGATGGTGCGTTCGTTGCTGGTCTCCAGTGCTCCGCGCTCGAGCGGGACCGCATCGGAAATCGAGATCTTCTTCGTCTCGAAGCGCGCATGCGCGGGGGTCGAGGCGAGATAGAACTTCGCGGGCGCGGATGCATCGTCGGACGCGAACACGACCTCGGCGCTGCCCATCGGCACGTACAGTCCGTCCTTCGGCGCGAGCGCGTATGCGGTGCCGTCGACCGTCACCGTACCGGCGCCTGCACCGACGTTGACGATACCGAGTTCGCGACGCTCCAGGAACGGTCGGCCCGCCGCGGACGCGGGTTCGGTCTGCGTTGGCAGCGACAGCGGACCGGCGACCGGCGACGCGCCGCCGAGGACGAAGCGCTCGTAGTGCGTGTAGCTCAGACGGATCGCGTCGTCGGCGAACAGACCGTCGAGCAGGTACAGATCGCGCAGTGCGTCGTTGTCGATGCCCTGCATCACACCGGGATGGGTCGCGTGATAGGTCTTCTGGTACATGACGGGCTCCAGACGGGACAGGGCACGGTCACCACGGCACGGCGCCGGGTTCTTGCGCGGACGGCCATTCTATGATGTCCGGTAACCGGTGTCATTCCGCGACGCGGCATGGGTGTGATTGGCGAGCAGTGGCGCTTCACAATGCCCCAGCGTTCCAAGCTGAGGCTTCGCGAGTGATGCGGGTTGGAAGCCCCCCTCGGTCATTCCCGCGGACTTCATCTGGTCAAGCGGGAATCCAGCGCCTTTGGGCATCCTGGACGATCAGCATTTCTGCTGACCCGCACTTCGGCGCGTCAAAGAGCAACATCTGTGGCCCACGTCGACAACGCGCGTCCTGCGTACGCCAAGCCACTGGATTCCCGCTTTCGCGGGAATGACGGTCGTTGGATTGATCGTCAACTGAAACGATACGCCGCAGCTGTGCGCTGAGGGTTCGCAAGAGCCCCTCACCCCACCACCTGCTTCGCAGGCGGTCCTCCCCTCTCCCGGAGGGAGAGGGGCATCGGTATCTGCCGCCTTCTGCGGCAGATGATTTCTCAGCGGGGTGGCTGGCAGGAATCGCGCAGGATCAGATGCGGGCGCACGCTGGCGAGTGGCCTCGGGCCGTCTTCGGGCTGGATCAGCATCGCCGCGGCGATGCGGCCGGTGTCGCGGGTGTCGCGGCGGACCGAGGTCAGCGGCGGCCACAGGCGCGTGGCCAGGGGGCTGTCGTCGTAGCCGACCACCGACAGGTCGCGCGGCACGTTGATGCCGTCACGCATCGCCACGCGATAGACGCCCGCGGCCATTTCGTCGTTGCCGCAGAAGATCGCGGTCGGGCGCTTCTTGCCCGACAGCAGTTTTTCCGCCGCGGCGACGCCGGATTCGAAGGTATAGCCCGCCTCGACGACACGCGACTTCGGCAGTTCGATGCCGCGCTTTTGCAGCGCCGACAGGAAGCCGCCGGTGCGTTCGATCGAGGAACGGTAGTCACGCGGACCCGTGATCAGGGCGATATCGCGGTGACCCAGCGACTGCAGGTAATCGGCGACCTCGGCGGCGCCGTCGTGATCGTGGGTGACGACCATGCGCTCGGGCTTGTCCATCGAGACCGCCGCGATCCGCACGTAGCGCACGCCGATCGAATCGAGCATCGCCGCCAGCGCCGGATCTTCCGACACGCGCGGCACCAGCATCACGCCGTGCAGCTTCTGCTGCTGCACGAACCGGCGCACGCCGTCGACGTAATCGGGGCTGCGGCTGTCGCAGGGATGCACCACCAGCTCGAAGCCCGAACCGCGCAACGAATCCAGCGCACCGTACTGCATGTTGACGATGAACTGCGCGGTCGGATTGTCGTAGACCATGCCGATCAGGAACGAGCGGCGGAACGCGAGTCCGCGCGCCAGCGGATCGGGCGAATAGCCGACCTCGCGCATCAGCGTCTCGACCTTCTCGCGCGTGTCCTGGCGCACCAGTGGCGAGTGGTTGATGATCCGCGACACGGTTTTCTTCGACACGCCTGCGAGCCGGGCAATGTCGTTGATCGTCGCGGGACGCGATGGGTCCCGCACGGCCGGCGCCTTGGGTGTCTTCTTTGCTGCAGGCATCGGCCGTTCCGTCCGTCGGGTTGTCGCGCGGTTTCCATTCTAGCGGCAGTTCCCGGGCCGCCGTGCGGCGGCGCCGGTCACCCGGGCGGAGCTGTCAGTCCAGCGCGCGGTACCGGAAGTCGCGGAAGTGCACCTTGCCTTCGCCGGCTGCGTAGATCGCCGGCTTCACCGCGAGGAAGCGGCCGGCCACGTTGTGGTGGTAGCCCGAGATTTCCATCTGCACCGGATATTTGGTCCAGGTCTCGCCGTCGGTGCTGGTGTGGATGGTGACGATGTGCTGGTCGTTGCGCACCCGCATCCACAGCTTGCCGCCCGCGGCGGGCGCGATCTGGTTGGGGCGCTCCTCGCCGTAGCGATGCATGATGAAACGCTCGCCGTTGCTGCCCACGCCCACATACAGCTTGTCGCTGTAGAACAGCAGCGCGCCGCCCTGCGCGCCAGGCTCGATCTCCATTTCCACCTGGAATTCGTAGGACTTGTCGCCGGCGATCACCGTCAGCGGCGAACTGTCGCGCGGCTGGCTGCCCTTGCCCTGCAGCGTCAGCGTGCCGTCACCGAACGACAGGCGCTCGTATTCGGTCTGCGTGGGATCGTAGAACGACCATTGCGCGCCGAGGGTGTCACCGCTGAAATCGTCGGAGAGCGCCATGCCGTGCTGGCCGACCGACTCGCCGGCGGGCTTGGCCAGTGGCTGGCCGAGATCGCCCCCCTTGGCGACGAACCAGCCGTCGTCGGTCCATTCGATCGGCTCGAGCAACGCCTGCCGACCGAGCGTCCAGTATCCGTTCTCATAGCCGTGATAGATCATCCACCAGCGGTCGTCGGTGCCCTCTACGATGGTCGCGTGGCCGCGTGACCACCACGGCTCGGCGCGATCGACGGTGCGCACGATCGGGTTGTGCGGCGAGTTCTCCCACGGGCCGTGGATCGAACGCGAGCGCGCGGTGATCACCATGTGACCGGTCGGCGGACCGGCCGTGCCGCCGACGGCGGTGGTCATGTAGTACCAGCCGTCACGGAAATTGATCTTCGGGCCTTCCTGCGCGTAGGCCTCGACATCCCATTCTTCCGGATACTGCCAGCCGTCGTAGACGTGCTTCGGCTCGCCGACCACGCTGAGGCCATCGTCCGACAGGGGGACGTAGGCGCCGCCGCTGAGGAACAGATAACGCTTGCCGTCCTCGCCGACCGCGTGGCCGGGATCGATGTAGCGGCCGAGGCCGATGTTGACCGGCTCGCTCCACGGCCCCTTGATGTCGTCGGCCCAGACCACGTAGTTGCTGCGCTCGCTGCCCTCGGTGCCGCCGGTGCGCGCGGGGAAATAGATGTAGTAGCGCGCGCCGTGCTTAATGATGTCCGGCGCCCAGATCGAACCGACGTTCTTGGTGATCGCATGGCCCAGCGGCTGCCAGTTCACCAGATCGCGCGAATGCCACAGCGGCAAGCCCGGATAGGCATCGAACGAGGATGACGTGAGGTAGTAGTCGTCTCCATCCTTGAGCACCGACGGATCCGGGCGATCGCCGGCGAACAACGGGTTGAGGAAGGTGCCGTCTCCGAGATCGGCCTTGCGTTGGTTCTCGATGCCACGCGCCCAGTTGGACGCCGCCGGTCCCGCCGGCGCGGCGACAACCCCAGCAGTGAGCGACAGGCCCACCAGACATGCGGCGAGCAGGACAGGCACACGTGTGTTCAAAAACGGCATCAGGTTCTCCGGAACGGCAATCAAGCGGGACACGCCATGGGACGTAAAATGACACCGATGGCCAACCGACCGTAACAGAGCAGTTGCGATCCGGCATTTTGCGTCGCAGCAAGGGTTTTTCGAGCGCGGCCGTTAGAGTCGTGCGGCGATGACACTGCCCAACGACACAACCGGATGACACCGAAAGCCAACCGCACGCATGGCCGCCGGGTACGGAACGCATGATCGTGTCTCACGCCTCGGCACGGGCGCCCGGCGCCTCGAACGGCCGGTCCACGGAACCGCTTCGTGCATCGCCCTCGCCGGGTCCGGCTGGCCGATCGACCACTCGCACGCGTGTGGCAGGCGCGATGCCCATCATGTGGCCGCAGTACCGCCCCTTAGCCCACGGTCCGCGAGTGCAACGGCGGCAACGCGTCCGTCGTCGCCAATCGCGACCACAGGCAGCGGCACCTGCCCGCGATTGCGTTACGCTCCGGCGAACCGCGCCAGCGCCGCGGACGAGTGGCGCTGAGAAGCGCGTGTTGAATTCGAGCCTGCTGCGCACATCACGACACGCCCTCGGGAGGGGATGCACATGACGGCAACACAGAGCGGCGAGAACACGCGGCTGATCATCCTGATCAGCTGTGTCGCCACGATCGGCGGCTTCCTGTTCGGCTTCGACAGCGGCGTCATCAACGGCACGGTCGACGGCCTGCAGCGGGCGTTCAATTCCGACTCCGTGGGCACCGGCTTCAATGTCGCGTCCATGCTGCTGGGCTGCGCGGTCGGCGCGTTCTTCGCCGGCCGGCTGGCCGACGTGTTCGGCCGCCGCACATTGCTGATCGTGGCCGCCGTGCTGTTCCTGGTCTCGGCCTGGGGCTCGGGTATCGCGACCGGTTCGCTGGAATTCGTGCTCTACCGCATCATCGGCGGCCTCGCCGTCGGCGCGGCGAGTGTCATGTCGCCCGCCTACATCGCCGAAGTGTCGTCGGCGCGCTACCGCGGCCGGCTGGCGACGGTGCAGCAGATCGCGATCATCGGTGGCCTGTTCGCGGCGTTCCTCAGCAACTACCTGCTGGCGCGCGTGGCCGGCGGCTCGACGGTGGAATTCTGGGCCGGCTACGCTGCCTGGCGCTGGATGTTCTGGATCGAGATGGTCCCGGCGGCGCTGTTTCTCGTTGCGCTGTTCGC
The DNA here is from genome assembly GCF_057838005.1 of Luteimonas sp. KH_071. NCBI lineage: Bacteria > Pseudomonadati > Pseudomonadota > Gammaproteobacteria > Lysobacterales > Lysobacteraceae > Luteimonas > Luteimonas sp. KH_071. Next base: position 714,601 of record NZ_CM174458.1, on the reverse strand, counting down.
GATTCCCGAGAGCCCGCGCTTCCTGGTCGCGCGCGGCCGGCTGGCACAAGCCGAACGCGTGCTGGTGCGCCTGTACGGTGATGTCGATGGACGCCGCAAACTCGGCGAGATCCGCGATTCGCTGGCCGCCGATCTGCACCGCCCCAAGTTCTCGGATCTCGTGTCCAAGGTCACAGGGCGCGTGCGTCCGATCGTCTGGGTCGGCATCGGTCTGGCGGTGTTCCAGCAACTGGTCGGCATCAATGTCGTGTTCTATTACGGCGCGGTGCTCTGGCAGGCGGTCGGCTTCTCGGAGAACGACGCGCTGCTGATCAACGTGCTGTCCGGCGCACTGAGCATCGGCGCCTGCATCGTGTCGCTGCTGCTGGTCGACCGCATCGGCCGCAAGCCGCTGCTGTGGATCGGCTCGGCGGGCATGGCGGTCACGCTGGCGGCGGTGACCGCGGCGTTCTGGACCGGCACGCTCGGCGATGACGGTCGCCTGGTGCTGTCCGACTCGATGGGAATGCTGGCACTGGTCGCCGCGAATCTCTACGTGATCTTCTTCAACGCCTCGTGGGGCCCGGTGATGTGGGTGATGCTCGGCGAGATGTTCCCCAACCAGATCCGCGGCTCGGGCCTGGCGGTCGCCGGCCTGTTCCAGTGGGGCGCGAACTTCCTGATCACCTGGACCTTCCCGATGCTGCTGGCCGGCATCGGTCTCGCGGGCGCCTACGGCCTGTACGCGATCGCCGCGGCGCTGTCGGTGGTGTTCGTGCTGCGCTACGTCAACGAGACCCGCGGCCGCGAACTCGAGCAGATGGAAGGCTGATGCGGCTGGGGCTGGCGGCGAACCGGCTGCATCACGCGCGTCCGGATGCCGCCCTGTTCCGCTGGCTTCGCGCCAGCGGCGCGGGCATACGGGCGTTGGACATCGGCCTGCACGCCGTGGGCCGTACGTACGACGCGATCGTCGAACGTGACGCGCTCCCAGGCCATGCCGGCCTGCAGCGCTATCCCTACGGGCGCGAAGGCGGCCTGATGACGCTGGTCGCCGAGATCGTCGGCCTCGGCCCGGCGCGCACGCTCGACGGTGTGGTCTATCTGATCGATCCGGTGGATCCGTCGTCGATCTTTCCCGAAGCGGTGGCCTTGAAACGCCAGTGTGTGATCCAGGGCAAACCATTCCTGTCGACCGTGGCCTCGGCGCGCGATTTCATCGAAAGCGAGCGCCTGCACGCCGGCCTGCCGGCCGATCCGGGCGCCGACGATCTGCACGCGTTCGAACAGCAGACACTCGCGTTGATCGCCCACGATGCGATGAAGCCGCGGATGCTCGCGTTCGTCGAACAGCATTTCGATCTGCTGTCGCGCTTCGATGGGCGCGTCGCCACCGGCACCACCGGCCAGTTGCTCAACGAACTCGCATGGCAGCGTGGCTGGCCGATCGATCAGCCCTGGACGCAGCGCTTCCAGAGTGGCCCGCTCGGTGGCGACGCGCAGATCGCGGACCTGGTGCTGTCCGGCCGCTGTCAGCGCGCGGTGTTCTTCGAGGATCCACATGTCGCGCGCCAGCACGAGGCGGACATCCAGTTGCTGGAACGCGCGGTGACCACCGTGACCGATACGGTTGCCTGCCTGACCTCGCCGGCAGTTGCCGACCGATGGGCGCAGGCGGCAGCGCGCCGCGCGGCGATGGCCTGAACCTGCGCGTGCGCTGAGACCTCCGGTCATTGGCGCTGCGTCCGGGCACCTGCATTCGATCATCCGATGCTTCCTGCAGGAGCGCGCTCGCGCGCGAAGGATGTCCGGCAAGATCACTCCGCGTCTGCGTGCGCACGTGGAAAGGTCCTCGCGCGCAAGCGCCCTCCTGCAAAGTCACGAGGCGGCCCGATGTGTAGGAGCGCGCTTGCGCGCGAACAGCTTTGGCCAGGGGCACACTTCGCGCGCGCAGACTGCCTGTGCCGCAGCGCCTGGGCCCGTCCCATGACGCCGGACTCGAACACGCTCCAGTGTTCTATCCGAGCGGAACGTTGGCTGTACCCCGCCCCGCGTTCGGCTTTGGCTTTGGCTTTGGCTTTGGCTTTGGCTTTGGCTTTGGCTTACAGCTTTTGATTTGAAATCGAGCCGTAAAGCGAGCCGAGCACCGGAGCCTGGCGGGGCCGAAGAGCAGCCCATGTCTGAGCGCAGCGAGTTTGGGCTGCGTGCCGCGTCAGGCGAGGAGCACAGGGGACCGATGCGGCTTCATCGCATCGGCTCGCGTCCGGCGAAGGGACCTTTTGGTTCCTTTTGGGTCCATCCAAAAGGGACTCGCACGCGCAGCGGGCGAAAGCCCTGCACTTGCTTGAGCTTTTCGGCCTTGGCCTTGGCTTCCCCATTGGCGCTACGCGCACTGAAGCGAAACGCCCGCTTCGCGAAGATCAAGTACAGGGCTTCCGCGCTGTCGCGCGGCTTACTTTTGTCTTGGCAAAAGTAAGCAAAACCGTCTTCGCCGGACGCGATCCGCCGCGATACAGCCGCGGCGGTCCCCTGCGCTTCTCGGGCAGCGGGGCACGCAGCCCAAACTCGCTTCGCTCAGACATGGGCTGCTCTTCGACCCCGCCGCCCTGCGATGCTCGGCTCGCTTTACGGCTCAATTGAAGTCAAAAGCTGAAAGCCAAGGCAAGGCAAGGCAAGGCAAGGCAAGGCAAGGGACGAAACGATAGCCAAAGCACAATCAACATGGATGACCAACGCTAAGCGCTGTTGAAAAGCGCCTCCCGCGATCGCGGGAATGACGGCGGTGGAGCGAAGGCAAACAGCAGCGAAAAGCGAAGGCACAAACGAACACACAATCAACGCAAGGCTGGTTCAACAAAAAGAAACGGCCCCGCAAGCGGGGCCGTCTCGTGTTCAATAACCACTCACCGATCAGGCGCGCAATACCCCCGGCAACCACAACGACATTTCCGGGAACAGCGCCACGATCAACAACACCACGAAGCCCGCAATCCAGAACGGCCAGATCGTGCGCATGCTCTCCACGACCGTGATCTTGCCGATCGCGGTGCCGATGAACAGCACCGAGCCCACCGGCGGCGTCACCAGACCCAGGCCGCCGGCCAGCACCAGCACCAGGCCGAAATGGATCGGATCGATGCCGTACGCGCGTGCGACGGGGAGGAAGATCGGCGTGCAGATCAGGATCAATGGCGCCAGATCCATGAACGTGCCCAGCAGCAACAGGACCAGGATGATCATCAGCAACACGGCCAGCTTGCTGTGCGCGAACGACTGCAGGAAGTCGACCGCCGCCGCCGGCACCTGGAGATAGGCCAGCAGCCAGCCGAACACCGAGGCCGTCGCGATCACGAACAGGATCACGCCCGTGCTGCGCGCCGCGTGCACGATCGTCTCCATGAACTCGCGCAGCCGCAGCTGGCGGTACAGCACGGTCGTCACCAGCAACGCGTAGAACACCGCCACCGCCGCGCTCTCGACCGCGGTGAAGATGCCCATGCGGATGCCGACGAAGATCAGCGCGACCAGGCCGAGGCCCGGCAGCGCCGACACCAGCCGCAGCAGCACAGCACGCCAGCCCGGGAAGATCTCCACGCCGTAACCACGCTGCCGCGCGACCAGATAGCCGGTCAGCATCAGCGCCGCGGTCATCAGCAGCGCCGGCATGATGCCGGCCGCGAACAGATCGGCGATCGACAGGCCGCCGCCGGCCGCTGCGGTGTAGAGGATCAGGTTGTGCGAGGGGGGCACCAGCAATGCGACCAGCGCCGCGGTGATACTGACGTTGACCGCGAAGTCGCGGTCGTAACCGCGCTTGACCATCTGCGGGATCATCGTGCCGCCGACGGCCGACACGTCGGCGATCGCCGAGCCCGACACACCGCCGAAGAACAGCGACGACAGCACCGACACCTGGCCCAGGCCGCCACGCATCCGGCCCACCAGCGACGACGCAAGCGCGATCAGGCGCTCGGAAATACCGCCGCGCATCATGATCTCGCCGGCGAAGATGAAGAGCGGAATCGCGATCAGCGAGGCGGTGCCGGTACCGGCCGAGATCTGCTGCACCAGCACGATCGTCGGCAGATCGAGATAGAGGAGCGTCGCCAGCGCGGCAGCGGCCAGCGCGAACGCCACCGGCACGCCGAGCATCAGCAGCACTGCGAAGATGATGAACAGAAGCGCGATCGCCATGTCAGTGGCCCTCCCCGGCCGGCGCAGGACGCAGGACGCGCGCGAAACGGTCGAGTGCGAACAGCACCATCAGCGCGCCACCGATCGCCAGCGGCAGATAGTTGATGCTCTGTGGCAGATTCGCGCCGGCCGCCTTGATGCCGAGGCCATCGAACAGCAGGATCGTGGCCCACCAGGCGATGACCGCGCCGATCGCCACGATCACGAGCGGCACCAGCAGTTCGACCACGCGCCGGATCGCCGGGCGCATGTGCTCCTGCAACAGGAAGAAGCCGAAATGGCGGTTGGTATGCACACCCACAGCCGCACCCAGGCTCATCGCCGTGCTCAGAAGCAGCAGCGTCACCGGCTCGGTCCAGCTGGGCGAATCGTTGATCACATAGCGGGCGAACACCTGCCAGCCCTGCACGATCACCAGCCCGAACAGGGCGGTGGCGGCAACGGCGATGACGGCATCGGCCACGTGATCGAGCGCGCGCTTGGGCGCGTCTTCGGGCGCGAGGATCGTGTCTTCGGACATCGTGGATTCCCGTGTCGGATCCTGGCGGATCAGGCGAGGTCGCGGATGCGACGGTAGAGGGCCTGCAGATCCGGCTGCTGCAGATAGCGATCGCGGATCGGCTGCGCCGCGGTGCGGAAGGCGTCCATGTCGACATCGTTGAACGCGATGCCGTAATCGGCGACCGTTTCGCGGGCCGCACCTTCGGACGCGTCCCACAAGCCACGCATCACCGGCACCGACGCGCGCGCGGTGTCGATCAACAGGTCGCGATCGCCGGGACGCAGCGCATCCAGCGAGCGGCGCGAGATCAGCAGGATGTCGGGCGCGTAGGAATGCTCGCTCTGCGACCAGTAGCGTGCAGCCTCGAAGTGGCGGCTGGAATGGAAGCTGCGCATGTTGTTCTCGGCGCCATCGATCATGTGCGTCTCCATGCCGGAGAACGTGTCACCGAGCGACATCGGCGTCGGGTTGGCGCCGAGCAACCGCACCAGATCGATGAACATGTCCGAGGCGGCGACACGCAGCTTCAGTCCGTGCAGGTCCTTCGGCGTCACGATCGGATGGCGCGTGTTGTAGAAGCAGCGCGCGCCGCTGTCGTAGACCGCCAGTCCGACCAGATCACGCGTGCCGAAGCCGTCGAGCACGGTCTGCGCCACGCCGCTGTCGAGCGCATGGCGCATGTGCGCGACCGAGTCGAACGCATACGGCAGGCACAACGCGGTGGTCAGCGGGAATGCGTTGTTGAGCGCACCGGCATAGACCCGGGTCATGTCGATCGCGCCGAAGCGCGCCATGTCGATCGCTTCCGACTCGCGGCCCAGCTGTCCCGAGTGGTACTGGCGCAGGCGCACGCGGCCACCGGTCTCGCGCGCCATCGTCTCGCCGATCCACTGCACCGCCTCGACGGTGGGGTAGTTGGCGACGTGGACGTCGGTGGCGGTCAGCACCGTGCTCGCCTCGTCGGCACGCAACACGGACGGCAGCAACGGCGCGGCGCAGGCCGCGCCGAGCCCGGCGAGGAAGGCGCGCCGCGTCGTCATGCCGCGCTCTCCTCCGTCTGCGGTGTCGCCGCGCGTGCGGTGAGCACCAGCTCGCCGTGGCCCGGGAACACCACGCGGGCCAGCTGGCCCGGCAGGATGTCGTGGATACCGGTGGCATTGCCGGTCGCGATCAGCTCGCCAGCTTTCAGCGGACGGCCGCGACGTGCCGAGCGCGAGAGCGCGAACGCGAACGCCGCGCGCAGACCGCCGGGCAGCGTGGTCGCGCCGCCCGTGCCGACACGGATGTCGTCGATCCAGCTTTCGGCGGTCAGCGTGGTTTCGTCGAGCGTTGTCCAGTCCGGGATCTCGCTGCCGACGACGAGACCATTGTTGTTGCCGAAATCGGACACCACGACCCGCGGGCCGAGCTGGTTGATCGTGGCCAGCGGGCTGCTGGCGACCTCCAGGCCGATGAACAATGTAGCCGGCACTGCGGCGGCTTCTTCGGGTGTCCAGTCGATCTTGTCCACTGGTGCGTCAGCGTCGAGCCTCAGCACGAATTCCGCCTCGATCGCACCGAACCCACCCGCGAAGACATGGAACTCGGTGGCGTCACCGGCCTGCTGCAGACGGTTGCGGAACACCGGTCCCAGCAGGCGCTCGTCGCCGGACGCGTCACGCTTCTCGGGTGCGATATAGCCCACCTTCCAGCCGACCACGGTGTCGGGCCACTGCGCGATCGCGGCGTCCTGGACCGTGTAGGCGGCGACGAGGTTGTCGGGAATGTCACCGGGGAAACCGGGCAGCGACTGCCCGTTGCGGCGTGCGTCGAGGAAGGCGTCGACGATGCCGCGGGTGGCGTCGCCCGGCGTCTGATTCGACGTCGACGGATGCGCGGAGGCGTTGTTCAAGCGGGTTGCTCCTGGCCTGTGTCCGTTTGCTGCACCGCAGATCGCGATGCCTGGAAGTGTCTTGTATGGTAAACCGGTGTCATCTTCAATGTGCACTGCGGCAAAAAGCTCGAATACGCGGTTTGGAGAGGAAGCGGTCGCGATGCGAAAACGCGGATTTTCAGCGATTCTGTGCGGCTTTCTGCTCGCGCTGCCTGTAATCGTTCATGCCGCCCCTGCGCGCGACGACGCGGTGCCGACCATCGTGCTGTGGGACACCCGGTCCAGTGCTTCGCCGGGTCGGATCACCGAGCGCAGCGAGGATGCCGCGGTACCCGACCGCATCATCGAAGACGTCCGAGCGCCCTATCTCGCCGTCTACGCACCCGAACGCCCGAACGGCATCGCGTTGCTGGTGACCCCGGGCGGCGGCTACGCGCGCATCGTGCTCGACAAGGAGGGCACCGCGCTGGTGCCGGCCTTCGTCGACGCCGCCGGCGTCACCCTCTTCGTGCTGCGCTATCGCCTCCCCGATCGCGCCCATGCCGAGGGCGCCGATGCGCCGCTGGCGGATGCGCAGCGCGCGATGCGGCTGATCCGCACGCACGCGTCCGAGTACGGCATCGATCCTGCACGGGTCGGCGTCATGGGCTTTTCCGCGGGCGGCCATGTGGCCGCGCGACTGGCGACGACGCAGGAGGCGGTCTACCCCGCCACCGATGCGGCGGATACGCAGTCATCGCGACCCGATTTCGCGTTGCTCGTCTATCCGGTGATCTCGATGCACGCACCGTTGGCGCACCCCGGCTCACGTGCGCGTGTGCTGGCGGCAGACGACACGAACGAAGCCAGGGCGCTGGATCGGCTTTCCCCCGACCTGCACGTCGACGACCACACACCGCCGCTGTTTCTGCTGCATGCACAGGACGATGATGTCGTGCCGGTCGGCAATGCGCTGGCGATGCATGCCGCCGCCTTGCGCGCAGGCGTGCCTGCGTCGCTGCACATCTTCCCGCACGGCGGACACGGCTTCGGCACGCGTGGCGCGGCCGGCGCGCTCGCCCGCTGGCCGCAATTGGCCCTCGACTGGATCCAGGAACAGGCTGCACACCCATGACCGACCTACCCGCTGATCCCGCTCGCCGTCACTGGCTCCGTGTCGGCGCCGGCGCCGCGGCGCTGTCCGCGCTGCCCGGTGCGTTCGCCGCCACATTGCCGCAGACCACCGTGGCACGCGTGCGAAGCGGTCGCATCGGCGGCAGCGTCGAACAGGGCGTGCACGTGTTCCGCGGCGTGCCTTACGGCGCCGATACCGCGACGCGGCGCTGGCAGCCGGCGCTGCAGGCAACCGCATGGCGCGGCGTGCGTGATGCGTTCGAGTACGGGCCGTCTGCGCCGCAGCGCGGCAGCGAGGGGCCCGGTAGCGAGGACTGCCTGCGCATCAACGTCTGGACGCCCGCGCTGCGCGACGGCGCAAAGCGCCCGGTGCTGGTCTACATCCACGGCGGCGGTTTCAACACCGGCTCGGGTAGCGACCCGCTCTACGATGGCGGCGCGTTGTGCCGCAGCGGCGACGTCGTGGTGATCACCGTCAATCACCGGCTCAACGCATTCGGGTATCTGCATCTGCGCGATCTCGGCGACGCCTCGTTCGCGCACGCCGGCAACGTCGGCCAGTTCGACTTGGTGCAGGCGCTGGAATGGGTGAAAAGGCATGCGGCCGAATTCGGCGGCGACGCCGGAAACGTCACCGTGTTCGGCCAGTCCGGCGGCGGCGCGAAGATCGCGACGCTGATGGCGATGCCGGCGGCGCGCGGCCTGTTCCACCGGGCCTGGACGATGAGCGGCCAGCAGGTCACTGCCGCCGGCCCGCGCGCCGCCACCCAGCGTGCGCAGATCTACCTCGATGCACTCGGCGTGCAGCCGGCAGAGATCGACCGGCTGCGCACGCTGCCGATGCAGGCGCTGCTTGACGCGCAGACGGTGCGCGACCCCTCGCGCGTGGAAGAGAGCGCGCTCTACTTTGGACCGGTCGTGGACACGGTCAACCTGCCGCGGCATCCATTCTGGCCAGACGCGCCACCGCAGTCGGCCGGCATTCCGATGGTCATCGGAAACACCCGCGACGAGACACGGGCCTTCCTCGGCAACGATCCGGACAACTTCACGCTGACCTGGGAAACGCTGCCGGCGAAGCTGCGCACGCAGCAGTTCGTCGATCTCGATCCAGCAGTTGTCGTCGCCGGGTACCGGCGCCTGTATCCGGACTCCACACCGTCGGAGGTGTTCTTCGCGGCGACCACCGCCGGACGCTCGTGGCGTGGCGCGGTCGAGGAGCTCGAAGTGCGCGCTGCACAGGGCACCAACACCTGGGCCTACCAGCTCGACTGGTATCCACGTACCGAAGAAGGCGCGCGCATGCGCGCCTTCCACACACTCGACATCCCCCTGGTGTTCGGCAACACGGGCGTCACCGGCGCGAAGACCGGCGACACGGTCGAAGCGCGCGCCGTGGCAGACACGATGCGTGACGCCCTGCTGGCCTTCGCCCGCAACGGCGATCCCAACCATGCCGGCATGCCGGTCTGGGCGCCGTACTCGATGGCGGCACGCGAGACGATGGTGTTCGATGCCGCTGCGCGGCTCGAACACGATCCACGCGGCGGTGAGCGCATGCTCTACCAGCAGGCACCCTTCATCCAGCGAGGTACGCAGTGAACCCACGCCATGCCGCAGTGATCCTCGCAACCGTCGCGCTGCTCGCCGGCTGCGCTTCGACCGCGAACGACACACCAGCAGCTGGCGCGGCCACGTTCCGGCACGCGCCGCTGGTCCGCGACCTGTTCATCGCCGACCCGTCCGCGCATGTCTTCGACGGCCGCATCTACGTCTACGGCTCGCACGATGTCGACGAGCCACCGCGCGATGACGAGCCCGGCAGCGCCTTTGTGATGCGCGACTACCGCGTGCTGTCGATGGACCGCATCGGCGGAGCGGTCACCGTGCACGCGCCTGGCCTGCGGCTCGAGGATGTGCCGTGGGCCTCGATGCAGCTGTGGGCGCCTGATGCGACCGAGCGCGACGGCCGTTACTACCTCTACTTCCCGGCGAAGGACCACGACGGCATTTTCCGCATCGGCGTCGCCACCGGCGACCGGCCCGAAGGTCCGTTCACCGCGCAGCCCGAGCCGATCCCGGGCAGCTACAGCATCGACCCGGCGGTGTTCGCCGACGACGACGGCGCGCGCTACCTGTACTTCGGCGGCATCCATGGCGGCCAGCTGCAGCGCTGGGTATCGGGCCGCTACGACGCGTCCATGGGCATCACCGACCTGCAGCAACCCGAGGCGCCGGCGCTGATGCCGCGCGTGGCCCGGCTGTCCGACGATCTGCTGTCCTTCGCCGAGAGGCCGCGCAAGGTGATGCTGCTCGACGACGACGGTGCACCGCTGCGCGGCGGCGATCTCGACCGGCGCTTCTTCGAAGCCGCGTGGGTGCACAGGCACGACAGGCGTTACTACTTCACGTATTCGACCGGCGACACCCACACGATCGCCTACGCCACCGGCGACTCGCCGTACGGGCCGTTCACGTATCGCGGCGTGGTGCTGGCGCCAGTGCAGGGCTGGACCACGCACCACTCGATCGTCGAGGTCGACGGCCGCTGGTGGCTGTTCTATCACGACACCGAACTGTCGGACCGCACCCACCTGCGCAGCGCGAAGGTGGCCGAACTCGTGCACGAGGCCGACGGCCGCATCCGCACCATCGATCCCTTCGTGCGTTGATATCCGCGCTCGACGCGCATCCACCCCGCTTCCGGAATCCAATCCATGCGCCATCCGCGCCTGCTCACCCTCGTCCTGTCGGTGGCTTGTCCCGTCGCCGCCTTCGGCGCGGACAATCCGATGCGCCCGCCGGTCGCGCCGATCCAGGCCAGCAAGATCGTACTCGTCGGCGATTCCACGACCGCCGTGCAGGGCGGCTGGGGCGGCGCGTTCTGCGATCGCCACGTGGCCTCGTTCCTGGCATGCATCAATCTGGCCCGCGGCGGCCGCAGCACCTACAACTACCGCGCCGAGGGCTCCTGGGTCATCGCGCTGCACGAGATGCGCACCGGCCCGTTCGAAGCGGTCTACGTGCTGGTGCAGTTCGGCCACAACGACCAGCCGGGCAAGCCCGGCCGTTCGACCGATCTGATCACCGAGTTCCCGGACAACCTGCGCCGCTATGTCGCCGAGATCCGCGCCGCCGGCGCGCACCCGGTCCTGGTGACACCGTTGACGCGCCGCCAGTTCGAGGACGGCCGTCTGCTCGACGATCTCGCGCCTTGGGCCGAGGCAACGCGTGCGGTCGCGCGCGAACTCGACGTGCCGCTGGTCGATCTGCACGCGCGCAGCCGGGACCTCGTGCAGGGCATGGGCCCGGTGCTCGCGATGCGCGCCGCGCAGCGACCGGCGATGCCGGAACAGGTCGTCGCCGCGCAGGCGGGCACGACGATCGGCACGCCGCCCTCTGCCGCACCCGCAGCGACCGCCACTGCGCCGGTGACCGCCACCGCGCAGGACAACGCCGCCGCCGAGCCGATGGGCCAGGCCAAGCTCGCGTTCGACTACACACATCTCGGGCCCGAGGGCGCCGCGCTGTTCGCGGCGATCGTCGCCGACGAACTCGCGCAGCAGGTGCCGGCGCTGAGACGCAATCTGATTCCCTGAGGGGACGCGCATGCGGGCGTGCCGGCCCGACACACCGCATATGTCGGCTGCTGATCGCTCTGTTGTAGGAGCGCGCTCGCGCACGAACAAAGCGTTACCGGCAACGCGCCATCGCGCCCGATCACGGGTCCACGGACGCGGATGCCGGGCGCTCTATGGTGACCCCGAAAGGATCACGGCGCCGCGCGCCGAGCCTGATCCCTAGCGGACCTCGAAGTCGTCGAAGTCCGCATACCCGACCCGTGTCGCAGTGAACGCCGGCGTGCCCGCCGGGCTCTGCGCGAACAGGCCCAGTTGCGATCCCACCCAGCGACCAGGCAGGACATCCACGGGGGTGCCGAGCGCGGTCCAAGTGTCGCCGTCGAGGCTGTAGTGGAACTGTGCGCGCGCGTGATACGCGCGTTCCATCGACGGCCAGTAACGCGTGGGATCCGCCGGCGGCGCGACTGCGACCTCGACTGGCGCGACATCGACGCGCAGATGCACAGGCCCGTCGATCGCGACATCGGCAGTGACACTGCGCGCTTCGCCCTGCCCCGCCGCGTCCTCGCGCGTGACCTGTACAAGGCGCACGCCGTTCGCGGTGTGCTCGAGTCCGATCCAGCCGTAGGCCGCGCCGAACAGCGTCAGGCCCGCGCGCTCGCCGAGCGCGACCGGTGCGAAGTCCAGCGTCGTCGTCGCGCTGAACGTCATGCCGGGCAGCTTCTGCGACAGCACGTGCCCGGCTTCCCACAGATTGGCAGGCGACGACGCCGACTTCAGCCGCAGCACGCCTTTGGCCGATGCATCGTGCCAGTCGGTCGCCTGGTTCGATTGCCACTGCCAGCCCAGATGAAAGCCGTCGTCGAAGGTGTCATCGACGACTGGCGCACGCGCCGTCTGCGGTGGCAATACAGGCTTGGCATGCGTCAGCACCGGTTGTCCGCGATGCGTGCCCGGCTGCGGCGCGCCGATCAGCGGCCAGCCGTCGTCGTTCCAGGTCATCGGCTGCAGATGGACGCGGCGCCCGTACGAATCCGCATCGGAGAAATGCACGAACCAGTATTCGCCCTGCGGTGTGTCGACCCAGCCGCCCTGGTGCGGACCGTTGACCGGGGTGTCGCCCTGATCGAGCACGTTGCGGGCCTCGTAGGGCCCGGCGATATCGCGCGCGCGGAATACGCCCTGCCATCCGCCCTTGACCCCGCCCGACGGCGCGAACAGCCAGTACCAGCCGTCGCGCTTATAGAGCTTGCCGCCTTCGATGACGACCCAGGCTTTCGGCCCGTCCGAGGTCTCGACCTGCGCCAGCGCGTCGCCATCGACGATGATGCGTTCCTCGCCGACCGCGCGCGTGCCGCTGTCGTCGAGGCGCTTGAGCGCAACGAGATTGATCTTGCCCGAGCGTGATTTCGCATACGAATAGACGATCCAGCCCTGGCCGTCGTCATCCCAGAACGGCGCCGGATCGATCGCGCCGCCGGGATTGTCGACCAGGATCGGATCGCTCCACGGCCCGGCCGGATCGGCCGCGGTCACGGTGTAGATACCGAAATCCGGGTCACCCCAGAAGATGCGGAACAGGCCATCGTGATGGCGGATCGCCGGTGCCCACACGCCACCGCCGCGACGCGGTACATCGTGATGCGCCTGTGGCAGGCGGGTCAGCGCATGGCCGATCAGCGTCCAGTTCACCAGGTCGCGCGAATGCAGCACCGGCAGGCCGGGCACATTCGCGAAACTCGATGCGGTGAGGTAGTAGTCCTCGCCGACCCGGACGATGTCCGGATCGGAATAGTCGCCGGCCAGGATCGGATTGATGTAGCTGCCGCCGCCTTGGTCCGGACTCCACACGCCGTGCGCCATCGGCGGCTGGGCGATGGCCGGCGCCGCGCAGGCACCGGCGATCGCGCCCGCCAGCAGCGCAGCCCGAAGACCGCGAAGCGCGCGCATCAACGCACCTGCACGACGTTGTTGAGTCGCGTCACTTCCTCGCCATCGCCCGGCAGCGCGATGCGCACGCGTCCGCCGCGCGGATCGACACCCGCTGCGTGTTCGAGACGAAGCGTCGCGTTGCGCGGGCGCAGATCGCGTGGCGCTTCGAGTGCGGGAATGTCGGCGCGGGCGAGCTCGCGGCCCCGCGCGTCCTCGAGGATCGCGACGCCACCCGGCGCATCGGCATGGCCGAGGCTGTGCACGGTCACTTCGACCGCCCCGTCGACCACGCGCACGTCGCCGCGCCCAATGCCGATGTCGGCGCGCATCTCGACCGGCGTACCGGCTTCGATCAGTTCGAACTCGAATACCTGGGTCTGGCCGGACGCGAACGACAGGTCCACCGATGCGCTCGACTCCAGCATCACCTCGCGCGTCTGCGCACGGCCGTCGATGGCCTCGTCGTCGTTGCGGTCCACACCACTGGTGATGCGCCAGCGGCCGGGCGCGACGTTCCAGCCGGTCATCGCCGCGTTGGCGGTGCGCGCGCCGGTGTTGTGCGCGATCACCTTGAACGCCTCGCGCGACGGCGCCGACACCAGCAACGCGACGGCTTCCGCCTGCGCGTCGTCGGCAAAGCGCCAGCTCACCGTGTGGCCGGGATACGTGGTGTTGCGACGCAGGGCCAGACCACCGAGGCGCGCACGCTGCAGGAACTCGCTGGGCGCATCGACACGGTCCGACCACCAGTGGCCTTCGGTGTTCATGTATTCGCGCATCGCCTTGGCCTGGATGCCATCGGCATGCAGGGCTTCGAGGTAGGCCTTGTCGCCGGTCTGCTGCCAGGCGAACACGCTCTGCACGCCGGTTTCGCCCCTGTCGGCCGACTGCTGCAGACGCGTGCCCCAGTCCTCGCGCCTGCCGAGTGCATCGACGTAGTTCTCGGCGAGATTCGACAGGCCCGCCGGCCCGCTGCGATCCACGCGGTACTGCAGCGGCTGCAGGTACTTGTCGTCACCGGTCCAGCGCCACGCGGCCCAGTACAGATGCATCGTGTCGGCGCCGCCCGAGCCGTCGAACAGATCGCCGCCGCGGCGCTCGCCGGTCGCCCAGTTGATCTCGTTGGGCAGCTGCCACGCGCCCTTCTCGTCGGTGTAGGCGTGGGCGAGATAGCCATCCGCCAGGCCGGTGATCATCGCGCGGCTGGTCGGGTCGGCATTGAACACGCCGAGCACGAAGGCCGGATGCAGCACCGGGAACGAGTACGGCTTCTGCCATTGCCAGCGCGGTTCGCGATAGACCTTGTTGCCGCCGAACCAGTTGCTGGAGAACAGCAGATGGCCCTGCGGATTGCGCAGCACGATCTTCTCGTCGAGATCGCGCACGGTCTCCATCAGACGCGTCATCGTCAGCGGATCGCCCCAGTTGAGCAGGGCCATCGCGCTGTTGGTGTTGATGCCCTCCTCGTAGGCGTGCAGCTCGTCGGTCTCGATCGTCGACAGGCCGCCGGCGAAGATGTCGTTGGCATAGGCCGCATCGGCCAGCGCGGTGATCGAGGCATTGAGCTTGTCGGGCATCACGCCCATCAGCGCCAGGCCCGGCCACTGCTGCGACAGATCGCTGTCGTCGGAGATGCCGCCGCCAAAATCGCCGAACTCGACCTGGCGCTCATCGACCCACCATTCGATGAAGCGGCGCACGGCCTTGAGATCCTCGAGCTGGCGGAACGCCCACAGCGGCACGCCGGCCGGCGCCTCGGGCTGCTCGAACGGCGGCAGGCCCTGGCTGTTGTAGCTCATGTAGTTCCAGTAGCGCCGGCTGAGTTCGTGGTCGGGATCCACCCGCAGCAGATCGCTGATGTCGGCGAACACGCGCGCGTAGAGGCGCTGGCGCTTGGAGGTCGTGTGTTCCTCCACGAGGAAACCCCAGTTGTCGCGGACCTGGTTGAAGCGGTCGGCGACATGCTCGGCGATCGCCTCGTCGCGCGGCTTGTAGACCATGCGCACTTCGGCGCCGTCGAGCGCCGTCGCATCGAACCCGGGCGCGGCCGAGGCGATGCTGATCCACAGGCTGTCCTTCGTCAGGATGCGGTCGCGCAGGTCCAGCCACAGCGTGCGCTTCTCGCCCGGCGTCACCGACACCGACACGTCGATCATGTCGCGCGCCGGCCAGATCGGATCCTTGATGCGGATGTTGAGCGGAATCGCCGGCGCGCCGTCCACGGTGTGCGTGGCCGGCAGATCCAGCGCGGGAATGTCGATGGCGATGCCGTCGAGCCCGTCGTACATGTTCTCCCAGCTGTGCGCCCAGCTGCGGATCAGCGGCTGCGCCGCCGGCGCATCGCCGATGCCCGAGGGAATCAGCACGTGCACCACCGGCTGCGCGCCGGCAACCGGCGTCGCCTCGCGCGTCCGGAACGCCGCCCGGCCCGGCAGTGCCAGCGCCATGCTGCGTTCCTCGGGCGCGAAGCGGCCCTCGATGTACGTGCGCAGATCGACGAGGTTGGTGTAGTCGATCTCGGCGTTGCTGCGGATCGTATACGCCTGCTTGACCGAACCCGCAGGCTCGGCTGCGTCACTGACGTGATAGGCCCAGATCTGCTGGATCGGCGTTTCCTGGGCGGTGTTGGCGAAGCGCAGATGGCCGCCGCGGCGGGTGTCGAAATCGTCGACGCTGCGCACTACGCCCTGCGGCCGCGAGAACAGCGGCTGCTGCGTGTCGACATCGGCGCCGTAGGTCGCTTCGCCGTACGCGGCGCCGCGCAGTTCGATGCGATTGAAGGGCTCGTCCGGCAGGGTGAGGTCCAGCGCCTTGCCGCCGTCGACGTAGGTGTCCCAGTCGGGCAGCTGGAAATAATCGTCGCGGCCACGCAGCCGCGAGCGGTTGTAGACGCCCGGCCACGTGGTCTCGGCGATGCCGTCGGTGGCCTTCCACATCCACTGCTTCAGGTCCTTGGTATCGGCGAACTCGACCTTGCGGATCGACGTCGTGGCAGTGCTCAGTAGCGGCGGCGCGGCGCCGTCCTGCCAGCCGTGGCGGAACAGCCATGCGGCATGGCGATCGTCCGGCGCCACGGCACTCGTCGGTGCGCGGAAGCCGCGCACGGCCTGCACGCCGTTGGCATCGAGCATGCGGTCGTGCACGCGGATGTCGTCGAAATCGCTGCCGCGCAGGAAGTTGTAGCGGCTCTGTACCTGGTGCGGCGCGAGGATGCGCGCGGCCAGGCCGAACTGGTCCAGGCCGGCGTCGAAGTCGAAGCCCGCCTGCTGGTTTGCGGGACGTTCCTCGCGTGCGACTTCGCGGCCGTCGACGTACAGGCGCACGCCCACGGTCTCGTCCCAGGCGAAGGCGACATGCGTCCACGCGTCGGCGGACGGTGGCGTGTCCATGCGGAACGAGACGCGCGAGCGCGACAGGTTGGCATCGGTGACGAAGGCATCGAAGCCCTCGCCGTTCCAATCGATGCGCATCCACGCCATGTCCCAGCTGGAGTGGTCGGCATAACCGACCCGGAAGATCACGAACGGCGCCTCGCCGACCGGATCACGCGAACGCCAGAAGAAGCTCAGCGTGCCGCGTGCGGCATCGATGTTGCCGGGCGCGTTCCACGACAGCACGCCGTCGTCGTCCCATTCGATCGCACGGCCGCGTGCGCCGCCATCGACCAGGCGCACCTTGTCCTTGAAGTTGGGCACCGGATCGCCGGCCGCGGTATCGGCGACGAAATCCTGGTCGGCCGAGACATGGAACAGCAGGCGCGGCGCATCGGCAGCGTGTGCGGCGGCGATCGCCAGCGACAGCACGCTGGCGGCGAGGATGCGGCGACGGTGGAATCTGGACATCGGATCTCCCTGTTCGGCGAATGACGCGGCCGCCCGGGGCGGCGACCGCCTGCGTGCGCTCAGCGCACGGCGTGTGAAGTGGGGGCCGGCAGGCCGTGACGGGTGCGCCACGCCGGCAGGTCGCGGTCGAGCAGGCGCTGCGGCCAGGTGCCGTACCAGGCGTAGCCGCCGCGCCGCTCGCGCGACATCGCGTCGAGCGCGGGCACGACGACGCCGCCCCGGTCCACCAGCAGCGGCTGCTGGCGCTCGAGGTCGTAGAAACGGGCCCACAGCACGGCGCCGGGCTGCGCGCGCAGGCGTGCGTCGGCGGTGTCGCCACGGCCGCTGCGTTCGAAGGCGAGATCGGCGAGCCCGCGGGCGCGGAACCAGATCTCGGCCGCGTCGACGGCGGCGACCAGGCGCGGCGACGGTGACGGCTGGCGCAGCAGCAGACGCACGATCGACACCGACTCGCTGCTCGCCAGCGACGGCAGCTCGTAGCTGCGCGCGGTCGCGGGCTGCAGCGTGTCGGGGTCGTACTGGGCGGCCCAGACCGTCGGCGTGCCGTCGAGGACCACCTGCAGATCGAGGATCAGCGCGAGCGCACGCGAGGCCGCGTCCGCGGCCTGGGGCCCACGCTCCGGCGTGAGCGCCGACAGCGGGCCGCGGGCGTCGGCGATGTCCTGCAGCAGTTCGACGACATGGACGATCGCGTCGTCGTTGAAGGTGATCTGCGCCCGGTAGCCCGACCGGTCGGGGTGGAACTGCGGCCAGCCGCCATTCGGATACTGCGCGCCGAGCAGGTAGTCCACGCCGCGGCGCGCAGCATCACGATAGGCGGGGTTGCCGGTGGTCGCGAAGGCCGCGGCGAGCCAGCGGATCTCGCGCGTGGTCGCGTTGTTGTCGATCGTCGCCTCGTCGGCGCGGTCGGCAGCATCCAGCGCCGCCTGGGCGGCGGCATCGAAGGGCCGGTCGTAGACGACGGCGCGGCCCGCGAGGTGTTTGGGCCAGCCGCCGGATGCGGTCTGCGCCGCGAGCATGCGCTCGGCGGCCGGCTCGGTGCGCGCGGGCCCGGCAGCCGGGGTCACGCCCGCAGAGAGCAGCAGGACGACGGACAGCAGCGCGGCCGGCACGGAACGGCTCATTCGAAGGGTCTCCAGTCGCCGAACAGCATGACGGGTGTCGGCAATGCGGGCGGCTCGCCGCCCCAGGGCGCATCGGGCAGAGACGTTCCGACCGATCCGCGGGTGTCGATCGTGCCGAAGCGCACGGTCGTGCGGGCGTCCGGTTGATCCCAGTCGTGCCAGCCCGGCTCGGGCACCGGGGCATCGAGCGCGCAATCGGCGAACAGCACCGCCGCATGCGGTCGCCAGGGGCGCCCCAGATAGACACGCGACACCCCGGCCGACACGCTGAGCCGGCACCGCCGGAAGACGAAGCCGTACGCCTGTCCGGACGGCGTGGACGCCGCGGTGACGTAGCCGTTACCGAGCGAATGCAGAGCGCAGCCCTCGAACAGCGCGGTGGCGGCGCCGAAGATGTAGTCCACGCTGCCCTCGATGCGGCAGTCGCGGAACCAGACGACGGCCCCGGGAGTGCGCAGATACAGCGTGTCCTGGTGGCCGAGCACATGGACCTGGTCGAACGCCGCCCGCGTGCCGTCCACCACCAGTGCGACCGCCTGGCCCACCGCGCCGGCATCGTTCTCGATCGTCAACCGTTCGGCGCGGAAATCGTCGCCGCGCACGAACATCGTCGCCGACCCGTAGGTGCCGTAGGCACGTCCCGTGCGCGGATCGACCTGCGACGCGGCATGGCCGTTGACCAGGACGGTGGCCGTGGATCCAGCACCGATCAGGGTGATCGGCGGCGAATCAGGCGGCACGTCGATGACGCCGCGCCACGTCCCGGCGGCGATGCGGATGCGCGCGGGCGCCCCGCCGGCGACGGCGGCGTCCACCGCCGTCTGCACATCCGCGAACGGGCCGTCGGCCCGTACCTCGAAATCGCGCACAGGCGCATACGGCGCCTGCGTCGCGCAGCCGACCAGAGCCGGCAGCGCGAGCATCAAGACACGCCCCCACGACCGCCGCCGGAGCGGCGGCCGCGGGCGACGTGGGGAGGCCTCAGAAACGGTAGCGTGCACCGGCGTAGTACTGGCGTCCGGTGACGGTGTAGCGGTCCGGCAGCATCAGGTCCGAGTCGACGTAACGGCGGTCCGGCGTGTCGAGCAGGTTGATGGCCTCGAACGTCAGGCTGAGCTTGCTGTTGATCCGGTACGACATGTTGAAGTCGACATTGCGCACGCTGTGTTTGCCGGTGACGTCGGCCGTGGCGAACTGGTTGCCATCGAGGTCGAACACGTTCTCGCGGCTCAGCACCTCACCGATGTAGCCGTCGCGGTAGCTGGTCGACACGCGGGCGCTGAAGCTGCCGTCGTCGTAGTACAGCGTGGCGTTGTACGAATTCGGCGACAGGTTGACCAGCTGGTTCTCGGTCACCGTGGTCACCACGCGCGTGTTGCTGCTGGCCGCGGTGCTGAACAGGTATTCGATCTCGGAGTCGACGTGCGTGTAGTTCATCTGCACGCCGAACTTGCTCCAGAAGCCAGGCAGGAAGGTGAAGGGCTGCTGGTAGGTCAGCTCCCAGCCTTTCAGCGGGCCACCCGGGGTGTTGTAGTAGCTCTGCACGTTGAACACGGTGTCGGCGGTGAACCCCGGCGGCAGCAGGTCCAGAGAATAGCCGAGCTCCGACCACGTGGTCAGCAGGCGGGTGCGCTGCACGTAGCTCTCGATGTCCTTGTAGAACACCGCGGCCGAGAGCAGGCCACCGTCGGCGAAGTACCACTCGGCGCTGAGGTCGTAGTTGGTCGAGCGGAACGGATCGAGCTTCGGATTGCCGAGGTTGATCGAGTAGAAGCGGCCGTCGTCGAAGAAGTTGGTCGGACCGCCGCTGACCGACGGCGACATGTAGGCCAGCGTCGGGCGGGCCATGGTCTTGGCCGCGCCGAAACGCAGCACCACGCTGTCGGCGACATCCCAGGACAGGTTGAGCGACGGCAGCACGTCGGTGTAGCTGTGGTCGACGGTGGTGCCCACGACGAACCGGTCGCCGGCGGCCGAGGTCGCGTTGGCGACGCCGAAGACCCGGGTGCAGTTCGCCTCGCCGCCGGTCGGGCACGGTGCCCAGCCCGAGGCCGAGATCTGGGTCTTGACCAGGCGCGCGCCGACGTTGCCGCGCAGCGCGCGATCGAACAGATCGGTGTTGAAATCGAACTGCGCATAGGTGGCCAGGCTGCGCTCGTTGACCTCGAAATTGTTGTTCGAAGCCCCGAAATGACCGACGCCGGCGAGGCGGTAGTCACCACCGGGCACGCCGTTGTCGGCATTGCTGTAGATGTTGAGCGCCTCGGCGATGCGGTCGAAATCCGGGATCAGCCACGAGGGCGGCATGCTGCCGTCGAGATTGCGGCCGAAGCCGTCGAGCGTGGTGCTGAGATCGCCCAGGGTCACGCCGGCCGGCAGCGCCTGCGGCAGGCGGCCGTAGCTGATGTGCCGGTATTCCTCGGTGCTCATGTCGTAGTCCTTCCACGCGAGGCCGGTGCGGAAGGTCAGACTCGGATTGACGTCGAACGCCAGGTCCACCTTCGCGGTATCGAAGGCGTTGCTGACGTAGTTCGGATTCAGGCGCACCTCGCTGATGTTGGAGCCGCGCGCGGTGCCGTTGCTGTTGACCGGCACGGTGCCGTAACCGAGCCACTGCCAGGCATCGGCGCTGCTGGTGTCGAAGGGGAAGGTCATGCTCGGCATCTCGGGATTGCCGCGCAGGTCGAGCACGAAGCCGTCGAGATTCGAATTGTCGAAGCTGACCATCGAGAACACCGGGCGCGAATAATCGGACGTCGAGCGGCCGAGCGTCGCATCTAGGCGCACCGCGTCATTGAAGCGGTGTTCGAGCTGCAGGCTGAACTGCTTGAACTCGGTCGACTCCTCGATCTGGCTCGATTCAGTGCGGAAGTCGACGTTGTCGAACACGCCGTACTGCAGACGGTTGCGGTCGTCCACTTCGGCCTCGCGCACGACGATCTGGGTCTTGCCACCGAGGTTGCCGGTGCGATGCAGGTTGGCGCCCAGTGAATCCTCGCGCTGGTCCTTGTCGAGCTTGGAGTACATCGCGTCGAAGCTCAGCAGCGTGTCGTCGCTGATGCGGAACTGGAACGCGCCAGTGACGCCGAGCCGCTCGATCTCGTGCTGCGTGCGGATGTAGCGCGGATAGCGCGGAATCCATGCGTTGGTCGCCGTCTCGTAGGCGGCGATGTTCTCGGGCGTGGCGGCCGGACGCGGCAGGCCCGTACCGCAATTGGCCGCGTCGACACCCCAGGTGCCGTAGCCGTTGTTGTTGTTGGGATTCGAGATCTCGCTGGCGACCGGGTTGCGCGGCGTCTGCGGGTTGTAGCCCAGCGGCGAGCAGAAGCCGTAGGTGCCGTTGTTGGTGGCCGTCGACTGGTTGGAGTTGCGGTGGTTGCCGTGCTCCCAGCGGACCGGGTTGTAGCCTTCCTCGAAGATCGTGCGCTGGCTGTAGGACGCCGACAGCAGCGCGCCGACACGGCCGTCGGCCCAGGTGTTGCTGATCAACCCGGACACGCGCGGATCGTTCTCGCGCGAGAGTTCGTTGTAGCCGAGCTGGCCGCTGGCGGATGCGCGGAAGCCGTCGAAATCGAACGGACGCGAGCCGCGCAGGTCGACGGTCGAGCCCAGCGAGCCTTCGTCCATCTGCGCCGACTGGGTCTTGTTGACCTTGACCTGGCTGAAGAGCTCCGAAGCGAAGGTATTGAAGTCGAAACCGCGCGAGCGGTTGACGCCGGCGCTGCCGCTGCCGGCGGTCGCCAGCGCCTCGAGCCCGTTGAGGCGCACGCGGGTGAAGTCGGACCCGAGCCCACGCACCGAGATGCGCTGGCCCTCGCCGCCTTCGCGGTCGATCGAGATGCCGGCGATGCGCTGCAGCGATTCGGCCAGGTTCTGGTCCGGGAACTTACCGATGTCCTCGGCGAAGATCGCATCGACCTGTTCCACGCTGTAGCGCTTTTCGTCGAGCGACTTCTGCAGGCTTTCGCGGTAACCGGTCACGGTCACGGCGGCCATGTCGACGGCGCGCTCCTGGTCCGTGGACTGCTGCGCCATCAAGGGCGACGAGAGGGCGACCGCAATACCGGCGGCGAGCAAGGTAACCGGTGTCTTCCGGCAGTCACGGATACGATCCATTTGCAAGCTTCTCCCCGAAACGAATGGTGTGTGCTGTCTGCGGGAGGTCGCGCGCGGCGCCTCCTCTGGGCCATCAATGACACCGATGGTCATCGAGGCGCGTAACCTAACAGCGCATGCCGCGAGCGACATCTTGCAACGCAACAAGACGGCAGCGGATGCGCGCGTTCAAAAGCGCGATTCCGTGCATGTGCCGCATGCGTTCTGCGACGCGTATCGCAGCGCAAAAAAAAAGCCGGAGCGTCGCCGCTCCGGCCTCTTCGTTGCGTCACGCATCGCAATCAGAACTTGTAGCGCAGTCCCAGCAGGTACTGGCGACCGGTCTCGCTGTAATCGAGCGGCAGTCGCGAGTTCGCGCCGACCCACGATTCCGACGGCTGGTTGGTCAGATTGATGCCTTCCAGGCTCAGCTCGATCTGCTCGCTGATCTTGTAGCGTAGCGATGCATCGAGCACCGTCGTGCCGTTCTGCCCGTGCACGTCGTCGGTGAATCCCTGCTCGACGCCGGGCACCTGGATCAGATAGTCGTCGCGGTTGGTTGCGGAGATGCGGCCGGAGAAGCTCTGGCCCTCGTAGAACAGCGTCGCGTTCCAGGACGTCTTGGACGAGCCCAGCAGCGAGGTGCGCAACGAGTTCGCGCCGGAGGCCGTCAGGTACTGGATCTCGGTGTCGACGTAGGTGTAGTTGAGCTGGAGCCCGAAATCGCTCCAGAAGCCGGACAGGAACGTAAACGGCTGCACGTAGTTGGCTTCGAAGCCCTTCAGCGGACCGCCCGGCGTGTTCAGCGGCACGGTGAACGCGAAATCGTCATTGACGCTTGCGCCGGTGCCATCAAGCAGACTGGCCGGCAGACCGCTCGACGCATAGCTGCGGATTTCGCGCGAGTTCTGGATCGTGGTCTTCAGGTCCTTGTAGAACAGGCCCAGACCGAGCATCGCGCCTTCGTCGAAATACCACTCGAAGCCCAGATCGGCGGTGTCGGCGCGCACCGGATCCAGCGCGGGATTGCCGCCGCTGACGGTACGGGCGCCGCCGCTTACGTTGACCGTCACACCCGGTGTCAGCGAGCCCAGCGTCGGGCGCGACATGACCCGCGCTGCGCCGAAACGGACCAGAAAGTCCGGCGCGACCTCGGCCACGAGATTCATCGACGGCAGCGTGTCGCTGTACTCGCGCGAGACCGTGGATGCGACTGCCGTGCCGGTCACCGTGGCGGTGCCGGTGGAGCTCTGCTTGGTGCGCACGTAGCGCACGCCGAAGTTACCCGAGAACGGAATCGAGCCCAGATCGGTCGAGAACTCACCCTGCAGATACACGCCGCGGTCTTCTTCCTCGACACTGCGGTTGTTCACCGGCCGGTCGAGCACGGCGAACGTACCGGTGTTGCTGTAGATGTCGAAGAAATCGGCGATGCGCTCGTAGCTCGGAATGACCCAGCGGCCCGGCGAACCGTCGATTCCGCTGAGCGCGGCCTGGCTGGTCAGATCCGTCGGCACGATGAGGCTGCCGTTGCCGAAGCGCGGCACGCTGATCTCCGAACTGCGGCGCAGTTCGCGCGTGGAGAACGAATAGTCCTTGGCCTGCACGCCGCCCTTGAGACGGAAGCCCGGGCTGATGTTCCAGTTGAAATCCAGCTGTGCGGTGTCGAACTCGTTCTCGACGTACTGCGGGCGCAGACGGATCTCGGCCAGCGTCCATCCATTCGGATCGAGCGGGTCGATGCCGTAGTTCAGCACCGGCTTGTAGGGATCACCACGATAGTCATAGCTGTAGTCGTCGACGTTGTACTTGTCCATGATGATCGTGGTCTGGATCGGGTTCTCGTGCACGGAACTCGAGGTACCAACCTTTCCGGACAGGGTGAAATCATCGGTGACATCGAACTTCCCATCGAGCGTCAGCTGCTTGAAGACCGTGTTCCACTCGTCGTGGCGGTTCTCCGAGCGGATGTCGACATTGTCGAAGAGGCCATAGACCAGCGCGCCATTCCCGTCGATCACACCGTCGCGGACGATCGTCTGCGGTTTTCCAGCGATGGGCTGCTGGACGCCGTTCAACCGGCTGTCACCACGACTGAACGAGATCGCCTCGATGTACTTCTCGTCCCGGACCGCGTCGATCTTCGAATACAGACCGTCGAGCGAGAACTCCAGGCGATCGGTCGGCTTGAACTGCAGCGAGGCAGTGACGCCGGTGCGCTTCTGCTCATGCTCCATCAGCGTGTAACGCGGGAAGCGCGGATGGAAGACGTTGGCGTTACAGGCGTTCGGGAATGGCGATGTATTGACAGGATTCGTCGGCGTCGGACAGCCGTTAAAGCGACCGTTGCTCTCGCCATTGGCCCAGCGGCCGCTTCCGCTGCCTTCCTCGAGCGCCTGCCGCTCGCTGTAGGCGACCGACAGCAGTGCGCCGAACCTGCCGTCCGCCCAGGTGTTGGCGATCAGGCCGGCGACGCGCGGATCGGCCTTGTTGGCCATGTCGCTGTAGCTCGCCTGGCCGCTGCCGACGATCGTCAGACCGTCGTAATCGAACGGGCGCGCGGTGCGCAGATCGACGGTCGCGCCGAGCGAGCCTTCTTCGACATCCGCCGATGCGGTCTTGCGCACGATCAGCTGCGAGAACAGGTCGGACGCGAACACGTTGAAGTCGAAGCCGCGGCCGCGGTTGGAACCGCCGCTCTGGTCGGACGCGCCGACGGTGGTCAGCGCTTCCATGCCGTTGATGCGCACGCGCGTGAAGTCCGGGCCGAGGCCACGCACGGTGATCTGGCGGCCTTCGCCGGCATCGCGCGCAATCACCACGCCCGGGATGCGCTGCAGTGATTCGGCGAGATTGAGGTCCGGGAACTTGCCGATGTCCTCGGCGACGATCGCATCCACCACGCCGGCTTCGCCGCGCTTGATGTCGAGCGCCTTCTCGACGCTGGCGCGGTAGCCGACCACGCGCACGACCTCCAGTTGGGTCGCGTCACCGGTGGTCGCGGTCTCTTCGATCCCGTCCTCTACATTGGTTCCGGCCGTCTGCGCAAAAGCGGGCATGGCCACCGCCTGCAGCGCGAGGGCGATACCCGCAGCCAGCAAGGTAACCGGTGTCTTTTTTGTACCGAACAACTGCGTCATGTCGTTCCCCTCCCAGGGTGCGAAGCGGTCTCGGCGCGTCTTGACTGCATGGACGCGCTTGCTATGGTGTTCGCCGGTGCCGGAATGACACCGCGGGTCAAACGCTAGCAGAGGCGATTCTGCAAAGCATGTTGCGCCGCCACATCCACTCGCCCGCTCCCCCGCCGGGCCCGATCGAAAGGCACTGCCACGATGGGCAAACGCGTTCTCTGTTTCGGCGAGCTGTTGCTGCGCCTGGGCGCCCCCGGGCGCGAATTGCTGCTGCAATCGCGTCATCTGGCCGTCCACGTCGGCGGGGCGGAAACCAACGTCGCGGTCTCGCTGGCGCGCTTCGGCCATGAGACGGCGCTTGCCGGTACGGTCGCCGCGAATGCGCTGGGCGACGGCGCATTGGGCGAATTGCGCCGTCATGGTGTGGATGTCTCGCGGGTCATCCGGGCCCCCGGTCGCATGGGCCTGTACTTCTTTGCCGCCGGCGCCGGATTACGGCCCAGCGACGTGGTCTACGACCGGGCCAATTCCGCGTTTGCGTGCGCTGCGCCGGCCACCTACGACTGGCCGGCCCTGCTCGAGGGTATCGACTGCCTGCACGTTTCGGGCGTCACCCCGGCAGTCGGCCCGAATGCGGCCGATGCGGCACTCGCCGCGGTGCGCGCCGCACGCGCCCGCGGCACGACGGTTTCGTTCGACGGCAATTTCCGTCCGAAACTGTGGGTCACGTGGAACGACACACCGGCGCCATTGCTGCGTGGCCTGCTGGCGGAAGCGGACATCGCCTTCATCGATCACCGGGATATCGATCTCGCGCTCGGCGTGGAGGCATCCGAGACCGGCGAACACGCCAGCGCCGAACGCACCCTGCAGGCATCCGCACGGGCGTTCGCCGCGTTCCCGCATCTGCAGTGCATTGCGTGCACGCAACGCACGGTGCACAGCGTGGACCGCCACGCGCTCGGCGCGTTGCTGGTGCGCCGCGGTGGCAGCGTGCAGCGGATCGACGCCCTGCCCGTCGACGCCATCGTCGACCGGATCGGCGGCGGCGATGCATTCGCTGCCGGCGTGCTGCACGGCGTGCTGTCGGGCCTGGACGACGCGCGCACGCTCGCGTTCGGCCTCGCGGCGGCGCGGCTGAAGCACAGCGTGCCGGGCGACTTCAATCTGGTCGGTGTCGCCGACGTGGATGCACTGGTCGACAGCGCGCGGCTCGACGTACGCCGCTGAGCGGGTTGTGACAGACCAACGCAAACGGCCCGCCATTGGCGGGCCGTTTGCGTTTCGGAACCTGCGCGGCGTCAGAGCTCGCAGAAGCAGTACGCGACCGCCTTGACCGGACGACCCGGCTGCGGGGTGATCACGCTTTCGAGCAGCTGCAGGTCCTGCTCGGCACGCGGGACCACGCGGGCCAGCATGCCGCGTGCGATATCGCTGTGGCCGACCAGCGCGCCGCCAAGACCGCCGCTGACGAACCCGGTCAGGAAACGCCCGAACGGGGTCGCGGTCCGCTCGACGTAGCGCGTGCGCCACTTGCCTTCCTCCAGCCCACCGAGCTCGGCAGCCTTGGCGATCGCCGTGCGCAGACCGCCGAGTTCGTCGACGAGGCCACGGTCAAGCGCCTGGGTGCCGCTCCACACGCGACCGCGGGCGACCATGTCGATCTCGTCCGCGCTGCGGCCACGCGCCTCGCCGACCTTGCCGATGAAATTGGCGTAGCCGCGATCGATGATCGCCTGGATCGCCTGCCCGGCTTCGGGCTGCAGCTCGCGGGTCAGATCGAACGCGCCGGCGAAGCGCGTCGTGCCGACGCCGTCGGTCCGCACGCCGATCTTTTCCAGCGTGCGCGGGAAGGTCGGCACCAGCGCGAAGATGCCGATCGAACCGGTGATCGTCGACGCATCGGCGTAGATGCGATCGGCGTTCATGCTGATCCAGTAGCCGCCCGATGCGGCGACATCGCCCATCGACACCACCACCGGCTTGCCTGCGGCCTTGAGCGCATCGACCTCGCGACGGATCTGCTCGGAGGCGAACACTTCGCCGCCGCCCGAATCCACGCGCAGCACGACCGACTTCACGTGTTCGTCTTCGAGCGCTTCGCGCAGCAGGGCCGAGGTCGACTCGCCACCGATCGTGCCCGGCGGCTGCTCGCCACCGGTGATGCCGCCTTCGGCGACGACCACCGCGACCTGGGCGCGACGGTCCGCAGCCGAACTGGCCGGCGACACGTGCGCGAGGAAATCACGCATCGAGACCTGGCGGAACCCGCCCTCGGCATCTTCGTCGGCGACGCCACGTTCGACCAGCAGGTCTTCGACCTCGCCACGCGTCTTCAGCCCGTCGACGAACTTCTGCGACAGGGCGTACTGCGCCAGATCGCCCTGCGCAGCTTCGATGCCCTGCGGCAGCGTGTCGACGCCGGCGTTGAGCGCCTCGGGCGTGGTGCCGCGCACCCTGGCGATGTCGGCGATGTGCCGCTGCCAGATGTCGTTCATCCAGTAGAGATCGGCTTCCTTGGACTCCGGCGACGCGCCGTCGAGGATGTAGGGCTCGGCCGCCGACTTGTACTCGCCGACCTTGAACAGGTGGACGTCCACGCCGAGCTTGTCTTCCAGCGCCTCGCGGTAGTACTGGCGGTAGCCGGCGAGGCCTTCGAGCATCATGCCGCCTTCGGGATCGAGATAGACCTCGTCGGCCTGCGCGGCGAGCAGATACTGCTGCTGTCCGAAATACTCGCCGAACGCGACGACCTGCTTGCCGGCCGCGCGGACTTCGGCAATCGCGTCGGCCACTTCGCGCATCGACGCGTAGCCGGAGAACGTCATGCGATCGGTGCGCAGCAGCACGCGTTCGATGCGGTCGTCGGTCTTGGCCGCTTCCAGCGCGCGCAGCACGTCGCGCAGCTGCACTTCGCCCACGCCGCTGCCGCTGCTTTCGGCCAGCGCGCGCATGAACGGGTCGGACCTGTACTGCTCGACCAGCGCGCCTTCGGGCGCGATGACCAGCGTGGTGCGGTCGAGCAGTGGCGACTGCCGCGAACTGCCGCCGACGATGGCGATCAGCACCAGCAGCGCGAACAGGAACAGCAGGCCGAAGAACAGGACATTGAGGATCAACCGGCGGATGAAATTCATCCCGTCCCAGATGCCGACAATGAAGCGCGTCAGCGGCGCGCGTGGCTGCACAGTACTCATGCGTGAAACGGCTCCATCAGAAAAAGTGTCGGGCGTCGGCCGCCGGCAGCGGTGCGGCCATGGTCCATCCCAGGGCGCAGCCTACCGGGCGCGGCAGGCCAATGCATGCGCCGGTCGTCACTGTGCCGTCGGATCCACGGTCGGCGCAGGCACGCGCCGGCTGCTGCGCAGGAATCGGGTGCCCAGCAGCACCGCGGCGACGGCCAGGCCGGCGATCAGGCCGATCCACATGCCCTTCGGTCCCCAGCCCAGGCCGAGACCAAGCGTGGCGCCCAGCGCCATGCCCACGCCCCAGTACGCGGCTGCGGCCAGGAACATCGGCACGCGGGTGTCCTTGAGCCCGCGCAGCGCGCCGGCCGACAGCGCCTGGATGCCGTCCGGAAACTGGAACGCGGCGGCATACAGCAGCAGCGAGCCGGCGAGCGCGGCCACCGCGGCGTCCTCGGTGTAGATCCCCACGACGTGATCGTGGCCCAGCAACAGCAGCACACCCGAAATCGTCTGCGTGATCAGCACCAGGGTCAGCCCCGCGAACCCTGCGCGGCGCACGCCGGCGCTGCCGAGACCGCGGCCGATCGCATTGCCCACGCGCACGGTCGTCGCCTCGGCCAGGCCGAAGGGCACCATGAAACACAGCGCGGCGACGTTGATCGCGATCTGGTGCGCGGCCGCCTCGATCTCGCCGAGCCGGCCGATCAGCAGCGCGGTCACGACGAACAGGCTGCCTTCCATCGTCACCGTCACGCCGATCGGCAGGCCGGTGCGCAGCAGCGCGCGGATCTCCGCCCAGCGCGGTGGATCGAACCGGGTGAACAGCTGATAGCGGGCGAAGCGCTTCGACAGCGCCAGATACAGCGCGAACGCGATCGACTGCATCCACATCATGATCGCCGACGCGACCCCCAGGCCGCCGGCGCCGCGCTCGGGGAACGGCCCCCAACCGAACGCGAGCGCATAGCCCATCGGCACCAGCACGGCGAGGCCACCGAAGCCGAACACCATCGTCGGCAACGTCCAGTGCAGGCCGTCGCTGAGATAGCGCATGCAGAAGTACAGCGTCAGCGCCGGCACGCCCCAGCGGATGCCGTGCAGGAACGCGGTCGCGCCCGGCACGATGTCCGGGGCGATGCCGAACGGGCCGAGCCCGGCGGCCAACGCCGTCAGCAGCCCGAACAGCGCCAGCCCCAGCCCCGCCGCCAGCCACAACGCCTGGCGGAACAGCGGGCCGACTTCGGCGTGGCGGCCTTCACCGTCGAGCTGCGACACCGACGGCGGCACCGCCATCAGCGTGCCCATCGGCACCATCAACGGCAGCCAGAAGATCGCCGTGCCCACCGCGACCGCCGCCAGCGTGGCGGTGCCGTGGTGGCCGGCGATGACGGAATCGACGAAGCCGATCAGGCCGGTAGCGACATGGCCGGCGACCAGCGGGGCCGCCAGAACGGCGGTGCGCCGCACTTCGTGACCGAAGGGCGGCGGCGTGATGATGGAAGACATGGGGCGACTCTGCGACTGCGGCCGCGCGTACGACGGATGCGTGCGCTGGCACCGGGGCGCGAAGGACGGGCATTCTAGCGCCACGCCGCGCAGGGGAGCGACACGCGCGGTGCGCCAGCCCCGTCTTTTTCCGTGTCCGCAGCCGCGCCGCTGCGGCCTTGCCAGGAATCCGTCCGCGCATGTCCCACGCCGCCCCGCCGTCACTGACGTCCGATCATCCGCACCCGTCCGCCTGCGAGAACTGCAGTACGCCGCTGCACGGCGATTTCTGTCACGCCTGCGGCCAGTCCACGCACAGCCCCGTGCGCCACGTCGCGCATGCGGTGGAGGAAGTGTTCGAATCGTTCTGGCATCTCGACGGGCGCATCTTCCGCACGGTGCGCGACCTGTTCGTGCCCGGCCGCATCGCCAACCGCTATCTCGCCGGCCACCGCGTGCGCTACGTGGCCCCGATGCGGTTGTTCGTGATCCTGACGCTGCTGACGTTCTTCGTCGCGAAGTTCGTCGTTCTCGACGCGATGCAGGCGCTCGAGCCTGGCCAGATGGTGCGCACCGACGATGTCACCACCGAATTCTCGCAGGCGCACACCATCGACGCCGTGCGGACGATGCGCGACGACGCACTCGCCGACATCGCCGAAACCCGGCGCACCGTGGGCGCGGTGCCGGGCGTGACGCCCCAGCTGGACATCGCGGAGGCGGAGGTGCGCGCCCATGCGGACGCGCGCATTGCGGAACTGGCAGCTGACGGCGCGCCGCAGGAATCTCCGGACGAGTCCCCAGCGCCCGCGCTCGCCGACTCTGCAGCGCCACCCGCCGAGACACCGGCCACGACCGCCACGCCGGTTGACACGGTGGCCACGTCCCGCGCGCCACCCACCGTCGGCGGCCCGATCGGCGAACGCATCGAGCGCAACGTCACGCGTCTGCGCGACGATCCGCAGCTCTATGCGCGCGCGGTGCTCGGCGTCGCCCCGACCGCATTGTTCATCCTGGTGCCGCTGTTCGCGGTGCTGCTCAAGCTGCTCTACCTGTTCCAGCGGCGGCTGTATCTCGAACACGTCGTCGTCGGCCTCTACAGCCACGCGGCGCTGATGCTGGGTCTGCTGCTGGTGTTCTGCGGCGCGCTCGCGATGCCCTGGCTGACCACGCATGCGGCGTGGGCAACCGGCGTCGTGGGACTGCTGCAGGCGCTGTTGCTGTGGGCGATGCCGGTCTATCTGCTGCTGATGCAGAAGCGCGTCTACGGCCAGTCGTGGCCATGGACACTGGTCAAGTTCGCCGTCATCGGCATGCTGTATTTCGCCTTGTTCCTCAGCGTCGCCATTCCGATGGCGGGCTACGCGTTGTACGCGTTGTAGCGTCGCGCTCGAAACCCTCAGGGCGTGCCGGTCACCCGGGCGCGCAACCACGCATCGCGCGTGTCGGCCGGCACCGCCAGCCATTGCGCGCGCAACGCGTCGCGTTCGTGCGGCGGCGTGCGTTGCGCGAGTGCGGCCAGATCGTCGCGCGCCTGCAACGAAGTCGCGCGCAGCGCGAGCAGCACCGGGACGCGTTGTGCTTCTGGCATCGCCGAGAACAGGGGATGCAGGCGCGGCCAGTCGACGCCGAGCACCGGGCCCAGCAGCCAGCCGCGGCGCAGGCTCAGATCGAGCTGTTCGAAGGCCAGTCGCAGTGCGCGCTGTTCGGGTTCTGGCAACGTGTCGAAATGCGCAGCCGCCCGCTGCAGCTGCATGCGCTCGGCGTGCGGCAGCGTGTCGGCCGCCTGCCAGGCGATCCGCCGACGCGCGCGTTCGGCGGCCGGCAGGATCTGCCATGCCGCCAGACGCGCCTGCAGTGCGTCGCGCTCTGCAGGCGTCATCCGCGCCAGACGCGCGGCCCGGGCTTCGAGTTGCGCGCGTTCGGCGGCCGGCAGCGTGTCCGCCTTGAGCGCAGCCGGCAGCGCGGCCTGCGCCAATGGCGCGGCGAGCAGCAGCAACGCGAGGCCGGCGCTGCACAGCACGCGCTCAGAGTTCGGCATCGGTGGTTTCCATGCCATCGGCGGCGTCCGGCACATCGTCGAGATGGGCGTCACGGGTGTCGTCGGTCGGGGTTTCGATCTGCGTGGACAGCCATGCATAGAACGCGGGGTCCTCGCGCCAGATCGCGGTGTCGGTCTCGGTCAGCAGTTCGAACTCGGGCGCGGTCAGCAGCGCGATCTCGTCGTCGTAGGTCGAGGCCGGCGCCTGCGCGTCGGGCAAGGCTTCGATCCGGATCGTCGTGTCGTCGTCGAGACCGCCACCCGGCAATGCATCGCGCCAGGTCCAGGCCAGCGCGCCCAGCATCGCGACCAGAACGACCGCCTGCGCCGGCCACAGCCAGCGCGCGCGCGTCCGCGCCGTCGGCGCGGCGGCCTCCGCCGGTGGCGGCGCGACGACCGCACGCTGCAGCGGAAACCGGCGCAGCGGCGGCACCTGGCCGCGCAGCGCCGCCTCGCGCAGACCGGCGAGGCGCGCCAGCCGGTCCGGCGGCAGCGCGCGGATGGCCGCCTGCGCGGCTTCCGCGATGCGGCGCCAGGCTTCCGGATCGGGACTGCCGTCCTCGCGATGCGGCAGGGCCCGCTGCAGGCCCAGCCGATACGTGGCCCGGGTCACGCCGAGCACCGCGGCCGCTTCGTGCTCCGGCAGTCCGGCCACCATCCGCAGCAGCACCGTCACCCGCGGACCACCCGACAGCCCCGCCAGTGCCGGCAGGCCATCGGCATCGTCGGGCAGCACCGCCGGCGCACGCAGCGCCGGCGAGGCCAGCAGCTGGGCCCAGAACCGGCGCGGCCAGTCAGGAAACGGGGTATTGGTCGCCAGCTGGCCGAAATCGGTCATTGCGGCCGCCAGCGCGGCATCACCGGTCTCGATGTCGCCGCTCTGCCACTGCGCGAACGCGGCCGCGCGCCGCTCCACCCCGCGCAGGAACGCAGCGACGGCGGAGGACATACCTGGGGGCGCTGACTGGGAGGGCGTGGTCATCGGGGCCGGCGTGTGCGACCGCGCATGATAGCCATCCGGCGCCGTTGCCCCACCCTTGACAGCGCGCATCGAAAACGTTCCACAGGCCGCGGCGCGCGCAAGTGGTTGTTCACAGGGTTCACAACGCTGTCACCCAGCTGAAGATGACGAGGTGCAGATGCTGCATGACAACAATGTTTCACGGCTATGTGTTTGATATGTATGGATATTCGGCATATGGCACTTTTTTGTCCAACCCATCCTTTACCGCACTGAATACCGCATAACGTCGCATTCGGACGTGTGTATGCACAGGCTTATCCACAGATCGTGTGGATAAGCGGCAAACCCTTTCCTTTCCGGCACTTGCGACCACAACGTCCAAGTCAAGCGAGGTTACGCGCGCAAATGCGTGACCCCCGCGAGCGACCCGATAGACTTTGCCGGTGACCGCTTCGAACCCTCCTGCTCCCGTACTCCAGGTCGCCCTGCCGGTGCCGCTGCCGCGCCTGTTCGACTACATCGCGCCGGGCGGCACGCCCGTCCCTTCGGATGCAGTCGGCCGACGCGTGCGGGTGCCTTTCGGACCGCGCGAATTGATCGGTGTGGTCGCCGCGGTCGGCCCGCCTGACGATCCGTCGCAGGCACTGCGCACCGCCATCGAATGGCGCGACGATGCCCCGCTGCTGCGCGGCGAGCTCGCCGCGTCGCTGCGCTGGCTGGCCCGTTACACCCACGCGCCGCTCGGCGAGGTCCTGGCGACGGCACTGCCCGCGGCCCTGCGCCGCGGCGAGGCACTGCCCGACACCCACGCCTGGGCCTGGCGACTGACCGAAGCCGGCCAGACGGCGCTGTCCGGACTGAAGGCCGGTGGCCGCCCACAGCGCCTGGCCACCCTGCTCGCGCCGACCCCGCGCGACGAGGACGCACTGGATCTGGCGATGGACGGCTGGCGCGCCGCCGCGCGCACGCTGGCCGGTCGGGGACTGGCCGAACGCTTCGCGATTCCCGCCTCGCAGTTGGCCCCCACGCCGCAACCCGGTCCCGCACTGCACGACGAGCAGCAACAGGTGGTCGATGCGGTCGCCGCGTGTACCGGTTTCGCCGCGCTGCTGCTCGATGGCGTGACCGGCAGCGGCAAGACCGAGGTCTATCTGCAGGCGATCGCGGAGTGCCTGGCGCGCGGACGGCAGGCGCTGGTGCTGGTGCCTGAGATCGGCTTGACCCCGCAGACGCTGGCGCGCTTCCGTGCCCGCCTCGGCGTGCCCGTCCACGCGCTGCACTCGGGGCTGGGCGATGGCGAGCGCGCGCGGGTCTGGGCGGCCGCGGCGCGCGGTGAGGCGCGCGTCGTCGTCGGCACCCGGTCGGCCGTATTCGTGCCGCTGCCCGATGCCGGGCTGATCGTCGTCGACGAAGAACACGACGGCAGCTACAAACAGCAGGACGGCATCCGCTATCACGCGCGCGATTTTGCACTGGTGCGCGCCAAGGCGCTCGATGTGCCCGTGCTGCTGGGCAGCGCGACGCCGTCGCTGGAATCGCTGCAGAACGCCGTCTCCGGCCGCTACGCGCATCTGCGCCTGACCCATCGCGCGGGTGCGGCCAAGCCGCCGACCGTGCGCGTGCTCGATGTGCGCAAGCGCCCGCTCGAGGCCGGCCTGTCACCCGAGATGTTCGCAGCGATCTCCGCCGCACTCGCCGCCGGTGGACAGGTGCTGGTGTTCAAGAACCGCCGCGGCTACGCACCGGTGCTGCTGTGCCACGACTGCGGCTGGAGTGCGCACTGCCCGCGTTGCAGCACACCCGATCGTCCGCATCCGATGACCGTGCACGCCGGCGGCCGTCGCCTGCAATGCCATCACTGCGGCCATCGCGCGAGCGCGCCGCCGGCCTGCCCCGATTGCGCGAGTCTGGGCCTGCAGCCACAGGGCGTGGGCACCGAACGTATCGAAGAGCTGCTGGCCGCGCGCTTCAATGACGTGCCGGTGCTGCGCATCGACCGCGGCAGCACGCGCCGCCGCGATGCGCTCGAAGGCCTGCTCGGCGAACTCGGCAGCCAGCCGGGCATCCTGATCGGCACGCAGATGCTGGCCAAGGGCCACGACCTGCCGAATCTCACACTCGTGTGCGTGGTCGGCATCGACGAAGGCCTGTTCTCGGCCGACTTCCGCGCCGGCGAGAAACTCGCGCAACTGCTGATCCAGGTCGCGGGCCGCGCCGGACGCGCGGAGAAAGCCGGCACCGTGCTGCTGCAGACCCATCATCCGGAGCACCCGCTGCTGCTGACGCTGATCCGCGGTGGCTATCACGCCTTCGCCGCCGAGGAACTGATGCAGCGCGAATCCGCCGGCTTTCCGCCGTTCGCACCGCTCGCGCTGCTGCGCGCCGAATCGCAGCAGGCGGAACCGCCGATGGCGTTCCTGCAGGCCGCACGCCGCGTGCTGGCCCCGCATGCCGGACGCGACGCCGCCGGCATGCCGACACTGCTGCTCGATGGCCCGGTGGTCGCACCGATGCCGCGCCGCGCCGGCGTGTATCGCGCGCAACTGCTGATCGCCACCGATCAGCGTCCGCGCCTGCACGCCATTCTCGATGCGGCCCTGCCGCTGATCCACGCGCTGCCCGAAGCGCGCCGCGCACGCTGGTCGCTGGATGTGGATCCGGTGGATCTCTACTGAGTCGACCGGAACGCGGTTGCGTCAGTCGGTCGCTGCAGGTTTGCGGCGACCGCGTGCCCGCGAGGCCTGTTTCGCGGCCGGCTTTTTCGGCGCCTCGCGGATCTCGACCGCCTGCCCGACCCGGCGCACTTCGAACAGCCCGGTCGCATCGATCAGTGCACTGAGATTGCGATAGCCATAGTTGCGCGCGTCGAACGAGCCCTGGTTGCGCACGTGACTGCCGACTTCGCCCAGATGCGACCAGCCGGCATCGTCGGCGCCCGCCGACACTGCGTTACGCAGCAATTGCACGAGTTCGCGATCGGCCTGCAGTTCGCCGCCGGTGCGCGGCTTGGTCGTGCCGCCGCTGTCGACCTCGTCGGCCGCGCGCAGTTTTTCCAGATAGAGGAACGTCGAGCATGCCTTGACGAACGGCGTCGGCGTTTTCTCCTGTCCGAAACCGTAGACCGCGTAGCCGTCGTTGCGCAGCCGCATCACCAGCGGGGTGAAATCCGCATCGCTGGACACGATGGCGAAGCCGTCGAGATTGCGCGCGTACATCAGGTCCATCGCGTCGATGACCATCGCCATGTCGGACGCGTTCTTGCCGGTGCTGTAGGCGAACTGCTGGATCGGTCGGATCGCATATTCGTGCAGCACTTTCTCCCAGCTCACGAGATGCTGGCTCTTCCAGTTGCCGTAGGCGCGGCGCACATTGGCGGCGCCATGGCGCGCGACTTCGGCCAGGATCACGTCGATCTTCGCCGCCGGCGCGTTGTCGGCATCGATCAGCAGCGCGATGCGTTTCTCGTTGTCGATGCGGGTGTGTTCGCCCATGGCGGTCCTCCGGTCGGGGCGCGCAGCGCGCGCCGGATGCAACGCGGCGGCGGGATTCAGTCCGCGCCGAACAGTTCGCGGGCCATGACGATCGCGTCCTCGCGGCCGTTGTGCGCCGGGTAGTAACGCGGCCGCCGGCCGATCTCGTTGAAGCCTTCGTCGTGATAGAGCGCAACCGCATTGGGATTCGACGGTCGCACTTCGAGAAACACGCGCTGCGCGCCGTGTTGCCGGGCCAGATCCACCAGCGCGCGGAACAGGCGGCGGCCGTGGCCTCGGCCCTGCAGGTCGGGATCGACGCACACGTTGAGCACGTGCGCTTCGCCGGCGGCGACGCTCAGCACGCCGTAGCCGGCGAGCCGCCGGTCGACATGCAGCACCCACGCCGGGTACGCCGCGCGCAGGCAGTCGTCGAAGATGCCGCGCGTCCACGGGAACGGATACGCGCGCAGTTCGATCTCCATGACCGCGTCGACATCGGTCGCGCGCATCGGCCGCAGCGCCCAGTCGCGCGCCGCAGCGGCGACATCCGGCATCGCCCGGGTGTCGGGCTCAGCTGCCATTGCGGCGCATCCGGCGCAGGCGTGGCCACAGCGCGCGCTTGGCCGACGCCGAGCGCAGATCCGACAACGCGCCGAGACTGCGCACGAGCGCGAACGCGCCGTCGCCATCACGATGCAGGCCTGCGGCTCGCAGCAACGGGTCCACCAGCGGATCGTCCGGCAACACCTGACCGGGCACCTGCACGCGGTAGCGCTCAAAGCCCAGCGCATCGAGCGCCGCGATCTGCAGCGCGTCCCAGGTCACGATGCGGTCTCCGCGCCTCCGCGGCGGCGGCGCCACACCCACAGACCCGGTCCCGACAGTGCGTACAGCACGGCGGCGATCAGCAGGGTCTTGGGCGGATCCACCCACATCGCGATCAGCAGGCCGACCGCGACGACCAGCGCGACGAACGGCACGCGATCGGCCTTCGGTCCGGTGCCGCTGCCCTTGAAGCTGGTGTAGCGGATCCGGCTGACCATCAGCAGGCCGCAGACCACGGTGACCGCGAGCGCGACATAGCGCAGCGCGTCGCCGGTGAAATCGAGTTCGTGGCAGGTCCAGACGAAACTCGCCATCAGACCTGCCGCGGCCGGACTTGCCAGGCCGACGAAATACCGCTTGTCGACGGTGGCCACCTGGCTGTTGAAGCGCGCCAGACGCAAGGCCGCGCACGCGGCGTAGAGGAATGCACCCAGCCAGCCGATCTTGCCGAGCGTCGTGCCGTCGAGGCGCATCGCCATCAGCGACCAGTGGTACATCACCAGCGCCGGCGCCAGGCCGAAGCTGATCAGATCGGCCAGCGAGTCGTACTGCACGCCGAACTCGCTCTGGGTATTGGTCAGGCGCGCGACCCGGCCGTCGATCCCATCGAGTACCGCGGCGACGAAGATCGCGATGCAGGCGGCGCTGAAGCGCCCCTGCGAGGCGGCGATGATCGCGAAGAACCCCGCGAACAGGCCGCCGGTCGTGAAGAGGTTCGGCAGCAGGTAGATGCCGCGGCCGCGGCGCGGGGTCGGGTCGGGTTGGCTCATGCGGGCCAGTGTAGCGCCTGCATCGGGCCGCCCGGCGACAGCGGTTGCGCATGCGGCCCCGGAGTGCTGCAATCGCCGCCACATTCGAGCACCTGCCGGGGACCGCCATGCGCCGCACTTCCGTGACCGCCCTTGCACTGCTCATCACCGCCGCCCTGCTCGCCACTCCGCTTGCCGCCAGCGAGGTCTACAGCTGGAAGGACGCGCGCGGCGTCACCCACTACTCGCAGACGCCGCCGCCCGCGGGCACGCGCTTCGAAGTGCGCAACGTGCACGGCACGGCCGCCTCGTCCACGCCCACGACGCCTGCACCCGTCGCCGCGCCTGCGGCCGCAGCGACGACCGCGAACGCCGGCGGCGACACCAGCCAGTGCGAACTCGCCCGCAGCAACGTCGCAGCGCTCAAGGGCGAAGGCGCGGTGCAGCAGCTCGGTGCCGACGGCAAGCCGCGCGAACTGGCCGGCAACGAACGCGCCGACCAGCTCGCGCTGTCGGAAGCCGCGGTGCGCGCCTACTGCCGCTGACACCCCGGCCGGCGGGCCGGGACGCGCGGGGCGCGTGGCACACTATCGCCCCCCGTTCCCAGCCAGAAGCCGCCGATGCGCCTGTCGCAGTTCCATCTCCGCACCGAGAAAGAAACGCCCGCCGATGCCGAGGTCACCAGCCACAAGCTGATGCTCAAGGCCGGCATGCTGCGCAAGCTGGGCGCCGGCCTCTACACGTGGTCTCCGCTGGGCCTGCGCGTGCTGCGCAAGGTCGAGGGCATCGTGCGCGAGGAGATGGACGCCGCCGGCGCGATCGAACTGCTGATGCCGGCCGTGCAGCCGCGCGAGCTGTGGGAAGAAACCGGCCGCTGGGAAAAATTCGGCGGCCAGCTGCTGAAGATGCAGGATCGCAAGGAGAGCTGGTACTGCTTCGGCCCGACGCACGAGGAAGTCATCACCGATTTCGCGCGCAGCGAACTGGCGAGCTACAAGCAGCTGCCGGTGAACTTCTACCAGATCCAGACCAAGTTCCGCGACGAGATCCGCCCGCGTTTCGGCGTGATGCGCGCTCGCGAGTTCCTGATGAAGGACGCCTACTCGTTCGACATCGACGAGGCCGGCATGGCCGCCTCGTACCAGAAGATGCATGCCGCCTACACCCGCATCTTCA
Source organism: Luteimonas sp. KH_071 (assembly GCF_057838005.1). NCBI lineage: Bacteria > Pseudomonadati > Pseudomonadota > Gammaproteobacteria > Lysobacterales > Lysobacteraceae > Luteimonas > Luteimonas sp. KH_071. Next base: position 675,334 of record NZ_CM174458.1, on the reverse strand, counting down.
CCCGACTGGGCCTGGAGTTCCGCTCCGTGCAGGCAGACTCGGGCGCGATAGGCGGTGACGCCTCGCAGGAGTTCCACGTCATCGCCGATTCGGGCGAGGACGCGCTGGTGTTCTCGACCGGCTCGGACTACGCCGCGAATGTCGAAGCCGCGCGCGCCGCGGCGCCCGCGCCGCGTCCGGCAGCGTCGGAAGACCTGCGCAAGGTGGACACGCCGACACAGAAAACCTGCGAGGACGTCGCCGCCCTGCTCGACATTCCGCTCGCGCGCACTGCGAAATCGATCGCACTGATGGCCGGCGAAGCCTTCGTGCTCGCACTGGTGCGCGGCGACCACGCGGTCAATGCGATCAAGCTCGCCAAGGTCGAAGGCCTGGCCGATTACCGCATGGCGACCGAAGCGGAAATCGCCGCGCATCTCGGCGCCGCGCCTGGCTTCCTCGGGCCGATCGGTGCCGCCAGGCCGATCCGCGTCGTCGCCGATCTGGAAGTCGCCGCACTTGCCGACTTCGTCGTCGGTGCCAACGAATCCGGTTTCCACATCGCCGGCGTCAACTGGGGACGCGACCTGCCCGAGGCCGACATCGTCGCCGATATCCGTGACGTCGTCGCGGGCGATCGCGCCGAAGACGGCGGTGAACTGAAAGTCGCCCGTGGCATCGAGGTCGGCCACGTGTTCCAGCTCGGCCGCAAATATGCCGAGGCCATGAACTTCAAGGTGCTCGACGCGAACGGCAAGGCGACCGTGCCCTTCATGGGCTGCTACGGCATCGGCGTGTCGCGCATCGTCGCCGCGGCGATCGAGCAGAACCACGACGCCAACGGCATCCTGTGGCCGCTCGCGATGGCGCCGTGGCAGGTGGCGGTGTGCGTGATCAACCCGAAGAACGAGGCGCACGTGGCCGAGGCCGCGGACGCTCTGTATCGCGAACTCGGCGCGGCCGGCTTCGACACCGTGCTCGACGACCGTGGCCTGCGCCCGGGCATGATGTTCGGCGACATCGAGCTGATCGGCATCCCGCATCGCGTCGTGGTATCGGCGCGCGGCCTGGAGTCGGGCGCGTTCGAATATCGCGCACGCAATGCCAGCGAGGCCGAGAATCTCGACCGCGAAGCGCTGTTTTCGCGCCTGCGCGGCTGAAGGTTTCCGCGGCGGAACCGGCGGTATTTACCGCCGGATAATCCCGGACCCGCACGCGGCCCGCCCATGCGGGTCGCGCGGTCGCGCGTGGCGGGTTTGTTGGCCCGGGATAAACAGGATTAAGATGCGGCCCATGCCAATGGACTGGTATTCCCAATAATCAGCCGGAGCCGACTCGAATGGCGTTTGACCTCAATGCGTTTTCCCCCCAGCAGCTCGACGCGCTGATCACCCAGGCCAAGGAGCGCAAGACCACGCTCAAGAAGCGCAAGCCGCTGACGGCCGTCCGCAAGAAGCTGACCGACATGGCCGCGGCCGAGGGTTACAGCATCGCCGAGCTGTTCGGTGGCAGCGCGCCGCGCGCGACGTCGGCCGCAGCCCCGGCGACGCGCAAGAGCGCGACCAAGGGTCGCAAACTCGGCAAGGTGGCGCCGAAGTACCGCAACCCCGCGAACAAGAACGAGACCTGGACCGGTCGTGGCAAGCAGCCGCTGTGGCTGGCCGCGCACACCAAGAAGGGCCGCAAGCTGGAAGAGTTCCTGATCCAGAAGTGATCGTGGCGGCGCGAGCCGCGCGACACGCCTCGACGACGCCCTCCGCATGGAGGGCGTTTTCGTGTGCGGCGTCAGAGATTCTTGCGCGCCGGCAACACGACGTTGCCGAACAGCAGACCGGCGATCAGGGCCAGCACGATGTTCATCACCACGAGCGCGGCTTCCTGGCCTGCGGCCATGTCCTGCTGCTGGACCAGATTCATCAGCCCGCGCAGGCTGTTGCTGCCGGGTACCAGCATGATCAGGCCCGGCACCCGGATCACCGCGCCCGGGCGGTTCGCCCAGCGCGCGTAGCCGTTGCCTGCGGCGGTGGTCACCAGCGCCGCAACGAACAGGCCGATGTTCGGCCCCAGCGCCGCGCCGACCCAACGCGAGATCAGATATCCCGATGCAGCGGCGGCCATCACCAGCAGCACGTCGCGGCGCCCGGCCCGGAACAGGATCGCGAACGCACCCGCCGCAGTGGCCAATGCCGCCCACTCCACCCAGTCCGGCTGCGGTCGCAGCGCGCGGACGTTCGGGGTGACACCGAGCAGCTGCATCAACGTCAGCGCAATGATCGTGCCGATGGTGAGCTTGAGCACGGTGGTGATCGCACCGGCGAAGCGCGCAGTACCCGACACCAGATGCTGACTGGTCAGTTCGTTGATGGCGTTGGTGAGCGCCATACCCGGGAGCATCACGATCAGCGAGGCGATGACCACGGTATTGAGATTCAGCGGGGCGACGAAGGCCGAGACCAGGATCGCGACCAGGCCGGCCAGCATGCCGGCCAGCGCCTCGTGCGCTTCCTTCAGCCGCGTGCCGTTGCGCGTGACCATGTCGAGCAGGCCGATCAGCAGGCCGATGGTGCCGGCCGTCGCGATGTCGGCCCACGGCAGCCGCCACAGACCGGCGACGCCCATCGCCACCATCGCGAAGCCCATGACCTGCGCCGCCTTGCCCCAAGCGCGCGGCTCGCGCGCGTCGAGCGCGCGCAAGGCGGCGTAGCCCTCGGCCAGGTCCATTTCGCCGGCCATCACCTGCTCGGCGATCCGGTCGGTCTCGCACAGTTTGTAGAGATCCACGTCGCCCGGCGACATGCGGATCACTCGGGTGGTATCGCTGTCACCCGGCGGCCGCAGTGGATCGCTGAACGACAGCACCATGCCGGTCGGGTTGACCCAGGGCTCGCAGTCGATCCCGAGTTGCTGGGTCACCGCGATCACCGCACCTTCGAGGCGCTGTGCGGTGGTGCCATAGGCGTGCAGATGCTCGGCCAACTCGACCACGAAGGCGATGCGCGTGGCGTAGCTGGCAGTGGTGAGCGGAGTGGCGCCGGACATCGGTACAGGATCGCACGGGCGTCCGGCGCCCGGTAGGCCGCCCCGCCGTGATGCGCAGCGTCACACCTGATTTCGGTATGCTCACCGGCGTTTGCACCTCGACCGACCGATGCCTGCATGACCGTCCCTCGACACGCCACGCCCAGCGCCGATTCCGGTGACGGTGGGTCGCTGCGGCTGCACGGGCAGTGGACGCTGGCGCACGCCACCGACATCGAGCGGGTGCTGCGCGCGGAAGAGGCGCCGTCGGGCGTGGTGGATGCCAGTGGCGTCGACCGGCTGGATTCGGTGGGCGTGCTGCAACTGCTGCGCTTCGCCCACAAGCGCAACCTCGATTTTTCGACGTTCCGCTTCCGCGACGACCACCACGCGCTGGTCGAAGCGATCGAGGATGTCGCCTACGACCGCCCGAAGAAGAAGCGCGATTACGGCTTCCAGGCCGCACTGGCGCGGCTCGGCGAGACGATGCACGACAACTGGCGCGAGATCGTCTCGCTGGTCAGCTTCCTGGGCGAAACCCTGATCAAGCTCGGCCGTCTGGTGGTGTCGCCGCGGCGCTTCCGCCTGACGTCGACCGTGCACCACATGGAGCAGGTCGGCCTGGACGCGGTGCCGCTGGTCGCGCTGCTGTCGTTCCTGGTCGGCGCGGTGATCGCCTTTCTCGGTTCGACCGTCCTGTCGGAATTCGGCGCGACGATCTTCGTCGTGGAATTGGTCTCGATCGCATTCCTGCGCGAGTTCGGCGTGCTGCTGACGGCGATCCTGCTCGCCGGTCGCACCGCCAGCGCGTTCACCGCGCAGATCGGCGCGATGGTGAGCCGCGAGGAGGTCGACGCGATCCGCACCCTCGGTCTGGACCCGGTGGACCTGCTGGTGATCCCGCGCGTGGTCGCGCTGATGGTGATGCTGCCGCTGCTGACCTTCGTCGCGATGATTGCCGGCCTCGTTGGTGGCCTGTGCGTCGGCGCCTTCAGCCTCGACATTCCACCGCAGGCCTATATGGCGCGCATGTACGAGACCATGAACGTCCGCCACTTCTTCGTCGGCATGTCCAAGGCGCCGATCTTCGCGATGGTGATCGGTCTGATCGGCTGTCTGGAAGGCCTGCAGGTCAAGGGCACGGCGCAGTCGGTCGGTGAGCGCACCACCTCGAGCGTGGTGCAGACGATTTCGCTGGTGATCGTGTTCGACGCGTTCGCCGCGATCTGGTTCATGCACGTGGGATGGTGACGATGTCCGAGACGCCCGCCCGCGACCCGCAAGCGCAGGACGACCTCGGCGACGAGATCGCGATCCGTGTGCGCGGCCTGGTCAACCAGTTCGGCACGCAGACCGTGCACGACAATCTCGATCTCGACGTGCGCCGCGGCGAAATCCTCGGCGTGGTCGGGGGCTCGGGCACCGGCAAGTCGGTGCTGATGCGCAGCATCCTCGGACTGCGTCCGCCGCAGGCCGGCACCATCGAGGTGCTGGGCGCGGATGCGCTCTCGCGCGATGTCGAAGAGCGCCGGCACATCGAGCGCAATACCGGCGTGCTGTTCCAGGACGGTGCACTGTTTTCGTCCCTGACCGTCGGCGAAAACGTGCAGGTGCCGCTGAAGGAACACCACCCGGACCTGCGCGATTCGCTGCGCTACGAACTGGCGCTGCTGAAGGTCAAGCTGTCCGGCCTGCCGGCCAACGCACTCGACAAGCTGCCGGCGGAACTGTCGGGCGGCATGCGCAAGCGCGCGGGCCTGGCGCGGGCGCTGGCACTCGATCCGCCGCTGCTGTTTCTCGACGAGCCCACGGCCGGCCTCGACCCGATCGGCGCGGCCGCGTTCGACCGTCTGATCCGCACGTTGCAGGAAGCGCTGGGACTGACGGTGTTTCTCATCACACACGACCTCGACACTCTGTACGCTATCTGTGACCGGATCGCGGTACTGGCCGACAAACAGGTGATCGCGGTGGCGCCGGTGGCGGAGATCGAGCAGGTCGATCACCCCTGGATACAGGATTATTTCCACGGCCCGCGCGGCCGTGCCGCACGCGATGCCAAGGCCCACGCCTCGGGAGCCCACTGATGGAAACCAGAGCCAACTACGTCCTCATCGGCGCGTTCACGCTCATCGCGTCGATCGCGCTGCTCGGCTTCGCGCTGTGGGCGGCGAAGTATTCGTCCGACCGCAGCTGGAACGAGTTCGACGTCGTCTTCCGTGAGCCGGTGACCGGTCTGAGCGAAGGCAGCAGCGTGCAGTACAACGGCATCGCAGTGGGCACGGTGGACAACCTGCAGCTCGCGCCGCAGGACCCGCGCCAGGTCATCGCGCGCCTGCGCATCCAGGCCAACGCCCCGGTCAAGACCGACACCCGCGCGCGCATGTCGATGACCAGCCTGACCGGCTCGCCGATCATCCAGCTCACCGGCGGCTCGCCCGAAGCGCCAATGCTGGTGTCGGAAGACAGCGACCGCGTGCCGATCATCCAGACCGAGGCCTCGGCGCTGCAGAACATTTCCGATACCGCGAACCGCCTGGTCGAGCGCCTCGACCAGGTGCTCAGCGAGGAGAACGTCGCGCGCATCTCCAACACGCTGGAGAACATCGAAGGCATGACCGGCTCGGTCGCGGGCCAGCGCGAGGACCTCGCCGCGATCATCGTCAACGCGCGCACCGCCAGCGAGCAGCTGGAGCAGACGCTGACCACGACCAACCGGGCGATGACCAACTTCGACCGCGAGCTGGTGCAGAAGCTGCCGACGCTCGTCGCAAGTCTGGAAAGCACGCTGGCGCGCATGGATTCGGCTGCCGGCGGCGCGGACACCATCCTCAACGAAAACCGCGCGGCGATCAGCAGCTTCGCCAACGACGGACTGTCGCAGCTCGGACCGACGCTCGGCGAACTGCGTTCGCTGGTTCGCGACCTGCGCCGCATCAGCGACCGTCTCGATGCCAATCCCGCGCGTTACCTGCTCGGTCGCGACGCGCCCAAGGAATTCGAACCCGAATGATCACGCTCACGACTTCCGCGCGGCGCGTCCTGCCCCGTCTCGCCATCGCACTCGCCTTCGGCACCCTGCTCGCCGGCTGCAGTTCGCTGCTGGGCGGAGGTGGTGGCGACCGCGAGCGCTCGACGATCTACGCGCCCGACCCGCGCGTCGATGCGAATCCGGCATGGCCGCATGCGAACTGGCAGCTCATGCTGAGCCCGCCTACGGCGGCGCGCATGATCGACAGTTTCCGCATCGCGGTGCGGCCGACCCCGGCCGAGCTGCAGGTCTACCGGGGCGCCAGCTGGTCCAAGACACCGACCGACATGCTCCAGGACACCGTTTTGCGCACGCTCGAGGACTCGGGGCACATCTCCGCGGTCGCGCGGCAGGGCGCCGGCATCACCGCCGACTACAAGCTGGTCATCGACCTGCGCCGCTTCGAAGCCGACTACAACGGCAACGTGCTGCCGGCGGCCACCATCGAGGCCAACGTCAAGCTGATCCACAACATTGATCAGACCGTGGTGGGTTCCCGCACGTTCCTCGCAGCGCAGCCCGCATCCAGCACCGAAGTCGCGCAGGTCGTCGATGCGTTCTCGGTTGCACTCCAGGGCATCAGCGGCGAGATGGTGGGCTGGATCCTCGAATCCGGCAACGCACACGAGACGACACACGATCGCCGGCCTGCGGTGTCAACGCCGTCGCTGCGATGAGTTTTTCGCTCAGAGCCCACCGATGTAGCGCAGCAATCGGCCTTCGTTTCGCGGCCGCATGACGCCTGCGGCGCTGCGCGTGATCCGTGGATCAGGCCGCCATCGCGCGCCTCAGTACAGAATCTGACGGAACGTCAGATTGATCCGCGGCCCGACCGGGCGCGCAGTCCTCGGCAGCGCATGCCGGAACCGGGTCTGCGTGTCGCCGCGCATCACCAGCAGACTGCCGTGCGGCAGTTCGAGTACATGCCGTGCGAACCGGCCGTCCGCATACGGCGCACGCGCCTTCAGCACGAACCGCCGCGTCGCGCCGAGGCTCAGCGACGCGATCACCGGCTCGGGACCGAGCTCGCGCTCGTCGTCGCTGTGCCAGCCCATCGCGTCCTGTCCATCGCGATACAGATTGGCGAGGACGCTGTTGAAAGCGATGCCCGCCGTCTCGGACACCGCATCGCGCACCGGCACCAATGCCGCAGGCCAAGGCTCCGGCGCGAACCGCGTGCCCGAATATCGATACATCGCGCCCGGATCGCCTATCCAGCAACTGAGCCGCGGCGCCTCGACCTGGCGCCCGAAGATGCGCAGGCGATGGCGGGCCCAAGGAAGGGCATCAACCAGTTCCGAATGCAGCGCATCCGCATCGCCTAGAGGTAGCCAGGCTGGATAGAACAGAATGTCGGGATCTCTCAACACAAGCTTACTCTTGCAACTGGAAACTGAAGCCCCGCCTCAAAGCACCAGTTGGCTGGAGCCTTCAAGCTCACAGATACTTCCCCTTCTGCAGAACCGAATCGACTGAACCGTCGATCTCGTTGCTATCTATCAACAAGGAGCTATCCCAGCATGCGCACTCAACTGATCAGCTTGTCGGTCGTCATCGGTTGCCTCTCAGCCTGCAACCGCCCTGCCGCCGATCACGAAGCGCCCGCAGCGCCCGCCATCACCAGTAGTGCACCGGTGGCAGATCCGCTGCGCGTGGATCCCGCAGCGCTTCTGGATTGCACACCTAGAAGCGTGGTCGTCAGTTGGGATATCGCCGAATCGAGCGGTGTGACGGATGTCGATGTACTTGTCGAAGACACCGGCGAGCTGTTTGCAGAGGGTGGCGCAGCTGGCAGTAGCGAAACAGGGGCTTGGGTGCGACCCGGCATGACTTTCGTACTTCAGGACAGCAATGAGAAAACCGAACTCGCGCGCGCCGTTGTTGCCGGCCCTGTCTGCGACTGAATTCAAGCGGCTCGCCGCCTCTGGCCGGCGAGCCGCTCGAAAGCATGCGACTTAAATCAGCGAAAACGCACGCCTGTCCTGGCCTGCAGCTCTACCGCATCAACTCCATCGGCAGTTTCCACGAGCACGAGCCCATCGGCGGTCACATCGAACACCGCGAGATCCGTGATGATCCGGTCGACCACGCCGACGCCGGTCAACGGCAACGTGCACTCGGGCAGGATCTTGTGGCTGCCGTCCTTCGCGACGTGCTCCATCAGCACGACGACGCGCTTGACACCGGCGACGAGATCCATCGCGCCGCCCATGCCCTTGACCATCTTGCCGGGCACCATCCAGTTGGCGAGATCGCCGCTGCCGGTGACCTGCATCGCGCCGAGGATCGCCAGATCGATGTGGCCGCCGCGGATCATCGCGAACGAGTCGTGGCTGCCGAAGTAGCTCGCGCCCATGCGCGCGGTGACGGTCTGCTTGCCGGCGTTGATGAGGTCGGCATCGACCTCGTCTTCGGTCGGGAACGGGCCGATGCCGAGCAGACCGTTCTCGCTCTGCAGCCAGACGTTCATGCCGTCCGGAATATGGTTGGCCACCAGCGTCGGCAGGCCGATGCCGAGGTTCACGTAGGCGCCGTCTGTCAGTTCGCGCGCCGCGCGCGCGGCCATTTCATCGCGGGTCCAGGCCATCAGTTCGCTCCTCCGACTTTCACGGTGCGCTGTTCGATGCGCTTCTCGGGCGTCGCGTTGACGACGATGCGGTCGACGTAGATACCGGGCAGATGCACCTGGTCGGGATCGATGTCACCGATCTCGACCAGCTCCTCGACCTCGGCGACGCAGATCTTGCCGGCCATCGCGCAGGCGGGGTTGAAGTTGCGCGCGGTCTTGCGGAACACCAGATTGCCGGCCTTGTCGGCCTTCCACGCCTTGACCAGCGCGACATCGGCGGTCAGCGCGGTCTCCAGCACGTAGTGCTTGCCGTCGAACTCGCGCGTTTCCTTGCCCTCGGCGACGATGGTGCCGTAGCCGGTTGCGGTGAAGAACGCCGGGATGCCGGCACCGCCGGCGCGCAGCCGCTCGGCCAGCGTGCCCTGCGGGTTGAATTCCAGCTCCAGTTCGCCGCCGAGGTACTGGCGCTCGAACTCCTTGTTCTCGCCGACATACGACGAAATCATCTTGCGGATCTGCCGGGTCTCCAGCAGCTGACCGAGGCCGAAACCGTCGACGCCCGCGTTGTTGGAGATCGCGGTGATGTCCTTGACGCCTGAATCACGCAGCGCGGCGATCAGCGCCTCGGGAATGCCGCACAGGCCGAAGCCGCCGACCGCGAAGGTCTGGCCGTCGGCCACGATGTCGGCCAATGCCGTCGCGGCATCGGGATACTGCTTGCCGCGTCGACCCGCGGCGGAACTCTGCTCGCTCATTGTGATCCTCATGGCGCAACGGCCTTCGATTCTACCGGCTGCGCGTGGTCGCGGCCTTGGACCTTGGTGCAGTGGCGCAAACGGTCCCCTCCACGCGAGCCGCTAGAATCGGGCTTCCCCACCGATGGATCGAACATGCCCCTGCCCGCCTTCAAGGCCTACGACCTCCGCGGCCGCGTGCCGGACGAACTCAATCCCGCCCTCGCCCGCGACATCGGCATCGCACTGGCCGGCCAGCTGCCGCCAGGCGCGATCGTGCTGGGCCGCGACGTGCGCCTGAGCAGTCCTGAACTGCAGACGGCGTTGTCCGAAGGCCTGCGCAGCCAGGGACGCGAGATCATCGACATCGGTGTCGGCGGCACGGAAGAGGTCTACTTCCAGGTCGATCACCTCGGCGCCGCCGGCGGCGTCATGGTGACCGCGAGCCACAATCCGATGGACTACAACGGCATGAAGCTGGTGCGCGAGCATGCGCGGCCGATCAGTTCGGACACGGGCCTGTTCGCGATCTCCGATGCGGTCGAGGCCCGCAACCTGCCGGGGCCGGTCGCGACGCCGGGCCGCGAGACACCCATGCACGACAAGTCGGCCTACATCACTCACCTGCTCGGCTATGTCGACCGCGCGACGCTGCGTCCGCTCAAGCTCGTCGTCAATGCCGGCAACGGCGGCGCGGGCACGATCATCGACCTGCTCGCCCCCCATCTGCCGTTCGAATTCGTCCGCGTATTCCATGAGGCCGACGGCAACTTCCCGAACGGCATCCCGAACCCCTTGTTGCCCGAGAACCGCCAAGCCACCGCAGACGCAGTGCGCACACATGGCGCGGATTTCGGGATCGCCTGGGACGGCGATTTCGACCGCTGCTTCTTTTTCGACGAGACGGGTGCGTTCATCGAAGGCTATTACCTCGTCGGCCTGCTGGCCGAGGCGATTCTCGCCAAGCAGCCCGGCGGCAAGGTCGTGCACGATCCGCGCCTGGTCTGGAACACGGTCGAGCAGGTCGAAGCCGCCGGCGGCGTGCCTGTGCTGTGCAAGAGCGGCCACGCCTTCATCAAGGAAAAAATGCGCGCCGAAGACGCGGTCTACGGCGGCGAGATGAGCGCACATCACTACTTCCGCGAGTTCGCGTATGCCGACTCCGGCATGATTCCGTGGCTGCTGATCGCCGAGCTCGTCTCCACCAGCGGACGCTCGTTGGGCGATCTCGTGGCCGAGCGCGTCGCGAAATTCCCGTGCAGCGGCGAGATCAACTTCCGTGTCGCGGATGCGAAAGTTGCGGTCGATCGCGTGATGACGCATTACGCAGCGCAGTCACCTGACATCGACCGCACCGACGGCATCAGCGCCGACTTCGGCGACTGGCGCTTCAACCTGCGCAGTTCAAATACCGAACCGCTGCTGCGGCTCAATATCGAGACCCGCGCGAATCAGGCTCTGCTCGACGCGCGTACCCGTGAAATTTCCGACCTGCTGTCGGCCAAGCCCTGAGATTCCTTCATGTCCAAGATCGTTCCTGTCCTGCTTTCCGGTGGTTCCGGCACCCGGTTGTGGCCGTTGTCACGCGAAATGCATCCCAAACAGTTTCTGCCGCTGGTGGGTGACCACACGATGCTGCAGGCCACCTGGCTCCGTGTCGCATCGCTGGCAGGTGAGGCCGGCCCGATCGTCGTCGCCAATGAGGCGCACCGCTTCGTTGTCGCCGAGCAGTTGCAGCAGGTCGGTGCGACATCAACGGCGATCGTGCTCGAACCGGTCGGTCGCAACACGGCGCCAGCAATTGCCGCAGCCGCACTCGAAGCGCTGCGCAATATCCCGGATGCGGTCCTGCTGGTGCTGCCGTCGGACCACGTCGTGCAGACCCCCGAGGCCTTCCACGCCGCTGTGCGCGCCGCACTGCCTGCGGCCGAGGCCGGCAAGCTGGTGACGTTCGGTGTCGTGCCGCGCGGGCCGGAAACCGGCTACGGCTACATCAAGGCGACGACGGGTACAGGAGAGGGTCCCGCGCCAGTCGAAGCCTTCGTCGAGAAACCGGATCTGACGCGCGCGCAGGCCTACGTCGCGTCCGGCGATCACTTCTGGAACAGCGGCATGTTCCTGTTCCGCGCCGATGTCTATCTCGCAGAACTGGAGCGCCATGCGCCCGCCATGCTGGCTGCGGTGCGCGCATCGTGGTCGGCCGCGCGCCAGGATGTCGACTTCACCCGTCTCGATGCCGACGCGTTTGCCGCAAGTCCGTCGGACTCGATCGACTACGCGGTCATGGAAAAGACCGATGCTGCGGTGGTGATGCCGCTGGACGCAGGCTGGAGCGACGTCGGCTCGTGGGCCAGTCTGCGGGACGTCTCCCCGCAGGACGCCGACGGCAATGCCCATCATGGCGAGGTCGTGTCGATCGACTGCCGCAACACCTATGCCTACGGCGAACGCCTGATCGCGATGATCGGGCTGGAAGACACGATCGTCGTGGAAACGCCCGACGCGATCCTGGTCGGCCGCAGCGACCGCATCCAGCAGGTCAAGGACGTGGTGGCCGAGCTCAAGTCACGGAAGCTGCCGCAGGCGGCCTGGCATCGCAAGGTCTACCGCCCGTGGGGCGCCTACGACTCGATCGACAACGGGCCGCGGCATCAGGTCAAACGCATCACGGTCAAACCCGGCGGCGTGCTGAGCCTGCAGATGCACCATCACCGCGCCGAGCACTGGATCGTCGTCAGCGGCACGGCTGAAGTCACGCGCGGCAACGACGTGCTGCTGCTGGGCGAGAACCAGAGCACCTATATTCCGCTCGGCGTGACGCATCGGCTGCGCAACCCGGGCAAGGTGCCGCTGGAACTGATCGAAGTGCAGTCGGGCAGCTATCTGGGCGAGGACGACATCGTGCGTTTCGAGGACACCTACGGACGCGCCTGATCGGCGCGAATCATTTCAACGCAGAACGGCGCCCGGCGGCGCCGTTCTGATGTCCGCGACACCGCAGGCTCAGCGCTGCGCGGCTGCCAGCGTATCGAGCACGCCGTCCAACCCGGCCTGCCAGGTCGGCAGCGCGATCCCGAAGTCGTGTTCCAGCGTCGTGGTGTCCAGTCGCGAATAGGCAGGACGCCTGGCGGGGGTCGGATAGTCGGCCGTGGTGATGGCTTCGACTCTCGGCGCACGTGCGATCAGTCCGCGCTTGACCGCGCCGTCGAAGATCGCTCCGGCAAACCCGTGCCAGCTGGTTTCCCCGGTCGCCGTGAGATGCCAGGTGCCGGATCCCGGATCGTCAGCACGCAAAATCTGCGCGGTGACGTCGGCGATCAACGCCGCAGGCGTCGGCGTGCCGATCTGGTCGGCCACGACGCGCAGCACATTGCGTTCGGCGCCGACGCGCAGCATCGAGCGCAGGAAATTCTGACTGTGTGCGGCATACACCCATGCGGTGCGGAAGATCAGATGGCGCCCCCCGGCAGCACGGATCGCTTCTTCGCCCGCGAACTTGCTCGCGCCGTAGACGCCGAGCGGCGCCGTGGCGTCATCGGGGCGATACGGACGCGAGCCACTGCCATCGAACACATAGTCCGTGGAGTAATGCACCAGCGGCACAGCATGCGCGGCGCACCAGCGCGCGATCGCGCCTGGGGTCTCCGCATTCGCGGCCTGCGCCGCCGCGGGCTCGCTCTCGGCCTTGTCGACCGCGGTGTACGCGGCGGCATTGATCACCCGTGTCGGTCGCGTTGCGTCGAGTAGCGCCACAATCGATCCAGGATCCGAAAAGTCAGCGGTCAGACACGCGTCGCCGTCGGGCAGCATGCCGGTCCGGGTCGTGGCGACCACCTCGCCCATCGGCGCCAGCGCGCGCAGCAGTTCCTGCCCCACCTGCCCGTTCGCACCGAAGAGCAGCGAGATCATGCGGCGAACACCGGCAGCCGATCCTCGGCGATGTCGGCCAGCAAAGGCGCATGGGTGTCCTTGTCGGACAGCAGCGGCGCATCAAGCTGCCAATCGACACCGATCGCAGGATCGTTCCAGCGCACGCCGGCATCTGCTTCCTTCACGTATACATCGGTGCAGAGGTAGCTGAAGACCGCGCTGTCGGACAGGACCGCGAAACCATGCGCAAATCCTTCCGGAATCCAGAACTGGCGCTTGTTCTCCTCGCTGAGGATCATTCCCGCCCACTGCCCGAACGTCGGCGATCCGCGACGGATGTCGACGGCAACATCGAGCACCTCGCCGCGCAGCACGCTGACCAGCTTGCCCTGCGGCCGTGGCCACTGGTAATGCAACCCACGCAGCACGCCCTTGGACGATGACGACACGTTGCTCTGCACGAAGTTTGCGGGCAAACCGTGCTGGCCGAAACGCTCGGCATTCCAGGTCTCGAAAAAGAAGCCACGTGCGTCACCGAACACCGTAGGCTCGATGACGAAGGCGCCCGGCAGTTTTGTCTCGACGATCTTCAACGCACAATCCCGCGTTCAAGAAGCGACATCAGGTACTGGCCATAGCCATTCTTGGACAGCGGCCTGGCGAGCGCCAACAACTGCTCGGCGTCGATCCAGCCGTTGCCGTACGCGATTTCCTCCGGACAGCACACCTGCAGACCCTGACGGTCCTGGATGGTCTGGATGAAATTGGAGGCCTCGTGCAGGGACTGGTGCGTGCCGGTGTCGAGCCACGCAAAGCCGCGACCGAGCTGCTCGAGATACAGCGCGCCTTCGTCGAGATAGCGGCGATTGAGATCGGTGATCTCCAGTTCGCCACGCGGTGAAGGCTTCAGTTCAGCGGCGTAGTCGCTGGCACGCCCGTCGTAGAAATACAGGCCCGTGACGGCGTAGTTCGAACGCGGCGTCTCCGGCTTCTCGGCGATGTCGATGACCTTGCCCGCGGCATCGAACTCGGCCACGCCGTAGCGCTCCGGATCGTTGACCCAGTAGCCGAACACCGTCGCGCCATCGCCGCGCGCATCGGCGCTCTTCAGCGTGTCGGTCAGGCCGTGGCCGTGGAAGATGTTGTCGCCCAGCACCAGGCAGCTCGGCTTGCCGCCGACGAAATCGCGACCGATCAGATAGGCCTGTGCCAGACCATCCGGACTCGGCTGCACGGCGTACTGGATGTCCATGCCCCACTGCGAACCATCGCCGAGCAGGGTCTGGAACAGCACCTGCTCGTGCGGCGTGTTGATGATCAGCACCTCGCGGATGCCGGCCAGCATCAGCACGCTGAGCGGGTAATAGATCATCGGCTTGTCGTAGACCGGCAGCAGCTGCTTGCTGACGCCCTTGGTGATCGGATACAGCCGCGTGCCCGATCCGCCGGCGAGAATGATGCCCTTGCGCGCGGTCATGCGTCGGCTCCCATGCGCTCAAGCCGGTAACTGCCATCGAGAATGCGCTGCACCCACGGCTGGTTGTCGAGATACCAGTCCACGGTCGCCTCGATGCCGCTCTCGAACGTGTGCTCGGGCTTCCAGCCGAGCTCGCCCTGCAGCTTCGACGCGTCGATCGCATAGCGGCGGTCGTGGCCCGGACGATCAGTCACGTAGGTGATCTGCGTGGCGCGCGACTGTCCATCCTCTCGAGGACGACGCGCGTCGAGCAGACGACAGATCGTCTCGACCACCTCGATGTTCTGACGCTCGGAATCGCCACCCACGTTGTAGGTTTCGCCGACCCGCCCCTTCTCGAGCACGGTGCGGATCGCGGCGCAGTGGTCGGTGACGAACAGCCAGTCGCGGACCTGCTTGCCGTCGCCGTAGACCGGGAGCGGCTCGCCGGCCAGCGCCTTGGCGATCACCAGCGGGATGAGCTTCTCCGGGAAATGGTACGGGCCGTAATTGTTCGAGCAGTTGGTGGTGAGCACCGGCAATCCGTAGGTGTGGTGGAACGCACGCACCAGATGGTCGGACGCGGCCTTGGAAGCCGAATACGGCGAATTCGGCGCGTAAGGCGTGGTCTCGGAGAACTTGCCGGTTTCACCCAGCGTGCCGTAGACCTCGTCCGTCGAGACATGCAGAAAACGGAATGCCTCGCGGCGGCCGTCCGGCAGCGCCTTCCAGTAGTCGCGCACCGACTCGAGCAGGCCGAGCGTGCCGACGACGTTGGTTTCGATGAACGCGGCCGGGCCGTCGATCGAACGGTCGACGTGGCTTTCTGCGGCGAAATTCAGCACCGCATCGGGCTGATGCTCGGCCAGCAGCCCCGCGACGAGCGCGCGGTCGCCGATGTCGCCGTGCACGAACACATGGTTGGGATCGGATTCGATCGACGCCAGGGTCTGCAGGTTGCCCGCATAGGTCAGGGCATCGAGATTGATCACGCGGACGCCGCGACGCACGGCCTCCAGTACGAAATTTCCGCCGATGAAGCCGGCGCCGCCGGTGACGAGCCAAATAGGCACTAACGCTCTCCTGTTGAATGGATCTGATCTGCTATGCGCAAAACCGAAAGGATATCGGCAAGCACGTACCGTTACCCAGTTGACCGGAGCCGCCCATCCAAACCGGGCGATCTCTGCGATCCTGCAGGACCCAGCGGTAGGGATGACGTCCTCTCGCGCCTGAATGACCTTGGGACAAAGCTGCCTCCGTCCTCCTGCTTACCTCTCCAAGAGATAGGAGATGACTTGCTCGGCCAAAACTTCTGGGGGCGCTTCCGACGTATTCAGCACCAGCTCCGGAAACATCGGAAGCTCGTAAGGCGAATCGATTCCGGTGAAGTTAGGCAGCTCACCACGGCGTGCTTTCGCGTAGAACCCTTTGACATCGCGTCGCTCAGCGATCTCGATCGGCGTATCCACAAAGACCTCAATGAAGTCGCCCTTCGCAAACAGTGCGCGTGCCGCATCCCTTTCTGAACGAAACGGCGAGATCAAGCTGACAAGAACCAGCAAGCCGGCGTCTGTCATGAGTCTGGCCACATTCGACACACGGCGCTGGCTTTCGATTCGGTCGCGGTCGGTGAAGCCAAGGTCGCTATTGAGCCCATGCCGCAGGTTGTCGCCGTCGAGCAGATAAGTGTGCAGACCGCGCGAAGCCAGTCCCCGCTCCACCAGGTTGGCGATGGTCGTTTTGCCCGCACCCGACAGACCCGTAAACCAGATACAGCGCGCGCGATGGCCTTTGAGCGCGGCGCGCGCGGCTTGGTCTACGTCGACCATCTGCCACGGCACGTTGTCCGCACGACGCAAGCCATGCCGGATCATCCCAGCCCCGACGGTCGCGTTACTGATCGAGTCGATGAGGATGAAGGCGCCAAGCCCACGGTTCTCACGGTACGGTGTGAATGCAACGGGCGCGTCGAGCGCCAATGAAATGACGCCAATACCGTTGAAATCGAGCTGACGGGCTGCCAACGACTGTAGGCTTTCCGGATCCAGTCGATGGCGAATCTCGACGACGCGCGCACCGACAGTCCGGCTTGCAAGCTTGAAGCGATAGCGCCTTCCTGCCACCAGCGGAACGTCATCGAACCAGAAAACGTCGGCCGCGAACTGGTCGCTGACTTGAAACGGCGCATCGACAGGCGTCAACACGTCGCCTCGACCTGCATCGACATCCTGGCCAAGACGAATGGCCACCGCATCGCCGGCATCCGCGACGCACGCCTCCTCACCTGCACGCAGAATCGATTCGACGTTAGCGACGGCACCGGAGGGTTCCACTCGCACCCGAGCGCCGGTTTCGAGACAACCGCCGGTCAGGCTCCCGGCCAGCCAGCGCGCGCCCGAATCATCCCGTATGACCTGCTGAATCGCCAGACGCGGAGCGGAGCGAACAGTACTCACTTCGATCGACTGCAGCAATTCAAGAACACTCGGCCCCTCGTACCAAGGAGCCTCTCCCGAACGTCTAGAAACATTTACTCCAAGGGCGGCAGAGACAGGCAACGCTTCGACGTGGAGCACGCCAAGCTGTGCGGCGTGCTCTCGATAGCGCGCGACGAGGTCATCGAAAATCGCACGGTCGTAATCGACCCGATCCATCTTGTTGACCGCAAGCACCACATGCTTGACGCCAAGCAGCGCAACGATGGTGGTGTGCTGCAAGGTCTGCGGCAAAAGCCCTTTGACAACATCGACGACCATGATCGCGACATCGGCCTTGGAGGCGCCCGTAGCCATGTTGCGTGTGTACTGCACGTGCCCAGGACAATCGGCGATGAGGAAGCGCCTGGTGCGCGTATCGAGGTGGCGCCATGCCACGTCGATCGTGATGCCCTGCTCACGCTCGGCCTCGAGGCCGTCGAGCAACAACGCGAAGTCGAGTTCGCCTCCACGCGTTCCGTGCAACGCACTTGCTTTCGCCAGAGCCGCGATCTCGTCATCAGGCACGCTGCCGCTTTCATACAGAAGACGCCCGATCAGTGTGCTTTTCCCATCGTCGACATTTCCGCAGGCGACTAGTCGCAGGAATTCAGAGGCGTCACGCGGCATTAGAAGTATCCCTCGCGCTTCTTCTTCTCCATCGAATCGCCTTCAGCATGGTCGATCAGGCGACCCGCACGTTCAGACTGCCGCCCTGATTCCATCTCCAGAATGATGGCGTCGAGGTCGGTCGCCTCTGACGCCACGGCGCCCGTCAGCGGGTAGCAACCCAGTGTGCGGAACCGGACGCTGCGCATCTCGATCTTTTCGCCAGGCGACAGCCGGAACCGCCCATCGTCCGCCATCAGATAGACACCGTTGCGTTTCACGACCGGCCTGGGTTTCGCGAAATACAGCGGCACTACGGGAATGTCCTCACGCCTGATGTAACGCCAGACATCGAGCTCGGTCCAATTTGAAAGCGGAAACACACGCACACTTTCGCCCGCCGAGACACGCGAATTGTAGAGGTCCCAAAGTTCCGGCCGCTGTTGCCTGGGCTCCCAACGATGCCGTCCGTCGCGGAACGAAAACACACGCTCTTTCGCCCGCGATTTCTCCTCGTCCCGCCGCGCACCACCAATCGCCGCATCGTAATGACCTGCCTCAAGCGCTTGTTTGAGAGCAAAGGTTTTCATGATCTCTGTGTGCCGGGCGGCGCCATGCACCTGCGGATCGATCCCATCGCGCACACCTTCTGGATTGATATGCACGTGCAACCTGACACCCGTCTCAGCCGCGCGGCGGTCGCGGAATTCGATCATTTCTCGAAACTTCCATCGCGTGTCGACGTGCAACAACGGAATTGAGGGACTGCCGGGCGCGAAGGCTTTCAGCAACAGGTGCAACAGGACGGAACTGTCTTTTCCGATCGAATAGAGCAAGACAGGCGCCGAACACTCGGCAGCCGTCTCACGCAAAATATGGATGCTTTCAGCCTCCAGACGATCCAGAACGGACGCGCCAGACGACACGTCGGATCGCGAAGATGATACGAAGTGCGCTGCGGTTTCCATCCGTCAATTGTACGCGGGAGGGTCTGAAAACGCTGCTGGCTGACGCGTTGTCATGCGTCACCCACCGGCCCACGCGTCGTCAAGTTCGCAACTGGATGCCCCCGAGTTAGAATCAAGGGTCGCGTGACGGGACCACCCCTGCAACGCCGCATTCCAGCTGATACCCAAGGAGCGTTTTTCCGTGAAGATCCTCGTCGCCTACAAGCGCGTGGTGGACTACAACGTCCGCATCCAGGTCAAGCCGGACGGTTCCGGCGTGGTCACCGATGGCGTCAAGCTGTCGGCCAACCCCTTCGATGAAATTGCGCTGGAAGCAGCCCTGCGCCTGCGCGACAAAGGCATCGCGACCGAGGTCGTGGTGGTGACGATCGCGCCTGCCGACGCTCAGGCGCACCTGCGCAACGGGCTGGCCATGGGCGCCAACCGCGCCATCCATGTGGTCTGCGACGAGGCGATCCAGCCGCTGACGGCCGCCCGCACCCTGCTCAAGCTGGTCGAGAAGGAACAGCCGGACCTGGTGATCCTCGGCAAGCAGGCGATCGACGACGACGCCAACCAGACCGGCCAGATGCTGGCGACGCTGTGGGGACGTCCGCAGGCGACCTTCGCCTCCAAGGTCGAGATCGCCGACGGCAAGGCGACGGTGACGCGCGAGGTCGATGCCGGCCTGGAGACGCTCGAAGTCGACCTGCCGGCCGTCGTCACGACCGACCTGCGCCTCAACGAGCCGCGCTTCATTAAGCTGCCGGACATCATGAAGGCGAAATCCAAGCCGATGGAGTCGATTCCGTTCGCGGACCTCGGCGTCGAGTCCGTCGATACGCTCAAGACCACGCACTACGAGGCGCCGACCAAACGCGGCAAAGGTGTCATGGTCAAGGACGCAGCCGAGCTTGTCGCCGCCCTGAAAGCCAAGGGCCTGCTGTAACGCTTCTAGCCCCCTATCCCGCTCGCGGGAGAGGGTTGGGGTGAGGGCGCGCCGACGCGAAGCGCGACTCCCCGACGTATTCGGAGAATTGCCAACATGTCCAAAGTCCTTGTCATCGCCGAGCACCTCGACGGCACCCTGAACGCCAGCGCGACCGCCAAGACCGTCGCCGCGGCGCAGGCGCTGTCGCCCGACTCCATCGATGTCGCGGTGTTCGCCGCCGATCCGGCCAGCGCCGCCACCGACGCGGCCACTATCGCCGGTGTATCGAAAGTGCTCGCGGTCGCCAACCCGTCCAATGCGCAGGCACTGGCGCAGGTGCTGGGCCCGCAGGTCGCCAAGCTCGCCGCGAGCTACAGCCACGTGTTCGCGCCATCGACGACCTTCGGCAAGGACCTCATGCCGGTCGTGGCCGCCCTGCTGGGCGTGAACCAGATCTCCGACCTGATGACGGTCGAGAGCAGCCACGTCTTCAAGCGCCCGATCTATGCGGGCAACGCGATCATCACCGTCGAAGCACCGGCTGATCAGCCGGTCGTCGCCACCGTGCGCACCGCGTCCTGGCAGGAAGCGGCGCGCGGCGCAAACGCCTCGGTCGAGACGACCAGTGTCGACGCCGACCTGCCCACGCACACCCGGTTCATCGGCCTTGCCGCAGGCAGCACCGACCGTCCCGATCTCCAGAGCGCGAAGCGCGTCGTCTCGGGCGGCCGCGGTGTCGGCTCGGAAGAGAACTTCAAGATCATCTTCGATTTCGCCGACAAGCTCGGCGCCGCCGTCGGCGCCTCCCGCGCTGCGGTCGATGCCGGCTACGTGCCCAACGAACTCCAGGTTGGCCAGACCGGCAAAATCATCGCCCCCGAGCTCTACATCGCGATCGGCATCTCCGGCGCGATCCAGCACCTGACCGGCATCAAGGACGCCGGCACCATCGTCGCGATCAACAAGGATGCCGACTCGGCGATCTTCGAGATCGCGGACATCGGACTGGTGGGCGATTTGTTCAAGGTGCTGCCGGAACTCGAAGCACAGCTCAATGGCTGATCAAGCTGCGCATCGCGACTGCACCTGCGTTATCGTTGCTGCCGCGGCCGGCCGGTTGCGCGCGCCGTGAGCGCTTCTACTTTGGAGAGCCGAGTCGTGTCCACGCAACATCCGGCGCATGAGTCTCCCGGGCCGGAGTTGTCCGTCGTTTCGCCGGTATATGGCTGCCGAGGTTGTCTGGAGGAACTCGTCGACCGGGTTGCAGCCGCCATCGCATCCGAAGTCGTCTCGTACGAGATCATCCTCGTCGATGACCGGAGCCCCGACGACGCCTGGTCACGAATCACCGAGATCGCGTCCGCACGCCCGGAAGTACGCGGACTGCGCCTTTCGCGCAACTTCGGTCAGCACGCTGCGATCAGCGCCGGGCTAGTACACAGCCGCGGACGGGTGGTCGTGGTGATGGACTGCGATCTGCAAGATGTTCCCGAGGAGATTCCCGCGCTGCTCGCCGCCGTGCGCCGAGGTGCCGATGTGGCACTCGCAAGTCGCACGGAGAGACAAGACTCGTATCTCAAGAAAGCTGGGTCACGTGGCTTTTACCGATTGCTGGGATGGCTCACCGGCAGTGCGTACGATGCGTCGACTGCAAATTACGGCGCATATTCGCGCAAGGTCATTGATGCGGTAAACAGGATGCCGGAAGCTGATCGCTTTTTCCCGCTCCTCGTTAGATGGACCGGTTTTACCGCGTCACTCGTACCGGTCACACATGCACGACGCGCAGAGGGGCGAAGCGGCTACAGTTTGCGCCAGCTTATGCGCTTGGCAACTAATGTAGCGCTCTCGTTTTCCGACAAGCCGTTGCGGCTTGTCGTGCGCACGGGGCTCGCATTCGCGTTTCTTTCACTATGCATAGTCGCGCTGAGCGTGTATCGCTACGCCGTCGGTGATATCGCAGTCGCCGGTTTCACCAGTATCGTCGCGTCCATATGGCTGGTCGGGGGCGTGGTAGTTTCCAGCGTAGGCATCGTCGGCTTGTACGTAGGTAAGCTCCACGGCCAAGTAAAGCATCGCCCCAACTTCATCGTTGCCGACGACACGGGAGCGGAGCATGCGTGACGGTGCATCGCACGCGCTGAAGCATTCCGAGCTGGAATCCCACCGGTTCGGCTTGCGGATCGCGAGAGGAGTCGTCAACAAGGACGCCCCCTGCGATCAGGTCAGCACGGACATCGCCGCTCTGCGCCCCGATATCGCGATTTTTCGTTGCGAAGCTGGCGACGTCCGACAGATCGGCGCTCTGGCGGACTCCGGGCTGGTGCCAATCCACGCCGATACGCTCGTTTACTACCGAATACCGCTCGACGCATCGCCAAACACACCTGTCTCGAACAGGGAGGCAAGCATTGGCCAAGCTGAGAGCGGCGATGCCGTGTCGCTCGAAACGGTTGTACGACGAAGTTTTGAGGGCTACCGCAACCATTACCATGCCAACCCCCTGCTGCCAGCGGTAGCGATCCTCGAGGGTTATGTCGAATGGGCATTGGATTACGCGATCCGCCCCTCCGACGGAAAGCAAACTTGGGTGCACCGTATCGACGGCGCTGTTCGCAGTTTCGCAACCTGCAAACTGCAAACGGATCACTCTGAAATCGAAATTGTCCTCAATGCGACCGATCCGGCTTGGGCCGGCCGAGGTCTCTATTCCTCGTTGCTGCACTTTCTCATTGCGCATTATCGCCACGCTGGCTTCGAGTCCCTCGTGATCTCTACGCAAGTATGGAACTACGGGGTGCAACGTGTATGGGCCCGCGCCGGGCTCGTGATCGATCGCGCTTTTGACACCTACCACGTCAACGTCTCGCCGTCGGCGCGCGGAGCATAACCAATATGCCCATGATCTTTCCCTGGCTGATGGTGGCCGCCACCATCCTGCTGACCACCTACGGCCAGCTCGTTCTGAAGTGGCAGGTCACAACGCCCGCTACACCGCCATTCCGCTTTATGGATGACTGGCCGGCAATGATCGTCCTGCTTATGCGTCCTTGGGTGATCTCTGCTCTCGCAGCCGCATTCCTGGCATCGTTATGCTGGATGGCGGCCATGTCACGGCTGGAGCTGAGCAAAGCCTACCCGTTTATGGCTCTGAACTTCCTGCTGGTCGGTCTTTTGGCTATTCCGCTGTTCGGCGAGGCGCTGACGCGTCCGAAGATCGTCGGCCTTTTCCTCGTCATTGCCGGTTTGGCCGTCCTCAGCAGAGGTTGACCGGGTTCGCCTCCACGTTACTAGAAGAAGATCGGCATGATTCCATTCAACAAACCCTATATGACCGGCCGCGAGCTCTCCTACATCGCGCAGGCGCACAGCAACGGTCATCTTTCTGGGGATGGTCCGTACACGAGGCAGTGTCACGCGTGGCTACGTGAAACGACGCAGGCCTCGACGGCCTTGCTCACACACTCCTGTACTGCAGCGCTGGAGATGGCTGCGCTGCTGCTAGACCTCGTCCCGGGCGACGAGGTGATTATGCCGTCGTACACGTTTGTCTCAACGGCGAATGCGTTTGCGCTGCGCGGAGCGGTACCGGTCTTCGTCGACATTCGAGAGGACACTCTCAATCTCGACGAGGCGCGTATCGAGGCGGCAATCACCCCCCGCACGAAGGCGATCTGCGTGGTTCATTACGCCGGGGTCGCATGTGAGATGGACGTCATCATGGAGATCGCTCAGCGTCACGGATTGCGGGTGATCGAGGACGCAGCGCAAGCCGTCATGTCGACTTACAGGGGTCACCCACTTGGAACAATCGGCGATCTCGGCGCGCTGAGCTTTCACGAGACCAAGAACATCATTTCGGGCGAAGGTGGCGCCCTGCTCTGCCGAGACGCCACGTTCGCCGAGCGCGCTGAAATCGTCCGTGAGAAGGGCACCAACCGGAGTCGTTTTTTTCGCGGCCAAGTGGACAAGTACACATGGGTGGATCTGGGGTCGTCCTACTTGCCCGGTGAAATCACCGCAGCATTCCTAGCGGCCCAGATGGAGGCCGCGGACGACATCACAGCGCGCCGACTCGCGCTCTGGGACCGCTATCACACTTGGGCTGACCGCCACGAAGCTGGCGGCCTGGTGCGTCGCCCAGTCGTACCGGCGGATTGCCAACACAATGCTCACATGTACTATCTCCTGCTGCCCGACCAAGAGACCCGCGCTCATTTCATCTCGCACATGAAGTCGGCTGGTGTGCAAACGGTTTTCCATTACATCCCGCTGCATTCCGCTCCGGAGGGCACGCGTGTGGGCCGGCACAGCGGATCTATGAATGTGACGGATCGCCAGAGCGAGCGCCTCGTCCGACTGCCTTTGTGGGTCGGTTTGGAAGACCAGATAGACAGGGTGCTGGACGCAGCAGACGCGGCCCTGGGAACACTTTGACGATGATGCACTCCGCATCCTGGAGCATCTCCACCACGTTGCCTCGATGGCGCCGTTGGCTGGAGACGCCATTGGCGATCAGAACGGGGCTCGGGATTGGCCTGCTTATCGCCGGCTGCGCCGTTCTTAATGCATGGGCTTTCAGCAGCGTTGCCGCGGGGCCGCTGTTGCAGGCCGACGCTTGGTACTTCCTCGATGTGTTCGTCTCGAAGTATCTCGACGGCTCTTTGCGCTTCTGGGATCTGTTCGTGCAGCGCGGAGGCAGCGATCACGCCCAGCCGCTCCAGAAGCTGATCCTGTTGTTTCACACCCGGTACTTCGACATGGATTTCCGGGTGGAAGGGCTGATCGGCACGGTCTTTGGCATCGCATGGTGCAGTACGTTGACCCTCGCGTCTTGGGTTTCGCAGCGGCGTGAGGGTCTGACGCACGTATGCACTCCGGCCGTCTTGGCACTCGTGTTTGTGCTGGGCCTTTCGATCAACAGCACCAACGTCTTCACGTGGTCGCTCGTCACCCTGATCTACGTCACGTTGCTCGCTGCCACCCTCTACTTCATTGCCGCCGTATGTATCGTCGAAGGCCGTCATGTCTGGTGGATGGCGCCCTTTGGACTGCTGCAAGGCCTGGTGATCGACGAGGTGGCGATCATCGTTTTCGTGGCATCCGTCATCGCGATCGGCCTGTTCTCGCCGGCGTCGCGGCGCAACAAGATCGTGGCGGGAGCAGCTGCGCTCGGCGGTCTGCTGGTGGCGCGCGTCGTTCTTTATGTCGCTTCGAGCCGCGGCCTCGGAACCTCTTCAGATTCTGGGCGCAGTCTCGTCGAATTATTCTTATCGACCGAGGCGATTCGCGGCGCGATGATCCCGTTTTCTGACGGCCTCGTTCACGCCGAACACCTGCAGCGTTTCTTTCCGGAGTCGCCCGGTGTAGCCATGGCGAGCCTGGCACTCTTTGTCGGGTTGCTGCATGTGTATTTCTGGGCAGTCGCACTGACCGCTGCCCGTTCGGGCAGCCGTAGCCGCGTGCTTGCAATCGCCGTGTTTCTGATGCTGCTGTCCTATGCCTTGACGGCTGGAATCGTGTTCGGCCGTGTGCCGACCTTCGGCTGGGGCTATCTGCACCAACCCCGTTATGCCCTGTTCTATCAGCTGGGCCTAGTCGCCATAGTGGTCTTGTTCGTCCACCGGCTCGGCGTGACCTCCCCGTCATCGATGACTCGCCGCCGAGACATCGAGACATTGGCCATTCTCGTCGTCTCACTTGCGTTACTGCTCACCCAACTGGCCGTCACACGTGCGAGTTGGCAACTCCCCCGTTATCTGACGCCCTATTGGCAAAATGCATCACTGGTCATGCAGCGTCTAGCCGACGACCCCACGAATGCATCGGCTTGCCCAGACATCCTGACGGTGTGCGAATACCCCCCGGAGCAGCGCGAACGCCTGATGGCACTTCTCGCCGGGCACCAACTCAACATCTTTTCGCCCGCGTTCCAGATGCGTAATCGACTTTACCCATCTGCCCAGACCGTGCCCGGCCTCGTACAAACGCTCGACGAGACGGAAACTGAAGCCGCTGAGGTGACGGTAGACGGTGACGAGGCTCAGCTGGGAATCACGCTGCAGGCCTTTGCCGGCGCAGAAGGATGCGGTGACACGAGTGGCGCGCAGATGATCCGAATACGCGCCAACCAGGGGGCGGCGGCCGGCCGCCTGCAGTTGTGGATCGATACCCCGGGGCATCCGCGCATCCTGATCTCGGAGCACGACAACAACACGCTCCCACTCGAAATGGCTGCTCGTGTTCCATCCGGCACGACACTTTCTCTGCTTGAGGCGGAGAGTCAGCAGGTCCTCGCGCGCGCATCGTTCGCGCCGATCAACTGCGCGCAATAACCTCAAGATCCGGCCACCGGCAAGGTGGGCCGGATCACCCTTCGCCCGCGGGACATGCCCTGAACCGGCTAATCGCGGCGCCCAGCCAACGGCTGTCGCCGCCCGCCGTCGGCGGTTGCATTCTCTGTGTCCGCATCTCGATGACACGGATGGTTGACGTATCCGAAGGTGAAAGCGGGATCCGATGGACACCGCCATCCTTCACGCGTGCACGTCCATCCTCCCCCCTCATGGCAACGTCGATGCGTTTACCAAGAAGTGCGATTACCTCGAACTCCGCGCTGCCGCCTTGGGGCAGCGGAGGAGCACGAAAAGCAATGTAGACGACGCGCCGATCACTCCAGGAATGGTGAGGTTCGTGACTAAGGCCAAGCGTCTTTATGTCCGGGTTCCCGAGCGAGGACCAGGCACACGGAAGCGGCACATCTCCGACACGATCGGTCACGTAGTCCGCCTTGCTACGAGCCGTTCCCAGCAGGCACAGGCCCCAAGTGAGACCGCCCGCGATCAGGATCAGGTTCGCTGCAGTGACAATTCCGCGCGTTGTCACGATACCCACTCCCCACGATAATAACGTCCTACCGCGACCAGATTGACCGAGAGCGAGAACCCAATCCACGCCAGAAGAATGGGTATGCGTGCCCACCAGGTGGGCACGGCGCGCACGTGCGCGATCGCGGCGAGCACTGCCCACGGGACAAGAAACAGCATGTGCCGCGCGAAGTTAATCGCATCGAAAGAGATGGTCGCCGCGAGGAATAGCAAAGTCGCCACGTAGAACACGGCGACCACACGAGATGCGCTAAGCGCAAACAGCAAGAGTCCAAATACCAGGCAGAGCGTCGTAGAGGCCAGAAAGATCGTCCATACGCTCAACGCGTTCGCACCCTCCGACGCAGTGGAAACGAAGTATGGCACGGCCTTCCACACGGGAAGATTTCCATCCAAGAAGCTGCCGTTCCGCCAAGCCTCGAGAGAATTGACATACAGCGCCGAATCACCAAAAGCGACTGCGCAGTAGGTGGCGAACAACAGGATAGGCATTACCGTGACGGCCGCCTGGGCCGGGGCGGCGCTGGAAAGGATCGATCGCCAGTCCGCCCGTTGATGCAAGGCCAACATACAGAGCACGAACACCACGAGCACAGCCGCCTGCGGCCGGGTCAGCATTGCTAGGCCCGCAAGGAAGCACGCAGCCCAGAACCTCTCCCTCACTACGAAGAACAGCGACCACACAGTCAATAGCGCGTAAAGCGGATCGGCGTATCCCACAAAATTGTAGAAGGCGATGGGCGAGAAGGCCCAGAACGCGGCAGCTATTGCGGCGGCGCCGACATCATTGGAAAGTGCGAGCGTTAGACGATGAATTCCCAGCAAGGTGGCAAGCAGGATTACAAATCCTAGAGCCGCCACTTCTGCCAGCGGGAAATGGCCCGGTATGAGAAGGCGCGCCCCCTGAATAGCAAGCCCCATCAACGGCAGGAACGCTGTATTGTTCTGTTCCTCGATGTTTCCGCTGAAGCGGTAGCCCTCGCTGCCGATGAGCGTGTAGTAGTTACCGTCGAACGAGATGGGTCCATCGATGCCGGGGAACTCACCGATCTTGGCGTAGGCAAAGACCAGAAGCGCCGCGAGCGCGAGTGCCGTGCAGAGGAGCGTGCCGCAGCCCCTCCGGAAGAAGCCGCGCCAACGCGCCGATGTGCCATGTAGGGGCTTGATGCTGGACATCAGTTATCCTTGACACCGCCGCCAGCCGACTAGGCCGGCTTTGGGCTTGTTTAGTTTGGCTTCGTATTAGCAAGCGCAGCCGACAAGGTCCGCCACACCGCATCCTTTGAATAGCATTGGCGGATGAAAATGCGCGAGCGCGACGACACGTCGAGCCAGCTTCGATCATCGCGCAACAGCGTCACCACCGCCTCGGCCATTCGTGTCGGCGTGTCCTCGCCGCGCATGAAGGCCGCCGCACCAGATAGCCCCTGCATTCCGGTGGACGTAGTGACGCACGGCAATCCGAAGCGAAGACTCTCAAGCACCTTCCCCTTCACACCGCCGCCGAAACGCAGTGGCGCTACTGCTACGCGTCGATGCCGGTAATACTCCTCCAACTTTGCATCACTCACGTAGCCGGTCACCTCAATCCCGGGACCGGAAAGCGCCGATACCGCGGGATGCGGGTTGGAACCAACCAGCGCAAGGTGGATGTCCGGAATCTGTTGACGGACGAGCGGCAAGACTTCGCGAACGAACCAGCATGCCGCATCCACATTGGGTGGGTGCGCAAATCCCGCGACGAAAAGGATGCCGGCACGCTGTCCCGGACCTGGCACCTTTTCATCGTCACCGAACTCGTACGCATAGAGCGGAACCGTCATTGCCTTGGCGTCAAGGCCCCTCTCATTCAACCAATCGGTGACATGTCGAGTTTCATCGTCGGAGGGATAAAGAATGGCATCGGAGGCTTTCCATAATGCGTGCTCAAGCGCACGGAACTTCCCGACCTCCTTTTCAATTACGTCGTCAGCTCCCAACTTCAGCTGCTCGAGCAACCTGAGGTGATGAATGTCATGACCGTAATACACCACACGCGCGCGACTGTGACTGCGAAGCGCATCAATAAAATTCACCGAGACGTGCGGCCGGTTGAGGACTGCAGCATCCAGCGATTCCCCATACGCTTCGATCCAAGCCTCGAATCGGCCCCAGTGGGCGTCTCCATAAAGGACCTCGACCCCGATTTGCTGTAGCGCTGGAGTGTAATCGGGATCCCGATGAAGATTTTCCGGCCAGAATGTAACGTGATAGCCCCGCTCCACCAGGCACTGGATCACGTGCCACGTCGCCCGCGACCCCGCGTCTCGGTCCGGTTGAGGAACATAGTGATCCACCACAAGGACCCTAGGCCGGCCATTTGAACGATCGCGCGCGAGCGCGACGTTTTGGCCATTCGGGAAATGGTGCGCCGACAATAGCGGCAACCAACGCTCCAAGAATTTTTCGCGATTGATTGCCTGATAGGCTTTCACGCCTGAGGATTCATCGACGCCGCTAGACACACCCTCATGATGGACCACGACGGAGTCGGGCTGCAGATAGACCTTCAGGCCCAGATCGCGCACCCGGAATGCGATATCGGTATCCTCGTAATAGGCGGGCGCGTAGAGTTCGTCGAAACCGCCCAACCGGTTGAACACCGAGCGTCGCAACATAATCGACGCTCCTGATACGTAATCTGTCTCCTTCAGATAGCAGTACTCGGGCTTTCTAGGATCATCGAGACGTCCGAAGTTCCAAGCGCTACCGTCGTTCCAAACGATGCCCCCTGCCTCCTGCAGACGTCCATCCGGATACACAAGCTTAGATCCCACGAGCCCGGCATCGGAGCGCTCGAACACTGACAGCAGAGCGTCCAACCAACCACGCGTCACCTCGGTATCATTGTTGAGGAAATAAACAAACTCGCCCCGGGACTGGGACGCAGCTCGGTTGCACGATTTGAGAAAACCGAGATTTTGCGGATTTCTCAGATATCGGAGGCCCGGCACGTCGGCAAGCCGGTGAATCTCCGGGTCTCCGGACGCATCCTCAGCGACGATGATTTCATAAGTCGCGGCCGGCGGATGCGCCGCAATCGAACGCAGACACGCAGCGGTCACTGGGAGATTTCCGTAGGTCGGAATGATGATGCTGACGCGAGGGCTGAGACTTGGCGAAAACTCGAGCGAATCCAGCGTGGTCTCGACCGAGGCTTCCGTAACCGGCGCAGCACGGGCCAGCGGCTGCGCTTGCCCACGTCGGCGAAGCAGAAACCTCCGCGCGGGCTCACGCAGAGGCGCCAAGAGAGGCATGCGTGCCAACCAGGTGCCGCGCATGCTTTCCAGGACCCCGGTCCAGTCACCGCGGAGCAGGCGCGCTGATACGCGCAATGGTCGGGTCAGGCGCCATGATCTGGAATGCAAGACAGCATCAAGCGAGGCGCGTAGCGAGACTACCTCGTGTTCTAGAGACACCACCTTCTGAGACAGATGCGCTGAGGTACTCGACAACTGGCGGACCGCGTCAACCAGACTTCGAGAACCGATCTGCGGCTCTCCGTCCAGCTCTTGGTCAGCTGACGACGTTTCCACGTGATCCATGATGCCGGGCAGCCCCAAAATCTCGGCTAGTTTCTCATGCTCCCGCACAAGCTCCTCGACGCGGACCTGCAGACGCAATCCCCAACGTTTCCGCTCCTCAACCTCGTCCCCCAGCTCCGATATCCGTGAGGCAAGAGTGCCCCGCTCGTTCTCAAGCCTCAACGCCCAAGCCGTTCTTTCCTCCAACTCGACTTCCATCTCCGAGCAACGCGAGGCGAAGGTGCGCAGCTCGCTTTCCAACCCCAACGCCCAAGCTGTCCTCTCATCAAACTCGTCCTGGAGTTGCATATGTCGCAGGCGTAGAGAGTTCAACTCGTCATCCAAGGAGCCGGCCCAGCGCGTACGCGCCTCGAAGTTTCGAACAAGCTCACTCACCTTGGAATCAAGCGTCTTGCGCGTCTTTTCAAGAGTACGTGCCCAGTGCGTACGCTCGTCCAAAGCGCTTCGCAGAGCGTCATAACTGACTTGGCGAGCCACCAATTGCCGACTGAGCGAGTCTATGGCCAGATCACGCTCGCCGAGATCTCGTTCAAAAATTTCAATTCGATCCAGCAGCGCCCCCCGTTCGGCCCGCGCCTGGACCGCCTGCTTCGCGAATCCTTCCAGTGCGTCGGCGAACAGATGCCTCGCCTCCTCGAAGCGCTCAGAGAACGGCGCGAGCTGGGCAAGAGCATCCCCCTCCGCACCCGCTACCATTTCGAACATGGCGCACGGTAGTTCCCAGCCCGGCGTACAGACCTTTCCAGAGATGTGATGCCTGTCGTCGGGCGACACGAAGTCGCTGATCTGGGCCGCCCGAGGGGCATCGAGTGAAAGCACTTGCGCAACGCCGAGATTCTTGAGTGCTCGCATGAGCGTCGCAGGCGCGTCGGCCAAAAGTTCCGCATAGGAGAGTACTGCCCGCCGCTTGCCTCGCGTTGCCTGCTCCGCATCGAGAAGATGCTCAATCCACAACAGCTTCGATAGGCCTTCGGGCCAGGCGTTTCGCATCTTCAACGACGCTGCAACTTCGCGAGGGTCACGCATGACGAGCAGGGGAGCTGGCGTCACCCGCATACGATCCAGAATCGGCCACCACAACGGAAGCAGCCGGCACAGACGTGGATCCTTGACAACCCACAAGCTGGAATCTCCGAACTCCGATCGCAACAGCGCTTCGAGAGCTGCGGAGGCCTTGTGGGCAGCCGGGCTGTAAAGCCAGTCACTTGGCAACGGGCGGGGATCGTTCCAAGAGCGCCCCAACGCCATGAGCAGGGTATCGTGGATTTCCACGACCCCAACGTGCTCGAAGAATCCCTTCGGATTGTCTGCACCGGGCGCCATCAAACTGCTGCCAAGCACGGCACCCGCAATTTCAAGCGCGCCACTGACAGCGGAGGTGCCGCTCCTGTGCATACCGAGAACAAGGATAGCTACCGGTGACGGCGCCCCTGACTTTAATTTTTCCAGTTCAGCCAAAAGTCGATTGCTCCAATCGAGAAGATTTCATGTTTAACTTTAACTAGGAAAGCTGGCGATTCTCGACGAACTCACCTTTGCTCAGACCACATCTGCAAACCCTCTCTTCAGCAGACCAAACACGGCTGCACCCGATGCGTAGACAATCAAGGCCGCAAGGGCATAAGACGCCAGTGGGGTCCAGTCGGGCCATGCCTCCTGGAACAGAACACGCCGAAACTGCTCTACCGGGACCGTGAGTGGATTCAGCAAAAGCCAGCCCTGTAGCGTTGCAGGCATACTCGAACGAGGAAATAAAACGGGACCTAGAAACATGCAGACCATGACAAGCGATCCCACGATCTGCTGTAGATCGCGGAGATAAACGCCTAACGCGGCGAACAAAAGGGTCAGCCCCGTCAGCAGCAGGATGTACGGCGCTACAACGAGCGGCAATGCCAACTGAGTCACTGAGAATCCCGTCCCCCAGATGCCGTTGATCAACCAGAGCAGCATCAATCCCACAGCACCGTGGAACGCGGCCGACAACAATGCCACCCAAGCAAGTGCCTCCAGCGGAAATACGACTTTGTTCACGTAGTTGGGCTGTTGCACCACAAGCGTCGGCGCTCGACCAAATGATTCCGCGAGAATTCCGTGGAGCAGCAATCCAGCGAGAAGCTGGAGCGCAAACATGCCAATGCCCTGGTTCTCGGTTTGAGGCCACCGTGACTGAAGCACCACGCCGAAGACCAAGGTAAAGACTGCCAGCATCAGCAACGGCGTGACGACAGCCCACGCGACACCCAGGAGTGCTCCACGGTACCGCCCCGCAATCTCGCGCCAGGTCAACACTCCTATCAGGGATCTGTGGCGGATCGGTAGGGTCCAATTCATGGGTTGCGACATGCTCCATTTCCAGCGCGATCAAGGCCCACGCGACGGTGGAGTCTGCGGGGGGAGGGGATGCACAATTGTAAGCGCGGCAGGTCGGATTAGGAGCCGTGACCGGAGCCCGGCGATAGAGGATCATAGGCACCAATGCATACCTCGCCACACGACACCAAACTTGCGATCCAGGTCTCTGAGGTCAGCAAGACCTACCGCCTCTGGCCCACTCCCGGCGCTCGGCTTCTATACCCACTGCTGATGAGAATGGCCCGGGCAAGCCAAGCATTCATGCCAGGACTCTCCGCGAGGCTGGTGAATGCAGCAGAGCGGCGCCTGCATCGGCACGAGGCGCTGAAGGGGATTAGCTTCGAGCTTCCGCATGGACGCGCGCTTGGCATCGTGGGCCTGAACGGAAGCGGCAAGAGCACCTTGTTGCAAATCGTTGCGGGGGTAATGGCGCCCAGCACTGGCGAAGTCAGGATCAGCGGACGTGTCGCCGCCTTGCTCGAGCTTGGATCAGGCTTCAATCCTGAGTTGACCGGTCGCGAGAACATCCGAATCAACGCTGCGATCCTCGGGTTATCGCGCCTGCAGATCGATCGCGTCTTCGATGCTATCGTCGATTTCGCCGATATCGGGAACTACATCGACGAGCCGGTGAAGACCTACAGTTCCGGAATGGCGCTTCGGCTTGCATTTGCCGTCCAGGTTCACACCGAGCCCGACATCCTGATTGTCGACGAAGCACTCGCGGTAGGCGATGCAGCGTTCCAGGCCAAAGCGATGACGCGCATAGACGAGATCCTCGCACGCGGCACCACGCTGTTGTTTGTCGGCCACGACCTGAATGCCGTGAAGGCCTTCTGTCACGAGGCGATGCTGCTTGAACGCGGCGAAGTGGTACTTCGAGGCCTTCCTGATGAGGTTATCACCGAATACTTATATCGCACGCATCGCAAGGCGCTTGTAGAGCGCCAGAGAACGTCCGGAGCCGGAGTCGAACGCTTCGACGACGGCTACGGCTTTGAAGATGTTCGGGTGGTGGAAGGCTCCATCAATGGAGCTCGGCACGCAACGGTTGCATTCGATGCAAAGCTTGAGATCTGCCTAGTGGTCGCGCTTCGCGAGGATGTCCAGCATCCCGCCATAATAGTTGACATCATGGACGGCAAGGGGCTTCAGCTATGCGGCCGCCGGATTGCGCTTCCGAGGACGACATCCGTCGGCAAGTCATCGCGACTGACGATAGGTCTGAACGCCGCTTTTCAGCAAGGGGTGTATCGGATCAGGACCCGCGTGGTCGACGCGCCATCATTGGCGCAGACCGCCGTGCTTGCGCGCCAAGAAGGCGCTCTGTCATTCGAAGTCGTGGACGACAGTCGCGAGTTTTTCACCGGCCTGTATCCTGTCCCTATGGACATTCATATTGAACGATGATCAGACGACTGCTATTCCACCGCGAGTTCGTCGAGTACACAGGGGGGCATGGAAAGGTTTTCGACTATTTCCGGCATGCCGAGGCACATGACAACTGGCGCCCGTCCGTTTACATGACGACGAACAGTATATGGGACCAGAATCCCTGGGCGGCTCTGCGCGATCAGCGTGTCGGCGATTATTCGCCCTGCGCCGCTGATGCACTCTTTATCGCAGGCATGGACTGGGTCGCATACCCCTCGGATCTACCGGGCAAGCCCGTCATCAATCTTGTCCAGCATGTGCGGCACGCCGCTCTTGGACATCCATTACGGGCGCATCTTTCGCGCCCGGCAGTCCGAATCTGCGTGAGCCAAGCGGTTGCAGATGCGATCGAGTCCACTGGCCGTGTACGCGGTCCCGTTATCGTGATTGAAGCAGCGCTCGACCTACCTGCAGTCGAGCGGCCAGACGTTGTGCCTGCCTCTGTGTTCATAGATGCGATCAAGCAACCGGCAATCGGCCTTGCGGTGGCTGAAAGCCTGGGTACGACGGTGGATGTGTCGCTGGTCACGCAACGAATACCACGCTCTGAGTATCTCGAACGCCTTGCCGCTGCCGATATTGCAGTCCTGCTGCCCCATCGGCACGAGGGATTCTATCTACCGGGACTCGAGGCAATGGCGCTGGGATGCACGGTCGTCGTGCCTGATTGCATCGGCAATCGTGCCTATGCGCGAGACAACGTGAACGCCTTGATGCCTCCGCTCAATATAAGTGCAATCACAGCTTCGGTAATTGAGCTGCTTCAGGACACATCAGTTTGCAGCGCGTTGCGGAAAGTCGGGAAGGAGACCGCGCTTGCATTCACTCAGTCCGCTGAGCGAGAGGCGTTCCATAGTGTGCTCGATCGGCTGGATACTCTTTGGAGCTCGATATGAGAGGCCGTGATATCGCGCTCACCGGGGTTCCCCGCGGCGGCACGACACTCGCGTGTCAACTTCTTGGGGAATGCGAAGGCGCCGTCTCACTCTTCGAACCGATGGATGTTTTGCGCGTGCCAGACAATGTCGGCGGCGCCGTCGACGCGATCGCCGATTTTTATTCGGAAATGCGGAGCCAGTTGATATTAGAGGGAAGGGGCACCAGCAAGCACCGTGGCGGCGTGGTGCCGGACAACCCATTCGACCAGACAGATGGACCCGGTATGTTGCGCCAGGATCGCACCAGGCGTGGTCTCATCGATGTCGGGCGACAACCCGAAAATTTCACTCTGGCAATCAAACACAACGCGCTATTCACCAGCCTATTGCCACAGCTCGGTGATCGAATGCCGGTGCTGGCCATCGTGCGAAATCCGGTTGCTGTGCTCGCATCTTGGAACACGGTGGACCTACCCGTCGGCCGGGGACGCATACCTGCAGCGGAGCGACTCGATTCAGCCCTGCGCACGCGCTTGGAAGCGACGCCGGACACAATTGAACGCCAATGTATCGTCCTCGACTGGTTTTTCACTCGATTCCACGATCACCTCGCATCTTCGTCCGTCTTGCGCTATGAGGACATGGTTGCAACACAGGGAGCCCAATTGCGTAAGGCAGCCGGGCTGAGTGCGTTGCCACGCGGTGATCTCGAGATACGCAACAGCAACCCGGTCTACGCCGGCGTGGACATTGCACGTCTGGTCGATGGCTTGAGGCGCGCGCGCTCTTCCGGCCGGGCGAGATGGTCAATTTGGTACTCGGACGCGGATGTCGACTCGCTCGCGATCCGGCTTTCGGCAGGCATGCCCCGATGAATATCGGTACGTACTCTCCCCGGATCGGCTTCATGCTCGGTGGTGTTCAGAAGGGTGGAACGACCGCCCTCGCAAATTTTCTCTCGGCACACCCCGATGTCCGGCTGCCCTCCATGAAAGAAGCCCACGTATTCGATACAGACCGATTCGATGAGGGTATCGCTGCTCATGAAGTCGATGCGATCTTCGCATCGAAGTTTGAAGGGGGCTTCGACCAGAGAGCCGGCGTCCTGCATGGTGACGCGACTCCAATTTCGATGTTTCATACCGAGTTTGTCAGCAGAATTGCTCGGTATAACCCGACCATGCGATGGATCGTGATCCTGCGCGATCCAGCAACTCGTGCAATCTCTCACTACTTTATGGAAAAAGGCCGAGGTGACGAACACCTGCCACTGCCAGTGGCCCTACTCGCTGAACATTGGCGCCTCAAGGGCCATGAGCAGGACTTCTCTTCGAACTCACCGTTGCGTCGCCATAGTTACATCGCGCGCGGACTTTATGTGCGACAGCTCGATGCGTTATACGCGAGATTTCCTAAAGACCAGATCCTCGTGCTCCGCAACCAAGATCTCAGAGACGCCCCCCAAGACACGCTCGACAGGGTGTTTAGATTTATCGGTGTCGCTCCGCTCAACGACAGCCCCGTCTTCAAGGAAATTTTCTCTGGAGACTGGCAGCGGGATTGGACCGCGCGGTTCGTGCGCCCCTGGCTTCAGCGCCTGTTCGCGCGTGAAGTCCGCGAACTTGAACGTCGCTATGGAGTCGATATTGCCGACTGAGCCGGAGCTAGACGCGCAACTCGTGATGACAGAAGATCAGATGCAACGAAGAACACCGGCGATCTGACGCCATGAGGCTTGGCGCCAGCGCATTAGGCCCAATTGGCTCCACGGCGCGAACCCCTCTTGCAGCGAATCCTGTATTCAGGGTCCGGGCGGGCGCAGGGTCGGATCGTAGGACGGTTCCGGCGCTGGCATCTCCGTACCCATAGCCGGTAGGTCCAGGAATTGCAGCCGCTCACCAAGTGAACGCGTCAGCTCGACGGCCTGCCCGTCGGATTCGACGATGTAGGGCACGATCATTAGAACAAGTTCGGTCCGTGTCCTGTTGTTTCCACTGCTGCGGAACAGGCTCCCCAGTACCGGAACATCCTTGAGGTAAGGCACACCATCGTTGCTCGTGGTCGACCTGTTCGACATCAGGCCGCCAATCAGAATCGAACTTCCATCGCGTAATGACAGATTGCTGGACACCGCACGGTTGAAAATCGATGGTGATTGCACCGGCGAGTTCGCCCCTAGTGGCAATGCTTCACTCACTTCCTGGCGAATCTCCAAGTCGATGCGATCATCCGAATACACGATCGGCTTGATTTCGAGAATGATGCCGGTCTTGCGGTACTGGATGGATTGCAGAATGTTCGTGTTGCCGTCGGTCTGCTGGTTCGACGCCGTCTGCGACGACAGCGTCGGTATCTCCGTACCGACATCGATGCTTGCCTGCTCGCCGCTCTTCACCATGAGACGTGGCGACGACAGCACGGTGACCCGACTGTCTTCGGCGAACGCACGCAAGCGAGCGCGAGTTTGGCCTGCTACATCCAGAAGATACGTCAACCCCCCCAAGGCTTCGGTCGCGCCCAGGGTGCCGGATGTCACGGTGCCACCAAACCGGTCGACCCCGCCCTTCGCCAACCAGCTCACTCCGAACTGTTCATCACGATCAAGCGTCACCTCGGCGATCGTCACCTCGATCATGACCTGCCGCGCGGCACGGTCCATCTGCCTGATCAACGGCAGAAGACGGGCCCAGTCCTGCGCGTCGCCGCGGTAAATGATGGCGTTGCGCGGAGCGTCGAGAATGACTCGTCCCGAGGACACGCCGAGGTTGTCGGCGAGGTCCCCTGTCGTTGTCGTTGGGGAGCTCTGAGAGGAGGGATCCTGGGCACCACTCAGGCTCGCGCTCGAGCGCGAACCCGTGTCGGCACCGCTCACGGCATTGCGTGGCGCCTGGATTCCCGACCTCGTCGTCCCGCGCACGCCGTTGAGCGTCGAGACCACATCCTGCGCGCTCGTGTTACGCACCGTGTAGTAGAAGAGGCTCTGATCGCCGCCCACAGGATTCGGCGCGTCTATCGTCCTCGCCCACTGCACCACGTGCTCCAACACCTGTCCCTCACCTGCAAACACGAGCACGGTATTCGCCGCGCCCATTGGCATGACGAGAATCGCACTCGCCTGCGGCATTGCGCCGCCGCCATGCACTGCTGCCGCATATCCCTCGGCGCGCAGCACGTCCACCAGTTTCGCGGCCAGCTCCTCGGCACTCACGAACGCTGGTTCGATGCGCGTACTGACCCGCCCCCGCATGAAGGGACGGTCGAGAACCCGAATGGCCGCCGCCGCCTGCCGAACGATTTCGGGCCGCCCGAACAAGACCACCGCATTGCGATTGAGATCGTCCTGGATTTCCAAGCCGTCCGTACGGAACGCAACCTTCAGCCAGTTGGTAACGTCCGCGTTGCGGACGGAACTCAACTCCACCATCTGGAAGATCGGTCGGTGCGAAATGGGCACCTCGGGGGCAGCGCGCCCGCTCAGCACGAGAGGCGGCTCGAATGCATCCCCCCTGCCCGCCAGAAGGAAACGCACCCGATCCCCTTCATACCGCGCTTCGACGCCGTAGGTCCGGAGAACACGAACAGCCAGCTGGTAGAAGTCGGACGGCGGAAGCGGGCCGGGCGTCCGCAATGTCACCAGATCGTTCATCTTCGCCACCGACGGATCGAGCTGGAAGCCCACACCGAGGATTGTTCCGAAAAACTCGTTGATGAACGCCGGAACCGGCATGCCTTCGATGTTGACGCTCAGTGGCTCCCCCCTGACAGGCGGAATTCCGAAACCAGCACCCGTCCCCGCCACGGCCGGCTCGTAGCTCGAGGTGGGTGTCGCACTCCTCCTCAACGACTCGGGCCTGGACTCCGGCGACATGAGCGCCTGGTCTTCGTCGGCAGCCCGCGCGCGCTCCGCGCGCGACAGCGGCTGAGGAAGGTCGACTTTGACCGGGCGCGCACAGCCTCCCAGCAGAAGCACCACCACCAGGGCTCTTACCAACGCGTTATTCATTCCGACCGTTTTCCTCTTGTGCCGCACCGGCTGCGTTCAGACAGGCGCCACGGTGCTCCGTCGCGTCGTACAGCTTCCGAGTGAATTCGCAGCCGTCTCGCGTATATCCGATCGAGACGATCTCAACGGATGTCAGCTGCGCGCCATCAGGCAATGAACTATCGAGCGGGACCTGCAGGATTTTGCCTTGGTCCCCGATGACCATCGCCACGGGCGACGGGTTGGACATGATACCGGCAAGCTTCCACGAAGGAGCCGCACCCTGACGCCCGGCTCCCGTCTGGGACCTGAACGGAGCCGCGTTGCGTAGCGTCTCGAAGGCTCCTGGAGCGACACGATCGAGACGTTCCTGCGAGGGGAGCGCCCAAGCCGCGTCACCTGGAGTCCAGTCTCGCGCCGACGGCGGAGGCAACGCCAGGCCCGCCGTAAAGCCGATCAGAAGACCGGCTACAACCGTAGTCGCCTGAGGCCGCGCGCGCGCTCGGTCAATCAATCGGCTGATCATCGGGGACGATCCGGTAGAAGAATACGAGAGTGAGCGCGGCCGTCTTCGACTGACGGTTCATGAGCGCCACCGATTCGATCGTGACCAGGTTGCTCCCCGACTCGATGCGCCGCACGAGTTGCACCAGCGCGGCAGGTTCGAACGTTCCGCTGATTACGACAGGCAAACGATAGATGTCGTCCCAACCTTCCACACGCGTGGGCGCTTCTGGCTGGATCCGGGTATTCGTTCCCGTGGAATCCGCGAAATCCCTGGCTTGCGCCTGGACGGCGGCCTGAGCGAGACCGGTCGTCTTCGCAACCGGAATCTCCGCCGCAAGCCGGGTTCGGGCGGCGTCAGCAGCCACAGCGCGCTCCGCCCAATAATCCTCGCCTGCCACGGCCTGCATCCTCCACAACTGGTCGCGCTTCTCCACATAGCGGTCCGCCACAGAAGCCCGCCAGTCCACCAGCGCGAGAAATACATAGACAGCGAGAATTCCTGCAATTGCGATTACGCCGAAGCGCAGACGAGCATTCGCGCGCAGTTGGTCCTGCAAGGGGCCGAGCACTGATGCGAACCTCGCCATCAAGGAGTCCCGCCTGCTGAAAGCGTCGCCCGCATCGTCACTTCGTCGGCTGTGCGCCCCATCTCGGCAGTGACGTCGACGAATGTGCCCGAGGCCTCCCAGGACGCCACGAGACTCTCCAGATCGGGCCGCTCGATCCGCAGCACTGCTTCGACCGTACGCGGATCCAGAAGCCTCCACTCCAGAAGCTGCCAGCTACCGCCAGGAGTAGCGCTGACCATCGCAGCCCAGGCGTTCGTCACACCGCTCGGTGGTCGCAATGCCAGCAGACGGCTCACCTCTTCGGCGTCACGCTCCGCGTTCTCACGCGCCAGCATGATGGTCTGCAGCCCTTGATCCAGGGAATCCATCGCTCTGTCGATCGCCGCTTCCTGTGCCTTCAATCGAACAATGCTTCCGATTGGAACAGCGAATACCAAAGCCACAAGACCCGCTGTCACCACCGCACCGGGAGCACGCAACCGCGAACCGAAATCCTGTAATGACGCACGACCTCCGCCCCACGCTGTTTCCGACAACGGGGCAAACGAGGCATCCGGAACAGGCAGCATGTCGAAACCAGCGCCGCGCACGAACTCGGCCCATTCGCGCTCACCCGGCACATCGGGCCACCATTCCGAAGCGATCAGTGCGCCGCCACGCCACGCGCGCGCCTCGCATCCCGCGTCCAGCTTGATCAACTCGATGCCGGAGTCCTCATTGGGCGCGCCGCGGAACAGACTTTCCGGCAAAATGCGACCGGCTTTCGCGAGTTGACCGCTCGCGCGCGCCGATTCGGCGAGCGCAGCGCGGTCCCACATCCATACCATGGCCCTCGCGCCAAAAAACTCGGCATGACTGTCGCTGTCGAGAAACGGCGCGAGCCGGCGGACGGCAGTTCGCACATACGTCTTGCGTTTTGCCACCGGCACGAGGGAAAGATCGATGGACGTGAACGCACAGAGTTCGCGCCCGACAAGCCATTCCTCCTGTCGCCCACGGGCGAGCACGCGCGTGACACCGTCACGGCTGATCAGCCACCGGGTCGGCAAAAAGCGGCGTCGCTGGCGGGCGAGCCATGCCGACGGGTTCCTCATCTGCTGCGGAGACATAGAGTTCATAGGTTTCATGCCATGGCCGCCCCCCATCATCACGCGGAGTCAGCATCCAGTGCGTCGTACGTACAGGTCCGCGACCCGGCACCCAGACAGCGAGAGTTCCCGAAGAGGAAGGATACAGGCCCACGTAATTCTCGTCTGCCAGCACGCTACCCGATGCCTGCTGGAACGCGCTGACAGTCAAAAAGGGTTGCAGACGACGCAATGCGATGATGCGAGCCGCCACCGTCCCGTCCAATCCCGGCAGTGAGGCGATCACGTCCTCCGGGGCGGAATTGACGTTCACCACCACTTGTCGCTGGACCGACAAGGCATGCAGCACTGCCGCGTCATCAGCAGGAAGTCGCTCGCGCCACCCGGGAATACGGCGCAGTTCGAGCGGCGTGGACAGTACCCGATTGCTCGGGGGCGCAAGATCGGCGTCGAGGTAATCCTGCCGCTCCATACTGTTCAAGCGCTTCAGACTGTCTGCATCCTGGTAGTCCAACAGGCGGTTCCGCAGCGTCGTGAAGGGCGTCGGGTCCGCCGAACCGATGCCGAGATACCGCTCCAGCACGATCTGGGGCGCCCAGTTCACCGAGAGGCGTCCGGCATCCTCCTGGATGGAAAACATCGCGCGGCCGCGGCCGCGGTACACCGTGCCGTCGAGGGCGATCTCGTTGCCGACAGGCATGTAACTGAAGGGAGAGTCGCCCTGCCCTGCCATGGCACGCTCATCCTCGCTCAGCACCATCCTGTCATCGACCGTCAGGCCCGCGAAGGTCACCCGCTGGGTCAGCAGCATGTAGAGCGCGGTCGCACGCGTGGACTCGATGTCGATCGACGCGTCCGCCTCGTCCAGACGCTCCAGCTGGTTGTCGCGCGCGGACTGGGCAAGCGTGGCCACGGTTGTGGCGAGAATGGTCAAGACAACGAGGATCACAAGGACGAGTACGAGGACGAACCCGCGCGCGCGCCGCTCGGTTGAGGCCTGGAATCGCATGTCAATCGGTCTCGATTTCGAACGCTTCGGCACGTGTCAGCGTGCCGCTGCGGGGCGAGGCCACCAGCTGAAGGCCCCCATCCTGCCCATCGAGTGCAAGCACGACCAGCCGCGGCAACTCGCCCTGCACGCCGAGGGCGGGCGGCCAGCGGTCCGATAACTGCCCGTCCGGACCCGCATATGAGAAGAGTGCCTCGCCGGGCACAGTCCGGGTGGGCACGCGCCACCTCTCCTGACCATATTCCCGATACACAAGATCAACCTGGTCGAGGTCGGCGACCAGTTCCCACTCCACCGGAACCGGCCCGCCAGAAGGCGACATCGCAGGCGAAAGCGTCACACCTGCCAGGAGCGTCGGAGTCCCCGAAGGCATCGCGCCTTCGAGTGCCACCAGCCCACGTATCGAGTCGGCGAACCACGTTTCGACCAGTGCCCGGCGATCCGTCGCGGCCGAAGTATCGAACACTCTCGACTTCGCAATCCGATAAGCGCCCAGCATTTCGAAGGCCAGCGAGACCACGATCGAGACGAGCATGAGCACGACCAGCGCTTCCATCAGCGTGAAGCCCGACTGCTTCCGCATGCGTCAGTCCTCCTCGAGTGGCCGCAACTGACGATGGCCCAATTGCCGCACGGTCAGCCTCTGGGTCTCTGCGCCGTCGGCTCCCGTCACGACGACGTCCACGTCGAACAACGCCACCTGGAACACCGTCGGCGCGCCGAGTTGCGTGACAGCCTGCTTCGGACCGTCGACCGGGCGCGCGCTCCAGCTATAAAGAACTCCGCCAATTTCGACGTCGCCCGATGCCTGAAGCATCGGATTGATGTTCCGGACGACTTCGAGTGCAGCGGTGGTCGCAACCACCCGATCCTGCGCGCGTGAAGTCGCCTGCAGCGCCTCCAGACTCACGCCCAGCCAGGCGTACAGCGACATCGCCCCGATCCCGAAGATCACCAGCGCAACAATCGCCTCGAGAAGTGTGAAGCCAGACTGACGTCCGCGGCCCGAGCGCCCGTGCATGGACTAGTCCACCCAGCGCGCGTCGCAGAACGGCGCTTCCACCGCGAGCGCGCGCCGCCAGCCGTCCGCCTCGAAGACGAGACGCGCATCCGAACATGCCCCATTGGCCTCGACCCGGAGCGGCTGCTCGGCATCCGCCGCCCATCCTTCCGGAAGCGAGAGGGCGTCCCAGGAATCGTCCCTCACCTCACCCACTGCTTCGAGCACGAGGGGCCGGCCCGACGCACGTACCTGCACCGGCAACGCACGCACCTGGATCACGATCTCATCGAGCAGCGCTTGCCGCTGCCACGCGCCGATGGTGCGGATCGCTCCAGGAACGGCGATAGCCGCGACCAGGCCCAGAATTGCCAGCACCACCAGGAGCTCGAGCAGGGTGAACCCGCGCATGCACCGCTTACCTGGACGGCAGATAGCCCACGTCTGCATCGAGACCTTCTCCGCCGGGCACACCATCCGCGCCATGCGAGTACAGAGTGAACGGTTGACTCGCCGCAGGCGATGGTGAATAACGATATGGACGTCCCCAGGGATCATCCGGGACCTCACCGTCGATGTAGGGACCGCTCCAGCGCGCAGCAGTCCGCTCGTCAGAGGGGCGGCGGACGAGCAGCGACAGCCCCTCGTCCTCGCCCGGCATGCGGCCGATGTCGAGTCGCATCGTCTGCAACGCACCACCAAGCATCTTGATCTGTGTATTCGCAGCCTGGACCTTGGCTTTGTCCGCCTGCCCGAACAGACGCGGTCCGACGAGACCCATGATCAGGCCGATGATCACCAGTACGACGATCATC
The DNA here is from genome assembly GCF_057838005.1 of Luteimonas sp. KH_071. NCBI lineage: Bacteria > Pseudomonadati > Pseudomonadota > Gammaproteobacteria > Lysobacterales > Lysobacteraceae > Luteimonas > Luteimonas sp. KH_071. Next base: position 631,605 of record NZ_CM174458.1, on the reverse strand, counting down.
TCGAGCAGCGTGAAACCACGTGCGGAACGACGTGCGGAAAAACGGGAAAGCCTGGACTTCATATGTTGTTTGCCTCGTTCAGATCGCGAGATCGTTCGCACTGGTGATGGCGAGGATGATGCCCAGGATGATCGTGCCGATGACACTGCCGATCACAAGGATCGCCACTGGTTCGATCAGCAACAGCAGCCGCTTCATCCGGTTCCGGCCCGAATCTTCGTAAAGCCTGGCAAGCGATTCCAGCATCTCCGGCAGCTTTCCGGCGCGTTCGCCGACGCGCACAAGATTGTAGCCTGTCGGCGTCAGCGCTTCCTGCGTCTCGAGCGCAGGCGCCAGGGCAGTGCCTCCGCGAACAGCGCGGGTGACTTCCTGCATGCGCTGTTGCCGGGATGGAATCTGCACGCCACCCGCCGCGAGTTCGAGCGCACGCATCAACGGCACCCGGTTGGTGAGCAGTGCCGACATTATTCGCGCCCACCGCGATGTGTCCGCCTCGATCAGCCAGGCGCCGACGAGCGGCAGCCGTGCCAGCGCATCGACTGCCGCCACGCGTACAGGCGGACGCCGGGACATCACGTACGCCGCCACCGCGACGGCTACGAGACCACCCAGGAAAAAAAAGAAATTGGCGCGCATCCAGACGCCGCTGGCCAGAACAGCCCAGGCCAGAAACGGCAGCGCGTCGGCCCGGTCCAGCATGTTGGAAAACTTGGGCACCACGAAGACGAACATCAGCACGACCGCCGCGATGCCGGCGACCACCAGCACCATCGGATACACGAGCGCATTCCGGATCTCGTTGCGGACGCGCTGCTCATACTCCATCTGCTGGCCGGCGTCACGGATCGCGCGACCGAGTTCGCCGGTCAGTTCGCCGGCCCGGACGAGCTGGATCACATAGCCAGGCAGGGGCAATCCGCTCGCCTCCAGCACCAGCGAAAAGCCCTGCCCTCGCTGGAGACCGGTCGACATGCCGGCAAACGCCGACACGATCCGTGGGTGGTGCACCGACATCGCCTGCGACGCCACGGCATCGGCCACTGGCACACCGGATGTCAGCATCGTGCCCAGCTCCTGGAGCGAGATGATGACGTCGGCCGTACGCAGCCGCGCGCTCCGACGTGTGCGATTCGGTCCCGAGCTCGCACGGATCGCGATCACCGACAGCCCCCGCCCCTCCAGCGAGCGGAGGGCCTGACGTTCGCTCTCGGCGCGCAGATGCCCGTTGCTGGAGCGTCCTTCCGCGTTCACCGCCTCGTATGCGAACAACTGCATCGGTCAGTGACCCACCACGCGCAGCACTTCTTCCACGGTCGTCAGGCCCTGCCAGGCCTTCAGAAGACCGTCGTCGCGCAGGAATCGGTGGCCCTGGTTGCGCGCGAGCGCCTTCATCTCCTCGACGCTCGCACCCGACACGATCAGGTGCCGCATGTCGTCATCCACCGGGATCATCTCGTAGATTCCCAGACGGCCCCGGTAGCCGGTGCCCATGCAGTCCGCGCACCCCACGGCCTCCCGGAACGTCGGGCCGACGCCATCCAGCACACGCGCAGCATGGGGCGAAACCTCCGCGAGGATCGCTTCAGGCACCGATACCGGGCGCGAACAGCCGCACAGGCGGCGAACGAGGCGCTGCGCCTGGACCGCACGCACGGGTGTCGCCACCAGGAATGGCTCCACGCCCATGTCGACGAGACGGGTGAACGCACTGATCGCGCTGTTGGTATGCAACGTCGAGAGCACGAGGTGGCCCGTCAATGCCGCCTGGATCGCGATCTCGGCGGTCTCCAGATCTCGGATCTCGCCGATCATGATCACGTCGGGATCTTGGCGCAGGATCGAACGCAGCGCATTGGCGAAGGTCAACCCGATGTCCGCATGGGCCTGGATCTGGGTGATCGCCGGGAGCCGGAACTCGACCGGATCCTCGACCGTGATGATCTTCTTGAGCCCGTCGTTGGCGGCAGCGAGCGCCGCGTACAGGGTGGTCGATTTGCCCGACCCGGTCGGGCCGGTGACCAGCACGATGCCGTTGGCCTCGCGGGTCCAGGCTTCCATCAAGGCGAGGTGATCGCGCTCGAACCCCAGACGCGCGAGGCCGAGATCCTTGCGCTCCTTGGGCAGAAGACGCATCACGATCGACTCACCGTGAACCCCCGGCAGAGCCGAGACGCGGATATCCATCTCCTGGCCGCCCACACGCGTACTGAGCCGCCCGTCCTGCGGCAGACGCCGCTCGGCGATGTCCATTCCCGAAATCAGCTTGAGTCGCGAGGCGACCGCGTCGAATCGTTGCCGGGGCAGGCTGAGCCGCGCATACAGCACGCCGTCAATCCGGAACCGCACCGAGAAGCTGCGCTCTTCCGGTTCGATGTGGATGTCCGAGGCGCGCTGCTCCACTGCTTGGGCCATCAGGTTGTTGACCAGTTCGACCGTGGGCGCCTCTTCCGCCATCTCACGCAGACTGGCCGCATCGCCCGCCGCATCCGCCGACGCGCCGCGGCGGGCGAGCCCGTCCAGCAGGCGATCGACATCCTGGGAGCGCGCGAGGCAATAGACGGGACGGCGACCCGGCAACGCGTGGCGCATCAGCTCCCGCAGCACGGGATCCAGGGGATCCCGGCTTCCGCAGTGCACGCGACCGTCCGCCGCGAGCCACAGCAACACCCCGCGATCGACCAGCCAGTCCACGCCGGCGGGCACCTGTTCGGCTGCCACCACAAGACCGTCCTCGTCCGGCAACGGGAGGTCGATCCCCAGCACCGGCAAGCCGAGCTGCTGGCCGAGGACCGCAAGCAGGTTGTCCTCGCTCAGCGCGCCCATGCGGACCAGCACACTGCCCAGCCGGCCGCCCAGCCGCGTCTGCAGGTCGAGGGCACGTGCCAGATCGGCCTCGCTGATCAGCCCCTGCTTCACCAGCAGATCGCCGAGCCGCGCCGCGATCGACGGCACCGGCTCGACACGCGAGCGCTCAACGGTATTCATGTTCATCAGCGCCCCAGTGCGTCATCGCATTCCACCTCGCACATCACCGGAACCGGCGCGATACGAAGTCGAAAAGTCTAACCAGTTGTCCTATTGCCGTAATGAACAGCCGAAACAAGATGTTCGAAAAGCACTAAAGTTTCGTTTTCACGTGCCGTGCATTGACGGGGGTTAAGGCGTCAGTTAGTTTCACGTCCGCAGTTCGCGGTCCAAGGGGGAAGGCTCGGCGCCGCCGGGGTCTTCTTGGTTCCAAAGACGCGCTAGCCACGGACAGCTAGGTTCATGTTGCGGCCCGGTACCAGGCCCTCAACATGAACCCGGCGCGACTGCGACCACACAACTTATTTTCAGTGTCATTCAGGAGTTTCGACATGTCGAAGTACAGCAAGAAGACCCTGGCCGTCGCGCTCGTCGCGGCGCTCATGGCGCCCGCCGCCGCATTTGCGTTCCAGGTTCAGACCAATGGCGACACCACCGCGGAGGCTATCGCGATCCAGGCGGGTAACGATGTCACCATGGCCGAGTCGGTTGACCTGGTCGTGCAGATCCGTGACGTCATCATCGGCCGCACCACTGGCTTCCAGCTGCTCGTTTCTCTGGAAGATGGCGCTCAGTTTGGCGACCAGGGCGCAACGCTGGCCTTGAGCCAAGGTGCCGGGCTCCAAGGGGAATGGACGATCGCCCTTGCGGCCGGCGGCAACCCGGGCGAGTCGGACGCCGTCTTCACCGTGGCACCCGACAGCGCGAACGCCACCGTTTCGGTCGGCACGATCCTCCAGTTCGAGGGCCTCGTCCTCGAGAACGTGCGGACGACCGGTCCGACCCGGATGTCGGTGCAGATCAATGATCCGGTTGGCGGCAACCAGCTGCAGTCGTCGACGCAGGAAATCATCACGCGTACCAGTGGCCTTGCGGTGACCTGCGATCCCACCAACCCGGCAGACCGCATCGATGTGGGCGGCGAGTTCCCGAAGGCGCGTTTCGTCTCGTTTGAAGACGGCGGCTATGCGATTGGCGCGGGCGAGGAAACGACCACCAGCCTCGGCACGATCTCTCTCGCCGCCAGCGCGGGCTTTGAGTTCACTGCAGACACGACTGTGAATTCGGAAATTGTCGGTAACTTTGCCGGCTTCGACCGCGTGTTCTGGGCGACGGACGCGACCTGTGCGGTTGAAATTCCGGACAGTGATTACACCTTCAACGATGCTCGCACTCTCGCAACCCTTGAGATCGACGGCTTCACCGGCGCTAACGTCGCCGGCAACCTCTGCGTGACCGTGGACGGCGAGACCCAGATCGCTGCGCAGACCTTCAACGTCCGCAACGGCGTGAACGGTGCGTTCGCCGGTTCGGTCTGTAACGTTGCCCCGCTGCAGTACAACGGCTCGGTGGTCAACGTCTACCACGTCAACCCGGCCGGTAACACTACCGCCCAGTCGTTCGTGCGCGTGATCAACCCGTCGAACATCGGCGGCCGCGTGACGATCGTCGGCATCGACGACGCCGGCAACCGCAGCAATGGTTCGGTCTCGTTCGACCTCCCGTCGGGTGCATCGATGCAGGTGAACTCCGAAGACCTCGAGAACGGCAATGCCGGCAAGATGCTGGCAGGTTCGCTGGGTGACGGCGTGGGCAAGTGGCGTCTGGAAGTGACCGGCGAGTTCCAGGGCATGCTGGTCCAGGGCCTGAACCGCAACACCACCAACGGCACGATCACCAACCTGACCGACGCGGACGCCGAAGTCGAGCAGCGCCAGCTGCACCGGGGCAACAGCCCGCTCTGATTTCGAGCGCAAGTAGCAATACGGGAACGGGCGGCCTTCGGGCCGCCCGTTTTTTATATGAGGTTCCGCAGGAAGATTTCTTAGTAGACGTCTGGCTCTACGCCAGACGGCGTGCGTATCCGTGCCAGAGATATTGCGCTCGAGCTAGCGAAGCGTCCGGCGCAACGCCATACAGTCTGTCGACCGGGTTCATCAGCGCCAGCGCTTGGTGACCGCGGGCGATGCTCCCGCCGACCAGTGACGAGGGCTGCAACAGGGCACCCTTGGCCGCGGCCAGATCCACCACGAAGTCGGCACGGACGCATCACCGCCGATTCCAGCTCGACGTGTTGCGCTGCTCACGCCCGATTGCTTAGGATCGCGATCCTCCAATCAAGAGTCGCGCCCGATGATCCTGCGCACCCGGCTTGCTCCAATGTCCCTGATTGCCGCCTTGGCACTTGCTGCCTGCTCTGCCGAGGCGCCCCCCGCGCCGGCGCAGTCCGACGTCGACACCGCGGCTTCAACACGAAGCGAAGCACGCGACAACGGCGCTTGGGCGACCGATCCTGCCGACGACCCGAACGCCTACGTGCCGGCCGAAGTGGCCGCCGATAGCGTGGTCGTCGGAACCGCTGCGGGCGCATCCGGGCAGGCCACGGCCGCCAAAGCGGCCTACACCAGCGGCGATACCGTCTACGCGAGCGCCAAGGCCGCCGCCGCAAGCACCAAATACGACGTCTACTGGACCTTCCAGGACGGCCAGACCCACAAAATGGAGTCGAAGACCGGGGCCTCGGGTGAGCACGTGAACTTCAGCTTCTCGGCCGCCGACGGCATGGTCCCCGGCCAGTACAACGTCCAGATCGATGCCGACAGCATCCCGATTGGAATTACCGAGTTCCGCGTCGAATAATCCCGTCCTGACCCGGACAGGGTGCGTCAGCGACGAACCGTCCGGACGACGTGCCCGCGCACGAGATCACGTGCGCGGGATGCGGCCCCGAGGCGTGCGTGCCCGCTGTGTGCCCTCAGCTCGCGTGTTTGGGGCGTTCGGGAGACGCGGGGATCGCAGCGCCCCGCTTCAGTGCTTCGAGTTCCTCCGACAGCCCCTGCGCCCAACGGGATTTCTCCTCGAACGCCTTCTGTAGCGCCTCATGATCCTCGGCGGCCTTGAGCCGCGCGTGATCGGTCTCGATGGCCCAGCGCGTCCGCTCGTCGAGTTCCGCCTGCAAGTCCTTCAGCTGCCCCGCCAGCCGCCCGATTTCATGATCGAGTTCGAGCGCCCAGCGGCTTCGCTCGTCGTGTTCACGCTGAAGCCTGCGATGCGCATCCCCGAGTTCGGAAAACTGCCGATCGATATCCGATGCCCAGCGCGCAACCTCCTGGTAACGCGCATACAGATCGACCGAATGATCCAGATATACCGAGGGCGCGAGCGAGGGGAGATCGCAACCCCGCGCCGCGCAGAGCGCGACGTAGTACATCACCCGATCGAGGTTGGCGGATTCGTAGCGCAGGCTCGCCCCTTCTCCGCGCGTCACCGCCCGGTACGCTTCCTCGCTGCTCGCATCCGGCAGGATGAACGACCCGGTTGCCAGGCGCTGCCCGTACAACCGGATCGTGCCGAACTCGACCTCCAGCAGCGCGATGAACTCCGCCAGATCGAGTTCCCTGACGTGGAACTCGTTGCGGTAATCCCGCGCGTCCGAATACACGATGCGATTCGGGGAGGAGATCACGAGCACACCGTCTGGCCGGAGCACCCGACGCAACTCGGCCATCATGGTCGCCTGCTCGGCCAGGTGCTCCACGGTCTCGAATGACACGACGACATCGAAGGTGTCATCCGGAAACGGAATGGCCGTGGCGCTGCCCTGTTGAAACGCCAGATTCGATATCCCGGCATACGCCTGCATCGCGTGGGCGATCGCCTCCTCGGAGAGATCCACACCCACCACCTCCGATGCAGCCGTCGCCAGCAAAGCAGCGCCGTATCCCTCGCCGCAGGCGATGTCGAGCACGCGGCGTCCGGTGACCAGCTCGCGGCACCAGCCGTAGCGGTGCCAGTGCTCGTAGGCGATCTCTCCGTCTTCCGACGGAACGAACCGCTCCCCCGTGAACTCGATCATGTGTGTTCGATCTCCGCGTCGATAGCCAGCATGGGAAGGCCGACCAGACCATGCCGCATCGTCTCGTCGAGAGCACGGAACTCCAGCGCATCGTGGACCCAGTGCTGCTGCGTGTGCTCGTTCTGGTCGCCGGACGCGATGGCGACGTCGATCATGTAGGAACCGGACGGCATAAAGGGCATCCGGAAAGTAAACGCGACGCGCAGTCCGTCGCCTGTATTGCCCGACAGTGGCGACTCCCGGTAGGCCAGAAACGTGTTGTCGCCGAACAGGCGCTGACCCAGCCTGTCCTTGACGTAGAAGCCGACGATGAGCTGGTCCAGACGCTCGCGTAATCGTGCAGCGACGACCAGACGAACCACTTCGCCTCCCTCGAAGACCGAGATCCGCTCTCCGGCCTCATTCTCCAGGAACACGGACTCGATCCGGGCCGCCTGCGCACCGAATTCGGTGCCCACCAGATCGGGGTCGAACTCGAACAACGCGAACCGGTTGCGGACTCCCTCTTCGCGCATGAGGGCTGCCCGAATGTCGATATCGCCATCGGGTCGGGGCTCACGGCGCTTGCGCTCGATTTTCACATCGGAGCCTTGACGGGATGCCGCGTGCTGCTCGGCCATATAGGCTTCCATCACGTCCTGCGCGGCACCCTGCATGCGCATGCGGCCTCCATCCAGCCAGATCGCACGTCTGCACAGGTTCACGACCGCCGCTGCGTCGTGACTGACGAAAAGCAGGGTGCCCGACCGCTGGAAGCGGCGCAGGAACCGCATGCATTTCTGCGCAAAAAAAGCGTCGCCGACCGACAGGGCTTCGTCGATGATCAGAACATCCGCATCGACATGCGCCACTACCGAGAACGCGAGCCGCACCGCCATTCCGCTCGAGTAGTTGCGCACGGGCTGGTCGATGAAGTCGCCGATTTCCGCGAACGCGAGAATATCCTCCAGACGCGCGTCCACCTGCTCCCGCGACAGCCCGAGGATCGCCGCATTGAGGTAGACGTTCTCGCGCCCCGTGAATTCCGGGTCGAATCCGCTGCCCAACTCGAGCAGCGCGGCGACTTTCCCGTTGACGCGCACGTCGCCACGCGTTGGAGTGAGGGTTCCGGCGATGATCTGGAGCAGCGTGGATTTGCCCGAGCCGTTGCGTCCGATGATGCCGACGGTCTCGCCGCGACAAATCTCCAGATCGAGCGCATGCAGCGCGGTAAATCCATCTACCTCGCTGCCGCGACGCTGGAACAGCGCCTGCCACAACCGGCGCGACGGGCGGTCGTGCCGTCCGTAGGACTTGGTGACACCCGACGCCGAGATGACGATGTCAGCGGGTGGCGAGGACGCATCAGAGTACATCGGCAAACCCGGTCTGCAGGCGACGGAAGACGCCATACGCGAATGCGGTGAATACCGAAGCGAAGGCAGCGTATACAGCCAACGCGCTCCAGTCCGGCAGCCGTCCCCAGATCACGACGTTGCGCACCTGGTCGATGATCAGGGTGATTGGATTCAGCTCGAAGATGATCCGGTACGACTCGGGGATGGATTCGATCGGAATGATCGCCGACGAAAGGAACAGCATGGCAGTGGCGGCGACCCCGGCGACCTGACCGATGTCGCGCAGGTAGACGCCGAGAGCCGAGACCAGCCAGACCACCCCAACCGCCAGCACCGCCAGTGGCATCAACACCACAGGAAGCAGCAACGCCGTTACATGCATGTCACCCCGCCACCAGAGGTTGAGCAGCAGGAGAACCAGAAGGTTCATCGCCATGTGAAACGCGGCTGCGAACATGGTGGTCCAGCCGAAGATCTCGATCGGAAACACCACACGCTTGACGTAGGCAGTTCGCCCGACGATGAGCATCGGCGCACGGACCAGGCATTCGGCGAAGAATGCATGGACGGTCAATCCCGCGAACAGGATGAGTGCAAATTCCGAGGTCGAACCGCTGGTGCCGGGCCAACGGCTCTTGAGAATGAAACCGAATGCCAGCGTGTAGATCAACAACAGGAGAAAGGGACTGATCAACGACCAGAGCATGCCGAAGCTCGCGCCGCGATATCGACCCTCGATGTCGCGGCGCGTCAGCTGGAGCGCAAGCGCCCTGTGCCGCCCGAACGCAGATGCAATGGCCACTCAGCCTTCCGCATGAAGGGCGCGATCGAGATCCGCGCGCAGATCGGCAACGTCTTCCACCCCCACACTCAACCGCACAAGATCATCGTGGATCCCGAGCGCCGCCCGCCGCTCCACCGGCACCGATGCATGCGTCATCACCGCCGGATGATTGACCAGGCTTTCCACCCCGCCCAGCGACTCGGCCAGGGTGAACAGTTCGGTACGTTCGCAGAAACGCTTCGCGGCGTCGAAACCGCCCTTGATGCGGACCGAGATGATGCCGCCGAAGCCGTCCATCTGGCGTTTCGCGAGTGCATGCTGCGGGTGCGAGACGAGCCCGGGGTAAATCACCTGCTCGACCGCCGGGTGGGCGTCGAGGAATTCGGCCAGCGCCTGCGCGTTCTCGCAGTGCGCCTTCATGCGCAGGTGCAGCGTCTTGAGGCCACGCAGCGCGAGGAAACTGTCGAACGGCCCCTGCACGGCGCCGGCGGAGTTCTGCAAGAAGGCGAGCTGCTCGGCGAGTTCGGCGTTGTCGCCAACCACCAGCATGCCGCCGACCATGTCGGAGTGGCCATTGAGGTACTTGGTGGCCGAGTGCATGACGATGTCGGCGCCGTGTTCGATCGGGCGCTGCAGGATCGGCGAGGCGAAGGTGTTGTCGACGACGACGATCAGGCCGCGCTTGTGCGCGATGTCCGCGATTGCCCGAATGTCGACGATCTTCAACATCGGGTTGGTCGGCGTTTCGATCCAGAGCAGCTTCGTCCTGTCGGTGATCGCGGCTTCAAACGTCGACGGGTCGGTCATGTCGACATAGCTGAAGGACAGCCCCGCACTGCGCGTGCGCACGCGCTCGAACAGGCGGTAGCTGCCGCCGTAGAGGTCGTCCATCGCAATGACGTGGTCGCCGCTGTCCAGCAGTTCGAGCAAGGTCGCCGTCGCCGCCATGCCGGACGCGAACGCGAAGCCGCGGGTGCCGCCTTCCAGGCCCGCCGCGCAGCGCTCGTAGGCGAAGCGCGTGGGATTGTGGGTGCGCGAATACTCGAAGCCCTGGTGCTCGCCCGGGCTGGACTGTGCATACGTGGACGTCGCGTAGATCGGCGGCATCACCGCGCCCGTCGACGGGTCGGGTGACTGGCCGGCATGGATGGCCAACGTGGCCAGCGCGTAATCGCGATGCCGGGAACTGGATTCGGACATGACAGCTTCCTGAAAGGACGAGAGATTCTAGCCAGCAGCCCTGAACGACAGGTTCAGAGCCGCGGCGCTCCACAGGTATGGGTTACTGCACGCGCCGGCGCAGATAGTTCAGCAGATCGATCCGGGTAATCAGACCGAGAAATGTGTCGCCATCGGTGACGATCGCCACCTGGCCGCGGTCGAACACGGGCAGCAGGGCTTCGACCGGCGCCTTGACGTCGAGGAAGTCGAGCTTGCTGACCATCGCCGACGATACCGGCTCGCGGAACCGGGCCTCGTCGCCGTAGACGTGCAGCAGCACGTCGCTTTCGTCGAGGATGCCGACGATGCGATCGCCGTCCATCACGGGCAGCTGCGAGATCTCGTAGAGCTTCATGCGCTGGTAGGCCGTCACCAGCAGATCCGTCGGCCGCAGCACCACGGTGTCGCGGCGCGAGTACGGACGGAGAATCAGATCACGCAGATCGCCGTACTGTTCGCGCTCCAGGAAGCCGTTGTCGAGCATCCAGTAGTCGTTGTAGAGCTTGCTGAGGTACTTGTTGCCGGTATCGCAGACGAACACCAGCACCTTCTTCGGCGTGGTCTGTTCGCGGCAGTACTTGAGCGCGGCGGCCAGCAATGTGCCGCTCGACGAGCCGCCGAGGATGCCCTCGGTCTGCAGCAGCTGGCGCGCGGCGAGGAAGCTTTCCTGGTCGCTGATCGCGTACGCCTTCTTCACCCGCGAGAAGTCGGAGATGCCCGGCAGGAAATCCTCGCCGATGCCCTCGACCATCCAGCTGCCCGACTTGTCGCTGAGCACGCCGTCATTGATGTACTCGGCGAGGATCGAGCCCACCGGGTCGGCCAGCACGAGTTCGACATCCGGCGCGTGCTTGGCGAAGCAGCGCGACAGGCCGGTCATCGTGCCCGAGCTGCCGCAACCGAATACGATCGCGTCCAGCCCACCCACCTCACTCATCTGCCGCAGGATCTCCGGCCCGGTACCGTGCTCGTGCGCGGCCGGGTTGTCGGGATTGCCGAACTGGTTGATGAAATAGGCGTCAGGCGTCTCGCGGGCGATCCGCTCGGCGAGGTCCTGGTAGTACTCCGGGTGACCCTTGGCGACATCGGAGCGGGTCAGCACGACCTCGGCGCCCATCGCCTTGAGGTTGAAGATCTTCTCGCGGCTCATCTTGTCCGGCACCACGAGGATCAGCTTGTAGCCCTTCTGCTGGGCCACCAGCGCCAGGCCGATGCCGGTATTGCCGGCGGTGCCTTCCACCAGCGTGGCGCCGGGCGCGATGTCGCCGCGTGCTTCGGCGGCCTCGATCATGCGCAGACCGATGCGGTCCTTGATAGAACCGCCCGGGTTCTGGCTCTCGAGCTTGAAATAGAGTTCGCAGGGACCCGCGTCGAGGCGGCGCGCACGCACGATGGGCGTGTCGGCGATCAGGTCGAGAACGGAATCGGCGATCGGCATTGCGGGTCCGGGTTGCAGCGAGACAGGCGACGATTATCGCATCCCGCGGACAACATCCGCGGACGATGGCGACCGACGAGGATGGCCGCCACCGCCCGCGACAGCCGGAACCTAGTGTTTCTGCATCTGGTCGTACATCTGAATCAGGCGATCCTTGGCCGCGAGCTTCTCGCGCTTCATCTGCGACAGCGTGGTCTCATCGATGGCGAACACGCCGAGCTCTGCGTTCAGCACTTTCTTGTCCAGCTCTTTGTGCCGGTAGTAGAGCTGCCGGAACTCGACGTTTCCTTTCATGATCTCTTCGAGTTCGGTCTGCGATTGCGCTTCGAACATGGAATCCTCCTGACTGGAAATACGAACGCCCCGACCGGCGACGGACGGGGCGCTACGTGGGCTGCATCCAGGAACGTGGGGCGATTGATCCGATCAGGTCTCCGTCGCCGTCCTCTGGACGGAATGCGGGGACCTCGCGGGGGATCATCTCGGTCATCGGCCTGGCTCAGTAACCGGATGGCGGACGAAATCGGTGCCACCCGGACAACCGACCCTACTCCTCGGATCGAGGCCCCACAAGGGCGAAAAACCCGATTGCGTACCGGGCGCGTCGTCAGGGGCGGAAACGCTTCCAGTGCGCGCATCGAAGAACCGCGCCACGACGCGGCGCAGGCGCGGAAATCCGCTCAAGTCATTGATTCCAATTGGATTCAGTCTGACGAAAAACTAACAAGCCGTCGTCAGGCGACGCACTGCTGCACGTCGGCGTGCAGTGCGCGTGCGGACCGGCGGGCGCCGGCCATCCTGGATTACGGCTGCTCGAGGCTCTTGAGCAACTCGGCCTCGCGGCGACGCAATTCCGCGTCGCGCTGGCGGGCGGCGCGCAGCTTGGCGGCCTCGCCACTGGCCACGCCCTGCAGCACGGTTTCGGCCTGCTGGCGAGCGGTGACTTCTTCCTCGGCCGCCAGACGCAGACGCGCGGCTTCCTCGGTCTGGATCTGCGCCTGGATGCGCAGGCGCTCTGCTTCCTGCCTGGCGCGCACGGCGTCCTGACGGCTGGCTTCGACGATCAGCGCGCTGCGCTCGCGCTCGAGCTGGGTCAGCTCGCGGCGCGTGGCCTCCGTGCGCGCCGCGAGTTCGGCCGTCTCGACGCGCCACTGCGCGATCTGCAGCGCAGAAGCCCGCTGGCTGCTGCGGGCCTCGAGCAACGCCGCCAGCGACTGACGCGCCTGAAGACGCTCATAGGCGGCAGTGCCCGCGGTGTCGGGATTGGCATCGATCGCCTGCAGTCGCGTCTGCAGACGGGCCGCCTCGCCTTCCTGCGTGGACTGGGCGCTGGCGGCGAACGGCACCAGCAGGGCGAGCGCCAACGCGTAAGGAGTCATCGATCGCATCGTGCTCATTCCTCCACCTGCAGCCGCTGGCGCAGGTTGGTGATCTCGGCCCGGCGGGCGGACAGTTCGGATTCGGTTTCTGCCTGGCGGGCGCGGGCATGGGCGAGATCGGCCAGCGCGCTGGCGGACAGCGCGAGCGTGCGCGCTTCGTCGGCACGGTCCATCCCCATCGCGGCCTGCGCCTGCGACAGCGCGCGGCGGGCCTGCTGGATATCGGCGGACGCGTACTGGTCAGCGTCCGCATCACCAGCGCGGGTGATCGACAGTTGCGCAGCGGCGAGTTCCTCGGTCGGCGGCGGCGTACTCGCACAACCGGCGAGTCCCAGCACGCCTGCGAGCGCGAGGCCCTGCAGCATTGGACGGATGTATGCGAAGCTTGTGTTCATCGAAAATCGTGCCCGGACGCGTGATCGGGTCATTGTGGTCAGCCGCCACCGGATGCGCAACGCAGGCCGGTCGCACCAGGGGAGTTCGTACATGGATATCGGCTACTTCCTGAAGCTGATGACCGAGAAAAATGCGTCCGACATGTTCCTGAGCACGGGCGCGCCGGTGTACATCAAGGTCGAAGGCAAGCTCTACCCGCTGGGCAGCACCGGCCTGCCGCCCGGCATGGTCCGCAAGATCGCCTACTCGTTGATGGACGAGAGCCAGATCCAGCAGTTCGAGCGCGATTTCGAGCTCAACATGGCCTATTCGCTGCAGGACGCCGGGCGCTTCCGCGTCAACGTGTTCAAGCAGCGCGGCGAGGCGGGCATGGTCATCCGTGCGATCCGCAGCAACATTCCGAGCATCGAGGAACTGCAGCTGCCGCAGGTCCTCAAGGACATCATCATGGCCCCGCGCGGGCTGGTGCTGATCGTCGGATCCACCGGCTCGGGCAAGTCGACCACGCTGGCCTCGATGATCGACCACCGCAATGCCAGCAGCTCGGGGCACATCCTCACCATCGAGGATCCGATCGAGTACCTGCACCGGCACAAGAAGTCGCTGGTCAACCAGCGTGAGGTCGGGCTGGACACGCTGACCTTCCACAACGCGCTCAAGAACGCGATGCGCGAAGCGCCCGACGTCATCCTGATCGGCGAAATCCTCGACGCGACGACGATGGAAGCGGCGATCTCCTTCGCCGAGACCGGCCACATCTGCCTGGCGACGCTGCACTCCAACAACGCCGACCAGACGATCGAGCGCATCCTCAACTTCTTCCCCGAAGCCGCGCACAAGAACGTGCTGATGAATCTCGCGCTGAACCTGCGCGCGGTGGTCTCGCAGCGTCTGGTGGCCGGCAAGGACGGTCGGCGCCTGCCGGCGACCGAGGTCCTGCTCAACACGCCGATGATCCGCGACCTGCTCCGCCGCGGCCAGGTGCACGAGATCAAGCAGGCGATGGAAGACTCGCTCGAAGAAGGGATGGAAACCTTCGACCAGTGCCTGTTCCGGCTGTACAAGGAGGGCCGGATCGAGCGCGAGACCGCCCTGCGCGCGGCAGATTCGCGCGATGGCCTGGACTTGAAGTTCCGTCTGTCGGAAGGCGGCTCCGGCAGTCACGACCCCTATGCCGACGTGTTTGCCACCGACCACTGAGGCGCGGTCAGGCGGGCGGCGCGTCCGCCTGTCGTTCCGGCGCCGCGGCGTCGAAAGCGGGCAACGCGGCGCAGGCCGTTTCGATCCGGCAAATCGCCGGATACGGCGCCAGATCGATCCCGAAACGACGCGCATTGTAGAGCTGGGGCACAAGGGCGCAATCGGCGATCGTCGGCGCGTCGCCGACGCAGAAGTCGCCGGCGCCGTACTGGCGCAACAGCGCCTCGAACGCCTCCAGACCATCCTGCACCCAGCGTGCGACCCAGCGCGTGCGCGCATCCGGCAGCAGTTGCAGTTCGTGCTCGAGGTACTGCAGCACGCGCAGGTTGCCGAGCGGATGGATGTCGCAGGCGACCAGCTGCGCGAGGGCGCGCGCGCGCTGACGCGGCAGCGTATCGCGCGGCAGCAGCGGCACGTCCGGAAAGGTCTCGTCGAGGTACTCGATGATCGCCAGCGACTGGGTCAGCACCGCTTCGCCATGCTGCAGCGTCGGCACCAGCCGCTGCGGATTGCGCGCGGCGAATGCCGGCAAGCGCTGTTCGCCGCCGTCCTGCACCAGATGCACCGGCACGCTGTCGAATGCCAAGCCCTTGAGATGCAGAGCGATGCGCACGCGATAGGCCGCGCTGGAACGCCAGTAGGTGTGCAGCGTCAGCGCGGCGGTCATCGGCTTACTCCGGCAGTGCCTGGCGTTCGATCACCTGTTCGATCGCACCGAAGATGCTCGCGCCATCGGCGTCGAGCATCTCGATGCGCACGGTGTCGCCGAACGCCATGAACGGCGTTTTCGGCGCGCCCTGCTCCAGGGTTTCGACCGTGCGCTTCTCGGCGAAGCAGGACGCACCCTTCGAGGTGTCCGCATTGGCGATCGTGCCCGAGCCGACGATCGTGCCGGCGACCAGCGGTCGCGTCTTCGCCGCATGCGCGACCAGCTGCGAGAAGTCGAACTGCATGTCGACGCCCGCTTCGGGCGCGCCGAACCACTCGCCGTTGATGTGCGTGAGCAACGGCAGGTGCAGCTTGTTGTCCTGCCAGGCAACGCCCAGCTCGTCCGGGGTGACGAACACCGGGCTCAGCGCCGAACGCGGCTTGGCCTGCAGGAAGCCGAAGCCCTTGGCCAGCTCGCCCGGGATCAGGCTGCGCAGGCTCACGTCGTTGACCAGACCGATCAACTGGATATGTCCCGCGGCCTGCTCGGGCGTGACTGCCATCGGGACGTCGTCGGTGATCACGACGATCTCGGCCTCGAGATCGATCCCGTGGTCTTCGCTGGTCACCTTGACGGTGTCGCGCGGGCCGTAGAAACCGGCACTGGTCGCCTGGTACATCAGCGGATCGGTGTAGAAGCTCTCCGGCACTTCGGCGCCACGCGCGCGGCGCACACGCTCGACGTGCGGCAGATAGGCGCTGCCGTCGACGAACTCGTAGGCCCGGGGCAGTGGCGCGGCCAGGCGCGCGACATCCAGATCGAACACGCCGTCGGCGTCGCCGGCATTGAGCGATTCGTACAGCGCGTTGAGACGCGGCGCGGCGTTCGACCAGTCGTCGAGCGCCTGCTGCAGCGTCGCCGCAATGCCGGTCGCGCGCACCGCGGTGCCCAGGTCGCGCGACACGACGATCAGGGTGCCGTCGCGGCCGCCCTCCTTCAAAGAACCCAGCTTCATGGCAACTCCGGTTGACGTCGGCTAATTGTTGCGATTGTAACGAAGCGTTGCGCAGCCTGTTCGTGATCTTCGCAAACCCAGCGCATGTGCATCAGAAGACCGCTTTTCGCGCGGTTCTTTTACCAGCGGCATGTGTCGCGTCGGCACAGGCGCTGTCGTGTGTATCAGTTGCTCAGTCTTCGCCCTGGAACGCGCGCCCGCGGTATGTCAGCACCAGAGTGTCACGGTGACCTGCATCGCCCGTCGGCTGGATCGGTGTGGATTCGTGGATGACGCGATGGTCGTCCAGCAGCAGAACCGCCCACGGTTCGGTCAGGGTGAAACGCTGGCCCGCCGGGCCGTCGGCTTCGAACACACGCGTCTCGCCGCCCTTGATGCCGCTGCGCCCCACGAGCAGCACGGCCACGAAATCCACGCCGTCGCGATGCGCACCTTCGGGTGTCGGCCGGCCGATGCCATCGGTGGTGTCGATGCGGAACTGGTGCGCCTCGACATGCCAGTCGCCGTCGCTACGTACCTGCGCGAACACGTGGCCGAGTCCAGCGACGAGCCGCGTCCAGACCGGATCGGCGACCAGCGTCTGCGACAGGGGCTCGAACCGGCGATGCATGCCGCCGTGCAGTGCGTTGTAATCCTCGGACTGCCAGTGCGCGCGATGCGGGACCTGTTCAAGCGCATCCTCGTGCTGCACGAAACAACCGTGGCGACGTCGGCGATAGCGTCCACCGTCCTTGAGATAGGCGTCCGGCGGCAGGTCCTCCCAGTCCGCGCGCCAGGCCTCGAGCTCATCGATGCGTACGCCGCAACAGGCGGCCAGCGTCGACGGCGCCAGCACTGCGCAGCCGCGTGTGCGCAAGGTGTCGATCACTGCGTCGGCAGCGGTGTAAGGCGGAGGGAATGCGTTCATCGCGGAATTCTAGAGCCGCATCGATGCGCGTGCAGCGCATCGGCGTGCACATCCATGGAATGCAGTCGTTGCGCGCACCACGCATACCGCAGGAACACCAGGACGCGCGAGACAACCGACGTCGGCCCGATTCCCGAATCTGCGGATCGATTCTCTATCGAACGGCAAACGCACCACGCTGGCACACGCCGAAGCGAACGTGATCCACAGCGCGCAGAACGCAGTGCCGGCAAAAGGACAGCCACAAAAAAGCCCGCCTTTCGGCGGGCTTTTTTGTTTTCGATGTGGCAGCCCCGGAAGGATTCGAACCTCCGAATGCCTGAGTCAGAGTCAGGTGCCTTACCGCTTGGCGACGGGGCTATGAACATATTGTAACGCCGAAACCGCAGTGCTCCGCAAGCTTCGGCGAGCGCCGGATCCACGCATTCGCGCGGATCCGACACAGCGCGATCAGCGCTTCGAGAACTGCGTGGCGCGACGTGCCTTGTGCAGACCGACCTTCTTGCGCTCGACTTCACGTGCGTCACGGGTCATGAAGCCCGCCTTGCGCAGCTCGACCTTCAGCGTCTCGTCGTATTCGACCAGCGCGCGCGAGATGCCGAGGCGGATCGCACCGGCCTGGCCGGTCGTGCCACCACCGGTGGTGGTCACCAGGATGTCGAACGTCTCGGTGTTCTGGGTCAGCTCAAGCGGCTGGCGCACGATCATGCGCGCGGTCTCACGGCCGAAGAACTCGTCGAGCGGACGATCGTTGACGGTGATCTTGCCGCTGCCCTTGCGCAGGAACACGCGGGCGACGGAGGACTTGCGACGGCCGGTGCCGTAATTCTGGGTAATTGCCATGACTTAGAGTTCCAGGGGCTGCGGCTGCTGGGCGGCGTGCGGGTGCTCGGCACCCTTGTAGACCTTGAGCTTGCGGTACATGGCGCGGCCGAGGGTGTTCTTCGGCAGCATGCCCTTGACGGCGATCTCGATCACGCGCTCCGGGTGGCGCTCGAGCGCCTGGCCCAGGGTCTCGGTCTTCAGGTTGCCGATGTAGCCCGTGAAACGGTGGTAGAGCTTGTCCGTCATCTTCTTGCCGGTCACGGCGATCTTCTCGGCGTTGACCACAATGATGTAGTCGCCGGTGTCGACGTGCGGGGTGTAGACGGGCTTGTGCTTGCCGCGCAGACGGTGGGCGATTTCCGCGCTCAGGCGGCCCAGTGTCTTGCCGGAAGCGTCGACGAGATACCAGTCGCGCTGGACGGTCTCGTTCTTGGCAATAAAGGTCTTCATGGGAATACTCGGTGGGTGACTGGTCGGGCTGGTTGCGCCGGTGGCCGGCGGAACGTCGCCTCGCGTTGTAGAGCGTGCAACACAGAAGCGGGATGATAGCCGCCTGCCCCCCGCCACGCAAGTTGGAGGGCCGTGGTGGTGCCAGCCGCTGGCGCAGCACCGGGCAAGGGCCGAGAATGGTACGCGACGCGGCCTTTTGCCGCGCAGCAGGAATCCGACCTGATGCCCCTCCCCCGGCCCCGCTTCAATCCCGTCGACCAGTTGCTGGTCGAAACCCAGCGCGCGCTCGACACGGTGTTCGGCAATCCGTCGGCCACGCGCCCGAATCCCGCCGTCGAAACACCGGATGTCGTGCTCAACGATGCCGAGCGCCGCCACGCCGCCGGCCTGATGCGGATCAATCACGTCGGCGAGGTCTGCGCCCAAGGCCTGTACTTCGGCCAGGCCGCGGTTGCCCGCGAGCCTGACACCCGTGCGCACCTGCTCGACGCCGCGCAGGAGGAAACCGATCACCTGGCCTGGTGCGCGCAGCGGTTGCGCGAACTCGACAGCCGACCCAGCATGTTCAACCCGCTGTGGTATGGCGGCAGCTACGCCCTTGGCGTCGTCGCCGGCCTGCGCGGCGACGGCTGGAATCTGGGCTTCGTCGTGGAAACCGAACGCCAGGTGGAAGCGCATCTCGACGAACATCTGCAGACGCTGCCGGAAGCCGACCAGCGCAGCCGCGAGATCCTCAAGCAGATGAAGGAAGACGAGGCCCGCCACGCCGAGCATGCCGAGCAGGCAGGGGCGCGCGTGTTGCCGTGGCCGGTGCCGTCGCTGATGGCCACCGCATCCAGTCTGATGAAGGCGGTGGCGTACAGGCTGTGAGCGGGAAGACCGGACGGGTGGCAATCGATTCGACGAAGCGGTGGCCCGTCGGCTGACAGGGCTCGAACTCCGACCCGCAGACGAAAAAAGGCCCCGCATCGTGCGAGGCCTTTTTTGTGCGTGTGATCCGCGTGTCCCGATCACCCATCACGGTTTTCAACGGACGAACGTCCGGTCATCACCGATCACGGCGCCACATCAATCCACCAGATTGCGCCCGTGATAGAGCTCCTCGATCTCCCGGCGCAGGCGCGCTTCGATCTTCATGCGCTCCTTGAACGAGAGATTGCGCGCCTTCTCTTCGAACAGGTACTGGTCGAGATCGAACTCCTTCAGGTGCATCTTCGTGTGGAAGATGTTTTCCTGGTAGACGTTCACATCGAGCGCGTCGTAACGCGACTTGATGTTTTTCGCCAGGTAATCCTGGATCGAATTGATCTTGTGGTCGATGTAGTGCTTCTTGCCCTTCACGTCGCGGGTGAACCCGCGCACGCGGTAGTCCATCACCACGATGTCGGACTCGAGGCTCTCGATCAGATAGTTCAACGCCTTCAGCGGCGAGATCACGCCGCAGGTGGCGACGTCGATGTCGGCGCGGAACGTCGCGATGCCGTTGTCCGGATGGGTCTCCGGATACGTGTGCACCGTGATGTGCGACTTGTCGAGGTGGGCGACAACCGCGTCGGAAATCACGCCCTTCGCCTGCGCCTTGTCGATCACCGGCTCCTCGGAAATGAGGATGGTCACCGACGCGCCCTGGGGCTCGTAGTCCTGTCGCGCGACGTTGAGGATGTTCGCACCGATGATCTCGGCCACGTCGGTCAGGATCTGGGTCAGCCTGTCGGCGTTGTAGACCTCGTCGATGTACGCGATATAGCGCTGGCGCTCGTCCTCGGACGCGGCGTAGCACACGTCGTAGATGTTGAACGACAGAGCCTTGGTCAGGTTGTTGAAGCCCTGGAGCTTCAGGCGCGGGAGCGGTTTGACCACGGCGGTCGACCCTCGGGGGTTGGGCGAAACGACGATTATGCGGCAAAGCGCCCTTGCCCTGCGACCTCGAGGATCACGCGGGTTTGCCCCGGACAGCCTGAGCGCCTACTCTGCCTCATTCCCCCGATCCGAAGCCCATGACCCCGACACCCGTGGCCCTGATCAATCCCCTCGCCCGCCCCCCGCACCCGATGGCGCCCACGCCCGCAGCCATCGAGCGCTTTCTCGCCCATTGCCACCGCCGCCGCTATCCGCCGCGCAGCGATGTGTTCCGCCCCGGAGATCCGGCCGGCACGCTGTATTTCGTGGTCAGCGGCTCGGTCAGCATCATCACCGAGGAGGACGATGGCCGCGAACTGATCCTGGGCTATTTCGGCAGCGGCGAACTGGTCGGCGAGATGGGGCTGTTCATCGAGTCCGACGTGCGCGAGGTCATCCTGCGCACGCGGACCCAGTGCGAACTTGCCGAGATCAGTTACGAGCGGCTGTACCAGTTGTTCGACGGCGTGCTGGCCAATGACGCGACCTCGATCATGTACGCGATCGGTGCGCAGCTGTCCCGGCGCCTGCTGGACACCAGTCGCAAGGCGGGACGTCTCGCATTCCTCGACGTCACCGACCGCATCATCCGGACGCTGCACGACCTGACGCGCGAGCCCGAGGCGATGAGCCATCCCCAGGGCACCCAGTTGCGGATCTCGCGGCAGGAACTGGCGCGACTGGTCGGCTGTTCGCGCGAGATGGCCGGTCGCGTGCTCAAGAAGCTGCAGGCGGAGAACAAGCTCACCGCGCGCGGCAAGACCATCGTGCTGTTCGGCACGCGATAGGCGCGGCCCGCATGAGCCTCGGCCATTTCGGCCCGCGTGGCGACCTGCCCGATGCAGACCTGCGCAGCGCGTCGGCGATAGACGCCGACGATGTCGCCGCGCTGCTGTCGGAGATGGGTTACCCCTGCACGGAGACCGAAGCCCGCGAGCGGATCCGTCAGATCACCGCCAACGACCGCCAGGCGCTGGTCGTCGCGCGCAGCGGCGGCCGTGTGTGCGGCCTGATCGCGCTGGACTTCATGTACTACCTGCCGCTGGGCTCGACGACCTGCCGCATCACCGCGCTGGTCGTGACCAGCGATGCGCAAGGCAAAGGCCTCGGGCGACAGCTGCTCAAGGAAGCCGATCGCCGGGCCCGTTTCGCCGGCGCCGCGCGCCTGGAACTGGTCAGCGGTTCGCAACGCGCCGACGCACACGCGTTCTACAAGGCCTGCGGCTTTTCCGACGGCACCCTGCGTTTCATCAAGCGGCTCGGCGACGCCTGACCCGGGCAGCGACAGCGGCCACACGCGGCAATCACGCGTCCGCTGCAGACTGCGCCTGCCTTCGGAGTCCGCAGCATGGAACTCGGCGATCAATTCCTGTTCTTCGTGCTGGTCGGACTGGCCGCGCAGCTGGTCGACGGCGCGCTGGGCATGGCCTTCGGCCTCGTGTCGTCATCGGTCCTGCTGAGCATGGGCGTCCCCCCGGCAGCGGTCAGTGCCAGCGTGCACACCGCCGAGGTGTTCACCACCGGCGCCTCGGGCGCCTCGCATCTGGCGATGCGCAATGTCGACAAGCGCCTGTTCCTGCGTCTGGCACTGCCCGGCATGGTCGGCGGCGCGATCGGCGCCTACGTGCTGACCCGGCTTCCGGGTGACGTGATCCGGCCCTTCATCTATGCCTACCTGCTGATCCTGTCGATCGTGATCCTGCTGCGTGCAGCCGGCAGGCTGATGCCGAAGGGAGAAGTGCGCCGCGTGCCGCTACTCGGCTTCTTCGCCGGCCTGCTCGATGCGAGTGGCGGCGGCGGCTGGGGACCTGTCGCCACGTCCACGCTGCTGGCCCGCGGCGGCACGGCGCGGACCACGATCGGCACCGTCAACGCGGCCGAATTCCTGGTCACCGTATCGATCTCGGTGACCTTCTTCCTGACGATGGGCCTGCAGCACCTCGACGTGATCCTCGGTCTGCTGGTCGGCGGCGTGATCGCCGCGCCGCTGGCTGCGCTGTTCGTCAAGCACGTGCGCGAGCGCTGGGTGCTGTTCGCGGTGGGCGTACTGGTGATGGCGATCAGCCTGTACCAGATCGGTCGGACGCTGCTGGCCTAGCCCTCAGCCGGCGGCGGGCGCAGCAGCCACGGGATCGCCGCCCCGATCGGCACAGCCCCAGTTGAGCACCGGCGTGCCCGGCGGCAACGCGCGGCGGAACATGTCGACGTTGGACGCCTTCGGATTGACCACCACCGGCGCCCTCGCGGCCTTGAGCAGGGGCAGGTCGGCCGAGGAATCCGAATACGCGATGTCGATCGCGCCGTAGCCGCGCTCGCGCAGCATGCGCATCTTCTCTTCAGCATGGCAGTGGCGGGTGGCGACGACGGCGCCGAACTTCGGCCCGACCGCGGTGCCGATCACCGGCACCGCCTCGTGCGCCACGAAGGCGAGGATCGCACGCGCGAGCTCCGGCGGCGCGCCGGTCGCGATGACCACGTTGTCGCCCGCGACGCGATGCGCATGCAGCACATCGAGCGCGATCGGCAACAGTCTGGGCTTGATCAGCGCGGCATTGTCGGCCACGTAGCGATCGATCAACCGGTCCAGCACGCCACGGCTGTGCAGACCGACGGTACCGATCCACACAAAGCCGGAAATGCCGTAGCGGCGCGTGGGCAGACACGCGATCATCGGACCGAGCACCGGCGCGGCCAGACAGGCGAGCGCCGTGCGCCAGGCGCTGCGGGTGATCAGCCAGCGGAACAGATGGGTGCCAGAGTCTCCGTCGTAGAGCGTGTGGTCGAAATCGAAGACCACGGTCCGAACGGCATTGTTGGCGGCCGTATCCTTGAGCAACTGGGCGACGACCGGCGCGCCGGGATCGGCGCTAGCCACATCCGCCGCGACAGACGCAGGCGTGGTCGCGGCGGCGATCGCGATCGCCGAGATATCGGCGACCGGCCGGCTGTCGATCGCATGCGCGCCCGGCATTGCAAACAGCGTGCGCAGCGCGGCCCCCGGATCGGGCTCGCGCATGAAGGCTTCGCCGACCAGGAATGCGTCGATGCCGGCCTCGCGCATGCGCGCGACGTCGGCGGTGGTATGGATGCCGCTCTCGGTGACCAGACGACGGTCACGCGGGACCGCGTTCTGCAGCGAGAGCGTGGTGTCGAGCGAGACCTCGAACGACCGCAGGCTGCGGTTGTTGATGCCCAGCAGCGGCGCCGGCACCTGGAGCGCGCGTTCGAGCTCGTCGATGTCGTGGACTTCCACCAGCACGTCGAGATCGATCGACATCGCCAGCTCGGCGATCTCGACCAGCTGGCGATCGTCCAGCGCGGCAACGATCAGCAGCACGCAATCCGCGCCGAGTGCGCGCGCCTCGTGGACCTGCCAGGGATCGACGATGAAGTCCTTGCGCAGCACCGGCAGTGCGCAGGCTGCACGCGCCTGCACGAGGTATTCGTCCGCGCCCTGGAAGAAATCGATATCGGTCAGTACCGACAGGCATGCCGCACCACCGGCCGCGTAACTGCGCGCGATGTCGGCAGGCCGGAAGTCGGCGCGAATCACGCCCTTGGACGGGCTGGCCTTCTTGACCTCGGCAATGATCGCCGTCTGGCCGGCAGCAATCTTCGCTTCGATGGCGGCAGCGAACCCGCGCACCGGCGGCGCGGCAGCGGCGCGCGCGGCGACCTCGGCCAACGGCATTGCCGCGCGACGCGCAGCGACTTCTTCGTGTTTGCGCGCCAGGATGCGCTGCAGGACGTCGTTCAAGATCTGCACCATGGGCCAGCGCAGGGCGCCGGTCTGGAAAGGCCGCCCACGATAACGCAGGCGACGGTGCGCCGGACCCTCAGACCGTAGACGGGTTGACCGGAGCGTCCCCTTCCTCGCGCGACCAATCGTAGGCGCGTTCGACCTGCGCGACCTGCAGGGTGTAGTGGTCGTACCAGCCGCGGCGATCCTTCTCGCGGCTCATGCCCTGCGCATCCAGCGCACGCCAGGCCCGGATCGAGGCCTCGTCGCTCCAGTAGCTCAGGGTCACGCCGTCTCCGCTCGCGCCCTCGACCGATTCCGCGCCGAGAAAGCCGGGCTGACGTTGCGCCGTCTCGATCATGTTGCGATGCGCATCGCCGTAGCCTGCTGCATCGCCATTGCGACGGTAGCGGAAGATCACGACGTGATACGGCGGACGGGGCAATACGGAATGAGGCATGCAGGATCGCTTGGGAAATCGCGGGGGGCCCGCATCCTTGCGTCGTATTCAGCATACCTGTCGTCAGTACCGTGCGGAACTGCAAACGCGGCTTCAGGGCCGTGTGCTACGCGTTTCCGCGACGAACGTCTCCAATCGACGCAGCGCTTCGCCCGAAGTGATCGCCCCGCGCGCGCGCTCGACGCCGTCAGCGATCGACGTCGCCACGCCAGCCACGTACAGCGCCGCGCCCGCATTGAGGCTCACGATGTCCTGGGCAAGACCCGGCGTGCCGTCGAGCGCCTGGCGCAAGAGCGCCTTCGATTCGTCGGCGTTCTCGACGCGTAGATTGCGGCTGGCCGCCATTGCGATGCCGAAATCCTCGGGATGGATCTCGTACTCGCGCACCTCGCCGTCGCGCAGCTCGCCCACCAGCGTGCCGGCGCCGAGCGAGATTTCATCCATGCCGTCGCGGCCCCAGACCACAAGCGCGCGCTGCGCGCCGAGTTCGCGCAGCACGCGGACCTGGATACCGACGAGGTCGGGGTGGAACACGCCCATCAGGATGTTCGGAGCGCCGGCCGGATTGGTCAGCGGCCCGAGGATGTTGAAGATCGTCCGCACGCCCATTTCGCGGCGCACCGGCGCGACCGCCTGCATCGCCGGGTGATGCACCGGCGCGAACATGAAACCGATGCCGGTCGCGGCAATGCAACGCGCGACATCGGCCGGCTGCAGATCGATGCGCGCGCCGAGGGCTTCGAGCACATCCGCGCTGCCGGACTTCGACGACACGCTGCGGTTGCCGTGCTTGGCCACCTTCGCCCCGGCCGCGGCCACGACGAACATGCTCGCCGTCGAGATGTTGAAGGTGTGCGCGCCATCACCGCCGGTACCGACGATGTCCACCAGATGCGCGCGATCCGCGTCTGCGACCGGCACCGGCAGCGCGAACTCGCGCATCACCTGCGCCGCGCCGGCGATCTCGTCGACCGTTTCCTTCTTGACCCGCAGGCCGGAGAGGATGGCCGCGGTCATCAGCGGCGACACCTCGCCACGCATGATCTGGCGCATCAGCTCGACCATCTCGTCGCGGAAGATCTCGCGGTGCTCGATGGTGCGTTGCAGGGCTTCGTTGGGGGTGATGGGCATGGGGAACTCGTGATTCGTGATGACCGGACGTTCGTCCGTCGAAAGCCGTGATTCGTGATTCGTGATTCGTAAAAAAACGTGCGGTCATGCTCGCGCAAGCGGGTATGACGGGCATCCGGACGCCGGTCGCTTCACCTCTCCAGAAAATTCTTCAGCAGCGCATGCCCATGCTCGGTCAGGATCGACTCGGGATGGAACTGCACGCCTTCGACCGGATGCGTGCGATGGCGCAGCCCCATGATCTCCTCGCGGCTGCCGTCGTCGTGCTCGGTCCACGCGGTGACTTCGAGGCATGCCGGCAGCGATGACTGCTCGACCACCAGCGAGTGGTAGCGCGTGGCCTCGTACCCGTCCGGCAGACCGGCGAACACGCCGCGGCCTGCGTGGCGGATCGCCGAGGTCTTGCCGTGCATGATCCGCTGCGCCCGGATGACCTTGCCGCCGTAGGCCTGGCCGATGCCCTGGTGCCCGAGGCACACGCCGAGGATCGGCGTCGTCGCGCCGAGACGCTCGATGACCTCCAGCGACACGCCCGCCTCGTTCGGCGTGCACGGACCCGGCGAGATCACGATGCGCTCGGGTGCGAGCTTCTGGATCTCGTCGACCGTCAGCGCATCGTTGCGCTCCACCCGCACCTCGGCGCCCAGCGTCTGGAGGTACTGCACGAGGTTCCAGGTGAAGCTGTCGTAGTTGTCGAGCATCAACAGCATGGGGCGGTTCCGGCTGATCGGGCATTCAAAGAGGGATCGGCGCGTCGCATCACAAGCCCTTCGCCGCCTGCGCGACCGCGCGGAACAATGCGCGGCCCTTGTTCATGGTCTCGGCCCATTCCATGTCCGGATCCGAGTCGTAGACGATGCCGGCGCCGGCCTGCACGTAGAGGCGGCCGTCCTGGATCACCGCAGTGCGGATCGCGATCGCGGTGTCGGCGTCGCCGTGCCAGCCGATGTAACCGACCGCGCCCGAGTAGACATTGCGCTTCACCGGTTCGAGGCTGCGGATGATCTCCAGCGCGCGCACCTTGGGCGCGCCGCTGACGGTGCCGGCCGGGAACGTCGCGCGCAGGACGTCGGCGTAGCTCAGGCCGTCCTTCAGCCGACCGGTCACTTCGCTGACGATGTGCATGACGTGGCTGTAGCGCTCGATGACGAAGCGCTCGCCCAGTTCGACCGTGCCCGGCGCCGACACGTGGCCCACGTCATTGCGGCCCAGGTCGATCAGCATCAGGTGCTCGGCGCGCTCCTTGGGATCGGCGAGGAGCTCGGCTTCCAGCGCCTGGTCCTGGGCCGGCGTCGCGCCCCGCGGCCGCGTGCCGGCGATCGGGCGCACGGTGACCTCGCCATCCTTAAGGCGCACGAGGATTTCCGGCGAGGAGCCGACGACCTGGGTGCCGCCGACATCGAGGAAATACATGTAGGGCGACGGGTTCAAGGCGCGCAGTGCGCGATAGACGTCGACCGGTCGCGCATTGAACGGCACCGACATGCGCTGCGACAGCACGACCTGGAAAGCGTCGCCGGCGGCGATGAATTCCTTCGTCTTCGCGACCGCGTCGATGAAGCCCTCGCGGGTGAAGCCGGACACGAAATCCGATTCGTCGAGCGCAGCCGGTTGCAGCGTTTCCGGATACCCGGCACCGCCCTGGCGCAGGCGATGCGTCAGTGCATCCAGACGGCGGTTCGCGCGCAGCCAGGCCTGCGGTTCGCGCGTGTCGGCGTGGACCACGAGATACAGCCGGCCCTTGAGGTTGTCGAACACCGCCACCTCGGTGCTCAGCATCAGCAGGATGTCGGGCGTGCCGAGTTCGTCGCGCACGTCGGCGCGCTGGGCGTCGCGCAGACGCGGTTCGATGTACTCGATGCATTCGAAGCCGAACCAGCCGACGAGGCCGCCGGTGAAGTCCGGCAGGCCGTCGATCTGCGGCACCGAATGCGCGGTGCGCAGGCGCTCGACTTCGGCGAATGGATCGTCGACCTGGCGCGTTTCGATGATTTCGCCATGCTCGCGCACCGTCAGCGTGTGGCCGTGGAACGCGTACACGCGCTCGGCCGGCAGACCGATGATCGAGTACCGGCCGAAGCGCTCGCCGCCTTCCACTGATTCGAACAGATAGGTATGCGGGCCGTCGGCGAGCTTGAGATAGACCGAGAGCGGCGTGTCGAGATCGCTCAGGACCTCGCGGACCACGGGAACGTGGGTGTGGCCGTCAGCGGCGTAGTGCTGGAACTCGGTCTGCGTGATCACGCGGCATTTCCTGGTCAGTCGGACGAACGGGGGCAACGGAGGCGGTACGCCACCATCGCCAGCCGGCGTCGGGCAAACGGAAATGCGGGAGTGCGGACGCGTGCATGGCGGCTACTGTAGCGGCTCGGCCGGAAACGCGCGACAGCCTCAGGCCGTGGCGGCGCGCCGGGACCCGACGAGCAGCGGGCAGTCCTGCGGCAGGTGCAGCCGCAGACGTCCGGGCACGCAGGTGATCGCAAACCGGCGCGCGCGCGCGGGCTCGCCATCGAGATTGAGCACCAGCGGCGTGTCCGACTCGACGACGAGCTCGGTCAGCTGCGCGCGCACGGCGACCTGGTCCAGCGCGGCGACCTTGCCCTCGGTCAGCGCGGTGCGCAACGTGTTGACCAGCTCGCCTTCGAGTTCGGGAACGATGGTGACGTCGATCAGGCCGTCGTCGATGCAGGCATCGGGACACAGCGCCTGCCCGCCGCCGGCCTGACGGCCGTTGCCGATGCCCAATGCGATGAAATCGCCAGCCCACGCGAAATCCGGCCCGGTGATCCGCGCCTGTAGCGGCTCGATGCGGCCGAGGCGCGACAGGCCGGTGATGAAGTACGCGAGTCCGCCGAGTACTTTCTTCAGTCCGGCATGCGTCTCCACGGTCACCTGCGTGCCGAAGCCACCGGAACCGAGATTCGCGCACCAGTGCACACCCTCCCCGGTTTCGATGCGCAGCACGTCGACCGGCACGGCCGGCCTGTCGAGCGCCAGGGCCAACGCATTTTCCGGCAATTCGGGAAGTTCGGCAGCAGTCGCGAAATCGTTGGCGGTGCCGAGCGGCAGCAGCGCCAGCGACGGCAGGTCATTCGCATCGGCGGACTGCGCGGCGAGCACCGAGACCACGGCATTGAGCGTGCCGTCGCCGCCGGCCGCGATGATCGTGTCCACCGACTCCACCAGCGCCTCGGCGACGTATCGCTCGGCGTCGCCGGCTTCCCAGGTCACCCGGACATCGATATGGACCCCGCGCGCACGGATGGCCGCGACCGCGTTGCGCACGGCCTCGTCGTCCGCGGATTTGCCATTGAGGATCAGGCGCCAAAGCGGTGCAGGCATGCGGGCGGTCGTGCGGGTGGTGGAGGTGGCGCGGAGCGTAGCGGATGCCCGACGCGCCGCCGTTAATCGGTCCTCACGCGTGTCATCAGCCGGTCATCGAACGCCCGGAGCATGGAAGGCCATAGCAGGGACGACGGGCGGAGGCAGGATCAGCCTCCAAAACAAAATGCATCTTCCGCGCAGCGGAGGATGCCGAGGCCCCTCTCCCGCATGCGCGGGAGAGGGGGGAACCGTCCACAGCGCGGACGGTGGGGTGAGGGCGGGTAAGGGCGAATGCCCGGTAATTCCCGGATGCTCGAACACCGGACGAACGTGCAGCGCTCAGACCAGCGGCCGATCCGCCACCAGCACACCATCCGAATCCGCGGCCAGCCAGTCGCCGGGCCGGATCGTCATGCCGCCGAAGGTCACCGACACATCGCGCACGCCCTGCCCGCGCTTCTCGGTCTTCAGCGGCACCGTGCCCAGTGCCTTGACGCCGAGATCGAGCTGGCCGATCGCGACGCTGTCGCGGATCGCGCCATGCACCAGCACCCCGGCCCAGCCGTTGGCGACCGCCTGTTCGGCCAGCAGGTCGCCGAGCATCGAACGGCGCGTGGCGCCGCCGCCATCGATCACCAGCACGCGGCCCGCGCCAGGCTCTGCAACAGCCTCGCGCACGCGCGAATTGTCCTCCAGCGCGAGCACCGTGCTGACGATGCCGGCGAACGCGATACGCCCACCAAAATCGCGCAGCGGCAGATCGAGCACGCGCACCGCATCCGGGTGCGCGTCGCAGAGATCGCAGGTGACGATGCCCGTGCTCACGCGCGCAGTGAGGTCGCGCGTGCGATCTCGGCGCGCATCGCCTCGACCACCGCGCGGTAGTCCGGCTTGCCGAAGATCGCCGAACCGGCGACGAAGGTGTCGGCGCCCGCCGCGGCGATCTCGCCGATGTTGTCCGGCTTCACGCCACCGTCGATCTCGAGCCGGATCGGCTTGCCGGTCGCGTCGATGCGCGCGCGCACCTGACGCAGCTTGTCGAGCGTCGACGGAATGAAGGCCTGGCCGCCGAAGCCGGGATTGACCGACATCAACAGCACCATGTCGAGATCCTCCAGCACGTAGTCGAGGACATCGAGCGGCGTCGCCGGATTGAGCACGAGACCGGCCTGGCACCCTTCGGCCTTGATCAGCTGGATCGTGCGGTGCACGTGGCGGCTGGCCTCGGGATGGAAGCTGATCAGCGACGCGCCGGCCTTGGCGAAGTCGGGCACGATGCGGTCCACCGGCTCGACCATCAGGTGGACGTCGATCGGCGCGGTCACGCCGTGCTTGCGCAGCGCCTCGCAGATCATCGGGCCGATCGTCAGGTTCGGCACGTAATGGTTGTCCATCACGTCGAAATGCACCCAGTCGGTGCCGGCGGCGAGCACGTTGTCGACCTCCTCGCCGAGACGGGCGAAGTTCGCGGACAGGATCGAAGGCGCGATGACGGCGGGCTGCATGGGCGATTCCAGATCGTGAAGTGGGCGCGGACTGACGGCCGCAGCGCGACATTCTAAGGCGTGGAACCCGCGGCAGCCCCGCACCCCCCACGGTCCTTCCGGCGAGATCCCTGAACTTCATAGCCGCATTCATTCATTTATCTGATGCGTGGATGCATCCCCCGTCACGCTTGCCTGCGTATCTCTCTCGCGCGGCCGTCCCCCGGCGACCGTGCCCCGCACCGCGCCGACAGAGTTCGGCCGGCAAAAACAAGAATGGAGAGCTACCCCATGAAGATGATCCACGCCGCATCCGCCAGCATCGCGCTGCTCGCCGCCAGCACCGGCGCCGCATTTGCCCAGTCCACCGACGACACCTGGACCGGCGGCTACGTCGGTCTGTACGGCGGTGTCGTGGACAGCCCCGAAGACAACAGCGACGACCGCTTCATCTTCGATACCAATCTCGACCGCGTGTACGGTGACACCGTGCGCACCGGCGCCGGCGCCGACGCGTTCTCGCCCGGCTCCTGCAACGGCGCGGCCCAGGGCGCGACGCCTGCGGCAGGCTGCACCAAGAACCGCGGCGGCGCCGATTACGGCGTGCGCGGTGGTTACGACTGGCAGATGGGCAGCTGGGTCTTCGGTGTCGTCGGCGAGTACGGCGCGAACGACGTCCGCGATGCCGTGAGCTCGTTCAGCACCACGCCCGCCTATTACACGATGTTCCGCAAGGTCGACCGCATCGCCGCCCTGCGTCTGCGTTCGGGCTACGCCTTCGGCGCCGACTCGGCGAACCTGGTCTACCTGACCGGCGGCATGGCGCATGCCAAGATCGACAACGAGTTCACCACCAGCAACGGCGCCAATTCGTTCACCAGCAACGGCGACACCTCCGGCTTCGGCTGGCAGGCCGGCGTGGGTTACGAGCGCAAGCTCGGCCAGAACGTGTCGGTCGGCCTGGAATACCTGTTCACGAGCCTGGAAGCCGACGACCAGCGCGTGCGCACGGGTCCGGGCACCGCGCCTGCGAGCAACCCCTTCCTGATCGTCAACCCGGCCGGCACCGACATGCGCCGCAGCGACAAGGACTTCGACTACGGCGCCGCGCGCGCCACGGTCAACTGGCGCTTCTGATCCATCGCGACAGCGTCACCGAGTCATGAGGGAGCCGGCGCAAGCCGGCTTCTTTTTTTTGCGTCTGTAGCGGATGGAGCACAGCGAAGCCCATCGCTTCTGCGCACCACGGACTGCGCGTGCGACTGGATGAGGCATGCCATGCCGTGTGTTCTGTCGTCCGCCCGGAACCCCACGCTGCGCGCGCGCAGCATTACTCCGCGAACTGCTGTCGCGGGCGGCGGGATGGCAACGATGGGTCAGCTACGCTCTACCCATCCTGCGATCGGTCGGCTCGCGCGAAGCTGCGGACGGAGAAGACGCGCGACGCGTCAGCGGCGCGTCTTGCGGCCGTCGCGGCCGCGACGCAGGCGGTCGTAGGCGGCATTGAGTTCGGCGGCGCGCGCTTCGGCCTGGGCGCGCAGTTCCGGCGCTGCGCCTGCGACGCGATCGGGGTGGTACTGGGAAATCAGTTTGCGATAGGCCTGGTCGATCTCTTCGCGGCTCGCGTCCGGACCCAGACCGAACACCTGGTGATCCTTGTAGCGACGCGGCGCGAGCCAGCCGGCATCGAAAGCATGGCCGATGACGGCGCCGATCACGCCGCCGGCCGGGTGGCGCAGCAGCAGCCATCCGGCGATGAAGCCCAGCAGTTTTCCGTACCAGCGTTGCATGGCCGACAGTGTAGCCGGCCACCGTGATGCCAGCGGTTGCGGCTCACTGCAAGGCGCTGCGGTTCGCACTACACTTGCCGGCCGCTTGCGATCCACCCGGAATGTCAACCGTGTCGACGACCCTGCTCGAAGCGAACCTCCCCGGCCTTCACCTGCGTCACCGCGGCAAGGTCCGCGACGTGTTCGAACTCGGCGACGAGCGCCTGCTGATCGTCGCGACCGACCGCCTGAGCGCATTCGACGTGGTGCTGCCGGATCCGATTCCCGGCAAGGGCGAGATGCTCTGCCAGATCAGCAATTTCTGGTTCGAACAGACCGCGGCGCTGATGCCCAACCACCTGACCGGCATCGATGTCGACAGCGTGCTGCCCGAGGGCGTCGACCCGGCGCTGTATGCGAAGCGCGCGGTGGTGACGAAGAAGCTCAAGCCGGTGCCGGTCGAGGCGATCGCGCGTGGCTATCTGATCGGCAGCGGCTGGAAGGATTACCAGCGCACCGGGCGCGTCAGCGGCATCGCCCTGCCCGACGGCCTGCGCCAGGCCGAGCGCCTGCCCCAGCCGATCTTCACCCCGTCGACCAAGGCCGCCGTCGGCGACCATGACGAGAACATCGATTTCGACACGATGGTCCGCCTCATCGGCGCCGACCTCGCCGAGCAGGTGCGCGAAGCCACGCTACGCCTGTACACGTTCGCGGCCGCCTATGCCGCCGAGCGCGGCATCATCCTCGCCGACACCAAATTCGAGTTCGGTACTGATGCCGACGGCCGTCTCTATGTCATGGACGAGGTGCTGACCCCGGATTCGTCGCGCTACTGGCCGGCCGATGCGTATGAAGTGGGCACCAGCCCTCCGAGCTACGACAAGCAGATCGTCCGCGACTATCTGGAAACCACGGACTGGGACAAGACCGCGCCCGGCCCCAAGTTGCCGGCCGAAGTCATCGAACGCACCCGCGCGCGCTACGCCGAAGCGCTGCAGAAGCTGGCCGACATCTCGATCGACTGAAGGCTGCGTCCCGCGCGCCGGATTGCCGGTATTCTCGAACGTCGACACGAATCGACCCGGGGAGGGCGGATGAACGCCACACACGACGACGCGCAGACGCGTCCGATCGACCGCTGGTTCGCCAGCTATTCGGCCGACCATCGAAACGACACCAACCAGTGGATCCACGTGTTCGCCGTTCCGGCGATCCTGTGGAGCGTGATCGCGTTGTTGTGGTGCATTCCCGGCGGCACGATCTTCAAGCCCGGCATCTGGGCGGCGCTGGCGATGTTCGCCGCGTGGCGGTTCTACCAGCGCGCGTCGCCGCGACTGGGATTCGGCATGTTCGCGGTGTTCCTGCTGCTGGCGGCGTTGACCTGGGCGCTGCATCAGGCGCTGGGCACGCGCGGACTGCTGACGGCCGCCATCGCGGTGTTCGTCGTGGCCTGGATCGCACAGTTCGTCGGCCACAAGGTCGAAGGCCAGAAACCGAGCTTCCTGACGGATCTGACGTATCTGCTGATCGGTCCGGCCTGGGTACTGGCGAAGCTGTATCGCAGGCTCGGCTGGCGTTACTGAGCGTCGACCTTCCCCGGCTGCGCGGGAAGCAGCGCCGGTGACGTGAGATGCTTGCGCGCCCGTCTCCGGTGCCCGCCGTGTCGCCCCGCGATCTCGTTCTCGTTCTCCTCGTCTGCATCGCCTGGGCGCTGAACTTCCTCGTCTCGGCCAATGCGCTGCGCGAGATTCCGCCATTCCTGTTTACCGCCGTGCGCTTCGCGATGCTGGCGCTGCCGCTGGTGTGGCTGCTGCGGCCACCAGCCCCGGGGCAATGGCCGCGGCTGATCGCGGTGTGCCTGTGCATCGGCGTGCTGCATTTCGGCCTGAGCTTCCTCGCGCTGCGGCTGTCGAGCGACCTGTCGTCGCCGGCCATCGTCATGCAGAGCTACATCCCGATGACGGCGCTGCTCGCCTGGCTGGTGCTGGGTGAGCGCTTCGCCTGGCGCACGGGCCTGGCGATCGGCGTGAGCTTCTGCGGCGTGCTGGTACTGGGCTTCGATCCGGTGGTGCTGGCCAACCCGACCGCGCTGCTGACGATGCTGGCGTCGGCAGCGATGCTGGCGATCGGCACGGTGTTGATGAAACCGCTGCGCAAGGTCGACGTGTGGAACATGCAGGGCTGGACCGCGGTAATCAGCGTGCTGCCGTTGCTGGCGATCAGCCTGCTGTTCGAACCTGGCGGTCTCGCGCAACTGGGCAACGCCGGTTGGGCCGGCTGGGGCGGCGCGGCCTATGCGG
Source organism: Luteimonas sp. KH_071 (assembly GCF_057838005.1). Classification (NCBI taxonomy): domain Bacteria; kingdom Pseudomonadati; phylum Pseudomonadota; class Gammaproteobacteria; order Lysobacterales; family Lysobacteraceae; genus Luteimonas; species Luteimonas sp. KH_071. The sequence goes on along the minus strand of NZ_CM174458.1, from coordinate 597,015 downwards.
CGTTCGTGTCCTCGCTGCTCGGCCACGGCCTGTACTACGTGCTGATGCAGCGCTATCCGGTCGCGATGGTCACGCCGTGGCTGCTGCTGGTGCCGGTGCTGGCGATCGGGCTGGGCGTCGCGTTCTGGGGCGACCGGCCGGGCCCACGCCTGTGGATCGGCGGCGCGATGGTCCTCGGCGGCGTGCTGGTGATCGCGCTGCGCGCCCTGCAGAAATCGCGCAAGCTGGTCGAGGAGCCGATGGCGGGACCGTAATCCGATCCGCGCGCGAACGCGCGCGTCAGGCGACGCCGAACATCGCGGGATCTGGGCGGAACGCCCGCGGCGCATAGCCGAACGCCTCGCGTGCAGGTGCGGCGTCGAACACCAGATCCTCGCGCATGCGCGCCACCGCGCCGGATGGCAGACCCTGCAGGCGGCCGGCGCGATGCGCCGCCCACAGCGCCGCATCGAACAGCGCGCCCGGCACCACCAGCAGGCGCGGCGCGGGCCGCAGACAGGTCAGCGTGCGGGCGACCATCGTGCGGTAGTCGAGGGTCTCGCCGCCCGGCAATGCGAAGGCATGCCCGTGCGCGGCGGGCGCGTCGAGCGCGGCCTGCGCCGCCGCGGCGAGATCGTCGACATGCACCGGCTGGCGTCTGCCGCGCGCATCCATGGGCAGCACGAACACGCCGGCGCGACGCGCCAGCGCGACGATCAGGCTGAGGTTGCGATCGCGCCCGCTGCCGTAGACCAGCGTCGGCCGAAGCAGGGTCGCCGTCGCGCCACGCGCGCCGGCCGCCGCGAACACACGCTCGCCCGACGTGCGCAGGCGCGTGGCCAGCTCACGTTCGGCCGGGTCCCGGGCCGACTGCTTGGTCGCGTCGCTGGTCGACCCGAACGCGACGATGCGCGGGCACGCGATCGCGGACCCGGCGTACCACAGCGAAAACCGGTCCAGCGGCCCGCAACTGAAGATCGCGTCGACCCGGGCCGGCAGGGTGCCCGGCATCGCATCGAATGCGCCCGTATGCCACCGCAGTCGCCCGACATCGGCGCGGTCGACGCGCGAGAGCGCGTCGACCGACCAGCCCGCATTGAGCAGCCGCGCCAGCAGGGCGGCACCGATCGCGCCGCTGGCACCGAAGACCAGTGCATGACGCGGGCGGGCGGGCGGAACGGCAGGCGTCGACGTCATGGGACATAGCATATCGGGCCGCGACCACCCGCCGTCGACAGGCATCGGTTAGACTGTTCGGCCCTTGCGTGACCCGCCGGCCGACTGGCCGACCTGCCTCCACAAGGAGCCCGATGCTCGAACTTCTATTGGCCCTGCCCTTCGTGCTGGCGCTGGTCATTGCGCTGTCGCGCAATGCCTCCCGTCGCAGCATTGCCGTGCTCGCCGGCCTGGCCCCCCTGCTCGGACTGGGCATCCTCGCGCTGCTGGCAGGCAGCGTCTTCGACGGCGAAATCGCGCGGGCGAGTTATGCCTGGATTCCCGAGGCCGGGCTCGATTTCAGCCTGCGTATCGACGGACTGGCCTGGACGTTCGGCCTGCTGGTGCTCGGAATCGGCGGCCTGGTGGTGCTGTACGGCCACTACTACCTGTCGGCGAAGGACAGCCCGCGGCGGTTCTTCACCTATCTGATGCTCTTCATGGGCGCGATGGTCGGCATGGTCACTGCCGGCAACCTGTTGCTGCTCGCGATCTTCTGGGAGCTGACTTCGATCAGCTCGTTCCTGCTGATCGGCTTCTGGTCGCATCGCCAGGACGCCCGCCAGGGCGCGCGCATGGCGCTGACGATCACCGGCATGGGCGGCCTGGCGCTGCTCGGCGGCGTGCTGCTGATCGGCCGCATCGTCGGCAGCTACGACCTCGACGTGGTGCTGGCCTCCGGCGACCTGATCCGCGCCAGCCATCTGTATCCGTGGGCGCTGGCGCTGGTGCTGCTCGGCATCTTCACCAAGAGCGCGCAGTTCCCGTTCCACTTCTGGCTGCCGCACGCGATGGCCGCGCCGACGCCGGTGTCAGCCTATCTGCACTCGGCGACGATGGTGAAGGCCGGCGTGTTCCTGCTGGCGCGCCTGCATCCGGCGCTCGCCGGCACGGATCTCTTCTTCTACGTGGTCACCAGCGTCGGCGCGACGACCCTGCTGGTCGGCGCCTGGTTCGCGATCTTCCAGCACGACCTCAAGGGCCTGCTGGCGTACTCGACGATCTCCCACCTCGGCCTGATCACGCTGCTGTTCGGCATCTCGACCGAGATGGCGGTGGTCGCGGGTCTGTTCCACATCCTCAACCACGCGACGTTCAAGGCCTCGCTGTTCATGGCCGCCGGCATCATCGACCACGAGTGCGGGACGCGCGACATGCGGCGGCTGGGCAATCTCAGACGCTACATGCCGATGACCAGCGCGCTGGCAATCGTCGCGTCGCTGGCGATGGCCGGCATCCCGCTGCTCAACGGCTTCCTGTCGAAGGAAATGTTCTTTGCCGAAGCACTGGAGATCGGTGGCCACGGCACGATGCGGGTGATCCTCAGCATCGCCGCGCTGCTGGCGGGCATCTTCGGCATCGCCTACAGCCTGCGCTTCGTGCACGACACCTTCTTCGGCAACGGCCCGCGCGCGCTCGACGTGGTGCCGCACGAGCCGCCGCGCTGGATGCGCATTCCGGTCGGCGTACTGGCGATCCTGTGCGTGATCGTCGGCATGATCCCGGCGCTGACCATCGGCCCGCTGCTGCACACGATGGTCCGCGGCACGCTGGGCGATGCCGCGCCGGAATTCAGCCTGTCGGTCTGGCACGGCTTCAACCTGCCGCTGATGATGAGCATCGCCAGCCTGGTGCTCGGCGTGGCGCTGTACTTCGGCCTGCGCCGGCTGCTGGATTTCCACGCGGTGGTCACCCGCTCGATCGGGCGCAACGCCTTCCATGTCAACGTCGAGGCGTTGTTCGCGCTGGCCCGCCGGTTCACCGCGCGCGTCGCCAACGGCAGCCTGCAGCGCAGCCTGTTCCTGATGATCGCGGTCGGCGTGGTGCTGGCCGGCGTCCCGATGCTGGGCCGCACCCTGCCCCTGCTGATGGGTCTGGGCGCGCCGCAACCGCTGCCGGTGATCGGCTGGGTGCTGTGGGGACTGTTGATCGCCGCGACCGTCGGCACCGTGGTCGTCCACGCCAAGCGCCTGACCGCACTGGTCGTCATCGGCGCGGTCGGTTTGGCGGTCAGCCTGGTGTTCGTCTATCTCTCGGCGCCGGATCTGGCGCTGACCCAGCTGCTGGTCGAGATGGTGACCATCGCGCTGATGATGATGGCGCTGAACTATCTGCCCAAGCAGTCCAAGGTCTCGCATCGGCCGCTGCGCCGGGCGCGTGATCTCGCGCTCGCGGTCGTCGCCGGCGGCGGCCTGGCGGTGCTGGCCTACGCGATGATGATGTCGCCGGCCGACACGATCTCCAGCGAGCTGCTGGTGCGTGCGCTGCCCGAAGCCTACGGCCGCAACGTGGTCAACGTGACCCTGGTCGACTTCCGCGGCTTCGATACCTTCGGCGAGATCGCCGTGTTCGGCGTCGCTGCGCTGGTGGTGCATGCCCTGCTGCGCTGGTCGCGCCTGGAGCCGGACGAGATCATGCCCGGCCCGCCCGTGCACCTGCCGATCGCCACCGACCTGACCCAGTTGCTGTTCCCGCTGGCACTGACGGTCTCGATCTACCTGTTCCTGCGCGGTCACAACGCGCCGGGCGGCGGCTTCATCGCCGGCCTGGTGTTCGCGGTGCCGGTGCTGGTGATGTACGTGCTGCAGGGCGCGCGCGTGGTCGAGGCCACGTTCGGCTTCGACTACCTGCGCGGCATCGCGATCGGCCTGCTGCTGGCAGTGCTGGGCGGCGTGGGCTCGTGGTGGTTCGGGTTGCCGTACATGACCAGTGGCCACCTCGATCTGGAACTGCCGCTGATCGGCATGCTGCCGCTGGCCAGCGCGCTGGTCTTCGATACCGGCGTCTATTTCGTGGTGTTCTCCGGCACGCTGCTGATGCTCGCCACGCTGGGTACGGTCAAACATCGCCAGGCCCAGCAGGAGGTGCACTGATGGAATTCGCAATCGCCACCGCCATCGGCGTGCTGGCCGCGTCGGGTCTGTACCTGATGCTGCGTGCACGCACCTTCGATGTGATCCTCGGCCTGACCCTGCTGTCGTATGCGACCAACCTGATGATCTTTGCCGCCGGCCGACCGGTCGTCGGCAAGCCGCCGGTGCTGCGCGACGGCGTCGAGCATACGCTCGCCAACTACGCCGACCCGCTGCCCCAGGCGCTGGTGCTGACCGCCATCGTGATCGCGTTCGCGATGACCGCGGTCGCGGTCGTGGTGGCGATGCGCGAGCACGCAGACCTGCACACCGACCACGTCGACGGTGAGGAACCCGACGAGCAGCAGCAGGGAGGCGCGCGATGAACCATCTGCCCGTGCTTCCCGTCCTGGTGCCCATTGTCACCGGCGCGTTGCTCCTGCTGCTCGAGCGCCGCCATCGCACCTCGGTGCTGCGGACCTGGGCGTGGATCGGCATGCTCGCGCTGCTGGCGGTCAATGTCGCGCTGCTGGTGCAGGTGCAACGCGAGGACATGCTCGTCTACCTGCTCGGCGACTGGCCGGCGCGCCTCGGCATCACGCTGGTGGCCGACCGCCTGTCGACGCTGATGGTGCTCACCACCACGCTGCTGGCGATTCCCTGTCTGCTGTACGCGTGCGCGGGCTGGGACAAGCGTGCGCTGCATTTCCATGCCCTGTTCCAGATGCAGCTGGCCGGTCTCAACGGCGCGTTCCTGACCGGCGACCTGTTCAACCTGTTCGTGTTCTTCGAAGTGATGCTGATCGCGTCCTACGGCCTGCTGCTCAGCGGCGCGCGTGGTGCACGGATCAAGGCCGGCATGCATTACGTGGTGTTCAACATCGCGGCTTCGGTGGTGTTCCTGCTCGCACTCGGCCTGCTCTACGGCATGCTCGGCACGCTCAACATGACCGAGATGGCGGCACGCATCGCAGTCGCGCCGCCGGAGCGGACGATGCTGATCCACGCCGGCGCCGGGCTCCTGCTGCTGGTGTTCTGCGCCAAGGCTGCGCTGCTGCCGCTGTACCTGTGGCTGCCCGAGGCCTATGCGCGCGCGCCCGCCGCGGTCGCGGCGCTGTTCACGGTGATGACCAAGGTCGGTCTGTACGCGATCCTGCGCGTCTACACGCTGATGTTCGGCGAGGCCGCGGGGCCTCTGGCGAACATCGCCTGGGACTGGCTGCTGCCCGCCGGCGCGGCGACGGTCGTCCTCGCCGCGCTCGGCGTCATCGGCGCACCGCGGCTGCGCATCGGCGTGGCTTATCTGGTGCTGCTGTCGGCCGGCACGCTGTTCGTGGCGTTCTCGCTGGGCAATGCCGGTGCGATCTCGGCAGGTCTCTATTACCTGGCGCACAGCGTGTTTGTCAGCGCCGCGTTGTTCCTGCTGGCCGACATCATCCAGCGCCATCGCGGCAGCAACGGCGACTATCTGATGCCGATCGCCTCGATGCCGAACAAGACGCTGCCGGCAGCGCTGTTCCTGATCGCCGCGGTATCGATCGCAGGCCTGCCGCCGCTGTCGGGCTTCATCGGCAAGCTGCAGCTGCTCAACTCGGTGCCCGAGGCCCAGATGGGCTGGATCTGGACCGTGATCCTGGGCAGCAGCCTGATGACGATCATCGGCCTGTCGCGCAGCGGCACGCGGCTGTTCTGGCGGGTCGATCCCGCGCCCGACACCACGCCCGGCCCGCCATTGCGGCGCTCGGAAATCGCCGCCACGGTGATCCTGTTGGGGTACGGCGTGGCGATGACGCTGTTCGCCGGCCCGGTGCTGCGCTACACCGACGCCGCGGCCGCGCAGGTGCTGGACGTGGACACCTACATCCAGGTGTTGCGTGACACCGCGCCGCTGATCCGGGAGCCCGCACGATGAAGCGTCGCATGCTGCCTTCGATCCCGCAGAGCCTGACGGTCTTCGCGTTCTGGCTGCTGATGGCCCAGGACGTGAGCGCGGGCAACGTGATCCTCGCGCTGCTGCTGGCCTGGTTGATGCCGCTGCTGGCCGCGCGCCTGGAACGCGAGTTCGCGCGCCTGGGCCGGCTGCGCGGGGGCCTGCGCCTGATGGGCGTCGTGCTGCGCGACATCGTGGTCGCCAACGTCACGGTCGCCCGCCAGGTGCTGGGGCCCGAATCGCGACTCAAATCGCAGTTCGTCTGGGTGCCGCTGGACCTGACCAACATCCACGGCATTTCCGCGCTCGCCAGCGTCTGCACGCTGACGCCCGGCACCGTGTCGGCCGAGCTGTCCGAAGACCGGCGGTACCTGCTGCTGCATTGCCTGAGCGTCGACGATCCCGACGCGCTGGTGATGCAGATCAAGACCCGGTACGAAGCGCCGCTGAGGGAGATCTTTCCATGATCGACATCGTCATCGTCGCCGGCATGCATCTGGTCGGCCTCGCCATGATCTTTGCGCTGTGGCGCCTGTTGCGCGGCCCCACCGCACCCGACCGCATCCTCGCGCTGGACACGCTGTACATCAGCGCGATCGCGCAGCTCATCCTGTTCGGCATGCTGCTCGACACCGAGGTGTACTTCGAGGCGGCGCTGATCATCGCGATGCTCGGCTTCGTCGGCACCGTGGTGCTGAGCAAGTACGTCATCCGGAGGGATATCGTCGAATGAGCACCCTCTTCGAGATCGTCGTCGTGACCCTGCTGGTGATCGGCTGTTTCTTCACCCTGCTCGGCGGCGTGGCGATGGTGAAGCTGTCGGACTTCTTCCGTCGCCTGCACGGACCGGCGAAAGCCAGCACGCTGGGCGTGGGCTGCATCCTGTTCGCGTCGATCATCTACCACTGGGTCAACGGCAGCGGCGTGCATCCACGCGAGCTGCTGATCACCGTATTCCTGTTCCTGACCGCACCGATCAGTGCACATCTCATGTCGCGCGCAGCGCTGTCGCTGATGGACGAGCGCCCGCCACATCCCGAGCGCACACCGGATGCGGACGAGCGCATGGTCGATCGCGAGGATCCGGCACCGTCCGACCGCAACTGAAACCGGGCCGCGACACGCGCGACCCGGCGTCAGGCTTCAACCACAACGTTCGACGTAATCGACCTGCGGCGGCACGCCGACGCGCCAGCCGGTCACCGTGCCGCCTGCATCGGTCTCGAACACCAGCGCGGATGTGCCGCCGCCGGTATCGGTCACGCGCAGCGTGTGCGCACCTTCGACGTACTTGTGCGGGGATGCCTCGACCCGGCCTGCATACACCCGCTCGATTTCCGCACGCGCCATGCCGACCTTGCCACCGCCTGGCGCGGTATAGCCGTCGTTGCCGACATCGATACGCGAGAAGCGGTCGCCCTCGATCATGAAGCCGATGTCGTAGCGCGTGGTGCCCACCGGCGGCGGTGTCAGGTAATAGCAGCCGCCCGGTTCGGAGGGCGAGGCGTCGCCGAGATCGTTGCCCCAGGCCATGCGGACCTGCTCGGCGTCGCTGCCGAAAACAGCGGGGCCGAAACCCTGGAAGGTCACCACGCCGTCAACAACCTCGGGCACATTCGTGCCCATCGCAGTGGCCGGCGGCACGTGCGCGTCGGGCTGGTCGCCGACGGGAGCAGGCGCTGCGGGATCGGCCGGCGCGGACGCCGGGGCAACAGGCTCGGCAGGCGGCGTTTCGCCCTGGCAGGCGGCGAGCGCGAGGGACAGCACGGCGATGGCCGGCAAGGCGCGATGGAAATGCATGCGAAAGCTCCTGGACAGTGACCGGGCGAGACTAGCGCGCGCCCGTGAACAGGATGTGGCCCGGGGATCGAGGTGGGCGGCCGTCCCTGTCACGGACGTTTCATCGTGACTTTCCATGCTGCACGCCTGCCGCTGGAAGCCGCTGTCCGTGCCTGCCCGCAAGACCGAACTCGCACATTGCGCGCTGGCCACCCATGGCGCGCCGCTCGACCTGCGGCAGCGCCGCGCGCTGATCCTCTGCGACGGGCAGCGCACGACGCCCGAACTCACGCGGATGCTCGGGCCGGATACGCCCGCGTTGCTGTTGCAGTTGCAGGTGCTGGGCTATCTCGAAGCAGTCGATGCGGCCGGCGCCTCGCCTGCACCCGCGCCTGCTGGCGTCGTCCATGGCGCGCCGCCCTTGCAACACGTCACAGCACGCCGCCGGTCGCTGAGCGCGGCGCGCATCTACGTGCAAAGCATGCTGGAGCTCCAGCGCGCGCCGGCCGCGGTTGAATTGCGCGCGCGCCTGGTCGGCAGCGCAGACGAGGCTGCGACCGTTGCCGCCATCCTCGATGCGATTGCTGGCTTGCCAGCCTTCACCAAGGCCGGATACGCATCACGCGTGCGCGAACGCGTGGCCGAGGTCCTACCGGAGCCGCACCTGCCGGCGCTGGCCGCACTCTCGCTCGAAAGCGCAGACGGCGCGGTGGCCTGACGCCACCGCGCATCGCTCAGCCGCGCGGCGGTACGAAGTTGCGCTGCAACCCCGCCCAGCAATCCTGGTAATCGCCCTGGCGGTGCACGGCATCCAGCGCCTGCCGCGTCGGCCGGATCACTGCGCGCGTCTCGAACATGAAGGCCATCGTGCCGCTGATGACGTCCGGCTTCGACAGATCGGCCGCGCTGGCCTTCTCGAACGTCGCCGCGTCCGGACCGTGTCCACTCATGCAGTTGTGCAGCGAGCACGCGCCGGGCGAGAAACCGTCGGCCTTGGCGTCGTACTGGCCGTGCACCAGGCCCATGAACTCGCTGGCGACGTTGCGGTGGAACCACGGTGGGCGGAACGTGTCCTGCGCGACCAGCCAGCGCGGCGGGAAGATCGCGAAATCCATGTTCGCGGTGCCGGGCGTGTCGCTGGGCGAGGTGAGCACGGTGAAGATGCTCGGATCGGGATGGTCGAAGCTGATCGAGCCGATCGCATTGAAGCGGCGCAGGTCGTATTTGTACGGCGCGTAATTGCCGTGCCAACCGACGACATCGAGTGGCGAGTGATCGATCGGCGCCTGCCACAGGTGGCCCTGGAACTTGGCGATCAGGGTGAAATCGCCTTCGATGTCTTCGTACGCGGCCACGGGCGCGAGGAAATCGCGCGGATTGGCGAGCCCGTTCGCGCCGATCGGGCCGAGATCAGGCAGGCGCATCGCAAGGCCCTGGTTCTCGCAGACGTAGCCGCGGCTCGGGCCATCGGGCAGTTCGACGCGGAAGCGCACACCGCGTGGGATCACTGCGATCTCCTGCGGCTCGACGTCGAGCACGCCGAACTCGGTCGCCAGCACCAGGCGTCCCTGCTGCGGCACGAGCAGCAGCTCGCCGTCGGCGCTGTAGAAAAAGCGATCGGTCATCGACGCGTTCGCCGCATAGACGTGGATGCCCACGCCCTCATGCGCGCCGGGACCACCGGTGCCGGCCATCGAGAACAGACCATCGACGAAATCGACCGGCGTCTCCGGGATCGGCAACGGGCTCCAGCGCATCTGGTCCGGCGGCACCGGGCCGCGATCGAATCCGTCGTGGAAGCGCGGCTGCTGGAACGGCGAGAACGTGCCGTGCATCGCCGCCGGGCGGATGCGGTACAGCCAGCTGCGTCGGTTCTCGCCGCGTGGCGCGGTGAACGCGGTGCCCGACAGCTGCTCTGCATACAGGCCATGCGCGACCCGCTGCGGCGAGTTGCGGCCGATAGGCAAGGTGCCGGGCTCGGCCTCGGTCGCGAATTCGTTGCCGAAACCGGACATGTACTCACGCGGCGCGGGCGCGTGCGCGCCGTTGCGCGGCAACGGAATGACGGTGTCGTCGGTCGATGCGTTCATCACTTCACCCGGGAAAATGTTGTGCCGCGCCTGCCCGCGTGTGCAGGCACCACGGCTGCAGCCCTGCCGCCTGCGTCGCCCCGCGCCTCACGGGCGCGGAATGCGACGCTGCATCGATGTGTCAGAGCACGCCGCGCTTCATCTGGTCGCGTTCGATGCTCTCGAACAGCGCCTGGAAGTTGCCTTCGCCGAAGCCCTCGTTGCCCTTGCGCTGGATGATCTCGAAGAAGATCGGACCGAACGCGTTGGTGGTGAAGATCTGCAGCAGCTTGCGCTGCTTGGTCTCGGGATCGGCGTCGATCAGGATCTTGTTGCGGCGCAGGCGCTCGACGTCCTCGCCATGCTCGGGGATACGCTGGTCGATGACATCGAAGTAGGTTTCCGGCGTATCGAGGAAGGAGATGCCCTTCTCGCGCATCCGTTCGATCGTCGCGTAGATGTCGTCGGTGAAACAGGCGATGTGCTGGATGCCCTCGCCCTTGTACGCATCGAGGTACTCGTTGATCTGCGACTTCGGATCGTTCGACTCGTTGAGCGGAATGCGCACCACGCCGTCCGGCGCGGTCATCGCCTTCGACTTCAGGCCGGTTTTGGCGCCCTTGATGTCGAAGTAGCGGATCTCGCGGAAGTTGAACAGCTTCTCGTAGTAGTCCGACCACTTCTGCATGTTGCCGAAGTAGAGGTTGTGCGTGAGATGGTCGATGAAGGTCAGACCGAACCCGGTCGGGTGCTGGTCGGCGCCGTCGATCGCGACGTAGTCGTCATACATCGAACCCGACGCGCCATAGCGGTCGACCAGATACAGCATGCAATCGCCGATGCCCTTGACCACCGGTGCGTCGACGGCCTTGCTCGATTCGCGCGCACCGATCGCTTCGCCGCCGTTCTCGAGCACCTTGCCGTAGACCTCGTTCGCCGGCTGTTTGAAACGGATCGCGAAGCCACACGCCGACGGTCCGTGCGCTTTGGCGAACTCGGCGGCGAAGGAATCCGGGTCTTCGTTGAGCAGGAAGTTCACGCCACCCTGCCGGTACACGGTGATCGCCCGCGACCGGTGCTTGAGCACCGCGGTGAAGCCCATGTTGCGGAAATAGGCGTGCATGAAATCCGCCTGGCCCGCAGGCGCGGCGAACTCGACGAACTCGAAGCCGTCGATGCCCATCGGGTTCTCGAACGTGGTCACTTCCATGCCGAGATTGGGGGCGGTGTGTGCGTGAGCGCTCATGGGATACTCCGTGGCGATGGGGCCGGCCGGGAACGGGCGGTTTCAGATCGTCCTTTATAGTTACGAATGCAACCTAATTGCAAGGCGCATCGCACCATGACCCACGCCGCGGCTCCCCCTGCTGCTCCGAATGATCCCGACGACGCCCACGCAGGCCACGGTCACCGGCGCCTCGATCTCGAGCAGTTTCTGCCGTACCGGCTGAGCGTGCTGACCAACCGCATCAGCCGCGGCCTGGCCGACATCTACAGCGAGCGGTTCGGGATCAGCGTGACCGAGTGGCGGGTGATCGCAGTGCTGGGACGCTATCCGGGCCTGTCGGCGAATGGCGTAGCCGAGCGCACGGCGATGGACAAGGTGGCAGTGAGTCGCGCAGTCGCGCGCCTGCTCGAACGCGCGCTGATCGAACGCGAGATGCACGACAGTGACCGTCGCCGATCGGTGCTCGAACTCAGCGAAGCCGGCCACGCGGTCTACGATGTCATCGTGCCGCTGGCGCTCGAATACCAGCGCAACGTGCTGGCGCCGCTGGACGAAGCCGAGCGCGCGACCTTCGCCGCGATGATGGCCAAGCTCGAGGCGCCGCTGAAGGATTGACGCTGCGCGGCACGTTTGCGTCAGCGACTCCATAAAAAAAAACAGCGCCCGAGGGCGCTGTTTTCGTGTCGGAAGATCCGTCCGGTTATGGACGGCGTTCCTCGTCAAGCCGGGTCCCGGCAGCAATCGGTTCGCCGATCACGTCCTGGCCGGCGAGCGAGGGCTCGTCGTCCTTCAGCGTGTCGAGATGCATCAGGCGGCGGATCAGAGGCGACACCAGCATCATCAGGATGCCGACACCGACCGCCAGCCAACCCACGTTCGAATAGACCTCGAGCACGCGTCCCGGACCAGCGCCTTCGCCGCCAGTAGCGGCCGAAATCAGACCTGCAGCGAAGTTGCCGGTCGCCGATGCGAAGAACCAGGTGCCCATGATCAGGCTGGCCATGTGCGCGGGCGCCAGACGGTTCATCGCCGACAGGCCGACCGGCGACAGGCACAGCTCACCCGTCGTGTGGATCAGATAGATCAGGAAGATGAAGAGCACCGGCGTCATTTCGCCCGGACCCACGCTGTTGGCACCCCAGACCAGGACCAGAAAGCCCAAGCCCACCTGGATCACGGCGAGCGCGAACTTCATCGGCGTCGACGGCTCCCAGCCGCGGCGCCCCAGCCACAGCCAGGCCATCGCGAATATCGGTGCAAGCAGGATGATGTAGATCGAGTTCAACGACTGGAACATCGATGCTGGCACTTCCCAACCGAAGATCTGACGATCCACCGAGCGGTCGGTGAACAGATTCAGCGACGCGCCTGCCTGTTCGAACAGTGCCCAGAACAGGATCGAGCCGACAATCAGGATCAGCGCGGCGAAAATCCGGTTGCGCGCCTCACGCTCGAGCTTGAACACGGCCGTGTACAGCACAAAGCCCATCAGCAGCGCACCGGTGCCCATCAGCAGGCCACCGACGAGCTTCTGGTACTGGATCAGAAACCAGACCACGCCGACGGCGAGTACGCCGGAGACATAGAGCAGCCACTCGAAGCGGATGCCCATGACCGGCGCCGCCAGACGCTCCGGCACCTTCGATTCGCCACGACCCATCAGCAGCGGCTTGCCGAGCACGAACACGATCAGGCCCAGCAGCATGCCGACGCCCGCAGCACCGAAGCCGTAGGCCCAGCCGTGGGTCTGGCCGAGGTAACCGGCAATCAATGCACCCAGCGCCGCGCCGAGATTGATGCCCATGTAGAAGATTGTGTACGCGGGGTCACGGCGGATGTCGGTCCGCGGATACAGCTGGCCGACCATCACCGAGATGTTGGCCTTCAGGAAGCCCGAACCCACGATGATGAAGGCCAGCGCCAGCCAGAAGATGTTGATCTCGGCCGCGGACTGGCCGCCGTCGCCTTCGAATGCCATCAGGAAATGACCGAAGGTGAGCAACACCGCGCCGAAGACTACGGCCTTGCGTTGTCCCAGGTAGCGGTCGGCCAGATAGCCGCCGACCACCGGTGCGATGTAGACGAGCGCGGTGTACGCGCCGTAGATCACCGACGCCTCGGAATCCGAGTACATCCAGTGCTGCACGAGATAGAAGATCAGCAGCGCGCGCATGCCGTAGTAGGAGAACCGCTCCCACATTTCGGCGAAGAACAGCACGAACAGGCCGCGCGGATGGCCGAGGATGGTTTTCTGTTCCTCGGCGGCGTACGGATTCATTGACACGTAGGGCGACTCCTGACGTTGATCGAGTGCCCCGGGCCTGGCCCGGGCGACGCGCTAACTTAGCGGCGCCCGGACCACATGGAAAGTGACCATTGCCACCCCTGCAGGCCGACGCGTGTCGCAACGCATCGGCCCGCCGATGTCATCCGCGTATTCAGCCCGCGGGGTAGACGTAGCTCGCGCCGACACCGAGCGGAATGCCCAGCGCCCAGAACGACAGCAGGAATCCGGACCAGACGATCAGCAGCGTGATCGAGAACGGCAGCATCAGCGCCAGCAGCGTGCCGATGCCGCTGGACTTCACGTAGCGCTGGCAGAACACCACGATCAGCGGGAAGTACGGCAACAGCGGGGTGATGATGTTGGTGCTCGAATCTCCCACGCGGTACGCGGCCTGGGTCAGATCCGGCGAGATGCCCAGCTGCATCAGCATCGGCACCATGATCGCGCCGATCAGCGCCCACTTGGCCGACGCCGAACCCACCAGCAGGTTGACGAAGCCCGACAGGAACACGATGCCGACCAGCGTCACGCCGGTCGGCAGGCCCAGCGCCTGCAGGCCGTTCGCCCCCTTGATCGCCAGCAGTGCGCCGAGGTTGCTCTGGCCGAAGGCATAGATGAACTGCGCGGCGAAGAACGCCATGACGATGTAGTAACCCATGCCGCTCATCGCCTTGCTCATGCCGGCGATGATGTCGCGGTGGCTCTTGACCCCGCCGGACGCGTAGCCGTAGACGATGCCCGGCACGACGAACAGGATGAAGATCAGCGGCACGATCGACTGCATCAGCGGCGCATTGGCCACCAGCAGTTCGCCCGCGCCCGTCGCCGCATCCGCAGGCGCGCGCCAGGCCGAACCGGCGGCCATTGCCGTGACTGCAACGGCAACGGCCACCACCAGCATCGCCAGCACCGCCAGCCACAGGCCGCGACGCTCGGGCGCGGTCAGCGCCTCCATCGTCGGCATGTCCTGGGCGTCGCCGTCGACCGGCGTGCCGCGCAGGCGCGGTTCGATGACGCGGTCGGTCAGGAACCAGCCGACCAGCACGATCAGCACCGTCGACGCGGTGGTGAAGTAGTAGTTGTTGAGCGGATTGACGATCACCGACGGGTCGATGAGGTTCGCCGCTTCCTGGGTCAGGCCGGCGAGCAGCGGGTCGAGGCTCGACGGAATGAAGGTCGCCGAGAAGCCGCCCGACACGCCGGCGAACGCCGCGGCGATACCCGCTAGCGGATGGCGCCCGGCCGCGTAGAAGATCACCGCGCCCAGCGGGATCACCAGCACGTAGCCGGCATCCACCGCGACATGGCTGAAAATGCCCACCGCGATCAGCATCGGGGTGAGCAGCATCTTCGGCGTCACCGACAGCACTGCGCGCAGCGCGGCGTTGATGAAACCGGTGTGCTCGGCGACGCCCAGGCCCAGCATCGCCACCAGCACCACGCCCAGCGGCGCGAAGGTCACGAAGGTCCGGACCATGTCGGCCATGAAGGTCGTGAAGCTGGTGCCTGCCAGCAGGTTGCGGATCTGGATCGGATCGCCGCTGCGCGGATCGATCTCGGCGAAGCTGACGTTGGCCAGCAGCGCCGACACCACCCAGACCACCAGCATCAGGCCGAGGAACAGCACCGCCGGATCTGGCAGCTTGTTGCCGACCCGTTCGACGGCATCGAGGAAACGGGCGACGACACCGCGCGGCGCGGCGATCTCGGGACTGGGCTGGCGCATTCGACGGTCTCCCCTGCTGGCATTCGACCCGGCATCCTAGCAGCCCCGCTTCGCGTGTCGCCGCGCCGGCCGGCCCCCTTCCAACGAAAAACCCCGGCACGTGGCCGGGGTTTTCCGTCGATCCGTGTCGACGATCAGGGCGTGTAGCTGGCCCGCACCGTCAGACGGCCGAAGGCGCGTTCGCCGACGACGCGCACATACCACGTGCCCGCCTGCGGCGCCGCGAGCGTCACCGTTTCGTTGTTGCCCGGACGCTGCGAACGCAGCTGCCAGGCATCGGCCGTCGGCAGCACGTCGTGACTCGCATACAGCGAGACGTCACCGGTGCCGCCGGCCGTGAGGATGCGCAGGTTGCGCGCACCGGCCGGCACGTCGATGCGGAACAGACGCGATTCGCCCGCCGCTCCTTCGATGCCGCCAACCTGCACGCCGTTGACCAGCGGCTGTGCGGCCGTCGCCGGATCCTCGACGATGGACACCGCTGCGACGGCACTGTCGTTGGCCGCGTTCGGATCCTGCGTCTGCGAACTCGCGGCGACGGTCAGCGTCACGGTCTCGTCGATCAGCGACTCGGGCGCGAGTGCCGACAAGGCGAACACTGCCTCGCCGTCATTCGCCAGCGTCTCGCTGCTGCACGACAGTGTGGTCCTGCCGTCGGCCACGGCCGGCGTATCGCAGCTCCAGTCGGCCGGCGGCGTGACCAGCAGGTCATCGAGCTCGGCGTCGAGCACCGCACCGAAACCCGGGAAATGCGCGGCATCCGGACCGGCGTTGACCAGCGTTGCGGTAAACGCCAGCGTGTCGCCCGCTAACACTTCCGCATTCGCCGCTTCCACCGTGATGCCCAGATCAGCGACGGTCGCCGGCTGCAGACGCACCAGCAGAACCGTCGGATCGTGATCGGACAGACGCGTCGGCGTGGCCGCATCGTTGCGCGCGACTTCGGGGAAGTCGGCATTGATGCGCGCGTGGCTGACGTCGAGCCCGACGACCATCGGCGAATCGACCAGCGCCTGGTTCACCAGCACATGGTCGAGCGACTGCGCCTGGTAGTCGAACACGAACGAGTAGCGCTCCTCCTCGGACGCTTCCAGGGTCATGTTGAGCAGCGACGGCGCAATCAGTACCGCGCCATCGTTGTCGACCGCGGTTTCGCCATCGGGCGACGGCAGTCCAGTGACCGTGCCCATCGCGTCAACGTAGCCGTCGTTGAACTCGAAGGCGTTGAAGTCACCCAGCACCACGACGTGGCGCGTCGGATCCTCCTGCTGCATGCCGTCGATCAACGTCGCCAGGTACTCGGCCTGCTTCTGACGCTTGTCGCGCACGCGCTGGCCGCCGGTGGCCCAGCCGTTGCTGCCGGCGGCATCGGCTTCGATGCCGCTCAGCGAACGCTGGTGCACGACGATCGCGGTGAACGGATAGCGGCGGCCGTCGGCGAAGTGCGCCACTGCGTCGAGCACCAGCGGCGGACGGTCGTTGAGCACGCTGGTCGAACCGTTCGGATTGGTCAGCACTTCCTCGGTGCCGACCTGCTCGACCGCGCCCACCGCGATGCGGGCGACGCTGCCGACCGACGCGGTCTTGACCAGGAAGCCGACATCGATGCCGCCCACGTCGAAGCCTTCTTCCAGATACGCGACATAGCCCGGATCCGGCTGGGCAGCGGCGATCGCATCGGCGTTGATGCGGTTGGCGAGCGTCTGCAGCACCGACAGGTTCTCGACCTCGGTGACACCGACGACGTCCGGGGTATGCAGATATGCACGGATGCCGATCGACGCCTTCGACAGACGACGTTCGAGCGCCTCGGCAGTCAGTGTCGGACCGCTGTTGGCATCGTTCACCGTGTCGAAGAAGCGCTGCAGGTTGTAGGTCGCGAAGGTCACATGGTCGGGACCCGGCAGCATCGATGGACGCGGTTCGCCGGCGCCCGTGCAGTCACTGGTGAGCGCGCCTTCCGGATAGATCGTGTAGCGACGGAAGGTGTAGTCGAGCGGGCCGGTCAACGACCCGTCGGTGATGCGGCAACCGGCCGCGAGATCCGCAGTCGGTGCACCGATCGTGGCGCTGTTGACCGCGATCAGTTCGGGGTTGTAATCCCAGCGCGGGATGTTCGGCGCGCTGCTGCCCAGCGGATCGGGATCCGGAATCTGGATGCCCGGCTCGCGGAACGGACGCGCCGTGCCGGTGACGACGACGGCGAAGCGGCCATTGCTGCTGCCGGTCGCCTGCGCTTCGTTGGTGTTGCCCGTGGTCGGCGCGACCACCGTGAAGCTGGGCGCGGTGACGCGCATGCCTTCCAGATGTTCCAGCTGGCCGAGGCCGCCGGTGGCATTGGGCATGTCGTTGGTCAGCGCGATCGCGGCCGGCAGCGGGTTGCCCTCCGACAGCTTGACCACCGAGGCGTTGGTGATCTGGGTCAGCGGCAGCTGCAGTGGATCGGCGGCCGGCACGTACTCGGTCACCGTGCCCTGCACCAGCACGTTGTTGCCGACCACAACATCGGCCGAAGGCGGGCTGCTGGTGAACACGAACAGGCCTTCCGATGTCGCCGGATTGCCATCGTCCTCGCCATCCGGCGTCTGGATGAAAAAGCCGTTGTTCTTGCGGCCGGTGACGATGCCCGTGGTCGCGACCGGCTGGCCGTCGACCGGCGAGCGTTCGCCGCTGCCCTGGATCGCGTGGATCGGCAGCGTGGTCACGTCGTCGTTGAGGATCGTGACGATGGCCTGGGCCTTCGCCACTTCCGCGCCCGACACCTCGCTGAGGTTGATGTAGAAGATCTCGTCGGGCTCGACGGCCTCATCGCCGACGACATCCACGCTGAGGGTCAGTTCGCGCTCGCCCTCGGCGAAGCTGATCGTGCCGGAGCGCGCGATGTAGTCGCTGCCGGCGACGGTCGCGGTGCCATCGGCGGTCGTGTAGGTGAAGCTGACGCCCTCGGGGCCGGCCGGCTGGTTCAGCGACACGGTCACGAAGAACGGTGTGGCGCCGCTGTCACCCTCGGCGCCGCTGGCGTCGGTGATGCTCAGATAGAGCGTGCTGCCGCCGCTGCAGATGTTCGGAATGCTGGCGGCGTTGCGCGGCGCCGGTGCGCCGGTCGCGAAGTCGGCGGCGTTGTCATTGGTGTCCGTGCAGCCGTCACCGGCGCGCAGGATCGACGTGCTGTTGCTCGGCGCCGGTGCAGGCGCGCCGCCTTCGAAGAAGTTCGCGCTGCCGAACCCGACCAGATCGAGGATCAGCGCCTGCTGCGTCGGCGTGCAGGCGGTGCTGCCGCCGTTGCAGCCCAGGCTGGTGGTGGTATCGGCCAGCACGACCTTGCCGGCCGTGCCGGACATGTTGATCGTGCCGCTGGCATCGGGCGTCGGCAGCGGACCGCCGGTCGCGCCGCCGGCCAGGCCGACGAGGAAGTAGCCACCGGCCGGAATCTCCACATCCGGCAGGACCACGATCTGGCCCGCGCCCGAGCCGAAATTGCCGGTGCCGCTGGCGCTGGCGTACTGCACCGACTTGCCACCGAGCGAGACCGGCAGATCGCCGGTGTTGAGCAGCTCGATGAAGTCCGCGTTGTAGGGCGCGCCGCTATTGCCGCCGCCGCCATAGGCCTGGCTGACAACGACATCTGCCTGCGCGGCGCCCACGGCGCCACACAGCAACAAGGCCGACAGCAGCCGGCGGGTGTTTCGAGTCATGCGTGAATCCCCATGGAGTTCCCGGCGACAGCGCCTCGGGCCCGATTGTGCCCCTGATCAATGTCGATTGCATGACGCAGATCGGCACTTCCGGTCACAACGCGTCAGCCCGTCCGGCGCTGCGGTAATCTGCGCCGATGACGATCGAACGCAACCAGCGCCCTCTCGAAGACGGCATCCATCGCGACCTCTCCGGCCGCATCACCTACGGCGGCTACCTGCGCCTAGACCTGCTGCTGGCCGCGCAGCAGCCACTGTCGCAGCCGCCGCACCACGACGAGATGCTGTTCGTCGTGCAGCACCAGGTCTCGGAGCTGTGGCTCAAGCTGATGATCCACGAGCTGTCGGCTGCGATCAGCCACCTGCGGCGCGACGAGGTCTGGCGCTGCCGAAAGGTGCTGGCGCGCTGCAAGCAGGTGTTGCGGCAGCTGACCGAGCAGTGGTCGGTGCTGGAGACGATGACGCCGGCCGAATACATGGAATTCCGCGACGTACTTGGCCCCTCGTCCGGTTTCCAGTCGCTGCAGTACCGCACGGTCGAGTTCCTGCTCGGCAACAAGAACGCGGCGATGCTGGATGTGTTCGCGCATGACCCCGATGGCCAGGCGGCATTGCAGGGCGTGCTCGAGGCGCCCGGCCTCTATGACGAGTTCCTGTGCTATCTCGCCCGCTGGGGCCATCCGGTCGATCCGCGGCACCTGCAGCGCGACTGGCGCCAGCCGCATACCTTCGATGGCACCCTGGTGCCGGTGTTCGAATCGATCTACGAGGACACCGACCGCTACTGGCGGGAATACGCGCTGTGCGAGGACCTGGTGGATCTGGAAACCCAGTTCCAGCTCTGGCGCTTCCGCCACATGCGCACGGTGATGCGCATCATCGGCTTCAAGCGCGGCACCGGTGGATCGAGCGGCGTCGGATTCCTGAAGCAGGCGCTGGAGCTGACCTTCTTCCCCGAACTGTTCGAGGTGCGCACGCACGTCGGGCCCGGGCGCGGCAGCGACGCCTGAGGGCGCACGCCACGCGTCGGTGTGCGGACGCAGGCATGATCTTCTGCGTGAACCAGGCGCCGAGCGGGCGTCACTCCGTGCGACGGGGCGGACTCAGCCGGCGCGCGCCTGCCGGTCCAGCCAGACGCCGAGGCCCTGCGCGTTGATGACAATGTCGTCGCCTAGGATCGCCTGCACGCGCGCCTCCGCATCGTCGATGCCGTGCGCGAGCGCTCGATCGGAATAGAGCCGCGTCAGGCCGTCGACGATGCGGTCATGGCGGTCGGCATGCCCGTGCGCATCGCGGGCGATCTCGACCATCGCGTCGATCTGCGCGTGCAGATCGGCGGCGAGCCGCGTGCACTCGGTGACCTCGCCGTAATGCGCGATGCGGATCGAGACCGGCGACTTCGCGAGCAGCCTGTTGATCGAGGCATGCATCTGGTCGGGATCGAACTGCACCGGCGAGGTCGTCGGCAACGCGAACGCGCCGTGCGCGGTGTCGAGTTCGCGATACGACAGTCCGAACGTGTCGCCCGCGAACCAGCTGCGCGTCGTGGCGTCCCAGACGCTGTAGTGATGCAGCGCGTGGCCGGGCGTGTCGATGCACAGCAGCGGGCGTCCGGCGAGTTCGACGACATGCCCGTCCTCGGCGATGACCACGCGCTCCTCGGCGACCGGCAGCATGCCCGCGTGGTCGCGCTCGAACATCGCCTCGCCGTAGACGGCCTTTGCACCTGCGATCAGTTTCGTGGGATCGATCATGTGCGGCGCGCCGCGCGGATGCACGACGAGCGTCGCGTTCGGCAACGCGCGGATCAGCGGACCCGCCGCACCGGCGTGGTCCAGATGCACGTGGGTGACCATCAGCCAGTCGATCGCGTCGCGCGCGACGCCGGCCGCGTCGATCGCATCGAGCACGGTCTGCGCGCAGGTCGCGGTCCCGCAGTCGATCAGGGCCGCGCGGCCGCCGGATTCGACGAGATAGGCCGCGCACAGGCCGGGGCGGACGTAGCCGGTGTCGATGATCGTGATCGCATGATCCTGCATCGCGCGTCTCCCGTTGGACAGAACCGACAGTCTAGGGCGCGCGATGTAGACGCCCGATACGACCTGGGTCGAAACCGCTCAGAGACGACGTCGCAGCACGCGCGTGCGCAGCGCGAATGCGCTGCCCAGCACCGCGAGAAACACCCCGTAACCGACCGCGGTCGCCAGGATCTGCGCCCACATCGAACCGTGACCGCGATCGGCCACCGCGTGCGCCCAGTGGATCGACAGCAGGAACGCGATCGCCGACGCCGCGAGGCTGACGAGATCGAAGACGATGCGCCGCGTGCCGCGCGGCTGGCGCGGATAGGCCCAGAACAGCACGCCGAGGATCAGGAACCACGGCAGGAACAGCAGCAGCGCCAGATTCTGGGCGACGGCCGGGTTCACGAGGCGGCCTTCTCGGCATCCGCGGCAGCGAGCGCGTCGAGCGCCGCCTGCACCGTGGCGGCTTCAATGCCCTCACCCGGCGACGCCGGCGCATCGGCGAGCGCAAGTTCGCCATTGCGCAGGCGCGCGATGGTCTGGCCCGCATCGCGCGGTGCATCGAATGCATGGCTCTGCAGCAGCACGCGTTCGCCATCGACGAGCTTGAAATAGAACCTGCCGTCCGGTTCGCGGTACTGCTTGAACACCGCCAGCGGCCGCGCGGCGGGCGCGACGTCCGCCGTGTCTCCGGTCGCGACCGCCACCTTGCCCAGATCGCGCAGGCCCACCGCGTCGCGCAGTTCGCGCAGCAGTGGAATCGCATAGCGCTCGCGCAGACGCTGGCCGCCATCGCGCAGGATGTCCTCGATGTCGCCCGGCTTCGCGATCAGATCCTCGTAGCGTGCGCGCATCGGCGCGATCTCGCGCTCGACGACGTCGAACAGCTGCTGCTTGGCGTCGCCCCAGCCGATGCCGTCGGCGAATGCGGTCGCGAAACCCGCGGTCTCGTCCGGCGTCGCGAACGCCTGGTAGAGCTGGAACAGTGCCGATCCGTCGGTCGACTTCGCTTCGCCGGGCATCTTCGAATCGGTGAGGATCGAGAACACCAGTTTCTTCAGCTGCGCCTGCGGTACGAACAACGGAATGGTGTTGTCGTAGCTCTTGCTCATCTTGCGGCCGTCGAGGCCGGGCAACGTCGCCACGTTGTCGTCGATCGCAGCCTCCGGCAGCGTGAACCAGTCACGGCCGTAGACATGGTTGAAGCGCTGGGCGAAATCGCGCGCCATCTCGATGTGCTGGATCTGGTCGCGACCCACCGGCACCCGGTCGGCATTGAAGATCAGGATGTCGGCGGCCATCAGCACCGGGTACATGAAGAGACCGGCCGTCACCGCGGCATCGTCGTCCTCGCCGTCGGCGCGGTTTTTGTCGACCGCCGCCTTGTACGCATGCGCGCGGTTGAGGATGCCCTTGCCTGCGACGCAGGTCAGCAGCCACATCAGTTCGGTCGTCTCCGGCACATCGCTCTGGCGGTAGAACCACACCTTCGACGGATCCAGTCCGGCCGCGAGCCACGTGGCCGCGATCTCCAGCGTCGAGCGCTGGGTGCGGGCCGGGTCCTGGGCCTTGATCAGGCTGTGCAGGTCGGCGAGGAAATAAAAGCTCTCGGTGTTCGGCGCGCGGCTGGCGGTGATCGCCGGACGCACGGCGCCGACGTAGTTGCCGAGGTGCGGCGTGCCGGACGTGGTGATGCCGGTGAGGACGCGCTGGGGACGCTGGGACATGGGCGACAGGCTGCGGAAAACAGGGCGCCAGTCTAACCGCTGGCCGACGTGCGGCCGGCCTTAACCCCACTGGCGACGCGGGGCCGTTCGTCATCCCACCACCCGCGAGAGACCGCCATGCACGCATCCCGTTCCGTCCGATCCGCCGCCGCCTGGTTGCTGCTGAGCAGCCTGCTGGCGATGCCCGCCGCCCATGCGGCCCGCGCCTGGAAGGCGCACGAACGTGTCCGCATCGAGGTGGTCGACCGCGACACCGGCATCACTGCCCAGCCCGTGTCGCATCGTGGCGACACCTGGATCGCCGGGACCCCCGGCGCGCCGTACGCGATCCGCCTGACCAATACGACCGGCGCGCGCGTCCTGGTCGTGCTGTCGGTCGACGGCATCAATGCGATCAGCGGCGAAACCGCTGCGCCATCGCAGACCGGCTACGTGCTCGCGCCCTGGCAGACGACCGAGATCACCGGCTGGCGCAAGTCGCACGCGGATGTCGCACGCTTTGAGTTCGCTGCGCTCGGCGACAGTTATGCGGCGCGTACCGGTCGTCCGGACAATGTCGGCATGATCGGCGTCGCCGTGTTCGGCGAGCGCGCACCGCCGCCGCCCGTCGCGGTCTCCCGGTCGCCCTATCCGGCATCGCCATCGCCGCCTGCGCCCGGTGCGCACGGACGCTCGGCGGCTGCGGCCGAATCAAGCGCCTCAGACATGCGCGCCGAGCGCCAGAGCATCGGCACAGGCCATGGCGCACGCGAATGGTCGCCGGTGTCGTCGACTGCGTTCGAGCGGGCCACGCGCAATCCGGTGCAGGTGACCACGCTGCGCTACGACAGCGTCGATGCGCTGGTGGCTCGTGGCGTGCTGCCGCGGCATCGCGCTTGGGCATTAGCGCCTCGCCCCGAAGCGTTTCCCGGCGGCTTCGTACCCAACCCCTGATCCACGCGGATTTTTCGACGCCGTACATGCAAACGGACCGGGGCAGCCCGGTCCGTTCTCGTTTCTCGGCCCCGTGCGCCGCAACGCCCGGGGTACGCCTCAACCGTCGAGC
Source organism: Luteimonas sp. KH_071 (assembly GCF_057838005.1). NCBI lineage: Bacteria > Pseudomonadati > Pseudomonadota > Gammaproteobacteria > Lysobacterales > Lysobacteraceae > Luteimonas > Luteimonas sp. KH_071. The sequence goes on along the minus strand of NZ_CM174458.1, from coordinate 573,459 downwards.
GTCTTCTCGAAGTCTTTGACTTCCTGCTCGGCGCGATCGCGCTCCCAGCCGTACTTTTCCTGCAGCTTGCCCGCGAGATACTTGCTGTCGCCGGCCGCGACATCGAACACGTCGTCGGTCAGGTCGCCCCACTTGGCCTGCGCCTTGCCCTTCACCTGGGTCCACTTGCCGGCAATGATGTCTTTGTTCATGGCGATTGTTCCTGTCTTCGGGTGGATGCGGCGCGGACGCATTGGCGCATGCGTGTTCCGTCACCGCGAAGCCACCTTCGCATCGCGGCCATCAAACCAGGGTCGAGAATTCGTAAGCCGGGTCGTCACCTCGCTGAGTGAGCGCTCCACCAGGCGCGGACCCCACGCATAAAAAAAGGCCGGCAATGCCGGCCTTCTTCGTGCGATGGACTGCGTGGATCAGGGACGCGTGGTGGTGCCGCCGGTGTTGTTGGCGCTCTCTTCCACCTTCTCGCCAACCTTCTGCACGTCCTGGCCCGCGCCCTTCATGGTGTTGCAGGCGGACAGGGTGCCAACGGTGAACATGGCGAGCAGCATCAGTGCGGTCAAACGCTTCATGGGATTCTCCAGGATTCCGGTTTCGTTGCGAACAGCTGCGGACTTCCGCAACCATGGAGGCGACTATAGGAACCTGCGCCGTGAAAGCCGCGTGCACCTCTCCGGACGTCCGCATCGCGCGTTCAATGATGCGCGCACAGCGTGAAGGCCGCGAGTTCAGTCGCGCATCAGCGTGGATTTGCCGAACAGGCTTTCCACGAGGTCCACGGCGAGTTCCGCCGTCGTGTTGCCCTGGTCGAGCGCGGTGTTGACCTCGACGATGTCCAGCGAGCCCAGTCGTCCACTGTCGGCGATCATCTCCATCACCAGCTGCGCCTCGCGATAGTTGATGCCGCCCGGCACCGGCGTCCCCGTGCCGGGCGCGATGGTGGGGTCGAGTACGTCGACGTCGAAGCTCACATGCAGATGGGTCTCGTCGTCGAGCCCATCCAGCGCCTCCTCGACCACCCGGCGCATGCCCACCTCGTCGATGTAGCGCATGTCGTAGATATCGAGCCCGTGTTCCTTGACCAGGCGCTTCTCGTCGGGATCGACCGAGCGGATGCCGATCTGGCGGAACTGCGCGACCTGCATCGACGGCGACACGCCACCGAGCCCGGTCAACGCATCCGGGCCGATCCCGCACAGGCAGGCCACGGGCATGCCGTGCACGTTGCCCGAGGGCGTGATCTGCGAGGTATTGAAGTCGGTGTGCGCGTCCAGCCACAGCACGCGCAGCTTGCGGCCGGTCGTGCGGCAGTGGTTGGCGACCGCAGCGATCGAGCCGATCGCCAGGCAGTGGTCACCACCGAGCATGATCGGCATACGCCCGCGCGCGAGTTCCGCGCTGGACGCTTCCAGCACCGCGCGGTTCCAGGCGACCACCTCGTCGAGATGCCGATAGCCCTCGCGAGGTCCGGTCCAGGGATTCTTCGGACCCTTGAGATCCCCCAGGTCGTCGACATCGACGCCCCGCGCGATCAACGCCTCGACCAGGCCGGCGACACGCAGGCCCTCGGGACCCATCGAGGCGCCGCGGCGACCGGCACCGACGTCGGTGGGCACGCCGAAGATCGAAACGGGGGAATACGTCTGCAGCATGACCTCTCCTGAGCGAATGCGCGGCCATCGCGCACGGGCGGTGGCGGGGAATGGCATCGACGCCGGGTGGCCATGGGGAGGCGCCAGGCAGGCGCGGGCGCACGCGAAAACGACGTCGGAACTGGTGCCGGCACCCGGATTCGAACTGGGGACCTACCGCTTACAAGGCGGTTGCTCTACCAACTGAGCTATGCCGGCATGGCATGCGGCGGGGCCGCTGCGGAATTCTAACCTGCAACCTGCTGCGCGTTGCATTCGCGCGTCTCGACACGTGCGGCGCCGATGCGTGCGCGCAGGGCCTCACCGGTGTCGCCTTCGGCCAGCGTCGCGTCGATCCAGTGGCGCGTGAGCGTGCTGCCAAGCGGCGCAGCATCGGCGTCGAAGCCGGCATCGCGCAGCGCCCCCGCACGGGCCTGGGCCGCGGGCTCGCTGCCGAACCGGCCCAGGGCGATACCGTGGGCCTCGGCGCCATCGGCGATGACGTAGTAGTCGTTGAAGCCGGCCGCGAGCAGCCGCACCACCATCGCATCGGCCGCGGCGCGGTCGGCCAGCGGCGCCATCCAGACGCGCCAGCCGCGCGGCGTTTCGCCGACATCGCGCGCGGCGACCTGCACGGCCACCGGCGAGAGTTGTGCCAACGCCGCATCGCGGGCCCCCGCATCGGCGAACGGCCCCAGGGCGACGCATTGCGCGGGATCGGCAGCGCGCGGCGAGGTATCCACAGTCGCGTCCTCGTCTGTCCCGGCAGGGACCTCCATCGGACCGGACTCGATTGATCCGGACTCGACGGACGCGGACACGTCGGCGCCAGGCACTGCCGGCTCACCGACCAGTTGCAACGTCGATGGCCCGGCGTCGGCCAGCGCGGCGGCGTCGCCCGGTTCACCACGCAAGGTCCACCACGCCGCAACACCGAAGTTGAGGATCACCAGCAGGACGACGGTCGCGCGCAGCAGCATGGGGCGATCCTAACCTTCCGGAGACACGACGCCGGCATTCGCGCGGTGCCAGCGCGCGAGTCCGTGCAGCACCAGATCGGCGCGCCACCGTGCGTCGGGCAGCCGGCCACGCAGCGCCTCGCCGCCGCCGCCGTGCAGCAGCAGGCGGGGCCGCGCGCCCAGCTGCGCGGTCGCCTCCAGCAGACTGCGCTCCACCAGTCCCAGCGCGGCACCTTCACAGCCCGACGCCAAGGCGTCGTCGGTGTCGTCGGCGAATTCGACATACGCACCGCCACTGGGTGCGAGCTGGGCCACCCGCCGGTGCAATGCCTCGCGCATCAACGTCGGCGATGGTGCGATGCGTCCGCCGAGATGGCGTCCGGCGCCATCGACCAGATCGATGGTTAGTGCAGTGCCCACTCCGACCACCAGCACCGGCACGCCTTCGGCATGCGCGGAGAGCAGCGCGAGGAAGCGATCGACGCCGAGACGCGACGGATCGGCATAGGCGATCGTGAGGCCATCGAGCGCTGGCAGCGTGTGCGCCAGCTGCACCTGCGCGCCGCGGGCGGCCAGCGCATCGAGCAGGATCATCCGCAGCGCGGGCGACGCGACGCTGGCGACGATCGCGACGTCGATGTGTGCCGGCAGTCCCTCGAGCCAGTCGGGATCGAACCCGCCCTCGACATGCGCGGTCCCCTGCACCGCGCCGACTTGGCCGTCGTCAGCGAGCGGCGCGAACTTCAGCCGGGTGTTGCCCAGATCGAACAGCCAGGTGCTCATGCATGTCCCTCCCTGCGAACGCTGACCTCGCCCGCATGGAAGGCGCGCAGCGCGCCGTCCACGCGAACACGCAGCGCGCCGTCGTCCTCGATCCCTTCGGCGATGCCGTGCAGCGTCTCGTTGCCGGTACGGATCGCCACAGGCGCGCCCTGGAGCGCATCGATGGCGGCATAGCGCGCGCGGAACGGCGCGAGGCCGTCGCGGTCGAACACGTCCAGGGCCTGCACCCACGCCTGCACCAGCGCCGTCGCCAGCGCATCGCGCGCAGGCGGCGCATCCGCACAGCAGGTGGCGAGATCCGTCCACGGCTGGTCGATCATGACGGCGTGCGCCTCGGGCATGCGCACATTGACACCGATGCCCAGTACCGCACGGACCGGGCCGCCATGCTCGCCGCCGCCCTCGACCAGGATGCCGCCGAGCTTGCGCAGGCCGTCCGTGTCGACGACGACCAGATCGTTCGGCCACTTCAGGCACACGGCCTCGATTCCGAGCGCCCGCAACGCCTCGACCGCGGCGACGCCCGCGACCAGGCTCAACCCGCCGAGCCGCGCGAGCCCGCCTTCGAAGCCCCGCTGGAACGACAGATACAGATGCGCGGCCAATGGCGATTCCCAGCGGCGCCCGCGGCGCCCGCGGCCGCCGGTCTGGCGTTCGGCCAACAGCACGTTCGCCTTCATGCCGGGCGTCGGCCGACGCAGCAGTTCGGCATTGGTCGAATCGATGCTCCAGGCCACCTCCAGCGACGCCAGGCGCGCGCGGTCAGCGGGTCGCAGCGCGCCGAGGATCGCGTCGGCGTCGAGTAGCGTCAGTGGCTGTGCCAGGGCGTAGCCGGCGCCGGGACGCGCGACGATCGGCACGCCCGCCTCGCGCAGCAAGGAGATCCGCTTCCAGACCGCTGCCCGGGTGTGGCCCGATTCCCGGGCCAGCGCAAGACCCGATACCGGCCCCTCGATCAGGCGCTGCAGCAGTGCGCGTTCGGACGGCTGCTCGGTCGGAAGCGCGGGTGGTGGCATGGGAGGCATTCCACCGATTATCGGCGAGCGTGGCGCCGGGTGTCGCCCTGCCCCGCGGCACGGCGTTGCTCCGGCGGAACCTGCGCTATGATCAGTGGGCTGCGCGTCCTGCTTCCTTCCAGGGTGAACCGATGTCCGCACGTCTGATGGTCTGCATGCTGTTGCTGGGCGCGAGCCTGCCGGTCGTTGCGCGTGATGCCATCACGGACCCGGCTGCCGACACGCCGTGCCCGCCGACGGCCAATGCCCCGCAGAGTGAGCCGTCGCTGGACACCGCCAACGTGCGCCGTGCGCCCGCAGCAGGCAGCGCGTCCAAGGTCCGCCCGTCCGTCAGCGGTGGCGGCGAGACGGAAAGTCCGGCGCGTGGGCCGCGCTGGCACAGTTTCCTGCCGGGCATGTTCCGCTGACGGCCTGTCCAGGCACGTGCGTTCGTTGATCCGCAGCCTGTTCGCGGGCGCGCCGCCACCGATTCCCGACACCGACTGGTCGGCTGCCGTCGATCGTCTGCCATGGGTGCGCGCATGCGATCCCGCCGCACAGTCGACGCTGCGCGCACTGGCCGCACAGTTCCTGCACCGTAAAGCGATCACGCCGGTCGGCGGCCTGGCGCTGGACACCGGGGACCGCCTCGCGCTGGCCACGTTGTGCTGCCTGCCGTTGATCGAGTTCGGCGAGGAAGGCCTGCACGGCTGGTCGCAATTGATCGTCTATCCCGAAGCGTTCCGGGTGAACCGCAGCCACGTCGATGCCGCGGGCGTGATGCACGAGTGGGATGACGAACTGATCGGCGAGTCCTGGGAGAGTGGCCCGATGGTGCTGTCGTGGGCGGATGTCGCGTCCGATATCGCCGAGCCCGATGCCGGCTTCTGCGTCGCGGTGCACGAGATGGCGCACAAGATCGATGCGCTCGACGGTCTGCTCGACGGCACGCCGCCGCTGCCGCGGGACTGGCAGCGCGCGTGGGCCTCGGATTTCCAGCGCAGCTTCGATGCCTTCGTCGAGCGCGTGGATGCCGGAGAGGAGATGCCGATCGATCCCTATGCCGCCGAAGCGCCGGAAGAATTCTTCGCCGTCTGCAGCGAATACCACTTCAGTGCGCCCGCGCTGCTGCGGGAAGTCCTGCCGGATGTCGCCGCGCATCTGGCGCGGTTCTACGGCCCCTCGCCATTCGACGCGAAACCCTAGAACCCCGGCGGCAGGCGCACCGAGAAGCAGGCGCCGCCGAGTTCCTCGGAGCGGCCCACATGCAGCTCGCCGCGATAGCTGTGCACGATGTCCTGCACGATCGACAGGCCGATGCCGTGCCCCTGCACGCGCTCGTCGCCGCGTACACCGCGCTGCAGGATCGACGCCACACGATCGGCGGGAATGCCTGGACCATCGTCCTCGACCACCAGCACCAGACCCGGGCGCCGGTTCGGCGCGGTCTCACCGGGACGGACGGTCAAGAGCACGCGCGACTTCGCCCACTTGAACGCGTTCTCGAGCAGGTTGCCGAGCAGTTCCTGCAGGTCGCCCTGCTCGCCGTGGAAGCGCGCGCTCGGGTCGATTTCGAACTCGCAGACCGCGCCCTTGGCCGCGTAGATCTTCTCCAGGCCGCGCACGATCTGCTCGGCGCTGGGTTCGATCTCGATCGGGGCCGAGAACAGCTGATGCCCGCTCGAGGCCGCGCGTGCGAGCTGGTAGGTCACCAGGTCGTTCATGCGCTGCAGCTGGGTCTCCACTTCCTCGCGCAACTCGGCGTCGTCGCTGCCCGCATCGAGGCGCGAGCGCAACACCGCGAGCGGCGTCTTCAGGCTGTGCGCGAGGTCGGACATCGTGTTGCGCTGGCGCGTCAGATGCTCGCGCTCGCTGTCGATGAGGGCGTTGATGCTCTCCGTCAACGGCTGCAGCTCATGCGGATGCTGCATGCCCATGCGATCGGACAGGCCGCGCTGCACGCGGACGAGCTCGTGCTCGACGCGGCGCAGCGGCCACAGGCTCCAGCGCACGATCAGACCCTGGAGAAGCAGCAGAATCACGCCCGCCACGCCGAGGTTGACCCACAGCGCGGCCCGGAAGATGCGGACCTGGCGCGGCACGATGCCGGCGTCTTCCATCACATAGATGGTGTAGGCGAACTCCGTGTCGCTACGGCCGTCCGGCGACCAGACCAATCCGAGACCGTAGCGATAGGCCTCGCCGGGCGTACCGTCGCTGCGCACCATCGGCAGCGGACCGTCGAACTTCTCCTCGCGCGCCGACAGCATTGTCGCTTCCGGCAACTGCGGTCCCGAGGCCGAAGGAGATCTCCATGAATCCCCGGATGGCAGCACCACCTCCGCATACAGGCCACTGCCAGGCCGCAGGAAGCGGTCGTCGGGCTGCGATTCGGAGGGATAGATATCGCCGCTGCGCAGAAACTCGATGTCCCCGGCGTAGGCATACACGTAATTGCGCAAACGGTCGCGCTGACCCTCGCTGGCGACGTCGATGAAGGCGCGGTCGAGCGCGTAACCAGCCAACGCCAGGAATGCGAGCAGGCCAATACTGGCGGCCAGCAACTGGCGCGCCCGCAGGGACCGCGGACGCAGCCGCGCAGTGAGTCGTGTATCAGCCATCGGTCAGATCGAACACGCAAGCCGCAAGCACGACGGCAGGACGGACAGGCGCGGCGCCAGCGCGGAAATCCGCGACCGGCGTCGCCAACTCATCCCTCGCCGTTGCGGGGAATCGCGAACCGGTAACCCCGACCGCGCACGGTTTCGATCGGCTTGAGCGTGCCTTCGGGATCGAGCTTCTTGCGCAGACGGCCAATGAAGACCTCCAGCACGTTGGAGTCGCGGTCGAAGTCCTGCTGGTAGATGTGTTCGGTCAGGTCGGCCTTCGAGACCAGCTCGCCGGCATGCATCATCAGATACTCGAGCACCTTGTACTCGTAGCTCGTCAGGTCGACGTTCTTGCCCTCGACGCTCACGGTCTGTGCGGCCAGATCCAGCGTGACCGTGCCGCATTCGAGCGTCGGCTTGCTCCAGCCCGCGGCACGACGCACCAGCGCATTGATGCGCGCCAGCAGCTCCTCGACGTGGAACGGCTTGACGAGATAGTCGTCGGCGCCCTGCTTGAGGCCGTCGACCTTGTCCTGCCAGCTCGAACGCGCAGTGAGGATCAACACCGGGAACTGCTTGCCTTCCTCGCGCAGGGCCTTGATCAGCTCCATGCCCGACATTTTCGGCAGGCCGAGGTCGATGATGCCGACATCGAACGGCACCTCGCGCCCCATGTACAGCCCTTCCTCGCCATCCTGTGCGGCATCGACGGCGAAGCCTTCGCGCTTCAGGCGCGCGGCGAGGGTCTCACGCAGGGGGGCTTCGTCTTCGACGAGCAGGATTCGCATGGGTCAACTCCGGTCTGACGGCCGGCCCGGCCGTGAATGGGGGCGAGGATGCAGGATCAATCGTCGTCGCCGCGTGCACGGGACGTCGGGGCGCGCTGTCCGGGATCGTCGACGTAGATACGCACGCGGCCGCTGTCGTCCATCACCTTGACGCGGTTGAGGTCGCGACCGTCGGAATGCATCTGCTCGATGCTGAGCACCCGGCCGCGGGTATTGCGCTCGATCCGCCGCACGGATTCAGTCATCGAGTCCTGCGCACGCCGGCGACCACTCTCCGGCCGCGGCGCCGACGCACGCATGTCGGGGCCGCGTGTTGCGGCCCCCTGCGGGGGCGGATCCTGCGCGGCCACGGCCGTCGCGGCCGCGCACAGCAGCACCGCGGTCAGGGCGCACAACGGATGACGGTACGACGGCACGGACACAGTCACTCCTGATGGGGCGGGCGATCTTTCAGACGCCCGATGGTCGACGGAAAGCGGTGAATCCGTCCTTAACTTTTCGTTGACAAGGCTGTATCCGTTCAGCCCAAACCGCATGACGCCGGGCTTTCCGCACGATCGGCCCGTCACACCCGCTATGCCGCGTACCGGGCAGCGGACGCTTCCGTCGCGGCGAGCGCCTGCTCGAACAGTGACCAGTCGGCACCGGGCAGGTGCGATCCTTCGCTGAGCACCTGCCGGTACAACCGGCCGCCGGGCTGGCCATGGAAGAGGCCGAGCAGATGCCGGACGATGTGCTTGAGGGCCACACCCTCGGCCATCCGCGCTTCCACATAGGGTCGCAAGGCGCGCAGCAATTCGGCGCGCGGCCGCAGCGTGGCGCCGGACAGCGCGGCGTCCAGCGCATGCAGCAGGTAGGGATCGTGATACGCCGCGCGCCCCAGCATCACGCCATCGACGTGCGACAGGTGTTCGAGCGCGAGCGCGCGCGTGGCGATGCCGCCGTTGAGTACGACCGGCAGCGTGGGCCGCTCGCGCTTGAGCCGGTGCGCCCAGTCGTAGCGCAGCGGCGGGATGTCGCGGTTCTCTTTCGGCGACAGTCCGCTGAGCCATGCATTACGGGCATGCACGACGATCATCGATGCGCCTGCAGCCACCGCGCCGTCGATGAAGCGCGCGAAGGTGTCGTAATCGTCGTCGTCGTCCACACCCAGCCGGCACTTCACCGTCACCGGGACGTCGCTGGCGGCCACCATCGCCGCGACGCAGTCGGCGACCAGCGCCGGTTCGCGCATCAGACAGGCGCCGAAACGCCCGGCCTGCACGCGATCCGACGGGCAGCCGCAGTTGAGGTTGATCTCGTCGAAGCCGTGATCGGCCGCGATGCGCGCGGCCTGCGCGAGTGCGTCCGGCTCGCTGCCCCCCAGTTGCAACGCGAGCGGCGACTGCAGCGGCGTCTTCGCCAGCAGCCGCGTGCGGTCGCCGTGGATCACCGCCTTCGCATGCACCATTTCCGTGTACAGCCGCGCGCCCGGTGCCAGCAGCCGGTGGAATTCGCGGCACTGCACATCGGTCCAGTCCATCATTGGCGCGACGGACAGACGCAGCGATGCCGCGTAGACATCGGCATGCGCGTCGTAGGACGGGAGCTTGGAACCGGTCATCGTGTCTGCGGGGCTGAGGGGCGCGTGGAAGGCGGATCGCGCAGCGGCCGATGACGCTCGGGCGCCCGCCGCGACGGGGCGTCAGGATACACCCCGTCACGCGGCTTCATCCCGCAGCCGGCGTGGGCCCGTCATCCTGTGGCGCCTTTTAGCTGCGCGCAGGAAGCCGTCGATGGTGTTTCTCCAGATGTCCGCGCTGCTCCTGCTGGCGTGGTCCTTCGGTGCGATCCAGTTGTCACCTCGCGCACGCATGCTGCACAGCGCGCCGATGTGGCTGGCGATCGCCTGGGCGCTTGGGATCGTGGCCTGTATCGGCATGGGCGCGTCCGGCCTGCTGCGCTTCGGTGACTGGCAGTCGCTGTCGACCGGTCAGGTCCTGCACCGCGTGTTCGGCGAAGGCAGCCTGGCGATGCGGCGGTCGGAGTGGACAGCCGTGAATCGCGCGGCGGGGGTGTATCTCAATCTCGACGTCGCCTGGACGCTGCTCGCGCTCTGCGTCGCGCAGTTCCACTCGGCAATGTTCTGGGCGGGCGTCGTCGAACGACGACGCCATGCACGTGCCGTGCGACGCCGCGTGGGCTGAGCGGCTTACTCCGCGACCGCTGTCCGGCGGGGCGCCACCGAAACCGGCACTACCTGCAGCTCCGCCTGCGCACCATCCAGCACGGGGGCGGCCTCGATCTGGCTGCCGTCCACCGGCACCGCGCCATGCGCGCTCGACTGGCTGACGATCCGCACCAGTTCGGTGGATCCGTCCGGCCACACCACACGGAAGGTGTTGCCCGGGGGCAGCGCCAGGAACGGGGTGGGACTCTGCGCGCGGTACAGCGCGGCGATCTGCGCGGCGCCCAGCTGACGCTGTTCGAGCGGCGCAGTCGTCGTGGTCTGCGCGACCTGGGTCAGGCGCCGGTAGTTCTCGCCGACGGCGTCGACGACGACGCCAGCGACCGCGACCGAGTACCCGACGAACAGGGCGGCCCAGAGCCAGAAGCGGAGCTTGCGGGGGAGCATGCGTTTCATGGTGTCACCATTCCGAGCAGGTGTCGGGACGCGGGGGCGCCCTCGACCAGGGTCTTCTTCATCCGATCGATCTCTTCCGCACCCTGACGCGGCACCGCCGCATCGCGCACGAACGAGGAAAAGTCCTGCCGCGCATCGCGCGCGCAGATGCCGCCGTTGGCGCAGTACTCGGTCATCAGCGCACCACTGGCGCTGCAGTCCAGACCGAGATCGCAGGCGGCGAGCTGCCAGGCCAGTTCGCTGGCCTGGGTCCCGGCGACCGTTGCGGCCAGCGCCACGTCGCCGCTGGCCGCGACGCCCATCGCCGGCGACAGCGCAAAGAACGCTTCCGGATCGCGCGATGCCTGCACGCGCTCCACCAGCCCGCGGCGATAATCCACGTCGTCCTGCAACGGCGTACCCATCGCCAGCAGCGCGGCCTCGGCGGCGAGGCTGCCGGCCTCGGCCGCATCCTGTCGCCGTTCGACCAGCTGCACGAATGTCGGCGCATCGCGCGGCACGAAGCGGCCGCAGCGTGTGCCGATGCGGTCGCGGGCCGCGCCCAGCGCGCGCGCCGCATCGAGTGGCAGGTCCGATATCAGCACGCTGTCGCGCTCGAAACCGGCCGGATCACGCGCGAAGCCGGCGCAGTATTCGTCGACGCGACTGAGCACCCAGTGGGCATCGGCGTCGCCGGACTCGGCCAGCGGCTGCAACTGCTGGCGGAACGCGAACAGATCCTCGGCGCGCTCGAACGCGCGTCGCAGCGGACGCACCGTCGACCCCGACCACGCGGCGATCGGGTCCATATCCGCCACCGTCGGCGCGGAGGCCGCCGTGGAAGCACCGATGAACACGGGACGCTCGGCATCGTTGATCCAGGCTGCGTCGGCATCGACGTCGACATCCACCTCGCCCGCGCCGGGCACGACGGGACGCCACATCACCAGGGTGGCGACGAGGATTCCCAGCAGCGCGATGGTGGCGAACACTCGGACGGTCACGTCGGATCCTGCGGCAGCCGGCCACCTGTCGGCGAGCCGGTCGACGGCGTCGCAGAGGCGACGACGCAGTTCGGAACGCGATTCTAGCCGACCGCCGCCGGGTCCACAGTCTTGCCGTGCGGCACGTGCGCCCATTCCCGTCCTGACCGCGACGGCGCGCACATCCCACCCGGACACACGCAGGCCGGCCCGGAGGCGCTGCCGCGTTTGCCTCTTTACGCGCCCCCACCGGGGCACCAAGATGCCCGGCCCCCTGCGCCACCCGGACCACCCGATGCCTTTCCTCGAACTGAGCCTGCGCTGCACCGAAGCCGAGCAGCCGCGCTACGCCCACGCCCTCGAAGACATCGGTGCGTTGGCGGTGACGATGATCGATGCCGATGCCGACACCACAGACGAACAGGCGATTCTGGAACCGGGCGTCGGTGAAACGCCGCTGTGGCACGCGATCGTGCTGACTGCGTTGTTCGAGGACGATACCGATGCGCTGCTGGTGTTGTCCGCGCTGGAGGCGTTCGACGCGGGCCTCGACTGGAGCCGCGCGAGCTTCCGCAAGGTCGAGGACCAGGACTGGGAACGCGCGTGGATGGACCAGTACGCGCCGCTGCAGTTCGGTGCGCGCACCTGGATTGTGCCGTGGAATGCGGAGCTGCCCGAGGCCGCCGGCGACGATGCCGTCGTGATCCGGCTGGACCCGGGCCTGGCCTTCGGTTCCGGCACGCATCCGACCACGTCGCTGTGCCTGCAGTGGCTGGACGCGCTCTCGGCCGATGGCGTGCTCGCCGATGCCGAAGTGCTCGATTACGGCTGTGGCAGTGGCATTCTCGCGCTCGCCGCGCTCAAGCTCGGCGCCGCGCGTGCGGTCGGTATCGACAACGATCCGCAGGCCCTGATCGCCTCGCGCGACAACGCCGACCGCAACGAGGTCGGCGCCGCGCTCGATGTGTTCCTGCCGGCCGAAGCGCCGCAGGGCACGTATCCGGTCGTCGTCGCCAATATCCTCGCCACCGCGCTCGACGCACTCGCCGAGACGCTGGCCGAGCGCGTCGCGCTGGGGGGTCGCATTGCGCTGTCGGGCATTCTCGACGGCCAGGAAGAAGAGCTCCTGCGTCGCTACCGACCCTGGTTCGAACAACTGGCGGTCACCCGCGAAGGCGACTGGGTGCGCATCGACGGCGTCCGCAAGCCGGCCTGACGGGCCGCATCCGACAGCGCGGCGGCGTGATTCAATAGCCGCATGTTCATCAACTGCAAGCACTGCGGTTCGCTGGTTGCCACCGACCCCGCGACCGATCAGCCGCCGGAACGCTGCCCGCGTTGCCGTGGCGTGTTGCGCAGTGCCGTGCCGCAGCTGTCGGTCGCGTCGCTGCTGAAGACACCGACGCCGCTCGTCGATCCAGCGCCGCCGCACGAACCGCCAGTCGCACCTGTCGTCCTCGCGCCTGTTCCGCCCGCGATGAACGCGTCGGACGAGCCTGACGCGTTTCGGACCGAGGTGTCCACACCGCGTGTGTCCAAGCAGGACGAGCGTGGCGCGCCGGTCGCCCCTGCCGACACGGTCGATCCCGTCGTCACCGACGACGCCGACGTGGACATGATCACGGGCGCACACGACACCGCGTCCGCCGCCGCAGAGACGCGTGTTGCAGCGGCCACGCCTGCATCGAAATCCATCGCCGTACGCACCTCGCCGAGCTTCGCGCGCCGCGGCGTCTCGGGCGCGCCGGATGCGCCCACGCGTCGCCAGCATCGCCTGTTGTCCGGGGCCGTCGTCGCGCTGACGCTGCTGCTCGGCCTGCAGGTGCTGCTGGCCGACCGCGCACGTCTCGCGCGCGATCCCGGTTGGCGGCCGACGCTCGCGCGCCTGTGCGGCGTGCTGGGCTGCAGTCTGCCGCCGTGGCGTGAACCGACCGCGCTCACCGTGCTGGCACGCGACGTGCGCCCAGACCGCGCGCATCCCGGCCAGCTGGTCGCCACCGCGACGTTCCGCAACGATGCACGCTGGGCGCAGGCCTGGCCCCGGTTGCAACTGACGCTGTCCGACATCGACGGGCGCGCGGTGGGCACCCGCGTGTTCACGTCGCAGGAGTATCTGGACGTTGCGATGCACCCGCCGGCGCTGGCCGCTGGCGACACCGCGCAGGCGCGCCTGCAGCTGGTGGAACCGGACGCGCGCGCGGTGTCGTTCGCCTTCGATTTTCTCTGAGCGCACGCTGGCAGGTGCCCAAGGGCCGCGCTAGACTGGCCGGCCGTTCCGCCGTCCGCGCGTGCCGTCGTCATCGACCCGACGTTGCCACAGCGACGCTGAATTTCCGAGAGTCGACTTGAACGCAGACCGCACCGACAGCAGCACGCGCGAAGCGCCGCGCACGCCCCTGCGCGAACATGTCGCGACCTCGATCCAGCGCTACCTCGGCGATCTCAACGGCAACGACACCGACAATCTCTACGAGGTCGCGCTGCGCGAACTCGAGATTCCGCTGTTCGTCGAGGTGCTGAACTTCTGCGACGGCAACCAGAGCCGCGCAGCGGCGATGCTCGGTATCCATCGCGCCACGCTGCGCAAGAAACTGCGCGAGTACGCGCTGGTCTGAGTCGCCGGCGCACGGCCGTTATAATTCCCGGCTCCCTCGCCCGCAGTCGATTCCCATGACCGTTTCCGTTCCGTCCGGCGCGCCCACCGCGATCCGTCGCGCCCTGTTGTCGGTCTCCGACAAAACCGGCCTGCTCGATCTCGCCCGCGCGCTCGCAGCGCGCAACGTCGAACTGCTGTCGACCGGCGGTACCGCGAAGGCGCTGCGCGAAGCCGGCCTGCCGGTGCGCGACGTCAGTGACGTGACCGGCTTTCCCGAGATCATGGACGGCCGGGTCAAGACGCTGCACCCGAAAGTACACGGCGGCCTGCTCGGGCGCCGCGGTACCGACGATGCGGTGATGGCCGAACACGGCATCGACGCGATCGACCTGCTGGTGCTCAACCTCTATCCCTTCGAGCGCGTGGCCTACGCGCCCGACGCGAAGTTCGACGACATCGTCGAGAACATCGACATCGGTGGCCCGGCGATGCTGCGCGCGGCGGCGAAGAACTTCGCCCATGTCGCGGTCGCCACCGATCCGGCGCAGTACGACGCGCTGCTGGCAGAACTCGACGCCAACGGCGGCGCGCTATCGGCGCAGACGCGCTTCGCGCTGTCGGTCGCCGCGTTCAACCGGGTCGCGCAGTACGACGCGCGCATCAGCGACGTGCTGTCGTCGATTGCCGAACCCTCCGATGCCGGCGCCGCGCAGCGCGCGCCCTTCGGCGGCCAGAGCAACGGCAATTTCGTCAAGGTCATGGACCTGCGCTACGGCGAGAACCCGCACCAGCAGGCGGCGTTCTATCGCGACCTGTATCCGGCGCCGGGCACGCTGGCGACATTCGAACAGCTGCAGGGCAAAGCGCTTTCCTACAACAACATCGCCGACGCCGATTCCGCCTGGGAATGCGTGCGCCAGTTCGATGCGCCGGCCTGCGTGATCGTCAAGCACGCCAATCCCTGCGGCGTGGCGGTGGGCGCGGCCTGCGGCGATGCCTACGAGCTCGCCTACGCGACCGATCCGACCTCGGCGTTCGGTGGCATCATCGCGTTCAACCGTAAGCTCGATGCGGCGACGGCGAAGGTCATTCTCGACCGCCAGTTCGTCGAGGTGCTGATCGCGCCCGACTTCGATGCCGCCGCGCTGGCGTACGCAGGCAAGAAGGCCAACGTTCGCGTGCTGCGCATCCCGCATGGCGACGGCCGCAACACCGTCGACGTCAAGCGCGTGGGCTCGGGCCTGTTGATGCAGAGCGCCGACAACCGCGACGTCGCGCGCGACGAGCTCAAGGTGGTCACGCAGGTCGTGCCCACTGCCGCGCAGCTCGACGATCTGCTGTTCGCATGGAAGGTCGCCAAGTTCGTGAAGTCCAACGCGATCGTCTACGCCAGGGACCACCGCACGATCGGCGTCGGCGCCGGACAGATGAGCCGCGTGTATTCGGCGCGCATCGCCGGCATCAAGGCCGGCGATGCCGGGCTTGTCGTGCCGGGTTCGGTCATGGCATCGGATGCGTTCTTCCCGTTCCGCGACGGTATCGACGCCGCCGCCGAAGCCGGCATCCGAGCCGTCATCCAGCCCGGCGGTTCGATGCGCGACAGCGAGGTGATCGCCGCTGCAGACGCGCACGGTATCGCGATGGTGTTCACCGGCGTGCGCCACTTCCGTCACTGATCGCGCATGCACGTCGACGTGAATGGTGCGCGCCGACGCCGCTGCTAGAGTCCGGCGCATCTTTTCCGCAGGATGCGCCGATGTTGTACGCCCGCTCGACGCTGTCGCGCGCCGCACTTCCCGCCTGTCTGCTGCTGCCACTCGGCGCCTGTGGCGAATCATCCGTGCCACCGGCCGCCGCAGTGCCGCCGGCCTCGACCGCGGACGCGATCACCGCACGTCCGGTTGAATTGCCGGGCGACGCGGCGATGCCGGTCGCCGGTCTCGATGGCGGCGCAGTCCGTACGTTTCTCGTCAGCCAGTACGGTGAACTCGCGCAACTTTCGGGCGATTGGCCGGGCACGCCGCTCGCCGGGGATCTCGGCACCGATGCTGCGTCGCGCGAGGTCTGCGCACGCGAGGCAATGGGCACGCCGGATGCGCCAGCCGAACTCGTCGCCGTGTGCGGCGTGCCGGACGACGCCGGGCATGCGACCACCGCGCGCATCGACCTCTTCCTGTTGCAGACGAACGGAGACACCGTGACCGCCGCCGCACGCGCACACATGGACGGCTTCGGCAGCACCGGCGATGTCGCCGGCGTCGACGTGCGCCGCTTCGGCCCGCGCCTTTACGGATTCGTCGTCGAGGATGGCTTCACCGCGCAGGGCATCACGGTCGGCAACACCAGTCTCGTTCTGCCCGAAGGCGACGGGTTCAAGGTCGCCGCGTCGCTGCGCAGCAGCCTCGACAATCTGGGTGCGATGGCGGGCTGCGCCGAGCGCGACGACTGCGCGCCGGATACGGCCTACGACCTGACGTTCGACCTCGCACTCGACAATCGCAAGGCCGACGCAGTCGCGTGGCCGCTGCGCGTGCGCGAAGAGGGCGAAGCCTGCGGCCGCCGCGTCGAGCGCACCCAACTGGTCCCGTTCGATGCGGCAAGCGGCACTTGGACCGTGCCCGAAGCGCTGCAGCGCGAAGGCTGCGATTGAGCGATGCCAACGCGCTGCAGCATGCGGCCAGCGCGGAATTCGTACCGTCGGCCGTGCCGTGACGCGATGCAGGGACCGCGCAGGCGATTCTGCCGACGCGTCCCTATTTCGGAGCTGCGACCGGCGCCACCGTCTTCTCCGCTGTCCAGATGCTGCGGTCGATCGTGTCGCCGAGCTCGGGGAAATCGTCCGCATCGAGCCGCGGCGAGACTTCACCGGCGCGGATCTTGCGGTCGTAATCGCGCGTCAGCTTGATCACAACGCCCGACAGCAGCATCACGGCGATCAGGTTCACCATCGCCATCAGACCCATCGCGGCATCGGCGGTGTCCCAGACGAGATCGAGCTTGGCGAACGCCCCCCAGGCCACCATCGCCAGACACCCCAGGCGCAGCAGCAGGATGCCGGCGCGCCCGCCGCGCAGGAAGACCACCGCACTTTCGGCGTAGGCGTAGTTGCCCAGGATCGACGTGAGCGCGAAGAACGACAGCGCCACGGCGATGAACACCGGGCCCCAGCCGCCGAAGTGAATCGCCATGGCCTGCTGGGTGAGCACCACCCCGTCGCCGCCTGCGGTGTCGAGCGCACCCGACAGCAGGATCATCAAGGCCGTCGCCGTGCAGATCACCAGCGTGTCGACGAACACGCCGAACGCCTGTACCAGGCCCTGGCTGGCCGGATGGTGCGGCGCCGGCGTGGCCGAGGCGGCGATGTTCGGCGCGCTGCCCATGCCGGCCTCGTTGGAGAACAGACCGCGCTTGACCCCGTTGAGCAGCGCGACCGCGAGTCCGCCGAGCACGCCGCCGGCCGCCTGGTCGAGACCGAAGGCGCTGCGCACGATCAGGGCCAGCATCGCCGGCACCTCGGTGAGATTGCCGACGATCACCCACGCCGCCAGCGCCAGATAGGCGAGCGCCATCGCCGGGACGATCACTTCCGACAGCTTCGCCACCCGGCGCAGCCCACCGAAGATCACCGGCGCTGCGAGCGCGACGAGGATGGCGGCGGTCCACACCGGCTCGATGCCCCAGGCGCCACGCGCTGCTTCGGAGATCGAATTGGCCTGCACCGCACTGAACACCAGCCCGAACGCGAGGATCAGGCACACCGAGAAGATCGCGCCCAGCCAGGGCTTGCGCAGGCCGTACGCCATGTACAGCGCGGGGCCGCCCCGGTACTGGCCCTCGGCGTCGCGACGCTTGTACAGCTGCGCCAGCGCACTCTCGACATACGCGGTAGCCATGCCGAAGCAGGCGACCAGCCACATCCAGAAGATCGCGCCGGGACCGCCGACGGTCAGCGCGATGGCCACGCCGACCAGGTTTCCGGTGCCCACGCGCGACGCCAGACTCGTGCACAGCGACTGCAGCGGCGAGATGCCGGCGGTGTCGTCTCCTGTGCCCCGCACGAGGCCGGAGATCATCTTGGGAAACCGGCGGAACTGGATGAAGCCGAGGCGCGCGCTGAACCAGAGGCCGACCAGGGGCAGCACGCCGACCAGCAAGTAGTTCCACAGCACGCCGTTGATGCCGCCGACGATGGGCGAGAGGGTGCGCTCGATCAGCTGGACCAGATCCATCGGCGGGCAGGGTTCCGTTGCGGGCGAAGCGATCGAGCCTAGCATCCGCATCCGCGACGTCCGGTCGACAGTGCAGCACCGCCGACGCCACGCGCAGCGAGGGGCGCTGCCACGCCGTAAACTGGTGCCCCTTTGCATCCGGTCTGTCGCGCATGAAGAAGGTCCTCGTCATCGGTTCCGGCGGTCGCGAACACGCGCTGGCTTGGAAGCTCGCGCAGTCGTCGCAAGTCGGCGAGGTGCTGGTCGCGCCGGGCAATGCCGGCACGGCGAAGGAACCCGGTTGCCGCAATGTCGACGTGGCAGCGACCGATCTCGATGCGCTGCTGGCGCTGGCGACATCCGAAGCGGTCGATGTGACCGTGGTCGGTCCCGAGGCGCCGCTGGTCGCCGGCGTGGTCGATCGCTTCCGCGCGGCCGGCCTGCGCATCTTCGGCCCCACTGCGGCCGCCGCGCAGCTCGAAGGCAGCAAGGCCTTCGCCAAGGATTTCCTCGCACGCCACGCGATTCCGACCGCGGGCTACGCGGTGTTCACCGACGCCGACACCGCGGTCGAATACGTGCGCCAGCACGGCGCGCCGATCGTCATCAAGGCCGACGGTCTTGCCGCGGGCAAGGGCGTGATCGTCGCGATGTCGCTGGAGGAGGCCGAAGCGGCGATCGCCGACATGCTCTCGGGCAACGCCTTCGGCGCGGCAGGCGCGCGCGTGGTGATCGAAGAATTTCTCGACGGCGAGGAGGCGAGCTTCATCTCGATCGTCGATGGCGCGACCGCATTGCCGATGGCGACCAGCCAGGACCACAAGCGCGTCGGCGATGGCGACACCGGCCCCAACACCGGCGGCATGGGCGCGTATTCGCCCGCGCCGGTGGTGACCCCGGACGTGCACGCGCGCGTGATGCGCGAGGTCGTCGAGCCGACCGTGCGCGGCATGATCGAAGACGGCGTGCCGTTCACCGGGTTTCTGTATGCCGGCCTGATGATCGACCCGCACGGCGCGCCGAAGGTCATCGAGTTCAACGTGCGCTTCGGCGATCCGGAAACCCAGCCGGTGATGCTGCGTCTGCAGTCCGACCTGCTGGATCTGGTCGAAGCCGCGATCGACGGCAGGCTCGATGGCGTGGAGGCGCAATGGGATCCGCGTCCCTCGCTCGGCGTGGTGATGGCCGCCGAACGCTACCCGGACACGCCGCGCACCGGCGACGTCATCAATACCTGGGACACGCCGCCGCTGGCCGACACCAAGGTGTTCCATGCCGGCACGAAGCTCGACGCGCACGGCCAGGCCGTCACCGCCGGCGGCCGCGTACTATGTGTGGCTGCGCTGGGTGAGACCGTCGCCGATGCGCAGACGCGCGCCTACGGCGAGCTCGCCGGCATCTCCTGGCAGGGCGAGTTCCATCGCCACGACATCGGCTGGCGCGCGATCGCACGCGAACGCGGCGACGCCTGACCCCTTCCCTCCCGCCAAGGCCACACACGTGATCCCAGGCAACGCCCAGCTGAGCATGACCGTGCTGATGACGCCGGACATGGCGAACTTCTCCGGCAACGTCCACGGCGGCACGCTGCTGAAGTATCTCGATGAAGTGGCCTACGCCTGCGCCAGCCGCTACGCCGGTCGTTACGTGGTCACGCTGTCGGTCGACCAGGTGACGTTCCGCGAGCCGATCCACGTCGGCGAGCTGGTGACCTTCCTCGCGTCGGTGAACTACACCGGGCGCACGTCGATGGAAGTCGGCATCAAGGTCATCACCGAGGACATCCGCAACCGCGCGGTGCGCCACACCAACAGCTGCTTCTTCACGATGGTGGCGATGGACGAGGACGGCCGCTCGACACCGGTGCCGCCACGCGAACCGCAGACGGCCGAAGAACGGCGACGGTTCGAACAGGGGCGCCAGCGCCGCGAGATCCGCCAGGAACTCGAGCAGCGCTACCGCGCCGTCCGCGAGACATTTCCCGACGCGACCGACTGATCGCGTAGTGACATGCGGCTTTGCTAGGCTCCGCGCATCCGTCGAGGAGCCTGCATGGCCGGCCAGTCCCAGTTCGCACTGCTGAAGCAGCGCCGTTTCCTGCCCTATTTCACCGTCCAGGCCCTGGGCGCGTTCAACGACAACGTCTACCGCCAGTCGATCATCGCGCTGCTGCTGTTTCTCGGCGTCAGCATGTCGGAGCGCACGCTCTACGCCAACCTCGCGCCGGCGCTCTTCATCCTGCCGTACTTCCTGTTCTCGGCGATCGCCGGGCAGATTGCCGAGAAGGTGGAAAAACAGAAGCTCATCGTCATCACCACGACGATGGAGATCGTGATCATGTCGATCGCGGCCGCGGGTTTCCTGCTCGAGAACATGCCGGTGCTGCTGGTCGCGCTGTTTCTGACCGGCACGCAGTCCACGCTGTTCGGCCCGGTGAAGTACTCGATCCTGCCGTCGGTACTGCGGCCGGAAGAGCTCACCGGCGGCAACGGCCTGGTCGAAATGGGCACGTCGATCGCGATCCTCGCCGGCATGATCTATGGCGGCCTGGTGTTCAAGATCGCCGGCAGCTTTGGTCCCGAGGCGGCGGCGCTGTCGGTGGTCACGCTGGCGGTAGCGGGCAATGTGGTCGCGCGGATGATTCCGAAAGTCGATGCCGGCGCGCCCGAACTCAAGGTCAACTGGAATCCGATTCCCGAATCGCGCGCGATCCTGCGTCTGGCCAAGCGCCAGCTGGCGGTGCGCAACGCCATCCTCGGCGTGTCGTGGTTCTGGTTCGTCGGCACGGTGCTGACCGCGCAGCTGCCGACCTACGCCGAGCTGCACTTGGGCGGCGTGGCCAACGACACCGCGCTGTACATCTTCGCGCTGGCGCTGTTCTCGATCGGCGTCGGCGTCGGCTCGCTGCTGTGCGAAAAACTGTCGGGCCGCTCGGTCGAGATCGGCCTCGTGCCCGTCGGCGCGATCGGCATCACCGCGTTCCTGCTGGACCTGTATCTGGCGCGACCCGGCGCTCCGCCGGCCACCGGCCTGACGATCGCGCAGTTCCTCGGCGACTGGACCGGCTGGCGCATCGTCATCGACCTGACCGGCATCGGCATGTTCACCGGCTTCTTCGTCGTGCCGCTGTTCGCACTGATCCAGAGCCGCACACCGAAGTCGGAGCTCTCGCGCGTGATCGCCGGGCTCAATATCCAGAACTCGCTGTTCATCGTGACCGCCGCGATCCTCGGCGTGCTGCTGCAGATGGACGGCTTCACTATCGGCAGCATGCGCATTCCGTTGCCCGGACTGAGCATTCCGCAGGTGTTCCTGGCGCTGGCGATCGCCAACGGACTCGTCGCCCTGTGGATCTTCACGATCGTGCCCGAGTTCCTGATGCGCTTCGTCAGCATGCTGCTTGTGCGCGTGCTCTACCGGCTGCGGCTGCGCGACATCGAGTCCTCGGTACCGTCGGACGGCCCGGCCCTGATCGTCTGCAACCATGTCAGCTACATGGACGCGCTGATCCTGTCGGCGGCGATCCCCCGGCCGGTGCGATTCGTCATGTATCACCGCATCTACAACGTGCCCGGCATGCACTGGATCTTCCGCAACGCGAAGGCGATTCCGATCGCCGGCGCGAAGGAAGATCCCGAGCTCATGCAGCGCGCGTTCGACGCAGTGGATGCAGCGCTGGCCGAAGGCGAGCTGGTCGGCATCTTCCCCGAGGGCAAGCTGACACGCGACGGCGAGATCGCCGCGTTCAAGTCGGGCGTCGAGCGCATCCTCGCGCGCGCAGCGGAACGTGGCCAACGCGTGCCGGTGGTGCCGATGGCGCTGCGCGGCATGTGGTCGAGCATGTGGAGCCATCGCGATTCCCGCTTGGGCCGGATGCGTGTCCCGCGCCGGGCGCGCGCGCACGTCGATGTCGTCGCCGGTCCGCGGATCGAAGACGGTGCATCGATCGATGCCGGTACCCTCGAAGCCCAGGTGCGGATGTTGCGCGGCGACGCGGCCTGAGGCGCGCGGCGGCGGCGCATCGCGCATGTCTGGCGCTACAGTAAGCCGTCCCCGTCCAAGGACGGCGGTCATCGACAGTTCCCATCCGTTGCAGCACAAGGAGTTTTTTCGATGAGTTCGATTCCGCCGCCGCCCCCGGGCACCTACGGCACGCCGGAGGCGCCGCTTCCCGGCACGCCGATCGCACCGGGCACCGTGCCCAACTACCTCGCCTGGTCCATCGTGGTGACCGTGCTGTCGCTGTGCCTGTGCTGCATCGTCGGCACGATTCCGGGCATCGTCGCCATCGTGTTCTCGGCCAAGGTCAACACGCTGCTCGGCCAGGGCGATCTGCCCGGCGCCCAGCGCGCGTCGAACACCGCCAAGGTCTGGTGCTGGGTCACCACCGGTCTGTGCATCATCGGCCTGCTGTGGACGATCTACTCGTTCACGCTCGGCGGCGGCATGGCGCAGTGGCAGATGATCATGGATCAGATGCAGGCCGGCAGCTGATGTCGGTGGCCGGCAGCCACGCGCCACGCCGCATCCGTGCCTCGACCGTCGCCTTCGCAGGCGGCGGCGTGGCACTCGTGGCGACCGGCGCGTGGCTGCTGCGCACCTTCGATCCGAATGCGCCCGGCAATCCGTTTCCGCCGTGCATGTTCTACAGCGCCACCGGCTGGCATTGCCCGGCCTGTGGCCTGACGCGATGCCTGCACGCGTTGGCGCACGGCGATCTGCCGCGTGCGTTCTCGATGAACCCGTTGCTGTTCGCGCTGCTCGCGCTGGCACCGCTGCTCGTGGCCTGGCACTGGGGCTGGCGTCCGCCGTGGCTGCAGCGGCTTGCCCGCGTTGCCGCAGACTGGAAACCTTGGGTCGCGCTGCTGCTGGTGTACTGGATCGCGCGCAACCTGCCGTGGTTTCCGTTCACCCTGCTCGCGCCGGGCTGATCTCAATATTCAGCCAGTCGTGGTGCCCGTCTGCTGCGCATGCCAGTGCGCGATCAACCAGCGCGAGATCGACGACTTCGGCGACAGCTTCAATTCCGGATGCGCATCGCGCAACGCGGCGCCGATCGTGTCGACGTCGAACCAGCGCGCGTCTTCCAGCTCGTCGGTGACCTGCGGCGCATCGGGCCCGGCGTCGGCGATGAAGCCGAGCATCAGCGAAGCGGGAAACGGCCACGGCTGCGAGGCAAGATAGCGGCACCCGGTCACGCGCACCGCACTTTCCTCGAACACTTCGCGCACGACGGTCTGCTCGAGCGTCTCGCCCGGCTCGACGAAACCTGCAAGCGTCGAATACCGGCCTGGCGACCACGCGGCCTGACGCCCCAGCAGCAGACGCGACCCGTCGGTCACCGCGACGATCACCGCCGGGTCGGTGCGCGGGTAGTGCTCGATGCCGCACCCGGTGCAGCGCCCCAGCCAGCCGGCACGCGCATAGTCGAGCGGCGCACCGCAGGCACCGCAGAAGCGGTGGCGGTCACGCCAGTGCAGCACCGCGCGCGCCTGCGCGAAGGCGGTCGCTTCACGGACCGGCCACTGCGCAGCGGCGGTGCGCAGATCGATCGTCGCAGGCACGGCGAGCGTGGACGGTGCATCGACCGCGGGCAGTGCGAACCAGCCCTGCGTCTCGTGCAGGCCAAGGAACACCGCAGATGCAGGGCGTGTGCCGACGACCGTGCCGTCGAGCGCGGGCGGCATGCCGTGCGCATCCACGTGTGCATCGCCTCTGGCGTCGAGCACCAGCACACGGGCCTCCGGCCACAGGCGCGCGAGCGCGTGGGAATCGGTGCGGAGATGTTCTGCGCGGTCGAGCGGCGCGTCGACGAAACTGAAGTCCATCGTCGGATTATCGCCCTGCGCGGCGTCTGGCGTCGTCAGGCAGCCGACGCGGTCAGACGTTGAAGCTGCTGCCGCAGCCGCAGGTCGACTTGGCGTTCGGGTTGCGGATCGTGAACTGCGCACCGTGCAGGCTTTCGACGTAATCGACCGACGCGCCCATCAGGTACTGCAGGCTCAGCGGGTCGACCACCAGGGTCACGTCGTCGGTCACCACGGCCAGGTCGTCGTCGGTGCGCTGCTCGTCGAACTCGAACCCGTACTGGAAGCCCGAACAGCCACCACCCTGGATGTACACGCGCAGATTGAGCGCGGCATTGCCTTCACCCTCGATCAGCTCGCGCACCTTGGCGGCGGCAGCCGGCGTGAAATCCAGTGGGCGTTCGAGCGACTGGTAGCCGGGACCTTCGATGGTGAGCACGTCATTCATGGCACACAGGATGGGGCTGCGTGCCCCCCGCTTCAAGCGCCGGGCGCGGAACGTGGCGTCACGTCGGCCCAGCTGAACGAGCGCTCGACCGCGCTGCCGCGCTCGGGCTCGAGCCGTACCAGCACACGCAGGGGCTGGAAACCGTCCGGCAGCACGATGTCGCCTTCGACCTGCTGGAAGTACTTGAACGAGTAGGCGACGCGGGCTGCATCGTCGCGCTGGCGCAACTGGTCCCACTCCAGCGTCTCCAGACGCCCGTCGCGCGTGCCCTCGATCGACAGCCGCATCGTGCCCACGCTGGCCGCCTCGCGACTCAGGCTCTGGGTCAGCGTCGCGGTGTAGTGCCAGCCCTGGTCGGTGCGGGCCTGCATCCGCAGCTCGTGCACGGTCAGTCCCTTGCGCTGCGCGGTCGCGCCGACGAAGCGCTCATAGAACGCGACATCGGCCCGCAGCGCGGCGATCTCCTCGTCGCGCTCGGCCAGCGTGCCCTGCAGCTCGCGGTTCGCATCGCGGCTGATCTGGTCGGATCGCGTCAGCGTGGACACCTGCTGCTGCAGGCGTTCGAGCGCGTTCTGCTGCTCGGCGAGCTGGCGCTGCGGGTTATCCGAGCCCGGCACGAAGGTCTGCCAAGCGCCCCAGAGGCCGAACAGCAACGAGAGGGCGACAACCCCCGCGAGGACGATGACGATGCGTGGGCCGCGCGCGCGGCGGCTGGCCGCGGGCGGCTTGGCGACAGGAGGTGGGGTGTCGGTCATCGCCACGGTATAGCCAGCGCCGTCGCACCGCGTCAAGGCGAAGCCGGTCCTATACTCGCCCGCGTTGTGCACGCGTTGTCTTTTGCCACGGAGCGTCGCGATGTCGGAAGCCCACCTCTTCGCCGCCGGCGTGCTGCTCGCCTGGTTGGCCGGTGTGCGCGCCTATCTGACGGTCTTCGGGGTCGGACTGGCCGGCGTGTTCGGCTGGCTGGATCTGCCGCCTGCGCTCGAAGCCGCCGCATCACCCTGGGTGCTGGGGGTGTCCGGCGCGCTGGCCCTGGTGGAATTCTTCGCCGACAAGATTCCCGGTGTAGATTCGGGCTGGGATCTGCTGCAGACGCTGGCCCGCGTACCGGCGGGTGCGTTTCTCGCTGCCGCGACGTTGTCGCCCGACGGGGATCTCGGCGCCGGCATGCTGGCGACCGGCGCCGGTGTGGCCTTCGCCAGCCATGCGCTCAAGGCCGGTGGCCGCCTGCTGCTCAATGCCTCGCCCGAGCCGGTCAGCAACCTCGCCGCCTCCATGACCGAAGATGTCGTCACCGTCGGCGCACTGTCGCTGGCGCTGGTGTCGCCGTGGCTGGCGCTGGCGCTGGTGGCCGCATTCGCGCTGCCCTTCGCGGTGGCGGTGTGGTGGCTGTGGCGACGTCTGTCGCATCGCGCGCCGCGGGCGACCGGGGCCGTTTGAAAACCGCCCAGGTCGGCTGTTGCGGCCGCGATTCAAGGGGTGCCGGTTAAAGTTGCCTGATCCCCCACATCGCGTCACAGTGCCGCTCCTATGTCCGATGCCGACAGCAAGCAACGCGCCGAGTTCCCCCCGTCCGCCTACTGGCGGCGTTGGGTCGCCGACGCCGGTCAACCCACGCTCCCCGGAGATCCCGCCGCCGACGCTGCAGGCGCTGCCGCCGCGCCGTCGATTGCGCAGCCGGGCGACGCGACCGAGGCACCGCATCGCGTGCTGATCGTCGAGGACGATCCCAGCCAGGCGCTGTTCGCCGAGAGCGTGCTCAATGGGGCTGGCCTGCAGGCCAGGGTCGTGGCGGTCGCTTCGGAATTCATGGCAACGCTCGGTGAGTTCCAGCCCGACCTCGTGCTGATGGACCTGCACATGCCCGGCATGGACGGTTCCGAATTGACCGCGCTGCTACGTGGCCAGGCGGCGTTCTCCCATATTCCGGTGGTGTTTCTGACTGGCGACGCCGATCCCGAGCGGCAGTTCGAAGCCCTCGAAGTCGGCGCAGACGACTTCCTGACCAAGCCGGTGCGCCCCAGGCATCTGATCGCCGCGGTGCAGAACCGCATCCGTCGCGCCCGCGCGCTGCAGCAGATGCCCGATCCCGGGCGCAATGCGCTGACCGGCCTCAACAGCCGCCTGCAACTGCTGCAGCATCTGGCCGATGCCATTCCGGCAGCGCCGCGTGGCGCGCTCGGTTTCGTCGAGGTGGAAGGCATCACGGCGCTGCGCGACCGCTACGGCTATGCAGGCCTGGAGACCGTGCTTACCGACGCCGGGCGACATCTGCGGACGCTGGTGGGCGACGCGTCCGCGACACGGCTCAACGACAACACCTTCCTGGTGTTCGCGCCGGACGTGGCGCGTATCGATCTCGACGCCTGGGCCCGCAGCCTGCGGGACGGGATCGGCAGCCATCCGTTCCCGCTCGCCGACCAGACCATCCGCCTGCGCGCGCTGGTCGGCTATGCCGACCTCGTCCACGGCTACGACGAGCCCGGCACTGCGCTGGCCGCCGCCGAGCAGGCCTTGCGCGAGTCGCGTGGCACGCCGATCGGCATCGCCGTGCATATTCCTGCGCCCCGCGTCGCACCCGGCGAAGCCCAGGGTGGCCTGGCCGACGATCTGCGCGATGCGCTGGCCGAGCAGCGCATCGAGCTCGCATTCCAGCCGATCGTTGCGGTCGCCGGCGGCGACGAGGCCCAGTACCAGACGCTGCTGCGCCTGCGGGGGCGCGACGGCGAACTGCATTCGGCCGCGCGCGTGCTGCCGGCCGCTGAAGTCGCGGGCCTGCTGCTCGAGATCGACCGCCGCGTCGTCGAACTGGCGATCGCGACTCTCGTCGAGCGCCAGCGCGTGGGCAGCACGATGCGCCTGTTCGTGTCGCAGTCCTCGCGCAGCCTGATCCAGGGCGGCTACGCCGACTGGCTGCTGGAGCAGATCGAGCTGTCCGGTGTGCCGGGCGCGTCGCTGGTCATCGACGTGCGTCAGGACGATGCACTCATCCATGCACTCTCGCTGCAGGATTTCTGCGCGCGCATGGTGCCGGCCGGGGTGCAGCTGTGCCTGGGCCAGTACAGCGCGAGCGAAGAGGCCGACGCGCTGCTCGCGCAGCTGCCGCTCGGCTTCGTGCGCCTCGCGGCGCGTTACTCGCGCCAGCTCGACGAACCCCGCGTCCGGGACGAGATGCGGGTCGCGGTGGAACACGCGCACCGGCTCGGGCTGCAGGTGATCGGCCAGCAGGTCGAAGACCCGCAAGCGGCGGCGACGCTCTGGATGAGCGGCATCGATTTCATCCAGGGCAATCTCGTCCAGCGCGTTGCGAACGTCCTCGATTTCGACTTCCACCACTCCGTGCTCTAGGGCCTGCAGACGCTTATGATCGCGCGCCGTCGCCCATCCGCCCTCGTGCTGCGTTGGCTTGCGCTGGGGGCAGCCGGCGGTGCCGCGCTGACCATGGGCCTGGCTGCGCTGGCGATCCCCGGTCCGTGGCAACTGCTGGCGCTGGCACTGTCGCTGGTGGCCGTGGCCGCATCGATCGGCGTCAGCGTGCACATGCACCAGGGTGTGCGCGAACTCGAAGCGGCCGATGAGCGTCTGCGCCAGGACGAGCTGGCGCTGGGTGAACTGCAGCGCGAACTCGAAGAACGCACCGAGCTGGAAAAAGAGCTCCGCCAGGCCAAGAACGCCGCGGAATCGGCGGTGATGGCCAAAGGCGAGTTCCTCGCCACGATGAGCCACGAGATCCGCACACCGCTCAACGGCATCACGCCGATGCTCGACCTGCTGATGCACGCCGGACTCGCCCCCGACCACGCCGAGCTGGTGCGCACTGCGTTCCTGTCCTCGCAGCAGATGCAGCGCATCGTCGACGACATCCTCGACTACTCCAAACTCGAATCGAACAAGCTCGATCTCGAGGTCACCGGGTTCAACCTGCGCGAGCTGATGGACGGCGTGATCCAGGTCATGGAGCGCGCCGCGCAGACCAAGGGGCTGCGGCTGGGACTGCAGATCGATCCGGTCGTGCGCCTGCCCGTCCGTGGAGACCCTGTCCGTCTGCGCCAGGTCCTGGGCAACCTGATCAGCAACGCGGTCAAGTTCACCGAGCGCGGCAGCGTGTCCGTGCATGTGCGCCGGCTCGGTGAGACCGCGGCGCAACATCAGCTGCGCTTCGAAGTCCGCGATACCGGCATCGGCATCAGTGCCGAAGGCCGTACGCGGTTGTTCCAGGCCTTCAGCCAGGCCGACGCATCCACCACGCGCCTGTATGGGGGGACCGGGCTCGGTCTGGCGATTTCGCGCAGGATCGTGGAACTGATGGACGGCCGGATCGGCGTGGACTCCGAGCCCGGCGCCGGCTCGACGTTCTGGTTCGAGATCCCGCTGCGCAAGACCCAGGGCGACATGCCGGCCGAGGACGCGACTCCCCGCGACGGACGCGCGCTGCTGCTCAGTGCCGATCCGCGCCTGCGTCTGCGCCTGAGCATGCTGCTGCCCAACTGGGGATTGCGGGTGAGCTCGGTGGAAACCACGCAGGAGGCCCTGGACCGTCTGCGCACCGCCGCGAACCAGGGGCCGCCGTGGGCCTACTCGGTCGTCGTCGCCGACCTCGCCGGCATGCGCAATACCGCGGTTGCGCTGTATCGCAACGTGACCCGTCAGTCGGCCTATGGCGGTCTGCGTCTGGTGTGCCTGTATGGCGACGAGCCGGTCTCGGAGGAACTGCGCCAGGGGGCGACGCTGTTGAGCCGGCAATCGCCCGACGCCGACCTGCGCGAAGCGGTCCTCGATACCGAGAGTGCCCCCGCGCCCAGTGAGCCGTCCTATCCGTCGCTGATCGAGTCGAACGCGCCTGCCTCGCTCGGGCGTGACGATGGCGCCACGTCGCCGGCGTTCGGATCGGCTACCACTGGTGCGCAGGCGCCTTCTTCTCCCATCCCGCCAACCGTCGGCGCTATCGAGGCTGCCCGCAGCGACGGTCCGCGCAAACCGCGCGTGCTGCTGGTCGAAGACAATCCGGTCAATCTGATGGTCGGCCAACGCCTGCTGTCGGTGCTGGGCATCACCTGCGACACGGCCAGCAACGGCGAAGCCGCATTGCTGCGCATCGCCGCGTCGCGCTACGACATCGTGCTGATGGATTGCCAGATGCCGGTCATGGACGGCTATACCGCGACGCGCCGCTGGCGCGAACACGAAGCCGCCGAGCGCAGCGCGCGCCGTCTGCCGATCATCGCGATGACCGCCAATGCGATGGCCGGCGATCGCCAGAAGTGCCTCGATGCGGGCATGGACGACTACCTCGCCAAGCCGGTCACGCGCAGCGAACTCGAACGCTGCATCTATCGCTGGTGGGATCCGGACGCCGCGCCCGCCGTCCTCGAACACGCGAGTCCCGCGCCCGAGGCGATCAGCCAGCCGATGTCGCCCGACGAGTGGACCACCCCGACGCAGTCGACGCCGCCCCAGCCGGATGCAATCGATACGCCGATGCCCGCCGCGATTCCCGTGTCAGCACCCGGCCCCGTCCTGGACCGCGGGCCGCTACCACCGGTCATCGACCACGAAGTCCTCGATGATCTGAGGAGCGTGCTCGGCGACGAGGTCGATCGGCTGATCGATCTTTTCCTCGACGACACCCCGCGCCTGCTGTCGGCGCTGGAGAACGCGGTCGACGGACCGGACTACGACGGTCTGCGCGATGCCGCGCATTCGCTCAAATCGTCGAGTGCGAATCTCGGCGCGATGTCGCTGTCGGCGGCGGCGCGGCGCATCGAGGCAGGCGCCCGTGAGCGCAATCTGGAACGCCCGGCCGTGGCCGTTGCACTGGTGTCGAACGAATTCGCGCGTGCGCGGCGGATGCTGCGCGAAGGCCGGGTCCAGGGCGTCACCTGACGCCACCGCCCGCAGCATGCGGGCGGGTGAAGCGGGTCAGGCTCAGTCGTCGTCGATCTGGCTCTGCAGATAGTTCTCGACGCCGATGCGCGAGACGAGATCGAGCTGGGTTTCCAGCCAGTCGACATGTTCCTCTTCGGATTCGAGGATCTCGACCAGCAGCTTGCGGCTGACGAAATCGCCGGCGGTCTCGCAGTGCGCAATGCCCTCGCGCAATGTCGGCAGACCGTCCATCTCCAGCGCGAGATCGCATTCCAGCGTCTCGACCGGCGCCTCGCCGATGCGCAATTTGCCCAGCGCCTGGAAGTTCGGCAGGCCCTCGAGAAACAGGATGCGCTCCGACAGCTTGTCGGCATGCTTCATCTCGTCGATCGACGCCTTGTAGGCGCGCTTGCCGAGTTCGTCCAGGCCCCAGTTCTTCAGCATCTTGGCGTGCAGGAAGTACTGGTTGATCGCCGTGAGCTCGTTGTAGAGCGCCTGGTTGAGAAAGCGGATGACCTGCGCGTCGCCCTTCATCGAGGGTGCTCCTGATATCGCGGAATGCGCACACTCTAGCGATCGCGCGCACCGCATGACGGAACGCGAATCGTGATCATTAGTCGGGGCGCGGCGACGAGCGCCGTGGATCAGGCGGCCGACGCGATCAGCGGCAGATCGATGACCGGTGCACGGCGCGCGGCGTGATAGTCGTCCAGCAGGGCCGTCGCCATGTCCAGGCAACTGCCGCAGGTCGCACCGCAGCCGGTGCGCATCGTCAGCTCACTCGTTTCCCGGCAACCGTTGACGGCAGCCTGGCGGATCTGGGAGTCGGTGACGCCGTTGCAGATGCACACGTACAAGGCTGTGGTCCTGGCGGAGGGCTGGAGTCGCCATTCCGCCATAAACGAGAATCAGTGTCAAATAAGAACTGTTCAGCCCGCGCCGCTGTCATCGCGGCCGCGTACCACGGCTTCCGGACCGCGCCGCGGTCCCCGCCGCTGCGGACGACGACCGCGGGGTCGCAGCTCGATCGCAGGCTGCGGAATGGCCTGCGCGCCTGCCACCTGGCGGGCGTACTTGGCCAGATGGCTCAGCGCGCTGGTGTAGACGCCCCGCTTGAAGATCACCACATGCTCGAGCGGGTACCAGAAATCGACCCAGCGCCAATGGTCGAACTCCGGGGTCTCGGTGAGATCCAGCCGCAGATGCGCCTCATCCCCGACGAACTTGAGCAGGAACCAGACCTGCTTCTGGCCGACGCAGACGATGCGGTCGTTGCGACGGATCGCGCGCTGCGGCAAGCGGTAGCGCAACCAGCCCGGTGTCGCGCCGAGCACGGCGACGTGCTCCGGCAGCAGTCCGGTTTCCTCGTGCAGCTCGCGGTACATGGCCTCGAGCGGCGTCTCGTCGGTATTCATCCCGCCCTGCGGGAACTGCCAGCCATCACGCCGGACCCGACGCGCCCAGAAGACACGGCCGTCCGGGTGCATCAGCACGATGCCGACATTGGGCCTGAACCCGTCCGGATCGATCACGATGCGGACTCCTAATGCGATTGACTTGCGTCACTGGCATCGACTCTGCCACGCGCCGCCCTGGGGAACAAGCCGGAACTGAACGTAGGCGTTGCCCCACAAAAAACCCGCCTTCCGGCGGGTTTTTCTCGACGCTTTCGCGTTGGTGGCTATGGGTGGACTCGAACCACCGACCCCGTCATTATGAGTGACGTGCTCTAACCGGCTGAGCTACATAGCCATCGGTCGTGCGGAACTTCCCGCGACGAGCCGCGCATTCTGCCCAAGCCTCGCGTCTGCGTCAATCGGCGCGGCCGGACATGCCGACCGCGCCGCGGTCACGTCACTTCGCCGACGGTGCGGCCGCGAGGCCCAGCTGATCGAGCATGAAGGCGTACATCTCCGCCGATTCTCGGTAGCGACGGAAGCGGCCCGACTTGCCGCCGTGGCCGGCTTCCATATTGGTGCGGAACACCACCGGGAACGCACCGGTGTTGAGGTCGCGCAGCTTGGCCACGTACTTCGCCGGCTCCCAGTACTGGACCTGCGAGTCCCACAGGCCGGTGCCGATGAACATCGCCGGATAGGCCTTGGCCTCGAGATTGTCGTAGGGCGAATAGCCGAGGATGTAGTCGTAGTAG
The DNA here is from genome assembly GCF_057838005.1 of Luteimonas sp. KH_071. Taxonomy (NCBI): domain Bacteria; kingdom Pseudomonadati; phylum Pseudomonadota; class Gammaproteobacteria; order Lysobacterales; family Lysobacteraceae; genus Luteimonas; species Luteimonas sp. KH_071. The sequence goes on along the minus strand of NZ_CM174458.1, from coordinate 541,036 downwards.
CGCTTGTCTTCCGGGTTGCCCCACTCGTCGTATTCGTTGGTGGTCAGCGGGATGCTCGGGTCGAGCATCGTCGTGACCACGTCGACGAACGGCACCTGCGACAGGATCGCGCGGTACTTCTCCGGGGCCATGTTCGAAATCGCACCCATCAGCAGGCCACCGGCGCTGCCGCCGAAGGCCGCGACGCGGTCCGGCGCGGCGTAGCCCTGCCTGACCAGATCATCGGTGACGTCGATGAAGTCGGTGAAGGTGTTGATCTTGTTGAGCAGCTTGCCGTCGTCGTACCAGGCGCGGCCCATTTCCTCGCCCCCGCGGATGTGCGCGATGGCGTAGACCATGCCGCGGTCGAGCAGGCTGACGTTGGTGACCGAGAACCCGGGATCCATCGACGCGCCGTAGCTGCCGTAGCCGTATTGCAGCAGCGCCGCGGTTCCGTCCTTCTCGAAGCCCTTGCGGTAGACCAGCGACACCGGAATGCGCTTGCCGTCGCGCGCCGTCGTCCACACACGTTCGGTGACGTAGTTCGACGGCTCGTAGCCGATCACCGCCTGCTGCTTGAGCTGGCGACGCTCGCCCGTCTTCGTGTTGACCTCGAACGTCGTCGCCGGCGTGGTCAGCGAGGTATAGCCGTAGCGCAGCCAGTCGGTGTCGGGCTCGGAGTTCACCGCCAGACCCATCGCGTACGCAGGTTCGTCGGCCTGCACGAATTCGTCGCTGCCATCGCGCTTGAGCACGCGCACGCGGGTCAACGCCTCGGCGCGCTCCTCGATCGCGGTGAAGCCATCGAACAGTTCAAAGCCTTCGATGTAGACGTCGTCTCGATGCGGCACGAAGTCGGTCCACTGCCGGCGCGAGGTCGCGTCGCTGGGCGCGGTGACGAGCTTGAAGTTCGTCGCCTTGTCGGCGTTGGTGCGGATCACCCAGCGGCCGTCGTAATGGTCGGCGTCGTATTCGACATCGCGCGCACGCGGCGCGAGCACGGCGAAGGTCTCGGGATTGTCGGCCGGGGTGTAACGCGTTTCGCTCGACACGGTGCTGCCGACGCCGATGACGATGTACTTGTCGTCGCGCGTGCGGTCGATGCCCATGTAGAAGCTGTCGTCCTTCTCTTCGTACACCAGCACGTCATCAGTGACCGGCGTGCCGAGCACGTGCTTCTTCACCCGCACGGTCAGCAGCGTTTCCGGATCGTTCTCGACGTAGAACAGGGTCCTGTTGTCGTCGGCCCAGACGAGATTCGCCGACACGCCCGGAATCGATTCGGGATAGATCTCGCCCGTTTCCAGATTCTTGAAGCGGATCGTGTACTGGCGACGGCCGTTGGTGTCGTCGGCGTAGGCGAGGATGCGGTTGTCGCGGGTCACGTCCCAGTCGCCGACCGCGTAGTAGTCCTTGCCGTCGGCGAGCGTGTTGACGTCGAGCATGACCTGCTCGCCGCTGAAATCGCCACGCGCGTTCGCGGCCTGGATCGACAGCGCATCGACGCCGGCGCCATCGGCGCGGCGCGCGTGCACCGGATAGTCCTTGCCGGTTTCGAAGCGCGAGTAGTACCAGAAGCCGCGGTCGCGGTACGGCACCGAGCTGTCGTCCTGCTGGATGCGGCCGACGATCTCGTCGTACAGCGTGTCCTCGACCGGCTTCAGCGACGCGAGCATCGCGTCGGCGTAGGCGTTCTCGGCGTTGAGATAGGCCAGCATCTCCGGGTTTTCACGCGTGTCGTCGCGCAGCCAGTAGTAGACGTCTTCGCGCGTCGCACCGTGCGGCGCCTTGACGGTGTGCGGGCGCTGCTCGGCGTCGGGCGGGACCGGCGCGGCGGCACGTGTAGCGGGGGAAACACTCATCAGGCTCAGGCTCGTCAGGATCGGCGCGGCCAGCAACAGGGCGGCGCGGGGAAAAGGTGTCTTCATCGTTGGGTCCATTCGTCGCGATTGCAACGCCAGATAAGACACCGGCCGCGAATGCGGCCGGTGCGGGATCGAATCACTTGCCCAGTTGCTGCCACAGGAACGTCAGGTAGAGCGCGTCCATGTGCGCCTGCTGCCGGTTGTTCGCGGCGCCGCCGTGGCCGCCTTCGATGTTCTCGTAGTAGCGCACGTCCTTGCCGGCTTCGGACATCAACGCGTGCATCTTGCGGGCGTGGCCGGGGTGCACGCGGTCGTCGCGGGTCGAGGTGAGGATCAGCGTCGGCGGGTAGTCCTTCGCGGCATCGAACAGGTGATAGGGCGAGAAGGTGCGGATGAATTCCCACTCTTCCGGCTTGTCCGGATTGCCGTACTCGGCCATCCACGACGCGCCCGCCAGCAGCTTGTGATAACGCTGCATGTCGAGCAACGGCACCTGGATCACGACCGCGCCGAACAGCTCCGGATACTGCGTGAGCATGTTGCCGGTCAGCAGACCACCGTTGCTGCCGCCGCGGATACCCAGATGCGCCGGGGACGTGATCTTGCGCTCGATCATGTCCTGCGCGACCGCGGCGAAGTCCTCATAGGCCTTGTGGCGGTTGGCCTTGAGCGCCGCCTGGTGCCAGCGCGGGCCGTACTCGCCACCGCCGCGGATGTTGGCGACCGCGTACACGCCGCCCTTCTCCAGCCAGCCCTTGCCGACGCCGCCGGAGTAGCCGGGCGTCAGCGAGATCTCGAAGCCGCCGTAGCCGTAGAGCAGCGTCGGATTGCTGCCGTCGAGCTGCATGTCCTTCGGACGCACGAGGAAGTACGGCACGCGCGTGCCATCTTTGGAGGTGGCGAAGTGCTGCTCGACTTCATGCGTGCTGGCGTCGAAGAACGCCGGCATGGTCTTGAGCGTTTCCGGCGCGGCGGTGCCGCCCACCTCGGCCAGCATCAGCGTGCTCGGCGTCAGGTAGTCGGTGACCGTCATCCACACCGCGTCGGACTCGTCGCTGTCGACAGCGCTGACCGCGACGGTGCCGAGTTCCGGCACGCCGGCCAAGGCACTGCGCGCCCAGCCGTCCGCACCGGGCGTCAGCACGGTGAGCTTGTTCTTGACGTCCTCGAGCACGTTGATGACGAGGTGGTTCTTGGTCCATGTCGCACCGGCGAGCGATGTGGTCTCGCTCGGCTCGAACAGCACGTCGAACGCGCGCTCGCCGCCCATGAAGGCGTCGAAGTTCGTCGCCAGCAGCGATCCGGCCGGATACGTGCGACCGCCCACCTCCCAGGCCTCGCGCAGTTCCAGCATCAGCCAGTCGTGGTGGACGGACTTGTTCGCCGAATTCGGCGCGTCGATCCTGGTCAGCTGGCCATCGGCGCCGCGCAGGTAGAGCTCGTCGTTGTAGAAAGCCAGCGTGCGGCTGACGAAATCACGCTCGAAGCCCGGCGTGTCGTCGTGCATCGCGGCGATGTACATGTCGTCCGGCTGGCCTTCGTAGACCAGCGTGGCCTGGTCCATCGACTGGCCGCGCGCGAGCTGCTTGACGATGCGCGGGTAACCCGAAGACGTCAGCGAGCCGTCGCCGAAGTCGGTGTAGACATAGACGTTGTCCTGGTCGATCCAGCCCAGCGCGCCCTTGGCTTCCTCGCGGAAGAAACCGCCGTCGACCCAGGACTTCGATGCGACATCGAACTCGCGGGTGACATCGGCATCGGCGCCGCCACGCGACAGCGCGATCAGGCAGCGCGTATACGCCGGACGCAGGCAATTCGCGCCATGCCACACCCAGTTCTCGCCTTCGGCGGTGTTGAGTGCGTCGAGGTCGAGCACGGTCTCCCACTTCGGCTGCGGCTTGCGGTATTCCTCGAGCGTGGTGCGGCGCCAGATGCCGCGCTCGTGGTTCCGGTCGCGCCAGAAGTTGTAGTACCACTCGCCCTGCTTGTAGACGGCGGGAATCTTGTCGTCGGAGTCGTAGATGCCCAGCAGGTCGGATTCGAGCTGCTTGAACTCCGGCGTCGCGGCCAGTTCGGCTTCGGCTTGGGCGTTCTGCGCGCGGACCCAATCCAGCGCCTTCTCGTCGGTGACGGCTTCGAGCCACTGGTGGGGATCGGACACGGCGGCCTCCTGGGCAGATGCGGCGCCCATCGACAGGCCGGCGACGACGGCCGCGGCGAGGCAGAGCTTGGACAGTTGGGACATGACGACTCCGGTGGCGCATGGACAGACAGCCGCCAACGCTAGCACGCAGCCCGGTCGCGGGCCGCATGACCAAAGTCACGATGCGGCGGCTTCGGGCGCCGCCGCTGTCGGTCAGCGCAGCAGCGGCAACAGCCCGGCCGCAGCGAGGGCCGCACGCACCGAAATCCGCCCGCGACGACGTGGTGCCGGCTGGCGCCGGGCCTGGGCAAGGCCTGGCCGACGCCGCCGCAAGACCGCTGACGAGGCCAGCTTGCGGCGGCGCGGCAGGCGACGCAGGAACAGGGTGAGCCAGGCGACCGCCGGCATGCCGATCAGCCACAGCGGCGGCCAGCCGACCGCGGTGACACCGGTCCGCAGACCGGGAAACGACAGGAGCGCGACCGCGCCCAAGAACATCGCTGCGGTCAGCATCGCGCGCAGGGTGGCATCGGCGGAAACATCGGCATCGGGCGAGGCATGGGCGATACGGGACATCTCGGCAGCTCCTGGACGCGGTGATCGATGGCCCGGCTGGGCATGGCCGCAGTCTGTGCGGCGCGCATCTCATGGGCTGCGACCCTTGGGCTGTCCGAGGAAAAAATCAGAGCACCGACCTAAAGCCGGACCGCCGAGACCACTTGAAAGTCCAACCCTCACCCGACGCGCGATGCGCGTCGCCCCCGGATCGAGTCCGGGGCAGGCGCTCTCCCGGAGGGAAAGCTGCTCACCGTTTTTCGTTCGGCCGGACAGCCGCTCAGTACCCGGCTTCGTCCAGCGCGCGCGTCGCCTGGTGGCGACCGATATCGATCAGTTCCGCGGCCCGCCAGAACTCGTAGAACTGGCAGACATCGCGCGGGATGCGGATGACGAGTTCCGGCGGATCGAGCGCCAGCTGCACGCGCGAGATCTGTGCCTGCATGGTGTCGAGCGAACGCGACATCACCTCGACAAGACCGCGCGGCGCGGCGTCGGTATCGTCCTGCGCTTCACCCTGTCGCGCCGGGGAGCCCGGCGGCTGCGAGGGCCAGCCGTGCATGTCGACCGCGATCAGGCGCGACGCGTCCGACAGCCGCGTCGCGGCGATGGGCAACGGCGACAGCAGGCCGCCATCGACCAGCGGCCGTCCATTGACGACGTGCGGGGTGAACACGCCGGGGATCGCGAACGACGCGCGCAGCGCATCCCACAGTGGACCGTCCTGGATCCAGACTTCGCGCTGACGCTGCAGGTCGACCGCGACCGCGGTGAACTCGATCGGCAGCGTCTCGATCAACGGATCGCCGACCACCTCTCGCATCGTGTCCACAAGCCGCCTGCCGGCGAGCACGCCCGCGCGACGGAAGCCGGGATCGAGCAGACGGATGAAATCGCGCCGGGACATCGCACGGATCCGCGCATCGAACTCGCGCAGCCGCCCGGCGGCATAGATGCCACCGACCAAGGCGCCACTGGAGGCGCCCGAGACCGTGACGATCGGAAAGCCGCGCTCCTCCAGCACTTCGATGACGCCGATCTGCGCGAGGCCGCGCGCGCCGCCGGCGCCCAGCGCCAGTGCGACAGGCTCAGGCATCTTCATGCGATTTTCCCGGAACCTGTTCAAGGTCCGCTACGGGCGCCACCAGGTGGCGCGTGGTACGTGCGCATTGTGGACGCCACGCATGCCGCCCACCGTGCGGACCAGCGACGCACGCTGCCATTAACCGCTGCCGCGCGGCTGCTTCCGGGCATCGCACGCGCGCCAGCGGGCAAGCGCAGTCGGACATTGAACAGGTGCTCAGCCTTCGTACTTCTGCAGCGCCATCATCAGCAACGAACGTGCCTGTTCGCGCAGGGCGACCGGCTCGATCACTTCGGCATCGGCGCCGTAATGCAGCACGTCCATCAACAGCTCGCGGGCGCCGCTGTAGGGCACCTTCAATTCGAAACGGCCATCGGGCAGGAACCGTCCCTGCTGCTGGGAGTGCCAGTGTTCGTCGGCCACCCAACGCGCGGCCTTGGCACTGAAGAGGATCGTGGCGATGCCCTTGGGCGGACCGGAGAAGATGCCGTAGCTGCCGGCCAGATGCGTGTCGAGTTCGGCGTCCTCGATATCGCGCGCATCGGCGGCGAGGACCCGGGCGTTCGCGATGCGGTCGACCGAGAAGCTGCGCAGCGCGTCGCGCTCGTGGTCCCAGGCGTCGAGATACCAGTTGTCGCGGTAATGGGTGATGCGCTGCGGCGACACGGTGCGGCGGGTCTTCTCGTCGGTCGAACGCGCGCGGTATTCGAATGCGAGCTGCTTGCGCTGCAGCACCGCGGAGCAGACGTTGCGGAACGCGTGCTCGTCCATGCGCCGCCCGCGGTGCGGGATCACGCGCACGCGCTGCACCGGCCACTGCTTGCCGGCCGAGTGTTCGTCGAGCAGCTTCTCGATCCGCGACTGCAACGGCGCCAGCGCACTCGACAGCACGCCGCCGCTGCTGCGCGACATCAGCTGCTGCGCCGCGAGCAGGGCGTGCAGCTCTTCGGAGTTGAGCCACAACCCCGGCAATTCGAAGCGACCGCCCTCGTCGGTGTCGTAGCGGAAGCCCGCGTCGCCGTCGCCGACGATCGGCGCCATCAATGCGTCGCGGAGAAAGGCCAGATCGCGATAGACCGTTGCCCGCGAGCATTCGAGCTCGTCCTGCAGCTTGGCCACCGTCACCGGATAGCGCGAGGTCTTGAGGATGCGATGCAGCGAGAGAATGCGTTCGTATCGGTCCATGCGGCCGATTATGGCGCCAGTCTGCCGCGACGGCGTGACCGTCGACCGGATAACAGGTGGTTAACGCGTGCGGCGGCCGCGGCCGCCTAGACTCCCGCATCGGAGTGCGACCGGATCGACATGACGCAGGGAACGCGGAACAGGACCGTCGGCATCGCGCTGGGCGCGACAGTGCTGGTGCACGCAGGCATCGCCTGGTGGCTGATGGGCCTGCGGCATGCAGCGCCCGAGCGCGACGACACCGCGCTGGCGGTGACCTTCATCGAACGGCCGCCGCCCGCGATCCCGCCAGACTCGCTGCATCCGGCACCCGCACGCGCCACCACCGACACGCCGCCACCATCGTCTCGCGTGCGCACGCCGCGCAGCGCACTGCAGGCCGTGGACGTTGCGAGCCCACCGGACAAGGCGCAAGCCCCGCTGCCGACTGCCACGGCGCTGCTGGAACAGGCCGGAGACTGGGCGCGCCAGCAGGCGCCGGCCGCGGACTTCGCGCACGACCCGCTGCAACATCGGCCGCCACCAGCTGCGGACGGCCGCTTCGCGATGCGGGGCCCGATCACACCCGCAGACATCGCAAAGGGCATCGGTCAGCTGTTCGGCGGGCCCGTCTACAACCAGGATCCCTGCCCGCAGATCCGGCGCAACATCGGCAACCTCGGCACCGGCGGCGATGCGGAGCTGACCCGCGAGGAGATCCGTCGCCTGCAGCAGTTCTGCCTGTAAGGCTCAGCTGACGGCGCGCGCCTGCCGCACGCCGGCGGCCACGCGTTCTGCCTGCCCGCGCAGTTCGGGCATCGCGATGGTTTCCCACAGATCACCGATGCGCGTCGCGCCGAGCGTCCACAGCCCGGGCACCACATCACCGTTCGCGTCGAGGAGTTCGCCGTCGCCGTGCGTCGCGAGCCCCAGATCGAGTGGGCCGGGCGCGACCAGGCCGCGCGCATGCAATGCGGGCAGCAGCGGCCCCGGCGCACGTGCCAGCCGCTTCTCCATGCCGGTTGCGTTGACCACGACATCGACGATCGTCGACGTCGGCGCGCTGCCGCGCGGCGTCCAGTCGATGCCCACGCGACCATCGCGCGCCTCGATGCACGACACGCGCCCGGCCTGCAACGAAAAACGGTCCGACGCCTGCATGTCTTCGACGACCGCCGCAACGCCAGGCGCGATGCGATGGCGGTGGATGTCCCACTGCCGCACGGCGTGGCGCAGGAAGCGGCGACGCTCGGTCTCGGGCCAGGCCTGCCACAGCGCGCGCACGTGCGGACGCAGACGCTCCAGCGCGTCCTGCCAGGGGCGACCCTGCGCAACCGCCTCCCTCGCCCATTGCCGCAACAGGCGCATGCGGGCGCGCACGCCGAGCGGCATCAGCGCATCCACGCCGCCGGGCTGCGGCACGGTGCCCGGCGCATGCGCCAGCGGCATCAGGCCGTTGCGCGAGATCGCCAACACGCGTCCGCGATGTCCGTTCGCCTGCAGGGTCAGCAGCACGTCGACCATGCTCAGCCCCGCACCGACGATGGCCACATCGGCGTCGGTCGCGATCGCCGCGACTGCGTCGTAATCCCAGGCCTCGACCGTGCCCGCGACCTGCGCGCCCCCGGGCAACGCTGCCGGCTGGTTGCCGATCGCCAGGACCACGGCGCTCGCGCGCAGTTGCGCGCCGGACGCACACGTCGCGATAAAACCTGTGCCATCACGCTCCAGATCCACGACGGCCTCCGACCGCAGGGCCAGCGACGCACGCGCCGGATGCGCATCGAGCCGCGCCTGGAGATAGCGACCGTAGACACGCCGCGGCGCGAACTGCGCGGCCAGCGCTGCGTCGTCGATGCCGACGGATTCGGGCTGGGTGCGCAGCCAGGCGACAAAATCGTCAGGCGCCGCATCGAAGGCGCTCATGCGCGCGGCGTTGACGTTGAGCACATGCTCGACGCGCGGCGTCGAATACGCGACCCCGCGCGCCGGCGCCGGCCGCGGCTCGGCCAGCGCCACGTGCAGGCCATCGTGATCCAGCAGATGCAGCGCCACCAGGGCGCCGCTCGCGCCGCCGCCGATCACCAGCACGTCGACATCGTCCAGGGCCGGGGCCGGGGCGGCTGCGTCTGCGGTCATCGGGGGTCCTGCGCCATCGGGGACGCGCAGTATCCCATCCGCTTCCGTACCATGGCGCGCCACGGCGATGGCGCGCCGCCTCACCCGCTGCGAGCGCCCGCGGTGGCACTCTTGCCGGACTGCCGCAGACGGCAGCGGGACCGCACGATGAAGAAGGAGACAGCGTGGATCTGTGGTTGACGCTGGCGGTGATGGCCGGTGCGGTGTTCCTGTTCGTGACCGAGAAGCTGCGCGTCGACGTGGTCGCGTTGCTGGTTGCGGTGTCGCTGCTGGTGCTGGGCGTGGTCACGCTGCCCGAGGCGCTGTCGGGCTTCAGCAACCAGGCGACGGTGATGGTCGCGGCGATGTTCGTGCTCAGCGGCGCGCTGCAGCGCAACGGCGCGCTGGTCGCGCTCGGCGATCTGCTGGCACGCATCCGCTGGAAGTGGCTGTTCCTGCTGGTGATGATGAGTCTGGTCGCGGGCGTGGCCGCGTTCGTCAACAACACCGCGACCGTCGCGGTGTTCCTGCCGCTGGTGCTGGCCGCCACGACCGCCAACCGCTGGGCGCCTTCGAAGTTCCTGATCCCGCTGTCCTACATCTCGCAGGCTGCTGGCGTGTGCACCTTGATCGGCACCTCGACCAACCTGCTGGTCGACTCGATGGCCCGCGAAGCCGACGCCGTTGGCTTCACGCTGTTCGAATTCGCCCCGCTCGGCGTCGTGTTCGTCGGCATCTGCATGGTCTACCTGATGACGGTCGGGCGCCTGCTGCTGCCGGATCGCGGCGTGCCGGGCAGCGCCACTGCCGACCACATCGGCCGCTATGTCGCCGAGTTGCTGGTGGCCGAGGGCGCCGCGGTGATCGGTCGCCAACGCAGCGAGGTGCTGCCCGACGGCAGCAACGATGTGACCGTGCTCGAGATCCTGCGCAATGGCGCGGCGGTGCGTGGAGACGATGTGCGGGTCGAGGCCGGCGATCGCCTGCTGCTGCGTGGCCTGTGGCAGGACATCGACGCGACGCGCAAGTCCATGAAGCTCAAGTTCGACCACGTGGCGCGCGATCTCGACGGCGATCTCAATGCCGAGCGCCTGCACGTCGAAGCCATGGTCGCGCCGGGTTCGCACCTGATCGGCCACACGCTGGCCGGCATGCGCTTCGGCCATACCTACCGGGCCCGCGTGCATGGCCTGCACCGCCGTCAGCTCGGCATCCGCCAGCCGCTCGACCAGGTGCCGCTGCATGTCGGCGACGTGCTGCTGCTGGATGCGCCGGTGAAGGCGATCGCCGATCTGCGCATCGACCGCGGCCTGATCGTGCTGGGCTCGCGCGCGCAGCGGAAAGTCGATACGACCAAGGCGACCCTGTCTGCGATCGTCATGGCCGCGGCGATCGCGGCCGCTGCGCTCGGCTGGATGTCGATCGTGGCCTCCGCCCTGCTCGGCTGCGTCGCCCTCGTGGTGCTGCGCCTGCTGGATCCGGACGAAGCCTACGAGGCCATCGACTGGCGCGTGATCCTGCTGCTGGCCGGCATCATTCCGCTCGGCATCGCGCTGCAGAAAACCGGCGGCGCGGTGCTGGCGGCCGACCAGTTGATCAATCTGGTCGGGCATTACGGCCCCACGGCCACGCTGGCGGCGATCTACCTGATGACCTCGACGTTGACCGAGTTCATGAGCAACAACGCCTCGGCCGTGCTGCTGGTGCCGATCGCCATCGCCACCGCCGATTCGCTGGGTGTGGATCCCAAGCCCTTCCTGATCGCGGTCGCGTTTGCCGCATCGACCAGTTTCGCCACGCCGATCAGCTATCAGACCAACACGATGGTCTACACCGCCGGCAACTACCGTTTCAGCGATTTCGTGAAGATCGGCCTGCCGCTCAACCTCATCTTCCTGGTCACCGCCACGCTGCTCATTCCGCGCTTCTTCCCGTTCTGACTGTGCAGCGCCCGGGCCGCGTGGCACGCTGCGCGGCGACCACCCGACCGGACTGCAGGATGCGCCAGATGCTGAGGATCGCCGCGATGCCGCTGACTGGCGCCGGCCTGGGCCTGCTGATGTGGAGCGGCATGACGACCGCGCTGCTGCAGATGCGGCCCGATGCTCCTTCGACGCTGCACCAGCTGCAGCTGCTCGGCCTGCTGGCGGGTTGGATCCTCGTAGCGGGCGGGACACTGGCGCGGCGATTCGCGCGCCCCGCTGTTCCGAGCACCTCCCATGCAGCGCGCGCGCTGCTGCTGGCAACGCTGGCAAGCGCTGCCCTGCTGTGGGCGCTGCTGGCCGTCGGCTCGTCGGAGGCGCCCGGCCCACTGCTCGTGGGCCTGGGCCTGCTGTCGCTGCTGGCCGCCTTCGGCACCGTTGCCGCGACTGCGCATGGATTCGCGGGCCCTGCGGCGCCCGCACCCTGGCAGCAACCGCTGGTGCTGCCGGTGCAGCTGCTGTTCGCAATGAGCACCGGCCTCGCCCTGCTCTATTTGCTGATGGACCGGCTGTTCGTATCCGGCAACGACGGTCGCACGATGCTGGCGACACTGACCGGACTCGGCGCCTGCCTGGCCCTGTGCAAAGGCCTCTACTGGCGCGCCTTGGACCAGTTGCCGGCGTTCGGCATCGCGCCGTCGCCGCTTCGGCGCGCGCGCATCGCGGTCATGGGCCTCGCCGCCGGCGCGCCGCTGCTGTGCTGGCTGATGGCGCTGGGCGGTGGCCTGCCGCCACTCGTGCCGCTGCTGCTGGCAGCCGCCGCCCTGCTTGGCGCCGCCGCCCTGGAACACCGATTGTTCCTCGACGAAGGCACCGGGCTGCAGCGCGATGCCGGTCACGATTCCTGAAGCCAGCCTCGACGGCGATCCGCGGAAAGTGCCAACTCCGGCGAAGGCTTCGGCATAATCAAGCTGTAACCGCTTACATGAATAGCTGAAATGCTTGCTGGCTGGTGGCTGGCCGTCGCGGGCCTGCCGATCTATACACAACCGCTCCCTGCCGCACCGGAGCTGCCCGCCGTCGTCGCCGTGGCGGCGCGGCAGGTGCCATTGCGCCGTCCCTGCTATCGGCTGTCATGCCGCGACGCGGAGTGGACGGCGGGCGCCGCGCGCCAGCGGATCTGGTCGCCGAAGGCACCCGGCGTGCGTCCGCGGACCGTCGCCCAGCCGCTGGTCAAGCTGCCGGACCGGCGTCTGGCGCCACTGCACTCGCCATTCTCGAGCCGGGAGTTCGTGCGCTCGGGCGGCAACCACGTGAAGTGGGATACCCGGTACGGCCTCGAGGCGATCCGCAGCCCGGAGACCTCGTTGCGTCTGGAATTCGGCACTGGCGTGCGGATCGAGCCCTACACCGACTTCGGTACCGCGGCGATGGGTCCGATCGCGACCGGCCAGGTGCGGCTGTCGCAGGAACTGGGCAGTCGCGCCTCCTTCACCCAGGAGGTGCAGGTGGAGACCGGGCGCGAGAACACCTTCCTGCGGCAGACGCTCGCGTTCGACTACGAACTGTTCCCGGAATGGACGCTGCGCTCGGATTTCGAGCTCCGCCACGACACCTTGGGTAACGGCGGCCGCGGCAGCACGGACACCGAAGGCTCGGTCAAACTCCGACGCACGTTCTGACCTCGCAGCGCTGCCGTGGGTTCGGGGAGCGCGCAGCGAAACCCGTCGCCCGGATCGCTGGATCTGCTAGCCCGGCAAAAAAGCCCCGGCGCCAGCTTCCAGCAACAGTGACGCGACCCGCGCGCCGAGCGCATCGCCCTCTGCATGCGTCGACTCGCCACCCGCGCGCACCGCGCGGCCGTCCTGCGCCGACCCGACCAGGCCTTCGAGTCGCAGCCGCTCGCCGTCGAGCCAGGCATACGCCGCGACCGGCACGTGGCAACTGCCGTGCAGCGCCCGGTTCATCGCGCGCTCGGCCTCGACGCAGCGCCGCGTCGGCGCATCGTCGAGCGTGGCCAGCAGGGTGTGCAGCTGCGGGGCATCGTCGCGGCATTCGATCGCGATCGCCCCTTGCGCCGGCGCCGGCAACCAGTCGGGTGCGTCGAGCCGCGCGCGGATGCGCGTCTCGAGGCCCAGCCGCTGCAGACCTGCGCAGGCCAGCACGATCGCGTCGTAGTCCCCGGCGTCGAGTTTGGCCAGCCGCGTGTTGACGTTGCCCCGCAGGTCCACGAGCTGGAGATCCGGCCGCCGCGCGCGCAGCTGTGCCTGGCGACGCAACGAAGACGTCCCGACGCGCGCGCCGATCGGCAACGCGTCGATGCCATCGAACGCATTGCTGACGAAGCCATCGGCATGATCGGCGCGCGGCAGGATCGCCGGCAGGGCGAATCCGGGCTCGAGCGCCATCGGCACGTCCTTGAGCGAATGCACCGCGCAGTCGGCCTCGCCGGCCTGCATCGCGATCTCGAGCTCCTTGAGGAACAGACCCTTGCCGCCGATCGCGGCCAGCGAACGGTCCAGCACCTCGTCGCCGCGCGTGCTCAGCGGTACGAGTTCGACGTCCAGGCCGGGGTGGCGCGCGCGCAGGGCGGCGGCCACGTGCTCGCTCTGCCACAAGGCGAGCGGACTTTTGCGTGTAGCGATGCGCAGGCGATCCATCCGGGCATTATCGGCGATCGTCGCCACGCCCGCTTGCCGCAGGATCAGAGCTGGCGCACGGTGTCGCGCAACTGCGATACGCAGCGGCGGCTGACTTCCAGTGGCCGGTCACCGTGACGCAGCACCGCATGCACGTGACCTTCGAGATCGCGTCGCAGTTCGACCAGCTCGTGCCGGGCGACCAGACAGTTGCGATGGATGCGCACGAAGCGGTCGCCGAACTCGTCCTCGAGCGATTTGAGCGATTCCTCGACCAGGTCCTCGCCACGCGCGTGATGCACGACGACGTACTTTTCCTCGGCCTGCAGATAGCGGATGTCTTCGACCGGGATCAACCGCAGGCTGCCACGCAGTCGCGCACACAGATGCGTGCGGCGCTTGTCGCCGGCGCCGTCGGTGCCGGCGCCGACTTCACGGCCGGCGGTGAAGGTGCGCGCGCGTTCGACCGCCGCCTGCAGCCGCTCGGGGCGCACCGGCTTGACGAGATAGTCGACGGCGGCAGCCTCGAAGGCCTTCAGTGCGTGCGCGTCGTATGCGGTGCAGAACACGATGGCGGGGCGCGGTTCGAACGCGCTCAGATGGCGCGCGACTTCCAGACCGTCGATGCCGGGCATCGCGATGTCCAGCAGCACGAGCGCCGGATCATGCGCGGCGCAGGCTTCCAGCGCGCTGCGGCCGTCGCCGACCTCGGCGACGATTTCGATGCCCGGCACCTGCGCCAGCAGTACCCGCAAGCGCTCGCGCGCGAGCGGTTCGTCGTCGGCGATCACCACCTTCATGGCGTGCGTCCTCCCGGGACCGACGCGGTGCCGTCCATCGGCACCGGCACCTGGATGGTGCACGCATAGCGTCCGTCGTTCCACCCGTAGCGCATGCGTGCCCGTGGCCCGAATGCGAAGCCCAGCCGCTGCGCGATGCTGCGCTGGGCGTGACCCGCGCCCTGCGCGGGCGCATCGTCCGGCGGCAGCGACGGATTGGCGACTTCGATTTCGAGCACGCCGGCCTCCATCGTCAGATACACGTCGATGGTGCCGCCCTCGGGCAACCGCGAGATGCCGTGCAGCACCGCGTTCTCGAGCACCGGCTGCAGCACGAGACGCGGCATCGCCAGCTGCCACGGCAGGTCGCCCTGCCTGTGCCAGTCCACGCGGAGCCGGTCGCCGAGACGCAGCTGCTCGATCGAGAGGTAACGCTCGGCCAGCGACACTTCTTCGGACAGCGTCGACGTGCCCTCGCCCGCGCCAAGCGCGGCGCGGAACAGATCCGACAGGTCGAGTACCGCGCGTTCGGCCACCACCGGATCCCGGCGCAACAGCGTGGCGATCATGTTCATGCTGTTGAACAGGAAATGCGGACGGATCCGCGCCTGCAACGCGTCCGCTTCTGCACGCGCGTGCGCCGCCACCTGGCCCTGCCAGCGATCGATGACGTAGAAGTAGCGCAACGCGATACCCGTGAGCAGGCCGACGACGGCAGCGCTGCCGCCGACGAAGCGGCCGAAGCCCGGCAATTCCGCCGCGCCGACACTGGCGAACAGACCGTGCACGATGGCCGAGGCGACCAGCGCGACCGCCATCGCCAGTGCGACCGCGAGCACCGCGCCGACGCGCACCGGAAACCGCGATAACGGCTTCCTGCACGCGCATACCAGCACCGAGACCGACAGGGCGAGCCACAACGCATAACCGCTCGCAGAGACGAATGCCGACAGATTCCAGAGGGCCGCGGGATTCGGCACCAGCAGCACGATCAGCACCGTGAGCTGGGCGAGGCCCAACATCGTCAACAGGCGCCGCAGCCGGCACAGGTCCGGCAACCAGAGGCCGTCGACTGCCGGCGCCGTCACGCTCAGCCTGCCGCGAACCGCGCGTCGAACCAGTCGCCGAGCGCGACGACCTCTTCGGCACAGACCGAATGGGGCATCGGGTATTGATGCCAGGCGACGTCGAAGCCGGCCTCCCGCAGCCAGTGGGCGCTCTGTTCACCGGCGCGCAATGGGACCACGGGGTCCTGCGTGCCGTGCGCCATGAACACCGGTTGGCAGGTCGCGCCGTCGACCAGTGCAGCGGCGGCATTGCGCACCGCGGGCAGATAGGTGGACAAGGCGACCAGTCCGGCCAGCGGCACGCCGCGCCGCAAGCCTGTGGCCAGCGTCACCGCGCCGCCTTGCGAGAAGCCCGCGAGAATCACACGCGATGCTGGGACCCCGCGCGCGGCTTCGCGTTCGATCAATGCATCGATCTGCGCCACCGATTCGAGCACGCCGGTTTCATCCGCGCGGTTGGCGAGATCGAAATCGACGATGTCGTACCAGGCGCGCATGCGCACGCCGTTGTTGATCGTCACCGCGCGCACCGGTGCATTCGGAAACACGAAGCGGATCGCCGGCCAGTGCGTGCGCAGAAGCTCCGGCACCAGCGGGACGAAGTCGTTGGCATCGGCGCCAAGGCCGTGCAGCCAGATCACGCTCCAGGATGGCGTGGGACCGGTCTCGCGTTCGATGGCGTCGAGCAGTGCGGGTGTCTTGAAGTCCATGCGCAATCGGGAAACGGTGGGAAGCGCCAGTGTAAGCGCTCCACCCCGCACGCCTAGCCGCGCGCGCCTGTCTCGATCATCACGGCGGCTTCGGGCGGGTGTGCCACGGCGCGCAGTGCGGCGGCGCGCACCAGCACCTCGGGCGGTGACTGCTCCTCGGGTGTGGTGAACAATCCGGCGCGGCGCAGTGCCAGACCGACGCGGCGCGAGGACGTCAATCGCACGATCGGAATCGATCCCACGAGGCCCACGATCATCGGCGACATCCACAACGCGAGACCCGGCGACATCATCCAGGCGCCCACGCCCATGATCACGCCGAGCAGCGTGGTCCCTCGATAGTTGCGCCACAGGTCGCCCCAGGTCTGACGCCCGTCGTCACGCTGCTGCGCGTCCCAGCCCGAGTCGCGGCCCGCCAGAACCTCGGCCACTCCGCGCGACTGCACGTACATCGTGATCGGCGCCATCAATGCGGCGAGGACGTTCTCGATCAGCAGGCTCACGAGCCCGCGCCATGCACCGCCGACGCCACGTCGCATGCGCGCATCGGCCAGCGTCGCGATATAGCCCAGGATCTTGGGCGCGAACAGCATCGCCATCGTCAGCACGAACACCCCGAGGAAGCGGCCGTCGTCGATCGCCATCCAGTACGCGGCAGGCGAAAGACCATCGTTGAACGCGCCGTGCTGCAAGGGCACGGCCAGTCCGATCAGCACCAGCATCGCCCACAACGGCGCGGTGAGGTAATGGCCGATGCCGATCAGCAGATGCCAGCGGCTCACCCAGTGCAGGCCACGCGCCGGCAGTACACCGCCGTGCTGCAGATTTCCCTGGCACCAGCGCCGGTCGCGCACCAGCATGTCGGTCAGCGTCGGCGGACCTTCCTCATAGCTGCCCTCGAGCGTCGGAATCATGTGCAGCGCCCAGCCGCCGCGGCGCAGCAGGGCGGCCTCCACGAAATCGTGGCTCAGCACTGCGCCGCGGAACGGCGTGGTGCCGTCCAGTTCGGGCAGACCACCATGCGCGGCGAAGGCCGCCGTGCGGATCAGCGCGTTGTGCCCCCAGTAGTTGCTCTCCGCGCCGTGCCACCAGGCAACGCCGTGCGCGATCACCGGGCCGTACATCCGGCCGGAGAACTCCTGCATGCGCGCGAACACGGTCGCGCCGTTGACGATGACCGGGAGTGTCTGCACCAGCGCGACGTCGTCGTTCGCTTCCATTGCCGCCGCGAGTCGCACCAGCGTGTCGCCGGTCATCAGGCTGTCGGCATCGAGGATCAGAAACTGCGGATAACCGCCGCCCCAGCGCCGCACCCAGTCGGCGATATTGCCGGCCTTGCGCTCGTGGTTGTCCTCGCGCAGCCGGTAATAGAGCCGTGCTTGTGGCATCGTCGCGCGCAGCCGTTCGAATGCGACAACCTCGCGCTGCTGGATGTCCGCATCGCGCGTGTCGCTGAGCACGAACAGATCGAAATGGTCGCCGCGCCCGGTCGCCTGGAGGGATTCGACAATCGCCTGCAATCCGGCGAGCAGGCGCTCGGGATCCTCGTTGTAGGTCGGCATCAACAGCGCCGTGCGCACGGTGAGCGTGGGCAATGGCGCCTGTGGATCGATACCGAGCCGCGCCGGCCGCTTCATCAGCGCGAGCACGAAGCCTGCGAGCGAGCTCGCGAAGGACTGCACGATCCACGCGAACAGCGGGACGAAGACCAGCAGCATCAAGGCCTCAAGCAGGTCGATCCCGCCGATGCGCAACAGCCACCAGATCTGGTACGTCGCGAAGATGGTCAGTACCGCGGCCGTCGACACGATAAAAGCGCGGCGCCAAAACATGCCTGTAGGCGCACTGGGCAACGGGCGCGTGGCCAGTCTGCCTTCGCGGAGGGATTGGACCGGCATCTGCAGCGGCGATGTGTCCGGCATCCGGCGGTGGTCGAGGGCGCTCATGCACTCCACCGGTAGATCCAGGTCTCGGACACAGCAGCACCCTCGCGGTGCAGGCGCGCGCGCAGTTCGCTGCTCGTGCGCCCCTCTGGCATGAACTCGAAGCCGACGCGCCAGCCACCGCCCGGCCGCGCATGCACGACCGGATTGGCGATGCGCCCGCTGTTCGCGGCCACCTCGACCTGGGGCAATTCGCTGCCAATGTCGCCGTCGAAATCGATGACGATCAATCGGATCGAACGGTCCTCGCCCGGGCGCGCGCCGATACGGGTTGCCGCCACATGTGCGAGCTCGGGCTTCCACAGCTTGGTGTCCGTCCAGTGCAGCCGGTAGCGCCACCGGCTCTCGCTGCCGGCCTTCAATGGCTCGGCAGGTCGCCAGAACGCAACGATGTTGTCCTGGTACTCGTCGGCCGTCGGAATTTCCACCAGATGCACTTCGCCGCTGCCCCAGTCGTCGAGCGGTTCGACCCACGCAGAAGGACGCCTCTCATAGCCTGCCTCGGCGTCCTCGAAATCGTCGAATCCACGCTTGCGCTGCATCAGTCCGAACCCGCGCGGCGTCCTGTCCTGGAACCCGCTGTGCTGGATCGACGATGGATTGTGCAGCGGTCGCCAGACCTGCTCATCGGTGCCGGTCAGCAGACCGAGGCCGTCGGAGTCGTGCACCGAAGGCCGGTAGTCGTCGATGCCGGTGCGATCGGCGGCATCGAACTGGTACATGCTGGTCAGCGGCGCGATGCCGGCGTGGTCGAGATCCACGCGTGGGAACAGACGCGCATCGACATCAAATATGGTGTCTGCGCCCGGCTGGATCCGGAAGCGATAGGCGCCCGATACGCTCGGGCTGTCCAGCAGTGCATCGATCGTCATGGTATCGCTGCCGGCTTCGGGACTGTGCAACCAGAACGCGCGGAATACCGGAAACTCTTCCGGCGCCGGATCGCCACTGCCGAGTGCGAGTCCCCGCGCCGACAGGCCATACGCAAGGCCCTTGCCCACTGCGCGGAAATAGCTCGCGCCCAGGAAGACGCACAGTTCGTCGAAATACGCACGGCTGTTCAACGGCGCGTGCAGACGGAAGCCGGCAAAGCCGAGGGTGTCGCCCAGCGCGGGCGTCGGATTCGGGCTGTAGTCGAACAGCGATGTCGAAAACGGTAGCTCGCGCGCCTGCCCCCCCTCGACGACATGTATCTCGATGCGCGGTTTGAACAGGAAGCCGCGATGAAAAAACTGGGCCTGAAAATCGACACCCGGCCGATCACGCCACAGCGCCTTGTCGGCGCGGTAGCGGAAGTCGCGGTACTGGTCGTAATTCGCACCAGCGAGCGCCGGCGGCATTGTCGTATCGGGAGGTATGTATGCCTCGGCCGCCAGCGCACGGGCAAGCTGCAGCACCGTGTCGGCATCGAATGAAGCGGGGGCTGCCCGCGCGGCAGCCGCAGCCAGCGCCGGCCACCATCCAGTCAACATCGGCGCTGCGATGGCAGTCTTCAGAACATCACGTCGTCGCACCGAAAGCCCACCAGATCGTATTCAGGTATCAATCAATGTAGCGGTGCGGGTGTAAGGATGTTGCGAAACGCACACACCGCACGTGTGCGCAGCATCAAGCCCCCTCAGTCAGGTTTTCGGTGCCATGAACGGTCTAGCAGCTTGGGAACGAGGGAGGCTTCCAACCATCACACAGCCTCTGGAGGGCCTGAGAATCTCTGCGTCTGCAAAACTGGTGCTGTCAGACTGAGCTGCGCCGCACCACCGCCCTCAATTCGCTGACACCAATCTGGAGATGGTGGCCCACCAGCAATCACATTCATCCCCCAAGAGGTTGTTAGGGAAGAACTTAATCTAGGCGCCCGGCTGCTCTTACTCGCATCGTTACTCACATTCCCCGAACAGGGACTGGATTCGAAGCCTGACGATCGATGTGAGTGGAAGAGCAATGGTCCCTCCTTGTACAGGAAAGTACTATCCCGCCTTCTTCATCGCCCAGCGCTTGAGACTCACCTCGGCGGGGCGTGGCGACAACTGGACGGGGGAAGTAGCCAATGGCCGCCAAACGGAAGCCTGGACGCGATGGCGTCAAGTATTGGCGAGCCGTCGATGCGATCGAGGCGTTGAGCAGCGCCTCGCTGGTCGAGGTCGAGGAGTGGGACCGGTCGCACTACCCTCACGACCCGCTGGGCAACGCCCGCGCCGACTTGGAGCTCTTCACGGTCAACTCCCCCAGCCGAATCCATTACAACTACTCGCGCACGAACTGGCGCAGCGACCAGTACCACCCGCACGACCGCTTGTTCAAGCTGGTCGATCCCGGCCCGCCGCGGCGCACCCGCTATGTGTTGTTCAAACCGGCGGACCACGGGCACGTGGACCTGCAAAAGGGCGGCGACGGAAAGTGGAAAGTCATGCCCCTGCTCATGGACGACCAGGCGCGGGTGGAGGCAGACGCGCAGGCAGAGGCGTTCACCTCTCCAGTGGACAGCGACCACGACGCCCGCGTGTGGGCGATGCGCGCCGTGACCCAGCGCCGCGGCCAGCCGTTGTTCCGCGCCAAGCTGCTGGACGCCTACGGTGGTCGCTGCGCCATCACAGGATGCTCGGCGCTGGAGGTGCTGGAAGCCGCGCACGTGCTGCCTTACAAGGGCGCGCATACGAACCGGTTGGACAACGGCCTGTTGCTGCGCGCCGACCTCCACACGCTCTTTGATTGCCATCTACTGTGGATCACCCCCGTGCATACGGTGGCCTTGGCACCGTCCCTCCTCACCACCGACTATGCTGCCTTGCAGGGTAAGGAGCTGATTCTGCCCGCTTCAACGACCTACCGCCCTAACCCGGCTCACTTGGCCGATCACGCGGCACGGTGCCAGGCTCGCCGTTCGGGACCATAAGCCGATGCGACTGTTCGACCTGCTCAAGGTCTGGGAGCCCGCGTTCGACCCACCGAAGGCCAAAATCCACTTGGCGCGTTACAACGGCAACGAGCGGCCGCTGGACGTGTTCCTGGAAGGGACCTTCGACTGGTGGCAGCGCTGGCAGACGAAGCGCAACTTCCAACGCGAGTTCGTCGTGTCGCTGGTCAACACGGGCTCCCCCACGCGCTGGCTCTACGCTGGACTATTCCGATCCATCGACTATGCGGAAGAAGCCGACCCGAAGCCCCACTACTTCTACACCCTTGAGCGGGTGCACTCCTGCGAGGCGTGGGTCGGCCGCCTCTATCTGGAAAGCGTCTACACGGGGCGGCCTCCTACCTCCGCGGCGAGACTTTGGCCAACGATCTCACTGTGGCCGAACTGCTACCCGAGCGACTGTCGATCGCAGACTTTCCAGGCTTCAAGGCGGTGAACCTCACCAAGGCGCAGCTGGACATTGTGGTGCGCAACCAGTCCGCCTCCTGGCGCGCGGCCCTGTCGTCGGTGAAGGGGGTCTACGTCATCACCGACACGGCCACCGGCCGGCTCTACGTCGGCAAGGCATCGGGCGCCAGCGGCATCTGGGGGCGCTGGTGCGCGTACGCAGCCAACGGGCACGGCGGCAACGTCGCCCTGCGCCAAGAATTCGGCATCGCGGCAACAGAAGAGCGCCGGCACGCCTTGCGCTTTGCCGTCCTAGAAATCGCTGACCTGTCGGCCACCGAAGCCGACATTTGCGAACGCGAAAGCCATTGGAAGTCTGTTCTGCTCTCGCGAGACCACGGCCTCAACCGGAACTAAGAAAGCACCGCGCTTTCATCACCCAGAATCTTGAACTAGACACGCCAGTCGGATCCAGGCAAGGCGCCGAGTAAGAGCCGCGCCCGGGTGATTTAGACTTAACGTCATGAACGCGCCCAAACACAGAAATCAAATGTCGCGCTACGACTTCAAACATAGTGAAGATGTCGGAAGCCTTCGCGATCTCATCGCAGATCTCAATGTCGAACATCCAAAGAAAAATGGCGAACCGATCACGGTCAAGAGTCTCGAAAGAACACTTTCGTTCATCAAGCAGTCCATTGGCGTCGATCTAGCCAGCTCGGATCGGGAACTTCCTGTTTCGACGCTAAAGACGATCAAGATGCTCTACCTTGAGGACGCCAATTGCGAAACGAACTTGTTCCTCCTACTCGCGCCGCCCAAGGGGAGTGACGAAGCGACGATGGAGTTCAGCACCGTCACCACCATCCCGCGCGACAAGAATGCGCCCGTGCTCATCAGCTCGATGGTGAAACGCCTGTCCTTCGATATTGATCCAGAGAAGCTAAAGCTCTTCTCTCGGATGCTGGGTGACAAGGAGATGCACTCTACCGCGGAGAAGCTGCTCCTCCACGCCGAACATGCCGCTGACGAAGTGACTCACATCCTAACCAGCGGGGTCGTGGGCGATGACCGACAACTGGCCAGTGCGTACAGAACGCTGTCCGCCCTGATGGACTCAATCTTCGTCAAGCGCACGCAAGAATTAGCCACTTCTTCAAGTGAATCCGCTTTCGTTTACTTGGAGACCTTGGCATTCCGTCATTTTGTGCAACATTATCCGAAGCATCTCGAAGAGACACGAATTGGACACGAGATCGGGGACATCTGCGACGCGGCGCATAAGCTATGTCAACTCGCCGGTAAAGGCCGCCACTCTCAACTGAGCCCCTTCGACCGGGTCTTCTCCGTCAACAACTTCCATCATTTCGTCTTTGGATGGCCCAAGGAAGTCACATCTCTGGTCGAGCTTGCAACTGGTTTCGAAACCACAACGAGACAGCTGAAAGCCCATATCGTCAGGGTTAAAGCACTATTGACCTCGTATGGATATCGCTCATTCGATAGCACCGACGCCGACGCCAAGATTCTGTCCGTTTATGACATCGTTGCCGCACTTTGTTCGTTCCGATATCTACAGGTAGCTGGCAGTGACTACAAGCCTTACTGGCCTGGACAGGTCGATCAAGGAAAGGACCCGCAACGACTCTTCGACAAAGGACGTAGGAAGAACGACCCTCACCAGCACCAAGGCGTGATCCAGATCTATCTCAATCGGCTCTACGAGTTCCAGGCAGCATTCACTGGAACAAGTGAAAGCTATCAGGCATGGATGCAGTACCAGGTGTCCCGTCTGGATGCGTACCTGCGCATCATCCAGCTCAACGACATCATCGCCGTTGTCACTGGCCTGATGGGCATCAACTTCCTTTGCTTGGACAAGGCCAAGGACATCGTGATCGAGCAATCGGACATGAATCGGTAAATATTTACTCCATCACCCTCATCTATATGGAGATGGAACCAGCAGTCCGATGACACAGACAGATCACTGAGCTGATGCATCGGATAGGAGAAGGAAGAGCACGCGCACTTACCTTTTCTTCCAAGACAACCAAGATCGGGCTGCAACCCGTCTCCACGACAGCTAGCAGGAGCGCTCCTGCCAGCTCTTGTTTATCTATGGAGAAAGGGTGATACACCAATGGCAAGCTTCCACTACAGCATCAAGAGCGGCAAGAAGGGCAGTGCACGCAGACACGCTACGTACATCGATCGCCAAGGTTCGTACAGCACGCGGGGAGACTTGATCCACTCCAGCTACGGAAACATGCCGGACTGGACCGCCGGCGATCCTAACCTGTTCTGGAGCATGGCCGACCGGCATGAACGATCCAACGGTGCGGCCTATCGCGAGCATGAGATTGCTCTGCCGAACGAACTAACAGTGGCGCAACTGATCGACCTTGTTGAGAGACTGGTTCGTAGCTTGATCGGAAACAAGCCGTACCAGTACGCGATCCATGCACCGGAGGGAAAACTGGGAGGTATTCAGAACCCCCATGTCCACCTGATGTGCTCGGACCGGATCCCAGATGGAATCGACCGCACACCGGACCGGATGTTTGCCCGCTATAACGCGAATCGGCCAAGGGCAGGCGGTTGCCGCAAAGACAGCGGGGGCAAGAGCCCAATGGAGTTGCGGCAGCAGGTGACCGCGAGCCGCAAGCTTGTCGCAGACACGGAGAACGAAGTGCTTGCCGAATACGGGCACAAAGCCCGTGTCGATCACCGCAGTCTGCGTGATCAAGGCGTGCAGCGGCGTGCTGAACGCCACTTGGGGCAGCGCTTAATCGAGGGCATGGCTGACGTTGAGAAGGCTTTGTATGTTGAATGCAGGATCGGTTCGGCAGCAGCGGCATGATGCGTTCAAAGACCCACCGCTATCCCTGAGACGCGATTCTGCGACAAAGTCGCAGAATCGCTTGGCATACTGCCTCCCCCGATGGAAATAAAGCCCCGACTCAAGTCGGGGCTATGGTCCGCTCCGCTTGGCAACTCCTACAAGGCCATGGGGACCTCATTAAAAAAGGCGTTGTTCAACTGCAGATAGGCCCTCTTGTCCAGATAGCCTGTCGTCACCCGCAATGCCTCCTTAGCCTGCAGCAGGTCTAGAGCGGCGTTCAACCGGGTGCCGTTGCGTACCGGACCATTGCGCAATACATGGTTCTTCGGAACGTACGTGTCGGACGCAGGCCCCTGCCAGATGCGGGCGCTGAGGTAGGATGCTATCGCCTGCGCATCCACCATTTGCTGGGGTGCTACGAACTGCGGTGAGAAGATGTATTTATACTCTTCGGCATGCCAACGAACGATGGCAAATGCACGTTCCAGTGTGTCGAGCGTAATATCCCCAAGTTCGCCACTGAAGTAGTGCATGGCTGCCGCGAGCCGGGCGAGGATCTCCATCACCTTAGAGGCGAAGTCATTGATGTCGCTGAGGTACTCACCCTCTCGCAACATCCACTCTGTTTGTCCTGCCAATTCAATCCAGCGCGCTTTGGCATCGAATGTAAACCCGATGATTTTGCGTTCGACCTTGCCCGATTCAATCATGGCGCAGTACTCCGCCAGCAGAATTCGGACGCGCGCATGAAAGATCGACAGGTGTTCCCACACCGGCTCACTCGCGAAGACCTCGCGATAACCCATCGTCGAACGCGGCCAGCCGACCAAGTACCGCGCCCAATGTCCGCTGCCCCTGGCGATCGATCCGCGCTTCTCCAAGAAGGCTTTAAGCGGCGCGTGCTGCGTCATGATGCTCATCGAGACGCGAGGATTCATTGCCAACAGATACTCGTGCTCTGCACGATCCCGCGGCAGCACTTCGGGCGAGTCCCACAGGCGATTGAGCAGTCCCAAGTTGCCCATGGCTTCACTCTTGAAGAGCATGTGGCCTTCGTCGGTCGTGATCGCGATCGATTCGCCGTCACCCTGCAAGGCCTCCATGACAGCTTTGGCGGTAATGTCTTCGCGCAGAAAATAGCGAAGACGGGGCTCGCCAGGCTTCAGTCGATTGTGCTCAAGCAGCAGGGCCTCGAGTTCAGCAGTCGGCTTGCACTTGCTCGCCGCTGTGCTAATCGCGCGACGCATCCCTTTCGACTTCGCCTCCCACGATCCCAGTTCAGCCCGGTACTGATCCGTATTCAGCTTATGGCTTGCCGCTGCTTGCCTGTCCGCTTCGCGAAACGGAGCGAGCAAAAGCGACGCCACCGTCGACTTGCGTTCCCCCGATTCAGCCACAAGCAGCAAGTTCTGTGTAACGGGGCGCACGTGCCCGGTCGGCAGCCTCACATCAATCAGTCCTTGACAGGACATCGAGATCGCATTGACAAGCGCCATGCCGATCAGCGCATCCGGTGCCTGTACGTTACGGACAAGCTCGTGCCCGGCATCACGCACAACCACGAGAAACTCATCCAGCGGATACTTCGGTGGCAGCCTGGTAAACATTCCGGACATCACTCACCCTCCATGATGTCCGTACAGGCAGCGATCGTTGGCTGCCCGCAGGCCGCACATGCCAACACATCGCCCGACGTCTCGCGGCGCTCACGTTCCGCGTTCAGAAACTTGCGGAACTGGGCGAGATTCAGATCATGCTTGTAGGCAGCATTGAACTGGTCCATCAGCTTGCGCTTGCGCATCCGTTGTGCAAGGTGCCTTTCGAACAGCGGATAGGCCTCCTTGAAGTCGATCTCGAGCTTGCTCTTGCCGCCAGTCAGCTCCTGCTGCAAGGCCAGTTCAAGTTCCTGCAGCGGGTTGCTCGCACCTGGCCAGGTTTCAGTGATGATGCTCATGATCAGTTGCCCTCCTGCTGGGTGCGGAACTTGGAGGCGCGGCCTTCGATCCACGCGATCGCTTCGTGGGACCAATAAAACTTGGGAGACCGGTCACTCTCGTAGAGCGGGACGCCCTTCGGGAATTCCGGATCGGTCTTCATCAGCTCGTACGCCTTGCTCTTGCTGACGGAGAGCATCTTGAGAAGGTCCTTGAGGCGCAGGATCGGGCCATCCGGCCAGCCGGTGGTGACCCCATCCGCACGCGTGGCTTCATGGGTAGGCTGATTACAGTCCGCGTTCGACGACGGACGGTTCGTGTGGTGTTCCATGTTGGATTCCTTTTGATTTGGGTCGTGATAGGAAGGAATCCGGCCGGAGTTCCTGGCTGGATGGGATCCAGCTGCGGAGCATTGAAGCCCATGGCGAAACGGAAACCGATGGAGAAAAAATCAAGGTTTCTGCAAACGCCTCTTTCCCGCTACCAATCAACGCTGGTCACGGAACGATCGGCCGCGGAATCAAGCACATACGCGAACGGGGAGCCATTGCTTCCCGTTCTGTCACTGCCCACGCGATCCGTTCTCCGGCCGTGACGCAGTCGTGGTTGGCCCCACCCCAACCCCCATCGCTACCAATCAGCAGAGGTCCGGGGCGATACGCTTCGTCACCCGTGGCGGCAGCTTGGCCGTCTTCGCCGTCAACCGGTCTAGAAAATTGGCGTCGTCAGTCGGGTGCGAACGGTCTGCTTCAGAAGCCGGGCGATTCGGCTACACGGTCAAATGCGAGAGCCACTCGACTTGCTGTCAGTGAAGCATCCGCGCACTGCCGCTGGCAGCACCGGCAAACAGATAGGCGAACACGGCGTCGCGCTTGCTCACCACCTCGTCTTCGGAATAGCCCATGTCGGCGATTCCGCTGTCCCACAGATGGTTCTCGATCTCGTGACGCAACTGCGCCTGCTTCGCTGCCATGTCGCGCAGGTGGCCCATCAGCAGATTGCGCTCCTCCAGCTTGGCTAGCAGCTCGACGGCCGCCCTCTTAACGGCCTCGCGATCCTTCCGGCTGAGTGACTTCTTCCGTAACAGGTCGAACACGGCGAGTTGCTGCTCGGTCCCCAGGCCTTCGCGCTGGAAGCGCCTGGCCTCGTCATCCAACTCGTCATGGTGAGCGAACAGTTCCGCCATCACCCTCTGGATCTCGGCCTCGTCCTTGTCAGTGTTGTACTCGGCAACTATGCGCTGGAACTTCTCGTACAGATCCACCCGTGTCGGGTTCTCCGCCAGCATGGCCTTCAGTCGCTCCTCGATCTTCTCCATGAGGTTCAGCGCGACCAAGTTCTTCTGCTTGATGTTCTGGAATTCCGCCCGTAACCGGTCGAAGTCGATGGTGCTCAGGTCGAACTGCGCGGGCGCCTTGCTGGCCCCCTGCTCAAGACCAATGCCCAGGTCGACTACGTCATAGAAGCCTTGCAGCAGCTTGGTGATATCCGGCGACGTGCGCGCCGCCTGCAGCTTGTTGTAGATGGCGTTGAGGGCGCTCTCTTGCTCGTCATAGGCGAACAGGCCGGGATTCGGGAACAGGCCGCGATACTTTGCCGCAACGTCCTCCACGATCACCATAAAGGTCTTGCGCCGCTCATTGCTGGCCGCCAGCAGATCGCAGGCCTCCAAGATCTTCTCGCCCTTGTCCATGCCCTGGGCGACGATTAGGTCCTGCAGCTCGAAGCCAAGGTCCGCCAGGAACTCGGCCGCATGCTCGATGCTCGCGGCATACTCGGCAATCCCTTCGGCGTCGTCTTCCAGATAGCCGGGGTCCTCGCCTTCGCCAACTTCCAGCTTGCCGTCGCGGTCGCCCTGGGCGAACGTCGCCAACGCCTTCCGCAGGCTCTTGATCATGCCGTTGTAGTCGATGATCAGGCCGTTGGCCTTGCCCCCGCCAACGCGGTTCACCCGGGCAATCGCCTGCATCAGGGTGTGGCCCTGCATCGGCTTGTCCAGGTAAAGGGTGGCCAGCGACTTCACGTCGAAGCCGGTCAGCCACATCGCGCAGACGATGGCGACCCGGAACGGGTTCTCGGCCTTCTTGAACTCCTGCTCCAGGTTGCGCGAGGTCATCTTGGCCCGATGCGGCGCAATGTCGAGCGGCTCACCCCGATGGTTGGTCCACTTCCTGAACTCTTCCACCTCGCCCTGCTCGCTGGACACCACCACGCAGAACTCGGTTTCGCGCATCCACTCTAGGCGTTCGCGCTTTTGCTGCAGGATCCTGGGCAGGGGACGCTGCGGATACTTGGCATTGAAGGTCGCCTCATCGGCGAGCAGCTCCGCTTCCAGCTTGTCGCCCAACGCCTTCCACTTGTCTGCGATCAGGTCGTACATCTTCACGCAGGTGATCTTGTCGATGCAGACCATCAGCGCCTTGCTGTTGCCACCGGAAACGGCATTGCGGCGCTGCGAGTAGTGCTTGACGAAATCCTCGGCCACCGCGTCCAGGCGCGTGGGCGAGGTAAAGATGGTGTACTCCCTGGCCAGCTTCCGGTAGAGCTTGTCTTCCTTCTCGTCCGTCCACGGGTCTTCCGCCGTGGAGTCGAGTCTGGCTTCCTCGATGTAGCGGGTGATCTTCTCGTTCAGATCGTCATCAACGATCTTCAGCTTCTCACCGTGGTTCTCGTACTTCAGCGGCAGGGTCGCGCCATCAGCGACCGCACGCTGGAAGTCGTAGACAGAGACGTAGCCGCCAAACACTTCGCGGGTCAGTTGTCTCTCCGCCGCTTCGATCAGCGGGGTGCCTGTGAAGCCGATGAACTTGGCATTGGGCAATCCCTTGCGCATGTTCAGGGCCAGGCGTCCGTACTGGCTGCGATGCGCCTCGTCGCTGATCACGATGATGTCGTCGCGCTCCGAATAAGGCTCCGTCACGCGCTCGCGGTACTTCTGGATCAGGGTGAACACATGGCTGCGGTTGCTGTCGCGAAGCATGGCGCGCAGGCTCGCCCCGCTCTGGGCTTGGTCATCTTTGGCATTTGCGCGCCCGCAATGGGTGTAGGTGCCGGCGATCTGGTCATCCAGCTCGCTGCGATCAGTGACGACAACAAATGTGTAGCCCGCCGACACCCTGCGCCGGATCTTCTCGCTCAGGAATACGATGGAGTACGACTTGCCCGAACCCTGGGTATGCCAGAACACGCCGAGCTGACCTTTCGCCAGCTCCGCTTTCACCTTGTCATCGTCCGACTGCAGGCGCGCAATGACGCGATTCACCCCCAGATACTGGTGATTGCGGGCCACGATCTTGGCGGCGCCGCCTTCGCTGGTGTCGAACAGGATGAAGTTCTCGACGATGTCCAGCAGCCGCGCCCTGTCCATCATTCCGCGCAGCAGCAGCGGAAGCTGCATAGTGCTCTTTCCCGGCTCCGGATCGTCCTCGTCCAGACGCTTCCACTGGTAGTGGTGCTCGGGCGTGGCCGTGATGCTGGCGTACCTGGCGATGTGACCATTGGAGAACACCACGAACTGGTTCCAATGGAACAACTGCTCGACGCTGCCCTCGATGGCGGCCTGCTTGCCAGATTCATCGGTGCCGCGATAGTCGCGGTAGTTCTTCTTGTAGGCCTCGTTGTGGTCCACGTCGAAGCGCTTGAGTTCGACGAACACCAGCGGAAGGCCGTTGACGAAGCCCACCAGGTCGGCGCGGCGCAAGTAGTTCCTCCCGCGCACCCACAGTTCGCGCACGGCCTTGAAGCTGTTGTTGTCGGGCTCGCTGAAATCCACCACGCGCAGGCGGCGTTCCACGCTTCGCCCGGCGCCGTCCTTGAACCGAACCAGCGCACCGTTGCGCAACAGCTCGTACTTGTCTTGGTTGATGGCGACCAGGGTCTTGGCATGATCGTGGGCGGTCGCCTGGTCGATGGCCTGCTGGTAGGCCTCTTCGGGCAGACCGGGATTGAGCCGCTCCAGCGCGGCGCGCAGGTCGGGCTTAAGCACCGTCTCGGTGAAGTTGCTACGGCCGGTGAGATGCGGCCTGTCCTCGGTCTCGGTCTGGGCGTGGATCGACGACCAGCCAAGCTCACCCAGAATTGCGGCGGCATTCTTCTGGATCATCCCGTCTTCGCTGTAATCCCCCCGTGCGTTCATCGCCTTACGCTTCGCTGAAGTCGAAGCCGCACTGGCGGTGATGGCGCAGCGTCAGCAGATGGATGCAGTCCTGATGGATGGCATATAGCGCCAGGTATTTTTCCAGAATGTACTCGCGCAGCTCGATGTCATCGCCCAGTAGGTCGCGCACGGCTGTCCAAGCAGCGAGCACTTCGGGCGCTTCAGGGTTGTGCGCGATGAATTCGCGCCCGATGCGGGGCGCGTGAGCCAAGCCCTTGGGCAAGGCGTCATAGGCGTCGTCCAGCAGCTCCTGCGCCGCGGCATCCGCGCAAACGCCGATCAGGTACGCCACAGCCTCGTCCAGTCGGCGCTCGTAGACTGCACCCAGGACGACCTGCATGCGTCAGACGTCCGTCTTGCGTGCGGCCCTGGCCGCGTCCAGCCGGGTCTGCGACCGCACCCTGGCCTCCTCCACCGGGATGCCGGGCTTGCCCGCGCGAATGGCCTGCAAACCGGCGGCCACGTCGTTCAGCAGGCCAAGTTGGGAGTTGGCCCGTGCCAGCGTTTCGCGCTCCAGCCGGTGGTAGTTGTCCAGCTTGCGGGCGTCCACCAGCGCCACATAGCTCTCGCCGTTGCGAGTGATGATCTTTTTGTGGCCGGCGCGGACTTCATCGGCCAGCCCGGTCAGGTCGGCGCGGGCCTTGTTGAAGGGCACGATGTCCTGCGAGGTGATGGGCATGGCGAGACTCCGGGCGTTCGTGCACGTAAACAGTAATGCATTCGTTGATGTCTCGAAAACCTATCCGCCTGGCTAAGCCGCTTCAGGCTGCGGCAGGGGGACGCCGGAGACGTCCAGTTGTCCGCTCATCAGCTTGGGGAGCAGGGCATCACGGGCTTTGACCAGCACGCTGTTCTGACTAGCCAGCTGCTCGATCTGAGTGAACGAACCGCCCACCATCTCCGCGAACTGGGCCAGCAAACTCTGTGGTGGTAACAGCACCTCGAACTGTGAGAGCGCTTTCGTGTTCACCCGCTGACGGCCGTCGGAACCCGACATGCTACGAATCGCGTGCTCGCGAAAGCTATCTTCGCGTGCCATGCAGTAGACCCACCATGGATTGACCTTGGCACTGCGGAGAACTATGAACTCGGTCGATCCACTGGCGACCGCATCATCACTATCCAGAAACTGGACGAACCCGGTCTTTCCATTCTCGATGCAAGGGGTGATACGCGCCAGCAACGTGTCACCGTTCCTGAACTTCGCCCCGCCACTGATGACTCGCGACGAGCGCTCTCCAACCACCATTGACCTTTCGGACAATGCGGCCATCTCGACGAATGGGCGTTCGATGCCCTTCTCGAACGGTGTTCTCGGATTTATGTGTACAACTTCGGAGAAAACAGTTCTTGCCCACCCATCCGGCACACCACCTACCACAGTGGCGGCCTCATGGCCGGAAAAACGCAGGTGCACGAACCACTCTCGATACAGGCGGCGGGCGGCGTCCTCCAGAAGAGCGATGCGGCGCCGATTAGTGCCGATGAGATCGTCGTAGGCGGACAGCACTGCAGCGATTCTTCGCTGCTCTCCCAACGACGGGACAAAAATCTCGAATCCCGGGAAATTCGTCAACGGAATCCGATCAACCGTCGCGCCCGTCATCGTTTTTGCTTCAATCTGCGCCCGCCATCTCGGCGCGAAGAAGTAGTAGAACAGATAGCGATAGTCGATTTTTTCTGGATCCGGGCGTATCAATGCGGTTCTACGACCCAAGGTGAAGCTCATGCCATCGGGAATGATGGCGTACCTGTTCAAAGTTGCTTCATAGGTAAAAACGATGTCATTAGCCTGCGGCGTCACGCGACGATTCCATCTCGGAAGATCGCGATCGGCAACCCACCGAGCAGTGGCTAGGTCAATTCTGCCATCTGCCGAAATGTTAGGAATTCCAAGGAAAACCGCTGCACCGTCTTGATGAAGCTCTGGCGTTGCATGTGGGCCGTCGTAAACGCCAATAGCAATGTCTCGAATCGTTCGTACACTGCCACTCACGCGAACAGCTCCTCGAAATTCTCGCTGATGGTCAGCGCAAGCTCGGATGCCTTCTCGTTCAACTCCGCCAGCTCGTCATGGATTGCCTGCATGCGCTCGGCGAACCCTTCTTCGTCATCCTCGGCGACCACCGCTACACCGACATAGCGCCCCGGCGTGAGCGACCAGTCGTTCTGCCCGATGCGCTCACGGGTGACGGCCGCGCAGAGGCCCGGCACATCCACGAAGACGCCGTCGGGAAATCTCGAAAGCAACCAGTGCCCCTGGGCGATGAAGTAGCCGGATTGCTTGAGCGCCTCCAACGCCAAGTCGCGAACCGTGGCCTCTTCGTTCCGATTCCGGTCGGCGGCCAGCAAGGCGCGCCTAGCTTCTCGAATGGCCTTGGCATCGAAGGCCTCGCTCTTGCGCCCGCGCAGCTCCTTCTCGGCCTTGTCCAGCAGCTTCAGCCATTGCTTGTGCCGGGCCTCAAGCTGCCGGGCCATGGCCTTCAGTTGCGGCGCAAGGTCTTCCAGCGCGGCTTGCGCGACCTTCACGCTGGCAAGCTTGTCCGGCCGAGCCTTCGCAACGACCTTGCGTGCGAGCGTCACCGCCGCCTCAAGGTCTGCGACAGCTTGCCCGGTGTCCTTGCCGTCCTCTCGAGCCGCGTCAAGCCCTGCCTTGAAGGCCGCCAGCGTCGCTTCATCGAGCCGGGCCTCGTCGTCCACACCATCATTGAGCTCGGCCAGCGTCGCCCCTTTGCCGAACACGGTCAGATGCCGGGCCAGCGCCTCGATGGCCGCCGTGTCGTCGGCCAGCCGCTGAGGCAGTCGCGTCAACCAGCCGACCGCATGCTGCTGATGGCTGGCCACCAGCGCTGCAAACCTGTCGCCCTCCCCCCGATACAGCCACACCACCGCGTTGAGGTTGGCGAGCTGTTCCTCGGTAAAGACATGCGAACGCGCGGAGACGACCGTATAGACGTTGCGTGCATCCAGCATCAGCACCGTGTCCCTGCGCGGCTCCGGCTTGCCCTTGTCGAAGAACCACAGCGTGCATGGCAGGCTGCGGGTGTAGAAGAACTTGTTGCCGATGGCGACCATCACGTCCACGTCGCCGGTCCTGACCAGCTTCTCGCGGATCTCCTTGTCCTTGTTGCCGGCGTCCGATGCGCTGGACGCCATCACGAACCCGGCGCGGCCGGTCGGGTTCAGGTAGGAATGGAAGTACTGGATCCACAGGCTGTTGGCATTGGAGATCGCACCAGTCTTGGAGTTCAGGCCTGGCAAGCCGAACGGCAGGCGGCCATCGGGTGCGACCTGGCGTTCGACCTTCTTGGTCTCCACGCCATCCACGTTGAACGGTGGATTGGCCATGACGAAGTCGCACTCGCCAATCAGCGGTTCAATCTGGTCGTAGAAGGTATTGCCCTGGCGGATGTTGCTGGCATCCAGGCCGTGCACCGCCAGGTTCATGCGCGCCAGCTTGGTGTTGGTGTCGCTCTTTTCCTGCCCGTGGAACACCACGCCGGAGTCCAGCGGATCCTGCCCGTGGCTTTCGATGAAATGGCCGGACTGCACGAACATGCCCGCCGATCCGCAGGCCGGGTCGAGCACGAGGCCGTGGTCGGGTTCGATGATGTTGACAATCATCCGCACCAGGGATGGTGGGGTGAAGAACTCACCGCCCTCCTGGGCGCCGGTCATGGCGAACTTGTTGAGGAAGTACTCGTAGATGCGCCCGAACACGTCGCCGGTGGCGTTGCGGATCGCCTCCCCGTCGAAGACCTTGATGAGCCGCGCCAGCAGTTCCGGTTCGAACGCGGGGAAGCCGCGCGGCAACGCACCTCGCAGGACTTCATGCTCGGCTTCGATGCTGTCCATGGCCGCATCGATGGCTTCTCCCACGCCGGGGCCGGCCGGCAGGGCGGCAATGTGCTCGAAGCGCGCCGCTTCCGGCAGGTAGATCGCGGCCTTGCCCTGGAATCCGAGCTTGATGAGGGCCTCCCGCCGCGACGCGGGAACCTTCGGGCCGATTCCGGCGGTGATCTCGGGCAGGTAGGCGTTGAAGCGGTTGCTGGCGTGGCGCAGGAAGATCAGCCCCAGGACCGGCATCGAGTACTCGCTGGCGGTGAGCTTGGAGTTGGCGCGCAGGTCGTCTGCCGATTGCCACAGGTCGCTTTCGAGTTGCTGGATGTTCATGGGGTAGTTCATTCCTTGTCCGCCGATTGCGCTTCGGCAAAAAGTTCTTTCCAGAAGTCCTCTGCAATCCCGGCTTGCTCATCGTGCAAACTCTCGATCTGCCATTGCAGCTCTTTCTCTTGTTCGAGGATTTCGACTGCGGCCTCAGTCAATGGCGCGTTGAGCGCAAAGACCTTGAGCTTGCGCAGCGTGCTGATGGACATCATCGGGATGGTCGCACCGGTCTTGATGCCGTCCAGCACCTGCTGGCCCATCTTCGACCGCAACCACAAGCCCAGGCCACGGAGGTCCACACCCGGCTTTGACCCCCGCAGGACCACGAACGACTGTCCGGCAATCCAGCCACCTTCCCCGGGTGGCGGCACGTTGTCTGGCACGATGCCAATCTTGCCCACGGTGCCTTTCACGACCAACAGCAGATCATGCGGCCGCAGGAAGATATCCATTACATCGCCGGAACGCTTGGCGGCCAGTTGCACTCTGACACTCTTGTCGGGGGTCCGGATGTAGCCGGCGCTGGGCAGATCGACAGCCCCGACCTCGAGAACATCGACTCCTTCTGACGCATCCACTCCGCGGTCCCTGTTGGGTATTGGAATGAGGATGCGAACCACATCTTCCAGTGTTTCGGTGGGCAGGGTTTCCATCCGCGCTTGCGCTTCACGCTGCTCGTCTGGAATGACGTAGCGACCGACATCCAGCGTGGCATCGTTGTCGAAAATGGCGTCCAGGCTGACGACTTGCGTATACGAGTCCTCTTCTTGACGTCCAGCAGCCGCTTGGATGTCAGATTCGACGCGCAACTGCCTGCAGAAGTCCAGAATTAGGCCGGTATTCTGGAGCGCAACCCGCCCCTTGCCCATCGACGCACGGAAGTGCGGCAACGATGCATCGACGAATCCGACGCGCCGGTGGCGCGCCTGCGTGTTCAACACCAGCATGGATGTTCCCAGCCCGCTGGGCTGGAAGATGCCATTGGGCAGCGCAATGACCGCCTCGACCCAGCCTTGCTTCAACAGGTATTCGCGAACGTCCCGATCCTTGCCCGAGCTGAAGAGAAAGCCATTAGGTACAACGATTGCGGCAATGCCACGTGTCTGCGCTGCAATGTGCTGCACCATCAGACCTGTCACGCTGGCCTTGACCACAGGAAAGCGGCTGTAGATGTCCTGCATCACCACGTCATCGACGCCGCCGGCCATGCCCATCGGTGGAATCGAAAGAGTTGCGTCAAATCTTTCCAGGTGTCCGCCATGAACTGCTGCAGGCGCACGCAGCGGATCGTTTGGCGCAACGCCTGTAGGCGCTGCACGAAACACGGCCAGCAATGCCGCAACTTGCGATCCGAGATGTGCTTCAGCATGGACGCGCAGGTCAGGCTGATCCATCAGCACCCCGACAAGCTGGCCGCTAGTCTCCCAAGGCAAGTAGGCCGCACGCGTAGTCTCGCCGACCGCTACATCTTTCATCAGACGCGCCAGTTCGACGGGCACCTCGAAGCCCCCGAAAGTGCCACCGACCAGGTCACCGGCGACATCGACCGGCGAGAACCTCTCGAATACACCGCCGTCCACCAGATACTTCACCGTTCTCAGCGCAGCGAAGACCGCATCATTTGCCTGCTCGACGTAGCGACTGACATTGAAAAACGCCATTCCCAGCGCGCCGGGTTGCCAGAACAGTTTCTTCAGAGCGCTCAACAGACCCTCGACGCCTCCCTGAGCCAAGGCGGTATCAAGCGTGACACTGGACTCAAGCCTGCCCTTTGCCGACAGATGCGCCCACGTGAGCAACTGGAACGCCAGCAACTTGGACTCGTCGACGCTGAGAGAGGTGCTGCGGAAGTGCTCCATCACCTGGAACAGGACCTGTCCGGAATTGTCTTTGGACATGGTCACTGGCTCCTGCCCGCATAGTTGTACGTGGTGATCTGGGCATCGCCCTCGGCAACGACCACCAAGCCGCCCTTGTCCACGATCTTCATCAGGGTGCGAAGCGCTTCGCGAAGCTGCTCCGACTTCTTGCGGCTCAGGACCACCTTGCTGCCCTCGTTGTCGCCGTACCCCAAAACCAGATCGATCATCGCCTGGCTGATGCCCCGCTGGCCCATCCGCTGCCGAAAGTGCTTCGTCTTATGCATTTGCAGTGCCCTCCTCTTTTGAGCGTAGGTTGCACCGAAGAAGGACGTAGTTCAATTGCTGATATGCAGTAATTGTCTAATGTTGTTACCTAAGTTTACTTTTTGTTCAGTTTTGTCGCTAGGCTGGCCTGACCACAGCACTCTATCCCATTGAAAAAAAAGAGAAACGAGAAGCAGAGGCGTCTGCTTTCACCTCTAAACGCGCGGAAACGGCCCCATTCCCACTGCCGCCGCAGGCGTGAAGCCCGACGGCGGCAGCGGCAGGACCTCGCATTCCCCAATGGGGGCGGGCAGTTTCCGGATGACCCGGGCGCTCTCCAGTCGGTCAATGAAGTCGTTGACGGCGGAGTAGAAGTTCGGAATCCGATCATTTTCCTCGTCGGTGAACACCCAGTAGGCCAGCTGCCTCTTGGGAAATCCCGCGCGTTGGGCCTCGGCTCGGTTGGCGTACTGGGTGACGAATAGCCTGTACAGCGCCCGCTCCGGATAGAAGCTCCTGCGCACCCAGGCGGCAACATCCTTCTGGTTGAAGCGATCACCGGGAGCCCGCTGTGCCACGAAATGAGCATGGGCCAGAAGCTGCCACAGAGCCGGATCAACCCCGAAGATCCAGGCATCTACATGGGCGCGCAGGCAGGCGGAGCGGACCTCGCGCTCCTGGCGGGCCTGGGCAGCCTTGATCATGTCGTCCCGTAGTTGGGCGATCTCACCGTTCCTCGCCGCAACCTGCTCGTCCAGCTCCTGCTTGGAGGCCTGCCACTCCACAACCGCCGCGGGGCACGAGATCCAGCGGCGATTGGCAGCGTCATCCAGCACCGCATGCTGGAAGGCCGTCGGGTCGTGGGGAATGTCCCGGTGCAGCTGGGAAAGGTCTATCTCGATCATCCTCCGACCGTGCGCCTGGACCCGCGCCGCCTTGACGTCGCCAACGGCATGGGTCACACGGATTTCAATCAGGAGCTCGCCAACCTCATCCAGGGCAACGACGTCGGGCTTGTAGCTTCCAAACGATCGCTCGATCTCGACATCGCGCAGCTGCGTGCTGTGGGCCGGATGGTCGACCCGGCGTCCTGAGTGGAGCCGCCCATCGTCGTCACGCGTATGCGGCGGGTTGGGCATGTCGAACAGATCACCGACCCAGGCCGGCGTCGTCAGCCGCTGATGGTCGGCAATCAGCTGCTTGGCCCGCTGGTGGATGCCAGTCTCGCGACCGGTGTGGCAGCCAGTGTCTGTCAGGTGAGCGAAGTGTGGACGCTTGCGCCGGCTCTCCTGAGCCTTGGCGGACAAGGGGGCATGACACCCCGGGCAGATGCAGCCGCAGGCCTTGCCCCTGGGCACCTCGTTCGGTGCCCAGACTCGGCCCTCTTTCAGACCAAATGGGACGCGAAAACCACCGCGTCGAGC
This sequence comes from Luteimonas sp. KH_071, assembly GCF_057838005.1. Lineage (NCBI taxonomy): Bacteria > Pseudomonadati > Pseudomonadota > Gammaproteobacteria > Lysobacterales > Lysobacteraceae > Luteimonas > Luteimonas sp. KH_071. Next base: position 503,115 of record NZ_CM174458.1, on the reverse strand, counting down.
CAGTAGATCGCCTGATGGATTGCGCAGCGTGAACTGCTCTGGGATGGTGTCCATGATGCTTTCCTTGATCGGAGGGAAAGCAAAATTTCGCGGCAAGCCATGGACGCAAACAGATCTAAACCCGCCCAAACGGGTAATCCACAGGTTGAATCCCTCCAACAGGCGCTCGAATGGCTGGATCGGGAGGGAGGCCAACAGCGCAACCCCAGGGTCCTCCGGGAGGTCATGGACACGACCCTGACCGCCATCTCGCGTGGTGAATCGCCCCCTGAGACGGACACCACGACGCTACGAGCGCTGCTTCAGCGGCTCGAAGGGGTGGGAGATGGCGCCTCCAAGGCGTTTCGGGCGACTGAGCTGGGGAACTGGTGGGACTCTCGACAGGAGCAGCTCCGACAGCGGTGCGTCTTGGCTGGCTGCACCCTGACCCCTTACCTCGTGGTCAAGAAAGGCGGCGGCCGTGGCCTACCCTCCCGGCTGTCCTTCGAGTTTCGGCCGACGCTTGAGGCTGAGCCCGAGGAGGACATCGCGACGCCCGAGGTCGATCCGAACCTGGTGCGCTACCAGATGGATCCCGTCAGGCCTGCCTTGTGGCTCAGGCTGGTGGTGGGCAGCCGGCCGTTCCCGATTCAGTCCTGGCGCGGCTACGTGCTCATCGGCAGCGCCGCCATGAACATGGTGCTGATTGGACTCGCCTGGTTCTGGCTATTCTCCTCATGGAGCCGCGGCGCCCCTGTCACCACCGCAACACTGGCTCAGCTCGTTTTGGCGATGCTGGTGACGGTCGGACTCTGGTCGTTGTCGCGGCCGGTGTTCCATCTGCCCACACAGCGGGTCACCATGGCGGGGCCGTCTTTTCTAGCTTGGAACGAGCTCTACGGCCAGCTTCGCACCATGCCCGCACCAGGCCGAAAGCTGAAATCCCGCCAGTTCGCCGTCGTGCGCCATTGGGGCATGTGTCCGATCTGCTCCGCCGAGGTGGATCTCGACCATGGGCGGTCCGCCTTTCCAGACCGTCTGGTTGGCCGGTGCCATGATGCGCCGCTGGAACACGTGTTCTCGTTCGACCCCGTGCGCTTGGTAGGGCGATCTCTCGTAGCAGCGGTGCTCAACGAAACCGGCAAGCATGGAAACGATCAAGAAAAAAAGTGAAGACAGCCCAGCCCGCCAACCTCCATGGCTGGCGGGCAAGTTCGTCAAGCTTCTTTCGTCCGCTTCGAAATTCGGGCGATCAAAGCCAGCCACGCTCCGCCAGGGTCACCGTCTTCAGTCCACCGACCACCACGTGATCGATCAGGCGCACGTCGACCAAGGCCAGCGATTGTCTGAGCCGTGCGGTGACTGCGCGATCCGCAGCGGATGGCTCTTCCGAGCCCGACGGATGGTTATGCGCCACGATCACCGCTGCGGCATTGCAGCGGAGCGCGTGACGAACCACCTCCCGCGGATGGACCTCCGCGCCGTCGATGGTTCCATGGAACAACTCCATGTACTCGATCGGGCGGTGGCGGGTATCGAGGAACGCAGCAGCAAAGACCTCTCGCTCCAGTCCACCCAATTTGTCACGGAAGAACGCCTTGGCAGTCTGGGGATCCGAGAACGCGGCTCCACGCTGCATTCTCTGCCCAATGACGGCGCGCGCCACCTCCAGAACGTCGTCGGCGCTGGCTACTTTGTAGGATCGCGACCCGCTTCGAACATACAACGGGGCTAAGCCCAGGTTCTGTGCCTCCATTTGAACTCCTTGATGGAACGTCACGCCTTGATCTGACTGCAAGAAAAAGAGCGCTTCCGCGCCCCTGTTTTTTGTTCCGTCTCGCTGCGCCATTGCACCGTGCCGTTTCGGTATTCCTTCCTACCCGGCGGTGGCATGCTCTGGCACCGCCACTTGCCCACCATCAATCGACTCCACGGTTTGCTTGCCGCGCTGCGCGGCCTTCATCTGTTCAACAAACCTGTTGAGCCCGTACAGCGCGAAGCCATAGACCACGGCCCCACCAATCACCTTCAGCATTGCCACGTCTCCCTTGATTGATCAGCTGACGCTCAAGCGAGCGACCTTGCTCTCCAAGCGGTCATGCAAGTTGAGGCCTGCACGCCCGTTCGTGATTGGCCTGTCCTCCCGTGACACATCGTCGGGGTAGAACTCTTCAACCACTGCCGGCACGTCGTCTGCCAGATCCTCGAAGGATCCGTTCGCGAAGCCTCGTCGCGCAGCTTCGTCCAGTGCCGCTTGCTCGAATCCGGCGTCCCGCCGGGACTGATCAAGATTCCTCGCCTCGACAATCGCCTCTTCCAGGGTCATGCCGGATCGAACGACCAGATCGACGTAGTAGATCGCCGACCTGAAGCTCATCGTTGTGGACTTGCCACGAAGCTTCAGTTCCAACGGCATGCAGGCGAGACGCCCGCCCGAGACGGCATCGAAGTACGCCAGGCGGGCCGCAAGCGTCCGGATCGTGTTGTACGACGTGGTGCGGAGCACGAAGCTTCCAAGCTCATCGTCGTCCCCCACCCTCACGTTCAAGCGCGCGTACGCTTTGCACTCGCCCTTGGCAAAGGGGCAACCATCGGGCCCGGAGCAGGTCTCATGCGTGACGCCCTCCTTGCCCATCCGGCGGCTCGTCTCCCCGTTGCCCACGCACACGGGGCGGCCGGTTGCCCGATCAAACAGTGAGTAGTCGGCCCGCAGATTCAGTCCGGGGTCGTCGAACAAAAGCCGCATCGGGATGGAGCGAAGCTTGCCTCCGGCATCCTTGCGTAAGGTCTCGTCCAGCGGATGCAGCACCCAGCCTTCCCGGTTCTGGATCTGGCTGGTCAGCGTGAACTGATCGTCCTTCTCCGGCAGGCGCTTGCCGTTGCGTTCGACCACGCGGCCGATTGAAATCCGCCCGACCACGGGCGGGGTGATCGCCAAGCCTTTCAGCATGTCGTTGCTCCTACGTTTTGATTGGGGATGATCCGGAACCGCCGGGAACCGGGACGCTCAACGGTGAACTGGGCCACGAGCTCAGGGTGAGTCTCAGCCAGCCCCTTGAGATCGACGCTGGAGCCGTCCTTGGAGCGCCTGTAGGTGATCTCGCCCGTTTGAAAGATGGCCTTGGAGGCATCCCCCATGGACTGCTCCAGCTGCTGACGCATCTGTTCTGCTCGCTTGTCCATTTGGGCGATCTCGTCGCGCAGCAGCACCAGCCCGTCGAAGGTGGCTGAGAGCTCGGCGTCTTCACTGAAGTCGATGCTGGTGCCGTTGTCGGCATACAGGCTACTAAGCGCCTTGGCGGCAGATTCGCTTCCATCGGCCGGGGGCGGCGTGTCATGGGTCACGTGCTCCCAGAATCTGGCCTCGAGCACAATCAGGCGTGAGATCACTTCCTCGTCGCGCTCGATCCGATGGACCTCAAGCTTCTGACCGCACAAGAGCACGGCGACATCCGCGGCCTGCTTTCCCGTCACCGCGAGTTGGTGCTGGACCTGGAGCTGGACATATTCCGGTACCCCGTCCCGCCACAACCGCGAGCCGAACTCCCCTGCCGTTTTGCACTCCAGGAGCTGGACGTCGGTCGCCGCAACGACTTCCCGGTCGATGTTGGCCAGCATGTAGCTGTATGTTGGGTGCTGCAGTACGGCATTGATGCGCCGCACCTTGCGCTCGGTTCGCTCCGTGTAGGCAGCAGCCACGAATGGCTCCAGCAGCGTGCCCCAATACATGGGATCGCTCTGCCCCGGCTCTTCGTTCCGACCAGCCCTGCCGGTCTTCTCCAACCACAGCTCCAACTGGCTCTTGTACGGACACAGTCCGACTGCAGCCGCTGCATCCGAGCTACCGATCCCTTGCTTGCGAACTTCCAACCACTGGTCTCGCTCCAAGGAGCGCGTGTCGACCAGGCGTATCGCCGCCGATCTGCTCATTTCCAATCCTCCAATGAATGAAGCCCGGCCTCCTTGCGGGGGCCGGGACTATGGGCTTGCTTAGGGGTGACGTGCCTACTCGGGCGCTGTCGCCATTGCAGACGCAAGAACATCACTCAAGATGCGCTCCGCAGCCTCAGTGCCGCCGCCTGCCAGCAGATGCTTGCCGAAGGCAACGCCGAACGGCTCAGCGACCTCGTAACACCAGACGCCTGAGAACACGGCACTACAGGTCTGCCAGGCGCGAGCCAGAAGCTCGGCCTGGTCGATGCAGGCCTGGACGTAACCCAACTCCCCCTGGAACGGAACCCTCTCGTACGGCGCACCACTCTTGTCCAACGCCTGTTTGGCTCCGATGGCGATGTATGCAACGTCGAGCTGATCGACGTCCATCGCTCAGGCCACCAGCTTCATTGCTTCGTCCCATGCACGCTGCTTGATCTGGGCACCCGCCCCGAACCAAGCCGCATCCCTGCGATGGTCGTCACTCCGTGCGCGCCGGTGGTGATCGACGAACTCGGTGACACTACTCAGGACGCCCCAGGCCGTTCCACGGGCGCTTGCGAGATCTGAGCCCTTGCCTGCTCCGTCGTACAGCGCGCGGGCTACCGTGACCGCCTGTTCGTTGACGGCTAAGCCTTGCCCGTCCGGGTTCGGGTAGGTCAGCACTCGGCGCAGCAGCCCATCGACCGAATCGGGATCCACCGGACAATCGACCAAGGCCTTCATCCGTGCCACGAAAGAGTCCCAGGTCGACACGGTGATGCCCAGTTGGCGCTTCACCACTTCGGGATCGAACTGGCTGCGATGCGGCACCTTGACGGCCCCCGCGTTGCTACCAAGCGCGATGGCCAGGGTGTTGTTACACACCACCCGGACCGATGTGAACTGGGCGGTGGTCGCCAGCGTCCCGTCGCAGGCCGTGGCCAGCAGCAGGTAGCCATCGACACGATCCTTGCGCCTCAGCACCGTGCTCTGCCCGGTCTTGGCCAAAGCCCAGAACTTGCGCCCTGCGCGCAGGACACCCGCAGTCTCCAATTCGAAGCCACCCACTTCGGTCAGGTCGCGGTAGAACTCCAGGATCTCGCCTGGCTGGACGACCTTGTATCGCTTGGACACGACAGACAAGGGCGCTTGCGTGTCCGACCGATACAGAACCTTCTGATCCGGAAAGGCGTTGATGGCTCCGATTCCGTCCTTGCCGACCACGTAGCGAACCTGGGACTCTTCGATCGACCAGTCCATTCCGGCTTCACGCTTCCAGACATCGATGGGCTGTTGCGGCGCGAGCTTGTGACCGAGGCCGTGCCACGGCCGCTCGCCGGCATAGGCCATTGTTTCAACCAGGTGCATCGTCTTCTCTCCTTAGTCATGGGCATAAACGCACAAGGCCCGGCGATTGCCGGGCCTTGTGGTGTTTCACGGGTTGAATCACGGAAACTTTGGGCGTTGACGATGGACGCACTTGGCAACGCTCACCAGAGCAGTTGCGACTACTACAAGGATGCAGTAGATCGCTTCGGACCTCTCACTCATACGGAGTCCACGATGAAGGCGCACAGGGAGCGCTGTGCCCTTGCGCAAAGCCAGACCTTACTGGCTTCAATCAGGTGATATGTGGATGAGATTTTTTTGAATGGGATATCGCTGCTCTTTTCACTCTGCCCCGTCGTACGAGCGTTGCCCGGGTCGGGACTCGCCTGGAATTTCATGCTCAGGCCGCAGTTCCACCCAGGCCCCGCCCAAGCGGCGATGGCGAAGCTGATGATTCGCTCGAGTGCGCCGCGATTGTCAGTGGTCATGCGAGGCTCCCGACTTCTCGATGTCGGCCTTCACCAGGTAGCTCTGCTCGATCACCACCTCCGCGCCCTGCTCCAGTCCGGACAGGATCTGCACCCGCTCGCCATCGCGCTTGCCTAGCTCCACCGGCCGTATCTCGTAGGTGTCGCCGACCCGCACGAACACCACGTCCCAGTCTCGGAACGTCTGCAGCGCGGCTAACGGCACCATGAGGTCGACCGGCTCGCGGTCCACGGTGATGCGCGCCTTGACAGCGCTTCCGGGCCGCCACTCGCCGTCGCGGTTGTCGATGGTGGCGCGGGCCACGGTGCTCTGGCTGGCCGTGGCGGTACCGGGTAGCACCCGATCCAGCATCGTCTCGATGCTGGTGCCGTCGCTGAGTCGGGTCACCGTCACCAGCACGCCGGGACGGATGTGCTGGGCGTCGGAGCCGAAGATGTGCAGGTCGACCCACAGTTCCGAAAGATCAGCGATCTCGAACAGGGGCGCGCTTTCGGCCGCGACACCGCCAACCATGCCGTTGCGCTCGGTGATCACGCCGGTGATCGGGCTGCTGACCGTGTAGGTGCTGAGGCTCAGGTTGCTCTCGATGGTCGCCAGGGGCTGCCCTGCCCTCACGGGGTCGCCGACGTTGGCGCGCAGGCTGCGGATCGGACCGGGAAAGCGCGCGGTCACGCTGGCCACGCGGCCTTCGACCGGCGTCAGCAAGCCCTGGACTTCATGTTCGTCGGCAATAGTGCCGCCGCCTGCCCGTGCGACCTTGATCCCGGACTGCTCGGCGACGGCCGCCGCGATCACGGTGCGGCCTTCGTAGCTGGGATAGGTCCAGCGCAGCGGCTGGCCGTCGATCGTGGCCCGCACCTCGACGTCGAACGAATGCGGTTCGCCGACGATGCTCGTGGCCATCAGGCTACCGTCTGCCTGGGGTGCCAGCACATGTTGCTCATCCACGTTGCCCAGGCGCTCGAGATTCACCTCGACGTTGCCCTCGCTGGCCGGCAGCGGCTTGCCATCCCTGTACAGCCAAGCCTGGTACCTGGGCGGCGTGCCGTCCTCGGCGATCGCCAACTCCACCGTGTAGCCGTCCTGCTCCAGCAGGCGCCCGCCGTGTTCGCCTTTGCCGGCCTCTTCGCCGTCGGCCTGCCCGCCCTCTTCGGCATGGCCGTGGCCGTCGTTGGCATCGTGGTCGCCACCGCAGGCCGCAAGCATCAACGCGAACGCGAGGGCAGCGACCAAGGGGCGGAATGTGGAAGCAGACATCATGGGGTGGTTCCTTCGGACGTGGGCGCCGGGCCAGCGACGAACGCCTGGCCGGTGAGCCTCTGGATTTCGATCAGGGCACGCTGGGCCTCCAAGGCGGCGTCGAGCTGCCGCCGCAGGGCCGTGGTGCGCTCGGCTTGGAGCGTCGCCCACTCCAGGTAACTCGCGGCACCTGCGCGGTATGCACGAGCCGATGCGGCTTCGGCGCGCGCCAGCATGGGCAGCACGTCCTCATCGAGGCGGGATACCTCCAACTGTGCAACGCGATAGCGCCCGTGGGCTTCGGCAAGCGTGGAGTACAGCGACAGGCCGGCCGCTTCGCGTTCGATCTCCAGGCCGGCCAGCTCAGCTTCGGCCGCGCGAATGCCTGGCCGCGCACGGCGGGACGAGCCGATCGGAATCGAAATGCCGGCGATCAGGCCGAAGTCGTCGGTTGCCTGCAAGCGGCGCACGCCCACCTGCCAGTCGACATCCGCCGTGCTCTCGGTACGTGCCAGCTGCAGCCTCGCCTCGCCAATGCGGCGCGCGTCCGCAAAGCGCGCCAGTTCGGGATTGCGCTCGAGCCACTGCGCCAGCGTGGCGAAGTCCGCCACGTCAGCCAGTTGCAGCGCGTCCGCCTGCACCACTTCGAAGTCCGGTGCCTGCTCACCCCACATCGCCGCCAGATGCTGGCGCGCGGCGACGCCCTGCTGGTCGCTTCGCGCCTGGTCCAGCTCGGCGCGCGCCAGCGCTGCCTGTGCGGTCAGTAACACCGACTCCGGAGATGCGCCGGCCTGGTGACGCTGCCGGGCGGCAGCTACAGTGCGCTGACGTTGCTCGATGTCCAGCTGCGCGATTACGGCCTGCTGCCGCGCGGCGACCACAGCCAGATAGCGTCGCGCGACTTCCGCGAGCAGGTCCAGTCGGCGTGACTCCCGATCGACGGCCAAGGCATCGATCCGGCTCTGCGCCAGCGTGCGCCGGGCGTCGAGCTTGCCGCCACGCTCGAACACGGACGCAAGCGTCAAGGTCAGTTCGGCGCCACTCAAGCCGCTGGCATCGCCCGTGCCGAGCGAATTCTCGACGGTGCCGCCGGCCACGTACGCGGGCCGCAATGACGCGCGATCAAGCTCTGCCGCAACGGCTTCGCCTCGTGGGCCGAACAGCCGCAGGTCAGGATGGGATCGGGCGACGCGCTCGAATGCAGCGTCCAACGTCAAACTTTCGGCGGCAGCCGCCGGCCAGGCCACGGCAAACGCCGCAACCCACACGGCCAAGGCCGTGAGTCGCAATTGCATGGGAGTTTCTCCGGATGAAGCAGAAGGGGGGCGGGTGGCCGGTCGGCCAGTCGCGCCTTACGCTTGGATCGGAGGTCGGAACGGAGTGCCGCGCCGCAGCTGCAGCGCGGGCGCGGGATTCGAAGGGCGCGAATCGTCTGTGGGCGTCCAGCCGGCGCCTTGGATCAACGGGTCAAAACTTACGACCTGTCCGCAACAGTGGGCGACGTGGAGCAACGTATGCAGCAACTCGGCCGGCTCGTCCGCGGGCCCAGCGGCGTCATGATGTTCCGTGCCGCCAAGTTGCAGCGCGGCCTGTTCGGGATGATCAAGTAGCTCATGCAGGTCGCCGGTCACTGCGAGGGCCGGCTGCACCGCAAGACACAGCGCGAGCAGGCCCAGCAGGGCTGCTCGAAACCATGGTTTGCGACGGGGAGCCCGAATCATCGGCGAATCCTAGCGCTCGATGGGACGGTTATACAGTCCCAAAAGTCCAACCGGAATAGAGGTTGACTCTCTGTCTGCGCATACAGGTTCAAGGTATTTGGGTGCGGTCCCCGCACTCGCTTTGGGGGATGCCTATGACTTGGAACCGGTACGTTGCCGCTACATTCATCCGTTGTTTATATCCATCCGTATACTCCGGCGCATGGCTGTCCGCGCACTCCTGATGCGTTTGTTCCTGATCGTTGCCCTCTTGGCGAACGGCTCGGGCATCGCTGGTGCGTCCGTGCATGTTGAGCACATGAGTGACTCAAGAGGTGGTGATACCTCCATGAGCACCGCTCAGACGACAGCCGAAGCGATGACCGCCTGTCACGAAGCCTTGGCGGCCGCCCCGCTGGACGACGAGGACCATGGCTCGCAGGTCACGGTCAATGCAGGGGAAGGATCTCCTTCGGAAGATTGCTGTGAAGCAAGCAACTGCTGCGCATGCATGCATCATTGCGCTGCGGCAATCCATGCGCCGGCGCTCGCGGACTTCGCGCTCCGTTACCGGAAAACCACCGAATCGTTCCTGTCAGGGCACCCGTCCGCTGTCCTGACCAATCTCTTCCGACCTCCGATCGGCTAAGTGTCGTTTCGCGCCCGCCAGGGCGCTGATGGACCCTGTCTGCTGCTGTCGCACCGACAGGGTAGCGCTCGCATTGCGAGCCCCCGACCTTTCCCGGAGTTCCCATGTCATCCGATTCTCTCGGCCGTGCCGAGGGGCTGTCTGCCCCATCCCGTCGTCGTTTCGTCCAGGGCCTTGCTTTCGGCGGCGCTGCCGCGGCGTTCGGCCTGTGGCCCCGTTCCAGCTGGGCCGTCCAGGCTGAAGGCGTACCCAACGTGCTCTCGGGCACCGACTTCGACCTCACCATCGGCGAAACGCCGATGAATTTCACCGGCGCCACGCGAACGGCGATCACGGTCAACGGATCGATTCCCGCCCCCCTGCTCCGCTGGCGCGAGGGCACCACGGTCAACCTGCGGGTCCGAAATGCCCTGCCCGCCGGCTCGATCCATGGCCATCAGACATCCATCCACTGGCACGGCATCCTGCTGCCGGCCAACATGGACGGCGTGCCCGGGCTCAGCTTCGACGGCATCGACCGCGACGAAACCTATCAGTACCGCTTCGACGTCGTGCAGGGCGGTACCTACTGGTACCACAGCCACTCCGGCTTCCAGGAGCAGGCCGGCCTGTTCGGGCCGCTGGTGATCGAGCCGCTGGCGCCCGAGCCCTTTGCCTATGAGCGCGACTACGTGGTCTTGCTCAGCGACTGGACCGATCTGGATCCGGCCCGCCTGTTCGCCCGGCTCAAGAAGCGGTCGGATTTCGACAACTTCTCCAAGCAGACGGTCGGCGACTTCTTCGACGACGTGAAGCAGAACGGCCTGGCTGCCACGGTCGAAGACCGCAAAATGTGGGGCCAGATGCGGATGACACCGACCGACCTTTCGGACGTCAACGGCAACACCTACACCTTCCTGATGAATGGCACGACCTCGCTTGGCAACTGGACCGGACTGTTCCGGACGGGAGAGAAGGTCCGCCTCCGCTTCATCAACGGCTCGGCGATGACGTACTTCGATGTGCGCATTCCGGGCCTGAAGATGACCGTGGTCGCTGCCGATGGCCAATACGTCCGTCCGGTCGCGGTCGACGAGTTCCGCATCGCCACCGCTGAAACGTTTGACGTCATCGTCGAACCCACCGGGCAGGATGCGTTCACCATCTTTGCCCAGGACAGTGGGCGTACCGGATACATCAGCGGCACGCTGGCCGTCAGGGAAGGCTTGCGGGCGCCCGTGCCGGACGTCGACCCCAAGCCACTCCTCACCATGGCCGATATGGGCCACGGCGGAATGGGCGGCGGCGGTCACGACATGTCTTCGATGTCGCACGGTGCAATGGCCGGCGGTGCAATGGTCGGAATGGATCACAGCGGCCATGACATGTCGTCGATGGCCGCAGGCACGGCCGCCGGCGGGAGCATGGCCGGAATGGACCACGGTGCCGGCGGGATGCAGGCGCACCCAGCCACTGAAACCGGCAACCCGCTGGTCGACATGCAGACGATGGCGCCCTTGCCCAGGCTGGATGATCCGGGCATCGGACTACGCGACAACGGTCGCCGCGTCTTGACCTACGCCGATCTGCGCAGCACGTTCCCCGACCCCGACGGGCGCGCGCCCGGCCGCACGATCGAGTTGCACTTGACTGGCCATATGGAACGCTTCGCATGGTCGTTCGATGGAGTGAAGTTCGCTGACGCCGAACCGCTGCGTCTGAAATACGGCGAGCGCCTGCGAGTCGTGCTGGTCAACGACACGATGATGTCGCACCCGATCCATCTCCATGGCATGTGGAGCGACCTCGAGGACGAGTCCGGCAATTTCATGGTGCGCAAGCACACGATCGACATGCAGCCGGGTACCAAGCGCGCCTTCCGGGTGCGCGCCGACGCCCTTGGACGCTGGGCCTTCCACTGCCATCTGCTCTACCACATGGAAGGCGGCATGTTCCGCGAAGTGCGGGTGGAGGAATGAGCGCCATGATCCTTTCCAGTCGCCACCCGTTGGCCATCGGACTGTTCTCCGCATTGTCTCTCGCAGCCGGTTTTGCGCCGGCCTGGGCGCAGGAGATGGACCACGCCGCGCACCATCCGGCAGCGAAACCGGCTGCTTCACCATCGTCGTCCAGACCTGCTGATCCGCACGCCGGTCATCTGCCGACTTCTCAGGACAAGCGTTCCGACGATCACGGGACCATGGATCACCGGACCATGGATCACGGAAGCATGGACCACGGCGCCATGAGCCGCGGGACTGCGATTTCGGAAACCAGCGAACACTCCGGGGCGGATCACTCCGCGATGGACCATTCCGGGATGGACCATTCCGGGATGGACCACTCCACGATGGATCACTCCGGGATGGACCATTCGGGCACGGATCAGTCGGGCATGGATCACTCGACCACGGATCACTCGGGGATGGACCACTCGACCATGGATCACGCGTCCATGGGCCATCAGTCTGGTGTCAGCCAGGACCTGCCGCCGAAGGCCGAGCCGCGCGAGCCTATCCCGGTCGTCACGCCGGCAGATAGGGCTGCGGCGTTCCCGGACCTCGACGAGCATCTGATGCATGGCGAATCGATCAATTCCTACTGGGCGCTCGACCGGCTCGAGGCGTGGGATGCGGACGAGGACGGCACCGGTATGGCCTGGGAAGCACAAGGCTGGGTCGGTTCCGACTTGAACCGGCTCTGGCTGCGCAGCGAGGGCGAGCGTGCCGACGGATCCACTGAATCGGCGGATGTGGAAGTGCTGTACGGCAGAGCGATCGCCCGATGGTGGGACGCAGTCGCTGGTGTCCGCCATGACTTCGGCTTCGGCGGTGACCCGTCGCGCACGTATGCCGCGCTCGGTGTGATCGGTCTTGCGCCGTACAAATTCGAAGTCTCCGCCACGGCCTACGTCGGCGAGTCCGGTCAGATCGGGGTGGGCGCGGAAGCCGAATACGAAATGCTGTTCACCAACCGGTTGATCGGTCAGTGGCTGGTCGAAGGCGAAGCCTGGAGCAAGGACGATCCGTCGGTGGGAATCGCCAGTGGGTTGAACAAAGTCGAAGCCGGTTTCCGTCTGCGCTACGAACTTCATCGGCAGTTTGCGCCGTATGTCGGCGTGGTCTGGGAGCGTGCTTACGGCGGAGCCGCAGACCAACGTCGCGCGGAGTCCGGAGATGTCGACGACACCCGGGTCGTGGCAGGCGTCCGCATCTGGTTCTGACAGGAACCGGGTACTGAAACCGCGGGCGCTTGGCTGACATGTGCAGCCAAGCGCACACCCACTGACCTCCTGGAGTCCACGCATGAACGCAACATCAGTCTCCCTTGCCCTCGCACTGGCATTCGCCGTCGTATCGCCCGCAACCGCGCAGTCGACACGGTCGCATGCACAACACCACCCTGCCGCAGAGGCATCTGCGGCTGTAGACGTGCCAGCCGCTGCACAGGCTGCGGTTGCCGTGGCAGAGCAGTTCAACACCGCCCTGTCGAGCGGTGATCTGGCCACGGTCGAAGCGCTGCTTGCCCCCGACGTCCTTGTTCTTGAGTCCGGGGGCGCCGAGCGCACTCGCGAGGAATACATGGGCGATCACGCTGCCAGCGATGCGGCATTCCTCAAGGACGTCCATCGCCAACTGCTGCGACAGCGGGCACGAACCGCTGGCGAGCTCGTATGGATCGGAACCGAAAGCGAGCTGCACGCCCAGAAGGAAGGAAAACCACTGACCGTCCTGAGCACCGAAACCATGGTGCTGAAGCAGACCACGGACGGCTGGCAGATCGTCCACATCCACTGGTCCTCACGGACCAAGCCATGAGCGGAGAACCCGAAATGAAAACTCCTCAATTCAACCGCCTGACATGGTTGGCTGTTGCCGTCACCGGGCTGGCTGCCTGCACTCAGGCAGCGACCCCCGCCCCATCGTCCATCGCACCCGCCGCACAGGTCGCAGCAACATCGCCCGACGCGGATCCTGAAGCTCTGCCACGGATGACTGTCCACAAGACTCCGACCTGTGGTTGCTGCGGTGTCTGGATCGAGCACATGGAGAAAGCGGGCTTCACGGTGGTTGTGCACGACATGAATGACTTGGGTCCGGTCAAAGAGCGACTTGGCGTGCCCTATGCAAAGGGGTCCTGCCACACCACCGAGGTCGGTGGATACCTCGTCGAGGGTCACGTACCAGCTGCCGACATCAAACGCCTCCTCGCGGAAAAACCCGACGCGCGTGGTCTGGTCCTCCCGGGAATGCCGCTTGGGTCGCCGGGGATGGAGGTTCCAAAAGGACGTCAGCAGTCTTTCACCGTCGAGCTGGTCCATCACGACGGAAGCACCGAACCCTTCGCACAGCACTGATGCATTCAAGCAACAGGGGCGGTGTTGCGGGCGCGCCGATTCTCGTCCGCGATGAAGCAGGAGATCCACATGACTCACCATTCCGCAGATCACCGGTCCCAAGCCATGAACACGTGCATCGACAACTGCACGCAATGCCATGCGATTTGCCTGGAAACCATCAACCACTGCCTGGCCAAGGGCGGTCCCCACGCAGCGCCGGAGCACATCGCCCTGTTGGCGACGTGTGCGGATATCTGCGCGACAAGTGCCGACGCAATGCTGCGCGGCGCAAGCGTTCACGAGGTCATCTGCGGTGCCTGCGCGGAGATCTGCCGCCAGTGCGCGGATGCATGCGATGCCATGAACGACCCCGAGATGACGCGTTGCGCTGAAGCGTGTTGTCGATGCGCGGAAAGCTGCAGCGCCATGGCAGCTTGATGCATCGAGGATCCCGCCTGCGATGGCGGGATCCTCACCTCCGATTCGACAAGGCACGGCGCCCACGAACGGGGCTTTTCATCAATCCATAAAGAGGTTCATATGAAGTCTTCAAACGTCTTTCGCTCTTTCGCCCTCGTACTCGCAATCGCGGCAGGGCAGTTTTCGCTGCAAGTCGCGCACGCCCACGCGGCGTTGCAGCAGTCCACGCCGGCAGCAAATGCGGTGGTGGCCTCCCCAGGCCAGATCGATCTCGTGTTCAACGAGACGCTGATTCCGCGCGCGTCTCGTCTCAACCTGCTCATGAAGCACGGCAGTTCCACCATGCCGATCGGGAATCTCACGACCGAGATCGTCAACGACGGCAAGACCCTGCGTGCCACGTTGCCTCGTCCATTGGATCCGGGCGTTTATACCGTCGAGTACCGCGCTGTTGGAGGCGACAACCACCCGATGCCCGGCAGCTTCGACTTCACGGTGCGTTGAGGGTTCGCAATGCTCGACCTGTCGGCTTATGCACTGAGATTCCTTGAATACCTGGTTCTCATGGTGCTCTTCGGAATTCCACTGCTCGGTTGGTACGCTGCGCGGCGGCCAGCACTCGTCGACGCCCTGGCCGGTTGGCCGCTCCTGGACGTTCTGTTGGCGGGTGCCGCCTTTGGTCTCGTGCTCACTGGAGCCGATGTGGTGTTGAAGACCGCCGGCATCATGGGAATGCCGGTCAGCGAGGTTGATCGCGAATCGCTTGGTTGGTATCTGCTCGAGACGTCCGCAGGCCGCGCAGCCATGGCGAGAGGCGCACTGCTCCTCGCCATGGTGTCTGGGCTCGGCTGGCATCGTCGCCGCGGAAAGGTGACGTCCATCTTTCCACTGGCCGCAGTGCTGGCAGGCGGCGCCCTCGCGTCGCTGGCATGGAACGGCCACGCCGCCGCTGGCGAGGGCGTGGCCGGCGCAGTCCGGCTTGCTGCGGGCTTGGTCCATCTTCTCGCTGCAGGCGGCTGGATCGCGGCGGTGCTGATGTTCCTGGGAATGCTCCTGCGCGGCAAGAACGCCACGGGCAACGGGCGTCTGCGATCAACCCATGATTTCCTGCATGGATTTTCGACGCTGGGAACGATCTTCGTTGCTGCGCTCATCGTGTCCGGCATCGCGCATTACGGTGATCTCACCGGGTGGTCATTGTCGACGCTGGTCCAGAGCACCTATGGAAAGCTGCTGCTCTTCAAGCTTGCCTTGTTCGGTGGAATGCTCGGTTTGGGAGCGCTGCACCGTTGGACGCTGGTGCCGCGCCTTGACCGGGCGCTGGCCAGCGGAAATCCCGCACAGGAGGTGCGCGCTTTGCGGCAGAGCGTTGCAGCTGAGGCTGCGCTGGCCATCCTGATCCTCACCGTTGTTTCAGTGCTCGGCACGCTCAGCCCACTTAACCATACCTTTCAATGAGACTCGCTGGCAGGCCTGACTGATAGCCCCTGTACGCGTCCGATGCACCCGATAACAAGGTCCTGACCGCACACGTTGCCGTAACTGTCGCGGTGCAAGCTTTTCAGGATGGTGGATGTCGGGGTTGGACTTGATCCTTCAATGCTAGGAGAAGCGAAATGGCACACGTTGTTCAAGGGACCGATCACAAGCACGCCGATGGCAAGGGTCGTCCGTATCTGTTGTTCTGGATCAACATGGCGCTCGGTCTCGCCGTGATGTACATCGTCATGTTCTCGATGATCGATGGTGTCCGCGACTTCCGAAACAACCTGAACATGTTCTACATGGCAGTGACCATGTGGGCTCCGATGGGGATCTTCATGCTCGCCACCATGCCTGGCATGTTCCCCAGGAAGCGCTTGAACAGGGCCCTTCACGCGATCTTTGTCGCATTGACGATCGGCTCGTTCGGCGCAACGCGCGCGCAGGCGCTTGTAGATGACCGCCAGTTCATCGACTCGATGATCCCCCATCACTCCGGTGCGATCCTCATGTGCCGGGAAGCCAGACTGAGTGACGCCGAATTGCTCGCGCTGTGTGACGACATCACCAAAGCGCAGCGCTCCGAGATCGACCAGATGGAGAGCATCAGATCCCGTCTTGAGTAGGTGTGTAAACCAAGACGTTGTTCAGTTGTGTCTGAAGGCGACTGATGGGTGGCTTGTGTCCCAGCCTGGCGTGGCCTTCGCAGTCCGTTCCAATTTGAAGAGCATCAGGCATGAACCCACCGTCTTCCCATCACCATTCCCACCCTGATGGCGCGACCAACGCTGCTGAGACAATGGCCGAGCACGTTACCGACCCGATCTGCGGCATGCAGGTGGATCCCGCGACCACGCCGCATCACGCGGACCACGAGGGCGTCGCGTTCCACTTCTGCTCGGAGCGATGCCGCGCGAAATTCGTGGCCGATCCCGAACGCTATCTGTCACCCCGGGACGAGCCCGAGGTGGCACAGCCCGGCGCCATCTATACCTGCCCGATGCACCCGGAAGTCCGACAACAGGGCCTAGGCAACTGTCCTTTTTGTGGCATGGCGCTGGAGCCGGAAATGCCCAGCCTGGAAGACGATGACAATCCCGAACTGCGCGACTTCTCGCGGCGGTTCTGGTGGACGCTCCCGCTAACGGTGGTGACGCTGGTGCTGGCCATGTTCGGCCAGTACCTCCCGCGTGTCTCGTTGGGCGGCGCCCAGGTCCTGCCGCTCTCGATCGATGTGCAGACATGGGTCGAGCTGGTCCTGACCATCCCGGTCGTGCTGTGGGCCGGCTGGCCGTTCTTCCAACGCTGCGTGCAGTCGATCCGAAACCTGCACCCGAACATGTTCACGCTGATCGGGATCGGCGTCGCGGCGGCCTTTGGCTACAGCCTGGTTGCCACCCTCGCACCCGGACTGTTCCCGGCCTCGTTTACCGAGCATGGCCGGGTCGGCGTGTACTACGAGGCGGCTGCGGTGATCGTGTCGCTGACGTTGCTGGGGCAGATGCTGGAGCTGCGGGCACGTTCGAAAACATCCGCAGCAATCAAGGGTCTGCTGGGCCTGGCGCCCAAGGAAGCCCGGCGTCTCAATGCCGACGGCACCGAGGAGGACATCCCGCTGACCCACGTGCATGTGGGCGATCATCTGCGCGTACGTCCGGGCGAGAAGGTGCCGGTGGATGGCGAAGTGGTGGAAGGCCGCTCCAGCGTCGACGAGTCGATGCTCACTGGCGAACCGATCCCGGTCGAGAAGACCGCAGGCGACCAGGTCATCGGCGCGACCCAGAACGGCACCGGCGCGCTGGTGATCCGCGCCGGCAAGGTGGGCTCCGACACCGTGCTGTCGCAGATCGTGCAGCTGGTCGCGCAGGCGCAGCGCTCGCGCGCGCCCATGCAGCGAATGGCTGACACCGTCGCGTACTGGTTCGTGCTCGCGGTACTGGCGATCGCGGTGGCGACGTTCTTCATCTGGGGCAACTTCGGTCCGGAACCGTCCTGGACCTACGCCATTCTGAACGCGGTTTCGGTGCTGATCATCGCCTGCCCCTGCGCGCTGGGCTTGGCCACACCGATGTCGATCATGGTCGCGACGGGCAAGGCGGCGCAGGTCGGTGTGCTGTTCCGCGACGCCGAGGCCATCGAGCACATGCGCCGCATTGACACCCTGATCGTCGACAAGACCGGCACGCTCACCGAAGGACGTCCCGCTTTCCGTGAGGTCGTGGCCTTCAAGGGCTTCGATGCCGACCAGGTGCTGCACCTTGCGGCCAGCCTGGATCAGGGCAGCGAGCATCCGCTAGCCGATGCGATCGTCGCCGAGGCCCGGCGCCGGAACTTCGAGTTCGACCGCGTGGAGGGCTTCGACTCGGTGACCGGCATGGGCGTGCGTGGAGCCGTGGCCGGCCACGAGCTGGCGCTGGGCAACACCGCGCTCATGGAGGATCTGGGTGCCAACCCCAGCGTGCATGTCGAGGTGGCCGAGCGGATGCGCCGCGAGGGCGCGAGCGCCATGTTTCTGGCCGTCGACGGGCGCCTGGCGGGCCTGGTCGCGGTCGCGGACCCGATCAAGGACTCGGCCGCCGCCGCCATCAACGAGCTACATGCCGCCGGGCTGCGCATCATCATGGCCACCGGCGACGGGCTCACCACTGCCCAGGCCGTGGCCACCGAGCTGGGCTTGGACGAAGTACACGGCGAGGTCCGGCCCGAGGACAAGGCCGAGCTGGTGCAGCGCCTCAAGCGCGAAGGCCGGCGGGTCGCGATGGCGGGCGACGGCATCAACGACGCGCCGGCGCTGGCCGCCGCCGACGTCGGCATCGCCATGGGCACGGGCACCGACGTCGCGATGTCGAGCGCGCAGATCACCCTGGTCAAGGGTGACCTGCGCGGCATCCTGCGCGCCCGCAAGATCTCCCAAGCCACCGTGGCCAACATGAAGCAGAACCTGACCTTCGCGTTTGTCTACAACGCGCTGGGCGTTCCGGTCGCGGCAGGAGTGCTCTACCCCGCGTTCGGGATCCTGCTGAGCCCGATGGTCGCGGCGCTTGCGATGAGCCTGAGCTCGGTATCGGTGGTGGCCAATGCCCTTCGCCTGGCGAAGTCCGCGTCGGTCCCGGCGGGACCGACGACGGCCGCGTACAGCTCGAACTCTGGATAAAGGAACTGCTCCCGCGGGGCGCTGTCCACGATGGCCAGACTCGCAGGCGTGCGGCCGGACTGCTGCCGGGCATCGTCGAGCCAGGCGGCGACAGCCGCGTTGCGGGCCTTCGCCGCCGTGGTCCAGCTGCTCCACGCAGCCGGCGCGCAGGAGCGCACGGCATCGAGCATCACTGCATTGAGGAGCAGCCCGCCGGGATTGATGTTGACCTCGATCAACCGCGGGCCGTCGACGGTCAAGTGAAAGTCCTAACCCAGGACGCCGCCCGTCGAGCCCGGATCATGGGTTGCGATGTCGAGAGCCCATTACAGGATGTAATGGCGATATCGCGGGTTTCCTGCAAACTACGAAGACCGCCCGCCGCTGCGACACGCCCCATGGCGTCCAACGCAGCCCGGTCAACAAACGGGCATAGGGTGAAAAGAGGTGCGCGTGCACGGCGGGATCAGTCGCGAACTCCGGAAAGGCACCCCCGGATCGACTCGTGCAGACGGAGGATGTCGATCACTTCGCATGCACACCGCTGGTTGAGCGGCGCGCTTTCCAGGGTGGCACAGTCGATCTCGCAGCCTGTCTGTCCAACTATTACCGGAGTCCGCGGTTCAACCACAACAGGGATTGTTCTGTTGGATCGGTGGACATGGCACTGTTCCGAACGAGCAGAACACACAGCAGTTGCCTTGATGCGGACGCAAAACCGCTCCACAGCCCGTGCACTCATAGAAGAATTGACACGCTGTGATGGGCATTGTCTCGGTCGCCCGATGGCCGCACTCCGGGCAGGTCAAGATGCTTTCCAGCTTGATGTCACTCACCGCCAGTCCGCACCTTGGCCGGGAAGCCTGCCTCCGTGACTGCACGCGCGATTCCGGCTGCATCCGTCTGACTCGATTCGAACGTCACCGTGACTGTTTCAGCCCGGGTGTCCACCTTCACATCGGCCACGCCCGGCACCTTCTCCAGCGCCTTCCTGATGGTGATGCCGCAGGCGGGACAGGTCATGTTCTCAGCATCGAGCATTACTACGGTTGCGGGCGTCGCAAGAGCGGCACCGACCGACAGAGCAGCCACCAGGGCCAGTATCCACTTGTGCATCGTGCCTCCTACAAAATCCAGATGATGTAATAGGGAAACAGCAGCAACAGGACGATGAGGCCTGTCGCCAACCAGAGCCAACGTCGCCTGCGTCGCAGAGCGTCCGGGGCGATGCAACTGCCATCCACACCGCACCGTGCCGCCGGTCGATACAGCATCCAAAACGCCACGGCCAAGAACAGTAGGGCGGCGGCGCTGAACCAGGGCCTCAAGGGATCGAGAGCTGTCAGGGTGCTGATCCAGGCGCCACTGATGCCCAGCAGTACCAGCACCAGCGGCACGACGCAGCAGACCGATGCGCCAATGGCGGCGATGCTCGCGCCAACGATGGCTGGAACAGACGATTTGGTCGGGGTTGTTTGCATCAGAGCATACTAGCCTCTGTACCTAGGTACGGAGTCAAGCCGTGCGTCCGAACACGTTTACGATCAGCCGGCTGGCAGCGGCTGCCGATGTGCACGTCGAAACCGTGCGCTACTACCAGCGACGTAGGCTGCTGCGTCAACCCGAGCGACCCATAGGAGGCGTGCGTCGTTACGACGAAAACGATGTCAATCGGCTTCAGTTCATCCGGCGCGCTCAGATGATGGGATTCAGCCTCGACGAGATCGCTGGCCTGCTAGAGATCACAGGCGAACGTTCTTGCGAGCAGACCCGTCAGCTGACCGAGCGAAAGCTCGTCGATGTCCGTCTACGAATCCGCGAGCTGCGACAGCTGGAGAGGGATCTCGAACAGAAAATAGCGCGGTGCGCCCAAGTGCCGGCGGGAGAGTGCTGCCCAACCCTCGATTTTCTGGAGCGGCCAAGAAAGCCAGCTGCGACAGGCAGTTAGCTCACTTTCGGCCCGTTTTTATACGAATCCCTGCCGACCCTCAATTAAGCTCTTTTCAGCTTTTGGGGGAGGGGGACGCCGGGAGCTCGTGAATCATGTTCGCAGCGGGCCACCCGTGCAGCCTTTTAAGGCTTCGCGATTCCTCCGAGAGCGAAGCTCTTCGGAATGGGAGGAATAGCCTGCCTATCCGGGAAAGGAGGCGCTGAGCTTGCCCAATGAGTTGACCATCCCCTGGACGATGGCAATCTCAAAATCTTCACCGTCTCCGTCGTGAGTGCCTTTGTTCAAGTAGCGCCACGGTAGTTGCAATAGCTCGGTGAAAGCTTCTTGCCGCTGAGCCCATGCCTCCCCAGGGAGGCGCGCTTGTTCGATACCAGTGGCGACGGCCTTAGACAAGCCATCCACCAGATTCCTGAGTTCAGGCTCGCCAGTGGGGCCGCGTAGAAGAAGATTGAGCTGGCCTAGGTCAGCGTCCCGATTGGTCAAAGACTTCCACGTTTTGGCCGTGAGGTTCTCCAATGCTTGTCGGCTTGATGCCAGAGCCTGGCGCTCGTCGTTATTTTCCAAGCGTTCGATAGCTCGTCGCAAATAGTGCCGATCTGTGCCCCCAAACACACGGGGTTGATGATCACCGTCATGATGCTTGAGTATGTAAAGCGCTGAGGCGCCTTGGCCCAACCTCTGTTGGACTTGATTGATGAACTCGTTGCCATGACAGGTAATGACCATCTGCTTCTCACGCAGACGCGCATCGCCGAAAAGCGTGTCGCGGATGCCTTCGCGGTGGTCGTGATCGATAGCATTCACCGCGTCATCGAAGACCAGCAGCGGCAAGTTCAGCTTGATGTTCTTGGCCAACAAGATAGCCAGGCCCAAGCAGCGCAGATGTCCTTCACTCAAGACAGCCAAGGCATCGTGGCTCTTTGCAGGTGTGCCAGCGAAAGAGACCATGATTCGCTCGCCGCCGCGTTGTGGAAGCGTCAGGTCTGCCAGGATGTCATTCGCGTGGTCTTGAGGGTTGAAGCTGTTGTAAAGCTCCTTGGTGGTATCGCTCAAGTCCGCAAGCAATCCAGCAGGCAACCCATCGCGATACGCCCTTAAGGCAGTTAGGTAGTGCTCATAGCTCACCTGGATACGCACCTCGAGCTCGAGGGCCGTGGCCTCTGCTCCCACTTCCGCAATCAGTTCAGCGTTGGCCTCGGCGAACCCGTCAATCTTGGCTTGCTCTTCCACCACGTGGGCATCATGAAGCCGCCTGCGGGTGCGCAGTTCCTCAACCTGCTCTCTCACTTCTTCTAGCTGCTCAACTTCCGCTTGAAGGAGCGCTCTTTGGTTCTGCCGGTGACGGATACCCGCATCACGATCTTCCAGTGCCCGGATGTGTCGCAACACTGCCCGCCAGATGGCTGGCGTCATCAGTACAGTGGTCCAGACAGGCACCTCTTCTTCCTGCTCAATCCATTGCACCAGGTCCGCCATATCGTCACCGGTAAATGGCCTGAATCTATGGGCAGTTTTCAGTTGGTCGCGAAGCCACTTTGAGACTTGCGTGCACTTTTCAGCAAGGTCTCGCTGCTCTTGTTGGAGTTGAGCCAAGTCGCGCAACAGCTCAATGCCAGTTGCTGCCTTCTCAAAGGGGTTGCGGGTGACATTGTCCAGCGGTGTTTCGCACGCGGGGCATGCGGCGTGCTCACCTTGGAGGGCGTGCACTGCTCGATAGAGCTCGAGGAAGGACACCTGCTCCGCTCTGCCCGCCAAGTTGGCTGCACTCTGGGTGCGGTTTTTTAGATGCGACCGCAGAGACTTTCTGAGCATGGCCACGCCACTGGCGTCAGCTTCAGACAATGCGAGCAACTGTTCTTGTAATGCAGCATGGATTTGCTGCAAGCGCCCATCTTTCCCATGGAGTCCCAACCGCTCTAGAAGTAGAGCCCACGTCAATCCAGCCTCGAAACCATGCGCCAGCGCTTCTTGCTCCTCGTTGAACACCTGAAGCGCGGCACCGTTCCCCTTGATCTTCAGCCTTGCCGTCTCCAACGCTGCATTTTTGAGAGCCAGCTCGCCGGCCTTGGGCGTCGCCAGACGAAGCCTGCTGTCGAGGTCACCAGTGAAGTTCCCCACAAAGCTGTTGAAGCCGTCCAAGCCGAACAGCGCAGCAATGAGCGCGCTCGCCTGTGCGGGTGGCCGTGCGGCTAGGCGTGCGAAGCCTTCAATGCGGTTCTTTTCGATGATGGTGAAGCGCAGTGGCTCGGGATTGGGTTCCACGAGCACGCCATCGTCGGCGCCGGCAGACCACAGCCGCGGCGCGACGTGCTCACCAGCATGAAAGTTGTTGAAGTAGCCGTCCAAGTCCTCAATGCGCTTGGCGGTGGCCTCCTCGACATAGCCCAGCAGGGCGAACTCGATGGCTTCGCACAAGCTGCTTTTGCCACTGCCATTGGGCCCCAGGAACAACACAATGTTCTTGGACAAGTCGAACTGCTCTTCCCGTCGGAAGCCCCGGAAGGGGCCAACCGAGAGCTTCTTCAGTCGCGTCCAAGGAAGCGGCGCTGCCGCCCCGTTTGCAGGGGTCTCCTCGATGACATCCGTGGTGCCTGCGAGATCTCGCCGAAGGATTGGCGTGAGCGTGGTTGCACGCTGCCCGCCGTTGTTAACGGTGGGAATGATGGTGTCCAGGTTCGCATGCACAATCTTGGCAATGCGCCTGGCGTCTTCACTTGCTTGAGCGTCTCGCAGCCACTGCAAGAAACGTCCATATTCCTCATGCACAGCTGCCATCGACCAATGCCCCTTAGCGAATCCAAACACAAGCATGCGCTACGAGGGACCCGCCCAAGTCGCACCCCTGATACTAGCCCTTGACCAAACGCAAGTTAGCCCTTCCCGCAGCGGGCTCAGCCATTCTCGGCGCTCCACCCTTCAATGCATTGAGCATCAGCCCAAACGTAAGCTCGTTAATCTCGTCAGAAAAGATCGCTAGCTGTTGGGCAACGTCCGCTTTCGACAAGCCTTCTTCGCGAAGTGCACCGAATACCTTTTCAAGCACTAATGACTTCTCGTGCGGCACGCCTTCAGGCTCCGACTTGCGGTAGCCCGCTTGCGCCAGCTGGATGCAAAGCGTGCGGTAGGTCCAGTCAGTTGTCAGGCCAAGGGCATGCATCCGGTAGTTCAGCGCTGCCACGGAGACTGCCCAGTGCTTCTTGTGCCGGATGAGACTCGATAGCGTCGGGGCACGCGGCGCCATGGCAAGCACGCTCGCCCGCGGCATGAGGAAAGCGGACGCGAAGGCATTTGCCTCGCGCTCCAGGTCGGGACCATGGGGTTGGGCATGTTGGTGCAGCACCAGGTGGCCCAGCTCATGAGCGGCATCAAACCGGCAGTGTTCGGCTGACTTGAACGTATTGAGGAACACGTAGGGCCGGCCGCCACTCCACATCGAAAAGGCATCCACTTCCTTGGCATCGATTGCCAGGGAATAGACCCGGATGCCCTTGGATTCCAGCAGGGCAATCATGTTCTTGACCGGCAACTCGCCGATGCCCCAGTGAGCGCGCAGCATTTCTGCCGCCGTCTCCGGGGTCTGGGAAGAAGACGATGTCGGATAGGCTTCTGGCTCTTGAGCGTGCTCGTGCACGCTAACGGGGCGACTGTCCCCGCCCTCGCGCCCCAAATCCGGAACGTCCGGGTCTGGCAGGTCGAACCGCGCCTCAATCCATTCGTTCAACAGCAGGGCAACAGCGCCCGCACCAAGCGCAGTGTCGCGCTGGCTGGCTGTCATCTTCGAAAGCGAACGGAAGCTCGCCACATCAGGGTGAGGAACTTCCGGGTCCACACCAAAGAAAAAGGCTTCGGGGAACCGAAGCGCTTCTGAAAGTTTTCTAAGCGTATTGGCCTCTGGTTCTTGGGAGCCCGTCTCGTAGTTGGAGACGGATTTTTCTGTTACCCCAATTTTTTCGGCCAACTCACGCTTCTTCATCCCTCGCCGTTTGCGGGCGAGGGTAAGCCGTAGAGCATTGAACATAGCAGCCTCGTCACGCTTTGCGGCGGATCTCAATGTCGATGTCAGGACCACCCGGCTGGAGGATTTCCACCAGGTCATCGTCAAACGAAATGCTACCGAGCACGATGCGTTCCGACCACGACGTGATCTTGCCGTCATTACCGATTTCAGCCGGCAATGACAGTTCAAAGCGGATCTCACCCTTGGACGTATCCGTGTGGTGCATCAATATCCACGTCTGGTTGCCCTCGGCGTCGTCCTTGATTTCTTGCATGAACTCTTCGAAGAGCACCATCTGACGATTCGCCTCGATGGCCTCAACGGTGTTGCGGCCCTTCTTCGAACGGTTCGACGGATGGGCATACGGGTTGCCCGTCCCCTCGTCGCCCGAGGCCACCGCGATAGCCAGGTTCAACGACTCGTTCACGGTCACCGGGAAGCTGCCGACATCCTGCCGGATCCAGTCCAAAGGCCTCAGCTGGTCCCTCAGGGCGGCAACAACCTCGCCCCACATGACCAAACCCGGGAAGTTGCGGGGGTGGTTCAAGGTCAACCGGGTGCGCTGCAGGTGCCCCTGATAGATGGCTTCGCGGAGCGCCACCTCGGTGACCCCCAACTGTTCCAGGCGGCTGACGATTTCTTCGGGAGCGTCGTAAAGGATGTTCTGGAGCATCGGGGGCCTGCCTCGGGGGACTTCCGATAATCCTCCCTCATTTGAGGAAGGAAAACAAGAAGTTTGCGCTGCACGCTGACCAGCACCCTGCCATGCTCCGCCAGCATCTCACGCGTCCTCGGCGCCAAATTGGCCCAATTCAGGCCAGCACGGCATCGCCAGCAACCTCACAAACCTATGATATTCAACGTCTTTCCAGCTGGAGCCCAGCCAATCTCAGCCACAAGAAGTGCTTGTGCGCGCATCGCCTCCCTCTCGACTGAGCCAACCGTTCTTGCCTCGGTTGGCCACCGGTAGACTGGACCCCTAGTGCCACAGGGGGTTGCATGGGGATCGTCGCTGAGTTCGCTCGTTACAAGGCCAAGCTGGCCAACCACTTCTGGGCCGTTTCTGCGCTAACGGATACCGAGCTGGTCGCCAGCCTGTGGGAGCACCGCATCAAGGTCGTGGGCGGCCAATGGGTCTACCAGGACCACTTGTCCCGGTGGACGGGCAACGGCACCAAGCTCATGGGCGAGCACTTGGCCCAGGCCGTGGCCGAAGGCCGGCCCGTGCGCATCGTCAAGGCCACCACCGACAACGTGCCCCTCATCGAGGGCGGTGGGGACGGCTCCAAGGCCAACAACACCTTCAAGGCGCGGCCTGAGTGGGTGGGCAAGATGACAGCGTTCGATGGGGACAACTTCACCATCGTTTTCGACAAGGTAAGCCCATGAATGTGGAGCCTCACACAACGCTGAAACTTCTCAAGGCGTTCTCCCGAATCGAGTTTGCCCTCAAGCAAATCCCGGAGTTCGTCAATGGCGCCGTCGGCGAGACGCCGGACACGCAATGGTCAGCGTTCTACGTCCATGTGCGCCGGCACATCCAGAATCAACTGTCACAGGAAAACAAGGACCTTCTGTTGGGCACCGGCTCCAATGACCCGCCCCCGATGAAAATGCAGGTCAGCGCACAGCGCCGTATCGAGTTCGTGGATGCCCCATTGGGTGACGGGCCTGAGGGCGATCGTTTGATGGATGCTGCTCGCCGGGTGCGCAACAACCTCGTGCATGGCGGCAAGGAGCATCCTCGGCAACAGCGATACCCAGGCCATGACGATAAGCTGGCACGCGCCGCCATCGATGTCATGTTTTTGGCCATGGCATCGCATCCCGAAGTGTTTCAGCTCGCCTTTTACGACTGATGGCGGCGCTCGACCTTTCCCAACCTGCTACGTGGGCTGGCGAGCTGCGCGAGGTCCTCAATGAGTTGCGCCCGCTGTTCCGCTCGTGGGAGTTGAAGCTACCAGACCGCGCCGCGCCCGCGTTCGATGCAGCTATTCGCACGCTTGGCGAAGCTCTCATGCCGCATGCCCTACGTGGTTACCACTTCACCCGATTGACCGAAGAAGAAGCGGTGCACATTCGCGAAAACGGGCTGGAGGTGCTCAGCATCGGGTTGCTGGAAAGACGCATTGCGGCCCAAGTCACGCGAGGCAAGCTTGCCGAAGAGCACGCGCAACGTTTGCTTGCGAACAACCAGGTGCGCGATAGCAACCGGTCCGGCAAGGCGTGGTTCTGCTTTTACCCAGCGCACGAAGTCCGAGAGTATGGCGTTCGCTACCTGCTCGAACTCTGGGGCGGTGAAGCACTCTACAACTTCAACGCCGAAGACCCGGAGCTCGGCCCTGTTCTTAAATCCATGGGAAGCCCTGCACTGGTTGAAGCGGTAGTGCCCGTGGCGTTCCTTTCCACGACGAATGGCCTGGCATTAGCCGTAGCACGGCTTGACCTGATTCACCAAGGCATCGGGTCAAGTGAGTACCCGGACAAGTTTGAGGACTACTCCATACAAACCTTGGAAGCCTCCATGGTGCGTCGCGTCGTGCTCCATCCTGGCAGCGAGTTCCTTGAGCTCACCCAGTGCCAGCAATGGTATGAGCCGTTGACCTAGGACCAAGGCGAATCATCAGACGCAACCCTTGGCCGCCATCGAAGTCGTGCCAGTGCCGGCAACGATAAGGTGATCGAGCACCCGGAAGTCGATGCGGAGGTGGATCTTGACTACGGCCAGACCGCGTTCCCGGACCGTCTCGTGGGCCGTTGCCATGACGCGCCGATGGAGCACGTCTTCTCTTTCGATCCGGTACGCCTTGTCGGATAGCCTCTGCTGGATGCGCAAGATATTTACCGGGGTTCAAGACTTTAGGCCCAGCCTACCATTGATAAATCAATCTAATCCCTCCGCTATCTTTCGATGCTGATTTACTGCGGCAGCGTCAATTCGACTCTTTCTTGCTCCAATGCCTTGTTTGGCAACTCCTGTAGATTCAACCACCCCGCTTGAATTGCCGACGACCTCATCGCATTTCCCACTGTTTCCGATACATGTTTGCCTTGCCCGTGTATCGTTAGATCCATCAGCCATGGTTGAAGGAAACTATCAGCCGGCAGCGCAACTTCTTTCAGTCGCGCTGCGATCCGGAATCCTCCAAGGTCGATATCTCCCCAGTGATAGAAAACTGTCGACGCAGGAAGATCTCGGGTCAAACGACGAAACCCTGCCACCCATGCGGGCGATGGCATACCCCCGGTGAATACCACGACTCCATCATCCCGCCCCTTCAGCGCCTCTGCAGCCAAGTGGAACGTCGTCAGGTTTTCGATCGTCAGCACCCATGCTGGCTTCGCTATCAACCCTCGCACGCTCTGTGGTGCCACGCCCACATATGGCCGCACGATCGTGCAGTCAGGACCTTCCTGCATCGTTATGGCACCAACGCCGGCGACCATCAGCGGGAGTGGCTGCTTGACCAGACCGAGCGTCCTGAGCACTTCCCACTTGCCGCGCGAGCGGCTCGATAGCCCCTCACCGGACAAGACATCAAGCTGTGGAAGGAGTTGCTCGATCCGCTTGGTATCCGAGAACAGATGTCCGCTGAGGACACGAAGGACCTGATCCTCCCCGGGCCTGGCCGCCAGTGCATCGAGCACTTTCAAGGCATCCTGCCAGGAGTGCCAAGAGTCCGGCCCCAAAGAGCGAACGCGCCGAAGCGCCGCCCAAGCTTCCAGGACCTCACCCAGTCGTGGGTACCTATCCAGCCACGGCGCCAACTCAACGCTGGCAACTTGCAGTTGATCCAGATTGGTGGCCACCCCGAGGAGACTTGCCAGCGCATCCACGTCACGCACGCGCACCCATTCCAAGGGGCGATCATCACCACCTTGGTCACCCCACCCAGCATCAACCGCGCCACGCTTGACGGCGTCCTGAATCTGACCGTGACCCCGCATGCGCTCTTCGAAGTCTTCCCTCCAGTAGACGGAGTTCGTCGGCTTCACGTTCGTCTTCTGTGCGGCTGTGGTGGATCTGGTCACCCGCTTGCGCTCACCGCGTTGCAACTGCTCCCGCAGGACCGTCTCGACCCAAAGGCACAGAGGCGCCGCGCCGGTACAGGTCAATCCGCCCAGCGCTGGTGCTGCCGTCACCGTGGAGAAAGGTGATCGGCCGCTCGAACATGTAGTCCTGCTCCGCCGTGGGATGCGGGACGTCGACCTCGAGCAGGCGGCAGAGGTCAATCAGGAAGCTCTGGGAGGTGGAGAGCTCCGAGGCCGCGACACCTTGCCAGCGGGCGATGAAGGCTTCAGCCGCAGCCTGGGCTTGGGATCCTGCTTCCGTACTTGCGGCGTCTGGCACGTGGGCCCCCTGCCCTGCGCATCCTGGCGGTCAATACAGGATACGACACCATGCCTGTTGCGGGTCTCTCGCCCTTGGGCGGCACTCTTCCGCCCTCCAGATCGGCCCAGGTGCCCTAGCCCACCGACCGCTTCCGGCCAGAAGCGGACGTTCTGGCTGACCCGAACTGCCGCTTCGAATCCACTCTTTCAGAGGGTCGGCAGGGATTCGTGTAAAAAACGGCCAAAGGTGAGCTAACTGCCTGTCATAGCTGACTTTCTTGGCCGCTCCAGCCACGCGTCAGAACGGAGCATTTCTTCTTCGAGGACCGGACAACGGGCCGTAACTCGTTATTTCACCTCGTCCCGGTAACTCCGCCAAGCCATGCGGAGTACCCGAGCGGAGGACCGCAGAAACATCAGCAACAGTCCACCGGCGATGACCAGATCGGGCCAGCCGGCATCGAACAGCCACACGCCGGCGGCTGCCAGCAGCACCGCAACACCCTCGTACAGGTCATTGCGCGAGCACTCCCAGGCCGATGACATGTTCACGTCGCCAAAGCGGTACGGGGTAAGCAGCCACAGGCACAAGGCGTTGAACGCAAGATTGATCACGGCGGCGATGCCGATGGCCTCGAAGATCGGCACCTCCGGGTGGGCCAGGCGCCAGCCGATCTGGATGGCGACCGCAACCGCGGCACCGAGGATCAGCAATCCCTTGAACAACGCCACCCTGGCCTTGGCGCGCAGGCTCGCGCCGATCACTGCCAGGCTCAGCAGATAGGTCAACGCATCACCGAGGTTGTCGAGGCTGCCCGACAGCAACGAGGACGAGCCGCTGTAGATCGCTGCGGTGATCATCATCACGAAGCTGGCGATGTTGATTGCCAGCACGATCATCAACACGCGCCGCTGCCCCGCCTCCAGGGCGCGGATATCCACCGTGCTTCCGCAGCCGCACGAATCACTCATGATCATGTCTCCGAGTCGAGCGGGCGTCCGAGGATTTGCGGCCCGCTTCCAGGTCGGCGATCCTAAACCCCGGAGTCGCTACAGAGTCAAGCCCATGAAGATCGGAGAGGTCGCGGAGCGCAGCGGGTGCCATCCCGAAACCGTGCGCTACTACGAGCGCATCGGGTTGTTGCCTGCCCCGCCGCGCACGGCGGGCGGGTATCGCGACTACCGTCCCGCCGACGCGGATCGGCTGCGCTTCATCAGCCGCGGACGCGAACTGGGCTTCTCGCTGGAGGAGATCCGCAGCCTGCTGGGTCTGGCCGAAGACGACGGGTTGTCCTGCCAGGATGTCGACCGTCTTGCCCGCGGGCACCTGCTGGACATCCGGAACCGGCTAAACGACCTTCAGCGGATGGCCTCGGAGCTCGAACGGGTGATTGGCAGTTGCAGCGGCGGCGAGCGCGGCCAGTGCGCCATCCTCGACACGCTGCGCCACCCGCCATCCTAGGTCGGCACTCAAGCGTCCTCTTCGCCACGGGCATCCTGCAGGATCTCGATGCCCCCTTTCAGGGCGATCGCCGCCACTGCGAGCCCCACGACGAGGTCGGGCCAGGCCCGCCCGGTCCACAGCACCAGTCCGCCACCCACGAGCACGCCTGCGTTGGCGATGAAATCGTTGGTGCTGAAGGTCGTCGCGGCACGCACGTTCACATTGGCCTGCCGGATTTTCTTGAGCAGCCACACGCATGTCGCGTTTACCAGGCCGGCCCCCAGCGCCATCACCATCATCGTCGTACCAATGGGCTCGGCGTCACCCAGGAACCGACGGCCCACGTCGACCAGGATCCCAGCGGCGAACAGGATCAGCAGCCAGCCGGACACTTTGGCCGCCGACCGTTTCCAGGCTTGTGAGCGACTGAGTGCGAGCAGGGTGATGATGTAGACGGCGCTGTCGGACGCATTGTCCAGTCCATTTGCGATCAGAGCGCTTGAGCCGGCGGCGACGCCCGTGACCCCGAACCCCGCGGCAAGCGCGAGGTTCAGGGCGAGGACGATCAACAGGATCCGGCGCTGGTGCGCGTCGTGTATCTCGATCTTCTCTTCACTCAACTCAGTGGGCCTCCAGTTGCGGCTTCGCTGCGTCGCCGCGATGCAGAAGACGGTAAAGGGTGGGCAGGACAAGCAGGGTGAGCAGCGTTGAAGACACGATCCCGCCGATCACGACGGTGGCGAGCGGACGCTGCACCTCCGCGCCCGCGCCGACATTGAGCGCCATCGGGACGAAGCCGAGCGACGCCACGAGGGCAGTCATCAAGACCGGCCGCAGCCGCCCGAGCGCGCCGTTGAAGACCGCGTCGTCCAGCGACTGGCCTTGTTCGCGCAGGTTGCGAATGAAGGCGATCATGACCAGGCCGTTGAGCACGGCCACGCCGGACAGCGCGATGAAGCCGACACCTGCGGTGATCGACAACGGGATACCGCGCAGAGCCAGTGCGGCCACGCCGCCCGACAGCGCCAGCGGCACGCCGCTGAACACGATCACCGCGTCCCTGGCCGAGCCAAAGGCCATGAACAACAGGCCGAAGATGAGGACCAAGGTCACTGGTACCACTACTGCGAGCCGTTGGCTGGCCGAGATCAACTGCTCGAACGTGCCGCCGTAGTCGATCCAGTAGCCCTCGGGTACGTTCACCTGCTGCCCGACGCGCTGCTGCAGCTCTTCGACGAAGCTACCCAAGTCGCGATCACGCACGTTGGCGGTGACCACCACCCGGCGCTTTCCATTCTCGCGGTTGATCTGGTTGGGCCCCAGCAGGCTCTCGATCTTCGCGAGCTCCCGCAGCGGTACGGTCCGCGCGGTCGCCCAGCGTGGCTCCAAGCTCGACCGGTCCGCGTTCGCAACGTCGGGCAAGGGGATCGGCAGGTCCTGCAGGGCGATCGGATCGACACGCATCTGTTCCGGCAGTCGAACCACGATGTCGAAGCGGCGGTCGCCCTCGAACAGCTGGCTGGCCACCTGGCCACCCACCGCAGTGGCAACGGTCTGCTGCACGATCCCCGGATTCAGTCCGAAGCGCGCAAGCGCTGCGCGGTCCGGGACGATCGTCAGCAGTGGCAAGCCGGTTGCCTGTTCGGTGTTAACGTCGACCGCGCCCTCGACCTGCCTGGCAGCCGCCTCGACCTGTTCGGCCACCTCGACCAGCGTGTCCAGGTCGTCACCGAACACCTTGACCGCCACATCCGCACGCACGCCGGAGATCAGCTCGTTGGTCCGCATCTCGATCGGTTGCGAGTACTCGTAGTTGTTGCCGGGAAGCGTCGCCACTGCCGCTTCGATTTCGTTGATCAGCACATCCCTGCGCTTGCGTGGATCGGGCCATTGCCCGCGTGGCTTCACCATCAGGTAGGTGTCCGCCACGTTCGGTGGCATCGGGTCGGTGGCCACCTCAGCCGTGCCAATCCGGCTGAAGACACGTTCGACTTCCGGAACCTGCATCAGCCGTTCTTCCACGGCCAGTTGCATCTTCACCGACTGCTCCAGGCCCGTCCCGGGAATGCGGATCGCCTGCATGGCGAGGTCGCCCTCGTCCAGGCTGGGAATGAACTCGCTGCCCAGGCGCGTGGCGACCAGCAGGGACACCGTGACCAGCGCGACTGCGCCCCCAAGCACCCAGTTCTGCCGGCGGAGCGACCAGGCTAGCAAGGGCTCATAGCGGCGCCGCGTCCACCGGACCAGCCGGTTCTCCTTCTCCTCGACGCGGTTGCCCATGAAGATCGCGATGGATGCGGGAACGAAGGTCAGCGACAGCACCATCGCGCCGGTGAGGGCCAGCACCACGGTGATCGCCATGGGATGGAACATCTTTCCCTCGATCCCGGTCAGCGCGAAAATCGGCAGGTACACCGCGGCGATGATGAACATGCCGAACAGGCTGGGCCGGATGACTTCGACCGTGGCAGTGGCGGTCAGGTCGTTGCGTTCCTCGCGTGTCAACGTCCGCCCAAGTCGGTGCTGCATCTCGCCAAACCGCCGCAGAACATTTTCGATGATGATGACCGCGCCATCGACGATCAGCCCGAAGTCGAGTGCACCCAGGCTCATCAGGTTGCCGGAGACGCCGCCGCGCACCATTCCGGTGATGGTGAACAGCATCGCCAGGGGGATGACGGCGGCGGTGATGAGTGCGGCGCGGACATTCCCCAGCAGCAGGAACAGGACCACGATGACCAGCAGGGCGCCCTCGATCAGGTTCTTCGAGATGGTCTGCATGGTGCGTTCGACCAGCACGGTGCGGTCGTAGACCGCCGTCGCGGTCACGCCTTCCGGCAGGCTCGCGTTCGCGTCCTGCAGCTTCGCCGCCGCGGCCTGCGCGACGCTGCGGCTGTTGGAGCCCACCAGCATCGACACGGTGCCCAGCACGACCTCTTCGCCGTTCTGGGTGGCCGCGCCGGTACGAAGCTCCGGGCCTTCACCCACCTGCGCCACGTCGGCCACCCGGATCGGCAGGCCCTCGCGCCGGTCCAGCACGATGTTCCGGATCTCGTCGACGCCGCCGACCTGGCCGGGCACGCGCACCAGGTACTGCTGGCCGTTGCGCTCGATGTAGCCGGCACCCATGTTCTGGTTGTTGGCGGCGACCGCGTCGACGATGTCCTGCAGCGTGAAGCCGAGTGCGACCAGCTTGGACGGGTCCGGCGTGATGTGGATCTGCCGCTCGAAGCCGCCGATCGTGTTGACCTCGGTCACTCCCGGTGTGTTGCGCATCTGCGGCCGGATGACCCAGTCCTGCAGGGTGCGCAGGTCGGTGGCGGTCCACGGCGTACCGTCCGGCTTGGCCGCGTCGGGTGCAGCGTCGACGGTGTACAGGAAGATCTCGCCCAACCCGGTCGAGATCGGCCCCATTTCGGGCTCCAGTCCCTCGGGAATCTGCGAGCGGATCTGCTGCAGCCGCTCGGCCACCTGCTGCCGGGCGAAGTACAGGTCGGTGCCGTCCTCGAACACCACGGTGATCTGCGACAAACCGTATCGGGACAGAGATCGCGTGTAGTCAAGGCGCGGCAGGCCGGCGAGTGCCGTCTCGATCGGGTAGGTAACCCGCTGCTCGGACTCCAGTGGCGAGTAGCCGGACGCCTCGGTGTTGATCTGTACCTGGACGTTCGTGATGTCGGGCGTTGCATCGATCGGGAGCCGGGTGAAGCTCCAGATGCCCACGCCGATCAGCCCGAGGGTCAGCACCAGCATCATCCAGCGATGTCGGATCGAGAACCGGACGATTCGCTCCAGCAGGCCCGGCTGGAGGGCTACGGCGTCAGTGGTCATGCGCCGCGCCCTCCTTGCCGATGTCCGCCTTGATCAAGTAGCTCTCCGCGACGACCACCTCCTCGCCTTCGCTCAGGCCCGAGAGGATCTGCACCTGCGTGGCATCGCGGGCACCGAGTTCGACGTGTCGGGTCAGGTACGTCTCGCCCTCACGTACGAACACGGCCTCCTGGCCATCCATCGACTGCAGCGCGGTCAGCGGCACCATCAGGTCCACCGGCTCCTGCGCGACCGTGATCCGCGCCTTGACCGCCGTTCCCGGCCGCCATTGGTTGTCGGCGTTGTCGATCGTTGCGCGGGCCACCGTGCTCTGGCTGGCGGTGGCCATGCCCGGCAGCACGCGTTCGAGCGTGGTTCGGACCGTCTCGCCATCGCTCATGCGGGTGACCGCCACCGGCACGCCGGGCTGGATGTGCTGGGCGTCGGCGCCAAAGATGTGGAGGTCGACCCAGAGCTGCGAGAGATCGGCGATCTCGAACAGCGGCGCGCCCTCGCCGGCCAAGCCGCCGACCGAGGCACTGCGCTCGACGACCACGCCGGAGATCGGTGCGGCCACGCTGTAGGTGCTCAGGCTCAGGTTGCTCTCTATCGTCGCGAGCATCTGGCCGGCGCGAACCTGGTCTCCGACATTGGCGCGCAGTGAGCGGATCGGGCCTGGGAAGCGGGCGGTGACCTGCGCAACACGCCCCTCGACCGGGGTCAACAGGCCTTGCACCTCATGCTCGTCGGCGATCACGCCGGGGCCGACGGGCCGCGTCTGGATACCGGACTTTTCGGCAATTTCGGCAGGGATGACCGTGCTGGCGACTTCACCCGCTTCATGACCGTGTTCGTCGGCCTCGGTGCCGTGGTCGGCGGCCTCGTCAGCATGGGCGTCGTTTGCCGGCTGGCTAGGCTGGTCCGGCTCACCACTGCAAGCCGCCAGGCTCAAGGCCAGCGCCAATGCCGGGATCAGGTGGACAGGCTTCATGGGGTTGCTCCTTGGTTGTCTTGCGGGCCCGGGCCGGCGACGAATGCCTGGCCGGTCAGCCGCTGGATCTCGATCAGGGCGCGCTGGGCTTCCAGCGCAGCTGCCAGCTGTTGCTGCCGTGCGGCGGCGCGCTCCGCCTGCAGGCTCGACCACTCCAGATAACTGGCGGCGCCTGCGCGGTACGCGGTGGCGGCCGCTGCTTCGGCCTTGGCCAGACGTGGAAGCACGTCCTCACCCAGCCGCTGTGCTTCCAGGCGGGCCACCCCGAAGCGGCCATGCGCCTCAGCGAGGGTGGAGTAGAGCGACAGCCCCACGGCCTCCCGTTCGATTTCCAGCGCTGTCAACTCGGCGCGTGCGGCACGGATGCCCGGCTGTGCCCGGCGGGTGGTGCCCAGCGGGATCGAGACACTGCCGACCAAGCCGAAGTCATCGCCGTCCGCCATCCGTCGCACGCCTACCTGCCAGTCGAAGTCCGGGGTCGCTTCGCTGCGTGCCAGCTGCAGGCGCGCCTCGCCAATGCGCTGCTGGTCGACGAACTGCGCCAGCTCGGGAGTGCGTTGCAACCAGTCGGCGAGTACCGCGAAGTCCGCGATCTGGGGCACGGCGA
Organism: Luteimonas sp. KH_071; assembly: GCF_057838005.1. Classification (NCBI taxonomy): domain Bacteria; kingdom Pseudomonadati; phylum Pseudomonadota; class Gammaproteobacteria; order Lysobacterales; family Lysobacteraceae; genus Luteimonas; species Luteimonas sp. KH_071. The sequence goes on along the minus strand of NZ_CM174458.1, from coordinate 467,330 downwards.
GCAGATCGCCCCCGACGATCTCGAATGCGGGATTTCGCTCGCCCCACAGGGCCGCGAGATGCTGGCGGGCGGCCGCCTGACGTTGCCGGGCGCGAGCGCGATCCAGTTCCGACCGCGCGAGGGCGGCCTGGGCGGTGAGTACGACCGATTCCGGCGAAGCGCCGGCCTCGTGACGCCGGCGCGCCGCAGCAACGGTGCGTTCGCGCTGGTCGACGTCCAACTGCGCAAGCTCGCCTTCGCGTTGCGCACCGACGACCGCCAGGTAGCGGCGGGCCACTTCGGCCAGGAGATCCAACCGCTGCGCCTCGCGCTCGATGGCCAGCGCGTCGATCCGGCTTTGCGCGAGCGTGCGGCGGGCATCGAGCTTGCCGCCGCGCTCCAGCACGGAGGCGAGGCTCAGCGTGATCTCGGCGCCATCCAGGCCGCTGGCCGGGCCGGTACCGAGCACGTTCTCGACCTCGGCTCCAGCGACCAGCGCCGGGCGCAACGAGGAGCGATCCAGTTCGGCTTTCAGGGCCTCATGGCGGGCACCAAACAAGCGTAGATCGGGATGGGCGTCGGCAACGCGAAGGAAAGCGTCGTCCAGGGTGAGGGGGTCGGCGGCGTGCGTGGGGAATGCCACGGCACACACGGCGACGAACGCGGCCAGGGCCGCTGATCGCAAACGCATGGGGGTTGCTCCGATGAATCGAATTGACGGGAGTCGGCATCAGGCCGACGGCGCGGTCATCCGAAGATCGGAGGCTTGAATGGGCTCGGCAGACGCAAGGCGGCCGGGGGCGATGCTTTTTCGACCCCCATTCGACCGGCGACCGGTCGAGTGGAAAATGAATCCAGGACCGGCAACACGGCCGCGGCTGAACCACAGCAATGGGCGAAATCCAGCAACAGGTGCAACGTCTCCGATCCGTCTTGATCGTGCGCGTCCGCCGCGGCGAACTCCGCGCCCGGATCGTTGGCATGCGGGCCGTGGCTGTGCGCGCCCGACGGATCGTGCGCGAGCTCATGCATTTCGCCAGCGGCTGTCATCACCGGTTGGAACGCCAACCCCAACGCAAGCACACCCAGCACGACGACGCGCAGGAGCGGCAACAAGAAGCGGGGATGCAGGCGGGTCATGGCCGCGCAGGGTACCTGCGGATGATGGGGTTATACAATTCCGCTGAATGCGTCGAGAGGGCTACAGGGAAAAGGCGCGTTCCAGTTGTCGGCCATGGCACCGCTTGTACTTGTTTCCGCTGCCGCACTGGCACGGCTGGTGATCGCGCAGCCCCGACGACAGTGCGTGTCCAGGAACTGGTGCGCCTGCTGCAGCGGTTCGATTTCATGCGCGGGGACACTGACCTCGCCGGGAGCCGCCGGGATGCCCCGGCTCAGTCTCTTCCTGGGGGCTCTTGCCGTTGCATGGGCTGCTAGCCCTTCGATGGCAGACAGCAATACCCGGACTGCGCTCTACGAGGTCATGCGGTCGGGCTTGGCTGCCTGAGTGATCCGTGGGACGAAGTGGTGCGCGATGTTCCAACGAGAGGTCCGCTTTGGGTCGGAAGCGGCCTTCTAAGCACCGGACAAGATCCGCGCTCACCGTGCAAGGTTCGGCAACGACGCATGATTTCATCCATGGATCGAGGCCTATGTGCCACGCCTTAGCTCGTCCAGATAGTTGGCCCAAGCCTGCATCATCTTCTTGCGCTCTTCGAGGTGGGTAGTCCGGTTGTACGCCCGCCCCAGCGGATCCCGCACCGCATGGGCAAGCTGATGCTCGATGAAGTCCGGCCTGAACCCAAGCACCTCGTCCAGCAACGTTCTCGCCATGGCCCGAAAGCCATGGGCAGTCATCATCGCGCCGTCGAACCCGAGGTTCCGGAGAGCGGCGTTGATCGTGTTCTCACTGATTGGCTTCTCGATGCTGCGCACGCTGGGAAAGACGTACTGGCTTTTCCGAGCGTAGGGCTGGACATCTTCCAAGAGCTCGACGACATGCCCAGCCAAGGGAACGATGTGCTGGGTCTGGGTTTTGCTGGTGACGTAACGCCACTCGGCAGCATCCAGGTCGATATCCTCCCAGCGCGCCGCGCGGAGCTCGCCGGGCCTGACGAACAGAAGTGCCGAGAGCTTGAGCGCGGCGGAGACGATGGGCGACCCTTGGTAGCAGTAGATCGCCTTGAGAAGCTTTGCCACCTCCTCTGGCTCAGTCAGGCTGGAGAAGTGCTTGGTTTTCGTAGGGGTTAACGCACCGGCAAGACTCAGGGCGGGGTTGTTCTCTGCACGGCCGGTGGCGATGGCATAGCGAAAGACCATGCCCGCGGCGGCGCGAGCCCGATGTGCCGTCTCAACTGCTCCACGGGCCTCGATCTTCCGGAGGGCCTTCAGCAGGATTGGCGCAGTCACGCTCCGAACGGGCAGATCACCTATGCTCCCCAGATCGCGTTCCAGCATCCGGCGCTCCCGAACGACTGACCCAGGGGTCAGCTTCTTGGCCCGTTGCGTCGCCAGTTCCTCAGCAAGCGCGCCAAAGGTATTGCCGGCCTCTTCCTCCTGCGCCGCCCGCTCGATCTTCACCACCAGCGCTGGGTCCATGCCCTTTTTAAGCTGGGCCCGGGCCTTGTCCCTTTCGGCGCGAGCTTCCGCCAAGGAAACCGCTGGGTAGTCCCCGATAGTCAGCATGTTCGCCTTGCCGGCGAACCGGTACCGATAGCGCCAGATCCTGGCCCCCGAAGGCCTGACCTCAACGCACAGCCCATTGGCGTCAGCGAGGCGGAAGACCTTGCCTTGGGGCTTGAGGCTGCGCAGCTTAGTGTCCGTCAACATGGCTGTGAGTAACCGATATGTGAGTAAGCGAAGACCTTCCGGTCATCTTACTCGCACCGTTACTCACCTTCCAGCTGGATGGTGGCGCACGCGACCGGACCTGACTGGACAAGAAAGACCCGAAATATAGCTATTTTTCTAGGATATTCGGACTGATCTGGACGTGCTCGGATCAGAAGATGGTGGGCCCACCAGGACTCGAACCTGGAACCAAAGGATTATGAGTCCTCTGCTCTAACCATTGAGCTATAGGCCCGCGGCCGGCAATCGTATCAATTCGCTCGACATGAGCGAATGCGAGAAGTGTTCGTCGTAAAAGGCTTGCGCCCCAGATACCGAACCAAGCGCTGCGATCTGTCTCCGCGGCAGCAACACGGTGCCTCGTTGATCGGCGACGAACTTGGCTACCTGTCCGCTATTGGCGCACAGCAAATTATTGACTGCCACCTTGGTGCGGTTACGCACCTTTCCCAGGAATGACAACCACGTATCTCAAGAGCGCTGCTGCGTAGGATGATTAGAGCGAAGCAGAGCCCGGGGCACCAGCGCGTGAGTGATGACTCGCGTGCCAGTGCGCAGCCCGGTGTCTGGGCATCATTAGACTCCTTGAATCAGCCCATCGTGCACACCCGACATATCTCCCGATCACCTGTCCAGCAGGAGCGCAGCAATCCCTAGATCTCCTTGGGTACACGCCTGACTAAATCCTGATGCGTCGGAAGCGGCACCTGACTTTCTCCCTGCTTAGGGTTGCTGCAAACACCGCCGCAAAGAAAAACCCCCGCCGGGATACCGGCGGGGGTTTTGGGTAAAAACCCTGGCGATGACCTACTCTCGCATGCTAGATGCACACTACCATCGGCGCATGTACGTTTCACTTCCGAGTTCGGAATGGGATCGGGTGGTTCCATACAGCTATAGTCACCAGGGAGAGGGTGGAGGGTCGCAGGTCGGCCCGATTTTCGACGCAGATATGCGTTCGAAAGTGGGACTGACAGCGCTCACGCTCTCAGAGGTTGGGAAGTAGCGAACATTTTTGACGACTCATTCGTGTCGTTGGCCAAGGATGCTTCGGTTAGAAGCAACTTGAGGTTATATGGTCAAGCCACACGGATCATTAGTACTGGTTAGCTCAACACATTGCTGTGCTTACACACCCAGCCTATCAACCACCTGGTCTTGATGGTTCCTTCAGGGGAGTCAAGCTCCCGGGAGATCTCATCTTGAGGCGCGCTTCCCGCTTAGATGCTTTCAGCGGTTATCGCTTCCGAACATAGCTACCCGGCAGTGCCACTGGCGTGACAACCGGAACACCAGAGGTTCGTCCACTCCGGTCCTCTCGTACTAGGAGCAGCCCCTCTCAAATCTCCAACGCCCATGGCAGATAGGGACCGAACTGTCTCACGACGTTCTGAACCCAGCTCGCGTACCACTTTAAATGGCGAACAGCCATACCCTTGGGACCGACTACAGCCCCAGGATGTGATGAGCCGACATCGAGGTGCCAAACACCGCCGTCGATATGAACTCTTGGGCGGTATCAGCCTGTTATCCCCGGAGTACCTTTTATCCGTTGAGCGATGGCCCTTCCATACAGAACCACCGGATCACTAAGTCCTAGTTTCCTACCTGCTTGATCCGTCGATCTCGCAGTCAAGCACGCTTATGCCTTTGCACACAGTGCGCGATGTCCGACCGCGCTGAGCGTACCTTCGAGCTCCTCCGTTACTCTTTGGGAGGAGACCGCCCCAGTCAAACTACCCACCATACATGGTCCCCGATCCGGATAACGGACCTAGGTTAGAACGTCAAGCACGACAGGGTGGTATTTCAAGGTTGGCTCCACCACAGCTAGCGCCATGGTTTCAAAGCCTCCCACCTATCCTACACAGACGAACTCAACGTTCAATGTAAAGCTATAGTAAAGGTTCACGGGGTCTTTCCGTCTTGCCACGGGAACGCTGCATCTTCACAGCGATTTCAATTTCACTGAGTCTCGGGTGGAGACAGCGCCGCCATCGTTACGCCATTCGTGCAGGTCGGAACTTACCCGACAAGGAATTTCGCTACCTTAGGACCGTTATAGTTACGGCCGCCGTTTACCGGGGCTTCGATCAAGAGCTTCGCCTTGCGGCTGACCCCATCAATTAACCTTCCGGCACCGGGCAGGCGTCAGACCCTATACGTCCACTTTCGTGTTTGCAGAGTCCTGTGTTTTTGATAAACAGTCGCAGCGGCCTGGTCACTGCGGCCCCCGATCGCTGTAGCCCGCATGGGCCACGATCAAGGGCGCACCTTCTCCCGAAGTTACGGTGCTATGTTGCCTAGTTCCTTCACCCGAGTTCTCTCAAGCGCCTTAGAATTCTCTTCCTACCCACCTGTGTCGGTTTACGGTACGGTCTGCATAAGCTGAAGCTTAGGGGCTTTTCCTGGAAGCGTGGTATCAGTCACTTCGCTCTAATGAGCTCGTCTCGGTGCTCGGAGTTAAAGGGTCCCGGATTTGCCTAAGACCCACTCCTACCGCCTTTCCCCAGGACAACCAACGCCTGGTAGACCTAACCTTCTCCGTCCCCCCATCGCACTTATGCGAGGTGCTGGAATATTAACCAGCTTCCCATCGACTACGCATTTCTGCCTCGCCTTAGGGGCCGACTCACCCTGCGTCGATTAACGTTGCGCAAGGAAACCTTGGGCTTTCGGCGTGGAGGCTTTTCACCCCCATTATCGTTACTCATGTCAGCATTCGCACTTCCGATACCTCCAGCAGACTTCTCAATCTGCCTTCGACGGCTTACGGAACGCTCCTCTACCGCGCACATATAAATATGTGCACCCCAAGCTTCGGTTTATCACTTAGCCCCGTTAAATCTTCCGCGCAGACCGACTCGACCAGTGAGCTATTACGCTTTCTTTAAAGGGTGGCTGCTTCTAAGCCAACCTCCTGGCTGTCTGTGCCTTTCCACATCGTTTCCCACTTAGTGATAATTTGGGACCTTAGCTGTGGGTCTGGGTTGTTTCCCTTTTCACGACGGACGTTAGCACCCGCCGTGTGTCTCCCATGCAGTCTGTCTTGGTATTCGGAGTTTGCAATGGTTTGGTAAGTCGCAATGACCCCCTAGCCATAACAGTGCTCTACCCCCAAGAAGATTCACATGAGGCGCTACCTAAATAGCTTTCGAGGAGAACCAGCTATCTCCGGGTTCGATTAGCTTTTCACTCCTAATCACACCTCATCCCCTACCTTTGCAACGGGAGTGGGTTCGGACCTCCAGTTGATGTTACTCAACCTTCATCCTGGGCATGACTAGATCACCCGGTTTCGGGTCTATTGCCCGCGACTATGCGCCCTTATCAGACTCGGTTTCCCTTCGCCTCCCCTATACGGTTAAGCTTGCCACGAACAATAAGTCGCTGACCCATTATACAAAAGGTACGCAGTCACCCCTTGCGAGGCTCCTACTGCTTGTACGCACACGGTTTCAGGGTCTATTTCACTCCCCTCTCCGGGGTTCTTTTCGCCTTTCCCTCACGGTACTGGTTCACTATCGGTCGGTCAGGAGTATTTAGCCTTGGAGGATGGTCCCCCCATATTCAGACAGGGTTTCTCGTGCCCCGCCCTACTCATTTTTCATCGATATGGCCCTTTCGCATACAGGGCTATCACCTTCTATGGCCGGTCTTTCCAGGACCGTTTTGCTAAAACCATATCGACTTTTGGGCTGTTCCCCGTTCGCTCGTCACTACTCAGGGAATCTCGGTTGATTTCTTTTCCTACGGTTACTTAGATATTTCAGTTCACCGCGTTCGCCCTGCATGGCTATGTATTCACCATGCAGTACCTCCTAAGAGGTGGGTTTCCCCATTCGGACATTACCGGATCAAAGCTTGTTGCCAGCTCCCCGATACTTTTCGCAGGCTACCACGTCCTTCATCGCCTCTGACCGCCAAGGCATCCACCGTGTGCGCTTATTCGCTTGACCATATAACCCCAAGTTGCCTCGGAGCCATACTTCTGTCGATGGGTACAAAGCATCGACGCAAATATAACGACTCAATTTACTAGGGACTCGAGGTCCCCGCCTTAGCCACACGACACGTATGAGTTCTTGTCTCAGACGCTCGCTACTTCCCTATTTTTCAAAGAACAGTCGTCAGGCCACAGTGCCCGGCGACATTCAAATCTGATGTGTGCGCAGCGATCGGTGAATCATCAATCAAGAATGGTGGAGCCTGTCGGGATCGAACCGACGACCCCCTGCTTGCAAAGCAGGTGCTCTCCCAGCTGAGCTAAGGCCCCATGTGGTGGGTCTGGGAGGACTCGAACCACCGGCCTCACCCTTATCAGGGGTGCGCTCTAACCACCTGAGCTACAGACCCAGTCTTGCTTGATTACCAATCGTGCAGGTTACTTATGAGGACGCCTGGACAAGCGATGCAGCCTTGTCTCTAAAGGAGGTGATCCAGCCGCACCTTCCGATACGGCTACCTTGTTACGACTTCACCCCAGTCATCGGCCACACCGTGGCAAGCGCCCTCCCGAAGGTTAAGCTACCTGCTTCTGGTGCAACAAACTCCCATGGTGTGACGGGCGGTGTGTACAAGGCCCGGGAACGTATTCACCGCAGCAATGCTGATCTGCGATTACTAGCGATTCCGACTTCACGGAGTCGAGTTGCAGACTCCGATCCGGACTGAGAGAAGGTTTCTGGGATTGGCTTGCCCTCGCGGGTTTGCAGCCCTCTGTCCTTCCCATTGTAGTACGTGTGTAGCCCTGGCCGTAAGGGCCATGATGACTTGACGTCATCCCCACCTTCCTCCGGTTTGTCACCGGCGGTCTCCTTAGAGTTCCCACCATTACGTGCTGGCAACTAAGGACAAGGGTTGCGCTCGTTGCGGGACTTAACCCAACATCTCACGACACGAGCTGACGACAGCCATGCAGCACCTGTGTCACGGTTCCCGAAGGCACCAATCCATCTCTGGAAAGTTCCGTGCATGTCAAGGCCAGGTAAGGTTCTTCGCGTTGCATCGAATTAAACCACATACTCCACCGCTTGTGCGGGCCCCCGTCAATTCCTTTGAGTTTCAGTCTTGCGACCGTACTCCCCAGGCGGCGAACTTAACGCGTTAGCTTCGATACTGAGTTCCTAATTGAACCCAACATCCAGTTCGCATCGTTTAGGGCGTGGACTACCAGGGTATCTAATCCTGTTTGCTCCCCACGCTTTCGTGCCTCAGTGTCAGTGCTGGTCCAGGTAGTCGCCTTCGCCACGGATGTTCCTCCCGATCTCTACGCATTTCACTGCTACACCGGGAATTCCACTACCCTCTACCGCACTCTAGCCTGCCAGTATCCAATGCAATTCCCAGGTTGAGCCCAGGGCTTTCACATCAGACTTAACAAACCACCTACGCACGCTTTACGCCCAGTAATTCCGAGTAACGCTTGCACCCTTCGTATTACCGCGGCTGCTGGCACGAAGTTAGCCGGTGCTTATTCTTTGGGTACCGTCAGAACAATCGGGTATTAACCGACTGCTTTTCTTTCCCAACAAAAGGGCTTTACAACCCGAAGGCCTTCTTCACCCACGCGGCATGGCTGGATCAGGCTTGCGCCCATTGTCCAATATTCCCCACTGCTGCCTCCCGTAGGAGTCTGGACCGTGTCTCAGTTCCAGTGTGGCTGATCATCCTCTCAGACCAGCTACGGATCGTCGCCTTGGTGGGCCTTTACCCCGCCAACTAGCTAATCCGACATCGGCTCATCTATCTGCGCGAAGCCCGAAGGTCCTCCGCTTTCACCCGTAGGTCGTATGCGGTATTAGCGTAAGTTTCCCTACGTTATCCCCCACAAATAGGCAGATTCCGATGTATTCCTCACCCGTCCGCCACTCGCCACCCAAGGAGCAAGCTCCTCTGTGCTGCCGTTCGACTTGCATGTGTTAGGCCTGCCGCCAGCGTTCACTCTGAGCCAGGATCAAACTCTTCACTTAAATGTTTCGACATCACCGAAGTGACATCTAATGCTTCGAGTGCAGATGTCTTTTCCAGAACTCGAACTACTCACCAGCATTTGCATGCTTTTGAATCTTTCTTGCTCTTTCTAGAACGTCTGCTAATGGACTAACACCACCAGCCAGACGTCCGCATAAGTATCCTGCGCACACTGTCAAAGATCTTCGGAAGCGGCCTCAGCGCCTGCTTCCCAGTGCTTCGAAGTTTCCTCCGAAGCGAGCCGCCCATCATAGCGCGGTTTTGGCTTTCGTCAACACCTCGGTGAGGGTTGGTTTCCGCCGACTTCAGCGTCCGGCCCGAAAGCGTTTCGTTGAAGCGAGCCGCACATCTTACCGCGACTTTCGAGGCTGTCAACACCGCGTGAAGGCTGTTGTCGTCCTCGCCCCGCTCAACCGCTGCTCCGAAGTGCAGCCCGTCAAGCGGGGCGCGAATTATGCATAGATGCAATCGGTTTGAAAAGAGGCTGACACACATTCCTGTATCAGCCCGTTAAACGCCGTCGCCTGTTCAGCGAAATCGCCGCAGCGGCGCTACTCGACAGTCACCGACTTGGCCAGGTTGCGGGGCTTGTCGACATCGGTGCCGCGCGATAGGGCGGTGTGGTACGCCAGCAACTGCACCGGAATGGTGTGCACGATGGGACTGAGCACGCCGACGTGTCGTGGCGTGCGGATCACATGGACGCCCTCGGAGGCGCTGAAGTTGCTGTCCGCATCGGTGAACACGAACAATTCGCCGCCACGCGCGCGCACTTCCTGCATGTTCGACTTCACCTTCTCCAGCAGCGCATCCTTGGGGGCGATCACCACCACCGGCATGTCGGCGTCCACCAACGCCAAAGGGCCATGCTTGAGCTCGCCGGCCGGATAGGCCTCGGCGTGAATGTAGGAAATCTCCTTGAGCTTGAGCGCGCCCTCCAGCGCGATCGGGTAATGCACGCCACGCCCCAGGAACAACGCGTGGTGCTTGGGCGTGAACTTCTCCGCCCAGGAGGTGATCTGAGGTTCGAGATTGAGTGCGTGCTGCACGCTGCCAGGCAGCTGGCGCAGGTCCTCGATGTAGCTCGCTTCCTGCTCCCCGTCGAGACGGCCATTGAGCTTGGCCAGGGTGACCGCGAGCGCGAACAGAGCAACGAGTTGCGTGGTGAACGCCTTGGTCGATGCCACCCCGATCTCCGCACCGGCGCGGGTGTAGAACACCAGACCACTGGCGCGCGGAATTGCGCTCTCGGGCACGTTACAGATCGACAGCGTGCGCGTATGCCCGAGCGACTTGGCGTACTTGAGCGCCTCCATCGTGTCGAGTGTCTCGCCCGACTGCGAGATCGTGACGATCAGATGCTTCGGATTGGCGACCGCCTTGCGGTAACGGTATTCGCTTGCAATCTCGACCGAGCACGGCAGGCCGCTGATGGCCTCGATCCAGTAGCGCGCGACCGAGCCGGCATAGAAGCTGGTGCCGCAGGCGAGGATCTGTACGCCCTCGACCTCGCGCAGCACATCGCCCGCATCCTTGCCGAACAGAGTAGGTTCGAAGGCCGCCGCGTCGATGATCGCCTCGATGGTGTCGGCCAGCGCGCGCGGCTGCTCGTGGATCTCCTTCTGCATGAAATGGCGATAGGGGCCGAGTTCCAGCGAGGCCAGCGAGACATCCGACAGGTGTTCGTCGCGGGTGACGTTGTCGCCGTTGCCGTCATAGACCTGCACCGCGGCGCGGGTGAGGACAGCGGTGTCGCCTTCCTCGAGGAAGATCACGCGGCGCGTGGCCTGCAGGATCGCCGAGACGTCGGAAGCCACGAAGTTCTCGCCCTCGCCCAGGCCGACCAGCAGCGGGCAGCCCATCCGCGCGACGACCATCCGGTCGGGATCGCTTTTGTCGATCACCGCCAGCGCATACGCGCCCTCGAGTTCCTGCACCGTCGCCTGCAGCGCAGCCAGCAGATCGAGGCCTTGCGATTGGTGATGGTGGATCAGGTGCGCGATGACCTCGGTATCGGTCTGCGACTCGAACACATAGCCGAGTTCGCTCAACCGCTCACGCTGCGCCTCGTGGTTCTCGATGATGCCGTTATGCACCAGCGCCAGACTGTCGTGGCTGATGTGCGGGTGTGCGTTGGTTTCGGTCACGCCGCCGTGCGTCGCCCAGCGCGTGTGGCCGATGCCGAGGCCGGCCTGCAGACCATCGGCGCGCGCAGCCGCTTCCATTTCTGCGACACGGCCCGTGCGACGCACGCGACGGACGGCGCCGCCCGTGACCACTGCAATGCCGGCCGAATCGTAGCCGCGATACTCCAGCCGCTTGAGGCCCTCGACGAGGACGGGCACCACGTCACGCCCCGCGATCGCCCCGACAATTCCGCACATCCGGCCTGCTCCTCTCTATAGAAGCGCCCATTCTAGCGGCGCCGACTGCCACGCCCGGAGGCGGCCTTGCCGGCGTTCAGCGCGTGAACAAATAGTCCGCGCGGTCTCGAAGGGGCGGGCGGCGCGCTGGTAGCGATAGATCCGCCCCCGTCGCGGCGGGCGATACGGACCGAAAGCCCCGCACGGGCGACAACCCGCCTGCGGCCCAGGCAATGCGCACCGGAATCTTGCGGCGCGACCGTCGATGACCGGCAGAGCCCCCGCTCCGGGACCGGCGCATCGTGGATGGCCGTCCAGCCTGACGAGTCCATCCCACGTCGTCACCGTGCCTGTCCCCGACTGCGCGCTGCCGCCCGCGCCGTCGTACGCCCGCGGACGTCCGGATGCTCCGCGGACACCACGATCGAGATATTTATTCCTTGAAAATCAATGACTAAAAATTGGCACGGGATCTGCTTTGTAAGCCATATCCGCAAGAGATCGCCCGCATGTCCAACCCCGTCTCCAGTCCCTCCCCCCGTCCTGCCGGCATCCGCGACACCGCCGGGCAGGACACCGTCCATGCGCGCTCAGGCACGTCGCGCCGTCGTCCCTGGCTGATCGGCGGCATCGCGGGCGCATTGCTGATCGCCGCTGTCGCCTGGTTGCTCACCGGCTGGGCCTCGGGCGCGCAATCGGTCGACGCGCAGCGTCTGCGCTTCGCCGAGGTCACCCGCGGCGATCTGGTCCGCGACATCGCAGCGGAAGGCCGGGTCATCGCTGCCAACAGCCCGACGCTGTATGCGATCTCCGGCGGCATGCTCAACCTCAAGGTCGTGGCCGGTGATCGCGTCGAGCGCGGCCAGGCGCTGGCCGAGATCGACAGCCCGGAATTGCGCAGCAAGCTGGCGCAGGAAGAAGCCACCCTCGCCGGTTACGAGGCCGAAGCCGGACGCGCCGCGCTCGACGCGCAGCTGCGCCGCGCCGAAGCGCGAAAGGTGCTGGACCAGGCGCAGATCGATCGCACTGCTGCGGAACGCGATCTGCAGCGCTATCAACGCGCGTACGAGGGCGGCGCGGTGGCGCAGGTCGATCTGGCGCGCGCGCAGGACACCTTGAAGAAGACCGAGATCGGCGTGTCCTCCGCGACCGAGGATCTCGGACTGCAGGGCCGCGGTGCGGGCCTGGACACGCGCAACAAGCAACTCGTCGCGGAACGCCAGCGCAGCGTGGTGATGGAAGTGCGTCGCCAGGTCGAGGCGCTGACGCTGCGGGCGCCGTTCGACGGCATCGTCGGCCAGGTGCAGGCGGTACAGAGCAGCAACGTCGCCGCGAACGCGCCGGTGCTGTCGGTCGTCGACCTGTCGGTGTTCGAAGTCGAGATCAAGGTGCCGGAAAGCTTCGCGCGCGATCTCGAGATCGGCATGCCGGCCGAACTGCGCAGCGTCGGCACGACGTATCCGGCGAAGGTCTCTGCGGTCTCGCCCGAGGTGGTCAATGGTGAAGTTGTCGCGCGCCTGCGATTCGACGCCAACAGCCAGCCGCCGGGCCTGCGCCAGAGCCAGCGCCTGACCGCGCGGATTCTGCTCGACACGCGCAAGGACGTGCTGATGGTGGCGCGCGGTCCGTTCCTCGATCAGGAAGGCGGCAGCGCGGCCTATGTGATGGATGGCAATACAGCGGTGCGCAGGCCGATCACCGCCGGCGCCAGCAGCCTGTCGGCGGTGGAAATCGTCGACGGCCTGCAACCCGGCGAACGCGTCGTCGTCGCCGGCACCGATCTCTTCGACAACGCGGACCGCATCCGCATCTCCGGACTCTGATCATGCACACACGCATCGATTGCCCGTTCCCCGTCGCCTGGACCGCCGACGAACTCGCCAGCGCGGTGCCGCGCCGGCTGTCGTCGGCATTCGAGGCCGGCATTCCCACCGACATGTCATCCAGCGCGCGCATGCCGGCGTTCGCACGCGCACGCCGGCGCACCGTCGACCACGGTCTGCCCACCCTGTTCCGCATCCGCTGAGCGCGACGCGCCCTTCTTCTTTCCAGTTCACGTCACAGGACACATCCCCATGCTCGACATGCGCCAGGTCGCCAAGGTCTACCGCACCGAACTCGTCGAAACCCATGCGCTGCGCTCGCTCGACCTGCACGTGGCCGAGGGCGAGTTCGTCGCCGTCACCGGTCCGTCGGGCTCGGGCAAGACGACCTTCCTCAACATCGCCGGCCTGCTGGAAACCTTCACCGGTGGCGAATACCGGATCGACGGTGTCGAGGTACGCGGGCTCGGCGACGATGCGCGCTCGAAGCTGCGCAACGAGAAGATCGGCTTCATCTTCCAGGGCTTCAACCTGATCCCTGATCTCAACCTGTTCGACAACGTCGACGTGCCGCTGCGCTATCGCGGCATGGCGGCGTCCGAGCGTCGCCTGCGCATCGAGGAATCGCTGTCGCTGGTGGGCCTGGGCTCGCGCATGAAGCACTTCCCGGCGGAGCTGTCGGGTGGTCAGCAGCAGCGTGTGGCGATCGCGCGTGCGCTCGCCGGCAGCCCGCGTCTGCTGCTCGCCGACGAACCCACCGGCAACCTCGATTCGCAGATGGCGCGCAGCGTGCTGGAGCTGCTCGAGGACATCAACGCACGCGGCACCACCATCGTGATGGTGACGCACGACCCGGAACTCGCCGCGCGCGCGCATCGCAACGTGCACATCGTCGACGGCATGGCGACCGACCTGCAGGCGCTGCACGCGGCGCCGTTGTCCGGGGCCGCATCGCGCGCTCCCGCAGACGCCTGAGGAGATCCGGCATGTTCGGTTACTACCTGCAGCTCGCGCTGCGCAGCTTCCGCAACAGCAAGGTGCTCACCGCGCTCATGGTGCTGGCGATCGCGCTGGGCATCGGCGCCAGCATGACCACGATCACGGTATTCCACGTGCTGTCGGGCGATCCGATTCCCGACAAGAGCGATCGTCTGTTCTACGTGCAGCTCGACGCCGCCAACATGAGCGGTTTCGTCGCCAGCGAAGAGCCCGACGCCAATATGACACGCCGAGACGCCGAGACGCTGTTGCGCGAAGCGCGCGGCACGCGCCAGGCCATGATGAGCGGCGGGTTTGTTGCCATCGCACCGGATGGCACACGCACACCTTTCTTCACCGATGCGCGCTACACCTCGGCGGACTTCTTCCCGATGTTCGACGCGCCGCTGGACTACGGCCGCGCCTGGACCGCCGAAGATGACGCGGCGCGCGCGCGCGTCGCGGTGATCTCGGCCGACACCAACCAGAAGGTGTTCGGCGGCGGCGACAGCACCGGCAAGACGCTGCGCATCAACGGCGCCGATTTCCGGGTGATCGGCGTGCTCGGCCCGTGGATGCCGACGCCACGCTTCTGGGACCTGACGCTGGATCGCTTCAACACGCTGGAATCGGTGTTCGTCCCGTTCTCGACCGCGATGGACCAGAAACTCTCGCGGATGGGCAGCATGAACTGCTGGGGGGATTCGGGCACGGACCCGAATGCGCTGAACGCACCCTGCAGCTGGGTGCAGTACTGGGTGGAACTCGGCTCTCCAGCGGACGCGGCGGCGTATCGCGATTATCTGGACAGCTACTCCGACCAGCAGCGCACTGCGGGCCGCTTCGAACGTCCGAACAACGTACGCCTGCGCGACGTGCCGGCCCTGCTCGACCACCACCAGGTGGTGCCCAGCGATGTGCGCCTGCAACTGTGGCTCGCGATCGGATTTCTGCTGGTGTGTCTGGTCAACACGGTCGGCCTGCTGCTCGCCAAGAGCCTGCGCCGTGCATCCGAGATCGGCGTCCGCCGCGCCTTGGGTGCGTCGCGTCGCGCGATCTTTGCCCAGTTCCTCATCGAGGCCGGCGCGATCGGCGTGGCGGGCGGCGTGGTCGGCCTGGGCCTGGCCCTGCTCGGCCTGTGGGCCGTACGCCAGAACCCGAGCAGTTACGCCGGGCTCGCCCAGCTCGACATGCCGATGCTGCTGACCACCTTCGCCCTGTCGATCGTCGCGAGCCTGCTGGCCGGCCTGCTGCCTGCATGGCGCGCCATGCAGGTGACCCCGGCGATCCAGCTCAAGTCGCAGTGATCCGAATTTTCCCGAGGACTCCCATGGACATCCGACCCATCTTCTCGACACTGCGCCGGCACAAGACCGCGGCCGCACTGATCGTGATCGAGATCGCGCTGGCCTGCGCGATCATCTGCAACGCGATCTACCTGATCGACCGTCGGATCGACCACATGTCGCGTCCCAGCGGCACGGTCGAGAACGAGCTGCTGCGCATCCAGATGCCGAGCATCGACGAGACCGCCGACGTGGACCGCAAAGTCGGCATCCAGCGCGACCTGGCCGCCCTGCGCGCACTCCCGGGCGTACGTCACGTCGCCGCGGTGACGCAGATTCCCTACGGCAACAGCAGCTCGACCAGTGGCGTGCGGCTCAACCCCGACCAGCGCAACAACACGATGCTGGCCTCACCCTACCTCGGTACGGAAGACCTCCTGGACACTTTCGGTCTGCAGCTGGTGGCCGGCCGGCGGTTCAATCCGGACGAGTTCGTCGACATGGGCGATCTGAGCCGCGAAGGCGGCGGTGTCGGCGTGCCGGCCGCCATCGTCAACCGGGCGATGGCCGAGCGCCTGTTCCCGGGTGAGGACGCGGTCGGCAGACAGTTCTACAGCTGGGGAGATGCGCCGATCCGGATCGTCGGTGTCGTCGAGACACTGGCGCTGCCCAACGACAGCAACGGCAACGTGGACGCGACGATGCTGTTTCCGGTCCGCGACGATTCCAACGGGATCAACTACGTGATCCGCACCGATCCGGCGCAGCGTCGCCAGGTGCTCGACGCCGCGGTTGCCACACTCAAGCAGATCGATCCCAACCGCGTCGCGGTCAATGCCGACCTGATGTCCGACCTGCGCGAGACGTACTACCGCGAGGATCGCGCGATGGCGTTGCTGCTGGTCGTGGTGTGCATCGCGCTGCTGGTCGTGACCGCGCTCGGCATCGTGGGACTGGCCAGCTTCTGGGTGCAACAGCGCACCAAGCAGATCGGCATCCGCCGCGCGCTCGGTGCGACGCGGACCCAGATCCTGCGCTACTTCCAGGTCGAGAACTTCCTGCTCGCGACCATCGGCATCGTGCTCGGCATGTTGCTGGCTTACGGCCTCAACCAGCTGCTGATGTCGCGCTACGAACTGGGCCGCCTGCCGCTGATGTATCTGCCGATCGGCGCCATCGCGCTGTGGCTGCTCGGGCAGATCGCGGTGTACTGGCCGGCGAAGCGCGCGGCCTCGGTGCCGCCGGCGGTGGCGACGCGCAGTATCTGATCGCGCGCGCGAGCATGTCGCCGGTTGCGTCGAACGTGGCCGGCGACGACCATGCCCTTCGATCACTCACGTTCCCACCGGATGTCCAACGCCTGATGCCCACGATCCTCGTCATCGACGACAACCCCGCCGTCGCCACCGCGCTGGAGGTGCTGTTCTCGTTGCACGACATCGCCTGCGAACACGCGGCGACATCCGAGGCCGGCATCGCCCGGCTGCAGGCCGGCGGCATCGATCTGGTGGTGCAGGACATGAACTTCCACGCCGACACCACGTCCGGCGACGAGGGCATCGCGCTGTTCCATGCGATCCGGCGCTTCGATCCCGATCTGCCGGTGGTGCTGTTGACGGCCTGGACGCGGCTGGAATCGGCGGTGGAACTGATCCGCTCGGGCGCGGCCGATTACCTCGGCAAGCCCTGGGACGACGGCAAGCTGCTGGCCACGGTCAACACATTGCTGGAACTGTCCGCGACGCGCCGCGCATTGGACGCACGCACGCGTGACGACCGTCGTCGTCGCGACGCGCTGGTGCAGGGCCATGATCTGCGTGGTCTGATCTGGGACGATCCGGCCAGCGAGACCACGCTGGCGCTGGCGTTGCAGGTGGCGCGTTCGAATCTGCCGGTGATGGTCACCGGTCCCAATGGCGCCGGCAAGGAGAAATATGCGGAAATCCTGCATGCCAACTCGGCCGTGCGCGAGGGACCGTTCGTCGCCGTCAACTGCGGCGCGTTGCCCCACGATCTGATCGAAGCGGAACTGTTCGGCGCGGAAGCCGGCGCCTACACCGGTGCGACGCGCGCACGCGCAGGCAAGTTCGAGGCCGCCGATGGCGGCACGCTGTTCCTCGACGAAGTGGGTACGCTGCCGCCCGCCGGTCAGATCAAGCTGCTGCGCGTGCTCGAGACCGGGCGCTTCGAACGACTGGGCGGCAATCGCGAACGCAGCGTGTCGGTGCGCGTGCTCAGCGCGACCAATGCCGACCTGCCGACGATGATTGCCGACGGCCGCTTCCGCGAGGATCTCTACTACCGGCTCAACGGCATCGAGCTGCGGCTTGCGCCGCTGGCGCGGCGGCCGCGCGACATCCTGCCGCTGGCGCGACACTTCCTCGCCGGTCGCAAACCGTTGTCGACGGGCGCCGAGCGCGCCCTGCTGCAACACGGTTGGCCGGGCAACGTGCGCGAACTGCGCAATGTGATCCAGCGTGCGGAACTGCTGGCGCGCGAGGCGCAGATCGAGGCGCGCGATCTCGCGTTGCCCGCCCCCGTCGCCGCGGCCCTCGAAACCGAAGCAGGTGAGCCGGATCGAACCGAGATCGAAGCCGCGCTCGCGCGCAGCGGCGGCGTCCTGGCGCAGGCCGCCAGCGAACTCGGACTGTCGCGGCAGGCGCTGTACCGGCGCCTCGACCGCCTCGGCATCCGTCGCGACTGACATGCGCTGGGCGCAGCGACTGCCGCTGACGGGAACAGTCGTCGTGATCGCACTGGCGCACGTTGCGCTGGGCGCGGGATTCGCGGTGTTGCTGCTGCGCTGGTGGTCACCGTGGGCCGCGGTGGCCGGCGGCGCGCTGTGCGCAGTGCCGTCGCTCGTCTGGTCGCTGCACCGCGCGTTCGCGCCGATGCATGCGCTGTTCCGCGCACTCGCCGGCACCGTGGCCAGCTATCGCGACAGCGACTACGCGTTCGGCGTGACATGGCAGGGACGCGGTGCGCTGGGTGAACTGGTGGCCGCACACAACGAACTCGGCGAGACGCTGCGCGCGCAGCGCCTGTCGCTGGTGCAGCGCGAACTGCTGCTCGACACGATGGTGCAGAACACACCGGTCGCGATGCTGCTGCTCGATCCCGGCGACCGCGTGGTGCATGCCAACCTCGCCGCGCGTCGCGCATTCGGTGGTGGTCGCAAGCTGGAGGGGCAGGCGTTTACGGCGCTGCTCGTCGATGCGCCGGCGGCGCTGGCCGAGGCGTTCGCGCGCGGCGGCGATGGGCTGTTCACCGTCGGCGATGGCGAGACCGAAGAAATCCATCATCTGTCGCGCCGGCACTTCCGGCTCAACGGACGCCGCCACGAACTGCTGCTGTTGCGGCAGATGACGACCGAACTGCGCCGCCAGGAAGTACAGACCTGGAAGAAGGTCATTCGCGTCATCAGCCACGAACTCAACAACTCACTGGCCCCGATCGCCTCGCTCGCGCACTCGGGCGCGGAGTTGCTGCGTCGCGGGCAGACCGCACGTCTGCCGGACGCCCTGCGTACGATCGAGGAGCGCGCGCGGCATCTGGAAGGCTTCATCCGTGGCTATGCGCATTTCGCCAAGCTGCCGGCACCGCGCCGCGAGCCGGTCCGCTGGCGCGCGTTCCTCGACCAGTTGCGTTCGCAGGTCCCGTTCGTGGATGCCGGCCCCATCGACGATGCGTTCACCGCGTCCTTCGATGCCGCCCAGGTCGAACAGGCGCTGTTGAATTTGCTGCGCAACGCACACGAGGCCGATGGCGATCCTGACGCGGTGGCGGTCGGGCTGCGGCGCGCGATGGACGGTTGGCGTATGGATGTGCTCGATCGCGGCCCCGGCATGAACGAGGCAGTGCTCGCGAACGCACTGCTGCCGTTCTATTCGACGAAGCGCAACGGCACGGGGCTTGGCCTGGCGCTTGCACGCGAGATCGCGGAAGCGCACGGCGGCCGCATCGCCCTGCTCAACCGGGAAGGCGGCGGACTCTGCGTCTCGCTGGTGTTGCCGGACTGATCCGAAGAGCGGTCGCAGATGCGAAGCTCGGGCAGAATCGAAGGCCCGATTCCCGGCGATTCCCGATGCGATTCCGACTCCACACGCTCGCGCTGGCTCTTGCATGCCTGGCGACCGCACCCGCCTTCGCACAACGCGCGAAAAGTCTCGACGCGGTGCCCGGTCTTCTGAAAAGTCCGGAGGCGAAAGCCGTCTGGGCCGAACAGATGGAAGGACGCCCGGCGCCCGATCATTTCGGCACCCGCGATCTCGCCGGCGTCGACGCCGATATGCTGCGACAGCTGCTGGTGCCCGATGTCGCAGGCGACCGTATCGTGCTGCTCGGCGCGCGCCGCTGGACGCAGCACCCCGGTCATATCGTCGCGCTCGTCTGCTATCGCGAGACCGTCGCACGCAATCCGTCCGCGGAGCCGACCTGCGACACCGGAGACACTGCGCAAGTGCTCGGTGTGTTGCGTGTCAGTGATGCGGGCGATGCGCAGCTGGTCGCGCGCCTGCGACTCGACGACGGTATTGCGTGGCCGCTGCTTGCCTGGCACGGCGCGCAGCCGCTGCAGATGGAAGAAGCCGGCGCATCCGCGATCCCGGAGCGTTGGGAACGCTTCGATCTCGCCCCCTATCGCCTGTCGGACGGCCCGCCCGCACTGGGTCTGCGTGGCGGCTTGTCGGAAGGGTATGCCGGGGGCGGCGCGTTTTACTCGGCGCTGTATCTGTTCGAACTTCGCGGCGACACGCTCAAGCAGGTATTCGGCGCGCAGATGTCGATGTACCGCGACATCGCCGGCAGCTGGAACGACGACGGCACGCGCGAACACGACATCGAGGAATGGGCCGGTGTACTCATCGTCGAACCGCGCGCGCACCACGGCCGCCGGGACCTGCGCCTGCGCGAGCGCGGCGATGGGGGCGGCGAGCTGTATCGCTGGTCGCCGGCTGACGATGGCTACCGCCGCGTGGAGTGAAGCTCAGCGCTTCTTCGGCCGCTCCCAGCCTTCGACGACCGTCTGCCGCCCGCGTGCGACCGCGAGCTTGCCGTCCGGCACATCGTTGACGATCACCGAACCGGCCGCCGTCGTGGCGTCGTGGCCGATGCGCACCGGCGCGACCAGCGCTGCATTCGAACCGATGAAGGCGCGGTCGCCGATCACGGTCTTCGACTTGTTCACGCCGTCGTAGTTGCAGGTGATGGTGCCGGCGCCGATGTTGCTGCCGGCCCCGATCTCCGCGTCGCCGAGATACGTCAGGTGGTTGGCCTTGCTGCCGACGCCGAGCGTGGTGTTCTTGGTTTCGACGAAGTTGCCGATGTGCACGCCGTCGGCGAGCACCGTGCCCGGACGCAGGCGCGCGAACGGACCGATCGTCACCGCGCCTTCGGCGCGTACGCCGTCGAGGTCGCAATGCGCGCGCACCTCGGTGCCCGCGCCGAGGTGCGCGTTTTTCAAACGGACGAACGGACCGACGCGCACCCCGTCGCCGAGCGCCACGCGCCCCTCGAAGATCACGTCGACATCGATCTCGACATCGCTGCCGACGATGACCTCGCCGCGGATATCCACGCGCGCCGGGTCGGCGAAGCGCGCGCCGGCGACACATAGCGCACGGACCGCCCGCAGCTGCCACGCGCGTTCGAGCTGGGAAAGCTGCCAGGGATCATTCGCACCTTCGGCTTCGAGCGGGTCATCGACCAGCACGATCTGTGCAGCGCTGTACTCGTCGGCGGCCATCGCGAACACGTCGGTCAGGTAGTACTCGCCCTGTGCATTGTCGGACGACAGCCGCGCCAGCCACGCCTTGAGCGCGGTCGCCTCGGCGGCGAGGATGCCGGTGTTCACGAGGTTGATGCGGCGCTGTTCGTCGCTCGCGTCCTTGTGTTCGATGATCGCGCCGACGTGACCTTCGGGATCACGCACGATGCGGCCGTAACCGGTGGGATCCTCGAGCTGCGCGGCCAATACCGCGAGCCGGCCTTCGACCGAGACCAGATGCCGCAGCGTCTCCGCGCGCATCAGCGGCACGTCGCCGTAGAGCACCAGCACCTGCGCACCATCGGGCACTTCGGGCATCGCCTGGCGCACCGCGTGACCGGTGCCGAGCTGTTCGCGCTGCTCGGACCAGTGCAGATCCGTCTGCTCGGCGAACGCGGCCTGCACCTGCTCGCCGCGATGGCCGTAGACGACATGGATCCCTGCAGGCTCCAGCGCGCGCGCCGCCTCGATGACGTGCCACAGCATCGGCCGGCCGGCGATCTTTTGCAGCACCTTGGGCAGCGACGATTTCATGCGCTTGCCTTCGCCTGCGGCGAGGATGACGACGTGCAGGGGTGCGGTCATGGCGTTCGAAAAGCGTGAGGGCGTTCGATGATAATGCACCCCTCACGTCAGGATCGACGATGTCCCGCATCGAAGCGAACATGCAGCCGGTTACCGGATCGCCTTGGAAAACCGTGCTCTGGCTGCTCGGGCCGGCGCTCGTCCTGGTCGGCCTGACGGTGCACGGTGTCTGGCGGGTACTGCCGTGGGAGCGCTTCGCGCTGTCGCTCGTGCTCGCCGCTGTCGCCGCGCTGGTCGCATGGCCTCTTGCGCGCTTCGCACGATGGCGCCGGGCGTCTGCGCTCGCGACCGTGTGGTGCGCGGCGCTCGTGCTGTATGCCGGTCCTTTGCCGGTTCTGGCGACCGCGCTGATCGCGACTGCCGGCCTGGCGCTGGGTCTGCGCTGGATTCCCGCCGACGCACCGGCCCGGATCGCGATCTCAGCAGTGTCGGGCTATGCGGTGATCACCGGCGTCACGGGTTGGCTGGTGTCCTTGCCGCTTCATTTCGCGGTGGTGTGGCTGCTTGCATTGGCGCTGCTGATCGCATCGAACCGCCGTGGATTGAAGAGCCAGTATCAGGCCGCTCGCAGCGACTGGCACACGTTCGTCGACGCATCGCCGCGAGGGGCCGCTGCCGCGGTGATGCTGCTGGGGCTGGCCTCCACCGGCGCATGGCTGCCCACCATGCAGATGGACGATCTGACCTACCACCTGAATCTGCCTGCGCAGCTCGCACATCACGCACGTTATCTCGCGGATCCCGCCCACAGCGCCTGGACTTACTCCCCATGGATGGGTGATGTCGGCCAGGGGGTGGCCTGGTTGCTGGCCGGTCGCGAAGCGCGCGGCGCGGTGAACACGTTCTGGCTGGTGAGCGCAGCGGTCGCATTGACCGGATGCGCACGCGCACTCGGCGCGATGCCGGTGGAACGCATTGCAGTGGTCGCGCTGTTTGCATGTTTTCCGCCGCTGGTCTGGCTGATGGCCGGCAT
The DNA here is from genome assembly GCF_057838005.1 of Luteimonas sp. KH_071. Lineage (NCBI taxonomy): Bacteria > Pseudomonadati > Pseudomonadota > Gammaproteobacteria > Lysobacterales > Lysobacteraceae > Luteimonas > Luteimonas sp. KH_071. The sequence continues at coordinate 444,756 of NZ_CM174458.1, read as the reverse complement.
GCAGACCGAACTGCCTGCGATGGCGGTGCTCTTTTCCCTGGTGGCGCTGGTCCTGCACGACCGTCACGGGCGTCATCTGGCCGCGATGACGCTCTTGATGGCGGCGCTGGCCGCCCTCAAGCCGATGCATGCGCTCGCAGCACTGCCGTTGCTGGCGTATGCCGGCGGGTATGCACCTGGCCGTGTGCTGCGACACCTGCCGCGGCTGGCCGCATTGTTCGTCGTGATCGCGGGTTCGAGCTATGCGCACGCGTGGTGGCATACCGGCAGCCCGTTCTTTCCGCTGTTCAACGCGGTGTTCCAGTCGCCGCACTACCCGCTGGAGAACATGTCCGACACCCGCTGGCTCACCGGCTTCGGCCCGACGCTGCCATGGCACATGACCTTCGAGAGCAGCCGGTTCGTCGAAGCCTGGGATGGCGGCATCGGGTTCCTGTGGATCGGTCTCGCAGGCGCCTGGTGCCTCGGGCTGCGCCGGCGCGCCACGCGAGCGTTCGCTTGCATCGCGATCTGCATCGCGCTGTTGCCGCTGATGCCTATGCAGTACGCGCGCTACGCGTTTCCCGGACTGCTCCTGCTGTTGCTGCCCGCGCTGAGCGGCAGCCGTGCGGATACCGGGGGGCGCATCTGGCTGTGGCCGATCGTCATGCTGTGCGTGCTCAGCCTGGCCTACCAGGCCAACAGCGGCTGGACGCACCATTCGGCCGCGCTCAAGCGTGTTATTCGTGCGCCGGGCACACCGGACGCGGTGCTGCCCTACTACGTCGCCGAACGTACGTTGATCGCGCGGCTGCCTGCCGACGACGCGGGCGTGGTGCTGGCAACCGACCCCCAGCGTGGTCACGTCGCCGAACTCGCTGGACGTGGCCGACAGATGTCCGTGCATGCGCCCGCACTCGCTGCTGCGCGCGAGGCGGCCGACCGAGGAAGCGACGGTGAAGCGTGGCGGGCGGTGTTCGAGCAACTCGACGCACGATGGATTCTCGTCACCGAAGACAGTGCGTCGCCGGCGCTGATACGGGCATTGACGGTCGACCCGTCCATCGAGCACGTGGAATCGCTTCAGGGCATCGCGCTGTGGCGAAGGACGCCGCCGGACGACGGCGCGGTCGCGCCATGACTCCGCCAGCATCCCACCGGGCATCGCGCGCCGCGCGCGCCCGAGCAGGCCGCAATGTGCGCGGCATTGATAGCGCCTCGCCTGCCGTACGCGCAGGAAAATCTAACGGGCGCCTGCGTACGATTCAGATGCCGTCGCGTCAGAAATCCCGCGACGCTCTCCATCCGGAACTGGAACCGTGATGAGCCTCACCCGACAGGGGCGCGACTACCTGGCCATCGGTCTGCTGCAGTGGCTGATCGACTGGGGCGTGGTAGTCGGCCTGACACATTTGGGACTGCCTGTGGCGCCCTCGAATGTAATCGGCCGCATCAGCGGCGCGCTGATCGGTTTCTGGCTCAACGGCAAGCTGACCTTTGCGAACGACCGCAATACTGTCGGGACCACACAATTCCAGCGCTTCATGCTGATGTGGGTGTCCACGACCCTGTTCAGCACCTGGGCCCTGACCCAAATCGATGACGTGCTGGGTTTGCGTTGGGTCTGGGTGGCGAAGCCGGCGATCGAACTCGCGCTGGGCGCAGTGGGGTTTGTGCTGTCGCGTTACTGGATCTACAAGCGCTGATTCGAGCGCTTGGCCGCAAGGCTGTGCACCCTCGTGAGCGGCGGACAGATGCCGCTTTTGACTGGGCCTGGCCGCCGGACGCATACACACGCGAAGGTTCGGATGCGTCATCGCCAGCGTGTGAGCCGCCGAGAGTTCGCTCGAAAGGACCCGCGTTCTTTCCGACGTCCAAACGCGACGACCCCGCCGGAGCGGGGTCGTGCGGTTCACGGCAACCGGGCTTGGCGCCCGACGCCCGTCAGTGCTTGAGGTTCTTGCGCAGACGCTCGAGCGCCTGCAGCTGGACCACGGCCTCGACCAGCTTCTGCTGCGCCTCGGCGACGTCCATTGCCTCGCCGCGACCGGCCAGGATGCGCTCGGCTTCTTCCTTGACGGCTTTCACGGCGGCCTCGTCGATGTCGTCGGCGCGGATCGCGGTATCGGCCAGGATCGTCACGACCTGCGGCTGCACCTCGAGGATGCCGCCGCCGATCGCGAAATCGAGCACTTCGCCGTTGGCCTGGGTCACGACGACCTTGCCCGGCTTCAGACGCGTGATCAGCGGTGCATGACGCGGCGCGATGCCGAGCTCACCGAGCTCGCCGGTGGCCACGACCATGGTCGCTTCGCCGTGGAAGATCTCGGCTTCTGCGCTGACGATGTCGCAACGGATGGTGGTGGTCATGGCGGTCTCGCTCTGCTCGACGTGTAAGGGGTGAAGCGTGAGAACGGGCGCGTGCGGCGCACGCTCTGGTGGTGAGGGAAGCGGGGGCAGGACTGACGCCCTCGCCTCCTCACGACCTCACGGCATTTACGCCGCGATCTTCTTCGCCTTCTCGACCGCTTCGTCGATGCTGCCGACCATGTAGAACGCCTGCTCGGGCAGGTGGTCGTATTCGCCGTCGACGATGCCCTTGAAGCCGCGGATCGTTTCCTTCAGCGGCACGTACTTGCCCGGCGAACCGGTGAAGACTTCGGCCACGTGGAAGGGCTGCGAGAAGAAGCGCTCGATCTTGCGCGCGCGCGACACGGCCTGCTTGTCTTCTTCCGACAGCTCGTCCATGCCCAGGATCGCGATGATGTCCTTGAGCTCCTTGTACTTCTGCAGCGTCGACTGCACGCGCTGGGCGGTGTCGTAGTGCTCGTTGCCGATGACGTTCGGGTCCATCTGGCGGCTGGTGGAGTCCAGCGGATCGACGGCCGGATAGATGCCGAGCGAGGCGATGTTGCGGCTCAGCGTCACCGTCGAGTCGAGATGGGCGAAGGTCGTCGCCGGCGACGGGTCGGTCAGGTCGTCCGCGGGCACGTAGACGGCCTGGATCGAGGTGATCGAGCCCGACTTCGTCGAGGTGATGCGCTCCTGCAGCACGCCCATTTCCTCGGCGAGCGTCGGCTGGTAGCCCACGGCCGACGGCATGCGGCCCAGCAACGCCGACACTTCGGTACCGGCCAGCGTGTAGCGGTAGATGTTGTCGACGAACAGCAGCACGTCCTTGCCGCGGCCAGACGCGTCCTTCTCGTCGCGGAAGTACTCCGCCATCGTCAGGCCGGTCAGCGCGACGCGCAGGCGGTTGCCCGGCGGCTCGTTCATCTGGCCGTAGACCATCGCCACCTTGTCGAGGACGTTGGAGTCCTTCATCTCGTGGTAGAAGTCGTTGCCCTCGCGGGTGCGCTCACCCACGCCGGCGAACACCGACAGGCCTTCGTGCGCCTTGGCGATGTTGTTGATCAGTTCCATCATGTTGACGGTCTTGCCGACGCCTGCGCCGCCGAACAGGCCGACCTTGCCGCCCTTGGCGAAGGGGCACATCAGGTCGATGACCTTGATGCCGGTTTCCAGCAGCTCGGTGGCCGACGACTGGTCTTCGTAGCTCGGCGCCGCGCGGTGGATTTCCCAATGGTCGGTCGCTTCGACCGGGCCAGCCTCGTCGATCGGACGACCCAGCACATCCATGATGCGGCCGAGCGTGCCGGCGCCGACCGGCACCGAGATGCCGCGGCCGGTGTTGGTCGCGATCAGGTTGCGCTTCAGGCCGTCGGTGGAACCGAGCGCGATCGCGCGCACGATGCCGTCACCGAGCTGCTGCTGCACTTCCAGCGTGATCTCCGTGCCTTCGACCTTCAGTGCGTCGTAGACCCTCGGTACTTCGTTGCGCGCGAACTCGATGTCGACGACCGCGCCGATGATCTGAACGATCTTGCCCTGACTCATTTGAGTGACTCCACTGATGTCTGTTTGATCTGGTGTCGGGATTGGGGATCCGGGATTCGAAAGGCGCGGTTCGCTGCACTTGCCAATCCCGATGTCCAACTCCCGGGTTCCGGCTCTTAAACCGCCGCAGCGCCGCCGACGATTTCGGAGATTTCCTGGGTGATCGCCGCCTGTCGGGCCTTGTTGTAGACCAGCTTGAGCGTGTCGATCAGCTTGGTGGCGTTGTCGCTCGCGGACTTCATCGCGACCATGCGTGCGGCATGTTCGGACGCCACGTTTTCCATCACCGCCTGGTAGACCAGCGATTCGATGTAACGCGTCAGCACGTGGCCGAGTACCGATTCGGCGTCCGGCTCGTAGATGTAATCCCAGTCGTGCTTGACCACCTGCGTCTCGGCGGCCGGCAGCGGCAGCAGCTGGTCGAAGCTGGCCTTCTGGACCATCGTGTTGACGAAGTGGTTGTAGGCCAGGAACACACGGTCGACGCGGCCGTCGTTGTAGCCGTCGAGCATCACCTTGATGATGCCGACCAGCTGCTCGACTTCCGGCGTGTCGCCGATGTGGGTAACGCTGCCGACCATGTCCACCTTCAGGCGGCGGAAGAACACCGTCGCCTTCTGGCCGATGGTCACCACGTCGACCTGCACGCCCTTGTCCTGCCAGGTGCGGATCTCGCCCAGCAGCTTGCGGAACATGTTGTTGTTCAGACCGCCGGCCAGGCCGCGATCCGAAGACGCGACGATGTAACCGACGCGCTTGACCTCACGCTCGACCAGGTACGGATGCTGGAACTCGGAGCTGGCCTGGGCGAGATGCCCGATCAGCTGCTTCATCGCGTTCGCATACGGGCGCGATGCCTTCATCCGATCCTGCGCCTTGCGGATCTTCGACGCGGAGACCATCTCGAGCGCGCGCGTCACCTTGCGAGTGTTCTGCACGCTCTTGATCTTCGTCTTGATTTCTCTGCCGCCGGCCATCTCATATCCCTGCTTGGGGCGGGTGAAACCCGCCTTGGCTTACCTGTGCTCACCGCATCGGACGGACAAACGTCCGCCGCGATCGCTTTACCAGCTGCCGGTGGTCTTGAAGTCGGAGATGCCCTGCTTGAAGGCGCCTTCGATCTCGTCGTTCCAGCCGCCGGTCTGATTGATCTTGCCGACCAGCTCGCCCGCGGTGTTGTCGAAGTGCGCGTGCAGGCCTTCTTCGAACGCGAGCAGCTTGGCGACCGGCACGTCGTCGAGGTAACCCTCGTTGACGGCATAGATCGTCAGCGCCTGGTGCGCGATCGACATCGGCTTGTACTGCTTCTGCTTCATCAGCTCGGTGACGCGCTGACCGCGCTCGAGCTGCTTGCGGGTGGCTTCGTCGAGATCCGAGGCGAACTGCGCGAACGCGGCCAGCTCACGGTACTGGGCGAGCGAGATGCGGATGCCGCCCGAAAGCTTCTTGATGATCTTGGTCTGCGCAGCGCCACCGACGCGCGAGACCGAGATGCCGGCGTTCACGGCCGGGCGGATGCCGGCGTTGAAGAGGTCGGTTTCCAGGAAGATCTGGCCGTCGGTGATCGAGATCACGTTGGTCGGCACGAACGCGGACACGTCGCCGGCCTGCGTTTCGATGATCGGCAGCGCGGTCAGCGAGCCGGTCTTGCCAGTCACGGCGCCGTTGGTGAACTTCTCGACGTACTCCTCGGACACGCGTGCGGCGCGCTCGAGCAGACGGGAGTGCAGATAGAACACGTCGCCCGGATAGGCTTCACGGCCCGGCGGACGCTTGAGCAGCAGCGAGATCTGGCGGTAGGCGACGGCCTGCTTGGACAGATCGTCGTACACGATCAGCGCGTCTTCGCCGCGGTCCATGAAGTACTCGCCCATCGTGCAGCCCGAGTAGGCGCTGATGTACTGCATCGCCGCCGATTCGGACGCGGTCGCGGCGACGACCACGGTGTGGGCCATCGCGCCGTTCTCTTCGAGCTTGCGCACGATGTTGGCGACGGTCGAGGCCTTCTGGCCGATCGCCACGTAGACGCACTTGATGCCGGTGGTCTTCTGGTTGATCACGGCGTCGATCGCCATCGCGGTCTTGCCGGTCTGGCGGTCGCCGATGAGCAGCTCGCGCTGGCCGCGGCCGATCGGGATCATCGAGTCGACCGACTTGTAGCCGGTCTGCACCGGCTGGTCGACCGACTTGCGCCAGATCACGCCGGGCGCGACGCGCTCGACCGGCGCGCTGAGCTTGGCGTCGATCGGACCTTTGCCGTCGATCGGCTCGCCGAGCGCGTTGACCACGCGGCCCAGCATTTCCGGACCGACCGGCACTTCGAGGATGCGGCCGGTGGTCTTGGCCACATCGCCTTCGCGCAGGTGCTCGTAGTCACCCAGCACCACGGCGCCGACCGAGTCGCGCTCGAGGTTAAGGGCGAGTGCGTATGTGGCGGAACCGTCCGCCGCGAGCGGCAGTTCGATCATTTCGCCCTGCATCACGTCGGCCAGGCCGTGCAGACGCACGATGCCGTCCGCGACCGAGGTCACGGTGCCTTCGTTGCGCGATTCGGCGCTCAGCTTGACCTTCTCGATGCGGGACTTGATCAGCTCGCTGATTTCGGAAGGATTGAGTTGCGTGGTAGCCATCGGGGGTTCCCTTGAGCCGGCGTTGCCGCCGACGTTGCAATTGAAAATCGTGTCAGTGCGTCAGAGCGGACTGCAGGCGCGCCAGCTTGCCCTTGAGCGAGCCGTCGATCACCACATCACCGGCCGAGATCACCGCGCCGCCGATCAGCGATGCGTCCACGGCCGTTTCGACCTGGACCTCGCGACCGAAACGACGCTTGAGCGCGGCGCGGATCTGCTCCACTTCTGCGTCCGGCAGTTCGGCTGCCGATGTCACCGTGGCCAGCACGATGTGCTCGGCCTCGGCACGCAATTCCTCGTACTGGCCGGCGATCTCCGGCAACTGTGCGAGGCGGCCGTTGGTCGCCAGCAACGCGAGGAAATCGGCGAACTTCTCGTCGACGCCCTCCGGTGCGAGCAGCGCGACGGCATCGTCGTGCGACAACGCAGGATGGCCGAGCAGCGCGGCCGCCTGCGGATCGGCAGCGACGCGGGCCGAGAACGCGAGCGCGTCCGACCACGGCGCGAACTGGCCGTCGTCACGCGCGATCGCGAACGCGGCGCGGGCATAAGGACGGGCGATCGTCATGGCCTGGCTCATCGGACTCAGATCTCCGCGGCGAGTTCGTCGAGCAGCGCCTTGTGGGCGTTGGCGTCGATCTCACGCTTGAGCAGACGCTCGGCGCCGGTCACCGCCAGGCTCGATACCTGACGACGCAGCTCTTCGCGTGCACGGGTGGCCGAGGCCTGCAGTTCGGCGTCGAAGATCGCCTTCTGGCGCAGGCCCTCGGTGACCGCTTCGGCCTTGGCGGCCTCGACGATCTGGAGACCGCGCTGGTGCGCCTGCTCGATGATCTCGTTGGCCTTCGCACGCGCGGCCTTGAGTTCCTCGTTGGCGGTTTCCTGCGCCTGTGCCAGCGCACGCTGGCTGTTGTCGGCCGCGGCCAGACCTTCGGCGATCTTCTTCTGGCGCTCTTCGATAGCAGCCAGCAGCGGCGGCCAGATCTTGGTCGCGATGATCCAGATCAGACCGGCGAACGCCAGTGCCTGGGCAATTAGGGTCAGACCGATATTCATGGGCTTGTGACTGCCTGTCGTGAAGGGATGGGCGCGCACGCGCGCCCCCTGTCATCCACCGGTGCGGTCATGCGCGAAGCATGCACCGCACTGGAAGCGTCAGCTGGATCAGCCCGCGAGCTGCGCAGCGACCGGGCCGATGAACGGCGAAGCGAACGCGAACAGCAGGCCGACGGCGACCGAGATGATGAACGCGGCGTCGATCAGGCCGGCGGTGATGAACATGCGGACCTGCAGCACCGGGATCAGCTCCGGCTGGCGCGCGGCCGACTCGAGGAACTTGCCGGCCATGATGGCCAGGCCCAGACCCGCACCCAGTGCAGCCAGGCCGATCATGATGCCGATGGCCAGAACGGTCGAAGCCTGGATCTGGGCGAACGAGGTCAGTGCGATTTCCATTGTTTTCTCCGGAGCGGATTGCTTGGTAAGGGTGAGACGGATGGGGTGGAACGAAACCGGTGTCGCGTGATGCTGCCGATCAGTGGTCGTCCTCGGCCAGGCTGAGGTAGACGATCGAGAGCATCATGAAAATGAAGGCCTGCAACGGAATGACCAGCAGGTGGAACAGCATCCAGCCGAGACCGAGTACGCCGCCGCCGAGCACGCCCAGCAGGCTCGCGCCGCCGAGGACCCAGATCAGCAGGAACACGATCTCGCCGCCGAACATGTTGCCGAACAGTCGCATCGCCAGCGAAATCGGCTTGCTCAGCCACTCGACGATGTTGAGGATCAGGTTGAACGGCACCATCCACTTGCCGAACGGCGCGAACAGGAATTCCTTGGTCATTCCACCCAGGCCCTTGGCACGCAGGGCGAAGAAGACCGTCAGGAAGAACACGCTGATCGACAGGCCGAGCGTCGCATTGACGTCCGCGGTCGGCACCGGCTTCCAGTACGCCACGCCCATCAGTTCGAGCGGCTTGGCGATGAAGTCCGCCGGAATCATCTTCAGCAGATTCATCAGCAGGATCCAGAAGAACAGCGTGATCGCGATCGGCGTCACGAGCTTGCTGGAGCCGTGGTAGGTGTCGCGGGCCTGCTTGTCGACGAATTCGAGACAGATCTCGACGAACGCCTGCCACTTGCCCGGCACGCCGGCAGTGGCCTTGCGGGTCGCCATCCAGAACGCGAACACCATCAGGCCGCCCATCAGCAGCGCGGTGATCAGCGTGTCCACGTGCAGCGTCCAGAAGCCGCCTTCGCCGGTCGACGCGGTCAGGTTCTGCAGGTGGTGCTGGATGTAGCTGGTTGGGGTCAGTTCCGCATCAGCTGCCATAAGATCGAAAACCCTGCCTGTGATTGGTTCAGTGCCTGGCCAGAGGCCGGGACATTGCGAGCAACTGCGCGAAGAGCGCGACGATGACCCCGGCGAGCATCGGAACCGGCGACAAACCCGCCTTCCCCACGCCCAGCAGCAGAACCGCCACCACCACGACCCACTTCAACGCCACCCCTGCCAGCAGCCGCGCAAGCGCGCCTGTCGACGGATTGACCCCACCCCCCAGCGCGATGACGCTCGACAGCCAGCCTCCGAGTGCGATCGCCGCACCGCCGAGACCCGCCGCCAGCGCCCAGTCGGCTCCCTTTGCGAGGAAGGCGAGCGCTGTCACCGCGACTGCAACCGCCTGCCAGGCAATTGCGCGCTGTGCCAGCCGCCGACCCACTGCGACGGACGTCAACACTTCAAAGGATTCCACTGTCTGGAGGACACGGGGCGCATGAATCGGCCCCGTCGAGCCGCAAAAGTATAGCAGCGGGCCCATTTCCCCCACAACCGGCGGAGGTCCTGTTTCGTCATGCGGCCCGGGGGGCGACCGCAGGACACCTGGAGACTCCCGCATTCACAATTTTGTCGGCCTTTTTTCATCAAACCCTGGAACTTCGCTGCGCCGCGCCAGTCGTACCCAATGTGTCCGATCTGCCGTCCTTCCTCGTCGGTCCCGTCTGCAGATCGCCACCCCGAGCCCCGGCCCGCCGCCGGGGCTCTTTTTTTTCGCAGCGCGGCCTGGCGCGCACCGGCCTTTTCGGGCGCCGTATCGACGGGAAGCAGCACCGGTCCCGTGAAGGCTTCACGTCGGAATGACTGCGGGTTAACGAACATCGCCCGCCTCCCCCAGGAAGACTTCCCGATGTCACGACCCGTTTCACGCCTCGCACTCGCCCTGCTTTCAACCGCCATCCTCGCCACGTTCGCCACTGCCGCGCAGGCGCAGAGCCGTGACGACCGCTTCGTGCTGCGTCTGAGCGCGTTCAACCCGGAAGCCGAACTCGGCTTTTCCGGTAATGGCGTCGTGACCGACGGCACCGACGACGCCACCTTCGGCTTCGACGAAAGCTTCGACACCGGCCGCGAATGGCGCCCCCGCGGCGCGATCGGCTTCCGCATCAGCGAGCGCCAGGCGCTGATCGGCAACTTCTACGACTACCGCCGTGACGAGACCTGGGAGTACGGCGGCAATGTCCTCGACACCGGCACGATCATCCCGGGCGGCGAAGCCATCGAGATCCCGTCGGCGCGCATCGACGGCCGCCTGTCGTTCCGCCTGGCGAACCTCAATTACGAGTACGCCGTGGTCAAGAACGACAGCTTCGAGTGGGGGCTGGGCCTGGGCGTGACCTATGCCAAGCTCGAAGCCACCGCCAACGGCAGCACCACCGGCACCGACCTGCTGGATCCGGAATTCGAGAGCATCGGCTGGGAGCGCGATGGCGTGTCGCCGGGCCTGCACACCCGCCTGACCTGGACGCCGGCCGAGCGCTGGACCGTGGGCCTGGAGGCGCAGTACCTGGATACGACCTGGGGCAACATCCTCGACGAGGAAGGTCATTTCGAGCGCGGCGGCCTGCTGGTCGAGTACATGGTCAGCGAGCGCGTCGGCATCCACGTCGGCTACGACTGGTTCCGCCTGAAGCTCAAGGACCAGTACCGCGGCACCGCGCGCGCGCCGTCGGGTGTCGATGCGGGTCCGTTCCCGTACTCCGGCGAAATCACCGGCGATCTGAATGTCCACGGCCCGATGGCCGGCGTGACGTTCCGCTTCTGATCGCGGCACGCATCCACGCGCCCGGTACCAGGCGCGTGGACACAGAAAAGCCCCGGCATGCCGGGGCTTTTTCTTTGGCACGGATGCGACGTCCGGCGCCTTTACTTCTTCTTCGGGATGTACAGGTCGGTGATCGTGCCGTCGAACACTTCCGCCGCCATCGCCACCGATTCGCTGAGCGTGGGATGGGGATGGATGGTGTGGCCGATATCGGCGACTTCGGCGCCCATCTCGATCGCCAGACCCGCTTCGGCGATCAGGTCACCCGCATGCACGCCGACGATGCCGGCGCCGACGATGCGGTGCGTGGCCTCGTCGAAGATCAGCTTGGTGAACCCCTCGGTGCGACCGATGCCGATCGCGCGACCGCTGGCCGCCCACGGGAACTTGCCCACGCCGACCTTCAGGCCCTTGGCCTTGGCTTCGGTCTCGGTGATGCCGACCCACGCGATTTCCGGATCGGTATAGGCGACCGACGGAATCACCCGCGCCACCCATTCCTTCTTCTCGCCGGCCGCGACTTCGGCCGCGAGCTTGCCCTCATGCGTCGCCTTGTGGGCGAGCATCGGCTGACCGACGAGATCGCCGATCGCGAAGATGTGCGGGACGTTGGTCCGCATCTGCGCATCGACGGAGATGAAGCCGCGGTCCGAAACACGCACACCGGCCTTGTCGGCTGCGATCTTGCCGCCGTTGGGCGTGCGGCCCACCGCCACCAGCACGCGGTCGAAAGTCTTCGTCTCCGGAATGCTCTCGCCTTCGAACACGACATCGATGCCGTTCTTCGCGGCCTTCGCTTCGACGACCTTGGTCTTGAGATGGGCCGACACGCCCTGCTTCTTCAGGCGATCGGCAAGCGGCTTCACCAGATCCTTGTCGGCGCCAGGCATCAGCTGGTCGGCGAGTTCGACGACCGTCACTTCGGAACCGAGCGCGTGATAGACCGTCGCCATCTCGAGCCCGATGATGCCGCCGCCGACGACGAGCAGCTTCTTCGGCGTTTCCGCGAGTTCCAGCGCGTCGGTCGAATCCATGACGCGCGGGTCGTCCCACGGGAAGCCAGGCAGCTTCAGCGCCTGCGAGCCGGCGGCGATGATGCATTGCTCGAAACGCACGAGCTGGGTCTTGCCGTCGGCGCCGGTGACTTCGATCTCGTTCGGCGACACGAACAGGCCTTCGCCGGTGACCACGCGCACCTTGCGCTGCTTGGCCATGCCGGTCAGGCCCTTGGTCAGCTGGCCGACGACTTTTTCCTTGTAACCACGCAGCTTGTCGAGGGCGATCGTCGGCGTACCGAAATCAACGCCATAGTCGCTGGCGTGCTTGGCCTGGTCGATGACCTCGGCCGCGTGCAACAGCGCCTTCGACGGAATGCAGCCGACGTTGAGGCAGACGCCGCCGAGCGTTTCGTAACGCTCGATCAGCACGGTATCGAGGCCGAGATCGGCGGCGCGGAACGCGGCTGTGTAGCCGCCCGGGCCTGAGCCGAGCACGACGACGCGGCATTCGACATCGGCAGTGCGGCCCGACGACGGCGCGGCCTTGACCGCATCCGGCTCGGCCGGCGCAGCGTGCGAGCGCGCGACCGGCGGATGGCTACCGGGCGATTCGCTCTTCTTCGGAGGTGCCGCTTCTGTCTTCTCGGGCGCAGCGGCCTTCGTGTCGGCGGCAGGCGCATCGCCCTCGGCCTCGATCACCGCAACCACGCTGCCTTCCGACAGCGTGTCGCCGACCTTGACCTTCAGTTCCTTGATGACACCCGCACTCGAGGCCGGCACTTCCATCGTCGCCTTGTCCGATTCCAGCGTGACCAGGCTCTGGTCCTTGGCGACGGTGTCGCCAACCGCAACCAGCACCTCGATCACCGGCACGTCGTCATAGCCGCCGATGTCGGGGACTTTCACTTCGAGGGTCTGGGCCATCACGGGTTCTCCGGAGTCTGCTGCGTGGGGTCCGGCGCCGCGATGCGCGACGCCGGGCGACGGGCCCAGGTCAGCGAATACAGATCGTGGCGGCGGTCGTTGAGGTTCTGCACGGTGCCGTCGTTGCGGGCGACGACGAGATCGTTGAGACGCAGATCGGCGAACGCGACCTGCTCGACGTTCGGCGTGGTGTCGGCGGCGATGCCGTCACGCGCGAACGGGAAATCGCAGGGCGTCAGGATGCAGCTCTGCGCGTATTGGATGTCGAAGTTGTTGACGCCGGGCAGGTTGCCGACGTTGCCCGACAGCACCACGTAACACTGGTTTTCCACAGCGCGCGCCTGCGAGCAGTAGCGCACGCGCAGATAGCCTTCGCGGGTATCGGTACAGAACGGCACGAACAGGATCATCGCGCCCTGGTCGACCAGGTGCCGGCCGAGTTCCGGGAACTCGCTGTCGTAGCAGATCATGACGCCGATCGGCCCGCAGTCGGTCATGATCGCCCGCGCACTGTCGCCGCCGCCGATGCCCCACCAGGTGCGCTCGTTGGGCGTGGGATGCAGCTTGTCGCGGGTGTGCAGCGAGCCGTCGCGCAGGGCGACGTAGCAGATGTTGCGCACGTTCGCGTCGGGGCCGTCGCTGGTCCGCGTGGGATGCGAGCCGCCGATGATGTTGATGTTGTGGCGCACCGCGAGTTCGCTGAGCAGCGCGGCGAAGCGCTCGGTGTAGCCGGTCAGCGCCAACAGCGAATCCTGCGGCGACAGCGGCTTGTTCTCGACCGACAGCAACTGCAGCGTGAAGAGCTCGGGGAAGACGACGAAATCGGCACGGTAATCGGCCGCGATGTCGACGAAGTACTCGACCTGGGTGGCGAACTCTTCGAACGAGGCCACGCGGCGTTGCTGGTACTGCACCGTCGCCACGCGCACCGAATCGGGGAGCTGGCGCGCGGTGCCGGTCGTGCGCACGTTCGGGTCGATCTTCGGATTGCGCCAGACCAGGTGCGCCGCGTAACCGCGCGATTCGCGATCGGCCGGCTGGTAATTGCGCAACAGGCCGATGAACTCGAACCCGTTGCTGAGCTGGAAGCTCAGCGCGCGATCGCGAATCCGGCCCGCGCGCACGTCGGCGACGTAGGCGTGGGCGTCGTTGCCGTAGGCCTTGGCGCGGCGCGAGAAGCCCGGCAGGCGCCCGCCGAACACGATGCCCTTGAGGCCGAGTTCCTGGCATAGGCGCTTGCGCAGCTCGTACAGACGGCGACCGATGCGCAGCCCGCGATACGCGGGATCCACGCAGACTTCCATACCGTAGAGCCAGTCACCGGTGGTCAGATGGCGCGCGCCATAGCCCCCGCCCGAGATCTCGGTCCAGCGGTGCGGCGCCATCGCGCTCGCCTCGTCGATCCGGAACGTGGCGCAGTAACCGACCGCCACATCCTCGTAGCAGGCGACGAACACGCCCTGCGGAAACTGGGCGACCTGCCCGGTGAGCATCTCGGCCGTGTAGCCGCCTTCCTCGCCGTAGACCGTGTCCGACAGCGCGACGATCGCCGGGATGTCGGCGACCGTCGCATGACGGACGGTCAGCCGCGCCTTTTCCCGCGTGGTATCGCTGGTCACCGGCACGCTTACAGCAGCACGCGACGCATGTCGCCGAGCAGCTGCGCCAGCGTCGCGGTGAAGCGCGCCGCGGCTGCGCCATCGATCACACGGTGGTCGTAGGACAGCGACAGGGGCAGGGTCAGGCGCGGCTGGAAGGCCTTGCCGTCCCAGACCGGCTTCATGGCCGACTTGGACACGCCGAGGATCGCGACTTCGGGTGCATTGACGATCGGGGTGAAGCTGGTGCCGCCGATGCCGCCGAGCGAGCTGATCGAGAAGCAGCCGCCCTGCATGTCGGCCGGGCCGAGCTTGCCGTCGCGCGCCTTCTTCGCCAGTGCGGACATCTCCTGCGAGATTTCCATGACGCCCTTCTTGTCGGCGTCGCGGATCACCGGGACGACGAGACCGTTGGGCGTGTCGGCGGCGAAGCCGATGTGGAAGTACTTCTTGAGCGTGAGGTTCTCGCCGGTCGCGTCGAGCGAGCTGTTGAAGCGCGGATACTGCTTGAGCACCGCGACCGAGGCCTTGATCAGGAACGCGAGCATGGTCAGCTTGACGCCGGCCTTCTCGTTTTCCTTGTTGAGCTGCACGCGCAGCGCTTCGAGATCCGTGATGTCAGCATCGTCGTGCTGCGTGACGTGCGGGATCATCGCCCAGTTGCGTGCGAGGTTCGCCGCCGAGATCTTCTGGATGCGGCCCAGTTCCTGGACCTCGACCTCGCCGAACTTGGCGAAATCGACCTTCGGCCACGGCAGCAGGTTGAGACCGCCGCCCGCCGATGCCGGCGCGCCGGAGGCAGTCTTCGCACCACCGCCCTGCAAGGCATTCTTGACGAAGGACTGCACGTCCTCGCGGATGATGCGGCCGCCCTTGGCGCTGCCCTTGAGCTGGGTCAGATCCACGCCGAGCTCGCGTGCGAACAGACGCACCGCTGGACTCGCGTAGGGCACCTTGTCGGGGAGGATCGCATCGGCATCGAAGCGCACCGGCGGGTTGCCGCCGCCCGGCACGCGATGCTCGATCGAGGCTTCGGCGATCTTGTCGGGCTTGGCCTGCGCCGCGACGGGTTCGACCGCGTTGTCGTCGGTGCCCTTGGCCGGCGCCGCCGCCGGCTCGGACGCCGCGGCAGGTGCATCGCCCGCGGCTTCGATGATCGCGACCACGGCGCCTTCCGACAGCGTGTCGCCGACCTTGACCTTGAGTTCCTTGATGACACCGGCGACCGAGGCCGGCACTTCCATTGTGGCCTTGTCCGATTCCAGCGTGATCAGCCCCTGATCCTTCTCGACCGTGTCGCCGACCGCGACCAGCACTTCGATCACCGGCACGTCGTCGTAACCGCCGATGTCGGGGACCTTCGATTCCTGGGCGCCGCCACCGCCGGACTGTGCCTTCGGCGCCTCGGCCTTCGCAGCCGGCGCGGCTTTCTCGGCGGCAGGCTTTTCGGCCTTCGGGGCTTCGGTCTTCGCTGGCGCTTCGGCTTTCGCCGGTGCCTCGGCCTGAGCGTCGCCGCCGTCGGCTTCGATGATCGCGACCACGCCGCCTTCCGACAGGGTGTCGCCGACCTTGACCTTCAGTTCCTTGATCACGCCCGCGAACGGCGCCGGCACTTCCATCGTGGCCTTGTCCGATTCGAGCGTGACCAGCCCCTGGTCGACCGACACCGTATCGCCGACGGCGACCAGCACCTCGATCACCGGGACATCGTCAAACCCGCCAATGTCGGGAACGCGTGCTTCTTTCAGGTCGGCCATGCGGCCCTCCGGGCATCTCGTGACCGGCTATTGTGCGGCCCAGCAGGGTTCACGCCAACTGTTGCATCGCGTACGGACGCGCATGGAATGCGATGCATGTACGGCCCACCTCGGACCCCTGTGTGCGCCAGACGCCGATGACAGAACGCTGCGTCACGTTCGCGATGTTCGTGTGTCGTACATCGATTTTCCGACTCCGCAGCTGGGCGCCAGCCGCATCGAAAGCGGCTTTCCGATGAACTGCCCGCGCAGGTTTCCGAAGGCATCGTGAAGCGTTGTGCACGCTTCAGAAAGCGGAAATCGTCTATTCAGGTTCCGATTGCGAGCATGGCGCCGCCTTCCCGCAGAGGAAGGTCGCAGCGCTGCCCCCGCACGCCGCGACACGTTGCAACGCCGGCCCCGCGACACGGTCCGGCCTTCAAGAAGGAGCACACCCCATGCTGAAGTCCAACAAGCGCGTTCTTGCTCTCGCCACTCTGGCCAGCTTCGCTGTTTCGTCGGTCGCATTCGCCCAGGACGCCGGTGACACCGCGTCCGGCAAGCGCTTCTCGGTCGTCGGCGGCGCCACCCTGCTCGAGCCGACCAACCGCAGTGCCAACGACGGCGTCGAAGTCGATGGCGGCCCGGCACCGACCGCGTCGGTCTCGTACAACTTCACCGACAACATCAGCGCCGAACTGTGGGGCGCGCTCGACAAGTTCGACCACCGCGTCCGCAACGATGCCGGAAAGGTCGGCACCGTCGAGCAGCAGCCGATCGCGCTGAGCGGCCAGTACCACTTCGGCCAAGCGGACAACACCTTCCGTCCGTTCGTGGGTCTGGGTTATCACCACTCCAACATCAGTGGCGAAGACCTCAACCCGGGCGGCGAGCACGTCAGCCTGTCCACGCCGAAGGGCGCGATCGGTACCGTTGGCGTCGACATGAACATCACCCCCACCTGGTTCGCCCGTGCCGATGCGCGTTACCTGCGCAGCCGCGCTGACGTGAACCAGGCGGGCGTCTCCACCGGTCAGGAGCTCAAGCTCGACCCGTGGACCGTGGGTGTCGGTATCGGCGCACGTTTCTGACCTCTCTCCCAGAGTCGTGCACCAGGGAAGACCCGCTTCGGCGGGTCTTTTTTTGGGCTGGTTTCGGGGTTCCGGATTCGAACGCGAAGCCGGTTACAGCCAGCGGCCCAGCCGCCATTGCAGCAGCACTGCATACATCGCGTGGTAACCCACAACAAGCCCGGCGACCGCGAACAGACCGGCCGGCTCGCCCAGTGGTCCCCACGCGGCCAGCGCCGCGGTATCGCCGCGCATGCGCTCCCAGGCCTGCCAGATACCGGCGAATACCCGCGCAACAACGACCAGTGTCAGCGCCAGGACCAGCCAGCGGTTCGGCGTGTACCAGACCTGGCCCGGGCGGTGCTCGACGCGCGTGAGAGCCCAGCCCATCCCACCCAGCGCCAGTCCGGTCAGCACGCCGAGCGCGGCATACGGAAACGCGTGCGCGACGAACAGTTGAGCGATACCCATGCCGCCGAGGAACACCAGCGCCGACGCCGGAATCAGCCAGGCGTTGAGCCGGGTCAGCCAGCGTGGTGGGCGCCGGCGCGACGTGCCGACGCGATAGCGGTTCCACAGCGCCAGCGGCCACAGCAGAAGCAGCAGCGCGAAGATGGCGAGCAGGACCACAGCGAGCAGCAGAAGAGGCATCGAGGTCTCGCAGATTCCGGCGTATCGAGGACGGCATGATCGGCGATCCAGCGCGCGACCACGATGAAAGGGGACGCGCTTACGGCGGCGGGGTCCCGTCGAGACGCTTGATCTCCGCGTCCACCGTGCCAGCTTCCGACAGCACCTTTTCACGACGGAACATGTAGAGGCCGCTGGCGACGATGATGCCGGCGCCCAGCCACGTCATGCCGTCGGGCAACACCTGCCAGACGAACAGGTCCAGCAGCACGACCCACAGCAGCGCGGTGTATTCCAGCGGCGCGACCTGGCTGGCCTCACCGAGCCGGAACGCATGCGTCAGGCCCACCTGGCCCAGCGCGCCGGTCACGCCGATCAGCGCGAGCACCCACCCGTGTTCACGTTGCAGCGGCTGCCAATCCGGCCATGCCAGCGCACCGGCGAACACCGCCATCAACACCAGGAACCAGAACACCAGCGCTTCGGGACTGTCGCGCTGGGCGAGCTTGCGCACGGTGATCGACGCGATCGCGTAGCACAGCGCACCGCCGACGACCGCCAGACCCGCCAGCGTCGCCATGCCTTCGCCGGTCGGTCGCAGCACGACCAGCACGCCGACGACGCCGAGCGCGATCGCGGTCCAGCGCCGTGGCCCGACCTTCTCGCCGAGCAGCGGCACGGCCAGCGCGGTGACCATCAGCGGCGACACGAAGACGATCGCGTAGGCCGTCGACAGCGGCATCCGCGCCAGGCCATAGACGAAGCCCGCGATCATGCCGACGCCGAGAATCCCGCGCAGCAGATGCAACGGCCAGTGGATGCGCAGCAGCGTGCCCGCGCGCCCGCGCAGCAGCAGCCAGCCGACGATCAGCGGCAGCGTGGTCAGGCTGCGGAAGGTGGCGACCTGGAACGCGGAGTAGTCTTTGGCGATCCACTTCATGCCCGCGTCCATGCCCGCGAATGCGAGCACGGCGAACAACATCCACATCGCGGCGGCGCGGGCATCGGTGGGGGCGGAAGAAGCGGACATGACGATGGGTGAGGCGGTGGTGCGGATGCGCATCCTCGCATGGGCGGGCGAGGTGGGCTGCGTCGGGACGTGCTGAACTCTCTATATCATCCAGCCAATCACCGATCCGCATTGCGTCTCCGCAAGCAGCCCACCCAACCCTCCCCCGCACCGCGGGGGAGGGTTGGGTGGGGCAAGCGGTCCGAGTCCGGCACTGCCTCCGCTCGTGCGAGTTCGTCGGTGAGATCGCGCCCGGTGTATTGCTCCGGCACGCACGGTTCGCCCCCATCCCGGCCTGCCCGGCCCGGCGAAGCACGCCGGGCATTCGATCGATCCACGCGGCGGTGCCGCGCAAGCGGACCACTCTCATCCCCCGCTCGCGGGGGAAGGTGCAGAGCACTCAGCCCTTCAACGTCGCCGTATCGATGACGAAGCGGTAGCGCACATCGCCCTTGAGCATGCGCTCGTAGGCGGTGTTGATGTCGGCGATGCCGATGCGCTCGATGTCGGAGACGATGCCGTGTTCGGCGCAGAAGTCGAGCATCTCCTGGGTCTCTCGGATGCCGCCGATCAGCGAGCCGGTCAGGCGGCGGCGCTGCATGATCAAGGAGCCTGCGGCGACCGGCGCGGGCTGGTCGGGCACGCCGAGCAGGATCATCGTGCCGTCGACCTTCAGCAGCGACAGGTAGGCGTTGTAGTCGTGCGGCGCGGACACGCTGTCGACGATGAAGTCGAAGGTCTTGGCCAGCGTCTTGAACGTCGCCTCGTCAAGCGTCGCGGCGAAATCGTGCGCGCCGAGCTTCAGTGCATCGTCGCGCTTGGATTCGGACGTGCTGAGCACCGTCACGCGTGCACCCATCGCGACGGCGAACTTCACCGCCATGTGGCCGAGACCGCCGAGGCCGACCACCGCAATCGCGTCGCCGGCCTTGACGCCGAAATGGCGCAACGGTGAGTAGGTGGTGATGCCGGCGCACAGCAGCGGCGCCGCGGCGTCGAGCGGCAGAGATTCCGGCACGCGCAGCACGTAGTCCTGGTCGACGGTGATGCGGGTGGAATAGCCGCCGTAGGTCGGCGCGCTGCCGTCGCGTTCCATCGCGTTGTAGGTGCTGGTCATGCCCTGCTCGCAGAACTGCTCCTCGCCCGACTGGCATTGCGCGCAGGACCGGCAGGAGTCGACGAAACAGCCGACGCCGACGGTGTCGCCGATCTTGAACTTCGTGACCTCGCTGCCGACTTCGGCGACATGGCCGACGATCTCGTGGCCCGGGACCATCGGAAAGATCGAGCCGCCCCACTCGTCGCGGACCTGGTGCAGGTCGGTATGGCAGACGCCACAGAATGCGATATCGATCAGGACCTCGTGGGCGCGCGGCGCGCGGCGCTGGATCGTGGTCGGCGCCAGCGGCGAACTGGCGTCGGCGGCAGCATAGGCGGGGGTATCGAGCATGGCGGCGCCCTCTTCATGGCGGTTGGGGGATTGGCCATCTTGCGCTCCTTGGCACGTCGCTGACACCGCAGTGGCGGAACAGCCCATACCGCCCGTGCGGTAATCTGCGCGCCTTCGTCCCACCTGCAGGTGCCCCATGCCTTCCTTCGATATCGTCTCCGAAGTCGACACCCACGAGCTGACCAACGCCGTCGACCAGGCCAATCGCGAACTGACCACGCGCTTCGACTTCAAGGGCGTCGAGGCCTCCTACGAACTCGACGAGTCGACCATCAAGCAATCCGCGCCGAGCGACTTCCAGGTGCAGCAGATGACCGAAATCCTGCGCCAGCGCCTGGCCGCGCGGAAGATCGACGTGAAGTGCCTGGAGTTCGGCGACATCGAGACCAACCTCGCCGGCGCGCGGCAGACCGTCACCGTCAAGCAGGGCATCGAGCGCGACCTGGCCAAGAAGATCCAGAACACGCTCAAGGACGCCAAGCTCAAGGTCGACAGCCAGATCAACGGCGACAAGCTGCGCGTGAACGGCAAGAAGCGTGACGACCTGCAGGCCGCGATGGCCCTGCTGCGCGGCGCCGAGTTCGACCTGCCGTTGCAGTTCGACAACTTCCGCGACTGATCCGCATGTTTCCGAGCGCCGACCCGATCGCCGACACCCGCCTGTGGCTGGAGCGCGCGGTGATCGGGCTGAACCTGTGCCCGTTTGCCAAGGCCGTCGTGGTCAAGGACCAGGTGCGTTTCGTGCTGAGCGACGCGACCACGCCAGAAGCCCTGCTCGAAGAACTCGGCGAGGAGCTGCTGCGCCTGCGCGACACACCGGCCAGCCAGATCGACACCACGCTGATCGTGCATCCGCAGGTGCTGGGCGATTTCCTCGACTACAACGATTTTCTCGACGAGGCCGATGGTCTGGTCGAGGCGCTGGAGCTCGACGGTGTGCTGCAGGTCGCGAGCTTCCATCCCGACTACCAGTTCGCCGGCACCGCCCCCGACGACATCGGCAACTACACCAACCGCGCGCCGTATCCGACGCTGCATCTGCTGCGCGAAGAGAGTGTGGCGCGCGCGGTGGAGGCGTACCCGGAACCGGACAGCATCATCGACCGGAATCTCGGCACGCTCGAAACACTGGGACATGCTGGATGGGCGCGGCTGTTCACCGAGGCGAACTGAGAGCAGCGCCAAGCGCGGTCGCGTCGCGTCCCTGGCCACGGCAGAGACGTCAGCTCAGTGCGCTGGCGCTGTGTGCTCGGGGAGGCTCTGGAGTGCCTGCGGTTGTAGGGCCTGCTGTCGTTCCACCTCAGGCGTCTGCGCAGCGGCCTGATCGCGCGCGGTGAGTCGCGCCTGACCTTCGGCCAGCCATGTCTGCGCGCCTGCCGTCTCCATCAGTGCGGACGACGCCTGTTTCGCGGTCTCCGTATCCCCCTGCCTGACCGCCGAGAACAGACGTTCCAACGCGGCGCCTGTGCCACCTGACAGCAGCGCGGACTGCGCCTGCAATGTTGGCGCTTCGACCTTCCGGTCAGGTTCGCGCAGCATCTCCCGCGCGGCCGCTTCCTGTTCGGCGACGTGACGCTCAAGGCTGGGCAGCACGGCCGATGCCATGCCGTGGCGACCGACCGCTTCTGACAGCGCCGGGCCGGCCTCGCGTACAAGTTCGATCGCACCGGACCAGCTCTGGATACCCTGCGGCGTGCGCGGGTCGAAGCTGAGTGCGCCGCCGACGATCACGCCGCTCAGCCCGCCGAGCCCCGCACCGGCCGTTGGCGCCTGCGCCGTCACCTGCGTGAGTTGCGCGCCTGCGACATCGAAGCCGGCATCCA
Organism: Luteimonas sp. KH_071; assembly: GCF_057838005.1. Taxonomy (NCBI): domain Bacteria; kingdom Pseudomonadati; phylum Pseudomonadota; class Gammaproteobacteria; order Lysobacterales; family Lysobacteraceae; genus Luteimonas; species Luteimonas sp. KH_071. The sequence continues at coordinate 422,912 of NZ_CM174458.1, read as the reverse complement.
GCCGCTCGCCGACGTAGACCAGCTGATTGCGCGCCTGGGTGCCGACCGCGCCAGTGCCCACCTGGACACCGTCTGCGAGGGCGCCGGCCATCTCGCGCCGGCCCTGCGCCGCAGCGCGCCCCTGTTCGATCGCAGCCGCGGCTTCGCTTCGGTTGCGTTCCAGCGCGGCATCACCTTCTGTCTCGACACGCTCCGCGCGCGCGTACAGACCCTCGCGCCATCTGTCGGAGAACACGCCCGCCGCATCCCCCACGTTGCGCAGAAGACCGCCACGCGCGCTCGCAACACCTGCCTGCGCCCAGCCTTGCGCATGATCAATCGCCGCCGCGCCATGCGCGCCCACCATCCGCGCCTGCGCGGTGAATTCCCCCATCGCCTGCGTGCCCTGCGACAGCACGACGCCGGCGCCCTGCCAGGTCCGGTCGATGTGGGCGCCGGCGAGCGCTGTTCCGGTGCGCGCCGCATCACCCGCATTCGCGAGTCCGTCGCCCAGCGCGCGGCCTCCGTTGGCGATCACTTCACCCGCCTGCGCGCCGGCATTCGCACCGCGCGCGCCCATCGCGAGCACAGTCAGGATCGGTCCGCCCAACTGATGCAGCTCAGCCATCGAGGCGCGGTTCTCGCGCGCGACGAGGGTCTGTTCCTGTTGCGTCATCGCGATCAGCGGCGGCATGCGTTTGCCTGCGGCCTCGGGCATATCCCGAATCATGGAGGCGGCTTCGCCGCGCTCGAGCGCTTCGAGCAGTGCGCGCACGGCGGGATGTGAGGTTTCGGGGATGCTTGGGAGCAGCCTTTGTTCGAGATAGTCACGGCCCGCCGGCGTGCTTTGCACGGCGGCCGCGCCATGGGTGATCAGCGTCGCCATGCGATCGCGTTGCAGCTCGCTCATGCCACGGATGTCCTGCTGCACGCCGTCGTTGAGGATTTCGCCTTGCACCTGCCAGGCGGTGACGGTGTCTTTCGTGTCGAAGAGCGACGGTCCGTCCCGTCCTTTCAGGAAATTGGGTGCCGTATCGGGATGCAGCCCTGCAGCGTTGAAGGTGACCGTGCGCATGCCCGTTACCGCGGAGGCTGCCGACGCCATACCGCCACCCAGACTGTGACCGGTGATATCGAAATCGAGTCCTGCGCGCTTGAGCATTTCCGCCAACGCCATAGACCTGGTGTAGTAATCGGCTTCCAGTCCGATCGACTGCGGCAGGTTGTTGCCGATGAAATCCTCGAGCGAGGTGTCCCGCAGCTCGCCATTCTCGACAACATGGCCTCTCGATCCTTTGAAGACGAGCGTCGGCTTGAAGCCGGGCCCGAGTACAGCGGGGTCCGGAACATAGATCTCTGCACGGAATCCGGATTTCTCAGGGTGCAGCAGATCCAGGATTTGCCCATCGTCCAGTTGAAGCCCGGGAAGCATCTCGCGCAGCAGAGCAGGCGTCGCACTGACGCGCATCCAGCCCGGCGGTGGCTCACCGGCACCTTTGGCCGCGTCGTAGCCGTCATGGGACAGACCGGCCATCTCCTGCGCGTGATGGGTCGCCTCGAGCCTGTCCGCTTCGGCTGCTGCATCGTTCAATCCGCTGGAGCGCAGCGCATCCAGCAGACGCTGCCGTTCCGCATGTTGCGTCGTCATGTCTCGCCTCCGTCGTCATCCATGTCTGGAAGGGGAATCTGATCCTCGCTGTCAGGAAATCCGAACGTCGCCCGCATCTTCCGGAAGTGCTCCGGCATCGGCGGCCGCTCGAAGCCATTCGCCAACAACCAGCGCTGGCACTTGGTCTGCCAGTCCGGATCATCGGGATTTCCGGGGTGCCAGAAGATCGCTTCGATCGCGTGCGAGTCGGCACGCTGCACCGGCCTGCTGAACGAGTACTGCAATGACGGGTCGGCGCCGTGCTCCAGGAGCCAATGCGCCATTCGAAACCCGCCGAGACCGGTATAGGTTGCGAGGATCGTGCTGCCGGGTGAGGCCTGCACATTGACGTCAGCGCCCCGCTCGACCAGCAACTGCACGTTCTGCCACTGGTTGCCCTGTACGAAAGCCTGGAACAGCAGCGCTTCGCGGTTGGAATTGCGCGTGTCCGGATCTCCGCCGTGTTCCAGCAGGGTCTGCAGATAGATGGGATCCTTCTGTTGTGCGGCCCAGACCATTGCATTGTTGTGGTGCCGGGAGCCGCGATCCTTCGTCTCGTAGGTCTTGAAGACATTCGGATCCGCACCGCTTTCCAGCATTGCGCGCAGACCGTCGGGATTGCCGCGATAGATCGGCCACGCGAGCATCGGGGTGCCGCCGTCGCGGCCCCAGAAGACGCCGTCGGGATCGACACCTTCGTCACGCATCAGTCGGCGGACCGCGGCCGCATCGCCGCTCCCGGCTGCGGCTGCCAGCGCCTGCAGTTTCGGATCGTCGAAGGCGCGCGCGGCCGCGGCACGCTCGCCCGAGGTGTCGGCAGGTGGGACGGCCAGCACGCAGCCGGACAGGGCGATGATCGATACCGCCAGCCACAATGTCATCCACCATCCGGCCGCCGGGGCGAGCCACGGCAACGTGCGGACGTGGCGACCTGATTGATCCTTCGTGTCCATTCCGACCTCGGCGCTTCCGTACGCGATCGGGTCGAGGGTAGCGCAGGCGCGCGAGCGGGCAATGCCCGCGCCGGTGCAGGGAATTCCTGACCCGAACGCTGCACGGGCGGGACCACTGGCCAGCAGGCTATCAACACATAAAAATATGTTTATACAATAGCGTTCATCCCGGCTCGCCCCTCTTCCCCATGTCGCACGACCACGATCACAGCCACGCACACGGCCACAGTCATGCGCCGTCAGTCTCCGCCGCCAACGAACGCGTGGTGCTGACCGGCTTCGCGCTGACCGCGGGCTTCATGCTGGTCGAGGTCGTCGGTGGCGTGCTGTCGGGTTCGCTGGCGCTGATCGCCGATGCCGGCCACATGCTCACCGATGCCGCCGCGCTGCTGCTGGCCTGGGTGGGTTTCCGCATCGGGCGGCGCGCGTCCGATGCGCGGCGCACCTTCGGCTACATGCGCTTCGAGGTGCTGGCCGGTCTGGTCAATGCGGTCACGCTGTTCGCGCTGGTGATCTGGATCGTATGGGAAGCAATCCAGCGACTGCGCAGTCCGGGCGAAGTGCTGGCCGGACCGATGCTCGCGGTCGCGGTGGTCGGCCTGCTGGTGAACTGCCTGGTGTTCTGGATCCTGCATCGCGGCGACCAGTCGCACGTCAACATCAAGGGCGCGACGGTGCACGTGCTTGGCGATCTGCTCGGCTCGGTCGCGGCGATCATCGCCGCGCTGGTGATCCACTTCACCGGCTGGATGCCGATCGATCCGATCCTGTCGGTGCTGGTGTGTCTGCTGATCCTGCGCAGCGCCTGGGCGTTGCTGCGCAGCGCGTTCGACATCCTGATGGAAGCCGTGCCGCCGGACATCGACATCGCCGTGCTGCAGGATCACGTGCGCCACACTGTGCCGGGCGTCGCCGATGTCGACCACGTGCATGTGTGGTCGATCACCTCGGGCAAGGTGCTGGCGACACTGGAACTCACGCTGGCCGATGACGCGCAGCCGGCGCTGGTGGTGCCTGCGGTCAAGCGCGCGCTCGCCGAGCGGTTCGCGATCGGGCACGCGACTGTCGAGGTCGTACACGTACCACAAGCGCAATGCGCGCTGGAGCGACAGCGCAGCGGCGATGCGCATGCGCATGCGCATGCGCACGATCACGCGCATCACCACGATCACGACGGCATGCGCGACCACCCGCACGACACGCCGCACGCGTCGGGGCCTACGCGGTGATGACCGTCGACGATACGCGGCTGGCGCTCCTCGCCGAGACCTTCAAGCTGCTCGGCGATCCCACGCGTCTGCGCGTGCTGCTGACCTGTCTCGACGGTCCAGTCGCCGTCGGCGAAATCGCACGTCGTACCGGCGCCTCGCAGCCATTGGTCAGCCATCACCTGCGATTGCTGCGCGGCGCGCGGCTGGTGCGCGGTGAGCGTCAGGCACGCCAGATCCTGTACGAAGCCGACGACGCCCACGTGCAGGACATGCTGCGCGACATGCTCGACCACACCGGCGAGCACGCCTGACTAGTTATTGCGTCTGTTCACGCCGTCCGCAGACGCTGTGCCCACACTGCACTTGCCGACCGTCGCTGAGTACATCGCCATGTCGAATCCGTTCCGCAACGTACTTCCGTTGGTGCTCCTGGCCTTGGCCACGACACATGCCGGGCCCGTGGCTGCCGACGACGCGTCTGCAGGTTTTGCCCGGTGCATGGACGCCTCCGAAGGCGTGACCGTCGACATGCTCAACTGCATCGACGCCGAGATTGTGCTGCAGGATGCACGCCTCAACAGCGAGTACCGTCAAACGCTGGCCGCTTTGACCCAAGGCCAACAGGCCCGTTTGCGCACCGCGCAGCGGCTGTGGGTGCAGTACAGGGACGCGAACTGCAGGTTCCTGGCGGACCCGGAGGGCGGTACCTTGGCCACGGTGATGTCGGTGGATTGCAGGCGTCAGATGACCACCGAGCGCGCGAGCGAGCTGGCGCGGTTGCGACCGCAGACCTGAGGCGTGTAGCCGCCGGATTTCGCTGCGCTCTGCGCATCCTGCGGTGAGGGCACGTGTGCTTTGCAGGTTGGCTAGAACACAGCGAAACCCGCGACGTCGATCAGTCTGTCTGCTTCGCCATCAGCCACGGCGCAAGCAGGGCCTGTGCGTCCTCCAGCGACGCGACGATGCGATGCCCGAGCGCGCGCACGTCATCGTCGGGCGCCAGCAGATCCGGCACCTGCACCGCGGTCATGCCCGCCGCGAGCGCGGCGCGCACGCCCGTCGGCGAATCCTCCAGTACCAGACACTGCGCCGGCGGCACGCCGATGCGCTCGGCGGCGAGCAGGTAGACATCGGGCGCCGGCTTGGGCTGCGCGACATCGCTGCTGGTACAGACCACGTCGAAATACTTCGAGAGTCCCGCTGCTTCGAGCTTGCGCTGCGCCAGCGACGACCGCGTCGAAGTCGCGACCGCACGGGGCATGTCGTGCGCGACGAGCAACTCCAGCAACGCGACGACGCCCGGTCGATGCGGCAGGCCGGCCTCGGCCATCGCCACGTAGCGGGCGTGTCCGCTTGCCAGCAACGCATCGGTCGCGGCAATGCCCACACGATCCACCAGCAACGCGCGGCAGACCGCATCTCCGCGGCCGGTCATGCCCAGCCACCAGTCGGGCTCGATGTCCGCGCCCCGCTCTGCCGCGGCCTCACGAAAGCAATCGAGAATCGCGCGCTCGCTGTCGAGCAGCAGCCCGTCCATGTCGAAGATCACCGCCGCGGGTCGGAACGGCAGCGGCGCGATTTCAACCATGGGCGGTCATCAGCCTCTCGATATCCGCGGCATCGAGCGCACGCCACGCGCCTTCCGGCAGATCATCGAGCGCGAGTCCGCCGACGCGGCTGCGATGCAGCGCGACGACGTGGTTGCCGACCGCGGCGAACATGCGCCGCACCTGGTGATAGCGGCCTTCGGTGATCGTCAGCCGCGCCTGCGTCGGTGACAGCACATCGAGCACCGCGGGTTTGAGCGGCGTGTTGTCCGCCTCCAGCAGCATCGCGCCGCTGGCGAACAGCACGGCCTCGTTGCCACGCAACGGCTCGGCGAGCGTGGCCTCGTAGACCTTCGGCAACGCGGCCTTGGGCGAGATGATCCGGTGCAGCAGCTGGCCATCGTCGGTGAACAGCAGCAGCCCACTGGTCTCTCGATCGAGTCGACCGACCGTCGACAGCACCGGCGATCGCAGCCGGAAACGCGGCGGCAACAGGTCGTAGACGAGGCGCCCGGTGTCCTTGGTCGAACAGGTGTAGCCGGACGGCTTGTGCAGCAACAGGGTCAGGCCGAGCGGCGGATCCAGCGGTTCGCCGTCGACGCGCACGTCGTCGTGACCCACCTGGTCGTCGGCGTACAGCACGTCGCCCGTCGCATCGGTCACCCGGCCTTCGCGGAACATCCACGCGACCTGCTTGCGGCTGCCGTAGCCGAGATTAGCCAGCAGTTTGACCAGCTTCATGCGCGGCGCCTCGCCGGCGTCGCGCGGGCGCGCACTGCGTGGATCACCTTGAACGCACCGCTGGACGCCACCTCGTTGACCTCGCTGAAACGCGCATCGAGCACCTCCTCGTAGGGCAGATGCCGGTTGGCGACCAGCCACAGCGCGCCGCCCGGCTTCAACGCGACCGCGGCGGCGCCGATGAACGCACGGCCGATATCGGGCCGGCCTTCGCGGCCATGCGCATGGAACGGCGGATTGCTGACGATGACGTCGTAGCCCTGCGGCACGCCGGTGGTCACGTCGTGCCAGTGGTAGGCCAGCGTCGCGCCCGCGCCGAGTGCGGAAAGATTCCGGCGCGCCAGCGTCAGCGCGCGGCCTTCTGCTTCGAAGACGTCCAGCGCGGTGATGCCCTTGCAACGTTGCAGAAGTTCCGCTGACAGATAGCCGTAGCCGGCGCCCAGATCGGCGGCGCACCCGCCCAGCGTGGCCGGCAGATGGGAGGCCAGCAGCGCGGAGGCCGGATCGATGCGGTCCCAAGCGAACACGCCCGGGCGACTGTGGAACCGGCCGCCGAGTACCTCGCGCGGACGGTCCAGCGTGGCCCAGCGCTCGACCAGCGCGGTGTCCACGGTGTCGCCGGCCTGCGCCCAGAACACGCGGCATTTGTGCTTCGACAGCGCGCCGATGTTGCCGGCGAGCTTCGCGAGATCGTCCTGCGCGGACTTCGCACCTTCATCGTTGGACACGCTGGCCAGCACCCAACCGCCCGGCGTCACCGACTGCAGCGCACGCGCCAGCACCGCGCGTGATTCGTCGCGCTGGCGCGGCGGCAGCACCAGCACCAGCGGCTTGCGAGGGAGTGCCACATCGTCGGCGTCGCCGGGCAACGCATCGAGGCCCGCGCGCTGCAGGGCCGCATGCAGCGGCTTGAAGCTCTGCTCGCAGACCAGACCCGGCCAGCGACCGCCGGTCGTCGGCACACCCGGACGCGCGCGCAGGAACAGCGCGCCATCGTCGGGCCACGGGATCTGGCGCTGTTCAAGCGGCAGGAACAGGGCGTCGAGGGCGGGATCGGACATCGGTTCGGACAGGGTGGGACGGCCGTGGATTCTACCGGCCCCGCCAGTGCGCCGGCCGCGCCCGGCTTCGCACGCGACGCGAACGCAAGATTGATGAAACCGCAACATCGCCCTCCGCACGATGGACCGAACCCCACAGAGGAGATCTGCATGCCCATCCACGCCCTGTTCGTTGGCGGCACCATCGACAACAGCGAGCTCGATCTAGACGGCACGGAGCCGCCGCACCGCTATCCGCCCGACACCGGTGGCGGCCAGTCGCGCTATCGCCTGCATGCGATCGGCAGGCGCGACGACGAGGTTGTCTACGCGGTCTATGGCGGCCCGGACATCGCACACGAAGACGTACAGCGCGTCAGCGAGGAGCGTGATTACGCGCGGCGTTTCGGGGCCCGCGAAACCATCGTGGGCTGAGCCTGGAGCGCGCCCGGCATCCGCTGCCGGGCGCGCATCACCATCACTCCTGCAGCGCGCGCAGCGTCACCGACGGCGGTGCATCCAGCACCTTGCGCGTCGCCCACAGTCCGGCCAACAACGTCATCAGCACGCCGATGCCGCCGCCGGCCGCGGCCAACGCCCAGTTCGGTGTCCACGGCAGGTCGAATACCCGCACGGCGATCACGCCGGCCAGTACCGAGGCCGCGATCGACGCCACCAGTCCCGCGAGCAGCCCGATCGCTGCGAATTCCGATGCCTGCGCCAACCGCAGTTGCGCGCGTTTTCCGCCGAGCACGCGCATCACGCCGCCTTCGAGCAGACGCTCGTCCTGACTGGCGCTGACCGCCGCCAGCAGCACCAGTACGCCGGCCGCCAGCGAGAACCAGAACACCACCTGCACCACCGTCGACACCTGGTCGGCCGTGCTGCGCACCTGGGTCAGCACCGCGTCGATGTCGACCACGGACAGGTTCGGAAACTGCTGCACCAGATCGGCGGTGAAGCGCGGCTTGTCGGTCGGCACGCGGACCGCGGTGATGTGGCTGGCCGGGTACGCATCCAGCGCGCCAGGTGAGGCGACGACGAAGAAGTTCGGCCGGAAGCTCTCCCACTCGATGCTGCGGAAGCTGGTGATCGGCGCTTCGAAGCGCTGGCCGGCGATGTCGAAGACGATGCGGTCGCCGAGCTGCCAGCCCAGGTCCTTGGCGAAGCCTTCCTCGACCGAAATTTCAGAGGATGCCGGCGCGGCCTCGCCCCAGAATGTGCCTGCGGTCACCCGGTTGTCGTCACGCAGATCGCTCTGCATCGACAGGTTGAACTCGCGTTCGGCGCGGCGTTGCGCCTGGCGATCCTGCGCTTCGTCGCCGCTGCGGCCGGCAAAATCCTCGCCGCGCACCGGCTCACCGTTCCGCTCGATCAGACGCGCGCGGATCATCGGGAACAGCACCGGCGCATCGATCCCCTGATCGGCGATGAAGGCGCGTACCGGATCGAGCTGGTCGGGCTGCACGTTGATGATGAAGCGGTTCGGCGCGTCCTGGCCGATCGCGAGTTGCCAGCGGTCGAGCAGATCGGTGCGCACGAAGGTCAGCAGCAGCAACGCCATCAGGCCGAGGCCGAGTGCAGTGACCTGGGCCACGCTGGTGCCTGCGCGCCGGCTCACATTGGCCAGGCCGTAGCGCAGGCTGCCGCGCAGCCGCGACCGCAGCGCGCGCACCAGCAGGATCAGGCCCCAGGCGAGCAATGCGAGCACCGCGAACGTCGCCGCGATGCCGGCGAGCATCGCGCCGCCCAGCGTCGCCGAGCCCGCCTTCCACCACAGCAGCGCGGCGAGGCCGACGAAACCGGCGCCGCCGACCAGCCACGCACTCGGCTCGAAACCACCGAGATCGCGACGCAGTACGCGCAAGGCCGGCACACGGCGCAGCGCGAGCACCGGCGGCGCACCGAAGGCCATCAGCACGACGAGGCCGACGCCGTAGCCCTGCAGCGCCGGCATCAGTCCGGCCGCGGGGATCGACAGCCCCAGCAGCGATTCCAGCCAGCGGCCGATACCCCACTGCAGGCCGAAGGCGACGACGACGCCCAGCGTGCAGGCGATGACACCGAGCAGCAGCAGCTCGCCGACATGGATGCCGACCAGGGTGCGCTGCTGCGCGCCCATGCAGCGCATCACCGCGACGGACGTCAGATGCCGGGCCGAGTGCTGGCGCGCAGCCATCGCCACTGCGACCGCAGCGAGAATCACCGAGACCAGCGCGGCGAGGCCGAGGAAACGACCGGCGCGATCAAGCGAGGAGCGCACTTCCGGGCGCGCATCGCCGATGGTTTCCACGCGCTGCCCGCGGCCAATGTTCGCGCGCGCGGCGTTGGCGAAGACGTCGACCGCGTTCGCGTCACCGGCGATCACCAGGCGATAGCGGATGCGGCTGCCGGGCTGGATCAGGCCGGTGGCCTCGAGATCGGACAGATGCAGGAACACCTTCGGCGCGACGTTGAAATAATCGATCGACGCATCCGGTTCCTGCAGCACCAGCGCGGTCAGGCGGAAGCTGCGGTCGCCGAGAAACACGGTGTCGCCGACCGACGCGCCGAGCGTGTCGGCGCCGGCGCGGCTCATCCATGCGGTGCCGGGCTCGGGCACGGCCTCGGCATCGCGTTCGACGCCGTCGGCGCGGGCGATGCGGAAGCTGCCGCGCAGCGGGAAGCCGTCGCCGAGCGCACGCACGTCGCCGAGCTGCAGATTCGCGGTGTCGCCCGCGCCGACGCGGATCATGCTGTCGAGCTCGACGGTGTCGACCGATTCGAGTCCGGGGGCCGTCGACGCATCGCGGATCGCGCCTTCGATCGGTGCGTCGCCGCGTACCACCGCGTCGCCGCCGAGCAGGCGGTTGGCTTCGATCGCCAGCGCGCGCTCGGCGCGATCGGTGACGAAGCCGACCGCGGTGACCGCGACGACCGCGAGCACCAGCGCGGCGAACAGGATGCGGATGTCGCCGGCTTTGAAGTCGCGGCGCAGCTGGCGCCACGCGAGCGCGGCGGTCCTCATGCGGGCATCGCCTCGTCGGCGACCAGCCGGCCGCTGTCGATGCGCAACCGGCGTTTGCAGCGCTGCGCCAGGTGATCGTCGTGGGTGACCAGCACCAGGGTGGTGCCGGCGTCGGCATTGAGCGCGAACAGCAGTTCGATGATCGACTGACCGGTCGCGGTATCGAGGTTGCCGGTGGGCTCGTCGGCGAACAGCAGCGACGGTCGGGTTACGAACGCACGCGCCAGTGCCACGCGCTGCTGCTCGCCGCCGGAGAGCTGGCGCGGGTAATGGCCGAGGCGCTCGGCCAGTCCCACGCGCGCGAGCACGTCGCGGGCCGGACCTTCCACCTCGCGATCGCCGCGCAGTTCCAGCGGCAGCATCACGTTCTCCAGCGCGGTCAGCGACGGCAGCAGCTGGAAGCTCTGGAACACGAAGCCGACCTTCTCGCCGCGCACCTTCGCGCGGCCGTCCTCGTCGAGCGTCGAGATCGGCGCACCATCGAGCACCACCGTGCCGGTACTCGGCGTATCGAGGCCGGCGAGCAGCGACAGCAGCGTGCTCTTGCCGGAACCCGACGCGCCGACGATCGCCACCGTGTCGCCATGGCCGATGCGGAAGCCCACGTCCTGCAGGATCGTCAGCTCGCCCGACGGCAGTGCCACGCGCTTGCCCAGTCCTGCGACATCCAGTGCATGGCCCGCGCGCGGGGTTTCATCTTGCGTGGGGGTACCGTCGTGCATAGATATCCTTCGATGTTTCGAACCAGCGCCGCGCACGTCGCCAAGCAGCGGCGTCGCCGGACCGACCGGAGATGTGGGAATGACTGAGGGAACTGCGGCCGCGCGCCGCCGGATGCAAGCACGCTGTGCGCGCTGGATGTTGGCGTGCCTGCTGGCCCTGCCCGTTCTAGCACAGGCGCAGTCGGCGTCGCCTGCAGCCGCGCCGGACGGCGATGCCAGGACCATTCTGGTCATGGGTGATTCACTCTCCGCGGGCTACGGCATGTCCGCTGGCGAAGGCTGGGTGTCGCTGCTGCAACAGCGCCTGCAGCGCGATGCGCCCGGTTGGCGGGTGGTCAATGCGAGCATCTCGGGCGAAACCAGCGCGGGTGGCGCATCCCGGATCGTCCAGGCCGTGGTCCGCGAGCAGCCCGACATCGTGATCATCGCCCTCGGTGCCAACGACGGCCTGCGCGGCCTGCCGCTGGCCGATGCGCGCCGCAACCTCGCGCGGATGATCGGCGCGTCCCAGCACGTTGGCGCGCAGGTGCTGCTGGTCGGCATGCGCATGCCGCCCAACCTCGGCGCCGACTACACCCGCGGCTTCGAAGAGAACTATCGCCTGCTGGCAAAAACTTTCGACACCGCGCTGCTGCCGTTCCTGCTTGAGCCGATCGCCAATGATCGCGCGAACTTCCAGGACGACAACCTGCATCCGACCGCGGCAGTGCAGGCGCAGTTGCTCGACCATGTGTGGCCCGCGCTGCAGCCGCTGCTGCGCTGATCGCAACGCACGTTGTAAATGTTAGCGCCGCGTGATGCATCCAGTGCGCCCTGCATGTGCGTAGTGCATGTCGATCCTGCCGCAGATGTGGCAGGCCTCATCCCCGTCTCCGGACGACATCAAGAGAATCCGACATGAAGCGCAATCTGCTCGCCACGATGCTGCTCACCTCGATCGCCGCCCTGACCGCCTGTCAGCAGGACGCCGCCACCGAGACCACCGCAGCCGCCACCGCGCCGGTCGAGGCCCCCGCTGCCGCGCCGCAGGACACCACGGCCATGGATCCGGCGATGTCCGCCGAGGCCGATGCCTCCGCACAGACCGAGAACCCGATGGTGGGCGGCGCGCCGATGTTCGCCGACCGCGACATCGTCACCAACGCGTCCACCTCGCAGGATCACACCACGCTGGTCGCCGCGGTCCAGGCCGCAGGCCTCGTCGACACCCTGAAGGGTCCGGGCCCGTTCACGGTGTTCGCGCCGACCAATGCCGCATTCGAGAAGCTGCCGGCCGGTACCGTTGACGGCCTGCTGAAGCCGGAAATGAAGGACGACCTGGCGAAGGTCCTGACCTATCACGTCGTGTCCGGCAACGTCGACGCCGCTGCGCTGACGCAGCAGATCCAGGCCGGTGGTGGCAGCGCGATGCTCAAGACCGTGCAGGGCGAAGAGCTGACCGCCAAGGCCGACGGCGGCAAGGTCACGCTGACCGATGCCAAGGGCAATGTGGCCACGGTCACCACCGCCGACGTCCGCCAGAGCAACGGCGTGATCCACGTCATCGATACCGTCCTGATGCCGTAACCCATCCGCCGGCATCGCCTTCGAGGCGATGCCGGCATGGGCGCACTCCATGCGGACTCCTCGTCTGGTCCGCGTGTCTCCGGAAGGAGGCGGTCTTCGGATCGCCTCCTTTTTTCGTGCGCGTCATTCCGAGCCGGGCCGGCTGCCCGATGCCGCGTCGGGAGCGGCAACCGAGGGCCGTTACAGCACTCCCGCGGCCGTCACCGGGCGGCCGATACCCCCGCCGCATCGCGCAGCAGCGGATAGGGGTTCACCGGTGTGCCGGTCCACCACTGCTTCTCCGGTGTCAGCCGGAAGATGGCGAAGTGCAGATGCGGCGCGGCAGGATCGGCATTGCCGCTGCTGCCGACGGTACCCAGCACATCGCCCCGCTTCACGGTGACGCCCTCGGCCAGCCCCGGCGCGTAGGCCTGCAGATGCGCGTAGTAGTACGCGAACTGCCTGCTGGGTTCGAACTGGTAGATCGTCAGCCCGCCCCGGTCGCTGGTGAACAGCTTCTCGATCGTGCCGTCGGCGACCGCGAGAATCGGCGTCCCCGTCGGCGCCATGATGTCGAGCGCCTCGTGCTGGCGCTCGCTGCCGCGCGCATCGCCGAACGTGTCCTGGATGTCGGTGATGGCAATCCCCTGCACCGGCAACAGCAGACCTGCAGGCGATGCGGCATCCAGGACAGGTGCAGGGGTCGGCTGCGTGGTCGGCCGACCTGGTGACGGCCCCGCGCCCGGCGCGTCGATCACCGCTGCGGTGGGGGGTGGTGGCGTGCGCCCGGAAATCGCATTGCCGGGAACCGGTTGCGCAGGCACCGCATCGACCACGTCATCGGCCTGGCTCGCGCCCCGCTCCAACAACGGCCCGTCCTGCCAGACGAACCACGCGAGATTGACCAGCAGCAGCACCGCAATCAGCGCGATCCAGGTTCCCGGCCGTTTCATCGCTTATTCCTCGAGCAGCGCGACCGTACCCGGCTTGACCACATCGCCAACGCGACGCGCGCTCCAGTTGGTCATGCGGATGCAGCCGTGCGACTGGGTCTTGCCGATATTCTGCGGCTCGGGTGTGCCGTGAATGCCGTAATGCGGCTTCGACAGATCGATCCACACGGTGCCCACCGGGTTGTTGGGGCCGGCCGGCAACGCGGCCTTGGCGTGCGACGGATCCGCATCCCAGAACAGGTCCGGGTTGTAGTGGAAGGTGGGATCGGTGGCGACGCCTTCGATCTTCCACTCGCCGATCGGCAGCGGATCGTGCTCGGTACCGGTCGACGCCGGGAACTGCGCGTAGACCTTGCCGCCGGCATCCACCAGGCGCACGACCGAATCCGACTTGCTCACGACCACGCGCGCAGGCTCGGCCAGAGGCGCGGCCTCGGCGATGTTCGGCACGACGAGGCGCGTCCCGGCCTTGAAGTCGCTGCCGGGATTGAGCCGGCGCAGCAGCGCGGGCGATGCATGGAAGCGTTCGCCGAGTGCTTCGACGACGTTCTCGAAGCCGAGGGCGTCCTGCTTCGACTGCGCCATCATGTCGTCGGGCACCGCGACGAACGGGCCGGCGACGTCTTCGGCCGTCAGCGTGTGCGCGAGCAGCGCGGGCGTATCGTCGCCGGTCAATGCCTCCCAGGTGCGCGCATCGAGTTCGCCGGTCGCCTCGATGCCGCGAAAGCGCTGGAACGCGGCAATCGCGCGTGTGGTGTTGGTACCGCCGCGTGCGTCGATTTCGCCAGGCGAGAAATGCACACGATCGAGCAGCACCTGGGTGCGCAGCATCGCCGCATCGCCGGCGTCCATGTCCGCTGCATTGACCGACTGGGCGGTCAGCGCCGAGGACGCTTCGGCGTTCTGCGCAGTGTCATCGCGTGCGGGCGCGTCCTGCGCGAATGCGGGCGCGGCGACCAGCAGCAGGGCGAATGCGCAGACAGGCGCGCGGGCAGTGCGGATCCAGTGGGCGGGCATGGCGTCGTTCCTTGGGCTCGAGACGCCGCATCCTCACGGCGCGCGCGCGCCAGCCGCGTGAAGCCGCACGTGGTCCATTCAGCGTGCCGGGCAGCGCAGCAGCTTCGAGTCGCGCCGCCACGCCGGATCGTTGGCGTAGGCGAACAGCAACTGGCCGCCCTTGAGATCGTCGATCACCGCCTGCGCCACTTCATCGCGCACCGCGGGACATCCCCAGCTGCGGCCGAGCCGGCCCTGCCGACGTGCCTGGGTCGGATCCACGTAATCAGCGCCGTGCATGACGATCAACCGCTCGCGCGCGCGGCCGTTGATGCCGGGCTCGAGTCCGTCCATGCGCAGCGAATAGCCGTTCTGTCCGGTGTAGGTCTCGGCGGTCGCGAACAGACCCAGGCTCGACTGGTAACTGCCTTCGACATCGGAGAACACGGTCGGCACGTCGTCACCGCTGCCACGCCCATGCGCGACGTGCTCGGCATGCAGCAGACGACCGGCCTGTACATCGAAGATCCACATGCGGACCTCGGTCGATGGACGCGAATAGTCGATGACCGCGAGCCGGCGTCCGACCTCGTGCCCGCGTGCCGCGCACGCGCGTGCGTCGAGTGCGAGCGACAGCACCTCGCGATCGAGTGCCGGCGCCGCGGCGGACAACGTATCGAGTGTCGCGTCAGCGGCCCGGAGCAGCGGCGGGGACATCAGCAGCGACAGGATCAGGATTGTCCGGAGCACGGGGATGCGCATGCGCCAGAGCTTAGCGGTCGGCGAGTGGGCGTCGCATGCATTTTCGCCCTGGCGGCCACCACGCTTGACACCGCCGCAAGTGTATTGTTGTATTGATACACATGGACGCAAGCCTGCTCTCGATCCAGCCCAATGCCGCCGAGCCGCTCTACCGGCAGATCACCGGTCAGATCCGGCGGCTGGTCGCGGGCGGCGTGCTGCAGCCCGGCGAGGCGCTGCCCTCGGTTCGCGACGTCGCCGCGCTGCATGCGATCAATCCCATGACCGTGTCCAAGGCCTACAGCCAGTTGGAAGCCGAGGGTGTGCTGCTGCGCCTGCGCGGCAAGGGCATGGTCGTGGCCGATTTCGTCGCGCCGCCTGATCTCGCCGCGCGCTGGACCCTGATCGATCCAGCGCTGGATGCGCTGGCGCGCCAGGCGCGCGAACTCGAACTGCCGGCCGACGCCCTGCTCGCCCGTCTCAAGACCCGACTCACGGAGGATCCGCAATGAACGCCATGCTCGAACGCTCCCACACCGCTTTCGACACGGCGGCGCCCCTCGCCGTCGAAGGTCTGATCAAGCAGTACGACCACTGCAGCGTGCTGCGCGGCGTGTCGCTGGCGATCGAACCCGGCGTGGTACTCGGGCTGATCGGCCGCAACGGCGCCGGCAAGAGCACGCTGATCCGGGCGATGCTCGGCCTGATCGAACCCGACGCCGGCAGCGCGAGCGTATGGGGCGTGCCCGCACTGCGCCTGACCGATGCGATCAAGCAACGGCTCGGCTACGTGCCACAGCAGCCCGAGGCGATGGCCTGGCTGAAGGTCGGCGAGATGCTGGATTTCATCGGGCGTTTCTATCCGCGCTGGGATGCCACCTACGTCGACGCGACGCTGGAGCGCTGGCAGCTGCCGCGCAATCGCATGCTGGCCAAGCTCTCGCCCGGCGAGCGCCAGCGCGTCGCGATCCTGCGCGCGCTCGCGCCGCAACCGGAACTGCTGGTGCTCGATGAGCCTGCCTCGGCGTTGGATCCGGTGGGCCGCCGCGAACTGCTGCGCGAGATCGCCTCGCGCGCCGGCGAGTCCGGCACCACGGTGCTGTTCTCGACCCACATCGTGTCCGACCTCGAACGCGTCGCTTCGCATGTCGCGTTCCTCCACGAAGGCCGGCTGCTGCTGCACAGCGAGCTCGACAGTCTCAAGGAACGCAACCTGCGCCTGCACGTGCCCGAAGCGGTGGCTGCGCAGCTGCGCGACGACGTGCCCGGCGAAGTCTCACGTCGTCCGCATCCCTACGGCGGCCTGTCGATCACGGTGCTGCGCGGCGAAGACGCACCCTGGCCCGATTTGCTGCGCGTACCCGGTGTGCGTGCCGAGGCGCTGTCGTTGGAGGATCTGTTCATCGAGGTGTCGGCATGAGCGCCGTGGCCGCGCACGCGCCTGCGGGCCCAATGACCACCGCGCTGGCGGTGATGGCGGCCTCTACCTCGCTGCGGCATCGCGTCTGGATGGGCGTCTGCGTCGCGCTGCTCGCCGTGGCGGCTATGGTCATCGCGTTCGTCGCGCGCGATGCGAACAAGATTCCGATCGCGCTCACCGGTCTCGTCGCCATTGCCAACGTCGTCCTGTGGAGCGGCTGGTTCAGCCGCCTAGCACTGCTGCAGACCCAGACTTCGCAATGGTGCCTGCCCGGCATCCGCGTCGCGGTCGCACGCACCCTGCTGTTGGGCGCCTGCGCGACGGTCGTGGTCCCGGGCGCGGCCCTCGTGCTGCTGGGCGGTGCCGATCCGCTGCAGGCGATCGGCCTGCCGATGCTCGGTGCGCTGGGAGGTCTGCTGTTCGTACTGGTGCCATGGCCGCTGGCGTGTGCACTGGTGATGCTGCCGAGCATCGGCGCCTCGATGCTGCGTCCCCTCATCGAGCGCTTCGTGGGCACCGATGCCTCCTGGTTCTCGTCCGACCTGCTGCTGCCGTCGCTTGTGTGCACGGCACTGCTGGTCGTCTGGCGCTGGTCGGCCGTGGTGCGCATGCGGGATCTGGATGCGGTGCCACAATGGCGCCGGCCGGCGGTCCTGGCACGTCCGCAGAACGCGATGGACTTCGGCGCGACGCCGGACAAAGACACCGATGCCAACGCATGGCAGGCCCGCGCCGGATGGCTGGCACCGGTCACGCGTGCAGATGATGCCGGCCCGCACGACCCCGCTTCCGCGATCGGCGCCTGCCTGGGCGGCGCGATGGGTCGGGTCGCACCGCGCGAAGCGGTGAAGCAATGGGCCTTGGTGACCGTGCTGCTGGCCGCAGTGTTCGTGCTGCCGCTGCACGACGACAGCGCGCTGATCCGGGATGCGCTGGTGGTCGGCGGACTGGTCGGCCTGCTCGCGACCGGCTGGACACTCGCACTGCGCCTGCATCGGCAGCGGCTGCGGCCGTCGGGTGAGTTCTCCGAGCTGGCCCTGCTGCCCGGCCTCGGCGGACCCGATCGCGCACGCGACGCACTGCTGCGCTGCCTGCGACTGCGGCTGGGTCGCCTGCTGCTGGTTGCGCTGGCGGCGCAGTTGCTGCTGGTCTGGTTCCGCGCCATGCCTGCGGTCCACGTCGCGCTGATGGGGCTGCTGTGGATCGGCGTCTGTGCCGGCAGCCTGGTGCTGTGCGCCACTGTCCTCGCGGGGCGCCGCCTGGATTCGGTGCGCATGTTCTTCACCATGCTGCCACTGGGCATCCTGACGATCACGACCCTGATGCTCGCGTTCATGCGCGTTCCGCCGGGCGGCGCCTCGACAGCACTCCTCGTGTGCTGGTGCCTTTCGATCCCCGCCTATGCGGCCGCCGCGTTGCCCCTGCTGCGCGCATTACGCGCACAGCCGCACGCGTTCCTGACGCCCTGAACCGCGCCGACCACTTGATTGCCGGTTAAGCCCGCCCGGCGCATGCTCGAATTCCAGTCCTACATCCTGCGCACATTGCCTGCGCAGTCGGGAGTCCCTGCAATGAATCGCCGATCCCTGCCCCTGCTGCTCGCCGCCGCGCTCAGCGCCCTCGCGATGCCGGCGCTTGCCGGCAACGACGTTACCGATCCGGAACTGCCGCGCAGCCTCACCGGCGACAGCCCGGTCGCGGTGGCGTGGACCGATCCCGAAGCGTTCTCCGATATCCGCTTCAGCGGCAATCGCTGGGAAGCGCGCAGAGGCGACTGGGTCGAACAGATCGCGCGGTACGTGCGCCAGCGCGCGGAGCGCGAACTACCGGCCGGCAGCACGCTCGACGTGACCATCCGCGACATCCGCCGCGCCGGCATGTACGAGCCTTGGAACGGCCCGCGCATGGATCACGTGCGGATCATCAAGGATCACTACCCGCCGCGGATCGATCTCGACTTCGTGCTGCGCGACGCCACCGGCACCGTGATCGCGGAAGGCCCGCGCGAGCTGCGCGACATGGGCTTCCTCAACCGCGCCGGCAGCGCGATGAACAGCGATGCGCTGCGCTACGAGAAGCAGCTGGTCGACGACTGGCTGCGGCGTGATCTGCGGCCTGCGATCGCGCAGCGTTGACGGTTCGCTCTGCTTGAGAAAGCCGCGCAATCGCGCGGCTTTTTTCTTGCGCGCGCCAGACCCGTTGTGGTCAGCGACGACGCGCTTGCCTCAAGCACGCCGCGGTCGGATGGGCGTGCTCACGATCGTCACCGGTGCTGCACTTTCGGCCTCGGTTCTCGGCCCCGTTTTCTGGCTTGGCTTCGGCTTCGGCTTCGGCTTCGGCTTCGGCTTTCAGCTTTTGACTTGAATCGAGCCGTAAAGCGAGCCGAGCATCGCAGGGCGGCGGGGTCGAAGAGCAGCCCATGTCTGAGCGCAGCGAGTTTGGGCTGCGTACCCCGTCGTCCGAGAAGCGCAGGGGACCGCCGCGGCTGTATCGCGGCGGATCGCGTCCGGCGAAGGGACCTTTTGGTTCCTTTTGGGTCCATCCAAAAGGGACTCGCACGCGCAGCGGGCGAAAGCCCTGCACTTGCTCCAGCTTCTTAGCTCGTCGCTCGTCGCTCGTCGCTCGTCGCTCGTCGCTTTGCGACTCTGATCTTCTGAACAAAACAATGGATCAACCGCAGGAGCGAAGATCAAAGACAGGGCTTCCGCGCTGTCGCGCGGCTTACTTTTGTCTTGGCAAAAGTAAGCAAAACCGTCTTCGCCGGACGCGAGCCGATGCGATGAAACCGCATCGGTGCCCTCCGCTCCTCGCCTGACGCGGCACGCAGCCCAAACTCGCTGCGCTCAGACATGGGCTGCTCTTCGGCCACGCCAGGCTCCGGTGCTCGGCTCGCTCTACGGCTCGATTCAAGTCAAAAGCTGAGAGCCAAGCCAAAGCCAGGAGCAAGAACAAGCGCAAAGGAAAAGGAAAAGGAAAAGGCAAAGCGGAAAAATCGGAAGCAGAAACTTAGGCCGCCACTCAGGTCTGGAAACCCCATTCCGCGCCAGTCCCAGGCAACGCGCTGCAACATCCATCGAATCGAATCAAAGAAAAAGCCGCGTGCAAACACGCGGCCTTTTCCCGATCAAATCAACCGACGCGTGAGATCACCCCGGCGGCGCAGCGCCCTCAACGCACCACGCTGAGGAAATGCATGTGACGCTGGTACTGGTCGAGCACGTCGTGGATCAATTCGTCCTTGCGCCAGCCCATGACGTCGTAGTCCTGACCGCCTTCGCGCAGATGCACTTCCGCGCGATAGAAGCGATCATCGTCGCGGCGCTTGCGGCGCGGATCCTGCAGCATGAAGGTCGGCGGCTCGTACGGGATCGGGCGCACCGAATAGAAGAAGTCCATTTCCGCGCCATGTCCCACTTCCACCCAGACGCGTCCGTCCTCGCCTTCCTCGACGCGGACTTCGAGACCCTGCTTGCGCAGCTCCGCGGCCACGTCCTCGAGTGCAGGCTTCACCTGGCCCGACAGGAACGCGAGCACCTCCTTCTGCGGCGGGTTGTGCGACAGCGCGCGCAGGCGCACCTTCCAGTCGCCGCCGCCACCGAGACCGACCGGTGCGATGCGCGCATCGCGCATGCTGTTGCGCTTGACGACCTCCAGCCGCATCGCCCGCACCATGCCCCAGCACATCAGGATCATGACCACGGTGAATGGCAATGCGGAGGCGATCGTGCCGGCCTGCAGTGCACTCAATCCGCCTGCGATCAGCAACGCGATCGCGATCGCGCCCACCAGCAGTGCCCAGAAAATCCGCTGCCATACCGGGGACTCTTCTTCCCCCTTCGACGAGAGCATGTCGATGACCAGCGCACCCGAGTCTGCCGAGGTCACGAAGAAGATCACCACCAGCAGCGTCGCGATACCCGAGGTCAGCGTCGACAGCGGGTAGTCTTCGAGGAACTGGAAGATCGCCACCGAACTGTCAGCCGACACCGCGGCCACCAGTTCCGTCGAGCCCTCGACCATGACCTGGTACAGCGCGCTGTTGCCGTAGATCGTCATCCAGAGGAACGTGAAGCCCAGCGGCACCAGCAGCACACCGACGACGAACTCGCGGATCGTGCGGCCACGCGAGATGCGCGCGATGAACATGCCCACGAACGGCGACCAGGCGATCCACCAGCCCCAGTAGAACAGCGTCCAGCCGCCCAGCCACGTCGGTCGCTGGTCGTAGGCGTAGAGGTTGAACGTCATCGAGAACACGTTGGAGATGTACATGCCGGTGTTCTGTACGAACGCCTGCAGCAGGTACACCGTCGGCCCCATGACCAGCACGAACGCCAGCAGGCCGACCGCCAGGATCATGTTGAACTCCGACAGACGGCGCACGCCCCGGTCGAGACCGGTGAACACCGAGCCGGTGGCGATCAGGATGATGCCGGCGATCAGCACGACCTGGACATTGGTGCTGACCGTGACGCCAAACAGGTAATTCAGGCCGGAATTGATCTGGATCACGCCCAGGCCCAGCG
This sequence comes from Luteimonas sp. KH_071, assembly GCF_057838005.1. Taxonomy (NCBI): domain Bacteria; kingdom Pseudomonadati; phylum Pseudomonadota; class Gammaproteobacteria; order Lysobacterales; family Lysobacteraceae; genus Luteimonas; species Luteimonas sp. KH_071. The sequence goes on along the minus strand of NZ_CM174458.1, from coordinate 401,883 downwards.
AGGTCGCCAGACCGAAGATCGTACCCAGCACCGCGAACGTGTCGACCGCGTGGCCGATCGGGCCGTGGATGCGATCACCGATCAGCGGATACAGCGATGAGCGGATGCGCAGCGGCAGGCCGTGACGATAGGAGAAGTACGCCAGCGACAACGCGACCACTGCGTAGATCGCCCATGCATGCACGCCCCAATGGAAGAAGGTGATGCGCATCGCCTGGCGCGCGGCGGCCACTGTCTCGGCGTCACCGACCGGCGGATCGGCGTAATGCATGATCGGCTCGGCCACGCCGAAGAACATCAGGCCGATGCCCATGCCGGCCGCGAACAGCATCGCGAACCACGTGGGGTAGCTGTAATCGGGCGTGCTGTGATCCGGGCCCAGCTTCAGCCGGCCGAAGCTGCTGACCGCCATGCCGATGATGAACACCAGGAAGCCCGCGACCGCGAGGATGGTGAACCAGCCCGCGTCCACCGCCACCCATTCCTTGGCCGCGTTGAACGCGGTCTCCGATGCATCCGGCGCGATGAACGACAGCGCGACCAGCACCAGGATGATCAGTGCGGACGGATAGAAGACCGGACCGAGGATGCGCGAATGCCAGGCTTCCGGCACTTCCGGTTCGGGCGTTGCGCCGGGGCGCGGGTTGGGTTCGTTCATGCCTTTTCCTTTGGAAGGGGACGGGCGACGCCGCCCTGCAGACTGCCGCAGGACGGTGGACATCCGGTGAAACGTGCCGGCGTCTGCGCGGCGACACGTGAAATGCCGGGCACAGGGCCCGGCCAGAAATCAGAAGTAGAAGCCGACGTTGACGTTGAGCCGCGAGTGCCAGCCGTCGTTCGCAGGATCGCGCACGCCGATGCCGGGACCACCGGCGAACCACATGTTCTTGCCGGCGATCCAGTCGACATACGTCAGCATCACGCCCTTGCCGAAGCTGCAACCGGTGACGTTCTGGATCGAATCGCGCAGGCCCGGGTCGCTGCCGACCGGCAAGGTCGCGCTGGCGTTGTTGTAGCAGGTGATGCTGTCGAACCAGCCGGTGCGCTGCACGTCGTAGGCGACGTTGAACGTCGGCACGTCGGCTTCCGACGCGATCTCGAACGGAAACATGAAGGCCGACATCGCGATGCGCGGCTCCGGATTGTCGTAGCGGTAACGCGCCCACTGCGCCTGCAGCGTCAGCGGACCGCGCACCCACTGCCCGTGCACGGCGCCGCCGGTGTGGTCGTGCTTGCCGCCGTCGATGCGGTTCTCGATACGGCCGGCGAATGCCGATGCGCCCCACGTGGTTTCCCAGCCGTTCGCTTCGCTGCTGTGCTCGTAGCGCACGATGCCGCGTTCACGCTCGCGGTAGGGCAGGTCTTCGGTCGTCGCGACATCGAACGAGTAGCGGTCGAAGTTCGCGCCGGTACCGTACTCGTCGCCGGCGAAGACACCCGCGTGCCACTGGTGCGCGCCGGACTGGCGCTGCCAGACCACGCCGAGGTCGTAATCGTCTTCGAGACCGAGGTAATAGCCCGAGCCGAACCAGAAACTGTGCGAAGCGGTGGGCAGCAGACCGAACGGCACCTGCTGGATGCCGGCGCGGATGTCCGAGGTGGCGCCCCGAGTCCCGTCTTCGAGTTTCCAGCCTGCGTACGCATGGTGCACGGCATCGAATCCGTCGTACCAGCGGTACTGCAGCGAGAAGAAAGCCGGGCCGGCGTTACCGCGCGCATCGACCCGGAGCAGTTCGAGCTCGGGACCGCTGCTGGGCCCGTAATCGAGCCAGCCGTAGTTGAAGCGGACCGCGCCGCCGAGTTCGAAACCAGGTGTCTCCTCCGCACTTTCCTGCGCCGACACGGCAGGCGCCGCAGCCACGAACACACCACACAACAACCATTTGAAACCGCGCGAAATCACGACGGGTCTGCCCTCCTCGATTAACTCGTATATGCAATGCAGACCGGCCATCTTAATGATTTCTGCACGAACACCCAAATCCACGAAGTTCCAAACCTGCTGAAAACGGCTCGAAAACAGGGGTTTTCACGCGCCCATGAAAATGCAACGCGCACGCGCTTCCGCTCGCCGGACGCGGTGTCTGCAGGCAAAGGTGCCGCGGTGATCAGAATTCAATGGCAGGGCGCAACGCCCGATGCATGCGTCGCCACACGCGCCGGCTATGATTCATGAACGGCGATGATGCCGTTGTGCAGGCACGTTCATGACCGTCTATGTCGACGATGCGGTCCATCCCTGGCGCGGCGAGCGCTGGGCGCATCTGCTCGCCGACACACTTGAGGAACTGCATGCATTCGCCGCATTGCTCGGCATCCCGCGTCGCGCGTTCCAGGACCGTACCAGCGGTGCGCATTACGACGTGACCGCGGCGATGCGCGAACGTGCGATCGCACTGGGCGCCATGCCGATCTCGCGTCACGACGATCGCGCGCTGGTGCGCGCGGTGATCGCGAACGCGCGCCGGCAGGGACGCGGCGAAGCGTCGTAGGTGAAGCCTGCGCGCGGCGGCGGTATCCTGCGCGCAGTTTCCACACCGCATTCCGACGCCATGACCGATACGCCGCCCGACCATCTCTCCAACGACCCGCGCAGCCCGCACTACAACGAGGCGGCGATGAACCGCGGCATCGGCATCCGCTTCAACGGCAACGAGCGTCGCGACGTCGAGGAGTACTGCGTGAGCGAAGGCTGGATCCGTGTGGCCGCGGGCCGTGCGCTCGATCGCCGCGGCCAGCCACTGACCGTCAAGTTGCGCGGCACCGTGGAACCCTATTTCCATCTCGACGCCTGATCCGCCCATCTGAGGACGCGCCCGATGCAGTACCTGCTGCTGATCTACACCGACGACACCCTGCTCGACGGTCTGGCCGAGGGCGAGTACGACACGATGATGCGCGGTTGCCTGCAGCATGCCGATGCGCTGCAGGCCGAGGGTACGTTGCTGGGGTTCCAGCAGCTCGAGCACGCGAACACCGCCAAGACCGTGCGCACGCGCGGCGGCCGCACGCAGGTGTTCGACGGTCCGTTCTCGGAGACCAAGGAAATGCTGGCCGGCTTCAATCTGATCGAAGCCGACAGCGAGGAAGAGGCGTTGCGTATCGCCGGCGGGTTCCCGTGGGCGCGCACCGGCAGCATCGAGGTGCGGCCAGTGCGCGACGTGACGCAGGTACGCACGCGCGTCGGCGCCTGATCGCCTGCGTTCTCCGAATCAAAGGGCCGCCGTGTGCGGCCCTTTGCGTCTCCGGCATCAGCCCCCGCGCGCTTCGGCGACGATCTGATCCGTGATGGCCTGCACCTGCTTGACCGTCATCGGCGCGAAGATGCCCTGCCATGCGCTCGACGTGGTGTCGTAGGTCCGCGTCGCCGCGACGTTGCCGCTGGGCATTTCGATGAACTGCGCGCTGGCCTTGATGTGTGCATTGCCGGTCATCACGCCGAGGCCGTAGCGCGCGCCGGTCGAGACGTATCGGTAGCTGTCGACGCGCACAATGACGACCACCCCCGGTGGATCCAGCGACGGCGGACGGCTGTCGCGCACGCTACCCCGGATGCCGACGGTGGTGGCCGAGGTACGGATCGCGTCGTCCCACAGCGCGCGAAAATCCGCCCAGTCTTCTTGGGCACGCACGGCGTCGCTGCCTTCAATCACCAGCACGACCTGGCGGACATCGCCATTGATCGCGACCGGATCGACGGGGGCGGCGGTCGGCCGCTGCACCGTCGCCGCGCATGCGGACAGCAGCGCTGCGGCAGCGAGTAGGGCGAGCGAATGGACGATGCGCGGCAGGCGCGCCGCGGATGGGATCACAGGGGTGCGGATATGCATGGCAAGGCCTCGTGGGATGGCTGGCATCGCGGCCCCGGACCACGTCCCCTGCGCCGCGTCCGGTGCGCGCGCATCCGTTTCTAGCGGGAATTCCATTCACTGCAGGTGAAAAGGGACCCCGGATTTTGCGCGCTCCCCTGCTTGCGGGCCAGGTTGGGCGGGGGCGAGCTGTCAGGTCGATGCAGCATCCGGGATCATCCCGGCGCTTTGGCCCAGAGATCTTCGCGAACGGCTTGTCTGGCCCCCATCCCGGCTCTCCATCCGTAAAGGGCGCAATGCCCCGCAAGCGGGCGAAGGCGCCGTTCGATGCACTTGCCAAGGCCTCATGAGGCGTTCGTCGCCTAGAGCAGCCCGTCCCGCTTCACCGCCAGATAGCGCTCCACCAGGGCCGATGGCAGTTCCTCGCCGGTGACATCCAGCACGACGATGCGATGGTTGCGCAACGCGTCGTGCGCGGCCTTGCGCTGGGCGAGATAGCGGGCGGTGGCACCGGCGCGGATCGCGTCGTCGTGGTCGCGGACTTCGGTCGACAGCACCTCGTCGAGCGCGCGCTCGCGCAGCGACGCGACGATGACCAGATGCCGTTTCTGCAACATGCGCACCGCGCTGAGCACATCCTCGATGTCCTCGTCGCGCAGGTTGGTCACCAGCATCAACAGGCCACGCCGCCGCTGACGCAGCGACAGTTCGGTCGCCGCAGCGAGATAGTCGGTGGCGACCGCCTGCGGCTGCAGGTCGTGGCTGACGCGCAGCAGGGTGTCGACCGCGCCCATGCCGCGTTGCGGCGCCATCCACCGGCTTTCGCCGCCGGTCGCGAACAGACCGACCGCGTCGCCCTGGCGCAGCGCGAGATAGGACACCATCAGCGCGGCATCGAGTGCGTGGTCGAAATGCGACAGCGCGCCGTCCTGGGCGAGCATGCGCCGGCCGGTATCGAGCACCACGACGAGCTGTTGGTTCTTCTCGTCCTGGTACTCGCGCGAGATCAACTTGCGTGCGCGCGAACTCGCCTTCCAGTCGATCTGGCGCAGGCTGTCGCCCACGCGGTACTCGCGCATCTGGTGGAAATCGGTGCCCTCGCCACGACGGCGTTTGATGTGCGCACCGACCAGTCGCGAGGCGCGGTCGGCACTGAGCAATGCGAAGCGCGTCAGCGGCGCGAAGTTCGGAAACACGCGCACCTGGTGGCGCGTGCCGGCGTCGCGACGCTGCCGCCACAGCGCGAGCGGCGAACGCAGCCGCAGCTGCACCCCTTCGAACACTGCGGCGCCGCGCATGTCGGGCTGCAATGTGTAGTCCACGCGCGACACGGTGCCGGGCGTCAGCCGCACGCGCCGCGGCAGGCCGTCGACGCGCCAGCCCAGCGGATGCAGGTCGAAGACCTCGAGATGCTGGACCTGCGGACCGCCCTCGATCTGCAGCGACACCGGTCGCGCGATGCCGATCGGCCAGGCCTCGGCCATCGTGCGCACGACATCCGGCGTCGGTCGACGCGACAGCAACACGAGATCGAGGATCGACAGCAGCAACAGCGTCGTGCCGAACACGTTCCACGGCAGCACCGCAACAGGCCACAGCGAGGCCGCGACGCCGCCCAGCCCCCAGACGACGAGCAGCACGACGAGGGCGATCGTCGGCCTCATGCGCAGCGGCTCGCGTGCAGGCGTCGCGACCGATTCACTTGCGCGGCGCGTCCACGCGCGCGAGCAGCGCCTGCAGCACCTGGTCGGCGTCCTGCCCTTCGATCTGCAGTTCCGGCGCCAGCGCGATGCGATGGCGCAGCGCCGGCGTGGCGATCTCGCGGATGTCGTCGGGCGTGACGAAATCGCGGCCCGACAGCACTGCCTGCGCACGCGCCGCGCGCACCAGCGCGAGACTGCCGCGCGGGCCGGCGCCGAGTGCGATGCCGGGCCATTTGCGCGTCGCCGCGGCGATGCGCACCGCGTAGTCGATCACCGCCGCATCGACCACTGTCGCCGCGGTGCCCTGTTGCAGCGCGACGATCTCGCCCGGCTGCAGTACGGTCGCGAGTTGCGACAGATCGAAATCGGCGGCGACCTTGCCGCTGCTGATCGCGGTGACCATCGCGACCTCGTCCGCGTGCTCGGGGTAGTCGATCAGTACCTTGAGCAGGAAGCGGTCGAGCTGCGCTTCCGGCAGCGGGTATGTGCCTTCCTGTTCCACTGGATTCTGCGTCGCCAGCGTCATGAACGGCGGCGGCAGTTCGAAGCTGTGGCCTTCGATCGTGACCTGCTGTTCCTGCATCGCTTCCAGCAGCGCCGACTGGGTCTTGGCCGGCGCGCGGTTGATTTCGTCGGCCAGCAGCAGGTTGGTGAAGATCGCACCGCGGCGGACCACGAAGGTCTCGCTCTTGGTGTCCCACACCGCATGGCCGCTGACGTCGCTGGGCATCAGGTCGGGGGTGAACTGCACGCGTGCGAAGTTGCAGCCGAGTACGGCCGACAGCGCGCGCACCAGCAGCGTCTTGCCGAGACCGGGCACGCCTTCAATCAGCACGTGGCCGCCCGCGAGCAGCGCGACCAGGATCTGGTCGAGCACTTCGGGCTGGCCGATGAAGGCCTTGGAGACTTCAGTGCGGACGGCTGCGACGCGCGCGGCGAGCGCATCACCGGTGATCGGCGCGGAGGGGGGCACGGGCAGTTCGGTCATGGTCGGGCTCACAGGTGGTTGCGCATCTGGATCAATCGGGCAATGCGCTGGCGGAACGCCGTCGCATCATCGGGTCGGGGCGCCTGCAGCGCGTGGCGGACATCGCGCGGCGACAGGCCGGTGCGCGCGGCGATGGCTTCGATACCGGCCTCGCCGTCGAGCGCGGCGGCGAGTGGATCGCGCCGACGCAGGCGGTCGAGGAAGGCGGCACGCACCGCGTCGTACAGCAGCGGCGCGCGGCCGTAGCGCACGAGATGCTCGCCACTCGCGGCGACGTGTTCGAGCAGGGCGCGCCGCGCGACCGGCGGCGCCGGCAACACCGGACCGAGCCGCTGTGTGCGCATCCACAGCCAGGCGAGCAGCGCGAGCAGCAACGGCCCCCATGCCATCCAGCCGCGGGTGAGGATCTGGTACCACAGCGGCGGCACGCTGGCGGCGTACACCAGATGCACGGTGCCCGCGCCCCAGTTCGGCGCCAGCAGCTGCCGGGCCAGCAACGCGTGCGGCACGTCGCGCAGATCGGCATTGCGCATGAAATCGAAATCGGCGACCACGTCGACGGTGCCGGCGCCGTGCGCCAGCCGCGCGAACACCAGACCGTCCTCGTAGCCGTCGCCCCATTCGAGCAGCGGTTCCGCATCGACGAGGAACCGGCGCCCGTTGCAGAACTCGACATGGCCGCCCTGCCCGGTCACCAGCAGGGGCTCGCAGCGCGTGCCGCCGTCGACGGTGTGCACGCCGAGGCGCTCCAACAGATCCCAGGGACGCGCGGCGTCCGCGCGGCGTCGTGGCAACGGCGTGCGCACCAGCAGATGGCCGCCGCCGTCGACCCAGCCGAGCAGCGCTTCGACCTCGGACGGCAGCAGCGTGCGGGGTTCGCTGTAGAGCAGCACGGTGTCCCGCGGCCCCAGCGGCACGCCGGAGAGTTGCAGGCGCTGGCGCGAACGCGCCTCCACGCCATCGGCGCGCAGCGTCTCGCGTAACGCGTACAGCGGGTTGTAGGCGGCCTCGCCGCGCGGCGGCAGGTTGACGGTGTCGGATACGCGCTCGTGTGTGTGGAGGAACCAGGCGACGCCGAGCGCGACGATCAACGCGCCGAGTGCGACGAGTGCGATGCGGGTGGACCCGCGCATCAGGCGGACCATCCGAATCGCGGCGCCAGACGCGCCAGCAGCGCGTCGAGGCCGGCATCGTCCGGCAGCCGCTGGCCGTAGGCGGCGCGCTGCCAGACGCGCACCATCTCGGCGAAGGCATCGCGGTCTTCGACATCGGGCAGACGGCGCGACGCGCGCAGGACCTGCGCTTCGGTCGCGCCCGGCACCAGGGTCACGCCGGCGCGCGTGACCATCGCCTCGACGCCGCCGCGATACAGCAGGGCCAGTGCCCGGCGATGCCGGCCTTCCGCCCACAGGCGACGCACTTCCGACACCAGATCCGAAGGCAGTGCTTCGGGCGGCGGCGGCGCGGCCTCGACGACGATCTCGCTCGGTTCGCGCACCGGGCGCAGCGTGTCGCGCATCCACGGCCACCAGTGGCGCGCGGTCCAGGCCAGCAGTCCGACCAGGATCGCGAGCACGATCCACATGCCGTACTCGGCGATCAGCGCGAAGACCTGCGCGATGGCCGCGAGCAGACCGGTATTCGGCGTCTGCCGGTTCTTCTCGTCGTCCTTCTCGTCGTCGGCATTCTTGCGTTGCCAGCGCGTGACTTCGCGCTTGTTGTCGAGCAGCGGATCCGCGTAGGCGCGTTCGATCGCGCGGCGGAACGACGCGCCGTCCTCGACCTGGCCGAACACCTGCGGCAACGTCGGCGTCTGTGGTGCATCAGGCTCGGCCGCATCCTGCCTGCGCTCACCGGGCCGCCAGGTCTTGGTCGGATTGATCTCGCGCGCGGCGTCTTCGCGGGCGGTCGCCGGATCCTGCGCATGCCCCGACACCGGCGCCAGCATCAGGCCGGCGAGCAGCAGGCCGACCACCAGCGTCGCCGCCGGGGCGAGGCGCGCGCGCAGGCGCCGGAATGCGATTTCCAGATCCCAGGCTTCCAGCTGCGTGCGCCGGTTTAGATACAGACCGAATCCGGCGCCGATATAGAACGGCTCGACCAGTCCGATCGCCATCCAGAACGCGAGATTGCCGAGCACCTGCACCCAGCGCGGCGGCTGCTCGGAGATCAACGCCCACATCGCGCGCGCCGATTCGGACAGCAGTTCGGTCGGCACGAACATCAGCACCAGCGTGCTCAGCGACAGCAGCAGCGCGACCACGAACAGCTGGCAGATGACGGTAAGCAGCAGGGCGTGTCCGCCGATGCCGTCGCCGAGCAGGCGTCGCCGCTGCGCGAGCGGCGCGCCGGACAGGCCTTCGAGCACGTCAACAGGCAAGGTCACCGCGCGCCAGGGACTGAACCGCCGCCAGGTCAGATGACCGATCAGCGGGCGCCAGCCCCAGCGCCATTGCGCATCGAGCGTTGCCCGCATGCCCGGGGCCGCGCCGAACACCGCGCGCGAGAGCACGAACAACGGCACGCGATCGAACACGGGCTTGAGCCACCACAGCGCGAGCGCGGCGAGCCACAGCTGGTCGATCGCCCAGCCCAGCGCATTGAGCACCACGAACACCGGCAGGCCGAGGAGCAGCGACGGTCCCCAGATCGCGCGTGCATGCCGGCGCACCAGCGCGTTGCCGAGCTCCATCGCCTCCCAGGCGGTGCGCGGTCGCAGTTCCACCTGCACCGTCTCAACGCGCATCGGCCACCCCGCGTCCGCCGCGCCACAGCCACAGTCCGGTCAGCAGCCACAGGCCGCCACCGACACCGAACTTGACCGCATCGGGAATCGCACCGGTCGACGACCAGAACGCTTCGACGAACGCCGCGAACACCAGCATGAAGAGGATGCCGAGACAGAGCCTGCCGCCATCGCGCCCGGCCTGCACCAGAGCATCCACGCGCCGCAGCTGGCCCGGCGCGATCAACGCGAGGCCGAGCCGCAGACCGCCGGCGCCGGCGATCACGATCGCGGTGAGCTCCGGCGCCGAGTGGCCGATGACGAAGCGCCAGAACGGGCCACCGTGGCCGATCGCCTGCAGATGCCCGGCCACCGTGCCGATGAACACGCCGTTGAAGATCAGCACGAAGATCGTGCCGATGCCGGCCAGTAGGCCACTGGCGAAGGTGCGGAAGCCGATGCTGACGTTGTTCCAGATGTAGTAGCCGAACATCTCCATGTCGGTCTGGCGTTCGCGGGCGAAGCGCTCGGCCGCGCGCGCCGGGTCGTACATGCCTTCCATCTGCGCCAGTTGCTCGGGCGACATCACTCCGTAGGCGAGTTCGGGCCACTGCTGGATCAGCACGAACATCAGCACCAGCGGCACCACGAACAGCACCAGCGACGCCCAGAGGCAGCCGCGTTGTGCGCGTACCAGGCGCGGGAAATCGGCGAGCAGGAAGCGCAGCGCCCGCCGCCACGGCGGCGGCGGTGGCCGGTACAGCACGTTGTGGCCGCGCTGCATCAGCGCCTGCAGCCGCGCGGTGACCTGCGGGCTGTAGCCGCGCCGGCGCGCGAGCGCCTGCTGCTGGCACAGGCGGCGGTAGCGCGACGGCACGTCCTCGTCGCCGAGCCCGTCCCAGTCGCGCCGCGTCGCACGCGCGCGGCGCGGACTGCCTTCGCGCGCGTCGAGCCAGCGCTCGAACGCAGCCCACTCGGTTTCGTGGCGGGCGACGAAGGCGTCCTGCCTCACGCGCGGCGCCCCAGCAACCAGTTGGCCACACCCAGCAGTCGCAACACGCCGGTCTCCCCGCGCGCGCCTGTGACCGGGGTGACGATGTCGGCCAGCTCCTGCTGGCGTTCGCCGGTCAGCGCGTGCGCCCGTTCGGCGAACGCGATCACCGCGATCTGCTCGTGCGCCTGCAGCGGTGCCGCCGGCGCCTGCGGCGCGATCTGCAGCGCGTCGATCTGCGTGCGTTCGCGCGGGGCGTGGATCACCAGCGTCCCGGCGACCATGTCACCCAGCCGGCGGCTCCAGGGATCGGCCAGACTCGCGACCAGACCCGCGCCGTAGCCGAACGGCAGCATGTCGACAGTGCGCATCAGATTGCGCACGAAGCTCGCCATCCAGCCGATCGGCGCGCCGTCGGCCGACACCACCCGCAGGCTCAGCGCGCGCTTGCCCGGCGTCTGCCCGCCGTACAGCGCCTCGAACACCACCGGGTAACCCCAGAACACGACGAACAGCACGATCATGTACACGCCGGAACCGAACTTGCCGAGCATGCCGAGGACGATCGAGAGCGCCATCAGCAGCGCGCCGCGGATGGCGAGGTCGATCAGCCACGCGACCGCGCGCGGCACCGGGCCGGCGGCCGGCAGGCGCAGCGCGACGCCCTCGGGCGTGTGGACCTCGCGCACCGTGTCGAGCATCAGGTGCCGCGGCTCCGTGCGGTCATGCGCGTGCGCGCGTCGTTCCTGTCCGTCATGTGTCGTCTGCGTCCCTGCCGTGCTCAGCCCGCCAGCGCGGCGAGGTACTCGTCCTTGAGCCGCACATAGTGGGCAGCGCTGTAGTACAGACCTTCGATCTGCGCGTCGTCGAGCCTGCGCACACAACGTGCCGGATTGCCGACCCACAACTCACATTCGCCCACCACCTTGCCCGGCGACACCACCGCGCCGGCCGCGACGAACGCATGCTTCTTCACCACGGCGCCGTCGAGCACCAGTGCGCCCATGCCGATCAACGCTGCGTCCTCGATCGTGCAGGCGTGGATCACCGCCTTGTGTCCGATGGTGACGTCGCTGCCGATCAGCGTCGGAAAGCCGCCGCGCTTTGCGTGCGGGCCGGCGTGGCTGACGTGGATCACGGTGCCGTCCTGCACGCTGGTGCGCGCGCCGATGCGCACGTGGTTCACATCGCCGCGGATCACCGTCGCCGGCCACACCGACACGTCGTCGCCGAGCACGACATCGCCGATTACGGTCGCCGCGGGGTCCACGTAGACACGTGCGCCGAGGCTCGGGGCGATGTCTCGATAGGGTCTCAAGTCCATCGCCCGAGTCTACCTGCGGCCCCGGCGGATTGCCGCGACGCCGGCGCTACACTGCGACGATGGACACCGCCCTGCCCGATCCGACACCCGCCGCGACACCGGTCGCCGACCTGCAGCCCACGCTCGATGTCCTGCGCGCGGCATGGCGCGGCCGGCGCCCCGATGCCGCGCAGCGCCGCGACGATCTCGCCCGTCTGCGCGCTGTATTCGCGCGTCGTCTCGACGAGATGGCCGATGCGATCTCGGCCGATTTCGGCCACCGCGCGCGTGCCGAATCGCTGATCGCCGACGGCATGACCGTGCTGTCGGAGATCGATGCGTTGCGCAGTCACCTGCGCGGCTGGATGCGCCCGCGCCGCGTCGGTGCCGGCTGGCGGCTGTGGCCGGCGCGCGCCGAAGTCCGGCCGGTGCCGCTGGGCGTGGTGGGTGTCATCGCGCCATGGAACTACCCGGTGAATCTGGCGCTGATTCCACTCGCGACCGCGATCGCCGCCGGCAACCACGTCTATCTCAAGCCGTCGGAACACACGCCGCGCAGCAGCGCGTTCCTGCGCTCGCTGCTGGCCGAAGTGTTTCCGCCTGACCGCGTCGCCGTCGCACTGGGCGATGCCGACATCGGCGCCGCGTTCGCCGGTCTGCCGTTCGACCATCTGGTGTTCACCGGCTCGACCGCCGTAGGCCGCAAGGTCATGGCCGCCGCCGCGCCGAACCTCACCCCGCTGACGCTCGAACTCGGCGGCAAATCGCCGGCGATCGTCTGTCCGGGTTATCCGCTCGACAAGGCCGCCGCGCGTCTGGTCACCGGCAAGCTGTTCAACGCCGGCCAGACCTGCATCGCGCCCGACTACGTGCTGATCGATGCCGCGCGCCGTGATGCGCTGCTCGAAGCACTGCGGTTCGAGGTGCAGGCGCGCTACGCAGATGCCGGCGCGCGGGCGTCGGACTACACCCACATCGTCAGCGACGCGCAGCACGCGCGACTGACCGGCCTGATCGACGATGCGCGTGCGCGCGGCCTGACCGTGCTGCCACTGCTCGAGGTCGAAGGCGCACGCGCGCTCGCGCCGACGCTCGTCGTCGAACCCGGCGACGACAGCGACGTGATGCGCGAGGAGATCTTCGGGCCGATCCTGCCCGTGCTGTCCTACCGCACGCTCGACGAGGCCATCGCCTTCGTCGAGGCACGCGACCGGCCGCTGGCGCTGTATCCCTTCGGCGACCGCGCCCAGGCGGAAGTCATCCTCGCCCGCGCCGTCGCCGGCGGCGTCACCGTCAACGACACCCTGCTGCACTTCGCCGCGAATCGCCTGCCGTTCGGCGGCGTCGGCCCAAGCGGCATGGGCGCGTATCACGGCCGCGCCGGTTTCGATGCGATGACCAAGGCGCTGCCGGTGCTGTGGCAGTCGCGCTTCGCCGTCACCGACTGGCTGCGTCCGCCTTACGCGCGTATCGCCACGCTCATCGACCGCCTGGTGCGCTGAGGCGCGTGCTCAGCGCGGCGACGCACGCTCGAGCAGCGCGCGTGCCGACTGCTGCGCCGCCTCGCGCAGTTGCGGCAGATCGACGTCGACCAGTGCGCCGTCCGCCTTGACCAGCACGCCGTCGACGATGACCGTGCGCACGTCCGCCGGCGATGCCGAATAGACCAGCAGCGCCGCGGGGTCGCCGCCGCCGAATCCGGCCATCTGCAGCGAATCGGCCGCGATCACCTGCAGGTCGGCGCGCTTGCCGGGCACCAGCGTGCCGGTGATCGCGCCCAGGCCCAGTGCGTCGGCGCCGCGGCGTGTCGCCAGCTCGAGCAGCGCGCGCGGATCGACCACGGTCTCGTCGCGCGCCTCGCCGCTCCAGGTCAGCGCCGCGAGGCGCATGGTCGCGAACATGTCGCCGCGGCCGGCCAGCGCATTGCCGTCGATGCCGAGTCCTTGCCGGCGCACGGCCGCGAAATGATCGATGCGGGTCGGGCCGTAACCGACCCGATGCTCGCTGATCGGCGTCAGCGACAGCGCGCCGCCCGCCGCCTCCAGCGCCTGCAGCTGCGCCGGCGTGGCATCGGTCGCATGGACCAGGCTGAGGTCCGGCGCCAGAAGATCGCGCGCGATCAGCGCATCGAAGATCGGCCCCGGCTCGACGCTGACGTGGACCTGCACCGGCAGGCCGAGTGCGCGCGCGGTGTCGCGCTCGTGCATGCGCATCGCCCAGTTGTCCGCGTCGCCGCGGTCGCGCGGCAGGCGCCATGCCAGGCCCAGTTGCACGCGCGCCTCCGCGCCGCGCGCGGCCGCGAGTTCCGACAGATGGGCCACATCGATGGGATGCCGCGTGCTCTTGTCCGGCCCGCCGTAGTACAGCACCGCGCGGATGCCGGCCGCGTCCAGCGCCTGCAGGCCGGCCTCGCCGTGCGCCGGCGAGCGCACGTTGTCGAAGAAGTCGCCGGTCGTGGTGATGCCGCCGTCGAGCAGTTCGAGCGCACCGATGTGCATCGCGATGCGCACATCGTCCGGCGTCATCGACGGCGCCAGCGCTTCGGCCGTATCGAAATAGGCACCGTCGGCGTTGCGGAACTGGCCGCGCATCGTCGTCGTGTACAGATGCGAGTGGGTGTCGACGAACCCGGGCAGCACGTAGGCGCCCGCGGCATCGATCACGCGCGCATCGCCCGGATCGAGATCCGGACCAACCGCGACGATGCGACCGCCCTGCACCAGCACGTCGGCGCGCGGCAGGTCGCCGACCTCGGGATCCATCGTCAGCACGTGGCCGTTGCGCACCAGCAGCGCGCCGTCATCGGCAGACGAGGCCGCAGCGGCCGTCGTCAGGGCCAGCAGCGTGGCCGCCAGCGGAATCGTCGGGAATCGCATCGGGCGTCGCTCGGTTCGCGTGGCCGTACAGCGTCGCGCACTGCGTGTGCACACGGGATGTGGGCGCCCGGCTGCAACGGCCCGCGTACAATCGCCGGCCACACCGGAACGCGAACCGCGCCGATGAAGATCGCCAGCTGGAACGTCAATTCGCTCAACGTGCGCCTGCCGCATCTCGAACAGTGGTTGCGCGATGCGCAGCCGGACGTGGTCGGCATCCAGGAGACGAAGCTCGAGGATGCGAAGTTCCCGGATTCGGCGCTCGCCGCGCTCGGTTACCGCAGCGTGTTCGCGGGACAGAAGACCTACAACGGCGTCGCGCTGCTCGCGAAGGACCGTTCGCTCGACGACGTGCAGATCGGCATTCCCGGTTTCGAGGACGAACAGAAGCGCGTGATCGCCGCGACCGTCGACGGCGTACGCGTGATCAACCTCTATGTCGTGAACGGCCAGGACGTGGGCACCGACAAGTACGCCTACAAGCTGCGCTGGCTCGCCGCCGTGCATGCCTGGGTCGAACGCGAACGCGCTGCCCATCCGAAACTGGTGGTCCTCGGCGACTTCAACATCGCCCCCGACGACCGCGACGTGCACGACCCCGCGGTCTGGAACGACACCCACATCCTGACCTCGACCGCCGAACGCGAGGCCCTGCGCGGCCTGCTCGGGCTCGGTCTGCACGACGCGTTCCGCCTGCACCACGACGACGCGGGTGTCTTCAGCTGGTGGGATTACCGGCAGGCGGGCTTCCGCCGCGATCTCGGATTGCGGATCGACCTGACCCTGGTCTCGGATGCGCTGCGCGATCACGCGGTCGCTTCGGGCATCGATCGGGAACCGCGCACGTGGGAGCGGCCCAGCGACCACGCGCCCGCGTGGGTCACCCTCTCGGGCTGACGCGCCACACGGCGCCGCCGCGAACGTCGCGCCGGCGCCCGGCCCTACCGCTGTTGGTTTGCGGCATCTCCAAAAGAAAAGGCCCGGCAATGCCGGGCCTTTTCGGGTACCGCGTGCGCGATCAGCGTGCGCTGCCGCGCCGGATCAGGTTGACGATCGCCAGCAGGATGATCGCGCCGATCAGCGCGGTCAGCAGGAAGCCGATCCAGCCTGCGCCGAACGACACGCCCAGCATCGGCAGCAGCCAGCCACCGATGAAACCGCCGATGATGCCGACGACGATATTGAGCAGGATGCCCTGCTGACCGTTGGTGCGCATCAGGATGCTGGCCAACCAGCCCGCGATGCCGCCGACGATGATGTAGATGAGGAAATTCATGGACGTACTCCAGTGCGGAACGTGAAGATCAGAGAGAGTGGGCACGTACCGGCCCGAAGTGCGGCGCAAGCATCCACTCCGTCCCGTGATGAATGCGTCAGGATTCAGGTGGATCGGCGTCGAACAGCGCCTCCAGCGCGGCGCGCGGCAATTTGCCGGTCTCGTTGCGGGGCAGCGCGTCCAGACGGCGGATACGGCGCGGCAGGAACACCGGATCGACATCCGCGCGCAGCGCGTCCAGCAGCGCGGCATCGTCGAGCGCCGGATCCGCGACGACGGCGGCGAAGATCCGACGCACGCCGGTGGCACCTGGCGCATCGCACTGGCAGATCACGCCGTCGCGCACGCCGTCGATGGCGAGCAGGCGACGGGTGAGGTCAGCGAGCGAGGCGCGCTTACCCGCGATCTCGATCATGTCGGCCTGGCGGCCACGCAGTTCGAAGCGGCCCTCGGCGTCGAGTTCGACGATGTCGGCCAAGAGCCGAGGCTCGGGCAGATGCGGGGCGTGCACGAGCGTGCCGTCGGGCACCGGCTGCAGGCGCACGCCGGCAAACGGTGTCCAGGCCCGTTCGCGGGCGGTACGGCGGCGCGCGAAGATGCAGGTCTCGGTGGAGCCGAACAGTTCGCGCACTTCGCAGCCGAAACGCGCTTCGGCCTCCGCCGCGAGCGCCTGCGACAACGGCGCAGTCGCGGTGGCGATCGCGGCGAGTGGCGGCAGCACGACGCCGGATTCGACCAGTGAGCGCAGATGGACGGGCGTTGTGACCAGCAGCGGCGGGCGCGGCGCGTCACGCAACGCGGTGGCGATGTCTTCGGGAAAAAACGGCCGCGCACCGTGCACGGCGACGTTGCCGAGCAACGGCAGCAACACCGACAACTCCATGCCGTACATATGCTGCGGCGGCACCGTGGCGACGACCGGCAGCGTCGCCTCGCCATGCAGATCGGCGAGCGCGGCGAGGTTCTGCAACGTGCCGGTGTGGAAGGTCCCCCAGGTCTTGGGATTGGCGCCGGGCACGCCGGTGCTGCCCGAGGTGAACCCGATCGCGACCAGCGCGGCCAGCGCGATCTGCGGCACATCGCCATCGCGCGTCGGCAGCGCGTCGGGCAGACGCACGTAGTGCGGTGGCGCGGGCGTGTGCACGGCATCGCAGCCGCAATCGTCGCGATCGCCGATGCAATAGCTGTGCGGATGGCGCGCACGCACGTCGTCGATCGCACCGCGCGTACGCGCAGGCGGCAGCAGCGTGGTCTGGCCGCGCAGCGCGACCGCGCAGAACGCGACGAGAAAGCGGTAGCGGTCTTCGCAGAGATTCAATGCGAACGGTGCGTCCGGCAACAAAGCGGCGACACCGCGCACGTGGCCGAGAAAGGTCTGCGCCGTCACCACGCCGTCGGCGCCGAACGCGACCACGCGCGTTGGACCACCATCGACCATCGGTCGGCTTTCGCCTGCGCCCTGCAGGCCTTCGATGCGCACCGCACCCTGTTCCACACCCACTGCCGACATCGTGTTGCCACTCCATGAAGATGTTCCGTACGCCGTGTCCGGCCCGCGGAACAGCGGTTTTAGCTTACGCTGGACGGACTGCGGGATGCCAAAACCGGATGTTCAGCGAGGGATGTTCAGCGAAACCATGAGTCTGGCCGACGGGCCGGTGCGCGTCGCGTGGCGGGACTACCACCGCGGCCAGTCCGCCGAATTGCTGGTGCGCCCCTGGCTGACCGGGACGCTCGGTCGACCCGACGCCGAGATCGCCCTTGCACGCGACGCCCGCGGCCGTCCGCGATTGCAGGTGCCCGGCAAGCCCGGTCTCGATATCAACTGGAGCCACAGCGGCGATGCGCTGCTGGTCGCGCTCGGCGACGGCGTGGCCGTCGGTGTGGACATCGAATGGATGCGGCCGCGGCCGCAGGCGATGGCGCTGGCGCAGCGCTTTTTCGCTGCGGGCGAGGCGACGGCGTTGGCGAAGCGCGCGCCCGGGGCCGCTGAAGCTGCATTCGTGCAGTTGTGGTGCGCGAAGGAAGCGGTGCTCAAAGCACATGGACACGGCCTGTCGTTCGGGCTCGATCGACTGGAGTTCGCCGCGCACGAAGAGGGCTGGGCGCTGGTCGCCTGCGATCCGGCGCTGGGCACGCCGGGGGATTGGCATCTGCATGCGTTCGCGCCGCTGCCGGGGTATCTGGCGACGGTGGCGTGGCGGCGGGTGGATTGAGCGGGGGCGCGGTCTTTGAACTGCTCGAATCCTTGATCTGCGGCACTGACGCATCACTGCCAGCCCTCGCGATCCACAGCCCTCGCCGCCCCACCAGCTTCTACAATGCCCCCATGGAACTTTCCGACGACACCGCGCTGCGCGCCGAACTCGAAGCCGGATTGCGCACGCTGGGCCTCGCGCCGACGCTGGCCGATCCGCTGCTCGCCTATCTCGCGCTGCTTGTCCGCTGGAACAAGACCTACAACCTCACCGCTGTGCGCGATCCGCGCGAGATGGTGGTGCGTCATCTGCTCGATTCGCTGGCGATGGTGCCGCACGTCGACGGTCTCGCGACGCTTGCCGATCTCGGCACCGGCCCCGGCCTGCCCGGCATTCCGCTGGCGATCGCGCTGCCCGGTCTGCACGTCACCCTGGTGGAGTCGAACGGCAAGAAGGCGCGCTTCCTGCGCGAGGCCGTGCGCCAGCTGAAACTGACCAATGCGGATGTCGCCGAATCGCGCATCGAAGCCGTCGACAGGCCCGGCGCGTTCGACGCGATCACCGCACGTGCGCTGGCCACGCTGCCCGACATCCTCGCCGTCGGCGGCCATCTTCCGAAGACCGACGGTGGACGCCTGCTGGCGATGAAAGGTGTGGATCCCGTCGACGAGATCGCCGCGCTTCCGGCCGGCTGGCGGCTCGACACGGTGACGCCGCTGAAGGTGCCCGGGCTGGACGCCGAACGGCATCTGGTCGTCGTCGCGCGCGCCTGAGCCCGCCTGCACATCTGTCCCGCTCAAGACGCAGGACATCGCCGATGCCCGCCCGCGCATCGGCGGTTCAGCTGCAACCGCGTCGCCGTCGCAGGTCCGCACCGGTGTTCCCAAGCGACGCTTGGGGGGCATAATCCCCGGTCCGGCCGCCGCCCGCGGTGGCCGGCTCCCTTCCTGAACCTCGCACGGAGCCCATGGCCCGCATCATCGCCATCGCCAACCAGAAGGGCGGCGTCGGAAAGACGACGACGGCCGTGAACCTGGCCGCGGCGCTCGCGCGCACGCCACTCCGTGTGTTGCTGGTCGACCTCGATTCGCAGGGCAACGCGACGATGGGCTGCGGCATCGACAAGGGCGCGGTGCCGGTTTCGACCTGCGACGTGCTGCTGGGCGAAGTGGAAGCGGGCGATGCGATCGTGCAGACCGAGGAAGAGGTCGACCTGATTCCCGGCAACACCGATCTCACCGCCGCCGAACTCGAACTGATGGGCGCCGAGGATCGCGAGCAGCGCCTCAAGCGCGCGCTCGAACCGCTGCGTCCGCGCTACGACTACATCCTCATCGACTGTCCGCCGGCGCTGTCGCTGCTGACGCTCAACGCGCTGACGGCTGCCGACTCGGTGCTCGTGCCGATGCAGTGCGAGTACTACGCACTCGAGGGCCTGACCGCGCTGCTGCAGACGATCGATGCGATCAAGCAGAACCTCAACCCGAAGCTCGAGGTCGAGGGCGTGCTGCGGACGATGTTCGACGTGCGCAACAACCTCGCCAATGCCGTGTCGGGCGAGCTGACGAATCATTTCGGCGACAAGGTGTTCCGCACCATCGTGCCGCGCAACGTGCGCGTGGCCGAAGCGCCCAGCCACGGCCAGAGCATCGTCGGGTACGACAAGGGTTCGCGCGGCGCGATCGCCTATCTCGGTCTCGCCGGCGAAGTGATCCGCCGCCAGCGCGAACGCGACGCAAAGAACAGCACTCAGGACGCCACTGCCATGGAGACGCCGGCATGACCGCTGCGAAGACGCCCGCCAAGAAGCGCGGTCTGGGCCGCGGCCTCGAAGCCCTGCTCGGCCCCAAGGCCGCCGCCGAGGCGCCGAGCCTGGAGGCGACTGAGCAGGACACGCTGCGCGTGCTGCCGATCGATGCGCTGAGCGCCGGCAAGTACCAGCCGCGCAAGCACTGGGACGCCGACAAGCTCACCGAGCTGGCCGAGTCGATCAAGGCGCAGGGCGTGATCCAGCCGCTGGTCGTGCGCGAGCGGCCCGACCGCACCTTCGAGATCATCGCCGGCGAACGCCGCTGGCGCGCGTCGAAGCAGGCCGGCCTCACCGAAGTGCCGGCGGTCGTGCGCAACGTCGAGGACCGCACGGTCGTCGCGATGGCGCTGATCGAGAACATCCAGCGCGAAGACCTCAACCCGCTGGAAGAAGCGCAGGCGCTGCAGCGGCTGATCGACGAATTCGACCTCACCCATGCGCAGGCCGCCGAGGCCGTGGGCCGCTCGCGCGCTGCGGTGTCCAACCTGCTGCGTCTGCTGGAACTGCCGCCGGCGATCCGCATCCTGGTCGAATCCAAGCAACTGGAAATGGGCCATGCCCGCGCCCTGCTGACGCTGTCGCCGGACCTTGCGAGCAAGCTCGCCAGCGACGCCGTCGAACACGGCTGGTCGGTGCGCGAAGTCGAACACCGCGCACAACAGTTCGCCGCCGGCCGCGTGCCGGGCGGCGATACCCGCACCGTCGCACGCAACAAGGCGCGGCCGCAGGCCGACATCGTCTCGCTGGAGAACGAACTGTCGGAAACGCTGGGTACGCGCGTCTCGATCGCCAACGGCCGCGGCAACAAGGGTCGGCTGGTGATCCATTACGGCAACCTCGAAGCCCTCGACGGCGTGCTGGAACGGCTGCGCGCGCAGCGCCCATAACGCGCGCCGCACGACGTTGGCGCGCAGCGAAATGCGCCCCCGCAGACCGAATGCACGCGGATCGTCCGCAACACGCCGCTCCGGGCGTCCTCCCCCGGACTGTCCGGCGGTCACCGCAAAGTGCCGTGTCTGAACCCGCTCGGGTCGCGTCGATCGTTCTCTGCTCGTCGCGGACTGCACCGCCGCAGGACATCCATTGCGTCGTGCGCGGCCGCTGGAACTGTGTAACGCCGCCTGCACCACCTAGGCTGCGCGGATGCATCGCGCGCCCACAGCCCCTGGCGTCGAAGGCGTACTCGGGCGTCTGCGCCCGTGCTGATGACCGCGCTGGTCGCCTCGCTCGGTGTAGTGCCGATGACGCGGGTGCGGACGTGCAGCGCCGCCGGCGACGGTGGTCATCGGCGGGACTTATGGCACGGTCCAGCCGCAGACGCGACCGGCCTGGCACGACGGCCGTCGAACACCACGGGCACTCAAGTCTTCCCCTATGTCGGCCGATGATTCATAACAGGCCCTCGGGTGTATCGGTACTGACGCCACGCCAGGCGCGTCCCGATGGTCGCCCGCCGCCACCGACTGACGAAGTGACCCAGGCTCCCTCCAAGCGCTCCCCGATCGATCCGTCTCCTGTCGGCAGCCTGCCGGCATTCGAGCGTGCGCTGCTGGATGCAGCCGGTCCCGAGCCGGTGTTGCGCCTGCTGCAGGCGATGAGCCCACAGCCGGTGGCGATGGTGGCCTGGTCCCAGTGGCCGCACGAGCCGCGGTGCTGGGCGATGATTGGAGACCCCGCCGCAGCCATCGCGCTGGCGACGCTGGCGGTCGACACCCGACGCGGCTGCAGGCAGGCACCCACCGGCGCACGCGTGCTGTGTCACGACGGCGACAGTGCGGCGGTACTGCTCGGCGAGGGGCTCGAGGCGCTGGACACCGAACGGCTCGATGCGATCGCGCAACGCATGGCCGAGCTGCTGACCGCCCAGCGCTTGCGCGGCGCTGTCGCCCGGCTCGCCCACGCGGAGAAGCTGCAGCACGCGTTGTTCGCGATCGCCGACATGGCCGGCTCCAATCGGGACATGCCCACCCTGCTGCGCGGCCTGCACGGGATCATCGGTGGGCTGATGTACGCCGAGAACTTCTACATCGCACTGCTCGACCACACCCGGCAGTCGGTCCGCTTCATCTATTTTGCCGATGCGTACAACGACGAGAAGTATTCGCCGACCGAGGATGTGCCCATCGCGAAGCTCGAACGCGGGCTCACCTGGTATGTACTTCACGACTGCATTCCGCTGTGGGGGCCGCTGGAACGCCTACGCGCGCAGGTCTCAGGGCCGCTGCAGGCGCGGGGAGCACCCTCGCTCGACTGGCTGGGCGTGCCGATGCTGCGCGATGGCCTCGCGGTCGGTGCGCTGGTGGTGCAGAGCTACCGCGACGATGTGGCGCCCTACAGCGCTTCGGACAGCGCGGTGCTCGCGTTCGTCGCCGAACACGTGCTCAACGCGGTCGAGCGCAAGCAATCCCAGGAAACGCTTGAGCGCCACGTCGCCGAGCGCACGCACCAGCTCGCCGTGGCCAACGCGGACCTGCAGCAGCAGGTCACCGAGCGCCTGCGCGCCGAGCATCTGCAGGCGGCGCTCTATCGCATAGCCGCGCTGGCGACCTCCGATGAGGACGACAGCGTCCGCTTCTACCAGCAGGTGCACCACACGGTCGGCGAACTGATCAATACCGACAACTTCTACATCGCGCTGCTCGACGACACACGCACCCATCTGCACTTTCCGTATTCGGTCGACGACAAGGATGCCGGCCGCAAGCCGCGCCGGCTCAGGCGTGGGCTGTCCGAATACATCATCCGCCACGGAAAGCCGCTGCTGGCGGACGCGCGCGATGTCGAGGCGCTGGTGGCGTGCGGCGAACTCGAGCGCGCTGGTCCGACGGGGGCAGAATCGTTGTCATGGCTCGGCGCGCCGCTGTGCGTCGACGACGAAATCATCGGCCTGGTGGCGGTGCAGAGCTACCGGCCCGACGTGATCTACGACACCGGCGACGCCGAGCTGCTGAACTTCGTCAGCTCGCAGATCGCCAACTCGCTGCAACGGCGACGCGCCGCCGAGAGACTGCGAACCCTCAATGCCGAGCTCGAGGCACGCGTGGAGGCCCGCACGCGCGAACTGAGCGAACAGATCGCCGTGCGCGAACATGTCGAGGCGCAGCTCAAGCACCAGGTCATGCATGACCCGCTGACCGGCCTGCCGAACCGCCTCTATCTGCGCGATCGGCTGGCGTCCGCGCTGGTCCAGCTGCAGCACAATCCGACGCGCCGCGTGTCGCTGCTGTATCTGGATGTCGATCGCTTCAAGCTGTTCAACGACAGTCTGGGACACCTGGCCGGCGACGATGTCCTGCGGGAGGTCGCGCGACGCCTGGCGACGTGCGTACGTGCGCCGGATCTCGTGGCGCGCCTGTCGGGCGACGAGTTCGCAATCCTGCTGGAAGACACGTCCGGGCCCCGGGCCGCCTGCAAGGTGGCCCAGCGCGTGCTGGACCTGTTTGCCGAACCGATGCAGATCGCCGGTCGCCTGCTGCAGGGGTCGACCAGCATCGGTATCGCCATCGGGGATGCGCGCTATCAGCACATCGACGCGCTACTGCACGACGCGGACGTTGCGCTGTACCGCGCCAAGCGTGCGGGCCGCGCGCGCTTCGTCATGTTCGACGAAACCCTGCAGCGCGCAGCGATGGATGTACTCGAGCTTGAACACGAACTGCGCGCGGCGCTGATCCGCAACGAGTTCGAGCCGTTTTTCCAGCCACTGGTGCGGCTGGAGGATGGCGAGATCGTCGGTTACGAGGCCCTGATCCGCTGGCGGCACCCGACCCGCGGTCTGCTTGCCCCGGGCGAGTTCCTGTGCGTCGCCGAGGAGAGCGGCCTGATCGAAGCCATCGATTGGCAGATGTACCACCTGGCCTGCGCGGCGGCGGTCGGGTTCGTGCGCAACGACGAGTTCATCACGCTCAACATCTCGCCGCGCCACTTCGAGGACGAGGATTTCGATACGCGTCTGCTGGCGATGGTGGAGGCGTCCGGCTTCGAGCCGTCGCGGCTGCACATCGAGGTCACCGAAGGCACCCTGCTCGGCGAGCCGGACGCGGTTGCGCGGATTCTCGAGCGCCTGCGCGCTGCGGGCGTCGAGGCCGCACTCGACGATTTCGGCACCGGCTATTCCTCGTTGAGCTATGTGCACCGGTTTCCACTGAAGATGATCAAGATCGACCGCTCCTTCATCGATCCACTCGGCAGCGACGCGGCCCAACGCAGCTCGGTGATCATCGGCGCGATCCTCGCGCTGTCGCATTCGCTTGGCCTGGATGTGCTGGCCGAGGGCATCGAAACCGAGGCCCAGTCCACGCACCTGCAACGCATGGGCTGCCTGTATGGCCAGGGCTACCATTTCGGCCGCCCGCAGCCGGCCGCGCACTGGCAACGGCACGCGCTCAAGCGCGCGTAGCCGCGCCGATCACGCCCGCTGCGGGAGAGGCTGGAGACGAGGCGCTCGCCGCTTCCTAACGCCCGCCGCCTCCACCCCCACCGCCCGAAAACCCACCGCCTCCACTTCCCGACGAACTCCCCGGCAGCGATGCGGACGATGCAATCTGTCCGGTGAACCCGCTGCCGATGGCCTTGCTGAAACCGGCCATGTCGCCGATCCCGGCGCCACCATGGACGCCGCTCGCGTGGTACCAGCCGATCGACGCCGGCGCGCTCGCCGCCGTTGCGCCCACCGCTGCAGTGAACTTCCTGGCCCAGGCGTCTTCGACCTGCAGCGCCACCGCGGACGGCAACAGGAATGGCCGAATGCCAGCATCACGATCAAGCCGGCCAGCGCGATCAGTGCCGCGCGGTTAGCGCAGCGTGTAGGTGGACTCCGCCGGCACCGACAGAAAAATCGTCATTGCCGGTGCTGATGCGCACGCCGTTCGACTTGTTTCCCAGAAAGAACGGTTCGGGCTGCCCATCGCGCCTGAGGCCCAGCATCTCGAAATCGACCACCACCTGGTTGCCATAGCGGTCGCGGTAATGCGCGGGAAAGTCGCGATCGATGCCGCGGCGGATCTGCTCGCCTTCCGCGCGTACCCGGATGCGATCGGTCACGTCCAGACTGCCGTCGGCATTGAGCTGCAGATCGCTGTCGTAGGACAGGATGCGCTCCTGCGCCAGCAGCGGCGCGGCGCACAGCACCAGCAGACACGACAGCAGCAGACGGATTATCGGGCGGTTCCAGAAGCCGCGAAGGCATCAGGCGCGATAGCGGCAGCCGTGGCCCACAGACCAGACACCCGCCGCGCGCGGTCGTCCGAAGCCGGTACAGTCTGGTGCATGACGATCTACGAACTGCTCAAGGATGGCGGTCGCGCGTTGCTCGACGCCCTGTTCCCACGGCGCCAGGCACTGGCGAACCTGCGTGCGAAGTGGGGAAAGCCGGGCGACAAGACGCACAGCGGCATCAGCCGCTGTTTCGATTTGACACGCGACGCGTCGGCAGTCGACGTCGTGGACGACCAGACCTGGACCGACCTCGAGTTCCCGCGCCTGTTCGCCGATCTGGACACGACCGAGAGTCCACTCGGCAGCCAATATCTCTACCGCCAGCTCCGGCGCTACGTCGAAGCGGCGCAGGCCGCCGCGCACTACGCCAGCTGCCAGACGCTGCGTGCCGATGCGCCACTGCGCGAACGCCTGCAACTCGCGCTTGCAGGTTTGGACACGGCATCGAACTGGCAGCTGGCCCGCTTCATCTTCGGCGCGCCACCCGAAGTCGGCCCACTCCACCGCCTGTTGCCGTGGTGGAGCCTCGTCTGTGTCGCCGTTTTGGTGCTCGTGGTCGCAACGCCGCTGCCGATCTGGGCGCTGCTGGTCACGGCCGGCGTCAATCTCCTGCTGATCGTCTGGCTCTCGGCGCCGCTGTTCCGCGACATCGAGCTGCTCAAAGGCTGCAGCCAACTGCTGCGTGTCGCAGACCGCCTGGCCCGGGTTCGCAGCGGCGCATCCTCCTTGCCGCAACTCGACCGCCTGCGTGCCGAAGCGCCACTGCGGCGCAAGGTCCGTGCTTCGCTCGGTTGGATCGCGATCCTGTACTCGCCATGGGTGCAGGTCGTCGCGGTCTGGTTGAACGTGCTGTGCCTGCTCGAGCTCGCGGCCTACGGCCGCACCGTGACCCGCTTCGGGCAGGTGCGCACCGAGCTTGCGGCGACCTTCGAGAGCGTGGGCGCGGTGGATGCCGCCATCGCGGTCGCCTCGTTCCTCGAACAACGGCCGCAACACTGCGAGCCTGTCGTTGCGAACGGCTCGCTGCTCGACCTCGTCGATGTCACACACCCGCTGACGAAGCGACCGGTCGCGAACTCGATCCGGCTCAACGGGCGCTCGGCTCTGATCACCGGCTCCAACATGGCCGGCAAGACCACCTTCATCAAACTGGTCGGCATCAACCTCATCCTCGGCCGTACGCTCGGCTTCTGCTTCGGCCGCGAGGCGACGCTGCCGGATACGAGCGTCATGGCGGTGATCCGCGGCGAACATTCGGTCGAATCCGGCAAGAGCCACTACTTCGCCGAGATGACCGCGATCCAGACCTTCATCGAATGCGCGGACCGCGGTACCTGCCGGCTGTTCCTGATCGACGAGCTGTTCAACGGCACCAACACCGTCGAACGACTGGCCGCCGGCCGCGCCGTGCTGGAACGGCTCGGTCGCAATGCGCAGGTGCTGGTGACCACACACGACGTCGAGCTGCAGGACGACGTCACCGGCCCGTACGACCTCTACTACTTCCAGGAAGATCCGGATGTCGACGGCTGGTTCGACTACCGGTTGCGGGCCGGGCGCACGGATCGTCGCAACGCGATCCAGCTGCTGGCGCGCAACGGGTTTCCGGCGGATTTGGTGGGCGATGCGTTGAGATATGCGAAAACGTACGCGCCGGTGGAACCCGACCACGATCAGCCGGACCGCTGCAAGGCGTAGCCTAGCTGCCAGAATCAACTCTTGCCCCTGCGCTCAAAGTCTTCGCCTCATCGAAACAACATGGCGACTCCGCCTGGAAGTCTCGAAGAACCGACGCCCCCCCGTATTCCACTAGTGGCGGCTGTTGAGAGACCTTTGACCGGGGCGGCAACAGCGATGACTTGAGACAATCGCTTCCAGCCTAGACGTCCTTCGGACGTGCGTGCGCGCTGCCCTAGCGAGGCAATGAGTGCCGACGCGCTCGGCACTGTAAAATCGCCGTCTTTTGCACGCCCCTTCCTTGGATTCCCCGCTCCGCCCCGCCTTCCGCGGCCCGACCTTCATCCGGCTGCTGGCCCGCCTGACCGACGACACGCTGCCGCAAGGCGGCCCGGCGCCGGCCGAGCGTCTGAGCCAGTGGCTCGACTGGACGCGGGCGGTTGTGCTGTCGAAGGTGCTGGATGCGAAGGCGTCCGAGGCTGAACAAGCCGCGCAAGTCGTTGATCGTGATGACGCCGCCGTCTGCGCCAAAGCGCGCGCGACGTTGCTGGCATCGATTGCCGAAGCGCCGGAGCTGGTCACTCCCCAGCCGAAGGCAGTCGAGGCGTCCGACGATGCAGAAACCTCACCCGAGGCCGCGATCGACTTCGCGCCGTTCCGCCAGCGGCATCTGGCGCTGCAGCGGTCGATGCTGATCGCGACGGGCAGGTTGCGCGGCGATCTGCGCGACCGGCTGGCACAGCGTTCGGCCGACATGGCGCGGCTGGCCGAGGTGGATGCGGTGATGGAGGGCGCGCTGAGCCCACGCGAGCACGCGCTGCTCGGCGCGGTGCCGGCATTGCTCGAAACGCATTTCGAGCGGCTGCGGGCCGCCGCAGGTACATCGGCCACGGATCCGTCCGTGGCCTGGCTCGATGGTTTTCGCAAGGACATGCAGGGCGTACTGATCGCCGAGCTGGATGTCCGTTTCCAACCGGTCGAGGGGCTGCTCGCAGCGCTTCGCACCCACTGACGCAGTCCTTATGTCCTCACGCAGTCGCATTACCGCCCTACTCCCCGCCTTCGTGTTCGCCCTCGGCCTGGCCGTGGTCGGCTGGATCGCGATCGGCTACGTCGGCTCGAACACGCTGGCGCTCGCCGTCTCGCTGTTGATCGGCGCCTGCTATCTCGCCGGTGGTCTGGAGCTGCTGCGCTATCGGCAGGCGACGAAAACGCTGGCCGATGGCGTCGCGCAATTGGGCGATCCGCCGTCGTCGCTGGGCGACTGGCTGGGTGGGCTGGATGCCGGTCTGCGCAATGCGGTGCGTCTGCGCATCGAAGGCGAGCGCGTCGCGCTGCCGGTGCCGGCGCTCACGCCGTACCTGGTGGGCATGCTGGTGCTGCTGGGCATGCTGGGCACGCTGCTGGGCATGACGGTGATGCTGCGCGGCACCGGCATGGCGCTGGAAACCGCGACCGATCTGCAGGCGATGCGCGATTCGCTGGCCGCGCCGATCCAGGGCCTGGGCGTCGCGTTCGGCACGTCGATCGCGGGCATCGCGGCCTCGGCGATGCTGGGCCTGGCCTCGGCACTGCTGCGCCGCGAACGTGCGCACGTCGTGCAGCTACTGGATATGGCCGCGGCGACGACGCTGCGCGCACATTCGCAGGCGCACCAGCGCGAGGAAACCCTGCGTCTGCTGCAGCAGCAGACCGAGGTGATGCCGGCGCTGGTCGAGCGGCTGGGCGCGATGATGGCGACGATCGAGCAGCAAAACGCTGCCACCGGCGAACGTCATGCCGCCAGCCAGGACGCGTTCCACGGTCGCACCGAAGCGGTCTACACGCAGCTGGCCGCGTCGGTCGAACGCGCTTTGCAGACCAGCGTGGCCGAGAGCGCGCGCGCCGCGACGGCCGCACTGCAGCCGGTGTTCGAGACGACGATGGCGGCGCTGGCCCGCGAGACGGCAGCGCTGCAGGCGACGGTGTCCGATGCGGTGGAGCGGCAGCTGCAGGCACTCAATACCGGCTTCGATGCGTCGACCGCAGCCGTGACCGAGCGCTGGCAGCAGGCTGTGGACGGCCAGCAGGCGGCGAACGACACCCTGGCGCGCGATCTGCGCGGCGCGCTCGACGGCTTCAATTCGACATTCGACCAGCGCGCGAGCGGCCTGCTCGGCGAAATCACCACGCGTCTCGATGCGACGACCGCGCAGACCGCCGCGCTGCACGACACCGTGACCGGCGCCGTCGACCGCCAGTTGCAGGCGCTGACCACGGGCTTTGATGCGTCCACCGCAAGCGTCGCCGAACGCTGGCAGCAGGCATTGATCGCGCAGCAGGCTGCGCACGAAACGCTGACCGCCGATCTGCGCGCGACGCTGGATGGGATCGGCGAGACGTTTGACCAGCGCGCGACCGCACTGGTTGACGGTGTCGCCACGCGTCTTGATGCGACCGCCGGCAGCGTCAGCGCCGCATGGAACGACGCGCTGGCGAAGCAGGCCGCAACGAATGAAACCATGAGCGCGCGGCACCAGCAGGCGCTGGCTGCAGCCGCGGCGACGTTTGAAACGCACTCGGCCACGCTGCTGCAGAAGGTCGACAGCTCGCACGCCGACCTGCAGACCGCACTCGCCGCGCAGGACGCCCAGCGCCTCGCCGCGTGGACCGACAGCCTCACCGCGATGGGCGCCGCGCTGCGCGAGGACTGGGCCCAGGCCGGCGCAGAAACCTCGCGTCAGCAGCAGGCGATCTGCGACACGCTCGCACGCACCGCCGACACCATCGGCGCGCAGACACAGGCGCATGCCAGCGAGACCATCGCCGAGATCTCGCGCCTGGTCGAGACCGCATCCGAAGCGCCGCGCGCGGCCGCCGAGGTCATCGCGGAACTGCGCCAGTCACTGTCGGAGAGCATGGTCCGCGACACCGCGATGCTGGAAGAACGCACGCAGATGCTGTCGACGCTCGACACGCTGCTCAGCGCCGTGAATCACGCCTCGACCGAACAACGCGCGGCGATCGATGCACTGGTCGCGACCTCGGCGGACCTGCTGGAACGCGTGGGCACGCGCTTCACCGATCACATCATTGCTGAGACCGGCAAGCTCGACGGCGTGGCGACGACGCTCAGCGTCGGCGCTGCCGAAGTCGCAAGTCTCGGTGAAGCGTTTGGCGCGGCGGTCGAGGTCTTCGGCGAATCGAACCAGCAGCTGGCGACGCGCCTGCAGGGCATCGAGGACGCGCTGGAGAAGTCGCTGGCGCGCAGCGACGAGCAGCTGGCGTACTACGTGGCGCAGGCGCGTGAGGTCGTCGATCTCAGCGTGCTGGCACAGAAGCAGATCATCGAAGACCTGCAGCAGCTCGGCGCAGCGCGCGCCGCGTCCGCATGAGCGTCGAGCTGGAAGACGATTACGAATCGTCCGCGCCCATCTGGGCCGCGTTCGGCGATCTGATGTCGGTGCTGCTGGGTGTGTTCGTGCTGATCCTGGTCGGCGTGATCGGCGTGCAGCTGCAGCTGGAAATGAAGCTGGACGCTGAGATCGCACAGCGCGAGGCCGAAGAGCAGCGCCGGCAGACGCTGGAGCAGGCCCTGGCGGCGCCATTGGCGGCCGGCCGCATCACGCTGGTCGACGGCCGCATCGGCATCCGCGGCAGCGTGCTGTTCGCGGACGCCTCCGACCAGCTGCAGCCGGAAGGCCGTGAGCTGTTGCAGAGCCTGGCCGGGCCGCTAACCGAGTACCTGGCGTCGCGCGACGAGATCCTGATGGTCAGCGGCTTCACCGACGACCGCCTGGTGCGCGACGGCAACCGGTTCTCCGACAACCTCGAGCTCTCGGCGCAGCGCGCGTTGAACGTGACCCGCGGTCTCATCACCGCGGGCGTGCCGGCCGAATCGGTGTTCGCCGCCGCGTTCGGCGCGCAGCAGCCGGTGGGTTCCAACGACGACGCCGAAGGCCGCGCGCAGAACCGCCGTGTGGAAATGGCGCCGGTGCCGCGCCTGCAGGCCGCCGCCGATCCCGATGGCCGCTGATCGCCTCGACATCGAAGCGGTGCTCGACGGGTGGCGTGCGACCGGGGCCGATCGCCTGGATCCGCTGCGCTTCCACCGCATCGCCGCCTTGCATCGGCTGGCGGCGGCGCGGGACGGTGAGGCGCGACACGCGCTCGATGCGAAGCTGGGCGCCTTGGTCGACGCGTACACACGCAATCTTGAAGGCGGGTCGCGCGAGGCGATCGATGGCACGCCGGCACGCGGCGTGCTGGGCACCCTGGTCGACGACATGACCGCGCGCGCAGAAAACTCGTCGGCGAACACGGCCTATCCCGAGTTGCCCGCGGTCGACGACTTCCGCGCGCTGTGGTCGACGCTGCGCACCGGCAGCCAGGTCCGCAAGTCATTGGCCGACGTGCCGACCGACGCCGGACCGCTCAACTCGGCCGCCCTCGCCCACCGCTCGCTGACCCTGATGGGTGGGCTGTCGCCGGAGTACCTGCGCCAGTTCCTGGCCTATGTGGACACCCTGTCCTGGCTGGAAACCCTGCAGGATGCCGGCGTGCTGACCGGCAAGGACACCGCGCCGCCGGTGGGCGCGAAGCCGCGGGCCAAGCCACGGGCGCGCAAGCGGGGCTAGCGGGCTCCATCGCGCCCCGGCAGGCGCGCCCATGGGCGCGATGGGGGATTCCCTGCACTGTCGATCGCGCCCGAGCGCGCCTGCAAGGGCGATTCGCGGCCCGACCGCGCCAAGGCCTTGCGCGGCAAGGGGAATTTCAGCAGAATGGCCGGCTCGTTGCGTCCAGCCCATGGAAACATGGCCTGACCTGCCTTCCGGAAGCGCGATTCCCCGGCAGTGGTGCAGCGAGACTCCTTCCCGTACCGCGCGATGGCCACGCCATCGGGGCCGCCATCTCCCTGGCTAAGGGCGATATCAAATACTTCGAGGTGCGTAATGTCCCGAGTCTGCCAAGTCACTGGCAAGCGTACGACGCATGGCAACAACGTGTCGCATGCCATGAACAAGACCCGTCGCCGCTTCATGCCGAACCTGCATGAGCGTCGTTTCTGGGTTGCCAGCGAAAACCGCTGGATCAAGCTGCGTGTATCCACCAAGGCCCTGCGCACCATCGACAAGAACGGCATCGACGTCGTCCTCGCCGAGCTTCGTGCCCGCGGCGAAAAGGTCTGAGGAGTTAGAACATGGCAGGCAAGCGCGACAAGATCCGTCTGATTTCCTCGGCCAACACCGGGCATTTCTACACCACGGACAAGAACAAGAAGAACACCCCCGGCAAGATGGAGTTCAAGAAGTACGACCCCGTCGTCCGGAAGCACGTGATCTACAAGGAAGGCAAGATCAAGTGATGCAGCGACCCGCGCTTCAGCGCGGCTGACGTTGCGTCATCCCCGCGCAGGCGGGGATCCAGCCTCAACCCAGAACCCGCCGCAAGGCGGGTTTTGTGTTTTTCAAGCCAGCGCAGAGCGCGTGGCTGCCGGAAGGTCATCCCCGCGACGTTCAACAGACGGATGTCTGGTCAGGGGGGACGCGCTGTTCAACAACCGAATGGCTGGTCATCCAGCGCCTCCCTTCGAAACCCGCCGCGAGGCGGGTTCTGTGTTTTCGGGATTCGGGGATTTGCCAACGGCATACGCGCGCACAGCGCGCGCCCCTCATCCCAACCCCTCTCCCTGAGGGAGAGGGGCTCATAAGCACTACCGCGGCGCTCGAGTTACCGGGCGTCACATCCAGCCCTCCCCCGCTTGCGGGGCATTGCGCCCTTCACGGGCAGAGGGCTTCGAATCGTGTGCCCCGCCACACCCGCATGCCACACTCGAACGCATGTCGAATCACGACCTGCACATCGGCCTGTGGATCCTCGTCGCCGACTGGTTGATCCGCATCGCGGCCCTCCTGTGGATTCCCGCACGCACGCGCTCGTCGGCCGCGCGCAGCTGGTTGCTGCTGATCGGCTTCGTGCCCCTGCTCGGGCTGCCGGCCTATCTGCTGCTCGGCCATCCGTGGCTGTCGAAGCTGCGGCGTGAGCGTCAGGCACGGGCGTCGCGCTTGATCCGGCAACGGCAGGCGCCGTTGACCGCGCTGCGCTGGTGCCCGGCGGACACGTTCTCCGCGCAGGCGGATGCCGCGCGGCTGGTGGAACGGCTCGGTGATTTCATGCCGACCAATGGCAATGCGGTCGAGCTGCTTGATGATTACGCCGGCGCATTGCAGCGTCTGGTCGACGACATCGACGCGGCAACGCGCGAAGTGCACCTGCTCTATTACCTGATGCGCAACGACACCGCCGGCCGCGCGGTCGCCGGTGCACTCGAACGTGCCGCCCGGCGCGGCGTGCGATGTCGCTTGTTGCTCGACGCAGTGGGCGCCAAGCGCGGACTGCGCGCGTTCCAGCGCCCGCTGCGCGACGCCGGCGTCAGCGTGCAGGCCACATTGGCCGGAGGCCTCGCGTTGCGGCGCAGTGCGCGGATGGACCTGCGCAACCATCGCAAGATCGCCGTCATCGATGGCCGTCTCGCGCTGACGGGTTCGCAGAACCTGGCCGATCCGGAATTCGTGCCGGGCCATCCCAATCGCGAGGTGGTCGCGCGCGTGCGCGGGCCGGTGGTCGCGCAGCTGCAGGCGCTGTTCGCCAGCGACTGGTACATCGAAACCGGCGAGGTGCTTGAAGTCGATGCGCCGCCGATCGCACCCAGCGGCCACGTGGCGGCGCAGTTGCTGCCGAGCGGGCCGGCATACCCGTTCGAGAATGCGCGCGACGTGCTCATCGCACTCGTGCAGCGTGCACGCAGGCGCGCGGTGCTGGTGACGCCCTACTTCGTGCCCGACGAGGCGACGCTGGGCGCCTTGCGTGTCGCCGCGCTGTCGGGCGTGTCGGTGCAGCTGATCCTGTCGGCGACCAACAACCAGCGCCTGACCGCGTGGGCGCAAGCAGGCTTCTACGACGAACTGCTCGCGGCCGGCGTGCGCATCGCGCTGTACCGGCCGCACTTCCTGCATGCCAAGCACCTGAGCATCGACGACGACATCGCGCTGGTCGGGTCGAGCAACCTCGACATCCGCAGCTTCATGCTCAATGCCGAAGCGGGACTGCTGTGCTTCGACGCCGGCGTGGTGGCCCGGTTGCGCGAGATCGAACAGGACTACCTGCGCGAGTCGGACATGCTGGACGCGGATGCGTGGACGCGGCGACCGGTGTGGCGGCGCAGCGTCGAGGGCATCGCACGGCTGGCCGATTCGTTTCTGTAGCGATGGGAACGCGTTTGCGCGCGATGCGTTTCAGCACGAAGGCCAGTCGCGCGCTGCTGCATGAGCAGGGCAGCCCTAGAAGCCGCCGCCCGCGTCGAGCCAGGCCTGTTCTTCGGGCGTGTTGACGCGGCCCAGCGCGCGGTTGCGATGCGGGAAGCGGCCGAAGCGCTCGATGACGTCGAGGTGCGCCTGGGCGTACTTGCGGTACGCGTCGTTGTCGACATCGGCGAAGAGTTCGACCGAGCGTTGCTGGTCGGCCAGGTCTTCGGAATGCTCGAACGGCAGATAGACGAAGCCGCGCAGATCGGCTTCGAAACTACGGTCATGGCCGGCGTCGATCATGCGCTGCGCGTAATGCAGCGCGAGGCCGTCGGTCGCGAACGCATGTCCGCTGTCGCGGAAGATGTTGCGCGGAATCTGGTCGAGCAGGATCAGCAGCGCGAGGCCACCTTCCGCGGTATCGATCCAGTGTTCCAGCTCGCGACGGCCCGCAGCGAAGTGCGTCTCGCGAAAGCGTGCGTCGCATTCGCGGTCGAAGGCGTCGCCGCCCTGGAACCATTTCTGCATGCCGGCGTCGCGCCAGAACGCGACGACATCTTCGGGGGTGATCGTGTCCATGGCGGCAGACTAGCGTGGCCTCGCGCCCCTTGCACGCACGTGTCGCCGCATCTCGACGCCGCCCTATACTCGGCGCGCCTGCCCATCCTCATCCATCGGAGCGCTCCATGACGCGTCGCACGATCCGCCTGCTGCCTGCCCTGCTTGTTCTGGCCGGCGTGATGCTGCTGGCCGCCTGCCAGCGTGGAGACGCCGACAAGGCGCTGCTCGAGGCGCCGGCCGTCGGCGACCTCTATGCCGCCCAGCTCAGTGAATTCTCCGACTACGAGTTCACCGACGAGGATGAGAAGCCGATCGATCCGGCCTACGGCCTGATGAAGGTGGTGTCCGTCGATGCCGCAGGGGTGGTGGTGATCACCGAGAACTCGGCTTCGGCCGAGAAGTCCATGCCCCAGAGCGTTCTCAAGGGTGATCTTTCGACGATCGAGTTCGACGAGAGCGAGCAGATCCAGATCGCCAAGGCGGATCTGGTCCAGGCGCATGCGGATGGCCTGATCTACGTGGTGAAGCGCCCTGCTGCGAACTGAGTCGGCGCAGTGTTGGAATGAAAAGCCCGGCGGACGCCGGGCTTTTTTTGTGGGCGCGCTTTCGATCATTGTTTCGAGCGCCTCTCACTTTGGAAGAGCGGTTGAAGTGAGGGTGCCTTCGATGTGCCTCACTACCTGCCCTCACCCGAAACGGCTTCGCCGTTTCGACCTCTCCCGGAGGGAGAGGTGCTGATGATGCTTTGAAAGCTTGAGCCCTTCTCCCTGTGGGAGAGGGACTGGGGTGAGGGCGCTTTTCGACGCGCATCACTACCAGTCCTCACCCGAAGCGGCTTCGCCGTTTCGACCTCTCCCGGAGGGAGAGGTGCTGATGGTGCTTTGAAAGCATGAGCCCCTCTCCCTCCGGGAGAGGGGTTGGGGTGAGGGTGCTTTTTGCAGTCCCTCACTACCGACCCTCACCCGACGCGCTTTGCGCGTCGACCCCGGATCAGGTCCGGGGCAGGCTCTCTCCCGGAGGGAGAGGTGTTCAGAGCCCAGCGCTCGCAGCGGGAGGAACGACGTTCCGGAGCGCTATTCGTCGAAGCGCAAATGCCTGACCGACTTGCCATGCCGGCGGATCAGCTTCAGCGCCTCGATGCCGATGTTGATGTGCCGCTCGACGAAGTCCGCGCTCACCAGCGCATCGGACGCTTCGGTCTTGACGCCTTCTGGAATCATCGGCTGGTCACTGACCAGCAGCAGCGCGCCGGCCGGAATACGGTTCGCGAAACCGGCGGCGAAGATCGTCGCGGTTTCCATGTCGATCGCCATGCAGCGCATCGCGCGCAGGCGTTCCTTGAACGCGGCGTCGTGTTCCCAGACGCGGCGGTTGGTCGTGTAGACGGTGCCGGTCCAGTAGTCGTGGCCGAGGTCGCGGATCATCGTGGAGACCGCACGCTGCAGCGCGAATGCGGGCAATGCCGGCACTTCGGGCAGCAGGTAATCGCTGCTGGTGCCCTCGCCGCGGATCGCCGCGATCGGCAGCACCAGATCGCCGAGCTGGTTCTTGCGCTTGAGGCCGCCGCACTTGCCGAGGAACAGCACGGCCTTGGGCATGATCGCCGACAGCAGGTCCATCATCGTCGCGGCATTGGGGCTGCCCATGCCGAAGTTGATCATCGTGATGCCGTCGGCTGTGGCGCTGGGCATCGGCCGGTCGAGGCCGACGACTTCGGCGCCGGTGAGACGGGCGAAATGATGCAGGTAGCCGCTGAAATTGGTCAGCAGGATGTGTTCGCCGAACTGGTCCAGCGGCACGCCGGTGTAGCGCGGCAGCCAGTTCTCGACGATCTGTTCTTTTTCTTTCATCGTCTTCTTCTCCGTGTACGCGGCCATTCTCGCATGGGGCCCGCGGCGCTCCACGCAGCGCACCACGGCTTGCGGCGCACGGTCGGCGGCCGCAGGTACACTCGGTCGCTGTCGCACGCCGCCTCGCCGTCGTGCCGGGGAAATCCATCCGTCCACACGTTTTCGGGGAGTCATCGATGTCCCGCCTGTTGTCTGCCGCGCTCGCGGTCGCGCTCTTCGGTGGCTGCGCCACCACGTCCACCTCCGGCACGTCCGCCGCGAAGTCCGACGTCTCGCACGTTGGCGCGAACGCCTACGCCAGCACCTATTCGCCGATCGCATCGGCGCCCGTGCTGATCACCAATGCCACCGTGCTGATCGGCGACGGGCAGCGTCTCGAAGGCGCGGACGTGCTGCTGCAGGACGGCCGCATCGCGGCGGTCGGCACCGGTCTCGACGCGCCCGCGAACGCGCAGCGCGTCGACGGCACCGGCAAGTGGGTGACGCCGGGCATCATCGACGTGCACTCGCATCTGGGCGTGTATCCGAGCCCGGGGGCCAGCGCGCACAGCGACGGCAACGAGATGACCGCGCCCAACACCGCGCAGGTCTGGGCCGAGCATTCGGTGTGGCCGCAGGACCCGGGCTTCGGCGCGGCGCTCGCCGGCGGCATCACCTCGCTGCAGATCCTGCCCGGTTCGGCAAACCTGATCGGCGGCCGCGGCGTGACCCTGAAGAACATCGCGGCGACCACCGTCACCGACATGAAGTTTCCCGGCGCGCCCTACGGCCTGAAGATGGCCTGCGGCGAGAACCCCAAGCGCGTCTACGGCCAGAAAGGCGGCCCGGCGACACGCATGGGCAACGTCGCCGGCTATCGCGCGGCGCTGATCGATGCGGCCGAGTACCGTACCAAGCAGGCTGGCGATTCGCCCGGCAAGCGCGATCTCAAAGTCGAGACGATGGCCGGCGCGATGGACGGCGACATCCTCGTGCACATCCACTGCTACCGCGCAGACGAGATGGCGCAGATGCTGGATCTCGCCAAGGAATTCGACTTCAAGGTCACCGCGTTCCATCACGGCGTGGAGGCCTACAAGATCGCCGACCGTCTGGGCGCGGAAGGTGTCTGCGGCGCGCTCTGGGCCGACTGGTGGGGCTTCAAGATGGAAGCCTTCGACGGCATCCAGGAGAACATCGCCATCGTCGACCGCGCGCCGGGTGGCTGCGCGATCGTGCATTCCGATTCCGACGAAGGCATCCAGCGCCTCAACCAGGAAGCGGCCAAGGTCATGGCCAGCGCGCGCCGCGCCGGTATCGAGATCACACCCGAACACGCGATCCGCTGGCTGACCGAGAACGCGGCGAAGTCGCTCGGCGTGCTCGAGCAGACCGGCACGCTGACCGCCGGCAAGATGGGCGACGCGGTGCTGTGGAACGGCAATCCGTTCACCGTCTACGCGCTGGCTGAACAGGTGTGGATCGACGGTGCGCATGTGTACGACCGCTTCGATCCCGCGCGTCAGCCGGTGTCGGATTTCATGCTCGGCCAGGGCGCCGCGGCCAATGGAGGTGCCCGATGAGCCGTCGTCTGCCCCGCGCGATGACGCGCCTGATGATCGTGGGCGCATTGCTGGCCGCGACCCTGCCCGCCGCCGCGCAGTCGGTGCTGATCCGCGGCGCGACTGTGCACACCGCCGGCGCCCAGGGTTCG
This sequence comes from Luteimonas sp. KH_071, assembly GCF_057838005.1. NCBI lineage: Bacteria > Pseudomonadati > Pseudomonadota > Gammaproteobacteria > Lysobacterales > Lysobacteraceae > Luteimonas > Luteimonas sp. KH_071. The sequence continues at coordinate 363,923 of NZ_CM174458.1, read as the reverse complement.
CTGCAGAACACCGACGTACTCGTGCGCAATGGCCGCGTGGCCGCGATCGGCACAGGCCTGTCCGCAGGCGATGCACAGGTGATCGAGGCCAACGGCCGTCCGCTGACGCCGACGCTGTTCGGCGGCGTGACCGGTATCGGCATCGAGGAAGTGTCCGGCGAACGCGGCACGCGCGACGATCGCCTGTCGCTCGGCGAGGCCAGCGACATGGCCGTGCGTCCCGAGTTCGACGTCACGCTGGCCTTCAATCCCGATTCGATCGTCATTCCGGTGGCGCGTGTGGAAGGGATCGGCTTCACGCTGATCTCGGCCGGCAGCGCGAGTTCGATCATCGGCGGCCAAGGGGCGGTGATGCGTCTGGACGGCAGCGTCGATCCAGCCGGCCCGAAGGTGCTATATCTCTCGCTCGGCGCCGATGGTGCGGAGCAAAGCGGGTCCTCGCGTGCGGCGCAGTGGATGCTGCTCGACCAGCTGATCGACGAAGCGCGCGGCCGCCTGCCGGCCGACTCGCACGTCGCTGCGCTGACCCCGGCCGGCAAGCGTGCACTGGCGCCGTATCTGGATGGCCGCGGCACGATCGTCGTCGGCGTGAATCGCGCCGCCGACATCCGTCAGCTGTTGCGCTGGTCGAAGCGTCACGGCCTGCGCATCGCGATCCGCGGCGGCGCCGAAGGCTGGCGTGTCGCATCGGAACTCGCGGCCGCGGACGTGCCGGTGTTCGTCGATCCGCTGGTGAACCTGCCGTCGGACTTCGACCAGATCGGCGCGACACTCGAGAACGCTGCACGCCTGCAGGCGGCCGGCGTGCGCGTCGGCTTCGCCCAGGCAAGCGATGCTTCGCACAACGCACGCAAGCTGCGCCAGCTCGCCGGCAATGCCGTCGCGCACGGCCTGCCGTGGGACGCGGGCCTCGCCGGCCTGACGCGCGTGCCGGCGGAGACGTTCGGTGTCGGCGAGTCCATCGGCACGATCGCGGTCGGCCGCACCGCCGATCTGGTGCTGTGGTCGGGCGATCCGCTCGATGTCACCAGCACCGCCGACCAGGTGTGGTTCGACGGCCGTGCGATCGAAATGCGCTCGCGGCAGACGGAGCTGCGGGATCGTTATCTGCGTCCGGCGACGCCGGCGAGTGAGGGTGGTTTGCCGCGGGCGTATCGGACGCTGTGAAGTGAGCACCTCTCCCTCTGGGAGGGAGCCTGCCCCGGACCTGATCCAGGGTCGATGCGCGCAGCGCGTCGGGTGAGGGCAGCGCTCAGCGATCTGGCGGAAAAGAACCCTCATCCGCCCTCCGGGCACCTTCTCCCGAGGGGAGAAGGGCTGGATCAAAGAAGTCGAGACTCGGCTGGAAGCCAGTCGTGATCGCGTGATCCACCTTCAGATCGCGTACTGAGCACTTCTCCCTCCGGGAGAGAGCCTGCCCCGGATCTGATCCGGGGTCGATACGCGCGGCGCGTCGGCTGAGGGCTGCGCTCAGCGATCTGGCGGAAAAGCAACCTCATCCGCCCTCCGGGCACCTTCTCCCGAAGTGAGAAGGGCTGGATCAAAGAAGTCGAGACGGTGCGCGGCGCACGGCGCGCCGCTTCACTCAGCGCGCGTCGGCGGGAATCTCGTCCGGGTCCGGATCCACCGCGAGCTTGCCGGCGATCAACACCGCCTGCGTGCGGTTCGATGCGCCCAGCTTGCGCAACACAGCGGTCATGTGCGCCTTGACGGTCGCTTCCGACACGCCCAGTTCGTAGGCGATCTGCTTGTTGAGCATGCCGTCGCCGAGCATCTGCAGCACGCGGAACTGCTGCGGGGTGAGATCGCGCAGGCGCGCGGCGACGTCGTGTTCGCCGGGTGAGACGCCGGCGGCGGACGCAGCCGCTTCCGGTATGAAACGGTCGCCATCCAGGACCTGCGCGACGGCGCGGGCCAGCGTTTCGGCATCGGCGGATTTGGGCACAAAGCCCGATGCGCCGTGATCAAGCGCGCGACGCATGACGGCCGGCTCCTCGCGCGCGGACACCATCAGCACCGGCAATTGCGGGAACTGCGCACGCAGGTGCACCAGCGCGCTGAAGCCGTGCACGCCGGGCATGTTGAGGTCGAGCATCAACAGGTCGGCATCGGGCTCCGATTCGACCATCGCGTAGAGCGCATCCACGTTGTGCGCCTCACGCAGGCGCGCGTTCGGCACGGCGCGTGAAATCGCGCCGCGCAGGGCCTCGCGGAACAGCGGGTGGTCGTCGGCGATCAGCAGGGTGGTCATTGGCGCGGGTGATGCCTTGGAAGATGGAATGCGTCCCTCGTCGATGATGCGGCGTGGGTGTATGGGTGTGTCGGACGCCGGACACGGCATGCAGCGGATGCCACGCCACGCCAGCGGTCGGTTCGGCGTCGCGCAGGACAGCGTTGCGTATGTCCGATGGACCCGGCGCGTTGCCGCTCCAGAGTCATCCCTGCGGGATGTACCGCTCCTTGACCAGTGAGTCGACGACCGACGGATCCGCCAGCGTACTGGTGTCGCCGAGCTGGTCGGGCGCGTTCTCGGCGATCTTGCGCAGGATGCGGCGCATGATCTTGCCCGAGCGCGTCTTCGGCAGGCCCGGCGCCCACTGGATGTGATCCGGCGATGCGGTCGGGCCGATCTCGCTGCGCACGTGCTTGATCAGTTCCTTGCGCAGCTCTTCGCTGTACTCCACGCCGTCCTTGAGGGTGACATAGGCGTAGATGCCTTGGCCCTTGATGTCATGCGGAAACCCGACGACCGCGGCCTCGGCGACCTTGGGATGCAGCACCAGCGCGCTCTCCAGCTCCGCCGTGCCGATGCGGTGGCCGCTGACGTTGATGACGTCGTCGACGCGGCCGGTGATCCAGTAGTAGCCGTCCTCGTCGCGGCGGCAGCCGTCGCCGGTGAAGTAGCTGCCGGGATACGCCTTGAAATACGTGTCGATGAAACGCTGGTGGTCGCCGTAGACACTGCGCATCTGGCCGGGCCAGGAATCGGTGATGACCAGATTGCCCTCGGCCGCGCCTTCGAGCACGGCGCCGTTCGCATCGACCAGCGCCGGCTGCACACCGAAGAACGGCTTGGTCGCGGAACCCGGCTTGGCGTCGATCGCGCCGGGCAGCGGCGAGATCAGGATGCCCCCGGTCTCGGTCTGCCACCACGTGTCGACGATCGGGCAACGCGAATCGCCGACCACCTCGTAATACCAGCGCCAGGCTTCGGGATTGATCGGCTCGCCGACGCTGCCGAGCAGCCGCAGCGAGCTGCGCGAGGTCGACTTGACCAGCGCCTCGCCCTCGCGCATCAGCGCGCGGATCGCAGTGGGCGCGGTGTAGAAGATCGTCACCTGGTGCTTGTCGATGACCTGCCAGAAGCGCGAGGCGTCGGGATAGTTCGGCACGCCTTCGAAGATCAGCGAGGTCGCCGCGTTCGCCAGCGGGCCGTAGACGATGTAGCTGTGGCCGGTGACCCAGCCGACATCGGCGGTGCACCAGTACACGTCACTGTCGCGCAGATCGAAGATCGCCTCGTGGGTGTAGCTGGCGAACAGCAGGTAGCCGCCGGTCGTGTGCAGCACGCCCTTCGGCTTGCCGGTCGAGCCGGAGGTGTAGAGGATGAACAGCGGATCTTCCGCGTTCATGCGCTCGGGTTCGCAGGTGGCGGGCTGGTCGTCGACGACGGCGTCGTACCAGCGGTCGCGCGGCATCTGCATGTCGACCGCGCCGCTGGTGTGGCGGACCACCAGTACGGTTTCCACGGTATTGGTGCCGGGCAGCTTCAGCGCCGCGTCCACGTTCGCCTTCAGCGGCACCTTCTTGCCGCCGCGCAGGCCTTCGTCGGCGGTGATGATCAGTTTGCTGCCGCAATCGGCGACGCGGTCGGCGATCGAGTTCGGCGAGAAGCCGCCGAAGACCACACAGTGCACCGCGCCGATGCGCGCGCAGGCGAGCATGGCCACGGCCGCCTCGACGATCATCGGCAGGTAGATGGTGACCCGGTCGCCCTTGCCCACGCCGAGGTTGCGCAGCGCGTTGGCGAGTTTGCAGACGCGCGCATGGAGATCGTTGTAGCTGATGTGCAGCGACTCGGTGTCGGGCCCGTCGGCTTCCCAGATCAGCGCGGTCTTGTCGCCCTTGCCGGCGAGATGACGGTCGATACAGTTGACGCTGACGTTGAGTTCGCCGTCCTCGAACCAGCGGATGCGGAAATCCTGCAGGTCGTAGCTGACGTTGCGGATCTTCGTCGGCGGCTTGAACCAGTCGAGCCGTTTGGCGGCCTCGCCCCAGAAGGCGTCCGGGTCCTGCACCGAGCGTGCGTAGTCGCGCGCGTAGGCCTCGGCAGTGATGGTGTCGGGACCGGCGAAACCGGCCGGTGCCGGATAGGTTTCTGCGGAATGGGACATGGGGACTCCTCCTTCAGACGCGTCCGACCAGTGTGCCGGATCCGCCGTCCGAGACGTCTAGACCTTCGTCTAACCGCAAGACCCGCGATGCGGAGTATCGACCAATGGCGAATGGGCGCGCGGCCCGCATGGGTGCAGTCTCCGGTGTGGGCCGGTCGACGTCCGTGTGCACGACCGCTTTTCTGTAGACCCGTGGGAGGGGAACTGATGAACCATATGACCAGGGCACGTCCGCGCCTGTTGGCCGCCGCCGTACTTGCCGCGCTCACCCTGCCCGGTGCCGCGTTCGCGCAGACCGCCAAGGAGCGTGAACTCGAAGCGCGTGTCGCGCAGCTCGAGGCCATGGTGCAGCAGCTGGTGACGCAACAGCAGCAGACCGAAACTGTCGTGACCGAAGTGCGGACTGCGCAGGCGGCCCAGCCCGTCGCGCCGGCCGTGGCCGCTGGCACCGGCGCCGCCGCGCCGATCCAGAGCACGACGATCGTGCCGACCTCGGGCTCGACGTTCACGGTGGGCGGCATGATCCGCACCGATGCGATGGTGACCAAGACCACCGACGGCGACATCGCCAAGAACACCGCCGGCCGCGATTTCTACGTGCCCGGCGCGATTCCGGTCGGCGGCGACGGCCCGGACACCTACTCCGACGCCCATCTGAAGTTCTCGCGCCTGTGGTTCGACGCCAGCACCGTGCTGGACTCGGGCGACAAGCTCGGCGCGCGCGTCGAGCTCGATTTCTTCGGCGGCGCGCTCGGCAACTCGGCGGCGACCAACACCTACGGCGCAGCGCTGCGCCACGCCTACCTGACCTACAACAACTGGCTGGTCGGCCAGACCTGGTCGAACTTCATGGACACCAACGCGCTGCTGGACGCGGTCGACTTCGTCGGCCCGACCGACGCGGTGGTGTTCGTGCGCCAGCCGCAGCTGCGCTACACCAGCGGCCCGTGGGCGATCTCGGTCGAGAGCCCGGAGACCACGGTGCAGCCCTTCGGTGGTGCGGGTGGCCCTGCGCCAGCGCGCGTCATCGCCGGCGACAACAGCGCGATCCCGGACGTCATCGCCCGCTACACCCACAAGGGCGACTGGGGCCATGTCAGCTTCGCCGGCATGGCGCGCCAGCTGAAGTACGAACCCGTGGCCGGCGCCGAGAGCACCGACACCGGCTACGGCGCGACGGTCAGCGGCCTGGTCAAGCTCGGCGACAGCACCGACATCCGCTACCAGGTCAGCGGCGGCGACGGCATCGGCCGCTACATCGGTCTGGCCACGATCCAGCAGGACGCGATGGTCGATTCGGCCGGCAACCTCGATGCGCTCGGTGGCTGGGCCGGTTACGTCGGCCTGCGCCAGGTGTTCAACCCGAAGGTGCGCGGCAACCTGTTCTACGCGCGGTCCCAGTGGGACAACAACATCGGCTTCACCGGTCTGGGCGTGACCCGCAAGGTGCATTCGCTGCACGCGAACATGATCTGGTCGCCGGTGCCCCGGCTGGACTTCGGCGTCGAGGCGATCTGGGGCGAGCGCACGCTCGAATCCGGCGCCGACGGCGAACTGATGCGCCTGCACACGATGGCGCGCTACACGTTCTGACGTGACCCGTGGCGCCGGCAATCGCCGGCGTCATCCGTGCCGCATCGCATGGCGATGTCACGGGCACTGCGCCCGGAGACAGTCGCAGTCGACGTTACAGACACACCGGGGAAGCGACGCATGTCCACGACGACACCTGCATCTGAAATACCGCAACCGCATCGAACCGACGGCTCCACATCCCGACCGAGGAGGGACGGCACATGCTAGACAAGACCGCAAGTAACTACTGGAAGGCCAACCTCAAGATCATCTTCATCTGCATGGGGATCTGGGCGCTGGTGTCGTACGGATTCGGCATCCTCCTGCGCCCGCTGCTCAGCGGCATCCGCATCGGGGGCACGGATCTCGGCTTCTGGTTCGCGCAGCAGGGTTCGATCCTGTCCTTCATCGCGATCATCGTTTTCTACACCTGGTACATGAACCGGCTCGATCGCGAGTACGACGTGGACGAGAAATAAGGGGCCGCCATGGATCAGTTCACTCTCAACCTCATCTTCGTCGGCGGCTCGTTCCTGGTTTACATCGGCATCGCGATCTGGGCACGCGCCGCGTCCACATCCGAGTTCTACGCAGCCGGCCGAAGCGTCCACCCGGTCACCAACGGCATGGCGATCGCCGCCGACTGGATGTCGGCCGCATCATTCATCTCGATGGCGGGCCTGATCGCCTTCGTCGGCTACGGCAACTCCGCCTATCTGATGGGCTGGACCGGTGGCTACGTGCTGTTGGCGATGCTGCTCGCACCGTACCTGCGCAAGTTCGGCCGCTTCACCGTGCCCGACTTCATCGGCGACCGGTACTACAGCCGCACGGCCCGCCTGGTGGCGGTGGCGTCGCTGCTGATGATCTCGATCACCTACGTGATCGGGCAGATGACCGGCGCCGGCGTGGCGTTCTCGCGCTTCCTCGAGGTCGACACCAACACCGGCCTGCTGATCGCATCGGGCGTGGTGTTCGTGTACGCCGTGCTGGGCGGCATGAAGGGCATCACCTACACCCAGGTGGCGCAGTACATCGTGCTGATCATCGCCTACACCATCCCGGCGGCGTTCATCTCGATGCAGCTGACCGGCAACGCGATCCCGCAGCTGGGCCTGTTCTCCACCCACACCGAATCGGGCATGCCGCTGCTGGCCAGGCTCGACCAGATCCTGGTGGACCTGGGCTTCAACGACTACACCGGCCTGCACGACTCCACCCTCAACATGACGTTGTTCACGCTGTCGCTGATGATCGGCACCGCGGGCCTGCCGCACGTGATCATCCGCTTCTTCACCGTGCCCAAGGTGTCCGATGCCCGCAAGTCGGCAGGCTGGGCGCTGGTGTTCATCGCCCTGCTCTACACCGTGGCCCCGGCCGTGGGTGCGATGGCGCGTCTGAACATCATGACCACGATCTACCCCGAAGGCACCCAGGCGCCGTCGCTTGCCTATGACGCGCGCCCGGACTGGATGCACAACTGGGAGAAGACCGGCCTGCTGGCGTTCGAGGACAAGAACGGCGACGGCATGATCCAGTCCTACAACGAAGCCAGCCCCGAGTTTGCAGCGGTGGCGGCCGAGCGTGGCTGGCAGGGCAACGAGATGGTCACCTTCAACCAGGACATCCTGGTGCTGGCCAATCCGGAGATCGCAGGCCTGCCGGGCTGGGTGATCGCCCTGATCGCGGCCGGTGGCCTGGCAGCGGCGCTGTCGACGGCGGCGGGTCTGCTGCTGGCGATCTCGTCGGCAGTGAGTCATGACCTGATCAAGCGCACGTTCAAGCCGGACATCAGCGACAAGGGCGAGCTTCTGGCCGCACGCGTCTCGATGGCAGTGGCGATCGTGGTGGCCACGTGGCTGGGCATGAATCCACCCGGATTCGCGGCCCAGACCGTGGCGTTCGCGTTCGGACTGGCGGCAAGCTCGCTGTTCCCGGCGATCATGATGGGCATCTTCTCCAAGAAGATGAACTCCACCGGCGCCGTCGTGGGCATGGTGGTCGGCCTGGCGTCCACCAGCGTGTACCTGTTCACCTACAAGGGCTGGTTCTTCATCCCGGGGACGAACATGCTGGCCGACTCGCCCGAGAACTGGCTGTTCGGCATCTCGCCGCTGGGCTTCGGCGCGATCGGCGCGCTGCTGAACTTCATCGCTGCCTACATCACGATGAAGATGACCGCACCGGTGCCGGCGCACATCGAGCACATGGTCGAGGACATCCGCGTTCCGCGCGGTGCAGGCGCGGCGATCGATCACTGACCGCAATGCGATCCTGAGGTGACGCGGCCCGCCCCTCCCGGGGCGGGCCGTTTCGTTTCCGGGCCTGGGCGATGCGTGCCCGGCCCGGGACTGTTCGATAATCGTGGGCGCCTTCGCCCGTTGCCGGAACCGTCTTCCATGCTGCTCGAATTCATTGCCATCATCTCCGGGGGCCTCGGGCTCGCCGGCATCGCCATGATGCTCAACTTCCTCGTCGGCAAACGCCTGCCGGGCTGGACGGTGCCCGCCGCTGCCGGCGCAGGCATGCTGGCGATGGCGATCTGGCTCGAGTATTCGTGGCTCGAACGCACGACCTCGACGTATCCCGACGGCATCGTGATCGCCTCGACCAACCAGACCCGCTCCTGGTACCGCCCGTGGACCTACGTGGTCCCGCTGACCAATCGACTGATCGCGATCGACCAGCGCTTCGACCGGCGCAATCCCGCCCATCCGGACATGGTGCTCACCAACATCCTGCTGGCCGGTCGCTGGGAACCCACGCGGCAGTTCGGCGCGATGTTCGACTGCACCGGGCACCGCCGCGCCGACCTGCTCGACCAGGTGGTGTTCTCCGACGATGGCACGCTCGCGAATGCCAACTGGCAGCCGCTCGATGCGAACGATCCGGTACTGCGCGCGGCCTGCAACGACTGAGCAACGTGGCGCGAATAGTGGGTCACCCGATCCGGGACAACGGTCGGGAAAATCCTTTGAGCGCGAGGCGACACCCGGGTTGCGGCAGTACACCGCGTAGATCGGCTGAAAGACGCCGCGGGGCACGTCCCGACGCGTTGCGACCAGCCGCCCGGCACGTCGGCCATTGGCGATGGTGGAATCCGACAGGCAGACGACTCCCTTCGTCCGCGGGAATCAGCGCTGCGATCGCGACGCGACCGGGACTCGCACCGGTTGCCTGCGGTCGGTCGACGACCCCGCACAGGTCCATGAAGACGGCGACGCGCGCGATACGGTCGCTTCAGCCAGCGTCAGCGGTGAACGGGCACGCCACAGGTCGAAGCAGGTCTCGCACCACGACCGGTGACGCGCTGGATCGAAACACGCAGGCATCTCGATCGAACCAGATACCGCCGGACCATCAGATCGCGTCGGGCTCGGCCTGCGACGACGCTGCGACATGCAGTCCACGCCAGAGCAGCCAGATGAACACGATGAACGCAACGAAGGGATAGCCCGCTGCGACGCTCGCCACCAGCCGCGCGACCATGGGATCGCCGATCCCGTTGAAGGCCCACAGAAATACCAGGTCCGCGACCACGACCAGTGCGCCCATCACCAACACGACACAGCGTGCAAGTGGCGACGCTAGCGTGCGCGACACGTGCCAGGCCGGCAGCAGGAACAGCGCTGACAGCGCGGCCGCCCACGGCGCCACGGCGTCCAGCAGCGCGCGAGACTGCGCGGGGTCGCCCGGGTGCCGCAGGTGCCCCCAGAACGGGCTGAAGAATCCGACCAGATTTATCAGGACACCGGTTGCGAGCAGCGCAACCAGGCACCAGCCGACGGCGCGGCGCAGATGCACGAGATGTGGCATGTCTTCCTCCATGAGACGGATCGGCTCGATCAGAGTCCGACAATAGCAACGCAGAGGTCCGGCCACGTCGACGCCGCGCGGATATCGCGCATGTGCAGGCCCTGCGCCGGTCGTTCCGAAGCCTACTTCTGCGGCGGCGCCGCGAGTTCGCGCGCGTCGAGATAGCCGTCGCGGTTGGTGTCCTGGCGGTTGAACGTGGCCGCGAGCTTGGCCATGTGCTGGGACAGCGTCACCGGCTGGCCTTTGCCTCCTGGCAGCTCGTCGGCGGTCAGCACGCCGTCGCCGTTGCGGTCCATTCGGTCGAAGCCGTAACGCATCCACGTCTGATACTCGGCGAGCGCGACGCGGCCATCGCCGTCTGTATCCATGTGTTCGAGATATTCGGAAGTGCGCGTGACCTGCGCGCCGGCGCCCGCAGCGGTGCCGAGCGCGAGCGTCGCGCAAGCGACGAAGCCGATCCGTTGCCGCATCGGCCGCCGTGGGTTTGCGAACATGGCGCGCGGCTTCAGGCGTGCGCGCTCTGCAGCGAATAGCCCTTGAGCCGGGCCGAATACTCCTGCAGTGCGCGGATGCCACTGGCCTCGGCTTCGCGGCACCAGACCTGCAGGTTGTGCAGCGCCTCGCTCGCGTTCTGCGAACGCGCTTCGAGCAGGGCCGTCAGGCGTGCGCGATGCTCGACCAGCGTGCGGATGCGCGGACGCTGTTCGACCCACTGCTGCAACTCCTGACGCGCATCGGGCTGCAACCAGCGGCCGTCGTCGACCAGACCCTTGCGCAGCTGACGCGGCAACAGCTTGCGCAGCCGCGCACCTGCCGCCTGCGCTTCCTCGCGCAGCGCCGGCTTGAGTACGTTGCGCTGGTAGTCGGTCATCGCCTGGAAGCGATGCGCGAGCAGGGCGCGCATGGTGTCGGTGTCGGGCACGTGGATGTTGGGGCGGATGTCGAGCGATGGCGCCACGCGCAACACCTTCGCCAGACGCACCGATTCCAGCCCCTTGATGACCGCCCAGCCGATGTCGAATTCCCATTTGCGCAGCGCGAACTTCGCAGACGACGGGAACGCATGGTGGTTGTTGTGCAGCTCCTCACCGCCGATCCACACACCCCACGGCGTGAGATTGGTCGCGGTGTCGGTGGTCTCGAAATTGCGGTAACCCCACCAGTGGCCGAGCCCGTTGACGACGCCCGCCGCCCAGAACGGAATCCACGCCATCTGGATCGCCCACACCGCGACACCCTTGAAGCCGAACAGCGCGAAGCTGACGAACAGCAGCAGGGTCGGGCCGAACGTCGCCCACGGCGTATAGAGCTTGCGCTCGATCCAGTCGTTGGGCGCGCCCTTGCCGTACTGCTCGATGTCGGCGCGCATGCCACGCGCTTCGCGGTACAGCTCCACGCCCTGCCAGAACACCGTCTTGATGCCCTTGAAGCGCGGGCTGTGCGGGTCGTCCTCGGTCTCGCACTTGGCGTGGTGCTTGCGATGGATCGCCACCCACTCGCGCGTGATCATCGACGTGGTGAGCCACGTCCAGAAGCGGAAGAAGTGCGCGATCACCGGATGGAAATCCACGCCGCGATGCGCCTGGCTGCGATGCAGGTACAGGGTGACGGCGAAGATCGTCAGCTGCGTGGCCACCAGCAGATAGACGAGCATCGCGAGCCAGCCGAACTGCAGCAGGCCACCGGACAGGAACTCGAGAATCGTAGAAGACATGGGCGCGTCGGAAAGTCGTGAACCCATGCATCATGGCGGCATCAATGCCCCCTTTCCATCCCTCCGATCACGTATGGAGGGGCCCGCGATTCAGACTCGTCCCGCACGTCGCATTCATCGGCGGCGGAGTGCGCATCCGGATGCATCGACAGCACACGCGCGCCTGAACCGCTCGCCCCGTGCACCCCGCAGCGGATCGCCTGCGCGCGCGAAGCAGCACCAGGTGTCCGCCGTTGCCGGTCCGTCGATGCGATACAGATGCGTCCACGCGACGCGCTTGCGCCGGCGTCGACCACGCCCCGTGCAGCAGTCGCCTGCCCGCCTGGTGCCCCGCAGCACCGGTCCCCGGGCCGGCATGCCGGCCCGCACGCGCTGTGCGATAGTCGATGCGCATCACCGCACCACCGCTGTCCGTCTTGGCATACCGACTCTGGGAGGGGTTTCCATGCTCGAGCAACACGGTTTATGGCTGGCGCTGGGTTGTGCCGCCATCGCGATTCTCTACGGCGTGATTTCCGCCAGCTGGATCAACCGGCAACCTGCCGGCAACGCACGGATGCAGGAGATCGCAGGCGCGATCCAGGAAGGCGCCCGCGCATACCTCAATCGACAATATCTGACGATCTCGATCGTCGGCGCGGTGCTGTTCGTCCTGATCGGTGTGTTTCTGGGCTGGGCCACCGGTATCGGCTTCCTGCTCGGCGCGGTGCTGTCGGGTGCGGCGGGCTATATCGGCATGAATGTGTCGGTGAAGGCCAACGTGCGCACGGCGGAAGCCGCGCGGCGCGGCATCGGTCCGGCGATGGATGTCGCGTTCCGCGGCGGCGCGATCACCGGCATGCTGGTCGTCGGTCTGGGGCTGCTCGGCGTGGCCGGGTACTGGATGCTGCTGCCGCGCTTCGGCATCGCAAACGAAGCCGCGCTGCATGCGCTGGTGGGCCTGGCCTTCGGCAGCTCGCTGATTTCCATCTTCGCGCGCTTGGGCGGCGGCATCTTCACCAAGGGCGCCGATGTCGGTGCGGATCTGGTGGGCAAGGTCGAAGCGGGTATTCCCGAGGACGACCCGCGCAATCCGGCGGTGATCGCCGACAACGTCGGCGACAACGTCGGCGACTGCGCGGGCATGGCGGCCGATCTGTTCGAGACCTACGCGGTCACCGTGATCGCGACGATGCTGCTCGGCTTCCTGATGGCGTCGACCGTCGGCGCGAACGGCGTGCTGTATCCGCTGGTACTCGGTGGCGCGTCGATCCTGGCATCGATCGTCGGCACCTTCTTCGTCAAGGTGAAGGCAGGCGGTTCGATCATGGGGGCGCTGTACAAGGGCGTCATCGTGTCGGGCGTGATTGCCGCCGCACTGTTCTGGCCGATCACCCAGCAGCTGATGGCCGACAACGTGCACGGCGCGACGAATCTCTACTGGTGCGCGCTGATCGGGTTGATCCTGACCGGCGCGATCGTGTGGATCACCGAGTACTACACCGGCACGCAGTACGCGCCCGTGCGGCACATCGCGCAGGCCTCGACCACCGGGCACGGCACGAACATCATCGCGGGCCTGGGCGTGTCGATGAAATCGACGGCGATGCCAGTGATCGCGGTGTGCTTCGCGATCTGGGCGTGCTTCTCGTTCGCGGGGCTGTACGGCATCGCGATCGCGGCGACGGCGATGCTGTCGATGGCCGGCATGATCGTCGCGCTCGACGCCTACGGGCCGATCACCGACAACGCCGGCGGCATCGCCGAGATGGCGGAACTGCCGTCCGAGGTGCGCGACGTCACCGATCCGCTGGACGCGGTGGGCAACACGACCAAGGCGGTGACGAAGGGGTACGCGATCGGCTCCGCCGCGCTCGCGGCGCTGGTGCTGTTCGCCGACTTCACCCACAACCTCGAAGCGAAGTATCCGGGCACCGAGTTCCGCTTCGACCTCGCGGACCCCGCCGTGATCATCGGCCTCTTCATCGGCGGCCTGATTCCGTACCTGTTCGGCGCGATGGCGATGGAAGCGGTTGGCCGCGCGGCGGGCGCGGTGGTCGAAGAGGTCCGTCGCCAGTTCCGCGAGATCCCCGGGATCATGGCCGGCACCGCGAAGCCCGACTACTCGCGCGCCGTCGACATGCTGACCAAATCGGCGATCAAGGAAATGATCGTGCCCTCGCTGCTGCCGGTGCTGGTGCCGGTGGTCGTCGCGCTCGGCATGAACGCGCTGATGGGGCCGGGTGCCGGCATCCGCGCACTCGGTGGCCTGCTGATCGGTACGATCGTCACCGGCCTGTTCGTCGCGATCTCGATGACCACCGGCGGCGGCGCCTGGGACAACGCCAAGAAATACATTGAGGACGGCCACTTCGGCGGCAAGGGCAGCGAAGCGCACAAGGCCGCGGTGACCGGCGACACCGTCGGCGATCCCTACAAGGACACCGCGGGGCCGGCGATCAATCCGCTGATCAAGATCATCAATATCGTCGCGTTGCTTCTGGTCCCGCTGCTCTAGTCGAGGCCGGACCCGCTCGACGCTTCCGCCCCTCTCCCTCCGGGAGAGGGGAACGGGGTGAGGGCGCGTCGAAGGTGCGGATCAGGATCATCAATATCGTGGCGTTGTTGCTGGTGCCGCTGCCCTGAGCGGCTCGTAACGGCCACCGCTGTCCTGCCCCTCTCCCGCCGGGGTGGAGGGGTTGGGGCGAGAGCCTGCAGCAGACAAGGAACCAGACAAGCACGCATGGTTCCGGGACCTTGCGTCGGTTGATCGACACGCTGATGGGTTCGTTGCGCTCTACCCGTCCGGCGAAGCCTGATCAGTCGACGCAGGGATGTCGCTCTGCAGCGATATGCGTTCGTGATGTGCGTCCCGGGCCCCACCGCGACGGTTCCGCCTGCCGCGCCCCTACTTCTCGAACGTTCCGCTCGCCATGTCGAACCACGGCGTGCACAGCACCTGCTGGTCGTCGGCGTAGCCGAAATCGGCCTGCCAGACCTCTACGTCGCCACTGTCGTCGGACGAGAACAGACGCGCATCATCCGCGATGCCGATGCCGACGCACCACTGCACCTGCGCTGGCGTCGATGCGAGCCAGCTGGAAAAGCCGAAGCTGGCATCGACGCTCGCGCCCGGCTCGATGCGCCGCACGAGCGGCGTGGGCGGCATGGTAGGTGCAGGCGTCGGCAGCGCACGTGCGACATGCGACAGCGTGGCGCGCGTGCCGGCATATTCGCGCAACGACGGCACGCCGACGGCGCCGGACGCCTGGTGCCGTGTCAGCACCGCATGACGATCGCCGCGATCGAACACGACCAGCGGCACCTCGCCGGTATTGCGGATGCGGTAGTCGACACGCACGCCCTCGCCTTCACGCGCAAACACCGCTTCCAGCACGACACCTTCGGCATCGACGTGGGCGCGCGCGGAATCGCTGGGGGGCATTGCGGACCTCGAGTCGTGGCGTATGGGCGTACCCGACACCGCAGGTGCCGGCAGCAGTGCGCATGCGAGGCAAGCAGCGGCGGCGGCACTCCGGAACGCAGCATGGTCCCGTAGCTGTGAGGGCGGCGCGCTAACGACAGCGCGTGGATGCTCGGTCATCGGCACGGCGATCCTGGAGACGTCTCAGGACGCCCGGTGCAGGCGCCTCAAAACAGCAGGGGCGGCGCACGCATGCACCGCCCCTGCGTCGTAGCGGATAGTCAGAGCGCGTAGCTCGGACGGTCCGGCATGCCCAGTTCGCGACGGATGCCGTTCTCGGTCAGATGGATCGGGTTGTGGGTGATCGCACCGCTGCCGTCGAAGTCGTATGGCGTGGCGCTGGTCTCCAGTCCCACGGCCTGTCGTTCGGCATTGGGCACACGGCCACTGTCAGGACCGGTGCCGCGATACGTGCCCTGCAGGAAGGTGCCGTTGACGCCGTTGTAGGCATGCGACATCTCGTGGAACAGGACCACCGACGGTGCCGGGAACGCGTCCATGTGGAAGGACGGGTTGTAGCTGATGGTCACGTCACCACCGGCGCCCGGGCGGCCGTTGACGATGTCGGCGTCATTGCTGAAGGTCTGGGCGTAACCGTTGTCCTCGTTCGACAGTTCCTGGATGGTCACGGTGTTGCCCTTCGATTCGGCCGCCTTGTCGAACTCGGCCATCATCTGCTGGCCGTTCGGCGAGGCACGCAGGAAGTCCAGCTCGGACTGCATGCGCTGGACGAAGGCTTCGGACCCCTGCACGCGGACACCACGATCGCCCACGGTGTTGTCGATCTCGACATTGACGACGGTCGGGCGGGCACCGGTCGCGGCGTTGACGATGTCACTGGCTTGCGAATAGACGGTCGTCTGCGCGTGCGCGCTTTCGATCGAGTCACTGCCGAGGCCCGCATAGACCGTCGTGCGCCCGTCGCCGACATTGACCACGTCATCGCCGCCACCGGCGGACAGGATGTCGAACGTGCCGCCGCCGTGGATCACGTCGTCACCGCGGCCACCTTCGATGTAGTTGGTGCCGCCGCCGGCGTGGATGGTATCGCTGCCGCCGCCGCCGTAGATCACGTTGACGCCGCTGCCACCGAAGATCTCGTTCGTGCCGCCGATCGTGTGGATGTCGTTGCGACCGCTGCCGGTGGTGCGGATGGTGTCGTCGCCACCGCCGCTTGTGATGCGGTTGTCGCCGTCGCCTTCGACGTTGACGTCGTTGTTGCCGTCGCCGGCATCGACCACGACGTTGACCTGCACATTGGGCGCGACCTGGATGGTGTCATTGCCGGCGCCGGTGCGCAGGGTCAGTTCCTGGCCTTCGGCCAGACGTACCTCGTAGCTCTCGCCGTTGACCGACACGTCCAGCGTGCCGTCGTCGCGCTGGCTCACGCCGACGCTGTCGTCGCCGGTGCCGGTGGTAAACACGACCTGGTCGCGGCTGATGTAGCCCTGCGCCTGGGTGCGTTCGCGGGTGACGTCCACCTGGGCATCGCTGTGCAGCGGATCGATCGCGATCGGCTTGCCGTCGGGCGTGCTGCTGGTGGTGCGGCCGGTGGTGTTGTTGCTGCCGCCATCGATGCCGATCGCGCCGTTGGGCGCACGCTCCGGCGCATCGAGTGTGGACACCTCCGGGCCTTCTCCCAGCCCCACGGCGTCGGCATGGTCGTCAACGCCGCCCGCGGCAGGACCGTCATGGTCATGGGTATGCGTCGGGGCCAGCGGATTCTGCCAGTAGCCTTGCGCGGCGGTGGCGGTCGGGGGCAACGAATCGAGCGTGGTCATCGGAACGGGCCTGCGTCAGCGAAAGTCGGAGTCCATATGTACGCCCCCGTATGGCGCGACCATACTGGGGCGTACCCTTGGTCCGTCCCGTTTCGCGACGTTGCATCAGAAACCATCGCCGGCGATCACCGCTGCGCCGCAACATCGCAGGCGCTAAAATGCACGTTCTTATCGACACTGGAAGTGCATCGCTATGGGCCTGGGCTCCGTTCCTACCGGCAAGAACCCGCCGGACGAAATCAACGTGATCATCGAAATCCCGAAGGACGCCGAGCCGGTCAAGTACGAGGTGGACAAGGAGAGCGGCGCGATCTTCGTCGACCGCATCCTCTCCACGCCGATGCGCTACCCCTGCAATTACGGCTACGTGCCGAACACCGTGTGCGGCGACGGCGATCCGGCCGACGTGCTGGTCGTGCTGCCGCTGCCGTTGATCCCCGGCTCGGTCATCCGCTGCCGCCCGGTCGGCGTGCTGAAGATGACCGACGAGGCCGGCAGCGACGAGAAGATCCTTGCCGTGCCGATCGACAAGGTGTTCGGCGGCTACGCCCACGTCGACGACCTCGACAAGGTGTCGGCCCACTGGCTCGAGCGCATCGGCCATTTCTTCGAGCACTACAAGGATCTCGAGAAGGGCAAGTGGGTCAAGATCAGCGGCTGGGGCGATGCAGCCGAAGCCAAGGCACTGCTCAACGACGCCATCGCCGCCTACGCGGCCGAGTAATTGCTGCGACGGCGTTTCCGCCGTCACAGTTTGCGACACGCCGCCGGAACCCGCGCGGCGTGGTTGCTAACATCGCTGCGAGCCGACCCACCCGTGGGGCCGCGGCGACCAGGGGATTTCCATCGTGCGTATTCTGTTCGTGGGCGGCGAAGACAGCCTGCCCTCCGACCTCGTCTCTCTCGTATCCGACATGGATGACGGCTGGCAGGTCCAGCGCGCCGCCGACGGTGCGGCAGCCACCACATTGATCACCGACACGCCGCAGGACGTCGTGGTGGTCGCACCGACGCTGCCGGACATGCCGGTCGCCTCGCTGCTCGGCCAGATCCGCACGCTGCGCCCCGAAACCTCGCGCATCGCGGTGTTCGGGGGTCAACCGCCCGCGCGCGTGCTGTCGCTGGCGCATCGCTTTCTGCCGTTGCCGGTGGGCGACGCCCAGCTGCTGGAAGCCATCGGCAGCCTGGAGGAATTGCGCGAGCTGCTCGACAACCCGGACCTGCGCGAACGCATCGGCAAGATCGAAAAACTCCCGTCGCCGCCACAGACCTATCTGGCGCTGGCGCACGCACTCGAATCCGACGAAGACAGCAACGCCAACGATATCGCGCAGCTGATTGCGGGTGATCCCGCGATCGCCGCAAAGGTCCTGCAGCTGTGCAACTCTGCATACTTTTCCGCGGGACGCACCATCACCGATCTGCGTTCGGCGGTCACCCGGCTGGGCCTGGCGACGATGCGCGACCTGGTGCTGGCCAGCGAAGTCTTCGCAAGCCCTGCGCGCAGCGATCTCGACCGACCGGCGATGCAGCAGCGCGCACTTTTGGCTTCGCAGCTCGCCCGCCGCATGCTGCCCGAGTCCAGTGCGGAACTCGGCGCCACCGCTGCCCTGCTCGCCGACATTGGCCTGCTCCTGCCGGGTGTGCGTGACGAACGCGCTCCTATCGAAACGCAGCCGGCCGATGTTCCCGGCCACACCGAGGCCGGCGCCTATCTCCTCGGCCTATGGGGTTTGCCGATGCCGATCATCGAGGCCGTGGCGTTCCAGCGTGATCCGGCCAGGGCCGGCACGCGCAGCTTCTGGGTCACGGGCGCGGTCCATGTCGCGACCGCGCTCGCGTCTGGCGAACCCGTGCGGGAGGACTACCTGCAGCGGACCGGCCTACTTGGCAAGCTCGATGGTTGGCGTGCACATGCCGCGCAGCTCAAGGGCATGGATGCGGCGCAACCGGCCTGAGACAGCGCTGCGGCCGCAGTCGTCGCACACTGCAGATCGCCTGACAGGAAACCGCCGTTGATCGCATTGCGATCTTGACCGGCAGAGTTGGAGAGACGCCCCAGGCTGTCAAGGGAAGGGCGCGCACGCCGTACTTCGAAGTCCATGACGCTGCCTGACTGACTGGCAGGCACGCAGACAGGATCGACACCGTCGCCCCTGCCATGCCGTCGCATGTGCAATGCCGGCTGCGGCGTCTTGCAAGCAAGAAGCAGATCCGGTGCACCCGGCTGTCGTCCGCGGGCAGCGCTCCGGGGACGTGCTTTCGTCCAACCGCTCAGGTCACAAAAAACTACGGCCCCTTTCGGAGCCGTAGTGGATCACACAGGACTTCGATGGATCAGAAGCGCTGGTTGTACTGCATGTACATGAAGCGACCGATGTCGTAGCCGCCGTAATAAGCCGAGCCGGACGCCGGGTTGGAGTACATCGGTGCCGAGTAGTGCTCGAACACGTTGTTCGCGCCCACCGAGATCGTGGCATTCCACGGCGCGGTGTAACGGACCTGGACGTCGTGGAACGTGTTGGAACCGATCTCGTTCTTCGGCGAGATGAAGCCGGCCAGATCGGGGGCGGAATACTCCGGCAGGCTGCAGACACCGGGATAGGCCGTGGCGTTCAGGCAGTTCTCCTTGACACCGGAGTAGTAGCGCGCCGTCCAAGTAACGCCGAAGTCACCCATCTCCCAGCCCAAAGAAGCGTTGGACCGGATACGGAAGTTGATACCACCGCCACCCGAGAAACCATTCGACTGCTCGGGCGCCACCGTATCGTTGTTGTCCTGCTTGAGCTCGTTCTTGGACACATAGGTATTGAGCCACGACGCGCGGAAGTTGCCGTAGTCGGTCTGGAACGCGTAGTTGACGTCGAGATCGTAACCCTCGGTTTCCTGATAACCCGCATTGATGCCGGAATAGAAGAACGACGTGATCACGCCATCCGCGTCACGCGTGAAGCGCGAACCCGTTGGATCCGAGCAACGGGCTTCGATGCCACGCGCATAGCAGTCGGCGAGTACGGCGGTCGGGCCGTCACCGACAATCGTGTTTTCGATGCGGATGTTCCACCAGTCCAGCGCGACGTTCAGGCCCTGGATCTGCGACGGGCTGTACACGAGGCCCAACGTCTTGCTGACCGATTCTTCCGGGGTCAGACCCGGGTTCGAGCCCGACGTGAAGGCGCGATCCGACTGGTCTTCCTGGCCCTCAGACAGGCCATCCGCCGTGTTGGCACGCTGGCGGAAATCCGCCGGCACATCGGCCAGACAACGGGCGCTGCCCGCGGCGATGCCGTAGACGGAATCGCAGGGATCTTCATAGAACTCGAAGGACTGCGATTCACCGCCGAACAGATCGTTGATCGTCGGGGCGCGGAAGCCCTGCGACCAGGTACCGCGGACCAGCAGCGATTCGATCGGCTTCCACACGAAACCGGCCTTGCTGTTGGTGGCATCGCCGAAGGTGTCGTAATCCGAGTAGCGCGACGCGAGATTGATGCTCAATTCCTGCGCGAACGGCACGTCCGACAGCAGCGGAATCTGCAGCTCGGCATAGATTTCGTCGAGGCTGTAGGAGCCGCTGGTCGGGCCCGACGCGAGGTCGGTCGAATCGCCGGTCTGCGCGAGCGCATCAGGCGAGAAGGAACCACGCTCCTGACGGTGTTCAACGCCGACTGCGAAGCCCAGATCGCCAGCAGGCAGTTCGAAGATCGAGCCGCTGAGGTTGGCGAAGTAAGCGCGCGTTTCGGTCTCGGACAGCGCCTGGCCCGGCTTGTACAGGTACGCCTGCACATCCGGATCAGCCAGGCTGTTCTCGGCCGCATAGCCGAAAGGAATCAGCGGATTCCACGGCGTACACGCGCCGGGGCCGGTGCCGAGGGTGATGTCGTTGTCCGGCGTGCCGCACTGGACCACACCGTCGGCGTTGCGGAACGAGGGACCCGTTGCACGCGCAACATTCAGCGTGTTGAGGTTACCCGTGCTGATCTGCACACCCTTGTTCTGGTTGTACAGGTGGCCGACGTCCCAATCGAAGATGCGGTTGTCACCGAACTCGAACGAACCCTTGATGGCGTTCGAGATGCGGAACGTAGTCAGGCTGTTGCGGACTTCGCGCGGCACTTCCCAGCCACGGCGGGTGTAGGCAACCGTTTCGCCGACAGGATTGAAGACACTGTCCGCGGACAGGCCCGCACCATTGAAGGCGGCACTGTTGTCGAACGCTTCACTCTGGAACGGGTAGCCGGCGTTGCGGGCGTAGGAATCACGATCCGAGTACAACAGATCGGTTTCGAGGGTGATGTTGTCGGTGATGTCGACGATCGAACTCAGGAATGCCGACTTGCGCTCGATACCGCTGTAGACGGTCGACTGCTGCGACGGGAAGGTCTGATCGATCGCAGCATCTACCGGACGGTAGCTGGCGAAATCGGTGGGATCCAGGTTCGGGACATCGCGGCGCAGCGTGTAATTCACGCCGCCGAAGGTGAACTGGCCTTCCTTGCGCACGCCGGACGCACCGCCCGGGAACGGCGCGCTCTTCGGGCCGGTCGGGAACGTGTCACGCGAGAACCAGCGATCGGGTGCGAACACCGGATCTTCCTTCGCATACTCGGCGCCGAAGGTCAGCGAGGTGCGCTCGCCGGTGGAACCGACCACGATGTCGTAACGCTCGACCGCACCGTCGCCCTCGCCCCACTGGCCGTAGTACGCGCCGGCTTCCGCGCCGTCGAAATTGCGACGGGTGATGATGTTGATCACGCCGGCAACCGCGTCCGAACCATAAATGGTCGAAGCGCCGTCCTTCAGGATTTCGATGCGCTCGACCATCGAGGTCGGAATCGCGGAGACGTCCTGCAGGCCACTCGTGGTGATGCCGAGACGACGACCATTGACCAGCACCAGGGTGCGCTGCGGGCCGAGGTTACGCAGATCGATGTAGGTACCACCGACGGCTTCACCCGAGCTCAGCGGCGAAGCGCGGCTGATGGCCGGCGAACCCGCCGAGGTGATGTTCTCCAGAATGTCGGCGACCGAGCTGTAGCCCTGGGTCTCGAGATCCTGACGCGTGATCTGCAGCACGGGCTGCGCGGTTTCCAGGTCGACCTGGCGGATGCGCGAACCGGTGACTTCGATACGGTCCAGGGTGGTCGCGCCGTCCGTGGGCTGCGTCTGCGCAAATGCGGCACCCGGCACGATCGCGGTCAGGATCGCGGCTGGCAGCAAGCCCTTCCGCAGTGCGGGAGTGCGAAAATTCTTCAAGGTTCTCTCTCCAGAGTGTGTGCGTTACTGAGGCGTTAAGACGCCATTTGCACGTTACGTCTGGAACCACCTGCGCCGCCTTGCCGCTGCCACTCACTGCTTGTGCCGAATTTGGCGCTTGCGCGACCGGCGTCACTTTGCAGTGACTCCGGTCACGCACTTCTGTTAAGCCGACGCGTAGGCTTCGTTGGCTTTGGTGCCGCCGGCACGACGCAGATTGCTGCGATACCGGCTCGCAGGAACGCCGTGGTGGTTCTTGAACGCGCGGGCGAAGCTGCAGCAGTTGTCGAAGCCGCTGGCAGCCGCCACCTCACCCACCATCATCGATGTGGTGCGCAGCAGCTGCGCCGCACGCTCGAGACGCAGACGGACCGAGAGCGCCTGCGGGCTCTCGTCGTAGAGCGCGTGGAACGCCTTGGAGAAGTACCAGCTGGAGAAGCTGGTGAGGTCTGCCAGTTCACTGATCCGGACCACGCGGTCGGAGTTGCCTTCCAGGTACAGACGCGCGCGCTGCATGCGACCGAATACCTGCCGCTTGCGGCTGCGCGAGCGACCCGGACAGCGACGCACGGTGGCGGCGAGATCCCGTTGGACATGCGCCAGCTGCAGCAGCAGCGGACGGACCGAAAGCGCATCGCCATCGCTCTCGGCCGCTGCACGCCACAGGCGCAGGAGGGTGCGCAGTTCGCGACCCGGAAGGCGCCCACGGCCGGCATACAGGCTGCCGTCGCTCAGGGCCTGGAGCGAATCGAGCGCCTGGGTGTCGAGCGCGATGCCGATACACAGCCCCTGCGGACCACTCTGGATCAGTGGCGTGGATTCCTTCTCGAACGCCATCCAGTCGCCGCGGCGCATCCGGAAGCGGCCCTCACGCGACTCGATCCAGCCATCGCCACGCACCTGGATCCACAGGTTGAACACGGGTGCGGACATCTGCATGCCGCCCAAGCGCGACGTGCCGAGGCACTGCGCAGCCGTTTCGAGCGCTTCAAACGCGAGCATCTGGCCGCGCGCGGCCCATAGACAGTTCGACATCCCGCCACCTGCTTCATTTCAAAGAGGCGACCGTTGTGCCGCGTGTGCACGGGGATTGCCCGAACGCGGGCGTAGAGTTTGCCGAAATCGTGGCGAACGACATTCCGAAGAATTTACGATAGCTTATTCTTCAATGATATCAACCACTTGACGATTCCCTCGGGTTGGGCGCGACGTGTCGGCAGCGGCATGAATCCGATCCCGCTGCCATCGTCCGACGCCAACGACACATAGGAATGCATGCCATCGAACGAAAATCCGTTCGTCGCGCTGCGCGTGAGCGGGTCGACACATTCCACCCCGTCTTCTTCCAGCGATGCGCCTTCGATCCGGTGACGGGACAATCGCGTCCAGCATGCGGCCGTGGCATCGAGATAGGCGATGCGCCCGTCGGCGGCCAAGGACCAGCTCCGATAGCGCCATCTCGAGGGCAGCTTGTCGCTCAGACGCGTGATGCGGCCTGCATCCAGCGACGGCGGTACTTCCCACAGGCCATTGGCGTCCAGCCGGCTGTACAGGACCCGCTCGCGCACGTGGTCGAACCGGACCTGCGAGACATCCTCGATCCGACCGCGGGACTGCCAGGTGGCGCGGTCGTAGGCGACGAGCGAGGTGCCACCGCTGCGGTCCTCCTCCAGCACGAACAGCGTGCCGGCCGGGCCGTACACGGCCTGCGCCGGCCGGTGACCGGGCACCTCGAGCCTTACGATTCGACCGCTCGCAGGCTCGACCTCCAGAATCATCGGCGCATTGGCCGCATCCAGCGCGGTCACCAGGAAGCGACGCCCGTCCGGAGCCCAGGACGGCGCCTGCCGGGTGTCCGGCCGGACACCTTCGATCGGCCGTAACGAGTCAGGTGCGCCGAGTCGCCCCCACCACAGTTCGAACCGACCGGCCCGATCGGACGTGAACACCATCTGCTCGCCATCCGGCGCGAGCGTGGGCTGCGAATCGCGTCCGGAGGACGTGAACAGACGCTCCCAGTCGCCATTCGTCCAGTTCACGCGATAGATCCCGAACTGCGGTCGCCGGTGCACGAAGGCCATCATCCCGGCGCGCGGGGAGATCGACGGCATCTGTGCGTCCTCGATGCCCAGATCGACAACGGCGCCGCTGTCGACATCGGCGCGATACAAGCGCGCCTCGCTGTCGACGCGCAGGCCGAACACCATCGCCTGGCCATCCGGCGTCCAGGACCAGCCGCGCATCTCGGCATTGAGGTGGGTCACCTGCTGCGGCGTGCCGCCCGCAATGGGCACCCGCCACAGGTCGCCCATCTGCGGATTGCGGATGAAGCCGATCCACTGCCCGTCCGGGGAGACCTGCGGGGCGTAGTCGACGTCGCCCGTCGCGCCCGGGTAATCGATGTTCCGCCAGCGTCCGCCCACCGGATCGAGGATCCGCAGCCGTGTCCTGTTTCCCTCGCCCGTCATCGTGCCGAACAGCAGACCACTGCCGTCGGGCAACCAGTCGAAGCTCAGCAGATCACTGCCGTCACACCGTGCGATTTCACGCTCGTCCCCGACCCCGTTGGCAGACACCAGCAGCACACGGCAGGCGCCGTCGATCTCCCAGCGCGCGAACGCGATTTCGCGACCATCGGGGGACCACGCAGGCAGATCGTCCAGCGCGCCATGCGGGGGCCGCGACAATGCACGCGGCGCAGCGCTCGATGTGGTCTGCACGAGAATCGCCGACTGCTGCGCAGCGCCGCCGGTGCCCGACGCGGAATAGGCCACCATGGACGCATCGGGCGACAGTGAAGGCGACATCGCGAACCCGGTCGCACTGGTGATGAGACGATACGGCCTGCTGACCGGTGCCGGGCCCGGCGCGTTTGCGCTGTCGGGCGCCGCCACACCCGCCGACTCGAACGTCGCCCAGAGCCCACCCACCACCAGCGAGACGAGAGCCAGCGCCGCGGTGGCGAGCAACCAGAGGCCACGCCGCAGGACGAGGCTGCGCGGTCGCGCCATGCGTTCCGGCACGGGCGACAGCGACGGCGTCGCAGCGAATGCGGGATCGGTGGTCAACCCCCCCGCGGGCTGCAGCGCCTGGACCGGATCGGTCGCCAGGACCTCGACCGGTACATTCAGCCGATAGCCGCCCTTGGCGATCGTCTCGATGTAGCGCTTGCCCGCTTCTGTACCGACCCGTCCCGCACCGAACGCCTTGCGCAACTGGGTGATCGCCTGGGTCAGCACGTCATCGGTCGGCAACGTGTCCCGCCAGACTTCAGCCAGCAGTTCGTTGCGCCCGACCACGGCGCCGGGGACGCGCGCCAGCATCCTGAGCACGCCGATCGCCTTTGGCGTCACACGGCGGGGACCACGCGCGTCGGGCATCAGGATCTCGCGCGTCGCAAGATCCACCGTTCCTTCACCCACGCGGAGACGCAGGGGCGCCGGCACGTCGGGAGGGATCGGATCTGGCATCAAGGCACCAACAGGCAGGTCGGGGAGGTTAGCCAAGACAGGCTGAATGAAGCGCAGCCTGACGCCGGACTCCGCACAACGCGCGTGACACAGGTCATGGAGACGCTTGGAGCCTCGGATCAGTCCGTGACTGTTCATCTGGCCGTCCGGCTCCAGTCTGGTGCATGCGCATGACAGAAGGCCCGCGCCTCGTGGATGCGATCGCACTGCGCGCCTCTGCCGCGCCGGGCCCATGACTGCCGAGCACCACGGCCCTAATCGGAGGCATGGGTCAACCGGGCAGCATCCGCCCACGTGGGCATCGATCGACCGGCGCATCGCCGGGCGCCTCGATGCAGGCGACATCCCAGGGTGTTTCCCCCGAACCGACGGTGGCATATGCCTGGCAGAACGCAGGTCGGTGCTCGCTGCAGCCGGGCTCGCCGAAAAACCCGCGTCCTCGTTTTGCGACATCCGGCATGCGCTGTCCGCCTTGCCGAAGCAGTCGCTTTGCCGACCAGGCCTCAGCGCACACACAAAAAAGCGGGCCGCATGGCCCGCTTTCTCGGTGCTGCGGTGACGCGCCCGGTTTACATCGCCTGCGCGCGCGCGCCAGCCTGGTGCGGATAGTTCGCGAAGATTTCGGCAATCGTCGAATTGATCCGCTGGGCCCGCTGGTCCGGCCGGTTGTTGGACACGCGACCGACTGCGATGCCTTCCCACACCAGACGCTTCGCACGCGCATCGACCAGATCGACGTTCATCGTGCCCTCGGTGTAGCGGTACACGCTGGTGCGCTCATTCCAGTACGGCACCGCGAAGTACCCGCGGGCGCGATAGCTGTAGTAGTACGCGTAGTCGACGGTCGGGTAGCTGCTGACGTCGGTGCGACGTTCCATGTAGGCGTTGATGTTCACCCACAGGTCGGGGTTGGCTTCGCTGTAGCGGTAGCCGCGGCGCTCCATCTCGGCGCGCACGGCCGCCTTGGCGATCTCGCTGGCCTGGGTCTCGTAGCCTTCCTTCTCGATCGCCAGCGGGGTGTAGAAGGACCAGGTGCGGTAAGCCGAGAAGTCCGCGCGCGGATCGGCCTCGGTGGTGATGCGCGGGCCCGTGGCACAGCCGGCGAGCAGCGCGATGCCGCACAGCGCCACAAGCCACACAGCGACGCGGGACGTCGAAGTCTTCATGTCGGATCTCCCTGATGTCTGGCGGATCGTGACGCGCTGTCCCGATACCGATACTGAACATACGCGGCGCGGCGTCGCGCGGATGCGACGGCCCGCGCAACGGTTCATCCAGCCGCCGGAGCATTCAGCCCGGCCGATAGACCTCCGCGCCCTGCGCACGGAATTCTGCCGATTTCTCCGCCATGCCCGCCGCCAGTGCGTCCTCGGTCCCGACGCCATGCTCGGCGGCATAGTCGCGCACGTCCTGGGTGATCTTCATCGAACAGAAATGCGGGCCGCACATCGAGCAGAAGTGCGCGGCCTTGTGCGCGTCCTTGGGCAGGGTCTCGTCGTGGAAGCCCTGCGCCTTCTCCGGATCGAGACCGAGATGGAACTGGTCCTGCCAGCGGAACTCGAAGCGCGCCTTGCTCAGCGCGTTGTCGCGCACCTGCGCGCCCGGATGGCCCTTGGCGAGATCGGCCGCGTGCGCGGCGATCTTGTAGGCCATGATCCCGTCGCGCACGTCCTCGCGGTTGGGCAGGCCGAGGTGCTCCTTCGGCGTCACGTAGCAGAGCATCGCGCAGCCGTACCAGCCGATCATCGCCGCGCCGATCGCGCTGGTGATGTGGTCGTAGCCCGGGGCGATATCGGTCGTCAGCGGCCCGAGCGTGTAGAACGGCGCCTCGCCGCACTCGACCAGCTGCTTGTCCATGTTCTCCTTGATCAGCTGCATCGGCACGTGGCCGGGGCCCTCGATCATGGTCTGGATGTCGTGCTTCCACGCGATCTTGGTCAGCTCGCCCAGGGTCTCCAGCTCACCGAACTGCGCGGCGTCGTTGGCATCGGCGATGCAGCCCGGACGCAGCCCGTCGCCGAGCGAGAAGGACACGTCATAGGCCTTCATGATCTCGCAGATGTCCTCAAAGTGCGTGTAGAGGAAGCTCTCGCGGTGATGCGCCAGGCACCACTTGGCCATGATCGAACCACCGCGCGAGACGATGCCGGTCACGCGCTTCGCGGTCAGCGGCACGTAACGCAGCAGTACGCCGGCGTGGATCGTGAAGTAGTCGACGCCCTGCTCGGCCTGCTCGATCAGCGTGTCGCGGAAGATCTCCCAGGTGAGTTCCTCGGCGCGACCGTCGACCTTTTCCAGCGCCTGGTAGATCGGCACCGTCCCGATCGGCACCGGTGAATTGCGGATGATCCACTCGCGCGTCTCGTGGATGTGCTTGCCGGTCGACAGATCCATGACCGTGTCGCCGCCCCAGCGGATCGACCACACCAGCTTTTCCACTTCCTCGGCGATGCCCGACGACACCGCGCTGTTGCCGATGTTCGCGTTGATCTTGGTCAGGAAGTTGCGGCCGATGATCATCGGCTCGCTCTCGGGATGGTTGATGTTGTTGGGCAGGATCGCGCGGCCGCGGGCGATCTCGTCGCGCACGAATTCCGGCGTGATCACCTGCTGGATGTTCGCGCCGAAGGCTTCGCCCGGATGCTGCTGGCGCAGCAGTGCGTCGCGCACCAGGTCGAGGCGCTGGTTCTCGCGGATCGCGACGTATTCCATCTCCGGCGTCACGATGCCGCGGCGCGCGTAGTGCATCTGGGTAATGTTGGCGCCGGCCTTGGCCACGCGCGGCAACGCACGCGCAGGGAAACGCACATGATCGAGCTTGGGGTCGTGCTCGCGGCCGCGGCCGAATATCGAACTCAGGGCCGGCAGTGCCTCGGTGTCGCCGCGTTCCTCAATCCAGCGCGCGCGCAAGGGCGCGAGGCCCGCGGCGAGATCGATGGTGACGTCCGGGTCGGTGTAAGGACCCGACGGATCGTAGACCGTGACCGGCGGGTTCTCCTCGCCGCCGAACAGCGTCGGCGTGCGCGTCTGCACGATCTCGCGCATCGCGACACGCAGGTCCGGGCGCGAGCCTTCGACGTGGATCTTGCGCGAACCCGGAATCGGGCGCGTCACCGATTCGGAGAGCTGGTCGGTCTGCTGCAGCAGCGTAGAAGGCAGGGCATTCATGGCATTCGTCCTGTGGTGGCGACGGGAACCCGAAGCGGGTTTCCTTCTCGCGGACGAAGCGGCGGCGCGGACCCGACACGACCACGCCGCATGCACATGCGGTAGACGGTTCTGCGGCGGGGCCTGCGAAGCTTCCCTACGCCGGTATCAGCCGGATCAGGTTCGAAGGGACTGTCTCAACCGGCTGATGCCGGTACCCCCGCTTCTGCCTGCATTAGACCGCGAAAGCGGAGATCGCACCAGCGCGCGCGATGTCAGTCCAACGCGTAGCCCAGACGGAAACCGCCCCAGTGCCGGCCCTGCACGAAGATCGGTACCGACAGGTCGAACATGATCTCCCCGGTATCGCGTCGGTAGACCTGCAGTCGCCAGGGGTCGGTGTGTGCGCCGACGCTGCGGCCGACGCGGTCGCCGAAGATGCGCTTGGTACGGTTGCCGACGAGGTCGAGTTCGCGGCGGCCGGTCAGCGGCTTGGAGAAGCGCAGGTTGTGGGTCGGCACGTAGCCATCGGGATTGGCGCAGATCGCGAACGCGATCCATGGATGCGCGTCGAGCACGGGTTCCTGCAGCGCCGGCAGCAGCCGGTCGCACACGGTATCGAAGGCAGTGCGGAAACGTGGCGGCTCGATGTCCGGCACAGGCGTGTAGGTGCGGTCGAACAATGCGTCGACGTCGATGTCGCGACGCGCGATTGCCGCGTCCAGGGCGCGACCGATCTCCGCCGCCGTGACGCGCGCCAGGTCCCGCACCTGCGCATGCCGCGCCACGCACATCGGATCGGCCGGCAGCTGGAACAGGCCCACGCAGTCCTGGAGTTCAGCGACGCTGCGGCCGAGAGCTTCGCTGCGCTCGGCCACGCGTGCGGCGCGCTGCAAGTTGCTCCGGCCGAGACCCGTGGCGTGTTCGACGGCCTGGTCGATCGCAAGGATCTCGGCATCCTGCGCGCTGATCCGGGTCGCGACCGACGCCATCGCCCCGCCGGCGCGCGCCAGCAGGTCGCCGACCTCCCCCAGCACGTGGCCGGTTTGCTGCGCGGACGCGGTGCCGTCGCCGAGCGCAGCGACCGTGTCCTCGACGATGCCGCGCACTTCCCGCGACGCCTTGGCGGCGCGCTCGGCGAGCAGCCGGATCTCGGCCGCGACGACGGCGAAGCCACGCCCCGCCGGACCAGCGTGCGCCGCCTGGATGCCGGCGTTCACCGACAGCAGGTTGGTCTGCATCGATACCGCGTCGATCACCTCGATCACCTCGGTCGCCCGCGAGACACGACGCTCCACTTCCCCGATCGCCGCCGCCAGGACCGCCGCTGCCTCGCGCCCGGCGCGCACGCTGGTATCGGCGCGCGCGGCTTCGGCGCGGACAACCGACAGTTCGCTGGCCGCGGCCTGCACGCCCTCCAGCAGGCGACGGGTGGCGGCCATCACCTCGACCAGCGCATCGACCTGGGCCTGTGACTGCTGCACCAAACGGTCGTTGTCCTCGACCACCTGCGGAACTGCGCCGGCGATCTCCACCGACAGCGCCACCGCCTGCCGGATCGCCTCGGTGAGATTGCCGAAGCCTGCGGAGAGGCGGCACTCGGTCGCCAGAGCGCTGTCGCCCAAGTCCAGATCAAGATCGCAGGCGGCCAGTCCGGCGCCGACCCGGGCGAGCAATCCGCGCGCGTCGGCTGGTGCGTGCGCTGGCAGATTGAAGGCCGCCGGCGAAACCTCCGAGGCGCCCACGGCCAGTCCCGCGTGATCGCGCAGCAGCGCAGCGGTTTCAGGATGCGGCAGCGACGCCAGCCAGCCGTCGCCTTCACGCCGATAGCGCAGCCTCCGAGCGGGATCGTCGCCGGGCGCCATCCAGACGCCTTCGCGTTGGCAAAGGGCTTCGAGCGGGATTCCCCACGGTGCCGCCCATCCGGCATCCGGCCGGTCGCCCAGCCCGAGCAGATCGCGCGCCATCGCATTCGCCCCTGTGATGCGTCCATCGCGGTCCAGCCGCAGCAGGCCCACGGGGGCATCCGGCAAACCGTCGATCGCGCAAGCAGTCGCGCCGCCCCCGCACTCCGACATGATGACTTTCCCTGTGCGTCCGCCCCATCTCCTTAGCGGCGGCAAGCCCGCCGAATTGAGCGCTAGGGGGACGTCCGCCCGCCATATTCGGGCGTCGGTTTCAGATCGAACTGTTGACACCATGCGAAGTGCCATGCTGTTCTGCATTCATGATGCATCGCACAACGCTCGCGCTTCGTAGCCCCAACACCGGCCATTCCGGTGCGCTGGCGCGCGAACTCGCTGGGCGTCCCATGACGATGACCATTACCACGACCACCCGCACCGGCACCGGTACCACCGGCCCCGGGATGTGGACGTGCGCCGTCAGTTGATCTGATCTCGCCCCCTCCGCATCCCCGTCCGGGATGCGGATCCGCGGATCCCGCCCGAACGAAGACGCGGAGCCCAACCGGAGCTCCACGATGTCGTCCGCCGTCCTGTCAGAAGTTGCACCCGTTGCCGCGCCGTCCAAAGCGCTGGCCTGCCATGTCCACAAGTTCGGCGGCAGCAGCCTCGCCGATGCCGCCTGCATCGGCGCGCTGGCAAGCCTGATCGCAGCCGATGCGCGGTTGCGGCCGGTCATTGTGTCGGCGATGTACGGCGCGACCAATGCGCTGGTCGCGCTTGCCGATGCCGCAGTCGCAGGTGACGACTGGAAATCAGGCTGGGATGCACTGCGCCAGCGCCATCTCGATACCGCCGGTGCGTTCGAGGCCGGCGAAAGCGGCCCGCTGCATGCAGCGCTGGAAATGGAGTTCGCGCAGCTCGCCGGAGACCTGCAGGCGCTCGCCCATGGCGACGACGATGCGCCAATGCGCGTCGCACGGATCCACGGCTGCGGAGAACAGCTGTCATCGCGCCTCGCGCAGGCCGCGCTCGGCCCGGACTGGCACCGGCTCGATGCGCGCGAGGTGCTCGTGGTCCACGCTGCCGAGATGGGCGCGGTCGTCGATTGGGACACGAGTCGCGCCCGGCTCGCCAGCTGGCGCCTCGACCACGGCGCACGCGATGTCGTGATCACCGGGTTTGTCGCGCGCGATGCCCACGGGCGCGACACCACGCTGGGTCGCAACGGCAGCGACTATTCCGCAGCGATCTTCGCCAACCTGTTCGACGCCGATGCGCTGACGATCTGGACTGATGTCGACGGTGTGCTCTCCGCCGATCCGCGGCTCGTGCCCGACGCTGTCTGCCTCGAGTCGATGTCGTACGCAGAAGCCTGCGAACTCGCCTACTTCGGCGCCAAGGTGCTGCACCCGCAGACGCTGGCGCCGGTGCAATCGCGCGGCACGCCGGTCCGCATCCGCAACAGCCGCAATCCGGCCGCACCCGGCACCCTGATCGCGCTGGACGCAGCGCCTGCGGCGTCGCCCGTGAAAGGCCTGAGCCTGGTGCGCGATGTCGCGGTGCTCGAACTCGTCGGCAACGGTCTGGTCGGCGTGCCCGGCATGGCCGAGCGCATGTTCGCCGCGCTGCATGGCGCCGGCGTGTCGGTGACGATGATCTCGCAGGGCTCGTCCGAACACTCGATCTGCTGCGTGGTGCGCGCCGACCAGGCGACACACGGCCGTGACGCGATTGTCGGAGCATTCGCCGATGCGATCGCCGAAGGCCAGGCCCAGGGCGTCGCAGTGACGACCGATCTGTGCGTGCTCGCGGCGGTCGGCGACGGCATGGTGGGCAGCCAGGGCGTTGCCGCACGCCTGTTCGACGGGTTGGCGCAGGCCCGCGTCAACATCCGCGCGATCGCCCAGGGGGCGAGCGAACGCAACATCTCGGTCGCGATCGCGCAGGACGACGCCACCCGCGCATTGCGCGCCGCACACGCGGCGTTCTGGCTGTCGCCGCAGACGGTCTCGGTCGGCGTCATCGGACCGGGCAACGTCGGGCGCGCGCTGCTGTCGCAGCTGGCGACCGTGATCCCGTCACTGCGCGCACGCGCCGGCGTCGATCTGCGCCTGCGCGCGATCGCAAGCAGCCGGCGCATGCATCTCAGCGATGCCGCGCTCGATCCGGATGCTGCATCGGCCCTGCTCGATGACCACGCCGACGCCTGCGATCTCGACGCTCTCGCGGCGCACATCCGCGCCGACCACCTGCCGCACGCGATGATCGTCGACTGCAGTGCCAGCGATGCAGTTGCGGCGAAGTACGCGGACTGGCTCGCCGCCGGCATCCATGTCGTCACCCCGAACAAGCACGCCGGCAGCGGCGACTGGCTGCGCTATGCACGGATCGCCGAAGCGCGCGCCAGCGGCCACAGCCGTTTCATGTACGAAGCGACCGTGGGCGCCGGCCTGCCGGTCATCGTGACCTTGCGCAACCTGCTCGATACCGGCGACACGCTGCATGCGATCGACGGCATGCTGTCCGGCACGCTGGCATGGCTGTTCAACAGCTTCGACGGCAGCCGGCCGTTCTCGGAACTCGTGCGCGAGGCGCGCGCACTCGGCTACACCGAGCCCGATCCGCGCGACGATCTGTCGGGTCTGGATGTCGCCCGCAAGCTGGTGATCCTCGCGCGCGAAGCCGGCCGACCGTTGTCGCTGGCGGATGTCGACGTCGAAAGCCTGGTGCCCGAAGCGCTGCGCGACGTGCCGCTCGACGCATTCCTCGAACGCCTGTCCGAACTCGATGCGCCGATGCAGGCACGCCTGGACGCCGCCCGCGCCGACGGTCGCGGGCTGCGCCACATCGCCCGGCTCGGTGCCGGCAGCGACGCGAGTGTTGGCGTGCGCGCTCTTCCCGCCGATCATGCGTGCATGCATACACGCCTCACCGACAACCTCGTCCAGTTCACCACCGCCCGTTACGCCGAGAATCCGCTGGTCGTGCAGGGCCCCGGGGCCGGCCCGCAGGTGACCGCCGCCGGCGTGTTCGGCGACGTGCTCGCGATCGCCCACGCGCTCGGCGCGCGCACCGGCTGGCGACACGCATGAGCGACAGGCCCGATTCCAGAGGCGTGACCGCGCGCGCGTTCGCGCCCGCGAGCGTCGGCAACATCGGCGTGGGGTTCGACGTGCTCGGTCACGTCATCGACGGCCCGCGCGACATCGCCCAGGTCCGTCGGATCGACACACCCGACGTGCGCATCGAAGCGATCGGCGGGACGGTCGAAGGCGCCGACCGCCTGCCGCTGCACGCGGCCGACAACACTGCTGGTCGCGCATTGCAGTCGCTGCGCGCGGCGTTGTCGCTGCCGTTCGGCTTCGCGCTGACGCTGGAGAAGGGCATTCCGCTCGGTTCGGGGCTCGGTGGTTCTGCGGCGTCCTGCGTCGCGGCGCTGGTCGCGGCCAATGCACTGCTCGATGACCCGCTGTCGCGCGAGGCGCTGTATCCGTTCGCACTCGATGGGGAATCGGTCGCGTCCGGCGCGCGCCACGGCGACAACGTCGCGCCGATGCTGCTCGGCGGCGTGACGCTGTCGACCGCCGACCGGCTCATCGCGCTCAACGTGCCCGACTGGCTGCATGCGGTCGTCGTGCATCCGGACCAGGTACTGGAAACGCGCCGCTCGCGCGCCGTGCTGGCGGATCCGTACGCGTTGCACGACGTGGTGACCCACAGCACCCATCTCGCCCTGTTCCTGACCGGCCTGCAGCGCGGCGATCGCGAGCTGATCCGGGCCGGCCTGCACGACGTGCTGGTGGAGCCGCGACGCGCGCCGCTGATTCCCGGCTTCGCTGCGGTCAAGGCCGCGGCGCTGGCGCACGGCGCCCTCGGCGCGAGCATCTCCGGCGGCGGACCGAGCGTGTTCGCCTGGTTCGATTCGCGCGAAGCCGCCGAACGGGCCGCACCTGCGATGCGCGCAGGCTTCACCGACGGCGGCATCGACGCACAGGCCCATGTCTCGCCGGTCGCAGGTCCGCGCGCCGATCTGCTCGCTGGAGACGCCGCATGAAGTTCGTCAGCACGCGCGGCGACGCCCACGCAGTCGGCATCGACGATGCGCTCGTCGCCGGTCTGGCGCCGGATGGCGGCCTCTACGTGCCCGAATCGATTCCGACGATCGATCTCGTCAGTGCGCATTCGACGCTCGTCGATACCGCAGTCGCCACGCTCGCGCCGTGGTTCACCGGTTCGCGTATCGAATCGCAACTCGTCGATCTCTGCGCAACGGCCTTTGCATTCGATGCACCACTGCGTGCGCTCGCAGATCCGGGCGATCATCTGCTCGAGCTGTTCCACGGCCCGACCGCGGCGTTCAAGGATTACGCCGCCCGCTTCCTCGCCGGCGCACTCGGTGCGTTGCGCGATCCCGCAGCGCGGGACACGACGATCCTCGTGGCGACCTCGGGCGATACCGGCGCGGCCGTTGCCTCCGCGTTCCACCGCCGGCCCGGCTTCTCGGTCGTGATCCTGTATCCGGACGGCCGCGTGTCGCCGCGGCAGGCCCACGGTCTGGAGTGCTGGGGCGACAACGTGCACGCCTACCGCGTCGACGGCAGTTTCGACGACTGCCAGCGACTCGCGAAGCAGGCGCTGTCGGATCCGGACCTACGCGCCCGCATCACGCTGGGCACCGCAAACAGCATCAGTCTCGGCCGCCTGTTGCCGCAGGCCGCGTACTACGCACATGCCGCTGCGCGCCATCATGCCGCGACCGGGCATGTGCTGAACTTCATCGTACCGACCGGCAATCTGGGCAATGCGTCCGCGGCATTCGTGGCGCGCGCGATGGGTGCTCCGCTGGGCGAGATCCGGCTGGCCTGCAATGCGAACGACACGTTGCCGCGCTTCTTCGACGGCGCGGACTACGATGCACAGCCCACGCGCGCCACGCTCGCGAACGCGATGGATGTCGGCGCACCGAGCAACTTCGAACGGCTGCGCCACTGGCATGCAGACGACGACGCCTTGCGCGCCGCGTTCGTCGCGCGCTCGGTGGACGACGCGACCATCCGCGCGACGATCCGCAGCGCCCCCGCGCGTCACGGCATCGTGCCCTGTCCGCACACCGCGACCGGACTGCACCTGCTCGAAACCCTGCGCGCGGACGGTGACATCCGCGACTGGGCCGTGGTGGCGACCGCCCATCCGGCGAAGTTCGACACCATCGTTGAACCCCTGGTGGGCCATACGGTGGTTCTGCCCGAGGCACTGGAGAACTGCCTGTCACGTGCCGCGGCCGGCGCTCCGCTGGCGAATACTCGTGAGGCCCTGGAGCGCGTACTGCTCGCGGATCAGCGCTGAGGCGCAGTCACGGCACGCGCAAACAAGAAGGCCTCCCGCGTGGGAGGCCTGAAGATCACGCCGGCAGATCCGGCATCAGTTTGCCGGGCCGACCTTCAACTGTTTGGCATCGACGCTGGTGACGCCTTCGATCTCGCCGGCGATCGCCTTGGCGCGCTCGATCTGCGACTGCGATTCGACGTCGCCCGACAGGCTCACGGTGCCATTGGTGGTTTCGACGCCGATATCCAGGCCGGCGACATCACTCGATGCGAGCAGATCGGCCTTGACCTTGGTCGTGATCCACGTATCGGACACCGGCTGATTCGACTCGGACTGCGCAGCGACGGTGCGATCGCCGCGTTCCTGCATCTGTTGCGCGACAGCCGTGCCCGAGATCAGCAACGTGCCGGCAATCGCGGCGCCCATCAGGGTCTTGTGCATCGTCATGGCGGTGTTCCTTGTGCAGGGATGTGGCGCGAGTGTGCGAGCCCTCGCGTGCCTGGCGGGTGACGGGTGAAGCGCGTTCCGTTCACGATCCGCTGATCCCACGCTTGTTATCAGCCGCTCTTGGAATTGCAGGGCATATCCGTGAACGACGACGACAACGTGCGCGCTGCGCGCCTGGCCGGCCTGCGCTGGGTCAGCGACGCGCTGCCGGGCCTGAGCCGGCGCCGCGCGGGCAAGGGCTTCAGCTATCGCGATCCCGACGGCAAGGCGGTGCGCGATCGCGCGACGCTCGATCGCGTGCGCATGCTCGCGATCCCGCCCGCCTACCGCGATGTCTGGATCTGCGCGCTCGAGAACGGCCATCTGCAGGCCACCGGCCGCGACGCGCGCGGGCGCAAGCAGTACCGCTATCACCCGGACTGGAGCGAAGTGCGCGGCCACGGCAAGTTCGATCGCATCGTCGCGTTCGCGACCGCGTTGCCGCGCCTGCGCCGTGCGCTGGGTCGGGACCTCAAGCTGCCGGGCATGCCACGCGACAAGGTGCTGGCGATCGTCGTCTCGTTGATGGCGCAGACCTTCGTGCGCGTAGGCAACGACAGCTACACGCGCAGCAACGGCTCGTTCGGACTGACGACGCTGCGGAACCGGCACTTCGAGCTGGTGCGCGGCGGACGCGCGCGGCTGAAATTCCGCGGCAAAAGCGGACAGGAGCAGGAGATCGAACTCGACGATGCGAAGCTGACCGCACTGGTGCGCAAGGTGCAGCAACTGCCGGGCCAGGCGCTGTTCCAGTACGTCGACGATGACGGCACGCGTCACGGCGTCGACTCCGGGATGGTCAACGACTACCTGCGCGAGGCGATGGGCGGCCCCTTCACCGCCAAGGATTTCCGCACCTGGGGCGGCACGCTGATGGCGTTCCGGCGATTCGCGGCGATGCCCCTGCCGGAGGGCAGGAAAGGCGGCGAGCCCAGCGAGCGTGCATTGGCGACGCAGGAAAAAATCGTCATCGCCGACGTCGCCGATGCGCTCGGCAACACGGTCGCGGTCTGCCGCAAGGCGTATATCGATCCGGTGCTCTACGCGGCCTGGCGAGATGGCGGATTGCAGCGCGCCGCAGGCAACGCGCGTGGTGAACGGCAGTGGGAAGCGGCAGCCTTGAAGCTGTTGCGGCAACGGCATCGCAAGCGCCCGGCAACGAACTCGTTGTCGAAGTAACTGTTGACACGCCCTTCGCGGGCGTGGTTTTCTCGGACCCATGACGCAGCGCAACAACCATCGCCAGACCGCCATCGCCGCACGCCTCCGCGTGCGCGACGTGCGGCTGCCGGTCGCGCTCACCTCGGCCATCCTTCTCGTACTCGTACTCCTTATTACCGTCCGGAATGGCGCGGGGATGGGGTTCGTGTAGCAAGACGACACTCCACAAGGTCGAAAGAACCTGAACCCCGTGCCGAAAGGCGCGGGGTTTTTGTTTGGCCCCTCGCAAATCCCCGCACCAGAGCCAGCCCGCCATGCACAGCCACCCCGCCAGCGCCCACACGTTCCTGCACGCGACACCGCGAGGCGCAGTGCATGCGTCGGCCGCGTGTCCGGAGGCATGCCGCGACACCGCCTCCGCCACTGCCGACGCGGTGCATCGGACGGCCGGTCGGGACGGGGCGACGCCCTCGACCGCCGGCCGTTTCCACATCCGGGCGCCACGCATCGCTGCGTGAACTGCCTGCCCTCCCCTTTCCACCCGCAGATCGGACACCACCACCCATGAGCAATGCCAATCCCTCCATCGCGATCGTCGGCTACGGCAGCCAGGGCCGCGCCCACGCGCTGAACCTGCGCGATTCCGGCTTCGACGTCGT
Source organism: Luteimonas sp. KH_071 (assembly GCF_057838005.1). Taxonomy (NCBI): domain Bacteria; kingdom Pseudomonadati; phylum Pseudomonadota; class Gammaproteobacteria; order Lysobacterales; family Lysobacteraceae; genus Luteimonas; species Luteimonas sp. KH_071. The sequence goes on along the minus strand of NZ_CM174458.1, from coordinate 325,766 downwards.
CGTCGGCCTGCGTCCCGGCGGCCCGACCGAACAGAAGGCGAACGCCGACGGCTTCACCGTCAAGACGCCTGCCGACGCGGTCGCCGATGCCGACCTGGTCGCGGTGCTGACGCCGGACATGGTGCAGAAGCAGCTGTATGCCGACGTGCTGGCGCCGCACATGAAGCACGGCGCCTGCCTGCTGTTCGCGCATGGCCTCAACGTGCACTTCGACATGATCGCGCCGCGCGCGGATCTGGATGTCGTGCTGGTCGCACCCAAGGGGCCGGGCGCGCTGGTGCGCCGCGAGTACGAGATCGGCCGCGGCGTGCCCTGCATCTACGCCGTGCACCAGGATCCCACCGGCAAGGGCGAGCAGCTGGCGCTGGCGTATGCCGCCGGTCTGGGCGGTGCGCGCGCGAACATCATCAAGACCACGTTCAAGGAAGAGACCGAGACCGATCTGTTCGGCGAGCAGGCCGTGCTGTGCGGCGGCGCGTCGGCGCTGGTGCAGGCCGGCTTCGAGACGCTGGTCGAGGCCGGCTACCAGCCGGAGATCGCGTACTACGAAGTGCTGCACGAACTGAAGCTGATCGTCGACCTGTTCTACGAAGGCGGCATCACCCGGATGCTGGAGTTCATCTCCGAGACCGCGCAGTACGGCGACTTCGTCAGTGGCCCGCGCGTCATCGATGCGTCAGTGAAAGCACGCATGAAGGACGTGCTGACCGACATCCAGAACGGCACCTTCACCCGCAACTGGCAGGCCGAATACGACGCCGGCCTGCCGAACTACAGGAAGTTCCAGCAAGCCGACAAGGACCATCCGATCGAGAAGGTCGGCCGCGAACTGCGCGCCAAGATGACCTGGCTGGGCGAGCAGACCGGCGCGCCGGCACAACCGCAGAGCGAGGCCGCCTGATGAACGGCGCCCGCTGGCTGGTGCAGGCGCTGGAAGCCGAGGGAGTCGACACGATCTTCGGCTATCCGGGCGGCGCGATCATGCCGTTCTACGACGCGCTGCACGGCGCCGCGTTGAAGCACGTGCTGGTCCGTCACGAACAGGGCGCGGCGTTCGCCGCGAACGGGTTCGCGCGTGCCAGCGGGCGCGTCGGTGTCTGCGTGGCGACGTCCGGCCCGGGCGCCTCGAACCTGGTCACCGGCATCGCCGATGCGATGCTGGACTCGGTGCCGATGGTCGTCATCACCGGCCAGGTGGCAACGCCGCTGATGGGCACCGATGCATTTCAGGAACTGGACGTGTTCGGCATGACCCTGCCGATCGTCAAGCACAGCTTCCTTGTGCGCAGCGTCGACGACCTGCCCAACGTCGTCACCGAAGCATTCCGCATCGCGCGTTCCGGCCGTCCCGGCCCGGTGCTAATCGATCTGCCGAAGGACGTGCAGATCGGCGATGCCGCGCATCTGGGCGCACACATTCCATCATTCGCCGACACCATGCCAGCCTGCGCCGACCACGCGTTGCACGAAGCGGCCGCGCTGATCTCGCAGGCCGAGCGCCCGGTGGTCTACGGCGGCGGCGGCATCATCCTGGGCGATGCGCTGGACGCGTTCCGCGAGTTCGCCGATCTGACCCAGATCCCGACGGTGCTGACCCTGCGTGCGCTGGGCGCCCTGCCGCCGACGCATCCGGCCAACCTCGGCATGATCGGTATGCACGGCAGCCGCGCGGCGAATCTGGCGGTGCAGGAATCGGATCTGCTGATCGTCGTCGGTGCGCGCTTCGACGATCGCGCGACCGGCAAGCTGGCCGAGTTCGCGCCGCTGGCGCGCATCGTGCACCTGGACGGCGACAGCTGCGAGATCGGCAAGCTGCGCGCGGCCGACGTGTCGGTCTGCGGCGATATGGCCACCAGCCTGTCGCGCCTGGCGGCGCCCTGCGCGGCGCAGATGCAGGGCCGACACGCGGCGGCGCGCACGACGTGGGGTGAGCTGTGTGCGCAGCGCCGCGAGCGGTTCGCCGCCCGCTACGACGCGCCTGGTGACAAGGTCTTCGCCCCCGCTCTGCTCAAGCGCATGAGCGAGCTGGCACCCGACGCCACCGTCGCCTGCGATGTCGGCCAGCACCAGATGTGGGTCGCGCAGCACTGGCGCTTCGACCATCCGCGCAAGCACCTGACCAGTGGTGCGCTGGGTGCGATGGGCTTCGGCCTACCGGCTGCGATCGGCGCGCAGATGGAAGACCCGACGCGACGTGTGGTCTGCGTCAGCGGCGACGGCTCGTTCCTGATGAACGTGCAGGAGCTGGCGACGCTGAAGCGCTACCGCGTGCCGGTGAAGATCATCCTGCTCGACAACCAGGCGCTGGGCATGGTGCGCCAGTGGCAGGAACTGTTCTTCGAGCGCCGTTACTCCGAGATCGACCTGTCCGACAACCCGGACTTCGCGCAGGTCGCACGCGCGTTCGGTATCCAGGCGCTGTCGGTCGACAAGGCCGCGGATGTCGAAGCCGCACTGGTCGCGCTGCTGGCCGCCGACGGCCCGGCGCTGCTGCACGTCGCGATCGACACCGCCGCCAATGTCTGGCCGCTGGTGCCGCCCAACCACAACAACGCGCAGATGATGGATGCCGACGAGGCCACCTCGCTCGACATCGGTGCCTCCTTCGCGCCTGCCACCGACCCCGTCGCCTCCACGTCCGCCAAGGAATCGAGCCATGCGTTACCAGTTTGAGATGACCCTGCGCCGCGCCGAAGGTGCGCTGGTGCGCGTGCTGGGCACGACGGAACGCCGCGGCTTCCGCCCGGTCTCCTTCGAGGGCGACGCGCACGAGGGCAGCGACCACTGGAACCTGCGCATGACCGTGGAGGGCGACCGCGCCGCGATCGCATTGCAGGGGCAGCTGGCCAAGCTCTACGACTGCCTGTCGGTGGAGGTCTCGCCGTGCAGGTGAATGCCGGTCCCGCCCGATTTCTTGCCCGTCATTCCCGCGCAGGCGGGAATCCAAGGACGTTCCAGAGAACGCCAAGGTCCATGGATTCCCGCATGCGCGGGAATGACGAAATTGCTCCGACCGCAGGCTGACACCATGACCGCCATAGTGACTCCGATCTCGGACGCCGCGTCCGCCCCGAAAGCGCAGGCCTGGTTCGACGGCGCGCTGTGCGACATCGACGCGCTGCAGGCCGGCCTGACCACGCATGCCATGCACTACGGCAGCGGCGTGTTCGAAGGCATCCGCAGCTACGCCACCGCCGACGGCGCCGCGGTGTTCCGCCTGCCCGAGCACATGGCGCGCATGCGCGAAGGCGCGGCGCTGCTGGGCATGCAGTTCGATCCCGCGCAGGCCACCAAGGCGGTGCTGGCGACGCTGCGTGCGAATGGCCACCGCGATGCCTACATCCGCCCGCTGGCGTGGTTCGGCGAAGGCGGTTTCGGCCTGGACGTCGAAGGCCACACCGAACACCTCATGGTCGCCACGACGGCGACCCAGGTGCACCTCAACGGCACCCGCGCGCGACTGGGCATCAGCAAGTGGCGGCGCAACCCCGCCGATTCGCTGCCGCCACTGAAGCTGTGCGGCGCCTACGTCAACTCCATCCTGGCCAAGCGCGAGAGCAAGTCGCGCGGCTTCGACGAAGCGCTGTTCACCGATGCCGACGGCTACGTCGTCGAATGCACCGGTGCCAACGTCTTCATCGTCAAGGCCGGTCGCGTCACGGCGGTCCAGCATCGCGACGCGCTGCCGGGTATCACCCGCGACACGCTGGTCACGCTGAGCGGCGCCGAATCGCGCGCGGTCACCGTCGAGGAGCTGTACGACGCCGACGAAGTCTTCGCCTGCGGCACCGCCGCCGAAGTGGCGCCGGTGCACGGCGTCGAAGACCGCAGCTATGGCGACAACCCGGTCACCCGAGAACTGGCCGCGCTGTATGCGCGCGTCGTGCGCGGCGATGCCGAACGCCAGCGCGGCTGGCTGACGGCGGTCTGAGCATGTCCGAGCCCGACGTAGGCCACGTCCCGCGCGCGACCGCCAGCGATGTGCTGGCGGCGCAGGCGCGGCTGCGTCGGCATCTCGACGTGACCCCGATGCATTACGCCGAACGCTTCGGCTGCTGGCTGAAGCTCGAGAACCTGCAGCGCACCGGCTCCTACAAGGTGCGCGGCGCCTTGAACGCATTGATGGCCGCGCGCGAACGCGGCGACGACCGCACGGTGATCACCGCCTCGGCCGGCAATCACGCGCAGGGGCTGGCCTGGGCGGCGTACCGTCTCGGCGTTCCGGCGATCACGGTGATGCCGAAGAACGCGCCCGAAACCAAGATCGCCGGCGTTGCCCACTGGGGTGCGACCGTGCGCCTGCATGGCGAGACCTACGACGAAGCCAAGACCTTCGCCGCCCAACTGGCTGCGCAGAACGGCTTCCGCCTGCTGTCGGCGTTCGACGATGTCGACGTGATCGCCGGCCAGGGCACGGTCGGGCTGGAGATCGCATCGGTGCTGATGCCGGACGTGGTCATCGTGCCGATCGGCGGTGGTGGCCTGGCATCGGGTGTCGCGCTGGCGCTGAAATCGCAGGGCGTGCGCATCGTCGGCGCGCAGGTCGAAGGCGTGGATGCAATGGCGCGCGTGCTGCGCGGCGATCATTCGCCGTTCTCGCCCGTGGCGACGCTGGCCGACGGCGTGCGGGTCAAGGACCCGGGCCTGCTGACGCGCGCGCTGCTGGCCGATCTGCTCGACGACGTGGTCATCGTGCGCGAGGCCGAACTGCGCGAAACGCTGGTGCGTCTGGCGCTGGAGGAACATGTGATCGCCGAAGGCGCCGGCGCGCTGGCACTGGCTGCCGGCCGCCGCGTCGCCGGCAAGCGCAAGGTCGCCGTGGTGTCGGGCGGCAACGTCGATGCCGGCGTGCTGGCGCAGCTGCTGTCGGACGTGCGTCCGCGCCCGCCGCGCAAGCCGCGCCGTCGGTTACGCGAGACCGCGCCCGAGGTGCCGGCCATTGCGGCTTTCGCACCCGCCGCGTACATGGCGACGCCCCGTCGCCGCAACGACCTGTCCGCACACGCGCCGCTGGGTGGCGGCGAACCGCGACTTCGACGCGCGCTGATCGCCCGCACCGAACGCACGCCACACGCCATTGCCGAGGAACTTCCCGCATGACCACCTCCGACACCATCCGAATTTTCGACACCACCCTGCGCGACGGCGAGCAGTCGCCCGGCTGCAGCATGAGCCCGCAGCAGAAGGTGGTGATGGCGCGCGCGCTCGATGCGCTGGGCGTCGACATCATCGAGACCGGCTTTCCGGCCAGTTCCGAATCCGACCGCGAGGCGGCGCGCCTGATCGCGCGCGAAGTCCGGCGTCCCACGCTGGCGGTGCTGTCGCGTTGCCTGCCCGCCGATATCGAGGCTTCGGCGCGTGCGCTCGACGGCACTGCGAATCCGCGCCTGCACGTCTTCATCTCGACCAGCCCGCTGCACCGCGAGCACAAGCTGCGCATGAGCCGGCAGCAGGTGCTGGACATGACCGCGACCAGCGTCGCGCATGCGCGCCGGCTGATCGGCGATATCGAGTTCTCGGCCGAAGATGCGACCCGTACCGAAGACGACTTCCTGGCCGAGGTGATCGCCGTCGCGATCGCCAACGGCGCGACCACGATCAACGTGCCCGACACGCTGGGCTATGCGACGCCCGAGGAAACCCGCGCGCTGTTCCAGCGCCTGATCGACACCGTCCCCGGCGCCCGCGACGTGATCTTCAGCGCGCACTGCCACAACGACCTGGGCCTGGCCGTCGCCAATTCGCTGGCCGCGATCGAAGGTGGCGCGCGCCAGGTCGAGTGCACGATCAACGGCATCGGCGAGCGCGCCGGCAACTGTGCGGTCGAAGAACTGGCGATGGCACTGAAGGTGCGCAACGCGTTCTACAACTTGGACACGCAGATCGACACGCGCCGCCTGGTGCCGACCTCGCAGCTGCTGCGCCGCCTGACCGGCATGGCGGTGCAGCGCAACAAGGCCATCGTCGGCGAGAACGCGTTCGCGCACGAGTCCGGCATCCACCAGCACGGCATGCTGCGCCACCGCGGCACCTACGAAATCATGAACCCGTCGGACGTCGGCTGGCCCGATTCGAAGCTGGTGCTGGGCCGCCACAGTGGCCGCGCCGCGGTCGGCCATCGTCTGCGTGCACTGGGCTACACACTGGAGGACGGGCAGCTGGAACAGGTCTTCGCTGCGTTCAAGGATCTGTGCGAGCGCCAGCGCGTGGTCGAGGACGACGATCTCGAAGCGCTGATGCACGGCGACGTGCACGGCCAGGGCTGGCGGCTGGCGTCGATGACCGTCAGCGACCGCGGCCAGCGCGCCAGTGCGCAGGTCGAACTGTCCGATCCCGAAGGCGGCAAGGTCAGTGAGAGCGCGCTGGGCGACGGCCCGGTCGATGCGCTGTTCGCCGCACTGGCCGCCGCGACCGGCGTCGAGTTGGCACTGGAGAGCTACCAGGTCCACAGCGTCGGCATGGGGCGCGATGCGCGCGGCGAAGCCAGCGTCAGCGTGCGCCATGGCGAGGACATCCACGAAGGCACCGGCACCAGCCGCGACATCATTGAGGCCAGCGCGCTCGCGTGGCTGGATGTCGCCAACCGTATCCTGCGTGGCGCACATGCCGCGCAGGATGCGCAGGCCGCGCACGCCTGAGCATTCTTTCCGAAGACGCTTTCCCGGTAGTCGCGCGCAAGCGCGCTCCTACACGAAATCAAGAGCCAGCAATGACCGCCACCAAGCCACGCACCCTGTTCGACAAGCTGTGGGACGCGCACATCGTGGCGCCCGAGTCCGAGGCCGCGCCCGCGGTGCTGTACATCGACCTGCACCTGATCCACGAAGTCACCTCGCCGCAGGCCTTCACCGAGTTGCGCACGCGCGGACTCGTCCCGCGCCGCCCCGATCGCACCAAGGCGACGATGGACCACTCCACGCCGACCCTGCCGGCCGATGCCGATGGCCGTCTGCCCTACACCAACGACGCCGCGCGCGCGCAGGTCGAGATGCTGGCGGCGAACTGCGCGCAGTTCGGCATCGAACTGTTCGACATGGCCTCCGACCAGCGCGGCATCGTCCACGTCATCGCGCCCGAGCAGGGCTTCACCCTGCCCGGCATGACCATCGTCTGCGGCGACAGCCACACGTCCACGCACGGCGCGTTCGGCGCGCTGGCGTTCGGGATCGGCACCAGCGAGGTCGGCAATGTGCTGGCAACGCAGTGCCTGCTGCAGCGACGGCCGAAAACGATGTCGATCACCGTCGACGGCACCCTCGCGCCCGGCGTCGGCGCCAAAGACGTGACCCTGCACGCGATCGGCGTCATCGGCGTCAACGGCGGCACCGGCCACGTCATCGAATACCGCGGTTCCACCATCGAGGCGATGGACATGGAGCAGCGCATGACCCTGTGCAACATGTCGATCGAAGCGGGCGCGCGCGCGGGCATGGTGGCCCCCGACGACACCACGTTCGAGTGGATCGCGCGCACGCCGCGCGGCCCCAAGGGCGCCGACTTCGACAATGCAGTCGCTCGCTGGCGTGAGCTGCGCAGTGATGCCGGCGCGCGCTTCGATGCCGAAGTGCACATCGATGCCGCCGACATCCGCCCGACGCTGACCTGGGGCACGCATCCGGGCACCGCGATCGGCGTCGACATGCCGGTACCGGCCGCGACCGATGCGGCCGAGCAGAAGGGACAGGACTACATGCGCGTCGTCGCCGGACAGTCGCTGACCGGCATGCCGGTCGATGTGGTGTTCGTCGGTTCGTGCACCAACGGCCGCCTGCGTGACATGCGCGAAGTCGCCGACGTGCTGCGCGGGCGCCGCGTATCGGCGGGCGTGCGCATGCTGGTGGTGCCGGGTTCGGAGATCGTCAAACGCGAGGCCGAGGCCGAAGGCATCGACCGCATCGTCCGCGACGCCGGCGCCGAATGGCGCGAGCCCGGCTGCTCGATGTGCATCGCGATGAACGGCGATCTGGTGGCGCCCGGCCAGCTGGCCGTGAGCACCAGCAACCGCAACTTCGAGGGTCGCCAGGGCCCCGGCGCGCGCACGCTGCTGGCCTCGCCGACGACCGCGGCCTGGGCTGCGGTGCGCGGTGTCGTGGCCGATCCACGCGAACTGTTCGACGACCGCCGGGAGGTGGCCTGATGTCCGCCGCGCACATTCCCGAGTTTCCCGTGCGCTCGGCCAGCGTGGTGCTGGCGCAGACCAATATCGATACCGACCAGATCATTCCCGCGCGCTTTCTGTCGACGACCGAACGCAAGGGTCTCGGCCGCTACGCATTCAACGACTGGCGCTGGCGCGAGGACGGCAGCGCGAATCCGGACTTCGCCTTCAACCAGGCGCACAACGCCGGGCGCGCGGTGCTGCTGGCGGGCCGCAACTTCGGCTGCGGGTCCTCGCGCGAACATGCGCCGTGGGCGCTGCGCGATCTGGGCCTGCAGGTCGTGGTCAGCAGCGAGATCGCCGACATCTTCCGCAACAATGCATTGAAGAACGGCGTGTTGCCGGTCGTGCTGCCCGAAGCCGTGGTGCAGGACCTGATGACGCGGCCCGACGACATACTGACGTTCGACATCGTCGCCCGTGAGCTGCGCACGCCGGACGGCACCGTCCACGCCTTCCCGCTCGACGCGTTCGCACGCACCTGCCTGCTCGAGGGCGTCGACGAAATGGGCTTTCTGCTGGCGCGTGACGCCGACATCCGCCACTACGAGGACACCCACCATGCACGCTGACATCGTCGTTCTGCCCGGAGACGGCATCGGTCCCGAAGTGACCGCGGCCGCGGTCGACGTGCTGCAGGCCGTCGCGCAGCGTTTCGGTCATCGTTTCTCGCTGCACGAACACCTGATCGGTGGCGCCGCGATCGACGCCACCGGCAAGCCGCTGCCCGACGAGACCCTGGCCGCCGCGCGCGATGCGGATGGAGTACTCCTGGGCGCGGTGGGCGGTCCGAAGTGGTCCGATCCGAACGCGAGCGTGCGCCCCGAACAGGGCCTGCTGGCGATCCGCAAAGCGCTGGGCTTGTACGCGAACCTGCGCCCGACCAGGCCCCATCCGGCCGCGATGGGCGCCTCGCCGATCAAGCCGCATCTGCTGGCCGGCGTGGATCTGCTGGTGGTGCGCGAGCTGACCGGCGGTATCTACTTCGGCGCGCGCACCCGCACTGCCGAGTCCGCCAGCGACCTGTGCACCTACACGGTGCCGGAGATCGAACGCGTGGTGCGCCGCGCCTGTCTGCTCGCGCGCGGCCGCCGCGGCCACGTGACGTCCGTCGACAAGGCCAACGTGCTCGAGACCTCGCGACTGTGGCGCGATGTCGCCAGCCGCATCGCGCGCGATGAATTTCCCGACATCACCATCGAGCACCAGCTGGTCGATTCGATGGCGATGCATCTGCTGTCGAAGCCGCGCGCCTACGACGTGATCGTGACCGAGAACATGTTCGGCGACATCCTCACCGACGAAGCCTCGATGCTGGCCGGCTCGCTCGGCCTGCTGCCGTCGGCGTCGCTGGGCGAAGGCTGCGTCGGGATGTACGAGCCGATCCACGGTTCGGCGCCGGACATCGCAGGCCGCGGCATCGCCAATCCCTACGGCACGATCCTCAGCGCCGCGCTGCTGCTGCGTTACTCGCTTGGGTTGTCGCAGGAAGCGGCATGCATCGAACAGGCCGTCGACGACGCGCTGGAGGCCGGCGTGTTCACGGCCGACCTGGCAGCCGACGGCACTGCGGTCTCGACGCGCGAGGCCGCCGCTGCGGTGCTCACGCGTATCGCGGCGCCCGCACAGATCCACCACTAGCAAACAGGAATCCATACGGACACGGCACGACCTTGCCGCGTTCGATCGCGTACGAGAACAGCCACGCCGCCAGCCCCACGCCCGCCGCACCTGCGAGTCATCGATGCCCGAGTACCGCTCCAGAACCTCCACCCACGGCCGCAACATGGCCGGCGCCCGCGCCTTGTGGCGCGCCACCGGCATGCAGGACGACGACTTCCACAAGCCGATCGTCGCGGTCGCGAATTCATTTACGCAGTTCGTGCCGGGTCACGTGCATCTCAAGGACATCGGCCAGCTCGTCGCGCGCGAGATCGAGCGCGTCGGCGGCGTGGCGAAGGAGTTCAACACCATCGCCGTCGACGACGGCATCGCGATGGGCCACGACGGCATGCTGTATTCGCTGCCGAGCCGCGAGATCATCGCCGACTCGGTCGAGTACATGGTCAACGCACACTGCGCCGATGCGCTGGTGTGCATCTCCAACTGCGACAAGATCACGCCCGGCATGCTGATGGCCGCGCTGCGCCTGAACATTCCGGTGGTGTTCGTGTCCGGCGGACCGATGGAGGCGGGCAAGACGAAGCTGTCGGAACACGGGCTCGATCTCGTCGATGCGATGGTCGTCGCCGCCGATCCGGACGCCTCCGACGAGAAAGTCGCCGCCTACGAGCGCAGCGCGTGTCCGACCTGCGGCTCCTGCAGCGGCATGTTCACCGCCAACTCGATGAACTGCCTGACCGAAGCACTGGGCCTCGCGCTGCCCGGCAACGGCTCGATGCTGGCGACGCACGCCGATCGCGAACAGCTGTTCCTGCAGGCCGCGCGCACCGTCGTCGAGCTCTGCCATCGCTGGTACGGCGCCGAAGATCCGACCGCCCTGCCGCGCGGCATCACGACCTTCGAGGCGTTCGAGAATGCGATGACGCTAGACATCGCGATGGGCGGTTCGACCAACACCATCCTGCATCTGCTCGCCGCCGCGCAGGAGGCCGAGGTCGCCTTCGATCTGCACGATATCGACCGCCTGTCACGGCGCGTGCCGCAGCTGTGCAAGGTCGCGCCGAACATCCAGACCTATCACATGGAAGACGTGCATCGCGCCGGCGGCATCGTCTCGATCCTCGGCGAACTCGCGCGCGGCGGCCTGCTGCATGTCGACCAGCCCACCGTGCACAGCCGCACGCTGGCCGATGCCATCGCGCGCTGGGACATCACCGTGACCAGTGACGATGCGGTGCGCACATTCTTCAAGGCCGGACCCGCCGGCATTCCCACGCAGACCGCCTTCAGCCAGGCCACGCGCTGGGAGACGCTCGACGACGATCGCGCCGGCGGTTGCATCCGCGATGTCGCGCACGCGTATTCGCAGGAAGGCGGCCTCGCCGTGCTGCGCGGCAACCTCGCGCCCGACGGCTGCGTGGTCAAGACCGCGGGCGTCGACACGTCGATCCACGTGTTCGAAGGCAGCGCGAAAGTCTTCGAAAGCCAGGACGCCGCGGTGAAGGGCATCCTCGCCGACGAGGTGCAGGCCGGCGACGTGGTGGTGATCCGCTACGAAGGCCCGAAGGGCGGGCCGGGCATGCAGGAAATGCTGTATCCGACCAGCTACCTGAAGTCGAAAGGCCTCGGCAAACAATGCGCGCTGCTGACCGACGGGCGCTTCTCCGGCGGCACCTCGGGTCTCTCGATTGGACACGCATCACCGGAAGCGGCGGCCGGCGGCACGATCGGCCTGGTGCGCGATGGCGACCGCATCCGGATCGACATTCCGCAACGACGCATCGAACTACTGGTCGACGACGCCGAACTGGCCGCACGTCGCAACGCGCAGGACGCGCTCGGATGGAAGCCTGCGCAGGCGCGTCCGCGCAAGGTCACCGCAGCGCTGAAGGCCTATGCCCTGCTCGCGACCAGCGCGGACAAGGGCGCGGTGCGGAATCTGGCGATGCTCGGCGACTGACGCGCCGCGCGTCAGTCCGCTGCAGGCAGTGTCACTGTCGCGCGCAGTCCGCCGAGCATCGGCGAGGCGTCGAGCACGATCACGCCGGCATGCAGATCCAGCACCTGTCGCACGATCGACAGGCCCAGGCCGCTGCCGACGACGCCCGTTCCCAGCTCGCGATGGAAGCGGTCGAAGACCCGCTCGCGGGCCGCTTCGGGAATGCCCGGACCGTCGTCCTCGACGATCAACTGCACGTGTGCGTCGATGCGCGTGACCGACACCCGCACGCGTCCACCGTCGGGCGCATAGCGGCAGGCGTTGTCGACGAGGTTGCCGACCAGTGCATCGAGCGCGGCTTCGTCGCCGGTGACCTGCTGCGCGTCGCCGTGCAGCGTGATCGCGAGACCACGGCCCGCATCCAGCGTGCGCCGCTCGGCGACATGCGTGTCGGCGAGTGCATGCAGATCCACGCGCCGGGGCGTGGCGACGGCGGCGCCCGGCTCCACGCGGCTGAGCACCAGCAGCTGTTCGACCAGGCGCTCGATGCGCTGCACGGCCGCGTCGAGCAGCCCTTGCGCGGCGGCGCGCTCGTCGGCGTCGCCGGCAGTGCGCTGGTTGTCGGCATGCACTTTCAGCGCGGCGATCGGCGTGCGCAGTTCGTGCGCGGCATCGGCGGTGAAGCGGCGCTCGCGCTGGAAGGCGGCATCGAGTCGCGCGAGCAGATCGTTGATCGCCACGACCAGGCCCTGCACTTCGAGCGGCACGCGGCCGGGCTGCAAAGGCGCGAGACGGTCGGCGGTGCGCGCCTCGACCTCGCCCGACACGCGCGCGAGCCCGCGCAGGCTCCAGCCGACCAGCAACCAGACGAACACCGCCATCAGCGGAATCGCGAGCAGCAGCGGCAGCAGCGTGCCCTCGGCGATGTCCCCGGCCAGCTCCATGCGGATGTCCGACAGCTCGCCGGACTGGTACCAGCGCCCGCGCGGCGAGCGCAGGGTGAACGTGCGCCAGTGCGCGCCGTCGATGACGACATCGGCGAAGCCGGCCACCAGCGGCGCCAACGGGATGTCGGGGCCGCTGTCGGAGCGCAGCAGCAGGCGGCCGTCGGCATCGCGCGCCTGGAACGCGAGCTTGGTCTCGTAGGCGTGGCCGGCAGGAAACGCGAGCGCGTCGCCGACGCCGTCGGCCGTGCCCTGCCACACCGCGACGACGATCGGGGCGCCATCGCCGTGATCGGCGAGTTCGCCCAGCGGTTCGTCGACCAGGCTCATCAGCACGCGCGAGGAATGCGCGAGCTTGGCATCGAACATCTCGCCGGCTTCCTGCAGGCCGGCGTGGTAGCTGAACCCCGCGGCGACGATCATCACCAGCGACATCACGCCGATCAGTCCGACCAGCAGCAGGCGACGGATCGATCTCATGCAGCGTCGCCCGCGGGATCGTCGAGCGCGTAGCCCACGCCGCGCACGGTGCGGATCAGCGCCGGATGCAGTCGCTTGCGCAGATGGTGCACGTGCACGTCGACCGCATTGCTGGCGACGTCCTCGTCCCAGCCGTAGAGCCGCTGCTGCGCGGTCTCGCGCGAGACGATGCGGCCGGGGTGTTCCATCAGCAGGCGCAGCAACGCGACCTCGCGCCGCGGCAGGTCGACCACCCGGCCCTGCCAGGTGACCGTCAGCGACGCCGGGTCGAGCGCGAGCCCGGCGAAGGCCAGCGTCGGACTGGCCTGGCCGCTGCTGCGGCGAAGCAGCGCGCGCACGCGGGCGAGCAGTTCGCCGTTGTCGAAGGGCTTGCCGACGTAGTCGTCGGCGCCGAGGTCCAGCCCCAGCATCCGGTCGGCCGCTCGCTCGCGCGCACTCAGCACCAGGATCGGCACGGTGGCGCCGGCGCGGCGGGCCTCGCGGATCACCTCGAGGCCATCCTTGCGCGGCAGGCCGAGATCGAGCACGACCAGATCGATGCCGCCGGCGCGGATCGCCGCGAGCGCGCTCGCCCCGTCCTGCAGCCAGTCGACGGCATAGGCGGCGCGACGCAGCGCGGTGCGCAGCCCCTCGCCCAGCGATGGATCGTCTTCGACCAGCAGGATGCGCATCGCCGCAGTCTGTGGCGGCGCTCAGCGGCTGGCAAGGTGCTGGCGCACCTCCGCGAGTTTGCGTGTCGCCTCGGCGCGGCGGCCGCGGTCTGCGACATCACGCCCCGGGCGTGCCGGCGCGGCGACGGCCTTCTCGAACGCCGCCGCGGCGCCGGCCCAGTCGCCCTGGTCGCGGAGAAAGTCGCCGTAAAAGTAGTTGGCGTCGATGTCGCCGGGGTTGATCGCGAGGGCGCGCTGGAGATGTTCGCGCGCCTTGGCGTCGTCTCCGAAGCCGACCGGCCAGCCCGGCACCTGGTAGTACAGCGCGCCGAGACTGGTATGCGCCGCGCCGCCGAGCGCGGTGTCGTCAACGGCAATCGCCGCCTCGAAATCCTTGCGCGCCTGTTTGACCAGCGACAACGCGCCGAGACCGCCACGCTCGCCGGCGAGGCTCGAGCGGACGATGCCGTCCCAGATCAATGCGCCCGGGTCGCGTGGCTGCGCGGTCACCAGCGCCTGCGCGCGATCGGCGAGCGCCGCCAGTGCGGCTTCGCGCTGGGCCTTGGGCGTGACGTAGGCGGCCTGCGCCCACTGGTCGCGCACGGCGATGACGGGCGCGGCGGGTTCGGCGGCGGATGCGAGTGCCGGCAGCGCCAGGCAGGCGGCGAGCAGGGCGGCGGCGAGGCGGTCAGAGCGGAAGCGGATCATGGCGGTGCTCCTGGGGTGCGTTGGAGGTGGCGCCACCGGCGTGGTGGCGGATCAGCGGCAGTTGTTTCGCGAGGCTGCGGTCGATCAAGGCGGGCAGCAGCCCGTTGAGGCGGGCGAACAGGGCTTCGGGCCAGCCGAGCTGGCGCCGTCGGGTGCCACGTTCGATCGCGCGCACCAAGGTCTCGGCGACGTGATCGGGCGCGTCGACATGCGTGCCGAGCGCCTGGTTCAGCGCATCGACGGCCGGCGCGTTGAACGGCGTCTGCGTCGCGCGCGGGGCGATGTACTGGAAGCGCACGGTGCCGTCTGCGTGTTCACGGCCGAGACCTTCGATCAGACCGCGCAGGCCGAACTTGCTCGCGCTGTAGGCCGAGAACCCGGGAAAGGCGAGGCTGCCGAAGGTCGAACCGACCGCGACCACGGCGGCCTGGCCGTGGGCCTGCAACACCGGCAGCAGGCAGCGGATCAGCTGCATCGGCGCGACGAGATTGGTGCGCACCAATGCCTCGAACTCGGCATCGGCCTGCGCGGCGAACAGACCGAACGATGGACGTGCATGTGCGAGTACCAGGACCGACGGCGCAGGCAGCAGCGTGCGGGCATGCGCCAGCAATGCCGCGCGATCCACCGCGTCGGTCAGGTCGGCGGCGAACGGCGTGACCGCACCTGCCGGATGGCTGCGCGCCAGCATCGTCAGCCGGTCCGCGTGCCGCGCGACCGCGAGCACGCGCGCGCCGCGCGCCACCAGCGTCGCCACGAGTGCCGCGCCGATGCCGCCGGTCGCGCCGGTCAGCAATACGGTCCTGCCGTCGAGGTCCATCACGCCGCCTCCGCCTGGCGCAGCGCGTGCGCGGGCACGTGCAGGCCGCGAAAGACGTCGCCGTAGAGGCGATAGAAGCGTCGCGCGGCGCGGATCACCGCGGCCTGGTCGTCCGGGTCGTCGAGGCGGTTCATCAGGCATTCGAAGAAGCCGGCGTGTTCGATGTCCAGATCGCCGTGCGACAGCAGATAGCTGAAGGCGGTGCGCGGCAGGCCCAGCGAGGTCTCGATGCTCGTCGCCGCGCGCGTCGCCAGGGCGACGCTGGTGCCTTCGAGCACCAGCACCATGCCGAAGAAGCCGACCGGATTGCCGCGCGCGATGGTGTCGTAGGCGTAGGCGACCATCAGCTCGGTCGCCAGCGACGGCTCCGACGCCGCCGCGGCCGCGCGGTCCGCATCACAGGCGGCGATGTCGTCGAGGATCCACTCCTGGTGCCCCATCTCCTCTTCGATGTATTCGCCGATCGCAGTGCGCAGCCATTCCAGCCGCGCCGGCAGGCGTGCGCCGCAGGCCATCAGCAGCGGCACGGTATGGCGGACGTGGTGATAGGCCTGGGTCAGGAAATCGACGTAGGTCTCGCGCGCGATATCGCCGGTGAGGGCGTGCTGGATGATCGGCAGGGTGACGAGGGTGGCGCGTGCATCGGCGGTCTCCGCCAGCAGGCGGTCGTGGAAGGTCATGCGGGCAGTTCCTGTGTGGGGGCGGAATCAGGGGAGACGCAGGCCTCGTCGTAGACGCCTGCGATGGCACCGGCGTAGGCGTGCGCGATCGCGTCGCGACGCGGCCGGCCGTTGTCGGTGAGCAGGCCGTCGGCGGCGGTGAACGGGCGGTCGGCACGGATCACGCGGGAGATGTGCGCGTAGTCGGGCAGGCCGGCATTGATCGCGGCAAGGGCGCGCTGCACGGTGGCGTCATCTGCATCGGTGCGGCGCAGCCAGGCGACCGCGACGTTGAATGGGCGTGCCTCGCCGAGCACGATCGCCTGTGCGAACAACGGATGCTGCAGCAGCTCGCTCTCCACCCATTCGGGCGAGACGTTGCGACCGAACGCGGTGATGAACATGTGCTTGCGGCGGCCGGTGACGTGGACGAAACCGTCGGCATCCACATGGCCCAGATCGCCGGTGGCGATGGCGCCCGGCGGCGGCGCGTCCTCGCCCAGATACGACAGGCAGCGCACGCCGGCGACATGGAGCTCGCCGTCGACCACTGATACCCGCGCATGCGGCAACGGCCGCCCGACGCTGCCGGCGCGCACCGCGCCGGGCCGGTTGAGGGCGACCACCGAGACGCATTCGCTGAGGCCATAGCCTTCGAACACCGGCAGTCCGAGCGCGGCGGCACGCGCCAGCAGCGCAGTCCCGACCCGGCCGCCACCCACGGCGACGAAGCGCAGCGAGGCCGGCAGCGCGACGCCCTGCTCGGCCGCGGTCACCAGCGCCAGCAGCAGTTGCGGGAACACGATGAGGCTGTGCGGCGCGTAGCGGTGCAGGCAGGCGAGCAGCCGCGGGACATCGAGCCCGGCGGCGCCGCTGTAGCCGATCTCGGCCAGCGGTGGCACCGCGATGTCGGCGCCCGACAGCAGCGCGCCGTAGAGACCGGAGATGTTCTCCAGCAACGTCGACAGCGGCATCAGGCACAGATGCCGCGCCGGTGCGAGCGGACGCGACGCGTCCACGAGCGCGCCGGCGACAGTGAGCAGCGCGTCGTCGCCGATGCACACGCCCTTGGGCTGGCCGGTGGTGCCGGACGTGAATGTGATGCACGCGATGCCCGCAGGCATCGCCGCACCCGCGGCATCCAGCATGCGGACGCGCAGGCCCGGCAGCAGCGGCTGCGTGTCTGCGTGCGATGCGGCGCGCTCGGCCAGCACCAGCAGATCGGCGCCACTGCGCGCGAGCGCATGCGCGGTCTGCGCGGCGCTGAAGAACGTGGGCAGCGGCACATGCACCAGACCACGCGCGCGCAGTGCGAGATCCAGCGCCAGCCAGTCGGGCCCGTTGTCGAGCCGACTGGCGACGACTCGCGCGCCTCGCGCCTGCAGCGCATCGGCGATCGCCAGCGCGCGGGCGCGCAGCGCGGGCGCATCGAGCGCGCCGTCGGCCGTCAGCACGCGCGTGGGCGCATGCGCCAGGCCCTCGAGCAGATCGCCGAAGCCGCTCATGCGGGCAGGTTCGCGCAGGTCGCCACGGCGCCATGCCAGGGCGCGACCTCGGGCGTCGCACGCGCCTGCAGGAAGGCGTGGCCGGCGGCGAGATCGCCGAACAGCACCTGCGGCTGCACCTCGTAGTAGCGGCCCCAGTCGGTGCCGTCGTCGTGCACGCGCGAGCGGTCGGCGTCGGCCAGCACCACGGTCGCCAGATGCAGGCGGTCGAAGGCGTTGCGCAACTGGCGCGTCGCGGTGAACAGCACCCAGCGCAGGCCGGCTGCATGCAAGGCGCCGGTGAGGTGGACGATCAGCGCGCGGGCATCGCCGGCCGACAGCGCGGCGAGATTGCCGACCTCGACCAGCTCGCCGCGCGACACCGTGCGCCCGACCGACGCGGCGACGATCGTCTCTGCGGGGGCATCGAGATACTGCTCGACGAACAGCGCGCCGTCGCTGCCGGTGCGCAGGCCCACCGCCGCCAGCAGACGGCCGTCGCCATCGCGGAACGCGAGCAGATGCGGCAGGAAGCTGCGCAGCCGCGCGCCGTACCGTGCGAGATAGACGTGGGCGATGAAGGCCTCGACCTCGGCGCGGTCGACCGCGTCGTGTGCGACGACGCGGCAGTGTGCCCAGGGCCGTGGCAGGCGGGCGGAGATGCGGGCGGAAGCGGTGTCCATGGCGCGGCATGCTGTGGCCGCACGATTAAGCCTCGATTAGCCCGTTGTTAGGACTTCGTTCCGCGCGGCCCGCGGTGCACGCAGTGCATCCTGGCGTTCAGCCCGCGCGCGGCGCTTCGTCCTCGCGCACCTTGAACCAGGCGGCATACAGCGCCGGCAGGAAGATCAGGGTCAGCAGCGTGGCGACCGTCAGCCCGCCCATGATCGCCACCGCCATCGGGCCGAAGAACACGCTGCGCGAGAGCGGGATCATCGCCAGGATCGCCGCCGCCGCGGTCAGTACGATCGGGCGGAAGCGCCGCACCGTCGCATCGATCACCGCGTCCCAGCGCGCGTGGCCGGCGGCGATGTCCTGCTCGATCTGGTCGACGAGGATGATCGAGTTGCGCATGATCATGCCGGCCAGCGCGATCGTGCCGAGCATCGCGACGAAGCCGAACGGCACGCGGAACACCAGCAGGAACAGGGTCACGCCGATCATGCCCAGCGGCGCGGTCAGCAGCACCAGCGCGGTCCGCGAGAAGCTGCGCAGCTGCAGCATCAGCAGCGACACCACGACGAACAGGAACAGCGGCAGGCCGGCCTTGATCGAATCCTGGCCTTTGCCGGAGTCCTCGACCGTGCCGCCGGTCTCGAGCCGGTAGCCGTCGGGCATCGACGCGCGGATGCCTTCGAGCGTCGGCAGGATCTGCGCGACCACCGTCGGCGGCGTCGCCTCGCCGCGGATGTCGGCGCGCACGGTGATCGTCGGCAGCCGGTCGCGATGCCAGATGATGCCGTCCTCGAACGTCGGGTCGAGCCGCGCGATCTGGCCCAGCGGCACCGATGCGCCGCTGGAGGTCGGAATGGCGAGGCTCTCGAGCATGTCGAGCTGGCCGCGTTCGTCGTCGGCACCGCGCATGACGATGCCGATCAGTTCATTGCCCTCGCGATACGTGCTGACCTGCAGGCCCGACAGCGAACTCGACAGGAACTGCGCGAGGGTCTGCGAACTGACGCCGAGCACGCGGGCGCGTTCCTGGTCGACCAGCAGGCGCACGACGCGGCTGGGTTCGTCCCAGTCGAGATTGACGTTGGCGACGCCGGGATTGGCGCGCACCTGTTCGGCGATCGCATCGGCGATGACGCGCACGCGTTCGACGTGTTCGCCCGACACACGCAGCTGCACCGGATAGCCGACCGGCGGCCCGGTCTCGAGCCGCGTCACGCGCAACTGCAGTTCGGGGAATGTCGGCCCGACCTCGTCGATCAGCCACATGCGGATGCGCTCGCGCGCCTCGACATCGGTCGTGGTCACGACGAACTGGGCGAAGTTCGCCTGCGGCAGTTTCTGGTCCAGCGGCAGATAGAAGCGCGGCGAGCCGCTGCCGACATAGGACACACGCGAATCGATGCCCGCGTGCCCGTCGAGCAGCGCGTCCAGACGCGCGGCCGCGGCTTCGGTGGCGCGCAGCGAACTGCCTTCGGCCAACTCGACGTCGACCATCAGTTCCAGCCGCGTCGAATCGGGGAAGAACTGCTGCGGCACGAACCGGAACAGCAGCAGCGACGCGACCAGCATCGCCGCGGTCGCGCCGATCACCAGCCAACGATGGGTCAGCGACCAGTGCAGCCACGTGCGGAAGCGCCGGTAGAACGGGCGCTGGTAGGGATCGTGGTCGTGCGCGCGCGGCGCGCTCGGCGCCAGCGCGAAGGCGAAGGCCGGCCAGCGGTCCGCGGCGCGCGCCCGCGCATCGCGCCAGCGTGCCGGCAAGGAGCCCGGGCGCGGCGGCTGCGGGTTCGCCAGATCCGGCAGCATCTTCTCGCCGAGCAGTGGGATGAACAGCACCGCGGCGATCCACGACACGACCAGCGCGATCGTCACCACCTCGAACAGCGAGCGTGTGTACTCGCCGGTGCTCGATGCGGCGGTCGCGATCGGCAGGAAGCCGGCCGCGGTGATCAGGGTGCCGGTCAGCATCGGGAACGCGGTGTGCGTCCAGGCGTAGCTCGCCGCCGCGAGCCGGCTGTCGCCCTGCTCCATGCGGATGGCCATCATTTCCACGGCGATGATCGCGTCGTCGACCATCAGCCCCAGCGCGAGCACCAGCGCGCCGAGCGAGATCTTGTGCAGGCCGATGTCGAACTGGTCCATCGCGATGAAGGTCATCGCCAGCACCAGCGGAATCGACACCGCGACGACGAGTCCGGTGCGCAGGCCCAGCGACACGAAGCTCACCAGCAGCACGATGATCACCGCCTCGGCCAGCACCTTGACGAACTCGCCGACCGAATCGCGCACCGCGCGCGGCTGGTCGGACACCTTGCGCAATTCCATGCCGGCCGGCAGCGTCTCCTGCAGCTGCGCGAACTCGGTTTCCAGCCGCTTGCCGAGTTCGAGGATGTCGCCGCCGTCGTGCATCGCCACCGCGATGCCGATCGCGTCTTCGCCCATGAACCGCATGCGCGGCGCGGCGGGATCGGCGAAGCCGCGCTCGACGGTCGCGATGTCGCCCAGACGCACCGTGCGGTCGCCGGCGCGGATCGGGAAGTCGCGGATCGCGTCGATCGAATCGAAAGGTCCGTCGACGCGCAGCTGCACGCGTGCGCTGTCGGTTTCGAAGAAGCCCGCGGATGCCAATGCGTTCTGCTCCGCCAGCGCCTGCTGCACCGCGGCCATCGGAATGCCCAGCGTGGCCAGTCGCGTATTGCTGACCTCGATCCAGACCTTCTCGTCCTGCAGCCCGACCAGCTCGACCTTGCCGACGTCGTCGACCAGCTGCAGTTCGCGCTGGATCCGGTCGGCGTAATCCTTCTTGATCGCGTAGTCGAAACCCGTGCCGGTCAGCGCGTAGATGTTGCCGAAGGTATCGCCGAACTCGTCGTTGAAGAACGGACCCACGATGTCCTGCGGCAACTGCGGACGCAGGTCGTCGACCTTCTTGCGCACCTGGTACCAGAGATCGGGAATCTGCGCCGAGCGCATGTCGTCGCGCGCGTGGAACACGATCTGCGATTCGCCCGGGCGCGAATACGAACTCACGAACTCGTAGTCACCGGTCTCCATCAGCTTGCGTTCGATGCGCTCGGTGACCTGGCGCGAGACCTGCTCGGCGGTGGCGCCCGGCCACTGGGTCTGGATGACCATCGCCTTGAAGGTGAAGGGCGGATCCTCGGACTGGCCGAGCCGGCCGTAGGAGAAGATGCCGGCCACCGCGACGACCAGCATCATGTAGAGCACCAGCGTGCGGTTGCCGAGCGCCCATTCGGAAAGGTTGAAGCGGCTCATGGGCAGGCTGCCCGTAGGCGCGCACTCGCGCGCGAGAGCCTGACCGGCAACGCGTCGTTGCGCGCGAGCGCGCGCCTGCAGAAACGCGGCAACGGATACATGCCCCCACCCATCCTCCCCCGCAAGCGGGGGCGGTGTGGTTGCCCCGAGCGGGACCGGCTTGCGATCGACAGCCTGATCATTCGGCGGCTACCGGCTTCGGCGCTTCCAGATGTATGGGCCGGTTCTCGCGATCCACCGGCGTCACCCGCTGGCCTGCGCGCAGCAGATGCCCGCCGGCCGCCACCACCAGCGCATCGGGCGCGAGACCCGACAGCACCGGCACGCTGCGCGCGCCGTACGCTCCGGTCTCCACCGGCACCGAACGCAGGGTGCCGTCCGCCGGATCAACCACCCAGACCGCCTTGCCGCCATCCGCGCCCGGCTGGATCGCGGTCAACGGCACCTGCAGCGCCGAGTCCGATGTGGCGCCGACGAGATAGACGCGGGCGCTCTGTCCGAGTTCGAGGCCTTCCAGCGCGTCGTCGGCGATCGCCACGCGCGCGGCGTAGGTCCGTGTCTGCGGGTCGGCGCCCGCGGCGATTTCGCGGATCGTGCCCGGCACGCGGACGCCCGGTCGGTTCCACAGTTCGATCTGCGCCGGCTGGCCGATCATGAAGTCCGCGATGCGCGATTCCGGCAATGCGATCGCGACTTCGCGGCCGTCGTCGCCGGCGAGCATGAAGATCGCCTGGCCCGCGGCGACCACCTGCCCGGCTTCGGCCTCGCGACTGGCGATCACCCCGTCGCGCGGTGCGCGCAACTGCGTGTAGCCGGCCTGGTTGCCGGCGACGTCCGCCTGCGCGCGCGCGGCGCGCAGTTGCGCCTGCGCCGCGGTATAGGCCGCGTCCTGCGCGTCCATCTGCGAGCGGCTGATCAGCTGCTGGTCGACGAGCGCGGCGTAACGCGCGCGATCGGTCCGGGTGCGGGCGTATTCCGCTTCGGCCGATGCGACCTGCGCCTGCGCCGACTGCTGCTGCAGCCGCAGATCGCCGGGATCGATCTCGGCCAGGACCTGGCCGGCACGCACGTGTGCGCCGGCGTCGACATCGCGCCGGATCAGCTGGCCGCCGACCTGGAACGCCAGCGTGGCTTCCTCACGGGCACGGATCTCGCCCGGGAATGCGGAGGCACCGCTGTCCCCGGACGCCGCAGGCGTCACCACGAGCACCGGTCGCGCGGCCGGTTCGGGCGCGCTGCGGTCGCCGCAGGCAGCCAGGGCGAGCGCGCAGACGATGATCAACGGCAGGCCGCGGTGCGCGGGGCGAAGCAGGGTCAGGCGGCGCATGGCGACCGTCCAGCAAAAGGGATACGGAGGCGTATCCTATATTTTCAGAACTCATTGGTATAGTATTGCCGGCCATGTCGACGCGTCCGTCCACGCTGACCCCTGTCCCGACGCCCGAAAAGGCGGCGGCCGGTCCTGGCCGTCCGAAGGATCTGGCCAAGCGCGCGGCGATCCTCGAAGCCGCGGAGCGCATGTTCCTGCAGCAGGGCTTCGAGGGCGTGAGCATGGACCAGATCGCGGCCGAGGCCGGTGTGTCCAAGCTGACCGTCTACAGCCATTTCGGCGACAAGGACACGCTGTTCACCGAAGCCGCGGCGCGCTACTGCGAGCAGCAGATGCCCGATTCGGTGTTCGAGCCCGCGCCGGCGACGCCCCTGCGCCAGCGCCTGCTGGAAGTGGCCGACGCGTTCTTCGCGATGGTGTCCTCGCCCGAGGCCGTTGCCGGCCACCGCCTGCTGTGCACGCCGCAGATGGTGGAGAAGCGCCTGCCCCAGCGGTTCTGGAAGGGCGGCCCCGAGCGCGTGCAGTCGTCGTTCGCGACGCTGCTGCGACGCCGGATCGAAACCGGCGATCTCGACATCGACGAGGCCCTGGTGCCGACCGCCGCCGCGCAGTTCTTCGTGCTGCTCAAGGGCGACCTGCACCAGCGGATGGTGTTCGACTGCGACGACGCCGGCCAGTGCGCCGCGCAACGGCGCGCGCACCTGGACGCTTCGGTCGACATGTTCCTGCGCGCCTACGGGCGTCGCTGAACGCTGTCACATGGGCCGCCCGCGTGCCGTCTGGGCCGGTGACTTCCGGCACTGCGTCGACTGCCACACCCCCGCGATGATGAACCCGCTCCCGCACCGCTAGAATTGCGGGCTGGCGAACGAAGGAACCCGCAACATGATGATCGACTACGCCAAGGCCCGTGCGGCGATGGTGGAACAACAGGTCCGGCCCTGGGACGTGCTCGATGCGCGCGTGCTCGAGACGATCTCGCGCGTGCCGCGCGAGGCGTTCGTCGCCGAGCCGCGCCGCGCGCTGGCCTATGCCGACCTCGAACTCCCGCTCGGCCACGGCGAGCTGATGCTCAAGCCCGTGGTCGAAGGCCGTGCGCTGCAGGCGCTGGCGCTCGAGCAGGGCGACGAAGTGCTGCAGATCGGCACCGGCAGCGGCTATCTCGCCGCGTGCATGGGCTATCTGGCCCGTGATGTCGTCAGCCTGGAACGCCACGACGACCTCGCCGACGCCGCCCGCGGCCGCCTGCAGGCGCAGGGCATCGCCAATGTCGACGTGATCACCGCCGATGCGTTCGCGTGGAATACCGACCGCCGCTTCGACGCGATCTGCGTCTGCGGCGCCGTGGATGTGATTCCCGAGCGTTTCGTGCAGTGGCTGCGTCCCGGCGGCCGCATGTTCATCGTCCGCGGCCGCGCGCCCGCAATGGAAGCCGTCCTGGTGCATCGCGAAGGCGACGCTGTCAACGCGCCGCGCATCGAATCGTTGTTCGAGACCGGGCTCGCCTACCTCGCAGGCGCCGCGCCGGTGCCGCAGTTCACTCTCTGATCGCCCAAGGATCCTCCATGTTCCGCCGCCCCCTGTTCCTGTCGCTCGCACTCGCGCTGACGTCCAGTCCGTTGCTGGCCGCCGATCTCGTCCAGACCTACGAGCTGGCCCGCACCAATGATCCGACGCTGTCGATCGCCGAATCGCAGCGCCTGTCGACCAAGGAAGGCGCGGTCCAGGCCCGCGGCGCGCTGCTGCCGCAGATCAACGGCAGTGCCTCGCTGACCGACAGCCGTGCTGCAGGTGTCTCGGGCCGAGGGCGCACGCGCAGCGTCGGCGTCAATGCCGGCCAGGTGCTGTTCGACTGGGGCCAGATCTCGACGCTGCGCTCGCAGCGCGCGTTGAGCACGGCGGCCGACTTCCAGCTCGACGCCGACAACGACTCGCTGATCACGCGCACCGCCGCGGCGTATTTCGACGTACTGGTGGCGACCGAGACCCTGGCCGCCGCCGAAGCCGCCGAGGCCGCGTTCAAGCGCCAGTTCGATTTCGCCGACAAGCGCCTCGAAGTGGGCCTGGCGCCGATCACCGACGTGCACGAGGCGCGCGCCCAGTACGACGGCGCCCGCGCGAATACGATCGTCCAGCGCAACGCGCTGCAGGATTCCTACCAGGCGCTGGCCGAGATCACCGGCTCGGAAATCCGTGACCTGCGCGGCCTGCCCGACGATTTCACCCCGCAGCTGCCCGAAGGCCGGGATGCCGAGGCGTGGGTCGCCACCGCGATCGACCAGAATCCACAGCTGCAGGCGCTGCGTTACCAGGTGACCGCCTCCGAGTACGGCGTGACCGCGGCGAAGTCGGCGCACCTGCCGACGCTCGATCTCGGCGCCAGCTACGGCAGGAGCGACAGCTGGGGCGAGACGAATCAGGGCACGCTGGGCCGTAATGGCGAGACCAACAGCATCGGCCTGACGCTGACCGTGCCGATCTTCAGCGGCGGTATCACCCAGTCGCGTGTGCGCCAGTCGATCGCCCAGCGCGACATCACCGCCGACCAGTACGAAGCGCAGCGCCGCGCGATCGAACGCAACACCCGCAGCGCCTACCAGAACCTCGTCGCCGGCATCACCGAAGTCGAGGCCCGCCGTCTGGCACTGGTCTCGGCCAACAGCGCCTACGAGGCCTCGCAGGTCGGCCTGGAAGTCGGCACGCGTACCGTGATCGACGTGTTGATCAACCAGCAGAACCTGTTCTCGGCGCGCCAGGCCTATGCCTTCGCCAAGTACAACTTCCTGCAGAGCCGCCTGCTTCTCGAACAGGCCGCGGGCACGCTGGACATCGGCAACCTGCAGGACGTGAACCGCCAGCTCACCGTCGACGTCAACAGCGTCGGTGCGTCCACCGGTACCGGCGCGGCGACACCGCCGCCGCAGTAAGCGGTCCGGGATTTCAGTTCGCCGACGGCGCGGATCGCAGGATCCGCGCCGTTTTCGTGTCCGGCAGCGGCAGATCGGGTTCGATCAGCGCCAGCGTGCGCGCCAGCGCGCCGCGGCCATTGGCGACGAGCGCACGCCCGGCCTCAGCCATCGCGCGTCGCGCGTCCGCATCATCGAGCAACGCGGCAATGTGGTCGTGCACCGCGTCCGCGTCCGCGCCGATCCGCAGTGCGTCCGCGCGCCCCAGTTGCTTGGCGATGTCGGTGAAGTTCTGCAGGTGCGGGCCGGTGACCACCGGCGTGCCGACCGCGGCCGGCTCGAGCAGGTTGTGGCCGCCGATGTCCTGCAGGCTGCCGCCGACGAAGGCGACATCGGCGCAGGCGAAGAACAGACCGAGTTCGCCGAGGGTATCGAGCACGAAGACGTCGTCGCCGGCATCGGGCCAGGTGGTCAACGCGCGCGTCGCCACGCGCCAGCCGGCGTCGACGCCCAGCTGCATCGCGCTGCGGAAGCGCTCGGGATGGCGCGGCGCCCAGATCAGCAGTAGGTCCGGCCAGCGCGTACGCAGGCGGCGGTGGATGTCGATCACCGCAGCTTCCTCGTCGGGATGCGTGCTGGCCGCGATCCACACCGGGCGCGCGCCCGCGCGGCCGCGGAAGTCGGCGACCAGCGCCGCGATTTTCGCCTCGTCGAGGGCGATGTCGAATTTCAGGTTGCCGGTGTCGATCACCGCGTCGCGCAGCGCACCGAGCTTCACGAAGCGTTTGCCGTCGTCGGCTGATTGCGTCGCGACGCGGCGCACGGTGCGCAGCGCGCGCCCGACCAGCGGCCGCAGCACCCGGTACCCGCGCAGCGAGCGCGCCGACAGGCGCGCGTTGACGACCACCGTCGGCACGCCGGCATCGCGGCAGCAGAACAGCAGGTTCGGCCACAGCTCGGTCTCGACGATCAGGCCGATCTGCGGGCGGAAATGGCGCAGGAACCGGCGGACCGCACCCGACAGGTCGTAGGGCAGATAGACGTGCTCGACGCGATCGCCCCACAGCGCGCGCACGCGTTCCGAGCCGGTCGGCGTGATCGTCGTGACCAGCAGCCGACGCGCCGGATCGCGGGCGAGCAGTGCGTTGACCAGCGGCGCCGCGGCGTTGACCTCGCCGACCGAGACCGCGTGCACCCACACCGGCGCCGTCAGCGGCGGCGTGCGGTAGATGCCGTAGCGCTCGTCCCAGCGCAGCAGATACGCCGACTGCCGGAACCCGCGCCAGATCAGGTGATAGACCGTGATCGGCGCAAGCACGACGAGCAGGGCCGAGTAGAGGCCGCGCAGCAGTCGTTCTGTGGTGTCGGCCGGCATCCGCACAGGATAGCGGAAGCCTGCACGGCGCCACCTTCTACAATGGACCGATGTCGACGACGCCCCTGCCCCGCCCGCCGCTTGCACCGCGCCACTGGCCGGCATGGATCGGCATCGGCCTGATGGCGCTCGCGGCGCGGATTCCGTGGCCGCTGCAGCGCGCGCTCGGCCGCGGACTCGGCGACACCTTGCGCATTGCGCTGGCGAGCCGTCGCCGCGTGGCCGCGCGCAATCTCGAGCTGTGTTTTCCGGAACTCGACGCGCCTGCGCGCGTTGTGTTGCTGCGCCGGAATTTCCATGCGCTGGGCATCGGCCTGTTCGAATTCGCGCGCGCCTGGTGGGGCTCGATCGAGCCGTTGCGGCGTGGGCTGATCGTCGAGGGCGTCGAGCATGTCGAAGCCGCGCGCGCTGCTGGCCGCGGCGTGATCGTCGTGTCCGGTCACTTCACCACGCTCGAAGTCTGCGGCCGCCTGATGTGCGACTACATCCCGCTGGCGGGCATGTATCGCCCGCATTCGGCGGCGGCGATGGAATGGGCCGTGCGCCGCGGACGTGCCCGCTATGCCGCGGCGATGTTTCCCAAGCGCGACGTGCGCGGCGTGGTGCGGCACCTCAAGCGCGGCGGCCTGCTGTGGTACGCGCCCGACCAGGATCCCAGTGGCGGCGACGCGGTCTACGTGCCGTTCTTCGGCCGCCCCGCGCACAGCCTCACCTCGACCCACTCGCTCGCGCGCCTGTCGGGTGCGGCGGTGGTGTTCTACCGGCATGTGCGGCGCGACGACGGCGGCTACACGCTGACGCTGTCTCCGGCGCCCGAACCCTATCCGACGACCGATGCGACCGCAGACACCGCGGCCGTCATCGCCGGCATCGAGGACATGGCCCGCGCGGCGCCCGACCAGTACCTGTGGATCCATCGGCGCTTCAAACGCCAGCCCGATGGTGAGTCGCTGTACTGAGCGGGAATTTCGCGGATCCAGATGTCGGTCCGCCGGTGCCTCGCAGCGCTTCGGGATTCGACCGGGCTGCGCTCCGCATGCCGCGTCAGCGGTCTCCAGGCACCGCTCCGCGCCTGGAGCGGCGCGTTGCGCAGTTCAAGCGCTAGAGCGCGTCCTCACCCCACCACCTCTTACGGCAGGAAAGAGGCTCGACTCGCCGCGCATCGACGTCAGCGCAGCACGCCGTCTTCCGGCTGCACCGGCTCCACGCGCGCCAGCAGGCTGCCGGCATACAACGCCGACAGCAGCAGCGTGAAGCCGCCCCAGAACGTCGAATAGAACGCGAGATGCGTGTTGAGCGGGAACACGGTGACCGCGAGCGCGAGCATCGCCGGGCGCGCCTGTTCTCGCGCTTCGGGTGAAGCGAAGCGCCACGCACGCCAGGCCATCGCCACGCCGGCCAGCCACATCAGCAGGCCGATGAGTCCGGTTTCGCTGCCGATCTCGAGCACGATCTGGTGGGCGTGGAACGCGGGACCATCGCCCCAGGCCGCCATTTCGTCGGGGCGCGGATCGCAGCCCGGGAAGGCTTCGCGGAAGCCGCGTGCGCCGACGCCGTTGATCGGGTTCTCGCGGACCATGCACAGCGCCGCGTCCCAGATCCGGGCGCGGCCCGACAGGGCGTTGTCGACGCCGGCCTCGTCGGCCGACATGCCCATCGCGGTGCGCTCGATGCGCTCGCGGACCTGTGGCGAACTCACGGCTGCGACCACCGCAATCGCGACGCCGGCCGCGAACACCGCCAGCAGGCGGCGCCAGCCGAGCAGGCGCCAGCCGGAGAACAGCAGCACCAGGGCGTAGGTCAGCCACGACGCGCGCGACCCGGCGAACAGCAGCACGATACCGATCGCCGCACTCGCGATCACCCAGCCGCTGGCGCCGAAGCGGCGACCCGCCCAGTACAGGCCGAAGGGCGACAGACTCGCCAGCACCACGCCGAGCTTGAGGTTGCAGGGGCCGAGCACGCCGCCGATGCGATCTGCGAGCGCGATCTCTTCGACCGTGCACATCGGCCGGCTGCTGATCAGCTGCTTGAGCTGGTCGATACCGAAGAACAGCGGACTGGTGCCGAACACGACCTCGCACAGGCCGTCGATCGTCCAGACCGCGACGATCACCGCCAGGCCACCGAGGGTGATACGCCGGCCGCGACGTGTCGCGACGGCGGACGCCACCAGCCACAGGAACGGGAGATAGCGCAGATCGACCAGCGCTTCGCGCAGCGCGCGTCCGATATCGACCGAGTCCACCGCCGAGATCAGCTGCGGCAGCCAGTAGGCGAAGAACAGCACGCTGGTCAGCGCCCAGGCCGGCGCGCTGAGCAGCGCGGCGCCGCCGCGGAAACGCGCACCGACCAGATGGATGATCGCGGCCAGCGCGCCCAGCACCATCACGCCCTCGGCATAACCCGGCGCCGGCCACAGGATCACGGATGCGAGGACCCAGTGCGGCGCCCAGCGCCAGCCGACGGGTCGCGGCACACGCGCGCCGCTCGCGGTTTCAGTTGTCGTCGAACTCGTCATAGACCGCGAGGGTCGCCTCCTGCATCGCACGCAGCGTGTCGGGCATCGTACCGGCTCGGGCCGGCGCTCGCGTGACCAGCACGCGTGCGGCGCGCGCCAGTGCGGCGCGGTCGAACGGTGCCACCGCGCCCTCGGGCTGCAGGTGTGCGAGCAGTTCGCCGACCCCGCCATGTGCCCAGCCGACGACCGGACGCGCGCACGACAAGGCTTCGAGCACGGTGCGACCGAAGGCCTCGGGCTTGCGCGAGAGCTGCAGCACCAGATCGCTCGCGGCGTAGGCCTGTGCGATCGCATCGGTGGGCGTCGTCATCGCCAGCGCGTCGCCGCAACCTGCGGCGTCGGCCGCGCGCGTGAGTTCCTCGAGATAGGCCTCGCGTCCCGCCTCGCGCGCGCCAGGCATCCACAGCCGCGCATCGAGGCCATCGGCGCGCAGATCCGCGAGCAGCGCGATCGCGTCGTGATGCCCTTTGAGTCGCGTGCCGCGGCCGGGCAGCAGCAGCAGCGGGCCGTCGCCACCGAGCGCGGGCCAGCGCGCGGCGATCTCGGCGCGCGCAGCGATATTCGGCTGCGGCGTGGCCGGAAATTTCGTCGGGTCGATCCCGCGCGGGATCACGCGCAGGCGCGCGCGGGGTGTGGCCGGATAGTGCTGCAGCAGATAGTCGCGCACGGTGTCCGATACGCAGATCACCCGCTCACCGCGCGCCATGATCGCGCTGTAGCGCGACGGCGAATTGAGCCCGTGCATGGTGGTGACGAAATGCGGACGACGCGCTCCGGGCATGCCGCGCAGCGCCCACCAGCCGATCCACGCCGGCAGTCGCGAACGGGCATGCACGATGTCGGCGCCGGTCTCGGCGAACAGGCGGCGCAGCGTGCGCACGTGACGCAGCACCCGCAGTGATTTCGCACCGATGTCGAGGGTCACGTGGGTGGCGCCGGTCGCCTCCAGCGCGGGCACGAGGCGCCCGCCAGCGGAGACGACGATCGCGCGATGGCCGGCATCGACCAGCGCCTGCGCGATCTCGATCGTGGAACGCTCGACGCCGCCCGACGACAACGCGGGCAGCAACTGGACGACGGTCAGCGGTCGGCGCATGCGGGCGCGCAGCGCGCCGCGCTCAGTCGACAAGGACGAAATGCGCGCCGCAGTACGGGCAGCCGGACTCGCCGTTCTCGGCTTCGATCGGCAGATAGACGCGCGGATGCGAGTTCCACAGCGCCATCGACGGCAGTGGGCAGCTCAGCGGCAGGTCGGCGCGGCGCACTTCGTAGCGCTGGGCGGCGTTGGCTTGCGTCGGGGCTGCGGTCATGACGGCGGGTTTCATCGGCGTGGAGGCCGCCATTCTACCGCGCGGCCGTGCAGGCGGGCTCAGCCCGGCAGGGTGATCAGCAACAGTTCGACGCCATCGGACGTGGCGACGAGATCGGTGCCCAGGGCTTTGCCGTGCCAGCCCAATGCATCGCCGGCGGTCAGAAACTGACCATCGACAGCCACGCCGCCACGCAGGATCTGCAGCCAATGTCGCTGCACGGCATCAAGTACCAGTTCCAGACCCGCACCGGGCGCCAGTCGCGCATGGCGCAGCCAGGCCTGTTGGCGGATCGGCAGGCTGTCTGCAACGCCATCGGGCGCGGCCAGCAAGTTCCAGCCGTCCACTGCTGGAACTTGCGAGACATCGGCGGCCGGCGGCAGATTGACCCGATCCGGCTGGATCGCGATGCGCAGCACGCGCGCACCCTCGGCACGCGCGGTTTCGACCGGCGTGTCGCTGCCATGGCCGGCACCGGCCCAGGTCAGTGCCCCGGCATCGAGCGTGACGCCGTCGCGGGCCAGCGAACCGTCGAGCACCAGCGTCAGCAGTTCCATGTTCGCCACGCGCTGCGTCGGCACCGTCGCGCCGGGCGGCAGCTGTTCTTCGTTGAGCTGGCGCAACGCGCCGAAGCCCAGCCAGTCGGGATCGTGGAAATCACCGCTGGAGAACGTGCACAGGCGCGTGCGGGCGCCATGCGTGGTGCGGCCGCGCTGGTCGGCGGGACGATGGACTTTCATGAGGGCAGATCCGGAACGCGGAAACGAAAACGCCGGCGCCGGGAGACCCGGGCGCCGGCGTCGTGACGCGGAATCTTACTGCGCGGCAGGCGCCGCCGGCGCATCGCCCTCGGCGACGATGGCTTCCGTGGTGATACGCAGCTCGACCTCGTCGCTCACGTTGGGCGCGGCCATGCCGAGGCCGAAATCGCTGCGCTTGAGCTGGGCCACGGCATCGAAGCCCGCGGCGGCGCGCTTGGCCATCGGCTGCTCGCCGAACTTGTTGATCGTGACGTCGAGCACCACCGGCCGGGTGATGTCCTTGATGGTCAGGTCGCCGGTGACCTTGAGCTTGTTGGTGCCGGCGCTTTCGACCGCGGTGCTCTTGAACGTGGCATTCGGGAACTTGGCGGCGTCGAAGAAATCGGCGCTGCGCAGGTGCTCGTCGAAATCACCGACGTGCGAGTTCAGGCCCGACAGCGGCAGGGTGACTTCGACCGACGAGGCGCCGACGTTCTCGGCGTTGTAGACGATCTGGCCGGAGACATCGCCGAAATGCGCGATCGGGTTGGAGAAGCCGAAGTGGCTCCACTGGGCGATCACGTCGGTGTGCTTGGGATCGAGCACGTAGGTGCCCGATACGCCGGTGATGGCCTCGTCGGTCGGCGCGGTTTCGGCCATCGCTTCGGACGCCGGCTGCGCGGGCGTGGATGCAGCGGCCGCGGTCGTATCCGCAGGCGCGGGTGCCTGCTGGGCGCAGGCGGCGAGGGCAAGGGCGGCGGCAAGCGGGAGCAGCAGGTGGGCGGTACGCATGGGCGGATCCTCGAACAGGTGGGTGGAGGCCGCGCAGTCGGAAGGACCGCGCAGTGGAAAACCTTCAGACGACGCGCGCGGCTTCGTCAAACGGCAGGCGCGGCGAACGCGGGAAGATCGTCGACGCATCGCCGGTGCCGAGATTGACCAGGAAGTTCGACTTGATCGCGGTGCCGGCGAAGAACGCCTCGTCGACCTTGGCGTTGTCGAAGCCCGACATCGCACCGGTGTCGAGACCCAGCGCGCGCGCGGCCAGGATCAGATACGCGCCCTGCAGGCTGCCGTTGCGGAACGCCGGCACTTCGCGGTTCTCGCGCGGGCCGTCGAACCAGCTCTTGGCATCGGTGTGAGGGAACAGGAACGGCAGCTTTTCGTGGAAGTCCTCGTCGTGGGCCACGATCACCGTCACCGGCGCCGACATCGTCTTCTCATAGTTGCCTTCGCTCAACGCCGCACCGAGCTTCGCCTTGCCCTCTGCCGACTTCACGAACACGAAACGCGCAGGCGAGGAATTGGCCGACGTCGGCGCGAACTTCAGCAGGTCGTAGAGCTGGTGCAGCGTGTCGTCGCTGATCTCGCCGCTGAAGCCGTTGTAGGTGCGGGCGGTGCGGAACAGCTGGTCGAGCGCGGCATCGGGCAGAACATCGGTCATCGGGCAACCTCGGATCGGATGGGCCAGGCAGGGCCGCAGTGTAGAGTCCTGCGGCGGCGCGACGCGTGCGGCGGCGCAGAACGGATGATCACATACGTGGAACATCGACCAGGCGAAGAGCGGGATTGCGGACGGATCTGGGCGCTCAGCGACGGGCGCGCCGGCAACGCGCGCCAGGCCGAGGCGCTGGCGGCCGCGTTGTCATCGAACAGTAAAATCCTGCATCTGGATCCCCGCGCGCCGTGGCGATGGGCCGCGCCGCGGCGTCTGCCCGGCGCAGGCCAAGCCTTCGGCGACGCCTACGCCGCGCGGCTCGACACGGCCCCGGACATCGCGATCGGCTGCGGCCGACAGGCGGCGCTCGCGACCCGGCTGGCCGGTCGACGCGGCGCACGCACGGTGCAGATTCTCGATCCGCGCATCGATCCGCGGCACTGGGATCTAGTCGTCGTCCCCGAACACGACGCCCTGCGCGGTGACAACGTGCTGGTCGCACGCGGCAGCCTGCATCCGGTCGACGACGTGTGGCTGGCCGCCGCGCGCGCGGCGCATCCGGCACTCGGCCTCCTGCCCGGCCCGCGCATCGCGGTGCTGCTCGGCGGCGATTCGCGGCACGGGCATTTCGACGTCGCCGCGTTCAACGCGCTCGCCGATCGGCTCGACGCGATCGTCGCGCGCGAGGGCGGCAGCCTGCTGCTGACCGGTTCGCGGCGAACATCGCCAGGCGTGCGTGATGCGT
This sequence comes from Luteimonas sp. KH_071, assembly GCF_057838005.1. Classification (NCBI taxonomy): domain Bacteria; kingdom Pseudomonadati; phylum Pseudomonadota; class Gammaproteobacteria; order Lysobacterales; family Lysobacteraceae; genus Luteimonas; species Luteimonas sp. KH_071. Next base: position 291,985 of record NZ_CM174458.1, on the reverse strand, counting down.
TGCGTGCGCGCTATGCGGGACATGCCGGCTGCGTGTGGACGGACGAGGGCGACGGCGCGAATCCGTATGCCGGGATACTCGGCTGGGCCGACCGCATCGTGTGCTCGTCGGACTCGGTCAACATGCTCTCCGAGGCCTGCGCGACGCACGCGCCGGTGTTCGTGTTCGCGCCCGGGCCACTCGACGGCGCGCCGCAACGTTTCGTCGATGGCCTGCTGGCGGATGGACGTGCGCGCGTGCTCGAGGACGCGTTGTCTGTGTTCGACGTCATGCCGTTGCGCGAAACCGCGCGGATCGCAGCCGAGGTGCGGGCACGGCTTGGGCTTTGACACCCGCCGCCATCGCGGCAGGTGCTCGCGTAGGAGCGCGCCTAGGTGCGATGCGACGATCAGGCAACCACCCATCGCGCGCAAGCGCGCGCCTACAAAAGCGCAGGCGCCTTCAGCGTAATTCGAGCAGCTGGTCGAACCGCTCGATCACCGCACGCGCACCGCAGCCATGCAGATCGAAATCGCGCCGGTAGCCATAGCTCACCAGCACCAGCGGGGCGCCGGCCGCGATCGCCGCGCCGGCATCGGCGGCCGAATCGCCAACCATCAGGCACTGCGCGATGTCGGCGCCGAAGCCTTCGGCCAGATGCAACAGCGGCAGCGGATGCGGCTTGCGCTCGGGCAGGTCGCCGGCGCCGAGCACCGCGTCGAAATAGCCGTCGATGCCCAGCGCCTCGAGCAGCGGCGGTACGAACTGCGCGGGCTTGTTGGTGCACACGGCCATGCGTACGCCGGCGGCCTGCAGCGCCTGCAGCGTCGATTCCACCCCGGGATACACCTGCGGATCGAGCAGCAGGCAGTCTTCGTAATGCCGCAGGAAACGCGGCATCACCGCATCGACCGTCTGCGTCTCGCCGGCGTGCTGCAGCGCCGAGGTGATCAGCTGGCGGGCGCCGTCGCCGATCCAGCTGCGCACCGTGGCTTCGTCGACCTGCGCATGGCCGAGCTCGGCCAGCAAGCGGTTGACTGCCTCGGCGATATCGGACGCGCTGTCGACCAGGGTGCCGTCTAGATCGAACAGCACGACCGGCCAGGGGAATGCGCGCGGCGTGGCGGAATCGGCCATGGAACACCTGCGGGAAAAGGGGCCGCCCAGTGTGCGACATTGCGCCTGCAAGGCTGCATCGGCGCAGCGGGGTTCACGACGCGCGGCCGCGCGCCTATGCTCGCGACCGCGGCGACGCGCCGCCCGCAGGAGTCCCCCATGTCGATCACCACCACCGCGACCACCACGTCCAACGACGCCCCGCGCCTGCTGCGCACGTTGTGCAATCACTGGCGGCACAAGTTCGAGATCACCCGCGACGAAGAAGGCGGTCACGCGTTCATCCCCTTCCAGGGCGAAGAACACGGCGCCGACTTCTTCGTCGAGGACGACACGCTGCGGATCGTGCTGACCCAGCCCACTGCCGAGGACACCGAGCGCTACCAGCAGGTCATCGAGAACCACCTGCAGCGCTTCGCACGCGACGAGACGCTGGCGTTCGACTGGCAGCCGGGGTGAGTGTGCTTTGAAGCCCTCCCCCGCATGCGGGGGACGCCTGGATGGGGCGCACCACAGGACCGCCGGACCATCTGATTCAAGCAGGACAGCGCCCGCGCACGCTCCTATCTGACGGTTCGCCACCACCCAACCCGCCCCGGTACACGTGTGGACTCGACCTAGCGATACCGCGCTTCCATCAGATCCAGATCACGCACCAGCTTGCGGGCGACCTCGTCGGAGATTTCGCGGTGCCGTGCGAGCGCATAGATGCGTTCGCGCTCGGCGTGCACGCCGGCCAGGCGCAGCGCGCGCTCGGCTTCGTCGGCGCGGCGCAGTTCGGCGGCGTCGACGCCCAGCGCGCCGTCACGGCGCAGCCGCTCCTCGTATAGCGCCATCACCCGGACCGCGGCACTGGCGTAGAGATCCGGATTGGCCTGTGCCGCCGGCAGGGCGTGCTGGGCGCGTTCGACCGCGGCCACCGCCGCGACCGCCGCTTCGTGGCGGGCCCGATCGAGCTCGCGGTCATCCTCGTCTGCTTCGGGCACTTCCAGTCCGCGCAGCAGGCGCGGCAGCACGAAGCTGCCCAGCAGCAGCGACAGGATGATCACCGCGGCGGCGAGGAAGATCGCCAGATCGCGGGTCGGGAACGGCGTGCCGTCGTCGAGCACCAGCGGCAGGGTCAGCACGCCGGCCAGGGTGATCGCGCCGCGCACGCCGGCCAGCGACATCGCCGCGACCAGCCGGATGCGCGGTCGGGTGTCGTGGCGGCCACTGCGATACAGCCCGATCCGCAGCGACACCCAGACCCAGGCGAAGCGCAGCGCGAACAGGCCGCCGTAGATCACGAACACGAACACCGCCAGCCACCACGGATCGACATGCCCGGCCTCGCGCACCGATTGCACCGCGCGCTCGACGATCCACGGCAACTGTTCGCCCAGCAGCACGAAGATGATGCCGTTGAGCGAGAACTGCACCGTGTCCCAGACCGCGGCGCGCTGCACACGCGTGGTCGCCAGCGCGCGACCGCTGAGTTCGACGTAGCTCATCGTCACGCCGGCCGCGACTGCGGCGAGGATGCCCGAGGCGCCGATCTGCTCGGCCAGCAGATAGGCGCCGAACGGGGTCAGCAGGCTGATCAGGATCGGTGTGCCGGCCTCCTCGCCGAACACGCGCGAGACCAGCGCGTGGCCGCGGTTGACGCCGATCGTCAGCAGCGCGCCGACCGCGACGCCCGCCAGCGCCAGCCACAGGAAGGTCAGCGACGCCGACATCAACGAGAACGTGCCGGTCAGCGCCGCGGCGACGGCGAAGCGGAAACACACCAGACCGGACGCGTCATTGAGCAGCGATTCGCCTTCCAGGATGTGCATCACGCGCTTGGGAATCGGCGCGCGCGCAGCGATCGACGACACCGCCACCGGATCGGTCGGCGACAGGATCGCCGCCAGTGCGAATGCAACCGCCAGCGGCATCACCGGAATCATCCAGTGGATCAGCAGGCCCGCGCCGATGACCGTGAACACCACCAGGCCGAGCGCCAGCTGCAGGATCAACCCGCGGTCGCGGAACAGGCCGCTCTTGGGAATGCGCCAGCCGTCGAGGAACAGCAGCGGCGGCAGGAACAGCACGAAGAACAGGTGCGGATCGAGGGTCACGCCGCGGCCGAACACGCCGGCGATCGTCGCGCCCAGCGCGATCTGCACCAGGGGCAACGGCAGCGGTAGCCAACGCGGCATCACGCGGGTCAGGTAACCGCTCGCCACCACGGCCAGCAGCATCACCAGGACGACTTCGATCGAATGCATTGCGGAACGGCGCGGCGCGGGAGCGAGGCGGCCACGATAGCGCCGAAGCGTCGGCGTGGCGCATCGACGCCGGCCATGCAGCCCCACGCCTAGAATCGGCCCCCTTCGCATGCTGATGGAACCTTCGATGGACAACCCGCTGCTGGATCAATCCGGCCTGCCGCGCTTCGACGAGATCGAGCCGGCCCACGTGCAGCCGGCGATCGACGCGCTGGTCGTCGAAGCCGAAACCGCACTGGCACTGGCCGGTCGGGCGCAGCCGGTTACCTGGGACAACGTGATCGCACCACTGGAAGACGCGACCCAGCGCCTGGGCCGCGCCTGGAACCAGGTGGGCCATCTCAATGCCGTGGTCAACACGTCGGCCATGCGTGAGGCCTACAACGCCGCACTGCCGAAGGTGACGGGCTTCTTCAGCGCGCTGGGACAGGACCAGGCGTTGTTCACCGCCTACCAGGCGCTGTCCGACCAGGCCGACGCACTGGGGCTGGATGCGCTGCAGCGCCGCGTGCTCGCGCATGCGTTGCGCGATTTCCGGCTCGGCGGCGCCGCGCTGGCAGATGCCGAGCGCGCGCGGTTTTCGGAGATCCAGCAGGCACTGGCGAAGCTGTCGTCCGAGTTCTCCGAGCACGTGCTGGATGCGACGGACGCGTTCGCGGTGTACGTGGAGGACCTGGCCGAACTCGACGGGCTGCCCGAAGAAACTCTTGCGGCTGCGCGCGCGGCGGCCGAACGCGACGAGCGGCCGGGCTGGAAGCTCACCCTGCAGATGCCGTCCTACCTGCCGATCCAGACCTACGCGACCAACCGCGCGTTGCGCGAGCGTTTCTATCGTGCCTACGGTCTGCGCGCGTCGGAGTCCGGCCCTGAAGCGCTCGACAACGGACCGCTGATCGGCCGCATCCTGGCGCTGCGCGACGAGCAGGCGCGCCTGCTGGGCCACGCGAACTACGCCGAGCTGTCGCTCGCGACCAAGATGGCCACCGCCCCCGACGCGGTGCTGACCTTCCTGCGCGATCTCGCCGCCCGTGCGCGCCCGCATGCCGAAGCGGATCGCGAAGCGCTGGCGACATTCGCGCGCGAGCAGCTCGGCATCCCCATGCTCGAGCCCTGGGACATGTCCTTCGCCAGCGACCGCCTGGGCCAGGCGCGCTACGACTACTCCGCGCAGACGGTGAAGCGCTACTTCACCGAGGAACGCGTGCTGGCCGGCCTGTTCGACGTCATCCAGTCGCTGTACGGACTGCGTGTCGAGCGCGACCAGGCGCCGGTCTGGCACGAGGACGCGCGCTTCTACCGCCTGACCGATGCCGACGGCACGCTGGTCGGACAGTTCTATCTCGATCTGTATGCCCGCGAGGGCAAGCGCGGCGGCGCGTGGATGGACGATTGCCGCAACCGGCGCGCGACCGCCGACGGCTTGCAGACGCCGCTGGTCTATCTGGTCTGCAACTTCGGCCGCGGCACCGGCGGCCGCCCGGCGACGTTCACCCACGGCGAAGTCACCACGCTGTTCCACGAGATGGGCCACGGCCTGCACCAGCTGCTGACCCAGGTGGACACCTTGCCGATCGCCGGCATCAACGGCGTGGAATGGGACGCGGTCGAACTGCCCAGCCAGTTCATGGAGAACTTCTGCTGGGAGTGGGAGCGTGTGCAGGCGATGACCGCGCATGTCGACACCGGCGAGCCGCTGCCGCGCGAGCTCTTCGACCGCATGCTGGCCGCGCGCAATTTCCAGAGCGGCCTGCAAACGCTGCGGCAGATCGAGTTCTCGCTGTTCGACATGCTGCTGCATTCGGACTTCGACGCCAGCCGGGACGACGTGCAGGCCCTGCTCACGCGCGTACGCGACGAGGTCGCGGTGACCCGCATCCCCGACTGGCACCGCTTCCCCAACCAGTTCAGCCACATCTTCGCCGGCGGCTACGCGGCCGGCTACTACAGCTACAAGTGGGCCGAAGTGCTGAGCGCGGATGCGTATGCGGCGTTCGAGGAGTCCACCGATCAGCTGTCGGTGACCGGCGGACGCTTCCGCGACGAAGTGCTGTCGCGCGGCGGCAGCCGCGATGCGATCGAGAACTTCCGCGCGTTCCGCGGGCGCGATCCGGATATCGCGGCCCTGTTGCGGCATAGCGGAATGTAAATTCCTTTCCGCCTTCGGCGGAAAACACCGACGTCCCTCTCCCTCCGGGAGAGGGGGGGACCACCTGCAGCGCAGGTGGTGGGGTGACAGAACGACGCTCGCGGCAAGCTTGGGCGAAGGATCGCTTTTTCATCCTAGTTTTCGACCTCACGAATGACGTATGCGCTTCCGCGCACGCGTGTTGGCCCTCGCGAACAGCACCCTCACCCCAACTCCTCTCCCTAGCGGAGAGGGGCTCGAATGCACCTTCCCACGACACCCTCACACCTGCGGTGCGAGCATCCGCGCCGGTTCCCGCCGGAAAACGCCACCATGCGCCTGCTCGTCCTGTTGTGTGCCCTCGCGATGCCGGTCATCGCCTGGCTGTCGCAGACCGGTCTGTTCGGGCCCGACCAGGGCACGATTTCAGACCGCTATCCCACGCTGCTGGTCGCAGCCGGCTACGCGTTCTCGGTGTGGGGCCTGATCTTCCTGCTCGATCTGCTCTACGCGATCTGGCAGACGACGGGCACACGCCGCGATGATCCGCTACTCGCCCGCATCGCGCCCGGCGCCGCGCTCGGCTTCTTCCTCACCGCGATCTGGATGCCGCTGTTCTCGGCCGGGTTGTTCTGGGCGTGCGTGGTGGTGATCTTCGGCGCGTTGATGAGCCTGGCCTGGTGCGCGGTGCAGCTGTCGCGCCCTGGCAACGCAAAGCGCTACCGGCTGGCGTGGCTGGCGCTGTCGATCCACGCCGGCTGGCTGTCGCTGGCGGCGTTCCTCAACGTGGCGCAGACGATCGTCGCCTACGAGCTGCTGTCGACCAGCCGCATGCTCGGCTGGAGCCTCGCGCTGTGGGCGATCTCGGCCGTCGTGCTGCTGGTGCTCAACTGGCGCATGCGCGGCAACATCGCCTATCTGGCGATCGCGCTGTGGGGTCTGTTCGCGGTGTGGTTCAAGCAGACCGAGTGGCCGCTGACCGGCGCGGTGACGTCCGCCTGGGTCGCGCTCGGCATCGGACTGGTGCTGACGATCCAGACAGTCCTGCTGCGCCTGCGTCAGCGCTGAGGCCGGCGCGGCGCGTTCATGCGTCATGCGGCCGCGCGTTGCGACCCTGTCGCCTCAGACACATCACAGGGGGTTCCATGATCCGCACATCCACGGCCGTCGGCCTGCTCGCGCTCGCCGCGGCGCTGCCCGCCTTCGCCCAGGTTACGACCTCGCCGCTGCAGCAGATAGACGCGCAACCCGAACTGTCGTCGCAGTCCGGCCGCCAGACCGGCGTGGTCACGATGGATCGCGACGACGGCCCGCAGATCATCGTCCGCTCCTACGAGCCGCGTTCGGCGCTCGGCGACCAGTACCGCGTCGACTTCACCGCGCTCGACGCGGACGGCGACGGCTACATCAGCCGCACCGAAGCCAAGGCGCATCCGGCGCTCGACGCGGAGTTCAACGCGATCGACAGCAACCGCGACAGCCGCCTGAGCCGTGAGGAGCTCGCCGGCTGGCTGCGCTGATCGGTCGCACCCGCGGGCGCCGCAGCGCGACCGCGCTGCGCTAGCCTATGCCGCCGCCGGCAAGCGGTCGGCGACGGAGTGTTCGCGTGAACCAGATTCCCCATGACGACACCGATACGCCGCGTCCGCGCGGCCCGCTGCTGGTCGGCGCGGTGTTCGTGTTGATGATCGGCATCTTCATCGGCGCGCTCGGCGCGACCGTGTTGCTGCGCATGAGCATCGGCTCGGCCGGCGATCTCAAGGCGCGCGAGGCGATCCGCCTGCATGCGCTGCTCGAGGCGCCCGGTGGCATCGCGGCATCGGACACGTCGACCGAACGCACGACTGCGGCCTTCGCGCACAGCTTCATCGTCAGCACCGCGGCGATCGATGCGGTGTCCTCGCTCGACGAACGCGCACAGCTGGTCGGGATCGCGCGCTGGATGGTCGAAACCGATGCGCTGACGGCGCGCGAAGATGCGGTTTCGCGATGGGCGATGATCGCCGCGCGCTGCGTGGACACGAATGCGGACGCGCCCAAGGACGCGGCGAACTGCGTGCGCGACGAAATGCCGCACGACGTGCCGATTCCGGAACACGCGCGCGACTGACGCGTCTGCAGCGGCCAGACAGCAGAACGCCCGGCCGCAGCCGGGCGTTCCGATATCACGAAGTGCGCAGAGATCAGTCGCGCGATTCGCTGACGACGCGGCCGTCCTCCGGATCGAGCTTGAGATCCATACGCACGCCCTGGGCGTTGTCGGCCTCGGCCTCCCACATGCCGTCATCGAACTTGACGTCATCGATGCGGGTATAGCCCGCCGCCGTCAGCTTGGCGCGGATATCCGCTTCGCCGAGGCTTGTCGCACCTGCATTGTCCGGATAGATGCGGCCGGTCGCCGGATCCAGGCGCACATCGATCTTGCTGCCGGTGGCGTCCTTGACGTCGGCCTTCCAGATGCCGTCCTTGAACTCGACATCGGTGATGTCGGTGTACCCGCCCTCGGTCAGCGCGGCGCGCACCTGGGTGCTGGTCATCGCGTCCTGCGCAACGGCGGCGCCGGCGGCCAGGGACAGGGCCAGCACCAGGCCACGGACAGCAGTCGACTGCTTCATCGGGAAACTCCTCACATTGGTGTGCGGCGAGTCTTGGGCGCGTGCCGCGAAGCAGAAGTGAACACCGGCGCGCGCCGTTCAGCTGCGCAGATGGCGCATCAGGCCTCGATCAACCGGCGCAGATCGTCGACGAATCCCGCGTACGCCGCGTCCTGGGCCGCGGGTTCGCCCTGTCGCAGCACCCACGAGGGATGCACGGTGGCGAACGCGCGCACGCCGTCCTCGCGCGTTCGCCAGATGCCGCGCTCCTCGGTCAGGCGCACGCCCGGACCGAAGACCGCACGCGCTGCGCTCGCACCGAGACAGACGATGCGCTCGGGTTTCACCTGCGCGATCTCCGCGCGCAGCCAGCCGTTGCACGCGTCGATATGCGCCACGTCCGGCCGCTTGTGCAGGCGACGCTTGCCGCGCGGCTCGAAGCGGAAATGCTTGACCGCATTGGTCAGGTAGAGCGTGTTGCGGTCGATGCCGAGCTCGTCCAGCGCGCGCGAGAACAGACGCCCCGCGGGGCCGACGAAGGGGCGTCCGGACAGATCCTCTTCGTCGCCCGGCTGCTCGCCGACGATCATCGTGCGCGCATCGCCCGGGCCTTCGCCGAACACGGTCTGGGTCGCCGGCTGCCACAGCGGACAGCGTCGGCAATCGCGTGCGGATTCGCGCAGCGCTTCGAGCGTGCCGGCCACGACAGGCGCCGGCGCCGGCGCTGCGGGAATGCGGCGACGCGGCGCCTGATGTTCGCGCTCGGCCATCTCGCGCACGCGCAGGCCGGCGTCGCGGACGAGATCGGGCAACAGCGCGGCCTCCGGCAGATGCTTCCAGTATTTCTGCGGCATCTCGGCGCGCATCATCGTGGTGTTGAGTCGTGCCGGATTGAAGATGTTGGCGTAGTAGGTGCGCCAGAGATCCTCGCGCGCATCTTCGGTCGGCGCATCGGCGCGCGTGCCGCCATCGGCGAAGGCGAGCGCCTCGCCGTCCCAGGTCGCGGTGCGGTACGGGGTCACGATCGCCCAGCGCATGCCGGCGAAGCGGCGCGCGAAGAACGGCGCCACGCGGTCGACGATGTGGTGATCGGGCTCGAACCAGGCGATGTAGTGCTCCTTGTCGCCGGGCACTTCGCGGAAGCGCACGAAGGCCTTCATCTTGTGGCTGTCGCGACGCACCGCCTGCGCCATCGTGGTGGCGCGATGCACGTCGGGATCGGACGCGCGCTGCAGCAATGCGCGTTCGCCTTCGGCAATGCGCCAGAGCATGCGGTAGAGCAGGCCGTGGCGGTCCTCGGCGCGGTGGCAGAGCACGGCACCAGCGAGCGCGAGGAATTCGGAGGGCACGCGCGGGGCGGGGCGTTGCGGGGACAGCATCGACAGTTCGAGTCCACCCAGCAGTGAACCCTGCGCGCCGCCGCTCCAGTCGAGCTGCTCGGGTGGCAGGCCGGCGCACAGGGCGGCGCGTGCAGCCGCGCGCCAGGCGTGGGCGTCCCAGGGTGGGTCGATCTTTGCCGTGACACGCGCGTGGGCGGGTGCGGCGCTCACCGAAGCACCGCACTCGAACAGGTGCGGCGCCGTGCTGGTCTCCGTCCCTCGCACCGCCGGGCGTTGCGCCCTTCGAAGGTGGAAGGCTTGGATGGAGGCAAGCACGCAGTGCACGGCGATCGGGGGGTTCGCCCCCGCCCAACCCGTCCAGCCCGGCGAAGCACGCCGGGCATGCGATCGATCCGCGCGGGCATGCCGCGCAAACGGATCGCTCTCCTCCCCCACTTGCGGGGGAGGACTTCAGAGCGGGCAGCACTCATCAGTCCGGCGCCATCCGTCATGACCGCGACGCGGATCAGAACAGGCTCGCCTGCCGCGGCTGCGGTGCGAGTTCGTTGCGCAGCCGCGCGGGATCGTCGAGGCGCTGGCGCGGGTGATGGCCGGGCGTGATCACGAACGGCATGATCTTCTTCAGCGGCACGCGCAGACGGGCGAGATCGTCGAGGCGCAGCGCGCCGTGCGGGCGCGCGGCAATGATGCGTTCGACGTTGCGTGTGCCCAGGCCCGGGACGCGCAGCAGCATCTCGCGCGGCGCGCGATTGATGTCGACGGGGAAGCGTGTCGGATTGCGCAGCGCCCAGGCCAGCTTGGGATCGACGTCGAGATCGAGCATGCCGGGCGTTTCGGCGTCCACGTCCTCCGCGTTCGCTGCATCGGGCGTGATCTCGTCGACGTCGAAGCCGTAGAAGCGCAACAGCCAGTCGGCCTGGTAGAGACGATGTTCGCGCAGCAGCGGCGGCGATTGCAGCGGCAGGTTTTTAGACGCATCCGGAATCGGGCTGAAGGCCGAGTAGTACACCCGCCGCATCCGGTAGGTGCCGTACATGCGGTTGCTGGTTTCCAGGATGCTGCGGTCGTTGGCGTCATCGGCGCCCACGATCATCTGCGTGCTCTGCCCCGCCGGCGCGAAGCGCGGCGCCTTCGCACGGCGCACGGTGACGCCCTGCCGTTTCACCCGGCGCGCATCCTTGTCCTCGTCGATGCGCCACTTGAGTTCGCCCATCGCGCCGTGGATGCCGGCATGGGTCTTCTCCGGCGCCAGCGCCGACATGCCGGCTTCGGTCGGCAGTTCGATGTTGATGCTCAGGCGATCGGCGTAGCGCCCCGCGGCTGCGAGCAGCTCGGGCGCCGCGTCGGGAATCGTCTTGAGATGGATGTAGCCGGCGAAGCGGTGGTCCTCGCGCAGGCTGCGCGCGACTTCGACCATCTGCTCCATCGTGTAGTCGCCGCTGCGGATGATGCCGCTGGAGAGGAACAGGCCCTCGATGTAATTGCGCTTGTAGAAATCCAGCGTCAGCGTCACGACTTCTTCGGGCGTGAAGCGCGCGCGGCGCACGTTGCTCGACACCCGGTTCACGCAATACGCGCAGTCGAAGATGCAGAAGTTCGTCAGCAGGATCTTCAGCAGCGACACGCAGCGGCCGTCCGGCGTGTAGGAGTGGCAGATGCCCATGCCTTCGGTGCTGCCGATGCCGCCGGTCTTCGACGAATCGCGTGTGTTCGCGCCGCTCGACGCACAGGAGGCGTCGTACTTGGCGGCATCGGCGAGGATCGCGAGTTTTTCGGTCAGGTTCACGCGCCTACTGTGCCCGTCAATCGTCTCAGTCCGTGAGACTGCCCGAGCCGCCAGTCCACGCCGTGCGTGCAGCGCGAGGCCCGCGTCGTGCAAGCGCATTCACAGAATGTGGCCGCGTCGATGGGTAGCTTACTTCGAGGGTTCGCCGACCGGCCGCCCATGTACGTGGACACTGGGGCCGCACCATCGACATGCCGATCCGAGATCGCCGACGCTCCGGCGCCCTGCCTGCCGCCTCGTTCGCGATGCTGGCCAGCGCCTGCGCGGGTCCGCAGTCCATGCTCGATCCCGCGGGTCCCGCGGCTGCCGAGATCGCGCGCGGCAGCTGGCTGATGACCGGACTGTTCACCGTGGTCTGGGTGGGCGTGCTCCTCCTGCTGTGGCACACCCTGCGCCGGCGCGATGCGGGCGCCGGGCCGCGTCGTCCCGAACGCCTGATCCTGTGGGGCGGCGTGGGTTTGCCGCTGGTCGTCGTCGCATCCCTGCTGGTCTACGGCACGCTCACCAGCGCGCGCGTGACCGGCGTGGGCAGCGAACCCGACGCGGTGATCGAAGTGACCGCGCGTCAATGGCAATGGCATTTCCGCTACCGCGATGCCGACGACCGGGTGATCGGCGAGAGCATCGACGAACTGGCGATGCCGCTGGGCCAGATGATCGAGTTCCGCATCACCAGCGAAGACGTGATCCACAGCTTCTGGATTCCGCGGCTGGGCGGCAAGGTCGATGCGATTCCCGGTCGCATCAATACGCTGCGGCTGCGCGCCGACCGCGACACGCCGATGCGTGGACAGTGCGCCGAATTCTGCGGGCTGGAGCACGCACGCATGCTGTTTCCGGTCCGCGTGATCACGCCAGCAGCGCTGCCGGGCTGGCTCGCCGAGCGTGACGCCCGGCCTGCCGACGAACCGCCGTCGGCGCATGCGCCCGCCGGCCGCGCGCCGCCGCGTCATGGCGCTTCGGAGGACGTGCTGTGAGCCCCGCGACGCCCGACCACACCATTCCCACGCCCGGCGACCACCTGCGCCATGCCGACCGCCTCGCACGACTGACGCGCGTGTGGGCCAACGGTCCGGGCATCGTCGGCCAGCTGACCGCGGTCAACCACTCCACGATCTCGATGCGCTTCATCGTCACCGGTTTTGCGTTCCTGCTGGTCGGCGGTCTGCTGTCGATGTTCATGCGTCTGCAGCTCGCGTGGCCGGGTCTCGAAGTACTCGACCCGCAGCGCTACGCGCAGTTCGTGACCATGCATGGCACGACGATGATGTTCCTGTTCGCGGTGCCGATCATGGGCGGCTTCGGCATGTATCTGGTGCCGAAGATGATCGGCGCGCGCGACCTGCCGTTCCCGCGGCTGTCGGCGTTCGGCTACTGGTGCTACCTGTTCGGCGGCCTGTTCCTGTACTCGAGTTTCATCTTCGGCAGCGTGCCCGACACCGGCTGGTTCATGTACACGCCGCTGAGCGATTCGACCTATTCCCCGGGCAAGGGTGCGGACTTCTGGCTGATCGGCGTGACCTTCGCCGAAATCGCGGCCGTGGTCTCGGCGGTGGAGATGATCACCGCGGTGCTGATCACCCGCGCGCCGGGCATGGACCTGCGGCGGATGCCGCTGTTCGTCTGGGCGATGCTGGTCACCGCCTTCATGATCGCGTTCGGGTTTCCGCCGCTGATCCTCGCCAGCATCCTGCTCGAGATCCAGCGCGCATTCGATTTCGCGTTCTTCGAGGTCGCGCGTGGCGGCGACCCGCTGCTGTGGCAGCACCTGTTCTGGCTGTTCGGCCATCCCGAGGTCTACATCATCTTCCTGCCCGCCGCCGGCGTGGTGTCGATGGTCGTGCAGACCTTCGCGCGGCGTCCGATGGTCGGCTACACCTGGATCGTGCTTGCGCTGGTGGCGACGGGGTTCCTGAGTTTCGGGCTGTGGGTGCATCACATGTTCGCGGTCGGCATTCCGCTGCTCGCGCTGGCGTTCTTCAGCGCGGCCAGCATGATGGTGGCGATCCCGACCGGCATCCAGATCTTCGCGTGGCTGGCCACGCTGTGGGCCGGCAAGCCGTGGCTGCGCGTGCCGATGCTCTACATCATCGGCTTCTTCGTGGTCTTCGTCTGCGGCGGGCTGACCGGCGTGATGCTGGCCTTCGTGCCGTTCAACTGGCAGGTCCACGACACCCACTTCGTCGTCGCCCATCTGCACTACGTGCTGATCGGTGGACTGATGTTCCCGCTGTTCGCCGGCCTGTACTACTGGCTGCCGCTGGTCAGCGGACGCATGCCGTCGGAATCCTTGAGCCGCAGCGGGTTCTGGCTGGTGTTCATCGGCTTCAACCTCGCGTTCCTGCCGATGCACGTGACCGGCATGGTCGGCATGCCGCGCCGGGTGGACACCTATGCGATGGAGCTCGGGGTGCACTGGCTCAACCTGCTGTCGACTGCGGCGGGCTTCGTGATGGCGGTCGGCGTGATCGCGATCCTGATCGACGTGGTCCTGTGCTTCGTACTGGGACGCCGCGGTGTCGAGAACCCGTGGCAGGCCGGCACGCTGGAATGGGCGATGCCGACGCCGGTGCCGACCTACAACTTCGCCTCGGTGCCGCAGATCGAGAGCCGCTATCCGCTGTGGGACACCCCGGAGGTGGTCGAGGCCACGCGGCGCACGGACGGCCTGCTGGGCGAGGCGCACGACGACCGCCGAGAACTGCTCGGCACCGGCATCCAGTCCGGTCGTCCGGAGCAGGTGATCCGCATTTCGGACTCCACCTGGCTGCCGCTGTGTGCGGCGCTGGTGATCGCCGTGCTGCTGGGCGGCTTCATCAGTTCCCAGTACTGGCTGTCGATCCTGATGCTGGCGCCGCTGATCGGCCTGTTCCTGCACTGGGCCTGGACCACCGGCGATCGCCATGCACCGGCCGAAATCGAAATCGCGCCGGGGCTGCGCCTGCCCACGCAGGCAGCGGCGCAGAACGCGCCGGGCTGGTGGGCGCTGGTCGGCACCCTGCTGATCGACGGCTCGCTGTTCGCCTCCCTGGTGTTCGCCTATTTCTACCTGTGGCTCAACGCACCGGCGTGGCCGGCGGGCGGCGCATCGGTGGTGGCGTGGACGCCGGCGCTGACCGCGTTGGCCATGCTGGCGTTGCCGCTGCTCGCGGCGTGGCGCGGACCGGTGGCGCTGGCCGCCGGCCGGGAGCGCGCGGCGATCGTGTGGCAGGGCGTGGCGATCGTCGGTGGCCTCGCGTTCCTCGCGCTGCACCTGCCGGCGCTGTGGGCGGCGGTCGGCGCGCCGCAGGTGCATGCCTATGCGTCGGTGGTGTGGACGCTGGCCGGCTTCCATGCCGTGCACGTGTGCGTGGCGCTGCTGATCGGCGGCTTCACCGCACTGCGCATCCATCGCGGCTATGTCGACGTGGTGCGTCGTCTCGAGTCGCGGATCGCCGCCGGCTTCTGGCGCTACACGGTCGCCATCGGCGTGATCACCTGGGCGGTGCTGCACCTGTTCCCGAGGTGGCTGTGAACCGGCCGCCGCGCATCACCCTGACCCGCATGAGCGTGCCCTACGCGCTGTGGGCGTTGCATTTCGTGGCCCTCTACAGCCTGCAGGGCCTGGCCTGCGCGCAACAGCTGTGGCGCGACCGCGTCGGCGGGCTGGAGCTCATGACCTGGGTGCTGTGGGCGCTGACCGCGCTGGTGCTCGCCGCGATCGCGTTCGAAGCCCGTCGTGCCTGGCAGATCCGTCGCGCCCTGCGGGCGAGCGACGAGACCGGCCGCGCCGACCACGAACGACGCCATTTCCTGGTGACACTGACCCTGCTGGGCGCGGCCGTGTCCGCGCTCGGCGTCGTGTTCACCGCCTCGCCGCTGGCGATGCTCCCGACCTGCGCCTGAGGCGCCAGACACCCATGCGCGACGATCTCAAACAGCCGGTCCCCGACACCCAGAGCCACACCGTGGAGAGCGTGCTGGCGATCGCCAAGCACCCCATCCACCCGATGCTGGTGACCTTCCCCATCGCCTTCCTGTCGATGGTCGTGATCACCGACGTGCTCTTCCTGTGGCTCGGGGCGGAGTTCTGGGCCGAACTCTCGTTCTGGCTCAACGTCGGCGGGCTCGGCTTCGGCGTGCTCGCCGGCGTCGTCGGCACGATCGACATGATGTCGATCCGCGTGGTGCGCCGGCACGTGTCGGCGTGGAACCACTTCATCGTCGCAGTGATGGTGCTGGCGATGGCCGCGCTCGGCGTCTGGCTGCGCCTGCCCGGCCATGCCGAAGCCGTGTGGCCATGGGGCCTGCTGTCGTCGGCGACGATGGCGGTACTGGTGGGCGTGGCCGGCTGGCTCGGCGGCACGCTGAGCTTCCGCCATGGCGTGGGTGTGTACGGAGACGGCGAAACAGAGGCGGCCACTGGGCGGGATGCGGTGGAGAAGCCGCCGGCGGAATAGGGCTTGAGTCTGCGTCTGCCGTTCGCTTTCCGCATTTGACGTGCGTAACGAAATCGCACATCTGCGCATACCCATCGGGCGCCGCACATGGATGTGCGGCGTTTTTCGACCGAGCCAGGATGGCGAGTCGAAAAATCCCGGAACGAGTGAATCGCCGGATTAGCTTCGTCGGGGCTGGCCCTTTTCTTTGGTTCCGTTTCTTTGACTCGCATCTTCGATGCTCGCCCTTCGGGTCGGCTGCGCCGTTCGCACTGCGTGCGTGGAGCCAACAAAAGAAATGAACCCGCTCGCCGCAAGGTGAGTGGAAGCGTTTGACGTTGCCGCTCGCCGCAGGCGTAAGACCAAGATCACACGCTTTCGTCCGCTGACGCGGCCGAGTTCATTTCTTTTGGTGGACGCCAAAAGAAACGGAACCAAAGAAAAACGTCTCCCCGACAAGTCCGAAGCCCGCGGCTCTTAGCGCACCGGGATTTTCCGACTCGGCATCCTGCCTCGGTCGGAAAACGCCGCCCATCCATGGGCAGCGCCCTCCGGTTAGGCAGCTGCGTAGCGCCTTCCGTTTCAGGAAGTACCAGAGCGAATCACAAGCAAAGCAGAGCCAAGGCGGAGCAAAGGCAGAGCGAAGGCAGAGCAAAGGCAGAGCAAAGCACTACGGCCTCGCGGCGCCATCCTCGAGCCCCGGCACCACATCCTCCACATCCACATTGCGCGACGGCGGCGCCGGCAGATCGCCCAGCGTCTGTGGCTTCGCTCCCGTCAGCCCGGCGATCAACAGCAGCAGCACCAGCGGGATCCATCCGATCACGCGGAAGAACGTCGGCCCGTGCCGGCAGCGGTCGTGGCCCAGTTCGTAGAGCAGCAGGCCCATGTAGAGATGCAGCAGCACGGCAAACGCGACGACGACGAGCTTGAGTACCAGCCACGCGCCGCTCGGATTCCAGGCGATCAGGATGCCGCCCAGGGTGATCGTCACCAGCGCGGCCGGCGTCATGATCCGGAAGAACAGGGTGTTGGTGACCGGGTTCCAGTACTCGGGATCGGAATCGATCTCGCGTCGGTGCCGGGCGACGAACAGGCGTGGCAGGAAAAAGAGGCCGGCGAACCAGACCGTCATCGCCAGGATGTGCAGGACCTTGAGCCAGAAGTACACCGGCGCTCCACGAATTGTCGAATCGCGCAGCGTACGCCGGCACGCATCAAATCCGTGTGCGGCCCTGGCCACCTCGACGCGATATCCAGCCCCCGGCTGCTAGGGTCGGCTGCATGTCGCGCGTCGCTTCCCTGGTCCAGATCACCGCCGGCCTGGCGTCCCTGCTGGCCGCATCGACGGCCACTGCGGCAATGCCGGAGGGGCCCCCGCCACCACTCGGCTACGCATGGACGTTGTCGGTGTGGTCCCTGCTGCCCATGTCAGCTGCAGTGATGCTGTACCTCGCCGGCCTGGTCCGCCTGCGCGAAGCATCCTCCGGCCCCGCGCATGGCCTGCGCGGACCGCTCGCCTTCGCCGCCGGCATGAGTGCGCTGAGCCTTGCCCTGGTCTGGCCGCTGGACACGTACGCGGCCTATGCGCTGTCGGCGCATGTCGCCCAGCACATGACCCTGCTCGCCTGGGCACCGCCGCTGCTGCTGATCGCGCGGCCCTGGGCGGTGGCGTCCCACGCGCTGCCTTCGGCGGTCGCTTCAACGCTCGGCCGCGTCGTCGCGCCCGCCGTCAGGCTTGCACACCGCCAGCTCGGCGCGGCGACGCTCGTGCATGTCACGACGATGTGGCTGTGGCATCTGCCGGCCGCGACCGCGGCGACGCTGGCCAGCGAATCACTGCACCGGGCGATGCTCGCGAGCGCGCTGCTGGCCGGCCTGTGGTTCTGGAGTGCGGTGCTGCATCGACTGCGCACGCGCGACGGCGGCGCGGCCGGCGGGTTCGTCGCGCTGGTCACGGCGATGATGCTGATGGGGTTTCTCGGCGCGATGCTGACGTTCTCGCCGCGGCTGCTGTATCCGGCCTACACCGACCGCGCGCTGCTGGCCGGCCTCGATGCGCTGCGCGACCAGCAGCTCGCGGGTCTGCTGATGTGGGTGCCGAGTGGACTGCCGTACCTGGTCGTCGGCATGTGCCTCGTCGTCGCACTCCTGCGCAACGTGCAGCACGGCGCGACCGATGGACCGGCGGCATGAACACCCGCTGGCGCCGCCTGCTGCTGTGGCTGCTCGCGTGGATGGCGATGGCCTTGCTGCCGATGGCGATCGCGCTGTCGGGCAATCCACCGGAAGTGCGCGACCGTATTGTCGAAACCGGCGCGATGCTCGGCCTGCTGGGACTCGGCGTGCTGTCGGCGCAGGCGCTGACTTCGGGCCGCCAGCGCTGGTTCGCCAAGGGCCTCGGCCAGGACGACGTGCTGCAGTTCCATCGCCAGACCGGCCTGCTCGGCTGGGCGCTGGTACTGGCGCATCCACTGACGATGTTCCTCGGCGATGCGCGGTTCCTCGACTATCTAGATCCACGCGAGGACTGGGTGCGCGCAACACCGCTGTGGGGCGCGCTGGTCGCGGTGACGTGGCTGGCAATGACCTCGTTGTGGCGGCTGTCGTTCGGCCTGCAGTACGAACACTGGCGGGCACTGCACGGCGCGCTCGCGTTGATGGTGGTCGCGATCGGCCTCGGCCATGCGCTGATGGTCGACCACTACACCGCGCCGCTGTGGAAGAAGGCCGCGCTGGTGCTGGCCGTCGGCGCCTCGATCTACGCGGTGCTCGAGCAGCGCGTGCTGCGTCCGCGGCGCCTCGCCCGCCGTCCGTGGACCGTGCAGTCGGTCGGGACCGCGCGCGACGGCAGCCACATGCTGCGTCTGCTGCCGGCCGGTCACGACGGTCTGGACTTCCGCCCCGGCCAGTACGCGTGGATCACGATCGGCGACACGCCATGGCGGCTGCAGCAGCATCCGTTCTCGATCAGTTCCAGCGCCGACGATGCGACGCTGGAATTCACGATCAAGCCGCTCGGTGATTTCACCCGGCGCGTGGGTACGTTGTCGCCAGGCACGCGGGCCTTCGTCGAAGGACCGTACGGCGAGTTCGTTTACCAGCCGGCGCTGTGTCCGGACGGCGCGATCTTCATTGCCGGCGGTGTCGGCATCACCCCGATCATGAGCATGCTGCGTACCGCGCGCGACCGGGGCGCGACCGCGCCGCTGTGGCTGGTCTACGGCAATCCGGACTGGGACGAGGTGCTGTATCGCGACGAGCTGACCGCGCTTGCAGACGAACTGCCGCTGACCGTGATCCACGTGCTCGAAGATGCGCCCGATGGCTGGGACGGGGAGACCGGACATGTCGATGGCGACCTCATCGACCGGCGGTTGCCGGCCGACCTCGCCGCGCTGCCGATCTATGTCTGCGGCCCGGACGCGCTGGCCAACGCGGTCGAACCCGAACTCGTCGCACGCGGCGTACCGTCGGACCGCCTGTACTCGGAGCGGTTCAATCTCGTATGAGCGCACGCGGAGACTCGACCCGATGATGCACCGCCACCTGCGCCGCGCCGGCGTGATTGCCGCGATCGCCTTGGTCTGCATCGCACTCGCGGCAGCCTGGCTGCGCTGAGCGTCTTGTAAAAGCCGCCTATATACACGCTACGCCGCGCGGATTAACAGTGTGTGGACCGGTCCGGTCGCACACTGACCTGCCGTCGACGAGACCGCCATGCGCTCCGAATGGACCCATCTCGCTGCCATCGCGTGGCCGTTGCTGGTCGCGCTGATCCTCGGCATCACCGTCCACTGGAGCCTGCGTGCACTTGCCCGCGCCGCCAGCCGCCGCGCACGTGAGCAGATGCGCGCGCAGATCGCGCAAGTGGTCGCCGTGCCTGCCGCGGTCGCGCTGCCGCTGCTGTTCCTGTCGCTCGCGCTCAACGCCACGCCGATCGATCCGGACCTGCTCGGCCAGCTGCGCCACTGGATCGCGATCGGCGGCATGTTGTGTCTGACCTGGCTGGCCGCACGTGCGGTGGGCGCGGTCGAGGCACGCATCCTGCGCGAGCATCCGGTCGATGTGGAGGACAACCTGGCCGCGCGCCGCATCCAGACCCAGGCACGGGTGATCAGCCGCGTGATCCAGGCCGGCGTGGTCCTCGTGGGCGTGGCACTGGCACTGATGACCTTCCCGCAGGTGCGCCAGATCGGTGCGGGCCTGCTGGCCTCGGCCGGCATCATCGGCCTGATCGCCGGCGTCGCCGCGCAGCCGGTATTCGGCAATCTGATCGCCGGCCTGCAGATCGCGCTGGCGCAGCCGATCCGGCTCGACGATGTGGTGATCGTCGAAGGCGAATGGGGCCGCATCGAGGAGATCACCTCGACCTATGTCGTCGTCCGCATCTGGGACGAACGGCGCCTGGTGGTGCCGCTGCAGTGGTTCATCTCGAACCCCTTCCAGAACTGGACCCGCACCAGCGCGCAGCTGCTGGGCACGGTGTTCCTGTGGCTCGACCACCGCGCGCCGATTCCGGCGATCCGCGAAGAACTGCAGCGCATCTGCGAGGCAGATCCACGTTGGGACCGCCGCGTCTGCGTGACCCAGATCACCGAGACCGACAAGCACACGATCGAAGTGCGCCTGCTGGTCAGCGCGCGCAATTCAGGCGAACTGTTCGACCTGCGCTGCGCGGTGCGCGAAGGCATGCTGGCCTTCCTCGACGCGCATCATCCGCAGGCACTGCCTCGCGTGCGCAACGAGGTCACCGACGGCGACGCGCGTCGCGCCGCCGCGCACGCGGTCGCGCCGGTGGTCCACGCGAGCACGCAGTCGCCCGGCGCCGAATCAGACTCGGAGACGGCTGTCGAAGCAGACCTCGACACCGGCTTGCCATCGGGGCATGCACAGTGAGCCCTCGCATTCACGACGGAGACCCGCGATGAAGACCCGCACCCTCGGCCTTGGCGGCCCCACCGTCTCGGCGATCGGACTCGGCTGCATGGGCATGAGCGCGTTCTACGGCGGCCGCGGCAGCGATGCCGACGCGATTGCCGTCATCAAGCACGCGCTCGACCAGGGCATCACCCTGCTCGACACCGCCGACATGTACGGCCCGCACACCAACGAGACGCTGGTCGGCCGTGCGATCGACGGCCGCCGCGACGATGTGTTCATCGCGACCAAGTTCGGCCTCCAGCTCGATCCCTCGGATCCGCACGCACGCGGCATCAACGGCAGGCCCGAGTACGTCCAGCAGGCCTGCGATGCCAGCCTGAAGCGGCTCAATATCGAGACCATCGATCTGTACTACCAGCACCGTGTGGATCCGGACGTGCCGATCGAGGACACCGTCGGGGCGATGGCGCGGCTGGTGGAACAGGGCAAGGTGCGGCATCTCGGTCTGTCCGAAGCCTCGGCCGACACGTTGCGCCGCGCGGCAAAGGTGCACGCGATCGCCGCCCTGCAGAGCGAATACTCGCTGTGGTCGCGCGATCCTGAAACCAACGGCACGCTCACCGCCTGTCGCGAACTCGGCGTCGGCTTCGTGCCGTATTCGCCGCTCGGCCGTGGATTCCTGACCGGCACGATCCGCAACATCGAAGACTTCGACGAGGACGATTACCGCCGCCATTCGCCGCGCTTCCAGGGCGAGAACTTCGACCGCAATCTGGCGCTGGTCGAGTCGGTGCAGGCGATCGCGCAGGACTACGGCGTCACGCCGGGCCAGCTCGCCCTCGCCTGGGTGCTGTCGCGGGGTGACGATCTGGTGCCGATTCCGGGCACCAAGCGCATCGGCTTCCTCGACGAGAACATCGCTGCGCTCGACATCCATCTGACCGAAGACGATCTGGCGCGCATCGATGCGATCTTCCCGCCGGATGCGGCGTCCGGGACGCGCTATCCGTCGGCGGGCATGGGGGCGCTGAACCGCTGATGCGGGTGTCGAGCCGGATGCGCACCAACGGACGCATCCGGCTTCGACACGAAACGACTCAGTGCGCGACGGCGTCGTTCGCCTTGCCCTCGGCGTAGCGACGGGCAACCACCGCGCAGACGATCAATTGGATCTGGTGGTAGATCATGATCGGCAGCACGATCGCGCCGAGCCCGCCACTGGCGAACATGAGCTTCGCCATCGGCAGGCCGGTGGCGAGACTCTTCTTCGAGCCGCAGAAGACGATCGCGATCTCGTCGGCCCGATCGAATCCGAGGCGTCGCGCGATCCATGCGATCAGCGGCATCGCGATCCCGAGCAGCACGGCGCACACCGCGGCGACCGCGAGCAGCGTCCACACCGGCGTCTCGCGCCACAGACCTTCGATCACCGACGCACTGAAGGCGGTGTAGACCACGAGCAGAATCGTGCCCTGGTCGGTCCAGCGCAGCACCGCGCGCCGGCGCTCCACCCAGCCGCCGACGAGCGGCCGCAGCAGGTGTCCGGCCACGAACGGCAGCAGCAGGAGCAGCATGATCTTGCCGACCGCGGTGAGCGGATGTGCCATCACCCCGTCCGAGCTACCGACCAGCAACGCCATCAGCAACGGCGTCAGCGCCACGCCGAGCAGGCTCGACAGCGATGCGCTGCAGACCGCGGCGGGCACATTGCCACCGGCCATCGAAGTGAACGCGATCGACGACTGCACCGTCGACGGCAGCGCGCACAGGAACAGGACGCCGACGTAGAGCTCCGGCGTCAGCAGCCAGCCCGACAGCGGCTTGCCCAGCAGTCCGATCAGCGGAAACAGCGCGAACGTGCACGCCAGAATCGTCAGGTGCAGGCGCCAGTGCAGCGCGCCGGCGACGATCGCCGCGCGCGACAGGCGTGCGCCGTGCAGGAAGAACAGTGCGGCGATCGCGACATTCGTCACCACGTCCATGACCGCCGCGGCGCTGCCCTGCACCTGCAACAGCGACGCCAGCGCGACGGTGGCCAGCAGCAACAGTGTGAAAGGATCGATTCGCGAGCGCAGGGACATGCGGAGATTGCCGCCGGTGGGTGCCGACGGCTGCAGATGGCGGTGGCCTATGGTCGCAGCCACCTGCGGACGCAGCCAGCGCCCACAACGCCACGCCACGTCCCGGGTTCACACCCTTGCGGCGCGCGCGTGTTCATAGTGCGGCTCCCGCCGACGCCCCATCCATGATGCTGACCCTCACGTTCGCCGCAATCACCGCACTGCTGGTTGTCGCGACCCTGGTACCGACCATCCGCAGTGGCGCATGGTGGATCCGCGGCTTCGATTTCCCGCGCCTGCAGCTGCTGCTCCTTTCAGCACTGATCCTGGTGCTGCAGCTCGTCTTCCATCCGATCGACGATCCGTGGACGATCGTCATCGTCATCGTCAATGCGGCCTGCATGCTGTGGCAGGCGTGGTGGGTCATTCCGTATACGCGCATGGCGCACGTGGAAGTCGAGGATGCGCCGGCGGACGCGCAGGTGCGCATCCGGCTGATGGCCAGCAACGTGCTGACCACCAACCGCAATGCGGATCCGCTGATTGCCGTGGTGCGTGCGCAACGGCCGGACGTGCTGATCGCGGTGGAAACCGACGCCTGGTGGGAGGCGCGGCTGGATGTGCTCACCGACGCACTGCCGCACGTGATGCGCTGCCCGCTCGACAATCTCTACGGCATGCACGTGTATTCGCGGCTGCCGCTGGACGATGCGGAGATCCGTTATCTGGTCGAGGACGACATTCCGTCGATCCACGCCACGCTGGAGCTCGATGGCGGTCGCCGCATCACCCTGCACGCGCTGCATCCACGCCCGCCGAGCCCGACCGAATCCGACAGCTCGGTGGATCGCGACGCGGAACTGGTGATCGTGGGCCGCGCCGTTCACGACGCCACGCTGCCGGTGATCGTCGCCGGCGATCTCAACGATGTCGCGTGGTCACGCACCACGCGCCTGTTCCGCAAGCTCAGCGGCCTGCTCGATCCGCGCATCGGCCGCGGCATGTACAACACCTTCCACGCCAAGCTGCCCGGCCTGCGCTGGCCGCTGGATCACCTCTTCCACAGCCGGCACTTCACCCTGGTCGGCATGCAGCGGCTGCCGGATATCGGCTCGGACCACTTTCCGATCCTGGTCGAACTGGCGCTGTCACCCGGCGAGAACGACGCCGACGCCGGCCTCGATGCGGACGCGTCCGATCACGCGGACGCGAATGCGGCGGTCGCGCAATCCGGTGCCACGGACGCATCGCCCGACATCCAGCGCTGACCGCCTGGTGATGCGAGGGTCATCGGTGTCCGGCGCGCTCGAAACGCTTGACGCTTCAGCGCTCCAGGCGCGCCCGTAGATCGCGCAGATCGCGCCGGGCGACGTTCTTCAGGGTCTCTTCGCGCCACGCCTCCGCCGCTTCTTCACCCGACATCGCCAGACGACGCTCGTACTCGGGCTGCATCTGTTCGCGACGCAGCTCGCGGATGCGTCGGTATTCGGTCTTCAGCGCCGACATGCGCCGGATCGGCCGGTCGGTGCGGATCGGTTCCAGCCACGCGGCCCGTTGATCCCCATCGAGCACCGCACTCGGCGGCTCGGCACTCGCATCCGGCCCCGTCGCCCAGGCCGGCACCATGCATGCGGCGGCCAGTGACAAGGCGCAGCCGCATGCGGCATAGACATTCCGGTTGTCCATCGCACCCTCCCATGCGGTGACGGACAGCCTCACCCTAGCAGGGAATCCGCGAACGGCGTGTTCAAGCCGCGCGTTCAGCCCGCGCCGGGGCGCACATCCAGTCCGAGCGCATGACCGATGACCCGCATGCCCTCGTCGTCGTCGCGCGGGGCCATGACACCCGCGACGGTGTCGTCGCCCGTGTCCCACGTCCATAACGTGTAGCCCGCCACGCGCAGCTGGTCGTAGGCGGCTTCGAGCAGGGCGTGGGTGGACGCGCCGGCCAGTGCGACCTCGTCGGTCGGGTCTTCCACGCCCCAGTCGAGTTCGACGCGGAAGCGCTCGGCCAGCGTGTCGATCACATCGATCAGGGTCGCCCGCTCGTCCTCGGGCACGCGGAAACTCGCGCGCCAGTCGGTCGCCGACTCGAGCGCGGCCTGCACGGCATCCTGGGCGTCGTCGTCGCCCAGCGTTTCGCGGAAGACCTGGAACTGCTGGGTCGCGGCATCCTCGTCGCCGGGATTGATGCGCAGCAGCCACTGCCACGCGATCGCTTCCAGATCGCCGTCGTGCGCTTCGTCTTCGCCGTCGTCCCGCTCGGGCGCGCCGAAGGAGAAGTTGTCGTCGGGATCGAACTCGTGTTCGTGCGCGGCCATGACAGGACTCGGGGATCGGGCGGCGTAGTGTGCCGCGGCGACACGGCCGCGGCACACAGGATCGCGATCGGAGCGGGTCTGCGACTCAGCTTCGCGCGGCGGTCTTCTTCACTGCGCGCTTGCCGGTCTTTGCGGTGCGCTGGGTCGCGGCCTTCTTCGCGGCCGTCACCTTGCTGGCAGCCGGCTTCGGTGTCGCCGTCTTGCTGACCGCTTTCTTCGCGGCCTTCTTCGCACCGCCACGTGCATCGGCGTGCGACGGCGGCAGCTTCGAGGTCTTGTTCGGGCCGCGCAGCTTGACGATGCGGTTCTCGCCCATCACTTCCTCGCGCTTGGTCACGCGTGCGACCGCGAACGCGATGGCCTTGCCGATCAGCGACCCCGGGCCGTCCCAGTATTCCGCGGTATGCGCCTGCACTTCGATCAGGGTCAACTTCGGATCGTTGACGCCGCGCGGGAAGTAGGCCTTGAGCGCGTCGCTCCAGAGCGCTTCGATCTTCGCCGGATCCTCGTTGACGTAGGCGTCGCCGGTGATCGAGACGTAGGTGTTCCGCCCCTTGGAGGCGTATGCGAGGTTGACCTTGGAATTGCGCGCGATCTCGGCGACCTTCGGGCTGTCGGATGCGACGAAAAACCACACGCGCTCACCGTCGAACTGCGCATTCTGCGTCGACAGCGGCCGGCTGACCAGATAGCCGCCCGGGCCCACGGTGGTGAACATCGTGATGTCGATGTCCTCGATCAGTTTGGCGATCGTCTGCGCGTCTTTTGCGCCCTTGCTGCTTCGCGTTGCCATGCCGCACTCCCGTCAGGATTCAGCGCGCAGTGTCGGCAGCGCGGCGGGCGATGGACGTGAAGGCGGTGCGCCCGTTTCAGCAGGCCGAAGGCGTGTCGAGCTGGCGGCGACGTTCGGCGCGGCGTGCCCAGGCGTAGATCACCAGACCCGCCGCCGCGGTGGCGGCGCCGACGTAGCCCGTCGAGGTCCAGCCCAGTCCGGCGCTGATCGCGATGCCGCCGAGCCATGGGCCGAGTGCGTTGGCGGTGTTGAACGCCGCGTGGTTGGACGCGGCGGCGAGGGTCTGCGCATCGCCGGCGACATCCATCAACCGCGTCTGCAGCACCGGCGCGAGTGCGCCCATCGTGCCGACCGCGACGATCGCCGGCAGGATCGACCACGGCGCCGCGGTCGCTAGCGGGAACAGCAGCAGCACCAGCAGCGACCAGCCGAGAATCACCGGCACCGCCCGGAACTGCAGGCGATCGACCAGCCAGCCACCGGCGATGTTGCCGAGGATCGCGCCGACACCGAACGCCGCCAGCGCCACCGGGATCCACGACTCGGCCACACGGGTGACGTTGATCAATGTCGGGGCCAGATAACTGAAGACGCAGAACATGCCGGCGAAACCGACCGCGCCGATCAGCAACGCGTACCAGACCTGGGAGGTATTGAACGCGCGCAGTTCGCGCATCGGCGTCTGCGCCGGCTCGGCGGGATCCGGCGCGAGGAAGCGCGCGACCAGCACCACGGTCAGCAGCGAGAGCACCGACACCAGCGCGAACGTCCAGCGCCAGCTCAACTGCTGGCCGAGCCAGGTCGCCATCGGATTGCCGACGAGGATCGCGATCGACAGGCCCAGCAGCACGCGACTGACCGCCGCGCCGCGTTGTGCGGGCGGACTGATCGACGCGGCCACAAGCATCGCCACGCCGAAGTACGCGCCGTGCGGCAGGCCGGCGACGAAGCGGGCGACCAGCATCGTCGCGTAGTTCGGCGCCAGCGCAGTGGCCAGATTGCCGAGCGCGTAGAACCCCATCAGTGCGAGCAGCAGACGCCGACGCGGGAGACGCGCGCCGAGGATCGCGAGCAGGGGCGCGCCGACGACGACACCGATCGCGTAGCTGCTGATCAGATGGCCGACCGCGGGCTCGTCGACGCCGAAACCGCGCGTGAGATTCGGCATCAGGCCCATCATCGCGAATTCGCTGGTGCCGATCGCGAACCCACCCATCGCCAGCGCGAACAGGATCAGCGTGCGGGTGCGGCGATCGGGAAGCGCCGGTGCGGTGGCCATGGCGGTCTCTGGACGGAATCCGCAATTATTGTGCATCGCAACATTGGCGTCACCGGCACGCATCGACCACAGCGTTGCAGGGGCACCGACGGTTCAGCGACGACGGCCTGAACGCGACGCGTCGACAGCAGCTGGACGTCGCGCGCCCGACAGTCCGCTTCCCGTCTGGATACGAGCACGCGCATGTCCCTCACCGCCTTCGGCCTGAACTGCACCCTCAAATCCGGCGACGCGCCCTCTTCGACGCAGATGCTGCTCGACCAGTTGCTCGACGCGATCGCCGGGCACGGCGCGAAAACCGGCAGTGCGCGCGTCGCCGATTACGACGTCAAGTCGGGGGTGGGCGCGGACGAAGGCGATGGCGACCAGTGGCCGGCACTGCGCAAGCGGATCATGGAGGCGGAGATCCTGGTCGTGGCGACACCGATCTGGATGGGCCACCCCTCGAGCATCGCCCAGCGCGTGCTCGAGCGCCTGGATGCGGTACTCGGCGAGATCGACGACGACGGTGTCTATCCGACTTTCGGCAAGGTCGCGGTGGCCGCAGTGGTCGGCAACGAGGACGGCGCGCACCACACCTGCGCCCAGCTCTACCAGGGCCTGACCGATGTCGGCTTCACGATTCCCGGCGGCAGCCCGCCGTACTGGGTGGGCGAGGCGATGGGCTCGGTCGACTACAAGGATCTGAAGCAGACGCCGGACAAGGTGGCTGAGACCATCGCCACGATCGCGTCGAATGCGGTGCATCTGGCGCGCGTGCTGCAGGCCCAGCCATACCCGAAGCCCAGGCGCGGCGACGGATGATCCATCTCGGCTGCGCGGGCTGGTCGATCGCGTCGCGCGATGCGGCGCTGTTCGGCGCTGGCGACAACATGCTGGCGCGGTATGCGACGCGCTTCGATGCGGTCGAGATCAACTCGTCGTTCTACAAGCCGCACCGCGAGACCACCTATGCACGCTGGGCGGCCAGCGTGCCGGCAGGCTTCCGCTTCTCGGTCAAGCTGCCGAAGGCCATCACCCACGAGGCGCGTCTGGTCGGCTGCGGCCCTGCGCTCGACCGCTTCTTCGAGGCAGCGGGCGCGCTCGGCGCCGGGCTCGACTGCGTGCTGGTGCAACTGCCCCCGAGCCTGGCCTTCGACGCACGGACGGCCGCCACGTTCTTCGCGATGCTGGCACGGCGCTGGCCGGGCCGCACCGCGTGCGAGGCCCGTCATGCCAGCTGGTTGTGCGCGCAGGCCGATGCCCTGCTCGCGCGCCATCATGTCGCCCGCGTCGCCGCCGATCCTGCCCGGCATGTCGACGACGCGAAGCCGGGCGGCAGTGCGCAGTTCGCCTACTGGCGCTGGCATGGGCGCCCGAAGATCTACTACAGCGACTACGACACCGAGGCGCTCGACGCGATCGCGGCCGCAGTCCGCGCCGGCCCGGCCGATGCCTGGGTGGTGTTCGACAATACCGCCGCCGGATACGCGATTCCCAACGCGGCTGCGCTGCAGGCACGACTTCGCTGATGTCCTCATCACGTCGCGACGACACCCTGTGGCAGGATGCGCGGTCCTCGACTCGCCCCCGCCCTTCGTGACATCCCACGTGCCGCCCGCCCAGCATGCATTTCTGCCCGGACCGAGCGTCATGGCGCAACGCATCGCGGCCTACGACTGGTCGACGACGCCCGTGGGTCCGATCGATGACTGGCCGCAGTCGCTGCGCACCGCGATGGGTCTGATGCTCGAGTCCCGTTTCGCGATGTGCCTGTGCTGGGGCCCGGACCTGACACTGTTCTACAACGATGCCTACGCGCCGCATCTCGGCGCGAAGGAAGGGCGCGCGCTCGGCCAGCCTTTGCAGGTCATCTGGTCGGATGTGTGGAACGACGTCCGCCCCCTCGTCGACAGCGTGTTCGCCGGCGAGTCCACGCTGCACGAAGACATGCCGCTGACGATGCAGCGCAACGGCTTTCCCGAAGAGACGTTCTGGACGTTCTCGTATTCGCCGGTGCGAGACGAGCACGACCGGATCATCGGCCTGCTCAACATCACCACCGACGTCACCCGCAAGGTGCAGAACGAGCGCCGGCTGCGCGCCGATGTGGCTCAGCTCGGCCGCATGTTCGAGCAGGCGCCGACGTTCATGGCGATGCTGACCGGTCCCGAGCACGTGTTCGCCTATCTCAACCCGGCCTACCAGACGCTGATCGGTGATCGCGGGGATGTGCTCGGCAAGCGCGTCGCCGACGCGCTGCCCGATGCCGTGCGGCAGGGGTATCTCACGTTGCTCGACGAGGTCTATCGCAGCGGCAAGGCGTTTTCCGCCGACGGCGCGCAATACATCGTGCAGACCACGCCCGGCGGCGCCTCCGCCGAACGTTACGTCGATTTCGTGTTCCAGCCGATCAGCGAAGGCCAAGACGTGGTGGGCATCTTCGTCCAGGGCGTGGACGTGACCGCGCGCCACCTGTCGGACCTTGCGCTCCAAGCGCGCGAGGCAGAACTGCGCAGCCTCAACAGCGATCTCGAGCGCCAGGTGATCGAACGGGCCCGCGAGCGTTCGCTGACCTGGCAGGTCACCCCCGACCTGCTCGCCGTCGTGGACCCCGACGGCATCATCGAGACGGTCAATCCGGCCTGGGAGCACCTGCTGGGCTGGCCGGTCGATTCGCTCGTGGGCCGTGCCTGGATGGACCACGTCAGCGCCGACGATCACGCGGTGACGCAATCGGTGATCGAGACTCTGCGCGCCGGCAAGCCCGTGCTGCGCTTCGAAAACCGCTGGCGCACGCGCGCCGGTGGCCTGCGCACACTGTCCTGGGTGGCGACTCCGGAAGGTGGGCGCTTCTATTGCAGCGCGCGCGACGTCACCGACATCAACGCCGCCGCCGATGCGCTCGCGCGCTCGCAAGCGCAACTACGCACGCTGTTCGAGACCAGCTACCAGCTGCAGGGCATGTGCACGCCCGACGGCATCGTCACCGACGCGAACCGCCCGGTGCTCGAAGCCATCGGCGCACGCTTCGACGACGTGATCGGACTGTCGCTGTGGGACACACCGTGGTTCAGCACGACGCCCGGGATGCCCGGGCGGATCCGCGCGATGTTCGAACGTAGCGCTGCCGGCGAAACGGTCCGCGACGAGATCCAACTGGATCTGCCGGCCGGCCCGCGGTGCCACGATCTGTCGCTGCGTCCGATCTACGAGGACAGTCGCCTGATCGCGGTGGTGCCCGAGGCGATCGACACCACCGAACGCCGCAATGCCGAGGAAGCGCTGCGCCAGTCGCAGAAGCTCGAAGCGATCGGCCAGCTCACCGGCGGCGTCGCCCACGATTTCAACAACCTGCTGACGCCCATCGTGACCGCGCTCGACCTGGCGGCCGATCCAGATGCGCGCGCCGAACGCCGCACGCGCATGATCGGCGTCGCCCGCCGGTCGGCCGATCGTGCCGCGACCCTCGTGCAGCGCCTGCTGTCGTTCGCGCGCCGCCAACCGCTGCAGACGCTGGATGTCGATGTCGCCGCGCTGGTATCGGGCATGGCCGAGCTGGTCGACAGTTCCAGCAGCCCGCGGGTGCGGCTGGTGCTCGACATCGCGGACGATCTGCTGCCCGCCGTCGCCGATCCGAACCAGCTGGAAATGGCGATCCTCAACCTCAGTGTCAACGCCTGCGACGCAATGCCGGAAGGCGGCACGCTGACGCTCGGCGCGCGCAACGCCCACGTGTCCAACGACGACCGCATCGCGCCCGGCCGTTACATTGTGGTCTCGGTCGCCGACACCGGCTGCGGCATGGACGAGCAGACGCGCCAGCGCGCGGTCGAGCCGTTCTTCTCCACCAAGGGCATCGGCAAGGGCACCGGTCTGGGGTTGTCGATGGCGCATGGCCTGGCGTCGCAGCTCGGCGGCCGCCTGACCATCGACAGCACGCCGGGTACGGGTACCACCATCCATCTCTGGCTGCCGGTGGGTTCGCGCCCCGGCGCCATATCCGAAGACGAGGACACGACAGTGGACACCACAGGGGACAACCGCGGCACGGCGCTCGTGGTCGACGACGAGGACTCGGTGCGCATGTGCACCTCCGATGCGCTCGAAGACATGGGCTACCGCATCGTCGAGGCCAGTTCCGCCGAAGAAGCGCTGCGTGCGCTCGACGACGGCCTGATGCCCGCGGTGCTGGTCACCGACCATCTGATGCCCGGCATGACCGGCGCCGAGCTTGCGCGTACCGTGCGTGCGCGGCTGCCGGAGACGGCAATCGTGATCGTGTCCGGTTACACCAGCATGGCCGACTTCGATCCGGGCCTGACGATTCTCAGCAAGCCGTTCCGCCAGCACGAACTTGCAGCGAGCGTGGAATCGGCGAACGCGGCAGTCCAGACCGCGGCCTGATCGCCGCGGCGACTGTCGCCGGTACGCCGTCACGATGGCCGATCCCGTGCGCCGCCTGCAGCCTTACCGCAACCGCCACGGCGGCAGCGGCGTACACGCATGGGCGATCACCGGCGACACGCTGTCGGTCGAGTTCGTGGACGGCGCGGTCTACGACTATCGCCGGCAGGACATCGGCCCGCGCCTGTTCGCTGCCGCCTGCGCCGCAGCGCGCGCGGGTCGCGACCTGTCGAGCTGCATCAGCCGGCATCTGCGTCAACGCTATGCCACGCGCCATGTGGACCGCACCGCATGGGTGACAAGCCGTCGCCATGCGTCTGTTTCGACGACCCGCAGGCGTTAGCCCGCCTGGCTTTCGATGATCCGGCCCATCAGCGCATGCAGCTGCGCGAGGTGACCGGAGCCGGCGACGGTGGTTTCATCGGAGGTCATCGCCACCGTGAGGTTCAACGACGGCACGATGTAGAGCATCTGTCCGCCGTGGCCCCAGGCGAAGCGCACATCGTGCCCGCCGATCCACCGCGCGAACCAGCCGTAACCGTAGCCGTCGCCGGTGTAGACCGAACGCGTGCGCGTCACCCACGACTGCGCGATCCAGCTGGCCGGGATCAACTGCGCGCCCGATGCCGCACGCCCGTGATTGCGATAGAGCTCGCCGAACGCGAGCAGCGAACGCGGCGTCATCGCCATCTGGTTGCCACCGAAATGCAGCCCCTGCGGATCGGTATCCCAGGACGCGATCGAGAAGCCCGCCTGCGGCCCCAGCCACTCGCGCGCGAGCGTGCGCACCGGCTTGCCGCCGACCTTGGCGAGCACCGCCGACAGCAGATGCGTCGAGCCGGTCGAATAGATCATGCCGCCGCCCGGCGCATCGACGAACGG
Organism: Luteimonas sp. KH_071; assembly: GCF_057838005.1. NCBI lineage: Bacteria > Pseudomonadati > Pseudomonadota > Gammaproteobacteria > Lysobacterales > Lysobacteraceae > Luteimonas > Luteimonas sp. KH_071. Next base: position 259,773 of record NZ_CM174458.1, on the reverse strand, counting down.
CTGCGCGAGTGCGGCGCGTACCCAGTCGCGTTGCGCGACCCAGCGCCCGTAGCCGCGGCCCGACGTGGACTGCAGGCCGGCCTGCATCGACAGCAGATGGCCGATGGTGACCTGGGCCAGCCGTGGATCGGGATCGCGCGGCAGCCGATCGGCCAGCAACGGTGCGATCGGCTGGTCCACGCCGTCGAGCAGGCCGCGCTCGATCGCGATACCGACGAGCGCCGACATCACCGTCTTCGAGGCCGACTTGATGTTCGCCGGCCGCGTGGTCGATGCGCCGCGATAGCCGCGCTCGGCGATCAGCACCCCGTCGTGCGCGACCAGGACCGTGCGCAGCGGCGCCATCGAGGCGGCGTCTTCGAGGACGGCTTCCAGCGCGTTGTCGCGTGCGGGGTTCGTCGTTTGCGCGGACGCCGGCGCGACGGAAGCGGCGCAGGCAAGCAGCGAAGCGAATAACAGGCAGAGGATGCGATGCATCGTTCGAGTATCGACACGACGCTGCAACCCACGATGAAATCCGCGCTCAGGCCGCGTCGGCCGCGATCAGGGCCTGGTGTGCGCCCACGCCGGCGAGCAGTCCCGATGCTGCCGCGAGCGGCACGTTGTGCATCGGCTGGCTCAGATCACCGGCCGCGAATACACCCGGCACGCTCGTCTGCTTGAACGCATCCACGCGCAGATGCGGCCCAAGCGGGCCGATGTCTTGTGCGCAGCCGAGCCTGTCGGCCAGACCGTCGACCGGTTCGACACGCCCGCCGACGAACAGCGCCTCGATCGCGATACGGCGGCCGTCGGCCAGACGCACGCCGTCGAGCGCGGGCGCGGTCCCGAGCAGTTCGACGACCGGTGCGCGTTCCAGGGTCACGCCGCGGTTCGCGAGCTTGCGCGCATCGTCGGCATCGGGCTCGAATCCATCCTCGAGAAAACAGGTCGTCGGCCCCCAGTCGGGCAGCATCAAGGCGCGATGCAGCGCCATCGCATTGCCCGCGAACACGCCGAGCGCACGCCCGGCCACCTCGAACCCGTGGCAGTAGGGGCAATGCAGCGCGCTGCGTCCCCAACGCGCCTGCAGACCCTCGAGCGGTGGCAGCACATCGCGCACGCCACCCGCCAGGATCAGCATGCGGGTCTGGAGCGTCTGCCCGTCCGCGAGTGCGAGCGAGAACCCGTCCGCATCCGCGCCCGCGTCGATTGTCTCGCCCGCGATGACCGTCGCAGTCGGATAGCGCCGCAGCTCCGCGCGGCCCTTCGCCAGCAGCGTTGCCGGCGGTGTGTCGTCATGCCCGAACACGTTGTGCACGGCAGCCGCGCACCGGTTGCGCGGCTGTCCCGCATTGACCACCAGCACCCGACGCCGCGCCCGCCGGACGGCGACGCGGCGTACGTTGACTTGCGAGCCGTGGCCCGCTGCACGATGCTCGGCGCACACGACAGGGAACGTCCAATGATCAAGCGCTCTGCTGCATGTCTGCTGCTCGCCGCACTCGCAACCTCGGTGCTGGCATCGGTGCCCACGCGCGCGCGCGTCGAACCTGCGGGATCCGCGATACAGGCCGAGGCAGAACTGCATGCCCGCAGTTTCGAATCGCTGTTGGCAAAGGGCCTGGAAGACCAGGACGCCGGCGACGCCCTCGCCGCGAGTCAGGCGTTCACGCGCGCCATCGAACGACCCGAGTTCGAGGCGCTGGCGCCGGAGGTGCGGCACGCCATCCTGCATCAGGCCGCGGGTGTCGCATTCGAGTCGGGCCAGCTGCAGACCGCGTTGCGTCAGACGCAGGCGGCCCTGCGCCTGCGCCAGGACGAGATCGACGACTGGTATCGACTCGCGTCGCTCCAGCGCAATCTCGGCAATGCCGATGCGTCCGCCGAGGCGCTGCGACATCTCGTCACGGCATGGCCCGACAGGGCCGACGACCTGCCGCAGAGCCTGATCGTCCATCCGATCTTCATTACGCGTGCGAGCGACGCGGCACGTCTGGCCCTGCTCGATGCGCTGTTCCACGCGAACTGGACATCCGGGGGCATCGGCGCGGACGCCGCGTGGACCGAGCTTGCGCTGCTGCGGCTGGAACGTCAGGACGCGCCCGGCGCGCGCGCTGCCATTGCGCGCGTCCGTCAGCCGATGGACATCATCCGGCTGCGGACCGACCGCCGGTTCGATGCCATCGTGGACCGCGACGATCCACGATTCGATGTCGTGTCCGCCGCCGAGGCCTATGTGGACGCCGCTCGACACAGCACGCTCGAGCAACCGGACCGTCTCGAGCTGCAGACCATGCTCATCACCGCCCTGCTGATGACCGGGCGCGCGGACGACGCCCTGGCCACCGCCGATGCCGTGCTGGCGGATCTCGACACGTTCAGCGATTCCGAAGACGCGGTCTGGGTCCACAACAACCGCGCGATCGCGCTTCGGCGACTGGGCCGGGACGCAGAAGCCGTGGCCGCCCTGACCGTCGCGTCTGAGCTGCGCGAAGGAGGTGGCCTCAACGTCAGCCAGGTCCTCAACTTGGGAACGCTGCACACAATTCTGGGTCAGCCCGGCAAAGCGTTGGAAACCATCGAACGCGTGGGTGCCGACATCACCGGCTACGGTCGGATGGTGGAGGAGAGCATCCGGTTCCGTGCCGCCATCCAGCAGGGCGACGCCGACAGGGCAGATATCGCCCTGGCGCAGTTGGCGCTGGGTCAAACGGATGCGCCGCAGGTGTATCTCGATGCATTGCTCCTGCGTGGTGAGCTCGACACGGCCGCCGCCGCGCTGCCGGGGCTGCTCGAGGCGCCCGCCAACCGGCAGGCAGTGCTCGACTGGGCGCAGACCTACCGGCCCCTGCCACCATCGCCAGGCGAGGTGGTCGCGCGCCAGCATCGGGCGCGCTTCCTGGCCCGCCCGGACGTGCAGGCCGTGATCGACCGCTACGGTCGCATGGAGACGCATCCGATCCACGACGTTCGCGGCATCGAATGACCCGTCGGCAACGTTGGCGGGCACGGGCGTGCCATCGTGACTTCAAGCACGCGATTCCTTCTGCGGTCGGCCCGATGCTCCCGCGTATGCCCTCCGGACCACTGCCCATGCGCTTTTCTCACGCCGCGCTTGCCGCCTGCGTTCTCGTCGTGTCGATGTCGGCGCAGGCTGCAGACGACGACACTGCGCCGCGTTTGTCCTCGGACCAGTGCGAGATCTCGACGCCGTACAACGTGCTCGTCGACACCGGTGGCGTGTGGCTCTACCGCGACAGCGGCGTGCCGAAGGAGATCTTCTTCCACGACGGGACGCTGAGCGTGGACCGCGCGGTGCAGACCGTCAGCGCCGCCGACGCCGCGCGGCTGCGCAGGCTGGAATCGGGGGCGCGTACGCTGATGCCCCAGGTCACCTCGGTCGCGCGCGAAAGCACCGGCATCGCGTTCGATGCGCTGGCCGGCGTGGTCGAAGTGATGACCGGCAGCGCGCGCAAGGTGCGCCAGGTCGAGCGTTTCCGCACCGACACGCTCGGCTACATCGACACCACGCTCGGCACCGGGCGCTGGGACCAGGAGGTGTTCGGCGAAGGCTTCGAATCGCGCATCGAGGACGCGGCCGAACGCATGACCGGCAGCCTCGGCCGCAGCGTGATGTGGCAGGTGTTCACCGGCCGCGCCGGGCGCATGGACGCGCGCGCGGAACGCATGGAAGCCGATCTCGACCAGAAGATCGAAACCCGCAGCGCCGCGCTCGAAGCGCAGGCCGATGCCCTGTGCACGCACGTGCGAGAACTGCAGTCGATCCAGGCGGCGCTCGAGTACCGCCTCGACGGCCAGCGCCTGGTGATGCTGGAAGATGCGCCGCGCAACGACGGCGATGCAGCGGTCTCCAGGACGTCGTCAACGCCCTGATCGCGCAGGCGCGACACGTCTGCGCACGCACGTCGCCGACCGACACGCCCGCGGCGTTCAGCATCCCGATCTCTGTCTGCGCGACGCGGCGTGGGACAATGGGTGCATGGGCGATTCCGATACCACCACGCCGGCCGCGACCGCAGCCGACGCGCCGCCGCGCGTGCTGAACGATGCGCTCAAGGCCGACATCCGCGCTGCGTACGCGAAGCTGCAGGCGAACACGCCCGGCTTCAGCACGCGCCGCTCGCAGAGCGCGATGATCGGGCTGGTCTCGCGCGCGCTCGCGACTTCGGGTGGCATCGGCATCGCCGAAGCGCCGACCGGCGTCGGCAAGTCGCTCGCGTATCTGACCGCCGGCGTGCCGATCGCGCTGGCGACGAAGAAGAAGCTGGTGATCAGCACCGGCACCGTGGCGCTGCAGTCACAGCTGTTCGAACGCGACATCCCCGCATTTCTTGCCGCGACCGGACTCGAAGCCCGGGTCGCGCTGGCCAAGGGCCGCACGCGGTATCTGTGCACGCGCAACGCCGCCGAGCTCCACGCCGAGCACAGCCAGGGCACGATGCTGCTCGACGGTGCAGGGCCGGACGAGGGTGGCGACTACGAGCGCCAGCTCTACGACCGCCCGCTCGCGCCACACGAGGTCGACGCCGCGCGGCGTCTGCTCGAAGCGCATGCGGACCGGCAATGGGACGGTGATCTCGACACCGCGCCCGAGCCCGTTTCGCCGGCGCTGCGCACGCGCATCACGACGCCCGCCTCGAGCTGCGCCGGGCGCCGTTGCAGCTTCGCCCAGCAGTGTCCGGTGCTCAAGGTGCGCACGACCGTGCGCGAGGCGCAGATCGTGGTGACCAATCACGCGCTGCTGCTGTCGTCGCTGGCGATGGGCGACATCGAGAACGGCCAGCCGTTGCTGGCGCCGCCCGGCGAGATGCTGCTGGTGCTCGACGAAGGCCACCACGTGGCGAATGTCGCGATCGACCAGGGCGCCGCGCGCCTGCCGCTGGCCGACATGGCCAAGCGCACCAGCCGCATGCAGATCCTGATCGCCGGCAGCTACCGGCTGGTCGACAAGGAACGTATCGGCACCTTGCTGCCGAACGAAGCGATCGAACTCGCCGCGCGCGTGTCGAAGGGACTCAAGGCCTTCCAGCTGGATGTCGATCGCACCTGGCAACCCGAGCCCGGCGATCGCGACCCGATGTGGCGCGCACCGCTCGGCCGCCTGCCCGACGACTGGGCGCCTGCGATCGAAGCCCTGGGCGAAGACACGCGTGCCCTGTTCAACTGGGTGCACGCCGCGCAGCAGGCGGTGGCACGCACCAAGCAGGAGGATCCGGCGCGCGAGAAGCTGCAGCGCAGCCTTGGCATGGCGCTGGAGATGGTCGAGCAGCAGCATGAGCTGTGGGCCGGCTGGCGCCGCGAGGACCGCGAGGGCGCGCCGCCGATGGCGCGCTGGGTGACCGCGACGCGCGATGGCGATCTCGCCCTGCACTGCTCGCCGGTCTCGGCCGCGAATGTGCTGCGCTCGCTGCTGTGGAAGGAGATCGATTCGGTCGTGATGACCTCGGCGACGCTGACCGGTGGCGGCGATTTCCAGTCGTTCGCGATCGACACCGGCCTGCCCGATCACGCCGAAACCGCCTCGCTGCCGTCGCCGTTCGATCTGCCGAACCAGGCGCAGCTGGTGGTGCCGCAGTTCCCGGTGGCGCCCGATGACCGCGAAGGGCATCCGAAGGCGGTCGCCGAGTGGCTGGCGCGCGAGCTCGACTGGAAGAAGGGCAGCATGGTGCTCTTCACGTCGCGCTGGAAGATGGAGAAGGTTGCCGAACTGATGCCGGCTTCGCGCCGCGAGGCGATCCAGGTGCAGAGCAGCGGCAACAAATCGCAGGTCGTCGCCGCGCATCTCGAACGCGTCGCCGCCGGCAAGGGCTCGGTGCTGTTCGGCCTCAACTCGTTCGGCGAAGGTCTCGATCTGCCGGGCGAGGCCTGCACGACGGTCGTGATCACCCAGGTCCCGTTCGCGGTGCCGACCGATCCGCAGACCGCGACGCTCGGCGAATGGCTGGAAGCGCGCGGGCAGAACCCGTTCAACCTGATCGCGATCCCGCACGCGCTGCGCACCCTGACCCAGTTCGCCGGCCGCCTGATCCGCACCTCGACCGATACCGGCCGTGTCGTGATTCTCGACTCGCGCCTGCTCAACCGCCGCTACGGCAAACGCATCCTCGATGCGCTGCCACCGTTCAAGCGTGTGATCGGCTGAGCGAGGCGATGCGTTTTTGATCTGCACCTCTCCCTCCGGGAGAGGTCGACGTGCATCGCGCGTCGGGTGAGGGTTGGTGTTAGTCCGAATCCCCCACTCACCCCTCGAACAACCCCGCCTGCACCGGCAACTCGTCTGGCTCGCGAAACCCGCCGATCCCCACACCGACCAGCCGATACCGCGTCGATGCCGGCAGGTCCACGCGCTCACGCAGCGCCAGTGCGATCCGCGTCAGCTCCGCCTGCGATGCAGGCGGCGCATCCGGCGTGAAGCTGCGCGTGAGGATGCGGAACTGCGAGGTCTTGAGCTTCAGCACCACGGTGCGACCCACACGCGCCGTCTTGCGCGTCGCCGCCCACGTCTTTTCCGCGAGACGCTCGATCATCGGCGCGAGCGCTTCGAGCGGCAGGTCGGTCTCGAACGTGTCCTCCGACGAGATCGACTGCACAGGCTGGTCCGGCTCCACCGGTCGATCGTCGATGCCGAGTGCGCGCTGGTGCAGACGCACGCCGAACGTGCCGAAACGCCGCTCGAGCGTCTCACGCGACAGCCCGCGCAGATCGCCCACCGTCGCGACGCCGAGCTCGGCCAGTTTCTTCTCCATGACCTTGCCGACGCCGGGAATCAGGCCGACCTTGAGCGGCAGCAGGAACGCATCGATCTGCGTGGGCTTCACCACGTACAGGCCATCGGGCTTGTTCCAGTCCGAGGCGATCTTGGCGATGAACTTGTTTGGCGCCACGCCGGCCGAGGCCGTCAGCTGCGTCGCCTCGTAGATCTGCGCGCGGATCGCCTGCGCGGTCGCCGTCGCACTGGGCGAGGGAATCTTCGGGTCGGTGACGTCGAGATAGGCCTCGTCCAGCGACAACGGCTGCACCAGATCGGTGTGCGCGTGGAAGATCTCGCGCACCTGCCGCGACACGGCCTTGTAGCGGGCGAAATCCGGCGGCACGAACACCGCATCCGGACACAGCCGTTCGGCGGTGACCGCCGGCATCGCCGAGCGCACGCCGAACGGACGGGCCTCGTAGGACGCCGCGCAGACCACCGAACGCGCGCCGCGCCAGGCGACGACCACCGGTCGTCCGCGCAGCGCGGGATCGTCGCGCTGCTCGACCGAAGCGTAGAACGCGTCCATGTCGATGTGGAGGATCTTGCGCACCGCTGCATTATCGTCGCTTCCGTCGCAGTGACTGCGCCCGATCCACGCTGTCTGCACGCGGATTCGACTCGTCGCTCACGATCGCAGGCGCAGGCTTTCTGCTCCCATCGACAGGAGCAGCGTCATGAGCCGCGGTGACAAGTCGTCCTACACGAACAAGCAGAAGCGACAGGCTGAACACGTGGAAGAATCGGAACGCGACAAGGGCCGGTCGAAGGAAGACGCCGAGCGGATCGCCTGGGCCACGGTCAACAAGCAGGATGGCGGCGGCAAGCAGTCCGGTTCCGGCCGCAAGGGCAGCTGACGCGATTCAGGCGTCGTGGTTCTCGACAGGCAGGCGCACGATCGCGACCGTGGCGTCGTCGGGATCGGCGGTCACCGAGAACCCCAACTGGCGGCACATCGCCAGCATCGTGGTGTTCTCGCGCAGCACTTGCCCTTCCACGACGCGCAGGCCCTGCCAGCGGGCGTACTCGATCATGATGCCCATCAGCCGCCAGCCGAGGCCGGCGCCCTTGAGATCGGAACGCACCATGATCCCGTATTCGCCGGTGTCGTAATTCGCATCGGCGAGCAGGCGCACCGCGCCCAGCATCTCGCCGGTGGCGGGATCGATCGCCGCCAGGGCAATCGAGCGCGCGTAGTCGAGCTGGGTCAGCCGTGCGATGAATTCGTGACTGAAATGCCGTACCGCGCTGAAGAACCGCAGCCGTAGATCCTCGGTGCTGACCTGTTCGAAGAAGCGGCGGAACATCGCCTCGTCTTCCGGGCGCACCGGTCGTACGAAGGCCGTGTTGCCGTTCGACAGCGTGATCGTGCGTTCCCATTCGACCGGATACGGGAAGATCGCGAAGCGCGGATGGCCACGGCCCTTGTGCAGGCGCTTGACCGGCGCGAGCGCGATGCGCGCATCGACTGCGATCACCCCGTCGCGGTCGGCGAGCAGCGGGTTGATGTCGAGTTCCAAAAGTTCGGGAATGTCGGCTGCCATCTGCGCGAGCTTCACCAGCACCAGCGCGACCGCACGTTCGTCGGCAGCCGGCACATCGCGGTACGCCTTGAGAATGCGCGACGCGCGCGTGCGCCCGATCAGTTCGTGTGCGAGGCGCAGGTCGAGGGGCGGCAGCATCAATGCCTTGTCGTCGATCACGTCGACGGCCGTACCGCCGCGGCCGAAGACGATCACCGGGCCGAACGTCGGATCGTCGGCGATACCGGCGATAAGCTCACGCGCTTTGGGCCGCACGGCCATCGCGTGCACGGTGACACCGTCGATCCGAGCGCCCGGCTGCAGCGTGCGTGCGCGCTGCAGGATGTCCTCGGCGGCCTGCCGCACGGCCTGCGGCGTCGTCAGGTTCAAGCGCACGCCGTCGACATCGGATTTGTGGGCAATGTCGGCCGCATCGATCTTCACTGCGACCGCTTCGCCGCGCGCGAAGAGCAGCTCCGCGGCGGTACCCGCTGCGTCTGCGTCGGCAGCACGCGAAACCTCGGCCAACGGAATGCCGTAGGCCCCGAGCAGGCGTGCAGTGGCGACCGGGTCGAGCAGACCTCTGCCCGATGCCAAGGCCGCCTCGACGACCGCGCGCGCCGCCGGCAGGTCGACGATGAAGTCATCCGGCAGGCTCGGCGGCGTTTCCATCAATGCACGTTGCGCTTCGTGATGACGCGCGAGATACATAAAGCCGCGCACGGCGTCGGCTTCGCTGTCGTAGACCGGAATTCCGGCATCCCCGAGCTTCTTGCGGGCAGCGGGCTGATTGCCATGCCAGACCGCCAGCACCGGCTTGCGCGTGCCGGTGCGCGGACGGGCCCGCACGGTGCGCACGACCGCCTCCGCCACCTCGTCGGGATTCGACAGTACGGTGGGAACCTGCATCACCAGCACCGCATCGTTTTCGCGGTCCTCGAGCAGCGCATCCAGCGCGGCCGTATATCGGCTGCCGTCCGCATCGCCGAGCATGTCCACTGCGTTGCGACGCGACCAGCCACGTGGGAATGCGCCGTCGAGCGTGTCGACCGTCGCCTCGGACAGCGAGGCGCGGGTACCGCCCAGATCGACCAGGCGATCGAGCGCGAGCATGCCCACCCCGATGCCGTTGGTCATCACCGCGAGGCGGTTGCCCGCCAGGCTGCCGAGATGCGACAGCGTCTCTGCGGCGGCGAACAGCTCGTCGAGCGCGTACACGCGCAGCAGCCCCGCGCGCCGGAACGCGGCGTCGTAGACAGCATCCGGCGCTGCCAGTGCTGCAGCGTGGGTGATCGCCGCCGTGTCTCGTCGCGCATGGCGACCCGGCTTGACGACGACGACCGGCTTGGCGCGTGCGGCCGCGCGGGCCGCAGATAGGAACTTGCGCGCATCGCGCACGCGTTCGACATACAGCAGGATGGCGCGGGTATGCCGGTCGGTCGCGAAGTAGTCGAGCAGATCGGCAAAATCGACATCGAGCGCATCGCCCAGCGAGGCCACGGCGGAGAAACCGATCCCACGCGGCCGGCTCCACTCGATCATGCCCGCAGCGACTGCGCCGGACTGCGAGATCAATGCAAGATCGCCGGGGATCGGCGCGTGCGCTGCGAAGCTCGCGAACAACTTCGCATGTGGCGCGATCACGCCGAGACAGTTCGGCCCGACGATACGCAGCCCGCGGGCACGCGCGACCTCGGCCAGCGCTGCGTTGTGCGAACCCACGCCTGCGCCCATGTCGCGCGTCAGCACGATCGCAGCCTTGGCACCCGCACTGGCCGCCGCCTCGGCAATACCTGCGACATCCGCCGGCGGCACGGCAATCACCACCAGTTCCGGTACGAACGGCAATGCAGCGAGCGAGGGCGACGCTTCCAGGCCATCGATCGATGCATAGCGCGGATTGACCAGACCGATCGGCCCCGCGAAGCCACCCGCATGCAGCTGCTGCAGCACCAGTCGCCCCAAGGACCGCGCGCGCGGACTCGCACCGACGACCGCAACCGACGCGGGATGGAAGACAGACTGCAGTGCGTAGGTACTCATCGCGGCGTGCGCGGCCTTTCCGGACGAGGGCAGACGATACACGACGCCCGTTATACGGCTCTGCCTGTTGCAATCCTTCTAGGCATTGAGCTGTCGCGACCAGAAAGATGTCATTGCCCGGGGCTTCTCCATTCCTGAGCCGGATCGAGCCAAGCAAATCCCGTCACCGTGCGTGTGTCCGCGAGCTGTCTGGATCACTGCCTGCTCTTCGTATTCGGGGTTGGTGCCGTGGGCGCCTTACGCGGAGCCGGGCCGGCCCTACACGTGCGGCGCAGATACCGGGATCGCCCACACCGAGCCGCTGCCCGGTTTTCGGATAGATTCTCTTCGCTGCTTGCGGAGTAAATCCCTCGCCATCGAATCCGCGCCGGAGTTTCTCCGCTTCGCCTGCCTCTGTCTAACACCGCCGCAAAGAAAAACCCCCGCCGGGATACCGGCGGGGGTTTTGGGTAAAAACCCTGGCGATGACCTACTCTCGCATGCTAGATGCACACTACCATCGGCGCATGTACGTTTCACTTCCGAGTTCGGAATGGGATCGGGTGGTTCCATACAGCTATAGTCACCAGGGAGAGGGTGGAGGGTCGCAGGTCGGCCCGATTCTCGACGCAGGTATGCGTTCGAAAGTGGGACTGACAGCGCTCACGCTCTCAGAGGTTGGGAAGTAGCGAACATTTTTGACGACTCATTCGTGTCGTTGGCCAAGGATGCTTCGGTTAGAAGCAACTTGAGGTTATATGGTCAAGCCACACGGATCATTAGTACTGGTTAGCTCAACACATTGCTGTGCTTACACACCCAGCCTATCAACCACCTGGTCTTGATGGTTCCTTCAGGGGAGTCAAGCTCCCGGGAGATCTCATCTTGAGGCGCGCTTCCCGCTTAGATGCTTTCAGCGGTTATCGCTTCCGAACATAGCTACCCGGCAGTGCCACTGGCGTGACAACCGGAACACCAGAGGTTCGTCCACTCCGGTCCTCTCGTACTAGGAGCAGCCCCTCTCAAATCTCCAACGCCCATGGCAGATAGGGACCGAACTGTCTCACGACGTTCTGAACCCAGCTCGCGTACCACTTTAAATGGCGAACAGCCATACCCTTGGGACCGACTACAGCCCCAGGATGTGATGAGCCGACATCGAGGTGCCAAACACCGCCGTCGATATGAACTCTTGGGCGGTATCAGCCTGTTATCCCCGGAGTACCTTTTATCCGTTGAGCGATGGCCCTTCCATACAGAACCACCGGATCACTAAGTCCTAGTTTCCTACCTGCTTGATCCGTCGATCTCGCAGTCAAGCACGCTTATGCCTTTGCACACAGTGCGCGATGTCCGACCGCGCTGAGCGTACCTTCGAGCTCCTCCGTTACTCTTTGGGAGGAGACCGCCCCAGTCAAACTACCCACCATACATGGTCCCCGATCCGGATAACGGACCTAGGTTAGAACGTCAAGCACGACAGGGTGGTATTTCAAGGTTGGCTCCACCACAGCTAGCGCCATGGTTTCAAAGCCTCCCACCTATCCTACACAGACGAACTCAACGTTCAATGTAAAGCTATAGTAAAGGTTCACGGGGTCTTTCCGTCTTGCCACGGGAACGCTGCATCTTCACAGCGATTTCAATTTCACTGAGTCTCGGGTGGAGACAGCGCCGCCATCGTTACGCCATTCGTGCAGGTCGGAACTTACCCGACAAGGAATTTCGCTACCTTAGGACCGTTATAGTTACGGCCGCCGTTTACCGGGGCTTCGATCAAGAGCTTCGCCTTGCGGCTGACCCCATCAATTAACCTTCCGGCACCGGGCAGGCGTCAGACCCTATACGTCCACTTTCGTGTTTGCAGAGTCCTGTGTTTTTGATAAACAGTCGCAGCGGCCTGGTCACTGCGGCCCCCGATCGCTGTAGCCCGCATGGGCCACGATCAAGGGCGCACCTTCTCCCGAAGTTACGGTGCTATGTTGCCTAGTTCCTTCACCCGAGTTCTCTCAAGCGCCTTAGAATTCTCTTCCTACCCACCTGTGTCGGTTTACGGTACGGTCTGCATAAGCTGAAGCTTAGGGGCTTTTCCTGGAAGCGTGGTATCAGTCACTTCGCTCTAATGAGCTCGTCTCGGTGCTCGGAGTTAAAGGGTCCCGGATTTGCCTAAGACCCACTCCTACCGCCTTTCCCCAGGACAACCAACGCCTGGTAGACCTAACCTTCTCCGTCCCCCCATCGCACTTATGCGAGGTGCTGGAATATTAACCAGCTTCCCATCGACTACGCATTTCTGCCTCGCCTTAGGGGCCGACTCACCCTGCGTCGATTAACGTTGCGCAAGGAAACCTTGGGCTTTCGGCGTGGAGGCTTTTCACCCCCATTATCGTTACTCATGTCAGCATTCGCACTTCCGATACCTCCAGCAGACTTCTCAATCTGCCTTCGACGGCTTACGGAACGCTCCTCTACCGCGCACATATAAATATGTGCACCCCAAGCTTCGGTTTATCACTTAGCCCCGTTAAATCTTCCGCGCAGACCGACTCGACCAGTGAGCTATTACGCTTTCTTTAAAGGGTGGCTGCTTCTAAGCCAACCTCCTGGCTGTCTGTGCCTTTCCACATCGTTTCCCACTTAGTGATAATTTGGGACCTTAGCTGTGGGTCTGGGTTGTTTCCCTTTTCACGACGGACGTTAGCACCCGCCGTGTGTCTCCCATGCAGTCTGTCTTGGTATTCGGAGTTTGCAATGGTTTGGTAAGTCGCAATGACCCCCTAGCCATAACAGTGCTCTACCCCCAAGAAGATTCACATGAGGCGCTACCTAAATAGCTTTCGAGGAGAACCAGCTATCTCCGGGTTCGATTAGCTTTTCACTCCTAATCACACCTCATCCCCTACCTTTGCAACGGGAGTGGGTTCGGACCTCCAGTTGATGTTACTCAACCTTCATCCTGGGCATGACTAGATCACCCGGTTTCGGGTCTATTGCCCGCGACTATGCGCCCTTATCAGACTCGGTTTCCCTTCGCCTCCCCTATACGGTTAAGCTTGCCACGAACAATAAGTCGCTGACCCATTATACAAAAGGTACGCAGTCACCCCTTGCGAGGCTCCTACTGCTTGTACGCACACGGTTTCAGGGTCTATTTCACTCCCCTCTCCGGGGTTCTTTTCGCCTTTCCCTCACGGTACTGGTTCACTATCGGTCGGTCAGGAGTATTTAGCCTTGGAGGATGGTCCCCCCATATTCAGACAGGGTTTCTCGTGCCCCGCCCTACTCATTTTTCATCGATATGGCCCTTTCGCATACAGGGCTATCACCTTCTATGGCCGGTCTTTCCAGGACCGTTTTGCTAAAACCATATCGACTTTTGGGCTGTTCCCCGTTCGCTCGTCACTACTCAGGGAATCTCGGTTGATTTCTTTTCCTACGGTTACTTAGATATTTCAGTTCACCGCGTTCGCCCTGCATGGCTATGTATTCACCATGCAGTACCTCCTAAGAGGTGGGTTTCCCCATTCGGACATTACCGGATCAAAGCTTGTTGCCAGCTCCCCGATACTTTTCGCAGGCTACCACGTCCTTCATCGCCTCTGACCGCCAAGGCATCCACCGTGTGCGCTTATTCGCTTGACCATATAACCCCAAGTTGCCTCGGAGCCATACTTCTGTCGATGGGTACAAAGCATCGACGCAAATATAACGACTCAATTTACTAGGGACTCGAGGTCCCCGCCTTAGCCACACGACACGTATGAGTTCTTGTCTCAGACGCTCGCTACTTCCCTATTTTTCAAAGAACAGTCGTCAGGCCACAGTGCCCGGCGACATTCAAATCTGATGTGTGCGCAGCGATCGGTGAATCATCAATCAAGAATGGTGGAGCCTGTCGGGATCGAACCGACGACCCCCTGCTTGCAAAGCAGGTGCTCTCCCAGCTGAGCTAAGGCCCCATGTGGTGGGTCTGGGAGGACTCGAACCACCGGCCTCACCCTTATCAGGGGTGCGCTCTAACCACCTGAGCTACAGACCCAGTCTTGCTTGATTACCAATCGTGCAGGTTACTTATGAGGACGCCTGGACAAGCGATGCAGCCTTGTCTCTAAAGGAGGTGATCCAGCCGCACCTTCCGATACGGCTACCTTGTTACGACTTCACCCCAGTCATCGGCCACACCGTGGCAAGCGCCCTCCCGAAGGTTAAGCTACCTGCTTCTGGTGCAACAAACTCCCATGGTGTGACGGGCGGTGTGTACAAGGCCCGGGAACGTATTCACCGCAGCAATGCTGATCTGCGATTACTAGCGATTCCGACTTCACGGAGTCGAGTTGCAGACTCCGATCCGGACTGAGAGAAGGTTTCTGGGATTGGCTTGCCCTCGCGGGTTTGCAGCCCTCTGTCCTTCCCATTGTAGTACGTGTGTAGCCCTGGCCGTAAGGGCCATGATGACTTGACGTCATCCCCACCTTCCTCCGGTTTGTCACCGGCGGTCTCCTTAGAGTTCCCACCATTACGTGCTGGCAACTAAGGACAAGGGTTGCGCTCGTTGCGGGACTTAACCCAACATCTCACGACACGAGCTGACGACAGCCATGCAGCACCTGTGTCACGGTTCCCGAAGGCACCAATCCATCTCTGGAAAGTTCCGTGCATGTCAAGGCCAGGTAAGGTTCTTCGCGTTGCATCGAATTAAACCACATACTCCACCGCTTGTGCGGGCCCCCGTCAATTCCTTTGAGTTTCAGTCTTGCGACCGTACTCCCCAGGCGGCGAACTTAACGCGTTAGCTTCGATACTGAGTTCCTAATTGAACCCAACATCCAGTTCGCATCGTTTAGGGCGTGGACTACCAGGGTATCTAATCCTGTTTGCTCCCCACGCTTTCGTGCCTCAGTGTCAGTGCTGGTCCAGGTAGTCGCCTTCGCCACGGATGTTCCTCCCGATCTCTACGCATTTCACTGCTACACCGGGAATTCCACTACCCTCTACCGCACTCTAGCCTGCCAGTATCCAATGCAATTCCCAGGTTGAGCCCAGGGCTTTCACATCAGACTTAACAAACCACCTACGCACGCTTTACGCCCAGTAATTCCGAGTAACGCTTGCACCCTTCGTATTACCGCGGCTGCTGGCACGAAGTTAGCCGGTGCTTATTCTTTGGGTACCGTCAGAACAATCGGGTATTAACCGACTGCTTTTCTTTCCCAACAAAAGGGCTTTACAACCCGAAGGCCTTCTTCACCCACGCGGCATGGCTGGATCAGGCTTGCGCCCATTGTCCAATATTCCCCACTGCTGCCTCCCGTAGGAGTCTGGACCGTGTCTCAGTTCCAGTGTGGCTGATCATCCTCTCAGACCAGCTACGGATCGTCGCCTTGGTGGGCCTTTACCCCGCCAACTAGCTAATCCGACATCGGCTCATCTATCTGCGCGAAGCCCGAAGGTCCTCCGCTTTCACCCGTAGGTCGTATGCGGTATTAGCGTAAGTTTCCCTACGTTATCCCCCACAAATAGGCAGATTCCGATGTATTCCTCACCCGTCCGCCACTCGCCACCCAAGGAGCAAGCTCCTCTGTGCTGCCGTTCGACTTGCATGTGTTAGGCCTGCCGCCAGCGTTCACTCTGAGCCAGGATCAAACTCTTCACTTAAATGTTTCGACATCACCGAAGTGACATCTAATGCTTCGAGTGCAGATGTCTTTTCCAGAACTCGAACTACTCACCAGCATTTGCATGCTTTTGAATCTTTCTTGCTCTTTCTAGAACGTCTGCTAATGGACTAACACCACCAGCCAGACGTCCGCATAAGTATCCTGCGCACACTGTCAAAGATCTTCGGAAGCGGCCTCAGCGCCTGCCTCCCAGTGCTTCGAAGTTTCCTCCGAAGCGAGCCGCCCATCATAGCGCGGTTTTGGCTTTCGTCAACACCTCGGTGAGGGTTGGTTTCCGCCGACTTCAGCGTCCGGCCCG
The DNA here is from genome assembly GCF_057838005.1 of Luteimonas sp. KH_071. Taxonomy (NCBI): domain Bacteria; kingdom Pseudomonadati; phylum Pseudomonadota; class Gammaproteobacteria; order Lysobacterales; family Lysobacteraceae; genus Luteimonas; species Luteimonas sp. KH_071. The sequence continues at coordinate 243,498 of NZ_CM174458.1, read as the reverse complement.
AAAGCGTTTCGTTGAAGCGAGCCGCACATCTTACCGCGACTTTCGAGGCTGTCAACACCGCGTGAAGGCTGTTGTCGTCCTCGCCTCGCTCAACCGCTGCTCCGAAGTGCAGCCCGTCAAGCGGGGCGCGAATTATGCATAGCTGCATTGGATTTGGGAACCCTTCGCACAAGATTTTTTTCTTGACGCTCGCAGAGCGCTTGCCGAAGGTGGGGGCCGTCCCTTCTGGTGGTGTTGCCATGCGCGCTCTTCGTCTTCTTCTACTCTCTGTGCTCGCGTCCTTCCTGCTGCCTGCATGTGCCAGCGGCGGGGACTGGGTCGAACTTGCGGGCAACCGCTACACCGTCGAAATCGCCGCGACCGACGAGGCGCGCGCACGCGGGTTGATGTTCCGGGACGCGCTCGAGGACGGGCACGGCATGCTCTTCATCCATGACAACGAGGCGCCGCAGGCCTACTGGATGAAGAACACGCGCATCGCGCTCGACATCCTCTACTTCGACGACGCCCGCAGGCTGGTGTCGCAGCAGCGCGACGTCCCGCCGTGCTCCGGCGGCAATCGTTGCCCGTCGTATCCGAGCGAAGGCCCTGCGCGTTATGTCCTCGAGCTCAATGCCGGGGAAGCGCAACGGATCGGCTTGAAGGACGGCGAGACGCTCGTGCTGTCGCCGTCGATCCCTGCGCCCTGATCCACGCGTTTCGAGCGGCCGGATCGCCATGTGGACGTCGACATCATGAATGCGGAATTGCAGCTGCCCGAGTGGGCGTCGTTATCGGGCACCCCTGAGACGGCGATACCGCTGTTTGCCTGTGCCTTGCTGATTGCGCGCGACGAATACCCAGCACTCGATGTCGCGCGGTGCGACGCGGTACTGCACGCGCATGCGCGCCACCTGCAGATCGAAGTCGATGCGATCGGTCCGACGCCGCTGAAGATGCAGGCGATCAACCGGTATCTGTTCGAGGAAGCCGGTTATGCCGGCAACCACGATGCCTACTACGATCCGCGCAACAGTTATCTCAACGAGGTGATCGAGCGCCGGCTCGGCAATCCGATCACGCTCGCGGTGGTGCAGATGGACGTCGCGCGCCGGCTCGGCGTAGCCCTGGAAGGCATTTCCTTCCCGGGCCACTTTCTGGTCAGCCTGCCGGTTGGCGACGGGATGCTGGTGATGGACCCGTTCAACGGCGGTCGTCCGATGGGTATCGAGGAACTGCGGTCCCGCGCCTCGCCGCACGTCGACGGTGGGCCGCCGGACGACGACACGCTGGCCGGCCTGCTGCGCCCGGCAACGCCCCGGATGATGCTGATGCGCATGCTGCGCAATCTGCATGGCACCTACGCCGAAGCGGAAGACTGGGCGCGCGCCGTGCGCTGCGCCGATCGGCTGCTGTCTCTGTCGCCGGATGCGCCCGATGCATTGCGCGACCGCGGACTGGGGTATCTGGCGCTGGGCCACGTGACCGGCGCGAGAGAGGATCTGGGGCATTACGTGGTGCGGTATCCGGACGCGGCCGATGTGGATTCGGTGCGGGAGCAACTGGTCCAGATCGGACGCGCGCGCGACCGCGCGCATTAGATGTCGTGTCAGCGGGCCCCGGCGCGGCAAGCGCCGGGATCGACGACGCGCTCAGTGGTCCAGTTCAGAGCACCATCATCTCGAAATCGTCCTTGGTGACGCCGCAGTCGGGACAGGTCCAGGTCTCGGGCACGTCGGCCCAGCGCGTGCCCGGGGCGATACCCTCGTCCGGAATGCCGACGGCCTCGTCGTAGATGAAACCGCAAACCACGCACATCCATGTCTGGTAGGCGCCCTGCGTCGTCGGATCGTTCATCGGATAATGACCACATGCGGCATTGGAAACGGAGCCGCATTGTCCCATCGCGCTCCCCCCACCGGAACCCACGTCGATGAACGCCTCCCCGTCCGTGCCACGCGGCCTGTATCTGCTCACGCCCGACGTCGCCGAGACCGCGCAACTGCTGGCCCAGGTCGCCCCGGTGCTGCCGCATGCCACCTGGCTGCAGTACCGCAACAAGCGCGCCGATGCCGCCCTGCGCCGCGCGCAGATCCAGGCCCTGCTGCCACTGTGCCGCGCGACCGGCGTGCCGTTGATCGTCAACGACGACTGGCGGCTCGCGGCGGATCTCGGTGCAGACGGTGCACATCTGGGCGAGGACGATGGCGCGCTCATCGATGCGCGCGCGGCGCTGGGCGCCGACGCGATCCTCGGCGCCTCCTGCTATGACGACCTCACCTTGGCCCAGCGCGCAGTCGATGCCGGTGCGAGCTATGTCGCCTTCGGGGCGTTCTTTCCGTCGCCGACCAAGCCCGATGCACGGGTCGCGCGCAAATCCTTGCTGCGCGATGCGCAGACGCTCGGCGTGCCGCGGGTGGCGATCGGCGGCATCACACCGGAGAATGCGCGCCAACTCGCGACCGCGGGCGCCGATCTCGTCGCGGTCATCAGCGGTGTCTTCGCCGCACGCCATCCGGCCGCCGCCGCGCACGCCTACCGGGCCGCCTTCGGCCTGTGAACCTTCTTCCTTCCGGAGTCTCCATGGATACGTCCCGCTCGCATGCCCTGTTCGAACGCGCCCGCACCTTGTTGCCTGGCGGCGTCAATTCGCCGGTGCGCGCGTTCAAGTCGGTGGGCGGCGAACCCTTCTTCGTGCAGCGCGCGGACGGCCCCTACCTGTTCGACGTCGACGGCAACCGCTACATCGATTACGTGGGGTCCTGGGGGCCGATGATCGCGGGCCACAACCACGCGAGCGTGCGCCAGGCGGTCAAGCGCGCGATCGGTGACGGCCTGTCGTTCGGCACGCCTTGCGAGGCCGAAGTGACAATGGCCGAACGCCTGACCGCGCTGGTGCCGTCGATGGAGATGGTGCGCATGGTGAACTCCGGCACCGAGGCCACGCTGTCGGCGATCCGCCTCGCGCGCGGCGCGACCGGGCGCACCTGCATCGTCAAGTTCGAAGGCTGCTACCACGGCCACGGCGATTCCTTCCTGGTCAAGGCCGGCAGCGGCGCGCTGACTCTGGGCGTGCCGACCTCGCCGGGTGTGCCGAAGGCGCTGGCCGATCTGACGCTGACCCTGCCCTATAACGATTTCGACGCGGCGACCGCGCTGTTCAACGAAGTGGGCGCGGACATCGCCGGTCTGATCATCGAGCCGGTGGTCGGCAACGCCAATTGCCTGCCGCCGCGCGACGGCTATCTCCAGCACCTGCGCGAGCTGTGCACGCAGCACGGCGCGCTGCTGATCTTCGACGAGGTGATGACCGGCTTCCGCGTCGCGCTCGGCGGCGCGCAAGCACGCTATGGGGTGACGCCGGATCTCAGCACCTTCGGCAAGATCATCGGCGGCGGCATGCCGGTCGGTGCCTACGGCGGACGTCGCGACCTGATGGAACAGATCGCGCCTGCGGGGCCGATCTACCAGGCCGGTACGCTGAGCGGCAATCCGGTGGCGATGGCGGCGGGCCTGGCGATGCTGGACCTCGTGTCCGAGCCGGGTTTCCACGATGCGCTGGAAGCCGCTTCGAACGCGCTGTGCGACGGTCTCGAAGCCGCCGCGCGCGAGGCCGGTGTGCCATTCACCACAACGCGCGTCGGCGGCATGTTCGGCCTGTTCTTCACCGACCAGGCGTATGTGGACACGTACGCACAGGCCGTCGCCTGCGATACGGCCGCGTTCAACCGGTTCTTCCACGCGATGCTCGAACGCGGCGTGTATCTCGCACCATCCGCATTCGAGGCCGGCTTCATGTCGTCGGCCCACGACGCCGCCGTGATCGAGGCGACGCTCGAGGCCGCACGCGGGGCCTTCGCCGAACTGGCGGCCGCATGAGCGCGCCCGCGCCCGAGACGGAACGCGACGAACGCGCCAATCCGTTCGAGCGCGACCTGCTGCCTGCAAGCCCCGATGGACTGCGCAACCGGATATACCGGTTGCTGTTCCACCACGAGACACCGGCCGAGCGCAATTTCGACATCGCGCTGATCGTCACCATTCTGGTCAGTGTGATCGTGGTGCTGCTCGACAGCGAACCGGCGGTGAAGGACCGCTGGCATTCCGTGCTGCTCGCCGCGGAGTGGGCGTTCACCATCGTGTTCACCATCGAATACGGACTGCGCCTGTGGGCCGTGCGCCGCCCGCTGCGCTATGCGACGAGCTTCTTCGGCGTCATCGACCTGCTGGCGATCCTGCCCAGCTATCTGTCGCTGCTGTTCGCCGGCAGCCAGTACCTGCTGGTGATCCGCGTGCTGCGCCTGCTGCGCGTGTTCCGTGTGCTCAAGCTGGTGCAGTACTCCAGCGAAGCCAGCGTACTGATCACCGCCATGGCACGCAGCCGGCGCAAGATCTCGGTGTTCGTGTGCGCGCTGATCACCATCGTGGTGATCTTCGGCGCGCTGATGTATGTGGTCGAAGGCCCCGAGCACGGCTTCACCAGTATCCCGACCGGCATGTACTGGGCGGTGGTGACGATGGGCACCGTCGGCTTCGGCGACATCTCGCCGGGCACGCCATTCGGGCGCTTCGTGACCTCGATCCTGATCCTGATCGGCTACAGCATCATCGCCGTGCCGACCGGCATCTACACCGCGGAACTCGCCAGCACGCTGCGCCCGAAGCGACGCCACGTGCGCTGCCGCGAATGCGGTCTGCAGGACCACGAGCAGGAAGCCTGGCATTGCCGCCGCTGCGGGACCGGCTTGCCGCCGGAAGAACCGACGCTGTGAGGACGCCACCAGCGTTGCGGCTGGTGCTGTTCGACTTCGATGGCGTGCTCGCGCGCTATTCGCACGCCACGCGCCTCGCCCACCTGGCGCGCGTCGCCGGCGCCACGCCGGCACGTGTGGCCGAGGTGCTGTTCGATTCCGGCCTGGAGCGCGCCTACGACAGCGGCGCGATCGATACCGCGACCTGCCTGCAACGCCTGGGCGAGGGCCTGCGCTGCACGATCGACGCGGCCACCTGGATCGACGCACGCGTCGCCGCGACGACGGCCGATCCTGCGGTGCTGGCACTCGTCGCCGCGGTCGCCACGCGGGTGCGGATCGGCGTGCTGACCAACAACGGCCCGTTGATGCACGACGCGATCCCGCGCATCGTCGCGCCGCTGTTTCCGCTGCTCGACGGCCGCGTGCTGTGCAGCGGTGTGGTCGGCGTGCGCAAGCCGGACCGTGCGATCTTCGAGCACGCCCTCACGCATTTCGACGTGCTTGCGCAGGAGACGCTGTTCGTCGACGACCTGTTCGTCAATGTGCAGGGTGCGCGCGCCGCGGGCCTGCATGCGGACACGGTGGTCGATGCGAGGTCGATGGGCAAAGTGCTGCGGCGCTATGGACTGACCTGACCGGCATCGAGCCCAGCGCGCAGCGTCGTCGCGAGCCCGTCGAGTACGGCGCGGGTCTCCGGCATCGGCAGCCCATCGGGATAGATCCGAAGCAGTCCATCACCCGCCATCCGCGGCTGCACATGCAGATGCACATGCGGCACTTCCTGCCCGCCGGCCTCGCGGTTGGATTGCCACAGGTTGAGGCCGTCGGGTGCGAAGACCGCATCGGCCGCGCGTGCGATTCGGACCGCCACGCGCATCAGCTGCGCGGCGGTGTCTTCATCGAGGTCGAACAGGGTCTCGACGTGCCGGCGCGGCACCACGAGCACGTGCCCGGGCACCGCCTGGCGCAGGTCCATGAAAGCGACCACCTGGTCATCCTCATGGACGAGGCTCGCCGGCAGCGTGCCGGCCAGAATCGCGCAGAACGCGCAGCCGTCCGCGATGGACTCAGCCGGCGGCGACGGCATCGGCGATCGCCGCGCGCAGGCGCGCCAGGCCGTCGGCGATGTCGGCATCGGTGATGTTCAGCGCCGGCACGAAGCGCAGCACGTCGGGGCCGGCCTGCAGCATCAGCAGGCCGTGTCGCGCGGCGTGGTCGAGGATCGTCGCAGCCTTGCCGGCGTGTTCGGGGCGCAGCACCGCGCCGAGCATCAGGCCGCGGCCGCGGACTTCCGAGAACAGACCGAATTCGGCATCGAGCGCGGCCAGTCCTTCGCGCAGTGCGCGCGACTGGCGCGTCACGTTCGCGGCGATCTCCGGCGACGCCAGCTTGCGCAATGCAACGCGCGCGACGGCTGCGGCCAGCGGATTGCCACCGAAGGTGGTGCCGTGGTCGCCGAACTGCATCGCCTCGGCCACCTTCGGGCCAGCCAGCAACGCGCCGATCGGGAAGCCACCGCCGAGCGCCTTGGCCAGGGTGACGATGTCGGGGACGACGCCGTCCTGGGGATGCGCGAACAGCGTACCGGTGCGACCCATGCCGCACTGGATCTCGTCGAGCACCAGCAGCGCCCCGTGGCGGTCGCACAGCCCGCGCACCGCGGCCAGATAGCCGTCGGCGGCCGGCATGACGCCGCCCTCGCCCTGCACGGGTTCGAGCATGACGGCGGCGACATCGCCACCGGCCATCGCGGCCTCGAGCTGGGCGATGTCGTTGAAATCGACGTAGCGGAAACCGCCGGGCAGCGGCTCGTAACCGGCCTGGTACTTCGGCTGCGCGGTCGCGGTGACCGCGGCCAGCGTGCGGCCGTGGAAGCTGCCGCGCGCGGTCACGATGACGCGGCGATCCGGGCTGCGGCCCTGCGCGGTCGCCCATTTGCGCACCAGCTTGATCGCGGCCTCGTTGGCTTCCGCACCCGAGTTGCACAGGAACGTGCGCGTGGCGAAACCGCTGGCTTCGACCAGTTCGGCGGCCAGGCGCAGCGGCGGTTCGCTGAAGAACACGTTGCTGGTGTGCCACAGCTTGCCGGCCTGCTCGACCAGCGCGGCCACGAGATCGGGATCGTTGTGGCCGAGCCCGCAGACGGCGATGCCCGCCGACAGATCGACGTACTCGCGACCCTCGCTGTCCCAGACGCGCGCGCCGTCACCGCGCTCGAGCACCAGTTCGCGCGGGCGATAGACCGGCAGCACGTGGCGCTGGGCGAGGGCGATGAGATCGGCGGCGGTGCCGGGCGGCGGCGAAGAAGCGGTCATAGGCGCAGGGGGTTCCATCGGAATCGCAGGCGGTCGCCGGCGCGGCCATTATCGGGCCGCCCGTGCTGCACCGCCAACGGCAACACCCGCACGCCGATCCCGCGCCCCTAGAATCGGCGCTCCCCCCGCCTCACGCCCGGAGCGCTGCATGCCCCGCATCGAGACCCTCGCCGCCCGCGCCGGCAGCCGGCCCGACCCCACCAGCGGCGCGCTGTCGGTGCCGCTGCAGCTGGCCACGACCTTCGAGCACACACCCGACGGCCAGCTGCCGCAGGGCTGGCTGTACCAGCGCTACGACAATCCCACCCAACACGAGACCGAGGTGGCGCTGGCCGCGCTCGACGGCGCCGCGCGCGCGTTGCTGTTTCCGACCGGCATGGCCGCCGGCGCGACTGCGCTGCAGGCCTTGCCGGCGGGCAGCCATGTCGTGCTGTGCGACGACAGCTATTTCTCGTTCCGGGCGCTGGCCGCGCAGCAGTTCCCGCGCTGGGGGCTGACCTGGAGCCTGGCCGATTTCAGCGATGCGGATGCGGTGCGCGCCGCGCTGCGTCCGGAAACCCGCCTGCTGTGGGCCGAGACGCCGTCCAACCCGCTGCTCAAGGTCTGCGACATCGCCGCGCTCGCCGGCATCGCCCATGCCGCCGGTGCGCAGCTGCTGGTCGACGGCACCTTCGCCCCGCCGGTGCTGCAGCAGCCGCTGGCGCTGGGCGCGGACATCGTCCTGCACTCGGCGACCAAATACCTCGGCGGCCATGGCGACGTGATGGGCGGCGTGCTGGCGTTCCGCGAGGACGACGCGCATGCGGCCGACTGTCACGGCCTGCGCCTGCTGGCCGGCGCCACCGCCTCGCCGTTCGCGGCCTGGATGATCCTGCGCGGCGTGCGCACCCTGCCGGCGCGCATGACCTGGCACTGCGCGAATGCGAAGCAGCTCGCCTCGGCGTTGCACGCGCATCCGCGCGTCGCGCGCGTGCATTACCCGGGCCTGCCGGACCATCCGCAGCACGCCGTGGCCGCCGCCCAGATGCGCGACTTCGGCGGCATGCTGTCGTTCGAGGTCGAGGGCGGCGAAGCGGCGGCGCTGGCGGTGGCCGGTCGACTGCGGTTGTTCACCAATGCGACCTCGCTGGGCTCCACCGAATCGCTGGTCGAGCACCGGGCATCGATCGAAGGCCCGACCTCGACCACGCCGCGCGGGCTGCTGCGGCTGTCGGTGGGCCTGGAGCATGCGCAGGACCTGCTCGACGACCTGGCGCAGGCGCTCGACGACGCCTGATGCGATCCGGCAGGACGCCGGGCGCTCAGTCGAGGAACAGATCCGGCAGCAGCGGCTGCGCCGGATCGATCGCATAGCGGTCGAGGTCGGTGATCCCGGCCTCGGCCAGGACTTCGTCGTCGATCAGGAACCGGCCGTGGAAACCCGCGGCCTCGCGCACCAGCACCGCGTGCGCGGCGTCGCCCATGATCGTCGGGTTGCGGCCGTTGCCGCGCTCGACGCCGGGAATCATGTTGAGCGCGTCGGTGCCGATCAGGGTGCGCGGCCACAGCGCGTTGACGGCGATGCCCTGCGGTCCGAACTCGGCCGCGAGCCCCAGAGTGACGAAGCTCATGCCCATCTTCGCCAGCGTGTACCCGGTGTGCGGTGCCCACCATTTGGGATCGAGCGACGGCGGCGGGCACAGGGTGAGGATATGCGGGTTCGACGCCTGCAACAGATGCGGCAGACAGATCTGCGCGCACAGGAAGCTGCCGCGCGAGTTGACCTGCTGCATCAGGTCGAAGCGCTTCATCGGCGTATCGAGCGTGCCGCGCAACCAGATCGCGCTGGCGTTGTTGACCAGGATGTCGATGCCGCCGAACGCATCGACCGTCGCCGCCACAGCGGCGCGCACCTGGTCTTCTTCGCGGATGTCGCACTTGAGCGCCAGCGCGCGTCCGCCGGCCGCTTCGACGCTGCGCGCGGCGCTGTGGATCGTGCCGGGCAGCCTGGGATTGGCGGCTTCCGACTTCGCGGCGATCGCCACGTTCGCGCCATCGCGCGCAGCGCGTTCGGCGATCGCCAGGCCGATGCCGCGCGAGGCGCCGGTAATGAAAAGGGTCTTGCCGGCGAGGGTCGACATGGGGCGGGCCTGTGCTGCGATGGAGTCGTCGCCATTATGCGCGCGGGGTCTCCAACACGTTCAGCCAACGGCGCGATACTGACGCCCTTCCCGCCGCAGGATCCACCGATGCGCCACGTTGCCGCCCTCGCGCTGTTCGCCCTGACCCTGGCTGCGTGCGATGCCGCGCCGACGGCCGCTGCGCCTGTCGCGCCGATGCCCGCCGCGGACACGCAGGCGCCTGCGCCCGTCGATGCGCCGACGCAAGCGGTCTCCGACGATCTCGGGGCCGCGGCCGACGGCGACGTGGTGATCAATGCGCAGTCGGTGTGGCAGGGCGATCTTGCGGCCTGCCGGACGGGCACCCCGGCCGTGGACGATTGCCTGCTGTCGACGATGCGCCAAGGCGGCGCTTCGCCCGATGCACTGGCCGCAAGCTCGCGGCTGATCGCGCTCGGCAATCCCGGCCACGTCAGCGCCTGGCGCGAGAGTGAGGGCGTGGGCCACGCCGAGATCACCTACCCGTTCCGGGCCAACACCAACCAGGGCCTGTGGCTGGTCGATACGGACGGACGCGCGGTGGACGTCGACGAAAACGTACTGCCCGCCGGCGCGGTGCGACTGCGCGGCGAACTCAAGCCGTTTCTGGATGCGCATCCCGATGCGGTGCCGTTCGCGCCGGCGCAGGCGGTCGGCAGCGAACCATTGCCCGGGGGCGGCGTGCGTCTGCGCTTCGACGTGCCGATGCGCACCTGCCATGCCTGCGCCGACGTCGGCACGCTGGAACTGGGCTACGACTTCAGCGCGGACCGCCGCTACGAAGGCCGCAGCGTGATCGCGCTGCGCGAGGCCGACTGAGGCTCAGGGTTTCGGCCCCTGCCCCTCGTTGTCTTCCCATTTCAGGATTTTCCGCGTCACCACGCGGTAGACCGGCTTGCCGGTCCGGAACCAGACATCGCGCAACCATGACGTGCGCTTGAGCACACGCTTCTCGACCGGCGTCAACGACGCGCGGCAATACATGCGCTTGTGCTTGAGCAGATGGCGCAGGTCCTCGCGCGCCAGCAGGCGCATCCAGCGCGAACGCGGCTCGCCGCGCACCGCGAGCTGGAAATCGATGATCGCCGGCCGTCCGTCGTCGAGCACCAGCCAGTTGGCTTCCTTCGCCAGATCGTTATGGGCGAGGCCACGGCGATGCAGGCCCTGCAACAAGCGGCGCGCGCGGCGGAAATAGATGAGATCCCCATGCGGCGGGCGCTGGTACATCGCATCGCCGGGCATGTAACTGCGATCGAGCTGACGCCCGTTCCACTGGATCAGCTGCGGCACATCCTGCATGCCGGCCACCGCGGCCAGCCCGCGCGCTTCCCGCCGCGCCAGCCACCACGCCGGCAGGCGCAGCCACAGCGGCACGTGGCGCAGGTCGCGGCGCACGAACAGGCCGCCATCGGCGCCGCGCATCAGCGAGATGCGGCCGAAACTGTCGGACTTCAGCGCTTTCGCTTCGGTGGGCCCGGAGGCATTGGCATCGGATGCGGACATCGCGCCATTGTACGGAGCGATACCGGTTGCAGCGGAAGTCGATTGCACCGGCGTGCGCCGACGCGCGTCGTGCCCGTCATGCGGCGCAGCACCTCCGCGCATCATCGCCACGTCCGGTCCGGGGACGGTCATCGACGACTGTCATAATCGATCGATGCTCACTGACTTCTTCAACAGCCTGGTGACGTGGGTGGGCAACCACCCGGTCGCGGCCGGCTTCGTGATCTTCCTGATCGCCTTCTGCGATTCGGTGATCGTTCTCGGCGCGATCGTTCCGGCCCTGCCGATCCTGTTCGCGATCGGCGTGTTGATCGGTCTGGGCGAAATTTCCGGCCCCTACGCCGTGGCCTGCGCCGCGCTCGGTGCGATGGCCGGCGATGGCGTGAGTTACTGGGTCGGGCGCCGGTGGGGGTATGGCCTGCGTAGCGTCTGGCCTTTCAGCAAGTATCCGCAGCTGCTCGACCGCAGCGAACTGGTGTTCCGGCGCAATGCGATCAAGAGCATCCTGATCGCGCGCTACGTCGGTCCGATCCGGCCGTTCGTACCGGCCATCGCCGGCATCGCGCACATGCCGCTGCGCCAGTACCTGCCGATCAGCATTGCGGCGTGCATTTCATGGGCCGCTCTGTTTCTCGCGCCGGGCTGGCTGTTCGGCGCGTCCTACGATGCGGTGGCCGCGGTCGCCGATCGCCTGGCGCTGGTGCTCGGCGCGCTGCTCGCGGTGCTGGCGCTGGCGTGGGCGATCGTCATCTACAGCTACCGCTGGTTCGACGCGCACGCCAATTCGTTGCTCGCGCGCCTGCTGGCGTGGTCGCGCGCGCATCCCTGGTTCGGCCGCTACGCCATCGCGCTGGTCGATCCCAAGCGGCCGGAATCGGCCTCGCTGGCGATCCTCGCGGTCTGCCTGCTGGCGATCGGCTGGGCCTGCTTCGCCCTGCTGGCGACGGTGATCATGCGCGGCGAGCCGCTGCTGATCGACCAGACCGTCTTCCAGTTCATGTACGAACTGCGCAATCCGCTGGCCGACCGGCTGATGGCCGGACTGGCGTCGATCGGCGACGTGCACGTGCTCGGCCCTGCGGTCGCCCTGACGCTGGCATGGCTGATCTGGCGGCGGCGCTGGCTGGGCGCTGCGCACTGGCTGGCCGCGCTGGCCTTCGGCATGGCGCTGACTGCATTGCTGGGCGCGGTGATCGACATGCCCAAACCGCCCACCGTGCACGGGGGCTTCGGCTTCCCGGCGGTCGAGATCACCCTGTGCACGATCGTGTTCGGCTTCTTCGCCGTCCTGATCGCCCGCGAACTGCCGGGGCGCACGCGCGTATGGCCGTACCTGGTGTCGGCCGTGGTCGTGGCGGTGCTCGGCTTCGCGCGGCTGTATCTCGGCGCGCACTGGCTCAGCGACATCGTCGGCGGGATGCTGCTCGGCATCGTCTGGCTGCTGGTCCTGGGCATCGCCTACCGCCGCCACGTCGAACGTTCGTTCTGGATGCGGCCGGTCGCGCTGATCTTCTACATCACCTTCGCCGTGGCCGCGCTGTGGCACGCGCCGCGCGCGGTGGATCCGCTGCTCGCGAAATTCGCGCCCAAGCCCTCGACGGTCACGCTGTCGGCGCAGGGCTGGTGGGCATCCGACTGGACCCGGCTGCCGGGCCAACTGCGCGAGCGCGATCCCGCCCATCGCTGGCCGTTGGACCTGCAGATCGCCGGCCCGCTGGCACCGCTGCAGACGCAGCTCGAAGCCGAGGGTTGGCGCGTGCAGCCCCAGGCTGACTGGATGCACGTACTCAATCTGCTCGACGACAGCGTGCCGCAGGTCGAGCAGCCGGTGCTGCCGGCGACGCTGGATACGCTGGCGGAAACCCTGCTGATGCGCCGCGACAGCGACGCGGACCGGGTGGAAGTGCTGCGTCTATGGCGGGCGCCCGCGGTGCTCGAGGACGGCACCGAGCTGTGGCTCGGCACCAGCCAGTCGATGCTCTATACGCGGCCCTTCAGTGCGTTCGGGCTGTGGCAACCGCAGCCCGACATGCACGGCGTGCACCGCGGCCTGCGTGATGTGCTCGAAGCATTCCCGTCGCGCGAGGAGGTGCATCCGCAGTCCGGCGTGCCGACGCTGCGGGTGCGCACGACAGGCGATTCAGTCCTCGTCGTCGACGACGTCGACCAGCCGTAGCAGGGTTTCCAGCCGCTCGTCCGGATCGTCCAGCTGCAGCAGCTGCTGGCGATGCGGCTGCTCGAGCGGCAACAGTTCGGCGAGCCGCCAGCCCACCCAGGCCGCATCGTCGAAGTGCGGCTCCGGGAACGCCTGGTCCGCGCCGTCGATGTGTTCGAGGATCTTGCGCAGCACCACGCCCAGCAGCGCGTGTTCGGGTTGCAGATCGATCACCGGATCGGCGGCGCACCAGTCGACATCGGCGATGATCAGGCCACTGTCGCGCACCCGCGTACGGCGCACGTGGAAGCGGCGCGCGCCGCGCACGCGCAGCGTCAGCAGGCCATCGGGGCCGGTGTCGAAATCCTCGATCCGCGCTTCGGTGCCGACCCCGGCGGGCGTCGCCGGCGCACCGGACTCATCGCCGTCGAGGATCAGGCAGATGCCGAAACCACTGCCGCGGCGACCGCATTCGCGGACGAGATCGAGATAGCGCGGCTCGAACACGCGCAGGCCCAGCGCGGCGCCGGGCACCAGCACGGTGCGCAGCGGAAACAGCGGCAATGAGGTGTCGTCGTGCATGCGCCCAGTGTACGCAGGCCGATGCGAAAGCTCAGTCGCGCAGACACTGCGCGAAGCGACGCGGCGCGCCGTCGAAACCGCCGTTGGACATGAAGACCACATGGTCGCCGGGCTGCACGCACGCGCCAAGTTCGGCCAGCAGCGCGTCGACATCGGCGACCGCGCGCGCTTCACCGCGTACGGCGCTTACCACCGCGCCGGCATCCCACGCCAGTTCCGGACGATGCAGGAACACCACCGTATCGGCGAGATCGAGCGACGGCGCCAACGCCTCCGCATGCGCGCCCAGACGCATCGAATTGCTGCGCGGCTCCATCGCCACGACGATGCGCGCATCGCCGACCTTCGCCCGCAGACCGGCGAGCGTGGTCGCGATCGCAGTCGGGTGATGGGCGAAGTCGTCGTAGACGGTGATGTCGCCGGCGGTGCCCAGCACTTCCATCCGCCGTTTGACGCTGCGGAATGCCGCGAGCGCAGGCAGCAGCGACTTGATGTCGACGCCGACCGCCGCGCAGGCGGCGAGCGCGGCGAGTGCGTTGAGCACGTTGTGGTCGCCGAGCAGCGGCCATTCGACCGTGCCGATCGACGCGCCGCCGCGCAGGACCTCGAACACGCTGCCATCGTCATTGCGCTTGACCGCGCACCAGTCGAACGCCGGGTCGAAACCGAACCGCTCGACCGGCGTCCAGCAGCCCATCGCCAGCACTTCGTCCAGACGCGCGTCGTGACCATTGACGATCAACCGCCCGCGCGCCGGCACCGTGCGCACCAGATGGTGGAACTGGCGCTGGATCGCGGCGACGTCGGGGAAGATGTCGGCGTGGTCGAACTCGAGGTTGTTGAGGATCGCGACCGTCGGCCGGTAGTGGACGAACTTGCTGCGCTTGTCGAAGAAGGCGGTGTCGTATTCGTCCGCTTCCACGACGAACTCGCGTCCACTGCCGATACGCGCCGACACGCCGAAATCCTCGGCGACGCCCCCGATCAGGAAGCCCGGCGCGCGGCCGGCGGCGTGGAGCAGATAGGACAGGATGGTCGTGGTCGTGGTCTTGCCATGGGTGCCGGCGACGGCGAGCACTTCGCGACCGGGCAATACGTTGTCGCGCAGCCACTCGGCGCCGGAGGTGTAGGCGCGTCCGGCATCGAGCACCGCTTCCACCGCGGGATTGCCGCGCGAGAGCGCGTTGCCGACGACGACCTGGTCGACGTCGTCACCGATGTGCGCCGGGTCGTAGCCCTGGTGCAGGGCGATACCCAGCGTTTCGAGCTGGGTCGACATCGGCGGATAGACCGCCTGGTCGCTGCCTTCGACCGCGTGGCCGAGTTCGCGCGCGAGCGCGGCGACGCCGCCCATGAAGGTGCCGGCGATACCCAAGATATGAAGTTTCACGAAGCCGATTCCTGGACGATCAGAAGACAAGCGACGAAGTCATGCATGCCCGGCACCTTCTCCCCCTCTACCTCCGGGAGAGGAATGGGGTGAGGGACGCGGTCGGCATGCTCGCAGGACCCGCCCGGACCCTGCCGCCGCTGCGCGACGCTCAGGCGGCCGCCTGCTCCCGACCGATCGCCTTGACGATGCGGTCGAACACGTCGTCGAGCGAGCCGACGCCGTCGACGACGGTCAGCTGGTCATGATCGCGATAGAACGCGATCACCGGCGCGGTCTGCTGGTCGTAGACATTGAGGCGGTGACGCACGGATTCGGGGCTGTCGTCGGCGCGGCCCTCGGCCTGGGCGCGGCCGGCGAGGCGGGCGATGATCTGCTCGTTGTCGACTTCCAGCTGCACGGCGGCGTCGAACGGCGTACCCAGCTTCACCAGCAGCGCGTCGAGCGCGGCGGCCTGGGCGAGATTGCGCGGGTAGCCGTCGAGGATGAAACCCGAAGCCGTGTCGTCGCGTGAGAAGCGGTCTTCCAGCATGCCGAGCAGGATCTCGTCGGACACCAGATCGCCGCGCGCCATGATCGCCTTGGCCTCGAGGCCGAGCGGCGTGCCAGCCGCCACTTCGGCGCGCAGCAGATCACCGGTCGAGATGTGCGGCACCCGCAGATGGTCCTTCAACCGCGCCGCCTGCGTGCCCTTGCCCGAACCGGGTGCACCGAGAAGAACCAAACGCATCGAACGCTCCTGCAACTGTGGGGGACCGCGCCACCGCTCCGACGTACACTCGAATGACACGGCGGCGGACGGCCGCGCCAGCTTACCGTATCCCGCCACGGCCCATCGAAAGGACACGTGCAATGACGTCCGGAACCCTGCTCTACGCCCAGTCAGGCGGTGTCACCGCCGTCATCAACGCCACCGCGTCGGCAGTGCTGCAGGAGGCGCGCAGCCGGCGCGTCAAAGTGCTCGCGGCGCGCAACGGCATCCTCGGCGCGCTGCGCGAGGATCTGGTCGATGCCTCGAAGATTCCGCTGGCCACGGTGCGCGCGCTCGCGCATACGCCGGGTGGCGCGTTCGGCTCGTGCCGTTACAAGCTCAAGTCGATCGAAGCGGATCGTGCCAAGTACGAACGCCTGATCGAGGTGCTGCGCGCGCACGACGTGCGCTGGTTCCTCTACAACGGTGGCAATGATTCGGCCGACACCGCGCTCAAGGTCTCGCAACTCGCCGCGCAGTTCGATTATCCGCTGACCTGCATCGGCGTGCCCAAAACCATCGACAACGATCTCGCGGTGACCGACTGCTGCCCGGGCTTCGGTTCGGCGGCGAAGTACACCGCGGTCTCGGTGCGCGAAGCTGCGCTCGACGTCGCCGCGATGGCCGATACCTCGACCAAGGTGTTCGTCTACGAGGCCATGGGCCGGCATGCCGGCTGGCTGGCCGCGGCGGCGGGCTTGGCCGGGCAGGGTCCCGATGACGCACCGCAGATCATCCTGTTCCCCGAACGCGACTACGACGAGGCCGCGTTCCTCGCCCAGGTGCAACGCGTCGTCGAGCGCGTGGGCTGGTGCGTGGTCGTCGCAAGCGAAGGCATCCGCGACAAGGACGGCCGCTTCGTCGCCGATGCAGGCGGCGGCCAGGACGCGTTCGGCCATACCCAGCTCGGTGGCGTGGCCTCGCATCTGGCCGGCCGGGTCAAGGACACGCTGGGCTACAAGGTGCACTGGACGCTGCCCGATTACCTGCAGCGCTCGGCCCGCCATGTCGCGTCGAAGACCGATGTCGACCAGGCGATGGCGGTCGGTCGCGCCGCGGTGCAGTTCGCGCTCGCCGGCCGCAACGCGACGATGCCGTCGATCAAGCGCACGTCGGAGTCGCCCTACCGCTGGACCATCGAGGCGGCGCCGCTGGAGAAGGTGGCCAACCACGAGAAGATCATGCCGGCCGGCTTCATCCGCCGCGACGGCTTCGGCATCACCGCGGCGGCGCGGCGCTACCTCGAGCCGCTGATCCGCGGCGAGGCGCCGCCGCCGTATGGCCGCGACGGGCTGCCGAAGTACGTGACGGTGGATGCGCCTGCCGTGCCCAGGCGCCTGCCGGACTGGACCGGCTGACGCCTGTTCGGCGCGGCGTTCAGCCCGGCACATTGAAACCGGCCGCGCGCGCCCGATACAGACCAGTCCCCGCACGCCGCCGGTCCCGATGCCCGAACTGCCCGAAGTCGAAACCACCCGCGCCGGCCTGGCGCCGCATGTGCTCGGCCGCACGATTCGCAGCGTCGTGCTGCGTCGCCCGGACCTGCGCTGGCCGATCGCCGGCGAAGTGTCGAGCGTGTTGCCCGGTCAGCGTGTCGAGGCGATCCGTCGACGCGCGAAGTACCTGCTGCTCGACACCGGTGCGGGCAGCGCACTGCTGCATCTGGGCATGTCCGGCAGTCTGCGCGTGCTCGACCCGGACGTGCCGGTGCGTGCGCACGACCATGTCGACATGACGCTCGATTCCGGCCAGGTCCTGCGTTTCAACGATCCGCGCCGGTTCGGCTGCCTGCTGTGGCAACCGGCCGGCGAGACCCATGCCCTGCTGCGCGATCTCGGCCCGGAACCGCTCGACGATGTCTTCGATGGCGACCATCTGTTCTTCGCCAGTCGCGGCCGCCGGGCGCCGGTGAAGACCTTCCTGATGGACCAGCGCATCGTCGTCGGCGTGGGCAACATCTACGCGGCCGAGGCGCTGTTCGCCGCCGGCATCTCGCCAGTGCGCGACGCCGGGCGCATTTCACGCGAACGCTATGCGCGCCTCGCGGCCGAGGTGAAGCGGATTCTGACCTACGCGATCAACCGCGGCGGTACCACCCTGCGCGATTTCATCAGTCCCGACGGCGCGCCCGGCTATTTCGAGCAGGAGCTCTCCGCCTACGGACGTGGCGGCCTGCCGTGCCCGGCCTGCGGCACGCCGCTCCGGCAGGCACTGGTGGGCCAGCGCGCCACCGTCTGGTGCCCCCGCTGCCAGCGCTGAGGACCGGCCGCGACGGCGCCGGATAAGCGCTATAGTCGCGGCGCGGGACGAGGGCGGGTCATGAGCGAGAGTCAGACTGCCGAAATCACCCAGTGGCTGGATGCCGCGCGCGGCGGCGATCGCGACGCGCTCGATCGCGTGCTCGCCACGCTCTACCAGGAACTCCACCAGATGGCCCGGCGCCAGCTCGCCGGCCAGCATGGGCACACGCTCGATGCCACCGCGCTGGTGCACGAGGCCTACCTCAAACTGATCGGCCGCCACGAAGCGCGCTTCGACGACCGCGCGCACTTCTTCGCCTATGCCGCCTCGGCGATGCGCAGCGTCGTCGTCGACTATGCGCGACAGCGGCTGGCGCAGAAGCGCGGCGGCGACCTGCACCGGGTCACCGAGCTGCCGGAGAACATCGAAAGCGGCCTGCGGCTGGACGAAGACACGCTGGCGCTCGACATCGCGCTGACCCGATTGGCCGCGGTCGACAAGCGCCTCGCCCAGGTGGTGGAGCTGCGCTATTTCGCCGGTCTCTCGGAACTGGAGATCGCCGTGCTGCTCGAGCGATCGGAGCGCAGCATCCGGCGCGACTGGCAGAAGGCGCGCATGTATCTGCTGGCGTCGTTGCGGGAAGACTGAGGCGCGGGTATGGACGGCGCGCGCTGGCAGCGGCTGTCCCCGGCCCTCGATGCGTTGCTCGAATGCGATGCCGATGCGCGCGCGGCGGCGTTGGCTGCGTACCGCGACGAAGATCCCGACTTCGCCGCCGAGCTCGAGGCCCTGCTCGCGCTGGAAGCCGATCGCGAGGACTTCCTGGCCGAACCGATCGTCGCCGCGCTGGCGGGCATGCTGCCCGGCCGTCACGTCGGCCCCTACGAACTCGAACGCCTGCTCGGCGAAGGCGGCATGGGGCAGGTGTGGCTCGCGCGCCGCGCCGATGGCCTGTACGAGCGCCGCGTCGCGCTGAAACTGCTGCGCCCCGGGCTGGCCGATCCCGACCTGCGCCTGCGCTTCACCCGCGAGCGGCAGATCCTGGCGCGGCTGGAACATCCACACATCGCGCGCCTGCTCGATGCCGGCATCAGTGCCGACCAGCAGCCCTATCTCGCACTGGATTACATCGACGGCGAGCCGGTCACCGACTGGTGCAGGCGTCACCAGCCGGGTGTCGCGGACCGCATCCGCCTGTTCCTGCAGGTCTGCGATGCGGTCAGCCATGCGCACACCAACCTGATCGTGCATCGCGACCTCAAGCCCTCGAACATTCTCGTCACCGCGCTCGACGATGTGCGGCTGCTGGATTTCGGCATCGCCAAACTGCTCGATAGCGCCGGCCAGGCGCCGGAACACACGCGCACCGGCATGCGCGCGTTCACCCTGCACTACGCCGCGCCTGAGCAGATCCGCGGCGAGCCGGTCACCACGATGACCGACGTCTATTCGCTCGGCGTGGTGCTCTACGAACTGCTGTCGGGGCGCAAGCCGTATCAGCCCGCACGCGCCAGCGATGCACAGTGGGAACAGGCGATTCTCGATGCCGATCCGCCGAAGCCCTCGCAGACGCTGCTGCGCGGCGTGGACGATGGCGTGGAACCGGTGCAGCGCAAGCGCATGGCGCGCACGATCGCCGGCGATCTCGACACCATCGTGCTGCGCGCGCTCGACAAAGCGCCCGCCGATCGCTACGCATCGGTCGAGGCCTTCGCGCTCGACCTGCGGCGCTGGAGCGAAGGCCGACCGATCCTCGCGCGGCCGCAGCGGCTTTCGTATCGCGTGGGCAAGTATCTGCGCCGGCATCGCTGGGCGATCTCGAGCGCGTCACTGGTGGCGCTGACGCTCGTCGCCTCGATGGTCGCGGTGACGTGGCAGGCGAACCAGGCGATCGAGGAGTCCGCACGCGCCCAGGCGATGCAGGATTTCGTCGTCGGCCTGTTCGAGCAGGCGGGCGCATCGGCTGGCGGCGCACCCCTCGACATCCGCCAGCTGCTCGAGGTCGGCGTGCAGCGCGGCGACGCGGAGCTGGCCCACCAGCCCGTCGCACGCGCGGAGCTCTACGGCGTGATCGCGCGGCTGCGCCTCGGACTCGGTGATTACGACCGGGCACTGGCGCTGCTCGAACGCCAGTCGACCCTGGTGGGCGGCATGGCCGACGCGCCACCGAGCCTGCGCCTGCAGTCGGCCAGCGACCACGGGCGCACCCTGCGCCTGCTGGGTCGGCCGCGTGACGCGATCGCGTGGATGCAGCCGCTGCAATCGCTGGCCCTGCAGCGCGAGCAGGTGCTGCCGCGGCAGGCTGCCGAGTTCTACACGCAGCTGGGACGCAGCCGGCGCGACATCGGTGAACCCGACAGCGCGCGCCTGCTGTTCCGCCGCGCCCTGGCCCTGCGCCGCGACAGCCCGGTACCGGACGAAGCCGGCACCATCGAAAGCCTCGCCGATCTCGCCTCGCTGCACAGCGCCGCCGGCGAGATCAACGAGGCGCTGGCCGGTACCGATGCGGCGCTCGCACGCCTGCGCCAGCGCCTCGATCCGCGTCACCCGCTCGCAATCGAACTGCTGCGCACCCGTTGCGCGCTGCTGCGCGCGAACGGCCGCACACGCCCCGCCGAAGACAGCTGCCGCGAAGCGCTCGCCCTCGCGCTCGAACTCCACGGCGCGCGTCACCCGGCGACGCTGGATGCGCGTCGCCAGCTGGCAGCCCTGCATGTCGACCAGGGCCGCTTTGCAGAAGCCGACGCCGAGTTCCGCGATGCGCTGGTCTGGACGGTGGCCCGGCTGGGTGCGCGCCACGCCGACGTCGCCCGTATCCACAACAGTCTCGGCATCGTGGCCTGGGAACGCGGCGACACCGGTGGCGCGCTGGAATCGCTCGCGCGCACGGTCGACATCTGGCGCCAGACCAGCCCCAACGCGATGCTCGCCGACGGCCTGTTCAACCACGCGATGGTGCTGCACGCCGACGGGCGTGATGCCGAGGCGAAACCCCTGCTGATCGAATCCCTCGCGCTTCGGCAGGCGCGCTTCGGCGCCCGGCACGGTCTGGTCGGCGACACCCTGCGCATGCTCGGCGAGGTGGAAGCGGCGCTCGAAGCCGGTGCGGGCACGCACCACCTCGAAGAGGCGGCGGCCATCACCGCGGCAGCCTACGGTCCGCAACATCCCAACGCGCTGCGCGCGGCACTGTCGCGCGACCGCATCGCGGCCGCGTCGGGCGATGCCGACGCGATCGCCGGCCTCGACCGGCTCGCGCGCACGCCGGCCGACGACAGCGAACTGCGCAAGATCGCCTGGGTCGCCCGCGCCCACGCCGCCGCGCTGCGTTGCGCCGCGCCGGGGGCCATGAATGCACGCCACGATCTCGCGGTGCTCATCAGCCAGGTCCATGCCGCGCAACCCGAAGGCGGTGCGATCAGCCGGGAGATCGACGATGCCCGCCGCCGCTGCGGCGCATTGATCGCACGCCGCTGACACGCACCTCCCTCAGACCAGCGGCAATTGCGGTTGCTCCGGCTCGATCCGGCCCTCGCCGCGCACGATGCGCTTGAACTCCGCGCGGCTCACCGAAACATAGCGCTCGTTGCCGCCGATCTCGACCTGCGGCCCGTCCTGCACCGCGTAGCCCTGCTCGTCGACGCGCACGGTCATCGTGGCCTTCTTGCCGGTGTGGCAGATGGTCTTGATCTCCGTCAGTTCGTCGGCCCAGGCGAGCAGATGCCGGCTGCCTTCGAACAGTTCGCCGCGGAAATCCGTGCGCAGGCCGTAGCACAGCACCGGAATCCGCAGCGCGTCGACGACTTCCGACAGCTGCCAGACCTGCGCCCGCGACAGGAACTGCGCTTCGTCGACCAGCACGCAGTGCAGGCTGCCATCGCCATCGACCAGCGCGCGGATACAGCCGAGCAGATCGTCGCTGCGGTCGAACGCGATCGCGTCCGACGACAGCCCGATCCGCGACGCCACCCGGCCCACGCCCGCGCGGTGATCGAGCCGCGGCGTCAGCAAGGCGACCCGCATGCCGCGCTCGCGGTAGTTGTGCGCGCTCTGCAGCAACGTCGTGGTCTTTCCGGCGTTCATCGCCGAGTAGTAGAAGTACAGCTTGGCCATGCCGGCATTCTACCGGCGCGCTTCAGGCCCGGCGGAGGCCCGACCGCTACAATGCGCGTCGCTGACTCGCGTGGTTCCGATGCACGGTCTCAACCCCCAACAAGCCCAGGCGCTCGGCCATGTCGAGGGTCCGTTGCTGGTGCTCGCCGGTGCGGGCAGCGGCAAGACGCGCGTGATCGTCGAGAAGATCGCGCATCTGATCCAGTCGGGCCGCTATCCGGCCAAGCGCATCGCGGCCATCACGTTCACCAACAAGTCCGCCAAGGAGATGCGCGAGCGTATCGCCAAGCGCATCCGTGGCGATGCGGCGGACGGACTCACGATCTGCACCTTCCATGCGCTCGGTCTGAAGATGCTGCAGATCGATCACGCCAAGCTCGGGCTGCGGCGCGGGTTCTCGATTTTCGACGCCGACGACAGCGCGTCGCAGATCAAGGATCTGCTGCCGGGCGTCAAGCCGGACATGATCCAGCTGCTGCAGGGGCTGGTGTCGAAGGCGAAGAATGCGGGTCTGTCGCCGGAGCAGGCGCACAACGTGGCGATCAGCGCGCGCGAGTTCGAGGCGGCCGCGCTGTATGCGCGCTACCAGGAACGGTTGACCGCGTTCAACGCGGTGGATTTCGACGACCTGATCCGTCTGCCGGTGCAACTGCTCGAGTCCGACGACGACGCGCGCGACGCGTGGCGCGAGCGGATCGGCTATCTGCTGGTCGACGAGTGCCAGGACACCAACGATGCGCAGTACCGCCTGCTCAAGGCGATCGCCGGGCCGAAGGGCAACTTCACCTGCGTGGGCGACGACGACCAGAGCATCTACGCCTGGCGCGGCGCCAATCCGGAGAACCTGACCGCGCTGGGCGAGGACTATCCGACCCTGCGCATCGTCAAGCTCGAACAGAACTACCGCTGCAGCAACCGCGTGCTGCGCGCGGCGAACGCGTTGATCGCCAACAATCCCCACGAGCACCCCAAGACACTGTGGAGCGCGCAGGCCGATGGCGAGCGCATCCGCATCTGGGAGTGTCGCGACAGCGCGCACGAAGCGGAGAAAGTGGCCGGCGAGATCCAGTTCCTGCAGTCCTCGCGCCAGGTGGAATGGAGCGAGTTCTGCATCCTGTTCCGCAGCAACCATCTGTCGCGCCCACTGGAGAAAGCGCTGCAGCTGCTGCGCGTGCCGTACCACCTGAGCGGCGGCACGGCGTTCCTGGACCGCGGCGAGGTCAAGGACGCGATGTCCTGGCTGCGCATGCTGGCCAATCCCGACGACGATTCGGCCTTCCTGCGCGCGGTGCAGTCGCCGGCGCGCGGCGTCGGCCAGACCTCGCTGGCGCGACTGTCGGAACTGGCGCGCGCGGCCGACATGCCGATGTCGCGTGCGATCGAATCGATGGGCCTGCTCAAGCAGTTGCCACCGCGGGCGGCGAATGCGCTCAGCGAGTTCGGCGACATCCTGCGCGGGCTGCGCGAGGACGCGCGCCGACTCCCGGCCGGCGAACTGGTGCGCGAACTCAACGAGCGCTCCGGGCTGATCGCGATGCTCAAGGCGCAGTGCAAGAGCGACGACCTGTTCCGGATCCGCTCCGGCAACCTCAACGAACTGGCCGACTGGTTCGAAGGCGCACGCGGCGCAGGCCCCGGCGAACTGGCCTCGCAGCTCGCGCTGCTGAGCCATGCCGACAAGGGCGACCCCGGCAACCAGGTGCGGCTGATGAGCATGCACGCGGCGAAAGGGCTGGAGTTCCGCTACGTCTTCATCATCGGCATGGACGACAAGACCCTGCCGCACGAATCGAGCATCGACGAAGGCCGCATCGACGAGGAGCGGCGCCTGCTCTACGTGGGCATCACCCGTGCGAAGGAGCAGCTGTGGCTGAGCCATCCGCGCGAAACCCAGCGCTGGGGCCAGAAGCTGCGGCTCACGCCGAGCCGGTTCTTCGAGGAACTGCCCGCCGCCGAGGTCCAGCGCGACGGTGCCGATCCGGTGGCCGATGCGGCCCGCAAGCGCGAGCGTGCCGATCACGGATTCGCGGCGATCCGTGCGCTGCTCGACAGCTGAGCTGTAGGCGCGGCCTCGGCCGCGACGGCTCCACCGGGAAAGCCCTTCGCGGCCCAGGCCGCTCCTACAGGAATCCGGCCGTCAGACCGGCAAGCGTGCCGTCAGCGCGTCCAAGGCGTCGCGCAACGCGGCGACCTCGGCTTCGAGCGCTTCGACACGGGCCGCCAGACCCGCATCGCCTGCGGATTCGCGCGCGGGACCGGCTGCGGCGATGGCAGCCACATCGACCGGACCGCACAGCAGATGCGCATAGCGGTCCTCGCGGCGCCCGGCCGACGGCGGAATGCGCACGGCCAGGCCTTTGCCGGCCAGACGCTCGAGATGATGGCGCGCGTCGTCGGCATCGGCGAAGGGATGCATGCGCTCGCTGCGCGTCACCAGCTCGGCGAGGGTCTGCGCGCCGCGCAGCATCAGCAGCGCCAGCAGTACGACCTGCGGCTGCGGGACATCCAGTGCGGTGCCCAGCACGTGTTCATGGCGCTCGGCGCGCGAGGAGAACGACTGCCGCGCGAACCGGTGGCCTTCCAGCTGCCGCAGCGCGTGCTGCACATCGCCGAACGAGGCCGACATCACCGGCTCGCGCGCGGTCTTCTGGTTCGCCGCCGACTGCGCGGCGTTGACGGTCAGCGGATAGATGTCGGGCGTGGTTGCCTGCTTCTCCACCAGACAGCCGAGCACGCGCGCCTCGATCGGGGTGAGTCGGGGCCAGCGATCCTGGTCCTGCGCCTGTGCATCCATTGAAGTTCCAGCCTCGAAGGGGGCGACAGGATGCGCCCCGCATGCCGGCCTGTCATGTTCGCAAGGACTGCGGCCGTTAAACTCGGGTGTTCACACGATGACGACGGACCCGCCCATGCGCATGACCGCACCCGCCCTCACCCTGCTCGCCGGCGCATTGCTGCTGGCCGCCTGCAAGCCGACGACGCCGGTCGCCGCACCTGCGGACGCCGCTGACCCAGCCGCGCCCACCACCTCCGCGCCGCAGACGCCGGCTGCGACCGATCCCAGCGACAACCTCAACGCGGTGCTGTGGATCCAGCGCTCGGAGGAATACCGCGCCAACAGCCTGTCGATCTTCCGCGCCGCGGCCGATCACCTCGACGACGCGCTGGCCGAGAAGAACTGGGATGCCCTGGTGCCCGAAGAGCGCGAGCTGATCGGCGATGCGACCGCGCTGCCGCCGGCGGTGATCATGGACATCGACGAGACCGTGCTCGACAACTCGCCCTACCAGGCGCGCCTGATCAAGAACGGTCTGGAGTACGACGAGGTCACCTGGGCGCAATGGGTCGCCGAGAAGAAGGCCAAGCCGGTGCCGGGCGTGCTCGAGTTCGCGAAGGCGGCCGAGGCCAAGGGCGTGACCATCCTGTACCTGTCCAACCGCGCCCAGCATCTGCAGGAGGCAACGCTGGCGAACCTGCGCGCCGAGGGCCTGCCGGTCAAGGACGAGAGCGTGTTCCTCGGCCTCGGCACCTCCGTCGAGAACTGCGAGCAGCACGGCACCGAAAAGACCTGCCGCCGCCGCCTCGCCGGCCGTGACTATCGCGTGCTGATGCAGTTCGGCGACCAGCTGGGTGACTTCGTCGACATCGTCGCCAACACCACCGAGGCCCGCGGCGAGCTGCTCGACACCTATGGCGACTGGTTCGGCGAACGCTGGTGGATGCTGGCCAATCCCAGCTACGGCGGCTGGGAACCGGCCCAGTTCAACAACGCCTGGGACCAGCCCGCGGGCGCCCGTCGCGCATCGAAGCGCAACGCGCTGGAACTGGCGAACTAGTCGAATCAGACACTTGCGTCGCACTATCTCAAGTGTTGCATCAGGTATCCGGACGCGGTAGCCTGCGTCCGCCACACCATAGTCCTCCGGCTTTGCCGGCTTGAAGGGAGACGCGAGTCTCCCTTTTTTTATGCTGCGACCGCCGTCCCAGAACGGCGCACGCTAGGGTTCACCCCAGGGTGTGGCGGCGCCTCGCGGCGCCTACCCTCGGGGAAAAGCCGTCATCGAAGCGGTCCCCTGCGCGTCTCTTTCCGCCTGCCATCCAGCCCCCGGAGGCAACGGTGTCACTCCTGCCCGATCCGCTCGGATTGTTTTCGTCTTCGTCGTCGTCTGCACGAGGGCCCGGCCTGGTGCCCGGTCTGTTCCAGGCGCTGCGATCGAACTTCGGCCAGCAGATGCAGGCAATGCCCCAGCAGCAGGCACAGAACATCTTCCCCGGCGCCAATTTGGGCGCAGGGCAGCCAACCGGCGGTCACACCCCAGCAGGGCAGACGTCTTCGGGACTGCCCACCCTCAATCTGCCGGGCGGCCTGTCGATCGGGCCGCCGCCTCTGCCGTTTTCCGGGAATGCCGGCAACGCCGGCAACGCGACGCCAGGGCCTTTGGCACAGGGGGGTGGATTGATCGGCACGGCCGGCAACGTCCTCAATACCGTCACGAGCTCGCTTCGCAACATCCTGAGTCCGCCAGGCCCAACACCGGGCGCTTTGCCACCCACGTCACCCGGCGGTGCGCCGGGTACGGCACCGGGGCTGGGCAACCCGACGGGCCCCGCGCAGGGGCTGGGCAACCTGCCGGGCACTGTCGTCAACACTGCAGCCAACGTGGTGCGGACGGTCGCCAACGCGTTGCCTGCCGGGCCGACTGCGGCGACCGCGGCGCCGCAGGCGGCGACCCCTGCCACGCTCCAGGTGGCGTCGACCCAACCACCGACAGGACCGATGCAAGCCGCGCCGTCCCAGACGCTGGCCCAGACCCAGGCCGTGCCCGCGCAGCAGCCCGCAACCTCGATGCAGGCCATGGCGCAGGCGCCGCAGCCACCGGCCACCCAGCCGCAGCCGCAGAGCGCGAACACGCTGTCGCAGCAGACCGCGCCGGCGCCGGTCCCCCAGCAGGTGCAGCCTGCACGGACGGACGCGCCGTTTGCGCCGGCCGGCAACCCGGCCGCCGATCGTGCAGCAGTACCGCAACAGGCACCGCCGCCCCTACCGCCCAACGTGCCCGCCGCCCTTCAGGGCGCGGCCCTGCTCGCGGCTGTGCCGCTGGCGACGACCGTGGCGCAGGCACCGGTCGCGCAACAGCTCGCCGGCAATCCGCAAGCGCAGGCGTCCGGCAATCCGATTGCCGGTACGGCCTCGCTCGACGCCGGTGGCCCGGTCCGCGCCGAGCTGACCGGCGCAGGGACCTACACCCTGGATGGTCCCGGCCTGCGTCGACGCGGACGCCTGAAGGTCGGCGCGCAGGAGCTGGGCCAGTGGATGCTCGCAGCCGCACAGGGCCGCCTGCACCTCATGCGTCCGTACGACGACGACACGCCGCGCCAGGTCGCCAAGGTCTTCCAGCAGATGTTCTGGGTGCTGGCGATCGTGGCCTACGGATGCCTGGGGCTCGTCCTCGTCAGCTTCCTGCTGAGCCTTGGCGAACTGCCCGCTGCGCCCACACTGCGTCGCTGGACGGGCGAGTTCGCATGGGCGGGGCTGGTGGCCGCCCTCGGCGCCTGGTGGCTCGGGCGCCAGCTCATGCGCGCGCAGCGGCCGCCGCCCGATCCGATCCGTCGTTAGCGCCTGCGTCATAAAAAAAGGCGCCGCATGCGGCGCGCCCTTTATCGTGAGCTGTCGATCCTCAACGCATGACCAGCCCACCGTCACCCAGCGTGACCCGCTGCAGGTCCACGCCATTGCCCTGCAAGCCCTGGCGCACGCTTGCCGACAGCGCGGTCAAGGCCTCCCGATTGCCCTGCTGCTTCATCGACTGATAGGTCAGCGCCGAGACCATCGTGAGATAGGCGGTGCGCTCGGCCTGCGCCTGCTTGGCCGCATCGGACATTGCGGCCATCTCCGGCACGGCAGCGAGCGGGCCGATCAGCTGCCGTCGCACCGCGCGCTGCCCTTGCGGCGACTGGCGTGAATCGCGGTCGTTGACGACCTCCCACGAGATCAGCAGGTGCGCGGCCAGCACATCGCCGAGGTTGGTCGGGTCATAGCCGTAGCGACGCAGGATCTTGTCGAACTCGCGCAGCATCTCGCCCGAGCCGATCACCTTCTCCATATCCGCCACCTGTTGCGGATTGCGTCCGAACGCGCGGATCGTCTCCTGCTGCACGCGGGCACTGACGGCCGCATCGCGGCGGAACGACAGCGTCTCCACCGCCTGCGCGTCGACCTGCGCAGGCGCGGGCCGTGAGATGGCCTGCTGGAGTGCGCGTTGCACGGCGGCGTCGCCATCAGCCGCATTGACCGACGTCGCCATGGCGCACGCGCACAGGAGCGTCGACGCCCAGACGATCCAACGGGGACGGGCTGTCGCGCGATGCATCTCGGTCATGACGGAACTCCTGTGATCTGGATTCTGCATGTGGGACCTGGTGTCCCGCATCTCGAGTGGAACCCGCTGCGACGACCGCTCAACGTTCGACGAATCCGTCGTTGGTCAGGTCGTAGCGCGCGAGATCGTTATTGGACTGGCGCAGGAAATCCTCGCGCACTGTTTCCCGGAACGCGGCGATCTCGCCCGCGTCGCCGGATTGCCGGATACGCGCGTTCTCGCGCATCAGAACCGCTGCCAACAGTTCGTAGAGCCGCCGCTGTCGCTGACCTTCAGAAGAACGTTCGAAGTCGGCACCCTTGGTCCACAGGGACTGCATCTGCTGTTGCAGCCCCTGCACCTGCCCGGGCGATGCACGTGTGCCGGTGTAGGCCTCCCAGGACGCGACGAACAACAGCACATTGGCCGGGACCAGCGCGCCCCGCGTCAGCCCGCTGACCTGGTAACGCGCCTGCAGCAATGCATCCGCATCACCCGATTCGACGAACGTCGCGACATCCTGTACGGGCAGACTGGTGAGCTGGGAGTAGCCGGCCACGAAGTCCCGGTCGACTCCCGAGGCGTCGGTATCGCGCGCGCTGGCAGTCTCCCGGCGCGCCGGGGATGTCGGCTCCCGGCCGGAGAACCCCTCGCGATAGGCCTTCATGAAATCCGCGTCGAGTCGCTCCGGATCGGCAGCTGTGGCTTCGATCTCCGCTGCCGTCGCCGCGGACTCCGTGGAGCTGCCAGAGCAGCCCGTCGTGAATCCGAATCCCGTCAGGAACAGCGCGAGGCCGCTGAGACGCATCGACCACCACATTCAATCGCGCTCGGCGCGCGCATCGCGCCGCCCCATCTCGGAGGCCCACGCATTCGCGCTGGCGACGCCATCGGCCGCGACGCGCCGCGCATACTCGACGCGCAGTTCCGCCAGGTGTGCATCACGCGACTTGCCGCTGCCGGCGTAGTCGTCGCTCTTGCGGGATTCGGAATCGCGCAGATTGTCGGAAGCATTCCGCATTGCGGATTGCGACAGGGCGTTCTGTCCGTATCCCATGCCCAGATCGAGCGTGGCGCCCGGATCGTACTGGGCCATCGCCAACGACAGCGGAGCAGAAACGCACAACGTCACCAAGGCAAGACGACCGCGCCAACGCGGGCGCGCGTCGCACTTCAGCGCAGGCACTCCGGATCTGGACATTTTCACGGCGTTTCTCCTAGGGGCACCGCCCGATACTCGCGCGAAAAACGTAAGCGCCATGTAGTGGCGCGCACTACAACAACCGAAACGAAGAAGGGCAGGTGCCAAGCACCTGCCCTCCAGTATCGCAAGCGCCCGATTACTGCTTGCGGGCGTTCGCTGCCAGACCTTCACCGATCGACTTGATCGCAGTAGAAATAGTGTTCGACAGCATGTTGAACATCTGCGACTCGGCCTGGAACTCGGTCTGCGTGGCGCTGAATTCCTGCGCGTCGTCCTTGCCGGTCAGGCCGTTCAGCTTCTCGCTGAGATCGTTGAGCTTCTGGGCCTTCTCGCCGAGGATGCTGCCCATGGCCTTGGCAATGGCCACCAGCCAGCTTTCACCCTTCCCACCCTTGCCCTCGCCGCTGATGCTGTCGAGGCCGGCCTGGGCGATCTGCAGATTCACTTCGAAATTGACGCTCATTGGACTATCTCCTGGGTTTCAAAGTTTTGGAAAACACATGAATCCGTTCGATGGGCCGATTCCGCTGCGCATCACCTCTGCTGCAATCAGGACATCCGGGCCACGTACCGCTGATGGGTCAATCCTGCGCGTCGTGCTGGGCAGCGGCAACTAGGGCGTACCCTAGACATTCGCCGATTCCTCTATTCAGTTCATGCAGCAGTGCGTGCGTTGCCGCCTTCCTGCGCAGCCAGCCATGCACGCGCCGCGTCCTCACCCTGCTCACGGGAAATGCGGGCGAATTCCAGCGCACGTTTGACGCCAGGATTGTCGAATACGCGATAGCTTTCGGCGAACGCCTGCTCGACTTCCTCACTGCCCGCCTGATCCACCAGACCGCTGGCGTGGAGCACGCCCAGTGTCTGCGCCAGACTCGCGCGGATCTGCGCGGCATCGGATGGGTCCTGCAGAGAGGTCATCTTGTCGAGCGACTCCTCCATCTGCGCCATCATGCTCTCGCGGCTCGCAGCATCGATATCGCGCTGCTCGCGCAGCTCTGTTTCAAAACGCTCGAGCAGCGACGCGCGCAATGCCTTGAAATCGGTGGACGGATTGGGTGCGGATGACGACATGCGCTCGAACTCCCTTTTTGAGAGCAATGCGACCGGGCATCGTCTGCCAGGTCGTATCGCGGATACGGTTGCGTCAGGCTGCAGCCTCGACGATGAAGCCTCTGTAGACGGTGCCCGCGAGCACCTGCGCCGATGATGCGGGGCCGGCGCTTCCGCCGCACCTAGGTCGGGCCCTAGGAACGCGACACGGGACGACGATCACAGAAGAAGCCTGCAGTGTGAGCTGCAGGCTTCTTCGATATCGCATCCCGGTAATGTGGCGACCGGGGAAATGCTCAGGTTGTAGGGGCCTGGACAGAGGTCAGAGAGTCCACCATCCGCCTTGCGTCCGCGCCCTCACGCTCACCCATTTCGCGGGAGCGTTCGCCCAGCCAAGCATCCGCGGCCTCCCTGCCATCGCGTTCGCTGCGCTCTTCGTACTCGGGCACGAGTGCCTTGAGTTCGAGTTGCACCGCTTCCAGACGTTCGTCCATATGCCGGATGAGGGTGTTCTCGTCATCCGCATCGATCGCGCCCTGCTGCCGGAGCTGGGCAAGACCATCGATCCACGCCTGTCGCTGGGCCTGCTGGTCGTACTGCATGGATTACTTGCCGCCGAAGTTGATGTTGAAGCCACCCTTGAAGCCTTCGGTGACTGCGTCCTGCGCGGACTGCGGCAGACCCAGACCATCGAACAGGCCGCTGAGGGCCGAATCGAACAGTTGACCGACGAGGTCGCCGAGGAGGTTGCCGATGATGCTGCCGAGGGGGCCGCCGAACGCGGTGCCGATCAGAGAGCCGATGCCGGAAAAGACGTCGCTGGACATGGTGAAACTCCTTTGGATTGAAAATGGACAACGTTTGGATTTCTGCGCGTGGACGTCCGGAGCGGAAACGGACGGACGCGACTGCAGACGCAGTGTCTTCCCAACGCGTTGCGACGACAGCTAGGTCGTACCCCATCTAGGGTGCGCCCTAGTCCACGCGTTCTCTACGCCACCAAGGTCGGCCGCGCTATAAAAGCCTCATGCCGACGAACCCAGCCCCGTCCGCGGATGCAGCGGATGCCACGCTGCCCGCGTTTTCCCGCGACGATCTGCCGCCGGAAGGCCGCGACTATCCGACAGAAGAGCAATTGCGATCGCGACGGCTGCGGCTGCATGGGTTCGCGTTTCGGCATGTCATCGACCTGTTGCAACTCGGCCGCGAAGAACGCGTCACCCGGATGCTGCTCGACGATCCGATCGCCACGCTCGACGATGCGATGGGGCTGGTGGTGTGGGCCAACAAGCTCTATCGCGAGCGGCCGGGACTCGGGCTCTGGCATACGCGCGATCGCGCGGGTCGCTTCATCGGACTCTTTTCGTTGACGCCCAGTGGTGGTGCGGGTGACATCGCCATCGGCGTGCGCCTGCTGCCGTCGGCCTGGGGCCGCGGTTATGCGATCGAGGGCGGCGCGGCGTTGTGCATGCATGCATTCGAGACGCTGCAACTGCCCGCGCTGATCGCACAGTGCGCACCGGAGAACCGATCGGTACCGCCGTTGTTACGGCGTCTGGGATTCGACGAAATCGAAGCGGGGCAACAGTTCGGCAATGTCGCGCGCCGCTTCCGTATGGCGCGCAAGGACTGGCACGGCCTGCGGCCGCGTCGAGCCGGCCCGTGTAAAGCGGACACGCACCAGGAATGACAAGACCCGAGCGTGTCGCGGACACGCACCATCGCCCCGGATGGAGGGGCGCATGTGCCGGAGCGCCTGTCAGCCGTGGTAGTGCGGATCGATCGTCAGAGTGCCGAGATTCTGCTCGGCGAAGCGTTTTGCCAGCTGCGGGCCCGCTTCGCGGATCGCATCGAAGCTTTCGCGCGAGCGGCTGTCGGCGCGCAGCACCCAGCCGTCCGCACTCTTGCTCAGCAACAGATCGGTACCGGGCAGCGTGGCGTCCGACATGCGCAGCAATACCTGTCCGTCGCCGCCGGGATCTCGCGCGTCGTGGACCGCCATCTGCCGCACGTGCTTTTCCATCATGTCGAACAGCTGGCCGGCATTGGAGGCTGCAGCGGCCGGTGCAGCCGGCGATGCACCGTCGCGCATCGCCATCTGCGCCTGCAGCATTGCGGCCGATTCCATGCCCTGCGCGTGTTGTGAGCCGAACCCGTGCTCGTGCTGCTGACGGAAGGTGCGCGCATCGACCACGTCAGACAAGGATTGCCGGGATTTGAACGCCTCCTGCTGACTGGCCAGCTCCGCCATTTCGCCTTCCTGCAACTCGCCCCCGTCCTGCGCCATGCCACCGGCCAGTTCCGCCTCACCCTGCAGACCCGGCATGTGGCCGCGGGCCTGCTCCATCATCGAACGGAACTGATCGACACGCTCGCGCGGCGGCGTGTCCTTGGTGTCGGCCTTGGCTTCGCGGTCGACCTGCCGGTTGCGCGCTGCCTGGTCCGGCGGCCTGGAAGCGGAATCGTTGCGCTGTACGCTCATCGTTCGTCTCCTCGTGTCCGTACTATTGCTGCCGCGCCGCCATGTAGCGCGCCTGCATCAGATCTTCGTTGGTCGCCTCTTCCTGCCGTTCGAACAGGCCACGCTGCTCGCGCTTCCACAGATCGCGGCGCTTCTCCAGTGCGTCCTGCCGGCCCTTGGCGCGGAAGAACGCATCGCGCGCCTCCTGCAGCAGGGTCTCGGCCTGTCGCACGGCGTCCTGGGCTTTCGACAGCCGCTGCTGCGCGCCGGTGATCTGCTCGCCGAGCAGATCGATATGCGCCTCGCGTTGCGTCAGCGCGGACGGCCACGGCACGCCGGACGGTGGCGGATCGAGCAGACGCGCGCGATGCCCGCTGCGATCCCGCTCCAGCCCGCTCAGTTCACCCTGCACGCGCGTGCAGGCTTCGATGCACTGCTGCAGCGCGCGCTGTTTCTCCAGTACGACCAGACGCGCCGCTTCTGTGCGGTGTTCCCGCAGTTGCAGCAGGGTCTGGAGCGGATAGCGTTTCATCCGAACAGCTTCCGCAGTGCACCGGACGAGGTGTCGAACGGCACGAGCTCGTGTTCGGACTGCTGCAGCAGGTTGCGGATCGGCCCGATCTTCTCGATCGCGATGTCGGCATCGGGATCGGTGCCGCGCTTGTATTCGCCGAGCTGCAGCAACAGCTCGATGTCCTGGTGCTTGGCCAGATACTTGCGCAGCTGTCCAGCCGCGCGCAGATGCGGCGTGTCGACCACGCGTGGCATCGTGCGGCTGAGGCTGGTCAGGACGTCGATTGCCGGGTAGTGGTACGCCGCGGCGAGCTTGCGCGACAGCACGATGTGGCCATCGAGGATCGAACGCACTTCCTCGACGATAGGATCGCCGCCGTCTTCGTCTTCGGCCAGCACGGTATAGAACGCGGTGATCGAGCCCTTGTCGTTGTTGCCCGCGCGCTCGAACAGCTTCGGCATTTCGCTGAACACCGACGGCGGGAAACCACGCCGTGCCGGCGGCTCGCCGATCGCCAGACCCACGTCCCGCAGCGCGCGCGCGAAGCGCGTCACCGAGTCGACCAGCAGGAGCACGCGCCTGCCCTGGTCACGAAAATGCTCGGCGATCGCGGTACCCACCCACGCCGCACGGCTGCGTTCGAGCGCCGGACGATCGGACGTGGCGACGACGACGACCGACTTCGCCAGACCTTCGGCGCCGAGGTTGTCACTGATGAATTCGTTGACCTCGCGGCCGCGCTCACCCACCAGCACGATGACGTTGACGTCGGCATCGCCGCCGCGGGCCAGCATCCCGAGCAAGGTGCTCTTGCCGCCGCCGGCGACGGCGAAGATGCCGATGCGCTGGCCTTCGCCCGCGGTCATCACCGCATC
The DNA here is from genome assembly GCF_057838005.1 of Luteimonas sp. KH_071. Lineage (NCBI taxonomy): Bacteria > Pseudomonadati > Pseudomonadota > Gammaproteobacteria > Lysobacterales > Lysobacteraceae > Luteimonas > Luteimonas sp. KH_071. The sequence goes on along the minus strand of NZ_CM174458.1, from coordinate 209,111 downwards.
GATCGCGCGCACGCCGGTCGAGAACGGTCGGTCGATCAGCTTGCGCGACAGCGGATTGGGAGACGGTGCGTAGATCGGCGCGTCGACAGTCGCGCCCAACGAACCCTTGCCGTCGATCGGCGCGCCATGCGCATCGAGCACGCGTCCGAGCAGCCCTTCGCCGACGGGCACGGATGCCTGCTTCCCGGTCGCATAGACCTCGGTGGTCGACGCAATGCCGTCGAGTGGGCCGAGCGGCGTCAACAGCGTGTGCTGCCGCGCGACACCGACCACTTCGGCCGCCAGTTCGAAACGGGCGTCGCCGGGATTGCGCAGATAGCAGAGCTCACCGATCGCCGCGCGTAGACCGGTCGCCTTGATCAGCGTGCCGTAGGCCTCGCTGACGCGGCCCACGCGCTCGATCGCCTGGACCTGTCCGAGCGCGTGCAACAACGGATCACTGGCGACTGCGCTGGCGCCGAGGCCATCGAGCAGCGACAGGGCCGGTTCGGGATTCATGCGCTCGCCACCGCGCTCGCCTGCGCCAGCGCCGCGCGGATCGCCTCGATCTGCTGGCTCACGCCTGCGCGCACTTCACCGGCTTCGGAGACCACCACGCAGCTCAGCGGATCCAGACTCTCGTCATCGACCAGCTCGATCACGCCGACGCCCGGATGCGCCTGGCGCACGGCGCCGAGCCCGCGTTCGACACCCTCGCGTGCATCGGGATGCACACGGATCATCAGGAACTGTTCGGCCTGCGCGGATTCCACCGCGCGCATCACCAGCGCCGGCACCACTTTCGCAGCGTCGAAATCAGGCGCGATGCGCGCGACGATCGTGCAGGCGAGATCACCGATGCGCCCGACCGCATCGCCGAGCACGCGCGCGCGACGCTCGTTGAGGGAAGCAAGCTGCTCGGTCATCTGCTGCTTCACGCGCTCCAGGCCTTCTGCGAACCCCTCCGCGTAGCCCTGCTCGCGCGCCCTCTGCACCTCGGCCTGCGCGTCGTCATAGAGCGCATTGACCCGCGCCAGCAGGGTGTCGAGCTCGGCCAGCGACTGCCACTCCGCCGCGCGCACGATCGGCGCCGAAACGCCGCGACCGAACTCGCGACGTTCGAAGACGACGGCAGCACCGGGCGTCCGTCGAACGGGAGAGGCGGATGCGGCGTCGGGGATCGTCATGCGGATTTCCGGTAGAGAAATTGGATCAGGCCGCGACGGCGCGATTCTGATGATGCGTATGGACGATGAGCAACGGCTTCTCCGGTAGATGCGCCCGCGGCAGTTCGCCCGGCGGATACACCAGCTGCGCCCAATCGGCGAGCGCCGGTTCGCGCTGGCGCGCCCAAGCCTGCAATTCGGCGCGACCCTGCAGTTCCAGCGCGTCGAACAGACGCGCACCGAAGGCGTCACCCGTCGCCAACGCCGCGGCGAGCATCGATGCCAGCCGACTCTGCAGCGGTGCATCGACTTTCGCATCCCAGACGCTGCGGTCGAGTGCCAACAGATAGCTGCTGCCTAGTACCGCCTTGATGCGCTTGACCGCGTCGCGTCCGACCTCGGCGCGGATCGCCGGCGCGTATGCCAGCACGCCCAGATCTCGATGCAGCCCGCTCAGCCGCGCACGATTCCAGCGCGCAACCAGAATGGAAAATCCTTCCGGCGACGGCGCCAGCAGATGCGCGGCCGGCCCGTCGGCAAGGGCACCCGCGAGGAGCCGGCGCCCAAGACGACTGGACCGGGCGCGCTGCAGCAGCGCCTCGTCCAGACCGTCCTCACCGGCGCCGTGCCAACGCGGATCGACCTCGGCGAGCAGCGCATCCAGCGACATGGATCAGCCCTGCCAGCGTGCCGGCGGCGCCTTTTCCGCCGTCGCGGGCTTGCGCGCCTTCAGGCGCCCTGCAAACGCGAACGCAACCGCCAGCAGCGCGACGACCAGCGCGGCGATCACGATCGCCATGGGGCTCACGGCCGACAGCGCCATCGCGGTGCCGCCCGACGAAGCCGCTTCGGGTGGCGCCGGCATGGACACGAATTTCACCGATACCTGGTTGATGTCCGTCAGGCCTTCGACGCCGTCCTTGACCACGATCTTGATGTCGGCCTCACGGTCACGGACGTTGGCCCCCGGCTGTTCGAAGATCCATACCGCCGCCGATGTCTTGCCGTTCGAACCGCCGAGCGGATCACGCTCGGGCAGTGCGAGATGCACGCGCGCCTGCGCGACGCCGGGCAGCATCGTCAGCGTCTGGGTGATCTCCTGCTGCAGCGCATGCAGGTACCGGCCACGCTCGTCGGTCGCCGACGACGCAAACCCTTCCTTTTTGAAAATGTCGCCAAGGTTCTGGTAGTTCTGCCGCGGCAGACCGCGCGAGCCGAGCACGGCCATCGCCTGCGGAATGTCGCCTTCCGAGACAAAGACATCCCAGCCGACCTTGGTTGCCGACGGCTTCTTCTGCGCCTGAATGCCTGAGCCGATGAGCGCACCCATCATCTCGTTGGCCTGCCGCTCGTCCACGGAACTGTAGAGCGCAGTACCGCCGCAACCGGCAAGCAGCAGGCAGGCGAGCAGCATGCCCATCCACGCGGACCATCGTTTGGTGACGCAGGGTTGTGAATCGCGCATGCCGATCACCTCTCGATCAGGACTGCTGGCGGAACAGCTGCGAGATGCCATCGGACGTCCGGTTCGCGACGTTCGAGGTCATTTCGCACTGGAACAGGAAGTGGTGCGATTTCATCGTCATTTCGATGACCTGACCCGGCGTGAGTTCGCCGGAATTCTGGGTCATCGTCTTGGCGAGGTCCTGGATGCTCGATGCACCGCCGTTGAGGTTGTCCATCGCGGACATCAGCATGCGGACGCCTTCGGACGGCTCCGATGCTCCCACGCTCGCGACGCCCTGCGGCGCATTGGCAGCCGCTGCCGAGCTGGTGCCCGCGCGGTCCATCGCCTGTGCGAACTGTCCGACTTCGTACGCAGCGGCCACCGGCTGGTTGGCGCCGGCGCCCGATGCCCCTTGTGCCGCGGCTTCGAGCCCAACGGCCTGGATCGCGTCGACCATGATCTTCTCCTTGCTGCTGTGGTCTGCGGGCGTCGCTTACTGCTTGCGGCCCAGCGTTTCGAGCGCCTGGCCGACGCTGTTCTGCGAGGTCGAGGCGTTGTTGGACAGGAACTGCATGCGCAGGCTCTCGGCGGTCAGCTGCACCACGTTCGACGGCTGATCGCCACCCTGGCCGATGACATCGGAGAGGTTGGTGATCTTGGTCGCCTGCTGGTCGAGGGTCTGGCCCCACGCGCGCGACATCGCCTCGTACCAGCTCGACGAGCTTGCGCCGCCACCGGCCTTGCGCACGCCGTTGTCACCCTGCATGGAAGCGCGGCCGATGAAGCTGCCGATCTGATCATTGGAAATCGTGGTCATGGAAGTACTCCTTGCGACGGTCTGAAAGTGGATACAGCGTTGGATGCGAAGCGAACTGCGAAACGCGACCTCAGTGGTTCGTCGAGACGGCCGCCGGCGCGACATGCGTACCGGACTTGACGTTGGCGACCACCGCAGCGAACCGGGGATCACCGCCTTGCACGCCCTCGGCGCCCGATTGCGCAGTCGCGGTATCTGCGGCGTCTTCGGGAGCAGGCGCCGGGCCGGGGACGATCTTGATGGTGGTGCCGTCGGGTGCCAGCACATGCGCGAACTCACCGATCGCCACCAGCGTGCCCTTGCCGGGAATTGCTTCGCCGGTGACGAAGCGCCGGCCGTCGGACGACAGCAGATGCGGGTTCTCCCCGCGGACGATCTGCACGATGTGCGTCGTCGGCGGCGCCTGCGGCTGCTCGGCCGCGCCCGGCGACAGGAGGCCGGTCGGCGTCCGCGGCAGGATGCGCTGCACGCCGGGGATGTCGGCGATCGCACGCGACTGCGCAAGGCGCTCGATCTCGGCGCCGTCCTTGAACTCGCCGACGACTTCTACGTCGCCATTGCCCACGTACCGGGCCTGCACCGGGATCGACTGGCCACGGAACATCTCCGCCACGTCGCTGGCGATGTGTTCGCCGGTCCGGATCTGAAGCGTGGCGTCAAGGTTCTCCGCACGCACCTGAGTGCGCAGACGCTCGAGCGTGGCGCTGTCGTCGACGGCGCCGGTCACGGTCGCGCCGCCTTTCACGCCGTCGGTGATCTGCACGTTGGTGACGCGATGCTCTGTCAGCAGCGCCGTCAGGCGTTCGCGCTGGTCCGGGCCCTGATCGGGCGCGGGCAGCACTGCTGCGAAGATCGCCAGTGACGCGAGCGACAGCGCGGCGATGCCACCGATCCAGGGCAGCTTGCGCACGAATCCGCTGCGCGGCGCCTGCGCCTCGTCGTTCGGGGCGAACACGGTGACGAATTCGTCCCATGCCGGATCGTTCTCGCGACCGAAGGCGATCACGGCTTCACCGATCCGCACCTGCTGCACGGCCGACAGCTCGACCGGATCGCCGGGATGGATGTCCTGGGCACCGACCTTCACCGGCGCATCGAGTGCACGGACGAGGAAACGTCCGCCCACCAGGCTGATCAGTGCGTGGTGCGCGGCGACGGCGTCGTCGGCCAGCACGATGTCGCAGTCCTCGCCGCTCCCGACCAGGATCATCTCTTCGTCGGCCAGCACGCGACTGGCGCCTGCGTGCAGGCCGTCGACGATGCGCAGCACGTTGTTCGACTGGGTTTGCGTGTGTTCGGTCATGTCAGTCCTCTCATCGCCTGCGCGTCGCCGGCCGCCGGAACGGCGGCGACGGCACGCGTGCCCCGTGATGATGCGCGTCGGTCATGCATTGATCTGCCCCGCCTGCACGATGCGCAGGTCCGGTGCCAGTTCCTGGTACGACAGCACCGGCAGGTCGAAGAAATCGACTTCCATCAGCTTGCGCAGATGCCGGCGCACGTCGAGCGAGCACAGCAGTACCGGCTTGGCGCCCGCTGGCTGACGCCCGAGATGGGCACGCACCTCGTTGCCCAGACGACCCGCCAGCTCCGGCGAGATCGCCAGCTGGCTCGCGCCGCCCGCCACGCGGACCGACTGCCGCAGCTTGTCCTCGAGTTCCGGATGGATCAGCAGCACGTGCAGCGTGCGCTCGTCGTCCGAATAGCGGTCGGCGATCTCGCGCTTGAGGGCGACGCGCACGTATTCGGTCAGCAACACGACATCCTTTTCACGGCCGCCGACGTCGGTGATCGCCTCGAACGCGTCCCGCAGGTTGCGCACCGGCACGCCTTCTTCCGACAGGCGCCGGAGCACATCGGCCACGCGCTGGGGTGCGACGACGCGCAGCATCTCCTTGACCAGATCCGGATAGTCGCGCTGCATCTTCGCGAACAGGTTCGAGGTTTCCTGGATACCGAGGAAACCGCCCATGCGCCGGCGGATCGCCGCCGTCATGTGCGCACCGAGCACCTCGAGCGGCGGCTGCGTGCCCTCACCGCCCTGCACCCACTCGCCCGCGATCACCGCGGGATAGAACCCCGGCAGCTTGTTCGCATTCGCCGCAGTGGCGGGCTGCGGCTGCAGCACAGCGTCACTGCGCAGACGGCCGGTCGCAATGCGGGCACCGAACGCGGTCAGACGATATTCGTCCTCGGCGAACGTCGACACGATGCGCAACGACGGCACGGGCACCGGCACGCCGTATTCCTCGCGCAGGCGCTGCGCGATATCGACCGCGCGCGCTTCCAGATTGTGCGCGCCCATCGACTGCGCCAGCACCGGCGACACCTGCAGCTGCAGCGGCGCAGGTGGTGCCAGGTCGTCGTGATCGACGGACGCGTGCATGTCGGCGACCACTTCTTCGTCAGTCACCCGGAACAGGCGACGCAGCAGTTCGAACTGATAGCGGTAGTGATAGGCGCTGAAGGTCAACAGACCGAGGCCGAGCACCAGGAACACCGCCCACGGAAAACCGGGCACCAAGGTCATGAGCAGCGCAAGAATGCCGGTGATCAGGATCACGCGCGGCTGGTTCGACACCTGACGGGTGATCGCGTCACCCAGATGGCGATCGTCGATCTCGCCGGTCGTGCGCGTGACCACGAGGCCGGCCGCGATCGTCGCCAGGATCGCCGGGATCTGGGACACCAAGCCATCGCCGATCGTCAGGATGCTGTAGACATGCGTCGCTTCGGCCAGCGGCATGCCGCGCTGTAGCACGCCGATCGCCAGACCGCCGAGCAGGTTGATCAGGATGATGACGATGCCGGCGATCGCGTCGCCCTTGACGAACTTCATCGCGCCGTCGAGCGAGCCGTGCAGCTGGCTTTCTGTCTCGAGCAGGCGGCGCTTCCTGCGCGCCTCGTCCTTGTCGATCAGCCCGGCGCGCAGGTCGGAGTCGATCGACAGCTGCTTGCCGGGCATTGCGTCCAAGGTGAAGCGGGCGGCGACCTCGGCCACGCGCTCCGCGCCCTTGGCGATGACGATGAACTGGACGACGGTGATGATCAGGAACACCACCATGCCGACGACCAGATTGCCGCCGGCCACCAGCGTGCCGAAGGTCTCGACGATGTGGCCGCCCTCGGCGTGCAGCAGGATCGATCGGGTGATCGCGATCGAGATCGCGAGCCGGAACAGCGTGGTCAGCAGCAGCACGCTCGGGAAACTGGAGAACGCGACGGGCGTCGGGATGTAGATGCCCAGCAGCAGCAGCCCGAAACCGATCGAGATGTTGACCGCCACCAGGGTGTCGATGATCACCAGCGGCAGCGGCAGGATCATCACGCTGATGATCGTGACCGCGGCGAAGGCCAGAATGATGTCGCTGTAGCCCAGCTTGCCGCGGGGCGCAGCGCCGGCGGGCGCGCCGGTCAGCGTGGCGAAGAGGGCCTTCACTGGACCACCGCCCCAGACGCGCCGGACAGGCTCACGACGTCACGGACACGCATACCGACGCGTGCGCCGGAAACGGCGGATCCACACACTCTGGTGTCCATTCGGCGCATAAGCCCCTGCCCTCGTGCGTCACATTGTGCCCTTGTACGATAGTCTGCCTATGTTATGTACAGGTCAATTCAATGTTGCAAGCAGGTTCCAGCCAACGTGTCGTTCGGGTGTGAAAGCGTTCTGAAAACAGCTGTCTTCCGATAAAAACCCAAGCGTCACAGTGACTTAACGATCCCCGTCGATATTGGACCGTGAATGGGAAATGGCCGCGGAGGCGGTTGTCTCGTCCGATTTGAGATCGTCACTGTCGAGATCTGTAATGAACGTCACAGATTGAGCGCCTACTCCGATTGCGAACACCCGGCCAGCGCGAGACTTGACCAGCACCAGGCGCTCCCGGGGACCTACCGGCAGGATCTGCAACACCGACAACGGGGCATCGCTGCCCGACAACCCGTACCGCCGCCGTACCACCCGGAGCAGGAACACCAGGCCCGCGATGATCAGAACCAGCGGAATCACGATGGCGAGCAGCTCCCCGACGAACGAGTCGCTTGGCGTGCGCGCCGGCGCCGCGGCGGCTTGCGCGGTCGCAGCGGACAACATGGCGGAGACGGTGAGGGCGGAGCGGAGGCAGGCGACGAGGGTCATGGGTTCTCGCGGAAGGGGCACCCTGCTGGTGCGCGGCCACGGTAGCAGTCAAACGATGTTCCGCAGCGCATGACGCCGCCGACCGGAAGCCGGCGCGCAGGCCCGGCGCGCGCCGCCCCCACGGGCGCCGACGATGGTGCGAAAGCGCTGACCGAAGTGCTTGAAGCAGTGCCCTTCGCATGCGCCGCCTTCGACCGCGGCACCGGCGTGCGCGTGGCCGCGAACTGCCGATTCGAAGGTGATCTGGGCACACTGCCGGGCCATGCGCAGCGCGACGCCTTGCTGGCGACGCTCTACGGCGACGTCACCGGCGACGCGCGCGGCGAAGAGGTGCGGGCGCCCGGCAGCGGGCGCTGGTATGCGCTGCACTGGCGCGACCTCGACTGCGGCGGACGGGCCCTGTCACTGTTGACGGCGGTCGACATCAGCGAGCGCATCGAGACGCTCGACTCGCACAAGTCCCAGCAGGAAAAACTGCTGTTCACCTCGCGGATGATGTCGGTCGGCGAGATGGCTGCGACTCTCGCGCATGAGCTCAACCAGCCGCTCGCCGCGATCGTGAACTATCTCAACGGCAGCCTGCGTCTGGTCGACCAGGCCGGCGGGCCGGTACAGGTCGAGCGCGCCTTGCAGGCCGCCCGCACCCAGGCCGAGCACGCCAGCGCGGTGATCGCACGCGTCCGCGAGTTCGTTCGTGCGCGCGAACCGCGGCGCGATGCACAGGATCTGCCGTTGATCGTCGACACCGTGCTCGAACTGCTGCGGCTGGAGGCCGAACGCCTGCAGTTGCGCGTCGAGCTGGCGCTGGCGCCGCAGTTGCCGCAGGTCTACGCCGACCGGGTCATGGTCGAGCAGGTACTGCTGAATCTGGTCAAGAACGCGATCGAAGCGATGCGTGAAGTGCCTGCCGCGGAGCGCGGCCTGCGTATCGAAGCGCGGGTCAGCCTCGATGGCGACGTCGAAGTGCGCGTCTGCGACCGCGGCCCGGGCCTGAGCCAGGCGGAGAGCGAACAGCTGTTCTCGCCGTTCTACACCACCAAATCGGATGGCCTGGGCATCGGCCTGGCCATCTGCCGTTCGATCATCGAATACCACGAAGGCCGTCTGTTCTTCGAGGCCAGGGATGGCGGCGGTAGCGTGTTCGGATTCACGCTCCCGACCCCGGACAGGAGGATCTGACGCGTGACCGGTATCTGTGTCTATCTCGTCGACGACAACGACGGCTTTCGCGACTCCACTGCCTGGCTGCTCGAGACCGCAGGGTTCGAAGTGCGCGCGTTCGCATCCGGCGCGGCGTTCCTCACCGTGTTCGACAGCACCCGCCACGGTGACGGCGAATGCCTGGTGTCCGATATCCGCATGCCGGAGATGAGCGGTCTGCAATTGCAGGACGAACTGCTTCGCCGCGGCTCCACGCTGCCGCTGGTGTTCGTGACCGCCCACGGCGACGTGCCGCTGGCGGTCGAGGCGATGCGCAAGGGTGCGTCGAACTTCCTCGAAAAGCCTTTCAGCGACGATGCCATCGTCGATTCGATCCGCAACGCACTCAGCCGCGAACGCACGCAGGCAGGCTCGCCGCAAGGCGCCGCGCTTGCCAAGCTCAGCCCGCGCGAGCGGCAGGTGCTGGACCTCGTCGTCGCCAGCAAACCGAACAAGATCATCGCCGACATCCTCGGCATCAGTATCAAAACCGTCGAACTGCATCGGGCCAACATGATGAGCAAACTCGGAGTGCGATCCCTCCCCGAACTGATGAAGGTGGCGCTGGGTCATGGCTGACGCGAACGCTGTCACGCTTGCGCACGCGTCCTCGCCGGCGCCGCTGCGCGAGCGCCTGCCACGGCTCTCGCCCACCCAGGCCGACACCCTCCGCGGCCTGCACGCACGTGCCCGGCAATGGCACACGCCGACCGGCTTGCTGCGGCTGCGCAGCGGCCGTGCACCGGACGTTGCGACCATCGACGGCGGCGTCTTCGAGCTCGATGCGGACGGCACCCGGCTCGCGCTGCACCTCGCGTCCCCGCCGCGCATGGACGACGATGGCCTGCACTGGCAGGACCGCCGTGGCCGGGGCCGCGTGCTCGCCTGGAGCCTGGCGCACGAAGCCACGCTGGTGCAGATCAGCGAAGCGCTCGGCACCTCGCTGTTGCCGCTTCCGGATGCGCCGCTCGAAGCGCCCTCTGGCGACGCGCTCTGGCTGGAACTCGATTTCACGCCCGCCGACGGCGGTGGCGTGGTCAGTGGCGCCCTGCGCGCGCCCGCGACCTGGCTGCAGGCCCTGCTCGCACGCACGGATGCGGATCCGCGCCCGCCGATCGATCCGGGGCACTGGCGCCAGTTGCCGGCGGTCGTGACGATCGCGATCCCGGCGCCCCCGCTGACGCGCGCCGACATCCAAAGCCTGCGGCCGGGTGACGTGATCGTCGTCGGCCACGTCAAGATGCCCCCGCTGCACGCCAATGCCGTCGGCCTGCGCTGGCCGGTCCGATCCGGACCGGACGGCTGGCGCATCGACGGTCCGCCCACCCAACGCCCCCGCCACCAGGAGACGCCCCGCATGAGCGAGACCGACGCCACCGAAACGCCGCAGACCGAAGACACGCCCGCCGTCGAGGATCCGTCCGCTCGTCTGCCGGTCGAGGTCGAATTCGACGTGGGCAAGGTCGAACTGCGCCTGTCGGACATCGCCGGCCTGCAACCGGGTTATGTGTTCGCGCTGCCGGCGCATCTCGAAGGCGCCAACGTCACCATTCGCGCCAACGGCCGCGTCGCCGGACAGGGCGAACTGGTCGCGGTGGGCGATACGCTGGGCGTCCGCCTGCTGTCGTGGAGCTGAGGCATGGATTTCAGCACGTTCTCACCCGCCCTCGTCCTGGTGACGGTGGTCAGCCTCGCGCTGGCCCCGTTCGTGGCGGTGATGGTCACCTCGTTCACCAAGATCGTCGTGGTGCTGAGCCTGCTGCGCAACGCGCTCGGCTTGCAGCAGGTGCCGCCGAACGTGGTCATCAACGGCCTGGCGATCGTGCTGTCGATCTATGTCATGTATCCGGTGATCCTCGACGTCCAGGACGCGGTCAATGCGCGCCTGGAAGGTCGTCCGCCGCCGGCTTCGGTGCAACGCCAGATCGAGGCGCGCGCGGAACAACAGGCGATCCGCGAAGGCCGACCGATCGATGTGCGTCCCGCGTCCACGCCGACGCCAGCAGAGACCGATGCGCCGTCGGCGCCGACCAGCCCGGCCGCTGCCGATGCGCTCGCCGCGGAAGCGCAGGCCCAGGGCACGCCGGAAAGCGTCGATCCAATGTTCTCCAGCGTGCGTGGGGGCTCGAGCAACGATCCGCGTGATGACGCGCCAGCCGAGCAGCCAGGCGGCCTCGCCGAAGAAGTCACCGGTGGCAGTCCCGGCACAGGCGGCGCCGCGCCGGCGGCGGCAGGCGGCAACTTCGACACCAATCGCATGCTGCTGATGATCGACGCCGGCAAGGAACCGCTGCGCACCTTCCTGATCCAGCACTCCAGTGATTCCGAACGCGCGTTCTTCCTGCGCAGCGTGCAGCGCATGCTGCCGCCCGAGCGCCGCGACGGCCTGACGCCCGACGACTTCATCGTCATCGTGCCGGCCTTCACCGTCAGCGAGCTCACCGCCGCGTTCCAGATCGGCTTTCTGATCTTCCTGCCGTTCCTGATCATCGATCTGGTGGTCGCCAACATCCTGCTCGCGCTCGGCATGATGATGCTGTCGCCGACGACGGTCTCGCTGCCGTTCAAGCTGCTGTTGTTCGTGCTGATCGACGGTTGGGCGAAGCTCGTGCACGGCCTCGTGCTCACTTATGGAGTGACCACATGAGCGACGTGCTGGAATTCACCAAGGAAGCGCTGTGGCTGGTGCTGCTGCTGTCGGGCCCGCCGGTGGCGGCAGCGGCGCTGATTGGTCTTGTCGTCGCGTTCCTGCAGGCCGCCACACAGTTGCAGGAGCAGACGTTCCCCTACGCGCTGAAATTCCTGGCCGTCGTGATCACGCTGTTCGTCACCGCCTCGCTGATGGGCGGCACGTTGTATGTGTTCGCCGACCGCATCTTCATCGATTTCCCCGGCCTCGTTCGACGCTGATGGACTTCGGCACGAACCCGATGCTGGCGCTGGCACTGACGCTGCCGCGCATCGCCGGCGCCTTCCTGATGCTGCCCCTGCTGACCACCGAAACGGTGCCGGCGATGGTGCGCAACAGTTTCATGGTGAGCCTGGCGATCGTCGCGATCCCGATCGCGCTCGCGGGCGCGCCATTGATCGAAGCGGCGGGCACCTCGCACTGGTCGTTGATCGTGCTCAAGGAAACCTTCATCGGCATCTCGATCGGGTTCTGCTACGGCATCGTGTTCTGGGCGATCAGCTCGGCCGGCGTGATCATCGACACCCAGGTCGGCATGTCGATGGCGCAGATCTTCGATCCGATCCAGGGCCACCAGACCTCCCTGCACGGCGAGTTCCTGTCGCAGTTCTCGACCTGGCTGTTCATGGCCAGTGGCGCCTTCATCGTGTTCCTCGATCTGCTGATGACGAGTTACACGGTCTGGCCCGTGATGAGTTTCTTCCCCGATCTACGCATGAGCGGGATGGCGTTGTTCGTGGGGCAGTTCGGCTATCTGATGACCGCGATGCTGCTGATCGCAGCGCCAGCCATGGTGATCCTGCTCGTGATCGACCTGTCCTTCGGCCTGGTCAACCGCTATGCCCCGCAGCTCAACGTGTTCGCGCTGACGATGCCGATCAAGGCGTGGCTGGCGACGGCGATCATGCTGTTGATGATCGGGGTGTTCGTGGAGATCGTGATGACGCGGCTGGTCGACAACAGTGGTTTGATCGAGGCGCTCAAGCACGCGTTCAGTGCGACGTAGGCGCCGACGCTTCGACGCGCGCGCGTGCGCACGTGCGCTGAGCTTCGGTTCTGACGTGAGCTCTGGCTCTGAACTTTGCTTCGGCTTCGGCTTCGGCTTCGGCTTCGGCTTTGGCTTTGGCTTTGGCTTTGGCTTTGGCTTTGGCTTTGGCTTTGGCTTTCAGCTTTTGACTTGAACCGAGCCGTAAAGCGAGCCGAGCATCGCAGGGCGGCGGGGTCGAAGAGCAGCCCATGTCTGAGCGCAGCGAGTTTGGGCTGCGGAACCGTGAAGGTCCCAATGTGCCCCGTCGCCCGAGAAGCGCAGGGGACCGCCGCGGCTGTATCGCGGCGGATCGCGTCCGGCGAAGACGGTTTTGCTTACTTTTGCCAAGACAAAAGTAAGCCGCGCGACAGCGCGGAAGCCCTGTCTTTGATCTTTGCTCCCGCGTTCGATCCATAGTTTTTGTCCGGAAGATCAGAGTCGCAAAGCGACGAGCGCAAGCAAGTGCAGGGCTTTCGCCCGCTGCGCGTGCGAGTCCCTTTTGGATGGACCCAAAAGGAACCAAAAGGTCCCTTCGCCGGACGCGAGCCGATGCGATACAGCCGCATCGGTACCCTCCGCTCCTCGCCTGACGCGGCACGCAGCCCAAACTCGCTGCGCTCAGACATGGGCTGCTCTTCGGCCACGCCAGGCTCCGGTGCTCGGCTCGCTCTACGGCTCGATTCAAATCAAAAGCACGAGCAAAAGCGAAGTCAAAGACAAAAACAAAGGCAACGGCAAAGGCAAAGGCAAGGGCAAGGGCAAGGACAAAGACAAAGACAAAGACAAAGACAAAGGCTAATGGCCGAAGCAGCCGCAAAAAGCGAAAATCCCGCAGCAACGCGTGCCGGGCGCGCCCGGAAAGAGCTGAAAAGGAAAAGCGGCGCCTCAGCGCCGCAACACATTTTTATCGCATTGGATCCCGCGGATCCTCGAACCGCACCGTCACCGACGGATCTTCTACCAGCGGCGGCGGCAACGCTTCGGGATCAGCCAGGCCGATCTCCTCGCGCATGTCCGGCGGCGGGTCGAATTCCGGCGGCTCCGGGCGATGTTCGCCCATGCGCACGCCTTCGGCCCAGTACAGCACCTGCGCCACGGCTTCGAAGAAATCGTCGCTGATGTAGTCGTCGATCTCGACGCGCGCATTGAGCCCGCGGGCGAGCGGGACGTTTTCCAGGATCGGCACGCCGGCTTCCTCGGCGACGCGCTTGATCTCTTCGGCGACGTGGCCTTCGCCCTTCGCGACGACGAGCGGCAAGTCGTCGCCCTGTTCGTACTGCAGGGCGACGGCAATGTGGGTGGGATTGGTCACGATGACATTCGATCCTCGAACGGCGTTGAGCATGTTCTGTTGCGACCACTCCTGGTGCAACTGCTTGCGCCGTTGCTTCACATAGGGGTCGCCTTCGTTCTCCTTGACCTCCTGCTTGATGTCGCGGCGGCTCATGCGCAGCTTCTTCATGTAGGAGTACTTCTGGTACGCAGCGTCGACCGCGGACACGAAGAAGAACACGAAGATCGTCCAGATGCCGATCCATTTGAGCGCATGCCAGATGGCGCTGCCGATGGCGGGCGGCTGCGCGAACGGCAGGTGCAGCAGGCTGGGCAACATGCCCCACAACACGAATCCGCCGATGGTCAGCAGCGCGACGCTTTTGAGAATGCTCTTGATCAGCTCGACGAGGTTGTCCATCGAGAACATCTTCTTGATGCCGCTGACCGGGTTCATCTTCGACAGGTCCGGCGTCACCTTCTTCATCGACAGGACCGGGCCGACCTGCAGGAACTCGACGATCAGCGCGAGCAACACCGCGAGCAGCAGCAGCGGCAGCGTGACCGCCAGCAGCGTCTGCGCCGCCAGCGGTCCGATCGTCCGCAGCGCGATGTCGAACGGCTGGTTCATGACGTGCAGGCTCTGATCGAACAGGCCGCTGATCCGCCTGAACATGTACCCCATCAGCATCCAGCCACCGGCCAGCCAGCCCATGATGAGCACGGTGCTGGTCAGCTCCCGGCTCTTGGCGACGTTGGCGTCCTTGCGCGCGTCCTTGAGCTTCTTGCTGGTCGGTTTTTCGGTTTTGTCGGCGCCCTCGTTCTCTTCGGCCATCCGCACTCCGATCGATCGCATGCGCGCGGTGTCGCGCGTCTGGCCCGAGGCTAGCACGCGTCAGTGACGCGTCTGTTCGAACCGCACGACGCACACAGGCACGAGGAAGACGTGGCTGCGGGCGTCCCTGTCGAACCGGTATTCAGCCGCAGGGCCCGGCCCGCGCGGATTTGTCGGCACCCTAGGGACAGCCCGAGATAGCCGTTCCATGGCACCGGCGTTACAGTCCCGCCATCGCCGCAGAAGCGGTCCAGTCCCCCAAGGGTTTTCAGGCCTCCGTTCCGATGAGCAGCATTCCGTCCGACGTCAGTTTCAATGCCGCCAGCCTCGATCGGTTGGGTGGGCATGTCGCGTTCGACGATCTGCGCCAGCAGCCGGATTCAGGGCTTGCGCTGCCGGACGGGGGCTATGCGGACACCGCGCGCGGGCCGCAGGCTGATCCGGGTGAGGATGTACTCAATGTCGCCGCTTGGGATGGCGTTGCAGCCGGTAATCGCCAGTTGCCCGGTGATCTGGCCTTCGAAGCACGCCTGTCCGCGATCGACCTGTCGCAGGCGGCGGATCAGGCCACCGACGCGATCCTCGACGCGCTGGGCTGATCTGTTTGCGCAGGCCCGGCCAGCAGGCTGGGTTAAAGTCCGGGCGCCTCGACTCCTGTGCCCGACGCCGCTCCCACAATGAATGCCGTGCCTTCCGCGCAATCGCTGCGCGCCGCCGCCGATCGCATGGTGTCGGCGCTGGCGGCGCACGCCGATCCCGAGTACCGCCTGACCGTGCTCAAGCGGCTGGTGCGTCGGCTCGGAGAAGACCGCTATCCGGTGTTCCTGCGCCTGCTGGGCGTGGTGGCGGAAAGCGACGACACCCGGGCACAGCGGCTGCTGGCCGATACCATCGGCGCCGCGCTGCGGCGCATGGATCTGCCCGGCGGCGCGCTGAGTTCCTGGGGCGCGACCCGCCTGCCCGACAGCGCTGCGCCGGTCTCGGCCAGCGATTTTTCGGGCCAGTTCTTCGGCGGCACACCGCGCCGGATGCTGGGACCGGTGGAATACCTCACCGTCTGGCACCTGCAGCGCACCCAGCGCACGGCGCTGTCGGCCGAGACCTTCCATACCAGCCTGTCGCGCATGATCGCGCTGCTGAACCAGTCCGAAGACGCACGCACGCTGTATCCGCAGAAGCTGGCCGTCGACGCGCAGAACGAGCTCGAGGGCGCCTACACCCGTGCGACCCGCGAGCGGCTGGCGGCGATCGCGACTGCCTGGAAGGCCGGCCGCAGCCCGGACGAGATCGCCCAGGCCGCGCTCGATGCCCGCGCCACCGACACGCCGCACGGCTGGGTGCTGCGCGACCTGTGACAACGCTTGTCCGGTCATCGACCGGCTTGCAAGATGGGATGTCCGGCTTCACAGGAATCCATCGCATGTCCCTCCCCGCCCGCTCGCCCGACGCGCGCTGTCGACGACGCCGCGCCCGCGCCGTCACGCTGCTGCTGCCGCTGATGCTGTGGCTGGCCGCCTGCCAGCGCGAAGAGGCGGCCGAGGCGGCACCGGCCGTCGGTGCGGCGACACCGGTGGAAGCGGTGACCCTGCTCACGGCGCATCTGCGTGCCGGTGACCTGGCGGCATTCGCGCGGGACGCGGCCACGCCGGAGCTGCTGCCCGAACTCGACGCCGCCTGGCGCGCCGGCCGCACCCGCTGGCCGCTCGACGAACTGCCGTTGTCCGCCCAACTGCCATCGGTGCTCGCGGCGCTGAGCGCCCCGCAGGCGGAGCGCGTGCTGCTGCAGACCTTCAACCGGCAGTTCGCCGGGGCCGAGCGTGAGATGCGCTCTGCCGCGGTCGGCCTGGGCGGGTTCGCCATCCAGTATCTGGAGCAGGGCGGCGACTTCAGCGAGGACGAGCGTGCGCATTACACCCAGCTGATCGCCGCGGCCAGCGAATGGGCCAATGCCGCGCCGCTGGCCGACCGCACGCGCGCACGGGACACGATCGCCGCGCTGGTGGCCGCCGCGAAAGAAGGCGGACTCGCCAGCGACGCCGCCCTCGGCGCCGCCGGCATTCAGGGCGGGCTGACCCGGCTGTCGCCCCTGTTCAACGCCGGCAAGCTGCGGCTGGCCGCCTATGGTCTGGACCTGGACCAGACCTTCGATAGCGTCGCAGCGACGCTGGACAGCCAGACCGGCGACACCGCGCGGGTGCGCATGCGCTATTCGCTGGCCGGCCAGCCGGTCGATACGCTGATCGCCGTCGAACGCCATGACGGGCGCTGGTACGTCAGCGATTTCCTGGCGCACGCCCGTCAGGCCGCGGCGGCGCCTGCCACTGCCGCACCGGCGGACCCTTGAGTGACCACCGGCGGGTGCGGTCCGGACGGGCCGCTTGGGCATAATGCCGACGATGCCTGACCAACCGACCCTCGAGTTCCCGGACGGCGACACCACCGGGCGCCCCGACCAGCGCCCGGCCGACGCCGCGTCTTCGCCCGCGACGGATCTCCCGCGCGCGGAGGACGCCGCGACGTCCGCGCGCGATGCGACACCCGCGGAAGACGCACCGACCGCTGCCTCGCTCGCAACGGTGGCCTTGCCGGTGCCGCTGGCCGCGCCGCGGCGCGCGATGCGCCGCCCGTGGTGGGCGAGTCTGCTGGGTTGGCTGATGCGTCCGTGGATCGGGCTGAAGGTGGAGCCGCAGACCCCGGAAACGCTGGTCGACCACCGCCCGGTCTGCTACGTGCTCGAGGACTACGGCCTGTCGAACGCGCTGATCCTCGAGCGCGCGTGTCGCGAGGCCGGTCTGCCCTCGCCGCTGCAGCCGCTGCCTGGCGATCCACTCGGCCGCAAGCGCGCCTATGTCGCGCTGTCGCGGCGCAACGCCGGCGGCGCCCTGGCGATGGCCACCGGCCAGCCACAATCGAAAGCGACGCACTCCGAATCGCTGGCGCGCCTGCTCGAAGCACATCGCCGCGATCAAGCACTCGACGTGCAGGTCGTGCCGGTCTCGATCTTCGTCGGCCGCTCGCCGGACAAGAACAACGGCTGGTTCGCGGTGCTGTTCTCCGAGAACTGGACCATCGTCGGTCGTTTCCGGCGCCTGCTGGCGATCCTGCTCAACGGCCGCGACACCCTGGTGCGCTTCGCCGAGCCGGTCGACGTGCGCCCGCTGCTCGCCGAAGGTCTCGATCCCGAGCGCACGGTACGCAAGCTTTCGCGCGTGCTGCGTACCCACTTCAATCGCATGCGCGAAGCGATCATCGGCCCGGATCTCTCGACCCGCCGCCTGCTGGTCGACAAGGTGCTGGCCTCCCCCGCGGTCAAGGATGCGATCGCCGACCAGGCGCGTCGCGACAACAGCAAGCCCGAAGACGCGTGGAAGAAGGCCCACGCCTACGCCTACGAGATCGCGGCCGACTACTCGCACCCGGTCGTGCGCTCGGCGAGCTACCTGCTCACCACCGTGTGGAACCGCATCTTCCGCGGCGTGCTGGTGCACCACATCGACACGCTGAAGGCCGCCGCGCCCGGGCACGAAATCGTCTACGTGCCCAGCCACCGCAGCCACATGGATTACCTGTTGTTGAGCTATCTGCTCTACAACCGCGGCATCGTGCCGCCGCACATCGTCGCCGGCATCAATCTCAACCTGCCGGTCATCGGCACGATCCTGCGCAAAGGCGGGGCGTTCTTCATCCGCCGCTCGATCCGCGGCAATGCGCTGTATTCGACGGTGCTGGCCGAGTACGTCGCCCAGCTCGTCGCCGGCGGCTATTCGATCGAGTACTTCGTCGAGGGCGGACGTTCGCGCACCGGACGCCTGCTCGCCCCCAAGGGCGGCATGGTGTCGATGACGCTGCGCGCGTTCCTGCGCCAACCCACCCGCCCGGTGCTGTTCCAGCCAATCTATGTCGGCTATGAAAAGCTGATGGAGGGCGGCAGCTATCTCGACGAGCTGTCGGGCAAGAGCAAGAAGAAGGAATCGATCTGGCAGCTGCTGTGGAGCATTCCGCAGGTGCTGCGTTCCAACTACGGCCAGGTGGTGGTGAACTTCGGCGAGCCGATCGCGCTGGCCGATGTGCTCGCCGAGCACGCGACCGGCTGGGACGGCAATGCGGTCGCCGACAGCGAGCGACCCGAGTGGCTGTCGCGTACGGTCGATGTGATCGCGCAGAAGATCAACGTCAACATCAACCGCGCGGCCGACGTCAATCCGATCAACCTGCTGGCGCTCGCCCTGCTGTCGACGCCGAAGCACGCGATGGGCGAAGCCGACCTGCTCGCGCAGATCACCTTGTCCAAGCAGTTGCTGGTCGACGTGCCGTATTCGGATCGCGTCACGGTCACCCCGCATACGCCGCAGGAAATCGTCGCGCATGGTGAGGAGATCGGCGTGCTCGAGCGCGTCGCGCATCCGCTCGGCGACGTGTTCCGCGTCGACGACGAGAAGTCGGTGCTGCTGACCTACTTCCGCAACAACGTGCTGCACCTGTTCACCGCCTCGGCCTGGATCGCGTGCTGCTTCCTGCACAACCGCCGCATGAGCCGCCAGACGCTGCTGCGTCTGGGCCGCACGATGTATCCCTTCCTGCAGGCCGAGCTGTACCTGCCGTGGGACGAGGACACCTTCGCCGAGCGCATCGCGCTGACGCTGGAAACCTTCGAGCGCGAAGCGCTGCTCGAGCGCGTCAGCGACGAGGACGACGGCATCTACGCCCGCAACGCCGGCCAATCCGATGAGGTCTTCCGCCTGCGTGCACTGAGCCACCCGCTGCAGCAGGCCTTCGAGCGCTACTACATCGCGATTTCCGTGCTGGCCAAGAACGGCCCCGGCACGCTTGGCGCCGGCGAACTGGAAAGCCTCTGCCAGCTCGCCGCCCAGCGCCTGTCGCTGCTGTACGCGCCGGCGGCCCCCGAGTTCTTCGACAAATCCCTGTTCCGCGGCTTCATCCAGAAACTCCGCGAACTCGGCCTCGTCAAACTCGACGGCAACAGCAAACTCGTCTTCGACGACCGCCTCGCCAACTGGGCCAAAGACGCCAAGGTCATTCTCGGCCGCGAACTGCGGCACTCGATCGAGAAGGTGAGCCCGGAAGCGGTGAAGCCCGCGGAGCCGGCGGTCGCCATCGCCGAGTGAAAGCGGCTCGTCGGGTGCAGGCATGAATCGAGCCGACCTCGACCGTGTGGACTGCGATGCTTCCAAGCGTGCGTCCGGGGCTGCTGCCAGTCGCGCTGCACGAGCAACCGGCGATGCGTGATCCGTCCACCGCTGCAGCACGACGCTGGCGCGTGGTGGCCGGCCATACGAGTGAATATCCCGAGCCGATCACCTTCCCCGCAGGTGCGCCACTGGCTGTGGGCGAACGCTACGCGGGCCCTGAAGGCTGGGAAGACTGGTGGTTCTGCGAAGCACCCGGGCAGAAGGGCGGTTGGGTGCCGGCACAGGTCATCGAACGGGTCCCGGATGGGAGCGCCCGATCGCGTGAGGCCTATACCGCGCGCGAGCTGGACGTACGCATCGGCGACGTGCTGACAGGTACGCGGGCGCTCAACGGATGGCTATGGGCCTGCGCTGTGGACGGTTCCCAATCGGGCTGGGTACCGCTGACGAACCTGGTGGCATTGCCGGAGGACTGAGCGCGCGTAGTGGCTGGGACCGTATCCCGTGCGAATCAACCGGACCCGATCGGGAGACATGGCGTCCGGTCGGAAGCGGGGTCAACGGCGCGATCAGATGATGGCGTCCTCGACACCACGGTCGCACAGGCGCTCAGCCACACAGTCGGCTTATGCCGGCTCGTCAGGAATCAGGTCCGACTCCAGCCGGGCGATGCAGTCCTTGAGCTGCAGCTTGCGCTTCTTCATGCGCTGCATCGCCAGCGCTTCGGGCGCTGGCGTGGCCTGCAGTTCGGAAATGGTGCGGTCGAGATCGCGATGCTCGGCGCGCAGCCGCATCAGCAGCGCGCTCCGGGTCTCTTCGATGTCGGGCGTGTCGTTCGACATCCGTGCAGCTTATCGCAACATTGCGACCGCCCGGGTGCTTGGCGCGGCGCGGGGCCGCTGCAACAATGCGCTGCGCCGAACGGGGACCGGCGCGACGACGGCGGAGGCCGCGTGCTGTCCATCCGCGGCAGCCCCGGCCGCTTCGCCAAGGAACCAGGATGTCCCTACGATCGAATCGCCGCGCACCTGCGCGCATCGCCGCGTCGCTGCTCGCCCTTGCCGCGCTCGCGGCCACCGCACAGAGTTCCGCACAGGAGAAGTACGACGGCTATCTGTGCTGCAACCTGCGCAGCGACGGCAGCTGGATCAGCGACAGCAACTACGCCGAGAACGGCAAGCGAGTGATTCCGGTCGGCACGCCGACCAGCGTGACCGGCTATGGCCGCCACCGCGTCAACGTGCGCATCGACGGCGCGAAGCAGTCGATCGGCAATGACTACAGCCGCGACATCGCCCTGCCCGACTTCGCGAAGCGCTACGTGGTGACCGAGGATCCGGCAGCGAAGATTGCCACGTATCCGGCCAAGATCCAGGAGGCGATCAAGCGCGCGAAGATCACGCCCGGCATGACCCGCGAGCAGGTGCTGATGTCACTGGGCTATCCGATCAGCAGCGAGAACCCGGATCTCGACGCGGAGCTGTGGCGTTACTGGATGAGCAGCTTCGCCGAGTTCCAGGTGCAGTTCGACGGCAGCGGTCGGGTGCGTGAGATCACCACCGATCCCAATACGCGCAATCTGGTGTGGGTGCCTTGAGGCGGCTGCGTTCGGCTTGATGCAGGTGTGAGAAGACAGGCGCCGGAAGGCGCCTGTTCTCATTCCGGGGGCGAGGCGTCTGAAGGTTCTGCGCGCCAGGCCGCAAGATGGGTTTCGCAGCGTTCTACCCATCCTGTGGTCGCGTCTTGTAGCTCAGGGATCGACGGCTTCCAGATGGAGGCGCTCAGTGTCGAGGTGCAGGCGGTGGGTCAACGCCAGCGCATCGAGCAGCGCGGGGTCGTGACTGACGACGAGCAAGGCACCGGGCCAGCTCCGCAACAGGGCGACCAGCGCGTCGACGCTGTCGAGATCAAGATGGCTCGCCGGTTCGTCGAGCAGCAGCAATGGAGCGGCCGGCTGCGCCCACGCCGCAGCCGCGAGGGCGACGCGCATGCGTTCGCCGCCCGACAGCAGACCCAGCGGCTGGCGGGCCCTTGCGCCGGCGAGGCCGAGCAGAGCGAGTCGCGTTGCGGGCACGTCCAGCGCATCCGCCTGCATGCGCGCGGCCAGCCAGTCGAGCGCCGGCATTGCTTCGGGCAAGGTCGCGAGCATCTGGTCGAGTGACTGCACCGGCACGCAGGCGTCGACCGTGCCGCTGGCGAGCCCCGCCTCGCCACGCAGCGCGCGCAGCAACGTGCTCTTGCCGCTGCCGTTGCGACCTTCGAGCCCGATCCGCACCGGGCCGAACGCATCCCATGTCAGGGCTTCGACCGGCGCGTCGGCCAGGGGATGCGCGCCAGTGAATCGCAGCACTCTGCGGGCGCCAGGCAACACGACACCGGCATCGACGAACGCGGGCGCTGGCGTGGCATCGATCGCGGCGAACGCGTCCCGGACCGCGGTTTCGCCGTCGGCGAGACGCTGTGCCAGGGCGCCGCGGGCACGCCCGGCGTGGCGCTCGGCATTGCCCTTGGCCTGGTCAAGCAGCAGCGGCGACTGGTTGCTGTCTTCGCGCATCCGCCGACCGCGCGCCTGACGCTGGTCGAGTCGCTGGTGTTCGCGTCCGACCGCGCGCTGTGCAAGTGCGCGGTCGGTCCGCGCCTGTGCGAGCGCGCCTTCGGCCTGCCGACGCGCCATCTCGCGCGTCGCGCGCCAGGCATCGAGTCCACCCTCGATCCAGTGCAGTCCGTCCGGACGCAGCTCGACCAGTCGCGGCATCACGCGCAGCCAGACAGGGTCGTGCGTGACGACCATGGTGACGCCGGCGCGCTGCAGGAAGTGCCGGCACCAGTGCGTGGACACATCGCTGTCGAGGAAGGTGCTGGGTTCGTCGAGCAGCAGTACACGCGCATCGCGCCACGACGCCGCGAGCAGACGCAGCTGCTGGACCTGGCCGCCCGAGAGGCGCGAAGGATCGGATGTCGGCGCGAGATCCTGGAACCCCAACGCTTCGAATGCGGCATGCAGGCGCGCTTCGAGTGTCCAGTCGTCGTCGACACAGGCAGCATCGGCCGCGTCGCCATCACCGGCCAGCAGTCGTTGCAGCGCGTCGAAACGCGCGCCGAGACCCAGCAGATCGACCACGCGGGCAGGCAGTGGACCCGGATGCTGCGTCAGAAGATGCAGACCGCCGGCCACCTCGATCGTGCCCGCGCGCGCGCCCTCCGCCAGTTGCCGGAGCAGCGTGGACTTGCCCACGCCATTGGCGCCGACCAGGGCACTGGGGCCGTCGTGCAGCACCAGCGAGAGAGCGTCATAGAGCACGCTGCCGTCGTCGCGCGCGGCGGACAGGCCACGGGCGCGCAGCGCGGGGACGACGGAAGAGACAGACAGCGACGCGGACGGCGTCGGAGAGACGGGCACGGACATGGAAGACCTCGCGGACATGGGGACGCGACCCGTGTGGGTCGTCGGACTCGATGTCGGCTCAGTACTTCACGTCATTGCGCTCCCGGAGAATTCCTTGCGACAGCGCGTGCTGCAGCGGGCAGTCGCGAAATCGGTGTGCAGTCTACGACCGCGCGCCTCACCGACGCATTAACGCCGGGATCGATCGACGATGTCGCGTGTGCGGCACCTGCGCCCGCGCTCCACTTCGTCCAACACCACGCGCCCGCGATCAGCGCGCGCCGACGAAGGCTTCGATCGGCGTATCGCCGTCGACGAAATCCAGCGTGCGGCCCACGGTGCCAGGTGTCTCCAGCACGATGGCCGCAACCGCGGCCACATTTCCGCGCGAGACCGGCGTGCCGCTATCGGCGGTGCGGCCATCGGTGACGCGTCCAGTGCCGGCGGCGTCGGTCAGCAGGCCCGGCCCGAGGATGGTCCAGTCCAGTGCGCTGGCGCGCAGATGCGCATCTGCAGCGGCCTTGGCCTGCGCGTAGGCGAAGAAGCCGTCGTCGGGCGCGATGCCGTGGTCGAAACCGGCGCCGAGGTAGGACACCATCACATAGCGCCGTACGCCAGCAAGGGCCGCCGCATCGATCGACCGGATCGCCGCATCGCGGTCGATCGCATACGTGCGCGCGGGATCGCCGCCGCCCGCACCGGCGGACCAGACGACGGCATCATGCCCGGCGAGCTGTCCGGCGATGGCGTCCGTCTCCGCGTGTTCGATGTCGAACACGACCGGCGTCGCGCCCGTCGCAGCGACGGCATCGCGATGGGCGGCATTGCGGAACAATGCGGTCACGGTATGCCCGCGCCCGGTGAGGCGATTGGCCAGCTGCAGGGCGACGCGGCCGTGGCCGCCGATGATGACGATGCGCGACATGGCGCTCTCCGTTCAACTGGAATGGCGTCGCAGCCTTGCACAGCGCGTGTTGGCGCGCGGTCGCAGGCATGTTGCGGCAACGCCCGAACCCGCGCCCGGTAAACTGGCGCGATGAGTATCGTCCTGCCCCTGCACGAACCGCTGCCGCATGTGCGCGCTCCACGCCGTGGCGCGCAGACCGTGCACGCGCTGGGCAAGCGGCTGCGGCATCAGGTGGGCCGCGCGATCGCCGACTTCGGCATGATCGAGGACGGCGACCGGGTGATGGTGTGCCTGTCGGGCGGCAAGGACAGCTACACCCTGCTCGACATCCTGCTGCAGCTGCAATCGAAGGCGCCGGTGGCGTTCTCGATCACCGCGGTGAACCTGGACCAGAAGCAGCCCGGATTTCCCGCGCATGTGCTGCCGGACTATCTGACCTCGCGCGGCGTCGACTTCCACATCATCGAGCAGGACACCTATTCGGTCGTCAGCCGGGTGATCCCGGCAGGCAAGACGATGTGTTCGCTGTGCTCGCGCCTGCGCCGCGGCGCGCTGTACAACCACGCGACGCAGCACGGCTTCACCAAGATCGCACTGGGCCATCACCGCGACGATCTGGTCGCAACGTTTTTCCTCAACATGTTCTTCCACGCGAAACTCGGCGGCATGCCGCCGAAGCTGCGCAGCGACGACGGCCAGCATGTCGTGATCCGCCCGCTGGTCTATGCGGCCGAAGACGACATCGCCGCATACGCGCAGGCCAAGGCGTTCCCCATCATTCCCTGCACCTTGTGCGGCTCGCAGGAAAACCTGCAGCGCAAACAGGTCCGGAAGATGCTGGACGCCTGGGAGCGTGAGACGCCCGGCCGCATCGAAACGATCGCGCGTTCACTGGGTAATGTCTGTCCGTCGCAGCTCAGCGATCCGGCATTGTTCGACTTCCGCGCGCTCGGTGCGGAGGCGTCTGCGCCCATCGCCGATGGCGATCTGCCCGACCCGCAGGACGCCTTGACCGACACCGTGGCGCGGGAGGCATGAACACCACTGTCCACGCCGTGACCAGACGCGCCCAACTGCAACTGCCCGACCGCGTCGCGACTGCCCCACTTCGTTCCTGACGCCCACCGCTCGCGTGCGGCGTCCTTATCCCTTCCAACGGAATCATCAGCCCCATGTTCTTTCGCAATCTGACCCTGTTCCGCTTCCCCACCAATCTCGACCTGTCGGAACTCGACGCACGCCTGGCGGAATTCCCGCTCAAGCCGGTCGGTCCGCTGGAGATGTCATCGCACGGTTTCGTCTCGCCGCTGGGCCGCGAGGCCGAGGTGATGGCGCATCGCATCGAGGACACCATCTGGGTCACCGTCGGTGGCGAGGAAAAGATCCTGCCTGGCCCGGTGGTCAATGAACTGCTGTCGCGCCGCATCGAGGAATTCGAAGAGAAGCAGGGCCGCAAGCCCGGCGGCAAGATGCGCAAGCAGATGAAGGACGATCTGCTGCAGGAACTGATGCCGCGTGCGTTCGTGAAGCCGGTGCGCAGCGATGCGCTGATCGATCTCGAGCACGGCGTGGTCGCGGTGAATTCCTCCAGCCGCAAGAGCGCGGAGAACCTGGTGTCGAACATCCGCACCGCGCTGGGCAGCTTTCCCGCGCTGCCGCTCAACGCCGAAGTCTCGCCGCGCGGCGTGATGACCGGCTGGATCGCCGGCGAGCCGCTGCCCGACGGCCTGACGCTCGGCGAAGAATGCGAACTCAAGGATCCCTCCGACCAGGGCGCGATCGTGCGCTGCCAGCGTCAGGACCTGCAGTGCGAGGAGATCACCCGCCACCTCGATGCCGGCAAGCAGGTGACCAAGCTCGCGCTCAACCTCGACGACCACGTCTCGTTCGTGCTCGGCGAGGATCTGATCGTGCGCAAGTTCAAGCTGCTCGACGGCGCACTGGACTCGCTCGAACACACCGACAACGACGACATGCGCGCCGAACTCGATGCCCGCTTCGCGCTGATGCGCGGCGAGTTCAAGCGCCTGTTCAAGGTGCTCGAAGGTGCGTTGAAGCTGTCGAAGGCGGAGTGATCCTGCCGCTCGTGGGAGCGCGCTCGGAGGCGATGGGGCGTCAACGCCCGGGCCCATCGCGCGCGAGCGCGCTCCCACAGGAAAACACCGCGCGTTGCGCGCGCACTACAATCCGAGCATGCCGTCCCTGTCGCGCCTGTTGTCGCGTTCCGTCAAGCCCAGTTCGATCCAGCGCGACTCGCTCCAGCTGACGCTCGAGGATGGTCGGCGGATCGAAGTGTTGCGGGTGCGTGATCCGCGTGCCCGGCGCATCCGCCTCAGCATCAGCGAGCGCGGGGCACGGTTGACCCTGCCGCTGCGTGCGAGCCTCGCCACCGGCGATGCCTTCCTGCAGCAGCATCGCGCGTGGCTGGCCGCGCAGATCGCGGCGCATGGCGAAGCGCGGCCGCTGCAGCGTGGGCTCACCACGCATCTGCCGTTGCGCGGCGCGCCGCATCCGTTGCGCTGGGAGGGCGGCCGCTTCAGTCATGTGCGCCTCGACGACGACGGCGCGCTGACGTTCGTGTCGCCCGAGCACGCCGGCCCGGCCGCGCTGCAGCGCGCGCTGCGCGAGTTCTACGAAGCGCAGGCACGCGCCGACATCGGCCGCTGGCTGCCGGCCTACCTGCCCGGCCTGCCGCGCACGCCGCGGCGCATCTGCCTCAAGGTGATGTCCTCGCAGTGGGGCTCGCTGGCGCCGGACGGCACGCTCAACCTGGACCTGTCGCTGGTCCTCGGCGCGCCCTCGGCGTTCGAGTACGTGCTGGTGCATGAGCTGTGTCATCTGATCCACGCCGATCACTCGCCGCGCTTCTGGAGCGAAGTCGAAGCGCGCTGCCCGGCGTGGCGCGACGCGCGTGATTATTTCCGCGACAGCGGACGCCGCCTCAAGGCCGACCTGCACGCGCTGCTGACCTGAGCCGGCGCGACGCGCGGACCGGTGGCCGCTTCGTCGCCGCGCTCACGTTGACCCGGATGAGCGGCCATTGCCGCCGGAGAACGCGATGGTCCGCCCGAGCCTGGCCCTGTTGCTCCTCGCCCTGCTGCCCGGCTGCCGCCAGCCCGGCGAGGCCCTGGGCACGACGATCCGCTTCGACGCGCGGGGCGACCGGGTCACGGCGACGCCGGTGTCGCCACGTGCGACCTCACTTGCCCTGCCGGCGGATTTTCCGCGCGACGTGCACCTGCCTGCGCGCTATGCGATCGACACGCTGACCGACATGCCGGGCACGCAGATCATCAGCCTGCTCGCCGAAGGCGAGGTGGTGGCGCTGTCGCAGGAAACCCGCCGCGCGATGGAGCACGATGGCTGGCAGCGCCGGCTCGTCACGCATCACGGCGGCGACAGTGCGGTCCTCGCGTTCGAGAAGGATGGGCGTAGTGCGCTGTTCGCGTTCGACCGGAACCAGCCGGCGCAACCGTCGGAGGATGCAGGCGTGATCGTCAGCCTGCAGTTGCAGGACGGGACCACGCGGCTTTGAAGGCAGGGCTCTAAAAATCCGGCGGTCGCCGGCACGCGAGCCGGTGGATCGCAAGCCTGCCTTCTCACCCCATCGGGAGAGGGGCTCTGGACGACACGCCTGGTTGCGGGCGCGCCGCGGCAGCCGGCTCAGCGCAGCAGGAAATCGCCGATTGCAGCCGCGACGTCCGCAGGCTGTTCCATGTGCAGGTGATGACCGCCGGCGATGACGGTGAGATCACCGTCGGGGAGCAGACGCGCGCGGCGTGACCGGTCGGGCTCGGGCAGATAGGGCTGCGGCGGATCGGCGTAGATCACGCGCGTGGGGCATTCGATGCCGGCGATCAGGGCGTCGACCTGGCCGGGTGTCATGCGCACGGCGGTGGGAATCGTCAGGCGCGGGTCGCTGCACCAGACATGGCCGCCTTCGACCGCCTGCACGCCACGCTCGACCAGCAGGCGCGCGACGGGTTCGCTCAGCTCGTTGACGCGCACGCGCGCGCGGATCGGCGCGTCGAGATCCGGGAACACACGCAGCGGACGTGTGCCCAGTCCACGCGACGAGGCCACTGCTTCGCGCAGGCGCGGCACGGTTTCCGGCTCGGTTTCCGGCAGCGCGCCGAGTGCTTCGATCGCGACCAGACGTTCGATGCGTTCAGGCACTGCGGCCGCCACGAGGCTGGCGATGCCCGCGCCCATCGAATGCCCCAGCAATGCGAACCGGTCCCAGCCCAGCGCATCGGCGATGTCGAGCACCTGGTGCACGGCGCCGACGAAGGTGTAATCGGTGCCCGGCGGCATGTGTGCGCTGCGACCGTGGCCGGGTAGATCGGGCGCGACGAGATCCAGGCCTTCGAGATGCGCAGCCAGCGGCACGAAGCTCGCGGCATTGTCGAGCCAACCGTGCAGCGCGAGCACGCGGCGCGCGCCGAGGGTGCCGAAGCGCAGCCCGCGCACGGTACCGATGCCGATGTCCACTTCGAACGGCTGCGCCGGTGCGGCGCTGCTCATACGGGCGCGTCCAGATCGCGGCGCGTCAATGCCGCCAGCGCGCGCGCATGCGCGGGTGCGTCGTTGAGACAGGGGATGTAGCGCAGATCCTTGCCGCCGTGGGCGTGGAAGATCTCGGCGTTCTGCAGCGCGATTTCCTCCAGCGTTTCCAGACAGTCGACCGCGAAACCGGGACACACGACATCGATCACGCGGATGCCCGCGCCGCCCAGGGCTTTCAGCGTCTCGTCGGTATAGGGCTGCAGCCAGGGCTCGCGGCCGAAGCGCGACTGGAAGGTCAGCATCGCGTCATCCGGCGCCAGCCCCAGCGCCTGCACGATCGCGTCGACGCTCGCGCGGCACTGCAGCGGGTACGGATCGCCGGCATCGGCCAGGCGCTGCGGAATGCCGTGGAAGGAGAACAGCAGATGCTCGCCGCGGCCCTGCGTCTCCCAGTGCGCACGGATGGATGCGGCCACGGCCTCGACCCAGTCTGCATCCAGGTGATAGTCGTCGCGCATCCGCGCAACGCCATCGGCGCCGAAGACCTCGTCGACGACATCGCGGACCGAGGCCGTCGTCGTCGTCGAGTACTGCGGGTACAGCGGCAGCACCTGCACCCGCGCATGACCCGCGTCGCGCAGGCGCGTCAGCACGCCGCGCAACGAAGGATTGCCGTAGCGCATCGCGTGGATCACCTGGGCATCGGGCATTTCCGTCTGCACCGCAGCCGCCAGCCGCGCCGTGTGCACGGCGAGCGGCGAACCATCGTCCATCCACACGCCGGCATAGAGCTTGGCCACGCGCGGCGAGCGGAACGGCAGGATCACGAAGTGCAGGATCGGGCACCACAGCCAGCGGGTCAGCGCCACCACCCGATAGTCGTGCAGGAACTCTGCGAGGTAGCGGCGTACCGCCTTGGGCGTGGGCGCGTCGGGCGTGCCGAGATTGACGAGCACGACGGCGTCGCGCGCGGCGGAGGAGGCAGGGGATTCGGACATCTCCATAGAATGGCAGGCACGACCGCGCAATGGCAGCGTTCCGGCACGCCGGAAGAACTCATGTGCGATTCATTGCCCCGTCACTAGCCTGAATCCGTTCTGCGTGCGCCACATGTCGCCCGCCCGATTCGCGCCCTTGCCCCGGAGCCACCATGACCCGTCCGTTCCGCCACACCATGCTGGTTGCCGCGCTCGCCACCGCGTGCGTCGCAGGCCCCGCCGTCGCCGGCCCGACCGAGGACGCCCGGGCCCAGAACGCGGTACGCGTGCTCAACGAGATCCAGGCGATCCCCGAATCGGGCATTCCGGACAAGTTGCTGGACGAGGCGCGGGCGATCGTCGTGATCCCCGACACCATCAAGGCCGGCCTGATCATCGGCGGCCGTCGCGGCCACGGCCTGATGTCGGTCAAGACGCCCGAAGGCACGTGGTCGAGCCCGTCCTTCGTCAAGATCACCGGCGGCAGCATCGGCTTCCAGGCCGGCGTGCAGTCCTCCGACGTGGTGCTGGTGTTCCGCAACGAGCGCAGCCTGGAATCGATCGTCAACGGCAAGTTCACCCTCGGCGCCGACGCCGGCGTGGCGGCCGGTCCGGTGGGCCGCAACGCCGCCGCGCTGACCGACGGCCAGCTCAAGGCCGAGATCTGGTCGTGGTCACGCGCACGCGGTCTGTTCGCCGGCGTCGCGCTCGATGGCGCGGTGCTGCAGATCGACGACGACGCCAACATCGCCGTCTACGGGCGCAACACCACGCCGCGCGCGATTCTGGAAAATCGTCCGGGCCAGGCGCCGTCGAGCGCGGTCGTGGATTTCCGCGATCGCCTGGAGGAAGCCAGCGCCACCGCGCGCGTCTCGCGTGGCGGTACCGCGGTCCCGGTCGCGCGTCAGGCGCAGCAGCCGGCCTACACGCCGGCGATCCAGAACGTTCCGGAAGCCACGACCGCGCCGGTGCAGCCGCAGCAGGGGCAGCCGTCGACCCAGGGCTTCCAGAACGTCGAAGACCAGCCGGCTACCGTCGAACCGCTTCCCGAATACTGAAGTGCAGCGCGCACCCGCACGTTGCGTGCGGGTGCGGTGCGTTATCCTGCCAGACCACCCGCAGCTCCCGGAATCGCGCCATGGGCAGTTTCAGCATCTGGCATTGGGCCATCGTTCTCGTTGTGGTCCTGCTGGTCTTCGGCACCAAGAAGCTGCGCGGCGCCGGCCGTGATCTTGGCGAAGCGGTCAAAGGCTTCAAGAAAGGCATGCACGACGACGAGACGCCCGAGCGTCTCGACGACCGTTCGCAGGATCCCGTGAGCCGCGAGGCCGACAGGACGCGCCACGACGACACCACCCCGCGCTGACGCGGGACGCGGTCGATGTTCGGGATCGGCACGGCCGAGTTGATGATCATCGCGTTGATCGCGCTGGTCGTGCTCGGTCCCGAGAAGCTGCCCAAGGCGGCCCGCTTCGCCGGTCTCTGGATCCGCCGCGCGCGCGCGCAGTGGTACTCGGTGAAGTCCGAGCTCGAGCGTGAACTCGCCGCCGAGGACCTCAAGCGCAGCGTGCGCGACGCCCAGCGTTCGATCGCGGACGTGGGCACCCAGATGCGCGACGCCGAGCAGCACGCCCGCAGCAGCCTCGACGATGTGCGCAAGGAGGCCGGCGACCTGGTCGCGCAGGCGCGGCGCATGTCCAGCGAACCGCCCGCGACGCACCGCAGTCTCGATGCCGTACCCGAGCCTGCGGTGCAGATCGAGCCGCCACTGCCGCCCGAAGCCATCGCCGGCGATCCCACACGTCCGCCGGTGCCGGCGGCCACTGCCGACGAGGAGACCGATCGTGGCGTTGCACGCTGACGAAGACGGCGGCGAAGGCAGCCTGATCGACCATCTCATCGAACTGCGCATGCGCCTGATGCGCGGCGTCGCGGTCACCGGCATCGTGCTGCTGTGCCTGCTGCCGTTCGCGAACAAGCTCTACGGCCTGCTCGCGCAACCGTTGCTCGACAAGCTGCCCGACGGGGCCCACCTGATCGCGATCGAAGTGGCGTCGCCGTTCTTCGCGCCGCTGAAGCTGGCGTTCTTCACCGCGGTGGTGGTGACGATGCCGTGGCTGCTCTACCAGGCGTGGGCCTTCGTCGCGCCGGGCCTGTACAAGCGCGAAAAACGCCTGGCGATGCCCCTGCTGGCGTCCGCCGTCGCGCTGTTCTACATCGGCTGCGCGTTCGCGTTCTTTTTCGTGCTGCCGTCGGTGTTCACCTTCCTGACGATGGTGACGCCCGACGGCGTGGCGATGATGACCGACATCAACGCCTATCTGAATTTCGTGCTGGTGATCTTTCTGGCGTTCGGCCTCAGCTTCGAGCTGCCGATCGCGCTGGTGATCCTGGTGCTGCTGGGCTGGGTGACCACCGACCAGCTGCGCGAGGCGCGCGGTTACGCGGTCGTCGGCGTGTTCGTGCTGGCCGCGATCATCACGCCGCCCGATGTGGTCTCGCAGCTGATGCTCGCCATCCCGATGTGCCTGCTGTACGAGGCCGGCATCATCGCCGCGCGCCTGCTCGCGCCCAAACCCGGCGCCGTACGCGACGACGCATGAGCCGGCCGGTCTCCGCGCCCACGCCACTGCTGCGCCGGTACACGGCCTGGTCGCTGGATGCGGCGGCGATCGGACTTCTGGTGGTCGCGCTGATGCACCGGCGCCTGTACGAAGCTCTCGGGGCCTGCGCGCGCGCGATCGACGCACAGACGCAGGCGATGGCCGCGCTGATGCAGCAGACGCTCGACCTCGCCGCGTCGCCGGCTGCCCTGCTCCAGGCCTGGATGGCCGATCCCGCACTGCAGGTCGCGATCGCCGCACTGACGCTCGCGATCACGTCGTTGACCCTGCCCACGATGGCCGTCTTCGCGCTGCTCGCGCTGGTCTGGTTCACCGCGTTCGAGGGCTCGCGCTGGCAGGCGACCCCGGGCAAGCGCCTGCTCGGCCTGCAGGTGGTCGACGACGACGGTCTGCCGCCGGGCTATGTGCGCGCCGGCCTGCGCACGGCGGCCGGCCTGCTGTCGTGGGTGAGCCTCAATATCGGTCATCTGCTGGCCGCGCGCGGACCGCGCTATCAGACCCTGCACGACCGGATCGCCGGCACCCATGTGGTGCGACGTACCGGATCCCCCATGCCGATGCCGGCACGCCTGTGGCTGGTGCTGCAGCCACCGGCGTTCTTTCTGCTGCTCGCGCTGCTGATGCACCGGATCGACCGGAGCCTCGCCGCCGCACTCGACGCAACGCTCGGGTTCTAGGCGCGCGCCCTCAGTCCCGCATGCAACGCGCTGCGCGTGCCCGGCTCAGTGGAGTTCGAAACACCGGATGCTCGTCCACGCCGGAGTGAGGGCGCGGAACCGGGCGCGCAGGCGCGGCGTCAGAGTTCGATGCGGCTGTTGTCGCTACGACCGTCGGCGCCCGGTGTCGAGCCACCCGGTGACGCATCGTCCTGCGGACCGCAGACATCGCGCCACATCGCGTACATCGCACCGAACATGACGATGTAGAGGATCAGCAGCAGGACCAGATACAGCGGCAACACCAGCAACGCCGCGAGGCCGGGATGCACGAGGCTGGCGACCACGCTGATGAGGGTCACCACCATCGCGAACGCCAGCATCAGCGCGAAACCGCCCGCCATCGCGATCGCCGCGGCCACGATCACCGGCAACACATTGCGCAGCGCCCCGCCGAGACCGTCAGTGAACGCCTGCAACACCGGCCGGTCGCCCAGCGCGACCTGGCCGAGGCCGATCGCATAGACGGTGGCGTAGTAGACGCCGAAGAAGATCGCCAGCGCCATCAGCGGCGCGATGCCGGCCGGCGGCAGCGGCAGATCCGGCGGCGTCGCCGGGCCCGTCTGCGCGCTCATTTCCTGGCTGATCGTCAGCACCTGCATGTACCAGTCGACCACGCCGTCGCCGAACGCGCTGACCAGCGCGTAGAACGTCGCGATGTAGAGCGCCCCCATCAGCACGCCGAAGCCGATCAGGCGCCCGGCATTGCCGGCGGTGAACACTGCGAACACATCGGTCGGCTGCGCCGGACGCCCGTGCTCGGCCGCATCGATGACGTGCAGCACGCCGGCGATCAGCAGCGGATAGACGACGATCGACACCAGCGATGTCGCGCCGATCAGCATGACCTGGGTATTGGCATCAAGCTCGAACGCGATCTGCGCGATCGCCTGGAGCACGTTCGGGATCAGCGCGAGCAACGCCACGATCGCCGTCGCCCCGTACACCGCGCGCGGATTGGCGCGACCGACGTTGACGCCCTGCACGATCCACTTCCAGCCGTGGCCGGCTCCTACCGTCCGAGTCGTCATTTCCGCCGTATTCCAGGTGTCTGTCGCGTGGGCGCGCCACGAAGGGCGTCATCGTATCGCATGCATTGGAGACGCCGCCGGGATGCGCTGTGTGTTCAGCCGCGATGGCGGTGTGGGGTTCCGGGCTGCCGCTCGGCCTGTTCGTGCTCGAGGCGCTGCTTGGCTGTCCGCCGGCAGCCTGCCTCTGGGCAAGACGCTGTTGCCGTCATTCCCACGCAGGGGGGGCTGTCAACGGACGTATGTCCGGTCATACAGCGGCTTTGACTTTGGCTTTCGCCTTCGCTTTCGCTGTGGCTGTGGCTGTGGCTGTGGCTGTGGCTTCCAGCCTTTGACTTGAATCGAGCCGTAAAGCGAGCCGAGCACCGGAGCCTGGCGTGGCCGAAGAGCAGCCCATGTCTGAGCGCAGCGAGTTTGGGCTGCGTGCCGCGTCAGGTGAGGAGCGGAGGGGACCGACGCGGCTTCATCGCGTCGGCTCGCGTCCGGCGAAGGGACCTTTTGGTTCCTTTCGGGTCCATCCAAAAGGGACTCGCACGCGCAGCGGGCGAAAGCCCTGCACTCGCTTGCGCTTCTTCGCTCGTTGCTTTGCGACTTGATGTTCTGCCGGAAAGAAGATCAACCGTATAAGCGAAGATCAAGGACAGGGCCTCCGCGCTGTCGCGCGGCTTACTTTTGTCTTGGCAAAAGTAAGCAAAACCGTCTTCGCCGGACGCGATCCGCCGCGATACAGCCGCGGCGGTCCCCTGTGCTTCTCGGTCGACGGGGCACGCAGCCCAAACTCGCTGCGCTCAGACATGGGCTGCTCTACGACCCCGCCGCCCTGCGATGCTCGGCTCGCTTTACGGCTCGATTCAAGTCAAAAGCAGGAGCAGGAGCAGGAGCATGGCAACGGCAACGGCAAAGCAGAGCAACCCAAAGCAGAGCAACGTCCCTGGATGACCGGACATACGTCCGTTGACAGCCCCGCCTGCGCGGGCATGACGGAACCCAAACTCAGTCGCGTGGCAGCGCGCCCGCCAACCTCACGAATCGCTGCAACACCGCCCGCGCCTCCGGCGCAGCGCGCACCGCCGCGACCAGCGCGACCGGATCGAGACCTTCCTGGTACAGCGGCCCCGAGCGCGCGCGGATGTAGCCGCGCATGTGGGTGGCGCTGAACTCCGGGTGGAACTGGACACCCCAGGCCCGATCACCCCAGCGGAACGCGTGGTGCGGTTCGAGCACGGAATGGGCCAGCAGGATCGCACCCTCGGGCAGGCGCAGGACGCTCTGCAGATGCGTGGTCTGGGACGCGAAGCGGGTGCCGCCGGCGGCGAACAGCGGGTCGTCGGATGCTGCGTCGGTGATGTGGATGTCGTACGTGCCCATCTCGCGACCACGCGGGTTCTCACCGACCTCCCCGCCCAGTGCATGGGCGAGTAACTGGTGGCCGTAGCAGATACCGAAGATCGGCACGCCGGCGTGCGCCGCGTCGCGCAGCCAGGCGGCCGTGCGCTCGCTCCACTCGGCGCGGTCGGTGACCATCGCGCCAGAGCCGGTGACGATGACGCCGAGGTGGTCGTCCGCGGATGGCAGTTCGGCGCCCTGCTCGACATCGCGCACCGTGACATCGTGTTCCGACAGACCGGCAGCGACGCGGATCCAGTGCGGAAAGCCACCGTAGCGGCGCATCGAGGGCACGGGCTGGCCGGTTTCGACGATCAGGAAGCGGCGGTCGGACGACATCAAGGGCAGCCGGTGGAGGAAGACGGCGCAGCGTAGCGGATCGGGACGGGCGGGCGCTGGTGTGGGATCGTGCTTCGACTGCTCTGCCCTCACCCGACGCGCTTTGCGCGTCGACCTCTTCCCGGAGGGAGAGGTGGCCAGACAGTCGCGTATCGCGCTCGGGCCGAATCACGCGAGAGAGCGAAAGACCCCTTACTCCCGCGGCGGCAGCACCGTCATCACTTCTTCCACCGTGGTCACGCCCTGGGCGACCTTTTCCGCGCCGGCCATGCGCAGCGTGCGCAGGCCTTCGCCGACCGCGGTCCGGCTGAAACCCGACAGCGCCATGTCCGGCTGGATCTTCGCGCGCAGCGCGGGCGTCACGGGCATCAGCTCGTAGATGCCGACGCGGCCGAAGTAGCCGGTGTTGCGGCACTCGAGACAGCCGACCGGGCCACACGCGGTCTCCGGCGGCGGCACGTCGCTGTCGGGGCCGAGCAGCGCGCGCCAGGCTTCGGGATCGACCGGCTGCGGTTGCTTGCAGTGCCGGCACAGCGTGCGCACGAGGCGCTGGGCCAGCACGCCGTTGAGCGTGGAGGCGATCAGGTAATGCGGCAGACCGAGATCGAGCAGGCGGGTGATCGCCGACGGCGCATCGTTGGTGTGCAGGGTGGAGAGCACCAGGTGGCCGGTCAGCGAGGCCTGCACCGCCATCTGCGCGGTGTCGAGGTCGCGGATCTCGCCGATCATGATGATGTCCGGGTCCTGACGCAGCAGCGTACGCACGCCTTGCGCGAAGGTCAGGTCGATCGCGTTGTGCACCTGCATCTGGTTGAGTTCGACCGAGACCATTTCGATCGGATCTTCCACCGTGCAGACGTTGACGTCGTCGGACGCCAGCTTCTTCAGCGTCGAGTACAGCGTGGTCGTCTTGCCCGAACCGGTCGGGCCGGTCACCAGCACGATGCCGTGTGGACGCTGCACGAGATCGTTCCACGCCGCCGCCTCGCCGGCATCGAAGCCGAGGTGTTCGATCGGCTTGAACGCGGTGTCGGGATCGAAGATGCGCATCACGACCTTCTCGCCGAAGGCGGTCGGCATCGTCGACAGACGCATTTCCACCTCGCGTCCACCCGGCGAGCGGGTCTTGATGCGCCCGTCCTGCGGGCGCCGGCGCTCGGCCAGATCCATGCGGCCGAGCACCTTGATGCGGCTGACGGCGGCGGTCATCACCGGCGGCGGCATCTCGAACACCTTGTGCAGCACGCCGTCGATGCGGAAACGCACGCGGCCCACGTCACGGCGCGGTTCGAGATGGATGTCGGAGGCGCGCTGCTCGTAGGCGTACTGCAGCAGCCAGTCGACGATGTGGACGATGTGGTGGTCGTCGGCGTTGACGTCACCCGAGCGGCCCAGCTCGACCAGTTGCTCGAACGTCGGCGCATTGCTGCCGGTTTCGCGACCGTCCTTGGCGCCGCGGATCGAACGCGTGACGCCGAAGAACTCCATCGTGTAGCGGTGCAGGTCGAGCGGATTGGCGATGACCAGATCGATCTCGCGCCGCAGCAGCCGCTGGATGTCGGTCAGCCAGTCGAGCGCCATCGGTTCGCTGGTCGCGATGCGCGCGCGGTCGGGCGTGACCTCGACCGGCAGGATGCGGTGGCGCTTGGCGTAGGCGTGGGAGAACAGGTCGGTGACGTCGCCGACGGCGATCTTGGTCGGATCGATGCGCAGATAGACATGGCCCGTGGCCTGCGCCAGCCATTCGGTCAGCGCTTCGAGACCGAGCTCGGTGCCGGGTCGGCGCGCCGACGGCAGCTTGAGATTCGCGAGCAGCAC
This sequence comes from Luteimonas sp. KH_071, assembly GCF_057838005.1. Classification (NCBI taxonomy): domain Bacteria; kingdom Pseudomonadati; phylum Pseudomonadota; class Gammaproteobacteria; order Lysobacterales; family Lysobacteraceae; genus Luteimonas; species Luteimonas sp. KH_071. The sequence continues at coordinate 171,702 of NZ_CM174458.1, read as the reverse complement.
CAGCGGATGCACCGCATCGAGACCGCGCGTGTTGCGCCCGCCCACACGTGCTCGGTCGGCGTCGACCGGCGCCAGCAGGCCGTCGGCCAGCAGCGCGTCGATCACGGGTTCGAGGGTCAGGCGGCCCGGCGGCAGACGTCCGCCGAATTCGGCAGGCGGACGTGGGCCGGTCGGATACTGCGGCATGCGCGGATCGTTCAAGCCGGGTCCTCCATGGCGCACGGTACGGCGGGCGCCTCGATGCGGCCCGCTATACTAGCGCGCCGCCGCAGACGCGATTCTCCGATGACCGGACCGACGTTCCAGGAGCTGATCCTCACGCTCAACACCTACTGGGCCAGACAGGGCTGCGTGCTGATCCAGCCGCTGGACCTCGAGGTCGGCGCGGGGACTTTCCATCCGGCCACGTTCCTGCGCGCGCTCGGCCCCGAGCCGTGGAACGCCGCCTACGTGCAGCCGAGCCGCCGCCCGACCGACGGCCGCTACGGCGACAACCCCAATCGCCTGCAGCGCTACTACCAGTACCAGGTGGCGATGAAGCCGAACCCGGACAACATCGTCGAGCTGTATTTCGACTCGTTGAAGGCGCTCGGCATCGATCCCGAAGTGCACGACCTGCGCCTGGTCGAGGACAACTGGGAATCGCCGACGCTCGGCGCCTGGGGTCTGGGCTGGGAGGTCTGGCTCAACGGCATGGAAGTCACCCAATTCACCTACTTCCAGCAGGCCGGCGGCATCGAGTGCAAGCCGGTGCTCGGCGAGATCACCTATGGTCTCGAGCGCCTGTGCATGTACCTGCAGAACTGCGACAACGTCTACGACCTGGTGTGGACGCACGGTCCCGACGGCACGCCGGTGACCTATGGCGACGTCTACCACCAGAACGAAGTCGAGCAGAGCGCCTACAACTTCGAACATGCGAACGTCGACGTGCTGTTCCGCCGCTTCGACGAATGCGAGGCCGAAGCACTGAAGCTGGTCGAGCTGGGCCTGCCGCTGCCGGCCTACGAGCAGGTCACCAAAGCCAGCCACAGTTTCAACATGCTCGATGCGCGCCGCGCGATCAGCGTGACCGAGCGCCAGCGCTACATCCTGCGCGTACGCACGCTGGCCCAGGGCGTGGCCAAGGCCTATTACGCGCAGCGCGAGGCACTGGGGTTTCCGGGGCTGAAGCGCGCTCCGGAAGCCGCTTGAGCCCCTCTCCCGCCTGCGGGAGAGGGGTTGGGGTGAGGGCGCTGTTCGCGCATCCGCCTGTAAAGCGCCCGCATCCGGCGCTGCGCGCCACCTTCTCCCAAGCGGGAGAAGGGAATTTCTTCTGGATCGAATCGCCATGACTGACATGCACCCCCTCCTCATCGAACTCGGCACCGAAGAACTGCCGGTCAAGGCCCTGCCCGGCCTGGCGCAGGCGTTCTTCGACGGCGTGATCGCGGCGCTGGACAAGCGTGGTGTCGCAGTCGAGCGCACAGGCGCGAAGCCGCTGTACACGCCGCGCCGTCTCGCCGTGCTGCTGCCGGGTGTCGCGAGCGAGCAGCCCGAGCAGCGCTCGGAAGTACTGGGCCCGTATCTCAATATCGCGCTCGATGCCGACGGCAATCCGACGAAGGCGTTGCAGGGGTTCGCGGCGAAGGCCGGCATCGACTGGACCGCGCTCGAGAAGACCAGCGACGCCAAGGGTGAGCGGTTCGTGCATCGCGCGGTGACGCCGGGTGCGGCGACGGCGGCGCTGCTGCCGGACGTGCTACGCGAGGCGATCGCGGCGATGCCGATTCCCAAGCCGATGCGCTGGGGTGCCCACAGCTACGCATTCGCGCGGCCGGTGCACTGGCTGGTGCTGCTGCACGGCGGGACGGTCGTCGACACCGAACTGTTCGGTGTGCGCAGTGGCCGCAGCAGTCGCGGCCATCGCTTCATGCACGACGCCGCGGTCGAGATCGCGACGCCGGGCGACTACGTCGACGCGCTGCGCAATGCGAAGGTCATCGTCGATGCCGATGCGCGTCGCGCGGAGATCGTGCGCGAGGTCGAGGACGCCGCGCGCGCCGTCGGTGGCGATGCCCGCATCGAGGCCGACAATCTCGAGCAGGTCGTGTGCCTGGTCGAATGGCCCAAGGCGGTGCCCTGCACCTTCGAGCCCGAGTTCCTCGCCGTGCCGCAGGAAGCGCTGATCGCGACGATGGAAGCGAACCAGAAGTTCTTCCCGGTTTTGCGCGACGGCAGGCTGACCGAACATTTCATCGGCATCGCCAACATCGTGTCGAAGGACGAAGCCGAAGTGGCCAAGGGCTACGAGCGCGTGATCCGTCCGCGCTTCGCCGATGCCAAGTTCTTCTTCGACGAAGACCTCAAGCAGGGTCTGTCGGCGATGAACGATGGCCTCCGCACCGTGACCTACCAGGCCAAGCTGGGCAGCGTCGCCGACAAAACCGTGCGCGTCGCCGCACTGGCCGAAATCATCGCGCCGCAGGTGGGTGTGGATGCCGCACTCGCCAAGCAGGCCGCATTGCTGTCGAAGGCCGATCTGCAGTCGCGCATGGTCAACGAATTCCCGGAACTGCAGGGCATCGCCGGTCGTTACTACGCCAGGCAGGACGCGGCGCTCGCCGGCCTGTCCGACGACGATCGCGCTGCGCTCGCGAATGCACTCGACGAAGCCTGGCAGCCGCGTTTCGCCGGCGACGATATCGCGCTGTCACCGCTGGGCAAGGTGCTGGCGATCGCCGAGCGTCTCGACACGCTGGCCGGTGGGTTCGCGGCGGGGCTGAAGCCGACGGGCAACAAGGATGCGTTCGCGCTGCGGCGTAACGCGCTGGGCCTGGCGCGGACGTTGATCGAGAGTGGCTTTGATCTGGACCTGCTCGGCATGATCGACATTGCGGTTACGGCGCTGCCGGCATCCGTCCAGCCTCATGCGGATCGGAACACCGAGACGCTGAGAGACGATCTCTACGACTTCATCCTCGATCGCCTGAAGGGCTACTACGCCGACAAGGGCGTGACGGTGCAGCAGTTCAATGCCGTCGCCGCGCTGCGTCCGAAGTCGCTCTACGACCTCGACCGTCGCATCGATGCGATCGGCACCTTCGCCGCATTGCCGGAAGCCGCGGCGCTGGCCGCCGCCGACAAGCGCATCCGCAACATCCTGCGCAAGGCGGACATCGAGATTCCGGGCGACGTCGATCCGGCATTGCTGCGCGAGCCGGCCGAGGCCGCGCTGGCCGAAGCGGTGGAAGCGGTGCATGGCGAAACGGGTCACGCACTCGCACATGGCGATTACGTGTCGGTGCTGACACATCTGGCACGTCTGCGGCCACAGGTCGATGCGTTCTTCGACAGCGTGATGGTCAATGCCGACGATGCCGCGCTGCGCGCCAACCGGCTCGCATTGCTCAAGCGCCTGTCCGAACGGCTGGGCAGCGTCGCGGCGATCGAACATCTGTCGAGCTGAACAAGTCGGGCTGGGTGCGCGGCGCCGGCGAACCGATGTGCTCATAGACCTTCATTCCCGCGCAGGCGGGAATCCAGTGACTTCGAGTGCGAAAAATTCTGTAACGACTGCCGACGACCGAGTGCATCGTCGTTAAAGGCGCTGGATTCCCGCCTGCGCGGGAATGACGAGCAGATTGTTCTGAGCGATCGAAGAGACCTCTCGCGACGCCCCCCGTTAATCGACCCTTGACGCCACTCCGGTATCCTCGCGCGATGCCTCGCGTCCCTGTGTATCTCGCCGCCGTCCTCCTCCTGTGTGCGTCGGCCGCGTCGCACGCTGCGCGTGTCGAGCGCGTCGACATCGTCGGTCTCGACGAGGAGATGACCGACAACGTGCGCGTCTCGCTGGCGCTGTATGACGCCATCGGCCGCGACATCTCCGGGCGGCGCATGGCCTATCTGTTGCGCGAGGCCGAGCGCGAGACCCGCAAGGCGCTGGAACCTTTCGGCTACTACTCGCCCACGATCGACGTACAGCGCGATCGTGAAGGCGACGTACTCGCGATCCGCGTGGTCGTCGATCCCGGCCAGCCCGTGCGCGTGCGCAACAGCGACATCGCGATCATCGGCGAAGGTGGCCAGGACCGGTATCTGGCGCGCGACATCGCCCGCTTCGTCCCGAGCGAAGGCGCGGTGTTCAGTCACCCCGACTACGAATCCAGCCGCAACCAGTTGAGCCGCCGGCTGACCGAGCGCGGCTATTTCGACGCCGAGTTCGCATCCCGCCGGGTCGAGGTCACGCGCGCGGATCTCGCCGCCGATATCGACGTGGTCTGGAACAGTGGCGATCGCTACAACATGGGCCCGACCACGTTCGAACAGACGCCCGAGCAGATCGTCAACGACGACCTCCTCGAGCGCCTGATCTACTGGCAGGAAGGCAGCTACTACCACCAGGGTCGTATCGATCGCCTGCGGTCCTCGCTCGGGCGCCTGGACTATTTTTCCGACATCGACATCCAGCCGCAGGTCGACCAGGCCAACGAGAATCGCGAAGTGCCGGTCAAGGTCACCCTGACGCCAGCCAAGCGCAGCATCTACACCTCGGGCGTGAGCTACGGCACCGACAGCGGCGCCGGCGTGCGCCTCGGCGTGGAGCGTCGCTACGTGAACATGCGCGGGCACAAGGCACTCGCCCAGGTGGACTACGCGCAGCGACGCAAGACCGCCACGCTGCAGTACCGCATTCCCGCGTTTGCCTGGCTCGACGGCTGGTACACGACCAGTCTGCAGTTCGCAGACGAACAGACCGATTACATCGACAGCCGCCGCGTCGAACTCGTCGGCAGTCGCAGTGGCCAGTACAACGAATTCCTGGCCCTGATCGCCTCGGTGCACGTGCTGCGCGAGCGCTGGCTGTTCCGCGAGGCGGACGATGGCGACGGCGCGCTGGCGCCGCAGCAGTACCGCTACGCGACGTTCGCCTATCCCTCGCTGCGCGCCGAGTACATCGACGTCGACGATCGCCTGTTCCCGACCAGCGGCATCGGCGGTTCGCTGATGCTGCGTGGCGGCCTCGAAGGCGTGGGGTCGGATGCCTCGTTCGGGCAGATCCACGCCCGCGCGAGCTGGTTCCGCGGCATCGGCGAATCCAATCGCCTGATCGTGCGCGGCGAGATCGGCCACACCTTCACCGATGCACTGGTGGCGATGCCCCCCAGCCTGCGGTTCTACGCCGGTGGCGACCGCAGCATCCGCGGCTACAACTTCCGCGAGGTCAGCCCGCGCATCGACACCGATTTCGGCCGCTATTCGGTCGGCGCGAAGAACCTGGTCACCGCGAGTGTGGAATTCGAGCGTTATTTCACCGAGACCATCGGCGCAGCCGTGTTCGTCGACAGCGGCGACGCCTTCGACGGCGGCTCGCCGGAGTGGCGCACGGGCGTGGGCATCGGCGCCCGCTACAAATCCCCGGTGGGCCCGCTGAAACTCGATATCGCGCGCGGTCTCGACAACCCCGATTCGTCATTCACGATCGGCTTGTCGATCGGCGCGGAGTTCTGACATGGTGTTTGGTCGTCGCCGCCTGCCCAACGATCTGACCCCCGAAGAGCGCGAGGCGCGCATTGCCGAATTGCGCGCGCGTCGTCGTGCGCGGGCGCGCAAGCTCGCGATCCGCAGTGCGATCGGCATCGCCGCTTTGATCGTGCTGTTGATCATCGTCGTGTGGTGGCTGCTGACCACGTTCGGCGGCCGCGATTTCCTGCTCAGCCAGGTCGCCTCGCGTCTGCCCGCCGGCACCGAACTCACATGGCGCGCGGCCGAAGGCCCGGCCTCCGGCCCGTTGACGATGTACGACGTGCGTTACGTGCAGCGCAGCTGCCCCGACGTCGAAGAACAGCCGGTGCCCTACGGCCAGTGCGACGAGCCGCGCGTGCTGGTGTTCGAAGCCGAACGCGTCACCATCGACCCCGCGGTGATGCCTCTGGTCGGTCGCAACCTGCGGCTCGACGTGCTCGATATCGACAATGCGGTGCTGTCGATGCCGCCGTCGGTCGACACCCCGTTCGAGCTGCCGCGCTGGCCCGATTCGCTGCCGCGCATCGATCTGCCGCTGTCGCTGCGGGCCGACACGATCCGCATCGACGGCTTTCGCGTCGAGCAGGCCGGCGAGTCGCTGATCGACATCCGCAGCGTGCGCGGTGGCCTCGACGCGCAGCAGGGCGAACTCAATCTCACCCGCCTCGTCGTCGACAGCGACCGCGGCGTGTTCACCGCGCACGGCGTCTATGCGCCCGATGATGACTACCGCATGGACATCACCGCCAGCGCATTGATGCCCGCGCCGCCGGCGCGCACGCGCCCGCGCATCGGCCTGGTGGCGCGCGGCGACCTGTCGCGTCTGGATATCGCCGTGGTCGGTCACGTGCCGGAGCCGTTGAAGGCGGTGCTGACCCTGCGTGGCCGCGAGAACCCCGGCTGGGCGCTGCGCGCCGATACCACGCGCCTGGATCCTGCGCTGCTGATGGGCAGCGGTGAGCCCGGCACACCGCTGGCGTTCGACATCCGTGCCGACGGTCAGGGCGGCGCGGCCGAACTCCAGGGCGACGTGACCTGGGGCGAACGCGATGCGGATCCGATCCGCGTCGTGTTGCAGCCGTCGAAGGTGACACTGGAAGACCAGCGCCTCGATCTCGATCCGCTGGTCGTCGACATCTTCGGTGGCCGGGTCACGCTGCGTGGCTTCGCCGACGTGGCCGAGCCGGGCGACGTGCGTTTCCGCTTCGCGACCAATGCGCGTGGCCTGCAGTTCGGCGCCGACCCCGACGCCGCCGAACCCGCACCGCCCATCATTGCCGACGCGGATCTCGGCATCGCCGGCAGCACGGCCGCGTGGGCCGCGATCGGCAAGGCCAGCGTCGACCGCGACGGCCTGCGCGCGAACGTGGATTTCGACGGCCGCGGCGATGCGGAGCGCATGCGCCTGCAGACGGCGCGCGTGACGATGCCGACCGGCACGCTCGACGCCACCGGCGATGTCGCGTGGGCGCCGGCGCTGCAGTGGGATCTCGATGCGACGCTGGCCGGCTTCGACCCCGGCTACTTCGCCCGCGACTGGAAGGGCGCGATCAACGGCACGTTCGCGACGACCGGCAACACGCGTGACGACGGTGGACTGGAGGTCGCGGTGGATGCCAGCGATCTGGGCGGCACGCTGCGCGGCCGCCGGCTCGACGGCCGCGCGACGTTCGCGATGCACGGCCCGGCTTCCGATGCCGGTGAAGCGGGCCGTACCGATTTCGAAGGCGACGTCGCGCTGACACTCGGCGACAGCCGGGTCGACGCGACCGCGACCGTCACAGATCGCCTCGATATCGACGCGACGCTGGCGCCGCTGCAGCTGGCCGACTTCCTGCCCGACACCGGCGGCGTGCTGCGGGGCACCGTGCGCGTGACCGGCGCGCGCACCGCGCCCGACATCGCTGCCGATCTGACCGGCACCGCCCTGCGCTACGGCGACTACGCCGCCGCCAGCGCGCGCATCCAGGGCAACCTGCCGTGGCGCGGCGATGCCGGTGCGCTGGATGTCGTGGCGACCGGGGTCAATGCAGGCGTCGCGCTCGACGAAGTGCGCCTTGCGGCGCGTGGCGCGGTCGAGAGACTCCAGCTCGAGGCCAGCGCGCGCGGCGAGATCGGCACTGTCGATCTGTCGGGTAACGCGGAAAGCCGCAACGGCAACTGGCAGGGCACGCTGGCGAACCTGCGCCTCGCGCCTGCCACCGGGGCGAGTTGGGCGCTGCAGTCGCCGGCACAGTTCCAGCAGATCGGCACTCGCTACACGCTGAGCGAGAGCTGCTTCGCCTCCAGCGGCGGCGGCTCGCTGTGCGCGAGCGCCGACTGGCCGCGTCAGGGCGTCTCGGTCAACGGCACGGGCCTGCCGCTCGCACTGGCCACGCCGTATCTGCCCGAGCAGGACGGCGGACGTCCGTTCGTGCTGCGCGGCGAGATCGCGCTCGAAGGCAGCGCGCGGCCGGTCGGCAACGGCTTCGTCGGCAGCGCGAGCATCCGCTCGGCCACGGGCGGCGTGCGCACGTCCGAGCGCGCGCGCAACGACGTGGTGACCTACGACGATTTCCGTCTCGATGCCGAGTTCGACGCGAACCGGCTCAGCGCGACGCTGTCGACCACGCTCAACGAAGTCGGTCGCGTGCAGGCGCAGGTGACCAACGGCTGGGATGCATATTCGCCGCTGTCGGGTTCGCTGGTCGCCAATGTCGAGGACCTGACCTTCGTCGAGCTGTTCTCGCCCGACATCGTCGAGCCGAGCGGACGCCTGACCGCCGACGTGACCTTCGGTGGCACGCGATCGCAGCCGACGATCGGCGGCCAGGCGCGTCTGGCCGATTTCTCGACCGAGATCCCGTCGCTCGCGATCGCGCTCGAGGACGGCAACATCAACCTCGACGCGCTGCCCGACGGCACGGCGCGCATCGCCGGCAGCGTGCGCTCGGGGACCGGCACGCTGAATATCGGCGGCGGTATCGGCTGGCAGGGCGAAGGCACGCCGGTCGTGCTCACCATCCGCGGCACCGACGTGCTGGTATCGGACACCAGCGACATGCACATCATCGCGTCGCCCGACATCACCGTGCGCTACGCCGCGCTGCAGCCGCTCAACGTCACCGGCAAGGTCTTCGTCGATGTCGCGCTGCTGGACCTGGAAGGCCTGAGCGAGGGCGTGTCGGTGTCACCCGATGTCGTCGTGCTCGATCCGGTCGACCCGGAAGAGAACACCACCGCATCCGCGCTGGAACTCGACCTCACCCTGACCGTCGGCGACAACGTCGGCCTGCGCGGCTTCGGTTTCGACGGGCGCATGAAGGGTGAGCTGCGCGTGCGCGCGGTGCCCGGTCGCGAAATGACCGGCAACGGCCGTCTCGCGGTCGACGGGCGCTACAAGGCCTATGGCCAGGAACTGCGGGTCACGCGCGGCAACCTGGTCTTCAACAACGGCCCGGTCTCCGACCCGATGCTCGACGTACGCGCCGAACGCCGCATCGACGCCGAGGACATCACCGCCGGCATCGATGTCAGCGGGCGCGCCTCGGCGCCGCAGGTCAATGTGTGGACCAATCCGTCGAGCGACGCATCGCAGGCACTGTCGTATCTCGCCCTGGGCCGGTCGGCGTCGAGCCTGACCAGCGACGAGGGCCAGCAGATCGACGCCGCCGCAGCCGCGCTCAACGCCGGTGGCAATCTGGTCGCCGGTCAGCTCGGCAGCCGCATCGGCCTGGACAATGCCGGCATCAGCCAGTCGCGCGCGCTCGGCGGCAGCGTGCTCGGTTTCGGCAAGCAGCTCTCGCCGCGGCTCTACGTCGGCTTCGGCGTGTCGCTGCTGGGCACCGGCCAGGTGCTGACGCTGAAGTACCTGCTGCGCGCGGGCTTCGACGCGGAAATCGAGTCGAGCACGCTGGAGAACCGCGGCTCGGTGAACTGGCGGCACGAGCGCTGATTGCTGACGCAAGGCGTGCGGTCCGCTCGCCTCGTTGCCACCGTGGCGTGTGTCCCTCTGGGACCAAGACCTCTCCCTCCGGGAGAGGTCGACGCGTGTCACGCGTCGGGTGAGGGTTGGACGCATCCGCAGAATGACGAAGGGCACCCTCATCCGCCCTCCGGGCACCCCGTATCACGTACGGGGCAGGCTGTTCTCCCAAAGGGAGAAGGGCTCATCTGAAGCGAACTACGAGCACCTGGTTCAAGGCCCATCCGATAACGCGATAGCGCCGTGGAGGACAACCGCCACGCGCGACCGGCTATCCGCGCCGATGGTGTACGCCCGCCTCCTTATGCGGGGGAAGGGGCAAATCACCCGGCTCGACTGATCAACGCCCTTCCGGCAAAACGATCTCGTCCCCGCGGAACACCGCGACGTGCGGCACGCCGTCGGCGCCGATCCACCCGCGGTACATGCCGGGCGTGTTGAACGGGAACGCGACACGGCCATCGGCATCGAGCGCGATCGCCCCGCCATTGCCACCGGCAGCAGGAATTTCGCGATCGATGACCGCATCCGCCGCCTCGCGGATGTCGTCGCCGCGCAGGCGCACGCGTGCGCAGATCTCGTGCGCGGCGGCGGCGCGGATGTAGTACTCGCCCCAACCGGTGCCCGACACCGCGCACTGCGCATCGGCCCAGGTGCCGGCGCCGATCAGCGGTGCATCGCCGACACGGTTGTAGCGCTTGTTGGTCATGCCGCCGGTGGACGTCCCCGCGGCCAGCCGTCCGTCGGCATCGAGGGCGACCGCGCCGACGGTGCCGAAATACGGCCGCGCGTCGCCGGTCAGCACCGAGGCCTGTGGCTGCGCCGTGCGTTCGGCATCCAGTGCACGCTGCAACTGCTGCCAGCGACGTTCGGTGCGGAAGTACGACGGATCGACCAGTGCGATGTCCTGCGCGGTCGCGAAGGCCTCGGCGCCCTCGCCCACCATCATCACGTGCGGCGAGGATGTCATCACCGCATCGGCGAGCAGGATCGGGTTGCGTACGCGGGTCACGCCGGCGATCGCACCGGCCTGACCAGTGGCGCCATCCATCACCGCGGCGTCGAGCTCGTTGCGGCCCTCATGCGTGAACACGGCGCCCTTGCCGGCGTTGAAGCTCGGCGCATCTTCCAGCACCGTGATCGCGGCCTTGACCGCGTCCATCGCCGGCGCACCCGCCTGCAGCTTCGCGTGACCTGCGCGCAGTGCGGTTTCCAATGCAGCGCGCGCTTCGGCAAGGCCGGCATCGTCGAGATCACCACGCTCAACGCCGGCTCCGCCGTGGATCGCCAGCACCGGCGCATGCACCGAAGCCGCTGCCGATGTACGGACGTCCTCCGGCGTTGCGGCCTGCGTCGTTGCGAACGCGGTCATCAAAAGCACTGCAAACCCATGTCGTCGCATGCGTACACATCCCGTCATCGTCATCCTCCCGCCGCAGTTGCGGCGCGCTCACGCTAGCGCAGAGTCCGGCGTCTGTCGCGGGAAGGCTCGAGGCGGCGCGTCGGAAGAGCGTGCTCGCGCGCGACGGGCTTCACCGTGACAGCCTTCGCGCGCGAGCACGCGCCAGCGAGGATCACGTGCCGCCCAAGGCCTGCCGCAGGAACGGCGCCGTCCGACTCTTCCTCGACTTCGCCACATCGACCGGCACACCCGCGGCGACGATCTGTCCGCCCGCATCGCCCGCGCCCGGCCCCATGTCGATCAGCCAGTCGCTGGCGGCGGCGACGCGCATGTCGTGCTCGACGACGACGACGGTACTGCCCGCGTCCACCAGCCCGCCGAGCTGTCGCATCAGTGTGTCGACATCCTTCGGATGCAGACCGGTGGTCGGTTCGTCGAGCACGTAGACCGTGCCGCGACGCTGGGCGCGCTGCAGTTCGCTGGCGAGCTTGATGCGCTGGGCTTCGCCGCCCGACAGTTCGGTGGCGGGCTGACCGAGCCGCAGATAACCCAGACCCACTTCGAGCAGCGCCTGCAGCGGACGCACGATCGCTGCATCCTCTGCGAAGAACTCCGCAGCCTCGGCCACGGTCATCGCGAGCACGTCGGCGATGTGCTGGCCGCGCAGGGTGATCTCGAGCGTCTTGGCATCGTAACGGCTGCCGTGGCAGGTCGGGCACGGCGCATAGACGCTCGGCATGAACAGCAGTTCCACGCTGACGAAGCCTTCGCCATCACAGGTCGCGCAGCGGCCCTTGGCGACGTTGAACGAGAAACGCCCGGCGTCGTAGCGGCGGCGCTTCGCGGCCGGCGTGTCGGCGAAGCGCTTGCGCACGTGATCGAACAGGCCGGTATACGTCGCGAGATTGGAGCGCGGGGTGCGGCCGATCGGTTTCTGGTCGACGCGCACCAGACGTTTGATCGCATCCGCGCCGCCTGCGATGTGCCCGTCCAGCGGCACTTCGACGCCGCGTTCCAGCGGATCCAGCGGCGTGTCTTCGTCGCCGCCACCCTGGCCCAGATGCGCGCCCAGCAGTTCGACCAGCGCCTGGCTGACCAGCGATGACTTGCCCGAACCGCTGACGCCGGTGACGGTGGTGAACACGCCCAGCGGAATGTCGACATCGAGGTCGTGCACGTTGTGGCGACGGATGCCGCGCAGCTGCAGCCAAGCTTCGGGCGCGCGCGTGGTGTGCGCGATCGATGCAGCATCGTCGTCGAGATAGCGACGCGTCGATGAGGCCTCGATCTTCGACAGGCCGGCGAGCGGTCCGCTGTAGAGCACCTGGCCGCCCTGTTCGCCGGCGGCCGGTCCGACATCGACGATCCAGTCCGCATGGCGGATCACTTCGATCTCGTGCTCGACGACGAACAATGAATTGCCTGCGGCGCGCAGCTGGTCGAGCGCGCGCAGCAGCGCCTGGGTGTCGGCCGGATGCAGGCCGGCGGAGGGTTCGTCCATCACGTAGACCACGCCGAAGAGCTGCGAGCGGATCTGCGTGCCGAGGCGCAGGCGCTGCAGTTCGCCTGGCGACAGCGTCGGGGTGGCGCGGGCAAGCGTGAGGTAGCCGAGGCCGAGATCCTGCAGCACCTTGAGCCGTGACAGCAGATCCTGCGCGATGCGCTGCGCGGCCAGCGCCTGTTCAGGGTGCGCCTTTGCATGCGTCCTGCCGGCCGCGGCCGGCGCCAGCAGCCCGGCGAGTTCGTCGAGCGGCCGCTGCGAGAACGCGGCGATGTCGAGGCCGGCGAAGGTCACCGACAGCGCTTCACGTCGCAGCCGCTTGCCGTCGCATTCCGGGCACGCGGCACTGACCAGATACTGCGCGGCGCGCTTCTTCTGCTGCGGGCTCTGGGTGTTGGCGAAGGTGTGCAGCACGTGCCGGCGCGCACTGGTGAAGGTGCCCATGTAGGCCGGCTCGGTCTTGCGCCGGAGCGCGTCCTTGACCTCGTCGAGATCGAAGCCGGGATAGACCGGCTCGACCGGCTGCTCGTCGGTGAACAGGATCCAGTCGCGGGTCTTCTTAGGCAGCTTCGACCACGGCACGTCGACGTCGATGCCGCGCGTGGTCAGGATGTCGCGTTGGTTCTGGCCGTGCCAGGCGCCGGGCCACGCGGCGACGGCGCGCTCGCGGATTGTCAGGCTGCGGTCCGGCACCATCGAGGCCTCGGTCGCGTCGTAGATGCGGCCCAGGCCATGACAGGTCGGGCATGCACCCGCGGGCGTATTCGGCGAGAAGCCGTCGGCATAGATGATGGCCTGGCCGCGCGGATAGTCGCCGGCGCGCGAGTACAGCATGCGCAGGGAATTGGAGATCGTCGTCAGGCTGCCGACCGACGAGCGCGCGGTCGGCGTACCGCGTGCCTGCTGCAGCGCGACCGCGGGCGGCAGGCCTTCGATCGAATCGACCTGCGGCTTGCCGGCCTGATCGATCAGGCGGCGTGCGTAGGGCGAAATCGAATCGAGATAGCGCCGCTGCGCTTCGGCGAACAGCGTGCCGAAGGCCAGTGACGACTTGCCCGAGCCGGACACGCCGGTGAACACCACCAGCGCATCGCGTGGAATGTCGACATCGACGTTCTTGAGGTTGTGTTCGCGCGCGCCACGTACGCGCACGCAGTCGGCGACGACGCGCGGCGGGTTCGGCTCTGGGGAGTCTGCAGTCATGGCGACGATTATCCCCGCCGCCCGTCGCGCGCCCGTCGTCGAACCCGAATACGCGCATTGCACGGCGCGCTCACGAACGCGCGCCCACCCTGCATGGTCATCCCCCGGAGCCCTGCCCATGGCCAGCAAGACGCCAGCCCCCGCCTCGTCCCGCAATCCGCCGTCCACCGGCAAGAAGCCCGCGCGCGAGGCCACCGACCTGCGCGGCGACGGTGACGAACTGCAGCAACAGGCCGGGGGCACGCATCCCCGGCTGACGACGAATCAGGGCATCCCGATCGCCGACAACCAGAACTCGCTGAAGTCCGGCGGGCCGCGCGGCCCGGCGCTGCTGGAGGATTTCATCCTCCGCGAGAAGATCACCCACTTCGACCACGAGCGCATTCCCGAGCGCATCGTCCATGCCCGCGGCAGCGCCGCGCACGGCACGTTCGAGCTGACCAAGTCGCTGTCGCAGTACACCACTGCGCGCCTGCTGACCGAGGTCGGCGCCAAGACGCCGGTGTTCACACGCTTCTCGACCGTGGCCGGCGGCGCCGGTTCGGTGGATACGCCGCGTGACGTGCGTGGTTTCGCGGTCAAGTTCTATACCCAGGAAGGCAACTGGGACCTGGTGGGCAACAACATCCCGGTGTTCTTCATCCAGGACGCGATGAAGTTCCCGGACGTGGTGCACTCGGTGAAGATGGAACCCGACCGTGGCTATCCGCAGGCCGGCAGCGCGCACGACACGTTCTGGGATTTCATCTCGCTCACGCCAGAAGCGATGCACATGATCATGTGGGCGATGAGCGACCGCACGATCCCGCGCTCGCTGCGCACGATCGAAGGCTTCGGCGTGCACTCCTTCCGTCTGCTCGACGCCGACGGCAACAGCACCTTCGTGAAGTTCCACTGGCGCCCGACGCTGGGCATCCAGTCGACGGTGTGGGACGAGGCGCTGAAACTGCAGGCCGCCGACAACGATTTCCACCGCCGCGATCTGTTCGAGGCGATCCAGGCAGGCGACTTCCCCGCATGGGATCTCGCGGTGCAGCTGTTCACCGAGGAAGAGGCCGACGCGTTCCCGTTCGACCATCTCGATGCGACCAAGCTGATTCCCGAGGAACTGGTGCCGCTGCAGGTCATCGGCCGCATGACCCTGGACCGCTGGCCGGACAACTTCTTCGCCGAGACGGAACAGGTCGCCTACTGCCCGGCGAACATCGTGCCCGGCATCGATTTCAGCAACGATCCGCTGCTGCAGGGCCGCCTGTTCTCCTATCTCGATACGCAGCTCTCGCGCCTGGGTGGCCCGAACTTCCACCAGATTCCGGTCAATGCGCCGAAGTGTCCGTTCGCCAACCACCAGCGCGACGGTCACATGCAGATGCAGGTGCCGAAGGGGCGGGTGAACTACGAGCCCAGCTCGTTGCAGGGCGACAGCCCGCGTGCGTCGCGCGAGGCCGGGTACCGGCACCACGCGACCGTCGACGACGGCGTCAAGGGCCGCGTGCGGCCCGAGAGCTTCGCCGACCACTACAGCCAGGCGCGCATGTTCTTCCGCAGCCAGAGCGCGATCGAGCAGGCGCACATGGCCAGCGCGCTGGTGTTCGAACTGTCGAAGGTCGAGACCGCACATGTCCGCGAGGCCGTCGTCGGCCATCTGCGCCACGTCGATCCGTCACTCGCGCAGCGAGTCGCCGATGGCCTGGGCATGGATGCACTACCGCCTGCACCGGAAGCACGCGTGGCGCCGCAGGACATGCCGGTCTCGCCGGCGCTGCGGATCATCGACCGCATGCGCGACACCCTGCAGGGCCGCAGCGTCGGCATCCTGGTCCATGACGGCTCCGATGCCGCCGCGATCAAGGCGCTGCGCAAGGCGGCAGAGGGCGCAGGCGCGATGGTCAAGATCGTCGCGCCCAAGCTCGGCGGTGCCAAGTTGTCCGACGGCAAGCGCCTGCCGGCCGACGGGCAGCTCGCCGGTACGCCGTCGACGGTGTTCGATGCGGTCGCGGTCGTGCTGTCGGCGGATGCCGGCAAGCAGCTGTCGCGAGAGGCGGCGGCCGTCGACTGGGTGCGTGATGCGTTCGGTCATCTGAAGGCCATCGCCGCCGATGCGGGCGCGCAGGCGGTGCTCAAAGCGGGTGGCATCGCCAAGGATGCCGGCGTTCTCGACGCTGCCGACATCAAGGACTTCATCACTCAGGCCAAGACGCGTCAGTGGGCTCGCGAAAAGAAGGTACGCATGCTGGCCTGAGCCCGCGTGCGGTCGGGGCGCCGCCGTGTGGCGCGCGCCCGTTGGCGTCTTGAAGCCGTCGCCGCAGGCGTTTTGCAGCCCGGTCCTGCATCGATCTCGCGACGTTGCCGCGAGCACAACGAAAAGCGCGTGCGGACCGAATGGTACGCACGCGCTTTTTTTGGATGGCAGCGGGGCCCGGACTCAGGCGGCAGCGGTACCCGTGGCGCGTAGCGGCGCCGCTGACACGGCCACTGCAGCCGCGTCGGCCGTTGGCGGTACAGGCGTATCCGAGGGCTCGTACGTGCCATCGGCGTTGCGGATGCGCAGGATGCAGCCGCGCTCGACCACCCCACGTACCACCTCGTCGCGCAGTGCGGTCGCACGGCTCAGATAGGTCGCCACGGTCTGGCCCTGCGTGTCGGTGAGCACCCAGAAGCGCAGACCCATGTCGTATTGAAGTGTGTAGGTGGTCATCCGTGTCTCCACGATCTCGAAGCTTCATTCTCGGGGGCGCCGGATCCACCGTACGTGAATCCGGCGGAGTCATCTGCGACGGGACCGCGCAGGGTGTCGCCAGCGGCACACCTCGATTCCTCAAGCAGAGTGCATGTCAGAACCGAGGCCGAAGTCCTGCTCGGCGGCTTTCAGCATCGGCGCCGCGAGCTGGCGCGTCCGTGCCTCGAGCGCGAGCAGGTAATCGGCGAATCCGCCCTGGGCACGCGCCACACGACGCGCACTGGTGAGCACCACGGGCGTGGCCCGGCGCGCGATGTCGGCGCCGGCGCGATGCAGCGCGGCGACCATCGCGACGTCTTCATGCGCCGCCAGCGGCGGGAAACCGCCGCAACGCAGATACATCTGCGCACTGAATCCCATGTTCGCCCCGTGCACATGCGGGTGACCATCGTGCTGGGCCTCGGGAACGCCGAACTCGCGGCGAACGGTCTCGTCGTAATCGAGCCAGTCGTCGACGCTCACGATGCCGCAGAACGCATCGGCCGCACACGCGATCTGGCAGGCCAGCCAGTCCTGCGGCACGCGCGAATCGGCGTCCGTGCAGGCCACCCAGCGCGCGCCCAGACCGATGACGCAGGCCGCACCTGCGGCACGTGCGCGACCGACATTGCCGTCGTGCAGCACGACACTGCGTACGCCATGGTCGGCGACGATATCGGCGGTGCGGTCGCTGCAGCGATCCAGCGCCACGACGATCTCCACCGCCTCGCCGCCGAGCGCGGCATGTCGCGCGGCCGTCTGCACCGACGCCAGGCACGCGGCGATGCAGGCGTCCTCGTTGTGCGCGGGAATGACGACGCCGATCATCGCAATCCCGCCCGTTGCGCAACCGATTCGGCGCGCACGGCCCAGCCGTCGAGTCGTACATCGGCATCGCCATACCCGAACACACGCTGCATGCCGAGTTCACGGCGCAGCAGCCGATGCACGTCGCGACCAGACTGCGGCGCCTGCGCAAACGGTGCGAGCCAGTGGCAGGCCACCAGCACGCCATCGTCGCGCAGGCTGGATTTCAGCTTGCGCGCCATCTGGATCAATGTGTCGGCGTCGAGGTAATAGCCCACTTCGCTGAAGACGATCAGATCGAACAGCCCGTCGGGCCAGATGTCCGGATGGCGCGCCTGCTGCACGTCGACATGACCGTGCAGCCGCGTGCGCTCGGTGGCGAGTGCGACGGCGCGGGCGTTGAGGTCGGTCGCGATCAGCCGGTTGCAGCGCGTCGCGAGCTCGGCGGTCAGCTCACCGTTCGAGCAGCCGATTTCCCAGACGCGGCCGAACCGCTGCGCCGGCAGGCTCGCGAGCAGCAACGCGCGCTTGCGCGCCTCGTACCAGCGCTCGCGGTACCCGAAGGGATCGTCCTGCGCGTAGATCGCGTCGAAGTATTCGCCGGGTGTGGCGGCGCTCATGGCAGCACCACTTCGAAATCGCGATCGAAACGTTCGAGCACGTGCGGCGGCAGGATCGGCGCCGGCATGCCGGCTCTGTCGTCGTGCAACTGCGAGGCGAAGCAGCCGAGCGCGGCGGCCTTGGCGCGGCGTGCCGCAGGTGTCAGCGCGAGGCGTCGTGCGCCCGGTAGTGGCGAGACCGGCGCATCCGGCGACAACCAGTGCCAGGCCCAGACGGGAAACTGCACCACGCTCGCACCGCGCTCCACCGCCGCACCTTCGACCGCGCGCGCGGTGGCTTCGTGATCGGGATGACCGTCGCCGCGCCAGGTCGTCAGCACCCGGTCGCCGGTGTGCAGCACGGGCGCGAGTGCATGCACCAGGGCGGATTCGCGTTCGCTGACCCGGCCGTCGCCGATGTCGAGCGTGTCGATCGCATCGATCTCGACGCCGAGTATCGCCAGCGCACATTCGAGCTCCCGTCGGCGTACGGCGCGCAGATGTTGCGCCGGCCACGCCGGTGAATCCGGATAACAGGCCTCGCCATCGGTCACCGAGACCACATGCACGGGCAGGCCGATCGCCCGCGCGGTGGCGATCAGTCCGCCGCATCCCAGCGCCTCGTCGTCGGGATGCGGCGACACGACCACCAACCGCGAAACGCCAGCCAGCCAGTCCTGCGCAGACGAGGCCGGCAGCGCGGCCAGCCATGCCGAGCGCTGCCATGCCGATTCCGGAACCCCGTCGCCCGCGATCCGCGGCGCGTCCGGCTGCGACGCCGGACTCACAGCTGCCACGTCGCCTCCCGGCCTTGCGCCGCCGCGCCCAGTGCCGCCCAGTCGCGCTCGGCGTGGCTCTGCCGCAGGAAGGTGGTCAGGTCCGCGCAGCGCTGCGCGTGGGCACCGTCCTCGCACAGCGGGCCCGGGCCGAGTGCGCGTCCGACGCGGTCGATGACGTCGGTGGCCGCGCGCTCCACCACACTGCGCACACGGGTGATCGCCGTGGCGTGTGGCGCATCGGGTTCCAGATCGATCGCGGCCGCGGTCTCGCGCAGCAGACTCGCGGCCGCGGACAGCGCCATATCGATCGCGCCCAGATGCGCCATCGCATGCGGACTGTTGGCCGCGCGCGCATCGCGGCGCAGCGTCTCGGCAATCGCGGTCGCGGCGCCGAACCAGCACGCGGCGATGCCACCGCCGCCGTGCCAGAAGCCGGGCCGTGCGAGGTAGTCACCAGCGGCGCCGATCTGTACCGCTGCGACGTTCTGGAACGACAGACGTCCGCTGTCGACCCGCGCCATGCCGACCGCCTGCCAGTGCCCGGGCATCGGCGTGATGCCCGGTGCATCGCGCATGATCTGCACGAGCACGCGCACGTCACCGTCATGCGCGGTGACCAGCGCCGCGTCGACGAGGTCCGCACCCGAGCACCAGGCCTTGATGCCATTGAGCGTGCCGATGCCGTCCGCGCCCGGCGTGAACTCCAGCCGCGCATCCGGCGGCTCCGCGGCCCAGACGGCGTGCAGCAACGCGCCCTCGAGCGCGCGTTCCGGCGCACCCAGCTCGGTCAGGATCGCCAGCGCGTCGTAATGCGCCTCGAGTACCTTGATGCCGCACACGTCCTGCGCCGCGATCTCTGCCAGGCGACGCCAGCGGATCAGCGTGTCGCCATGGCCTGGCAGCGGCAGTGCGGGATGGCGCGCCATCGCATCGCGGACGAGTACGTCCAGGGCTGGCGCACACGCGATCGTCGCCGCGGACTGCGGCGTGGGAGAAGAAAGAGGCACGGAAGATCCGGAAGAGGTCTTGTACCTACGGTGCGCGCAGCCGGGTGACAGCAGCGCGAGCCAGCCGCGTTCATGCCGCGCCTGCGGCGCAGCGTATTAGCGACTGCGCTGAATGTGCGTCAGCGCACGCTGACGATGCCTGCCACGACGCGGACGGCGGCGCCGTTGCACAGCGTCTTCCGTCAGCGCAATACGCGCACGCCGCGCAGTGTCGGTGCGCCGTCGACGACATCGGTCCACACGACATACGCCTGCCCCTCCACCGCTTGCAGCTGCGGGAAACCGGTGCCGCGGCCGCGACCCTGCGGGCGCGCGACCTCGAGGCGTTCGTACTCGGTGGCCAGATCCAGGCTGCGGCGCGACAGCCACAACGACTGCGCACCATTCGCGTCCTCGCGCAGCCACATGGCCCAGGCCTGCTGGCCGTCGAGCGCCACGGCGACGCGGCCCTGCACGGCCGCGTCGCTGTCGAGCACGACCGGCGCGGCGAAGCTGGTGCCGGCATCGTCGCTGCGGGCGATCTGCACCTGCGGCGTGCCGCTCTGCGCGCTGTACCAGGCGACGACGACGCCGGTGTCCAGTGCCGCCACGTCCGGGCCATTGACCGGACAGGCCGGCATCACCCAGTTGTCGGCATGCACCACGGTCGGCGTCGTCCAGCTGTCGCCCTCGCGGCGCGTGACCATGATGTCGCGCACCTCGCCATCGCTGCGTCCGCGATAGACCAGCACCGGCCCTTGCGCGGTGACCGCGGCCGCCGTCTGGCAGCAATCGCAGACACTGGCATCGACTTCCTGCTCCCCGGTCTTGCGCAGCGTCGCGTCGAAATTCGCGGCGCGCAGCGTCATCGGCCGGCCTTCGCCGGGCGAGGCATGGCCTGCCGGCGAATCGTGGCCTTCGTGACTCGCGCCGACGGTGTTGCGACCATCAAGCCACGCCATGCCGATACCGTCGCCCTGGGGCCACATCGAAACGAAGCCGTGTTCGGTCTGGGTGCCGTCGTCGTGCGGCACGGTGTAGGCGCCCCAGTTCGCGCCGCCGTCGCGTGAGCGCACCAGCGCGACATCGTAGGCGTACGGCGCATCGCCGTTCTTCTGCAGCCAGTGCGCCCACAGCGCGCCGTCGGCGGTGGCCTGCACGTGCGGCGTGTCGGCCCAGTTGACGAACATGCGGTTGCCGATCGCGATCGTCGTCGGCGCATTGCGCCAGCGCTGCTGCGCGGGATCGAAGCGCGAGAACTGGAACACGTGACGGCGGCCTTCGCGCGAATTCACCCAGCTCAGCATCAGCACACCGTCGGGCCCGGCGACGAGATCGGGCGATGCCGAACCTGCGCCGGTTTCCGGCAATGCCCAGTCGACGATCTCGCTGGGCGCGGTCACATCGGTGGTCGCGGTGCGCGCCGCCGCCTGCTCGGGTGCGTCGCTGCCGCAGGCGGCGAGCAGCAGTGCAGCGGTCGACACCGCGAGGACGTTGCGCAGGCGCGAGCGGCGTGCGGGACGATCGAAAGCAGACATGCACCAGGCTCCACGTGAGCGTCGGATTCAGTGCGTAAGCGTACCCTTCCACGCATGTACGCGCGTCCACACACCCGCCCATGAGCGTCATCGTCGCCCGTTACGCCGACCCGATCGAAGCGCAGATCGCCTGCGGTCTGCTGCAGGCCGAGGGCGTCGACGTGCACCTGGGCGATGCGAACATGGCGCTGGCGAACTGGGAATGGCGGCTGGCGATCGGCGGCGTGAAGCTGCACGTGCGCAATGACCAGCTGGCACAGGCGCAGGACATCATCCGGCGGCTCGATGCCGGCGAATTCCAGCTCGGCGCCGAAGACGATCCCGAAGCGGACGCGCCGCTGCCGGCCACGCGCGAAAGCGGCTCCAGCCGCCTGGCGTGGATCGCGCTGATGCTGTTCCAGATTCCGTTGCCCTGGCGCCGGCGGCCGTAACGGTACATCCGTCTGCCTGTGGGCGCGCGAACGGCTTGAGCGCGACAGCTTGATCGCGCGCAAGTGCGCGCCTACGGACTGCCAACCGGTGCATCTGTCAACGGGTACCGCCGACCGGACCGGGTTGCCACAATCGCCGCGCGGCGCTGCTGCCGCGAGCCCGTGTGGAACCCATGTCCAAGCCTGATGCCGCCCTCGCCCGTCGAATCGCCGACACCATCGCCGCCGAAATCGGCGCGCAGCCCGCGCAGGCGATCGCCGCGATTGCGCTGCTGGATGAAGGTGCGACCGTGCCGTTCATCGCGCGCTATCGCAAGGAAGTCACCGGCGGGCTCGACGACACCCAGCTGCGCGATCTCGAAACGCGCCTGTCGTACCTGCGCGAGCTCGAAGACCGCCGCGCGGCGATCCTCGCCAGCATCGACGAGCAGGGCAAGCTCACCGCCGAACTGCGCACCGATATCGAAGCCGCCGACAGCAAGGCGCGGCTGGAAGATCTGTACCTGCCGTACAAGCAGAAGCGCCGCACGCGCGCGCAGATCGCCCGCGAGGCCGGACTGGAACCGCTGGCCGACGGCCTGCTGGCCGATCCCACCCAGGTGCCGGAGGAATTCGCCGCCGGCTTCGTCGACGCGGAGAAAGGCTTCGCCGATGCCAAGGCGGCGCTCGAAGGCGCGCGCGCGATCCTGATGGAACGCTGGGGCGAGGACGCGGCGCTGCTCGGCGAACTGCGCGACTGGCTGGACGCCAACGGCGTGATCCGCGCCAAGGTCGCGAGCGGCAAGGAAACCGCGGGCGAGAAGTTCCGCGACTACTTCGACCATGCCGAAGCACTGGCGAAGATTCCCTCGCATCGCCTGCTCGCGCTGTTCCGCGGCCGCCGCGAAGAGTTCCTGACCCTGGAGCTCGAGCCCGGCGCCGATCCCGAACAGGGCAACGCCTATGCCGAAGGCCGCATCGCGCGCCATGCCGGCATCGCCGCGCAGGGTCGCAATGCCGACGCCTGGCTGCTCAACGCCTGTCGCCTCGCATGGCGCGCGAAAATCCATCTGCATCTGATGATCGATCTGTTCGGCAAGGCGCGCGAGAAGGCCGAGGCCGAGGCGATCAACGTCTTCGGCGACAACCTCAAGGACCTGCTGCTGGCGGCGCCTGCGGGCCCGAAGACCGTGCTCGGTCTCGATCCGGGCATCCGCACCGGCTGCAAGGTCGCGGTGGTCGATGCGACCGGCAAGCTCGTCGCCACCGACACGATCTATCCGCATGAGCCGCGCAAGCAGTGGGACCAGTCGGTGCACACGCTGCGCACGCTGTGCGCGCAGCACGGCGTGCAGCTGATCGCGATCGGCAACGGCACGGCCTCGCGCGAGACCGACCGCCTCGCCGCCGATGTCATCAAGCTGGCACCGGAACTCAAGCTGCAGAAGATCGTCGTCAGCGAAGCCGGCGCATCGGTGTATTCGGCGTCGGAAACGGCTGCGAAAGAATTCCCGAACCTCGACGTATCGATCCGCGGCGCGGTGTCGATCGCGCGGCGCCTGCAGGATCCGCTGGCCGAGCTGGTCAAGATCGATCCCAAGGCGATCGGCGTCGGCCAGTACCAGCACGATGTCGACCAGTACCGTCTGGCGCGTGCGCTGGATGCGCGCGTCGAGGACTGCGTCAACGCGGTCGGCGTGCACGTCAACACCGCATCCGGAGCGTTGCTTGCGCGCGTGGCGGGCCTGTCGGCCGGCGTGGCCGAGAACATCGTCGTGCACCGCGATGCGAACGGGCCGTTCAAGCGCCGCAAGGATCTGCTGAAAGTCCCGCGCCTCGGCGAGAAGACCTTCGAGCAGTGCGCGGGCTTTCTGCGCATTGCCGACGGCGACGAGCCGCTGGATGCGTCCTCGGTGCACCCGGAAGCCTATCCGGTGGTCGAGCGCATCGCCGGCAGCAGCGGCCGCGACGTGAAGCAGATCATCGGCGACGGCGCGTTCGTGCGCTCGCTCAAGCCCGAGCAGTTCACCGACGCGACGTTCGGCGTGCCGACCGTGCGCGACATCCTGAAGGAACTGGAGAAGCCGGGCCGCGATCCGCGTCCGGAGTTCAAGGCGGCGCAGTTCGCCGACGGCGTCGAGGACATCAAGGACCTGCAGGTCGGCATGATCCTCGAAGGCGTGGTCAGCAACGTCGCCGCGTTCGGTGCGTTCGTCGATATCGGCGTGCACCAGGACGGCCTGGTGCACATCTCGGCGCTGTCGGACACCTTCGTCAAGGATCCGCGCGACGTGGTCAAGGCCGGCGACATCGTCAAGGTCAAGGTGCTGGAGGTCGACGTGCTGCGCAAGCGCATCGCGCTGACGCGGCGGCTCGACGATGTGCCGGGCGAGAAGCCGGCGCGCGAATCGCGGGAGGATCGCAATGCCAGCCGAGGTCCGGGTGGTCCGCGTAGCGGACGTCCCGGCGGCAAACCACCGCAGACCGCGGCCGCGCCCAGCAACAATGCACTGGCCGACGCGTTCGCACGCGCCCGGGGCCGCTGACCGGCGAGCTGCGCCGGGGCGTCGCAGTGACGCCCGGCTGAGATCACCTGCGGATCGGCAGAGCCCGTCGCGCGTGGGTGCCGTGGGTCAGCAACGCAGTTCGACCCATGTGGGCGCGTGATCGCTGGCGCGCGGCTCCAGTCGCACCCAGCGATCGACGCCCACCGATTCCAGGCGTTCCGCCAGCACGGGATTGAGCAGTAGATGGTCGATGCGCAGGCCGCGGTCGCGCTCGGCGTGCTGGCGGAAGTGATCCCAGAAGGTGAAGACCTGTTCGTCGCCGAACACCTCGGCCAGCGCATCGGTCCAGCCCTGCGCGAGCAGCTCGGAATAGGCCTGCCGCACCTCCGGCTGGATCAGCGCATCCTTCTTCCAGGCCTTCGCGTCGTAGACGTCGTTGTCGGTCGGAATGACATTGAAGTCGCCGACCAGCGCGGCGGGATATTCCAGATCGACGAGGGTCTTCGCATGCCGCTGCAGGCGCTGCATCCACGCGCGCTTGTAATCGAACTTCGGGCCCGGCTGCGGGTTGCCGTTGGGCAGGTACAGCGCGCCGACGATGATGCCGTGTACCGCGGCCTCGATGTAGCGACTCTGCGCATCGTCCGGATCGCCCGGCAGGCCGCGCCGGCTCTCCACCGGTTCGACGCCGCGCCCGAGCAGGGCAACGCCGTTCCAGGCGCGCTGCCCGTGCCAGATGGCGCCGTAGCCGGCCGCTTCGAGCTCGGCAGCGGGGAAGGCCTCGTCGGACGCCTTGAGCTCCTGCAGGGCGACGATGTTAGGCACCTCGTGCGCCAGCCAGTCGAGCAGGTTGGGCAGGCGCGTCCCGATGCCGTTGACGTTGAACGTCGCCAGCTTGAGGGTCTTCTTCCTGGCCATTCGGGTGACTCCGTGGACTGTGTGGCCGACGTTCTACAGCGCCGCGGGTGACGGACGCCGCTACCGGCCCCGCACCGTCCTGCACCACAATCGCTGCATGCCCTTACGTCGCCACTGCCTGCCGATGCGCCACTGCGCCCGATGCGCGCGCGGCGCCGTGTCCTGATGGTCACGGCGCGCGTCGCGCTGCGTCGGGTGCTGCACGTGCTGCTGTGCGTGGCAGTGGGTGGGTTCGTGCTGTGGGGCATCGGCGCGCTGTCGTACCAGGCGCCGCTGCGCTGGCTGTGGCTGATCCTGTGGGGCCTGCTCGGCATCGCGACGCTGCGGGCATTGGCGGGCCGCATGGCCGGGCCGCGACGCGATCGCGTGCTGGGCGCCGCCCTGATCGCCGCACTGGCGCTGCTCGGCTGGTGGCAGACCGTGCTGCCGCTGCAGGACCGCGACTGGGCCGACGATGTCGCGCGCCTGCTCGATGCGCAGGTCGACGGCAGCCGCGTGACCCTGCGCAACGTGCGCAACTTCGACTGGACCCGCAATGATGATCCGGCGCCGCGCTGGGAGACGCGCACCTACGATCTCGACACACTGGCCTCCGCCGATCTGGTGATGTCGTACTGGATGGGCCCGGCGATCGCGCACACGCTGGTCTCGTTCGGCTTCGACGACGGCAGCCGCGTGGTGTTCTCGCTGGAAATCCGCAAGGAGCGCCACGAATCGTTCTCGGCCATCGGTGGCTTCTTCAAGCAGTTCGAAGCGGTACTGATCGCCGCCGACGAGCGCGACATCGTGCGGGTGCGCAGCAATGTGCGCGACGAGGATGTGTATCTGTACCGGCTGGCGATTCCGCGCGAACAGCTGCGCACGCTGTTCCTCGCCTATGTGGACGAAGCCGGCACGCTGCAGCAGGCGCCCCGCTTCTACAACACGGTGACCAGCAACTGCACGACGATCGTCTTCGACGTCGCCCGGCATATCGCGCCGGGCCTGCCGCTCGACATCCGGCTGCTGCTGTCGGGCTGGTTCGGGCAGTACGCGCATGCGCATGGCGGACTCGCCGGCCAGGGCACATTCGCCCGGCTGGAAGCCGCCGGTCGCATCACGGACCGAGCGCGCGCGGCGGATCGCGACGCCGACTTCTCCCGCGCGATCCGCCGCGGCGTGCCCGGCATTCCGGACGTCGAAACCCGTTGAGGTGCCCGAATGCACTGCGATAGTGGCGTTAGCGCTGCAACGCTGCTGCTCGTGCTGGCGCCGGCCGGCGCTTCACCGAAGATCATTGACACGTGATACGTCGCCTCAGCGCCGATCCATCCGAGACATGCGACTCCGGATCCACCCGGAAACTGCAGCGACCAGCGCCGCAGGAATCGACAGCACTGCGGCATACAGCACGCCGGCCATCAGCAGCGGGCCCACCCCCGATACCGCGATCACGACCAGCACCTGCGCGAACACGACGATGGATCCCCAGAGCCACGCGCGTACTGGCATCGCGAATCCGAGGATTGCGGAGACCAGCAACGCGCCGGGATACACCAGCGTCCAGTACGCGGCGACGTCCCAGGGTTCGCCGCCCCCTGTCATCCCGGATACGGCGGACCAGTACGCGATGCCGACGATGACCGCGATGCACGCGCCCACACGTACGGAACTGTTCGTCATTGCTGTCGTCCTGCTCGGTCGAAGTCCATACGGGACCACAGCGGTGCGGAACATCGGATGATCGACTGATGTGCTCTCGTGAGGCGACGCGATTGCAGCCACCCACCAGATCGGTCGCCGCGTCCTCGACGCAGCCTCCCGGGCTCAGGCCGCGCGCGTGCGCCGTGCGCGTTCCAGATGCACGAGAAGCAGCGAGATCGCGGCGGGCGTCATGCCGGGAATGCGTTGCGCCTGGCCGACGGTCAGCGGTCGCACCTGGATCAGCTTCTGCGCGAGCTCGGCGGAGAGGCCACGCACCTGCGCATAGTCGAAATCCTGCGCGATCGCGGTGGTTTCCTGGCGCTGCTGGCGTTCGATCTCGACGCGCTGACGGTCGAGGTAACCCGAGTACTTGGCTTCGATCTCGACCTGCTCGGCGACATCGGGCGCTTCGACGCCGGGGCCGATCGCTTCGACGCGCATCAGGTCGGCGTAGCCGAGTTCGGGGCGACGCAGCAGGTCGATGCCGTTGCTCTCGCGGCGCAGCTCGATCCCCAGCGTTGCGACGACGTCGTGGCCGATCGCGTTCCGCGGCGACGCCCACAAGCCACGCAGCCGTGCAGTTT
Organism: Luteimonas sp. KH_071; assembly: GCF_057838005.1. Lineage (NCBI taxonomy): Bacteria > Pseudomonadati > Pseudomonadota > Gammaproteobacteria > Lysobacterales > Lysobacteraceae > Luteimonas > Luteimonas sp. KH_071. The sequence continues at coordinate 144,594 of NZ_CM174458.1, read as the reverse complement.
CGCGCTCGACGGCTTCGCGCTTGATCTCGAAGCGCGCCCAGCGCGCGTCATCAACGAGACCGAGACTGCGGCCGGCTTCGGTCAACCGCAGGTCCGCATTGTCCTCGCGCAGCTGCAGCCGGTATTCGGCGCGGCTGGTGAACATGCGGTAGGGCTCCTTGGTGCCGTGCGTGATCAGGTCGTCGACCAGCACGCCGATGTAGGCCTGGTCGCGGCGCGGACTCCAGGCATCGAGGCCACGCACCTGGCGCGCGGCATTGACGCCGGCGAGCAGGCCCTGCGCGGCGGCTTCCTCGTAGCCGGTGGTGCCGTTGATCTGACCGGCGAAATACAGGCCCGCGACGGCGCGCGTCTCCAGCGTGTGTTTGAGCCCGCGCGGATCGAAGAAGTCGTATTCGATCGCGTAGCCGGCGCGGGTGATGTGCGCGTTCTCGAAGCCGACGATGCTGCGCACGAGTGCGAGCTGCACGTCGAACGGCAGCGAGGTCGAGATGCCGTTGGGATAGATCTCGGCGACATCGAGACCTTCGGGCTCGACGAAGATCTGGTGGCTGTCCTTGTCGGCGAAGCGCACCACCTTGTCTTCGATCGACGGGCAGTAACGCGGGCCGATGCCTTCGATCTGGCCCGAGTACATCGGCGAGCGGTGCAGCGCGCCGCGGATGATGTCGTGCGTGCGTTCGGTGGTGCGGGTGATCCAGCACGGCACCTGGCGCGGATGGTCGTCGCGGCTGCCCATGAAGGAAAACACCGGACGCGGATCATCGCCCGGCTGGAGGGTCATCGCGGCGTAGTCGAGCGTGCGGCCGTCGATGCGCGGCGGCGTGCCCGTCTTCAACCTATCGACGACGAACGGGCGCTCGCGCAGGCGCGCGGCAAGCGTCGCGGCAGGCGGATCGCCCGCGCGGCCACCGGCCGATTGCGCTTCGCCGATGTGGATGCGCCCGGCCAGGAACGTGCCGGCGGTCAGCACCACGGCGGCCGCCTCGAAGCGCAGGCCGGTCTGGGTGATCGCGCCGCGCACGGCGTCGCCTTCGATGACCAGGTCGTCCACTGCGGACTGGAAGATCGTCAGGTTTGGCTGCGCTTCGACTGCGCGGCGCACGAACGCGCGGTAGAGATTGCGATCAGCCTGGCAGCGTGTCGCGCGGACGGCCGGGCCCTTGGAGGCGTTGAGCCGGCGCCACTGGATGCCGGCCGCGTCCGCTGCGCGCGCCATCACGCCGCCCAGGGCGTCGATCTCGCGCACCAGATGGCCCTTGCCGATGCCACCGATTGCCGGATTGCAGCTCATCACGCCGATGGTCTCGACGTTGTGGGTGAGCAGCAGCGTGCGCGCACCGGCGCGCGCGGATGCGAGCGCGGCTTCGGTGCCGGCATGGCCGCCGCCGACGACGATGACGTCGTAGCTGTGGAAATCGTTGGGCATGGCAGCGATTATCCGCGAGTTCGGCGTCCGCGGCAGCCACCGCGCCAGAGTTGGCACAGTTTCTGCGTGCGTGACGTGGCACCCGCAGCGGCAAGCGTCGAGAAGGGGGGCGCGGCCGGAATTGGAACAGGGCTGGCCAAGTACGCTGCGGGGAAGCACGGGGCCGGATGTCGGGGGACATCCGGCCCCATCTTTTTGCGGCTCGTGATCGGCATCTCGGGGAGAGATACGCCGATCAAGAGCCGACACCCGACGGAGGCGGAACAGGGGGGATCCGGTATCCCCCCGCCGGGAGTCGACAGCTAGTGTGACCTTTTCGTCGGAAACCGACGCATCCGGTCACTCAGGGGCAAGCTTCCTCCGCCGCCCCACCCAGCGCAAGCCTTAAAACGGCTCGACTTCCCGGTGTGTGACCGTAGTCCGCCTTTCGCCGCGCGGGCTCGGACGCGATTCGGTACGGGCCGGCTGCGGACGACTGACCGGCACCGCCTGTGGCGCACGCTGCGGCGGCGGGCGCTGGATATCGGATCGCGGCTGCCCCTGGGGACGACCGGGGCGCTGGCCTCCGGGACGCGACTCCGGACGCGCTTGCCCCTCGCCACGCGGCGGGCGACCGCCCCAGCCACTGCCGGGACGACCTGGACGATCGGCATCGCCGCGGCTCGGCGGACGTCCGCCATAGCCGGGGCGGGGGCCGTCCGGGCGGCCTACGCCTGGACGGTCCGGGCGATCGGGACGACCGAAACCCGGGCGATCCGGCCGGTCAGGCCGACCGACGCCGGGCCTGTCGGGGCGACCATCCCCCCAGCCGGGACGACCGGGGCCGTCCGGACGGCCATGCCCATAGGGCGGGCGATCCGGGCGATGTCCGCCGGGTCGCCCCGGATACACGGGGCGCACGATGACCGGTGGCGGACGGTAGTAGCCGCCGCCGTAGCCGTAGGGATAGCGGTTCCAGGCGTCGTAGCGGCCGTAAGGCACGCCGTAGCCTGCCCCGCCATACCAGCCATAGCCGCGGCCATAACCGAGGCTGCCGTAGGGCGCGCCATAGTGGCGATATGTGGTGCCGGGCGAACCGTAGTAGTAATCGCCACTGCCGCCGCGATAGCCGTAGGTGGTGCAGCCGGCCAGCGTCATGCAGGCAACGAGCAGAAAAGCCTTGCGGATCATGTCGGTCCCCTGTCGATCAGAGGTCCACCATCCGCCCACGGCATTGAATCGGCCCTTAAGCGTGCCCGGCGCGCGCGGGCCGCTTCATTCCGCGTCCGGCCTGTGAATCCCCGGGGTCGCTCCGTTACGCTTGCACCATGACGGAGACGATTTCCCTGCCGACACCGGACGATGTGCTTGCAGCGGCCGCGCGCATCGCCGGCCGGGCGCATGTCACGCCGGTGCTGCGGGCCCGCACGCTCGACGACGCGGCGGGCTGCACGCTGCATTTCAAGGCCGAACATCTGCAGCGCGCGGGCGCATTCAAGTTTCGCGGCGCCAGCAATGCCGTGTGGTCGCTGGGCGACCAGGCCGCCGGCCGCGGGGTGGTCACCCACTCCTCGGGCAACCATGGCGCCGCGCTCGCGCTGGCCGCCGCGGCGCGCAGCCTGGTCTGCCACGTGGTCGTGCCGGAAGGCGCGGTGGCGGCGAAGCTGGCGGCGATCGCGGGCTACGGCGCGGTGCTGCACCACTGCGCGCCGACCCTGGCCGCGCGCGAGGCTGCCTGCGAGCGGCTGCGTGTGCAGACCGGCGCGACGCTGATCCATCCCTATGCCAACGCCGATGTCATCGCCGGCCAGGGCACGGCGGCGCTCGAGCTGCTGCACGCGGCGGGGCCGCTGGACGTGCTGGTCGTCCCGGTGGGCGGCGGCGGGCTGGCATCGGGCACGGCGCTGGCCCTGCAGGTCGCCTCGCCCACGACCCGCTTGGTCTTGGCCGAACCGCGCGGCGCCGACGACACGCTGCGCTCGCTGCAGGCCGGCGCGCGTGTCGAGCAACTCGCGCCGGACACCATCTGCGATGGCCTGCGTGGCCTGCTGGGTGCGCCGAACTTCGACATCCTGCACGCCCACCGCAGCAGCGACGGCACGCCGGTCGAGGTGATCGCCGTGGACGACGCCGACACGGTGGCAGCCATGCGCCGGATCGCAGTCCACACCAAGCAGCTGGTCGAGCCGTCGTCGGCGATCACGCTTGCCGCGGTGCTCGCCAATCGCGCGCGCTTCGTGGGGCTGCGCGTGGGCCTGGTGCTCAGCGGCGGCAATGTGGATCCCGATCGTCTGCCGTGGCTGTCGTGACGGCCCCATGGCTTCCATGACACGCAAACGCGGCCCCGTGCGACGCTTTTTCCGTCTTCTGGTCTGGCTGGTGCTGCTGCTGGCGATCTGGCTGCTGGGGGTGGCGGCGTGGATCGTGCACGTCGGCAATCGCGACGAGGCCGGTCCGGCCGACGCCATCGTGGTACTGGGCGCGGCCGCCTACGACGCGCAGCCGTCGCCGGTGTTCGAAGCCCGTATCGATCACGGCCTCGACCTCTATCGCGCCGGCCATGCGAAGACGCTGATCTTCACCGGCGGCTACGGTGGCGCGAAGGCGCGGTTCTCCGAATCCCAGGTCGCACGTCGCTACGCGCTGCGCAACGGCATTCCCGAATCCGCGATCCTGATCGAATCGCGCTCGCGCACGACACAGGAAAACCTCGTCGAAACCCGGCGCCTGCTGCAGGACCACCGTCTGCACCGCGTCATCATCGTCAGCGATCCGCTGCACATGGCCCGCGCGTTGCGCGCCAGCAAGGCACTCGGCATCGATGCACTGGGATCGCCCACGCCGTCCACCCGGTTCCGCACGTTCCGCACCCAACGCGAATTCCTGCTGCGCGAGGTGTACTTTTTCCATCGCGACCTGTGGGACGCGGCCCAGAGGAGACTGCCCCGATGACCGCAACCGCGCAGGCCACCACGCTGCAGCTGGTGCGCGATTACTACGCCGCGTTCAACGCCGGCGACCGTGCCGCGATGCTCGCGCTGCTGACCGGCGACGTTGCGCACGATCTCAACCAGGGCGCGCGTGAGACCGGACGCGAGGCCTTCGCCGCCTTCATGCGGCGCATGGATACTAGCTATCGCGAGCGGCTGGAAGACATCGTCGTCCTGGCATCGTCCGACGGGACGCGGGCGGCCGCCGAATACGTGGTGCATGGCGAATATGTGGCCGACGATGCCGGCCTGCCGGCGGCGACCGGGCAGCGATACGTGCTGCCGGGCGGTGCGTTCTTCGACATCCGCGACGGCCGCATCGCGCGCGTCACGAACTACTACAACCTCGAAGACTGGCTGACACAGGTCGGCTGAGCCGACACGGCACGCGTCCCATGGGCGCGACGGATCAACCCGACGGCGGCTGTCCGTCCGCGACCAGCGTCAGCCCCTCGTTGAGCAACCACCGCGTCGCCAGCACGCGCTGCGGCTGCGGCTGGTCCTTGAGCACGTCGACGACCTGGCGGAACGAGCGGCAACGTGCCTGGCGGCTCGCTTCGTCGGTGCCGGTGGAGGTCAGCCCGAGCATGAAGCCGTCGTGCAGCAGCGTGGCGGTGATGGCGGCCGAGCGCAGTACCTGCTGCGCGACCGCGGGATCATAGGGCTGCGGCTGTCCCTGCAGACCACTCATCGCGACGTTGGTGAAGGCGTTGGCGAAGCGGTTGCGACTGGCCGGACCGAGCGTGTCGACGGTGCGCTGGAATGCGGCGAGATCGCGACGCGCATCGGGCTCGAACAGTGCACACAGCGCGCGCGATTCCTTCGGCTCGCGGGACGCATGCAGCACCGCCTGGAACAGGTCGTCGACCGACTGCACCGACGCGCGTCGCAACACATCGCCACCGGTCGACAGCACCGCGGCCGGGTCGAGTCGCGACAGATCGATCTCGTACTGCTGCGCGGACGACAGGCCCGGCGCGGCGAGTGCGAGACACAGCAAGGACGTCAGGACAGGTCGGCGCATTGCAGGGCTTCCATGGACCGGGAGGGTCGATGCCGCCGAGTCTAGGTGCGGATGCCTGAACATCCATCGGCGCCCCGCGATGGCCCGGGGATACCGGCGCGTCACGCTTCAGGCCCGCACCCACCGGTCTCAGGCGCCCATGTAGCGCCCGGGCCGGTGGTTGAACAGCAGCACGAGATTGAGCACCAGCACGCCAAGGGTCGAGTAGAGAACCTGCACCGGCGGCACGATCGCAAGGGCGACCAGCATCAGCACGGTATCGAACCCCATCTGCAGCTTGCCGGCACTCCAGCCGCGGCTGCGTTGCAGCCAGACGACGACGATGCCCACACCGCCCAGGCTCGCGCGATGGCGGATGAAGGACAGGATGCCCATGCCGACGAGCGCACCACCGAAGATCGCCGAAAACGCCGGATGCATCGATTCGAATGGCGCCCAGCGCGGAATCGCGTCGGCGACAAAGCCGGTCACGCCGACCGCGAGGAAGGTCTTGAGAGTGAATTCCCAGCCCATGCGCCGCACCGCGATCCAGTAGAACGGCAGGTTGATCAGCACGAACAGCAGGCCGAAGTTCCAACCGGTCGAGTAGTGCACCAGCAGCGACACGCCTGCGATGCCGCCGACCAGCAGGCCGCCCGTCGCGAGGATCGACATCCCCAGCGCGCCGACCAGACTGGCCAAGACCAGGCCCTGTACGTCCTCGATCAGCGTATGCCGCTGCGGCGAGGCCTCCGGCGCAGCGACGGCCACGGCAGCGGCGGCTTCGGCCGCATCATGGGGATCGGGTTGGGACGGTTTCGCGTGGATGGCGGACACGTGGGCGAGCGTTGGATGTTGCGTTGCAGCATAACCGACCTGCGCCGAACCGCCGGTGATGCAGCGTCGCCGTCCATCGCGCTGCCAGATCGCGATCGCAGGTGATCCCGGAACCCCCCGATCCACGCTAAATGTAATGTTATTACATGATAGAGTGCCGGCCCCGTTCAGCAGGCCCCCGTCCGTCATGAAGCGTTGCCCTCTCACCGCCGCGATCCTCGCTACCGTCGCGACCCTGAGCGCACCGCTCGCCCAGGCACAGTCCCAGAACGCCGCGACCACGATGGGCACCGTGCACGTGCACCAGACCCGCGGCCAGCTGACCGCCCATGAAGTCCTGACTTCGGTCGATGTGCTCGGCGCCGAACAGATCGAAGACAAGACGGTGACGCAAAGCTGGGAGCTGCTGGGGCAGATGCCCGGCATGCAGCTGACCGAAACCCGCCAAGGCGCGGAGTCCGGCAAGGTGAGCTTTCGCGCGTTCAATGGGGAGGGTTACCTCAACGCGATCAAGACGCTGATCGATGGCATCCCCAGCAACGTCAACAGCGGCAACCAGCGCTTCATCGACATGCTGTTTCCGCTGGAGATCGACTACATCGAAGTCGTGCGCGGGACCAACGATCCGCGCTACGGCCTGCACAACATCGGCGGCAACATCAACTTCGGCACGCGCCAGGGTGGCGACTACACCGATGCGCGACTGACCTACGGCAGCTTCGACACGCGCGAGGCGCAGATCGCGGTGGGACGCGAACACGGCGACTTCGCGCAGAACTACTTCATTGGCGTGCAGGCATCGGACGGGTATCGCGATCACGACGCGTCCGAGAAGTATTCGCTCGGTGGCAAGTGGTTCTACGGCAGCCTCGACGACGGCATGCGCATCGGCCTGACCGCGCGCGCCTACAAGCAGAACGCCGAGGAGCCCGGCTTCATGACCGCCGAGGAACTGGCCGCCGACCGGCGCCGCTCCGAGCGGCGCAACGCGAACGATGGCGACGACCGCGACATGCGCCAGATCGGCCTGCACATGGATCTCAAGCTCGCGGACAACGTCGCGTTCGGGACCAAGTTCTACTACAACCGCTACGAGGACGACCGCCGGGTCACCTTCAGCGACCTGCCCACCGGCAACGCGCCGCGGCAGCGCCGCAGCTGGGACGAGAAGCAGACCGGCATGCTCGCCACGCTGACCTGGGTGGCCAGCGACACACTCACCCTCGAGGGCGGCGCCAACTACGAGCAGCAGCACAACGGCTATGTCCGCGAGCGCTTCAACTACGTCGAGCCGACCGATTTCAATGCGCCCCCGGCCCGCGTGCAGAACGACGACTTCCACACCTTCGACAACGTCGGCGGCTATGTGCAGGCGATCTACCAGCCGATCGATGCGCTGAAGATCGTGCCGGCCTACCGGGTGGACCGCTTCGACGGCGCCACGCAGCTGCCGGACGGCGTGCGTGCACCGCTGCAGGACTACGGCACCATCGGCCAGCCCAAGCTCAGCGTGGTCTATGCGCTGTCGCCCGACACGAATGTCTACGCCAACTGGGGCCGCACGTTCCAGGTGCTCACCGGCTCCACCGCGCCCGCCTACCTCACGCCCGGCCAGATGGAGATGCGTCCCTCGACCAATACCGGCATGGAAACGGGCGTCAAGTTCAGTCCATTCGCCGGCAGCCAGGCGCGTATCGCGGTGTGGCAGCAGGATGCGGAGAACGAAGTCTCCAACATGCCGGCCACCGGCACGACCGTGGTGCTGGGCAAGACACGGCGCCGCGGCTTGGATGCGCAGTTCGACGCGCGTCTTGGCGAGGACTGGACGCTTTGGGCCTCGCACGCCTACCAGGAAGCGAAGATCGAACGCGACGGCCGCGCGGCCGGCCTGTCGATCGAAGGCAACGAGGTTGCCGCGACACCGCGCACGATCAGCAACCTCGGCGTGGACTACCAGGCCAGCGACGCGCTCGCGCTCGGTCTGCAGGCGCGCGCGCAGGGGGATTACTACCTCGAAGAGCGCAACGTGACCGAAAAGTTCGGCAAGTTCGCGGTGCTCGACCTGAGCGCTAAGTACCAGATCAATCCACGCATGCGGGTCGACGTCCAGATCAAGAACGTGACCGGGCGCGAGTACGCCTACGCCTGGTACGACAGCTTCTTCTGGGAAGAGGCCCAGCCGATGTTCTCGCCCGCGCCGGGGCGCAGCGCATTTGTGTCGTTCAGCGTGCGGATGTAGCGCGCCGACGTTCCCCGAGGGCGATGGCCGATACCGCCTCGGCGGTTCGGCGCGCGTCTTTCCGCATCCAGCGTCGAAGCCTTGTCCGTTCGCAGCGCGCGTCGAGCGCCCGGCATGGTCGCGACGCCGAAGTCCGAGGTGCGGGTGGAGCCGGACAGGTCACGTTCCTTGCGACCGGATGCCGTGACGGGCGCCGATGACGGCGCCTCGTTCCGCGGGTGCGCACGTCAGCGACGATTCCCTGCTTCGGCGGGACGGTCGGCGGCGCGCTCCAGGTCGGCGACGACCTGGGCAATCGAGCCGACCCCGGCATTGCCATCGAGCTGCCAACCCTGCCCTTCGCCCGCGCGGCGGATGCGGTGCGAGGCGGCGTCGGCATGCGCGACGGGCATGAAGCCTCGCCGCAGCAGCGCGCGCCGTAACCAGGTCGCATCGCTGCCGTCGACGGCCACGTGCACCGCCGTGCCGCCGCTGGGCGGCGTTTCGAATCGCCCGGACTCCAGTGAGAAACGCAGATTGTGCTGGTCGAACGCGGCGCCGATCGCGCCCGACAGCGCGATGTCTTCCGGCGCGCCATCGAGAAAGCGGCCCTCGCCGGGCAGCAGCCACAGGCGGTCCGCGGTTTCGAGCGAGAGTTCGAGGTCGTGGCTCGACAGCACGACCGCCACGCCCTGCTCGCGCGCGATACGGCGCAGCAGGTCGATGATCGTCACCCGGCTCGGCAGATCGAGAAATGCGGTGATCTCGTCGAGCAGCAACAACTGCGGCTGCTGGGCCAGCGCGCGCGCGATCATCACGCGCTGACGTTCGCCGTCGCTGAGGCTGTCGACGCTGCGTCCCGCCAGATGCGCGCCGTCCACGCGCGTGAGTGCGTCGGCCGCGATCCGCCGATCCGCATCGTCGAGTACGCCGCTCCAGCCGGTGTGCGGTTGCCGGCCCAGTTCGACGAGTTCGCGCACGCCCAGCGCACCGGCCTGCACGCGCTCGGTCAGCACCACGGCGATGCGCCGGGCGCGTTCGCTGCCCGACAGCGTTCGCACCGGCGTGCCCTCGAGGGTCACCGCCCCGGCGAGCGGCGCGAGGAAGCCGCCCAGCGTGCGCAGCAGCGTGGACTTGCCCTGCCCGTTGCGTCCGAGCAGGCAGACGAACTCGCCTGCGCGCACCTGCAGATCGGGCAGTTGCGCCAACACCCGACCCACGTAGCCGATTTGGAGATCGCGAACGGCCAGCACGTCAGCGCTCCGCCACGCGCAGGCTGCGCGCGGTCAACAGCAAGGCGATCACGACCGGTGCGCCGAGGATCGCGAGGATCGAATTGAGATGCAGGAAGTGCTGGCGCCACGGCAGATGCACGACGAAGTCGGCGACCAGCGCCAGCAGCGCGCCCAGCGCAAAGCTCGCGGGCAACAGGGCGCCGATGCGCGCCGAACCGATCAGCCCGCGCGCCAGATGCGGCGTGATCAATCCCACGAAAGCGACCGGCCCGCAGAACGCAGTGACCGGCGCGGCGAGCAGAATCGTCGCGGCGAGTACCCGCCGCCGCAACCGGGTGACATCGACGCCGAGGCTTTCGGCGTAGGTATCCCCGAGCAACAACGCAGTCAGCGGTTTCGCCAGCCACACCGCCATCGCAAGACCGAGCAGCAACGGCGGCAGCCAAGTCACGAAGTCCGGCCACGCGACCGAGGCAAAGGTCGCGTCATTCCACGAGGAGAAGATCCGCGACTGGGTGCGATTGGTGAAGTGCAGCAGCACGCCGATCAGGCCCTGGGCGAGGAATCCCAGCATCAGGCCGAGTACCAGCAGGGTGACCGAGCCGACACGGCGCGCCATCGCCGCCATCGCCAGCGCGACGCCCAGCGTGCCGAGCGCCGAGCCGGTCACGATGCCCAGGCCCGCCAACGCGCCGAGCGCCTGCAGCGCGGCCGGTCCGACCACGGCGCTGGCGACGACCACCAGGGCCGCGCCGAACTGTCCGCCCGCCATCAGCCCCATCGACCACGCATCGGCCAGCGGATTGCGGAACAGGGTCTGCATCAGCAGACCAGCGACGCCGAGCGCGCCGCCGCCCGCAATGGCGGCGAGCACACGCGGCAGGCGCAGGCCGGTGACGATGCGGTGCTCGGCGGAGTCCGGATCGAACCCGAACAGGCCATGCAGCACACGGCCGAAGGACAGCAGCTCATGGCCGATCGCCAGACTGGCGAACGCGGCGCATGCCAGCACGAGCAACGCCGCGGTCAGCGCCAGTGGCGCGCGCAAGTCGTGGCCATCGGCACGCATCGGCTGCGCGGTCATTGATACACGTCCTGCGGCAGCGGCTTGAGAAAGCGGAACGGCTCGGCGCGCAAATCGGGATGCAGCATCTTCACGAAATCAGCGAGCACCCAGTCCGGGCGGACGACGGCCGTCTGGTACCAGTCGTGTGCGTTCTCGCCCGGCAGACTGCGCCCGGTATTGCCGTAGAGATGGCCCGCACGCCAGGCGGGAAATGCATCGAGGACCGCGCGCCCGCGTGGCGGCGCGGCATGCAGATCGCCGATCAGCCAGATGTCTGTGGCGGCGGCCAGCGGCAGCAAGGCTTCGCTCGACACCGTTTCCGATGACCAGCGAGCCGGGTCCTCGTCGCGCGCCATCAGGTTGTTGCCGCCGGCGTCGGTGATATAGGCGGCCTCCGCGCCGCGCACCGTGGCAACCCAGCGATCGGCGCCATTGGGATAGGCCCACAACACGCCGGGGCGCGGGCGGTCCGCGACCTGCGCTTTGAGCGCGGCCACGTTCGCCTCGACCTCGTCGAACAGGCGCGTCGCCGCGGCGTCGGTGCCGGTCAGCAGCCCGAACAGCCGGATCCATTCGGCGCGGCCGAGATAGGTGGGCTCTTCTTCAGCAAACGTCGGCACAACGGTCAGGCCGAGCGCACGCGCACGCTGCAGCACCGGCGTCTGGGCCAGGTCCGAGAGGCGCATCAGGAAGACATCGGGCTGCCGCGCGATCAGCACGTCCAGATTCGGCGGCGCATGCCAGTTGTAGCCGATCTGGGCGATCTCGCCCGCTTTCGCCCGCTGCCGTGTCGTGTCGTCGAAGGAGGTCAGCCCGCCCACGGCGACGAGCCGGTCGGCGACGCCCAGCGCGGTGAGGAAGGCTTCGTCGACACCGTTGTTCGCGGCAATCGTCCCCACCGGCGTCCGGATGAGCGTGGCGCCTTGCAGTGCGCCGACCAGCGGCGGCGGCTCGACGCCCTCGGGCACCAGCACCAGCGTATCGGACTGTTCTTCGCGTGCGCCGCGCTGATCGGCCACCGGCGCGCGGACCCGCGCGACCACGAACCCCGGGTGCTGGACGAGCGTGAGATAGCGCGCATGCCGTAGCGCGATGGGCGTCCCGGGCGCGTCCAGACTGTCGTCGTCCATCGCCTTCGGCGTTCGCGGTGAACAGGCCGCGATCAGCAGCACCGCTAGAAAAAGGCATATCGCGCGCCGGGCGGCGCGCGACCTGTTACGGGTTTCGTCGTCTGCGCGGCAAGACATGCGTTCGCCTCGTCTGAATTGAATGTTATGTTATATCAATTCATACGAGGCTTTCTCAGTGCGCAGTCTTCTCAGTACCGCGATCGCGGCCACCGCTCTTTTCGCCGCCGCTCCCGGAGCCGCCCAAACGCCCACGCCTTCCGCGCTCGCGACCGACGCCGCAGCGTCGAGCCCTGTGGAACTGGACGCGGTGACGGTCTATGGCCGGCGCATCGGTCGTATTCCCGGCGAGACCGCGACCAAGAGCGGCGCGCCGGTGCTGGAGACGCCGTTCGCAGTCAACATCGTGCCGCGCGACCTGCTGGATCTGCGCAATGTCTCCAACATCGGCGAAGCGGCGGAAACCGTCAGCGGCGTACAGCGCACGATCGGCTTCTCGGGCAACCAGCGCTTCCGGATCCGCGGCTTCCAGGCGGTCAGCACCTTGCGCGACGGCTTCCGCCAGAGCGTGTCGCAGCCGGAAATCGACCTGCAGGGTGTGGACAGCATCGAGGTGCTCAAGGGGCCGGCGTCGGCGCTGTACGGTCGCTTCGAACCCGGCGGCGTCATCAACTTCGTCTCCAAACGCCCGCAGCCGGGCGCTGCGCATGCGTTCTCCTACACCGCCGGCGCCTACGACTACGCGCGCGCCGGTCTCGACCTCAACGCGCCCCTGCGCGCCGACGGCACCGTGCTCGGGCGTTTCAATCTCGGTTACGAAGATGCCGGCAGCTTCCGCGACGGCGTCGACAACCGGCAGCTGTATGTCGCACCGGTTGTCGACTGGCGCCCGGATGCGGACACCAGCGTGCTGCTGCGCATGGAATACCTCGACCGCGACGCTGCGTTCGACCGCGGCCTGGGCAACAGCCCGCGCTTTCTTGAACTACCGCTGGGCCGCAACTTCGGTGAGGAGTTCATGCGGATCGAGAAGCAGCAATGGACCGCGGGCGTCGAGCTGAACCGGCAGCTCGGTCGCGACTGGCGCCTGCGCATTGGCGGCTTTGTCTCGGACGTCGACGTACCGCGCGAGGACTTCTTCAACTACGGCTTCCCGGCGCTGGCCGGCAATACGGTCAATCGCAACTTCGTCAGCTACCACGAGCGGCAGAAGGACGCGACGCTGCAGGCCGAGCTCTACGGCGCCTTCGCGAGTGGCGGCGTGCGTCACAACGTCCTGGTCGGCGCCGAGCGCGTAGACGACCGGCTGCAGTTTCTGGACGGCCGCATCGCCTACGGGCAACCGATCGATCTGCTCAACCCGGTGCAGACCGGGAGACCCGACACCTACGAGCCGACCGGCGACAGTCGTTACGCCTATCGCACGCACGCGCTGTACCTGCAGGACGAACTGGCCTGGCAACGCTGGCGCCTGCTGGTGGGCGGCCGCGTGGAGCGCACGGAAACCGAGTCGTTCTATACCGGCGGCATCGACCAGGCGATCACACGCAAGGATTCGCCGTTCTCGCCCCGCGCCGGCCTGACCTTTCTGGTCACGCCCGACCTGTCGCTCTACACCAGCTGGGCACGCTCGTTCCGCAACGAGGCCGATGCCGGCTTGCTGGAAAGCGGCATCACGCCGAAGCCGACGCGCGGCGACCAGATCGAGGCGGGGCTGAAGTCCCTGCTGCTCGACGGACGCATGGAGGCGACGTTCGCCGTGTTCGATCTGCGCAAACGCGATGCGGTGGTGGCCGATCCGGTCGACTGGAATCTGGTCGTGCAGACGGGCGAGCTGCGCGTGCGTGGGGCCGAAGCCGAAGTCTCGGCGCGGCCGGTCGACCCATGGACGCTGGTGGCCTCGTATGCCTACTCCGACGCCACGATCACCGAGGACACCGATGCATTTCTCGTCGGCAACCGTCTTGCCGGCGTACCGCGACACCAGGCCAGCGTATGGACCTCTTGGGCATTCGACGGCGCGCTGTCGGGACTGACGCTGGGCGGCGGGGTGTTCCATGCAAGCGACCAGGCCGCGACGACCGCGAACAGTTTCGTGCTGCCCGGCTATACGCGTCTCGATCTCAACGCGCGTTACGCCTTCGGCGACGGCCTGGATCTGCTGCTCAATGTCGACAACGTGACCGACCGCCGCTACTTCATCACCGGCGGCTTCTCGCAGATCTATCCGCAGGCGCCACGCACCGCGCGCATCACCTTGACCAAGCGCTGGTGAAAGCCGTCCAGCGGCGTGTCGATTCGGCGCCGGGACGCATTTGTGCGATCCCGGCGATGGCGGGGTTCCAGCCGCGCTGAGACGCGGATTGCAGCCGACACGTGCGCCTGGCAGCGCACGCACCCGCGTCAGTCGCGACTGCGTCGCCGCACCGGAATCGAACCCGCATCGAAGCGCGCCAGTTCTTCCGCACCTTCGCGGATCGGCGCGCCATGCGGCGGCGACCAGGCCATCGCGGTGATCCACTCCCAGCTCGCGGGCAGGCCTTCGGGCGTGCGGAACTGTTCGTAGTGCGCGGCGGCGGCGGCGAAGCGGGCGCGGCCGGTGAGGGCGCGGCGGCGATCGGCGAGTGCGTTGGTCGCGCCGATCGCGCGTTGCTCGCGCATCAGCGCGGTCATGTCCGGATGCCAGTGCACGGCCACGTCGCGGTCGACGACCGGGTTGCGGAAGCCGGCGCGCATCAGCGCATCGCCGAATTCGGCGATTGAGGCGAACGGGCTGACATGCGGCTGCGCATCGGCAACGCCGAAGGATTCGCGCAGTTCGATCAGCGTCTGCGGCCCGAAGGTCGACACCAGCAGCAGGCCGTCCGGCTTGAGCACGCGGCGGAAGCCGGCGAACGCCGACGGCAGGTCTTCGATCCACTGCAGGCACAGGTTGGAGAACAGCACGTCGACGCTGTTGTCGGCGAAGGGCAGCAGGCGCAGGTCGGCGCAGACGCGGTCGACCGGTTTCTGCAGGCCGAGACGGTCGCGCCACCCCGTGCGTACGGGTGCCTGCTGCAGCATCGACAGCGAGAGATCGACCGCGACGACGCGCGATTTGGGCCAGCGCTGGCGCATGGTGAGCGCCGCATGGGCCGGGCCGCTGCCGACATCGAGTACGACGCCCGGCACGCGGTCGTCGAGATACTCGAGCGATTCCAGCAACTGCGCTTCCACGTCGCGTTGCAGTGCGGCGGTGGCGGCGTAGCTCGTCGATGCGCGCGAGAACGCGCGGCGGACCTGGCGGGGGTCGAAGATCGGTTTCATGGTGCGATGAGGAACTCGTGCAGCCGCGCGGCGACCGCGTCGGCGTGGGTCAGGAATGGCGCGTGGCCGGCATGGTCGATGGTGTGGGCGACCGCGTCGGGCGCCTGCGCGGCGGCGGCCTGCATCGCGCGCGGATCGACCAGACGATCGCGTCGACCGGACAGCCACAGGCTCGGCACTGCGAGGGACGGCAGCCGCGCACGCAGGTCCACGGTTTCGAGCAGACCCAGGCCGTCGGCAAGCACGTGCGCGGCCGGTTCGCCGCGCGCGAAGACTTCGGCGCGCAGCGCGCGCAGTTCACCGCGGGCATCGTCGGAACCGAAGGCTTCCAGCGCGATGAAGCGGTCCAGCGTGCCGCGGTAATCACTGCGCAGGCCGGTGGCGAAGTCACGGAAGGTCTCCGGCGACATGCCGTACGTCCAGTCGCTGCCGCGCACGAAGCGCGGGCTGGCGCACAGCATGACGAGCGCGGATACGCGATCGGGATGCAGCGCTGCCGCGTGCAAGGCGAACAGGCCGCCGAGCGACCAGCCGAGCCAGGGCGCGGGCGGCAGCAGGCCGACCAGTGCGTCGACGACCGGCGCGATCGCCAGCGGCAACGTGCTGTTGCGGCTCAGGCCATGGCCCGGCAGATCGACCAGGTACAGCGTGCGCTGCGCACGCAGGCGCTCGACCAAGGGCGCGAAGACGCCGCCGTGCATCGCCCAGCCATGCAGCAGCACCAGCGGCGCGCCCTCGCCCGCCACTTCGATGTGCAGGCCATGCGGATTGTCCAGTGTGTTCATGCGCCCTTGTCTCCACGCAACGCCTTGATGCGCCGCGCGCTGCCGGCCGCGGGTCGTGCGACGACGATCGCGAATGCCACGATGCCCAGCGTCACCACGACCGCACCGGTCAATGCGCGCCCCTGCGGCCACGCCTCCTGCAGGAACAGCGCACCGAGCAGCGCCGCGAACAGCAGCTCGGCGGCCTGCATCGCCTCGGCCGCGCCCAGCGCCACCGGGTTGTTGCGGACCATGCCGGTCGCCTGGAAGAACAGGATGGTCGCGATCACGCCCGCGCTCAGCGCGACGCCTGCCGCCAGCCACACCTGCGACATCGAAGGCGTACCGGCTTCATGCCAGGCGAACGCCGCGACCAGAAGCCACAGCGGCTGGCTGGCGAGCGTGAGCCCGAACACGCGCTGGGTCGCGTTGAGGTCTTTGCCGGTGCGTTCGAGATGCAGCAGCAACAGGCGATTGCCGAGCGGGTATGCCACCGCTGCGGTCAGCACGCAGGCCAGTGCGATCCAGCCGGCGGCATCGAGACCGGGACCGCCGTGACCGAACTGCATCAGCAGCACGCCGACGAGAATCGCCGCGGCGATGCCGAGCGCCGCGGGCGGAATGCGCCGGCGCGCATCGCGATACAGCAGCGGCGCGCACAACATGCCGGCGATCACCGTGAACTGGAAACTGCCGGCGACCAGCCATGCAGGTCCGCTGGATGCCGCGAACGAGAGCATGCAATAGAACAGCAGGAAGCCGATCGCGCTGCAGCGCAGCCACGCCCAGGGATGCGCGGCGATCGCGCGCAGCACCGGCCCCGCCCCGCCCTGAAAGGGCATCAACGGCAGCAGCAGCGGCAGGGTGATGAAGTAGCGCAGACACGCGGTCCATGCCCAGTGGCCACCGCCGCTCGCACTCGCACGATTGAGCACGTAGGTCAGGGTGAAGAACAGCGCGGAAACAAGTGCGATCCCGACCGCGAGCAACGCGCGGCGGGCGTCGTGTTGCGGATCGATCATGGTGTGGAGACGGCGGGTGTGGCTGCAGATGCACGCGGCAGCGCATCGCGCGCGGCGGCGAGTGCATCGACCAGGGCGTCGACATCGGCATCGGCGTGCGCGGCGCTGAGCGTCACGCGCAGGCGCGCCTGGCCTTCGGGCACGGTGGGTGGGCGGATCGCCGCGACCCAGAACCCGGCCGCATCCAGCGCGCGCGACATTGCCAGCGCCGTCGCGTTGTCACCGCAGCGCAGCGGCTGGATCGGCGTGTCGGACGGCATCAGATCAAGACCGCGGCGCTGCGCGCGCATGCGGAAGCGCTGCACCAGCGCGGTCAGCCGTTCGCGACGCCAATGCTCCTGGCGCGCGATGCGCACTGCGGCCAGCGCGGCGCCGGCAACCGCGGGTGGCAGCGCGGTCGTGTAGATGTAGGGACGCGCGGTCTCTGCGAGATGGCCAATGAGGTCGGCATCGCCCGCCAGCACCGCGCCGCAGCCGCCGAGCGCCTTGCCCAGCGTGACCAGCTGCAACGGCACCGCGTCGATGCCGAGTCGCGCGTCAGCGACACTGCCGCGGCCGTCGGGTCCGAGCACGCCCACGCCGTGCGCATCGTCGACGTACAGCAGCGCCTGCTGCACGCGCGCGACGATCGCCAGCTCGCGCAGCGGCGCGACATCGCCGTCCATGCTGAAGACCCCGTCGGTCGCGAGCACTGCCGCGCCATCGGGCAAGGTGCGCAACTGGCGCAACGCGCCCTGCGCATCGGCATGCGGATAGCGGCGCAGGCGACAGCCGGCCAGCCGCGCGGCATCGATCAGACTGGCGTGGTTGAGGCGATCCTGCACGCAGGCATCGCCGTCGCCGAGCAGGCCCTGCAGCACGGCGAGGTTCGCAGCGAAGCCACTGCCCAGCAGCAGCGCCGCCGGCACCTGCAGCCAGTCGGCGATCTCGCGTTCCAGTGCGTCGTGCAGGGCGTGATGACCGCTGACCAGATGCGAGCCGCCGCTGCCGGCGCCATGCAGCGCGGCGGCGTCCTGCAGCGCGCCGGAGACCTGGAAGTGCGACGCGAGCCCGAGGTAGTCGTTGCCGCAGAAGTTCAGCAGCCAGCGTCCTGCGCCCGAGCCGTCAAGCACTTCGCAACGCACGCCGTCGCGACGCGCGACCGTGCGCCGCACGCGACGCGCCTGCGCCAGCGTGCGGGCCTCGCGCGCGTCCCGCGCACGCGTGCGCAGATCGGGCCGCTCAGGCGCCACGGCCGGCCCAGATCGCCAGCGCGCCCATCGCGATCGCGGGCAATACGACCAGACCGTTGATCGCCACGCCGATGCGGGCCGAACGGTCGAGCTGCATGCGCGCAGCGTCCTGCGCATCGGACACGCTCTTGTGCGCGAGCAGCAGCACCGCCACGAACAGTGCGCCGGCGAACAGCAGATGCGCGCCGCCGTCACGGAAGAACAGCACGACGCCCCACATCAGCACGCCGACAGCGGCCAACCGCGCGATGGCCAGCAGCTTCGACTGCCCATCACGCACGGTCAGCGCGAATCCGCTCAGCCCCACCAGCGCCAACAGCGCCAGGTAGGCCCAGGCGAACCACGGGGTCATGCAGCGAAGCTCCGCGGGTGCTGCGGCAGCTCGATGATGTCGACGTGTGCGGTGCCGGGGTGATCGTGATGCTCGGCATCCACGTGCACCTGCATCGGCCGCAGGCCCAGCCGCGCGAACAGTGCCATGTCGCGTTCGGTATCCGGGTTGCCGGTGGTCAGCAGCTGCTCGCCGTAGAAGATCGAGTTGGCGCCGGCGAGGAAGCACATCGCCTGCAGCTCATCGCTCATGTCCTGACGACCGGCCGACAGCCGCACCATCGAGCGCGGCATCAGGATGCGCGCGACCGCGATCGTGCGGACGAAATCAAACGGGTCGATTTCCTCGGTGCCGTGCAGCGGCGTGCCTTCGACCTGCACCAGACGGTTGATCGGCACCGAGTCCGGATGCGAGGGCAAGTTCGCCAGCGTGCGCAGCAGTCCGGCGCGCTGGCGCCCGGTCTCGCCCATGCCGACGATGCCGCCGCAGCAGGTCTTGAGGCCGGCATCGCGCACGTGCTCGAGCGTGGTCAGACGGTCCTGGATTTCGCGGGTCTGGATGATCGAGTCGTAGAACTCGGGATCGGTGTCGAGATTGTGATTGTAGTAGTCGAGGCCGGCGTCTTTCAGCGCGCGCGCCTGGTCGCCGGTCAGCATGCCGAGCGTGGCGCAGGTCTCCAGACCCAGCGCCTTCACCTCGCGGATCATCGCGGCGACCTTCGGCACATCGCGATCCTTGGGCGAACGCCAAGCCGCGCCCATGCAGAAGCGCGTGGCCCCCGCGGCCTTGGCCTGGCGCGCCTTCTCCAGCACCGCGTCAGTCTCCATCAGCTTCGTCGCCTGCACGCCGGTGTGATAGCGCTGCGCCTGGGGGCAGTAGCTGCAGTCCTCGGGGCAGCCGCCGGTCTTGACCGACAACAGCGTGCTGACCTGGACCTCCGCCGGGTCGAAATGCTGGCGGTGCACGCTGGCAGCGCGAAACAGCAGCTCGGGCATCGGCAGCGCGAACAGCGCTTCGATCTCGCTGCGCGACCAGTCGTGACGGAGCGGCGCGTGGGCAGGAATGGGCTGGCCGGCGACTTCGCGGGCGTGGCTGACAACGGACATGGCGATCTACCGACGGTGACGGCGGGACAAGCCCGGCAGTCTGGAAAGCATGCCCGACGCTGTCAACCAGAATCCATCCGGCCCGGTTGACGGCGGCTGGCGGCGATGGCTCCGCAACCTGCTACACGGCGCCCTGCCCGGTCGCTGCCTGATCTGCCGCGAGCCGGGCGCAGCGGGCCGCGACCTCTGTCAGGCCTGCACCGCCGCGCTGCCGTGGATGCCGCATGCCTGCACCCGCTGCGCGCAGCCGCTGCCGGGCGGCGATCCAGTCTGCGGCGGCTGCCTGCGATCACCGCCGCCACTGGATGCGGTGATTGCCGCCTTCGATTACGGATTTCCCGTGGACCGGCTGCTGCCGCGTTTCAAGTTCCACCGTGATCTCGCGGCCGGCGCCCTGCTCGGCGAGTGCCTCGCGGCTGCGACAGCCGACGCGGTGCGCCCTGCGGCGCTGGTGCCCGTGCCGCTGCACCGGGTGCGCCTGCGCGAACGTGGCTACGACCAGGCACTGGAACTCGCACGCGTACTCGCACGTCGCCATGCGCTGCCGCTGCGCACCGATCTGTTGCGCCGGGTGCGCGCGACCGCGCCGCAATCGCGGCTCGATGCGAAGGCACGTCGACGGAATGTGCGCCACGCGTTCGCGATCCAGAGTCTGGTCGACGCGCCCGCACACGTGGTGCTGGTCGACGACGTCATGACCACCGGCGCCACGCTGCATGCGGCTGCACATGCGCTGCGGCGCGCAGGTGTGCGCCGCGTCGATGCGTGGGTCTGTGCACGGGTGCGCTGACGGCTATCCCGGACGCGGCTTCAGATGACCCACGAGCGTGCCTCTACGGCGTTCGCGCACTTGCCTGCACGCGATCGAGGCGCGGCAGGCACGGGGCCTGCGGGCTGCAGGGCCGGCTGACCAGATAGCGCCGCGCCCGGGTGATCGACGCAGCGCCGCGCGACGCGGATCAGTGCATCAGAACCGTCGCAGGCGGCAAGGCGTAATGCGCGGCGATGCCGGCGAAGATCATCATGCCGACCCAATGGTTGTGCAGGAATACCCGGAAGCAGGCGTCACGATCGCGATATCGCGCGACGAAGAATTCCCAGACGACGAGCAGTGCGGCGAGTGCAAGACCGAGCCAGTAGTTCGGCCCGAGCCCCGCCTCGCGCCCCACCAGCGCGAGCGCCGCGAATGCGAGCGTATACAGCACACCCTGCGCGACGAGATCCAGATCGCCGAACAGGATCGCCGTCGATTTCGACCCCGCGCGGATGTCGTCCTCGCGATCGACCATTGCGTACCAGGTGTCGTAAGCCGTGGTCCAGAAGATGTTCGCCACGAACAGTACCCAGCCGATCGGCGGCACCGTGCCCTGCACGGCCGCGAACGCCATCGGGATCGCCCAGCCGAACGAGATGCCCAGATACACCTGCGGCAGATAGGTGTGGCGCTTGAGATACGGATAGCTCGCGGCCAGGAAGATCCCGACGACGCTCATCGCAATGGTGAGCCGGTTCATCGTCAGCACCAGCGCGAACGCGACCAGCATCAGGGCCGCGAACAGCAGCAGGGCCTCGCGCCCACGCACCGCGCCGCTGGCGAGCGGCCGGTCCCTGGTGCGTTCGACATGCGGATCCAGCCAACGGTCGGCGTAATCGTTGATCACACAGCCCGCCGACCGCGTCAGCCAGACGCCGGCACTGAACACGCACAGCGTCCATAACGGCGGCACGCCGTCGGCCGCGATCCACAACGCCCACCACGTCGGCCACAGCAGCAGCAACCATCCGATCGGCCGATCCCCGCGCACCAGCGCCCAGTACTGCCGCAGGCGCTCGCGCCAGCGTGGGACGGCGGGTTCGGTGAAGCGTTCGTAGTCGTGCATGGCGATGGGAGGATACCAGCGCGTCGCAGGCACCCAGCCACGCCGGGGACGAAGACCCTGTGGTCGCGAAGCCGACACATTCCCCACCTAGCATCGCCGCGAGTCTCCCCCCGGACACGCGCATGCGCATCGCCATCGCCGGTACCGGCTACGTGGGTCTCTCCAATGCCCTGTTGCTGGCACAGCATCACACCGTGGTCGCACTGGACATCGATGCGGGTCGAGTGGAGGCGCTGAACCGGCGGGAGTCACCGCTCGACGACGACGAGATCAGGACGTACCTCGCGCGCCCCGAACTCGACTTCAAGGCGACGCTGGTCCCCGCAGAGGCGTTTGTCGGGGCAGCGTATGTGGTCATCGCGACACCGACCAACTACGACTCGGCGACCAATACCTTCAACACCCGATCCGTCGAAGCGGTCATCGCCAACGTGCTGGCGATCGAGCCGGACGCCACGATGATCATCAAGTCGACCGTCCCCGTCGGCTACACCGAACGTGTGCGCGCGATGTTCGGCACGGATCGCATCATCTTCTCGCCCGAATTCCTGCGCGAAGGCCGGGCACTCCACGACAATCTCTATCCGAGCCGCATCGTGGTCGGCGAGCGGTCGGAGCGCGCGTCCGTCTTCGCTGAACTCCTGCGGGAAGGCGCACTCAGATCAGATGTGCCCATCCTCTTCACGAAGTCGACGGAAGCTGAAGCCATCAAGCTGTTCGCGAACACCTATCTCGCGATGCGCGTCGCGTATTTCAATGAACTCGACAGCTACGCATGCACGCATGGACTCGACACACGCCAGATCATCGAAGGCGTCTGCCTCGATCCACGCATCGGCGGCCACTACAACAATCCGTCTTTCGGCTACGGCGGTTATTGCCTGCCGAAGGACACACGCCAGCTGCTCGCGAACTACGACGCGGTGCCGCAGAACCTGATCCAGGCCATCGTGTCGGCGAACACCACGCGCAAGGATTTCATCGCGGCCGACATCGTGCGTCGCAATCCGAAGGTCGTCGGTATCTATCGACTCGTGATGAAAGCAGGCAGCGACAACTTCCGCGCCTCCGCCATCCAGGGCGTGATGAAACGGATCAAGGCCAAGGGCATCGAGGTGATCGTGTACGAGCCCGTCCTCGACGCACCGGATTTCTTTCGCTCTCGCGTGGTCAACGACCTCACCGCGTTCAAGCAGCAGGCCGATCTGATTCTCGCGAACCGGATCACGGACGAGATCCGCGATGTCGAGGACAGGGTCTACAGCCGGGATCTGTTCGGTGGAGACTAAGGCGCTGGTGGGCCGCCCCTAGCGGCCTGTCCCTGCGCGGCTGCACAGGACGATTCCCGGTGTGCGTCGGATGCGCAGATACTCCACCGGGGCACGATCGGACGTCGACGCGATGCCGGCCCACCCGCGAATTCGTGGGCTGTCTGCAGGTGCGCGGTTTCGATACAATGCGCGACCGCCCTGCCCGATGTCCCGGCGCGGTGTGGACGATGCGCCTGTAGCTCAGCCGGATAGAGTAGTGGCTTCCGAAGCCATTGGTCGGGGGTTCGAATCCCTCCAGGCGCACCATTTTTGCGATGTTCGACGCGGTGGGTTTCCCGCGGTCCGGAACGTGTCGCAGCCTGATTTCCTGTGTGTTCTGTCTGGTTGACGTCGCATGTCGCCATGGATGCCTGCGCGCTGATTGACGCGGCGCGGGGTCGATGCATCAGTCGGTGAGCGCCGGCCGGGTAGCGCGTTTACTCCGGTAGCCGGTGGCCGCTGCTGGGCTGGGCGCTACGACGTGTGGCTCTCCATGGCGTTGCTCATGGGCTGGCTGTGCGGTCAGTTCCTGATTGCTGGGCAAGCGCTCGATCAATGTCAACATGCGCCCCAGCGTGCGCTGGGCGACGGTGGACGCGTGCCCGCGTCCGCTGCCTGTTTCTGCGTGGACGACATGCGGGGCAGAGTCGCTGGGCCCCGGCCTGCGCCGGGGCGACGGCGCTTCCAACTGCGATCAGGACGTTGGCGACGGCTCGGCTGCTTCAGGCGCCGTGGTGGGATCCATCGCAGGCATTTCAGGATCGGTCGATATGTCGGGCTGCGTGGCAGGCGCTGCCTGCGGCGCGGGTCCGGTCGTCGGTTCCGTGGCCGGTGCCTGCTCCGTCATTGGCGCAGGCTGGGGGACGGGCGCCGGGGTTGTCGCAGGCGCAGCGTCGGTAGCCTGCGCGGGCGCCGCGACAGGCGGGGTGGCGTCCCCAGATACCTGGGCGGTTGGCGACCACGGCTTCTTCAGTTCGGCCAGTGCGGCGTTGATCGGGCCGTCGCCGGGCAGGGCTTCGCCGCCGGTGGAGCCGTCTTCCTCGTCGCCCTGCAGATGGCCCGGCAGGTTGGCTTCGGTGTAGACCGTGGCGGCGCGCGGGGCATTGGGGTCGGCGGTTTCCGCGCCGTCGGGGCGCAGGGTGGTGTCGGGGTCGATGCCGCGGGCCTGGATCGAGCGACCGCTCGGGGTGTAGTAGCGGGCGGTGGTGAGCTTGACCGAGTCGCCGTTGTCGAGCGGCAGCACGGTCTGCACCGAGCCCTTGCCGAAGGTGCGGCTGCCGATGACGCGGGCGCGGTTGTTGTCGCGCAGCGCGCCGGCCAGTACTTCCGACGCGCTGGCCGAACCGACGTCGACGAGCACGATGACCGGCGCACCGTCGAGCAGGTCGCCCGGCGTGGCGCTGAATTCCGCATCGCTGATCGGAATGCGGCCACGCGTGCTGACGATCTTGCCGCTGTCGAGCAGGTCGTCGGCGATCTGCACCGCGGAGGTCAACAGACCACCCGGGTTGCTGCGCAGGTCGATCACCAGACCACGCAGCGTGCCGCCGGACTGCTGCTTGAGCTCGCCGACGATGCGGCTGAAGTCGGCCGCGGTGTCGACCTGGAACTGGCTCAGGCGGATGTAGCCGTAGCCGGGCTCGAGCATGCGGCCGCGGACGCTGACGACGCGGATCGTTTCGCGGTCGACGCGCAGTTCCAGCGGTGCGCTCTCGCCATCGCGCAGCACGCCGAGCATCACCGAGGTCCCGGGCGCACCGCGCAGGGGACCGGCGCCGTCGTTGTCGGATGGCGTCAGCGTGCGGCCATCGACGCTGATGATCACGTCACCCGCGCGGATGCCGGCCTTCTCGGCGGGCGTGCCGTCGATCGGCGCGATGACGCGCATGCTGCCGTCACCCAGATACATCACTTCGACGCCGATGCCGTCGTAGGCGCCCTCGGTGCCTTCGTCGAAGGCTGCGGCGGTTTCTTTCTGCATGTACACGCTGTGCGGGTCGAGATCGAGCAGCAGGCCGCGGATTGCCGAGGACATCAGCTTGCTGTCTTCGACGGGCTCGACGTAGGCCTCGCGCACGGCGTTGAAGACGCCGACGTAGCGGCGGATCTCCTGCAGCGGCACACGATTGGACGCCTGCTCCATCGCGCCGGGATCGTCGCTGGCGGCGACCGGGATTTCGGCGTCGTCCGCAGCCGATGGCGCGTCGGTCGGCGCGGTCGCGGGCGGCGCGGGTTCCGACGCGTCCTCGGGCGGCGGGCTCTGCGCGAACGCGACTGGCGACATCAGCAGGGACAGGGCCAGCGTCAGTGAACTCACGCGCATGCAGGACTCCGGGGAAAGGCGGGCGACACGCGCGGTCGCGCGACGCTCGATTATGCGGGCAGGGTGCGTGAATGCGTTAAAGGCGGGCGGGGATGTTCAGTTCTGTGGGTGCGGTGAGTGGCGGGCGTCTCTGGCCGCGCGCTCGTTTGTCGGTGTAGGCGTGAAGTCGCACGGTCGAAGTGGACTGCGGTCGGCGGCCCTCACCCCAACCCCTCTCCCGGAGGGAGAGGGGCTTGCGTCTGCACAAGCGTGCTGTCCGATCTGGTTATCCGATCGAAAGCCGCTCAACGCAGCTTGAGCCCATCTCCCCTTGGGAGAGTGGTTGGGGTGAGGGCGACAAGCGCGAGGATGACTTCAAGCACGTATTCCGTGCGCACCAGGGCATCGTGATTCCAGAAGCGCAGCACGCGATAGCCGCGGCGTTCCAAAAATCGTGTGCGATCCGCATCGATATCGTCGCCGTGCTGCGCGCCATCGAGTTCGACGATCAGCCTGGCCTCGACACTGAGAAAGTCGACGATGAAAGGCCCGACGGGTTGCTGCCGTCTGAACTTCGCCCCGAGACGCCGGTCGCGCAGGTGGAACCACAGCAGGCGTTCGGCGTCGGTGGATTCGCGGCGGAGGTGGCGCGCGAATTGAAGCTTGGCGGAGTTGCACTGCATGCGCAGGACTCCAAGGGTCCGGCTGCAGTGTCGAGGTGCGTGGGTGTGGGTTCGCTCGGGGGAGGCGGGATCGAGCCGTGGGGGATTGCCGCGGCGGGGTCTGTCGCCTGGCTCCGAAACAGGTCTCAGCGAGCGTCTACCCTCACCCCAACCCCCACTCCGCGCCCCGGCCCTCGCAATGGCGCGAGGGCATTCGTCGGCACGCGAGCCGATGGCTCGCAAGCGTTGCCGCCTCACCCCAAAGGAAGAGTGACTCGTTCAGTGCGAGCGCCGGGCCGTTAGCCCCTCTCCCCTTGGGAGAGGGGTTGGGGTGAGGGCGCTTCTGACACAGGCCACTTTCAGCTTCCGGCACTCAACCCAGAATCACCGCCGCTGCAACCACGTCGTCGGATTCACCGGCGCGCCGTTCTGGCGCAGCTCGAAGTACAGGCCGCTGCGGCCCTGGCCGCCGGAGCTCCCCACGCTGGAGACGGTGTCGCCGCGGCGCACCGTGTTGCCGACGCTCTTGAGCAGGCCGTCGTTGTGCGCGTAGAGGCTCATGTAGCCGTTGCCGTGGTCGACGATCAGCAGCATGCCGTAGCCGGTCATCCATTCGGCGAAGACCACGGTGCCATCAGCGACGGCTTTGACCGCGGTGCCCGCCGGCGCGCCGATCAGGATGCCGGTGCTGCTGCGGCCGTCGGGCAGTTTGCCGCCGTAGGCGGTGAGCAGGCTGCCGCTGACCGGCCAGCCGAGGCCGCCGACCTGCGGCGCAGTCGTGCGGGCGACCTGGGTCGGGGGACGCGACGGGGGACGCGGTCGTCCCGCGGCGGTCGCTTCCCGGGCCTCGCGCGCTTCGCGTTCGCGCGCGGCGGCGGCTGCAGCGCGGCGCTCTGCTTCGGCACGGCGCGCAGCCTCGCGCAACTGGGTGAGCACGCGTTCGAGCGAGCGGGCATCGCGGCCGAGTGCTTTTTCGCGTGCACTGCGATCGCTGAAACGCGACTCGATGCCCTTGACCGCTTCAGCGCGCTGGCTGCGATCGCTTTCGACCTTGGCCAGCTGCGCACGTTGCTCGACCTGCGCGGCTTCGAGCGCGGCGCGGCGGTCGTGGATGGCCGCTTCGATCCCGTCGAGTTCTGCCGCTTCCGCACGCAGTTCGGAAATGCGCGTGCTGCGCTGCTGCTGCAGATAGCGGTGATAGGTCAGCAGTCGGCCGGCGTCGGCGACGCGATCCTGCGCGAGCATCAGTTTGAGCGCGGCCTCGTCGCCGACGGTGTAGGCGGCGCGCACCAGCGCGGCGAGTTCGGCGCGGCGCGCTTCCACCGTCGATTCGAGTTCGACCCGGCGCACCTGCAGCTTCTCCAGCGCGATCTGTTCTTCGGCGAGTTTGATGCGCGTGTCGCGCAGCGCGCGCGCGGAGGTCGACACCTGTTCGTCGGCCGCGCGCAGCTCGCGTGCCGCTTCGCCGCGCTGGCCTTCGAGACGGCGACGCTCGGCGGCGACATCACGCAGTTCCTTGCGCACGCGCTCGAGCCGGCGCTCGGTCTCGCGGCTGTTCTGCGCCGCGGCGTCGAGCACGGGCAGCGCTGCAACCAGCAGCGCGACCAGCAGCAGCGCGCGGCCGCGGGCCATGTTCAGCCGGCGGCCTGCAGCAGGCTGCGACCGGTCATCTCGGCCGGCGCTTCGACGCCGATCAGATCGAGGATGGTCGGCGCGAGATCGCGCAGGGCACCGCCACCACGCAACGGCACGTCGCGGCTGCCGACGTAGACCAGATCCACCGGACCGACCGTGTGCGAGGTGTGCGGCTCGCCGGTTTCCGGGTCGCGCATCATTTCGACGTTGCCGTGGTCGGCGGTGACCAGCAGTTCGCCGCCCAGTTCGCGCACGACCGCGACGATCTCGCCGACCGCCTTGTCTACCGTTTCAACGGCCTTGATCGCCGCGGCCAGCACGCCGGTGTGGCCGACCATGTCCGGATTGGCGAAGTTGCAGATCACCACGTCGAAACGCTGGTCGCGCACGGCCTGCACGAGTTTGGCGCAGACTTCGGGCGCGCTCATTTCCGGCTGCAGATCGTAGGTCGCGACCTTGGGGCTCGGCACGAGGATGCGGTCCTCGCCCGGATAGGGATCCTCGCGGCCGCCGCTCATGAAGAACGTCACGTGCGCGTACTTCTCGGTCTCGGCGATGCGCAGCTGGGTCAGCCCGTTCGCACCGAGCACCTCGCCCAGCGTGTTCGGCAGCGTGTCAGGCGCGAACGCGAGCGGCGCCGGCAGGCGCGCGTCGTATTCGGTGAGGCAGACGAAGCGCGCGAGCTGCGGACGCCGTGCCTCGAAGCCGGCAAACGCGGGATCGACAAACGCGGCCGTCAGCTGACGCGCGCGATCGGCGCGGAAGTTCATGAAGACGACGGCATCGCCATCGGCCATCGGCGTGGCGCCGTCGATGACGGTCGGCAGTACGAACTCGTCGTTCTCCTCGCGCGCATAGGCGGCGTGCAATGCGGCGACCGCATCGGGCGCGTGGTGCGGCGATGTCGCATCGACGATCGCGTCCCAGGCCAGGCGCACGCGCTCCCAGCGATTGTCGCGGTCCATCGCGTAGTAGCGACCGGACACGCTGGCCACGTGCGCGTTGCCGAGCGCGGCGCAGTGATCCTGCAGTGCGCGCAGGCTGGGTTCGGCCGAACGCGGCGGCATGTCGCGGCCGTCGGTGAACGCATGCACGGCCACGCGGGCGACGCCGCGTTTCGCGGCGAGGTCCAGCATCGCGGCCAGATGCGCCTCATGGCTGTGCACGCCGCCGGGCGACAGCAGACCCATGACGTGCAGCGTGCCGCCGTTGGCACGCACCGCGTCGCAGGCGGCGAGGAGTTCGGCATTGTCGAAGAAGCTGCCGTCCTCGATCGCCGCGTCGATGCGAGTCAGATCCTGGTAGACGATGCGGCCGGCGCCGATGTTCATGTGGCCGACTTCGGAATTGCCCATCTGCCCGTCCGGCAGGCCGACGTGGCGGCCCTCGGTGTGGATCAGCGTGGTCGGGTGCTCGGCCAGCAGACGGCGCCAGTTGGGCAGATCCGCGAGCGCCAGGGCGTTGTCGCGCGGGTCGTCGCGGTGCCCCCAGCCATCGAGGATCAGCAGGACGACGGGGCGCGGACGGGGAGAGCTGGCGGCGTGCGGCACGACGATCGACCCAGTGACCAAAGACAGATGCGATTGTAGCGAAGCGGGGGCAAGCTACCTGTCGACGGGTTCCGGCCCGCCCTTCCATTCACGAGGTCACGGTCATGTCCCCTGCCCCTGCGCGCTTGCGCACCGCCCCCCTGCTGCTCGCCGCCGCCCTTGCGCTGGCCACCGGCGCCGCATTCGCGCAAGAGGACATTTCCAAGGTCAACGGCGGCGTCGAGGCAGAAGCCGGCCAGACCTACCGCGACCTGAGCACGGTCAACGGCGGCATCCGCATCGGCGACGGCGCCAGGACGCGCAACGTGGAGACCGTCAACGGTGGTATCCGCGCCGGCGACGGCATCCAGGTCGAGGACATGGAAACCGTCAATGGCGGCATCCAGGTCGGTGCCCGCGCGCAGGCGAAATCGCTGACCACGGTCAATGGCGGCATCCGCGTCGGCACCGACGCGCAACTCGGCGGCAACATCGAAAGCGTCAGTGGCGGTGTGTTCGTCGACCGCGGCGGCCGCGTCGACGGCAACGTCACCACGGTCAATGGCGCGATCGGCATGGTCGGCACCGAGGTCACCGGCGACGTGAAGACCGTCAACGGCGACGTCACCATCGGCGCCGGTTCGCGCGTACGCGGCAAGCTGGTGATCGACAAGCCGTCGTCGAGCTGGTTCCCGGTGACGATCAGCCGTCGCAACCCGCGTGTGATCATCGGTCCCGATGCGATCGTCGACGGCCCGCTGGAATTCAAGCGCGAAGTCACCCTGTACGTGCACACCAGCGCCAGGACCGGCGCGATCAGCGGCGCGACCGCGGTGCCCTACGACAGTGCGCGGGCGCCGCAGGAGTAAGGGCGCGAGCGATCTGTGGCCGCGTATCTGATTGCACATCGCGATCTCGATTGAGGTCGCGGCACACGCAGGCATCAAGCACCTCTCCCTCCGGGAGAGGTCGAAGCGCACAGCGCTTCGGGTGAGGGTTGAGTTCTACACACGTGGAGCCCGAAAAGCACCCTCACCCCAACCCCTCTCCCAGAGGGAGAGAGGCTCGAAAGCAGAGCAAGAGCGGGCAGTTTGAAATGCGCTGCAACGCAGAAAGCCAAGCACCTCGCCCTCTGGAAGATTGACGTCCGATCTGCATCGCCGTCGCGCCGGAGCAAGCACGCAGTAGCCACCCAAAAGCATCACCCCATGAACGCACGTATAGTGCGGCCTCCACGATTTTCCGGAGATTCCAGGATGCGCAAACCTCTTCTGCTGCTGGCGTTGCCGGCCGCGCTGGTCCTCGCCGCGTGTGGCGACAAGGCCGCCACGCCGGATGCGGCCACGCCGCCCGATGCCCAGGCCGAGCACACGTTCTCGCCCGACATCACCGCTGGCGATTTCGGCGAGATGGTGCGCGTGCTGGCATCCGACGAGTTCGAGGGCCGCGCGCCCGGCACCGCCGGTGAAGACAGGACGGTCGAGTACATCAAGGCCCAGTTCGAGCGCATCGGCCTGCAGCCGGGCGGCGACAACAACGACTGGTACCAGACGGTGCCGATGGTCGAGACCACCGCCGATCCGTCGACCGTGCTGCGCCTGCGCAACACCGCGGGCGAGCGTGAGCTGAAGTTCGGCGACGAGATGGTGATCGGTACGCGCACTGGCCAGACCGACATCAATGTCGCCGACAGCGAACTGGTGTTCGTCGGCTACGGTGTCGATGCGCCGGAGCAGAACTGGAACGACTACGCCGGCCTCGACCTCAAGGGCAAGACCGTCGTCATGCTGGTCAACGACCCGGGCTTCCACGCCAACGACGCGACGTTGTTCGACGGCGAGAAGATGACCTACTACGGTCGCTGGACGTACAAGTTCGAGGAAGCCGCGCGCAAGGGCGCGGTGGCCGCGCTGATCATCCACGACACGCCGGGCGCCTCGTACGGCTGGGACGTGGTGAAGAATTCCTGGTCGGGCGCGCAGTTCGACCTGCGCGCCGAGGACGATCCGGAACCGCGCCTGCCGGCGCAGGGCTGGATCACCGGCGACGTCGCGAAGCAGCTGTTCGCCGACGCGGGTCTCGATCTCGACGAACAGATCAAGGCCGCCAACACCCGCGGCTTCAAGCCGGTGCCGCTCAACGCGACGGTCGGTTTCGATCTCAAGAGCACGATCGCCGAGAAGAGCTCGCGCAACGTGATCGGCATCCTGCCGGGCACCGAGGCGCCGGACGAGGCGATCCTCTATCTCGCGCACTGGGATCACCTGGGCAAGCACGAAGGTGAGGGCGACACGATCTACAACGGCGCCATCGACAATGCGACCGGCGTGGCCGGCATCATCGAGATCGCCGAGAAGTTCGCCACCGCCGAGCCCAAGCCGAAGCGTTCGCTGGTGTTCCTGGCCGTCACGCTCGAAGAGTCGGGCCTGCTGGGCAGCAAGTACTACGTGGCGCAGCCGAGCATGGGTCTGGCGCAGACGGTCGGCGTGATCAATCTCGATGCCATGAGCGTCGCCGGTCCGTCGCGTGACTTCGTGGTCACCGGCAAGGGCAACTCGGAACTCGAGGACATCCTCAAGACCTACGCCGACCAGCAGAACCGCACCCTGGTGGAAGAAGGCAACACCGCCGGCGGCTTCTACTTCCGCTCCGATCATTTCAACTTCGCCAAGGCCGGCGTGCCGGCGCTGTATGCGAAGGGCGGCAACGATCTGGTCGAAGGCGGCGCTGCCGCGGGCAAGGCCGCGACCGACGACTACGCCACGCGCTATCACCAGCCGAGCGACGAGTACAACGCCGACTGGAACCTCGAAGGCGTGGTGCAGGATCTCGAAGCGCTGTACGGCGTGGGCCGCACGCTCGCCGACGACGGCCAGTGGCCGAACTGGTACGAGGGCAACCCGTTCAAGGCCGCGCGCGACCAGATGCGCAGCGAAGCGGGCGGCGCGCCGTAAGGCGTCGCCGGTCCACATGTGACACGAAGGCGGCGACAGTGATGTCGCCGCTTTTTTTGAGAGCAGCGTCGTCCACGCTGCAAAAGATCGAAAGCCCTCCCCCATCCATGGGGAGGGCTCGATCCGTCTCACCTCGCGCGCTCAGGCAGGACACCACCCGCGTCTGCATGCGATAAGCCATCGACCGGAATTCAAGGAACGACCCGATGACCGTGTCCACCGCCTACTGGTGCGTCCTGATCGCCGCGCTGCTGCCCTATGTCTGGGTCGCACTCGCGAAGGCATCGGTGCCGCGCTACGACAACCGCGATCCGCGTGGCTGGATCGCGCGCCAGGACCATCCGCGACTGAAGCGGGCCTACAACGCGCATCTCAATGCGATGGAGGCGTTCGCACCGTTCGCCGCAGGCGTGGTGCTCGCGCAGCTCGCCGGCGTGACCCCCGACCGCATCGCGATGCTGGCGATCGCATTCGTCGCTCTGCGCGTGCTGCATGGCATCGCCTATGTCGCGGATCTCGCCTGGCTGCGCAGCCTCGCGTGGTTCGGCGCCATCGGCTGCGTCGTCGCGCTGCTGGCACAGGCGGCGATGTCGATCGCATGAGTGCGCACGATGCATCGGAGACACGTCCGGTGCTGGCGCTGTTCGATTTCGATGGCACCATCACCACGCGCGAGACGCTGCCGGATTTCCTGCGCTTCGCAACCCCGCCGCATCGCCTGCACCTGGGCAAGCTGCTGTTCGTGCTGCCGGTGCTGGCGTACAAGCTCAAGCTGCTGCCTGTGTCCGTGCTGCGCACCCTGCTCGTGCGCTACGCGTTTAGGGGTCTGCCGCGTGCCGCCATCGAGGACGCAGGCCGCCGCTTCGCAGTCACGGTGCTGCCCACACTGGTACGACCGGAGATGCAGGCACGCATCGAGTCCCATCGCGGATGCGGCGACACGGTGGTGGTGGTCTCCGGCGGTTTCGATGTCTATCTCGCGCCCTGGTGCGAAGCGCAGGGGGTCGAGCTGCTCTGCTCGTCACTGGAATGTGACGGCGATCGCGTGACCGGGCGGTACGCCGGACCGCAATGCGTCGCAGGCGAGAAGGCGCACCGCGTGCGCCAGCACTACGACCTCGCCGCCTATCGCGAGGTCCATGCGCATGGCGATACGCATGAGGATCACGCATTACTGGCACTCGCACACCGCGCGTCCTATCGCGGTGTGCCCTGGCCATCAAGGGCGTAGACCCGCGCGTGCACGCCCGGTGGGCGCTGCATCTGGTGGACAAGAAAAAGCCGCCCGCCCCGGGGAGGCGGACGGCAAGTGGAACCGGCTGGAGAGAGCGTGCGCCGTCAGGCGCGGACGTCGGCGACGTCGACCGGTTTCATCAATGGAACGTGCTTGGAATCGGATCGTGGATCAGGTGTCGCTGGAGGTCATACCTTCACCTTCGACCGGCGGTGTCGCCGGCGGGGTCGTCATCGGATCGGTCGGCGGCTGTGTCATCGGATCCGTCGGCGGCGGCATGCTCGGGTCCGTGGGTGGCGGCATCATCGGATCGGAGGGCGGCGGGTTCATCGGATCCGGTGCC
Organism: Luteimonas sp. KH_071; assembly: GCF_057838005.1. NCBI lineage: Bacteria > Pseudomonadati > Pseudomonadota > Gammaproteobacteria > Lysobacterales > Lysobacteraceae > Luteimonas > Luteimonas sp. KH_071. The sequence continues at coordinate 111,100 of NZ_CM174458.1, read as the reverse complement.
GGATCCATCGGAGGTGTCGCCGGATCGGTCATCGGCGCCGGCTCGGTGGGCGGCACATCCGGCGGCGGCGGTTCGTTGCTGCAGGCGGTGAACGCAAACGCCATTGCTGCCGCCAGCGGGAGAGCGATACGTCGCATCGGATGACTCCTTCGTGGATGTTGATCTGCAGTGTCGACGTGTGGACGTATGGCTGGTGTGGTCCGTGCCGTAGAAATTCCGTTATGACCCACATGTCGCCGGCTGCCGTTCAAAAACCTGCGGCCGAGGTGATTCCGATTGCGATGTCCGACGCAGGGTGATGACGGCACCGTCACGCCGCGCCCCCAAAACTTCGCGGATGGCGCTCCATGAACCTGTTCCGCCCTCCTCCGGAGCCGGCGATGTCGACGCGCGATGCCGCAGGCTCGCGCAGCGTTTCGATGCGGTGCGCGGTCGGAGCGCTGCACTCGCTGCACCGATCGGCGCCGAGGACGCCATGGTGCAGAGCATGGAGGACGCGAGTCCGACGAAATGGCATCTCGCGCATACCACGTGGTTCTTCGAACGGTTCGTGCTCGCGGATGGTGGCGGCTACACACCGTTCGATCCCGCTTGGGATTTCCTGTTCAACAGCTATTACCAGAGCGCGGGACCCATGCATGCGCGGCCGCAGCGCGGCGTGCTGTCCAGACCGACGCTCGCGCAGGTGTCGCACTATCGTGAGGCGGTCGAGTCGCGCATGCGCGACCGTTTGCAGCGCGGTGCGCTCGAGACGCGTCTGCTCGACATCGTCGAACTCGGCCTGCATCACGAGCAGCAGCACCAGGAACTGCTGCTGACCGACATCAAGCATGCGTTCTTCAGCAATCCGCTCACGCCTGCCTACCGCGAAGACCTGCCGCAGACGGCCGGCGGCGCGGCGGCACTGAACTGGATCGCGCGGCAGGAGTCGATCGTCGAAGCCGGCCATGCCGTGTGGCCCGGAGACGACGGCTTCGCGTACGACAACGAATCGCCACGGCATCGCGTCCTGGTGCCGGCCCATGCGCTGGCGAGCCGGCTGGTCAGCAATGCCGAATTCCTGGCCTTCATCGAGGACGGCGGCTATCGCACGGCAGGTGTCTGGCTCAGCGCAGGCTGGGATGCCGTGCGGGCGCGCGTCTGGACGCGACCGCTGTACTGGAACGCGGGCTGCGATGCCGAGTTCACGCTCGGCGGCTGGCGCACGCTCGATCCCGATGCGCCGGTCTGCCATCTGAGCTATTACGAGGCCGATGCATTCGCGCGGTGGGCCGGCGCGCGCCTGCCGACCGAGTTCGAGTGGGAGCAGGCTGCGGCGTCGCTGCCGGTGGAAGGCAACTTCGTCGACAGCGGCCGCCTGCATCCAGGCGCGCCTGCACCTGCATCGACGGGTCTGCAGCAGATGTTCGGCGACGTCTGGGAATGGACGTCCAGCGCCTACACCGCGTATCCCGGCTATCGGCCATGGCCCGGCACGCTGGGCGAATACAACGGCAAGTTCATGGATGCGCAGTGGGTGCTTCGCGGCGGCAGCTGCGCGACCTCCGCCGACCATGTGCGTGCCAGCTACCGCAACTTCTTCCCCTCCGATGCGCGGTGGCAGTTCGCCGGTCTGCGCCTGGCCAAGGACTCTCCATGAATGCCGCCATCGCCCGAGCCCGTGCGCAGGCCGCCCTGACCGACCTGCGTCCGCAGCCGGACGACATCACCGCGGATGCGGTCGCCGGCCTGTCGCGTACGCCGAAGACGCTGCCGTCGAAGTATTTCTACGATGCGGAAGGCTCGCGCCTGTTCGAGGCGATCACGCGCCAGCCCGAGTACTACCTCACACAGGTCGAGCTGGCATTGCTGGAAGCGCAGATGCCGTCGATCGCACAGGCGATCGGCGATGGTGTGCACGTGGTCGAATTCGGCAGCGGCAGTGGTCGCAAGACCGAACTGCTGCTCGAAGGCCTCGCGGCGCCGGTCGCCTACACGCCGATCGAAATTTCGCGCACCGCGCTGATGGACAGCGTGACCCGCCTCGGCCAATCCTTCCCCGACGTGCAGATGCTGCCCGTGTGCGCGGATTTCACCCGCCCGGTGCCGCTGCCGCACGCCGAGCGCCGCGCGCACCGGACGTTGGTGTTCTTCCCGGGATCGACGCTCGGCAACTTCTACGACGACGAAGCCGTCCGCCTGCTGCGCTCGATGCGCGGCACGATGGGCGATGGCGGGTGCGCACTGATCGGCATCGACCTGGACAAGGATCCGGCGATTCTGGAAGCCGCCTATAACGACCGCGCCGGCGTGACTGCAGCATTCACCCTGAATCTGCTGACGCGGCTCAACCGCGAGATCGGCAGTGACTTCGATACCGAGGCGTTCCGTCATCGGGCGCTCTACGCGCGCGACCGCATGCGCATCGAAACCGCGCTCGTCAGCGAGCGGGCGCAGACCGTGCGGATCGGCGATCGCGTCTTCGAATTCGAGGACGGCGAAGCCATGCATGTCGAGATCAGCCAGAAATACACCGACACGTCGTTCGCCGGGCTGGTCGCACAGGCGGGCCTGCGCGTCACGCATGGCTGGAACGACGACAGCGACCGGTTCGGTCTGCGGCTGCTCCAGCCCGCCTGAGCCGATGGCAGCGATGGATGACCGGATCGCAGCGGACATCCGCGCGTTGCTGGATGCACGCGCGCCCGACGCGTCGATCTGCCCCTCGGAGGTTGCGCGCCGCCTGTATGACGAGACCACGTGGCGCACCGCGATGCCCGACGTGCGGCGCGTGGCGTGCGCGCTTGCGGCGGCGCAACGGATCCGGATCACACAGGCAGACAGGGTCCTCGACCCGGCGACGCCCCTCTCCGGTCCGATCCGCTTGCGCCGTGGCCCTCGCTGGGACAACGGCGCGGGTCCCGACTGACGTGCACGAATCCCACGCTGCCGTATCGTGGCGCCCATGACGCACCCGCAGCCTCCACGCGACAAACCCTCTGCGCCTTCCTGCGACCGCAACCGCGGGCCGATCCTCGAGGTCCTGCTCGGCGCGCTCGAGACCCGTCGCAGCGTGCTGGAAATCGGCAGCGGCACCGGCCAGCACGCCGTCCATTTCGCCGCCGCGATGCCGTGGCTGCGCTGGCAGACCTCGGAACGCCCGGCGCATCTGCCGGGGATCGCAGCGTGGCTCGACGAGGCGGCCCTGCCGAACACGCCTGCGCCCGTGGCACTGGATGTCACGCAAAGCGCATGGCCCGTGGCCGCGACTGCGGATGGCCGTTTCGATGCCGCGTTCACCGCGAACACGCTGCACATCATGGGTTGGCCAGAGGTCGAGGCCTGCTTCGCCGGTCTGGACCGCGCACTCTCCGATGACGCGACGCTGATCGTCTACGGCCCCTTCAATGTCGGCGGCGCGTACACCAGCGACAGCAATCACGCGTTCGACGGCTGGCTCAAGGCCCGGGATCCACGCTCGGGCATCCGCGATCTCGAAGCGGTCGATGCACTGGCATCGCGCATCGGCCTGCATCTGCAGGACGACATCGCGATGCCGTCGCACAACCGCTGTCTGGTCTGGCGGCGCTGACGCGATCGGCGGTGCGCGGCCCCTCTGCGCCCGCGTCGTGTCGTCGGAATTCCGACCCGCCACGCACTGCTTCGCGCACCCTGATCCGCGAGCCCGCAAGCCGCATGCGACGCAGACCTCACCATCCGTGAAGCCGGTCCGGCGATCCAGCACGCAGGGTGGCTACAATTGGCGCGGGGATGTCGTGGTGTATGGGCCCGGCACAGCGTTAAACGATGGGGGAGATGTCATGGGATACCTGCGTTCCGGCCTCGCTGGCCTGGGCCTGCTGTTCGCGTCGACCGTCGGCGCACAGACCTTGCCGGCGCCGGCCGAGTTCTATTTCGACAACGACTCGCGGACCGCTTCGCCGGTCGTCGCGATTGCCGGCAACGACGACGAGACACACGCCCGCTTGATGCAGCTGATCGACCGCAACGCCCGCAACGCCGACCAGGCACGTGCGCAGCTTGCACATGCGCTGATGCGGAGCGGGCGCGAAGAGACCGGACGCGCCCTGTACGAACAGGCGCTCGGCCCGCTGTCGGTACGTTCGCCCCAGCGCAGCACGATCCACTGGAATTACGGCTGGGATCTGTACCGCGGCGGTCATCATCGGGAAGCGCTCGACCAGTGGCGTCAGGCGCTCGACGGCCGTCTGTTGCGCCCCTCGTGGGCGCCGCCGACGCTGGCGCTCGGGCTATGGTCGAACGACCGGCGCGATGAAGCGGTGCGCTGGTACGCCGCCGCGGTACGCACCGAACCGGCGCTGTGGGGGGATCCGGCGCGCTATCCGGCGCTGCTGCCCGACTGGACGGCCGCAGAGCGCTCGACGCTGGCAGAAGTATTTGCGGCGTGGCAGGCGTCGCCGCCTGCCTGGCCGTGACTCGAACGTGGTGAATCCGGTGGGCGCCTGACGGCACGGATCGTGCGATCCATCGTCATCCGGGCGTGCGCTGCAAGTGCGTCTCGACGGCGCGAAAACGCTGCGCGTCCAGCGCCTCTCGAGTTTCACCTCGGCTATTGATGGGGGTCCGCAGTTGAGGTCCAGCTGCACCCTGCGGTCGCAAAAGACACTGGATCCCGGCCTGCGCCGGGATGACGGTTGAAGTCCGCGAGACGTCGCGATCGCGGGCTTGTTCAGACGAACCTGGTCGCCGAACGCGCCCGTCTACTCAGTGCGGTTCTTCGATCAGTGCTTGTCTTCGATCGGAATCTGCCGCGCGACCAGCCATTCGCGCACGGTCTCGCGGTCGCGCTTCGCATCGGCCGACAGCACCGCGTCGCGGGCACGGAAGAATGAGGGCTGGAAGGTCACGCCGACGCGGTCGCGGGCGGTCGGATCGGCGCCGGCTTCGAGGAAGCGCACAACCCAGCCGGTCGCGTTGATGCGCGCGGCCTTGTGCAGCAGCGTCGCGCCGAAGGCGTCGGTCGCATCGGCACGCGCGCCGGCTTCCAGCAGCAGGCGGATGGTGTCGTCGTTGCGCGCTTCGAGCGCGTTGAACAGCGGCGTCTCGCCGTTCTTCGTGTTGGGCGTGTCGGCGGACGCGCCGCCGGCCAGCAGCGTCTTCAGATAGCCGGCATCGTCCTGCATCGCGGCCACGTGCACGGCGGTGTTGCCGTTGGCCGCGCCGGTGGTCGTGTCCGCGCCGGCATCAAGCAGGGCCTCGAACGCGCGGCGGTCGCCCCGCAGGATCGCGGCCTGCAGCAACGGCGAGCCCTGGGCGTCCTTGGCGTTGGGATTGGCACCATCGGCGATCAGGCGGCGGATCTCTGCGGCATCACCCGCGCTCGCAGCGCGCGACAGTGCGGAGGCGGCGGGATCGGAGGCGTGGTCCTGGGTCATGCTGGTTCCTTGTCTGGCGCAGGCGCCGCTGGCAGCGAGTGCCAACACGATGCAGGCGATGATCCGCCACTGCGGAAATGGCGCGATCGAAGCGACACCCATCATGTCGAGGCCTCCGAAGCGGTACAAGCCATCAGCCTAGCCCGACCGGCAATCGGTCGTCGTGACAGGGCGCGGGGATCCCGGGCGCAACTGCAGCCCCGAATCGCGGCGCTCAACGGAACCAGTTGACCGGGTTGAGGTTTTCGCCGGCCCAGCGCGCGCCATCGGACAGACGATCACCGGTCCAGCTGGCGGCATCGCCGACCGCGCGTGCGCCATCGGCAATACGGTTACCGGTCCAGGTCACGCCGTCGACCACGCGGTCGCCCACCCACTGGGCACCGTCACCCGCGCGATCGATGACCCATTCGGCGCCGTCACCGACCTTGTCCAGACCCCACTGCGCACCGTCGCCGACGGTATCGGCCACGGTGTCGACCGCGCGACCAGTCCACTCCACGCCGCTCGCCACCGCGTCGAACGGCGCATCGAAACCGGTGCGGTCGCCGAGGTCTCGCAGCACGCTGCCGCCGAGGTTGGCGACGTTTTCGACCACATCGCCCGCGGTGCCCAGCGTATTGGAGATCGCATCGCCACCGAGGCCGACCACACCGTCGACCACGTCACCGGCGATGCTGAAGGTGCCACCGACATAGCGGCCGTTGCCGTAGTCGTTCTGCACCGCGTCGGTGATGCCGCTGACGGCTTCAGTCACGGTCGAGCGGCCATCGGAATACAGCCCGCCGATGCCATTGGCCAGCGAACCGAGCTGGTTGAGATTGTGCTCGCCGATGTTCTCGATCGTGCCCAGCGCCAGACCCAGATTGGTGCCCGAGCGGTCAACCGGCGCCTGTGCTTCATTCTGGCGCAGGGCTTCGACGTAGGACGGATTGTCACCGCCACCGCCGTGCAGCCCCAGCATGTCGAAGCGGCCCATGCCCTCGGGCGGCGCAACGCGCAGCTCGGTGCCGACCGCGTTGGGCGGCGAAATCGGCAGGACCGCGATCGGCAGATCCTGCTGCGCGAGGGTGAGGGGATCGCCATCGACCACGTAGCGGCGGATCTGGCCGCTGTCGGCAATCTCCCCGCGCGCGGCATTCGGATTGAAGCCCAGGCCGGCCAGCGTGTTGTTGCTCAGGCCGGACGAATTGAAGGTCACACCCGGCACGTCGGTCGCCAGCATTGCAGCCGAGGCCAGCCCGCCGCCCAGCGAGTGCCCGGTGATCGCGACATTGCCCTCGCCGAAGGTATCGACCGCGATGTTCGCCAGCTCCATCGCCTGCGAGTACTGCGCGGTCTGCATGCCGAGCCCCTGGCCGCCGTTCGCGCGCGAATCGCCACCCGCGCCCAAGCCCCAGTTGTCGGTACCGCGATAGGCGACGACGTACTGCCCATCGGCGTTCTGGTAGATCGCCGCGTCGAAGCCGGTCTGCGCGTCATGCAAGGCGTCCGGCGAGATCGGAATCTGGTTGCCCTGCGCATCGACCAGATGCGTGCCGTCGGCGCTGGGCTCGAGTCGGTTCCAGCCCGCGGCCTGCAGGTCGGCCTCGGCCGCAGTGCCGGTCACGCCGTCGGGGCCGGTGAGCGTGTAGCTGTCGTTCGCCATCAGGGCGAACTGCAGATCCTGCTCGGGCTGCGGCGTCGTACCGCGGACCGAATCGGCGAAGCTGCCATCGCCCCGCGGGAAACCGGCGCTGATATCGACGTTCGCGGGTGCGCGCGGCGCCAGCGCGGCAGAGATCTGCAGCGCGGGGTCGAGCGCGAAATCGCGGAACGGATCGACCGGATTGCTGTTGCCGGATACCGGGGACAGGCTCATGGCGCGCACCTACGGAAACGATAGCGCCGACGATAGGTGGCCCGGACGGCGCCGGACAGCTGGTGCGGACCCTAGGTAGCCCGCGGCCGTTCAGGGCAGCAGCGGCTCAGTACGTCGCGGCGACGTTCGCTTCGAGCGGTACGCCGTTGGCCTTGAGCCAGGCGACGATTTCGCGCCGCTCGGCGCGAGCGCGGTCGTTGAGCAGGTGCGCGGGGAACCCGAAGTATTCATGCTGGAAGGTCACGCCGCGCGAGTTCTCCGTCTGCGGCCGGGCGCCCTTGCGCAGCAGCGCGAGGATCGCCGCGCCGCCGTTGGTACGGCCGGCGACATGCAGCGGCGTGTCGCCATTGCGGTCGGCGAGATTCGGATCGGCGCCGGCATCGAGCAGCACCTCGGCCTGGCCGGCGGTCGGCGACAGCAGCGCCTGCATCAGCGGCGTGTCACCGGTATGCGGGTTGGCCGCGTCGACATCGCCGCCCTTGGCGATCACCGCGCGCAGGATCGCCGGATCACCGGAGAACGCGGCCGCATGCACCGGCGTATCGCCACGCGCGTTGACGCGGTCGGGATCGGCGCCGCCTTCGAGCAGCGCCTCCACGCTGGGCGCGCGGCGCTGACGGATCGCTTCCATCAACAGCGTTTCACCATCACTGCCCGGCGTGTCGGGGGCCACGTGCTCGAGCTGGCGGCGGATTTCGGCAACATCGCCGCGGCGGACGGCATCGGCCAGTTGCGCCGTTGTCGGCATATCGAATGCGTCGTTGCTCATGGACGGCTGTGCACACCCTGCAGCGCAGAGGAGAAGGACGGTCGAAGACAGGGCGCGGAGGCGGATCATGTCAGCGCCCGATCATACGCACGGCAGATGCGCAGGCCGTGAGCCTCAGCGACCGAAGAGGCCACCGACGAAGTTCGTCGCGCCTTGGGCCACCCAACCCGCGCCGTCGGCGAGCGTCTCGGTCACCTGGCCCGCCACGTCGCTGGTGAATTCGGCGACATCGCCCGCGCCGTCGATCGCGCCTGAAAGCAGATCGCCGCCCCAGCCACCGATGTTGCGATCGACCACCCCGGCCAGCTGGTCGGCATAGCCGTCGATGGTATCGCCGGCGGAATTGAACGCGCCTTCGGCGAAGTCACCGGCCAGGCTGACGCCGCCCTGCACGAACTGGCCGTTGGCGAATTCGTTGGCGACCACGGCGTCGATGTCGGTGGCGAAGTCATGCACGTTGCGCGCGTAGTCGTCCTTGGTCGCATCGGGCAGCAGGTTCTGCAGATCGCGGCCGAGCGACGACGGATTCTGATAGCCGGCCTGCCACGGCTGCGCTTCGATCATGCCGGCGGTCAGCGCATTGGGGCTGTGGCTGATGCCGGCGTAGGCGACGTTGCCGATCAGACCCGCCAGTGGCATCACCGCGCCGGTCAGCGGATGCCGGGCGATCTCCACACCGGCGTTGATCGCATCACTCTGCGACTGCGAGAAGCCTTCAGTCGGTCCGTAGTTGGAGAACAAGCTGTTCGCATCAGCCGCCGCCGGGTCGACCACGATCTGCGTGCCCAGCGCATCCGGCGCGACGACGCCGGTCACCCAGCTGTCCTGCACGTTGGTCAGCGCATCACTGGACAAAGAATAGGCGCGGATCTGGCCACCTTCGGCGCTGTCGCGCGCGGCCTGTGGATCGATGCCCATGCGGTCGAGCGTATTGGGATGGATGCCCGACGCGTCGAACGTGACCGCCGGGATGCCACTGGCCAGCGCGCCGACGCTGGCCAAGCCACCGCCCTGCGAATGGCCGGTGATTGCGAGGTTCGAGGAGTTCGCGCCGTTGTCACCGAACACGTTCGCGAACTCGCGCGCGGTGTTGACGGCAGTTAGGCTGAACTTGTCGCCGTCGTTGGTCTCGTAACCGAGGCCCTGGCGGAAATTGTTGTCCCAGTCCGGACCACCCTCGGCAGTACCGCGATACGACAGCACGTAGTTGCCGGCGCCGTCGGTATAGATCTCGGCACGGAATTCCTGATCGTTGGCCGGCACCGCGTCGTTGGCGCCGAGGTACTGCAGGCGCCAGGCCTGCGGATCGGCGACGCCCTGGTCCATCAGCTGCTGGCCGCTGACCGCGTCCCAGCCCGGAGGTGGCGTGCCGCGGGTGCCATAGACGGCAGTCGCCAGCTGCGACAGCGTGACGTCGAACGGTTGCGCCTGTGTGCCGCTGGCGACCGCGTCGAGCGTACTCCCTGCGGGAATCGCATATGGACTGGTCCCGCCCTGCCCCTGGCTCTGCACAGGCCCGGTGCCCGGTGCCTGGAGCTGCGGGTGATAGCTGATGTCCGGACGGTAGCCACCGCTCTGCGGCGGGGGCAGCGGCGGGCTGTATGACTGGAACGGCGTCTGTTGCGGACGCCAGGTGTCCTGTACGCCGCCGATGCCATCGCCAATGGTCAGGGACATGACCGTGTTCCACCCAAGCTCTTCGAGGACTCCACGCTAGCGCGGGAGGGGGCGGCTGCCATCTAGGGCGGGCACTAGGCCGCGGGGTGGCGTGCTGTCGGCTTGCGAGGCCGCCCGAAGCGGTTGCGCCGTCTCCATTCGGCGGCGTCCTCAATCTGGTGATGCGCTGCGTAGGAGGCAGATGGGCATCGTGGATAGGGCGCACCAGATGCCCGGCCATCCAGTTCAGACGTGACGACGCCGGCCTTCCCGCACCGGACGCGCGATGCGCGATGCGCGGCGACCCCGGATCGGGCACGGAACAGGCACCCTCGCAAAGGGATCTGATGAGCGTCGTGCCTCAGCTGGCGACTGAAACCATGCGTCGTCATTCCCGCAGCTCTCGACAAACGCATGTCTGGTAGGCGGGGCTTTCAGCGGACGGGGGGGCGGTCATCCAAGGACTTTCGTAATGTCCGCGCGCACCCATGGACGTCTGCTTGAGCAGACATGCGTCTGTCGAAATCCGCAGGAGTGACTGGGCATTTCCAACGTCATCCCGGCACCCCGGCGCAACGCCGCGACGAAGACTCGACCCCGGCAGAGACACGACGCCAGTCAGGGCAAACCGAGATGCAAGGTCATGCAGACGGCAGCACTGTCGATTGATCCGACCCAAGCGCCGCGGGGTCATCTGTAAGTGCAGTCAGGAGACGCCGCTCAGAAGCCGCGGTCAGATCGTGGACCGCTGACACGCTCAGTCGCTGCCCGCCTCGAGCCGCACCTGATGCGCCTGCAGCCAAGCCACTACCTCTTCGCGCTTCTCGCGCGCGGTGTCGGTGAGGCGGGCGTCGGGGGTCTTGAAGAAGAACTGCTGGAACGTGGCGCCCTGGCTGTTCTTCGCCAGCGGATCGGCGCCCGCATCGAGCAGGGCCAGCACGTGGTCGCCGGCGTTGATCATCGCGGCCTTGTGCAGCGGCGTGTTGCCGGTGCGGTCGGCGGCGCCCGGATTCGCCCCGGCCGCCAGCAGCATGCGGAACTGCGCATCAGTCCGCGGGCCGGTCGCGCCGGCCAACGGCGTCGCATTCGTTTCGCCATGTCGGGCATCGGGATCGCCACGGCGATCGAGGACGATCTTCAGGTATTCCGGATCGTCGGCAATCGCGGCACCGTGCACGGCCGTCGCGCCGCCGAGGCCGGGCGCATTGGGATCGGCGCCTGCATCGAGCAACGCCTTCAGCGCGTCCTTGGCCTGCGCCAGCATCGCGATCTGCAACAGATTCACACCCTTGTCGCCGCGTGCGTTGGGATCGGCGCCGGCCTGCACCTGGGTGCGCACGGCAACGGCATCGTCGGTCGCAACGGCATCGGCCAACGCAGCCGCGCGGGCATCGGTGAAAGCGGCTCGAGCGTCCATCGCGTCTCCACTGCAGGCGGCGCCGGACAACATCAGCAACAGGCTCAGGACTGCGGCGCGCATGCCTGCATTCTCACACAGCCGCCGCGGCGATCCCTTCGACATGGATCAGGTCAGTTCGTCCACGGCTGCTGCTGCGACAGCGCCTCGATCACGACGTCCTGCATGTGCTTGGCGATGCTGTGGGAGACGATCGAAACCGGATTGAAGCGGTCGAAACCGGTCAGCGGTGAGGGATCGTCGAGCACGATCTCGTGACCGGGCGCATCGGGAATGGTGTTGACCCCCCAGATGTCCTGCTGGGCCGTGGTCAGGGCTTCGCCGTCGACGTTGTAGCGGCGGATCTGGCCGTCGGCGGCGTCGGCCTTGGCGGTTGCGGGATCCAGGCCCAGACCTTCGATGGTGCGGTCGTGCACACCGGAGGCATTGAACGTCACTGCAGCGCCGTCGACGGCCATCGCCGCGGTCGCGGCCAGGCCACCGCCGAGCGAATGCCCGGTGATCGCCAGATCGTCGCCGTACGCGGCCGACGCCAGCTGCGCCAGCTGCGCCGCTTCGTCGTACTGCTCGGACTCCCAACCCAGGCCCTGGCGGAAGTTGGCCGCGGTCCAGTCCTTCACATCGTTCGACCCGGCAAAGGCCAGCACGTGGTTGCTGTCGCCATCGGTGTAGATGCCGGCACGGAATCCGCTTTCCGGATTCTCCAGCAACGCCGGGTCGATACCCGCAGCCATCAGGTCCGCATCGCTGACCCGGCTCCAGTCGCCGACCTGCTGTACCGCCGGGTCGTAAACCGCGGACGAGATCTGCATCAGGTCCAGATCGATCGCCTTGGCATCCTGTCCGCGCACCTGGCTGTCGAACGAGGCCGCATTCGCGGCATTGCCGCCCGCGGCGAACAGCGCGCCGAGTTGCGGGTGATAGCCCGGTTCGAGCTGATAGCTGCCGGTCGGAATAGGCGGCGCGCCCTGCGGCTGCGCGCGCAACGCTTCAGGCGGCGAAAACGCCTGGAAATTCGACTGCGAAATGCCTGCCGACTGCACGTTGAGGCTCATGGCCCATCTCCGCAACACCGATGCATAGACGGTAGGCACATCCAGCACGGGCAAACAGCTGGGGCGAACCCCAGCCTGGATGGACCTCGCATTCAGTGCGCGGCTTGGACGTCAGCGCTCGGGACCACACTGCGATTGGACGTCCAATTGCGCGTTGCGTTCCAGTTCCTGCGAAGCCTGGTCCCTCGCCTGCTGAAACATCTGTCCGAAGCGGGTGGCGGTGAAACCGTCGAGCGCCGTTTGCAATGCCGCTGTGTCACCGCTGCGCGCTGCCGACAGCAAACTCTCAACTGGAGATGTCGGTACGGCGCCGGGACTGCGCAACGCTTGATCCTGAGACTGCTGCGCCCGATCGAGCGCTTCGCGCGTCTGAGATCCTACGATGCCATCCGCCTGCAGACCGTGCGACTGCTGGAATGCCCGCACGGCTTCCGCGGTCCGCGGGCCGAAATTTCCATCTGCCTGCAGCGGCGCATCACGCGCGTCTCTGAAACCGAGTGCTGCCAAGGTGACCTGCAGGTCGGCGACGCCGGGGCCGCGCTGGCCCTCGCGCAGCAGCGCAGCGGACGCTGGCGATTCCGGTCCGACGCGCGAAACACCCTCTTTCGACCCCGGGCTGGATCCGTTCGCACGCTCAAAGCCGAACCGTTCCTCCACGAACCGGGTATAGCTTTCGAGCAGGGGCAGCACCTTCTCGCGGGACAGCGCGAGACCGCCGTAATCCAGAGTCGGCCCATCGTGGTGGTACTTGTAGATGTAGGCCTCGTCTTGTCCGCGACGTTCCGCCAGGGCCCGGTTGTCGATGAAATGCGCAACCAACGCGCTGGCCTGCGCATCGACGTCGAAGCGGTTGCTTTCGTTGAGTCCGTAGGACAGGCCGGTCTTGTCGACGAACTGACCCAGCCCGGACGCAGATGTGGTGCCAGCGGCGGCGTCGGGATTGAAGCCGGATTCGATTCGCGCAATGGCGAGCACGTGCGCGGTGTTCCGTGCATCGAGCCCCGCCTCGCGCGCCGCTTCGACAAGTGAGTCGATTACCCGCGATTGCACGTCCGGGGTTGCGTCGCCCCATATCCGGGAATTGCCGGACAGTCGTGCCGGATCATCGTTGATCGGTTCGAGGTAGTGACTCCATCCCTTGAGCTGGGATACCCGGTACGCGGCGCCTTTAGGCTGAATCAGATCTTCGTAGATCGGGGCAGTCATCCGTGCAACTCCTTCCTTGGCGAATCGGTGCACCGACCGTTCCCGCAGCGCAAGGTCGGGTCCGGCGACCTTCCTGGTCGGACCCGGCATAGCCTGAAATCATCTGGGATTGGATTCGGGGTACTCGATCTGCGGGTGGCGCAGACCGAGGTCAGATAGAAGACGGTCGTACCCGTCGTTGTTGGCTTCAAGCGTTTCGCCGTATCCACGCGTCGGGGGCACGGCGTCGTTCATCGGGACGCCTTGTGCGTCGTAGATGAAGAACCATTCGCACACCTTGCATCCGAATGGCGTCTCGCCGTACTGCACGACCAGATAATGCTGACCGCTCGCGGATGTCGCGCATCCAATGCCCACCGGGACGAATCCCTGCATCCCGCGCGGCGCCGGCAACGTCGTGGAGCTCGCGCCCGACGTCTCGACGCGAGCGTTCTCGCCGCTGCCGAGAAGAACAAAACTCGCGCCGCCGCATTCAAGGTCCATGCCCATGGTCGCCCTTGGCTCAGGCGATTGCCCGTCGCTGGTTTCAGAAAGCGATCGTGTGCCGCCGGGGTGCGGATCGGCGCACGCATTCAACGAAACCAGCAGAGCGGACATCACGAACAAGTTGCGGATGTACATCGGGCATTTCCTTCCTGGAAACAGTGGTTCGCAAGTCACGGCTCGACAGGGGCGTTCGTGCGATGCCCTCTCGTCTCCGGCCAGTGCGCTTGCCGTTCCCCCACACAAACGCGACGTGGTGCGTCAGGCTTCGATCATGGGCCATCATCCGGTGACGCAGCGAGTACGTCGAGCGTGATGCCGCCCCAGGCGACGGTCGGCCCGGGCCGCGTGCGTGGGTAGGAGAAGCCAGCACCCAATGCGCAGCGTTACTTCACCGCCTGCGGCTCGAACAGCAGGTCGTGGTAGTCGTAGCTGAAATCCGCGGTCGGCGAGACCGCCTGCATGCGGATCTGTGCGACCTTGCCTGCCGCGTCCAGCGCGAACGCGGCGTAGGCCGGTTCGATCGCCGCGTCGTCCCAGTCGATCCGGAAGGTGTCGTATTGCCAGTGGGTCAGCGTGCCCTGCATGCCGGGGGTCTGGCGGAAGTCGATCCGCAGCGTGCGGCCCGCTTCGGTGATGGCGATCGGGCCGTACCAGGCGTCAGCGTAGGTCCCGGCATAGCCCGCGTGCGGCAACGAGGGCCGCGACGCCTTGCGGACCTGCGCGCCGGTCGCCTCCAGCGCGGCCAGGCCGTCGGCGAGGCGCGCCTGGTTCCAGGTGTCGAACGCCGCGACCCAGTCGCGGGGTTCGAAGCCGAGGTAATGGTCGAGCAGTTCGTAGCCCAGCCCCCGCAGGACCTCGACATCCTCAGCGTTGATCTGCAGCGAGATGCCCAGATTGCGTTCGGGCACCAGCACGGTGAAGGCCAGCACGCCGAACACCGCGCCGCCGTGCTGCACCACCTTGACGCCGCGGTAGTCCTGCACGTTCCAGCCCAGCGCGTAGCCGGAGAACTGCGGCGTGATGTCGGTGATCGGCGCCGGGTACGGGTGGATCGGTACCGGCACCTGTGGGTCCCACATCGCGTGCGCCACTGCCTCGCTGTAGAGGCGGCCTCGATCATCCGGCAACGCACCGAGCGCGAGCTGCACCTGCAGCCAACGCGCGAAATCCTGCGCGCTCCAGGACAATCCGCCTGCCGCGGCGCCGACCTGGCCCAGCCCTTCGCGTTCCGGCAGCAGTTGCTGTGGACCGAGGCCGCGCAGGCGCGAATCCAGGCGCGCGTGCGGTTGCGCGCGGTTCGCGTTCGCGAAGCGATCGTCCTCGTGACTGGTCGCGGTGCGCATCTGCAGCGGCGCGAAGATGCGCTCGCGCACGAAGGTTTCCCACTCCTGTCCGCTGACCGCGGCCACCACTTCGCCGGCGACGATGTAGAGGACATTGTCGTAGGCGTAGCCGCTGCGGAAACTCGTGGCGGGCCGGATGTGCCGCAGCGCCCGCACGATGTCGGCGCGGCTGCGCGAGGTGCGTGGAATGAACAGCAGATCGCCCGCGCCGAGCCCCAGGCCACTGCGATGCAGCAGCAGATCGCGCACGGTCATCTCGCGCGTGACCCAGGGGTCGTACATGCGGAAATCGGGCAGATGGTCGATGACGCGGTCGTCCCAGCCGAGCGTGCCGTCGTCGACGAGAATCGCGAGCGCCGCGGCCGTCACCGCCTTGCCGGTCGAACCGGTCGGGAAGATCGTGTCGGCGTCCACGCGTTCGGGCGCGCCGAGCCGGCGCACGCCATAGCCTTTGGCGTGCACGATTTCGCCGTCCTCGACGATCGCGATCGCCATGCCCGGCACGTCGCGGGATTGCATCGCGGCCTCGACCCGCGCATCGAAACCGGCAGGTGGCGCCGCGACGGCAGTGATCGCGAGCAACGACAGAAGCGCCGCAGTGATGACCGGCAGATGGTGCGGCATGACAGCGTCTCCCGTCCTCGCGGACGTGTCGTTCAAGGCAGGGGCGCGGCGTCGATGGACCTGCGGCGCCACAGCAGCCACACGCCCCAGGTCATCAGCGGCAATACGTAAATCGCCAGGAAATACCAGGTCAACGTGCCGTAGCCCTTGGCGATCAAGTCGACCAGGCCGATGGCCGTGGCGGCATACACCGCGATCAGCATGACCCCGACTGCGAGCGCCGGACGCAGCGCGCGCGGCATCGGCCGCTGCCGCTCCGCCCATGTGTTGGCGACGCGCTCGTTGAGCGCGTGCAACAGCGCGACGCCGGTGTCCACCAGGGTCAGCATTACCGCGAGCTGGAACACCCATTCGAACCACGGCGCCTGCAATTTCGCCAGCAGGAACGCCGACGGCAACGCCTCGGCGCCGATCTCGTGGTAGTAGCCCATCATCGCGATGTAGAACACCACGCCCGGCAGCATGCCCAGCGGTCCGGCCAGCGCGCCGGCGGCGAGCGCTTCGCGGCGACGGCCGAAGTGGCGCACGCAGAACAGCACCGCGGGAATGGTGGCGACGTTGTAGCCGGCGTAGGTCACGCCGGCCTTGAACCAGCCCGCGTCGACCGGTACCGACGCGAAGTTCGTTTCGATGCGGTCACCGAACGCCACCACCGCCCAGATCACGAACACCACGTAGACCAGATACAGATAGCCGACCGAGGCGACCAGGAATTTCTCGATCGCAGCGCTGCCGCAGAACAGCAGCGCGCCGGTGGCGGCGATCATCGCCAGCGAGCCGGCCAGCTTCGGCAGGCCGAACAGGCTGAAGGCGATCTCGCCGGCGGCGGCGCCCATGACCGCCAGGATCACCAGCATCAGCAGCACGTAGCCGATCTCGAACGCGAACCAGCCGCGGCCCAGCAGCACCTTGAAGAACGCGCGGTAGTCCCAGGCGCGGGCGACGCGGGCCAGCTCGAAACTGACCATCAGCACCGCGCTCCACACCAGCATGCTGACCGTCATGCCGAGCAGCCCACCCCAGGGGCCGGCCGGCAGGAAGAACTCGACCAGTTCGCGCCCGGTGGCATAACCGCCGGCGATCACCGCCGCCTGGAACACGAAGCCCGGCAGCAGGTAACGCTGGAACCAGCTGGCGTTCGACGTCATGCGAGGCAGGCGTCGACCAGGCGATCGAAGGCCGCGCCGCCGCGGACCGGATCGGCCACCGGCAGGCCCAGGCGGGCGGCGGTGGATGCGATCGCTTCGTGCGCGGCCGCGTCGTCGAGGGCGGCGGTGTTGAGACTCACGCCCGCGCAGCGGATCGCGGCGTTGGTGCGGGCGCCCAGCCGCAGCGCGAGATCGATGGTCTCCTCGATCGACGGCACCAGATAGTGGGCATGTCCGAGCATGCGTTCGCGTCCGACTGCGTGGCAGACGACGATGACGTCCGGCTGGCTGCCGTGCAACAGCGACAGCGACACGCCCGCATAGGCCGGATGCGACAGCGAGCCCTGGCCTTCGACGACATCCCAGTGCGCCGGGTCGGCATCCGGCGACAGGAATTCCGCCGCGCCGGCCGCGAAATCCGCGACCACCGCGTCCATCGGCACACCCGCGCCGGCGATCAGGATGCCGGTCTGGCCGCTGGCGCGGAACGTGGCGTCGAGGCCGCGTTCGCGAAAGGCGCGCGTCAGCGACAGGGCGGTGTACTTCTTGCCCAGCGCGCAGTCGGTGCCCACGGTGAGCAGGCGCTTGCCGGTGCGTTTGCGGCCGCTGGCGACCGGCAGTTCCGAAGGCGGTTCGCGCACGTCGATCAGACGCCGTCCATGCGCGACCGCGGCGTTGCGCAGCACGTCGATGCCGGCCAGCCGGGCATGCATGCCGCCGATGAGGTCCAGCCCGGCCTGCAATGCATCGAGCAACGACGGCACCCAGGCCGGCGGAATCCGCCCGCCGGGATTGGCAACGCCGATGACCATCGCGCGTGCCCCCAGACCGCGGGCCTGCGCTGGCGTCAGCCGCGGCAGACCGGTGCTGACCGTCGCGCCCGCACAGGCGAACTCGCCGATGCAACGCTCGGGCGCCCAGTCGCGCAGGCCGAACGCGGTCTTCGCATAGCCGGGTTCCACGATGTCACCGAGAAACAGCAGATACGGCTGCGGCAACGCCTCGGGGGCGTGCGGCACGACGGCGGCAGTGGACATGGGGCCGGGTCCGGTCAGCTCAGAACCGGACGTCGAGTTCGACGCCGAACGTCCGCGGCTGGATCGGCACCGCCGCCAGATACGCGACCGTGCCGCTGAGCGCACCGGCCGCCGGCGTCATCGACGAGAAGCCGCCCTCGCCGGTGACGTTGCTGACGTAGGCGCGCAGTTCCCAGCGTTCCCGGCCGACGCCGGCGTAGAGGTCGAGGGCGCGATAGCTGTCGAGCCGCAGCGGCGCGGTCACGGTCTCCTGCAACACGGTGGACGCATCGCCCGGCGCGGTGACGCGCTGGCGTTCCGTGGTGTCGTTCAGACGCTCGCCGGTGAAGCGCAGCACCCCGCCCACCTGACCGGACAGACCCTGCGCGGTCATGAACGCGTACTCGGCGGTCGCCGCCCACGACAATGTGGGCACATAGGGCATGCGGTCGCCGGCCAGGCCGGTATTGAGGACGACGTCGAAATCGCCCTGCGGAATGATCGTGGCTTCGAAGTCGTTCTTCACCCGCGCCTTGGTGTAGGCCGCATTGATGCCGAGCGACAGCGCATCGGTGGCGCGGAACTGCGAGGCCAGCTCCAGGCCTTCGCTGCTCGCCTCGCCGCCGTTGACCAGGCCGCCGATGCCGTTGAACGACGACGCCACCTGGATGTCGTCCCACTCGATCCGGAACGCGGACACGTCGAGCTGCACGCGGCGATCGGCGGTCTGCGATTTCAGCCCCAGCTCGTAGCTGGCGAGCATCGAGGAATCCACGGCCGGCGGAATGCCCGGCAGGGCGACGTTCGGGCCGCCGGGCTGGTAGCCGGTGGCGACGCGTGCGTACAGCATGGTGTCTTCGGCGAGCTTGAACTGCGGGCTCAGGCTCCAGGTGAACACGTCTTCGCGGGATGCACCCGGCGCGTCGCCGATCGGCGCCAGGATGCCCGCGCTGACGTTCTGGCTGAACCACTGGTCGTTGCGCGCCTGGCGCAGCCCGGCGTCGATCTTGAAACGGTCGCCGAAGCGCCACGAGGCGTTGGCGAACAGCGCGACTTCCTCGTAGGTGCTGGGCAGGTCGATCAGCGCCAGGGTGCCGAACATCGCATCGAACGGCGCCGGCAGCGGCGATCCGTCGCGCTGGCCCAGCCACGCGAGCTGGCTCTGCAGCGCGTCTTCCTTGGTGTAGAACACGCCCGCCATCCACTCGAAGCGACCGCCGGTCTCGGAACTGAAACGGAACTCCTGGGTGATCTTGTCGAGATCGAAGGTGTAGCGCACGTTCGAGCTGCCGGGCTCGGGGAATCCCAGCAGCAGGTCGGCGACTTCACCGAACTGCACCGTGGTGTCGATCTGGTCGAGGGTCTTGGTCTTCGACCAGCCGGTCGCGGAGACGAGATCGGCCCAGCCCAGGTCCCAGGACACGCTGAGCGAGGTCAGCGTCAGTTCCTTGGTGAACGGCTGTCGCTGCCAGTTCCTGCCTTCGAATTCCCCTCCGAGCGGCGCATAGCTGCCGGGCGCGAGGGCGACCACGGCGCGGTCGCTGGCCTTGATGCGCTGGTGCAGGACGGCGAGGTCGACGTCGACCGCGTCGCCGTCCCAGGACAGCGCCGCGCGACCACCCAGCTGCTCGCTGTCGTTGATGTCGCGGCGGCCGTCGACGGCGTTGTCGGTGTAGCCCGGCAGACCGTTGCGCGCGAAGCTCATGCGCAGGCCGAGGCGATCCTCCTGCAGCGGCACGCCGACGCCGATGCGGCCGTTCCAGTCCTGCCCGCCGTCGGCCACCGAGCGCAGGCCCACGCCGGCGCGGAACTCCTCGTTGACCAGGTCCGGCGCGCGGGTCACGTACTTGAGCAGGCCGCCGATCGCGCCGGCACCGTAGAGGGTGCCCTGCGGCCCGCGCAGCACTTCCACGCGGCTGATGTCGTAGGGCAGCAGGTCCAGCATCAGCGAACCGGCGCTCTGGTAGATGCCGCTCGAACCGACCGGCACCTCGTCGATGTAGGTCGCCACGGTCGCGCCCGACGACAGCGCCGAGATGCCGCGCAGCGAGACCGAGGTGAGGCCGGGCGTACCGCTGCTCTGCACCTGCATGCCGGGAATCAGCGCTGCGTAGTCGGTCAGCGAACTCGCGGACATGTTCTCCAGCTGGCGTTCGCCGATCACGCTGATCGAGGCGCCGACATCGCGGACGTTCTCGACGCGCTTGTTGGCGGTGACCACCACCGAGTCGAGCGTGACCGCCTCTTCGGCGGCCGTCGTGGCGCGCTCCTGGGCCAGCACGGGCGCGGCGGCGCAGGCCAGCGTGCTGGCGATGGCGAGAGACAACGGTGAGCGGAACCACGGACGTGCGGATCGGAACGCGTGCATCGGTTGTCTCCCCAGACGATTATCCTGATCAGGGATCATGATCCCAATCAGAGAATTGTCAATACGGTTGGAGAAGGCCGCGAATCACCGGGGGTGACCGGTCACCGGCCGACGGATGACCGGTCACGCCAGCCCGGGCCCCGCACGACGCGTCCTGGCGTGGCGCCCGTGTGTTCGCCATCGCGCAGCACCTGCACGCCATTGACGAACACCTCGCCGACGCCGGTCGCGTAGCGCTGCGGTGCATCGTAGGTGGCGTGGTCGATTATCGTCGCCGGGTCGAACACCACGATGTCGGCATAGCAGCCGGGCTGCAGACAGCCGCGCTGCTCCAGCTTCCAGTTCGCCGCCGGCAGTCCGGTCAGGCGGTGGATGCCTTCTTCCAGCGGCATCAGGCCGCGGTCGCGCACGTAGTGCCCCAGGAAGCGTGCGACGTTGCCGTAGGCGCGGGGATGGGTGCTGGATTCGAGGAACACGCCTTCGGGCGCCGACGATTCCGCGTCCGATCCCAGGCTGACCCACGGCTGCTTCAGGCCGAGCTCGACGTTCTCCTCGCTCATCAGGAAGTACGCCGTGCCGATCCGCGAATCGTCCTCGATGATCAGGTCGATCGCGGTGTCTTCCGGCGAGGTGCCGCGCTCGCGCGCGACGTCGGCGAGGCTGCGGCCGCTCAACGGCTTGAGCGCCGGATTGTGGAAGTCCAGCAACACCAGGCGGTCGTCGGAGCCGGCCAGCAGCCGCAGGTTTTCCCAGTCGACGTCCGGGTTGCGCATGTCGGCCAGCACGCGTGCGCGGATCGCGGGGTCGCGCAGGCGCGCGACCATCGCGTCGTGGCCGCCCGCCTGCACCCACGGCGGCAGGCTGGCGGTCAGGCCGGTGCCGCCGGCGGTGTAGGCATACATGTCGGCGCTGACCTGCAGGCCTTCGGCGCGCGCGGCTTCGATGCGGGCGATGGCCTGCGCCATCTTCGGCCAGTTCTTCTCGCCTGCGGCCTTGAGGTGGTAGACCCCGGCGCGTTGCCCGGTGGCGCGCGCGATGGCGATGGTCTCGTCGAGCGCCTCGAGGAAGCGGTCGGCCTCACTGCGCATGTGCGAGACGTAGCCACCACCGGATTCCGCGGCGGCCTGCGCCAGGGCGACGAGCTCGGCGGTGTCGGCGAACGTCGCCGGCGGATAGATCAGGGAACTGCCGACGCCGAGCGCGCCTTCGCGCATCGCCTCGCGCACCACGTCCTGCATGCCGGCGAGCTGCTCGGGCGAGGGCGTGACATCGTCCTCGCCGAGTTCGTGGATGCGCACCGTGGTCGCGCCGACGAACGAAGCCACGTTCGGCGTGACGCCGCGCTGCTCGAGGAACTCGAGGTAGCCGCCGAACGAGGTCCATGGCATGTCGTAGCGGAGGTCGCCCTGCTGCTTGAGCGCGTCGGCCTTCATGCGCGCATTGACCGGTCCCATCGACCAGCCTTCGCCGAAGATCTCCAGCGTGATGCCCTGTCTGGTATCGCTCATGCCGCGGCCGTCGACGATCAGCGATTCGGTCGCCCAGCTCAGGGTGTTGATGAAGCCCGGGGAGACCGCGCGGCCCTGCGCATCGAGCGTCGTGTCGGCGGCCGCAGCGCTGCCCGGCGGCAGCAGCGCCGCGATGCGGTCGCCACGCACGGCCACGTCGACGCGCTGCGGCGCGCCGCCCGTGCCGTCGTAGACCACGCCGTTGCGGATCAGCAGGTCGTAATGGTCTGTCAGCGTCTCGGACGCCGGCGTCGTGCTGCAGCCGGCGAGGGCGAGCGTACACGCGGACGCCAGCAGGAGAGGGGTCAGTCGATACATCGTCGGTCTCCAGGAATCCGATGCGGACATTTCCGGCTGTCCGCGAACCTGTCGCCCGCGCATCCGCGGACCGTGCCACATCGACGGCCGCTCATCGCACCAGCGCTTCGAACAGGCCGATGCCCACGAAGTTGCCGAGCACATATCCCAGCACGCCCGTGGCCACGGCCGGCACCGCCAGCCGCCGCCAGCCGAACAGCACTGCGAATGCGATCGCGATCGGCGGACCGCCGATGCAGGCCGAAGACGCGATGACGATCTCGGCATGGTTGAGCCGGCACAGCCGCGCGCCCACAAGGATAAAGACCACGTGGACCGCGAAGATGATCAGCACGTACGCGAACAGGGCCGGCGCCGCGCCCAGCATCGCGCCGATGTCGGCGCCGGCGCCGAGCAGCGCGAAGAACAGGTACATGAACAAGGTCGCGGCCAGCTCCGGCCCTGCGATCGAGCCCAGCCAGCGCCGGCCCAGCGTGGCGATCGCGACCATCAGCAGGGTGATGTAGAGGATGGCGTAGGCCGCTTGTCCCAGCGCGTTGGCAATCGCGGTCCCCGCCGCGCAGGCCAGCGCGGCCAGGCCCAGTGCCAGCGACAGGTCGATGACGGTGGGAACGCGCTCCACCGCATCGGCCTGGTCGCCCACGTCGGTCAGGCGATGCGCGCGCCAGGCGAAGTGCCGGCTGAAGACCGACCACGACGCGGCCGCCCCCACCATCAGCAGATAGCCGAGCCCGACGACGTTGTCGATGGCCACGCCCGCGGCCAGTGCACTCGGGTCGCGAAAGCCGATGGCTTCGGCGACCGCGGCGAAGTTCAGCGAGCCGCCGACATAGGTCGCGCTGAACACGGCCGCGTACTGCGCTTCGAATGGCCCCAGGTCGAGCAGCTGCGCGCCCAGCCAGGCGCCGGCCGCCACGCCGACCGCCCCGAACAGGAACGCGACCAGCGTGCGTCCGCCTTCGACCACGATGCTGACCAGATCGGCCCGCAGCAGGAACAGCGCGATCGCCAGCGGCACCAGGTAGGTCCAGATGGCACCGTAGACCGGCGCGGCGGCCGGGATGATCCGGAAATGGGCCAGCGCGATCGCGATCGCGATGACCAGCATCACCCCGGACACGCGACGGCCGAGCCGGGTCTTTTCGAGCAGCGCGCCGATCGCGGTGATCCCGAAGAACACCGCGAGCAGCGCGAAGGTGTTGTCGGCGGGAACCAGTGATGTGGCGCCCAGGGGCGTCATACGGCCGACGGCCCCCAGACCTCGTCGCCGCACCAGATGTGGCCGTCGGTGTAGCGCACGGACGGCGCGCGATCCTGTTTGAGGAAGATCGGCCCGTCCAGATCCACGACGTCGCAGAACTGGCCCAGCACGAACGCCGGCGCGGCCGCCAGGCTGGTGCCGCACATGTTGCCGACCATGACCTGCTTGCCGAGTTCGCGCGCGCGGCGCGCCATCAGCAGCCCCTCGGTCAGGCCGCCGCACTTGTCGAGCTTGATGTTGATGACGTCGAAGTGGTGGTGGCGCGCCTCGAGTTCGGCGAGATCGAGAATGCTTTCGTCGGCGGCGAACGGCAGTGCGCGCGCGATGCCGTCGAGCTCATGCTCGCGGTCGCGGACGCAGGGCTGTTCCAGCAGCGCCACGCGCGCTTCCAGCAGCGCCGGCAGCAACGCCGGCAGCGATGCGCCGTCGTAGCCCTGGTTGGCATCGACGCCGATCCACGCCGCCGGACAGCGCGCACGCACTGCGCGCACGCGCGCCGCGTCGAGGTCCGCGTCGCCGGTCAGTTTCAACTTCAGCGCGCGCGCCTGTGTATACGCCGCGGCGTGATCCGCCATGACCGCGGGATCGTCGGCGCCGACGGTGAAGGTGGTCAGCAGCGGGCGCACGCCGTCGAGGCCAGCAAGTCGCCACACCGGCGTGCCGGTCTGCTGCGATTCGAGTTCCCACAACGCGGCGTCGAGCGCGTTGCGTGCGCCGCCGGCGGGCAGCAGCGTGCGCAGCGTCTCGCGATCGAGCCCCGCCTCGATGCGGGGCCGCATCGCCTCCAGCGCGGCCAGCATGGTGTCGGGATGATCGCCCGTGTAGTAGACGCCGGCGCCTTCGCCGCGTCCGACATGCGCGCCGGCGCGCAGGGTCACCACGGTGGCCGGCATCGCCGAGAACACGTGTCCGGCAATCCGGAACGGCGCCGACAGGGGCAAGGGTTCGTTGTGCAGCTCGAGTTCGACCGGCTGGGCAGTCACGCGCGTTCCTCGTCGGGACAGGGGCGGAAGCACCGGCGGCTGATGCCGCCGGCGCGTCGGGTCGTCAGTAGTTCGCGCCGAAGCCGATGACGTGCTGGGCGATGCCGATCCACAGCAGGAACAGGCAGGCCAGCGCCAGCAGCAGGGCCCACAGCTTGGCCAGTACCCGGCGTCTGCCGCGCAGCACCTGCCACGCATTCCAGACCGCGACCGCCGCGCCGAGCGGCAGCACCACGGTGGCGAACAGGCGCACGGCGATGATCAGGCCATCCGTATCCGGGCTGGTCATCGCGAGATTGCTCAGCATGCCGACGACGAGCGCGAGGGCTGCGCCCATCGCCAGCAGCACCAGCAGCGCGGCGATCCGCACCAGGCGATGCGCGCGTGCATCGGTGCCGGCCAGCCGGTAGGGCGTGCCGTAGTAGCGCCGCACCAGCGCCGACACCGGCCAGGCCACGACGGTCAGCAGCAGCACGACGAGGCTCGCGACCAGCAGCGGCATCGCCAGCGCGCGCCACGCGGAGATGCGCTCGAACACCATGATCGGCGCGTACGGCTCCATCGTGAACCGCACGACCCGGCCGTCGACGATATCGGCCGCGAGGCGGTCCGTGCTGTCGCGGTCCTGCCAGACGTACGGCGCCACTTCGCGCCACTGCTTCGGTGCGCCGGCGGCGCTCGTCGCCATCGCCACGGTGATCGTGCCGTCCTCGTTGGCGACGACCTTGACCGGTCCCAGCACGTTGGCCAGCGACAGGAAATTGCGGTCCGGCCGGCGGCTGCTGGTGTAGGTGCCGGCGATCTGCTCGGCGTGCGCCTTGGCGTCGGCCTCTGGCACGCCGGGCGTCTGCGCGGGCGTGCCCGGCAGGTAGCGGTCGGCGAAGCCGCGCGACAGCGCGTAGCGGATGTGACCGGTCGCGCCGTCGCGCCCCGAACTGTTCATCGATACGAACAGGCCGATGCCGTCGTCGAGGAACAGCTGCAGATCGCTGTGGAACCACTGCGTGTCGCCGCCGTGCGAGATCGCGCGATGGCCGTTGACCGAGGTTTCGTAGAAGCCGAGCATCATGCGGTTGAGCGGGCCGATCGAGGCCTGGCCGGTGGAATGCATCTGGCGCGCGGTGTCCGCGCCGAGGATGCGCGCGTCACCGAATGCGCCGTCCTGCAGGTGCGCGATCATGAAGCGCCCCATGTCGGCGCCGGTGGCCGCCAGGCTGCCGGCAGGCGCGAGACTGATGAATTCGTAGGGCTTGGCTTCGCCGTCGGAGGCCTTCGAATAGCCCATCGACATGGCCGCCAGCAGCGGCGCGGGCAGCGGCTGGCGGAAGCTCGAACGGGTCATGCCGAGCGGCTGGAAGATGTGGCGTTCGATGTAGTCGTCGAACGATTCGCCCGACACGCGCTCGACGATGTAGCCGGCCAGCGCGGTCGCGTAATTCGAGTAGGCCGGCGTGGCGCCCGGCACATGGATGCGTTCGGGCACCCAGTGCTTCAGCGCGGCGCCCAGCGGCGTGATCTCGTCGGGGTCGGCGGTGATCAGCGCGCGGACCTGTTCTTCGAAGCCGGTGGTGTGGGTCATCGCCTGGCGCAGCGTGACCGGCGTGCCGTCGCGCGCCGGGATTTCGAAGTCGAGGTACTGGTTGACGTCGGCGTCGAGGTCGAGCCTGCCCTGCTCGACCAGCTGCATCACCGCCGTCCAGGTGAAGAGCTTGGACACCGAGCCCGGGCGGAACAGCGTGGTGGCCGGGTCGACCGGCGTGCGTGCGGCGACGTCGGCGTAGCCGTAGCCCTTTTCCAGCAGCACCTCGCCGTCCTTGACCACCACGACGACGGCGCCGGCGATGTCGCCGGCGGCCAGCGCGTAGGGCAGGAAGCCGTCCATCCACGCTTCGGCATCCGCGGCACTCAGCACGGGTGCGCCGCCGGGGGCGACAGGTGGCTGCGCGTCGGCCACGGTGGCGTCGACCGGGGCGGCAGGTGTCAGCGGCGCGGCCACGGGGGCTGGCGTGATCGCCGCGTCCTGCGTCGCCGCGAACGCCATGCCAGCCGCAAGCAGCCCGGCGAACAGGAAGGTTGGAATCACGCGCATCACACTGCCCCGGTTTTGTCCTGATTGGCGATAGTGATCCCAATCGGAGAATTGTCAACCGTGCCGGAAGTCCCCATAAAGCGGACGAGAGGCCGGCCGCGAATGCCGCCGCGCCTTTCCACACGTCGCCCGCTGGGGCGATGATGATCCCGAAGAGCACACGAACGGACCCGACCCGGATGACAGCGCAACACCCCACCATCGGCCGCCTGCTGCGCTCGCTGCGCGCGCGCAAAGGCTGGACGCTCAAGCAGATGAGCGAACATTCGGGCATCCCGCTGTCGACGCTGTCGAAGGTCGAGCACGACCGGCTGACGCTGACCTACGACAAGCTGCTGCAGCTCAGCCAGCGCCTGCAATTGCGCATGTCGGAGCTGTTCGCCGAGCAGGACGAGGCGCCCGAGCCGCCGGTCACCGCGCGCCGCAGCATCGGCCGCGTCGACGACGCGATCCGCATCACCACGCCGAACTACGACTACTACTACCTGTGCCCGGAACTGCGCCGCAAACGCATGATTCCGGTGCTGACCCGCGTGCGCGCCAAGACCATCGCCGAGTTCGGCGCGCTGGTGCACCACTCCGGCGAGGAATACATCCATGTCCTCGAAGGCCGCATGGAAGTGCACACCGAGTTCTACGATCCGATCGTGCTCGAGACCGGCGAGGGCGTGTACATCGACTCGAACATGGGCCATGCCTACATCGCCGCCGAAGGGTGCGACGAGGTGCTGCTGCTCGGCGTGTGTTCGAGCGCCGACGAGCAGCTGATGGAATCGCTGCTGACGCTGCATGGCGAGGAAGGCGCCGTCACCCGCAAGGTCCGGCAGCTCGAGCCGGCCGCGAAGCCGGCCAGACGCGCGGCGAAGAAACCGGCGACGCGTTGACGCGTCGCTGCGCGGGATGTCTTTAGGCGCGCGAGGCGCGCGCCCGTGAGCGAGGGGTCGCGCGCCTCGACAACGTCGATCGCGCCCCCGCAGACCCTCTGACCCGCGCCATCTCCCGTACAACCGCATCTTCCCCGGGCGACAACGCGTCCCGCCCAGCCGGCCAGACGGTATCGTGTCCGCCTGTCCCGTCCCGGAAATCCCGATGCCTCGATCCGCTCCTGTCGGTCGCCTCCGCCTGCTGTCCGTCCTGCTGCTGGTCGCCGTGCCGGCGCTGCCCGCGCTCGCCGCCGACCGCATCACCGGCCAGCCGTTCGCGACCCGCAGCGAGGTCTACGCGCCGCATGCGATGGCCGCGACCTCGCACCCGCTGGCGACCCAGATCGCGCTCGACACGATGAAGGCGGGCGGCAGTGCGGTCGATGCGGCGATCGCCGCGAACGCCGCGCTGGGCCTGATGGAGCCGACCGGCAACGGCATCGGCGGCGACCTGTTCGCGATCGTCTGGGACCCGAAGACGCAGACGCTGCACGGCTATGACGGCTCCGGCCGCTCGCCGCGCTCGCTCACCCTGGCCGAGTTCGAACGCCGCGGCCTGACCGACATTCCGCCGCACGGACCGCTGCCGGTCACCGTGCCCGGCACCGTCGACGGCTGGTTCGCGCTGCACGGCCGGTTCGGCAAGCGCACGATGGCGCAGAACCTCGCGCCGACGATCCGCTATGCACGCGAGGGCCACCCCGTGCACGAAGTGATCGCGTACTACTGGGACCGCTCGGTACCACGGCTGGCCAAGTGGCCCGGCTTCAGCGAACAGTTCACCGTCGACGGCACCCGCGCGCCGCGCAAGGGCGAGACCTGGCGCAACCCCAACCTCGCGAACACGCTGCAGGCGCTCGCCGACGGCGGCCGCGACGCGTTCTACAAGGGCGACATCGCGCGGGTGATCGGCGACTACTTCGCCGCCAACGACGGCTTCCTGTCGTATGAAGACATGGCCGCGCATACCGGCAACTGGGTCGATCCCGTGTCGACCAGCTACCGCGGCGTCGAGCTGTGGGAACTGCCGCCGAGCGGACAGGGCATCGCCGCGCTGCAGATCCTCAACCTGCTCGAACCCTACGATCTCGCGTCCTACGGCTTCGGCAGTCCCGAGCACGTGCATCTGTTCACCGAGGCCAAGAAGCTCGCGTTCGCCGACCGCGCGCGCTGGTATGCCGATCCCGAATTCCACCCGGCGCCGGTCGAGCGGCTGATCTCCAAGGACTACGCCCGCGAGCGCGGCGCGCTGATCTCGATGGACACCGCGCTGCGCGAAGTGCAGCCGGGCACGCCGGCGCAGCTCGACGAAGGCGACACGATCTACCTGACCACCGCGGACGCCGACGGCATGATGGTCTCGCTGATCCAGTCCAACTACCGCGGCATGGGCAGCGGCATGGCACCGCCCGGCCTCGGCTTCATCCTGCAGGACCGCGGCGAGCAGTTCGTGCTCAAGCCCGGCCATCCCAACACGTTCGAACCCGGCAAGCGCCCGTTCCACACCATCATTCCCGCGTTCGCGACGAAGGACGGCAAGCCCTGGCTGGCGTTCGGCGTGATGGGCGGCGCGATGCAGCCGCAGGGCCACGTGCAGATCCTGCTCAACATGCTCGACTTCGGCATGAACCTGCAGGAAGCCGGTGACGCCCCGCGCATCCAGCACGACGGCTCGACCGACCCGGCCGGCCAAGTGATCGCGATGTCCGACGGCGGCGAACTGGATCTGGAAAGCGGGTTTCCCTACGAGACCGTGCGCGCGCTGATGCAGAAGGGCCACTCGGTGCGCTTCGCCCACGGCCCCTACGGCGGCTACCAGGCGATCATGGTCAATCCGGAAGGCGGCTGGGTCGGCGCCAGCGAATCGCGCAAGGACGGGCAGGCCGCGGGCTACTGAGGCGCGCACGCGTGATCTGTACATCCACTGCGTCGATGGGCGCGGCGGATGCGGATGGATTCCGAGCGTGCCGTTGATGCCGACGAGATAGGCGTGGTCGTACCGCGCCCACCGGTGTCCAAACCTGCACATGCGCCGGATCCAGTGCCGCCGGACTGCGGTACGCCTGATGGACACGCCATCCTTGCGCGCGATGCACTGACGGCCGTGACGCGGCGGCACGCGTGGCGGGGCAGCCGCTCCGGATGCGGATCGCCCCCATCGCTGCGCCGGCGCGTCCGGATTTCCCTGGAACCGACGGGGACACACGTCGGGCGTCGGTATGCTGGTCCTCTCGTCTCTGCCAGGCCTTCGCATGATCCGTCTCGCCCTCGTGGCCGCATGTGCCTTCGCCCTGCTGCTTCCTGTCGCAAGCGCGCAGACGCCGTATTCGCGTTTCGACGATGCGCCGGTTGCGCAGCCGGCGTCCGGCTCCGATCAGGCCGCCTGGCGCAGCTGGTCGCAACGCAGCGCCGCGGCGCTCGCCGCCACCGGGCAGCCACGCGAACTGGCATTCGCCGCGGTGCTGCGCGGACTGGCCGATGCGAATCCGGAGCAGCCCGATACCGGTGCCCCCTCGCAGCCGGTCGCGCCTGACGCGCAGGCCACCGCGTGGCGTCGTGACGCCGCAGCGCGCGCGGGCACCGATGTGCTCGCCAATGCACTGCTGGCCTATGGCGCGGATGAAGCGACCCGACTGCGCGCAGCACAACGCTGGCTCGGCGCCGACCCGCAGAATCTCGCGCCACTACTGGTGCGGGGCGGTGGCATTGATGCGCTGCTCGCCGATGCGCGCGTCGCCACGCGCTTCGAACTGGGCATGCTCGAACAGGTGCGCTGGATGCAGGCCGCGTTGCTGCGTACGCCACCGACGCCCGCAGAACGCGCCGCATTCGCCGAAGCCGGCGAGTTCGTGCCGACCGAACATGCCGCGATCATTGCAATGGGCCTGTGGGCCGCCGTCGCGTTCCCGGGTCTGGACCCGCTGATGCAGGGCTGCAATGCGGACACGATGGGCGCCAATGCCACCCGCGCGCGCGACTGCCGCCACGTCGCCGGGATCATGGCGAACGGTTCGGACACCCAGCTCGGCACGATGCTCGGCCTGGCCCTGCTCGAACGTCTCGCGACCACGCAGGCCGAGCGTGCCGAGGTGCAGGCGCGCCGCCGCGCGTTCGACTGGCAGATGCTCGAGTGGGGCCGTGCCAACGACGCCCTGCCCCGTGACGGCGCCGGGCAGTTCGTGCGCCTGCTCGCCGACCCGTCGATCCGCAGCGAAGCCGACCTCATCGCGCGCGCGTTGCAGGAGGCCGGCATTGCGCTGAAGCCTCCGGCAGGCTGGCAACCGCCGCGCTGACAGGCCGCTGCGCCGCGCGCTCTGACGATGCGGGTGTACCGTCGACCATCGCGCGACCATCGCGAGCTACGCCGCGACGGCGACATCTCGACAGGTGCCCTCAACGTTCCAGCGGATACACGCTGGAGACCCGGCAGCGGGACGCCGACGCGAGCGCGGTCTGGCCCAGGGCCGGCAGGCCGACTGAACCACTGCCGGTGCCGCGCGCGGACACGGACTTCGAAAACACGACGTGGTCACCCGGGTGCCCGCAGACGATGCCGGTGCCGAGTCCCGACACGAGCGCGATCGTGTCCGAATTGACTTTCTGGCTGCATCCGCCATCGATCTCGACACGGTAATAGCGGTTACCCGCCGAACGCCTTGGCGAGACCTCGACCACCAACCCATCCGAATCTTCGTGCCAGCTCCGGAGCCAGCGGCTGGCCACGCAGTAGTCCGGCGTGCCGCGGAAACCGCGTGCGCGCTGCCCCCGGACAACGACCGGGGCAAGCAACATCAGGTTCTGGCGCGACTCGCGTACGAGTTCGGCGTAGGCACGCGCATCGACGTTCTCGACGCGGGCAACCGGGCAGACACTCTCCGCCGTCCGGATCGCATCGCCTTCAGTCCCGCAGAGCCAGCCACCCCGTCCGATGAGTACCACATCCACATCGCCCAGCAGGTCCGGACACGCCTCGGCCAAGGTCACCCGACGGCGTCCACCGTCTTCGTCGCGCAGGGCCAGCGTGCGCGCATCGACCTGGTGCGCCTCCGCAATGGCGCGACTGTCGATGCAATGCGGCAGCGGCGCTTCACGCGTCTGCGCCTGCGCTGTCGCCATCAGCGTGGCGAGCGCCACGGTGAACACGGTGCGGTGCATGTCGACCTCCCTGTCGTATCGCTGATCGGCGTCGAGCCGACATTAGCAGGCCACGCACCGGCGTCGTCACCTCTGTTCGCGCCCCGCGCTCAGGCGCACACTCCCGCCAGCGTCGGCATCGCGCCGCCGCCAGGGGACGGAGAGATTCGATGCGGAACATGCACCTTGCCTGCGGCCTGCTGGCCGCGGCGCTGACCATCTGCGCCAGCGGCCCGGTCGCGGCGCAGGCCTACAACACCTTCACCATCGGCGCGGGATTCACGCCCGATCCGCAGACCGGCAGCGGCGAGACCGGCGGAGCGACACAGGCCTCGCGATTCGGGCCGCAGTGCAGCGGCGTCATCGACAGCACGCCCGACCACACGATCCGCGTGACCTCGCCGCTCGATCTGCGCCTGTCGGTCGAGAGCACCACCGATTCCACCCTGGTCGTCGTCGGTCCGGCCGGTGTGTTCTGCGATGACGACAGCGCCGGCGAGCTGGATGCACGGGTCGACGCGCGGCTCACGCCGGGCGACTACGCCGTTTACGTCGGCCACATCGAGCAGCCCGGCCGCTACACGCTGACCCTGACCGAGGGCAGCGGCGTCGCCTCGACCGGAGACGGGCAGTACGCGAACTTCACGCTCGGCGCCGGCTTCACGCCCGATCCGCAGATCGGCACCGGCGAGACCGGCGGCGGTGTCGAGGCCAGCCGCTACGGCGCGCACTGCACCGGCATGATCGATTCGACACCCGACCATCGCCTGACGATCACCTCGACGGTGACGTTGCGCCTCGCCGTCAGCAGCACCACCGATTCGAGCCTCGTCGTCGCTGGACCAGGCAAGGTGCTGTGCGACGACGACGGTGCCGGCGCGCTCGATGCCGCGGTCGTCGACACGTTCCGCCCCGGCGAGTACGAGGTCTACGTCGGCCATCTCGGCCAGTCGGGGACGTACCGGCTGGAGATCAGCGAGACGAATTGAGCGCGGCGTCGCGCATACGGTCGGTCGAAGGGCGCGAGTCGCAATAGTGAATCGACGGCCTGCGCCCATTCTCGCCACGACTCAATCCGCCGGCACCGTCCGCTCGCGCGCCCAGCTGCGCAGCGCGTCGACCTGTTCGCGCATCATCACCGACAGCGGGCGCGTGTCGCGCAGCGATTCGACGACCATCGGCTGCGACAGCGGCGCGCCGGCGGCATGCGCGGCGTAGAGCGCGGCGACGATGGCCTGTTCGATCTCGGCGCCGGAGAAGCCGTCGGCCTCGATGGCCAGCAACGGCAGATCGAACGCCGCGACGTCGAAGCCCCGCCGCGCGAGATGCACGGCGAACACCTCGGCGCGCACGTCGGCGCCGGGCAGATCGACGAAGAACGTCTCGTCGAAACGGCCCTTGCGCAGCAGTTCCGGCGGCAGGTCGTGGACCTGGTTGGCGGTCGCGACCAGGAACACCTTCGACTTGCGCTCGGCCATCCACGTCAGCAGGAACCCGAGCACGCGTCGCGACACGCCGCCATCGCTGTCGCCACTCGAGGCCAGGCCCTTCTCGATCTCGTCGATCCACAGCACGCAGGGCGCGAGCTGTTCGGTCGAGGCGATCGCCTCGCGCAGGTTGCGCTCGGTCTCGCCGTGGTACTTGTCGTAGAGCGTGCCGAAATCCAGCCGCACCAGCGGCACGCCGAAGCCGCCGGCGATGGCTTTCGCCAACAGCGACTTGCCGCAACCCTGCACGCCGAGCAGCAGCACGCCCTTGGGCGGATCGAGGCCCGGCGGCGCGTCGCCCTCGACGAACACGCGGCGTCGCTGTTCGACCCAGCGCTTGAGCCGGCGCGCACCGGCGACGTCGGCGAAGCCGGCCGTGTCGTATTCGTAATGCAGGTGCCCGCTCTTGTTGAGCAGTTCGAACTTGAGTTTCGCCAGCGCCGGCAGGTCGTCGTGCGCCAGCGCGCCGTCCGCGTGGATCAGCTGCCGGGTGATCCGACGCGCATCGCCGAGCGACAGGCCCTGCAGGTTGCGCACGATCTGGCGCACCGCATCGGCGTCGGCCTCGACGCGCCGGCCGCCGTGTTCCTGCTGGTAGGCCGTGGCTTCCTCGCGCACCAGTTTCAGCAGCGCGTCGCCATCGGGCAGGCGCGGGCGGAAGCGCACGGCCATCGTTTCGAGATCCGCCGGCAGTTCCACCTTGTGGCCCACCAGCACGATCACGTGCGGCAGGCAGTGGCGGCGCTGCACGAGATCGCGCAGCTGGCGCTGGGTGCCGGCGTAGCCGAGGTAGGGATGGAAATCGAGCAGCAGGTAGATGCCACGCTGGTCGGCGTCGCGGATGGCGGCCAATGTGTTGCTGGCATCGGCGGCGGTGTCGGTCTCCGACTCGCCGTCGAGATCGACGCGGCGCAGGCCCTCGGTGATCGTCCAGCGGTACAGCGCGCGCCAGACCTGCACCAGCGACTGCCGGAACAGTTCGACCGCGCGCGGCTCGTCTGGCGTCTCGACGACGATCAACGGCGTGTTGGCCCGGATCAGCGCGGCCAGGTCCTGCAGTTCACTCATGGGCGCGATGCGCTCGCGGTGTGGGACGCCGATGTTAAACGCCCGGCGGGCGCATGCGGTCGCAGGCTTCGCACGGGCGGTGTACGCTCGATGCGCGATCCGACCCGGAGACTTCGATGAAGACGGTACTGGTGGCCAGCTCCAAGGGTGGCGTGGGCAAGACCACGATCGCCACCCACCTCGCCGCGCACGCCGCGCTTGCAGGCGAGTCGACGGTGCTGGTCGATGCCGATCCGCAGCAGTCGTCCACGCGCTGGGCCGAGCGCCGCGCCGGGCTCGAGGCCGCCGTGTTGCCGGTCGACGGCAGCGCGCGCCACAAGAAAGTGCTGGCCTCGATTCCCGATGGCGCGACACGGCTGGTGGTCGACGCGCCCGCCGGCGCGATGGCCGACGATCTCGATGCGTATCTGGAAATCGCCGACGCGATCGTCGTGCCGGTGTTGCCGTCGGCCCTCGACATCGATGCGACCGTGGGCTTTCTCAACACGCTGGCCAAACATCCGCGCGTGCGTCGCGGCCAGACCCGCGTGGGTCTGGTCGCCAACCGTCTGCGCCCGCACACCAATGCGTCGCAGCAGGCGCTCGCGCTGCTCGCGCAGTGGCCGTATCCGGTCATCGCGCAGCTGCGCGACAGCCAGGCCTACGTGATGCTGGTCGGGCTGGGCAAGAGCCTGTTCGATTACCATTCGGCGCAGGTGCGCGATCACCAGGACGACTGGGCAGCCCTGCTCAAATGGGTCCGGAAGTAGCCGGCCCGCTGGCGCGTTCACCGCATCCGAACGCGTCGCCCGTCATGAAGTCACCAAACGAGGCTGCCGACCGCACATGCGCGAACTGATCCTGCTCCGCCACGCCCACGCCGACCCCGCCCTGCCCGGGCAGGCCGATATCGACCGTCCCCTGTCGGCCGAAGGTCTGGCCGAAGCGGAGGCAGCGGGTCGCTGGCTGCACGACAAGAATCTGGTGCCCGATTGCGTGCTGTGTTCGCCCGCGCGGCGCACCCGCGAAACGCTCGAGGCCGTGCTCGGCGCGATCGGCTACGTCGACCAGCGTCTGGACCAGGCGATCTACGAGGCCACGCCCGGCACGCTGGCGACGCTGCTCGACGAGCATCGCGACACCGGCCGCCTGCTCCTGGTCGGGCACAACCCCGGACTGGAACGCCTCGCCGCGTTGCTGCACAGCGGCCAGACCGGCGAGTACCGCGGCATGCCGCCGGCCGGCATCGCGGTGCTGACCTTGCCTACCGGCGCCGCGGTCGAACCCGCCGTCGCCGAGCTGTCGGCGTTCTGGTGGCCGTAGGCGCGCTGGCGCCTGCTCCGTCCAACGCCGCTCCGCCCATGTCCCACGCTGCCGGCTTGCTGCTGCGTACGCTGGCAGGTCTGTGCCTGTCGTCAGCCTGCGTCACGCCCGCGTTCGCCACCGCGGATGCGCCCGGCGACACCCTGGCGCTCGATACCAGACGCTCGGAAATCGGGTTCAGTCTCAGGACCCGCTGGGGCCAGCAGCTCGAAGGCCGCTTCGACGACTGGCGCGGTGACATCGCCGTGCTGGCGGATGGCCGGCACCAGGTGCGGCTGGTCCTTGATGCGGACAGTGTCGAGATCGTCGACAGTCGCGCCTACACGCGCATCACCCGTGGGCCAGGCGTGTTCGACGCCGCGCGCTATCCCGAAGTCCGCTTCGTGTCCGACCCCTACCCCGCCACGCTGGCCCGGGATGGCGGCGAAATGACCGGCATCCTCAGCATCCGGGGCGTGCAGCGCCGCGAAACCTTCCGGGTCACGGCGGCCGACTGCGCGCGGCCCGGTCTGGACTGCGAGGTGATCGGCGAAGGCGACGTGCGACGCAGCCAGTACGCGATGGATCGCTGGAGCTACGCGCTCGCCGACCAGGTGCGTTTCACGCTGCGGATCCGCGCACTGGAATCGCGTTGATGCACGCGGTGACCCGCGCCCTGCTGCTTGCGTTGACGCTGGCGACCTCGGCCTGCACCACGCTGTCGCCGGCCAAGCGCGACGCCGCCGCGCACATCGCGGTGGAAGCCCGCTCGACCGATGTGGCCTGCGAACGTGCGGACGCCTGTGCGGCACCGTCGCCGCTGCGTGATCTGGGCACACAGGCGATGGCGCGCAGCACACCGGCCGCGCCCCGGCACTATGCGCTGCTGCTCGAATACGGCCAGGACGCACTGCTCGCGCGGCTGGACCTGATCCGCGGCGCGCAGCGCACGATCGATCTGCAGACCTACATCTTCGACGAGGACGACGCAGGCCATCTGGTGCTCGAAGAACTGCTGTCGGCCGCGCGGCGCGGCGTGCAGGTCCGTCTTCTGGTCGACCAGCTCGCGGCAATGCGTACGGTCGAGACGGTGACCGCACTGGCCGGGGCGCACACCAACTTCGAAATGCGCATCTACAACCCGGTGCTGGGGCGCGCGCGCATCAGTTATCCGCAGTACGCGCTGGCCGCGGCCTGCTGCTGGCGCCGGCTCAACCAGCGCATGCACAGCAAGGCGCTGCTGATCGACGGCGTGGTCGGCATCACCGGCGGGCGCAATTACCAGGACGACTATTTCGACTGGAGCGACAGTTTCAACTTCCGCGACCGCGACGTGCTGATCGCCGGGCCGGCGGTCGAAGCGATGGAGGAGAACTTCGTCGCCTTCTGGCATGCGCCGCTGAGCACGCCGGTCGAGCAGCTGGCCGACGTCGGTCGGCATCTGCTGCGCAGTGGAGTACCGCCGGTGTCGTTCCAGGATTACGAACGTCCGCGGCGGGTGGCGGCGATCCTGGAAGATGCCGGCGATGCCATGCTCGTGCGCCAGCGCCTGGTGGCGGCCGCGCTGCCGGTCGGGCCGGTGGAGTTCATCGGCGACCTCCCGTCCAAGCACCGCCGCAACCGTGAGGCGGCGCAGGCCGCAATCGCCGCGACGCCGCGGCTGCGCGAACTCATCGAATCGGCGCGGGACGAGGTGCTGCTGCAGACACCGTATCTCGTGCTGTCGAAGCCGGCCGAACAGATGTTCTCCGATCTGCACGCACGGCCGGACGCGCCGCAGGTCGTGGTCTCGACCAACAGTCTGGCCGCCACCGATTCGTTCATCACCTACGCGCTGTCGTACAAGTACAAGCGCCGTCACCTGCGCGACTTCGGCTTTCACATCTATGAGTTCAAGCCGTTTCCGGAGGACGCGCCGATCGATCTGGAGGTCACCGGCGCGGTCGGCATTTCGTGGAATGCCGACGGCAGCGTCAACCTCGACGAAAGCGGCACTGAAGGCGCGGCGACGACACGCGAGGAAGTGCTCGCCACGCGTCCCGCGAACACGCCCCCGCTGACGCGCGAATACTCGGCGCTGCGCTATGCGGGTATCGGCGTGAACCGGCGCGTCCCGCTCGACCGCACCGGGCTGCGCATGGGTCTGCATGCGAAGTCGCTGGTCATCGACACGCGCATCGGCGTGGTCGGCACGCACAACTTCGATCCGCGCGGCGACAACCTCAATACCGAAAGCGCCGTGGTCATCGACGATGCACGCTTCGCGCAACGTCTCGCGCAGAGCATCCGCCGCGACATGTCGCCGGAGAATGCCTGGACGATCGCGCGGCGTGATCCGCCGCCGGTATTTTCGGGGGTCGACTACTCGATGGCCAAGGTGTCGGAGCGTCTTCCGATCTTCGATCTTTGGCCGACGCGCTACGCCACCAGTTTCGAGTTCCAGCCCGGGCCCGACTGCCCGGCGCCGTTGCCCCCGGACGCACCTGGATTCCGCGAGTGCTATGTCGCGGTCGGCGACTTCCCGGAAGTCAGCCTGGGCTTCCGCAGCCTGCTGACGCGGATCTTCACCGCGTTCGGCGCGGGGCTCGTCCCGATCCTCTGAGCGTGCTGGCTGGAGATCCTCCAGCCACGCGAGGATCCGCCGCGCGCTGCCCGTGCTGGCGACCAGGCGTGTCGATCCGACGCGGCTTCGATGTCCCGTCTCCGGGTCCTGATGACCAACCGCGCGGCCGGTCGAGGCCAGCGCGCGCCTGCGTCGTACCGCGTCTGCACGGTCACGTTCTGCGGTCCCCACCCGTCTTGCAACCGAAGACGGTCGCGCTGAAGGTGAACCCGAGATTAACGAATCCGATGAATTCGCGGGACATGACTTTTTGCACGTGGTGTTATCGAACAGTGGTGTTGTAGTCTACCAACACACCGAAGCACAACGACCCCGAGGACACCACCATGCAGACCCAGACCACGCCCGCCGCCCGCACCGCCAACGCCGCACTCGTCCGTCCGTTCGGGCTCGGCTACGGCCGCAGCAGCAGCTACGGCGCCCCGCGCAGCTACAGCAGCGCGCCCGCTCCCGCCCGCTTCCGCATCGTCTAATCCAGCCCGCAACCCCTCTCTCAAGGAACGCCGCCATGTCCCACATGCACGCCATCGTCCACGCCGCCGCCCACCTCGCCCCGCCGCTCGAGCGCCAGCCCCGCCCGTTCGGTGTCGGTTATGGCCGCAGCAGTGGCTACGGCACACCCCGCAGCTACGCCGCGGCGTCGGTCCCCGCCCGCTTCCGCGTCGCCTGATCCACCCCGCCCGCACACCCCCAGGAGATCCGCCATGACCCGTATGCACGCCATCGTCGAAGCCGCCGCACATCTCGTCCCCGCTGCCGCCTCCCGCCCCGCCCGCCAGCCCGGCACCGGCTACGGCACCAGCAGCAGCTATGGCGCCCCGCGCAGCTACGTCGCCAACCCCAGCCCCTCGCGCTTCCGTATCGCCTGACCTGCGATCGACCGATCGCCCGGCGCCTGAAGCGTTCTTCGATCCTCAGGAGTTCCGCCATGTTCCGCATCCACGCGCACTCTCCCGCCGACGCCGTCCCGGTCCCGGCCTGCATCACCCAGCCCGCACGCTTCCATGCACAGGTCCGCACCGCGCGTCGCCACGGCGACAGCCCGTTCCGGCTCGAAGTCCGCGACAGCGTCATGCCGGCGCGTTTCCACATCGTCTGATCCGCGTCGTCGACCGCACCCGGCACCCCGCGACCGGTACGCGCGCCATCGCGACGCGCCATTCCGCCGGTCGCGCTGCGCGGTGTCGCGCAACGGCCTAAGCTGCCGGGTTTCCCCCGGAGCCTTCTGCGCATGTTCCGCAGCGACACCACGCTCGACCAGCTCAACGCGATGTCCGCCGATACGGCGATTGCAGCGCTGGGCATCGTCTTCACCGAAATCGGCCCCGACTTCCTGCGCGCCACGATGCCCGTCGATGGGCGCACCCACCAGCCGTTCGGTCTGCTGCATGGCGGCGCATCCGCGTTGCTGGCCGAAACGCTCGGCAGCAGCGCCGGCGGCCTGTCCGCGCCCGAGGGCTGCGGCGTCGTCGGCATCGAGATCAACGCCAACCATCTTCGCGGTGTGCGCGCCGGCATCGTGACCGGCACCGCGCGCCCGCTGCATGTCGGCCGCAGCACCCAGGTGTGGGAGATCCGCATCGAGGATGCGAAAGGCAAACTGGTCTGCATTTCACGACTGACGCTCGCGGTCGTCCCGAAGCCGTGAGCCCGTGCGCACAGCGCGTCGTTCCATGTTTGGGTATCGTGCACCGATGAGTGCTTCTTCCATTCGCGCCGTCGCCGGCGACACGCCGGCGCGCGTGTTGCGTTACTGCGTGCGTGTGCCGCTGCTGCTGTGGCACCTGGGCATCCATCTGCCGATCCTGCTGCTCTCGATGCTGCCGCCAATCGGGCGACGTCGCCTGCGCAGCGGCGAGCGTGTCGACCACCGCATGATCCGCTGGTGGCAGGG
Organism: Luteimonas sp. KH_071; assembly: GCF_057838005.1. Classification (NCBI taxonomy): domain Bacteria; kingdom Pseudomonadati; phylum Pseudomonadota; class Gammaproteobacteria; order Lysobacterales; family Lysobacteraceae; genus Luteimonas; species Luteimonas sp. KH_071. The sequence goes on along the minus strand of NZ_CM174458.1, from coordinate 71,186 downwards.
CCTGCTGATGTGGATCTTCGGATTCCGGCTATCACGTACGGGCACGCCACTGCCGGGCGCTGTGTTGTTCGTCGCCAACCACGTGAGCTGGGTCGACATCGTCGCGCTGCACAGCCAGCGCATGGTGGGCTTCGTCGCCAAGCGCGAGATCGCGGACTGGCCGGTGGTCGGCTGGCTGGCCGCGCGCGGCGAGACGATCTTCCACCAGCGCGGCAGCACGGAATCGCTGGGCGGCGTGCTTGGCGAAATGGTGGCGCGACTGCGCGACGGGCGGCCGGCCGCGGTGTTCCCGGAAGGCCGTGCGCGCGACGGCGAGGTCGTCGGTCCGTTCCATGCGCGCATCTTTCTGGCGGCCGTGGACGCCGATGTCCCGGTCCAGCCGGTCGCGCTGCGTTACGGACGGCACGGTTCGGCGCAGACCATCGTTGCCTTCGGTCCGCGCGAATCGTTCGTCGCCAATTTCGTGCGTCTGCTGGGCGAACCCGCGCGCGATGCCGAGGTGATGTTCCTCGAGCCGATCCTGCCCGGCAGTGGGGAAGGCCGCCGACGTCTGGCCGAGGTCTCGCGCGCGCGCATCGTCGCGGCCCTGGACGCACGCGATTGAATCCCGTGCGCCCGTCACTGGAACCGGATGGAGATGGTCCCGCCGTCGACGGCATCCGCGTGAATGGCAGCGACTATGCGCCGCCGCTGTGGTTGCGCAATCCGCACCTGCAAACGGCGCTGGGCAGCAGCCAGTGGCGGCGACGCCGCGGTGCGCAGGCACTGGCTGCTACCGGCGCGGTGACCACCGAGCATCTTGTCGACGGCGGCGAAGGCGTGCGGCTGCACGGGCTGCACAGCAGGGTGCCGGGACGCGAGCCCCGCGGACTCGTCCTGCTGCTGCATGGGTGGGAAGGCAGCAGCGAATCGAGCTACATGCGCCAGACCGCCGCGCAGATGCTGGCACTCGGCTATGCGGTGTTCCGGCTGAATTTCCGCGACCACGGCGACAGCCACCACCTCAACGAAGCGATCTTCCATTCCAACCGCATCGATGAGGTGGTGCATGCGGCGGTCGACATCGCCGCGCGCTTCGACCCCCGGCCGATGCTCGCAGCCGGCTACTCGCTGGGCGGCAATTTCGCGCTGCGGCTCGCACTGCGGGCACCCGCGGCCGGCCTGCAGCTGGCCGGCATCGCCGCGGTCTGTCCGGTGATCGACCCGGCGCGCACGATGCTGCAGATGGAGCGTGGTCACTACCAGCTGTACCTGCGCCACTTCGAACGCACCTGGCGGGCCTCGCTGCGACGCAAGCGTGACCTGTTTCCGGATCACCTCGATGTCGACGACGCCACGCTGAGTCTCGGCCTGCGCGACCTCACCGACTGGCTGGTGCGCACGCATACCGACTTCGGCACGCTCGACGACTATTTCGACGGCTACTCGGTGGCCGGCGACCGGCTGTCGTCCCTGCAGGTGCCGGTCGACATCCTGATGTCGGCGGATGATCCGGTGATTCCCCTCGACGCCTTCCACGCACTGGCGCTGCCGGCGAATGCACGTCTCGAGATCAGCCGCTGGGGCGGGCACTGCGGGTTTCTGATCGACCGTCATCTCGACGGCTTCGCCGAGCGCTGGGTGGCCGCGCGACTGGACACCCACGCCGATGCGGCCCGGACCGCGTCGGAGCGCACGAAACTGGCCACGGCGATCCATGCGGGCACGCACGTGTCGGGGGGTTGAGGGCGTCGCTCGCACGGCGTGGGCGGACCACGCGCCTGGGGTCATGACCACACGATTTCATGCCGGGCGTTCGGCCTCTGACGCTTCGACTCGGCGCGTCTTCGTGAGGCGTACAGCGGCACGGCCATCGTCCCGGCGCAGGCTGCGAGCCCTGCTCGATCGCCGGATGACGGGTCACCCAGTCTGATTGCGGGTGGCCGCAGCGTCGCCGGCCCTGATCGGAGATCACGGTGGGTCCCGACACCCGCTGGGGCGACGGCTTGCGAGTGTCGTGCGCATCAACGGGCGCCCGCACGCGGCGTCACTTCGGGCTGCCGTGATCCACGCTTCGAACCCGCCCGACCCCGCCCGCTACAATGGCCGGCCTTGCCTTTGGTCGGCTTCGCGCCCGGATATCCAGCATGTCGCAACAGATCTACCAAGCCCTGCACCGCGGCGCGAACGCCGAAGCCGCCACGCTCGCCCGCCAGGCCATGAGCGAGGGGCACCAGGACATCGGGACGCTGAGCGCCGCCGCACTCGCGTTCCGCGCGATCGGCGAACGCGAGACCGCGCTGTCCACGATCGACGCCGCGATCGCGCAGATGCCCGACGATGCGGAGCTGCATTTCCTGCGCGCCGGCATGCTGCTCGACACGCAGGACCTGTCCGGCGCCCAGGCCGCGCTGGCGCAGACGGTCGCGCTCGATCCCAACCAGTTCGGCGCCTATGTCGTGCAGGCGCAGATGGCGATCGGCCGCAATGATTTCGACGACGCCGAGCGCCAGAGCAAGCTGGCCGCACGCGTCGCACCGGAGCATCCGTGGACGCTGATGCTCGAAGGCGTACTGGCCTCGCGCCGCGGCGACCACGACCGTGCACTGAAACTGCTGTCCGCGGCATCGAAGGGCGCGCCGGACGATCTGCAGGTGATCAGCGCGCTGGGCTTCGCGTATCTCGCCAAAGGACACTTCGCGTTCGCCGAGCAGTCGTTCCGCCGCCTGATCGAGAAGACCGGCCAGGTGCAGTTGCACGGCCTGCTTGCGCAGATCGTGCTGCAGCAGGGGCGCCCGGCCGAAGCGGCCGACGCACTCGCCGTGCTGCTGGCCGATCCCGCGCACGCCACGCCTGCGCTGCAGGCGTTCGCAGGCGAGCTCGAACTGCAGGCCAAGCGCTTCGATCGCGCGAAGCCGCTGCTGCAGGGTGCCTTCGCGGCACATCCCGATTCGCGTCGCGCCACCAACGGCGTGCTGCTGTTGTGGGAGGCGACCGGCAACACCGAGGAGACGCAGGCCACGCTCGATGCTGCGCTCGAGCAGAGTGCCGAGTGGGATCATCTGTGGGTCGCGCGACTGGCCATGGAAACGTTCGGCAGCGAGGCCGCGCATGCGATCGTGGCGCGCTGGAACACGGCGCGTCCCGATCATCTGCCGGCGCTGCAGGCACAGCTCGCGCTGGAGGCGGGCACCGGAGCACACGAGGCGTCGGAAGCGACCGCGCGCAGGATCACGGCGCTCGAGCCCGGCCACGGCATCGCCAACGAGCTGCTGTTCAACCGACTGCTGGCACGCGATCCCGCTGCAGCCGTCAGCTACGTCGAAGGCCTGCTGGCAGCCGCCACGCCGCAGGCACGTCCGATTCTCCGCCGCTGGATCGGTATGGCGCAGGACGCGGCGGATCGTCCGCACGACGCGATCGCCACGTGGCTCGCGTCCAGTGTCGAACAGACGGCGCAGGTCGGTGCACCGCCCGCGCCGATTGCGACGCCGGCGCGCTGGCCGGAGATGGGCACTGTCGTCGAAGGCGCACGTGCACCGGCGGTGTTCCTCTACGGCGCGCCGGGCGCCCAGGTGGACCGCATCGCCAACGTGCTGCAACGCGCCCTGCCCGAGTTCCGCGCCGACCGCTTCTCGACCGCGGTCCAGGATCCGTTCCAGGACACCAACGTGCCCGCACGCCTGGCGCAAGGCGCGTTCACCGCCGAACAGATCGCCACCGGCTGGATCTCGCAACTGCCCGCCCGCGGCATCGGTGCCAACGGCGCGGTCATCGACTGGATTCCGTTCTGGGACAACGCCTGGCTGCTGGCGCTGCGTCCGCAGCTGCCGCACGCACGCCTGCTGTTCGCGCTGCGCGATCCGCGCGACATGCTGCTGGAGTGGTTCGCATTCGGCGCGCCGATGGCGTTGCGTATCAGCGATGCCGACTCGGCCGCGCAGTGGCTGGCCGCGCACCTGTCGCAGATCGCCGACATCATCGAGCAGGACCTGTTCCCGCACACCGTGGTGCGCACCGACGCGCCTGGCGAGGATCTCGAACGCCTGGCCGCCCGGTTCGCCGAGGCGCTCGGCGTGCCCGCGTTCCCGACCCCGCCGCGCGAACTGCTGGGCCCCGACCGCATTCCGGCCGGTCGCTGGCTCGCGTATCGCGAGGCATTGGCCGGCCCGTTCGCCACGCTGACGCCGGTCGCGGTGCGTCTGGGCTACCGTCAGGACTGATCCTCAACCCGCGGAGACATCATGCGACTACAGAGCGACAGTTTCGAACAGGGCCAGCCGATCGCGGCGACGTTCGCCGTCGGCGCGCCCGACGGCTTCGGCGGCAACCGTAATCCGCATCTCGCCTGGGACGACGTGCCCGCAGGCACGCAATCGTTCGCGCTGCTGTGCCTCGATCCCGACGCCCCGACCGATCCGTCACTGGCGGGCAAGGCCGGCGTCGAGATTCCGGTCGACCACCCGCGCGGCAGCTTCGTGCATTGGGCGGTGGTCGACCTGCCGGCCGATCTGCGCACGATTGCCGAAGGCAGTGCCAGCGACGGCGTGACCAAGGGCGGCAAGCGCAATCCGCCCGGCCCCGCCGGCGCGCGCCAGGGCCTCAACGATTACACCGGCTGGTTCGCCGGCGATGCGGAGCTGGCCGGCGACTGGGTCGGCTACGACGGCCCCTACCCGCCGCCGAACGACCTGCGCACGCACCGGTATTTCTTCCGCCTGTTCGCCCTCGATGTCGCCAAACTCGACGTGCCCGAACGCTTCACCGCCAACGACGTGCTGCGCGCGGTGCAAGGCCATGTGCTGGCCGAAGCCACGACCTGGGGCAGCTACGCGCTGCATCCGAAGGCCGCGGCGGTCTGATCAACCGCGCGCGTTGCCTGGTCGCTCCCAGCCAGCCGCCCACCTGAGCCCGAGAGCCCCTCTCCCACCGGGAGAGGGGTTGGGGTGAGGGCAACAGGTCGCTTGAACCCGGCATCGAGCAGGAGACCCGTCGCTCGCTGTGCGCAAACGCGCCGATTCAGCGCGCCACAGTCTCCGACTCCACCACCATGTCCAGCACGTAGGCCTGCGACGGCGCATCGGCCGGCGGATCCGCCACGTCGAAGCGCTGCACGCGCACGACATTGCGCACGCCGTCCTCGAAGGTGAAGCCCTCGATGTCCTGGTACAGCGGCGCCCACGCGGCGTCGCCCGGCGAACGTACCCCCTCGTCGTCGTACTGCACTTCGCGCATCTGCAGGCAGCGGTGGTCGGGGATCAACGGGTGGTTGCAGGCCACGCGCTCGGGCGCGATTTCCAGGAACACCGTCTCGCCGTCACCGCCATAGCGCGTGGCTGGCGTGGGCACACCCTCGAATGCAAGCACGCCGCCATCGTCGAGCTGCAACGTGAGTCGCGGTGGCTCGCCGGCGGTCAACGCGATGCGATGCGTGCCGGGCAGACGCTGGCCGATCTCGCGCTCGCGCGCGGTCAGCTGTGCGTCGGTGCAGGCCATCATCGTGGAGATCACCTGGTCGACGGTCAGGCGGTCGTCATCGAGCGACACGTTCGCACCCATGCGGTTGCAGACGTTCGACACGCTCAAGCCGCTGTCGGCGAAGTCCAGCTGGAGCGGCGCGCCGTCGCCATCGAGCAGCGCGTCGATGCGCGTGCCACGGTGTCCGGTCGCATCGACCAGACGCCAGTGGTACGCCTCGAGCGTCTGCGCATGATCGGCGGGCGCGGCGTCTGGAATCGCCTCGGTGGCGGCCTGCGCTGACGGTGCGGCGCCGTCTTCGGACGGCGTGGACCCGCCACAGGCGGCCAGGGCGAGCGGCAACAGCAAGATCAGGGGGCGGCGCATCGGCGTCTCCTCGGTGCGGAACTGGACGGGCAGCTTAACGGGCGGGTCCGGAACGCGTCGTGTGGGCAGGTCTGCATTCCGGGATCACGACGATGTCGATTTCCGGAGCACTGGTGCGTCGTTCCAATGACACCGCCGGCCGGCGGCCTTTCGAGGACATCCGATGCGCATCGATCCCTACCTGTATTTCGACGGCACCTGCGCCGAAGCCTTCAAGACCTACGCCGCGCTTCTGGGCGGTGAGCCGATGCTGATGCCCTACGGCGACGCGCCGCCCTGCCCCGACCGCGAGGCCACCGCGCCCGATCGGATCATGTATGGCCATCTCGCGATCGGCGATCAGTTCCTGATGGCCTCCGACGTGCCGCCGGGCACGCCGTTGCCGACGGCGCCCCATGCGTTCGTCAATCTGGGCGTCGACAGCGACGCGGAGGCCGAGCGCATCTTCGCCGCGCTGTCGCAAGGCGGTGAAGTCCGTGCGCCGATGGCCGAGACCTTCTTCGCACACCGCTTCGGCATGGTCGTCGACCGCTTCGGCACAGGCTGGATGGTGATGCGTTCGAAACAGGGTTGCTGAGTCGTTTCCACCATCCACTACACAGGCACACCGCCATGCACCGTCCCCAGATCTACGTGAACCTGCCGGTCGAGGATCTCGACCGCAGCGTGCGATTCTTCACCGCGCTCGGCTTCGCCTTCGATCCCCGGTTCACCAACGAGAACGCCACTGCGATGATCATCGGCGAGGACAGCTTCGTCATGCTGCTGGTCCGCCCGTTCTTCCAGACCTTCACCGCCAAGCCGCTGGGTGCGCCGGCACACGTCGGCGCGATCATCGCGCTGTCGCAGCCCGACCGCGCGTCGGTCGATGCGATCGTCGCGAAGGCGCGCGCCGCCGGCGGCACGGTGCCGACCGCGCCGGTCGATCACGGCTTCATGTACCAGCACGCGTTCGAGGATCCCGACGGGCAACTCTGGGAAGTGATGCACATGGACATGGCCGCCTTCTCCGCGACGTGAGCGCGGCGCGATGCGCGTCGCCGCAACACCTTGCACGCCCGCGCCGCAGCGCGGCTTGCCCGGCGGCGTCCGGGGTGCTGTCATCGCCGCCCATGGACACGGCCACCCTGCATCGCACGATCGAAGCGCTCTGGCGCGACGAGGTGCCGAAAATCATCGGCGGGCTGATGCGCGTGGTGCGCGATCTCGATCTCGCCGAGGAACTGGCGCAGGACGCGCTGGTCGCCGCGCTCGAACGCTGGCCGCGCGACGGCCTGCCGGACAATCCGGGCGCGTGGCTGATGACCACCGCGCGTCACCGCGGCATCGACCGGCTGCGGCGCGGACAGCGATTCGATGTGCACCACGCGGAACTGGCGCGCGAGACCGAGGAGGCGCAGCGCGACGCCGATGCGCGCGCGCAGGACGCGCTCGACGACGTGATCGGTGACGACGTGCTGCGGCTGATGTTCGTGGCCTGCCATCCAGCGCTGACCGTCGAATCGCAGGTCGCGCTGACGCTGCGCCTGATCGGTGGCCTGACCACCGACGAGATCGCGCGTGCGTTTCTGGTGCCTGAAACGACGATCGCCCAGCGCATCGTCCGGGCCAAGAAGACCATCGCAAAAGCCGGCACACCGTTCGACATGCCACAGCGCGCGGACCTGCCGGGACGGCTGTCGGCGGTACTGCACGTGCTGTATCTGGTGTTCAACGAAGGCCATGCCGCCAGCAGCGGCGACGACTGGGCGCGACCGGACCTGTGCGCCGAAGCGTTGCGACTGGCGCGCGTGCTGGCGATGCTGATGCCGCACGAGCCCGACGTGCATGCGCTCGTCGCACTGATGGCGCTGCAGGCCTCGCGGCTCGATGCGCGCACCGGCGCGGACGGACAGCCCGTGCTGCTGCCCGACCAGGACCGCGCGCGCTGGGATCGCGGACTGATCGAGGTCGGCCTCGCGTCACTTGCGCAGGCACAGGCCGCGCGCGGTCATGGGACGCCCGGCGGCTACGAATTGCAGGCTGCGATCGCCGCCTGCCACGCGCTGGCGCCGACCGCAGCCGACACCGACTGGCCGCGTATCGCCGCGCTGTACGGCCAGTTGCTCATGCTGACGGGTTCGCCGGTCGTCGCGCTCAACCGCGCGGTCGCGATCGGCATGGCCGCCGGCCCGGCCGCCGCATTGCCGCTGGTCGATGCGCTGGCCGGCGACGACACGCTGGCCGACTACCACCTGTTGCCGGGTGTGCGCGGCGATCTGCTGGCGAAGCTCGGGCGGCATGCGGATGCAGCCGCTGCGTTCGAACGCGCGGCCTCGCTGGCGCGCAACCCGCGGGAGCGGGAGTGGTTGGGTGGGCGGGCTGCAGAGTGTCGGGCGCGGGGCAGTGCTTGAGCACGCCCCCGCGTGCGGGGGGGCTGAAGCGCCGTGACGCGCCGGCTCAGTCCCGCAGATACACCGGCGCGCGCCGCGGCCAGGCCGCCAGCAGCGCCCACAGCCCGCCGACGCCCGCGACCCAGGTCGCCACCGGCAGCCCGACGAAGCTCGGACCGCCCGCTTCCAGCGCGTACAGCACCGCGGCGACGATCAGCAGGCCGACACCGAGGATCGCGGCGACCATGCGTTTCTGCATGCCCTGCATCGTCGCGGTCAGCGCGGCGAGGTCGTCGGAGCGCATGCGCAGTTCGTGGCGGCCTTCGACCTGCTGCTTGAGCCAGCCGTGCAGCAGGCGCGGCATGTCCGGCGCCTGGGTGATCAGTTCCGGCAGGCGGTCGCGGAATTCGCGGCCCAGCCGCTGCGGGCTGTAGCGCTCGACGAGGATGCGCTCGAGCACGGGACGCGCGACCGCCCAGATGTCGAGCTTCGGGTCGAGCAGGCGACCGATGCCTTCGATGCTCAGCAGCGTTTTCTGCAGCAGGATCAACTGCGGCTGCAGCGTGAGCTGGTAGCGCTGCGCGGTGCGGAACAGTTTGCCGAGCACTTCGCCGAGCGAGATCTCCGACAGCGGCCGGGTGAAATACGGCTCGCACACCGAACGCACCGCGGCTTCGAGTTCGTCGATGCGGATGTGTCCCGGCATCCAGCCGGCCTGGATGTGCAGCTCGGCGATGCGCCGGTAATCCTGGCGGAAGATCGCCATGAAGTTCTCGGCGAGGTAGTACTGATCCTCGCGCGAGAGCTGGCCCATGATGCCGAAGTCCAGCGCGATGAAACGCGGATTGGTCTTGCGGTCCGGATCGACCCAGATGTTGCCGGCGTGCGCGTCGGCGTGGAAGAAATTGTCGCGGAACACCTGCGTGTAGAACACGCGCACGCCCTTGGCCGCGAGCGCCTTGCGGTCGATGCCGGCCGCGTCGAGGGCGGCGATGTCGTCGCTGGGAATGCCGTGCACGCGCTCGAGGGTGAGTACGCGCTGGGTTGTGCGCTCCCAGACGGGCGCGGGCACGTAGAGATCCTGCGAGCCGGTCCAGAACCGACGCAGCACCGAGGCGTTCGCACCTTCGCGTTGCAGGTCGAGTTCGGCGGCCAGCGTGTTCTCGATCTCGGCCACGACTTCGCGCGGGCGGATCTTGTCGGCGTTGGGATGGGTGCGGTCGACCAGCGCGGCGAGATTCTTCAGCAGCGCGACGTCGGCGGCGATCTGCTTCTCGATGGTGGGGCGCAGCACCTTGACCACGACCTCGCGGCGCGGGTTGCGCTCGTCGGCCGGCAAGGTCGCGGCGTGCACCTGGGCGATCGAGGCCGATGCCAGCGGCGTGGTGTCGAAGGCTTCAAAGGCCTGCGCGATCGGCATGCCGAGTTCGCGCTCGATGATCGCCTGTGCCTGCGCGCCATCGAAGGGCAGCACGCGGTCCTGCAGCAGGGCGAGATCGTCGACGATGTCGGGCGGCACGAGATCGCGGCGGGTCGAGAGGATCTGTCCGAATTTGACGAAGATCGGTCCGAGCTCCTGCAGCGCCAGCCGCAGTCGTGCACCGCGTGACTGCGCGGCGATGTCGGCCGAGGCGCGCGGCACGAACGGGCGCGCGAGCTTGAGCCAGCGCTCGGCCGGCGTGCCGTCGAACAGATCGTCGAGGCGATAGCGCAGCAGCACGCGGCCGATACGCGAGGCGCGCAGCAGACCTTTCATGCAGCCGGCCCGCGCGCGAGGCGCGAGATGCGCGCAGAAAGGCGCTCGACATCGTCGCGCAACACGTCGACGTCGTCGTTGAAGGCCTCGAGTTCGTCGCGTCCGAGCACGTCGCGCGATTCCTCGGTCACGTATTCCACTGCGCTCTCGGTCAGCGTGCGCCCCAGCCCCTGCGCCTGCTGCAGCGCGCTGGCGAACGCATTGGCGATCTGCACGCCGATGATCTCGCCGAAGACCCCGACGAACGGCTTCTGCCAGTCGGGATCGAAACGCCCCGCGAGCTTCTGCAGGCGCCGCGCGAGTTCGGCATCACCCGACACCCGCACCTTGCCGATCGGCGGCGCATCGTCGCGGCGCAGGAACGGCAGTTGCGACAGCACCCCGGCGATCGTCGTGCGCACCGCGAGATCGGGCTCGACGGCGTCGTCGACCGGGCCGACGCGCAGGCGCTCGCCGTCGACGCGAAGTTCCAGCGCGATCGGAGGCGATGCGAGGGTCAGCGCGATGCGCTGCCCGTCGAGTCCGGCGAGCGCAGTGCGCGTGTCGGCATCGAGCGCGAGCGCCTGGTTGAGCGCGGTTTCCAGCGCGCGTCCGGCGATCGGCTTGAGTGCCGCGAAAGGAGAAGGAGGGAATCCGGCCATGGCCGCATTGTAGCGGCCGATCCCGCAGCGCCGCCGTCGTCGTGCGAACTGCGAGCCGTCCTCTCACGGACCACAGGGGAACTGGTTTCCCCAAAAGAAAACGCCCGCCGGAAGGCGGGCGTTTCGAATCACGTATCGGACTGGGACGTTACGGTCCGCGGCCACGCAGCATCGAGATCACGGCCAGGATCAGGAACACGACAAAGAGGATCCAGGCGATGTTGGTGGCGGCGCCGGCGACACCACTGAAGCCAAGAACACCGGCAATGATGGCGACGACAAGAAAAATGACTGCATAACGAAGCATGGGTGGTCTCCTGATTCCCGTGAGCGGTTCGGGGGCTACCCTATGCCCGCTCAGGTCGCGATCAGGTGACGGTCAGGTGCCTGTCCAAGAATTTCTCAGGCGGGTGAGTCCGTCGTGAAGCGAAACCCGCGGCACATAGCCGAAATCGCGCGTCGCCGGCGCCATGTCGTACCAGTGCGTGGTGCTCAACTGCTCGGCGAGAAACCGGGTCATCGGTGGCTCGCCGTCGAGACGCAGCACAGGCCAGACCGATTCGCAGATCGCACCGATCACGTAGGCGGCGCCAAACGGAATCGTCTTCGTGACCTGCGGTGCACCGGCTGCGGCCAGCAGCGCGTTGACGATCTCGCGAACGGTCGTCGGCTCGCCGTTGCTGATGAAGTAGGCGCGACCCGCGCAGGCGGCGCCCGGCGCCAGATGCTCGAAGGCGTCGAAGTGCGCCTGCGCCGCGTTGTCGATATACGTGGTGTCGATGCGGTTCTCGCCGTCGCCGACGAAGCGCAGCCGGCCGGCCCGTGCGCGCTCGGCCAGCCGCGGCAGCAGTTGCTGGTCGCCGGGTCCCCAGATCAGCCGCGGCCGCAGCGCGACCGTCGCGAGGTCCGGGCCGTTGGCGGCGAGCACGGCCTGCTCGGCGATCTTCTTGGTCGTCGCGTACGGCGCCTTGAAGTCCTCGCCATAGGGCACGGTGTCGGCGGTGCCGCCTTGGACCGGGTGCGTCGCCCGGTGGGTCACGCTGGGCGTGGAGGTGTACACCAGCCGGCCGATGCCGTGCGCGCGGCAGGCGTCGAGCACGTTCTGCGTGCCGACGACATTCGCCAGGTGGTAGCTCTCGTAGCTGCCCCAGGCGCCGGCCTTGGCGGCGTTGTGGAAGATCGCGTCCATGCCTTGGGCCGCGTTCCGCACCGCATCCCCGTCGGCAAGATCGCCGCGGACCTGGCGCACGCCGATCGCATCGAGCTCCGGGTAGTGCCCGCGATTGAAGCTGGTGACATCAAAGCCGCGTTCGACGAGGCCGCGGCACAGGGCCTGACCGAGGAAGCCGCCGCCACCGGTGACCAGGATCCGCATTGCCGACTCCATACGCTGCAGGGCCGCCCACGATAGCGAGGCATGCTGCGATTGGCGACGCGCCGCTGCGATCGACGGCTGCAAGTACCTGATCCGCCTGCACTTCAGAATTCTTCATTCGCCTGTCAGGCACTTCATCCGGGATCCGGGTGCAGTGCGGCTCCCTCGACCGGAGTCCGTCCATGCAACCGCTCACCCGCTTCGTACTGCCTGCCCTGCTCGTCCTGTCCGCCGCGAACGTCCAGGCGTCCTCACCTTCGCCCGACACCGACTGGCCGCTCGCCGATGCCGGCGCACGCGGCTGGAACACCGACCGTCTGGCCGCACTGGACGCGGCCATCGCCGGCGGCGAAGCGCCCGACACCACCAGCGTGCTGATCGTCCATCGCGGCGCGCTGGTCCACGAGACCTACTTCAACGGCGCCGACCGGCAGACGCTGCACAACACCCGTTCGCTGACCAAGAGCGTGACCGGGCTGCTGGTCGGCGCCGCGATCGACCGCGGGCTGATCGACGGGGTCGATGCCCCGGTGCTCGGCTTCTTCCCCGACCGCACGCCGGCCCATCCCGGTGCGTTCAAGACCGCGACCACCGTCGAGGACCTGCTGACGATGAGCGCGCAGTGGGAATGCGACGACAACAACGAGTTCTCGTCCGGCCACGAGGAGCGGATGTACGTCAGCGCGGACTGGATCCAGTTCGCGCTCGATCTGCCGCAGCGTGGCTATCCCGCGTGGACCACGCGCCCGGCCGACAGCCCGCACGGCCGCGCGTTCGCCTACTGCACGGCGAATGCGTTCCTGCTCGGCGCGATCGTCGAGCGCGCCAGCGGGATGTCGCTGGACCGGTTCGCCGCCGACGTGCTCGAGCGCCCGTTGGGGATCGAGGATTCGCGCTGGCATCAGTCCTCGGACGGGACCGGCATGGGCGGTGGCGGCACCGAATACCGCAGCCGTGATCTGGCGAAGCTCGGACAGCTGATCACGGATGGCGGCCGCTGGCACGGCCGGCAGATCGTGTCGGCCGACTGGGTGCGGGCGATGGCCAAGGTGCACGCGCAGACGCCGTTCGATGCCGACTACGGCTACCAGATGTGGCGCTTCCCGTTCAAAGCGGGCGACCGGCAGGTGCACGCCTGGGCGATGTCCGGCAACGGCGGCAACTATGTGTTCGCGGTGCCGGAGTCGCAGCTGGTCGTGGTGATCACCCGCACCCGCTACAACCAGCGCGGCATGCACGCCGAATCGCAGAAGCTGTTCGCCGACTACGTGCTCAGCGCGATGCCGTGACCGCATCGTCCGGCAACCGGCCGGACGCCTGCACCGCCGCGCGTTCGGCGGCGAGCGCGGTGTCGATGCGGCGCAGTGCGGCGTCGAACGCCGGCGCGGCGCGCAGCTCGTCGAACAGCGGCGACACGCGCAGATAGCCGGCATTGCGGAAGCCGGCGGCCACCGCGGCATCGAGTGCGTCGAATGCAGCGGCCCGGTCGCCGGCCAGAGCCTGCAGCAAGGCGGCTTCGACACCCTCGAAGGGATCGCCGCCGCCGGTCAGGCCGCTGCGCAATGCATCGGCGCGGGCGTGCAGCGCGGCGGCGTCGGGCGACGCCTCGCTGCCGACGATCCACGCCATCGTCTGCGGCAGGCTGGCATGGGGCTTGAGCGCGCGCGCCTGCTGCACGGCGTCGCGGGCAGCATCAGCATCGCCGCGCAGAACCGCGAGTTCCGCGGCCAGCAGAGGCAGGCCGGCGTGCTCGGTGCCGCGCGACATCGCCTGGGTCAACGCCGCCTGCGCCTCGTCGATGCGGCCGTGTTCGTAGAGGAACGTGGGCCAGGCGAGGTTGGAGAACACGTTGTCCGGATACAGCTGGAAGCTGCGCCGATACCGCGCCTCGGCCGCGGCGGTGTAGCCGAGCAGATCGAGGTTGGAGGCGATCTGCAGTTCGAGGAAGCGCACTTTCTCCGGCGCGCGCACGTCCAGATTCGCGGCCAGCGCTTCGGCGATGCGGCCTTGCCGTGCCTGCAGATACGCCGCCGATGCGCGACTGCCGTCGGCAGCGGGATCGAGTGCCACGGCCTGCGTGTAGCCGGCCAGCGCCGCGGCAATGTCGCCACGGCAGTCGTGCGCATATGCGAGCGCGGCATGCGCGGCCGAGACATCCGGTTCGCGCGCGATCACCGCTTCGGCCAGCGCCAGCGCCTGCGCCGCATCCTCGGCGTCGCCGCTGTAGAGACACAGACGTGCGCTGTAGGCACGGCTCAGGCCCAGCTGCGCCTCACTGTCGTCCGGCGATTCCTGCAGCCGCTGCCGGTACAGCGCGATCGCGCGTTCGTTGTTCGCGGGCTGGCCGATGGCGGCGTAGTACGCAGCGCGTTCCAGCAGCGGCGAGGCGACCGGTGTTTCCGCGCGCGGCCATTGCCACCAGAGCAGCACGCCGAGCACCAGCAGCGTCAGCGCCAGCAGCCCGGCGATGCGCAGTGCACGCGGCTGTTCTGCGGTTGCAGGCGCGGCCGCCGTCACCGGATCTTCGATCAGCGGTTCGCTGCATAGCTGATAGCCCTGCCCGCGCACCGAACGCACATAGCGCGGCTGCCGGCCGTCGTCGCCCAGCGCCTGGCGCAGCAGGCGCACGCGCTGGGTCACGGTTTCCTCGCCCACATGCGCGGGCGCCCACACGCGCTCGATCAGTTCGTCGAAGCCGACCACGCGCGTGCCCTGCCCCAGCAGCACATGCAGCAGCCGGAAGCTGAGGCCGGCGACATCCAGCACCTGTCCGCCGTCGCGGACCACGCGTTGCCGCGCGACATCGATGCGCAGATCGTCGAGCCGGTAATGCGCAGGCGCGGGGTCAGCCGACACGCGTCGCCGCCCACGCGGCCAGGGTCTCGCGGCCGATCTTCGCGTTGTGGCGGATGTCGACCGGGAAGCCGGGATGGAACAGCACGCGCTCGATGCGGCCGGTGTGGACGAAGCCTTCGCCGATGTGGCGCAACTCGTCGGCGATGCGCGCCTGTTCGGTCTTCGCGACACCGGCTTCCAGCTCCACGCACAACACCGGCGTCTGGTTCGCCTTCGCGCCGACGCCGACCAGCGCGGTGCGCCGCACGTCGGGGTGCACGTTGAACACGGGTTCGACCTGCTCGGTGCACAGCGTGCCGGTGGCGGTGACCACGCGGTGGCCCTTGCGGCCGCAGAACCACAAGCGCCCTTCGGCATCGAAATACCCGAGGTCGCCCATGCGGTGGACGATGCGCGTGCTGCCGTCGGGCAGCGTCTCGGTGATCTTCGCCAGGCGCGTCTGCGCGTCGCGGTTGAAATAGGTATCGGTGGCGCTGGGCCCGGCGACGGTGATCTCGCCGACCTGCGCGCCGGGCACGCACAGCGTGTCGGACCACGCGGGAATCGCGTCGTCATCGACCCGGATGATGCGCACCTCGTTCGGCGGCACCGGACGACCGACGCAGGTGCCGGCGCCGTGCTCGGTGCGCGTGCGCAGTTCGAGCAGTTCGCGGCCTTCGATGACCGCGACCGGCAGGCACTCGGTGGCGCCGTAGGGCGTCCAGAAGCGGGCGTCGTCGGGCAGCAGTTCGAGGATCTTCGCGACCGTGTCCGGCGGCACCGGCGCGCCGGCCGAGGTCACGCGGCGCAAGGTCGGCATCGGCTGGCCATGCGTCGCGAGCACGCCCATCAAGGCGGGGGATCCGAACAGCTGGTCGACGCCGAAGCGTTCGATCGCCGCATGCAGCTTGCGCGGGTCGGCCTTGGCCGGCTGCGTGGGATCCATGTCCGGAATGATCGAGGTCAGCCCGAGCGCCGGATCGAACAGCGCGAACGGCGGGAACGTCGGCAGATCCACGCCGCCGGCGCCGATGCCGAACGCATCGCGCAGCATGTCGATCTGCGCGGCGAAATGGCGATGCCGGTAGACCACGCCCTTGGGCACGCCGGTCGAGCCGCTGGTGAAGAGGATCGCGGCGACATCGTCGCCGGCCGTCGCCGCAAGTTGCGGGCCGGCGCCGGCGCCCGCGCGTTCCACATCCGCCAGCGTGGCATCGCTCAGCAACGCCCAGCGCCCGGTGGTGATGCGCACGCGCGCCGAGGTTGCCCAGCGCAGCAGCACGCGTGCGACCTGCGCCAGCGGAATGCCGATGAAGGCCTCGGGCTGCGCTTCGTCGAGACACTGCTTCAGCGCGCGCCTGTCGATGCCGGGATCGACCAGCACCGGCACCGCGCCGGCCTTGAACAGGGCGAACATCAGCAGGAAGAACTCGGGCGTCGGCCGCACCATCAGCACCGTGCGCGTGCCGCGGACGATGCCGCGCGCGGCGAGTCCGGCGGCGATCGCATCGCTGCGCGTATCGAGCGCGCCATAGGTCAGCGTGTGCGCATCGCCGTAGCGGCCGTCGGGGCCGGGACACCGCATCGCGATGCGCTCGGGCGCGGCCTGCGCCAGCCGCGGCAATGCGCTGGCGATGTTGACCGTGGCGGCCGGGGAAGAAGTGTCGACATCCATCGCGCAGAGGATACCGGCAGCCGCACACGCGCCGGCCGCGGCGGCTACGATGGCGGCCTCACGATTCGAGACCCTGCCATGCGCGCGACTCCCGGCCGTCCGTTCCTGTTCCGCACGCAGGTCGCCCTGCTGATGCTCGCGCTGCTGGTCCTGCTGCCCGGCTGCGCCAGCACCCGCAAGCAGGGCACGGCCCTCGAACGCGCCCAGTACGCATGGACCGGCGCGGTGCGCTGGAACGACATGAAGACCGCCTGGCACCTGGTCGACCCCGAATACCGCACCGCGCACCCGGTCAGCGAACTGGATTTCGCCCGCTACGAGCAGGTGCAGGTCACCGGCTACCGCGAAACCAGCGCGACAGCCGGCCCGGACGAGGCGATGCGCGAGATCCAGATCGGCGTGATCAACCGCCACACCATGGCCGAGCGCACCGTGCGCTACACCGAGCGCTGGCGCTGGGATGCGGCCGCCGGCACCTGGTGGATCGTCGACGGGCTGCCGGACTTCTGGGCCGGCGAATGATCCCGCCAGGCCCGCATCTGCCGCCCGCCGCCGGGCGGTCGCGGTGGTGTGCGACAATCGCCGCCCGCCGACGCACCGCGATCCATCCGTGAATTTCGAAGAACTTCTGGCCTTCCTGGGCCGCAACCAGATGCTGTCGCTGATCCTCGCCGCTTTGACGGTGGCGATCGTCTTCAACGAGATCTCGCGCCTGTTCCGCGGCTTCAAGGTCCTGCGGCCGGCCGAGCTGACCGTGCTGGTCAACCGCGACAATGCGCTGGTCGTCGACCTGCGCCCCGCCGCCGACTTCGGCAAGGGCCACATCCCGGGCTCGAAGAACGTGCAGATGAGCCAGTTCGACCCCGAGAGCAAGCAGCTCGCACCTGCCAAGGCGTTGCCGGTCGTGCTGGTCTGCAAGACCGGCAGCACCGCCAGCGATGCCGCCAAGCGCCTGAAGAAGGCCGGCTTCGAGAACGTGTACGTGCTCGACGGCGGCATCGGCGGCTGGCTGCAGGCCGACCTGCCGCTGGTCAAGGGCCGCGGCTGAGCGCAGCGGGCCCGTCTCACCGGACTGCCATAATCGGCCATCCGTCTTAACCCAACCTCTTTCCGCTGGAGTCGACCCACATGTCCGAAGAACAGGCCACCAACGGCGCCAATGGCGCAGCCCCCGCGCAGCCGGCCGGCGCGCAGTTCAGCGTCGAGAAGATCTACGTCAAGGACGTCTCGTTCGAGTCGCCCAAGTCGCCGGCGATCTTCAACGAGCAGGCCCAGCCGCAGCTCAACATGAATCTCAACCAGAGCGTGCAGCGCGTCGGCGACAACGCGTTCGAAGTCGTGCTGGCGATCACCCTGACCTGCACCACGGGCGAGGACAACGCCAACACCGTGTACGTCGCCGAAGTGAAGCAGGCCGGCGTGTTCGGTCTGGCCGGTTTCGACGGCAACACCCTCGACGCGCTGCTCGGCACCCAGTGCCCGAACGTGCTGTACCCGTATGCGCGCCAGCTGATCGGCGAGCTGATCCAGGCCGGTGGCTTCCCGCCGTTCCTGCTGCAGCCGATCAACTTCGACGCGCTCTATGCCGAAGGCCTGCGTCAGCGCAGCCAGCCGGGCAACGAGCAGCCGACGACCGACCAGATCGGCAACGCCTGAGCGTGACCGATCGCAAGACCGCGGTCGCGGTGCTGGGCGCGGGCTCCTGGGGGACCGCGCTCGCCTCGCTGATCGCACGCAACGGGCACCCCACCACGCTGTGGGGCCGTAACGCGGACCAGATCGAGGCGATCGACCAGCGCCACGAAAACCCGCGTTACCTGCCGGGCATCCCGCTGCCGCACAACCTGCGCGCGACCACCGATCTGGCCCATGCCCTCGACGGCGTCGGCCTGATCCTGGTCGTCGTGCCGTCGCACGCCTTCGCCGAAACCTTGGAACTGCTGGCGCCGCTGCGCCCCAAGGGCGTCGGCGTGTCGTGGGCGACCAAGGGCTTCGAACCCGGCTCGGGTCGATTCCTGCATGAAGTGGCAGGCGCCCTGGTCGGCGAAGACGTGCCGCTGGCCGTCGTCACCGGTCCGTCGTTCGCCAAGGAAGTCGCGTCCGGCCTGCCGACCGCGATCACCGTGCAGTCGGACGATGCCGACTTCGCCCAGACCGTCGCCGACGTGCTGCACGGTCCGACGTTCCGCGCCTACACCGGCACCGACATGCGCGGCGCCGAACTCGGCGGCGCGATGAAGAACGTGCTCGCCGTCGCCACCGGCGCGGCCGATGGCATGGAGCTGGGCCTCAACGCCCGCACCGGCCTGATCACCCGCGGTCTCCACGAGATGCTGCGCCTCAACCAGGCGATCGGCGGCCGCGCGGAAACCCTGATGGGTCTCGCCGGTCTCGGCGATCTGGTGCTGACCTGTTCCGGCGATTTGTCGCGCAACCGCCGGCTGGGCCTGGCGCTGGGCCGCGGCGAGAAGCTCGAAGACGCGGTGCGCGCGATCGGCCAGGTGGTCGAATCGGTGCAGACCGCCGACGAGGTCATGCGTCTGGCCGAACGCCACGGCATCGAACTGCCGATCTCGAGCAACGTCCGCGCCGTGCTGCATGGCGAAATGACGCCGGCCGAAGGCCTGGCGCGTTTGATGGCGCGCGAGCAGAAGCCCGAGTTCGAATAACGGGCCGTAGGCCCGACCAAGGCCCCTCTCCCTCTGGGGTGAAGAGGCGCGTTTGCGAGCCACAGGCTCGTGCGTCGATGAACGTCCTCGCGTCAGCGCGAGGGCCGGGGGCGCGGAGCGCGGGGGGACCATCCGCAGAGCGGATGGTGGGGTGAGGGCAGCGCGAACCTGCTTCCACCTTCGGAAACTCAAGCGAGATCCCGAGACGTACCCCTGAACGTTATCCCGGCGATAGCCGGGCGTGCTTTTCGATAGCGCGAAGCGCTGGTCATCCAGCAACTCTGCATGCACCGCGCACTTGCTCCAGGCATCGCGTTCAATGCGCTTTCGTCCTCTCGACGTCCGGCATCGAGCTCGAAGTCACTGGATCCCGGCCATCGCCGGGATGACGGCGACTGGGCGTTCCGGGCCGTCTGACATACGCGCTGGTCAGCGAATCGCTCAGCCAAAAAAGAACCCGACCATTGCTGGCCGGGTTCTGGCGATGTCCGGGAGAGAGAGGCGCCGGGGAAGCGCTGGGGACCGGACACCGCGGGGGAGCGGTGATGTGCTTACCAGGTCAGACGCGGACCCACGAACCACTGGGTGTCGCCACCCTTGATCAGCTTGATGTCGCCGGCGACGCCGAAGTTCGGATTGAACTTCCACTGCGCGCCGAGGCGGCCGTAGAACTCGCTGTCGAAGCCGCTGTCGAGATCTTCGTATCCGGCCAGTGCGTAGCCTTCCAGCGCCGGCAGCAGCGCTGCGCGCGCGCCGACTTCGACCGAATACCCGTCGGCCTCGAGGCCGCGGCCGAAATCCAGCTTCTGGTAGGCCACGCGGGTCAGCAGGTCGGTGCGCGGCGAGACTTCATGGTTGTAGCCGACGCCCAGACGCCACTGGTCGCGGTCGAGCGGGCTGTTGTCGATGCTCTCGCGGGTGTAGTCGCCGAAGGCGTGGAAGTTCGGGAGGAACGCAGCAGAACCGCGGAGCGACCAGCCATCGGAATCAGCGCTCGGGTTGACCGGCGCGACGTCGGACCTGCTGGCCGAGTAACCGCCTTCGACGTAGTTGTAGGAGAGGCCTTCGGCGGCGTTCGCGGCGAAGGGGAGCGCGGCGGCGAGGGCTGCGATCGGCAGAAGGTGCTTCATTCCGTGTCTCTCTCCAACCGGATCCTCCGTGGAGTCCGGCGCTTCTGGGCGTTGCCGTTGCGGTGGAAAAATGCCGGCCCGGGTGACAGGGAGGGGATGCGCTTCGAGGGGAGGGGAAGCACGATCACCCGGGCCGGTAGAGTGCATTCTCGACCTGCGCGTGCAACCCGCGCTGAATATTGAACTCTCAAGTACAGGAACTTTTGGCGCGCCGTTCAGGTCGGCGCTGCACCGCCCGGGTAGGTCAGAGATCGCCGCCCGCGTAGCCCTGCTGCCGCCACGCCTCGAACACGACCACGGCGACCGCGTTCGACAGGTTGAGGCTGCGGTTGCCCGGCTGCATCGGCAGGCGCAGGCGCTGCCCGTCCGGCACGCGGCCGAGCACGTCGTCGGGCAGGCCGCGGGTCTCGCTGCCGAACAGGAATGCATCGCCCGGGGCGAATGCAGGTGCATCGAAGCGGACGCTGTTGCGCGTGCTCAGCGCGAACAGCCGCGCAGGTTTGATCGCGGCGAGCGCGGCGTCGAGATCGTCGTGGACCTGCAACGTTGCGTACTCGTGGTAGTCGAGGCCGGCGCGGCGCAGGTTGCGGTCGTCGAGATCGAAGCCCAGCGGCCGCACCAGATGCAGCCGCGCGCCGGTATTGGCGCACAGCCGGATCACATTGCCGGTGTTGGGCGGAATCTCGGGCGTGTGCAGGATGACGTCGAACATGGACCGGTCCGGGCTGCGGGCCGGCCATTGTCGGCTACCAGGGCAGCGAAGCGCCGGTCCAGTCGAGGAAACAGCCGCTGTCTTCGGGGCCGAGCCCGGCGATCACCTTGCGCAGCCCGGCGACCGAGTCCTCGGGCACTTCGCGCGCCTGGGCACCGCCCATGTCGGTCTGCACCCAGCCCGGATGCAGGGCGACGACAACGATGCCGCGCTCGCGCAGGGCGTGCGCCAGTTGCACAGTCGCCATGTTCTGCGCGGCCTTGCTGATCGCGTAGCTGGGCGTGCCGAAGCGGCCGGTGTTGGCGATCGATCCGAGCTGGGAGGACAGGTTGGCGACGCGTGCGCCATCGATGAGCAGCGGTGCCAGCGCCTGGGTCAGCAGCAGCGGGCCGGTGACATTGATGCGCAGGCTGTCGTCGAGCGTCTCGGCGCGCAGCGTGCCGAAGCGCTCGCCGCTGTGCAGCACGCCGGCGTTGTTGATCAGCACGCCGATGCGTGCGCTCTCGCCTGCGGCCAGCGGCCATTCGCGCACCAGTTCGTCGCGCGAGCGGGCGTCGCCGACATCCAGCGGCAGCACTTTCAGATGACCGGGATGTTCGGCGGCGAGATTGTTGAGCGCGGTCGCTTTGCCGGGCTGGCGGCAGGTTGCGACGACGCGTGTGCCGTCGGCCAGCAGCTGGCGGACGAATTCAAGGCCGAGGCCGCGGTTGGCGCCGGTGACGAGGGTCCAGTGGGTCATGACGTGCGGCTCTCGGGTAGGAACAGATTTCGATGCTAGTCGCGCCGGGGTGAGGATCAGGCGGGTAGCGTCCGATATACACCTCTCCCTTTGGGAGAGCGCCTGCCCCGGACCTGATCCGGGGTCGACGCGCGGCAGCGCGTCGGGTGAGGGCTGTGGGCTTCGCCGGTCATGCGTCAAACGCACCCTCATCCGCCCTCCGGTCACCTTCTACCCCGGTGGGTACGTCGTCCCAGAGGGAGAAGAACAAACGCAGCGCCCGACCCCCGACCATGACCTGCGGCCCGTGCCGAAGGCACTACGGCTGGCTACGATGCGAGTCCAACCGCCTCGACTCCAAGGACCGGCATGTCCGCTGACCGTCTTCGTACCGCCCCGTCCCGCCCGCGCGCGGCCCTGTTGGCGCTGGCCACCGGTCTGGCCCTGTCCGGTATTGCCGCCGCGCCGATGGCGTGGGCCGCGCCGCCTGCCGAAGCCGCCGGCGTCGACATTCCGTACGAGACCTTCACCCTGCCCAACGGCCTGCGCGTGGTGGTGCACACCGACCGCAAGGCGCCGATCGTCGCGGTCAACATCTGGTACCACGTGGGCAGCAAGGACGAGCCGGCCGGGCGCAGCGGTTTCGCGCACCTGTTCGAACATCTGATGTTCCAGGCCAGCGAGAATCATCCGGGCGAATTCTTCGACCCCTTCAAGCAGGTCGGCGTGACCGACCAGAACGGCACCACCAACACCGACCGCACGAACTACTTCCAGAACGTGCCGACCACCGCGCTCGACATGGCGCTGTGGATGGAGTCCGACCGCATGGGCCATCTGCTCGGCGCGGTCGACCAGGCCGCCCTCGACGAGCAGCGCGGCGTGGTCCAGAACGAGAAGCGCCAAGGCGAGAACCAGCCCTACGGCCAGGTCTGGGACAAGCTCACCCGCGCGCTGTACCCCAAGGGCCACCCCTACCACCACGGCGTCATCGGATCGATGAACGACCTCAACGCGGCCGCGCTCGACGACGTCAAGCAGTGGTTCCGCACCTGGTACGGCCCGAACAACGCGGTGCTGGTGCTGGCCGGCGACATCGACGTGGCCACCGCGCGCCGCAAGGTCGCGCAGTACTTCGGCGACATTCCGGCCGGCCCGACGATGGCGCAGCCCGCCGTCGACGTGGCCAAGCGCAGCGCCGATACCCGCGAAACGATGGAAGACCAGGTGCCGCAGGTGCGCATCTACCGCGCCTGGAACGTCGCCGAACTGGGCACGACCGACATCGATCACCTGCAGGTGCTGGGCAGTGTCCTCGGTGGCGCCAAGGCCTCGCGCCTCGATCGCCGTCTGCTGCACGACGACCGTCTGGTCGACAACATCAGCGCCGGCGCCTACGGCTCGCAGCTGGGCTCGAACTTCGTCGTGATGGCGACCGTCAAGCAGGGCGTGGACCCGGCGACGGTCGAGGCGGCGATCGACGAGGAACTCGAGCGCCTGATCACCGAAGGTCCGAGCGCCGAGGAACTCGAGCGCGCCAAGACCTCGTTCCGGGCCGGCTTCGTGCGCGGCATCGAGCGCATCGGCGGTTTCGGCGGCAAGGCCGACGCGCTGGCCGAATGCACGGTCTACGAAGGCGATCCGGGCTGTTTCCGCGACTCGCTCGCGAACGTTGCCGCCACCACCGTCGACGACGTCAAGGCCGCCGGTGCGAAGTGGCTCGATATCGGCAGCCACACCATCACCGTCGTGCCGGGTGCACGCACGCCGCTGGCCGAGGAACCCGCGGTGACACCCGCGCCGTTCACCCCGCCGGCGCCGGATGCGAAGTACACGACCACGCGCAGCCGCATCGACCGCAGCGCCGGCGTCCCGAAGACCTCATCGTTCCCGGAACTGAAGTTCCCCGAGCAACAGCGCGCGACGCTGTCCAACGGCACGCAAGTGATTCTGGCGCGGCGTCCGGAGATTCCGGTCGTGCAGCTGAGCTACGAGTTCAAGGGCGGCTACACGGCCGATCTGGACCGCACGCCGGGCACCGCCAGTTTCACGATGAACGTGCTCGACGAAGGCGCCGGCGGTCTGGGCGCGCTCGACTTCGCCGACCGTGTCGAAGCGCTGGGCGCGAGCCTCGGTGCAGGCGCGTCGCTCGACGGCAGCAATGCCTACGTCTCGGCGCTGAAGGAACACCTCGACCCGTCGCTGGCGCTGTTCGCCGACATGCTGCGCCGGCCGAACTTCGACCAGACCGAAATCGACCGCATCAAGGCCACGTGGATCGCTGGCATCGCGCAGGAGAAGGCGCGCCCGTCGAGCGTGGCGATGCGCGTGCTGCCGCCGCTGGTCTATGGCGAAGGCCATCCGTACGCGATTCCGTTCACCGGCAGCGGCAACGAAGACGCGATCGCGAAGCTCACGCGCGACGAGCTGGTCGCCTTCCACCGCGACTGGGTGCGTCCGGAAGGCGCGACACTGATCGTCGTCGGCGACACCACGCTGGACGAAATCGTGCCGATGCTGGAAACGCATTTCGGCGACTGGCGTGGCACCGGCCCGGCGCCCGCGGCCATCGAAGTCGCCGAGGTCGCACGTCCCAGCGCCGCGCGCGTGTTCCTGATCGACCAGCCCGGCGCGGTGCAGGCGAACATCTTCGCCGCGCAGGTGATTCCGCCGACCAACGATGCGTCCTCGACCCGTTTCGACATGGCCAATACCGTGATCGGTGGCGACTTCACCGCGCGTCTGAACATGAACCTGCGCGAGGACAAGCACTGGTCCTACGGCGCGCGCAGCTCGGCCAGCGGCACGCTGGGACAGCGTCCGTGGATGGCGTCGGCGCCGGTGCAGATCGACAAGACCGCAGAGGCGATGGCCGAGATCCAGCGCGAGCTGGCCGACTTCGCCGATGGCGCGCGGCCGGCGACCGCCGCCGAACTCGCCCGCGCCCAGGCGATCCAGACCCTGAGCCTGCCCGGTGCCTACGAGACCGCGTGGGCGGTGATGTCGACGATCGGCGGCAACGTGCGCTTCGGCCGTCCGGACGACTACGTGTTCCAGCGCAAGGCCGAGATCGAGTTGATGACGGTCCAGGATCTCGCCGGCGTGGCGACGACGATCGATCCCAAGGCGCTGACCTGGGTCATCGTCGGCGATCTCGAGCAGATCGAGGCGCCGATCCGCGCGCTCGACCTGGGCGAGGTGCAGGTGCTCGACGCGGACGGCAAGCCGGTCGCACGCTGAGACCCGTCCAATGTCCTGCTGCGCCTGCCAGCTGGTGCGCGCAGCGGATTTGAACGGGTTCCGCGGGCGGTGATCGCCCGCTCAGCCGATGCCCGCCACAATGGCGGGCATCGCGTCCCACCCCATCAATTCCCGGAGCATTCCGAATGCGCAAGTCCCTGGCTGTGATGCTGCTGTCCCTGTCCGCCGTCGGTTGCACCTGGGTGCACATGGCGCCGGGCGCGAGCGCGGTGCGCGTGACGAGTGCGGCCCCGGCCGACTGCCAGAAGCGTGGCGAGGTCGAAGTCTCGGTCAAGCACAGCATCGCGTTCGTCGAACGCAACCAGCTGCGCGTGCGCGAGGAGCTGGAAACGCTCGCGCGCAACGAAGCACCCGGGCTCAACGCCGACACGATCAGCCCGCTGGGCGAGCCGGCCGGCGGCAGCCAGCGTTTCGGCGCCTGGCAGTGCGGACGCTGATCGCGCACGTCGCGATCGAATGAGTCCTGATCTGGAAGCGCGCGCAAGCGCGCTTTCTGCATTGCGCCTGCGGGCCCGCTGATCCACTAGCATCGACCGGTCACCCGTCGAGGATCCGCCGATGCATCGTCTCGCCACCGCCCTGCTCTGCGCCTGCACCGCCCTGCCCGTCGTCTCGCATGCACAGGACGCACAACGCCCCGAAGTCGCCAGCGCCGCGACCGCGCTGCAGGCCAGGGTCGTCGACTGGCGTCGCGACATCCACCAGCATCCCGAACTCGGCAACCGCGAGACGCGCACCGCGGCCAAGGTCGCCGAGCACCTGCGCAGCCTCGGCCTTGAACCCAAGACCGGCATCGCGCACACCGGCGTGACCGCCGTGCTCAAGGGCGGCCGCCCCGGCCCGAAGATCGCGCTGCGCGCCGACATGGACGCGTTGCCCGTCACCGAGCAGACCGGCCTGCCCTTCGCGTCCACCGCGACCACGACCTACCGCGGCGAACCGACCGGCGTCATGCACGCCTGCGGCCATGACGCGCACGTCGCGATCCTGATGGGCGTGGCCGAAGCGCTGGTCGGCATGCGCGAGCAGCTCGCCGGCGAAGTGCTGTTCGTGTTCCAGCCCGCCGAGGAAGGCCCGCCGGATAACGAGGACGGCGGCGCGTCGATGATGCTGGCAGAAGGGATTTTCCGCGACTTCAAGCCGGACGCGATCATCGGACTGCATGTGTTCTCGACGCTGCAGGCCGGCCAGCTCGGCGTGCGCGGTGGACCGCTGATGGCCGCCTCGGACCGTTTCAACATCAAGGTCATCGGCCGGCAGACGCACGGCTCGCGGCCATGGGGCGGTATCGATCCGATCGTCGCCGCGGCCGACCTGATCGGCACCGCGCAGACCATCGTCAGCCGTCGCACCGATATTTCGGATCTGCCGGCGGTCGTGAGCTTCGGCGCGATCAAGGGCGGCATCCGCTACAACATCATTCCTGACAGCGTGGAGCTGGTCGGTACGATCCGCACCTTCGACGAAGACGTGCGCAGCGACATCTTCGCCGACCTCAAGAACGTCGCCGAACACGTCGCCGCCGCGCATGGCGCCACCGTCGAGGCGCACGTGCCCGACTCCACCGGCAACCCGGTCACCGTCAACGACCCCGCCCTGACCGCCCGCCTGCTGCCGAGCCTGCAGGCCGTCGCCGGCGCGGAGAACGTCGTCGAAACCCCGCTCAACATGGGCGCGGAGGATTTCGCGTACTACGCAAAGGAAGTTCCGGCGATGTTCTTCTTCGTCGGCGCGACGGCGGCGGGCAAGGACCCGGCGACTGCGCCGAGCAACCATTCGCCGCAGTTCGATCTCGACGAGTCCGCGCTGGATCTGGGGCTGCGGGCGATGCTGCAGGTGACACTCGATTATCTGGATGCGCCCGCCTCGTGAACCTGGAAACCTCGCCGTGCGCGCAGTCCTGCTGAGTACATTCCTCCTCCTGATTGCGACGCCCACGTTCGCTGCAGATCGCTGGCACGTTCAAGCCACCCTGCTTCACGACGACACCGTCTTCGCCCGTCCTGCACTCGTGGTCCGAAGCGGCGAGGCGGGTGTCGTCGAGGTATCGGGCGAGGATGGCTACCGACTCGAACTGTCCATCACCGAAGCGCCGGAAGGCGCTGTGCGTATCGCGGCTGTGCTGCAGTCGACCCACGGCGATGCGGCGCCGGTGCTGGTGGTCACGCCCGGAGAGCCGGCGGATGTGCGCATCGGTCCATTGGGCATCGGCATCGTGGTCGTACCGGACGCACCGGCGGGCTGATCAACGCAATTGCAGCGGATGCGCGTAGAGCCTGTCTTGAGAGCCAAGCCGATGGGGTGTGCGACAAGAGCCGGGCGCATGCGTTGGAGCGCGGTTGCATCGACCGACGCGTGGCGACGCTCCAGCGTCCCGATGCCCTGACGGCGCCCCACGCAACGCCCGTCATCCCCCCGGCGCTAAAATCCCCGCATGTCCCCCCGAACCCCCATCGCGGCCGCGCCGCCCATTCCGCTCGGCCGCGAGGTCGCCTATCCGCGTCATTACGATCCCGGCCTGCTGTTTCCGATCGCGCGCACGCTCGGTCGCGCCGAGATCGGCATCGGCGCGGCGCTGCCCTTCATCGGCCACGACCGCTGGCACGCCTACGAATTGAGCTGGCTCGACGCGCGCGGCAAGCCGGTCGTGGCGACGGCGACGATCACCGTGCCGGGCGATTCGCCGCATCTGGTCGAGTCGAAATCGCTGAAGCTCTACCTCAACTCGCTCAACCACACGCGCTTCGACACTGCCGACGCCGTGCGCGTGCGCGTCATCGACGACCTGTCGCAGTCCGCCGGTGCGCGCGTCGATGTCGCGTTCGGTCTGCCGACCATGGCCGATGTCGCGCAAGACGGCGCATCGATCGACGCCCTCGATGTCGAGATCGCCAGCTATGGCCCGCCGGATGCGTCGCTGCTCGCCGCGGATGCCAGCGAAGTCGTCGAAGAGCACCTGACCTCAGCACTGCTGAAATCGAACTGCCCGGTCACCGGTCAGCCCGACTGGGCCAGCCTGCACATCGTCTATCGCGGGCCGCGTATCGATCGCGCGGCGCTGCTGCGGTATCTGGTGTCGTTCCGCGATCACGCCGAGTTCCACGAGCAGTGCGTCGAACGCGTGTTCGTTGACCTGCTGGCGCGCTGCCGGCCGGAGACGCTGTCGGTTGAAGCGCGCTACACGCGGCGCGGCGGGCTGGACATCAATCCGTGGCGCGCCACGCCCGGCCATGCGATGCCCGCGCGTCTGCGCGACGAACGGCAGTGATCGAGCGCACGCGCCGCGCGATGGATTCTTAACGCGCGGCGTGGGAGCCTGCCCCGTCGCTTTCACGCAAGTCCGGCCATGACGTCTTCCCGCATTTTCGACGAGCACCCGATGCGCACCTATGTCGTGCGCAAGGGCGACACGCTGTCCGGGATCGCCGAATCCGAGCTCGGCGCCCAGGATCGCTGGCGCGAACTCTTCGACGCCAACCGCGACGTGCTCGACGATCCCGACGCCCTCCACGCCGGCCAGGTGCTGCAGCTGCCGGCCGCGTGACCGATTCCCGACCCCAGGAGTTTCCATGACCCGACCCGTCGTTCTGACCCTGGCTACCGCGCTCGGCGGCGTGCTGCTGCTCGCCGGCTGCAACCGCGATGCGCCCACCACAGCGCCGCCGCCTGCACCCACTGCGCCCGAACCGCCGCCGGCACCTACGCCGCCTGCACCGGCCACAGTCACCAGCGTCGAGCTCGGCAACGCCGTCGACGACCAGAACCGCGTGTCGACGCCGGCTTCGGAGTTCGCGACCACCGACACCATCTATGCGTCGGTCGGCACCGAGGGCGAAAGCGCGGCCAAGCTCGCCGCGCGCTGGACGTTCGGCGAGGGCCAGCTGGTCCGCAACACCGAGGCCGATGTCGCCGCCGGCCCGCAGGTCATCGCCTTCGACATCCATCACCCCGAAGGCTGGCCGGTCGGCACTTACAAGCTGGAAATCTCGCTCGACGGCACGGTGGTGGAGACGCGCGAGTTCTCAGTGAAGTAAGCCGCAGCGCGGGCACTTCGAACACGAACGCGGCTCCGGCCGCGTTTTTTTTAATGGCGGATCGACACGCGCACCATGCTGTCCCGTATGTCTACACGCGGGCGGGCGCCTTCCGCGACCTGCGTAAACGCGCGACAATCGAGGGGCTGTGTCGTCCGCACGCACCGACCCTCGCCGGTCTCCACGCGGACCCGCCGGCACGCGCGGCCACTGGATGCCGCGACGCGCGCCAGCCACGCATTCCCCCCGCTTCCAGACGAGACACGCCGCATGTCCGATACGCCGAAGATCCTCTACACGCTCACCGACGAAGCCCCGTACCTGGCGACGCAGTCGCTGCTGCCGATCGTCGAGGCATTCACCAAACCGGCGGGCATCGCGGTCGAAACGCGCGACATCTCGCTGGCCGGCCGCATCCTGGCGCAGTTTCCGGAACTGTTGACCGACGCGCAGCAGATCGGTGACCACCTCGCCGAACTCGGCCAGCTGGCGACCACGCCCGAAGCCAACATCATCAAGCTGCCGAACATCAGCGCCTCGGTGCCCCAGCTGAAAGCCGCGATCAAGGAACTGCAGGGCCAGGGTTTCGCGTTGCCGGATTACCCGGACGTGCCGAAGACCGATGAAGAGACCGACATCAAGGCGCGCTTCGACCGCACCAAGGGCAGCGCGGTGAACCCGGTGCTGCGCGAAGGCAATTCCGATCGCCGCGCACCGAAGTCGGTGAAGGCGTTCGCGCGCAAGCATCCGCACCGCATGGGCAAGTGGTCGTCCGATTCGAAGTCGCACGTCGCGCACATGAGTGAGGGTGATTTCTACGGCAGCGAACGCTCCGCAACGCTTGAGAAAGCCGGCGCGCTGAAGATCGAACTCGTCGGCAGCGACGGCGCGACGACCGTGCTCAAGGACGCGGTGAAGGTGCAGGCGGGCGAGATCGTCGATGCCGCGGTGATGTCGCGCAAGGCGCTGTCGAATTTCATCGAAGCGCAGATCGAAGACGCGAAGGCCAAGGGCGTGCTGTTCTCGCTGCACCTCAAGGCGACGATGATGAAGGTCTCCGACCCGATCATGTTCGGCATCGTGGTGCAAGCGTTCTACCACGACGTACTGGACAAGCATGCCGACGCGCTGAAGCAGGTCGGCTTCGATGCCAACAACGGCATCGGCGATCTGTACGCGCGCATCCAGACCCTGCCGCAGGACCAGCAGGACGCGATCCGCGCCGACATCGACGCGCTCTACGCCACGCGCCCCGCGCTTGCGATGGTCAATTCCGACAAGGGGATCACCAACCTGCACGTGCCGTCCGACGTCATCGTCGACGCCTCGATGCCGGCGATGATCCGCGACTCGGGCGGCATGTGGAACGCCGAAGGCAAGCTGCAGGATGCCAAGGCCGTGATTCCGGATCGCTGCTACGCCGACGTGTTCCAGGCGGTCATCGACGACTGCAAGACGCACGGCGCGCTCGATCCGACGACGATGGGCTCGGTGCCCAACGTCGGCCTGATGGCGCAGAAGGCCGAGGAATACGGCAGCCACGACAAGACCTTCCAGATCCCCGGCGACGGCACCGTGCGCGTCACCGACGGCGACGGCAACGTGGTGTTCGAGCAGGCCGTCGAGAGCGGCGACATCTGGCGCATGTGCCAGACCAAGGACGCGCCGATCCAGGACTGGGTGAAGCTCGCCGTGAACCGCGCGCGCCTGTCGGAGACGCCGGCGGTGTTCTGGCTCGACAAGAGCCGCGCGCACGACGCGCAGGTGATCGCCAAGGTCGAGACCTACCTCAAGGACCACGACACCGCCGGTCTCGACCTGCGCGTGCTGCCGCCGGTCGAGGCGACGACGTTCTCGCTCGAGCGCATCCGCAAGGGTGAAGACACGATCTCGGTCACCGGCAACGTGCTGCGCGACTACCTGACCGACCTGTTCCCGATCATGGAACTGGGCACCAGCGCCAAGATGCTGTCGATCGTGCCGCTGATGGCCGGCGGCGGCCTGTTCGAAACCGGCGCCGGCGGCAGCGCGCCCAAGCATGTGCAGCAGTTCGTCGAAGAGAACTACCTGCGCTGGGATTCGCTCGGCGAGTTCCTGGCGCTGGCCGCGTCGCTCGAACACCTCGGCAACGCCTACGACAACCCGAAGGCCAAGGTGCTGGCCGCCGCGCTCGATGTCGCCAACGGCCGCATCCTCGACGAAAACCGCTCACCGGCGCGCAAGGTCGGCGAACTCGACAACCGTGGCAGCCACTTCTACCTCGCCCAGTACTGGGCGCAGGCCCTGGCCGACCAGAACGACGATGCCGAACTGAAGGCCACGTTCGCACCGGTCGCCAAGGCGCTGACCGATGGCGAGGCGGCGATCCTGTCGGAGCTCAACGGTGCGCAGGGCAAGCCGGTCGAGATCGGTGGTTACTACCATCCGGATCTGGCCAAGGTCATTGAGGCGATGCGGCCGAGCCGGACGCTCAACGCGGCGATCGATTCGCTCAAGCAGTAACGTTCGTTTCAGTGTGTGATCGACAGGCCCGCTTCGGCGGGCCTGTTGCGTTGTGGGCGTCTCTTTGCGTTGGCTTTAGCGTCGACGTTGCCGTTGCCGTTGCCGTTGCCGTTGCCGTTGCCGCGGATCTTTCCTGACGGCGCTCCAAACCTACGTACCCGGAGGGCGCCGCACATGGATGTGCGGCGTTTTCCGACCGAGGCAGGATGCCGAGTCGGAAAATCCCTGTGCACAACAAGTCGCAGGCTTCGGACGTGTCGGGGAGACGTTTTTCTTTGGTTCCGTTTCTTTTGGCGTCCACCAAAAGAAATGAACTCGGCCGCGTCAGCGGACGAAAGCCTTTGATCTACGCCTGTGCGTTTGCCTACGGCAGGAGAAGCAACGTCAAACGCTTCCACTCGCCGTGCGGCGAGCGGGTTCATTTCTTTTGCTGGCCCAAAAGAAACGGAACCAAAGAAAAGGGCCAGCCCCGACGGAGCTCACCCGGCGTGTCACTCGTTCCGGGATTTTCCGACTCGCCATCCTGGCTCGGTCGGAAAACGGCAGGCATCCATGCCCGCCGCCCTACGGGTCTGCGATCATCTGTGCGGCATCGAGACTTGGGAAGAGCAAAGCAGCTGCAGCTGCAACTGCAACTGCAACTGCAAAGCTATGGCTGCGCCGCAGCATCAGCCGGAATCGTCCACCCCTGCACCAGCGCATGGAGGATCCGCCGATCCTCCGCATCCAGCGGCCCGTCGGCCAGCGCGCGGAACCGCAAGCGGAACGCCCGCGATGTCGCGTCGAGATCGTCGACCGGATACCCCACCGTGCGCAGGGCCTGCACCACGTCGAAGTCCGCCGGCGCCGGCGGCGTGTCGTCGCGCGGCCAGATGCCGTAGCCGTGCTGCGCGAGACGCTTCCACGGGAAATGCACGCCCGGATCGACCTTGCGGCCTGGCGCGAGGTCGGAGTGGCCGATGAAGTTCTCGGCCGGGATGCGCCAGCGCGTCTTCAGATCGCCCAGCAACACCAGCAGGCTGTCGACCAGCGGCTCGGTGAACGGCACGCGGCCGTTGTTGTCGAGTTCGATGCCGATCGAAGCGGAGTTCACGTCAGACACCGCGCCCCAGCTGCCAGCGCCTGCATGCCACGCGCGGTCGAGATCGGACACGAGTTGATAGCGCTCGCCGTTCTGGCCGATCAGGTAATGCGAACTCACGCGGCCGCCGCTGTTGGAAGTACGCAGGGTGTCGAGGCTGCGCTGCACTGAATCCTGTTCGGTGTAGTGCAGCACGACGAGCACCGGTCGACGCGCATCATGATTGGTCGACGGCACCCAGGTGGCGAGCGGATTGCGCGGCGCGTGGTGGGCGCAGGCGGAGAGCAGCAGGGCGGCGAGCGCGGCCAGCATAAATTTCGACATGCCCGCATTGCACCGCGCCGCGCCGGGCGGTGCAACCCGCGCAAAAAAAGCGGGCGCCGGCCTTCCCCGCCGTCGCCCGCTGGCCCCGCTTGCATTGCCGGCGTCCGCGCGGCTGCGCGGACGCCGGGTGACGCTTACTTCTCGTAGGCCGATTCGCCGTGCGAGACGATGTCCAGACCCTCGCGCTCCTCGTCCTCGGTCACGCGCAGACCGACGACGAGCTTGACGATCAGCATCACCACCGCGGTCACGACCGCGCACCAGAGCACGGTGAACGCGACGCTGATGAACTGCACCCAGACCTGCGCGCCGATCGCGAGATCGACTTCGGTGCCGCCCAGCGACTGCGCGCTGAAGACACCCGTCAGCAGCGCGCCGACGATGCCGCCGATGCCGTGCACGCCGAACACGTCGAGGCTGTCGTCGGCGCGCAGCAGGCGCTTGAGACCGGTGACGCCCCACACGCACAACGCGCCCGCGGCCAGACCGATCACCACGGCGCCCATCGGGCCCACGGTGCCGGCCGCCGGGGTGATGCCGACCAGCCCCGCGATCGCGCCCGAAGCCGCGCCCAGTGCCGACGGACGGCCCTTGGTGAAGGCTTCGACGATGCTCCAGGCGACCACGCCGGCCGATGTCGCGACCATGGTGTTGAGCATGGCCAGCGACGCGCTGGCATCGGCGGCGAGCGCCGAGCCCGCATTGAAGCCGAACCAGCCCACCCACAGCAGCGATGCACCGATAAAGGTGAAGGGCACGCTGTGCGGCTTGATCGCTTCCTTGCCGTAGCCCAGGCGCTTGCCGAGGAAGTACGCGCCCACCAGACCGGCGACGCCGGCATTGATGTGCACCACCGTGCCGCCGGCGAAATCGATCACGCCCTTGTGCGCGAGGAAGCCCGCTTCACCACTCCACACCATGTGCACCATCGGCAGGTAGGCGAACGTCACCCACAGGATGGAGAACAGCAGCACCGCCGAGAACTTGATGCGCTCGGCAAACGAGCCGACAACCAGCGCCGTGGTGATGCCGGCGAACGTCGACTGGAACACGATGAACAGGAATTCCGGCAGACCACCGGCATCCGTCTCCGCGGTGATGCCGCGCAGGAAAGCCTTCTCGGTGAACGAACCGAAGAACGCATTGCCTTCGGTGAACGCTGCGCTGTAGCCGTAGGCCACCCACAGGATGATCACCACCGAGAACACCACCAGCACCTGCATGATCACCGACAGCACGTTCTTCGAGCGCACCATGCCGCCGTAGAACAGGGCGAGGCCCGGCACCACCATCAGCAGCACCAAGAGTGTCGAGGTGAGCATCCACGCGACGTTGCCGCTGTCGAAGGTCACGGCTTCCGCCGTTTCAACCACCGCCGCTGCGGTCTCGGCCGCCGGCAGATCCTGCGCGAACGCGCCGCCTGCCATACCGAACAGCGCGCACACACACACCAGCATCAGGCACAGCGCCTGCATCCGGGTCTTCCACCCGCGGAACTCGATCTTTTTCATGTCAGACATCTCCGTGGGGTCAGAGCGCGTCGGCGCCGATTTCGCCGGTGCGGATACGCAGGGCCTGTTCCAGAGCGAGTACGAACACCTTGCCGTCTCCGACCTTACCGGTGCCCGCCGCCTGGGTGATCGCCTCGATCGCCGCCTCGTACACGTCGTCGCTGACCGCGCATTCGATCTTCAGCTTGGGCAGGAAATCGACGACATACTCGGCGCCGCGATAGAGCTCGGTGTGGCCTTTCTGTCGACCGAAGCCCTTGACCTCGGTGACGGTCAGGCCGGTGACACCGGCCTCGCCGAGCGCCTCGCGGACCTCGTCGAGCTTGAACGGGCGGATGATCGCGATGATCAGTTTCATATGGGTCTCCAGGTGCACGCGCCGTGTCAGAACGACTTGGTGACGGCGAGGGTGATGGTGTCGTCGGGACCGATCAGGTCGTTGTCGTTGAAGGCCAGGGCGATGTCGAAGCCGTTGTCGAACGACTTGCCCACACCCGCCGACCAGAACGCATACGTCGCAGTGCCCGCCGTGCCGGCCACCCACTGCTTGCCCACGGCGCCGTTGAGCGTCCAGCTGGGTGCGAACTCCCAGCCGACGGCGACGTCGAGATTGCTGCTGCCGTCGGAGTCGGGAATGCCGAACAGATCGGTGACGGCGTAGGAGTACTTCGCGCTGAGGATGTTCCAGCTCACACCGGCATAGAGCTCGGTGGTGTCGGCCTTGTTGAAGCCCGCGGGATAGCTGCCCGGATACCAGTAGTACACGGCGCCGACGTCATAACCGAAGCCGCTGTCGCCGAAATCGCCACGGAAGCCGAAGTAGCCGTCGAGCTCGAGCTGGCTGGAGATGTCGGGATCGGAATCGGACAGCCAGCTGATGCTGCTGCCCCAGGCGCCGGCATAGAAACCGCTGTCGTGCGCCCACTCGACACCGCCCTGCAGGGCAGGCTTCTCGTCGGTCTGGGTGATGCCGCGGAACAGGTAATCGCTGGTCAGCGTGATCGAGCCGGAGACTTCCGCGTGCGCGGCACCGGCGGACAGCAGACCCGCGCACAGCAGTGTGGCGAGTGCGTTCTTGCGTGACGACATGACAGGCTCCTCAAATGAATGGAAAGCCCTCCCCGGTCAGTGCGTACTGCGTCTGTTGTTGTTCTTGTCGCAGGCGGAACGTTCGACGCCGGCGCCCCCTGGCTGCCGTCGCCACGACCGACGCTCTATGGCGTCTGAGCGGCCGCTCTCCGATCCATCGGTTGAATTCCGGACTCCGTATGCCCGTCGGCAGTGCCGCCCACCGTGGGGGAGGGCGCCGCCGCCGTCGGGCGGTGAAACGCAACGGGGCCGGCCAATGGCCGACCCCGCGCTGGTGCGTCAGATCGCGTAGTACATCTGGTATTCGAGCGGGTGAGACGGGCACGCCTGCGCGGCACTGCCGCGCGTGCCCGACGAACGCCCGGCGCGCTGCGACGGGCCGGACAGCCGCCCCGCCGACACCACGACAATGACGTTCCGGATATGCATCAGATCGCGTAGTACATCTGGTATTCGAGCGGATGCGTCGCGCCGCGGAACGCGGTGACTTCCTTCATCTTCAGCGCGATGTAGGCATCGATGAAGTCGTCGGAGAACACGCCGCCGGCCTTGAGGAAGTCGCGGTCCTTGTCGAGCGCGTCGAGTGCCTGGTCCAGCGAGTGGCACACGGTCGGGAAGTTCTTCTCTTCCTCGGGCGGCAGGTCGTAGAGATCCTTGTCGCTCGGGCCGCCCGGATCGATCTGGTTCTTGATGCCGTCCAGACCCGCCATCATCAGCGCGGCGAAGGTCAGGTAGCCGGACTGCATCGGATCGGGGAAGCGCATTTCGATGCGGCGCGCCTTCGGGTTGGCGACGTACGGAATACGGCACGAGGCCGACCGGTTCGACGCAGAGTAGGCCAGCATCACCGGCGCTTCGAAGCCCGGCACCAGACGCTTGTAGGAGTTGGTCGACGCGTTGGAGAACGCGTTGATCGCGCGGGCGTGCTTGAAGATGCCGCCGATGTACCACAGCGCCGTCTGGCTCAGGCCGCCGTAGCCGTCACCGGTGAACAGGTTGGTGCCGCCCTTGGCCAGGCTCTGGTGCACGTGCATGCCGCTGCCGTTGTCGCCGACGATCGGCTTGGGCATGAAGGTTGCGGTCTTGCCGTTGCGGAACGCGACGTTCTTGATGATGTACTTCATCGTCTGCAGCTCGTCGGCCTTCTTGACCAGCGAGTTGAAGCGGGTGCCGATCTCGCACTGGCCGGCGTTCGCGACTTCGTGGTGGTGCACTTCGACCTCGATGCCGACCTGTTCCAGCGTCTTGCACATCTCGGCGCGGATGTCGTGAAGCGAATCGAGCGGCGCGACCGGGAAATAGCCGCCCTTGATGCCGGGACGGTAGCCGCTGTTGCCGCCTTCGTATTCCCTGGACGAACTCCAGTGCGCTTCTTCGGATTCGATATGGAAGAAGGTATGGCCCATCTCGTTCGCGTAGCGCACCGAATCGAAGATGAAGAATTCGGGCTCGGGGCCGAAGAACGCCTGGTCGGCGATGCCGCTGGATTTCAGGAACGCCTCGGCCTGCTTGGCGATGCCGCGCGGGTCGCGCTCGTACGACTGCATCGTCGTCGGGTCGAGGATGTCGCAGGTGATGACCAGCGTCGGATCGGCGGTGAACGGATCGACGAACGCGGTGGACGCGTCGGGCAGCAGCACCATGTCGGAATTCTGGATGCCCTTCCAGCCGCTGATCGACGAGCCGTCGAACATCTTGCCGTCCTCGAACAGGCCGGGTTCGATGATCGACTTCGGGAACGTGACGTGATGCTGCACGCCACGCATATCAGTGAACCGCAGATCGATGAACTCGATCTTGTGGTCCTTGATCAGCTTTTCGAGATTGTCTGTGGACATGAAGCGACTGCCTTGCGTGTTGATTGTGTCCCTGACTTACGCAATCGCCGTGCCAAACACCTGCCGCCAGTGAAATCAAACGGTTAGGAGTTCCCCCCGGCCGATCCCAGTCGATTCACTTGCGTGATTGGTGCGTTATTGCCGCGGTTGCACCTCGATGGTGCGTCAGTTCCCCAAGGGCAGGCCGCGATCCGCCTTGACCGTGCGCAGCACGAAACTCGAGTTCACGTCGTCCACCGCCGGCTGGTTGAGCAGGCGGTCGAGCAGGAAGCGCGAGAAGTGTTCGAGATCGCGCACGATCACCTGCAGCAGGTAGTCCATGTCGCCGGTCAGCGCGTGACAGGCGATCACCTCCTCCCAGCCGTTGACCAGCGCGGCGAAGCCGGCGACCGCGGCGCTGTCGTGGTGCTTGAGCTGCACCCGCACGAAGGCCTGCAGGCCAAGGCCCAGGCGCTCGGCGCTGACATCGGCGCGGTAACCGGCGATCACCCCGTCGCGCTCCAGCCGCTGCACCCGTCGCAGACAGGCCGAGGCCGACAGATGGATGCGCTCGGCAAGGTCGGCATTGGTCAGCCGGCCGTTGCGCTGCAGCTCGGTCAGCAGCAGCAGGTCGGTGCGATCGAGGTCGGCAGCAGCCATCTTCGTTGTCCTGAATTGAGGATATGCGCAAGATTATTGCGCGCATCCGGCCTGGACGCGCAATCACGCAAGCCTGTTGCGGCGGAACGGCGCTATCGTCGTGGATCTGATGAATTCCACCGGAGTCGCCATGTCCGCCCAGCCGTCGAACGTCCCGCGCCGCGTCGAGAACATGCAGACCGACAAGGGTAGGGTGCCGGTCTACGCCACAGGCATCGTCGAGCAGCCCTGGGATACCTACAGCGCCGACGACCACGCGACCTGGGCCACGCTCTATGCGCGCCAGCGCGAACTGCTGGTCGGCCGTGCCTGCGACGAATTCCTGCAGGCGCAGGACGCGATGGGCATGACCCCGGACGCGATACCGAAATTCACCGAACTCAACGCAGTGCTGGAAGCCGCGACCGGCTGGACCCTGCTCGGCGTCGAGGGCCTGCTGCCGGAACTCGACTTCTTCGACCACCTCGCCAATCGTCGTTTCCCGGTGACCTGGTGGATCCGTCGTCCGGACCAGATCGACTACATCGAAGAACCCGACCTCTTCCACGATCTGTTCGGCCACGTGCCGCTGCTGATGAATCCGGTGTTCGCCGATTACATGGAGGCCTACGGCAAGGGCGGCGTCAAAGCGCACGGCATCGGCCCGGACGCGCTGCAGAACCTGACGCGGCTGTACTGGTACACGGTGGAGTTCGGCCTGATCCAGCAGGCCGACGGCCTGCGCATCTTCGGCGCGGGCATCGTGTCGTCGAAGGGCGAATCGATCTACTCGCTGGAATCGGATGCGCCCAACCGGATCGGCTTCGATCTGGAGCGCATCATGCGCACGCGCTACCGCATCGACACCTACCAGAAGACCTACTTCGTCATCGACAGCTTCGAGCAGCTGATGGACGCGACCGGCCCGGACTTCACCCCGATCTATGCGCGCCTGGCGCAGCAGGACACGGTGGGTGCGGGCACGGTGCGCGATGAGGATCGCGTGTTCCATCGCGGCACCGGCAAGGGGTGGACGGCGGGTGGGGATGTTTGAGGTTGCAGGTTGGCCACAGCGCCGACGCTAATAGAGATCGCTTGCCTCTGTGACCCGTCGCCCCAGCGGACGCTGGGGCCCATTTTGAGTTTGCCTTTCCACGCGGACGGACGGATCGCTGCGAACATGGATCCCAGCTCGACCAGACATGCGGCTGTTGAAAGCCGCTGGGATGACGGAATGAATGCCGAGGCTTTACGCGAACGGTCGCGCATCCAATGAATTCAAGTTCCGTCATTCCGGCGAAAGCCGGAATGACGAGTCAGAGTGACTAGACAAGGTTCGAGCCGCTCAGCTCACCGATTCCACATCCACTGCGCCCCCACCATCAGCCCACGCCCCGGGCCCGGCTCGAAGAACCGGCCGTTGCCTTCGTTGACGATCACCGAGCCGATGTAGGCGTGGTCGAGCACGTTGTCGACACGCACGAAGGTCCGCAGCTCGCCGGCATCGAAGCGCCAGCGGCGTGCGCCTTCGAGATGGACGAGCGCGTAGCCGGCCGCGCGTCCGGTCGCGAGATCGTCGACGACGACATCACCCACGCCCACGCCTTCGATCGCCGCGCTCCACGGACCGCCACTCCAGTCCAGGCGCGCGAACAGCTGCTTCGCCGGCACACCCGGAATGCGCGCGCCGGCCGCGACCGCCGTGGC
Source organism: Luteimonas sp. KH_071 (assembly GCF_057838005.1). NCBI lineage: Bacteria > Pseudomonadati > Pseudomonadota > Gammaproteobacteria > Lysobacterales > Lysobacteraceae > Luteimonas > Luteimonas sp. KH_071. The sequence continues at coordinate 31,515 of NZ_CM174458.1, read as the reverse complement.
CGGCACGGTGCAGCCCGCACCGGTGCAGACGAGGTAGTCATCGCGGAAGGTCGCATCCAGCCAGGTCGCGGCGACGCTGATATCGAACGACGCGCCCAGTGGCTGACGCAACGACAGCTCCGCACCCTGGCGACGCGCGCGGCCGATGTTCTGGAAACTGCTGCGCCCGCCAACATTGCGCGCAACGGCGAGCTCGTCGTCGGTGTCGGCGCGGAACAGCGCGGCGTTGAGCGTGGTGCCCGACCGCGCCCGCCACTTGGTGCCGAGTTCGAGGTTGTCGCTGATCGCCGGCGCGAGATCGAAGGCGAGCCCGGCGCCGCCGTCGGCGCGGTAGCCGAGTTCGTTGAAGGTCGGCGTCTCGAAGCCGCGTCCGGCTGACGCGTACACGCGCAGATCCTCGCGTGGCGCGAACGTGACGCCCACCACCGGCGAGGTCTGGCGGAACGCGATGCGGCCGCTGTCGTCAGGATTGCTCGCGGTCACGAACACGTCGCGCGAGACGAACTCCACCTCGCTGTGCCGCACGCCGGCCAGCAGCGACCAGCGCGGCGCGAAGGTCCAGTAGAGCTGCGCGAACTGGTCGCGGTTCTCGACGGTGTTGCGCTCGTCGCGTCTCAGCCGCCCGCGCACGCCGAGCGCGTCGCCGACGAAATTCTCGAAGCCCTGGCGGTCCTGGCGCTGGCGATCGGCATTCGCGCCGACGGTCGCTTCGAGCGGACGCCCGGCCAGCGTGCCTTCCCAGCTCCAGCGCAGGTCGAGGCCGCCGTAGCTGTTGTCGAGATCGATGACCCCGCCCGAGTTCAGCGGATTGGCCTGCGCGGCAGGTGGAATCGGCAGGTACTGCACCACCGCGCGCTCGCCGCCGTAGGCCATCGCGCGCACGGTATGCGCCTCGCCGATGCCGTGTTCGTAGACCGCGCCGGCCTGGCTCTGGCGCACGGTCTTGCGCGTATCGAACTGGCGCGCGACCGACGCGACCTGGCGCGGGTTCTCGCCCACCTGCGCAGCGGTCAGGCCGAGCGGATCCTGCGCGTCGATGTCGACGTGGTTCGCGACCAGATCGAGCCGGCGCCTGTCGCCGAAATCGAAGCGCAGCTTCGCGTTCGCCGAGTCGCGTCGCGCGGCGCTGTGGTCGCGCCAGCCGTCGGTGTCGAAGCGCGACAGCGCGAGGTTGTAGCCGACCGCGTCCGTGCCACCACGCAGCTGCGTCGACAGGCTGGTCGTGTTGTCGCGTCCGTGGCTGGCCTTGAAGCGCCAGGGATCGCCAGGCTGCCCGTCGGCGCTCCACAGCTGCACGACACCGCCCGAGGAATTGCCGTACAGCACCGAGAACGGGCCGCGCATGATCTCGATGCGGTCGCCGCCGACGAGGCTGAAATGCGAGAGCTGGCCCTGGCCGTCCGGCATCGACGCCGGAATGCCATCGGCGAACAGACGCACGCCGCGCACGCCGAACGTCGAGCGCGCACCGAAGCCGCGGATCGAAAGCTGCGTGTCCTGCGCGTGGTTCTGCCGGTCGCGCGCGAGCAGGCCAGGCACGCCCGACAGCGGTTCGGAGGCGACGGTGCCGGCGCGGTTGCTGTCCGCGTCGTCGAGGCGGATCGCATCCACAGACGCCGGCGTGTCGAAATCGCTGACCCCGCGCAGGCGCGTCGCATCCACGCGCACGCGCTCGAGTGTGGTGGGGGCATCACTCGCCGACTGCGCGCGCGCGACGCCGGGCGAGAGCAGGATCAGCGCCAACGCGATTGCCAGCGCGGTGGGGGCCGCGCGCATCAACCGAACACCAGCTTGCCGCGCATGACGTTCCAGTGGCCGGGGAACGAACAGAAGAAGGTGTAGTCGCCGCCACGCGTCAGACCGGCGGTGGGGAAGGTGATGGTCGTCGTCTCGCCGCCACCGATGACTTTCGTGTGTGCGATGACGCGCGTGTCGCCGGCGGGCAGATAGCTGCTGGCGAGGTTTGCGCGACCACCGGCGATCGCGACCGGGCGATAGTCTGCCGTGCGGGTCAGCACCCAGTTGTGGCCCATCGCCGCGGCCATCTGGCGCCCGGAGTGACGCAGGGTGAGACGCACTTGGGTGCAATCAGCGGCGACACGCAGTTCGGACGTGTCGAAACGCATCGCATCGTTGCTGCCGATCGACAGATCGCAGGTCCGCGCGAACGCGCCGGTGGCAGGCAACAACAGCAGCAGCGCGAGCGCGCCGCGCAGGGCGCGGTTCGGCATGACATCTCCGTAGGGATCGGGGGTTGCGGTGCGACGCATCGCGCCGCGCATTGTCGCAAAGGGCGGCGTGAACGGCCCGGGACGGAATGTCGCAGGCGGTCCGTTTGACTGCTGCTGTGCGCTCGCCGGACGACACGCCGCGATGCATACATTGCGTCGCTCCAGCGCATCGGCCAGACGATGCGCGCGCGCATCTCAAGTTCCGATGGTCGCCCCCACCCAACTCTCCCCCGCACGCGGGGGAAGGCTCGAAGCAATCAGCCGGCGCTACTGCTGGCGCTGATGACGCGCGAGCTGCGCGCATGGTTCCGTACGAACGGGCGCAGCACCTGATCGCTCATGAAATGCACTCGCGCATTTCATGGGCGATGCCCTTCCGCAGGAACGGCGAGCAGCGCAGGTTCCAAGCGGACGACTCGCGCATACGCATCCGAAGTTGCGATGCATCGCCCCACCCAGCCCTCGCGCACGCGGGAAGGGCTCGATCCAGTCAGCCGCGGCTGACCGCCGCGACGGCTTCGGCCACGTAATCCAGATTCTCCAGGCTCAACGCGGCCACGCAGATGCGGCCCGTGCCGACGGCGTAGATGCCGAACTCGTCACGCAGGCGATCGACCTGGGCGCGGCTCAGGCCGGAGTACGAGAACATGCCGGCCTGCTCGCCGATGAAGGCGAACTCGGGCGCGCCGTTGGCGGCGAGCTTTTCGACCAGGCCTGCGCGCAGGGCATGGATGCGCTCGCGCATCTGGCCCAGTTCCGTTTCCCAGCGCGCGCGCAGTTCGCTGCTGCCGAGCACGCCGGCGACCAGCGCGGCGCCATGCGTCGACGGGCTCGAATAGTTCGCGCGGATGATGCGCTTGATCTGCGACTGCACGCGCTTGCTCTCGTCGGCGTCGGCCGAGACCACGGTCAGCGCGCCGACGCGCTCGCCGTAGAGCGAGAACGACTTGGAATACGAACTGGCCACGACGAAGGTCGCGATGCCGGACTCGGCCAGCAGGCGCACCGCCGCTGCGTCTTCGTCGATGCCCCGGTCGAAGCCCTGGTAGGCCATGTCGATGAAGGGGAACAACTCGCGCTCGCGCAGGACGTCGATGACCTGGCGCCACTGGTCGACGGTGAGGTCGGCGCCGGTCGGGTTGTGACAGCAGGCGTGCAGCAGCACGACGGTGCCGGCCTCGAGCGTGCGCAGGTCGGCGAGCATGCCCGCGAAATCGACACCATGCGTGGCGGCGTCGAAGTAGGTGTAGTCGACGACCTCGAAGCCGACCGCGCCGAACACCGCGCGGTGGTTCTCCCAGCTGGGATTGCTGATCGCGATGGTCGCGTGCGGCAGCACCTTCTTCAGCAGGTCGGCGCCGGTGCGCAGCGCACCGCTGCCGCCGATGGTCTGGGTGGTCGCGACGCGGCCCGCGGCCAGCAGCGGCGACTCCACGCCGAACAGCAGTTCGCGGGTGGTCCTGGTGTAGTCGGGCATGCCGTCGATCGGCAGGTAGCCGCGCGGCTTGGCTTCGGCGGCCAGGCGCTGTTCGACCTCGCGCACCGCGTCGAGCACGGGAATGCGGCCGGCCTCGTCGTAGTAGATGCCGACGCCCAGATTGACCTTGGTGGTACGCGGATCTGCGTTGTAGGCCTCGCTCAGGCCGAGGATGGGATCACCGGGGACGAGTTCGACGTTCGCGAAAAAGGAGGACACGGGAGACTGCCTGCACGACGGAGGGGAGGGCGCCTGGCGCGCGGCTGCGCGACCAAACCCCACCAGAATACCGGCCACCGGCGGCCGGCGCGACGCGACGCCTGGGACAGCTGGGAGCTTTGGCGCGACAATGCGGGTTCCCCGACGCCCAGGACCGCCCGCGCATGCCCAGCATCTCCCTGACCCGCCACCTGATCGAGGAACAGCGCCTGGGCCATGTGACCCCGGACCTGCGGCTGCTGCTGGAAGTCGTGGCGCGCGCCTGCAAGCGCATCTCGGTGGCGGTCGGCAAGGGCGCGCTGGGCGATGTGCTGGGCGAAGCCGCGGCCGCCGGTGGCGGCGACAGCATCAACGTGCAGGGCGAGGCGCAGAAGAAGCTCGACGTGATCAGCAACGAGATCCTGCTCGAGGCCAATGCCTGGGGGGGGCATCTGGCGGCGTGTGCGTCGGAGGAAATGGAGCATTGCCAGCAGATCCCCGACGCCTTCCCGCGCGGCAACTATCTGCTGGTGTTCGATCCCCTCGACGGCAGCTCCAACATCGACATCAACGCCAGCGTCGGCACGATCTTCTCGGTGCTGCGTTGCCCGGAAGGCGTCAGCGCGGCGCAGGACCATGATTTCCTGCAGGCCGGCAGCACCCAGGTCGCGGCCGGCTACTGCCTGTACGGCCCGAGCACCATGCTGGTGCTGACCATCGGCCACGGCACGCATGCGTTCACGCTGGACCGCGAGCAGGGCTCGTTCGTGCTGACGACGAGCCACATGCGCATTCCGGCGCAGACCCGCGAATTCGCGATCAACATGTCCAACCAGCGTCACTGGGAAGCGCCGACGCAGGCCTACGTGAGCGATCTGCTGGCCGGTCAGGACGGCCCGCGCGCGCAGGACTTCAACATGCGCTGGGTGGCGGCGATGGTCGGCGACGTGCACCGGATCCTGACCCGCGGCGGCATCTTCATCTATCCCTGGGACCGCAAGGACCCCGCCAAGCCCGGCAAGCTGCGCCTGATGTACGAAGCGAACCCGATGGCCATGCTGGTCGAGCAGGCCGGCGGCGCGGCGACCAACGGCCGGACGCGCATCCTCGACATCGCCCCGACCTCGCTGCACCAGCGCGTGCCGGTGTTCCTCGGCTCCAAGGACGAAGTGGAGACCGCGACCCGTTACCACCTGCAGCACGACAGCGCCGCCGCATGAGCGGGGCCGATTTCATCGAAGTGACCCCGGGCGCACTGTCGCCCGAGGCCTGCGCGGCGATCGTCGGGCGGTTGCGGGCCAGCCCCGACCTGCAGGCGGGTGAGATCGGCGGCGGTGTGTATCCCGAACTCAAGCGCAGCCGCGACCTGTCGATCAACGACCGCCCCGACTGGGCCGACGTGGTGCAGCAGCTCAACGTCGCGGTCTATGCCGGCCTGATGGCCTACCTGCGCAAATATCCGCAGACCCTGATCGCCCCGCTGATGCTGCAGCAGCCGGGCAGCGATGGCGCACTGCGCCGCCTGGAAGCCGACGACTTCCCCAAGATGGACGACCAGCGCCTCGGCGGCCTGCTGCAGACCTGCCTGCGCCCGGGCGCGATCAACCTGCAGTGGTACGCGGCCGGCGAAGGCGGGTACCCGTACTGGCATTGCGAGCTGTACCCGCGCGACGCCAGTGGCGAAACCCTGCACCGGCATCTGCTGTGGACGATCTATCTCAACGACGGCTTCGACGCCGGCGAGACCGAATTCCTGTTCCAGCAACGCAAGATCACCCCGCGCACCGGCGACCTGCTCATCGCGCCGACGGCGTTCACCCATACCCATCGCGGCAACCGGCCGCAGAACGGCGACAAGTGCATCGCGACGAGCTGGATCCTGTTCCAGCGGGCGGAGACGTTGTACGGAGGCGGTTGATCCGAGCACCTCTCCCTCCGGGAGAGAGCCTGCCCCGGACTTGATCCGGGGTCGATGCGCACAGCGCATCGGGTGAGGGATGCGGTTGCTCTGCCTGCGCTTTTGCTCCTGCTCTGGCTCTGGCTCTGGCTCTGGCTTTCAGCTCTTGATCTGAAATCGAGCCGTAAAGCGAGCCGAGCACCGCAGCCTGGCGTGGCCGAAGAGCAGCCCATGTCTGAGCGCAGCGAGTTTGGGCTGCGTGCCGCGCCAGGCGAGGAGCGGAGGGCACCGATGCGGCTTCATCGCATCGGCTCGCGTCCGGCGAAGGGACCTTTTGGTTCCTTTTGGGTCCATCCAAAAGGGACTCGCACGCGCAGCGGGCGAAAGCCCTGCAATTGGCTTCGCTTCTCCGCTTTCAGCGCTCCGATCTGAGGATCAGGTCTTCGCTAAAGCAAAATCAAGTACAGAGCTTCCGCGCTGGCGCGCGGCTTACTTTTGTCTTGGCAAAAGTAAGCAAAACCGTCTTCGCCGGACGCGATCCGCCGCATACAGCCGCGGCGGTCCCCTGTGCTTCTCGGGCGACGGGGCACGCAGCCCAAACTCGCTGCGCTCAGACATGGGCTGCTCTACGACCCCGTCGCCCTGCGATGCTCGGCTCGCTTTACGGCTCGATTGAGATCAAGAGCCAAGCCAAAGCAAAGCAAATCAGAAGCGAAAAGCCAGAACCAAGGCGAGGGCAGAAACCGCGCCTTGTCTGCGCACGCCGTGAACAGCGTGCGCCACACGCACTGCGATCTGAAGTGGCTCGCCTCAGCTGAGTCCGACCACCTCAGCAGTCGAACCCAGAGATAAGTCCATCACCCCCGCGGGTGATTCAACACCAGCCAGTACAGCCCGATCTGCTTCACCACCTCGACGAACTGCTTGAAGTCCACCGGCTTGCGGATATAGCTGTTGACGCCCAGCGCGTAGCTGGCTTCGACGTCGAAAGGCTCGGTGCTGGTGGTCAGCACGACGACCGGCAGGCCGCGGGTCGCGGGGTTCGCGCGCAGGGCCTGCAGGACTTCGCGGCCGTCGAGCTTGGGCAGGTTGAGATCGAGCAGCACGATCGACGGCAGGTCGGCCGCATCGCGCGCGGCGTACTTGCCCTGGGCGAAGAGGTAGTCCAGCGCCTCGGCGCCGTCACCGACCACCACCAGCTGGCTGTCGATGGCCGCTTCGGCGAAGGCGATGCGGGTCAGTTCGGCGTCGTCGGGGTTGTCTTCGATCAACAGGATCGTGTGGTCGCTCATAGCGCGGCTGCGTCCTCGTCCGGCACCGCCGGCAGTTCGATGAAGAAGGTGGTGCCGGCGTCCGGTTCCGATTCCACGCGAATGTGTCCGCCCTGCGCACGCGCCAGTTGCTGGGCAATGGCCAGGCCGAGGCCATGTCCGGCCCCTTCGTCGGCACTGTGCAGGCGCCTGAACGGCACGAACAGTCGTTCAGCATAGCGCATGTCGAACCCGCGGCCAGCGTCGCGCAGGCGCAGCTGCAGGCGGTCGCCGACACGTTCGCCGTCGAGTTCGATGCGCACCGTGTCGCGATGCGCGGAGAACTTCCAGGCGTTGTGCAGCAGCTTGCCCAGCAGCTGCTTGAGTGCGTGCTCATCGCCCCAGGCCCAGAGGTCGGGCGCGATGTGGATCTCGGTGGCGCGACCCGGATCGGTGTCCTGCAGTTCGGCGCAGATCCAGTCGCCGAGCAGGCTGATGTCGACCGCCGCCGCCGCACGTGGCGGGCGCGAGGCGCGCATGGTTTCGAGCAGGGCGTCGATCAGGCCGCCGGCGTGGCCGGCCGCATGCTGGATGCGCTGCAGATGGTCGCGTGCGGTCTGCGGATCGGCGCCGACGTCCTGTGCCAGCAGCCGGCGCGCGAACTGCTCGATCGCCCGCACCGGTGCGCGCAGCTCGTGCGAGATGCCGAAGGCCAGCGTTTCCTGCTGGGCTTCAAGGGCCTTCAGCCCGGTGTCGTCGTGCAGCTGCAGCAGCGCGGTGCCGTCCGGCAGCGGGCGCAGGGTCAGACGCAGATGGCGCCCCTGCGCTTCGTCCGGGACCGGGATATCGCGCAGGGTGTCGTCGGCGTCCGGCAGCCGGGCAAGCGCGGCGTCGATGCGATCGGCGACACCGGGCAGGCACGCGTGGTGGGCGGCCTGACCGATCAGCGTGGCCGAAGGCGTCCCGAGCAGGACAGCCAGCGCGGTGTTGGCGCGCAGCCAGCGCCCGTCCGCCGAGAGCACGGCGAGACCGCAGGGCAGCTGGTCGATCAGGTCTACGGGGACGCCGGCATCGGCAGCGTTCCGCAGCGGGGCGACATCGGACATTGCGAGGGGGCGTCTCACGGGGACCGCGCAGTGTAGGAGACGCGCGCGTTGACGCGAGGTGCAGGCGACGTGAATACGCCGCTAGAACAGTTCGCCCTGTGGCGACGCCTTCCGCAGCGGCACGAAGCGGTCCGTCCGCAACGGGGGCAGGCGCGTGAAGCCCAGCGCGCGCCGGGCCCGGGCGAAGCGCGCGGCGATCAGTTCGGCGAACGGCCCCTGCCCACGCATGCGGTGGCCGAAAGTGCTGTCGTAGTCGCGGCCGCCGTGCATCTGCTGCAGCAGGCTCATCACATGGGCGGCGCGCTCGGGGTAATGCAGTTCGAGCCACTCCCGCCACACCGCCTTGAGCTCGTTGGGCAGTCGCAGCAGCACGTACGCGGCGCTGCCGGCGCCCGCCTCGCGCGCAGCGTCCAGGATCGCCTCGAGTTCCGAGTCGCTGATCATCGGCACCACCGGGGCGACGAGCACACCGACCGGCACGCCGGCCTCGTGCAGCGCGCGCATTGCCCGCAGCCGCGCGTGCGGGGCGGCGGCGCGCGGTTCCATGCGGGCCGAGAGGCGGTTGTCGAGCGAGGTCACCGAGAAATGCACCGTGACCAGACCGTCGGCCGCCATCGGCGCCAGCAGGTCGAGATCGCGGACGACGTTGGCGCTCTTGGTGACGATGCTGAAGGGATGCCGGGCTTCGGCCATGACCTCGATCAGCGCGCGCGTCAGCCCGTAGCGGCGTTCGATCGGCTGGTAACCGTCGGTGTTGATGCCCAGGGCGATCGGCGAGCAGACGTAGCCGGGGCGGGCGAACTCCGCGCGCAGGCGCTCGGCGGCGTTGGTCTTGGCATACAGACGGGTTTCGAAATCCAGGCCCGGCGACAGATCCAGATAGGCGTGCGAGGGCCGGGCGAAACAGTAGACGCAGCCATGCTCGCAGCCGCGGTACGGGTTCACCGACTGCGAGAAGCTGATGTCGGGCGAGGTGTTGCGGCTGACGATGCTGCGCGCGCGCTCCTCGGTCACCACGGTGGCCGGCGAGACCGCATCGTCCTGCTGCAGCTGCAGGGCGTCCCAGCCATCGTCCTCGGCCACGGCGGCGCGCTTCTCGAAGCGGCCGGCGACCCACGAGGCACTGCCGCGTCCCTTGAGGGCGACGGGAACGGGGGGTGGCGCGCGCGAACTCATGCCCGGAGTGTGGGCGCCTGCTGTCTCAGCCTGTGCGACAGCCGCACTGAATGCGTCGGCCAGCGGCTGTCCGCCTGCGGCCGCTCCCGGCGTTGGTCCGGACTGACACTCGGGGGCATCGATGGAGAGGGGCATGTCTGACAGGTTCGCGCCGGCATCGGCTGGCGGGTGCGCACGGCCGCATGGGACGGCGCCGTGGGTACGATGACGGCGCCCCGCGCCCAGCGCTGCGCGGTCTGGTTCGGGCGGCCGAGCGCGCGCGACGAGGCGGTGTTCGCGGCCAGCGGCTGGCATCTGCGCGTCGCCCGTCCCGACGCCAACGTCCAGGTGGGGATGCGCGGCGGCGATCTGGTGATCGCGGTGATCGACCTGCGCGGGGCCGATGCCGCGCATCTGGCCGCGCTCGAAGACATCCTCGCCGAGCACGCCGACCTGCCGAGCCTGGCGCTCGCCGACGACACGATCGACCTGGGCGATCCGGCCTGCCAGCGCGTGCTCGCCCGCTGCGGCGGCCGCCTGCCCCAACCGCTCGATCCGGGCGCCCTGGACGCCGCGCTCGCGACCCTGCTCGCCAGCCCGCGACGCGACATCGCCAGCGTCGGCGGCGAGAGCGCGGCGATGCTCGGCGTGCGTGCCCTGTTGCATCGCTACGCCGATGTCGAACTGCCGGTGCTGATCACCGGTGAGTCCGGCACCGGCAAGGAGCTCGCCGCGCACGCGCTGCACGATCTCTCCGGCCGGCGCGCGCGACCGTTCGTGGCGATGAACTGCGGCGCGATCTCGCCGACCCTGGTGCAGTCGGAGCTCTTCGGCCACGAGCGCGGCGCGTTCACCGGTGCGGCGACCCGGCGCATGGGTCTGTTCGAATCGGCCGATGGCGGCACGGTGTTCCTCGACGAGATCGGCGACCTGCCGCTCGATGCGCAGACCAACCTGCTGCGCGTGCTGCAGGAAGGCACGATCGAGCGCGTCGGCAGCAACCACGCCATCCGCGTCGATGTGCGCGTGCTGGCCGCGACCCATGTCGATCTGGAAGCGGCGATCGCCGCGGGGCGGTTCCGCCAGGATCTCTACTACCGCCTCGACGTGCTGCGCCTGCAGCTGCCACCGTTGCGCGCGCGCGGCAGCGATGTCGAGCTGCTCGCCCGCCAGTTCCTCGACGAATTCCGCGCCGGTCACGCCGTGCAGGCGCGCGGCTTCAGCGCCGCCGCGCGGCAGTGCCTGCGCCAGCATGCGTGGCCGGGCAACGTGCGCGAGCTGCTCAACCGTGTGCGTCGCGCGGCGGTCGTCGCCGAGCACGCCCTGATCGAACCCGCGGACCTCGAACTCGGCGCGTCGAACGCCAAGGTCGTCGCGCTCGACCACCGCCGCGACCGCACCGAGCGCGATGCACTGCTCGACGCGTTGCGCGCCACCGGCTGCAACGTCAGTGCGAGCGCACGTCGGCTCAGCGTGTCGCGCGTGACGATCTACCGGCTGTGCCGCAAGCACGGCGTGTCGCTGGAAACGTTCCGTTGAAGCCGTAGGGAGTCGTCGTGCAGGCGCGCGCCTGCACGGGAAGCCGGTCCTACAGCGAGTAGGGCACCTTCACCGTCAGGTTGAAGTCCGGCGCGTCCGGGGTCAGGCCGATGCCGAGCACGCCGACGAAGGTCGCGTTCGGCGTCATCGCGTGGGTCACGCCCAGGCTCATCGTCGCGGCGTTGGCGTCGCTGCCGATCAGCTTCACCCAGTCGGCGCCCTCGTAGCGCGTCCGCGCGCGCGCGTTGAGCCGGTCGCTGAAGGAGATGCTCAGGCTGGTGCGTTCGTTGAACGCGAACGCGACGCCGGCGCCGAAGTAGAACGCATGGCCCAGCTCGACCCGGCCGGGATTCGTCGTGTCCGGGTTGTTGTCGAGATCGCCGAAGTCCTTCGCGAACGACCGCACGTAGCCGACGTTGCCGAACAGGATCGCCGGGTCGGTGGTCTTGACCGCCGACAGGCCCACGGTCGCCTGCCACAGGCCGTTGCCCGTGGGCTGCTCCTCGGGCACCGCGAAGCGGATGAAGTTGTCGGAGTCGCGCTCGAGCACGCGCCACGGAATGCCATAGGGCTCGCGGCCGGTCGGCGCGGTGACGCCGACGTTGAGCACGGTTTCCGGCCACGGCCCGCGCTCGCCGAACAGTTTCCAGTTCGCGCTCGCGCTGATGTCACCCAGCCCATGGCCGTCGGTTTCTTCCTGCGCGATCGCCGCCGCCGCGCCGCCGGCGCCGCCCTTCTGGTAGACGGTCTTGCGCGCGATGTAGGGCACGTCGAGGTTGAGACTCAGGCGCGGGCTCACACCCCAGCGCGCGGCGAAGTTGTAGTTCACCGTGTCGGACTCGACGTTCTCGATCGCGATGTTGCCGAGGAAGATCGCATCCAGCGCGAGGAAGCCGTTGAGCGTGACCTGCTTGCGGTCGTAGCGGTTGTAGCTGATGCCGTTCTCCAGCGTCAGCCGGCGGTTGAACAGCGCGGTGCTCTGCTGTTTGACGTCGGCGACGCTGCGCGAGTCGGTGTCCTGGGCGCGCTGCGCATCCTCGGCGGTGCTGGCGTACCCCTCGTCGCCGCGCGATGCCGGCGTTGCCGCCGAACCGCCCGGCGGCGGCGGGGATCCGGACGCTGGCGGAGACGACACCGGTGCAGGCGCGACCGGTTGCGCGGCCATCTGCGGCGCGTCACGCGGTGCGATGGCCGGTGCCACCCCCGCGACGCGCGCCTGCAGTGCCTGGATCTGCATGTCCAGTTCGCGCAGCCGGCGCACTTCCTGCGCGTAGTCCTGCTTCAGTGACTGCAGCTCCTGCAGCAGCTGCTGCATGCGCGCGCGGTCTTCTGCGGTGATCTGGCCGGCGTCCTGCGCCGGGGCGATGGCGGGACACAGCAGTGCCAGTCCCAGCGCGATGGCCAATGGCCGTCGCGCGCGTGTCGGTGTCGATTCCAAGGTGCCCCTCCCGCATCGACGCGTGTGTCTGCCTGCCTCAGATACCGCCGGCACGGGTCATGCCGATAGCCTGGATCAGGTTCTGGTGGATGGTCTGGCTGGACGGCACCGACTGGCGCACGAGATCCAGCTGCAACTGGTTGCCGACCGCCTGGCCGTTGCCGGCGAGCTGGATGCTCTGGCCGATCGAACGTGTATCGATCCACTGCTCGGCGGCGCCCTGACCGGCCACCTGCAGCAGGATCCGCGCGCCGCCGTCTTCGAGCGACGCTCGCGCGTGTGCGCCGTTGAGCGTCATGTCGGCGACCGTCGTGCTGCCGGTGTTCGCGGCCCCGACGGGACCGTCGCCATCGCGCACCTGCAGCGACAGGCCGTTGCGCGCGATGTTGCCGTCGCCGGCGACCTGCACGCTCTGCACCAGTCCGCCGACGTTGGCGAGTCCGGAGGCGTCGACCTCGCCGATGCCCGCAGCGGCGGCCAGCGCCGGTGTCTGTTCGGTGATCGTGACGCTGGGCTGGAAGCTGACCTCCGGCTTCGCACCGCGCAGGTCGAAGCCCAGCTTCACCGCGCCCTGTATCGACTGGCCGGCACTGGTGACCCAGTTCGACACCATGGTCACGCCGAACCAGGCCACGCGGTTGTCGCCGACGATGTAGCGCCCGCGCATCGCGCCGAGTTCGCTGTCGGGAATCTCGCGCAGGACGCTGGCGCGCTGGGGTGTCGCCGTATCGCTGGACCACGCCGGCGCGACGCTCGCGCCCAGGGCGATGGCCACCAGCCATGTCGTGCAAGTCCGCATCTCATCTCTCCTCTCAGAACAGGTCCGCATGGCTGAAGCCGAAATCCAGCAGCTCGGCATCGGTCACCGGTCCCTGACGCGCGAACAGCCGCTTCGCGCTCGGGCGTTCGACCGGCTGCAACAGCGCGCTCGAACGGTCGAAGTCACTGCCTATGACGATGAAAATGGCCCGCGACGGCCATGACTCCAGAAACTCCGCCATCGGCACACTGCGGTTGCCGAGGATCGGATCGGCGACTTCCGCGTAATCGCCACTGACCTGCTTGAGCACGACGAAGTGGCGGAAGCCGCGCACGTCCATCAGCACCAGGCCCGGCACGCGCAACGCGCGCAGGCGGTCTTCCTCGATGCGGTAGCCGCGGCCGCGCATGCCCAGCGATTCCACGTAGCGCTTGATGTCCAGCAGCGAGAAGCCGCGTGCCTGTACGACCTCCGGATCGGCCAGACCCATCATGCCTTCGATGACGGTGGCCTCGTCGACGTCGAGCCGGTAGGCGAACTTGAGCACCGTCGCCAGCGCCGCCGCGCCACAGCTGTAGTCGGTGTGCTGGCGCACGATGTTGCGGAAGCGTGCCTCGCGCATGCTTTCCACGTTCACCGGCATCACCGCGCCGTTCGGCAGGATGCCCTGGAAGGCCACGTCGGCCGCCTGCACGGGGCTGGCCAGCACGAGCAACGCCATTGCGATGCCGGACAGACTGCGGATCATTGCGTTCGACTCCTGATACGCGTCGCACGTCGCGTGGCTTCCATTGCCGGATCGGTGCCAGCCTCCGGCAATGGAAGCCACGACCTTCGAAGGAAGGCCCCGCGCCACGGGGCATGTGGCGCGGGGCTTCCGGGAGAAGCCCGGTCTGGGGGCAGACCGGACATCACACCTCGTGGGCGCTTACTCGCCGCCACCGCCCGGAGGCGGCGCCGCTGCGCCCGGCTGCGCGACCGCCATCGACAGGCTGTTGGCCTGCAGGTTGCCGGTGCCCGCCGCCACGTTCACGCCGATGTTGCCCGAGGCCGCGCTGAAAGCACTGCCCGACAGACTGGCATCGTTGGTGGCCGCAACGGCGACCCAGCGCGACGTGGTGACCGTGCCGCTGAGCGCCGCGTCGAGCTCGGTGTAGCCCAGCTCGATGAAGGCCAGCCCGCCGGATTCGGAACCCTCGTAGGTGCCGTCCGACTCGGTATCGAACGCCAGGCCACCGACGCCATCACGCCCCGGGTTCGCAACCGCACCTTGGCTGTCGATATCGAAATCGGCATGGCCTGTGCTGTTGCCCGCCGGATGCGTCGCGCCCGACCACAGATCAGCATAGAAGTTCGACTGCTGGTAGGCCGCGCCCTCACTGGAGGTCGTGCCGCTTGTCGAACCCTCGTAACCACCGTAGCCCACCGCGATCGAGCCACCGCTCATCGTGCCGCTGAGCGAGACGTCGACGGTATCGGTGAAGCGCTCGTAGCTGCCGGCGTTCGAGGTCATGTTGCCGCTCGACGCCTGGTTGGAGCTCACGCTGGACTGCGCATAGGCGGCGGTGGCGACCGAGGCGGCCATCGCGTTCTTCTGCGCGTTGTTGTTGCCCGAGGCGATATTGACGCCGATGTTGCCGGTCGCCGCCGAGAACGCGTTGCCGCCGAGGCTAGCCGCGTTGGTCACACCTTCGTTCATCGTGATGTTGCCGCTGCCGGCCTGATTCACGAACACTTCTGCATCGGCGAGACCGAACGCGAAGCCCGCGTCGGCGGCCGACAGCGCCGCAGCGTTGTCCTGCACGTTGTTGTCGCCGGCGGCGACGTTGAACAGCAGGTTGCCCGATGCCTCCGAGCCCACATCGTCAGCGATGCTGGCAGTGTTCTCGAGCACCTCGTTGAGACCGAGGTTGCCGGTCACCGACTGGCGGTTGTCGATCACGGCGATCGCGGCCGAGTCGAGATCGATGCTGCCGGTAATCGTCGGGTCGCCGCTGAAGGCGATGTCCGAGCTCAGCGACAGATCCTTCTCCAGGTTCACCGACACGCCGTGCTCGTTGCGCTCGCGACGGATGTCGGAGCTCACGTTCTCGGTGCGATCGATGTTCTCGTACACCTGGTTGGTGCGGATGCGATGGGCCTCGTCGAGGCTCTGGTCGACCTGCTGGTTGACCTCGCGGTTGAACGCCTCGGTGACGCTGATGTCGTAGGACTCGGTCAGGCTGAGATCGACGGTTTCAGTCAGGCTCTGATCGACCGACTGGTTGACGGTCTGGGTCCAGTCCTGGGTCTGGTTGACCGTGGTGTTGACCTCGGTATTGCGGTTGGTGATGTTGGTTTCGTAATTGCGCGTGTCGTCGACGTTGGTCTCGTAGTTGCGCGTGTCGTCGATGGTGATGTCGTAATCGACGATCCGCCAGTCGACGCTCTGGGCCTGTGCCGCGCCGACCGCGGCTGCGCTGACGGCAATCGCCAGCAGGGTGGTCTTCATGGTCTTCATGTCTGTGATCTCTCTCTCGTCTGCTCTCGTGGAGTTCCCGTTGAAGTGCCCGGTCACGGCCCCGCCTGGATCGACATCGCCAGCGTGTTGCCGGTGTCGTTCCCGGATCCCGCGACCTGGTTGAGCTGCAACACACCTTCGAAGCCCTGCAGCGCAGTGGACTCGACGGACGCCACGCGACGATTCGATGTCGCGCCCCCGTGTTCGAAACCGTGCTGTTGCCCCGCCGACGCGAACGCCGCCGACAACGAACCGTCGTCGTCGGTTTCGCGTATGCCCTGTTGCGCCAGTGCGAGCGACACCGCGTTGAACGACGCGTTGCCGGCCCCACTGGCCTGATTGATCGATGCGATGCCGGATGCACCCGCGAGCGCGTTGCCGGCGATGACGGCCGTGGCCGTATCGGGTGCGGTGGCGAAGTCACGACGGCGCGCCTGGCGTGCGTCGGTGTTGGCGATCGCATGCGTGCCGACCGCGATCGCGCGCAGGTTCGCCTGCTGGTTGAGATCGCCCGCGGCGAGATTGATCGCGATCGCGCCGGACGCGCCGACGAACGCGTCGCCGTCCACACGCGATTGCGTGAGATAGCCGAGCATCGACGGGTAGTCGTCGGCGGCGAGCGCGGGCACCGCGGCGAGCAGGCCCAGCGCCAGGCAGGCGGCGACGCGGATCACGGCCCGCCTCCATTCGCCGGCTGGGCGAAGGGCATCTGCGACAGCGCGCCGGTGATCTGGCCGCCGATGCTGCGGGTCGCACCCGTGACCATGCCCGAGACGCCGCCCGTCGCCGCGCCCAGCGTGCCGGCGCCCTGCACGCCGCTGGCGTCGCGCGCGGTCGCGCCACCGCCGAGTGTGCCGGTGAGGACCTGCGTCACCGGCGCGGCGATGCCGCCGTTGCCGCGCATGGCGCCCTGCACCTGGTGACCGGTATCGAGCGCGAGAAAATCCGCGTCGCTCAGTTCACCGCCGGGCAAAGACGGCATCAGCTGCCGGTTGGGCGTCGGGTCCACGATCAGGGCGATGCCCGGCGGAGACTGGCGCACCGCGGGACGGGCGCTGACATCGCGCAGCAGCACCATCTCGCCTCCGGTCGGCTGCACACCGGCGCGCGCGCCGGCCGCCTGCGCGGCGCCCGCGGCCAGCGTGAGGCACGGCAGCAGCAGGATCAGGCCTGTGTGGAGTGGATGGCGCATCTTCGGCTCCCGGTTCTTCAGCGAGGGAGTTAACGCAGAGCGCGTGCCAAGTCATTTTATCTATTGATATCAATGTCTTATTGAATATTTCTATCCTCACTTCCGGGCATGGCGTTTGCCGGCTGTTACAGCTGCAGCGGGCCCCGGGCGCCTTTATCCGCGCCACGGCGCGGCTGCGTCGGGTGTTGCACCGATGCAACACCCCGATGTCACAGGTCACAGTGCCGCGACGATGCGTGTTTTTTCTCGGCGCGCCGCTACGCTGTGCGCGGCGCGATCGGCGCTCTCCTTGAGGCCCCCATGTCCGCAACCCTGCACCGCGCCTGGGAGTGGTTCGCGACCACGCCGCATCTCGTGGCGCTGCTGGCGGGCGGCTGGGCGCTGTATCTGGTGGTGCTCGGCATGTGGATCGTGCTGCAGAAGCGCGAGCCGGTCGCGACGCTGAGTTGGCTGTTCGGCCTCGCCCTGCTGCCGTATCTCGGCTTCCTGATCTATCACGTGTTCGGGCCGCAGAAGATCCGTCGCAACCGTCTGCGCCGCAGCCACAGTCGCGCATCGATGCGCAGCACGCAGATCGAGGCCGAACAGGGCGAGGCCGCGGAACTCGTGCGTCTGGGACAGGCGACGACCGGTCTGCCGGCCACGTCCTCGGCGCAGGTCGAGCTGCTGATCGATGGCGCAGCGAAGTACACCGCGCTGCTCGCCGACATCGCACGCGCCGAGCACCACGTCCATCTCGAGTACTACATCTACGAGCCCGACACGACCGGCGCCGCGCTGCGCGATGCGCTGGTCGAACGTGCACGGGCGGGCGTGCGCGTGCGCGTGCTGCTCGACTTCGTCGGGTCGAAGGCCTCGCGCAGGTTTTTCGCCCCGCTGCTCGATGCCGGCGGCGAACTCGCCTGGTTCCATCCGATGCGCTTCGGTCGTATCTGGCGACGGCCGTGGACCAATCTGCGCACGCATCGCAAGATCGTCGTGATCGACGGCCGCATCGGCTACACCGGCGGCATGAATGTCACCGACGAGCAGGACGAGCGCCTGCGGAGCGACGCCTACCGCGATCTGCACATGCGACTGGTCGGCAAATCTGTGCGCGTGCTGCAGCTGGTGTTCGCCGAGGACTGGGCCTATGCCACAGGCCGCCGCGACTTCCTCGCCGAAGTCGAGCGCCAGACACCGCCCGCCGATGCGGGACCGATCCGCACCCAGGTGCTGACCTCCGGTCCGGATTCCAACTGGGAGGCGATCCATCGCGCGCACGTCGGCGCCATCCACGCCGCGAAGCATCGCGTCTGGATGACCACGCCGTACTTCGTCCCAGGCGAGGCCGCGATGATGGCGCTGACCTCGGCTGCGCTCGCCGGCCTCGACGTCCGCCTGCTGGTGCCCAGGACCAGCGACTCGACGCTGGTGACGCTGGCCGCGCGTTCGTACTTCGGCCAGTTGCTGGTCGCCGGGGTGAAGATCTACGAGTACCGCTCGCGCCTGCTCCACAGCAAGACGCTGCTGGTGGACGACCACCTCGCACTGATCGGCAGTGCCAACTTCGACCACCGCAGCTTCCGGCTCAACTTCGAGGTCTCGGTGCTGTTCGACGACCCGGGCATGGCGGCGGCGCTTGCCCAGTACATCGAACGCGAGTTCGCGAACGCCCCGCGCGTGCAGCGCGGGCGGAAGCGCCGGCTGCTGACCGCACGCCTGCCCGAAGCGCTCGCGCGGCTGTGTTCGCCGCTGCTGTAGTCGCGGCGTCTCAGGCACCCGCGCCGTCGGCCTTCGCAGGCACCGGAATCCGTCCACGCAGTTGGGACCGGACACGGGCACACGCGCACGAGGCGGTGCCTTGCGGCGATTCCAGAGGTGGTCGCCACCGCTGTGAGTCCCGCCCGATTCGTCACATCGACCGCGATGGGGTTGCCTGCACGCTTGCCGTGACACGCATCATCGAGCATGTGTCGACGCCGGCGCCCAGGCGCCGAGTTGCACTGACAGCCGCTGCCGCTCGTCGCTCCAGTTGCACGTTCGTCCAAGCTACCGGCGCACCGGAGCCGGTTCCGGCCGACGACTGGTTTAGACTCGCTCACACGTCAGGCGGAGCCCGTCCCATGCCCTGGTTGTTCCTGTTGCTCGCGCTCGGCGCGGTTGTCATCGCGTTCACCACCACGTCGGTCCCGCTCGCGGCGATCGCCCTGGTGCTGTCGCTCGTGTTCGTGGTGATCGGCGTGTTGGGGTTGCTGGCACAGCGCGTCGGCAGCCAGAGCCGCAGCGAAGCGATGATGGTCGACCCGACGGAACTGCGTCGTCTGCGCGAGCAGGCCGACGCCCGCCGCGCGGCGGCGGCGGCGCCTGTCGACGACACACCCCGCCCGCCCGCCGCAGGTCCGTGACCCGGCTCAGCGTCAACGTCAACAAGATCGCGGTGCTGCGCAACTCGCGCGGCGGCCGAGATCCCGACGTGGTGCGCGCGGCGCGCGCCTGCATCGATGCAGGGGCCCACGGGATCACCGTGCATCCCCGTCCCGATGCACGCCACATCCGCGCGGACGACGTGCGTGCTTTGGCGCGGTTGACGGTCGAGCGCGGCGTCGAATTCAACATCGAAGGCAATCCGTTCGCGCCACCGCGCGACGGCTACCCGGGTCTGCTCGCGCTGTGCGAAGAGACGCGCCCCGCTCAGGTCACCCTGGTACCCGACGGCGATGCCCAGCTGACGTCCGACCACGGCTTCGACTTCGCGCGTGAGTGCGATGCGCTGGTTCCGCTGGTCGCTGTATTCCGCGATCTCGGCTGCCGGGTCAGCCTGTTCGCCGATGCCGGCGCCGACATCGAGGCGGCGCGCGCCAGCGGTGCGGATCGCATCGAGCTCTATACCGGTCCGTGGGCCGAAGCCTTTGACGCGGGAACGCCGGAGACGGCCCTGGCCGCATTCGTGGCAACTGCACGCGAGGCACGCGCGGCGGGGCTCGGCGTCAACGCCGGCCACGATCTCAGCCAGGCCAATCTGGGCGCGTTTCTTGCCGCCCTCGGCGGTATCGACGAGGTCTCGATCGGCCACGCGCTGATCGGGGAAGCCTTGTACGAGGGCCTGGACACGACGCTGCGTCGCTATCTCGCGATCATCGACGCGGTGGCTGCACGCGCCTGATCCGCGCGCTCGATCCGATCGCCCGATTGCGGAGACGTTCTCGCTGCATCCACATCCCGAGTGCGCGCCGCTTTTTTTCTATTTCGATCGCAAGGTGACGCACCTCCAAGCGCGCCTGAGCCGTCGCACCAAGGGTCTTGCGTCCACATCCGGCGCGATCCGCACGCACAAAAAAACGCCGCCCGAAGGCGGCGTTCAAATCACTGCATCGATCACCGGCGCGTGCTGCAGGCCCGCACCGATGGTTGTCGCGTGTTACTGCGCTACGAAACCGATCTTCTGCATCTGCGCGTTCTTCGCTTCCGCCAGCACCTTGGCCAGTACGCCGTAATCGGCGTCGCCGCTGGTGTCGATCTCGAGCGTCGGCTGATTGGTCGGGTCCCGCTGGACTTCCGACTCCATCATGTTGCGCAGTGCCGAGACTGGCGTCGGGCTGTCGTTCCAGAAGATCTGGCCCGAACCGTCGATGCGCAGCCGGATCGGCTCCGGTGGTTCCACCGGATTCTCCGGCGGCGTCGTCGAACGCTGCGGAAGATCGATGTCGATTGGATAGGAAGCCTTCGGCGCCGTCACCATGAAGATGATCAGCAGCACCAACATCACGTCGCAGAGCGGAATGATGTTGATGTCGGCCATCGGGCCTTCGCCACCGGATGAAAATGCCATGCGTGTTGCTCCGGTTTACCTGTTTTCGACCGTGGCGATGAAGCCAACCTTGCGCATGCCCTGGGCCTGCGCAGTGTTGACCACCTCGTTGATCGTCCGGTACTTCGTCGTCGAGTCGCCGCGGATGTTGACCGGCGGCTGCGGCGTCTTCTGGGCCTCGACCGAGAAAGCGCTCTCCAGCAGCTGGAGCGTCACCGGCTCGTCGTTGAGGTAGATGTCACCAGTCTCGGTGACAGCGACCGTCAGCGGCGTCGGGCCCGGGGTGTTTTCCGGGCGCTCGTCGAGGTTAGCTTCCGGCAACTCGACCTGCACCTTGTGCGCCATGAGCGGCGCCGTGACCATGAAGATGATCAGCAGCACCAACATGACGTCGACAAGCGGGACGATGTTGATCGTGGCATTGACCTTGTCGTTGCCACCACCACCTGAGCTGAAAGCCATATCTGAACTCCGTTGTCGCTAAGACGTGCGCGCTTCTTAGACCTTGGCCGGAGCCTGCGTTTCGCCGACGCGCGAACCGGTGGCGAAGAAGTCGTGCAGGTCGTGCGCGAAGGTGTCGAGCTTGTTGTTCATGCCGCGGTTCAGACGGACGAAGAAGTTGTAGCCAAGCACCGCCGGGATTGCGACGCCCAGACCGATCGCGGTCATGATCAGCGCCTCGCCGACCGGGCCTGCCACCGCGCCGATGTCCGCCTGGCCACTGGCGCCGATGCGGATCAGGGCGCGATAGATGCCCCACACCGTACCGAGCAGACCCACGAACGGGGCGGTTGCACCGACCGTCGCGAGCACGGTCAGACCGTCCTCGAGCTTCAGAGACTCGCGGGTCACGGCCTGACGCAGCGCGCGATCCACGAATTCCGAACGGTTCAGCGACTCGACCAGACGCGAACCTTCATGACGCTGGTGATGCGCAGCGGCCTGTGCAGCGTCGAGGGCGACTTTCGAAAAGGGCTCGCTCTTAGGCTGCTCTTCCATGAAGCGGATCGCATCCTGCGCGTTCGAGGTTTCCCAGAACGTGTTGATCACGCGATCGGTGCTGCTCTTCAGGCGCGCAGCCTTGATCGCATTGAAGATGATCCAGAAGATCGACATGGCCGACATCACGATCAGAACGATGAGCACGGTCCAGTTGACCGCGTCCATGTGCTCGATCATGTCAGCGAAGCCCATCGACTCCAGACCGGCAGCGTTGGACACAGCGGCGTTGGTGGTTTCCTGCAGCATGACGCTTACCTTCTAGATGTAGTGGTTTGAAGAGTGGAACGTTGACGCGTAAGTGTCGACGTCCCGAAGAACGTCGGTGTATCGGATACAGCGGAATCGATCAGCCGAGATTGAAGTCGACCGGGACACGGACGCGACCAGCCGCGGGTCGACCGTCCTTCATCGCCGGTGCGAACGACCACTTGCGTGCGGCTTCGATCGCGGCGCGATCGAGGTCACGGTTGCGGCTGGACTTCTCGACCGAGACGTTGGTGACGTTGCCGTTGGCATCGACGTCGATCACCAGAATCACCGTGCCCTCGATCTGCGCGCGTGCAGCGGCAGGCGGGTAACGCGGCGGATTCATGTTCTTCGACGAGATGTCCACGCTGGCGCCGATGTCGGCGGAGGGCGCGGGCGGCGAAGGCGGCGCCGGCGGCGGGGCCGGTGTATCCATCGGCGACGGATCGTCGAACACGACCGGCGGCGATTCCGGCGGCGGCGGTACCGGCGTCGGACGCGGCGGAGTCAGTTCCTTGATCGGCGTCGGCTTCGGCGGTTCCGGCGGCGGCGGCGGCGGCGGCGGCGGGGGCGGCGGCGGTTCGATGATCACGACACGCGTGGCCGCTTCCTCCTGCGCCGCAGCGTTCGGCGGATTGACGGGCGCGAGCAGCAGCATGATCGCAGCAGCGTGGAACGCGACCACCATCGTGAAGCCGGCGATGCGGCCCCAGTTCAGGCCCTCGTCTTCGTCGTTCCTGTCGGTCGTCGTCGAGCGTTGCGTCATGCGGAGAACTCTGGTGAGGCCGGGGTCGAAACCCCGGTGGAAAAGTTGAACTGCCGACCTGTTCGGGCGGCAGGAACCCTAAAGCTTATACCAATCCAAGTGGCCAGTACCATCCATAATTCCAGCAACTTTTTCTTAACGCCCGGAAATGATGCGCTCCGCGTCGGTGTTGGATTTCAGGCCCTTTGCGATCGCCTGTCGTGCAGCTTCCTTCGCCTCGTCCGCACGGCCTTCCTGATGCAGCACGCGCGCGAGGTTGAGGTAGGTGTCGCCATTCTCGGCAAGCGGTGCAGCCTTACGCCAAGCAGCGATCGCGGGCTCGATCTGGTCGCTGAAATAGTTGGCCTGACCGAGCGCCGCCATCGTGCGGTAATCCTCCTTGAGGATGTTCTTCTGCAGGCCTTCGTTGATCACCGCGATCGCTTCGCGCTCCTTGTTCTCGCTGTTGAGGTACAGCGCGTAGAGATTGCGGTACTCGCTCTCTTCCGTGAGCTGACCCCCCGCACGCAGACGCTCGAACACTTCAATCGCCTTGTCGTTCTGGTCGGTCTGCAGATACGACACGGCCAGGTTGACCTGTGAACGCTTGTCGTCCGGCGTCGCCTGCGCGACCTGTTCGGCAAGACGCGTGGCCTCTGCGCTGTTGCCTGACTCGGCGTACGACGCCATCAGGATCTGCTGCCACTGCGGATCAACTTCACCGCCCGCATCGACCAGCGGCCTGAGCGTCGCAATGGCCTCCGGATAGCGCTCGAGGCGATACAGCAGATTGCCCTTGAGGGCCTGGTCCTTGGGATCGGTGGAACCGGACTCTGCGATGTACCGGTCGAGCGACGCAAGCGCCTGGTCGTACTGGTTTTCCTGCGCCTGCAGCTGCGCAACGATGAGCATGGCCTGAAAGTGATTGTTGTTGTCGAGTCCGCCGGTCTCGATGGCCTGATTGAGATAGGTGATCGCGCGCTCGTTGTCCTCGTTGATCAGCAGCTGACCCGCCAGTAGACCGGCCATCGATTTGTCGTAGGTGTTGGCGGCGCCGTTGGCGAGGATCTCGTCCGCGACCGGCAGGCCCTTGGCGGCATCGGATTCGGTACCTGCTTCAGACAGCGTGTTGAGCTGCTTGAGCAGGCGCTGGCTGGCGGCCACGCCTGGTTCCTCACGGGTGCTGTTGGGATACAGCGCCTCTGCCTTCTGCGGCGCCTGGCGCGAGCTGCGACGCTCGCTGCGGTCGGGACTGCGCGAGGCGCGATCGGCACGACTGCTGCGCTCACTGCTCTCATCCTGTGCGAGCACCATCGAAGGCGCGGCGAACGCGAGCAGGGCGGTGGTCAAGGCGGCGGCGAGCGCCTGCTGGGGCATGCGGGACTTCGACATGGAACACCTCGATTGGCAGGTGGCCCGCGGTACGCCGGGGGCCGGAGTCTGGAACAGGCGATTATCGCCAAATAGTTGTTGCAACCGCGCGTGCGGTCGGCCGCGGAATGGCATCAACCGCAGCGCGGACGCTTGCCTGCCGCCTGTGCCTGCTCGAAGGTGGGCACGAGGCGGGCTGCGCGTGTCTGCAATTCGCTGATGCGGTTCTCGGGATTGGGATGCGTCGACAGCCACTGGGGCGGTCGGCTCCCGCCGCTGGCCGCAATCATGTTCTGCCAGAGGCCAACCGCCGCGCGCGGATCAAAGCCCGCCTTGGCCATCAGATCCTGACCAACGACGTCAGCTTCGGTTTCCTGCGTGCGCGTACCCGGCAGCAGGAACGTCGTCTGCAGCGCGGCGCCGCCGAGCTGGTTCGCCGATTGCTGCGCGCCTTCGCCATAGCGCGAGCCCAATGCGGCGCCGGCAACCCCCAACAGGCCCTGCGCGCCCATCTGACGGGTGATGCGCTCGTCATGGTGGTTGGCATAGACGTGGCCGATCTCGTGCGCGATCACGGCGGCCAGCTGGTCCTGGTTCTGCGCCACACTGAGAATGCCGGTGTGCACGCCGACCTTGCCACCCGGCAGCGCGAACGCGTTCGGATTGTCGTCGACGAAAACGACCGATTCCCAGTTGAGCTGCTGCCAGTTGGCCGGCAGCTCACGGACGATATCGGTGACGATGCAGCGCACATACGCCTGCTGCCGGGCATCGGGCGAGGTCCGCATCTTGGACTTGGTTTCGGCGAACGCCTGCTCCCCCATCTGGTTGAGCTGGGCTGCCGTCACGGCGCCGACGTACTGGGTGCGCCCGGTCGGGGAGGTGGTGGTCGCGCAGCCGGCAAGCAACACAGCCGCCGCGAGCGCCGCGATGGGCGTTTTCATGGGTGGGACTCCCCTGTTCAAGAACCCACCTTTTAGACGGGCGAAGATTAACGCGCCGTCAATCGCGGCCGCCATGCGGCGGCGCACGGACAACGGCGCGTGAACGGTTCAGACGTCGAGATTGGCGACTTTCAGCGCATTGTCGTCGATGAATGCGCGGCGCGGCTCGACGACATCACCCATCAACGTGCTGAAAATCTCGTCCGCTGCCACCGCGTCCTCGATCCGCACCTGCAACAGCCGGCGGGTTTCCGGATTCACCGTGGTGTCCCACAGCTGCTCGGGATTCATCTCACCCAGGCCCTTGAAGCGCTGGATCTGGCGGCCACGCTTGGCTTCCTCAAGCAGCCAGGCCTGCGCTTCTGCGAACGACTTGACGGGCTGCGCGCGATTGCCGCGAACGATCTGCGCACCTTCGCGGACCAATCCGTGCAGCTGTCGCGCAGCTTCACCGACTGCGCGGAGCTCGCCGGTATCCAGCGTCGCAAGCGGTACGAGCTGCACCACATCGAGCCCCATGTGTTGACGATCGATCGTCAACACCGCACCGCGCGACTCTGTGGCGGGCTGGATGCCGAACCGGTATCGCGGACGGCCGAGCCCCTTCTGGTTCAGACGCGCTTCCAGCGCACGCAAGGTCGTGGCGACCTCTTCTTCGGTTCCGGCAGCAATCGGGGCTGCGTCGAGCAGAAGCTCCATCACCGCAGGGTCGTAGCGGTGGGCATTGCGGGTGATCGTCTCTCTGGCCGCCGCGAACACCAGCAACAGCTTCTCGAGCGAAGCGCCTTCGATCGGGGGCTCGCCCGTGGCCGGCGTCAGCCCGGCCCCCTCGACCGCATTGCCGGCCAGATAAGCGTCGAGCGCGGCATCGTCCTTGAGGTAGAGCTCGTTCTTGCCCTGCTTGATCTTGTACAGCGGCGGCAGGCCGATGTAGACGTGGCCGCGCTCGATCAGCTCCGGCATCTGCCGGTAGAAGAACGTCAGCAGCAGCGTGCGGATGTGCGAGCCGTCGACGTCGGCGTCGGTCATCAGGATGATGCGGTGGTAGCGCAGCTTGTCCGGGTTGTACTCGTCCTTGCCGATGCCGGTGCCGAGCGCGGTGATCAGCGTGCCGACCTCGGCGCTGGCGAGCATGCGGTCGAAGCGTGCGCGCTCGACGTTGAGGATCTTGCCCTTCAGCGGCAGGATCGCCTGGGTCTTGCGGTTGCGACCCTGCTTGGCCGAGCCACCTGCCGAGTCACCCTCGACGATGAACAGTTCCGACAGCGCCGGATCCTTCTCCTGGCAGTCGGCCAGCTTGCCGGGCAGGCCGGCGATGTCCAGCGCGCCCTTGCGCCGGGTCAGGTCACGCGCCTTGCGCGCGGCCTCGCGGGCGCGGGCGGCGTCGACGATCTTGCCGGCGATGGCGCGGGCTTCGGCCGGGTTCTCGTCGAGGAATTCCTGCAAACGCTGGCCGAACGCACTCTCGACCACGGGGCGCACCTCGGAGGACACCAGCTTTTCCTTGGTCTGCGAGGAAAAGCTCGGGTCCGGCACCTTCACCGACAGCACCGCGATCATGCCTTCACGCATGTCGTCGCCCGACAGCGCCACCTTGGCCTGCCTGGCGATGCCGTTGCGTTCGATGTAATTGGTCAGGGTGCGCGTCAGCGCCGCGCGGAATCCGATCAGGTGCGTGCCGCCATCCTTCTGCGGGATGTTGTTGGTGAAGCAGAACATCGTTTCCTGGTACGCG
The DNA here is from genome assembly GCF_057838005.1 of Luteimonas sp. KH_071. Taxonomy (NCBI): domain Bacteria; kingdom Pseudomonadati; phylum Pseudomonadota; class Gammaproteobacteria; order Lysobacterales; family Lysobacteraceae; genus Luteimonas; species Luteimonas sp. KH_071. The sequence continues at coordinate 4,939 of NZ_CM174458.1, read as the reverse complement.
TCGGTCCACTGCAGCGCGACGTCCACCGTGATGCCGTTCTGTTCGCCGGTCACCGAGATCACGTTCGGGTGCAGCGGCGTCTTGAGCTGGGCCAGATGCTCGACGAACGAGCGGATACCGCCCTCGTACTCGAACAGATCACGACGCCCATCGCCACGCAGATCGACGAGATTGATCTTCACACCGGAGTTGAGGAACGACAGTTCCCGCAGGCGGCGCGCCAGGATGTCGTAGTGGAACGTGACGTCGGAGAACGTCGACACCGCCGGCCAGAAACGCAGCAGCGTGCCGCGCTTGGTCGAGGGCTCACCGCGCTCCACCGGCGAGACCGCCTCGCCCATCGCGTATTCCTGATGGTGGTGGAAGCCGTCGCGCCAGATGTCGAGGGTGAGCTTCTCGCTCAGCGCGTTGACCACGGACACGCCCACGCCGTGCAGGCCGCCCGAGACCTTGTAGCTGTTGTCGTCGAACTTACCGCCCGCGTGCAGCTGGGTCATGATGACCTCGGCCGCGGAAATGCCTTCTTCCTTGTGGATATCGACCGGGATACCGCGGCCGTTGTCCGACACCGATACCGAGCCGTCCTCGTGGATGGTGACCACGATGTCGTCGGCATGGCCGGCCAGCGCCTCGTCGATCGAATTGTCGACGACTTCGAACACCATGTGGTGCAGGCCGGTGCCGTCGTGCACATCGCCGATGTACATGCCTGGACGCTTGCGCACGGCCTCGAGGCCACGCAAGACGGTGATTCGGCTGGAATCGTAATCGGAGTTGGCGGGGGCACCGCTGGAGATCGTCTCGTCGCTCATTCGGTTCGCTGTCTGGCCGGGAGCGCGGCGTTCCGGCGCGGCGTCCGGCAGGCCGGGCACACACGGCAGGAATGGGCCGCAAGGGCGGAATTATAGCAGTTCGGGCCCGGCACCCCGCCCGGTGTTCCACGTGGAACACCAATGCGCGGGACGCGCTGTCAAACTCGCTATCGTCGATGTTTCACGTGGAACACCCGATCCACGTGGGTGGGGTGGAGAAGCCGGATCGGGACCCTTCATGCCGCCCGGACGACGCCATGTTCCACGTGGAACGTCGTTGCGTCCTCAAGTACCGTGGCCGGCCAGTGGTCCGGGCGCTCGGTCCCCGTGATCAGCACCTGCGCGCCTGCATCTCGCAGATACGTCAGGACCTGACGCTGGTGGTGGCGGTCCAGCTCTGACGCCAGATCATCGAGTGCAATCACCGGCCACCGACCTTCGAACCGCTCGGCGCAATCCCGCGCCTGGGCCAGGAGGCAGCACAGCGCCGACTGCTTGGCCTGCCCGCGTGACAACAGCGACTGCTCGGGCCGGTCATCGAAGCGGATCCGCCAGTCGGCACGGTGCGGCCCCACGCTGGTGTGGCCGGCGGCCCGGTCGCGGTCCCGGGCCACCATCAGTGCATCCGACAGCGAAAGCTCCTGGCGGCGCCAACCTGGTAGAAAGACCAGCTCCGGGGCGCCCAGTGCCGGCGCCACCTGTTCGGCCACCGCCTGAACCGCAATCTGCAAACGCTCCAGATAGGCCTCGCGTCTCGTATCCAGCGGAACGGCCGCATCGGCGAGCTCATGATCCCAAGCATCGAGCTGTGAGCCGCCGGCGCCTGATTTGAGCAGTGCATTGCGCTGCCGTAACGCGCGGGCGTACCGGCGCCATTGCTGCAGGAAGTCCTGTTCCACGTGGAACAGTCCCCAATCGAGAAAGCGGCGGCGGACCTCGCTGCTGCCGGAGATCAGCGCATGGCTGCCGGGCTCGAAAGTGACGACCATCAACGCCGCGCACAGATCCCCAAGCTGGGCGACGTCTTCGCCATCCAGGCGTCCGCTCCAGTCCTGGCCCGTGTGCCGCAGGCCAGCGCGACGGATGCGCTCCGGATGGGCCGGATCCTCGCGCCACTCCGCGTAGAGTTCGACGGCTTCGCGGCCGCGCTGCACCAGTCCATCTCGGACCCGGCCACGGAAGCTTCGGCCGTAAGCCATCAGGTGCAGTCCCTCCAGCACGCTGGTCTTGCCGGCGCCGTTGTCACCCAGCAGCAGATTCAAGCCGGCGCCGGGCCGCAGCGAGGTGGGCTGCAGATTGCGCACGTTGTGAAGGTCGAAGCGGGTGATCTGCACGGAAATCCTGACAGGCCGGAACGGAAGACGCCCGGCAAGCCGGGCGTCGTGTTCCACGTGAAACATGTGTGGGCGACGGGCGCCCAGTCTACCGAGCGCGTCAGAGACGCAGCGGCATCACGACGTGACGGCTACGTTCGTCCGTCGCCTCACGTACCAGCGCCGACGAGTTCGCATCACGCAGTTTCAGGATCACCTGTTCGCCGCGCAGGGCGGTCAGGGCATCCAGCAGGTAATTCACGTTGAAGCCCACCGCCAGGTCGTCGACCTTGGTATCGGCTTCGACTTCCTCGTGGGCCTCTTCCTGCTCCGGGTTGTGCGCATTGATGCGCACCGTGCCCGGCGAGACTTCCAACCGCACGCCGCGGTACTTCTCGTTCGACAGGATCGCCACCCGCTGCAGCGCGGCGCGCAGCAGTTCGCGATCGATCGTGACCTCACGGTCGGCGCCGATCGGGATCACCGCCTCGTAATCGGGGAAGCGGCCGTCGATCAGCTTGCTGGTGAAGGTGACATCGTCGCGCTTGACCCGCAGGTGGTTGCGGCCGAGTTCCAGCTCCAGAATCTTGTCGCCGCCTTCGAGCAGACGCTGCAGCTCGGTCACGCCCTTGCGCGGCAGGATGATCTGGCGCTTGGTCTGGACCGCCGTTTCCAGCGTGGTTTCGCACAGCGCGAGGCGGTGGCCGTCGGTGGCCACGCAGCGCAGGCGCGTGTCGCCGAGATCGAACAGCAGGCCGTTGAGGTAATACCGGACGTCCTGCTGCGCCATCGCGAATGCGGTGCGCTCGATGAGTTCCTTGAGCGCGGCTTCCGGCACCGCGATCCGGTCGGTGGCTTCGACCTCGTCCACGGACGGGAAGTCCCCGGCCGGCAGGCTCGAGAGCGTGAAGCGGCTGCGACCGGCCTGCACGGTGATTTTCTCGCCGGCCTGGGAGATCACGACCTTGCTGCCGTCGGGCAGTGCGCGAACGATGTCGAACAGTTTGCGTGCCGGAATCGTGGTCTCGCCGTCTTGTGCATCGTCGACCGCACGGCGCGAGACCATCTCGACTTCGAGATCGGTACCGGTCAACGACAGCTGGCCGTCCTGGACCTGGACCAGCAGGTTGGCCAGCACGGGCAGGGTCTGGCGGCGCTCGACGACGTTGACGACCTGGGCCAGCGGCTTGAGCAGTGTTTCGCGTTGGAGACTGAAACGCATGTCGGTGTTATCCCCTTGTCCCGTGCTTTTATAAAAAGGATATAAATCTAAAAATGGTGGTGCTGGGTAAGGCCAAAATCGGTTGGTATCTACTGCAAGCCGCTGAATCGATTACGTTTTTCTGACATCCAAACCCGGTGGACAGTGGGGTGTGGAGTAGTGGATCAAGCTGTGGACAACTTTTGACCCCCAAAGTTGTCCACAGGCTCTCCACCTCCGGTCCCCGTGTTGTACAGGCCCCGGCAATGCACAGCTTACTCGCTGAGTTTACGGATCAGCTTGTCCCAGTCCTCGCGGAGTTTGCCGTCACTTTCGATCAGGGTGCGGATCTGCCGGCAGGCATGCAGCACGGTGGTGTGGTCACGGCCCGCGAAGGCCTCACCGATCTCGGGCAGGCTGTGTTCGGTGAGTTCCTTGGACAGCGCCATCGCCACCTGACGCGGACGCGCCAGCGACCGCGTACGGCGCTTGGAGAGCAGGTCCTTGATCTGTAGGCCGTAGTAGTCGGCCACGACCTTCTGGATGTTGGACATGCTGATCGCCTGCTGCTGGGCGCGCAGCAGGTCACGCAGCGTTTCCTGGGCGAACTCGACGGTGATCGCCCGGCCCATGAAGTTCGCGCGTGCGGCCAGCGTATTGAGCGCGCCTTCGAGGTCGCGCACGTTCGAGTGCATCTTCTTGGCCAGCAGGAACGCCACGTCGTCGGGCACCTGGGTGCCGCGCTCGGCGGCCTTGGCCAGCACGATGGCGGCGCGGGTCTCGAAATCGGGCGGATCGATCGCCACCGACAGGCCCCAGGCCAGGCGGGATTTGAGCCGCGGCTCCAGGCCTTCCACCTCACGCGGATAGCGGTCGCAGGTCATGATGATCTGCTGCTTGCTGTCGAACAGCGTGTTGAAGGTGTGGAAGAACTCTTCCTGGGTGCGGTCCTTGCCGGCGAAGAACTGGATGTCGTCGATCAGCAGCGCGTCGATCTGGCGGAACTGGCGCTTGAACTGGTCCGAGGTCTTTTCCTGGATCGAGCGGAAGAACGCGCTGTAGAACTCCTCCGACCGCAGGTACAGCACGCGGGCACGGGGATTGGCCTGGCGCATGGCATTGCCGGCGGCGAACATCAGATGGGTTTTGCCCAGACCCGTGCCGCCATACAGCAGCAGCGGGTTGTGGGCGCGGTCGCCGGGCTTGAGCGCGGCCTGCCAGGCGGCGGCGCGGCCCATCTGGTTGCTGCGGCCCTCGACGAAGTTGTCGAAGGTGTAGTGGCTGTCCATGTTGCCGCCGAAGGCTTCGATCGGCGCGGCGGGCACGGCCCGCGCATCGCCACCCGACAGTCCGGTTGCAGCCGGTGGCGGCACGGCGCGCGGCATCGAACCGACCTGCAGGCTCACCTCCTCCACGCCGGCAAAATGCGCCAGCAGCTCGCGGATACGCGGCATGTAGCGCGCCTGTACTTCGTCGCGGACGAAGGCATTGGGCGCGTAGAGCACGGTCGAGCGGTCGTCGGCCTGGGCCTGCAGCGGCTTGAGCCAGGTGTGGACATCCTCGGCCGGAAACTCGGCTTCGAGGCGTTGAAGGCAGCGGGGCCAGGCATCCAT